>NZ_JUGE01000001.1:0-2753666 GCF_000799155.1 Methylotenera sp. N17
ATGATGAGCAACAAGCCAACACCGGTTTGGTTTTGGCCAAACAGGTGCATCATCAGCAATATAAAGCCGATATCAATAATGACTTGCGTGGTGAGACTGATTTGGAAGCCAGTTTTCTTTAGCCAGTTAAGCACAACAAAAATCACGCTCAATACAAAATAAATCAGCAGAACTTTGGTGGTGAAGATTGGCTGCTCTAGGCTGAGGCCACCGCCACGCATGAGTATTTGCGTGAACAGTAACACTGAGGCAACTGTTAGCCGATAAAAATTAAATAGTTTGAGATTGCGTCGTTTGGACGAAGTGAGCCAATCGTTAAAGCTGGGAAGCGTTTCTAATTGCATATGGATTTAAACGCTAGTGTTTGCAAGGCTGTTGTTTACAAACGGTTTTTGCATCAAGCTGCGTGCTTTCACTTTCTGGGATATGTGTACCACACAAAACGCATTGCACGATGCGCTCTTCGCCAGGCTGCGTAGACTGCTTTGGTTGCGGATGTTGGCTATTCCCTAAAAAGGCCGAGAACCGCTTGATGATCACGTACAACAGTACAATCAACACAATTAAAAACAAAATTCTAGCCATGGCATATCCCTAATCGAATGTAATGATTGTAACGAAAACCTTACAATAGAACAAAAACTAAAACTGATATACTAACGAACATTGCAATTAGCGAACATTGTATTTAGTCCTCACACAACCAATCTCCATGGCGAGCTCCCAAGAATTATCTGATTTTCTGCGCGATGTAGAGCGCCGTGCCTATAAGCAGACGGTGTATGCCGTGCGCGACGAGCACGCAGCACTAGACATTGTGCAAGATGCCATGCTTAAATTAGCTGAAAAATACGCAGCCAAGCCGTTAGAAGAATACCCCATGTTGTTTCAGCGTATCTTGCAGAACACCATGCGCGATTTTTGGCGTAGACAAAAAGTACGTAATTTGTGGACTACGTTACTCTCCTCTTTTGGGAGTCAAGAAGACGGTGAAGAACGTGATCCATTAGAAACGATTGATGTTGAAGACGACACGGATAATCCGGTAGAGCAGTTGCAGCGTAGCCAGACCATTGCCATCATTGAAAAAGCGTTAGAAAAGCTTCCACCACGTCAACGCGAAGCCTTTGTGCTACGTTATTGGGAAGATATGGATGTTGCAGAAACAGCGGAAGTCATGGGCTGTTCTCAAGGCAGTGTAAAAACACACTGCTCGCGTGCCGTGCATGCGCTAGCGCAGATGCTGGAAAAGCAAGGGTTAGGAGCAAGAGTTATTATCAATTTAGGAGTAGAGTCATGAGCCAAATTCAAGACAATACAGATCATTCACCGTCAGAAGAGATGCAAGGCAAAGCGATAGCAGGCTTGTTAAATAGCCGTGCGCAGCAGCTAAGCATGCGTACGCTCAAGCGATTGGAAGAAGCGCGCATGGCTGCTGTACAGCAGCATGCCAGCCAGTTGTCCGGGTATTCTGTGCACCAGAATGGCACGCTCTCGACTTGGTTCTCATGGTCGCAACATCCAAGACTCATTAGCGCAGGTGTGCTGTGTGCAGCTTTAATCGTCGGGCTGACATTGACGCAACACATGAATCGACAAATTGAAAATAGCGATGCGTTTTTATTGGGATCGGAATTGCCACCGGAAGCGTTTGTAGATAGGGGATTTGAACCATGGCTCAATGCCAAAGTAGAACTTTAACTATTCAACATAACCAATTAAAACCAAATAAAGCACACATCGTCGTTGGGTTGTTTGTCTCATGGTTATTGTTATCGCTGATTGCGTTTCAACACGCGCATGCTAATGATGAAGGCAAAACCTATGTGGTGATGGGTGATATTGGTGCGATTAAAACCAATATCGCGGACAGTTCCGGCGCTAGCAAAGTGACATGGGCACAATTGACCCCAGAACAAAAGAAGGTACTGGCGCCGCTAGGCGCTGAGTGGGATACCTTGCGCCCTTGGCAACGTGAGAAAATGCTAGACATCGCGCGTGATTATCCCAAAATGGATACGCAAAAACAGGAGCGGGTACAGAAGCGTTTGGTGAGTTGGAGCCGTATGACACCGTATGAGCGTGAAAATGCACGTAAACGTTACCAGCAGTTCTATAATTTGAGCCCGGAAAAAAAGGATGAACTCAGGCAGAAGTGGGCAGAGCACCAAAAACTACCGGAGGCGCAACGGGAAAAGCTACGGCAAGGCTCATCGGAAATCGAATACGACCCAGAGTTTGATTAGTCCAAGTGATAACGCTAGGCGATAAAACCCGCATCATGCGGGTTTTTCTATTCACACTATAAACTTTTGATATACAACACAATATGCAATTAATTCTGAAAAGACTCATGGCCTGCGTGTATGAGCTCCTTATCCTTCTAGCGCTATGGATGCTACTGACGTGGCTGTTTGTCAGTGCTTTCGGTGATGCTACACATGGCCTAAAACATCTGTTATTACAGGCTTTGTTATGGCTAATGACCGGATTGTATTTTGTAGTTTGCTGGGTAAAAACTGGGCAAACACTGGCCATGCAGGCCTGGAAAATGAAGGTCGTAGGGTCGGACGGTCAGTTATTGACCTTGCAGCAAGCCAGTGTCCGGTATCTTTTGGCTTGTCTATTGACGATGGCATTTGGTATTGGTTTGCTCTATATGTTGTTCAATCAAAAACGCTTGTTTTTGCATGACCGCATATTACATACGCAATTTGTGCTGCTAAATAAATAGCTAGCAGACTGCAAGGTTAACGGTGTTCTATCCACACAATCATGGCGAGGCCCGCCGCCAAAAATAGTAGTGTGGGCGTAATGGCGCTGACCATTGGTGACCAGTCATTCAGTACGCCCAAATGCACAAACACGCGGTTCATGATTTGATACAGCACACCCAATAAAATACCAATAAAGATTTTGGTGCTGGTGCCGCCGGCGCGTTGCTGCAAAAAGCCAAATGGCAATGCCAAGATAACCATGACCACGCAAGCCAACGGGTAGGTCATTTTTGCCCACAAGGCGACTTCATAGCGTGTGGTTTTTTGATTATTACGGCTTAAATGCTGGATAAACGAATACAGATTCCACGCCGACATTTTTTCTGGCAACACCAGTAACACGTTGAGTAGTTCTGGGCGAATGAGAGACTTCCAATTGGCTTTGTCAAAAAATGCGGTTTGTACCGAATTTTCTTCAAGCTTCTTTTGATAATTAAACTGCGTTTGTGTGACTTCCTTTAAGCCCCATTTGTCGTCTCTGTAACTTCCTTGTTTGGCATTGCTGATGCTACGTAACCTAAATTTCTCATCAAATTCATAGATGTGCACATTGAGCAAGGTTGCATCTGGCAACACAGTTTCTACGTTGACAAAACTTTTGCCGTCTTTAATCCATAGGCCTGACTTAAAGTCTTGTGCCACAACAGAGTCGGTCGCTTTAATGCGCATGCGCTGCGCCATTTTTTCGCTAATCGGCGCAATGAGTTCACCGACTAAAAAAGTGATGACAGTAAACAATAGGCCAATTTTAATCAGTGCGTAGCCAATTTGCTGTAATGATAAGCCGCTGACTCGCATGACAATGAGTTCGGAGTTGCCACCCAAAGTGCCTAGGCTATACATCATGCCAAGCAGTACCGCGACTGGCACTACTTCGTAAATATGGCCTGGTACGCTCAGCAATACAAACACCAGCATATTGTTAATGCCGTAATTGCCGCGCCCAAGACTATCAAGCTCTTGGATCAAGTCAAAGAATGAAAACATGGCGAGTAGCCCGAGCATAATCATCAAAATGCTGAAGCTGGTTTCTTGCCAAAAATAACGGTTAAAAATATTCATGACATTAATTAATGGGTAGAGCTAAGCGCGCGCTTTTTAAACCATTGTGGTAACAATGGCAATAAATGGTTGCGGCGATAGAATAAATAAAAAGTGAGTGCCAGAAATGTGAGATGCACTGGCCATAATCCAACAATATGCGAGATTCTGTCTTGTGTAATCCAGGCTTGGAAAATACTCAGTATGTTGTTGTATACAATAAAAATCAGCAGCGCAAACATAATGTTCAATGAGCGCCCGGCGCGTGGATCTACAAAGCTCAGTGGTATGGCAAGCAATACTAAAATAAACGCAGAAATCGGGATCGCTAATCGCCACTGCAATTCTGCTTTGTCGGCAGATTTATTGTCGGTGAGCAGAGATTGCGTGGACTTGCCTTGGGTGGTGTTGGGTTCCGGTGCCGATTCTTTGGTTTCGATACGGATGGCATAGCGTTCAAATTCTGTGGTGGAGACTTCTGCGCTATTAAGCTTGCTTTCGTAGCGGCGGCCTTTTTCCAGCACTAAAAAGTTATCTCCATTTTTGTCTTTTTCGCGGTTGCCTGAGGCTGCTACAATGACCCCGGTTTTTTGATGCTGTGTGGTTTGCGCAAAAATGTTTTTAACTTCAAATCCAAGCTTATCAAAGCTCTCGACAAAATAGATACGGTCACCATTGCGCGATTCTTTAAACACTCCAGGGCTGACCGAAGACAGCTCATCGCGGTTTTTAAGCTGCACACGATACTCTTCCGCTTTTTGCGTGGCCCATGGCATAACCAGTAAGCTAAGCAGCGTAATAATTAAAATGACAGGCAGTGCAAAGCTGAGTATGGGGCGCACCCATTGGTTAAGCCCCAACCCGGCGCTAAACCAGATCACCATTTCGGAATCGCGATGCCAGCGCGTGAGTGTAAGCAATACAGCCAGAAAAATGGCCAATGAGAGAATCATCGGCAAGAATTTAATCATGTTAAACCCAAGCAAAGTGCCAATCGCGTCGTTAGGGATAAAGCCCTTGGCTACAGAGCGCACCAAGAATCCGGCACGTTGCGCAATCACAATGCCTAGGAGAATCAAGAAAATGCCACCGGCTGTGCTAATCAGCTCTAACGACAATGATTTTTTAAATATTTTCAATTTGAACGCCGCGCTTTGAATTCAAGTCAAAACGCTAGATAATTAAGGTTGATGATGAATAATTTAATGGATTAAGGATAGATATGGAATTTAGCATAAAAAACGGGAATCCTGAAAAACTGCGTACGGATTGTTTGGTAGTGGGGGTGTTTGAAGGGCGTAAATTATCCGACAGTGCAAAGCAGGTGGACGAAGCCGCCAACCAGGCGATTAGCACAGTGCTGAAATCCGGAGATATGGAAGGCAAGCTGGCGTCTACGCTGGTGTTGCATCAAGTACCCAATGTGGTGGCTACCCGTGTGTTGCTAGTGGGCTTGGGTAAAGCGGCAGAGTTTACAGAGCGTCATTATCGCCAAGCGGTACGTGCTGCCGTTAAGGCGTTGCCTAAAGGCGTGCAAAATGTGGGGTTCACCTTAACCGAGCTCAGTATTAAAAAATCAGACATTCAAGCCAAAGTGGCGCATTTGGTAGAGACCGTGCTGGGCGCGACCTATATAGTGAATGCCATTAAAGAGAAAAAGCCACAAGAGCACGCGTTGGATAAAGTGATTGTGCAGGTAGAGAAAGCGGAAACTACAGCTGCTGAACATGCCGTGAATAGCGGGCTGGGCATTGCCAAAGGTGTGCGCCTTGCCAAAGATTTAGGCAATTTGCCACCCAATATTTGTACGCCTACCTATTTGGGTGAACAGGCCAAAAAGTTAGCCAAAGACTATGGCTTTAAGGTAGAAGTATTGGATAAAGCGCAAATCGAAAAATTGGGCATGGGCTCATTTTTGGGTGTGGCGCAGGGTAGTTTAGAGCCGCCAAAATTAATTGTATTGCAGCATCTCAAAGGTAAAAAGAGCGAGAAGCCAGTGGCGCTAGTGGGCAAAGGCATCACGTTTGATACCGGTGGTATTTCACTCAAGCCAGGTGCAGAGATGGATGAGATGAAATATGACATGTGTGGCGCTGCCAGCGTGTTGGGTACGTTTAAAGCGATTGGCGAGCTGGATTTGCCGTTGAATGTAGTCGGTATTATCCCGACTTGCGACAATATGCCGAGCGGCAATGCATTGAAGCCGGGTGATGTGCTCACTAGTATGGCTGGCCTGACCATTGAAGTATTGAATACCGATGCCGAAGGACGCCTGATTTTATGTGATGCGTTGACCTATGCTGAGCGCTTTGAGCCGAGTGCCGTGGTGGATATTGCTACATTGACTGGCGCTTGTGTGATTGCATTAGGTAACCATGCTAGCGGTTTATTTAGCAACAATGATGGCCTTGCCAAAGAACTATTGGACGCAGGCGAGAAATCGTATGACCGCGCATGGCATATGCCGCTTTGGGATGACTACCAAAGCCAGTTGGACAGTAACTTTGCCGACATGGCAAATATTGGTGGACGTGCCGGCGGTAGCATTACTGCTGCGTGTTTCTTATCACGCTTTGCCAAAAAATACGATTGGGCGCATTTGGATATTGCTGGTACCGCATGGAAATCAGGTAAAGAAAAAGGCGGCACCGGCCGTCCAGTACCTTTGCTGACGACCTTTTTGATGCAACGTGCACACAAAACTAAATAACCGAGCACACAAAATAGATCATATAGACAGGTAAGTGAATGACGAGTATCGGGTTTTATTTTAATGTGGCGGATAAGCCCTTGCTCGTCAATCAACTGGTGCAAAAAGCATTACGGCAACACCGTCAAGTCACGTTATTTACGGCAGATGAAGCGACTGCTAATGCATTAAGTGATCAGATATGGCAGTTTGAGCCAACAGCTTTTAATGCTAATGTGCTGGCAAACCATGCACTGGCACAAGCCACGCCAGTATTGGTGGAGTGGCAAGCACAGCGGGTGCAGCAAGATGACCTATTAATCAATTTACAACCCATGCAGTTGACGATGTTCAGCCGCTTCAAACATTTATTCGAGTTGGTGGGATTGGATGAGCTGGATAAAGCTGAGGCACGTAAGCGCTTTGCCTTTTATCGCGACCGTGGATACGACATTAAATCAGTTGATATGTTGAAAAAATCCATATAAATTGGGTACATTCAATGAAGTGTGTAAGAAAGTAATGTGTGGATACTCAAGAGATTCCCGTCTTAACGGAAGTGTATAAAACCAAATCGGTCAAATCAGTGCCAGATGTGATTGAGGTCACGCCAGAACTGCGTCAAATGATTGCGAATGAGCTGAGGCCGCTCATTACACAAGAGGTGATTGAGACACTTACCCCAATATTAGAAGCGCGGATTACAGAAACACTTAGCCAGCAATTGTTGGCAAGCTTATCAGCACAACTCAACACACAAGCAACGGCAATTACACATCAGGTGTCTGATGATGTGACGGCAGAGGTCACCAGACAAGTGGCCGAGCAGCTGCAGCAAGAAGTGATTTTGCCTATGCAAGCTACGTTATCGTCTAGCTTAAGTGAGCAACAACACGCCAGAGTTGCTTTCGAGCACACGCTCACTGAAAAGCTACAACACGACCATGACGAGTATGCACAAGCCTTGACGACGCAATCGCAAACATTGTTAGCGTCTGCAGAAGATGCGTTAAGCCATAAAGTGACGGAGCTGAGTGAGGCAGAAATTGTGCGTGTTGAAGCAGCCTCACGTGCGCAGATTGTCGCGCTGCAAGAAGAGGCCACGGCTAAGCTGAAAACGCAGATTGCAGATAGCGAAACAGCTTCAGAAGATATTTTTAAATATGCCGTGAATGCCTATTCAGAGCAAACACAAACTCGGTTATTTGAAGAGATTGCTGCGCAACAAGAAAAATTCACGCAAGCGCTTGAGCAGTATGTGCAGCAAGCGCAGTCTGAGATGCAAACGACATTGATGGCTGCTGTACAAACGCATGTAGGCACATTCATGCAAGAAGAGGTTGCACAGCATCGACAAAGCGCCATCAGTGAAATCAATGTGTTTTACCAAGATAAACTGGCTGAGTCGCAAGAAAGTGCCTCACAGCTAGCGCAGACTTTAGGGCAGGAGTTAGTGCAAACGCTATCGACCTATGCCAATACGCTGACTGAAGACGCCAATCAGCATTTGAAAGTTTCTCAAGAAACACTGATTGCCGAGGCATCTGAGCGTATCCGCTTACAGGTAGAGCAAGAGCTAAGACACAGTGCTGATACGGTGCGCCAAGATTTTAACCATGCCTTAAATGCAGATTTGCCTGAGATTCAATTGCTATTGTCACAACAGGTAGAGCGCATGCTGGATGTGGAGTTGCCAGTGTTTGAAAAAGCGTTGTTGGTCAAAGCAGAGGAAGAGCTGGTCAGCATGTTGGCGCGCGTCACACTGACCCTGCCAAAACAGGGTTAATTCAAAACGGCCTGCGCACTAGGCCGTTTATAAATCGTTAAGCGTCAACCAGTGCTTTGTAAGCGGTCGCCGAGAGTAATGTGCTCGCTTGCGTGGCATCGCTGGTCTCGAACTTAAAAATCCAATGCGTATATGGCTTGTCGTTCAGATTTTCTGGCGATTGCAGTACGCTATCATTGATTTCAATGACTTTGCCATCTAATGGCGCATGTAGATCCGAGCCTGTTTTGACCGACTCCACCAAGCCGCAAGGTTTCCCTGCGCTAATCGCTGTGCCTACCTTGGGTGGGTCAACAAACACCACATCACCCAGCATGTCTTGCGCATAATCGCTAATGCCAGCCAGCCAAGAGCCATCGGGTTGTGCTTGTGTCCACATATGTTCGTTGGTGTATAGCAAATGATCAGGAAATTTCATGAATTTATTTTTCAAATGAACGGTCTGATAATTTTGCCATAAAGCAACCTACATAAACATAGCGTTGCTAAAAAACAAAAAACACTCATTACTTAATAATAATTTTACAAATCACATGTAAAGTATTGACAATAAATGAATTTTGATTAAAATTAGACTCAAGTTGATTGACTGTATACGGTGCCGTAATGAAATATTTTCTCAAACATTTAACGTTGCTATACATGGTGGTTGGGCTAGCGCTCACACCGTTACAAGGTGAGGCTGCAAGTAAAAAGCACCGTAAAGCTTCTACAGTCTCTTCTGTAAAGCATAAAGTATCATCCAAATCTTCGCGTGCTAAAGTGCAACGCGTTACCCGCTACAAAGCTTCACGCGTGAATGTGAAGTTACGTAAGTCTTATTCTATTAATCAGGCCTATGCGTATGCGCCTGACAATTACGATGGTATTAGCCCGCTGAATTTAGCTTCAGCCAAAGCATTGGTCATTAATCAGAATACCAATGAAGTGATTTATGCCAAGAATACCAATGCGCCAACGCCGATTGCTTCCGTTACCAAACTGATGACGGCAATGGTGGTATTGGACTCTGGTGCTAATTTACTGGAAGAAGTTGCCGTCACCAATGAGGATGTCGATTACTTAAAAGGCACTTCTTCAAGATTGCCTATTGGTACACGTTTGAGTCGCCATGAGCTGATGCACCTTGCCTTGATTGCTTCTGAGAACCGCGCTGCCTCTGCGCTCGCTTCTACTTACCCAGCGGGTCGCGCACAGTTTATTCGTGACATGAACCAGAAAGCCATGAGCTTGGGTATGGTCAATACACATTTTTCTGACTCAACCGGTTTGGATAGCAGTAATGTCTCTACGGCTGAGGACTTAGCGAAAATGGTCAATGCGGCTTACCATTATGATGAGATTCGTAATATCAGTACGATGTCTTCTTACGATGTGAATTTGTCCAGCCGCTTAGCGCACTTTAACAATACCAATAGTTTGGTACGCAATAGTGATTGGGTGATTGGTCTATCTAAAACTGGATTTATCAACGAGGCAGGGCGCTGTTTGGTCATGCAGGCGCAATTGGCAGGTGAGCCGGTGATTATCGTGCTACTGGATTCTTATGGAAAATATTCCAGAATTGGTGATGCAAACCGTGTGAGAAAATGGATTGAGCATAATACCGAAGCAAAACCTACGCAGGCGCAAGATGCGGATGTGGTGCCCGTGACTTTAGGTCAAACAGCTACTATCTCAACCGATATTAACTAGAGAGATTTATTGGCGGGCGACTTTCATTTAAGTATGGTTGATTAAACTAAGCCAGGGATATCTCTATAAAAAGACCCATAAAAAAACACGCTTAATAGCGTGTTTTTTTATGGGTGAAAGTGAGGTGCTAGAGAGCCATTAAGCTGCGTCCGATTTTTTAGTCGCAGCTTTCTTTGTCGCGGTTTTTTTAGCGCTGGCCTTTTTTGCAGTCGCTTTTTTAGCGGCCCCTGCTTTTATGATTGTTGCAGTTTCTGTTTTGGTGGTTTTAGCCGTCGTTGTTTTCTTAGCCGTCGTCTTTTTGGTACCGGTTTTCTTCGCAGGTGTTTCTTTAGCCGCTTTTTCTGTCAGCAGCGCTAATGCTTCTTCCAAGGTTAACTCTTCTGGTGTAACGCTCTTAGGCAGTGTGGCACGCACTTTGGCATGCTGTACATATGGACCATAACGTCCTGCATATACTTCAATACGCCCCTCTCCACTTGGGTGCGGGCCTAAGTCAGCGATAGGTGCAGGGCCAGTGTTGGCCGCTGCAAGCAATGTCA
This sequence comes from Methylotenera sp. N17, assembly GCF_000799155.1. Lineage (NCBI taxonomy): Bacteria > Pseudomonadati > Pseudomonadota > Betaproteobacteria > Nitrosomonadales > Methylophilaceae > Methylotenera > Methylotenera sp. N17. The sequence continues at coordinate 10,528 of NZ_JUGE01000001.1, forward strand.
CAGCACCGGCTAAATCAATACTAAATACGCTTTCTGATTTTGGAATAGATTTGAATTTGCCATCATGGTTCACGTAAGGGCCAAAGCGACCAATGTTAGCGATAATCTTTTTACCCGTCTCCGGATGTTGTCCTAGATCACGTGGTAATGACAGAAGCATATTGGCAATATCAATATTGACGTTGGCGAGTGGCACCTCTTTAGGAATGCTGACGCGTTTTGGTTTTTTCTTTTCACCTTCTACTGCAACGCCCACTTGTAGATAAGGACCATAAGGGCCATTCATTAAGTAAATCTCTTTGCCTGATTCAGCATCCGTACCAATAGTCACAGGATCAGAGCCTGCTTGTGCGGCACCATTCATGCTGCGTTTATAATCACATTTCGGTTCTGCGTTGTAGCCGGTACAGCCAATAAAGGTACCAAATCGGCTAAGCTGTTTTTGCAACTGTCTGCCACATTTTGGGCAAAGCTCATCAATTAGCTCATTGCCCGGTCTGTCTACATCGGCTTTGTTGATGATCTGTTGGTTGAATCCTTGCCAGAATTTATCCATGACCGGAATCCAGTCACGATTGCCTTCGGCAATTTCATCCAGCTCATTTTCTAGTTTGGCCGTAAAGTCGTAATCCACATATTGCGTAAAGTGTTCAGTCAAAAACTTGTTCACCACACGACCCACATCGGTGGGCGTAAAGCGTTTTTTATCCAGCAATACATATTCACGGTCTTGTAATGTGCTGATAATACTGGCGTAAGTGGAAGGGCGGCCTATGCCATACTCTTCAAGCGCTTTCACCAAGCTGGCCTCTGAGTAGCGGGGTGGTGGCTCGGTAAAATGTTGATCGCCATAGATTTTTTCGACGTTGAGTACTTCACCAGTTTCAAGATGCGGTAATTTGGCTTCACTTTCTTCTTCAGCGTCATCGGTGCCTTCCATGTACACCGCAATAAAGCCAGGGAACACTAAGGTTTGGCCAGATGCACGGAATAATGTGGCATCGGTACCCACGGATAGGTCTACGCTCACTGCATCATACTTGGCCTGTGTCATTTGGCATGCCAACGTACGTTTCCAAATCATTTCGTACAATTTGAATTGTTCATCATTCAAGTATTGACGCACACTAGCTGGGCTGCGGAAGATGTCAGTGGGGCGAATCGCCTCATGCGCCTCTTGTGCATTTTTGGCTTTGGTTTTGTACATGATGGGCGATTTTGGCAAGTAATCTGCCTCAAAATTCTTCTTCACGTAATCGCGGATTTGCATCACGGCTTCTGCCGCCAAGCTGAAGGAGTCAGTACGCATGTAGGTAATTAAACCCACTGTACCGCTGCCTACATCAATACCTTCATACAATTGCTGGGCAATACGCATGGCACGGCTGGTAGTAAATCCTAGCTTCCTCACTGCCTCTTGTTGCAATGTAGAGGTGGTAAATGGTGCAGCAGGGCTGCGGCTGCGTTGTTTTTTCTCGACACGGCTGACGGTGGTTTTGCCAGCAGAAGCAATGAGTAATTTACCCACAATATCTGCTTGCTGGTCATGATTAATCACGCTGAACTGCTCGATTTTTTCGCCATTTAGCTGAATCAACTTAGCATTAAAGCGGTGTGCGTGCTTAAGCGCATCCAAGTGAATAGACCAATATTCTTGCGAGGTAAACGCTTCAATTTCTAGCTCGCGCTCCACTATTAAACGCAAGGCTGGGCTTTGTACGCGACCTGCAGATAACCCACGGCGGATTTTTTTCCACAGCAGCGGCGATAAATTAAAGCCTACTAAGTAATCCAATGCGCGGCGTGCTTGTTGCGCATTGACCAAGTTCATGGCGATATCGCGTGGATGATCAATGGCGTATTTCACGGCCGTTTGTGTGATCTCGTTAAATTCCACACGTTTGAGCAGCTTGTTCTTGAGTAATTTTTTATCTGCCAATATCTCTGCGATATGCCATGAAATGGCTTCCCCTTCGCGGTCCGGGTCGGTTGCCAGGTAGATGCTGTCTGCAACTTTCACCGCTTTGGCAATGGCGTCTACGTGTTTGCTATTTCGGTCGATGATGTCATATTTCATCGCAAATTGTTGTGTAGGATCCACCGCCCCATTTTTTGGAATGAGGTCGCGCACATGGCCATAAGAGGCCAGTACTTCAAAATCGCTGCCTAAGTATTTTTTGAGCGTTTTTGCTTTGGAGGGAGATTCAACAATGAGCAGTTTAGACATTTAAACCTAGGGTGTAAGGGTTGTGGTAGATAATAGCAAGCTAACTGCCGGATAGACAACATCAGGCGGGTATAAAGTCTATAAAAACCAATGAAGCGATAAAAAAATTAATTAAGATTGTATCTTTCTAGCAAATTCAATGCGTTTGCCGTCATCAGTCGCAATGTTCAGCGCAGCGCCTTCGTTGGCAATATCACCAAATAGCGGGTCTTCGTCCTCTGGCTTGGCTTGACTCAGGTTTTTAAAATCATACAAATCAAAATCGGTGAGGTGCGATGGCTCTACATTACCAATCGCACGGAAAATATTGTTGATGCGCCCAGGTTGCTCACGCTCCCAAAGGTTAAGCATGTCTTTGACTTTTTGGCGCTGTAGATTTTCTTGGCTGCCACATAAATCACAAGGAATAATTGGGAACTCCATTTGGCGTGCATAGCTCGCAATGTCTTTTTCAGCGCAATAAGCGAGCGGGCGAATCACCATAAACTGGCCGCGGTTAGTCGCAAGTTTAGGCGGCATGGCTTTCATTTTTGCACCAAAAAACATATTTAAGAACAGCGTTTCTACAATGTCATCACGGTGATGGCCTAGCGCAATTTTGGTTGCACCCAGCTGCTGCGCAGTGGTATAGATAATGCCGCGACGTAAGCGCGAGCAAAGGCTGCAGGTGGTTTTGCCCTCGGGAATCTTTTCTTTGACGATAGAGTAAGTGTCCGCTTCCACGATGCGGTACTCAACGCCTAGTTTTTCAAAATACGCAGGCAGAATATCTGCTGGAAACCCAGGTTGTTTCTGATCCAAATTCATGGCAATCAGCTTGAAGTTGATCGGTGCGCGCTCTTGCAGTGCTAGCAGAATCATCAACATGGCGTGACTGTCTTTGCCACCGCTCATACAGACCAGCACGGTGTCGCCTTCCTCAATCATGTTGTAATCGCCAATGGCCTTGCCGGTGGCGCTGATGAGGCTGTTGCGTAACTTAATAAAGTTATTGGAGTGGTTGTCTGGTAAGTGTTTAATCATGTGCGCTAATTATTACTGTAGTTACTCATTATAACGTGCGGAGGCGTTAATAGAGCTTTTGAGGGCTATATTTTACGCTGTTGTGGGTGTTTAAAGCTTAACAAGTGCTTGAATTGCCTCAAATATTTAAAAATTAACAATCATTTACTTTTGATTCTGAATAAGCAAGCGTTTAATGGGCAGTTAAATTGCGTAGTAATGATGGTAGGGGTTGGCAATATTCACTCAACGCACGCCATGGGTTTGTGTGGCGACTTTAAGAATAAAAATATTATGGTGAGTTGGAAGGCGTACTTAACACTAGGCGCATTGGCTACTTTATTGATACCGTTCTCGGCTCAGTTTGGTATGCGCGATACCTTGTATTTTACGATTGTTTTCTATAGCTTACTTTGCGCTGGCTGGGGCGTAAACCATTATCAGCCAAAAGTGCGTAGCCCGTGGATCTATTATGTAGTTGCTATCGCATCACAATGTCTTGGTGCGTTGATTCAAGCGAATAGCGACGCGAGCGGTGCATTTGGTACACACATTTCAATTGCGGATGGCTTTCTCTTGCTAGGTCACCTGTGCATGGTTGTTGCGCTTTGGCAATTTGCCAGCAAACGGCATCGAGAATTTCCAAAGTACGGATGCTTCCAAGGCTGGATTTTGGCCACCAGTTTGATTCTGATCGGTTGGCAGTTTCTATTTTTACCTACCATTGTCCGCTACGGATTTTCGATTGATCGCCCGCAGATTTTTAGAATGGTGTACCCCACCCTGTCTTATGTGGAAATTGGCATGTTGCTTTGGGTGTGGATCAGTAGCCATGCCAATCAATCAAAAGCATTTATTTTACTGGTCATGGCGACATTTTTTTTTGCCGCTGGGGAGTCTTTATTTCACGGAACCAGCCATAGCCTAGCTGTGCCCAATGATTTGAATTTAATGCTGTGGTTATTTGCTTATGTCATGTACGGTGCAGTAGCGCTGCACCCGGAAATGAAGCAATTGGCGGTGCCCAAGCGGAGCGAGGAAAGCAGCCATGTCAGCAATGTGCTAAGCCTGTTATTGCCTTTGGTGTTATTGCTCCCGGTCACATTGCTCATTATTTATTTTAAAGCGCTACATCCGGCCACTATTGGCATATTGGGTGGTTTCTTTTTAGTCATTGTGGTTGGCTGGTATCAGCTGAGCACCTCCATGCAAAACATCATCCATGTGAAACGGCAATTAGAACAACAAAATAGAACGGACTACCTCACTGGCATCCCGAATCGTAACCATATGGAACATGTGGTTGGTGCTAGTCTTTATCAGGCAGGTAAGCGCCATTATGGTGAAAACGGATTGCTGTTGATTGATATTGATGGCTTTAAATCGATTAATAATATTTTTGGATTTGGTATAGGAGATGCGATTCTCAAGCACATTGCAAGGCATCTGTACGCTGAGAGTGTGAAGCGCGAGCACCACTTTGCCAGGGTGGATGGTGATGAATTTACACTGCTGATGCTGAATGTAGACAATAGATGTGCGATTGAGGCGCAGGCGTGGCAGATTCATCGCTTGTTGGATGACCCGATTAACATTGATGGCGTGACGGTGAAGGTGACATGTAGCATTGGTGTGTCGATTCACTATGCACTCAAGCAAGCAAACTTTGCCACTATGCTCAAAGAAAGCGAGCGCGCCTTGGTGTGGGCAAAAGAGAATCAGTCCCAAGTGGAGATTTACGATAAACGTAAAGATATTGTTGAAGATAAAAGCTGGGTGTTAACCGAGTTTCGTCATGCGATTGCTGCGCATCAGCTAGAGGTGTTCTACCAGCCTAAAATTCAGGTTGATAGCCAAACCGTGATGGGGGTAGAAGCGCTGATTCGCTGGCATCATCCTGAGCGGGGATTGGTCATGCCATGTGTGTTTATGCAGCAAATCGAGGCGACAGACCTCATTCATCATCTGTTTACATTGGTGCTCAATGACACCACCAAGCAATGGCCGGCTTGGCAAGCGCAAGGGTTGTGTATCAGCATTGCACTGAACGTGACAGCGAGAGATCTGATTAATTTTGATTTGGTCCATGAAATTAAAACAGCGCTTGAACAAAATCACATGCCGGCAAATTATCTGGAAATTGAAATTACCGAATCGAGTGCGCTTTCTGATCCGGCACGTGTCAAACATGTGTTGTCAGGTTTAATGGCATTGGGGATTAAAATCAGTATTGACGACTACGGCACCGGCTATAGCTCCCTGCTGTATTTGCAGCAGCTTCCATTGCATTGTCTTAAAATTGACCAGCAGTTTGTGCGGGAGATGCGCCATGATCAGGCCAGTGCGGCAATAGTGCGATCTACCCTAGAGTTAGCAAAAAATCTCAATATAGAGGTCATTGCCGAAGGGGTGGATGACGTTTGGGTCTATCAGCAACTCAAAGCATTGGGTTGCTATGGTGTGCAGGGGTTTCTATTTTCGCAAGCAGTGGCCGCTGCAAGGGTAGTGGAAGTTGTACAAGTCATTCAGGCTGCAGAGGTTTAAGCGGATGCAGGGATGTTTACAAGTTTAAACTTCGTCCGCCATCCACAGCCAATACGTGGCCGGTGACAAAAGGCGCATCATAAATTAAAAATTTAACGGCTTTGGCAATGTCGCTAGGGTTGCCAATACGTTTTAATAAAGTCTGAGAGATCACGCGCTGCCGATACACTTCATCAAACTGCGGATTATTTTCGGGCCATTGTACTGGGCCAGGTGCGACTGCATTGACGCGCACCTCTGGGCTCAACTCCAAGGCTAATGATTTGGTTAAGGTCACCAACCCTGCCTTGGCTACGCTGTATACCACATAGCCTTTTTTCGGGCGCTCAATGTGCATGTCGGTAATGTTCACAATGGTGCCACCCTGTTTGCGTAACTCCGGCGCTGCTGCTTGTGCAAGAAACATCGGTGCTTTGAGATTGCTACCAATTAAATCCAACCAGTTTTCCTCATTAATCTGACCGATTTCCGTGGCATAGTAACTGGAGGCATTGTTAATCAATACATCCAGCCGGCCAAAATGACGGATAGTCTCACTGACTAGGCTGGAAACAATTGCGGCGTTGAGTAAATCGCCCTGAATAATTGCGGCACTGTTAGGGCGCTGTAGATTAAACTCTGCTTGTAGTGCACGTGCCTCGGCCTGGCTTTGATTGTAGTGAATCATTAACAGCGCACCTTGAGCATGCAGCTCGCGGCAAATGGCTGCGCCAACGCGTTTGGCGCCACCGGTAATCAACACCACTTTGCTTGTTAAATCCACTTGGTTTTCTAAATTAGAATGCACGGTTTACTCACTTCTTAATCACTCACATTATAATAGGGAATGGCTTCTCTACCTATTCCGCCCGCGCAGGCGCAAACGCAAAGCGCACAACTGCAATCACGCATTCGCAATACGATCCACGCACAGAATGATTGGATAGATTTTGCTACCTTCATGCACATGGCGTTGTATACACCTAACCTAGGATATTACAGCGGCGGCGCTAAGAAGTTCGGCATTGGTGGAGATTTTGTGACTGCACCGGAAATTTCTCCTTTATTTGCGCGTGCACTTGCTAAGCAAGTTGCACAAGTACTGACAGCTACACAGGGCGATGTACTGGAGTTAGGTGCTGGCACTGGTAAATTAGCAGCCGATTTGCTGCTGGCCTTACATGCGCTACAGGTACTGCCTCAGCGGTATTGTATTCTTGAAGTAAGTGACTACTTGCGTGAGTTGCAGCGTAAAAACTTGCAACTCTGGTTGCCAGAAACGCTGTTCAATCGCGTGGTGTGGTTAGATGCTTTGCCTAATCAAATACGCGGTATGGTAATAGGGAATGAAGTGCTAGATGCGATTCCCGTGCATTTGGTGGGCAAGCAAGCTGGCGTCTTAATAGAGCGCGGCGTCAGTTGGCAAGATGATTTAGGTCAGCAAGGTCACTTGGTTTGGCAAGATCAACCATTAACAATGGGCGCGCTATTTGAAACGGTGACCAAGCTGGATTTTCCTGACAATTACATGACTGAAGTTGCGCCAGCCGCAACGGGTTTGATGCTCAGCCTCGCTGATCGATTGGAACATGGTGTCATTTGCTGGGTAGACTACGGTTTTGGTGCACGTGAGTACTATCACCCACAACGCAGTACAGGCACATTGATGTGCCACTACCAGCATTATGCGCATAGCGACCCACTGATTTATTTGGGGTTGCAAGACATTACCGCGCACGTTGATTTTACAGCGATAGCCGAAGCGGCTGTCTCGCGGCAGTTGGCTGTCATGGGTTATGTCAATCAAGCCAGTTTTTTAATTAACTGCGGCATATTGGACTTACTTGCCGAAGTTTCTCCCAGTGATATGGCCACTTATGCGCCGATGGTATCAGCAGTGCAAAAGCTGCTCTCGCCTGCAGAAATGGGAGAGTTATTTAAAGTGATGCTGCTAGGTAAGGGTATGCAGATGCCGTTAATAGGTGCCACACAAGGCGATAAAAGGCACATGCTCTAGTATAATGTGCGCCATGACGCAAACACCTAATACCCCCAACACCCCTGAATCCACTGAAGAACAGGCATCGCATCGCCGCATCCGTAGCTTTGTGCTGCGCCAAGGGCGGCTGACCAAAGGTCAGGAGCGTGCGCTGGAAACAGGCTGGCCAGTCCTTGGCATTGATTACACGCCGCAGCCGCTGGATTTAGCACAAACGTTTCAACGTGAGCACTCCCCTAAAATTCTAGAGATTGGTTTTGGCATGGGTGAGAGCTCGGCCAAAATTGCACAAACCCTGCCGGAGCGTGATTTTTTGGCCGTAGAGGTGCATACACCTGGCGTGGGGAGTTTGCTTAAACTGATTCAAGAGCAGGCCATTGCTAATATTCGTATCGTGCAGCACGATGCAGTTGAAGTGCTACAAAATATGCTGCCTGAGCAAAGCTTGGATGGGGTGCATATCTTTTTTCCAGATCCATGGCATAAAAAGCGCCATCACAAACGCCGCTTAATTCAGGCTGAGTTTGTTAAGCTGCTGTGCAGTAAGCTGAAAGTGGGTGCTTACATTCATGTGGCAACAGACTGGCAAGAGTACGCGGAGTGGGTGTTAGAGGTGCTAAACGCAGAGCCGATGTTGAAAAACACGGCGGAAAGTTACGCAGAAAAACCTAGTTATCGGCCTTTGACCAAATTTGAAAATCGCGGCATTCAATTAGGCCATGGGGTTTGGGATTTGATTTTCAGACGTATCTGAATTGTCTGAAAAAAACCAGTGCCCCAATACTTTTTCAGCTTCTTCCACGCCCTGTTTTTTCAGGCTGGAGAATAATTGCACGGTGATATTGTCCCCCCAGCCTTCTTTGAGCTCTTTACGCACCTTGTTCAAGGTAAGCGTTGCTTCGCTGCGGGATAATTTGTCTGATTTTGTTAATAGTACATGCACGGGTCTTCCGCTTGGGGAAAACCAATCCAACATTTGACGGTCTAGTGGCGTGAGTGGATGGCGGCTATCCATGACTAGTACTAATCCAGCTAGGCTGCTACGCTCGCTTAAATAGCGCGATAATACGCTTTGCCAGTGGTTGCGCATGGCTTCTGGTACTTTGGCATAACCATAGCCGGGTAAATCTACCAAATGTTTATCGTTGCCTAGCGTGAAAAAATTGATCAGTTGTGTGCGGCCAGGTTGCTTACTCACAAACGCCAAACGGTTGTGGTTGGCCAGTGTGTTTAATGCGCTCGATTTTCCTGCATTAGACCGGCCAGCAAATGCCACCTCTATACCACTTGCGGGAGGTAAGTCGCGTAAGTGATGTGCGGAAATAAAAAAAGCAGCGTTTTGAAAAATAGGCATGATAGATAAGCATTGTTTTAAGGCCGAATGCTATCACGAACAAGGGATTTTTGATAAAATATTCAATTAATTAAAACAGTTATGCTATTCAGAATAATCGAGAAAGTTAGTAATGAAAAATTTATTCAAGTTAGGTTGGGTAATCAGTGGGATGTTAGTGGCAGTAATGGCGGTTGCGGCAGAAAAAGCAGCAGTCAAGCCAGAAACTAAAGCAGAAGCGGTTCCAGTTGCGGTAGAGAAAAAAACAGCAGATCAAATTGTGCAAAGCGTATGTGCGGCATGTCATGCGCCAGACGGTAATAGCGTGATTACGCTGAATCCAAAATTAGCGGGTCAGCATCAGGAATACTTATTTAAGCAGTTAAATAACTTTAAAGAAGGTAGCCGTGCTAACGCGGTCATGTCTGGCATGGTCGCCAATTTATCGCCAGAAGATATGCAAAGTTTGGCGCAATATTTCTCACAGCAGACCATTACATTAGCGAAAGCAAAATCGAATGGTAAGGGTTCCTTGGGTGAGAAGATTTACCGTGGTGGTATTGCCAAAACCAATGTGCCGGCCTGTGCGGCGTGCCATGGTGCCAATGGTGCAGGTTTGCCAAAACAGTTTCCACGTCTAGCCAGTCAGCATGCCGATTACACCTATCAGCAGTTGAAAACTTTCCGTACCGGTGAACGTGCCAATGCACCGATGATGATGGTCATTGCTGCAAAAATGACAGATGCAGAAATGCAGGCAGTTGCCGATTACATACAAGGCTTGCGTTAATCGGCGCAAAATATAAGGTGGCTACGCCACCTTTATTTTTATAAATACTTTTATAAACATTTATTCTGTCTTGTAGTCCAATCCAAACTTCATTCGTTAAATTTCTATCTTGAAACCGCCCAATACTATTCCTTCCAAGCTGTATGAGTTGCTAAGTTCTATGCGATTCGCCGTGAGTATGCTCAGCGTGCTGGGCATTGCTTCTATCATCGGCACCGTGCTTAAGCAAAATGAGCCGTATGAAAATTACATCATCAAATTTGGCCAGTTTTGGTTTGAAGCCTTTGAAAAACTAGGTTTATACGATGTCTATCACGCAGCATGGTTTTTGCTGATTCTATTGTTTTTGGTGATTTCCACCAGTCTATGCATTTATCGCAATACACCGCTGATGCTCAAGGAATGGAAAACATACAAAGAACATGCGGCAGAAAAGTCATTACGTGCATTTAGTCATCAAGCCAGTTATGCCGTGCAAGCGTCTGCTGAGCAGGTGCAAACCAAGCTGACGGATTATCTGGGCGGGCAAGGCTTTACCTATAAGCTTAAACCGCAAGACAACGGGGATGTGTTGATCGCAGCAAAAGCCGGAACACACCAACGTTTGGGCTATATTTTTACCCATGCCGCCATCGTGATTATTTGTTTTGGCGGGATTTTGGATGGCAACCTGCCGTTCAAAATCCAGGAGATGTTAGGCCATAAAAAGATCGAAGTGCTGGATATCCCAGAAAGCCAAGTGCCGGCAGTCAGTCGCTTGAGTATAAGTAACCCATCCTTTCGCGCAAATATGACGTTGCCGGAAGGCGTGAGTGATGATGTAGCATTTGTGCGTGTACGCGATGGATATTTGGTGCAAGAGTTGCCGTTTCGGGTGGCATTAAAAGATTTTCGTATTGAACACTATGCCACTGGGCAGCCTAAGTCATTTGAGAGTGATATTGTCATTACTGACCCTGAACTCGCAGCGCCATTGGAAAAAACCATTAGCGTCAATCATCCGCTTATCTATAAAGGCATTGCCATCTATCAGTCGGATTTTCAAGATGGTGGATCTGAGCTCAAGTTTAAAGTGTGGGATCTTGCAGCTAATAAGCTGCTGAGCGGGCACATTGATGGTGTGGTAGCTAAAAAAGGCACCTTAGGCACGGGCGACCAAGCGCTAGCTGTGGAGTTTAATGAGTTCCGCAAATTTAATATCATGAACTTATCGCCAGATGGTAAAGGCAAGCCGCGCAACGTAGGCCCCAATACTACTTATAAATTGCGTGATCAAAGCGGGCAGGCACGTGAATATGTCACCTATATGCAGCCGCTAAAGTTGGATGGTAAAACCTATTTTGTATCCGGTATGCGTGAAACAGTACAAGAAGATTTCCGTTATTTGCGCATTCCGGCCGACGAAGATTTCAGCATTGATGGGTTTATGCAGTTGCGTCAAGCCATGCGTGACCCAGCCAAACAGTTGGAGATTGCCAGACATTTAAGTAAGCAATCGCCCACTGCCGACCCTAAGTTGCAACAGCAATTTGAGCAAAGTGTGCAACGTTTGCTTAGCACGTTTGCCAGTGGCGGCTTTACCCAGCTATCCCAAGTGATTGAAAAGGCCGTGCCAGAAGCTGAGCGTCAAAAGGCTGCAGATACTTATTTTAAATTGTTGAATGCAAGTGCGTTAGAAGCGTATAACCTTAACCTTGCTGCACAAGGTAAGCCAGCTATGGCATTGAATCCACAGACCTTGGCTTTTTTGCAAGACGCATTGAATGCAATGAATGATTTGTTTTATTACGGTACGCCGTATTATTTTCAGTTGGATGATTTTAAGCATAAAGAAGCCAGTGGTTTGCAGCTGACCAAATCTCCCGGTCAAAAATGGGTGTATTTGGGCTCTGCGCTGCTGGTGTTAGGTATTTTTTCGATGTTTTATATACGTGAACGTCGTGTGTGGTTGCTGATCAAAGCCAATACACAAGAGGTATTATTCGCCATGTCTTCGAATCGTAAAAACTTAGACTTCGATCAGGAATTTGATCGTACCCAACAGCAGTTAGGTCAGTTATTGTCTTAATATAGACAAAAGGAAATATCATGAATACACAGACTTATGATTTTAAACAAAAAGCCATTTGGCAGACCTTGCGCGTACAGGATTGGCTGTATGCGTTGGTGTTGATGGCCGGTGCTGTTTTTGCCTATAGTCGCTACTCGCAATATATGGATGCCTATGAACTTGGCTTCTTGTTTGGTGCAGCGGCCACGTTTAGCTATTTAGGCTGGCGCTGGAAAGGCCTGGCTAAACTGGTGATAGGCATCGCTGTGTTAAGTCTGTTTGCCATTAATTTGTATCATGGTAGCCAAGCCCGCGCTGGTGAAAGTTTCTTTCTTAAGTACTTAATTTCAAGTCAGTCCGCAGTCATGTGGATGAATGTGTTGTTTATTTTGGCCATGTTGACTTACTGGTTTGCATTGTTCAAGCGTAGTGAGTTTATAGGGCGCGTGGCATCTGCACTCACTTGGGCTGCGGTGCTGTTTGGTTTTGTTGGGCTAATGGTGCGCTGGTACGAGTCTTATCTGATTGCGCCTGATGTAGGCCATATTCCTATCAGCAACTTGTATGAAGTCTTTATTTTATTCTGCTTGATTACCGCATTATTGTATTTGCATTACGAATCTAAATTCAATACCAAGCAGTTAGGTGGTTTTGTGTTGCTGATTATCAATGCTGGTGTAGGGTTTATTTTATGGTACAGGTTTGACCGTGGTGCAGATGCCATTCAGCCGTTGGTTCCTGCATTGCAAAGTTATTGGATGAAAATCCATGTGCCGGCTAACTTTATTGGCTATGGGTCGTTCTCATTGGCCGCTATGGTCGCTGCTGCCTATTTATTGGCAAAACGCGGTATCTTAGCAACGCGTTTGCCAAGCTTAGATGTGCTGGATGATGTGATGTACAAAGCCATTGCAGTGGGCTTTGCTTTTTTCACCATCGCCACTATTTTGGGCGCCATGTGGGCAGCTGAAGCGTGGGGTGGTTATTGGTCTTGGGATCCTAAAGAAACCTGGGCGCTCATTGTGTGGTTAAACTACGCGGCTTGGTTGCATTTGCGTATGGTCAAAGGCCTTCGCGGTCCGGTATTGGCATGGTGGGCATTAGTCGGCCTCATCGTGACTACCTTTGCGTTCTTAGGCGTCAATATGTTCCTAAGTGGTTTGCATTCGTACGGCGAACTCTAGGGTTGCGATTAAAACTAGGGTTTAATGATTCGCGGTAGTGTTATCTGTTGATAATGCTACCGTAAACTTAACCGCACCATTCAGATTGCTGCTTAAACTAAGCGTGTAACCCGCCTGCCTCGCGTCCTGCGCTGCATGGTACAAACCAACCCCTAAGCCATTTTGTGATTGAATGTGCTTTTTAAATAATTCAGCAGCGGTTTGTTGCGGCATGGCTTTACCGGTATCCGTCACTTCAATGCAATACTGGTTAGATGAGAGTTCAGTTACTTCTACTTTGATGAGCGTATTGGGCTCATATTTGGTTTTCTCAATGGCATTCCCCAGCAAGTTATCCAGCACACTGTCCAGCACCTCTGCATTGATATCGTGCTTGGGTAAATGTGACGCCACAAACTCCACTTGCGGCTGTGTATAGCGCAACCGTAGATTTTTCCACCATGCAGATATTTTCTCTTGCCGCTTTTTCTCTTCACTTGGCGCTTTGAGCTTGTCTAGCGTTGAGGCAATACGCTGATTGAGCACCGGTAGCTGCTTTTTAATCAGCTTGAGTAAAGCGTCGGTGTCGGACTCATGCGTTTGCTCAGCAGCTGTCACCAAGGTGCCCACCGATTGCAGAATATTTTTAATATCATGCGTCAGGCGTGAGCCTGTCTCATAAAAGGCCTGCATATAAGTGTTTTGGCGCAAGGTCTCTTCACGGCGTTTGGCTTCGTAGAATTCGCCCATAATTTGGGTGAGTAGCTTCACGTGCACATACAGCGCGGGTGACATTTGCCAACGCGTATGCAGGGTCATGTAAAAGTCTTTAAAGTTAAAGTCAGTAGAGTAATTGGTGTGATGGCCAAGCTTGCCTTGTGTTTCATCAGCCAGCCAAGAAATGCCGGAAACCCATTCCAGTTTCATCATCTCGTTCATGGCGGCCTGGGTAAAGCCGTTGGGTGTGGATTCATGTTCGGCAAGGGTGGCAATATTTTTAACCCATTGCTCAAAGGGCATGCCGATACTTAATAAGTAGCGCGACATCAGCAATTCTACGCCAGAAAATTTGGTGCTGGGGCGCCATAAATAGCTTAAGCCAAATAAAATCACAGACAGGCCGGATATCGTATAAAACATCACTTGTATGTAATTGACGTTTTGCAACGTACCAATCGCATAGCTGCCTAACACAATAATAATCGCCAGCATAAATAGCACAAGCGTGTAGAAAAAGTCGACTACCGGCGTGTTGTCAGTTGGTCCGGCGCTATTTTTTATAAACAGAATGGCCACAGGCAATAATGGCATAAAGTAGAAAATGACAAACTCAGCAGCTAATAAGTCGTTAGATGCATTCAGTAGTTTTGGCACCACCCAAAGTAAGAGCATGGCGAGCAAATAACTCGCAGCCAAAATATGAATCAGTCGATTCTTTTTAGAATCACCCGAGAAAATCCGGCCGCCCAATAAGCCAAATAATATGGCTAACCAAATGGCGGTAAGCCACCAATTAAAGTATAAAAATCCTAATAGCCCCACTCCAACCAGTGCAATAGAAGCAATGATGGAAAGTTTTTGGCTGCCGCGCCAAATAGGCTGCCAAATGAGAAAGATGCCAAACGATAAAAAGTAAAACATTTGCCGATACACTTCATCTTGGTCAAAAAAGATGAGGAATGCATGCAGTGATAGCAACATCAACGCCATGACACGGTGAGAGTTTTTGAGTAGCTGTTGACTAATATTGCGTTTATTTAGAAAATTCATCATAGTGAAAGTGTTATAAATTAAAGTAACTTACGGTCAACAGTTAAAGTTCGGTGTCATCAAGTCAACACTATTGACGAAATTTCAACAAAGCCTGTCATGAAATCTGCGATTTAAGTCCTAATTTTATGCTTTATTTGGTTTTTTGATTGGCATAAAACTTGCAAGTTACGAACTAACAATAATAATGCTTTTAAGTGACATAACTAAAAAAACAAACAATTAGGATACCACAATGAAAAAACAAACAGGGTTTACCTTAATCGAACTGGCGATAGTGCTAGTGATTATAGGTTTGCTACTAGGCGGAGTGCTGAGGGGGCAGGAGCTAATTAATAGTGCTAAAGTTAAAAACATGGCACGCGATTTTCAAAATGTCCAAGTATATATTTATGGCTATCAAGATAAATATAGAGCGTTACCTGGGGATGATGCAGCCGCTAAGGCGCATTTAGGTACAGCAGCCGATCAAGCTGGTACAGGTTCTGGAAACGGACAAATAGGTGGAAATTGGGACTCGACGACAATCACTGATGAGTCTGTAATTTTTTGGCAGCATGTAAGGCTGGCCGGATTGGCTCCAGGTTCAACAGTGGTGGGGGCTGGTGGGTATTACCCAACTAATGCCGATGGCGGTAAGTTGGGGGTTCAAGGTTTGGCTTCCGCGGCGAATATACCAAGCGGATTGAGCGGATCTTATGTAGTTTGCTCCGGCGCTATATTGGGGAAATTCGCTAAGCAGTTAGATACTACTTTGGATGATAGTGAAACATCAACTGGATCAATGAGGATTTATGCTGCAGGTAGTGCAACAACTTGGGTTACATCGGCAAATGCTACTGATTCAAGTGTTTTTAATGTTTGCATGGCTTTCTGAAAAGCATAGCTTTTAAATTTAACAAAACCCGCGTAAGCGGGTTTTTTGTTTTCCGAACCTATTTATATTTTTGCGTGTCAGTCATTTTGATTTAGAATAAGTCAAATTCAAATTAACGCACAAATGACTCCCAATATCGTCGAAATAGATAATCTTTCCTTTGGTTACAAAGGACGCATGTTGCATCAAGGCATCAATATGGTGTTCCCGCGTGGTAAGGTCACTGCCATTATGGGCGGTAGTGGCAGTGGTAAAACTACGTTATTGCGCCTCATTGGCGGGCAAATCAGACCTACTAAGGGGCAGGTGCGTGTAGATGGTGATGTAGTACATCAGCAGGATCGCACCGGAATTTATCGTATACGCCGTAAAATGGGCATGCTGTTTCAACAAGGTGCTTTATTCACAGATCTGTCTGTGTTTGAAAACGTTGCTTTTCCCATGCGTGAACATACCGATTTACCGGAAAGCATGATTCGCGATTTGGTGTTGATGAAACTGAATGCCGTAGGTTTGCGTGGCGCGCATCAACTGATGCCTACTGAATTGTCAGGGGGAATGGCTAGACGCGTGGCATTAGCACGGGCGATTGCATTAGATCCCAGTATTATTATGTATGATGAGCCATTTGCCGGCTTAGACCCTATTTCAATGGGGGTGATTTGTCATTTGATTCGTACACTGAACGATGCGCTTGGAGCAACCTCTATCATTGTCACGCACGATGTTGAAGAAACCTTCCGTTTTGCTGACTATATTTATTTTGTGGCCAATGGCGTGGTAGCGGCAGAGGGTACGCCGGATGAACTCAGAAACTCTAACTTGCCGTTTGTACATCAATTTGTGTATGGCGAGAAAGATGGTCCGGTGCCATTTCACTACGCAGCAGATGATTACGCACGCTCTCTATTGGAACACAAAGCATGATTAAATCAGGATTGTTGATCGGTTTAATCCGGGTGTTCAGAAACATAGGCCACAGATTTGTAGATGGTATTTGGCGTTTAGGCGCTGGTATGCGTTTGTTTTGGCTGACGCTAACATCATCTGGTGAAAGCTTTAGACGTTTTCACCTGACTATTCGTGAAATTTATTTCACTGGGGTGATGTCGCTCATTATTATTCTTGTTTCGGCTTTTTTTGTTGGTATGGTGCTTGGTTTACAGGGATATCATACTTTACAAAGATACGGCTCATCCGAGGCAATTGGTGTGTTGGTAGCATTGGCGCTGGTGCGCGAATTAGGCCCAGTAGTGACGGCTTTATTGTTTGCTGGCCGTGCCGGTACTGCAATTACTGCTGAAATTGGGTTAATGAAAGCCACAGAGCAGCTTTCAGCCATGGAGATGA
Source organism: Methylotenera sp. N17 (assembly GCF_000799155.1). Lineage (NCBI taxonomy): Bacteria > Pseudomonadati > Pseudomonadota > Betaproteobacteria > Nitrosomonadales > Methylophilaceae > Methylotenera > Methylotenera sp. N17. Next base: position 27,612 of record NZ_JUGE01000001.1, read on the forward strand.
TGGCAGTGAACCCGATTGCGCGTGTGATTGCGCCGCGTTTCTGGGCTGGCGTAATCGCTATGCCAATCTTAGCCACTTTGTTTTCTATGGTCGGTGTTTTGGGCGGCTATCTAGTGGCTGTGCCTGTCATTGGCGTAGATGCGGGTGCATTTTGGTCGCAAATGCAGGCCAATGTGGATTGGCAACATGATATTTTGAATGGGGTAATTAAAAGCATGGTGTTTGGCGTAGCCTGCACCATGATCGCCTTATTTGAAGGATATGATGCACCCCCCACTGCGGAAGGTGTGAGTCACGCCACAACAAGAACAGTAGTGACATCTTCACTCGCAATATTGGGGCTGGATTTTATATTAACCTCATTTATGATCAACGTATAAGCAAGCAGGAGCAGCAATGGATAGAACAACAATTGATTTATGGGTGGGTGTGTTTGTAGCGTTAGGTGTTGCCGCGTTGCTTGGTTTGGCCATGAAAGTGGGCAACCTAACCACTGCTAATATTGGTGAAACCTATACGGTAACTGCCAACTTTGAAAATATTGGCGGCTTAAAGCCAAGAGCTCCGGTGAAAAGTGCGGGCGTGGTGGTGGGGCGCGTAGCGGGGATTACTTTTGATTCTGCAACTTATGAGGCAGTCGTGAGTCTGAACATCGACAAACGATATGCTTTTCCTAAAGATACCTTTGCAAATATTTACACTGCAGGCTTGTTGGGCGAACAATATGTGGGTCTTGAGGCAGGTGGAGATGACGTACAATTAGCCGATGGCGACAAGATTACACAAACGCAAGATGCCGTTGTGTTGGAAAAAATGATTAGCCAGTTCTTGTATAACAAAGCTTCTGAATCGACAGACGACAAATCTAAGACGTCTTCCGAATCAACCAAATCGGAAGAAGATACGTTAGGTGCAAGTCCATTGGATAAGATTGGCAAGTCTTCTGCAGATAAAGCCGAAAAATAATAAATTTACAGAATCAATGAAAAGGAATTAAACAGCATGAAACAATTAATAGCAGCATTTGGCCTGTTACTGGCCAGTAGCTTAGCAATTGCGGGCGAAGGCCCTGATGAGTTGGTCAAAAGAACTGCAGATGATGTACTTGCGGTAGTAAAGTCCGACAAAGACATTCAAGCAGGTAACCAAGACAAGATTTTCAAATTGGCTGAAGAGAAAATTCTGCCTAACTTCAACTTTGAAAAAGTATCACGTTTGGTATTGGGTAAAAACTGGACCAAAGCGACGCCAGAGCAGCAAGCTGCGTTTCAAAATGAGTTTAAAACCTTATTGTTACGTACTTATGCAACAGCGCTTTCTAAATACAAAAATCAGGTGATTGAGTACAAGCCTTTGCGTTTACCTGAGGGTTCAACTTCTGCAACAGTGAAGACATCCATCGTGCAGCAAGGCGGTCAGCCGATTGCTGTAGATTATGCGCTGGAAAAGAAAGCAGACGACTGGAAAGTGTTTGACATTGTGATTGAGGGCGTGAGCTTGGTCACTAACTATCGTAGCCAGTTTGCACAAGAAATCCGTCAAAACGGCTTAGACAGCTTAATTAAAAAGCTGGCGGAAAAAAACGGCACTGCAACGGCAAAAGCCAACTAATTATCTGCTTAATGGGATAGAGGTATCTGTTTTGGTAGGCATTACACAGGAAGCAAATCGCTGGCAATTGTCTGGCGATTTAATTATCGAAAACATCAATCAAGTGTTGGACGCCAGCAAAGCGCTCACGTTGAGTAATCCTACGCAGCTGGATTTTACTGCAGTAACCGATGCCGATACATCTGCAATTAGCTTGGTTTTAGAGTTGAAGCGTCGCGCTAGTGCGGAAAATATGGAATTGTCATTAACTAATGTGCCGGCAAATTTGGTGAGCTTAATGCAACTGTATGGTGTAGATGATTTTGTATTGCCAAATTAATTGTAACTGAGTAGTTGTTTTGGGTGACCCCAGTCCTTATTTAAAGGGTTGGGGTTTAGTTTTTTTATCTATGCTTTAACTTTATTAACACCTAAACGGATGAACGTTTGTTTTGAAAACACCAGCAATACAAATACATGATGTACATAAGCAATTTGGGCAACTCAATGCGCTGAATGGCATTGACTTAAGCATTGAGCAGGGCGAGTTTTTTGCACTGCTAGGCCCCAATGGCGCAGGCAAATCTACGCTGATTAATATTATGGCAGGTCTGCTTAGGCCTACTATAGGTCACGTAAGTATTATGGGGCACGATGTTATAGCCGATTATCAACAGGCGCGCATGGCTTTGGGCGTGGTGCCACAGGAGTTGGTGTTCGATCCCTTTTTTAATGTGCGAGAAATGTTGCGATTTCAAGCGGGTTATTTCGGCCACGGTCCTGAAAATGATGCCTGGGTGGATCAGGTGATTGAAGGGCTCGGCCTGACCGATAAAGCACACACCAATATGCGTAAACTATCAGGCGGGATGAAGCGGCGCGCACTGATTGCGCAAGCGCTTGCGCATCGTCCCCCAGTCATTGTGCTAGATGAGCCGACCGCGGGTGTGGATGTGGAGTTGCGTCAAATGTTGTGGGGCTTTATCAAGCAACTCAATCGCGAAGGGCACACCATTATTCTCACCACGCATTATTTGGAAGAAGCGGAAACCTTGTGTGAGCGCGTGGCGATGATGAAACAAGGCAAAATAGTCGCGTTGGATACTACCGCTAATCTACTGAAATCACACGCAGGTAAAAATCTGCGCTTGACGCTCAAAGGCGCACATTTGCCGCCAGCTTTATTGCCTATGCTTAAACACGGCGAGCTTGGCGTGTTTACACTCGCGTTATCAGATTTGACGCAAGTGGAATTTGCCTTGGCGGAGTTACGTAAAGCCAATGTTGACATCGAAGATATGCAATTGATAGAAGCGGATTTGGAAGATGTGTTTATGTCGCTGGTGGGAGGGGTATGAAACTGATTGATGCAAATATTCCGTCTGCTTGGCGCGGCCCTTACACTTTGTTTAAAAAAGAATTGCTGCGTTTTTGGCGTGTTGCCTTCCAAACTGTCGCTTCTCCGGTACTTACGGCGCTGCTGTATTTGCTGATCTTTTCGCATGTACTGGCTGATCATGTGCAGGTGTATAAAGGTGTGCCATACACCGCTTTTCTGGTACCTGGTTTAATCATGATGTCGTTATTGCAGAACTCGTTTGCCAATAGCTCGTCTAGCCTTATCCAATCTAAAGTAATGGGCAATGTGGTGTTTATTCTGCTCACGCCACTGACCTATCTGCAGTTTTTTTCAGCATTTCTAGCAGCATCTATTATTCGTGGTCTGTTTGTAGGTTTAAGTATCTATCTGGTGTCCATCTGGTTTGTGGATGTGCCACTGGTGCATCCGATGTGGATATTCGTATTTGCCTTATTGGGCAGCGCCTTGCTGGGTACCTTTGGTATTATTGCCGGCATTTGGGCGGATAAGTTTGATCAAATGGCGGCGTTTCAGAACTTTGTTATCATGCCGCTTACTTTTCTGTCGGGCGTGTTTTATTCGATTCACTCTTTGCCGCCATTTTGGCAGGTCGTATCAAAATTCAATCCGTTCTTTTACATGATTGACGGATTCCGCTATGGTTTTTTCGGTCAAGGTGATGTGTCACCATGGATTAGCCTAGTCGTGGTCATGGCATTTTTAATCGCATTAGCATGGGCATGCCTAAAAATGTTAAAATCAGGCTATAAATTGCGCGGCTAATACGTCGCCAAATGTAAATAAATTGAAGAGGTTAACGCGTGTTAAGTGCACAGCAATTAGAAAGTTATATACAGCAAGGCTTGTCCTGTGAGTTTATCCGCGTGCTGGGCGATGATGGCACCCATTTTGAGGCGGTGATTGTCAGTGCCGCGTTTGAAGGTAAACGCATGGTGCAACAACATCAGTTAGTTTATCAAGCCTTGGGCGATCGCATGCGTGCTGAAATTCATGCGTTATCCATGCAAACCTATACCCCACAACAGTGGCAACAATTAAACGCAACCGCATAAAAGCGATTGCGTAATATCAGATTCAGTTCGGAGAGTAAGTAAAAATGGATACACAAGCAAAAATCAAAGAAACCGTTACCACCAATGATGTGGTGCTATATATGAAAGGGAGCCCAAAGTTCCCACAATGTGGCTTTTCTAATTTGGCCACGCAGATTCTAGATGCATGCGGTGCACAATATACTGCGGTGGATGTGTTACAGGATCAGGAAGTTCGCGAAGGCATTAAGCAATATGCTAATTGGCCAACAATCCCACAGTTGTACGTGAAAGGTGAGTTTATCGGCGGGGCTGATATTATGCGTGCCATGTACGAGAGCGGTGAATTGCAAACCTTGCTCGGCGGCACACAAAGCTAAATATCGGAACGGATAAAACATTTTGGATAAACTCATTATTGAAGGCGGCGCCACATTAAACGGCGAGATCGTCATCTCCGGTGCTAAAAATGCAGCATTGCCTATTTTGTGTGCTGCTTTGTTGGCAGAAACACCACTGCACTTAACCAGTGTGGCTGCACTGAAAGATATTGATACCACGCTTAAATTGCTCGATACCATGGGCGTAAAAGTGACGCGCAATGCAGATAAAGTGAGTTTGGACGCAAGTGATGTGACCTCGTTTGAGGCGACCTATGAAATGGTGAAAACCATGCGCGCTTCTATTTTAGTGTTAGGTCCTTTGTTAGCGCGTTTTGGCAGTGCACGTGTGTCTTTGCCAGGCGGCTGCGCCATCGGGTCTCGTCCGGTAGATTTGCATATTAAAGGATTGCAGGCCATGGGTGCCGCGATTCATATTACGCATGGCTATATTCAAGCCAGCACCTTGCATCTGCCTAACCGCAGGTTGCAAGGTGCCAAATACTATATGGATCTGGTCACGGTGACTGGTACAGAGAACTTGATGATGGCGGCGGCGTTGGCACAAGGCACGACCGTGCTAGAAAATGCTGCTAAAGAGCCGGAAGTTGTGGATTTGGCCGAATGCCTAAATAAAATGGGTGCCAACATCAAAGGTGCGGGTACCGACACGATTACCATTGAAGGTGTCGAGCGATTAACCGGTGCAACCCATAATATTGTCTGTGATCGTATTGAGGCGGGCACTTATATGGTGGCTGCTGCCATGACTGGCGGCGATGTGACTTTGCGTAATGCACGCCCTGACTTACTGGAAGCGGTGATTGAAAAGTTGCGCGAAGCAGGGGTAACCGTGACTCAGACGGCTGACAGCATTACGGTAAAAGGTAACGGTAAACTCAAGGCAGTCAATATTCGTACAGCGCCGCATCCAGCCTTCCCAACCGATATGCAGGCGCAATTTATGGCCATGAATACTATTGCAGAAGGCGTGTCGACGGTGGTGGAAACTATCTTTGAAAATCGTTTTATGCATGTGCAAGAGTTGCAACGCATGGGCGCAGATATTAATGTAGAGGGCAATACCGCACTGGTCAAAGGCATTCCACAACTAGAAGGCGCGAATGTGATGGCCACTGACTTGCGCGCCTCTGCTGGTTTGGTATTGGCTGGCTTAGTGGCGGATGGTGAAACGGTGATTGACCGTATTTACCATTTAGACCGTGGCTACGAATTCCTAGAAGAAAAATTAACTAAACTTGGCGCCAAAGTGCGTCGTTCTCACTGATATGATTACCATCGCCTTAAGTAAAGGTCGCATTTTTGAAGAAACCACGCCACTGCTAGCAGCGGCGGGTATCCATGCATTGGAAAATCCGGAATCTTCGCGCAAACTGATTTTACCTACCAACCGTGACGATGTACGCCTGATTATTGTGCGTGCTACCGATGTCCCTACCTATGTGCAATATGGCGCAGCCGATATTGGCATTGCCGGTAAAGATGTACTGGATGAGCATGGTGGCGAAGGTTTGTATCAACCATTGGATTTAAATATTGCCAAATGCAAGATGATGGTCGCGGTGAGAGAAGGCTTTGATTACGAGGCCAGTATCCGTCAAGGTGCACGCCTAAAGGTGGTGACCAAGTACGTGAAAACCGCACGCGAGCACTTTGCAGCCAAAGGCATGCATGTCGATTTGATTAAGTTGTACGGCTCGATGGAATTGGGCCCCTTGGTAGGGTTGGCTGACGCGATTGTAGATTTGGTGAGTACTGGTGGTACTTTACGCGCCAATCATCTACAAGCAGTAGAGGAGATTGGCGCAATCAGCTCACGCTTGGTTGTCAATCAGGCTTCACTTAAGCTCAATCGCGCACAATTGCAGCCGATTATCGATAGCTTTGCACAAGCTATCCAGTAGATTTCGAAAGTAAATAAGCATGAACATCAGACGTTTATCGACCTTAGACACCTCTTTTGACCAAGATTTAAAAGCCTTGCTGGCGTTTGAAACCGCACAAGACGACAGTGTGGATACAGTTGTAGCCAATATCCTAAAGGATGTAAAAGCACGCGGCGATGCTGCGGTGTTGGAATATACCAATCGCTTTGATAAAACCAATGCTCAAGGTATGGCTGAATTAGAGCTATCCCAGGCTGAATTAATTGCGGCGTTAGAAGGTTTGCCCGCAGCGCAGCGCGAAGCTTTGCAAGCGGCTGCAGACCGTGTACGTAGCTATCATGAGAAGCAAGTGATGCAATCATGGAGCTATACAGAAGCCGATGGTACGCTGTTGGGTCAGCAAGTGACTGCATTAGACAGGGTGGGCTTGTACGTGCCCGGTGGTAAAGCGGCATACCCCTCTAGTGTATTGATGAATGCCATTCCTGCCAAAGTGGCGGGCGTAAAAGAGCTCATCATGGTGGTGCCAACCCCTAATGGTGAAAAGAATGCGTTGGTACTAGCAGCGGCAGCTATTGCTGGCGTAGACCGTGTATTCTGTATCGGCGGTGCGCAGGCGGTAGGTGCGTTGGCGTATGGTACAGAAACAGTACCGCAAGTCGATAAAATCACAGGGCCTGGCAATGCCTATGTGGCCGCTGCAAAACGTCGTGTGTTCGGCGTGGTGGGGATTGATATGGTAGCGGGTCCGTCTGAGATTTTAGTCATCTGTGATGGCAAAACTAATCCGGATTGGATTGCGATGGACTTGTTTAGTCAGGCTGAGCATGACGAATTGGCGCAATCCATATTGCTATCACCAGATGCAGACTTTCTGGATGCGGTAGCGGCGAGCATAGAAAAACAAGTGAAAGAGATGCCGCGCCAAGACATCATCCGCACTTCTTTGGAGAATCGCGGTGCACTGATTTTAGTGAAAAGTTTGGAAGAAGCGGCAGACATCAGTAACTACATTGCACCTGAGCATTTGGAGTTGTCTGTGGAGGAGCCATATGCTTTTAGCCAAAAAATTAAGCACGCCGGTGCTATCTTTATGGGACGTGATACCTGTGAAGCGCTTGGCGATTACTGCGCTGGGCCTAATCACGTGTTGCCTACTTCGCGCACGGCACGCTTTAGCTCACCATTGGGTGTATATGATTTCCAAAAGCGCTCAAGCTTGATTATGGTGTCATCTGCTGGCGCACAAACGCTAGGTAAAATCGCCTCCACACTGGCTTATGGTGAGGGCTTGCAAGCGCATGCCCGTTCTGCTGAATATCGTTTGAAGTGAGTCACGCACGATGAGTAAGTATTGGAGCCCAATCGTACACCAGCTGACACCTTATGTGCCAGGCGAGCAGCCTAAACTCACTAACTTAGTCAAACTGAATACCAATGAAAATCCTTATGGTCCAAGTCCTAAGGTGATTGTTGCATTGCAGGCAGAGGCAGCAGAGACACTGCGCTTGTATCCGGATCCAAATTCTGACCGGTTAAAAACCGCGATTGCCGAATATCATGGACTGCAAAACAATCAAGTGTTTGTGGGTAATGGTTCGGATGAAGTGCTCGCACACGCTTTTCATGCACTGTTTCAGCATGAGCAACCTCTATTGTTCCCAGATATTACTTATAGCTTTTACCCGGTGTATTGTGGCCTGTATGGTATTGAATATGCGCCAATTGCGCTGAATGAGCGCTTTGAAATCAACATTGACGACTATTTGCGGCCTAATGGTGGCATCATTTTCCCTAACCCGAATGCACCTACTGGCATCCCGCTCGCATTGTCAGAAATAGAGCGCTTACTTAAAGCGAATCAACATTCGGTGGTGGTGGTAGACGAAGCCTATGTCGACTTTGGTACAGAGTCTGCGGTACAGTTGATTCAACAATATCCTAATTTGCTGGTAACACACACGCTTTCTAAAGCGCGCTCGCTTGCAGGTCTGCGGGTAGGTTACGCACTTGGCCATCCGGATTTGATTGAGGCGTTGATTCGAGTGAAAGATAGCTTTAACTCCTACCCGATAGACCGTTTTGCCGAAGCCGGTGCCGTAGCGGCGATGCAAGATCATGCCTATTTTAACCAAGCTTGCGCGCAGGTCGTGGCTACACGCACCCATTTAATTAAAGAGCTGCAAGCCTTGGGGTTTGAAGTGCTACCATCGGGCGCTAATTTTATTTTTGCTCAACATCCTGCGCACGCAGGTGATGCACTCACCGCCAAGCTGCGAGAGCAAAATATCATTGTGCGGCACTTCAAAAAACCATCACGTATTGCACCATATTTACGGATTACCATCGGCACCGATGCGCAATCAGAGTATCTAGTGAATGCATTAAAATCAATTGTTTAGTCAAACTGGTCCAGTAAACCGGGCTTTTGCCTTCTATTTGTAACAAAATCTTAATTTGACGTGACTAAATTGTTGAAAAAACACATCAATTGCGGTTATGATGCGAGAATGTACAAAACGTGCAAATGGTATTTTGTAAAATTTAATTCTACATACTACAAAATATTAAATTTTTAATCGAATATTGAGCGAGTTCGGAGGAAGAAGCATCATGGCACAAACCCAAATGGCATTAGATTCACTAGATTTTGACGCAACAGTTGCATTGGCGGCTAAAGTTGCTCCACATGTGGACATTTTAGAAATCGGTACACCTTGCATTAAGCATAATGGTATTGAATTACTTAAGACTTTACGCGCTAAATTCCCAAACAACAAAATCTTAGTTGACTTGAAAACAATGGATGCTGGTTTTTATGAGGCTGAGCCTTTTTACAAAGCTGGTGCAGACATCGTGACAGTATTGGGTACAGCAGATATCGGTACAATCAAAGGTGTAATCGACGTTGCTAACAAATACGGCAAACAAGCACAAGTTGACTTAATCAACGTTGCTGACAAAAAAGCCCGTACATTAGAAGTTGCTAAATTAGGCGCACACATCATTGGCGTACATACTGGTTTAGACCAACAAGCTGCAGGTCAAACACCATTTGCTGACTTAGCATTAATCACTGGCTTGAAAACAGGCGCTAAAGTATCTGTTGCAGGTGGTGTAAAAGCCGCAACTGTAAAACAAGTGGTAGATGCAGGTGCAGATATCGTAGTAGCAGGCGCAGCGATTTACGGTGCAGCAGATCCAGCAGCTTCAGCAAAAGAAATTACTGGTTTAGCACACGGCGCTAGCGCATCAGCAGGTGGTTTTAAATGGTTGCCTTGGGCAATCGCAATCGGTGCAGCATTGTTAGTGTTGTCTTTATTGAACAATAAAGCACCAGAAGAAGCAGCGGCAGAAGCGCCAGCAGCAACTGAGCAAGCGGTAGAAGCAGCTCCAGCTGAAGCGGCACCTGCAGAAGCAGCACCAGCCGAGGCTGCGCCAGCAGCTGAAGCGGCTCCGGCAGAGGCAGCACCTGCAGAAGCAGCAGCACAATAATCGATTATTCGATTGAAAAGCCGACCGGTGGTCGGCTTTTTTATTTGCATTTTGCCAGCGTAGCGCTGTTTAGGTTAAAATGCTGTTAAATGATTGATTATCATAATTTTAGTTTGTAATTTTTTATAAAGATGACATGGCTATGCGTCAAGCAGAAATATCCCGCAATACCTTAGAGACACAAATCACGGTTTCCATTAATCTCGATGGGTCGGGCGTTTCGCAATTTAATACTGGTTTAGGCTTTTTAGATCACATGCTGGACCAGATTGCGCGTCACGGCATGATGGATATTCAAGTGCAGGCGAAAGGTGATTTGCATATTGATGCGCATCACACGGTAGAAGATATTGGCATCACATTGGGCCAAGCTTTCTTAAAGGCATTGGGAGACAAGAAAGGCATTAACCGCTATGGTCATGCCTATGTGCCATTGGATGAAGCATTGAGTCGCGTAGTGTTGGATTTGTCAGGCCGTCCCGGCTTGGAATTTAGCTGTGAATTTACGCGCGCCGCCATTGGTGAGTTTGATGTGGATCTGATCCATGAGTTCTTCCAGGGTTTTGTCAATCACGCACTGGTCACCTTGCATATTGACAATCTCAAGGGGCATAACTCGCACCATCAAGCGGAGACGATTTTTAAGGCGTTTGGCCGTGCTTTGCGCATGGCAGTGACGCATGACCCACGTATGGCAGGCATTATGCCATCCACCAAAGGCAGCTTATAACACTTGTTGCTACTGAAATGAAAAATATCGATATCGCCGTAGTGGACTACGGCATGGGCAATCTGCGTTCGGTGTCTAAAGCACTGGAACATGTAGCACCTGATTTGAATGTGGTCGTCACCAGTGACCCACAGCAGATTCACCAAGCGAATCGCGTCGTATTTCCGGGACAAGGGGCGATGCCTGATTGTATCCGTGAGTTGGACTCGCGTGGCTTAAGGCAGGCTGTGATTGAAGCGACGCAACAGAAACCATTTTTAGGTATTTGTATCGGCCTGCAAATGTTGTTTGAGCGCTCAGAAGAAGGGAACGCAGCAGGGTTGGGTGTGTTTGCGGGGCAAGTGAAACGTTTTGCCGCAGTAGATATGCATGATGCAGAAGGCCGCAAGTTGAAAGTTCCGCACATGGGATGGAATCAGGTGCAACAACCAAATCAGCACCCTTTATGGCAAGATATCGCAGACAATGAGCGCTTTTATTACGTGCATAGCTACTATGTATGCCCAGATGAATCTGGGTTGGTCATGGGTATCACGGACTACCCTAAGCCATTTACCTGTGCCATTGCCAAAGATAATTTGTTTGCAGTACAGTTTCACCCTGAAAAAAGTGCAAAAGCGGGGTTACAATTATTACGTAATTTCGTACACTGGAACCCTTAACCGTTTACGCTTGTTTTATTGATTTTTCTAACGCCTATTTATCACTACCATGCTTATCATTCCCGCAATCGATCTCAAAGACGGCCACTGTGTTCGTTTAAAACAAGGTTTAATGGAGGAGTCCACAGTCTTTTCTGAGGACCCCGGCGCTATGGCGCGACACTGGGTGGATCAAGGTGGAAAACGCCTGCACTTGGTGGATTTAAACGGTGCCTTTGCAGGTAAGCCGGTGAACGAAGGGGCGATTAAGTCCATCGTCAGTGCAGTGGGTGGTGATATTCCTATCCAGTTGGGTGGCGGTATTCGCGATTTAGATACGATTGAGCGCTATTTGGATGATGGCATTAGTTACGTCATTATCGGTACTGCGGCTGTCAAAAATCCTGGCTTTTTGCACGAAGCCTGCTATGCATTCCCCGGCCAAATTATGGTAGGGCTAGATGCAAAAGATGGCAAAGTTGCTGTGGATGGTTGGTCCAAGCTCACTGGGCACGATGTGATTGATTTAGCCAAGAAGTTTGAAGATTATGGCGTTGAAAGTATTGTCTATACCGATATTGGACGCGATGGCATGTTGACGGGCGTCAATATCGAAGCGACTGTCGCATTGGCGCAGGCCCTGACGATTCCGGTGATTGCCAGCGGCGGCGTGACCAATTTGGATGATGTGCGCAAATTATGCGCCGTGGCTAAAGAAGGCATCATTGGTACCATCACTGGCCGCGCCATTTACGAAGGCACTTTGAACTTTGCTGCAGCACAAGCCTTAGCGGACGAGCTGAGCGCCTAATGGGATTAGCCAAGCGCATTATTCCTTGTTTAGATGTCACTAATGGTCGTGTGGTCAAGGGCGTTAACTTTCTAGAGCTGCGTGATGCAGGTGATCCGGTCGAGATTGCACAGCGCTATAACGATCAAGGTGCGGATGAGCTTACCTTTTTGGATATCACTGCGAGTTCTGATGATCGTGATTTGATTTTACATATCATTGAAGAAGTTGCTTCTCAAGTATTTATTCCTCTTACAGTAGGCGGTGGTGTGCGTCAGGTGGAAGATGTGCGTCGTTTATTGAATGCTGGTGCAGACAAAGTCAGCATTAACACGACTGCAGTACTCAATCCTCAAGTGGTGCAGGATGCCGCCAGTCGCTTTGGTTCGCAATGCATCGTGGTCGCCATTGATGCAAAAAAGGTAGATAATCAGCCATTCGAGTGGGAAGTATTTACCCATGGCGGGCGTAAGGCAACTGGCTTAGATGCAGTGAAATGGGCGCAGCATATGGTGAGTCTGGGTGCAGGCGAGTTGTTGGTGACCAGCATGGACCGCGATGGCACCAAAATTGGATTTAACAATCCGCTAAACCGCGCCATTTCAGATGCGGTCGATGTACCGCTCATTGCATCAGGGGGTGTGGGTAACTTGCAACATTTGGTTGATGGTGTCACGCTCGGTGGTGCAGATGCCGTACTTGCTGCCAGCATCTTCCACTATGGTGAATACACAGTAGAGCAAGCAAAAACCTATATGCAGCAACATGGTATTGAGGTGCGATAATGGCTTGGCTGGATGAAGTAAATTGGGATGAAAGTGGCTTGGTGCCTGTGATTGCACAAGAGCACGACACCGGTAAGGTGTTGATGTTCGCTTGGATGAATCGCGAAGCACTAAGACTCACAGAAGAGACGCAGCAAGCGGTCTATTGGTCACGTTCTCGTCAAAAATTGTGGCATAAAGGTGAAGAGTCCGGCCATATACAAAAAATTCATGAAATTCGATTAGACTGTGATGAAGATGTCATTCTGATACGCGTTGAGCAAGTGGGGGGTATTGCTTGTCATACGGGTCGTCATAATTGTTTTTTCAAAAAACTAGATAATCAAACTTGGTTGATTGACCAAGCGGTGAAAAAAGACCCCAATGAGATTTATCATGAGTGATGTCTTGAGTCGATTAGCAGAGTTGTTGGAGCAGCGTAAATCTGCAGATCCAACCACGTCCTACGTAGCCAAGCTGTATACCAAAGGTTTGGACAGCATTCTCAAAAAGATTGGTGAGGAAGCGACCGAGACTGTCATCGCCGCCAAAGATGGACAGCGTGAAGCGATTGTGTACGAAACGGCAGACCTCTGGTTTCATACATTGGTGATGCTGGCGCATCACAATATTCAGCCGCAAGAAATTCTAGATGAGTTGGCGCGCAGAGAAGGGTTGTCCGGCATTGATGAAAAGAATGCCAGACCTAAAGACTAGGTAGTCAAAGATTAAATGTGATTGGTTGTGACTTAACCACAATTGTTTGGCAGTAACGGGGTGTAGGACATGGATGAAGATTGCATTTTTTGTAAAATATTGGCGGGTAGTATCCCATCAAAAAAAATCTATGAAGATGAAGACGTGATTGCGTTTTTTGATATCAAACCCATGGCCAAGGTACATTTTTTAATTGTGCCGAAATTACATGTGCCTAGCCTGAAAGAGTGTAATGCAAGTCATCAAGACTTGTTGGGCAAGATGTTGCTACTGGTGCCCAAGCTGGCAGAGGCGCAAGGCTTGGCAGGGTTTAAAACGCTCATCAATACTGGCCGCGAAGGTGGGCAGGAAGTTTTTCATTTACATATACACGTATTTGGTGGCGGGCCTGCAGGCAGTTGATGCCTGCGCCTAGACGTTACACAAATTAAGGAGATTATCATGGGTTCATTTAGTTTATGGCACTGGTTGATTGTGTTGCTAATTGTTGTGCTGGTATTTGGTACTAAAAAACTACGCAATATTGGTAGTGATGTAGGTGGCGCAGTAAATGAGTTTAAAAAAGCCGTGAAAGATGGTCAGTCACCTGAGGTTGCTGATGAAAGTGCTGGTAAGACGATTGAAGGCGAAGTCACACATAAAACTAAGCAATAGTCGCCGTGTTTGATATTTCATTTTCGGAGTTGATTGTCATTGCAGTTGTGGCACTGTTGGTGATTGGTCCGGAGAAATTACCAAAGCTAGCGCGTACATTGGGTGCTTATACCGGGCGCATGCAGCGATTTGTTGCGCAGGTAAAAGATGAAGTGAATCGCGAAATGCGTTTTGAAGAGTTGCAAAAGCTCCAGCAAGAAGTCAATAGTGCTGCTTTGCAAACTGAATCCAGCATTATGGCGGGCGTACAATCTCTGCAAGACACCACTATGGATGATGTTGTAGCCCCTGTTTCCAAGCCTGCCACTAAAAGAAAAGCAAGCCCCAAAATCAAAAAATCCCAACCTGCCGCCGGTGATGATGCGTTGTCTACGCCTAAGGTAAAACGTGCGCGTGTCAGCAAGAAACCTGCGCAGCCAGAATAGCGCATTAGCAATAGACGCCGATATGACCCCAACAGAATCCTTTATCTCACATTTAATCGAGCTCAGAAACCGCTTGTTGCGGATTGTGCTAGGGTTTGTACTGGTGTTTATTGGGCTATTTCCGTTTGCAAACCGTATCTACAGCCTATTGGCAGCGCCCATGCTAGCCAAGCTGCCTGCAGGCGGCCAGATGATTGCCACTGCAGTGACAACACCGTTTTTTGTGCCGATGAAAGTGGCCATGATGGCGGCTTTTGTGATTTCGTTACCCCATACCATTTATCAAGTGTGGTCGTTTATTGCGCCTGGCCTGTATGCGCATGAAAAAAAGTTGATGTTGCCCGTGATTGTTGCCAGCACACTATTGTTTATGCTTGGGATGGCGTTTGCATACTTCTTGGTGTTCCCCGTGGTATTTGGCTTTATTGTGGGGAGCGCGCCAGCCGGGGTCGCGGTGATGACAGATATTTCCGAATATCTGGATTTTGTCATGACTTTGTTTATGGCGTTTGGCCTGGCGTTTGAAGTGCCGATTGCTGTCGTGCTGGTTGCCCGCTTTGGTTGGGTAACGGTAGCTCAGTTACAAGAGGCGCGTGGTTATGTAGTGGTGGGCGCGTTTATTTTAGGCGCTATCTTTACACCACCGGATATCATCTCGCAGTTTATGCTGGCAGTACCGCTGTGGTTGCTTTATGAGTTAGGTGTATTGGTAGTGAAATACACGCAACCTAAAGCCAATAGTATACAAGCTTAACTTACTATCTTTTTGCCGCTACTGGTCTGGGGCGTTTTCCAACCAGCAACTCCACTTCAATCAATTTTCCCGTTCTGACAATGCCTAGCGTTGCTTTCTGCTTTGGCTGTAATACCGCAATCAGATTCAACATAGACTCGCTATCCGTCACCTTGTTGCCATTGATGGATACCAAAATATCGCCGGGCTTTAACCCTGCCGCATCAGCAGGGCTGTCACGCAAAATGCCAGCGATCAGAGAGCCTTCCGCTTTGTCCAGTTTAAAAGACTCAGCCAATTCCGGTGTAATGTCTTGCGCTTCAATCCCAATCCAGCCGCGGGTGACGCTGCCGGTGAGTGTGATTTGCTCCATGACCTGCTTGGCGATGCTGACGGGGATGGCAAAGCCAATGCCCATACTACCGCCGCTGCGAGAGTAAATCGCGCTATTAATGCCGATTAAATTACCATCGGCGTCAATCAGTGCGCCACCAGAGTTGCCTGGGTTGATGGAGGCATCGGTTTGAATGAAATTTTCAAATGTATTTATGCCCAAATGGTTGCGGCCAAGCGCGCTGATAATACCTTGCGTAACAGTTTGGCCAACGCCAAACGGATTGCCGATGGCTAATACCACATCACCCACTTTGAGTTTTTCGCTATTGGCAAACGTAATCGCAGGCAGGTTATCTGCGTCCACTTTGAGTACGGCCAAATCCGTTTCCGGATCTGTGCCCACTACTCTGGCAGAAAGTTTGCGGCCATCGGCCAGTGCAACTTCAATCTCGTCTGCAGTATTGACGACATGGTTGTTGGTCATGATCAGGCCCTGCGCGCTGACAATCACGCCACTACCAAGGCTGCTTTCTGGTTGGGCTTCCTGATTATTCAGCTGATCGCCAAAAAAGTGCCTAAACAAGGGGTCGTCCAGATATTGTTGGTTAGGGTCTGTGCTGGCTACTTTGCTGGAGGTGAAAATATTGACGACGGTGGGCATGGCTTTTTCAGCCGCTAAACTGTAGCCTCCTTTAGTTTCTACTTTTGCTGTAGGCTCGACTTGTTTGATAATGACGGGAGCAGACTTGATGGCAAGCAGTTCCGGGTAGAACATTCTTAATACAAACAAAAGGCCCAAGCAGGCGGTCACAGATTGTGCAAAAATAAGCCAAATTTTACGCATAACACCTTCAGGTAAATAAAGATAACTCAGTATATTGGAAATGATATGAAATTAAGCGCACTTAACTTGTATTTGAAGGATATTTTACAGCCCGCTCGCTTTAATGACTACTGCCCAAATGGTCTGCAGGTAGAGGGAAAATCCGAGATACAACGTATTGTGACCGGGGTGACCGCTTCGCAGGCGCTGATAGATGCGGCGGTTAAGAGAAATGCAGATGCAATTCTGGTGCATCATGGCTATTTTTGGCGCGGCGAGCCGCCGGAAATTGTGGGTATTAAAAAGCAAAGAATCCAAACCCTGCTTCAGCACGACATCAATCTGTTCGCCTATCATTTGCCGCTAGATGCCCACCCACAATTTGGCAATAACGTGATGTTGGGACAGCAGCTGGGATTTGATATAGAAGCATGGCTGGATGATAAGCAGATGATCGCCAAAGCGACGCTGGCGCAGCCGCTCTCTATTGAGCAACTTAGCCTGTATGTGGCTGAAAGATTGGGTAGAGTGCCTCAAATTATTCCAAGCACCCGATCTTTAATCAAGACTGTGGCGTGGTGTACCGGGGCGGCGCAGCAGTATATTGATGTGGCGATTGCCGCCGAAGTGGATCTGTTTATCAGTGGTGAGATATCGGAGCAAACCGTCCATGCCGTGCGTGAATCCAATACGGCGTACATGGCAGCGGGCCATCATGCAACCGAGCGATATGGTATTCAGGCCTTGGGCGTTCATTTAGCCAATCAATTTGGTTTAAGTCACGAATTTGTCGATATTGATAATCCTGTTTAATTGATATTTATCAAATACTTATCCAATAAAATTTGGATGTGCCAATAAAAAAATGTATAATCCTGTTTTTGTTTAACCTGTAAAAATTGCTCCAAAAGAGCAAGTTAAGGAAGCCAATGTCAGACACCAAACATGACGCCAACGGGCTCTCGTTTCAGCCGCCCTCCGAAGTTGATGTAGAAAAACGTAAATTCCTCATTCAGGCGACTGCTGCCACTGGTGCAGTCGGTGTTGCTGCCGTGGCCGTACCTTTTGTTGGCAGTATGTTGCCGAGTGAGCGTGCAAAAGCAGCAGGCGCGCCAGTTGAGGTGGATATTAGTAAAATTGAGGCTGGTAGCATGATGACGGCTGAGTGGCGTGGTCAACCGGTGTGGATTATCCACCGCACGGAGGAAATGCTTGCAAAGTTAGATGCGCACAAGAATCAGTTGTCTGACCCTGACCTGAATGTGCCGCAACAGCCTGAGTATTGTAAAAACAAAGGCCGCGCAATCAATGAAAAATACGCCGTGATGTTGGGTACCTGTACCCATTTGGGCTGCTCGCCTAATGCTAACTTTGCGGAGACGGCAGACTGGGATGGCGGTTTTGTCTGTCCATGTCACGGTTCTAAATTCGATTTGTCTGGCCGTGTGTTTAAAGGCTCTCCTGCGCCGACTAACTTGGTGGTGCCACCACATCAATATCTCACTGATACTACATTGTTAATCGGCGTAGATAAAAAGGCGGAGGCCTAGAAATGAAAAATAGTCCTATGGCAGAGCAAAAAGTTACCGCCACTACTACAGGCGGTCTGGCAGGTGTTGTAGATTGGGTGGATGCGCGTTTCCCACTCACCAGTAACATCAAAAATCACCTCACCGAATATTACGCACCTAAGAATTTTAACTTTTGGTACTTCTTTGGTTCGTTAGCATTGTTAGTATTGGTCATGCAAATTGTGACCGGTATTTTTCTGACCATGCATTACAAACCAGATGCGCAACAAGCGTTTGCCTCTGTTGAGTACATTATGCGTGATGTGTTTGGCGGCAATATTATTCGTTATATGCACTCCACCGGCGCTTCCATGTTCTTTGTGGTGGTGTATATGCATATGTTCCGCGGTTTGATCTACGGTTCATACCGCACACCCCGCGAATTGATCTGGTTGTTCGGTGTAGGCATTTTCTTAGTGTTGATGGGTGAGGCATTCTTTGGTTACCTGCTGCCATGGGGTCAAATGTCCTATTGGGGTGCGCAAGTAATTGTGAACCTGTTCTCTACAGTGCCATTCATTGGTCCGGATTTGTCTGAGTGGTTGCGTGGTGACTATTTGGTATCGGATGCGACATTGAACCGTTTCTTTGCCTTTCACGTCATTGCGCTACCTTTGGTGTTGTTGGGCTTGGTAGCTGTGCATTTGATTGCCTTGCATGAAGTGGGTTCAAACAACCCGGATGGTGTAGAAATCAAAGCGCACAAGGATAAAAAAACAGGCATTCCATTAGATGGTATTCCATTCCATCCTTACTACTCTGTTAAAGACTTGGTGGGTGTGGTGGTGTTCTTGATGGTGTTTGCAGCCATTGTGTTCTTTGCGCCGGAGATGGGCGGTTACTTCCTAGAGGCCAATAACTTTGTGCCGGCAGATCCATTGAAAACGCCTGCGCACATTGCCCCTGTTTGGTATTTCACACCTTACTACTCCATCTTGCGTGCTGTGCCGCCAATTGGTATCTCACAGTTCCCTGGTGTAGTCGCCATGGGCTTGTCAGTTGTAGTATTTGCATTCTTGCCTTGGTTAGACAGAGGTGCGGTCAAGTCGATTCGCTACCGTGGTGCGCTCTACAAACGCTGGCTAGCTGCATTTGTCGTGAGCTTCTTGATATTGGGTTATTTAGGTACCGTGCCCGCAGATGTTTGGGGTCAGTTTGGCGCGTGGATGGGTAAGGCTGATCGTGCAACCGTGGTCGCACGTATTTGTATGACGGTGTATTTCCTGTTCTTTGCGTTAATGCCTTGGTATACCAAGCGTGATAAAACAAAGCCAGTGCCAGAAAGGGTAACGCATTAATATGAAAAGCATTTTATTAAGTTTGTTGCTGTTGCCAGTATTAGCGTTGGCGAATGAGGCTGAAATTACCGTAAAAGCGCCTGTGGACTTGGGTAATCATGAATCTTTACAGCGTGGCGCAAGAACGTTTGTGAATTACTGCCTCAATTGTCATAGTGCCAACTACATGCGTTATAACCGTTTGCAAGATATTGGCTTGTCTGAAAAGCAAATTAAAGACAATCTACTGCTGGCGGGCGATAAAGTAGGCGATACCATGCAAGTGGCGATTGATCCGAAAGACGCGAAAAAGTGGTTTGGTGCAACGCCGCCGGATTTGTCGGTGGAGGTGCGTGCACGCGGTGCAGATTGGCTTTACGCTTATTTACGCGGATTCTATAAAGATGATACGCGTCCTACCGGTTGGAATAATACGGTATATGACAAAGTGGCCATGCCGCATGTGTTGTATGAGTTGCAAGGCGTGCAAGTATTGAATCACGAAACCCATGCCTTGGAATTGGTCAAGCCGGGTAAGTTGAGCCCTGCCGAATACAATGAAATGGTAGGTGATTTGACTAACTTTATGGCGTTTATGGCGGAGCCCGCCAAACAAAGCCGCCAGTTCATTGGTATTTTTGTATTGCTGTTCCTTGGGGTGCTATTTGTACTCGTGAAGAAAATTAAAACCGAGTATTGGAAAGATATTAAATAAGATGGAAGGCTGCTCAGTCCTTGAGTAGTTTATCTGTTGATATGAAGAGAGAAGCATAAATTATGATGAAATTATATTCGGGGACAGTTGATCCCTATAGCCATCGCTGCCGTATTGTATTGTTTGAAAAAGGCATGGACTTTGAAGTGATTGATGTGGATTTGGCCAACAAATCCGAAGACTTGGCTGTGCTTAACCCTTACGGTAGCGTACCTGTGTTGGTGGAGCGTGACCTCATTTTGTCGGAGGCAAACATTATCAATGAATATATTGATGAGCGTTTTCCACATCCACAACTTATGCCTGCAGATCCAGTGATGCGTGCACGTGCAAGATTGTTCTTGTATAACTTTGAAAAAGATCTGTTTGACCACATCAAAGACATTGAGTCCGGTGACGACGCTAAAGCGGATGCTGCGCGTAAAACTATCCGTGATAACTTGACGCAAATTGTGCCGATTTTTAGCAAGCAAAACTATTTGCTGGGTGATGAGTACTCCATGTTGGATGTGGCGGTGACACCATTGCTTTGGCGCTTAGGGCACTACGGTATTGAGTTGCCAAATCAGGCGGCACCATTGTTGAAATATGCTGAGCGTTTGTTCTCACGTCCGCTGTATGCAGATGCGATGACGCCATCAGAAAAAGCAATGCGTAAATAAATCGACGTGCTGAATGGAAATGATAAAGCGAGTGCATTGAAAGATGTGCTCGCTTTATACTTTCTGGCTTGCTGCCACACGCAGTAGTATGATGAATAGCAATACCATAGGACACTCTCATGACTGAACTTATTCCCACTAAACCTTATATGATTCGCGCCATTCACGAGTGGTGCGTGGACAATGGCTTGACGCCACATTTATTGGTGGTGGTAGGGCCGCAAACGCGCGTGCCTATGGCCTATGTCAAAGATGGGGAAATTGTACTGAACATCAATTATTCGGCCACCAAAGATTTGCATATCGATAACGAAGCAGTTGTGTTTTCCGCGCGGTTCGGCGGCGTATCACAACATCTCTATATTCCGATTGGTGCTGTCAAAGGCATATTCGCGCGTGAAAACGGACAGGGGATGTTCTTTGAGGTGGAGGATATTGCTGATGCCCCACAGGTGCCAACCCTCGAGCCGCAAGGTCAAATAGACAAAGTGGATGCATCGCCAAATGACAAACGTAAACCCACGCTTAAGATAGTCAAATAGTATAGATGCAGGCCTAAAACGCATCGCTTCAAAAAATTGCAAAAAAATTAAGTTTTTTTGTAAAAAGGGCTAGTCGAAAATTTAAAAATAGTGATATAGTCACGCCTTCAAGAAAATGCCGGGTTAGCTCAGTTGGTAGAGCAGCGCACTTGTAATGCGAAGGTCATCAGTTCGATTCCGATACCCGGCACCAGATCTATACCATTCCAAATGTAAAAAACGCAGTCATAATAAATTGCGTTTTTTTAATGTGAGCATTTGACAGAAAGTTGAAATGTAAGCATAATCGCGGGTTCGGTTAGGAGGGGTGGCCGAGTGGTTAAAGGCGACGGACTGTAAATCCGTTCTCTCAGAGTACGAAGGTTCGAATCCTTCCCCCTCCACCAAAAATAAAGAAGTAAAGTTGTAGGGCTTGTTGGCTTGGCTTCAAGTGATTAAACCGGCGAACAAAGTGTGAATGATGGCGTCGGATTAGTAACGCGGGTGTAGCTCAGTTGGTAGAGCTTCAGTTTTCCAAACTGAATGTCGCGAGTTCGAGCCTCGTCGCCCGCTCCATATATAGGGCGTTGCCTTAGTTGTGGAAGTAACGGGCCCATGTGGCTCAGTGGTAGAGCACTCCCTTGGTAAGGGAGAGGTCGCGGGTCCGATTCCCGCCATGGGCACCATGTAAAGCGAATCAAAAAGTATGATTTGGGAAGATAAAGTTTTATTAAGTTGAATAAAACTTTTACAAAAAAACCAATTTTTAAGTTGAAAATTAAGTTAATAAAATTTTAAAGAAATTTAAAGACATCAAGGTAAAGGAAATCAATCATGGCAAAAGGCAAATTTGAACGTACCAAGCCACATGTGAACGTCGGTACGATTGGTCACGTTGACCACGGTAAGACGACATTAACAGCGGCGATTACTACAGTATTGACCAAGAAATTTGGTGGTGAAGCCAAGGCTTACGATCAAATTGACGCGGCGCCAGAAGAAAAAGCACGTGGTATTACCATTAACACAGCACACGTTGAGTACGAGACAGCCACACGTCACTACGCACACGTAGACTGCCCAGGCCACGCCGACTATGTTAAAAACATGATTACCGGTGCTGCACAAATGGACGGCGCAATCTTAGTATGTTCAGCTGCTGACGGCCCAATGCCACAAACACGTGAACACATCCTGTTAGCGCGCCAAGTAGGTGTGCCATACATCGTTGTATTCCTGAACAAAGCAGACATGGTAGATGACGCTGAATTGTTAGAGTTGGTTGAAATGGAAGTACGTGACCTATTGTCTAAATACGACTTCCCAGGTGACGACACCCCAATCATCAAAGGCTCAGCTAAATTAGCTCTAGAAGGTGACCAATCACCAATCGGCGAACCAGCCATCTTCGCATTGGCTGACGCACTAGACAGCTACATCCCAATGCCAGAGCGTGCAGTTGACGGTACATTCCTGATGCCAGTAGAAGACGTATTCTCTATCTCTGGTCGCGGTACTGTAGTGACTGGCCGTATCGAACGCGGTATCGTTAAAGTAGGTGACGAGATCGAAATCGTTGGTATCAAAGACACATTAAAAACAACCTGTACAGGCGTTGAAATGTTCCGTAAGTTACTTGACCAAGGTCAAGCAGGTGACAACGTAGGTGTATTGTTACGTGGTACAAAACGTGAAGAAGTAGAACGCGGTCAAGTATTGGCTAAATCTGGTTCTATCAAACCACACACAAAATTCACAGCAGAAATCTACGTGTTGGGTAAAGATGAAGGTGGTCGTCATACACCATTCTTCCAAGGTTACCGTCCACAATTCTACTTCCGTACGACAGACGTAACGGGCGCTGTAGAATTGCCAGCAGGTACAGAAATGGTGATGCCAGGTGATAACGTATCGATCACTGTGACATTGATTGCCCCGATTGCGATGGAAGAAGGCTTACGCTTCGCGATTCGTGAAGGTGGTCGTACCGTTGGTGCTGGTGTGGTCGCTAAAGTCATCGCGTAATACGCTTGATATGAAAGCCATGCCAGCAACCCGGTGTGGCTTTTTGAACAGTTAAAGTTGTATAGGCCAATAGCTCAATTGGTAGAGTATCGGTCTCCAAAACCGAGGGTTGGGGGTTCGAGACCCTCTTGGCCTGCCAAATAACAATGCAAACCATTTGAAAAAATGGTTTGCTTTTATAATTAAGTGAAACACTTATGATGGATAAATTAAAACTAGTAGTATCTCTGTTGTTGGTTGTGGCGGGGATTGCTGGTTTTTATCTTTTGGAAGACAAGGCGCTCGTCTTACGCATTTTGGCGGTAATGGCGGGCATCGCGGCGGGCTTGGCAGTGATGTGGACATCGCCGCTAGGTAAGGACGCGCTTGGCTTTGTCGGTGATTCGGTTGCAGAAGCTAAACGCGTAGTGTGGCCGACACGTAAAGAAACGATTCAAACCACCATTGCAGTATTTGTGTTGGTGCTGATTATGGCTGCCTTTTTGGCGGTGGTGGATATTGGCTTCGCTTACATGGTGCAATGGTTAATGGGACGGAGTGCTTAATGAGTATGCGTTGGTATGCAGTCCAAGCCTTTTCCGGAATGGAAAAATCTGTAAAGGCCGGCCTTGAGGAGCGTATTACGCGCTCAGGCTTGCAAGATCAGTTTGGCGATATTTTGGTGCCTGTGGAAGAGGTGGTGGAAATGAAATCTGGTCAAAAGACCATTTCAGAGCGTCGCTTGTACCCAGGCTATGTGTTGGTGCAAATGGATATGACGGATGAAAGCTGGCACTTGGTGAAAAGTACGCCACGTGTGACTTCTTTCATTGGAGGTACTGCACAAAAGCCAACACCGATTAAAGATAAAGAAGTAGAGATTATTCTGAGACGTATGGATGACAGTAAGTCGAATCCGACGCAAAAACTGACCTTTGAAAAAGGTGAGTCTGTACGTGTGATTGATGGTCCGTTTAAAGACTTCTCTGGTGGTGTGGAAGAAGTGAACTACGAAAAAAGCAAATTGCGTGTTTCTGTGGTCATTTTTGGTCGCGCAACACCGGTAGAGTTGGACTTTAGTCAGATAGAAAAAGAAGTATAGTAAGTAGATTGCCTGCATTAGCGGGCAATTTGTGTTTAACGGGGAGCTTAAGTTAAAGCGTTTGTACCCATTTTAGGAGTGTTGTTATGGCAAAAAAAGTCATTGGCTACATTAAACTGCAAATTCCTGCAGGTAAAGCCAACCCAAGTCCACCCGTAGGTCCAGCACTGGGTCAACGTGGTTTGAATATTATGGAATTCTGTAAAGCGTTCAACGCTGCAACACAAGGTGTTGAGCCTGGTCTTCCAATCCCAGTAGTGATTACAGCGTTTGCGGATAAGAGCTTCACGTTTGTGATGAAAACACCGCCAGCGACGATTTTGATCAAAAAAGCGGCTAAATTGGACAAAGGTTCAGCGCGCCCACATACCGATAAAGTAGGCAAAATCACACGCGCACAAGCGGAAGAAATTGCTAAAACTAAAATGCCTGATCTGACTGCAGCCGACATGGATGCAGCGGTGCGTACGATTGCAGGTAGTGCGCGCAGTATGGGTATCGAAGTGGAGGGTGTATAACATGGCGAAAAGAATTGATGCATTGCGCGCAAAAATTGACCGCAATAAATTGTATCCAGTGCAAGAAGCGTTGGGCTTGGTAAAAGAGGGCGCAACTGCCAAATTTAACGAGTCAGTTGATGCTGTGGTTAATTTGGGTATTGACGCACGTAAATCTGACCAATTGGTACGTGGTGCTTTGGTATTGCCAAACGGTACAGGTAAAACAACACGCGTTGCGGTGTTTGCTCAAGGCGCGCAAGCCGAAGCTGCAAAAGCAGCGGGTGCGGATATCGTGGGTTTTGAAGATTTGGCTGAGCAAGTCAAGGCTGGTATGTTGGATTTTGATGTGGCGATTGCCACACCAGATGCGATGCGTATCGTAGGTGCTTTGGGTCAAGTGTTGGGACCACGTGGTTTGATGCCAAACCCAAAAGTGGGCACAGTGACTCCAGACGCGGCAGCTGCAGTTAAAAACGCAAAAGCTGGTCAAGTGCAATACCGTACTGATAAAGGCGGCATTATTCATTGCACCATTGGTCGCGCTTCATTCACATTAGAGCAATTGCAAGGTAACTTGGCTGCATTGGTGGAAGCGTTGAATAAAGCAAAACCAGCCTCGACTAAAGGCGTGTACTTGAAAAAAGTATCTGTCTCTAGCACGATGGGTCCTGGTGTGCGTGTGGATCAAGCCACATTAGTGTAATTAGTAGTTAGGCAAATATTGCCTTAAAAAGAACTTTGGGACTGCTGCATGTTTAAGTCATTAAATGTGTGGCAGGAACATCAAAGACCGTTGGTATCCTTAGGGATTTAATCAATACGGAAAATAAATGGGTGACGGGGCTTCTATGACCATTTCCTCTGTTTATTTAAAGTAAAGACCAACGCAGATGGCGAACCCGATACAGGATATGAATATGCCCTGAATAAGGACGCCGTGAGCGGTGCAACACAGTCGTGTTGTGCTTTATTAACGGAAGGAGAAAAGACCTTGAGTCTCAATCTTACAGAGAAAAAAGAAGTCGTTGCCGAAGTTAGTGCGCAAGTTGCATCAGCGCAAGCAATTGTTCTTGCTGAGTACCGTGGTATTGGTGTGGCAGATTTGACAGTATTGCGTGCGGAAGCACGTAAAGCTGGCGTTTATTTGCGTGTGTTGAAAAATACACTTGTACGCCGTGCGGTAGAAGGTACGCCATTTTCTGCTTTAGCAGACCAAATGGTAGGTCCATTGGTGTTTGGTATATCTACCGATCCTGTGGCCGCAGCAAAAGTGTTAAACAATTTTGCTAAAACTAACGACAAGTTCGTGATCAAAGCGGGCGCAATGCCAAATCAGGTGATGGATTTAGCTGGGGTACAAGCCTTGGCATCTACATTGGGCAGAGAAGAGTTGCTTGCGAAATTCGCACGTACACTCAACGAAGTGCCAACCAAATTTGCGCGCGCACTTGCAGCGGTTCGTGACGCTAAAGAAGCAGCTTAATTCATACGCAACATTATTAAATTTTAGGGAATATTCAAATGGCAATTTCAAATGCAGATATTTTAGACGCAGTTGGTTCAATGTCAGTGTTGGAGCTTTCAGCACTGATTAAAGAAATCGAAGAGAAATTTGGTGTATCAGCAGCTGCAGTAGCAGTAGCAGCTGGTGGCGCAGCAGGTGCTCCAGCAGCGGCCGCAGCAGAGCAAACAGAGTTCAACGTGATCTTGTTGGCAGCTGGCGAAAGCAAAGTGAACGTGATTAAAGCAGTTCGCGAATTGACAGCTTTAGGCTTGAAAGAAGCGAAAGACTTAGTTGACGGCGCACCAAAAGCAATTAAAGAAGGCGTAAGCAAAGCTGACGCTGACGCAGCATTGAAAAAATTGATCGAAGCTGGCGCAACTGGCGAAATCAAATAATCCTATTTTAGGACTAGGTGAGGCTGACGGGAGACCGTCAGCCTTCGCCGTTTGTAGGTAGGTACTATGTAACAAAATGTAACCTCCACCATATCAACGTATGGGCGGGTCGCATTAGAAGTCAATAATTTCTATTTCACTTAAAAAAGAAGTTAGAAATCAAAACATTGCAGTGGATGAAAAGTGTTTTGTCTTCTACCCTCAAAATTTCAGGAGACGCTATGAGCTATTCCTTTACCGAAAAAAAACGCATTCGTAAAAGCTTTGCTAAACGAGAGAGCGTTCAAGAAGTTCCTTATTTACTCGCGATGCAATTGGAGTCCTACAAGGCCTTTTTGCAGGCAGAGATTCCAACAGACAAACGTACCAATGATGGCTTAGAGTCAACATTCCGTTCCGTATTTCCTATTGTGAGCCACTCAGGCAATGCACGTTTGGATTACGTGAGCTATCAATTAGGCGCAGAGCCATTTGATGTCAAAGAGTGTCAACAACGTGGCTTGACTTACGCTGCACCATTGCGCGTAAAAGTGCGTTTGACCATCATGGACAAAGAGGCTTCTAAGCCGACCGTGAAAGAAGTGAAAGAGCAAGAAGTGTACATGGGCGAATTGCCTTTGATGACTGAAAATGGCTCGTTCGTGATTAACGGTACAGAGCGTGTGATTGTTTCACAATTGCACCGTAGCCCAGGTGTGTTCTTTGAACATGACCGCGGTAAAACACATAGCTCAGGTAAATTGCTGTTCTCAGCACGTATCATTCCTTACCGTGGTTCATGGTTAGATTTTGAGTTCGATCCTAAAGATTACTTGTACTTCCGTGTGGATCGTCGTCGTAAGATGCCAGTGACCATTTTGCTGAAAGCATTGGGTTACACCCCAGAACAAATTCTGCAAACATTTAACGATACCGATACGTTCCATATTGGCCCGAAAGGCGTGGAATTTACATTGGTAGCTGACCGCTTACGTGGTGAAGTGGCTAAATTCGACATCGCTGATAAAGCAGGTGAAGTACTCGTTGCTAAAGACAAGCGCATTACGGTGAAACACATCCGTGATATTGAAAAAGCTGGCGTGACCAAAATTGTGGTGCCAACTGACTTTATTATGGGTCGTGCAATCGTTGCCAATATCATCGACAAAGAAACTGGTGAAGTCATTGCGAATGCCAATGATGAAATTACAGAAACACTGTTGGATAAACTGATTGAAGCAAAAGTGTCTGAAATCAACACGTTATATACCAATGATTTAGACCACGGTGATTTTATTTCTCAAACATTACGTATTGATGAAATCCCTGACCAATACAGCGCACGCGTAGCCATCTACCGTATGATGCGTCCAGGCGAGCCACCAACCGAAGAAGCTGTAGAAGCGTTATTCAATGGCTTGTTCTTCTCAGAAGAGCGCTATGACTTGTCAGTTGTAGGCCGTATGAAGTTTAACCGTCGTGCCTATCCAACCAAACAAGAAGAACGCAGTGCTAACTGGTTGCGTAATTTCTATGCCATGACAGGTGAGCAAGGCGACACAGGCGCTAACATCCTCAATACACACGACATTCTTGCTGTGATTGGCGTGTTGATTGAATTGCGCAATGGTCGTGGCGAGATTGATGATATTGATCACTTAGGTAATCGTCGTATCCGTTCAGTAGGTGAGCTTGCTGAGAACCAATTCCGTGCCGGTTTGGTGCGTGTGGAACGTGCTGTAAAAGAGCGTTTATCACAAGCTGAATCAGACAATCTGATGCCGCACGATTTGATTAATGCGAAACCAGTGTCTAGCGCGATTCGTGAATTCTTTGGTTCTAGCCAATTGTCACAATTTATGGACCAAACCAACCCATTATCAGAAATTACGCACAAACGTCGTATTTCTGCATTAGGGCCTGGCGGTTTAACGCGTGAGCGTGCAGGCTTTGAGGTACGTGACGTACATACAACACACTATGGTCGCGTATGTCCAATTGAAACGCCAGAGGGTCCAAACATTGGTTTGATCAACTCACTAGCGCTGTATGCACGTACTAACCAATATGGTTTCTTAGAAACACCATATCGCCGTGTAGACGACAATAAAGTCACAGATAACATTGAGTTTTTATCTGCCATTGAAGAAAGCCAATACATGATCGCGCAAGCGAATACAGCATTGGATGCCAAAGGTGGCTTTAAAGAAGAGTTAGTGTCTTCACGTCATCACAATGAGTTTACGATGACGCAGCCTGAACGTGTGCAGTACATGGACGTGGCGCCAAGTCAAATTGTGTCAGTGGCGGCTTCATTGATTCCGTTCCTAGAACACGATGACGCGAACCGTGCATTGATGGGTGCCAACATGCAACGTCAAGCCGTGCCATGTCTGCGCGCTGAAAAAGCCGTAGTGGGTACAGGCATTGAGCGTACGGTAGCGGTTGACTCCGGTACGACAGTACAAGCACGCCGTGGCGGTATTGTGGATTACGTGGATTCAAGCCGTATTGTGGTCCGTGTACACGATGCTGAAGCGCAAGCTGGCGAAGTAGGTGTAGATATTTACAACTTAATCAAATATACACGTTCTAACCAAAATACCAATATTAACCAGCGTCCGTTGGTGAAGGTGGGTGAAGTGATTTCACGTGGTGATGTGGTCGCAGATGGTGCGTCAACAGACATGGGTGAGTTAGCACTTGGCCAAAATATGTTGGTAGGCTTTATGCCTTGGAACGGTTACAACTACGAAGACTCGATTTTGATTTCAGAGCGCGTAGTGGCTGATGATCGCTATACTTCAATCCATATTGAAGAGTTGTCAGTGGTAGCACGTGATACTAAATTAGGCCCTGAAGAAATCACGCGTGATATCTCCAACTTGTCAGAGCGTATGCTCGGTCGTTTGGATGACTCAGGCATTATTTACATTGGTGCTGAAGTAGAAGCTGGCGATGTGCTGGTAGGTAAAGTGACACCAAAAGGTGAAACCACACTGACACCGGAAGAAAAATTGCTGCGTGCGATTTTCGGTGAGAAAGCCTCTGACGTAAAAGATACTTCATTGCGTGTGCCATCTGGCATGAGCGGCACAGTCATTGACGTGCAAGTATTTACGCGTGAAGGTATTGACCGTGATGCACGTGCACAACAAATTATTGATGACCAGCTTAATGATTACAAACAAGACTTGGCTGACCAAATGCGTATTGTGGAAGACGACACCTTTGGCCGTATCAGTCGTTTGTTAGCGGGCAAAGCCGCCACTGGCGGTCCTAATAAGCTAAAAAAAGGGGATGCATTAACACCCGAGTATTTAGCCTCTGTCGGTCGCTATGACTGGTTTGATATTCGTTTAAGCGACGAAGATGCAGCACGTCAATTAGAGCAATTGAAAGACAGCTTAAGCCAAGCACGTATCGAATTTGACAACAAGTTTGAAGAGAAAAAACGTAAATTGACGCAAGGTGACGAATTGCCACCAGGCGTACAAAAAATGGTAAAAGTATACTTAGCCGTTAAACGTCGTATTCAGCCTGGTGACAAAATGGCCGGCCGTCACGGTAACAAGGGTGTGATTTCAAAAATCTGCCCGGTAGAAGATATGCCACACATGGCAGACGGTACACCATTAGATATCGTGCTGAACCCACTAGGTGTTCCATCACGGATGAACATTGGTCAAATTTTGGAAACCCACTTAGGTTGGGCTGCCAAAGGTTTGGGCAAACGCATTGGTGATATGTTGCAAGCGGAAACCAAAGTGGCTGAGATTCGTCAG
Source organism: Methylotenera sp. N17 (assembly GCF_000799155.1). Taxonomy (NCBI): domain Bacteria; kingdom Pseudomonadati; phylum Pseudomonadota; class Betaproteobacteria; order Nitrosomonadales; family Methylophilaceae; genus Methylotenera; species Methylotenera sp. N17. Next base: position 58,024 of record NZ_JUGE01000001.1, read on the forward strand.
TTCTTAGACAAAATCTACAACAGCAGCACAGGTAAAAAAGAAGACATTGCATCATTCACTGATAAAGAAATATTAGAACTTGCGCAAAACTTGAAATACGGTGTGCCATTTGCAACGCCAGTATTTGACGGTGCAGCCGAGTCTGATATTAAAGCGATGTTGGATTTAGCATTCCCTGATGATGACGAACACACGAAGAAACTGCAATTCCACGCGGGTAAAACCCAAGTGAAATTGTTTGATGGCCGTACTGGCGATGCGTTTGAGCGTCCAGTGACTGTAGGTTACATGCACGTATTGAAATTGCACCACTTGGTGGATGACAAGATGCATGCACGTTCTACTGGTCCTTACTCACTTGTGACACAACAACCATTGGGCGGTAAAGCACAATTCGGTGGTCAACGTTTTGGTGAGATGGAGGTTTGGGCATTGGAAGCGTATGGTGCGTCATACACCTTACAAGAAATGCTGACCGTCAAGTCAGATGACGTCAACGGCCGTACCAAAGTGTATGAAAATATTGTGAAGGGCGAACACAAAATCGATGCTGGTATGCCAGAGTCATTCAATGTGTTGGTGAAAGAAATTCGTTCACTCGCTATCGACATCGATTTAGATCGTAATTAAGGAGAATTCAGATGAAAGCTCTATTAGACTTATTTAAACAGGTAACACAAGAAGAAGAGTTTGATGCAATTAAGATTGCATTGGCTTCGCCTGAAAAAATTCGCTCATGGTCTTATGGTGAAGTTAAAAAGCCAGAAACTATTAACTACCGTACCTTCAAGCCTGAGCGTGATGGTTTGTTCTGCTCAAAAATCTTTGGCCCGATCAAAGATTATGAGTGCTTATGCGGTAAATACAAACGCTTAAAACACCGTGGTGTGATTTGTGAAAAGTGTGGCGTTGAAGTCACGCTTTCTAAAGTGCGTCGTGAGCGTATGGGCCATATTGAATTGGCTTCACCAGTTGCGCATATCTGGTTCTTAAAATCGCTCCCAAGCCGTCTGGGTATGGTGTTAGACATTGCGTTGCGTGACATTGAGCGTGTGCTTTACTTTGAAGCATTCATTGTGATTGACCCAGGCATGACACCGCTGACACGTGGTCAATTGCTGACGGAAGATGACTATCTCGCAAAAGTAGAAGAGTACGGTGATGAGTTCAATGCAGTGATGGGTGCAGAAGCGATTCGTGAATTGCTCCGCACTATGGACATCAATGACCAGATCGAAATCCTGCGCCGCGATCTAAGCGAAACTGGTTCAGAAGCGAAAATCAAGAAAATCGCTAAACGCTTGAAAGTGCTAGAAGCCTTCCAAAAATCTGGCATTAAACCAGAGTGGATGATTCTTGAAATCTTGCCAGTGTTGCCACCAGAGCTACGTCCATTGGTACCATTGGATGGCGGTCGTTTTGCAACGTCTGACTTGAACGATTTGTATCGTCGCGTGATTAACCGTAACAACCGTTTAAAACGCTTGTTGGAGTTAAAAGCACCTGAAATCATCGTACGTAACGAAAAACGTATGTTGCAAGAAGCGGTCGACTCATTATTAGACAATGGTCGTCGCGGTAAAGTGATGACAGGCGCTAACAAGCGTCCGTTGAAATCGCTCGCAGATATGATTAAAGGTAAAGGCGGTCGTTTCCGTCAAAACTTGCTTGGTAAGCGTGTGGACTACTCAGGTCGTTCAGTGATTGTGGTTGGCCCACAATTGAAACTGCATCAATGCGGTTTACCAAAAAAAATGGCGTTGGAATTATTCAAACCATTCATCTTCCATAAGTTGGAAGTGTTGGGTTTAGCGACCACCATTAAAGCAGCGAAGAAAAAAGTAGAAGAAGAAGGACCAGAAGTATGGGATATCCTCGAGGACGTGATCCGCGAGCATCCGGTACTATTGAACCGTGCGCCTACTTTGCACCGTTTAGGTATTCAAGCGTTTGAACCAGTATTGATTGAAGGTAAAGCCATTCAATTGCATCCACTCGTGTGTTCAGCGTTCAACGCCGACTTCGACGGTGACCAAATGGCGGTACACGTGCCATTGAGCTTAGAAGCGCAAATGGAAGCACGCACTTTAATGTTGGCATCCAACAACGTATTGTCTCCAGCCAACGGCGAACCAATCATTGTGCCTTCACAAGATATCGTGTTGGGTCTTTACTACATGACGCGCGAAAAAGTGGCGGCACGTGGCGAAGGCATGATTTTCAGTGATGTGAAAGAAGTGCAGCGTGTATTCGATCAAGGTTTGATTGATTTACATGCCAAAGTCACTGTACGTATCCGTGAATTCGAGATGGACGTAGAAGGCAATAAAACTGAAAAAATCAACCGTTATGAAACGACGGTGGGTCGTGCCTTATTGTCACAAATCTTGCCTGCTGGTTTGTCTTACAGTTTGATTGACAAAGCATTGAAGAAAAAAGAGATTTCAAAACTGATCAATGCGAGCTTCCGTAAAGTAGGTATTCGTGAAACTGTTATTTTTGCTGATAAATTGATGTACACAGGCTATACCTATGCGACTAAAGCAGGTATCTCCATCAGCATTAACGATATGTTGGTACCACCAGAAAAAGGTCAATTGATTGCTGCTGCAGATGCAGAAGTGAAAGAAATTGAAGACCAATACGTGTCTGGCTTGGTCACGCAAGGTGAGCGCTATAACAAAGTGGTCGATATCTGGGGTCGTGCAGGTGACAAAGTGGCAGATGCCATGATGAAACAACTGCGTGAAGAAGATGTGTTAGACAACGATGGCAACACAGTCAAAAAAGATGGTAAAGCCTTACGTCAAGAATCATTTAATGCGATTTACATGATGGCTGACTCAGGTGCGCGTGGTTCTGCAGCGCAGGTACGTCAGCTGGCCGGTATGCGTGGCTTGATGGCGAAACCAGATGGTTCGATCATTGAAACACCGATTAAAGCGAACTTCCGTGATGGCTTGAACGTGTTGCAGTACTTTATTTCAACCCACGGTGCACGTAAAGGCTTGGCCGATACTGCGTTGAAGACAGCGAACTCTGGTTACTTGACACGTCGTTTGGTGGATGTAACGCAAGACTTGGTGGTGACTGAGACTGATTGTGGTACGGTTGAAGGTTTAGTGACTAAAGCCTTGGTAAAAGGCGGTGAAGTGGTTGAGCCATTGCATGACCGTATCTTGGGTCGTACAGCCGCTTTAGACATCATCCATCCAGAGACGCAAGCTGTGGTATACCCAGCCGGCACACTGTTGACTGAAGATGAAGTAGAGAAAATCGATGCGTTAGGCATTGATGAAGTGAAAGTGCGTACAGCGCTGACTTGCGATACACGTTACGGTATTTGTGCAACATGTTATGGCCGTGACTTAGGTCGTGGTAAGTTGATTAGCATGGGTGAAGCGGTAGGCGTGATTGCAGCACAATCTATTGGTGAGCCTGGTACACAGTTGACCATGCGTACGTTCCACATCGGTGGTGCTGTATCGCGTGCAGCTTCAGTATCACAAGTAGAAAGTAAATCTAACGGTATATTAAGCTTTACCTCTACGATGCGTTACGTGACTAACTCACGTGGCGAGCAAATTGTGATCTCACGTAATGGTGAAGTCATTATTGCGGATGATAATGGTCGTGAGCGTGAGCGTCATAAAGTGCCTTACGGTGCTACATTGACAGTGACCGATGGTAAAACAGTCAAAGCTGGTCAAGCGTTAGCAACATGGGACCCACATACCCGTCCAATTATTACGGAATATGCGGGCCGCATTAAGTTTGAGAACGTAGAAGAAGGCGTGACCGTTGCGAAGCAAATTGATGATGTGACTGGTTTGTCATCCTTGGTGGTGATTGATCCGAAACAACGTGCTGGCCAATCTAAAGGCTTACGTCCACAAGTGAAATTGCTGGATGCTGTTGGTAATGAAGTGAAGATTGCCGGTACAGAGACAAGCGTGAACGTGACGTTCCAACTGGGTTGTATTATTACGGTGAAAGATGGTCAAGATGTAGGCGTGGGTGAAGTATTGGCCCGTATCCCACAAGAGTCATCTAAAACGCGTGATATTACCGGGGGTCTTCCACGTGTGGCTGAGTTGTTTGAAGCACGCTCACCAAAAGATGCCGGTATGTTGGCGGAAGTCACTGGTACCGTATCGTTTGGTAAAGATACCAAAGGTAAGCAACGTTTAGTGATTACAGACTTAGATGGTCAATCTAGCGAATTCTTGATTGCTAAAGATAAGCACGTGACAGCACATGATGGTCAAGTGGTGACTAAAGGTGAGACGATTGTGGACGGCCCAGCTGATCCGCAAGATATCTTGCGCTTACAAGGTCGTGAAGCATTGGCGCGTTACATTATCGATGAAGTGCAAGACGTATATCGCTTACAAGGCGTAAAAATTAACGATAAACACATTGAAGTGATTGTGCGTCAAATGTTGCGTCGTGTACGTGTGACAGATGCAGGTGATACCAGCTTCATTCAAGGTGAGCAAGTAGAACGTGCAGACTTGTTGTCAGAGAATGAACGCGTGATTGCGCAAGATAAACGCCCAGCAACGTTTGAGTATGTGTTGTTAGGTATTACTAAAGCATCGTTGTCTACGGATTCATTCATCTCAGCCGCATCGTTCCAAGAGACTACACGTGTCTTGACCGAGGCAGCGATTTTAGGCAAACGTGATGATTTGCGTGGCTTGAAAGAGAACGTAATTGTGGGTCGTTTGATTCCAGCCGGTACCGGCTTGGCCTACCACGAAGCGCGTAAACGTGCGGCGATTGCAGCGTTGACGCCAACAGTAGCAGAGCCATCGGCAGCAGCGATTGCAGCGGAAGCCCTGTTCACTGGAACAGATGAGGTTGTAGAAGAAACACAAGTGATTGAAACGCCAGCCGAGTAATTGAATGTTTGGGATGTGTTTAGTGGAATTAGCGCTTGACACATCCTGCTGCACTAAATAGAATGCTTGGTTTTTTAGAATAGCCTTATTGTCCGCAATGAGGCCGTTCTGTTTTGATTTAAATATATTTTTTGTAAAAGTTATTTTTATAGATATTCATAGAGGTTATAGGCAATGCCAACCATTAATCAGTTAATTCGCAAACCACGCGTTCAAGTGGTCACCAAAAGCAAGGTGCCTGCATTAGAAGCGTGTCCGCAAAAACGTGGTGTGTGTACCCGTGTGTATACCACAACTCCTAAAAAGCCTAACTCTGCGTTACGTAAAGTGGCTAAAGTGCGTCTTACCAACGGCTACGAAGTTATTAGCTATATCGGTGGTGAAGGCCATAACTTGCAAGAGCACAGTGTGGTGCTTATCCGTGGTGGTCGTGTAAAAGACTTGCCGGGTGTGCGTTACCACATGGTGCGTGGTAGTTTGGATACGGCCGGTGTTAAAGACCGTAAACAATCACGTTCTAAATACGGTGCTAAACGTCCAAAAGCTGCTAAAGCAGCATAGTTACTGTTTGTGTAGTGTTATTACATTGAAAGCGGCTGAGATGCCTTGCTAAAGCACTTGCTAGCAAAACTTATTAAATTGAATAGAGAAAATTATGCCAAGACGTAGAGAAGTCCCCAAACGTAACATTCTTCCGGATCCAAAATTCGGTAGCCAAGAAGTGTCAAAGTTTGTCAATGTGCTGATGACTGGTGGTAAAAAGTCAGTTGCAGAACGTATTTTATACGGCGCATTTGATCAAGTGACCGCAAAAAGTGGTAAAGACGCGTTGGAAGTGTTTACAGTTGCATTGAATAACTTGCGTCCATTGGTTGAGGTAAAAAGCCGTCGCGTAGGTGGTGCTAACTATCAGGTGCCTGTTGAGGTGCGTCCAAGCCGTCGTAGTGCGTTGGCGATGCGTTGGTTACGTGATGCTGCACGTAAGCGTGGTGAGAAATCAATGGGTCTGCGTTTAGCGGCTGAGTTGGTGGAAGCTTCTGAAGGTCGTGGTTCTGCAATGAAGAAACGTGAAGAAGTTCACCGTATGGCAGAAGCGAACAAGGCGTTCTCACACTTCAGATTCTAAGTGTCTAAGTGTGGTTGAAAATTGGTTGTTCGCTCTTTAAGAATTTAGATTGAATTGATAGCAAAGGTATAGAATCGTGGCTCGTAAAACCCCTATTGAACGCTACCGTAATATTGGTATTTCTGCACACATTGACGCTGGTAAAACAACGACAACTGAGCGTATTCTTTTTTACACAGGCGTAAACCACAAAATTGGTGAAGTGCATGATGGTGCGGCCACCATGGACTGGATGGAGCAAGAGCAAGAGCGTGGTATCACGATTACCTCTGCGGCCACGACCTGTTTCTGGAAAGGGATGGCTGGTCAATTCGATCAACACCGTATTAACATCATTGACACCCCTGGGCACGTAGACTTCACGATTGAAGTGGAGCGTTCTATGCGTGTACTGGATGGCGCATGTATGGTGTACTGTGCGGTAGGTGGTGTGCAGCCACAATCTGAAACTGTTTGGCGTCAAGCCAACAAGTATAAAGTGCCGCGTTTAGCGTTCGTCAACAAGATGGACCGTGCTGGCGCTAACTTCTTCAAAGTGTACGATCAAATGCGTGCACGTCTTAAAGCTAATCCTGTGCCGCTTCAAGTGCCTATCGGTGCTGAAGACAAATTCGAAGGTGTGGTTGACTTGATCAAGATGAAGGCCATCTTCTGGGATGAGGCTTCACAGGGCATGAAGTTCGACTATCGTGATATCCCTGCCGATTTAAAAGCAGATTGCGACAAATGGCGCTCAAATATGGTGGAAGCGGCAGCGGAAGCCAATGAAGATCTGATGAATAAATACCTAGAAGAAGGTGAGTTATCAGAAGAAGACATCTTGCTGGGTTTGCGTACACGTACCATCGCTTCTGAAATCGTACCAATGATGTGTGGCTCAGCCTTTAAAAACAAAGGCGTGCAAGCCATGTTGGATAAGGTGATTGAATTGATGCCTGCGCCAACCGATATTCCGCCAACACGTGCAGAAGATGAAGATGGTAAAGAAATGTTCTTGAAGGCGTCTGATGATGAGAAATTCTCAGCATTGGCTTTCAAAATCATGACAGACCCGTTTGTTGGTCAGTTGATCTTCTTCCGCGTGTACTCTGGCGTGGTGAATGCTGGTGACACTGTATACAACCCGCTAAAAGGTAAAAAAGAGCGTATTGGCCGTATTGTGCAAATGCATGCGAATACGCGTGAGCCGCTTGAAGAAGTGCGTGCGGGTGACATTGCAGCTGCAGTTGGTTTGAAAGAAGCAACCACAGGCGATACCTTGTGTGCATTGGGTCAAGAAATTATTCTTGAGCGTATGATTTTCCCTGAGCCTGTGATTCACGTTGCGGTTGAGCCAAAAACAAAAGCTGACCAAGAAAAAATGGGTATTGCTTTAAACCGTTTGGCACAAGAGGATCCTTCTTTCCGTGTGAAAACAGATGAAGAGACTAACCAAACCATTATTTCTGGTATGGGTGAGTTGCACTTGGAAATTCTGGTGGACCGTATGAAGCGCGAGTTTGGCGTGGAAGCTAACGTGGGCGCACCACAAGTGGCTTACCGTGAAGCATTCAAGAAAACGATTGAAATCGAAGGTAAATTCGTTAAGCAATCCGGCGGTAAAGGTCAATACGGTCACGTTTGGCTCAAAATGGAACCAAATGAAGCTGGTAAAGGCTTTGAGTTCGTGGATGCGATTAAAGGCGGTACCGTGCCGCGCGAGTTCATCCCGGCAGTTGAAAAAGGTTTGCGAGAAACCATTCCTTCAGGCGTGTTGGCAGGCTTCCCGGTTGTGGATGCAAAAGTCACCTTGTTTGACGGTTCTTACCATGACGTTGACTCGAACGAAAACGCTTTCAAAATGGCTGCTTCGATTGCATTTAAAGATGGTATGCGTAAAGCAGACCCAATCTTGCTTGAGCCGATGATGGCGGTTGAGGTGGAAACGCCAGAAGACTACATGGGTGATGTGATGGGTGACTTGTCATCACGTCGTGGCATGATTCAAGGGATGGATGACAGCGCCTCTGGCAAAATTATCCGTGCAGAAGTGCCATTGGCTGAGATGTTCGGTTATTCAACTGTAGTGCGTTCATTGTCGCAAGGCCGCGCAAGCTACAGCATGGAATTTAAGCATTACTCTGAAGCACCAAGAAACGTGGCTGATGCCATTATGAACAAGAAATAATTTAATTTTAAAGACATTAAGGTAAAGGAAATCAATCATGGCAAAAGGCAAATTTGAACGTACCAAGCCACATGTGAACGTCGGTACGATTGGTCACGTTGACCACGGTAAGACGACATTAACAGCGGCGATTACTACAGTATTGACCAAGAAATTTGGTGGTGAAGCCAAGGCTTACGATCAAATTGACGCGGCGCCAGAAGAAAAAGCACGTGGTATTACCATTAACACAGCACACGTTGAGTACGAGACAGCCACACGTCACTACGCACACGTAGACTGCCCAGGCCACGCCGACTATGTTAAAAACATGATTACCGGTGCTGCACAAATGGACGGCGCAATCTTAGTATGTTCAGCTGCTGACGGCCCAATGCCACAAACACGTGAACACATCCTGTTAGCGCGCCAAGTAGGTGTGCCATACATCGTTGTATTCCTGAACAAAGCAGACATGGTAGATGACGCTGAATTGTTAGAGTTGGTTGAAATGGAAGTACGTGACCTATTGTCTAAATACGACTTCCCAGGTGACGACACCCCAATCATCAAAGGCTCAGCTAAATTAGCTCTAGAAGGTGACCAATCACCAATCGGCGAACCAGCCATCTTCGCATTGGCTGACGCACTAGACAGCTACATCCCAATGCCAGAGCGTGCAGTTGACGGTACATTCCTGATGCCAGTAGAAGACGTATTCTCTATCTCTGGTCGCGGTACTGTAGTGACTGGCCGTATCGAACGCGGTATCGTTAAAGTAGGTGACGAGATCGAAATCGTTGGTATCAAAGACACATTAAAAACAACCTGTACAGGCGTTGAAATGTTCCGTAAGTTACTTGACCAAGGTCAAGCAGGTGACAACGTAGGTGTATTGTTACGTGGTACAAAACGTGAAGAAGTAGAACGCGGTCAAGTATTGGCTAAATCTGGTTCTATCAAACCACACACAAAATTCACAGCAGAAATCTACGTGTTGGGTAAAGATGAAGGTGGTCGTCATACACCATTCTTCCAAGGTTACCGTCCACAATTCTACTTCCGTACGACAGACGTAACGGGCGCTGTAGAATTGCCAGCAGGTACAGAAATGGTGATGCCAGGTGATAACGTATCGATCACTGTGACATTGATTGCCCCGATTGCGATGGAAGAAGGCTTACGCTTCGCGATTCGTGAAGGTGGTCGTACCGTTGGTGCTGGTGTGGTCGCTAAAGTCATCGCGTAATTTGTAGTTTAATTAAAGCGGCAGGCTGAAGTCTGCCGTTTCGCTCTTTATAAGGAAAAAAACATGGCTGCTCAAAAAATTCGTATTCGCTTAAAAGCATTTGACTATCGTTTGATTGATCAATCTGCTCAAGAGATTGTTGAAACTGCTAAGCGTACTGGCGCTGTGGTAAAAGGTCCTGTGCCATTGCCAACACGCATTGAACGCTTTGATATTTTGCGTTCACCACACGTGAACAAAACATCGCGTGACCAATTTGAAATCCGTACCCACCAACGTTTGATGGATATTGTGGATCCAACAGATAAAACTGTAGATGCTTTGATGAAATTGGATTTGCCAGCAGGTGTAGATGTAGAAATTAAGCTGTAATTACAACTAAATAATAGTTGTAAAATTTATGGGGGTTCGGTATAATCCGGCCTCTTTCATGGAAGTCGGTCAATTGTAATCGGCTTTTTTAACTAATAAATAAGGAATCGATCATGAGCTTAGGGCTTATTGGTCGCAAGGTGGGGATGACCCGCATCTTTACTGAGGAAGGCGCAAGCATTCCAGTAACGGTGCTAGAGGTTGTACCTAACCGTGTGACACAGATCAAGACTGTCGAAAGCGATGGCTATACAGGCCTTCAAGTTGCTTACGGCGAACGTCGTGCAAGCCGCATCAACAAAGCGCTAACTGGGCATTATGCCAAGGCTGGCGTGGCTGCTGGTGCAGGTATCAAAGAATTCAATGTTTCAGCAGATGTGCTTGGCAACTATCAGGTTGGTGGCAATGTTACTGTTGAAATTTTCTCTGCCGGCCAAATGGTGGATGTGACTGGTACGTCGATTGGTAAAGGGTTTGCTGGTGCTATCAAGCGCCACCACTTTAGCTCTAATCGTGCGTCACACGGTAACTCACGTTCACATAATGTGCCTGGCTCTATCGGTATGGCGCAAGATCCTGGTCGAGTATTCCCAGGTAAGCGTATGCCGGGTCATTTAGGTGATGTTAAAGTGACTACACAAAATCTAGAAGTAGTACGTGTGGATGCTGAGCGTAACCTCTTGTTGATTAAAGGTGCAATTCCTGGCTCTAAAGGTGGCGATGTTATTGTTCGCCCAGCTGTTAAAGCGAAAGGGGCTAAATAATGGAACTGAAATTAATCGATCAAAACGGTAAGGTTGCTAAAAAAGGCGTCGCTGTTTCTGATGTGACTTTTGGCCGGGAGTTTAACGAAGCTTTGGTGCATCAAGTGGTAGTAGCCTATATGGCGAATGCCCGTACAGCAACACGTGCTCAAAAAGGCCGTGATACTGTGGCGCATACTACACACAAACCTTATGCGCAAAAAGGCACTGGTAACGCACGTGCAGGTATGACTTCAAGCCCGATCTGGCGTGGAGGTGGTCGTGCATTCCCTAATTCCCCAAACGAGAACTTCAGCCACAAAGTAAACCGTAAGGCTTACCGTGCTGGTATGCAAACGATTCTGTCTGAGTTGGCACGTCAAGAGCGTATCGTGGTGGTGGAGGACTTTAAAGTCGAATCACCAAAAACCAAACAGTTCGTTGAGAAAATCAAGGGTCTTGGTTATGCGGAAGGTGTACTTCTGTTGACGGATGGTTTTGATGAAAACTTATATCTGTCATCACGTAATTTAACTAACGTGATGGTGGTGGAAGCGCAATATGCTGACCCAGTGAGCTTGGTGCGCTTTCCAAAAGTATTGGCCACTGCTGGTGCAGTGAAGAAACTTGAGGAGCTGTTAGCATGATGAACGCTATTACGAAAACTCAAGACCGTCTGTTGCAAGTGATCTTAGCGCCACAAATTACTGAAAAAGCAACTTATATTGCTGATAAGCATCAGCAAATCGCATTTAAAGTGCGCACAGATGCAACTAAAACTGAAATTAAAGCGGCTGTAGAGTTGGTCTTTAAAGTAGAAGTTGAAAAAGTTGCTGTGATTAATGTTGCAGGTAAGACAAAACGTGCCGGCCGCCGTATGGGTCAGCGTAGCGACTGGAAAAAAGCTTATGTAAGCTTGAAGCCAGGTCAAGAAATTAACTTCGCAGCGGGCGAATAAGGAGAGAAGACATGGCATTAGTTAAAGTCAAACCAACTTCCCCCGGCCGTCGTGGTGTATTGAAAGTTGTTACACCAGATTTGTACAAAGGCAAGCCACACGCGCCGCTGTTGGAAAGTCAAAGTAAAAACGCAGGCCGTAATAACAACGGTCGTATTACTACACGTCATCAAGGTGGTGGTCATAAACAGCATTACCGTTTAATCGACTTCCGTCGTAACAAAGATGGCATTCCGGCAACAGTTGAGCGTATTGAGTACGATCCAAATCGTACGGCTAATATTGCTTTATTGTGCTACGCAGATGGTGAGCGCCGTTACATTATTGCGCCGCGTGGTGTAGCTGCTGGCTCACAATTGGTGAGTGGTGCTGAAGCGCCAATCAAAGTGGGTAATGCATTGCCGTTGCGTAATATTCCTGTAGGTAGCACGATTCATTGTATTGAATTGCAGCCTGGTAAAGGTGCGCAAATTGCGCGTTCTGCAGGTACTTCTGTACAGCTATTAGCACGTGAAGGTGCGTATGCGCAGTTGCGTTTGCGCTCTGGTGAAGTGCGTCGCGTACATGTTGACTGTAAAGCAACATTAGGCGAAGTGGGTAATGAAGAGCATTCACTACGTTCAATTGGTAAAGCTGGTGCAATGCGCTGGCGTGGTGTTCGCCCAACCGTTCGCGGTGTGGTGATGAACCCGGTTGATCACCCGCACGGTGGTGGTGAAGGTAAAACAGCTGCTGGTATGAATCCAGTAAGCCCATGGGGTCTTAAAACTAAGGGTTATCGTACACGTAGTAATAAGCGTACTGATAACATGCGCGTTAGTCGTCGTCCAAGAAACGTAAGGTAATCGATATGGCACGTTCAATTAAAAAAGGCCCATTTGTAGATGGGCATTTGGTAAAAAAAGTAGAAGTTGCTGCGGCAGCTCGTGATCGCAAGCCAATTAAAACTTGGTCACGTCGTTCTACCATCTTGCCAAATTTTATTGGTTTAACCATCGCAGTGCACAATGGTAAGCAACATGTGCCTGTGTTGATTTCTGAAAACATGGTTGGTCACAAGCTCGGTGAATTTGCGTTAACACGTACATTCAAGGGTCACGCGGCTGATAAAAAAGCGAAGAAATAAGAGGCTAATGATGCAAGTAACTGCAATATTAAAAGGCGTTCACCTCTCTCCGCAAAAAGCGCGTTTGGTGGCCGATTTAGTACGTGGCAAGAAAGTAGATCATGCTTTGAATATTCTTAACTTCACCCCTAAAAAAGGTGCTGAGATTATTAAAAAAGTAGTGGAATCTGCAATTGCTAACGCTGAACACAATAATGGTGCTGATATTGATGAATTGAAGGTTACTTCAATTTATGTGGATAAAGGTATTGTGTTGAAAAGAATCCGTGCTCGCGCAAAAGGCCGCGCTGGGCGTATTACTAAACCAACCTGTCACATTCATGTGACAGTCGGCGACTCAAAGGCATAACATGGGACAAAAAATTCATCCAATTGGGTTCCGTTTGAGTGTTCAAAAAAATTGGGCCTCACGTTGGTACTCTAATAGCAAAAACTTTCCAGCGATGCTGCAGAGTGATATCAAAGTACGCGAATTCTTAAACAAGAAATTAGCAAGTGCAGCAGTGAGCAAGATTATTATTGAGCGTCCTGCAAAAAATGCAAAAATTACCATTTACAGTGCACGCCCAGGCGTGGTGATCGGTAAAAAAGGTGAAGACATTGAGTCATTGCGTTCTAGCTTGCAAGGTTTGATGGGCGTGCCTGTTCATTTAAATATCGAAGAAGTGCGTAAGCCGGAAATTGATGCGACATTGATTGCACAATCGATTGCACAACAACTAGAAAAGCGTGTGATGTTCCGTCGTGCCATGAAGCGTGCGATGCAAAATGCAATGCGTTTAGGCGCACAAGGCATCAAGATCATGAGTTCTGGTCGTTTGAACGGTATCGAGATTGCGCGTACTGAATGGTATCGCGAAGGTCGTGTGCCACTTCATACATTGCGTGCTGATATTGATTACGGTGTTGCTGAAGCGTCAACAACATACGGTATTATCGGTATTAAAGTATGGGTATTCAAAGGTGAAATTTTTGGTGATAACGCACAAGCACAAGCTGCGCAAGTGACTGCTGATGCTGAGCCAGAAAAAAAAGTAAGAAAGCCGAGGGCTAAAGATGCTACAACCGTCTAGACAAAAATACCGCAAGATGCAGAAAGGCCGTAACAAGGGCATTGCAACAACCGGTAATAAAGTAAGTTTTGGTGATTTTGGTTTAAAAGCCATTGGCCGCGGTCGTTTGACTGCACGTCAAATTGAGGCTGCACGTCGCGTGATGACACGTCACATTAAACGTGGTGGTCGTGTATGGATCCGTATTTTCCCAGATCAGCCAATTTCTAAAAAACCTGCTGAAGTACGTATGGGTAACGGTAAAGGTAGTACCGAGTACTACGTAGCACAAATCCAGCCAGGTAAAATGTTGTACGAAATGGATGGTGTGAGTGAAGAGTTGGCGCGCGAAGCGTTCAGACTGGCTGCTGCAAAGTTACCAATCGAAACGACCTTTATGACACGTCAAATTGGTAGTTAAGGAAAGGTAAGCTAAGATGAAAGCCACCGATTTAAGAGCAAAAAGTGTTGATGAGTTAAATGCTGAGTTGATTGAGTTGCGCCGTGCGCAATTCTCTCTACGTATGCAATTGGCAACGCAACAATTAAATAAAGTAGATCAGCTAGGTAAAGTGCGTAAAGATGTTGCGCGCGTTAAAACTGTATTGGCTGAGAAAGCGAAACAGGCATAAACATGACGGAAACAGCAAAAGTTGTACGTAGCTTAAGCGGTCGCGTAGTTAGCGATAAAATGGATAAAACCGTTACCGTGTTGGTTGAGCGTAAAGTTAAGCACCCAATGATTGGTAAAGTGGTTGTGAAATCAAATAAATTTCATGCCCATGATGAAAATAACGAGTGTAAAGAAGGTGACCTCGTGACTATCGTTGAGAGCCGTCCATTGTCTAAAACAAAGACATGGGTAGTGAGTAAAGTAGACGTAAAGGCTTAAGTCTTGAATGCCTAAAAATAGTTAGATATTCATCTTGCTATAGATGAAATCTATCAGTTATAATGTTGGACTTTTCGGCGCTCGTGTAACTTAATTTTAAGAAGCACATAAAGCAAGCGCCCCAATACTGACCGTGGTCTACTGGCCGTACTAAGATGCTAAGTCTTGTAACGGCCGGTGTTGGTTAAAACGGATTAAGTTGGAGATTATTCTCATGATTCAAATGCAGTCTCGGTTAGAAGTGGCCGATAACACTGGTGCGCGTTCAGTACAGTGCATTAAAGTGCTTGGCGGTTCAAAACGTCGTTACGCTAGCATAGGTGACATTATCAAGGTCAGCATCAAAGATGCTGCGCCGCGTGGTCGTGTAAAAAAAGGTGAGGTCTATAGTGCTGTAGTTGTACGTACAGCCAAAGGCGTGCGTCGTCCAGACGGTTCACTTGTAAAATTTGACACCAATGCCGCGGTTTTACTAAACAACAAATTAGAGCCAATTGGCACACGTATCTTTGGGCCGGTCACACGCGAATTGCGTAGTGAGCGTTTCATGAAGATTGTGTCTCTTGCGCCTGAAGTGTTGTAGTTCTAGGCATAAGGATAGTTAAGATGAGCAAAATTCATAAAGGCGACCAAGTAATCGTCAATACAGGTAAAGACAAAGGCAAGCGCGGTACAGTATTGCGCACGCTCGATTCTGGCCATGTGGTGGTTGAGGGCATTAATGTTGCAAAAAAACATGCCAAACCAAATCCGATGAAGGGTATCACTGGCGGTATCGTTAGCAAAGAAATGCCGATTGATGTTTCAAATGTTGCATTGTTCAATCCGGCGACGCAAAAAGCGGATCGCGTGGGTTTTAAAGTGTTAGAGGATGGCCGTAAGATTCGTGTTTACAAATCTAATGGCGAATCAGTGGACGCATAGGATAAATTATGGCGCGTTTAAAACAGTTTTATAAAGACTCAGTTGTAAACAAGATGACTGAGCAATTTGGTTACACTTCAGTGATGCAAGTGCCTCGCATTGAAAAAATCACCTTGAATATGGGCGTCGGCGAAGCGGTTGCTGATAAAAAAGTGATGGAACATGCAGTGGGCGACATGGAGAAGATTGCTGGTCAAAAAGCGATCGTGACCAAAGCCAAAAAATCAGTAGCTGCATTTAAGATTCGTGATGATTATCCTGTCGGTTGCAAAGTGACTTTGCGTCGTGAGCGTATGTACGAATTCTTAGATCGTCTGATTACTGTTGCTATTCCACGTATTCGTGACTTCCGTGGTATTTCTGGTAAATCTTTTGATGGCCGTGGTAATTACAACATGGGTGTAAAAGAGCAGATCATTTTCCCTGAAATCGAATACGATAAAATCGATGCCCTTCGCGGTATGAATATTACGATTACTACAACGGCTAAAACTGACGAAGAAGCGAAGGCATTGCTTGCTGCGTTTAGTTTCCCTTTTAGAGGTTAAGACATGGCTAAAACATGTATGACAGAACGCGAATTAAAACGTCGCGAAACCGTAAAGAAATTTGCAGCAAAGCGCGATGCTTTGAATGCCATCATCAATGATCAGCAAGCAAGTGCTGAAGATCGTCGTGATGCGCGTTTGAAATTGCAAGGTCTGCCACGTAACTCAAGCCCTGTGCGTTTGCGTAACCGTTGCGCATTAACAGGTCGCCCACGTGGTGTTTTCAGTAAATTTGGTATTGCGCGTAGTAAATTGCGCGATTTGATGATGAGTGGCCAAGTGCCAGGCGTCACCAAAGCTAGCTGGTAACGGAGGAGTAGATTTATGAGTATGAGTGATCCGATTGCCGATATGCTAACGCGTATTCGTAATGCGCAAAGTGTAAACAAATTAACCGTTTCTATGCCAGCATCAAAACTCAAAGGCGCTATTGCTAATGTGTTAAAAGATGAAGGTTACATCGAAGATTTTGCTGTACAAGCAAACGATGGTAAGCCGGTGTTGAATATCAGCTTGAAATACTACGCAGGTCGTCCCGTAATTGAGAAGATTGAGCGCGTAAGTAAGCCTGGTTTGCGTATTTACAAGGGTAGCCAAAACATCCCTAAAGTAATGAATGGTCTTGGTGTGACAATTGTGTCTACATCCAAGGGTGTAATGACAGATCGTAAAGCACAAGCAGCCGGTATCGGTGGCGAAGTGTTGTGCGTAGTGGCTTAAGGAGAAGCAAATGTCTCGTGTTGCTAAGAATCCTGTCGCCATTCCTGAAAAAGTGGAAGTGGTGTTAAATCCAACGCAAATTAACGTGAGTGGTCCATTGGGCAAGTTGTCTCATACGTTAACAGATGTGGTGACATTGACGCGTGATGGCGATGTGATCACAGTAAAAGCAAATAATGATACGCAGCATGCGCGTGCAATGTCAGGTACTTTACGTGCTTTGGTTGCCAACATGGTGCAAGGTGTGTCTGTAGGCTTTACTCGCAAACTAACTTTGGTTGGTGTTGGTTATAAAGCAAGTGCACAAGGTGCTGTGTTGAACTTGGAATTGGGTTATTCACACCCGATTAACCACAAGATGCCAGCCGGTGTCACCGTGCAAACGCCAACAGCAACAGAAGTTGTGTTGACTGGTGCAGACAAACAAGTGGTTGGTCAAGTAGCTGCACAAATTCGCTCATACAGAGCACCAGAGCCTTACAAAGGCAAGGGTGTGCGTTATGCAGATGAAGTGGTAGCTATTAAAGAAACCAAGAAAAAATAAGTAATTAGACTTAAAAACCTAAATTTAAACTAGGGCTTAGAAAATGAATAACGTAAATAACCGCTTGCGCCGTGCACGTAAAACCCGTGCCAAAATCGCCGAGTTAAAAGTTACACGTTTGAGCGTGCATCGAACAAATACGCATATTTATGCGCAAATTATTGCTGAAAGTGGCGATAAAGTGATTGTCAGTGCTTCAACAGTTGAGGCAGATGTGCGTAAAAAAGTTAAAAATGGTGGCAATGTAGAAGCTGCCGCTTTAATTGGCAAGCGTATTGCAGAGAAAGCAGTCAAAGCTGGTGTTACCACCGTTGCTTTTGATCGTTCAGGCTACAAATATCACGGCCGTATCAAAGCGTTGGCAGATGCTGCACGCGAAAACGGTTTGTCATTCTAAAAAGCGAGACAGATAATGGCTAGAGAAGTTGAACAACAACAGCAAACTGATGGTTTGCGTGAAAAAATGATCACAGTCAACCGTGTAAGCAAAACGGTTAAGGGTGGTCGTATCATGAGTTTCGCAGCATTGACTGTAGTCGGTGACGGCGATGGTGCTGTAGGCATGGGTAAAGGTAAAGCGCGTGAAGTGCCGGTTGCTGTACAAAAAGCAATGGACGAAGCACGTCGCGGCATGCTGAAAGTGAACTTGAACAACGGTACATTGCATCACGCAGTGACTGGTGTACACGGTGCGGCAAAAGTATTTATTCAGCCGGCTTCTGAAGGTACAGGCATTATCGCTGGTGGTGCAATGCGCGCTATCTTTGAGGTGATGGGTGTAACTAACGTGGTTGCTAAATGTATCGGTTCTACTAACCCTTACAACTTGGTGCGTGCGACTTTGAATGGTTTAGAGTCTATGAATACGCCAGCTGAAATTGCTGCTAAACGCGGTAAGTCTGTTGAAGATATTAGAGGTTAATCATGGCTAAAGCAAAAAAAGAAGTCTCCACTATCAAAGTGACGTTAGTACGTAGCTTGATTGGTCGTATTGAGGCGCATAAAGCCACTGTAAAAGGTTTGGGTTTACGTCGTATGCACCATACTGTGGAAGTTCAAGATACTCCAGCAATTCGCGGCATGATTAACGCCGTTAGCTATCTCTTAAAGGTAGAAGCATAATGCAATTAAATACGATTAAGCCTGCAGAAGGCGCAAAAAAAGAACGTCGCCGCGTTGGTCGTGGTATTGGTTCTGGTTTAGGTAAAACCGCAGGCCGTGGCCATAAAGGTCAAAAATCACGTACAGGTGGCTTTCATAAAGTAGGTTTTGAGGGCGGTCAAATGCCATTACAACGCCGTTTACCAAAGCGTGGTTTTAATTCCCTGACTAAAGGCAACACAGCGCGCGTACGCACTAGTGAGCTGTTGGAATTGGATGCAGACGTCATTGATATGTTGGCATTAAAAGCCGCTAAATTGGTATCTGGTAGTGTAAAAGCTGTCAAAGTATACCTGTCTGGTGAACTCAACAAAAAAGTGAAAGTACAAGGCTTGTTATTGACCAAGGGTGCACGTGCAGCCATTGAGTCAGCTGGCGGCCAAGTGATTGAAGCGTAATTAAAGAGACTCAGCTTTGGCACAAGACGGTATTTTAAGTACGATGAGTAAAATGAGTGAGCTGAAAAGCCGCTTATGGTTCGTGTTGGGCGCATTGGTTGTTTATCGATTGGGCGCCCATATTCCAGTGCCAGGTATTGATCCAACAATACTTAAGCAGCTGTTCGACTCTCAAAAAGACGGTATCTTGGGCATGTTCAACATGTTCTCGGGTGGTGCGTTGTCACGCTTTACCGTCTTTGCGTTAGGGATCATGCCTTACATTTCTGCATCTATTATTATGCAGTTGCTAACGGTGGTGTCACCTAAGTTGGAGCAGTTGAAAAAAGAAGGTGAAGCTGGCAGACGTCAGATTACTAAATATACGCGTTACGGTACTGTAGCGTTAGCAACCTTTCAGGCCTTGGGTATTGCCATTGCTTTGGAAGGTCAAGCTGGTCTTGTGTTAGACCCTGGCTTTAGTTTCAGATTGACTGCAGTGGTTACTTTAGTATGCGGTACGATGTTTTTGATGTGGCTGGGCGAACAAATTACTGAGCGTGGGATTGGTAATGGTATTTCTATTATCATTTTTGCCGGGATTGTAGCGGGCTTGCCGCATGCAGTAGGCAGCACATTGGAGTTAGCCAAAACGGGTGCGTTTTCAATCCCATTGGTGATGTTCTTGTTTGTGGCTATTTTATTGGTAACGGCGTTAGTGGTGTTTGTGGAACGTGGTCAACGTAAGATCACTGTGAATTACGCTAAACGTCAAGTAGGTAATAAGGTATTTGGTGGGCAAACAACACATTTGCCATTGAAGCTGAATATGGCAGGTGTGATTCCACCAATCTTTGCTTCAAGTATAATTTTGTTCCCAGCCACACTTGCTGGTTGGTTTGGTAGTAGCGAAAGTATGTATTGGTTGAAGGATATCAGCAGCAAGCTTGCACCTGGGCAACCGATTTATATTTTACTGTTCGCAGCAGCGATTATATTCTTCTGCTTCTTTTATACGGCGTTGGTATTCAACCCAAAAGAAACGGCAGATAACTTGAAGAAAAGTGGTGCTTTTGTACCTGGTATTCGTCCTGGTGAGCAGACCGCCAAGTACATCGATAAGATTATGGGGCGTTTGACTTTGGTAGGCGCGTTTTATATCACTTTAGTATGCTTGTTGCCTGAGTTTTTGATTTTGAAATTTAATACGCCGTTTTATTTTGGCGGGACGTCGTTGTTGATTATCGTTGTGGTAACGATGGACTTTATGACGCAAGTGCAATCTCATTTAATGTCTCATCAATATGAGGGGTTGCTCAAAAAAGCTAATTTTAAAGGTGGCGCCACAGCGCGTTAGCTAGAAGAAATATGGCGAAAGAAGACCGTATTGAGATGCAAGGTGAGATTCTTGAGAATCTCCCAAACGCCACTTTCAAGGTAAAACTAGAAAATGGTCACACAGTATTAGGTTATATTTCCGGAAAAATGCGCATGCATTACATTCGCATCCTACCGGGAGATAAGGTGACAGTTGAAATGACACCTTATGACTTAACAAGAGCGCGAATTACATTCCGCGTGAAGTAACTAAATTGATTTGGTAGCGAGAGGTAAATTATGAGAGTTCGTGCATCAGTAAAAACATTATGCCGTAACTGTAAAGTTGTGCGTCGTCGTGGCGTAGTACGTATTATTTGTACAGATCCACGCCATAAACAACGTCAAGGTTAATTGATGGTAACAGGCTGTTGTTAAGAATTGAATTATTCATTACAACCTGTTAAAATTTAAGGCTTTTTATTTGGTCGCTAGACATTGCGATTCGTTTTGGAGTTAAAGTATGGCTCGTATTGCTGGGGTAAATATCCCTAATAACAAACACGCAGAAATCGCGCTTACCGCGATTTATGGCATTGGTAGAAACACTGCTCAAAAAATTTGTGCGGCAGCAGGTGTTCTGGCAACTACTAAAGTAAAAGATCTGAATGACGCAGATGTTGAGAAACTTCGTGATGAAGTGGCGAAAGTTAAAGTTGAAGGTGACTTACGCCGTGAAATTTCTATGAATATCAAACGTCTGATGGACTTGGGTTGCTACCGTGGTGTGCGTCACCGCCGTGGGTTACCAGTACGTGGTCAACGTACTAAAACCAATGCACGTACACGCAAAGGCCCTGTTAAAGCTATTAAGCAAGCTAAATAGTGCATACATTAATCGTATAAATTTAAGTTAGATACATAGGTAAGGACAGTACAACATGGCAAAAGCTAATGTACGTGTAAGAAAAAAGGTTAAAAAGAACATTGCTGAAGGCATTGCCCACGTGCATGCTTCTTTTAACAATACAATTATTACAATCACTGATCGTCAAGGTAATGCGCTTTCATGGGCAACTTCAGGCGGTCAAGGCTTTAAAGGTTCACGTAAAAGTACGCCTTTTGCAGCACAGGTTGCGGCAGAAGTAGCTGGTAAATCAGCACAAGAATCTGGTGTTAAAAACTTAGAAGTGCGTATTAAAGGGCCAGGCCCTGGTCGTGAGTCAGCCGTGCGTGCATTAAATGCAGCAGGATTCAAAATCACGAGCATTACCGACGTGACACCTGTGCCACACAATGGCTGCCGTCCACCGAAAAAACGTCGCATTTAAGCGAATAAAGATTACTGGAGAATATTTTGGCTAGAAATTTAGACCCTAAATGCCGTCAATGCCGCCGTGAAGGTGAAAAACTGTTTTTGAAAGCTGAAAAATGCTTTACAGACAAATGTGCAATTGAAAAGCGCAATTTTGCCCCTGGTCAACACGGTCAACGCCGTAACTCACGTTTGTCAGACTACGGTGTGCAATTACGTGAAAAGCAAAAAGTACGTCGTATCTATGGTGTATTAGAAGCACAATTCCGCAGCTACTACGCTGAGGCAGATCGTAAAAAAGGTATTACAGGTGAAAACTTGTTGCAATTGTTAGAGTGTCGTTTGGACAACGTTGCATACCGTATGGGTCTAGGTGGTTCACGCACTGAAGCGCGTCAAATTGTGCGTCATAACAGTATTTTGGTAAATGGTAAACGTGTCAATATTCCTTCATACCAAGTAAAAGCGGGTGATGTGGTGTCTGTAGCTGAAGCGTCTAAACAACAGTTGCGTATTAAAGCTGCATTAGAAGCTGCAGAACAACGTGGTTTCCCTGAGTGGTTAGAAGTAGATGTGAAATCATTAAGTGGTAAGTTTAAAGCTAAACCACAACGTGATGAATTACCTGCAACCATCAATGAATCATTGGTTGTCGAGTTGTATTCTAAGTAATTTAGTGGTGTTCGTACTTAGTTATTACTCTTAACCTATTCATTCAAGGAAGTTTATGCAAAATAGTCCAACAGAATATTTGAAACCACGTGTTGTTGATGTAGAAGTGATTACACCTTTACGTGCTCGCGTTACGCTTGAGCCGATGGAGCGTGGTTTTGGCTATACATTAGGCAATGCGTTGCGTCGTGTATTGTTGTCGTCCATTCCTGGCTTCGCCATTACTGAAGTGAAAATTGATGGTGTGGTACATGAGTACTCAACAATTGATGGTGTGCAAGAAGATGTTGTAGACATCTTATTGAACCTTAAAGGCGTGGCACTAAAACTCAATACTAAATCAGAAACGATTTTGGTATTGAACAAGTCTGGCGAAGGCGTTGTTACAGCTGCCGATTTTGAAACTGGCCATGATGCTGAGATCGTGAATCCGAACCATGTTATTGCCCACTTAACCAAAGGTGGCAAGCTGAATTTGGAGGTGAAAGTGGAAATGGGTCGTGGTTATCAACCTGTTCCAGCACGCCAAAAAGTGAACCAAGAAGACCGCGTATTGGGCTTCATTATGGTAGATGCATCGTTCAGCCCAATCAATAAAGTGAGCTATCACGTTGAAAGTGCGCGTGTTGAGCAACGTACCGACTTAGACAAGTTGATTATGGATGTTGAAACCAATGGCATTATTGAGCCTGAACAAGCGATTCGCGATGCGGCTCGTATTTTGATTGGCCAATTGTCTGTGTTTGCAAACTTAGAGGGTGCACCTAGCGAAGTGGAAGTGAAATCTGCTCCGCAAGTAGATCCAATCCTGTTGCGTCCAGTAGATGATTTGGAATTGACAGTACGTTCAGCCAATTGCTTAAAAGCAGAAAATATTTTCTACATTGGTGATTTGATCCAACGTACCGAAAATGAGTTATTAAAAGCGCCTAACTTGGGCCGTAAATCACTCAATGAAATTAAAGATGTGTTAGCTTCTAAAGGCTTAACACTTGGCATGAAGCTTGAAAACTGGCCACCAGTTGGCTTAGAAAAAGCTTAATCCGTTTATTTGCAGTTAAAAGTTTAAGGAAGTTACTATGCGTCACGGTAATAGCAATCGTAAGTTAAATCGTACTAGCAGCCATAGAGCCGCTATGTTCCGTAACATGTCAGTTTCATTGTTGCGTCATGAAGTGATTAGAACCACTTTGCCTAAAGCAAAAGAGTTGCGCAAATATGCTGAGCCGCTCATTACTTTGGGTAAAGATGCAACATTGGCAAACCGCCGTTTGGCTTTTAGTCGCTTGCGTGATCGTGATATCGTTACTAAATTGTTCGGTGAATTAGGCCCACGTTACAATGCACGCAATGGCGGGTACTTACGTATCTTGAAATGCGGATTCCGTAATGGCGACAATGCGCCGATGGCCTATGTTGAGTTGGTTGATCGTCCAGACAACACGACAGAAGCAGTCACAGTAGAGTAATTGTTAAATTGCGATGTCAGTAAAAAGCCAGCCTATGCTGGCTTTTTTATTTTATACGCTAAGGTTTATTCTATTAACTTTAAAATATCTGAAGTGCTAAACGGCCAGTTTAATTCAGCCTGAGTGTCTAGACGTTTTAACACTGGGATAGTTGTGCCGTAGCGCGTGACAAGGTCGTCATCGTTAGCAATTTCAATCATTTGCACTGTAAGATTTATTTCATCTAGCATGGCTTCTGCCAACTCACATAAGTGGCAAGCATATGTTGTATAAAGTTGAATCATTAAATGTTGTGGGTTGTCCAAATTGATGCATTATTTCTAGTGGTTTTCATCGATTTTAATCTAAATTAAATCATAATAACGTATTGAGAAAAATAATACCTATCCTGGGATTGTGATGTCAGACAAACAAGAAATCAAAGAAAGCTTAAGCGAGAGCCTGCAACAGGTGATCTCGTTATTAGAAAAGCACAAGTTGGTGGAAAGTCTTGTACATAAGCAGGATATGCCTAAGCACGATCTGGTAGAAAGCTTGGTACATAAGCAAAATCTCAGCGAGTTGCAAAAGAAATTAGATGTACTCCACCCGGCAGACGTAGCCTATATTCTTGAGGCGCTACCCCTTGACGACCGCCTGAAAGTCTGGGATTTGGTTAAAGCTGAGCGCGATGGTGAAATTCTGCTAGAAGTGTCTGACGCAGTGCGTCAGACCTTGATTGCCGACATGGATAGCCAAGAATTGTTGGCAGCAGCAGAGCAGTTAGATACCGATGAACTGGCTGATTTGGCGCCGGACTTACCGAAAGATGTGTTGCAAGACCTGATGTTCAGCCTGGATACGCAGAACAGAGAGCGATTGCAGTCCGCGCTGTCATACCCAGATGATGCAGTTGGCGCGTTGATGGACTTTGATATTGTGACCATACGTGAAGACATCACGCTGGAGGTTGCGTTACGTTACCTCCGTAGATTGGGCTCACTGCCAGACCATACTGATAAACTGTTTGTGGTCGATCGTTCTGATATCTTGCGCGGCGTGTTGCCACTCAAACGTATGGTGGTGCACGAGCTAGATGTGAATGTTGCGGACGTGATGGCTGCCGATGCTGTCGTGTTTCATCCAGAGGATGTGGCGGATGAGGCGGCAAAAGCGTTTGAGCGTTATGACTTGGTGACGGCGCCCGTTGTGGACAGTAATAATAAGTTAGTTGGGCGTATTACGGTGGATGCGGTAATGGACTTTATCCGTGATGAAGCGGAATCCGACAAGCTCTCGATGGCGGGTTTGCGTGAGGAAGAAGACTTTTTTGCTTCAGTGTGGAAATCTGTGCAGAACCGTTGGGCATGGTTGGCCATCAATTTAATTACAGCATTAATCGCATCGCGTGTGATTGGCTTGTTTGAGGGATCTATCGAGAAAATTGTCGCGTTGGCCGCATTAATGCCGATCGTGGCGGGTATTGGTGGTAACTCGGGTAACCAAACCACAACGATGATTGTGCGAGGCTTAGCGCTAGGTCAAATTTCATCACACAATATGAATTCGCTCATTCAAAAGGAATTGGGTGTAGCGCTATTGAATGGTTTGATTTGGGGCGGTGTACTTGGGTTGATTGCCTATATTCTTTATGGAAATTATGAACTAGGCCTTGTGATGATGAGTGCAATGACACTCAACTTATTGCTGGCGGCCATTATGGGCGTCATGATTCCATTGGTCATGAATAAGTTTGGGCGCGATCCTGCAGTGGGGTCAAGCGTATTGATTACCGCCATGACAGATAGTGGCGGATTTATGATCTTTTTGGGCTTGGCCACCATCTTTTTGCTATAAATAACTGATATCACCTTTATGACGAATCCAGAAATAGAACTGATTTGGCAAGAAATTATGGCGGATTTCTCATCGCCAGCAGCGCTTTGGCAGTTGCTAATTATTGTGCTTGCCGTGGGGACTGCATTTGCAATCAATGGTGCATTGCGTGCTTATTTCATGAACCGGTTACAAGACAGTACCAAGCCTGTGCTGGGGGTTGTTAATCGTATTCTGTTCCCAATCAGCGCATTAATCATGGTGGGGCTTGCACGCTACATTTGCGCAGAGTGGATGCATGTCGGCATGCTTAGAATCGCAAGTAGACTATTGTTGGCAATGGCGGTGATTAGGGTGCTGGTGTATGCACTACGCTATATTTTTTCACCTAGCGGTTGGCTTAAAACATTAGAGCATGTGATTGCATGGGGGATCTGGCTACTGGTAGCGCTGCACTTGAGCGGTATTCTGCCGGAAATCGCTTTGGCGCTAGAAGATGTGAAGTTTAATATTGGTAAAAACCCGGTCAATCTATTGGTGGTATTACAAGGGATGCTCACTGTGGTGGCGACTATCTTTGTTGCGCTGTGGTTAAGTCGGCTCATTGAAAATAAGCTGATGCGTGCAGACCAAATCAATATCAATATGCGCGTAGTGCTCAGTAAGCTGGTGCGTATTGTATTCATCTTTCTAGCAGTGTTAATCGCCTTGTCAGCCGTTGGGCTCGATATCACACTGCTTTCCGTATTTGGTGGTGCTCTAGGTGTGGGGCTTGGTTTTGGCTTACAAAAAATCGCCAGCAACTATGTGAGCGGATTTATTATCCTGGTCGACCATTCGGTGCAGATTGGCGATTTAATTACGGTAGCTACGCATTACGGTGTTGTTAAAGAGCTGCGTTCACGCTACATGACACTGCGTAAGTTGGATGGCACAGAGGTGATTATTCCGAATGAGATGATGATTACTGAAGTGGTCATCAATCATACCTCGGCAGAACATAAGGGCCGGATACAAATGCCGATCCAAGTGGCTTACGATGCTGACCTAGATCAAGTCATTAAGCTCATGCGTAGTGTTGCAGAACAGCATTCGCGCACGCTTAAAACCAGTAACGTGGATGTGCATGTGAAAGGGTTTGGTGAAAGTGGTATTGATATGATGCTTTCATTCTGGGTGGCCGATCCTGAAGAGGGTTCTTCGGCATTGCAATCCGAGCTATATCAGAATATTTGGAAGTTATTTAAAGCCAATGGGATTGGTATTCCATACCCACAACGTGAGATTCGTTTGCTGAATACAAGTGTCTCACCAGAGTAATCTGGCGCGGCTGGATATAGATAATAAAAAAGCCCGTTAATTTAACGGGCTTTTTTATGACTTAAATAATGATTATTTAAGTTTAGTTTCCTTGTACATTACGTGTTTACGTGCCACTGGATCAAATTTTTTGATTTCCATTTTTTCTGGCATTGTACGTTTGTTTTTAGTAGTGGTATAGAAATGACCTGTACCAGCACTTGATTCTAATTTGATTTTTTCGCGCATTGCTTATGCTCCTTAGATTTTTTCGCCAGCAGCACGCAATTTTGCGAGCACAGCGTCAATGCCGTTTTTGTCGATAGTGCGCAAAGCCGCATTGGTAATACGCATGCTTACCCAACGGTTTTCACTCTCAACCCAGAATTTACGGTTTTGTAAATTTGGTAAAAAACGACGTTTTGTTTTGTTTTGTGCGTGAGAAACATTGTTGCCCACCATTGGTTTTTTGCCTGTTACCTGACATACACGTGCCATAATGACTCCTGAGACAAAATTGTCTTCAATACTTTGCTTTTTTAGAAAGACGGCAATTATAGTATGAAAACGATAATGTTTTCAAGCTAAATAGCTTAATTTGCTAATTATTTTCGTTACTAGAGTTAATGTTTACCAGTACTACCAAAGCCACCTTCACCACGGTCGCTTTGCGCAAACTCATCCACGATATGAAAGTCGGCCTGCACCACAGGCACAATCACCAATTGAGCGATGCGTTCCATCGGGTTCAGAATAAACGCCTCTTTGCTGCGGTTCCAGCAAGACACGAGCAATTGCCCTTGATAGTCTGAATCAATCAGCCCAACCAAATTGCCAAGCACGATGCCGTGTTTATGGCCTAAGCCGGAGCGTGGCAGAATCAGTGCCGCATAGTAGGTGTTGTCGATATGAATCGCCATGCCTGTTGGAATCATGATGGTCTCGCCCGGTTGTATGCTTTGTGTATGATCAATACAGGCACGCAAATCCAAACCGGCGGAACCGGGAGTGGCATAGCTGGGCATCATATGGTGGAGGCGATTATCAAGAATTTTTAGATCAACGGTAATGGACATAACGATGGTTTTTGTTTGAGCTGATGAGAATGTATTATTAAACACTAATTGCCTGTGAAAAGCACTAGACAATAAAAAAGCCAGTTCAAATTGAACTGGCTGATTTGCAAATTGCTTAATTAAAACTTGTAGGCAGCACTGAGACCCAGTAAATAATTTCTATCGGCGCCTGGTTCAAAATAGCGTTGATTACCATAGTCGTTTACTCGAACGGATCCTATAAATTCTTTATCAAACATATTTTCGATGCGTAAATATTCTTTAAACTGCCAATGGGCAAGACTTTGCTCAAAACCGGCACGTAAGTTGAATACAGTATAGGAAGGTGCAGAGTCATTATTCAGGTCGTTTACATAAACTTTGCTGTTGTGACGACCTTCAAAGGCTGTGTGAAATCCCAAAGGCTCATATTGCCAAGCAATCTCAGCATAAATCTGGCTATTGTAAGTGCCAGGAATTCTGTTTCCTGAGTTAATTGTTCCATTGACCCCAGTAAAATCTGAATCAAATTTTGCATTGAGTAAAGTATATGAAAAATAGGTTGAAATATTGTGGTCAAAATTTGAATCTAATGATAATTCAATCCCTTTTCTGACAGTTTTATTTGCATTTGCAAAAACACTTCTGTTTGCGACATCTGTTGAACTCGTAATAATTTCATCATCGGTTTTAACCAAAAAGAAGGTGATGTTTGCTTGAGTGTTGTCTGTAATAAATGCTTTGGAGCCAATCTCGAAATTCTCGCTTGTACTAGGCTTTAGATTGAGATTTGGCGTTGCACCGCTGGTTGTTGAGTTATACGCAGCCTCAATAAAGGTTGGGGTTTCAAATCCTTTGCCATAATTAGCATACAAGTTAACAGTAGGCGTCACTTTCCAAGTTGCACCAATGACAGGTGTTGTCTTTTCGTAAGAAACTGTACCACTGTTGTCGCCAAACCCTCCTGCTGTAGTGAAGTTGTCTTTTACGCGCAGATTTACTTTCGTTCTTCTTAAGCCCGCATGAATGTCAACTGTTTCTGTGGCCGATATTTTTCCCTGAAAGTATCGATCATAGTTAGTTGAAATATTCTCCTCATCGCGGTTGATGGCGTTTGCAGGAAGACCGCCGACTTGGGTGTTGATATCAAGTCTATCGTCAGAAGATTTGCCGTAATTGACGCCTAAGCTAATGTTATATGTGTGGCCTGCAATTTCACCGATGTTGTCCCAGCGTAAATCGGTACCGTAAAAATCTCTCGAAATTGTACTTGTTCTTGCGTTCGTCCCAGCCGCATTGAACGGCAAGATCTGTTCGTTCTCTCGATTACCAATATAAGGAATAAATGATATTTTATTGTTTGCGTTAAGTGTGTGCTCAAGATTAAAGCCAATTTGTGTGTGTGAACGACTTACACGAGTGTTTGCATTTGTTGCTGCAGGTACTGCTGAACTTGGATTGCTAAAAGCGCGAGCACGATCTAACCCTAATGGGTCTTGCGCATCCTGATCAAACCAATTAATCAAAGTGGTGAGTTTGGTATCTTCACTGATATTGAATTTAAATTTGGCGGTGGCTTGCTGTTTATCGCTCTCGCTATTATCGCGATAGCCATCGCTCTCAAAGTTGGAGCCATTTAATAAGTACTCAACACCGTCTGCAATACCCGCTGCATTGATGACTTGGCGCTTGGTGTTGTAACTGCCAAACATCACTGTGCCACCTATTTCAGGGGTTTTCGGTGCGTCTTCTGTGAACATTTGAATCACACCACCGGAAGAGTTGCCATATAGTGCGGAGAACGGGCCGCGTAATACCTCTATACTTTTGATTGCGGATAAATCCACAACACCAGGCTGACCTTGGCCATCCGGCATAGTGAGTGGAATGCCATCAACGTAAACTCGGACACCACGCACACCAAAGCTAGAGCGTGAACCGAAGCCGCGACTTGAAATTTGCGGGTCTTGGGCTTGTTGTGTTCTATTTTGTGCGGTGATGCCAGGCACTCTAATCAAGCTTTCCGAGAGCGTCATTTGTAGCTGGCCGTTTTGAATATCCTCTTGCTTGACCACGTCAATGGCAATGGGAAGGTCAAAGCTATTTTGCAGCGTGCGGGTGCCAGTGACGACAATCGGTGCGATATGCAAGGTTTTCTCATCCTCCTCTGCATAGGCATCGAGCGCCGGTACCATGCCTAATGCGCTGGCAACAGCCATCGGTAATAGTTTAAATTGGACTGTTTTGTTGTTTGAAATCATGTTGGTTTCATCGGTAGTGAATTAATCGCGCGATAATAACCATAATTAGAAGGATTGGCATCAGCAATATCATGATTTTATGCGATGCGCTCAGAGGGATTGACTTGCATTTGATGCAAGTCAAACGGGCAGGCTATTTAAGCATGCTGGCAAGGTGCTGCAATATTAACAACGCTACTTCTGGTTTTGTACTAAGTGGTAATGCGTGACTGCCGGCATCATCAATCAGCGTGACTTGATTATGGTCTTGCCCCATGGCGATGCTGACATCATTGGCAACGATAAGCGGGAGTTTTTTAGCGATACGTTTTTGTGTTGCATGTTTAATCACATGCTCGGTCTCGGCAGCGAATCCTATGCAAAACGGTGCGTTGGGCAAGCTAGCAACATCAGCCAGTATGTCTTTATTTTTTAGCAAGGTTAAGCTAAGTGTGTCTTCACTTTTTTTGATTTTTTGTGTAGAAACTTGTGCCGGACTGTAGTCTGCTACCGCAGCAACGGCAATCAATACATCTTGATGATGCACTTGCTGCATCACTGTT
This sequence comes from Methylotenera sp. N17, assembly GCF_000799155.1. Lineage (NCBI taxonomy): Bacteria > Pseudomonadati > Pseudomonadota > Betaproteobacteria > Nitrosomonadales > Methylophilaceae > Methylotenera > Methylotenera sp. N17. The sequence goes on from NZ_JUGE01000001.1 coordinate 88,611, forward strand.
TGATACATACTTTTTGCATCCAGCGCTTTGATAAAGGTAAGGTTGCTTGGAGGTGTTTGCGTGCTATGCCCACTCACCAAGGTGACTGCTGCACCCATGTCAACTGCTACTTGTGCAATAGCATAGCCCATTTTACCGGAGCTTAAATTGGTGATGGCACGGACCGGGTCAATCGGCTCTAGTGTGGCACCTGCAGTAATGAGGATACGTTTTCCTTGCAGCAACTTGGGCGTAAAGTGCGTAGTCACAGCTTGCATCAGTGCCTCAGGTTCCAGCATGCGACCTAAGCCAATTTCACCACAGGCTTGCTCGCCGGCAGCCGGCCCTAATATGCTAATGCCATCCGCCTTCAGTTGGCTGATATTGCGCTGCGTTGCTGGGTTCTCCCACATCTGTTTGTTCATGGCTGGTGCAACGAGCAACGGACAGTTTCTCGCTAAACATAGGGTAGACAGTAAATCATCCGCACGACCATGCACGAGCTTTGCTAAAAAATCTGCGCTGGCAGGGGCAATCAAAATAGCATCGGCTTGGCGACTGAGTTCAATATGCGGCATACCATTCGGAATAGCGTTATCCCACATATTCATATACACCGGGTTGCCCGAAAGCGCTTGCATCGTCACAGGTGTAATAAATTGACAAGCGGCTTCAGTCATCACAACTTGTACACTGTAACTCTGTTGAATCAGTAGGCGCACCAGTTCGGCCGCTTTATAAGCTGCAATACCGCCTGTGATACCCAGTACAATCGCGCGTTTTGAAGATTGAGATGCCATGCGCGAATTCTATCTGAAACAAGGTGCAATTGCGATGATTGCGCGTACGGCATGAAAGCGGCATAGATTGCTGTTAAGATAATAGAAAAAACAGGTGCCTTATGTGGAAAAAAATACGCATTATCATTCTGCTGTTGATTCTTGCAACGGTGATTCAGCAGACGTTACAAGAAGATGCGGATTTGGATTGGAATAAAAATTTCTATGTAGCGGTATATCCTATCAATGCAGATAATAGCGCGGTAGTAAGCACTTACATTAACACACTCACCCCCCAAGATTTTGAGCCGGTGGCAGAGTATTTTGCAGAAGAAGCACAACGTTATCAGTTAGGCTTGCGTCGCCCATTTGAGATTCGACTCGGGGATAAAATCAATCAAATTCCTCCAGCACCCCCAGTGGAAAGTGGCGTATTGAAAGTCGTGCTATGGAGTTTACAGTTTAGATATTTTGCCTGGAAAAACTCACCTAGCATGTCGGTTAAGCCGGATATCCGGCTGTATTTGCTATACCATGATCCATTAACCAGCCCTCGCCTTACGCATTCAACGGCTTTAAATAAAGGCAGAATAGGGCGTGTGAACTTGTTTGCCGATGCAGCGTATGCCAAAAAGAATTTGGTGATTCTGGCGCATGAGTTACTACATACGGTCAAAGCAACTGACAAGTATGACTTAGCGAACGGATTGCCTAGTTTCCCCGATGGTTACGCCGAACCAGATAAACAGCCCAGATTGCCACAAGATTATGCAGAGCTGATGGGTGGCAGAGTGCCACTGACCGAAAGTACTGCAGAGGTACCTAAGAGCTTGCGGTTAACTTTGATTGGACGCAAAACTGCAAGAGAAATTGGCTGGGTGCGATAATCATCAGATGGTCATTTCATATAAGAAAGAAAAGAAAGCACAGCATGGCGATTACAGATTGGCCTGAAGGGGAGCGCCCAAGAGAAAAGCTGATGCAGCAGGGAGCAGCGGCATTGTCAGATGCGGAGTTGCTTGCCATCTTTTTGCGCGTAGGGGTAACAGGTAAAAGCGCAGTAGACTTAGCGCGTGATCTTTTGCAACAGTTTGGCAGTTTAAATGGCATTTTTTCGGCGTCGCTAGTGCAAATCAACCAAGTGCATGGCATGGGTGAAAGCAAGTATTGCCAGTTACAAGCAATTTTTGAGATGAGTCAGCGGGCATTGGCAGAGCAAATGCAGGTACGCGATGTGTTGTCCTCGCCTAAGCAAGTACGTGATTATTTGATGCTCAAGCTAGGGATATTACCGCGAGAAGTGTTTATGCTGCTGTTGCTGGATGCGCAAAATCGGGTATTGGCACAGGAAGTGTTGTTTGAGGGCACGTTGACGCAAACCAGCGTCTATCCGCGTGAAGTGGTGAAGCGCGCGCTGCATCACAATGCCGCTTCTGTTATTTTTGCACATAATCATCCTTCTGGCATTGCTGAGCCTAGCCAGGCGGATGAAAGCCTGACACAGGCATTAAAACAAGCGTTAGCTTTGGTGGATGTGCGGGTGTTGGATCATTTTATTGTGGCGGGCAATAGTACCTGTTCGTTTGTAGAGCGCGGTTTACTTTAAGAGTGAGGAGCCTGAGATGTCTTTGCAAACTTGGGAATTGTTAAGTTACATTGTGACGGTGTTTGGTTTGCCGTTGGCAATCCTCTCATTTATGCTAGAGCAGCGTAAAGAACGTGAGAACGAAGAAGAAGAGGTGTATCAGCTATTGTCGGATGCCTATACCGATTTTCTCAAGCTGGTGATGGCGAATCCAGACCTTAAATTGCGCTCACAATCCAGTATTGAGCAGCTAACAGAAGAGCAACTGGAGCGTATGTACGTGATGTTTGAAATTTTGATTTCATTGTTTGAGCGCGCATATTTGCTTGCTTACGAGCCCAATATGGCGGGCAAGCAATTGCGGCGCTGGTATTCATGGGATGACTATATGCGCGAGTGGTGCGAGCGCGATGATTTTCGGGAGTGGTTACCACGGCTGTTGCAAGGTGAAGACCCTGATTTTGCCAAGTACATCACAAAAATCGCAAAAGAAAAAGGCCGGGTTGGTACGCCGACCTTGATTGAAGTTTAACCTACCTTAAGTGTGCTATGTGCTTTCACTAAACGTTTGAGTTCTGGCACACAAGAGCCACAGTTGGTGCCGCATTGCAACTTGGCTTGTAGCGTTTGCAAGTCTGCCCCGGCTTCACAGGTGTCGATAATTTCATTCTCCGACACATCAAAGCAGTTACACACAATTTTGCCACGGCTTTTTTGACCGCTAGGTGGCGCACTTAATGGCGCAAGCGCCCAACGTCTGAGTTCATCGGTAAATTGGCCTTGTTGCATCACTTGTTTCAGCCAATCGGCTGCCAGCGTTTCACCTATCAGTTTCACACCAGTCACTTGGCCGGATTCAACCAAAATGCGTTTATGGATACCGCGTTTGGCATCGTCATAATTTAGCATGGGTGCGTCTTCCACCATGCCGAGCATTTGATCAAGGCGCTGAATAATCGCGGCATCAGGCGCAGTATGATGCGATGCACGCAATACGACCATGCCGTGATCGCGACCATACAATCCGCAGGTGGCGTAATCAAACTCTTTAAGTAGGGGGCGAATGTTTTCAACCAAACTTAGATTACTGCAAGTGCGCATGACTGTCATTTGCCAGGGCAGATCCAGCTTTTCAATCTTAATGGCCGTATGTTTTAGCTCAGGTTGCTTGGAGGTCTTATCAAATGCTGGCGGCATCAAGGCATTGACACCCAAGCCACTCATCGTTTGGCTTCCCCAGTGCATAGGGATAAAGGTTTCCGCCGGTTTGACTTCTTCGGATTGCTGCACACGAATATTCAGGCTGCCGCGTTTATTGCTCAGTTTCACAATGTCGCCGGACTTGAGCTGCCGGCGCGTCATGTCATCCTGATTCATGGAAACGACCGGCTCTTCCACATGGTTATAAAGCTGCGCAATGGTGCCAGTGCGGCTCATGCCATGCCACTGGTCACGTAGGCGTCCAGTCAGTAGGTGCAGCGGATGGCGTGCATCGGTTTTATCGGCAGTACCTTTATATACTGCGTTGTGGAATTGCGCTTTGCCGTTAGGTTTCTGGAATACGCCATCGGTATACAGGCGTGCCTCACCTGTCGTTGCACCTTCTTTAAATGGCCATTGTTGCGGGCCTTGTTGTTCCAGCAGCTGGTAGCTAAGTCCGGTAATGTCTAAATCGCGTCCGCGTGTTGTTTCACGGTGCTCGTTGAACACACTTTCCGTGGTGGGATAATCAAATAATGATTTACCCGTGATAGATTTGGATGCGAGTTTTTTCTCTAAACGTTGTGCAAAGTCCACCGCAATTTCCCAATCGTGGCGCGCTTCACCCGGCTTGGGCGATGCACTTTGCAAGCGTGTGATTCTGCGTTCCGAGTTGGTCACGGTGCCTTCTTTTTCACCCCATGTCGTGGCTGGAAAGAACACATCGGCGTATTGGTTGCTGTCGGTGTTGTTAAAGGCATCTTGCAGGACGACGAGTTCGGCAGTATTCAGCGCTTCTAGTACATTATTCAGGTCTGGCATCGAGTGTGCTGGATTGGTGCAGGCAATCCATACCGCTTTGACTTCACCTTTTTTAATGGCATCAAACATTTCAACCGCAGTTTTTCCGGGCTGGGCGGGCACATCATCAATGTCCCATAGTTTCGCCACTTCTGCGCGGTGCTCAGTATTGGCTAAGTCACGGTGGCCAGAGAGTAAGTTGGCCATGCCGCCGACTTCACGGCCACCCATGGCATTGGGTTGTCCGGTGAGCGAGAATGGGCCAGCGCCCGGTTTGCCAATTTGGCCAGTGGCCAAGTGTAGGTTGATGAGTGCCGCATTTTTATCCGTGCCGTGCACCGATTGATTGAGCCCCATACAATACATGGAGAGCGTAGGACCAGCACCAAACCATTTAGCTGCTTGAATAATGTCCTGCTCACTGATGCCGCAAATATCAGCCACCATTTTAGGGGTGTATTCGCGTACGGTTTCTTTTAAGGCGTCAAAACCTTCGGTGTGGTTGCGGATATACTGCATATCCAACAGCCCTTCCCAGAGCATCACGTGTAATAGACCATTGAATAGTGCAACATCGGTGCCCGGTAAAATGGCCAAATGTAAATCAGCAAACTGTGCCGTATCGGTGCGACGCGGATCGACCACCACCACTTTCATGTCAGGATTTTTAGCTTTGGCATCTTCGATGCGGCGGAAAATAATCGGATGTGCAAAAGCGGTATTCGACCCTGCAATAAACAAACACCCGGTATGGTCGATATCTTCATAGCAGGCGGGTGGGGAGTCTGCACCCAATGTGGCTTTGTAACCAGTCACAGCGGAGCTCATGCATAGGCGTGAATTGGTGTCGACGTTATTGGTGCCAATCAAGCCTTTAGCCAGCTTGTTGAACACATAGTAGTCTTCGGTTAGCAATTGGCCCGAAATATAAAAGGCCACGGAGTCCGGACCATGTTGTGCAATGGTGTCGGCGAATTTATCCACCACATAATCCAGAGACGCATCCCAAGTACTACGCTGACGCTCGGCACCGCGCTCGGTACGCAGTTCCGGATATAGACCGCGTGCATCCAATTTGGCCGTGAGGTGCAGGGTTGAACCCTTGGTGCATAGGCGTCCGAAATTGGCAGGGTGGTCGGGGTCACCTTTCACATCAATAATACGTTGATGCTCTGTTTTAATAATCACGCCACAACCCACGCCACAATAGCAACAGGTAGCCTTGGTCTCTTTGACCGCAGGATTGATAGGGGATTGCACTTGATTTGCCATTTGCTACTTTGTCCGTCTTTAAATTACTAACTTCAAATTTCTAAATACACCATACCATCTTCTACTTTGACTGCATAGCAAGCGGTTTGACCTACATCTGGCTCTTCCGCTTTGCCGTCTACCAAGCTGATTTTCCAGCTATGTAGCGGGCAGGCCACTTTGTCACCATAGACAATTCCTTGCGAGAGTGGGCCGCCTTTGTGTGGACAGGTATTGTTCAGCGCAAATACACGGTCATCTTCGGTGCGGAAAATACCAATATCTGTTTTTTCAGTACGCACCAAGCGTGAACCCAGTTTAGGGATTTCGGTTAAGGGGCAAACTTTTGTCCAGCTCATAAAAACTCCAAAATGATATGAAATGCAGTCAACGGTTAGGAGACTATTAGTAAATAAATAAATAAAAAATTAAGAATCAGAGAGAAAATCGCCAGCCACTGCCATTTGAGTAATCGGGCTCTTGCAATCAGTGGTGTGCGTTGCAATGCAATGGGTTTGAGCTCGCCGTATTCCAGCGCATGCAACATTTCGTCTGCTGTTTCAAAGCGTTTATCGCTATCTCGTGCAACGGCTTTAAGAATAATATTTTCTAGCCATGCCGGAATATCCGGACGGTAGCGTGTGGGGCGAATCGGCTCGCCAAAACGTGGCGCTTGAAAAGGCTCGATCTCGCCATAAGGATATTTTCTGGTCAGCAAGTAATACAGCGTGACGCCTGCCGCATAAATATCGGTAGTGATGTCTGCAGACTTACCTTCAAATAATTCCGGTGCCATAAAGCTTGGCGTGCCAGGGTTACTCATGGTTTCCGGTGTGCCGATGGTGGTATTGAGTGCTACCCCTAAATCTAAAATGCGCAAACGCTGGTCTGAGCCAATATGAATGTTGGCTGGTTTGATGTCGCGATGAATAATATTTAAGCGGTGCAACATGCTGATGCCTCGCATCAGGTCTTCAGCGGTCTTGGCTACGCCATTGACCGTAAAATGATGCCCATGTTCAATGCGCTGCTGCAAGGTCGCGCCTTCGTGCCAGGTCATCACATAATACAAATGCTTACGTTGCTCAGCCGTTAACGGCAGCACTTGAGGCACGCATTGCGATACCACGCGTTTAGCCAGCCATTCTTCATTCAATAGCGCTTGGCAACTGTCTTTATCATTGGCCATGATAGGCTGCAGTGTTTTTAATACAAACAATTGCTTGCTCTGGTTTCTGACTTTGTACAGTACGGTAGCGCGTGAGTCATGCAAGATATCCTGCACTTCAAAGCCATCCAGTGCATCGCCCACTTTTAGCTTGGGTGGCACGGCTAAGTTTTGTGCATCCGAGAGTAAATCATTTAGATTGTCGGTGCCAATTTCATCGATGCGCACAATGATTGCCGTTGCATTGTCTTGCCCACCTTTTTCCAACGCCGTTTTGGTGAGGTGGTCACTGATCATTTGCGGGCTGTCGTACAGCATCATGGCATGATGGATCGCTTTCTCACCTAATGGCTCCCATACGCCATCACTCATCATGGCAAAGGTGTCGCCTACTTCTAATAGGCCTTCGGAAAAGTCTACATTAAGCGTGCTATCTAACCCTACTGCGCGCTTGAGCACGTGGCGCATGTCGGGTCTGTCCCATACATGATCGGTCGTGAGTTGTGTGAGCGTTTTGTTGCGCAACCGATAAATACGTGTATCCCCCACATGCGCCAGAATATAACGCTGCCCTTTCAATACAAGTAGCGATAATGTTGTCGCCATGCCAGACATATTGCGATTAGCTGCGGCCTGTGCCAGCACCCAACGGTTGGCGGCACTCAACACTTTTTCTAACGAGATATGGATTTGCCAAGTATCAGGGGTTGCATAGTAATCGGCAGAGACTGTACGCACTGTCATTTCAGCGGCCTCGCGCCCACCCGCGTTGCCACTGACACCATCAGCCACCGCAATGAGCGCACCTTTGGTGGCGAGCACCGCGTGGTTTGGCGTGACCACACCCGCGTAATCTTCATTACGTGTGCGTGGCCCTACTAGGCTACTTTCGCCAACGCTAAATTTCAGTGACATGACAATACTTAACGATTAAAACAGCCACTATACCTTAGCGGTGGTAGCCGTTGCAGCACCCCAGGTAGTTCTCCAGCGTGTTTTCACACCCATTAATCCCACCATGGCTAAGATGGCCAATCCGGCAAATATCAATAAGCCAATTTGATAGCTGCCGGTCACTTGTTTAGAGTAGCCCAAGCTGGAAGCAAGATAGAAACCACCAATGCCGCCCGCCATACCAACCAACCCAGTCATGACGCCAATCTCTCTGCGGAAGCGTTGCGGCACCAATTGGAACACTGCACCGTTGCCCATGCCGAGTGCTGCCATAGCCAGAATGACTACAGTTAAACCTAATGCTTGGGTAGGAATACCAAAACTTAAGATAAATAAGAACAAGGCCGCCAAGATGTACATGATGGTGAGTGAACGAATGCCACCGATACGGTCTGCCAATAAGCCACCAAATGGGCGTACCAATGAACCAGCAAACACGCATGCGGCCGTAAAGTAACCAGCATGGACTGGCGGTAGACCATATTGGTCATTGAAATAAATAGTCAATGAAGAAGCCAAGCCAACAAAGCCGCCAAAGGTCACGCTATAAAAGAACATGAACCACCAAGCGTCTTTGTCTTTTAATACAGCAAGATATTGCCCTAAAGATTTGGCTGCGGGTGCGTCCGGTGCGTCTTTGGCAAAAATCACATACACCAACAAGGCAATGCTGAGTGGGATGAGCGCTAAACCAAACACGTTGTTCCAGCCGAATGCAATCGCTAAGCCTGGCGCAAATAACGCGGCTAACGCTGTACCAGAGTTGCCTGCACCCGCAATGCCTAATGCCGTGCCTTGATGCTCTGGCGGGTACCAGCGTGAGGCCAATGGCAGTGCCACGGCAAACGCTGCGCCGGCAAAGCCCAAGAACATGCCTAATAACAAGGTATGTTGATAAGTATGCACACCATGCAGCCAAGCTACCAGCAGTGCGGCAATCACAATAAACTGGCCCACTAAACCTGCTTTTTTAGGCTTAATTTGATCAACCAACACGCCCATAAAAATACGCAGCAAAGCGCCTGTCAGCACTGGTGTGGCGACCATTAACCCTTTTTGTGCTGGCGTTAGATTCAGGTCTGCCGCGATTTGCACGGCGAGTGGGCCTAACATGACCCACACCATAAAGCTTAAATCAAAGTAGAAAAAGGCAGAAAATAAAGTGGGCTTATGGCCGACTTCCCAAAAACTTTTTTGCATGATCGTCTCCTTGGTGAAGCATTTTGCTTCACCTGTATATTGTTGAGCATGAAACGGGTCGTCTCACGGGCTCTTGATTGAAAAAGAAGCGGTATTAGACCGTGCGGCACTACACTGTAATAGTGTCGAACTCTTTATGCTCAGCACGTTTTTTCACGCGATCTGCCCAAGGGTCTACAGAACCTTGTAAGGCGTACAGCAAGCGCTCATAAGCGGCGGTACGGCCTTCGGCATCTTCTAGAATACGTTTCTTCACGTAATCCAGACCTACACGTTCAATCCAGTGCACGGTACGGTCAAGGTAACGCGCTTCTTCGCGGTAAATTTGGATAAACGCACCAGAGTACTCAATCACTTCTTCTGCCGTTTTAACTTTGCAGAGGAACTGGGCGACTTCGGTTTTGATACCGCCGTTACCACCGACATAGATTTCCCAGCCAGAATCGACGCCAATGATGCCGACATCCTTAATGCCAGATTCCGCGCAGTTACGTGGGCAGCCAGATACCGCAAACTTCACTTTATGCGGTGCCCACATGTGGTCAAACGCTTTTTCAATATCAATGCCTAGCTGTGTAGAGTTTTGTGTACCAAAACGGCAAAACTCAGAGCCCACACAGGTTTTAACAGTACGGATCGATTTGCCGTAAGCGTAGCCAGAAGGCATATCTAAATCTGCCCACATGCTGGTGAGGTCTTCTTTTTTCACACCGAGCAAGTCAATACGCTGACCGCCAGTGACTTTCACCATTGGCACATTGTATTTGTCGGCCACATCGGCAATTTTGCGCAATTGATCAGAGGATGTAACGCCACCATACATACGTGGAATCACAGAGTAGGTACCATCTTTCTGGATATTTGCGTGCACGCGTTCGTTAATAAAGCGTGATTGCGGATCATCTTTGGCTTCGTGTGGCCAGCTGGAAATTAGGTAGTAATTCAATGCAGGGCGGCAAGTTGCACAACCGTTAGGTGTGCCCCAGCTCATGCCTTTCATCGCATCTGGAATATTCAGGTATTTGTTTTTGCGAATTTCTTCACGGACGACCTCGTGGCTCTTATCGGTACAACCGCAAATCGATTTGCTGCTAGAAGGCGGTGCATAACCACCCCCTAAAGTAGAGGCCAAAATTTGCTCGACCAAGCCTGTGCAAGAGCCGCAGCTTGAACCAGCTTTGGTTTGTTTTTTAACGTCGTCAATGGTGAACAAGCCTTTTTCTTGAATGGCTTTGACGATCGTGCCTTTGCATACACCATTACAACCGCAGACTTCCATTTCGTCTGTCATAGCGGCTGCTTTATCTTGACCTTGGTGCCCGGTATTGCCCAGACTATCTTGCCCGAACATGAGGTGATCACGTATCTCATGAATCGGTTTGCTATCACGCAACATCTGGAAATACCAAGCCCCATCCGTCGTATCGCCATAGAGCACGCTGCCGATGATTTTGTCATCTTTAATCACGAGTTTTTTGTACACCCCGCCTACTGCATCGTGCAACACAATTTCTTCGGTATCTTCACCGCCAGAGAAATCTCCGGCAGAAAACAAATCAATGCCTGTGACTTTTAATTTTGTTGAAGTCACGGAGCCTTTGTATAACCCAATACCAAAGTTGGCCAAGTGTGTGGCGCACACCTTAGCCATTTCAAATAACGGTGCGACCAACCCGTAAGAGGTGCCGCGATGTGAAACGCATTCGCCCACTGCATACACGCGCGGGTCGTAAGTTTGCATGGTGTCGTTGACTACAATGCCACGGTTACAATGGATGCCAGCCGATTCAGCCAATGCATAATTCGGGCGAATGCCTACGGCCATGACGACTAAATCGGCGGGGACTTCTTGACCGTCTTTAAATTTGACTGCCGTCACGCGGCCATCTTTACCAATCAGTGATTCGGTATCTTTTTTCAGTAAAAAGTGCAGGCCTTTAGACTCTAGTGATTTTTGCAGCATCACGCCTGCAGTTTTGTCTAGCTGGCGTTCAAGTAACCACTCGTTTTTATGGACGACAGTGACATCCATGCCCTGGATTTTCAACCCATTGGCCGCTTCTAAACCAAGCAAGCCGCCACCAATTACCACTGCATGTTTATATTGTTTAGCAGTTTCAATCATGTCGTTAGTATCTTTAATGTCGCGATACCCCAGCACGCCTTGTAAATCGGCACCGGGAATTGGCAACATAAACGGCTTGGAACCTGTAGCTAACAACAAACGGTCGTATTCTGCACTGGTGCCATCTTCCGCATACACCACGCGATTTTTACGATCAATCTTGTTGATGCGTGCGTTGGTGTAGAGCGTGATATTGTTTTCTGCGTACCATTCGCGTGTATTTAAAATGATGTCATCAATCGTTTGCTCGTTTGCAAGCACCGGCGACAGCATAATGCGGTTGTAATTGGGATAAGGTTCATCGCCAAACACTGTAATGTGATAGATATCCGGCGCTATTTTGAGTAGCTCCTCTACCACGCGCATACCTGCCATCCCGTTCCCGACCACCACTAAATTCATTTTTTTCATAGTACACCTACCTTGTTTAATCTATCGCGTTTAAGCAATTTACGAGCCATGTATATAACCATAGCGGAATCAATGCATTACATATCGTCTATACGTCATTTAACGTAGTGATGACCATTAATAGTGCATATGCACCAAGATGTGATTTATCTTGGTGCATGCGCAAAAACCTATCTCGCTACCCACTTTTTGTGGGTAGTGATGTTAGTTAAAATGTGTACATGGCAGTGAGCCATAGTTTTTCTGTATCTCTCACACGGCCGCGGTTTCCAGCCACGTTGTTTGCAACATTGGGCGTTGCTGCATAGTGGTCATCTTCTGTAAATTTGCCGTACTCTAGTTTAGTCATGATGTTCTTATTCACGTTATATGTGACTGCTGCATTCCACTCTTTACCGTATTGATTGCCATTTCTGCTTGCACCACCGCCGACCGTATTAAAATCTTCATCAGAGTTAATGACGTGATAGTCGGCAAAAAATAAGAAATCGTCGTAACGATAAGTCGCGGTCACAAACGTATCTTTAATCCCAGATCTTGGCGTGGCTAAGAACTTATCGACCCAACCTTGGAACAAGTGATTCGTGCCATAAGGGGTTTGGAAAGCGTACAAATTGTCATTGCTGGATAGCAGCTCTTGGTCGATACGCATATTGAAGTTATCCCAACCTAAGCCGCCGCCCAGTTTGTAGTAGTGCGCATCAATGCGTTTGTCGCCGCCGGAATAATCCGTTTGTTTAGCGTATTCAGCCGTGTAATGTGCTCTAAAGTTAGGGTTGAACGGATGCGTGCCATCCAAACGTACACCAAAGGTTTTGTTGGATTGGTCAGCCGTTAAATTTGCTCTGCCGTTATTATTCAAGGTACCTGCGCCAAACCAAGCATTGCCATAGCCTAATTCATCCATGTTAGATAAGTAGCCATAACCCACCAAGAACTCGGTAGGTGAAATGCGGTAGCGGATATTCGCAATGTCTACATCGCCACCACGCTGCACTGTAGTAATTTGTGTGACCTCTTCAAAGTGCGCTAAAAATACTTCGGTGTCTGTAATGGTTTTGTTGAAGACTGAAATACCATCAAACACTTGCATGACTTGGCGGAAAGCAATATCGCCAATAAAGCGTACGTTGTCTAAGTTAACAGCTTGGCGACCTAAGCGGACACGCGTGTTCTTTACCCCGGTCCAGTCAATATAGGCTTGGTTGATGTCGGTAAAATCAGGGTCGACGATTTTTGCGTATTCAATTTTGCTGTTTTGATTGGTGGCACCATTGATGCGGAAACCGTTAGTGCCATCATTAAAACTATCGTCAAGTTTGGAAACATTAATAAACTGTACGGCAAAGCTAAAGTTTTGGTACGGTGCAGTTTGCCAGCCCACTAAGCTACGCAATGTAATGCCATCCGCATCTTTGAGCTCTCGATTAGCGGTTGGGTTGGCTGTGTTAGCTGCATTCGTATAGTTGGTCGGTTGTAGACCATCTTGCTCTACGTGTTCATAGCGCAATCTGAAGCTGGTCATATTTTTGCCAGTTTTAATCGCATCCATAAAAGTGTATTCAGGAAGCGCTTCCTCTTCGGCCATTGCATTGAATGATAGCGAGGCAAATCCCAATAACACTGCAAATGCAACTGGACTTAACTTTAACGCTTGGCTTGATAAGACTTGACTTGGCTTACACTTGCTATTACTTTTCATACTGTTACTCCTATTCTCAAGATGGGGTGATACGTACCTTGGTACGTGGGTCTGTCCTGGTCGACAGACCCTTTTTTTATGCTGCTTTTTTCGCGTGGCGCTCGTATAAAAACTTCAGGACTTCGCTGCGTAAATGGTTGTAGTGCGGATATTCAGCTAAATCCAAACGCTTTCTTGGGCGTTCTAAATCTACCGTTAATATTTCACCTATCGTCGCAGCCGGGCCATTCGTCATCATGACGATTTTATCGGAGAGCAACACAGCTTCATCCACATCGTGTGTGACCATGACTGCGGTACAACCGGATTTCGCCATGATTTTCATCAACTCGTCTTGCAAGCCAGCACGTGTCAACGCATCCAATGCCCCAAACGGCTCATCAAGTAATAACACTTTGGGTTCCATCGCCAATGCTCTGGCAATACCTACGCGTTGTTTCATGCCGCCGGAAATTTCGTTCGGACGTTTTTCCGTTGCATGGGTGAGGCCTACCAGCTCCAATGCAGCTTTGGTGCGTGCTTGCAATTGTGCTTTGCTTTCAGTGCTGCCAAATACGCGGTCCACCGCCAAATAGACATTCTCAAAGCAAGTCAGCCAAGGCAGTAACGAGTGGTTTTGAAACACCACAGCGCGCTCAGGCCCAGGTTTGGCAATTTCTCGCCCGGCACAAAATAAATGCCCAGCAGTTGGGGTAAGCAAGCCGGCAATCAAATTCAATACCGTGGATTTACCACAGCCGGAGTGGCCGATAATCGAGACAAATTCGCCTTCTTTGATATTGAGGTTAATGCCTTTGAGTGCATCAAACGTGCCTTTTTTGGTGACAAAGGTCATGTCTATATTCTCTAGTTGCACATAACGCTCTTGCAATGGTCTTTCTTGCACCGGTCTCTCTTGTAACAGTGTTTCCATATTGTTCTCCCTAAAGTCCGTGCGTTATTCGTAACTAAAGCGTTTGGCTAACAGCGTCAGGCCTTGCTCGAGCAATAAGCCCACCACGCCGACAATCACAATAGCGATGATGATGTGTTCCACATTCAGGTTGTTCCATTCATCCCACACCCAGAAGCCAATGCCCACGCCACCGGTCAGCATTTCTGCTGCCACAATCACCAGCCAAGCCACGCCGATAGAGAGGCGCACACCAGTCATCATGTAAGGCAGCACGTACGGGAACAAGATTTTGGTCACGACTTTCCACTCAGATAAGTTCAGCACTTTGGCCACATTCATATAATCTTGCGGCACTTTGCTCACGCCCACAGCGGTGTTGATAATCATCGGCCAAATAGCGGAGATGAAAATCACCCAAATCGCTGCTGGGTTGGCGGCTTTGAATACCAGCAAACCAATCGGCAGCCAGGCTAAAGGTGACACCGGTTTAAGTAGACTGATAATTGGCGCAGTCATGCGTGACATAAACTCATAACGGCCAATAATAAAGCCCATCGGAATGCCCACTAACGCAGCCAACCCAAAGCCGGTCGCTACACGCTGCAATGAATTCAGGATGTTCCAACCAATGCCCACGTCATTCGGGTTGTTGATGTAGAACGGATCGCTGAATAAAATCATTGCTGCTTTAAAGGTGGAGATGGGGCCAGGCAAGCCTTGTGATTGATGTGAAATCAACGTCCAAACCGCCAACATCAGCGCCAAGCCAATGACAGGCGGAATGGCCCAGGCAAAGAATTGGCGTGCTGATTTAATCAGCTTGCTGTCGCCGCGGGGTGCACTCACCGATGGCGCTGGTGCGATGCTGTCAGCATTTGCGGCTGGCATGGCCACCTTGTCGGAAGCTTGTACATCCATGGTGTTATCCTTGCTTTCTGCTAAGGGTATAGGGGTATCGCCGGAGGTATGCGCACCTCCTTTAAGGGGGGCGATATTCTTGATAGTCAATGTGCTCATAGGAATGTCTCCAGTAGGGTTGATTACACTTTGACTTTGAAGCCGTTAGCGTAGGCAGCAGGATTGGTGCCGTCCCACACTACGCCGTCCATTAATTTGCTAGCACGCATTGGGCTGCTTGGTACGCTTACACCAAGTGATTTTGCAGCTTCGGTGTAGATATCAATGCGGTTCACTTTTTTGGCCACGGCTAAATAATCTGGATCTGACTTGAGCAAACCCCAACGTTTATGTTGGGTGAGGAACCACATACCGTCTGATAAGTACGGGAACGTCACTTTGCCGTCGTTAAAGAACTTCATGTAATTCGGGTCTTCCCATTTTTTGCCAATGCCGTTGTCGTAGTGGCCAACAAAGCGGCCGGCAATTACTTCTTCCGGTGCATTTACATAGGCTTTGCCGGAAATGAGTTTGGCGACTGCAGCACGGTTAGCGGTGGCATCAATGTAGCGGCAAGCTTCCAAAATCGCTTTGGTCATGGCCAACGCAGTTTTTGGGTTTTGCTCAACAAACTCAGCAGTACAGCCTAATACTTTCTCAGGATGGTCCACCCAAATATCTTGAGATGTCGCCACGCTAAAGCCGACTTTGTCGTAAATTGCACGTGCATTCCAAGGCTCACCTACGCAGTAACCATCCATATTGCCGATACGCATGTTGGCGACCATTTGCGGTGGAGGCACGACAATGGTTTTCACGTCTTTCATTGGGTTAATGCCGTACGAGGCTAACCAGTAGTACAACCACATGGCATGGGTACCGGTAGGGAAAGTTTGCGCAAACGTAAAGTCTCGGTTTTCGTTGTCGATCAAACGTTTCAGTGTTGCACCACTGGTCACGCCTTTGTCTTTTAATTGGCTGGCCAAGGTGATGCCTTGACCGTTATTGTTCAATGTCATCAGCACATTCACGTCTTTTTGCTTGCCGCCAATGCCCATTTGTACGCCGTACATCAAGCCGTACAGCACGTGTGCTGCATGCAACTCACCGTTGACTACTTTGTCGCGAATACCTGCCCATGACGCTTCTTTGGAAGGCAGAATTTTGATGCCGTATTTTTTATCAAAGCCCATTTCAGCAGCAACCACAATCGGTGCGCAATCTGTCAGTGGAATAAAACCGATTTTGACTTCTTTTAATTCTGGCTCATCGCTACCTGCTGCCCATGCATTGGTGCTGACTGAAGGTGGAACAATATTCATCATCGCGGCTGCTCCTAGTGTCCCTGCTACAGCATGTTTAAAAAAGTTACGGCGGCTAGCATTGATGCCGGATTCAGCCGTATTGGTTGGCAAGGGGTCACTCAACGGTGTGTTATCCAACTCTGAATTACGCATTAAAACTCCTTCATTCACATAAAAAATAAACAATAAAAAAGGCGTCTACCGGGCAAGATAAATCTTGCTGGTAAGACGCCTTTGTCTTTAATTTACTGCAACAGAACTACCGACTTTGGTACTCTGTTTTAACTAGCAACGTTCCGCCGTTGGAGGCTGCTATGGGTTGTCTCTAATACTAACTGTTAGTGTGTACTGACTACACAATCAACATTTTTGCTGCTTCAATCAACTGGTTAGATAAATCCGCCAGCTTCATATTTCGTTTCATTGCCATCTCACGCAACATCGCGTAAGCATCTTCTTCATCCAAATTACGTTGACGCATCAAAATGCCTTTTGCCCGCTCTACCAATTTGCGCTCTTCAAGCTTCAAATTGGCGACACTCAACTCTTCTTTAAGCTGCTTTGTTTCTTCAAACCTGGCAACTGCTGCATCAATCACTGGCGTTAACCTTTCACTCGGAATCGTTCCTACTACGTAAGCACATACACCTGCTTGCGTTGCGGCTTTAATCTTTTGTTTGTCACCATCATGCGTAAACATGACCACCGGTCTGGGGTTGTGTTGCGACAACACACAAATGTTTTCTAGCGTATCTCGGTTGGGCGACTCGGTATCGATAATGACAATATCGGGTGACATTTCACAACACACATCATGTAGGTTTACTCCATCCTCCACATGTGCAATCACATCAAACCCATTTTCTATCAATGATTGCTTCAATGGTTTGCTACGCGATAAATCATTGTCCACAATCAATACCTTTAACATGGTTGAGCTTTAGCAAAGGTTGTGCCAATAAATTAAGTATTTTTAACTGTTTGATTTTAAATGACTTGTTTAATGATGTTAAGGGGCGTTATTCAGTTTTATGAAATTCATTCCTGCACAATCGCGGTGCGTGTGCACCAAATCTATCATATGTAAACCTGCAATTTCCTGAGTTTGAATGTTCAAGCAGTCACTTAACGCAGGCAAAGGTATAGTTGTCAGCCAGCGAAACACAGCATGTGATGTTTGCGTTCTATCAGCAGTGTTCATCTTTGGTATGTCGTGATTTATACTGTGATGCTTATTCATACATCATTAAAAGTGCATCATGTCGATCAATAAAAAAATCATGTGGGGGTTGGTGGCAGTGTTGGGTGCTTATGCCATGAGCACCATTGCTACATATCGTGGTGAAACCATTAATGCGTTGTGGTTGATAACCGCTGCTTTGTGTATCTATGCCATTGCTTATCGTTTTTATGCCGCATGGATTGCCGCCAAAGTACTGGTAATCGATGAAACACGTGCCACACCTGCAGAGCGTCTGGATAATGGGCGTGATTTTATTCCTACGAATAAGTGGATTGTGTTCGGACATCACTTCGCCGCCATTGCTGGCCCCGGCCCATTGGTAGGCCCCACTTTAGCGGCACAGTTTGGTTACTTACCGGGTACGTTGTGGATTTTAGTAGGCGCGGTATTGGGTGGTGCAGTGCAGGATATGGTGACCTTGTTTCTCTCCATGCGTCGCAATGGTCGTAGCTTAGGCCAAATGGCACGTGATGAGATTGGTGTGGTAGGAGGCTCTGCCGCGCTGGTAGGCACATTTATGATCATGATCATTTTGATTGCCGTGTTGGGCTTGGTGGTGGTCAATGCCATGAAACATAGCCCGTGGGCAACGTCTACCGTGGCGGCAACGATCCCCATTGCCATGCTGGTAGGTGTGTATATGCGTCATATCCGTCCGGGACGCGTGCTTGAGGCATCCGCCATTGGTGTTGCGCTGCTGTTGTTTTCTGTACTCGCAGGTGGCTGGGTCGATCATCATGAGACGCTGCGGGTGTGGTTTGATCATGATGGCTTGCCATTGGCCTACGCCATTATTGTGTACGGCTTTGCTGCCGCGGTATTGCCGGTGTGGTTGTTGTTAGCCCCGCGTGATTATCTCTCTACCTTTATGAAGTTGGGTACGGTGCTACTGTTGGCGGTGGCCATTGTGATTTTGAGGCCCGACATTCATATGCCTGCAATTACGCAGTTTACCGATGGCACTGGGCCGATTTTTGGCGGTAAGTTATTTCCATTTGTATTTATTACCATTGCCTGCGGTGCTATTTCAGGCTTTCATGCGTTGATTGCCTCCGGTACCACACCCAAACTGCTGAGCAATGAGCGTGATATTCGCATGATTGGCTATGGCGGTATGTTGCTAGAAAGTTTTGTGGCGATTATGGCGATGATTGCCGCCACCGTTTTAGAGCCGGGTGTATTCTTTGCTATTAATAGTCCGGCAGGTGTAGTGGGCAAAGAAGCCATTGAAGCTGTGGCCAAAATCAACAGCTGGGGATTTGCCGTGACGGTTGAGCAAATGGAACAGCTGGCGAAAGACATGGGAGAAAGCACCTTGTTTGCTCGTACCGGTGGTGCGCCAAGCTTGGCAGTGGGCATGGCCAGTATTTTTGGGAGTGCATTCGGTAAGCATTTACTTGCACTGTGGTACCACTTTGCCATTATGTTTGAAGCGATATTTATTTTGACCACACTGGATGCCGGAACGCGCGTGGGGCGCTTTATGCTACAAGATATGCTGGGCAACTTTAATAAGAAGTTAGGTGAGACGTCTTACACCCCTTCAGTGATTCTCACCAGCAGTATTGTGGTGGCAGGCTGGGGTTACTTTTTATATATAGGCGTGATTGATCCCAACGGCGGCGTGAATATTCTGTGGCCACTGTTTGGCATTGCCAATCAAATGTTGGCAGCCATTGCATTGAGTGTGGCGACTGGCATTTTGGTGAAATCCGGTAAATTGAAATACGCATGGATTACTGCGTTACCGCTGACATGGCTGGTGGCGATCACCACGGCGGCGTCATACCAGAAGGTGTTTTCTGAGGATGTGCGGGTAGGGTTCTTTGCCGCCGCCAACGATTTAAGCACTAAATTGGCGAGCGGTACACTGCCTGCCGATAAAGCCGCAGTAGCGCCGCAACTCATTTTTAATCAGCATTTAGATGCGTATCTCACCTTGTTTTTTGTGGTGGTGTTGTGGGTGGTGGTGATTGATATGCTGAGAGTCACTAAGCGGTATATACAAGGCAAGCCTACCTTGCCTGTCAGCGAAACGGCTTACGTGCAAACTAATTTACTCACTTAACGTCAAACGGATATGTTTAAAAAACTAACGCAATTTTGGTCTGCTATTCGCCAGCTTTCTGGTGATGACGCCTATGAGCGTTATTTGCAGCATCATGCCGAGCATCATGTAGAAACGCCACCACTGACTCGTGAAGCGTTCTTTAAGCAATGGCAAGATGGTAAGTGGAAAGGTGTTAAGCGTTGTTGCTAACAGAAGCGGACGTGGCACGTGTGATTGAAATGGCTTGGGAAGATCGCACGCCATTTGAAGCAATTCAATATCAGTTTGGTTTGAGTCAGGATGGTGTGATCAGGCTTATGCGTGATCGGTTAAAACTTAGTTCGTTTAAACTTTGGCGCAAACGCACACATGGCCAGAAAACAAAGCATGGTCAGCTGCGGTCATCAATGGTCGTTAGGCATCAATCAAAAGAGCACAATAAAGCAAACCGATTAGCCAATTAGTTGTTTTGGTGTAAACGGTCAATTTGCATATATTCACCAGTGGCGTTTTTGTCAGTCTCAAAGTCGTTCTCAATCGGATCGTCTTTCACTGAGCGTCTCTTTTTGGTGGTTGCATGGTATTCCGCAATAATATAGTTAACTTGATCGTCGTGATCGGTTAATTTTTGAAACGTATTCATAAGCCAGTTAATCATTTTGCGTCACACATCACTAGGTTGTAGATGATTTGAGATGTGCAACTTGTGTGCCAATCAACGCAACAAAATTTTACTTTATAGCTTGTTGATTTTTATGGATTTTTTGTAGCTTTGTTTTTGTTTGAAGAAAAGCTGGCGTTGGGAATTAGAGCATCTCGTCAGCTTTTCAACAATGGACAGTGATTTATTTGACGCTTGACCGTTTTGTTGCCAAAAAGAGTGCAACTCCAATCAACATCATGGGTAAGCTTAACCATTGCCCCATGCTCAAGCCTAGCCCCAACAGCCCTAAATGCGCATCTGGCTCGCGTGTAAATTCCACTAAAAAGCGGAAGCTGCCGTACATGATTAGGAATAGTGCCGAGATTTGGCCGACAGGCCTTTGTTTGCGTGAGAACCACCATAGTACCGCAAACATGACGATGCCTTCCAACATGAATTCATAGAGTTGCGATGGGTGGCGGGCAATCGCATCTACTTGTGGAAAAATCATGCCGTAATCACTGCCGGTCGGTCGCCCCCACAACTCACCATTAATAAAATTGCCCATGCGCCCAGCGCCCAAGCCCAGCGGTACCAAAGGCGCTACAAAATCCATGATTTTGAGCCATGGCTGTGGGTGTTTTTTGGTGAAGCAAAACATGGCGACCAGCACGCCCAAGAATCCGCCATGGAAACTCATGCCGCCTTGCCAAATTTTCAATAAATTGAGTGGGTGCGCAATGAGATCGGGGAACTGATAAAACAGCATATAGCCAATGCGGCCACCCAGTATCACGCCCAGTGCGCCATAAAATAGCGCGTCATCCAGCATTTGTGTATTCCAGCCAAACCACGGTTTGTGCTTAATTTGATATTTTCCTAGTAACAAAAACGCAACAAAACCAATCAAATACATTAAGCCATACCAATGAATGCCAAAGCTATCGGTGATTTGTATGGCTACGGGGTTAAATTGTGGGTGGGTTAACATGAAACGCCTTAGAATGCGGTAAAATAATATTATACGTTTTAATTGCTTTGAGGTTATACATGCCAGTTTATCGTTCTCATACTACAACACAAGGCCGCAATATGGCGGGTGCACGTGCGCTATGGCGCGCTACGGGCATGAAAGATGAGGACTTTAGCAAGCCTATCATCGCAATTTCCAACTCATTTACACAGTTTGTACCTGGCCATGTGCACTTAAAAGACTTAGGCCAATTGGTCGCGCGCGAGATCGAGCGTGCAGGCGGCGTCGCCAAAGAATTTAATACTATTGCGGTCGATGATGGCATTGCCATGGGGCATGGCGGCATGTTGTACAGCTTGCCCAGCCGCGACTTGATTGCTGATAGCGTGGAATACATGGTCAATGCACACTGTGCTGATGCGTTGGTGTGTATTTCCAACTGTGACAAGATCACCCCGGGCATGTTGATGGCCGCTTTGCGTTTGAATATTCCGGTAGTGTTCGTGTCCGGTGGCCCAATGGAAGCGGGTAAAGTCAATTGGCAAGGGACGACACATAAGCTGGATTTAGTGGATGCCATGGTAGCCGCGGCTGACAGTAAAGTGTCTGATGCCGAATCCGACGCTATTGAGCGTTCTGCTTGCCCAACGTGTGGTTCATGTTCGGGTATGTTCACTGCCAACTCGATGAACTGTTTAACCGAGGCTTTGGGCTTGAGCTTGCCTGGTAATGGCTCCACTTTGGCTACCCATGGTGCGCGTAAGCAATTGTTTTTACAGGCGGGTCGCTTGATTGTGGATTTGGCTAAACGCCATTACGAGCAAGATGATTACACGGTGTTGCCACGTTCAATCGCAAATTTTAAAGCGTTCGAAAATGCCATGAGTCTAGATGTGGCCATGGGCGGCTCAACGAATACAGTGTTGCATTTGTTGGCAGCTGCGCATGAAGCCGGCGTGGATTTTACGATGAAAGATATTGATCGTATTTCTCGCCATGTGCCGTGCGTATGTAAAGTAGCGCCTGCGACAGCGAAATATCATATGGAAGATGTGCACCGCGCGGGTGGTGTGATGGGGATATTAAGCGAGTTGAATCGTGCGGGCGTGATTCATGGTGATACGCCGACCGTACATAGTCCAACCTTGTCAGCCGCTTTGGAAAAATGGGATATCACTACTACGCAAGACGAAGAAGTGAAGAAATTCTTCCGTGCCGCACCAGGGGGTATTTCTACCACCATTGCATTTTCACAAAGTATGTTATGGCCTGAGTTGGATATAGACCGCGCCGAAGGCTGTATTCGCGATAAAGCGCACGCTTACTCGCAAGATGGCGGCTTGGCTGTACTTTACGGCAATATTGCACTGGATGGCTGTATTGTGAAAACGGCCGGGGTGGATGACAGTATTCTTAAATTTACAGGCCGTGCGCGTATTTTTGAAAGCCAAGATGCCGCAGTAGAAGCGATTCTTGCGGATAGCGTTGTTGCGGGTGATGTAGTGGTGATTCGTTATGAAGGCCCACGCGGTGGCCCTGGCATGCAAGAAATGTTGTACCCAACCTCTTACCTGAAATCTAAAGGACTTGGCAAGGAATGTGCTTTGCTTACAGATGGTAGGTTCTCAGGTGGTACATCAGGGTTGAGTATCGGTCATGCCTCACCAGAGGCTGCAGAAGGTGGGGCCATTGGCTTGGTAGAAGAGGGCGATACGATAGAGATTGATATCCCTAACCGCACCATTCACTTGAATATCAGTGATGCAGAAATGTCGGACCGCCGTGCGCACATGGAAGCCAAAGGCAAGGATGCCTGGAAGCCGCAAAATCGCGAGCGTTATGTCTCACCAGCATTGCGTGCTTATGCCGCCATGAGTACTTCTGCCGCCAAAGGTGCGGTGCGTGATGTCGCACAAATTGAAAGAAATTAATACTATGGCCAAAAACAGTATGGAAAATATTTTGCTAGCCACACAAGCTAACCTAGAGGGCACGGTAGCACACCCGCATCTTACATTTACAGAAGATGAAAATGGTTTGCAGTATATTGAGGTCGATAATCAATATGCAAAGGCTAAAATTGCATTACAGGGTGGTCAGGTCATTCAATGGCAGCCAAAATCAGAAAAGCATCCTGTATTATGGCTATCCGATCATGCAAGATATGTAAAAGGCCGTTCCATCCGTGGTGGTGTACCTATCTGTTGGCCGTGGTTTGGTGCACATCCTACCGATAGCACTTTATGTCCGCATGGATTTGCGCGTGTGATCCCTTGGCAATTCATTGATGCAGATACTACTTATTCCGGTGCAACGCGTATTGCATTACAAATGCTACACACGCCAGAGGCGCAACGTCAGTTGTCTTACCCTTATGTCTTGACCTTGATGTTGACGATTGGTCGCCGCCTTAAAATCGATTTGGCGACTACCAACAAAGCGGCACACCCGTTCATGATTGGCGAAGCATTTCACACTTACCTTAATGTCAGCGATATTGAGAAGATTAGAATCACAGGCTTGCAAGAGTGTTTGTATGCCGACAAAGTAAGGCAGTATGAGCGCCATGTAGAACATAGCCTGCTGAAATTTAATGGTGAGTTTGACCGTGTTTACCTTAACCACAGTGCTGACTGCATTGTGCACGACTCTGACTATAACCGATTGGTACGTGTGTCCAAATCCGGCAGTAACACCACGGTGGTATGGACGCCTTGGGAAGAAAAAGCGCATGCACTTGGCGATATGGGTAATGACGATGAATGGCGTAAAATGATTTGTGTAGAGTCCGCCAATGCCATGGAAAACTCGATTGTGATTAACCCTGGTAGAACACATAATTTCTCTGTGGAATACAGTGTCGAGTCTCTCTAGATCTTGATATCGATGGCTAGCGTTGTCCAATATTTTAATGTTGGGTCAACCTAGTCCCTTGGTATCACGTTAAAGGTTTGCAACCCAAGTGTTTAGTGCATGCAGCCGTTTAAAAACTCCAACAGACTATTGTAGATTTTTAAATTATAGGTATGATGCTGCATGCAAAAAATATTGCAGATGTAATATAAATTTAACGGTAATTCAAGGAGATAGCATGAAAGTTTTATTATCAACAATCGCGGCGGCCACCATGTTATTAGCTGGTCAGGTCAATGCTGCAGATGCAGAAGCCGCTAAAGCACTTGCACAAAAAAGTGGCTGTTTAGCTTGCCATAGTATCGATAAAAAAGTATTAGGCCCATCTTACAAAGATGTTGCTGCCAAATACAAGGGCGACAAAACTGCAGAAGCTAAATTAGTAGAAAAAGTGAAAAAAGGTGGTAGCGGTGTTTGGGGTCCTATGCCTATGCCAGCCAATAGCCCACAAGTGAAAGACGACGACATCAAAACAATCGTACAATGGGTATTATCACTGTAATTTAGCACGACGAATTTTAAAGCCAGCTTTTCAGCTGGCTTTTTTATTGTCTATTCACTTAACTCACCAGCCCGAGTAGGTAGATAAATACGGCAAAAATGGCGATAGGAGCAACATAGTTATTGGTGACTGTCCAGATTTGATAGGCCTTCCGCTTCAGGTTTAGCTCATCTTGTAAGTGGTTTTTCTTCATTACATATCCAGAAAAAATGGCCATCATTAATCCACCCAGTGGCAGCATGATGGTCGATGTTAATTTATCTAACGTATCAAAAATACCTAAGCCAAATATGATGGTGACTGTTTTCCACGTGCTAAAAGAGAGTGATACCGCGATACCTAATAGCCAGATGGCAATACCCAAGACCAATGTAGCATGTGTGCGTTTGACTTGCGTGTTCTCCACAACCCAAGCAATCGTTGGCTCTACTAAAGAAATGGCGGATGTCCACGCTGCAAAGGCCACCAGCGTGAAAAACAATACCGCGATAAAACTGCCACCGGGCATATGACCAAATGCGATAGGCAGTGTTTGGAATATCAGTCCGGGCCCCGCATTAGGCGCAAGATGATTTGCGAATACAAGTGAATAGATCGCCAGACCAACCAATAACCCTAGCATGGTGTCGGCAATCGCGATGTAGATGGTGGTTTTGGCAATAGAAACATTGCGTTGCAGATAGGAACCGTACACCATCACAGCACCCATGCCTAAGCTTAATGAGAAGAATGCGTGTCCGAGTGCAGAAAGCACTGCCACGGGTGTGATTTTTGTGAAATCAAAGGTAAACATAAATTGATAAGCTGCATGCATATCACCCACTGACATACTGTACCCAAGCAATATGAGCAGAATCGCAAATAATGCAGGGATTAAAATATTATTGGCTTTTTCTAAACCAGCGCTTACTCCCCGTGCAACGACGCTCATCGTCATTACCATAAACAGGCTATGCCAGAAAATGAGCGTGATTGGGCTGTTAAGGAGTGCTTCAAAATTCTGAGCGGATTGTGTGGCAGAAATATTGTGAAAAGTACCTTGCGTGGAAACAGCGATATAGCTGAGCACCCAGCCCCCAATTACGCTGTAAAAGCCTAATATCAGCACTCCGGCTAGCATGCCGGCAGCACCAAGGTATTTCCAATAGGTAGAAGCATTCGCCTCTAAGGCCAATTGTTGCATGGCATTAAACGGGTTTTTTTGTGCGCGGCGACCGAGCATGATTTCGGTCATCATCAGTGGGATACCCACAAAGAAAATACAAGCAATAAACACCAGCACAAATGCGCTACCACCGTTCACACCAATCATATAAGGCAGCTTCCATATGTTGCCTAGCCCAATGGCAGAGCCAGCGGTGGCGAGCATAAAGGTCCAACGGTTTTTCCATGCACCACGATGCTGCATTAAAAACTCCTTGTTACTTTTCCTTACTTGAGAAGTAGCGGTCTGTTTCTTGTTTAATGATTTTTGATAGCAACAATAAGCCGATGAGGTTAGGAATCGCCATCATACCGTTCATCAGGTCTGAGAAGTTCCACACGAATTCCAAGCTGGTGACAGCACCTACCATGACTGCAATCGTAAATACCACGCGATAGATTTTAATCGCGCGTGGCCCAAACAAAAATTCAATCGCTTTTTCGCCATAATAATTCCAGCCGATAACAGTGGAGTAAGCAAATAACGCAATAGAGATAGCAACTAGCACATTGCCGGCAGGGCCTAAGGTTTCAGCCATGCTGGCGCTGGTGAGCTCAGCTGGGCCAACGCCTTGTGTCCAGCTATTGGCCGTGAGGATGACCAAAGCGGTCATAGAACAAACCACTAAGGTATCAATAAACGTTTGTGTCATGCTCACCAAAGCTTGCTTGACTGGGTCGTTAGTGCGCGCGGCTGCGGCTGCAATTGGAGCCGAGCCTAGTCCGGACTCGTTGGAAAAAACGCCACGAGCAATACCATAACGCATGGCAGCGGCAATAGTGGCACCGACAAATCCGCCAGTGGCTGCAGCAGGATTGAAGGCATGGTAAAAGATTAAGCCAAATGCATGTGGAATTTCACTGGCATTGAGTGCCAACACAAACAAGCTGCATCCCACATAAATTGCAATCATGACCGGAACTAAGTACGACGTAAATTTACTGATGCTGCGGATGCCTCCTAAAATCACTAGTCCGGTCAATAAAGTCAACACAATGCCGGTAGTGACTACGGGGATATGAAATGTAGCCTCAAATATTTTGGCAGTGGCATTCACTTGCGTCATGTTACCAATACCAAATGCGGCACAGGCTGTGAATATGGCAAATAATGTGCCTAGCCAAGGCAGGCCTGCCCCATGTGTAAGGTAATACATGGGACCACCACGCATGCCATGCGGGCCTTTTTCGCGGTATTTTACTGCCAACACAGCTTCGCTGTATTTAGTGGCCATGCCAACCAGACCGGTGACCCACATCCAAAACACGGCGCCTGGGCCGCCCATGGTAATGGCGGTTGCTACACCAACGATGTTGCCAATACCGACAGTCGCTGCCAGTGCAGTCATCAGCGCTGCAAAATGGCTAATATCACCTTCATGGTGATGATCTTTTTGGAAAATCAGGCGAAAGGCGTGGGGCAGTGCGCGAAATTGCATGCCTTTCAGTAGGATGGTGAGATATAAGCCGGTGCCGACCAATAAGGTCAGCATAACAGGCCCCCATACAATACTAGATAACGTGGCGACGAGTTGTTCAATAGCTTGCATGGATGGCTCCCTTTTTAACGGATTATAGTCACAAATGGCGCCAGATTGATAGTGAATGCTGGTTTAGCTCTTAAAGTGATGTGCCAGTACGGTCGTCATAGATAAGTGATCGGCCACGCCAGCACTTTCACGCACGCTATGCATCGCCCACATGGCATTGCCTACATCCACACTGGCAACACCTAAGCGAGAGGCGATGATAGGGCCAATCGTGCTACCGCAACCTAAGTCAGTGCGATGTGCATATTGCTGGTACGGCACGCCTGCGCGCTCACATAGCTGGATAAAATGTGCAGCGGTATCTGCGTTGGTGCTATAGCGTTGGTTGACGTTGGTTTTAATGACAGGGCCTTGATTCACTCTGACATGGTGGCATGGTTCGTACACGCCAGCGTGATTCGGGTGAAAAGCGTGTGCCATATCGGCGCTGATAAAGAAACTATTGGCCAACGCGCGCAATCGACCCTCTTCATTGGTGTCGGTAGCGCTACATATGCGCTGGATAATATCTTGCATGAAGCTACCGCCAGCACCGGTCGCACTCTCACTGCCCACTTCTTCATGGTCAAATAAAGCGCAGATAGCGGTGGCCTCTTGATCGTGGGTGTCCAACAACGCACATAAAGCGGCATGACAAGAAGCCAGATTGTCTAATTGGCTGTTGGCAATAAAATCTTCATCCACGCCCCAGAAACTGCCTTTTTGGGTGTCGTAGACATTCAAATCCCAGGTAAGGATATCCTTGGTTGCGATGTTTAATTGTTGCGCGATTTTATTGGTAAATAAGGCATAGGCTTCTTCATGATTAGGCGATAAGCCAAAAATTAATGGTAGGCCGGTTTGCTTGTTGAGTACTAATCCTTTGTCGTTGACTTCCCGATTCATATGAATGGCTAGGTTGGGTAAGCGCACTACAGATTGGTCAAATTGAATCAGATGGGTATCAAAGCCGTTGCCATTTCTTACATTCACACGGCCTGCCAAACTTAAATCACGGTCGGTAAATGTAGCGAGAATCGGGCCGCCATAGACTTCCACCCCAAGTTGCGCGATACCCTCATTGCTTTGCGCTGCTTTTGGTTTGATACGCAACCCCGGGGAATCGGTATGTGCGCCCACCATGCGAAAGCCTGCCTCGGCGGTAGGTTGTTTGCCGAGCACAAAAGCAATGATAGACGCGCCATCACGTACTACAAAATAGCGTCCATTTTTTTTAAATTGCCAAGGTTCGTTTTCACGTAAGGACTTAAAGCCGTTGGCTTTAAGCATGGCTGCCGTGGTTGCCACTACATGCCATGGGCTTGGGCTGATGTCGATGTAATCGAGAAGCGCTTGCGCGGAGGCCTTGGCTTGGGGTGTGATGTTAAGTTGAAGCGTCATGGCTGCACCCACTGTTTGTCGATGAGGAAGTCTGTATAAAGTTTTGCTTCTGGTGTACCAGCTTCTGGCTTCCAATCGTAACGCCATTTCACAATCGGTGGCATAGAAAGCAGTATAGATTCAGTGCGTCCATTCGACTGCAAACCAAATAAGGTACCACGGTCAAATACCAGATTGAATTCGACATAGCGCCCACGGCGATAAGCTTGGAAGTCGCGCTCACGCTCACCATATGGCGTATCTTTTCTGCGTTGTGCAATCGGTAGATAGGCGTTTAAAAATGCATCGCCCACCGCTTTCAGCATGGCAAAACTTTGTTCAAAGCCCAATGCGTTGAAGTCGTCAAAGAAAATACCACCAATGCCGCGCGGCTCTTTACGATGTTTCAAATGAAAGTACTCATCGCAATGCTGCTTAAATTTTGGGTAGAGTGCTTCGCCAAAAGGCGCAAGTGCATCGCGACAGGTGCGATGGAAATGCACGCAATCTTCTTCAAAGCCATAATAGGGTGTGAGGTCCATGCCGCCGCCAAACCACCAGATATCTTCTGTTGATTGTGAGGCGGCTTCGTTGTTTTCACTAGGGGCTTTTGCCACAAAGAACCGCACATTCATATGCACTGTAGGAATGAATGGATTACGCGGATGAAATACCAAAGAAACACCCATGGCTTCCCATGTTCTGCCCGCTGCTTCTGGATGTGCCAAGCTGGCAGATGGCGGCAGTTTGTTGCCCATCACGTGAGATAAGCCTACGCCGGCGCGCTCAAATACATTGCCTTCTTCTAATAGACAAGAGTTGCCGCCGCCACCTTCTGGGCGCTGCCAGCTATCTTGCAAGAAGTTTTTGCCATCGACCAGTTCAATGGCTTCTACAATTTTACTTTGTAGGCTTTGCAGATATTCAAAAACCGCTTGCGGATCAATCATAGCGTAAGTGTTTTTCTAGCCTTTGACGGCACGATAGCCGATATCTTTACGGTACTGTGCGCCCTCAAAATGAATGCCTTCTGTAATTTGATAAGCGCGTTGCTGCGCAAACTTAACGGTTTCACCTAATGCCGTGACACACAATACGCGACCGCCACTGGTCACGGCTACGCCATCTTTTAAGGTGGTGCCTGCATGAAATACATAGGCATCTTCCAGTTGTTTGGGCAGACCGGTAATTTCATCGCCGAGTTTTGGCGTATCTGGGTAGTTGGCGCTAGCCATCACCACGCCTAATGCAAAGCGTCTGTCCCATTCTGCTTCTGCTTGGTCCAGCGTACCGGCAACGGCATGTTCAGCCAGCGTTAAGAAATCAGACTTTAAGCGCATTAAAATAGGTTGAGTTTCCGGATCGCCCATGCGGCAGTTAAATTCTAATGTTTTCACTTCGCCATTGGGGCTAATCATTAACCCTGCATATAAAAATCCAGTGTAAGGAATGCCATCTTTGGCCATGCCTTCTACGGTGGGTTTAATGATTTCACGCATCACTTTGGCATGGATGGCTGGTGTGACAACAGGTGCGGGTGAGTAGGCACCCATGCCTCCGGTATTGGGGCCAAGGTCAGCATCTAACAAGCGTTTGTGGTCTTGACTGGTGGCTAACGGTAAGATGTTTTTGCCATCGACCATCACCATAAAGCTGGCTTCTTCGCCGGTTAAAAACTCTTCAATCACCACGCGCGCGCCAGCGGCGCCCAGCTTATTGTCACCCAACATCATATCAATGGCAGCATGTGCTTCATCTTCATGCATGGCGACCACTACGCCTTTACCAGCCGCTAAACCATCGGCCTTAATGACGATAGGCGCACCTTGCGCACGCACATAAGTATGTGCAGCTTCCGCATCGGTAAATGTGCCGTAGGCTGCTGTTGGAATGTGATGGCGCATCATAAAGGCTTTGGCGTAATCTTTAGAGGATTCTAACTGTGCCGAAGCTTTGGTTGGGCCAAAAATTTTCAGGCCTTTGGCGCGAAACGCATCGACCACACCTTGTGAAAGCGGTGCTTCCGGTCCCACTACTGTAATCGCGATATGTTCTTGAATAGCAAAATCTACCAAGGCATCTACCGCAGTAATCGGTACATTCACCATATCAGGATTAGTGGCTGTGCCCGCGTTGCCAGGCGCCACATACACGCGGCTGACCTCTTTGTTTTGCGTGATTTTCCATGCCAATGCATGCTCACGACCACCGCTACCAATGACTAATACTTTCATATGTTTACTTTCAATCGGCAAATCACACTGGTGTGTTTGCGCTATAGTTTTTAATGTCTAAAGTGGCGGATGCCAGTCACTACCATGGCCAAACCACGTTCATCGGCTGCGGCAATCACTTCATCATCACGCATGCTACCACCTGGGTGAATCACGCAGCTCGCGCCTGCATCGGCCAGCACATCTACACCGTCACGGAATGGAAAGAATGCATCGGAAGCGACCACTGATCCTTGCAGACTCAAGCCAGCGTTTTGTGCTTTGATGGCGGCAATTTTTGTACTGTCCACGCGACTCATTTGCCCGGCACCTACACCTAAGGTCATGCCATCTCCACAGAACACAATTGCATTCGATTTCACATATTTCGCCACATTCCACGCAAACAATAAATCACTGAGTTGCTGTGGTGTCGGCTGCTTTTTGGTGACGATTGTTAAGTCGGCTTGGCTAAGCTCGTGATTGTCTGCGGTTTGCAATAATATGCCGGAGCCAATGCGTTTAGAGTCCATAGCGTTACGGCCATTTTCCCAAGCAGTCTTCCCACCTTTTGGCAGCGCGATTTTTAATACGCGTACATTAGCTTTGGCTTTAAATATGGCTAAGGCTTCAGCCGTAAAGTCGGGCGCAATCAGTACCTCAACAAACTGTTTGGCAACCGCCTCTGCGGCAGTACCATCCACCGTGCTATTAAACGCGATGATGCCGCCAAAAGCAGAGGTCGGGTCAGTTTTAAATGCTTTTTGGTACGCCTCAAGTGTCGTCGCACCTAAGGCAACACCACATGGATTAGCATGTTTGACGATTACGCAGGCAACACCAGTAAACGATTTAACGGTTTCCCAAGCGGCATCAGCATCTGCAATGTTGTTATAGCTGAGTTCTTTGCCTTGCAGTTGTTCCGCAGAAACCAGTGAGCCGGGCGCTGGATACAAATCGCGATATAACGCAGCCTGCTGGTGTGAGTTCTCGCCATAGCGTAGATCTTGCACTTTGACAAAGTGACCGTTCACTTGGTTTGGGAAAGGGTTGCGTGTGCCATCTGTATTGAATGAAGACAGGTAATCTGAAATTGCACCGTCATAATTACTGATGCGATTAAACGCGGCAACGGATAAAGCAAATGTGGTTTGTTGCGATAGCGCACCAGTAGATTTGAGTTCGGCCAATACATCGGCGTATTGGTTGGCATCAGTGAGCACAGCAACATCTTTCCAGTTTTTAGCGGCTGAGCGCACCATGGCTGGGCCGCCAATATCAATGTTCTCAATCGCCTCTTCTAAGGTGCAATCAGCCTTGGCCACGGTCGCCTCAAACGGGTAGAGGTTCACGATGACCATGTCGATATTTGGAATGCCTTGCGTTTGCATGGCTTGCACGTGTTCTGGTAAATCTCTGCGGCCTAAAATGCCGCCATGTACTTTCGGATGTAACGTTTTAACGCGGCCATCCAGCATTTCGGGGAATCCGGTGTAGTCACTCACTTCGATGACTGGGATACTGTTGTCACGAAACAACTTGGCTGTGCCGCCTGTAGAGAGTAACTCTACGCCCAGTTGGCTAAGTGCCTGTGCAAATTCAATAATACCGGTTTTGTCTGATACGCTGATGAGCGCGCGTTTAATAATCGCCATTGATGGATTCCGTGAGACTAATGATAAATGGGTGTTTGCTTGCCTGAATCATCGCAGCTAGGTATTGGCTACCAGCCGTGTGTTCATGTTCTTGGTTTTGCGAGTTTGTGTTAATTACAGGCCGTATTCCGCCATTTTTTTACGTAAGGTATTGCGGTTGAGCCCTAGCATCTCAGCGGCTTTGCTTTGATTGCCCCCCACCTTGTTGAGGACATATTCAAGCATCGGTTTTTCAACGCAGCCCAGTACCATCTCGTAGATCGCGTGTGGCGGTTGGCCATCCAAATGCACAAAGTACTCATCTAGCGACTCGTTAATCGCGTCACTCAGTTTGCAGATATTTGCCATTATGCCGCTATTGCCTCGCTAGATACTGTGGTGTGCTCGTCGGTATCCGTGTCTGCGTATACCAAGCGCTCGTGTTTTGATTTGAGTTCATTAAAGAAATCATCAATTGCATTTAACTGCAACTCGATGGTTTGTAAGGTGTTCATGTGATGGCGGAAGTTGGCTGAGCCGGCTAGGCCCTTTGTGTACCAAGAGATATGCTTACGCGCCACACGCATGCCAGTGAGGTCGCCATAAAAATCATACAAATCATGTATATGCTCAAGCATGACTGTGTGAATTTCATCTACGGTAGGCGCCAACATGTGTTCGCCTGTGAGTAGGTAATGCTCTATTTCACGGAAAATCCAAGGGCGTCCCTGCGCGGCGCGGCCAATCATCACGGCATCGGCGCCAGTGTAATCTAAAACGAATTTGGCTTTTTCTGGGGTGGTAATGTCGCCATTGGCGATGAGTGGAATGTTGATGGCTTGTTTAACGGCGGCAATCGTATCGTATTCTGCATCGCCCATATATAAGCATGCGCGGGTTCGGCCATGCATAGCCAGCGCTTGAACGCCAATATCTTCGGCCATTTTGGCCACGGCAATGGCATTGCGATTTTGCTTGTCCCAGCCGGTGCGGATCTTCAGCGTGACGGGAACATCCACAGCATTGACTACTGCTTTAAGGATTTGCGACACCAATGGCTCATCTTTTAATAGCGCAGAGCCTGCCATCACATTACAGATTTTCTTGGCTGGGCAGCCCATGTTGATATCAATGATTTGCGCACCGTTATCTACATTGTATTTGGCTGCTTCGGCCATCATTTTGGGGTCAGCACCAGCAATCTGCACAGAGATTGGGTCTACTTCACCTTCATGATTGGCGCGGCGGCGTGTTTTTTCGCTGCCATATAATAAGGAGTTGGACGTCACCATTTCAGACACGGCCAAGCCTGCGCCCATTTTTTTGCACAGCTGGCGGAAAGGGCGATCTGTCACGCCTGCCATGGGGGCAACGACTAAATTATTTTTAAGGATGTGCGAACCAATTTGCATACAAATTTGGCAGTGTGGAAAAGCTGCCTATTTTATACGCAATTGCGGGGTGTGGAAACCCATTCTAGTGATTATTGTGACGAAATTGTTGAATGGCCGTGACAGAATGCAACTTTAAAAAACATTTAAAATTCAATCAGTAAGGACTTACTTTCTACGGAGATTAACGTGCGAGCTGATGAGGGTGTGTGCTTGGTTTCTGAAACGAGAGCCATCAGTATCTTTGACCCACATATGTAATAAGCCAGAAAAGAACAAATGCGTATCCATGGCAAGTTGGATTGGGCTATGTGTTGGATTGATCAGGTCTTTTTGTAACGCTCTTGCGTATACCTGTTCTAGTTTATCTACCATACCAGAGCAGTTATTCAAGATTTGTTGCAATACCGTGGCAAATTCATCCACATATTCGCACTTAGTCATCATGATTTCGTAGGTTTGGCGAGTTTCTTGGTGATCGTTGAGGATTTGAATAGTACCTTGCAGAAAATTTTCAATACGTTTCAACGGATCCGCCACTGGATCATTTGTTTTGTCGATATCTGCGAGCAGCGTATCGTCCATACGATCAATCAGTGGTAGAAACACCTGCTCACGCAATGCATAGAATAGTTGTGACTTGTTTTCAAAGTGCCAATAGACCGCGCCGCGTGTAACGCCGGCATGCGAGGCAATTTGTTCTAGACTGGTGCGACTCACACCCTTTGTCAAAAATACTTCACGGGCAGCGTCAATAATACGCTGGCGAGTGATTTCTGCGTCTTCTTTCGTTTTTCGTACCATAATATACTGTGTGCTCGATATTAAAAATGTGTACGTTTTGAGTGGCTTGCGACACTTTTTTCAAAATACGTACAAAAACTTATTTACATACATTCATGTTTGTATATAATATACATTCATGCTTGTATGTATGCAAGCAATTTAATTAAACTAATATTTTAAACTTCATCAAGGCATTCACCTAGAGGCAGCTATGGCAAAAAGAACAATGCAATACACTCACACACTACTGGCAGTCATGCTCAGCACGCTGATTGCAGCATGTGGTCAACAAAAACAAGACGCTGCTGCTGGTGGAATGCCAGCCTTGCCTGTAGGTGTCATTGAAGTGCAACCGACTTCTGTTCCAATTCGGGCGGAAGCTGTGGCACAGACTGAAGGTGCAAAAGAGGTGGAAGTGCGCCCAAGAGTAGGCGGCATACTGCTGAAGAAGATGTTCCAAGAAGGTGAGCCGATTAAAGCGGGTCAAACCATGTTCTTGATTGATCCGGTGCCATTCCAAATTGCGGTGCAACAGGCTGAAGCGCAATTAGCGCAACAAAAAGCACGCATTACACAAACGCAACGTGAAGCAGACCGTTTAAAAGGTTTGTTAGATACGCAATCGATTAGTCAGCGTGAATATGACAATGCGCTTTCTGATAATTCTGTCGCTTCTGCGACATTACTGCAATACGAAGCGATGTTGCGCGAGGCTAAGCTCAACCTTTCCTATACCAGTGTAACGGCACCCACCAGTGGTATCGCGGGGCGTTTCGAGTTTTCAGAGGGTGCATTGGTATCAGCGAATACAAGTCTGCTCACTACTATCGTTCAATTGTCTCCAATTTGGGTACGCTTTAGTTTGTCCGATTCTGAATTAGCGTCATTGGGCGGTCAATTAACTAGCCGTAACGTAAAAAACATTCAATTGGTGTTGCCTGATGGTACTGACTTTCCTGAGTCAGGAAAGTTAAACTTCTCAGCGAGTGAGATTGACCCGGCATTAGGCACGCAGCAACTGCGTGCGGTATTTGAGAATACCAACCGTAGTCTATTGCCAGGTCAATTCGTGCGTGCACGTGTGACCACTGGTACACGTGATGGTGTATTTATCATCCCGCAAACAGCGGTATTAACTGGTGACCAAGGCAAGTTTGTTTATGTGGCAGAAAAAGATGCTTCAGGCAAAACAATTGCAGCAGTAAGACCTATCCAAGAAGGCGGCTGGGAAGGTAAAAACTGGGTGATCTTAAGTGGCCTAAAAGCAGGCGATAAATTATTAGCCGATAATTTAATTAAGGTACGACCAGGTGCGCCTGTGGACCCACATCCATTGGGTGAGCCCCCTGCGGCAAATCCAAAAACTTCAGCTAAAGCACCAGCTAAAACTTCTGCATAAGGTAACGATTCATGACCAAGTTCTTTATTACAAGGCCCATTTTTGCCTCGGTGCTGTCGATTATTATCGTACTGGCAGGTTTGGCAGCATCATTCCAATTGCCGATTGCACAATATCCACAAATTGCACCACCTACGGTGATGATTACGGCCACCTATCCAGGGGCAAGTGCCGATACACTCACTAAAACTGTTGCGGCACCGATTGAAGAGCAGCTCAGTGGCGTAGACAATTTGCTGTACTTTAACTCTAGTGCAGACTCCAGTGGTACGTTGACAATTACTGCGACCTTTGAAGTAGGTACTAACGTGGACCAAGCGACGTTTAACGTGAGCAATCGTGTGAATATTGCTTCACCGCGCTTGCCAGAAGAGGTGAGAAGAAACGGCGTAGTCGTACAGAAAAGATCGAATGATATTCTGTTAGTGACGATGTTCACTTCTAAAAATCCAAAACACGACCGCTTATTTTTAAGTAACTATGCCACGCTAAATGTTGTGGACGAATATAAGCGTGTAAAAGGTGTTGGCGATGTCACCGTATTTGGTGGTCAAGATTATGCGATGCGTATTTGGTTACGACCAGATCGTATGGCGCAACTTGGCGTAAGCACAAGTGATGTAGCAGCGGCGATTAACGCACAAAACAATCAGTATGCGGCGGGTAAAATTGGGCAAGAGCCAGCACCTGCCGATCAACAAATCGTCTATACAGTGACAGCTAAAGGTCGTCTGGTAGATCCTGCTGAATTTGCCAATATTATTGTGCGTGCCAATGGCCCGAAAGGTGTGTTGTATCTTAAAGATGTTGCACGGATTGAGTTGGGTGCACAAACCTATAATGTAGCCTCTGCGCTCAATGGTAAACCAGGCGTTGCCGTGGCCATTTTCTTGCAAAACGGTGCAAATGCGTTAGATACTGCTGCAGCGATTAAAGCGAAAACGGAAGAGTTAAGACCGCGCTTTCCTGAGGGGATAGAAACAACAATTCCTTATGATACCAGTGACTTTGTGAAGGCAACGATTGAAGAGGTATTCAAAACCTTTGGTGAAGCCTTGGTGTTGGTGGTATTGGTCGTGTTCCTGTTCTTACAGAGCTGGCGCGCAACGTTAATCCCGTTGATTGCGGTGCCTATCTCGCTGATTGGTACATTCGCTGGCCTATATATGTTTGGTTTCTCCATTAACTTGCTGACCTTATTTGCCATGATTTTGGCCATTGGTATTGTGGTGGACGATGCGATTGTGGTGTTGGAAAACACGGAACGCCTGATGTCCGAGGAAGGTTTAGATCCATTCCCAGCAGCGGTTAAGTCAATCCAACAAGTGTCTGCTGCCGTGGTGGCGATTGTGCTGGTGTTGTGCGCAGTGTTTGTGCCTGTGGCGTTCCAAGGTGGTATTGCTGGTGAGTTGTATCGTCAGTTTGCAGTAACCGTTGCCATTGCAGTGGTGATTTCTGGCGTAGTGGCTTTAACGTTAACGCCTGCACTGTGCGCGATGATTTTGAAAAAATCGCATGGCGAAAATGCCTTCTTTAGAAAGTTTAACCAAGGTTTTGGCGGGCTGACTAAGTTTTATACAAACACGGTTAACCTGACGTTACACCACAAAATTATCGGTGCCATTGTATTTTCTGCGATAGTTGCAGCGGTTGTATTTTTGTTCAGAATAGTGCCAGGTGGCTTTGTGCCTGCGGAAGATCAGGGCTATGTGGTGACAGTCGTGGTCATGCCAGATGGTGCAACCTTGGGGCGTACAGTTAAAACGACTGAGAATATTCGTGCGGAAATTGCAAAAGACCCTGCGGTGGCACATGAGTTTGCAGTGAATGGATTTGAGTTGCTCACAGGTGCCAACAAAACCAATGCTGCAACGATGTTTGTGCGTATGACCGATTGGAAAGAGCGTACATCCTCGGCTAATGACATTGTGGGTAAATTATTTGGTATTGGCATGAGTCAGACAGATGGTATGGCGTTTGCCGTGAACCCGCCTGCGATTCGTGGTTTGGGTTCTGCAGGTGGCTTTGAGGTCTATGTACAAAGCCAGCGCGATACTGATCCAATTAAGTTGGCAGCTGTGATGAACAACTTTATGGACGCGATGCGTGCTGATCCAACGCTGACTGGTATCAACAGTTTCTTTAGACCGACAGTGCCGCAATTAATGATTGAGGTGGACGAAGCTAAGGCGATTTCACAAAATGTGAAAATTGCAGATATCTACACGACATTGCAAAGTACGATGGGCTCGTTTTATGTGAATGACTTTAACCGTACAGGCCGTACATATCGTGTGCAGCTACAAGCGGAGCCTGAGTTTAGGATGAAGCCAGAAGACTTAGGCAAAGTGTATGTGCGTAGCCAGCCAACTGCTGAGAGTCCTAATGGCAACATGATCCCGTTGTCTGCGCTTAGCACGGTCAAAAACATTGTGGGTGCTGAGCAATTAGAGCGCTATAACGGTTTGTTATCTGCCAAAGTGTTTGGCGGTGGTGCTGCAGGAGTTAGCTCAGGCGATGCGATTGAAACAGTAGAACGTATTGCCAAAGCGAATTTGCCAGATGGTTACCAAATTGCGTGGACAGGCCAAGCGTACCAAGAGAAACGTACGGGTTCAGCGGCACTATTTGCCTTTGGCTTTGCCATCATCATGGTGTTCTTAATTTTGGCAGCACAGTTTGAAACATGGGCGTTGCCACTGGCTGTGATTATGGCGGTACCGTTTGCGCTAGCGGGTGCTTTAACTGCAGTGCTTACACGCGGCATGACCAATGATATTTACTTCCAGATTGGTTTGATTACCTTGATTGGTTTGGCGGCGAAAAACGCGATTCTGATTGTGGAGTTTGCGAGCCAAAAAATGGAAGAGGGCATGCCGATTGCAGAAGCTGCACTAGAAGCCGCACGGTTACGCTTTAGACCGATTGTGATGACGTCAATGGCCTTTATCTTAGGGATTATCCCGCTAGTATTTGCAACAGGTGCAGGTGCTGCAGCAAGGCAATCTATGGGTACCGGCGTGTTGGGTGGGATGTTGTTGGCTACGTTTGTGGCTACCATTTTCATCCCGTTGTTCTTCACGTGGTTAAGTAACCAAAATACAGTGAGACACCATGGTGATGTTTAGAGAACAGGTGATGTTTAAAAAACAAGTGATGTCTAATAACAAAGGAAACGGTATGCAACCGTCAAATATTATGAAACCAACCATGAGAACCATTGCGCTATTGGTGTCGATGACATGGCTAGCAGGCTGCACTTTGCTTGGCCCGATGTATCAGCGTCCGGAAGCCAAAGATGTGCGCTTGCCTGAGCAGTTTAGACAAGCGGATGATGCTAGTGCGGTACAAGCACCCAACCAATGGTGGACGCTGTATCAAGATGCGCAGTTGAATGCGCTGATTGAGAAAGCACAACAAAACAATACCAATGTGCAGCTGGCGGTAGCTCGTATTGAAGAAGCCGATGGCTATATGCGTGAAGTAGGCGCTTACTTGCTGCCAACTATAGACTTAGATAGCTCAGGTGTGCGTAATCGCGTGACACAAGCTGGTATTTTTCCGGTATTTGGGCAAAACCCGCGGAGTACCTATAAATTGGCGCTTAACTCATCCATAGAGCTGGATTTTTGGGGTAAGTTAAGACGTGCCAAAGAGGCGGCACGTGCAAGTTATCTCTCTACCCAATACGCTAAAGAAACCGTGCTATGGTCTTTATCTAGTTTGGTCGCCAATAATTACTTGATTATCCGCAGTTTAGATTCACAACTTGCGGTCAATAAAAGTAATCAGGCCATTAGTGAAGAAAGCTTGGCGCTGACAAAACGTCGTTTAGCGGGTGGGGTGGTGTCGGTGCTGGATGTACACCAGGCGGAACTGGCGCTAGATAACCTAAAATCACAGCAAGTGGAATTGCAGCGTCAACGTGCAATCAGCGAGCAACAATTGGCGGTGCTCACGGGTGAGCTTGACACTCAAATTGCAGCGGCTGATTTGTTGACGTTGCCAATTCCGCCGATTCCGCCCGCTGGTTTGCCATCCAGCCTAATGGAGGCAAGGCCGGATGTACGTGATACGGAGCAGCAACTTATTGCCGCCAATGCCAATATCGGTCTTGCCAAAGCAGCGCTTTACCCTAGCATCACTTTGACCGGTGCCTTCGGTGGTGAAAGTGTAGAGTTGGGTGATTTGCTGAAATCAGCTGCACGCGTGTGGTCGTTGGGCGTAGGCTTAAACTTGCCTATCTTTAACGGTGGTAGGTTGAATGCCAAAGTAGACCAAGCCACAGCTAAGCAAAAACAAGCGTTAGCAAGCTATCAGGGTGCTGTACAAACAGCTTTCCAAGAAGTGAATAATGCGCTGGTCAATTTGCGTCAGTACAAATCGGTAGAAGCGATTGCGCAATCTAAACAAGAGACAGCCAAGAAAATTTTAGAGGTTTCACAAAACCGCTATAAATCTGGTTACTCTGCTTATTTAGAAGTGCTGGATGCGCAACGTAGTTATTACGAAGCCACGCAAAGCTTTGTACAGAGCCGTCAAAATGTATTGACCGCATCGGTGGATTTATTCAAGGCATTGGGCGGTGGTTGGCAGCCAGTAGAAAAAGCGGCTAGCGCAGAGCCAGTTAAGAAGGCTGAGTAAGTTGTTCTAATCGGGTCAGCCAAGTGAGTGCTTGCACTTGGCTGTTTCCACACATTTCGGTGCTGGGTTGTAACCCGGCACAAAACACGGGCCGTTCTGGCCGACCAAAAATCATACACCGATTGTCTGCATCTAATTGAACACACCTAACACCCGCGGGCTTGCCATTGGGCATGCCGGGAATCGGGCTGTTAATGGAAGGTGCGATGCAACATGCGCCACATCCTTCTCGGCACGCTAAGGCAGCGGTGACCAAGGAAAACCTAGCGCAGAAATGTGTTGTTGGATATCGTGCATGGCACGTGTGACCGATTGGTTGGCGCCTTTGACGCCTAATTCGATGGTGCGACGCGTATCTAGCTTAGGCAGGCTAAATAATTTGATGTCCGGATATTGTGCCAAGATCTGGTGCATCATATCCAATAGCTGGCTTTCGCCTGCATCCAATACCAAAATAGAAGACTCGAGATAATCTTGCTGATGAAATAGATGTGGGTAATAGGTATCGAGTACCCATTCCACCATCGGGTGTGCCATTTCTGGAAACCCCGGTACAAAATAGTGTTGCTGAATGCTAAAGCCAGCCACGCGATTAACTGGGTTAGGAATCAAATCGGCGCCTTGCGGAAAGTCTGCCATCAATACACGTTTAGGGTAGGCCGCCTCACCAAATCTGGCTTCTAGCTCAGCCACTGCACCTGCGTGACGCTCAATAGGCACACCGAGTGCATCCGCCGCGCATTGACGCGTGTAATCGTCAGGTGTTGCGCCGATACCACCAAAGCTAAACACAATATCACCGCGCGCCATGCTGGCACTTAAGGCTAGGGTAATCTGTGCCGGAATATCGCCCAAGTAGTTAGCCCAACTAAGCTGTAAGCCACGTGCCGAAAGCAATTCAATCACTTTGGCCAAATGTTTGTCTTGGCGTTTTCCGGAGAGAATTTCATCGCCAATGATGTAAATGCCAAAATTTTG
Organism: Methylotenera sp. N17; assembly: GCF_000799155.1. Classification (NCBI taxonomy): domain Bacteria; kingdom Pseudomonadati; phylum Pseudomonadota; class Betaproteobacteria; order Nitrosomonadales; family Methylophilaceae; genus Methylotenera; species Methylotenera sp. N17. The sequence continues at coordinate 130,343 of NZ_JUGE01000001.1, forward strand.
CATAAAAATTGCTTAAAAATACTTTGATGCGACGTATTTTAACTGTTGCACTAATAGTTGTCCTATTGAATAATTAAGGTGAGGGTAGGAAAAGTGAATGCAAAAAAATAATGGCATACAGGTTTGAGTGTCTTTGGAAAATAATAATGTAGCAATTCAATCAGCACAATTAACGCACTTACTGGCAGTCAGTGCGCGGACAGTCTTTGCCAGTTGTTTACTGGCTATCGTCCTTGTGGTGATGCAAGGTGACGAGATTCCTAGGCAAATTCTGCTAGGTTGGCTGTGGATTATGCTTGCCGTAAGTGCCACCAGAATTTTGGTGACTCGCTTTCATGCCAAGCACCATACGGACGATCCGCATGAAATTAGACGCCGCTTGACCATGTTTAGAAGCGGCTTAATATTGAGCAGTATGATATGGGGTGCGGTGGGGCTGCTGATGATCCGTTATGGCCAGCTCGAGCAGCAGCTGTTTGTGAGTTATCTAATTGCCGGACTGTCGGCTGGCTCAATCGTCTCCTATTCTATTGACCGGATTAGCGCGATGACGTATATCGCATTTGCGGTATTGCCGACATTATTAGGGTTTGCCGTGCTCGGCCATAGCATTTCGGTGCCGATGGCTATTGCTGGTATTGTCTACGTCATTTTTTCTATTTTTAGTATCCAATCGTTTTATCGCAATTTGCTAGAAAGCGTTTTATTACGACAACAAGCAACTGAACGTGAGGAAGAAATTAAGCGATTGGCTTTTTATGATGCGCTGACCAATCTGCCCAATCGCAGGCTGCTCATGGATAGATTGCACCATGCGTTGGTGCTGAGCCGTCGTTCTGGCAAGCGTGGCGCGTTGCTGTTTCTGGATTTAGATCACTTCAAAATGCTCAATGACACGCTAGGTCATGATATGGGCGACTTACTGCTTAAACAAGTGGCTGAACGTTTGAAATTGAGTGTGCGCGAAAGTGATACGGTTGCACGTTTAGGCGGCGACGAATTTGTAGTGATGCTAGAGGATTTGAATGAGGAGCAGCTTGCTGCGACCAAGCAAGTTGAGCATATCACCAGTCAAATGATTGCTAGGCTTAACGCGCCTTACCAATTAAATCAGTTTGAATATATCAGCACCCCCAGCATCGGCATTGCTATGTTTGGAGACCATGGTGAGTCGCACGAAGACTTGCTTAAACATGCAGATATTGCCATGTACCAAGCCAAGAAAGCGGGACGCAATATCATCCGCATGTTTGATTTTAAGATGCGAGATACTTTGCATTTGGAACGTGAGCATTAGTATTGGCCTGCAGACTGCATGTGCTGTAAACGCTGTGTGTAGACGTTGCGCAATAATGGCGGTAAGTGCTCAATGCGCAGCGCATACTCCAGTGTGCTGGCATCGCCTTCTTCCAGCTTTTGTAGACCCAATGCCATTCTGATGCTGATGCTTTGCGATTGACGTTCTACCAGTGCAATCGAATCACCAGCAGCCACGTCACCTTCTTGAAGTACTTTGTGATAAAAACCGCTGCGTCCACTGTGTAAAAACATGGATAAGATATCCGGTTTGCCCACTTTGTGTCCAAATTTAAAACAGGGAATCCTAGGCATGGTCGCTTGTATCACTGCGCTACCTACGGAAAATATATCCCCTACATAGACTTCATCCTCTAGCAAGCCTGAGACAGTAAAGTTCTCGCCAAACGTACCAAAGGGCAGTGCAGGTTTGCTCAAGACTTTTTGCCAATAAGCATAATGCTCAACTGGATAGCTATACACCGCCTGAAATTCGCCACCATGTACTGTTAAGTCGGCTTGACCATCTCCGGCTAGGTTGGTTTTGCTTAGCCGGACCTTTCCGGATTGTGGGGTTTTATAAATGCCAGTGTTGACCGAGTTTCCGTTGATTTCAACGACGGTGGGCATGGCCGTATTGACAGAGATTAACTGCATGAGATGTACGCTCGCTCAAGTAACGATGAGTGCTATTTAACCGTAAAAGCGCCGCTGACCATATGCGTTAATTTGCGTATGTGCTTGGGATTAGTGTGCGCTTTCCCAGTTATTGCCTACGCCTACTTCTGCTAATAGTGGCACATCAAGTGTCGCTACGCCCTGCATCAGTTTCGGCAGTTCTGCTTTTACCAGCGCCAGCTCATTGTCTGGTACTTCTAATACCAATTCATCGTGTACTTGCATAATGAGTTTGGTCTGTAGTTTTTCTTGTGTCAGCCAGTCTTGTACTGCAATCATGGCGAGTTTGATCAGATCTGCCGCAGTGCCTTGCATAGGCGCATTAATAGCAGCGCGTTCTGCGCCGTTGCGTCTTTGTACGTTAGGGCTATTAATTTCTGGCACCCATAAGCGTCGTCCAAAATAGGTTTCGACATAGCCCTGCGCCTTGGCAAGCTCGCGTGTGTTTTGCATGTATTGTTTTACGCCGGGGTAGCGCGCAAAGTAGCGTTCAATATAGCTAGCGGCAGCGCTGCGCTCAATGTTGAGGTTCTGCGCCAAGCCAAAGGCGCTCATGCCATAAATTAAACCAAAGTTAATCACTTTGGCGTATCGGCGCTGTTCGTTATCGACTGCACTGCGTTCTACGCCAAAAATCTCGGCAGCGGTAGCGCGGTGAATATCCTCATTGTTGGTAAAAGCTTGCAACATGCCGCTATCTTGCGACAAATGCGCCATAATGCGCAGTTCTATCTGTGAATAGTCGGCAGAGACAATGTGGCTGCCTTCACGCGCAATAAATGCTTCGCGGATACGGCGACCTTCGGCCGTGCGTACTGGAATGTTCTGTAAATTGGGGTCGGAGCTGGCTAAGCGCCCCGTGATGGCTACAGCTTGGTTATAGCTAGTATGCACACGCCCGGTTTTGGCGTTAATCATTTTTGGCAGCTTGTCGGTGTAGGTGGACTTGAGCTTAGCTAAGCCGCGATACTCCAGCAACACTTTGGGCAACGGGTAATCTAGTGCTAGCTCTTGCAAGACGTCTTCATCGGTACTGGGGGCGCCGCTAGGCGTTTTTTTGGTGGGCTTGATGCCCAGCTTGCCAAACAGAATCTCTTGTAGCTGCTTAGGTGAGCCTAAGTTAAATGGTTGGCCGGCTAATTCGTACGCTTGCTTTTCCAGTGCTACCAGTTTCAGGCCAATTTCATTGCTCTGACGGTTGAGTTGATTCGCGTCAATCAGTACGCCATTGCGTTCGATAGTGAATAAAATCTCCATCGATGGCATTTCAATTTGGCTGTAAATAAAGTTGAGTTTGGTGTCTGCTTCCACTTGCGGATGCAGTGCCTGATGCAGTTGCAACGTAATGTCAGCATCTTCTGCGGCGTATTCGGCGGCAGTTTCTACTGTCACCTGATTAAAGCTGACTTGCTTGGCGCCTTTGCCTGCTACCTGTTCAAAACTGATGGGCGTGATGCCCAAATGGCGTTCACTTAACTCATCCATGCCATGACCGCGATGGCTTTCCAATACGTAAGATTGCAGCAACGTATCGTGCGCAATGCCGTTGAGTGCGATGCCATGGTTGGCTAACACGTGTTTATCGTATTTTAAATTTTGCCCGACTTTTTTGAGCGCAGGGTTTTCTAAAATGGGCTTCAGTTTGGCAAGCGTTGCATTGCATGGTAGCTGCGTCGGCGCATCAAAATAATCGTGAGAGAGTGGCAAATAAGCTGCCTCTCCCGATTGCACGCTAAACGAGACGCCCACGATTTGTGCGGTCATCGGGTCAAGCGAAGTAGTTTCTGTATCGAAACAAAACAGTGAAGCTTGTTGCAGTTTGTCCAGCCAAGCATTCAAGTCGGCTTCGTTCAGAATCGTATGATAGTCACGGCGCGTATCTGCTTGATAGTGAAAGTCAGTGTCAGCTTTAGTAACGGGTTGACTAACAGGCGGATGCCCAGAAGAGGCGTTGGTAGTGTGGCTAGGCATATTGTCCAATTCACGCTTCCAGCTTTTGAATTCAAAGTGATCGAATAATGCAGTGAGTTTCGCTTTGTCTGGCGCTTGCGCTACCAGCTCATCAAAGTGTTCGCGGATGCCGATATCGCAGCGGATAGTAATCAGTTCGCGCGCAGTGGGTAGCCAAGGCAGTGCTTTACGCAAGTTCTCGCCCACCACACCTTTGATATTGTCTGCATTGGCTACGATATTTTCCAATGTACCGTATTCCTGCAACCATTTAACCGCAGTTTTGGGGCCGACTTTTTCTACGCCGGGCACGTTATCCGAGGTGTCGCCGATGAGCACTAAATAATCAATGATTCTTTCTGGCGGCACGCCAAATTTGTTTTGTACACCAGCAATATCCAACACATCATCGGTCTTGCGGAAGGCGTCACGCATGGTGTTGACCACGGTGATATGTTTGTTGACCAATTGTGAAATGTCTTTATCGCCAGTGGAGATAATGGTGTTGATGCCTTCACGTTCCGCCTGTTTGGCCAGCGCACCAATCACATCATCCGCCTCTACGCCATCTTCAATAATCAGTGGCCAGCCCATGGCGCGGATAGTTTCAAACAGTGGCTCAATTTGCACACGTAAATCATCTGGCATGCTGGCGCGGTTGGCTTTGTATTCCGGGTAAATATCATCGCGGAAGGTCTTACCCTTGGCATCAAACACGCATGCACTATATTCGGCCGGATAATCTTTATGTAGACGGCGTAGCATGTTGAGCACGCCCTGAATGGCACCTACCGGTTCGTTTTTGCTGTTACGCAAATCCGGCATGGCGTGAAACGCGCGGTACAAATAAGAGGAGCCATCTACCAGCAATAATGTTTTCATACGGGTTCCAAAAAGCGAGTAACAAAGTGACTAAAGCAAACTTAGTTAAGTCGGTTATTCTAGCTTTTATCGCTATAAAACACATGGCGTTGTTTAAAAATTGTTTTCCTGTTGTGTTCCGCCAATTGAATTTAGCTGTGCATGGTAGAATCAAATGCATATATTGAGTAGGGCGAGTTTGTAAGATGACGACAAGAAAATTACCACTAGTGACAGCGCCTGAGCTATTGAACGGCGATTCTGCCAGTTATGGCTCTTGGCATGCATTTGAAATCATGGCCGAGTTTGTAGGGGCGACCGAAAAACTCAAAGAAATTACCCCGGCCGTTTCTATTTTTGGTAGCGCCCGTACCAAGCCGGATCATCCTTACTTTAAGCTCACCGAAGAGATTGCCCGCCTGCTATCCGACTCTGGTTTTAGTGTGATTTCCGGTGGTGGCCCAGGTATTATGGAAGCTGCAAATCGCGGCGCATTTGCTGGCATAGGCCCTAGTGTCGGCTTGAATATCGAGCTGCCGTTTGAGCAGAGCGGCAATCCGTATCAAGACATTAGCCTGACGTTTAAATACTTTTTTATGCGCAAGGTGATGTTTGTAAAATATGCATCGGCCTATATTGTGATGCCGGGTGGCTTTGGTACCCTGGACGAACTCATGGAAGCGATTACACTGGTGCAGACTGGTAAATCTCGCAAAATTCCTATTATTTTGGTTGGCACCAAATTTTGGGCTGGCCTGATCGATTGGCTGAAAAATACACTGATTGCTGAAGGTATGGCGTCGCCAGAAGATATGTTGTTGATTCAGTCTATTGATGACCCCAAGCAGATTGTGGAAACCATTTTTAGACATTATGAATCTACAGGGTTTGAGCTCACACCGGCAGAGCGCAAAATCCAATTATATTTGTAATGCCCAGCATTTTATTTATCGTGCCCAGCACTTATGGCCGGTGTAATTTGTTAAAATAATTAAAACTGTTAAGGAGAAGAAAAGTGCACCGTTTAAAGTTACTGTCTCATGTGATGTGCATTTTCTTAGTCAGTGGATTTGCAATGACCAGCACGGCTGCTGAGCCAGCCAAAGCGCCACAGCGTGAGTTGTTAGAAGAAGTGCCGCCACCTCCCAAAGTAATTGAGGGTGAGCCGATGGAAGAACCACAAATCACCATCCGCAAAAAGGGCACAGAGACCATCGAAGAGTACCGTATTAACGGTGAGCTATACATGATGAAAGTCACCCCGCAAGGCGGCACGCCTTATTTTCTGCATAAAGATGATCCTAACGGTGGTTGGGTGAATATCGGCCCTAACCCACCTTTATCTGTACCGCATTGGATACTATTCCGCTTTTAACCTGAAGAGGGCCATGCCCTCTTTATTATTTTGGTGATTTTTGTTTAACCAACATGTCTGTTTTTACCACACTCACATCTGACGATGTTCGCGATTGGCTGACGCAATTTAGTATCGGCCAATTTCAGTCACTTAAAGGGATTGCTGCTGGCATTACCAATACTAATTATTTTGTGACAACAGATGCTGCGCGCTATGTGCTGACCATTTTTGAAAAAAATGATTTTGATGAGCTGCCATATTTCGTCAATCTGATGGCGCACTTGGCGCAACACGGGGTACCGTGTCCAGCACCTATTATGGATAAGCAGGGAATCGCGCTGCATCGCCTGAAAAGCAAGCCTGCATTGATGGTGAGTTGCCTGCAAGGTCGGGATATTAGTACACCGAATGTTGCACAATGCCAGGCAGTGGCAACTACGCTGGCCAATATGCATTTGGCTGGGTTAAGTTTTCATCAACAATCACACAATCAACGCGGGCAGGGCTGGCGCACCATGACCGCGCAGCAAGTCATGCCTAAAATGCAAGCCGATCAAAGCGCTTTGTTGCAGGCAGAGTTAGATTATCAACATGGGTTAGACCTGACAGCACTGCCCCATGGCGTGATTCATGGCGATTTGTTTAGAGATAACGTGTTGTTTGATGGCGACCGGCTTGGCGGCTTTATTGATTTTTACTATGCGTGTCATGATGTGCTGGCTTATGATGTTGCGATTGCTGCCAATGAGTGGTGCATCAGTGAACATGGCAGTTTTGATACAGCGAAACGCGATGCATTTCTAGCGGCGTATCAAGCAGTAAGACCGTTTGAGCTGGCGGAACAGCAGCATTGGCAAGCTTTATTGCGTCGTGCGGCTTTGCGTTTCTGGTTATCGCGTTTATATGATTATCATTTTCCTGTAGCAGGCGAGTTAACGCATGCTAAAGACCCCATGCATTTTGAGCAAATCTTGAGACAACGCATTCAGAGCGTATAAACTAGCAGCAAGCACACCATTAATAGAAATACATTGGCAAGGTACCTATGGCAATTTTAGAATCTCGCACCAAAACCGGATTAAGCTGGGTCAAAGAAAGTCTGGAGTTGTTTAAAACACAACCATCCAGATGGATGCTATTGGCTATTGCTTATGTCGGGATTTTTATGATGTTGCCTTCTATTCCGGGCTTGGGTATTTTTGCCTTGCTCACAGTATTAATTTGGCCAGTATTTATTGCATTTGCCGTGATGTTGTACCGCAACGCAGAAATGGGCAAGCAAGAAACCGTACAAGCTGTACTGGCAAAAATTCAACCTAAATTCACGCTGCTGATGTTATTGGGGCTGGCCTGTTTGGTCTATGCCACATTGGCTACTTTTCTATTGAATTCTGATATTCAAGGGCTAATGAGTTTTGCGGATAAAGGCGCGCAGATGAGTGAGTCAGAATATGTAAAATTCATGGATAAATTTATGCCGTTTATCCTCAAGCTGCTGTTGCTGTTATTCCCTTTGTTTATTGCCACCTGGTTTTCACCAGTGCTTATCGTTATCAATAACTACACATTGGTCAAAGCCATTAAATCCAGCATCGCCGGTGTGTTGCAATACACGGTAGCCATGGGTGCCGCGTGGTTAGTGCTATCAGCTGGCGTGATGGGCTTGATGTTAATCGTAGGTCTGGTGATTGGGGTGGTAGGCGCGCTGCTGCCAGCATTGGCACAGGCGCTGATGCCCATGTTGGTATTTGGCTGCTTACTGCTTGCTACAGCGCTCATGTTTGCGTTTCAATACGTCAGCTATCGCGATGTGTTTAGAGCCGCACCAGTTGAGTTACCCTAAACCTTAACTGCATTATCCTAATTGAGTAATCTTGAGCAAGCTGATACTGGCTCAAGCTGATACTGGCTTGTGTTAAATCTTTTCCAATTTAGCGTATTCCATCATCAACGTCTTTAAGCCTTGGTGGCCAAAATTGATTTTGATGGCTAGGTCACTGGCATTGCCTTCGTAGCTCACCACTACGCCATCTCCAAATTTTGCATGCCGCACACTTTGCCCGATTTTAAACGGGTACTGCTGGCTTGCGGAAGGCTTGGCCTGGTAGTTACCACCAGTCGCATAAGCTTTAGGCGTAGGCTTGCTGTTTAGCCGTTTGAGCAGTTCGTCCGGGATCTCATCCAAAAAGCGTGATGGAATGCCATAGCGCACTTGGCCGTGCAACATGCGGCTTTGCGCATGGCTTAAATACAGGCGTTGACGCGCGCGCGTCACCGCCACATACATCAAGCGGCGTTCTTCTTCTACGCCGCTGTTTTCATAAGTACTTTGTTCGTGTGGAAATAAGCCTTCCTCTACGCCGCTAATAAATACCGCTTTAAATTCCAAGCCTTTGGCAGCATGCACGGTCATCAACTGTAGCGCCTCACGCCCAACGTCTGCTTGATGTTCGCCGGCTTCTAAACTGGCATGGTTTAAAAACTGTGTAAGTAAATCGGCATCTTCTTCTACGTTGTTGTGGTTACCAAAGTCTTGGTTGCTAAAGGCTACCGCCGCGGTGACCAACTCTTCCAAGTTGGCAATGCGGTCTTCCCCTTCTTTATCAGCTTGGTAATGCGTTTTTAAGCCAGACATTGTAGTGGCTAACTCTGCTAGCTCTGGCAACTTAATGCCATAGGCTTGATTCACCATCTCACGGATTAGCCCAACAAAACCATCGATACCTTTACCGCCTAATGTGCCATTGCCCACCTTATTGATAGCGGCTTGCCATAGGCTGCAGTTTTGCTGACGCGCTGCTTCTTGCAGTTGCTCTAAACTACGTGCGCCAATACCACGCGCAGGAAAATTGATGATACGCAACAGTGCCGTATCGTCATTAGCGTTGGCAATCAAGCGCATATAGGCCAATGCATGTTTGATCTCTGCACGTTCAAAAAAGCGTAAACCGCCATATACGCGATACGGGATATTGGCTGAAAATAGGGTGTGTTCCAAGATGCGCGATTGTGCATTACTGCGATAGAGTAAGGCCATATCCCCTAAGCTGGTGCCTTCGTTCTGCAGCATATTCACTTCATCTACAATAAACTGCGCTTCGTCCGTATCGTTATAGGCATCATATACACGCACAGGCTCACCTTTGCCGGCGGTGGTCCATAAATTTTTGCCTAAGCGATGTTTGTTGTGCGAGATAATCGCATTCGCAGCATCCAAAATATTGCTGTGCGAGCGATAGTTCTCCTCCAGCTTCACAATATTTTCCACATGAAAATCAGATTCAAAATCACGCATGTTGCCCACACGTGCACCGCGGAAACCATAGATAGATTGGTCGTCATCACCTACTGCAAAAATACAATTGCTGGTGCCGGCCAAGAGTTTTAACCACAAGTATTGCAGACGATTGGTGTCTTGAAACTCATCCACCAGAATGTAGTGGAAGCGGCTTTGGTAATGCTGGCGAATATGCGCATCGCGCTCCAGCAGTTCGTAACAACGCAATAGCAATTCGGCAAAATCAGCAACGCCTTCGCGGTTGCATTGTTTATCGTATTCTTCGTAAATTTCACGTAACTTTTGCGAATGCGCATCGTAGGCATCTACCGCATGCGCGCGTAGACCTTCTTCTTTGCAGCTATTGATATAGCCTTGCACTTGTTTTGGTGGATATTTCTCATCGTCCACATTCATCAATTTCATCAAGCGCTTGATGCTAGAAAGCTGATCAGCGGTATCTAAAATTTGAAACGTACTAGGTAAGCCAGCCTCGCGATAATGTGCACGCAATAGACGATTACATAAGCCGTGAAAGGTGCCAGCCCACATGCCACGCGTGTTGATCGGCAACATAGCGGTCAGGCGCGTCAACATCTCTTTAGCCGCTTTGTTGGTAAAGGTCACCGCCATCAACCCCATGGGCGATACCTGTCCGGATTGAATCAACCAAGCAATGCGGGTGGTCAGTACACGTGTTTTTCCACTGCCTGCCCCAGCTAAAATCAGTGCGGATTGTCGGGGGAGGGTAACGGCTTCCAGTTGTTTATTATTGAGGCCGGATAAGATTGAGTCGGTGTCCATAGCGGTATTATCGCATGGCTACCGGTTTCAATTAACTGTGATAATAAAAATAGAAATTTAGACTAAAAAAGTTGGAACTAAGCCCGAAAAGGCTTAGTCATAGAGTACATGATGTGCAAGTTGACGCTTGCCATCTTTCCGCTTCTTTCCTCCCTGAGCGGAAGCCTTAGACGATGAGGCTATTTGCCCCGATTTAATCCCCTTAATCGGGGCTTTTTTTGTGCGGCGTTTATTTGTAAATAAATCTTAATTAAGTGTAAACAAGTTGTAATGCCATGACAAGCGGTTTATGTGCGTGCGCTCATGACACACACCACTCACAACGTTAAAGCTGCCAATTAATAGGCGCTTGTCCATGCTCAATTAAATATTGATTAATGCTAGAAAACTGGTGGTTGCCAAAAAACCCACGATGCGCAGAGAGTGGCGATGGATGCACAGATTTAAGCACCAAATGGCGTTTTGCATCAATCACACCGCCTTTTTTCTGTGCGTAACTGCCCCACAATACAAACACCAAACCTTCCCGATGCTTGTTTAATGCAGCAATCGCTGCATCGGTAAACTGCTCCCAGCCTTTGTTTTGGTGTGCACCTGCTTTGGCTTGTTCTACTGTCAGCGTGGCATTGAGCAACAACACACCTTGATCTGCCCACGGCGTTAAGTCACCATTTCTGCTCATCTTAATATTTAAATCGGCTGAGATTTCTTTGAAAATATTGAGGAGGGAAGGGGGTAAATCCATGCCTTGCGGCACCGAGAAGCTTAATCCATGCGCTTGTGGCTGTCCTTTATTATCTTGCCCGTGGTAGGGGTCTTGCCCAATAATCACCACGCGTACTTGATCAAACGGCGTGTGATTAAAAGCATTAAAAATCAGCGGTCCTGGCGGGTAGATAATTTTGCCGGCCGCCTTTTCTTGCTGAAGAAAAGTACGCAAGGCTTCCATATAAGGTTGATGGAGCTCGTCACCAATGACGGTTTGCCATGAAGGGTGGAGCTGTCCGGATTTTTGGAGTGCTGTCAAAATAATACTTCTTGGGTTAGACGTGAATAATGTTTTGCTTATTGAACGCGTTTAAGCGTGCCCAGCTCCGTCACAGCAGAATCGTCGCCAGTGATGGTGTATTTTACAACGGTGCCTTTTGCTACCCCTGTTTTGTAAGTCACCAATATATCTCGCCCCTTGGCTTCGTATGTGACTTTCTCTGTGATATCGAGCGCGGTTACTTCACCTTGTTTGAATTCCATGGGGATGGAGATCAATCCATCCAAACGCCACTTCCCTGCTAACTCTCCAGGGTTATCCAGAGTATTGTTTGCGCAGCCAATGAGTAGCGCAATGCAATAAAACGTAGTGAAAAAATATTGTTTGAATGGCATAGTGCCGAGCCTTAAATGTGTGGAGACTGCAATAGATGCCCGTATCGTAATTGACGCTGTATTAATCGTCAAACTTAACGGTTTGGTAGGTTTATGTATATTGCATGCGGCGCACTGAAATTGAGTGCGCCTAAAGTGCTACTGTTTTAATTGCCAATTACCCCGCACGCCACGCGCGCGCCACCACCGCCAAGAGGCGCAGGGTGATCGGAGTGGTTATCACCACCGGCATGAATCATCAACGAGCGGTTTTTGACATCTGCCAGCTTTAGTCTTGGTGCAAGCACTGCATTGCTTGCGCTTCCATCAGCAGCTACGTATAGCGGCGGAAGGTCGCCAAGATGCCCGTCACCCCAAGGCTCGCCATGACGCTTTGTTGCTAGTGGGTCAAGATGAGCGCCCGCACCCAATGCAGCTACCAGAGCACCATCTTTTTCTGCTGGTGCGCATGACGGTTTCTCGTGCACGTGAAAGCCATGAAGCCCAGGCGCAAGGCCTTTGAGGGTTGGGTAAAAGGCTAGGCCATAAGGTGTTTCAACAATACGGATGGTGCCTATATCTGCACCTGTTCCTTGTGTTTCTGCTATGTTTAACGCAACTGTTATCTCAGCAGCGGTTGCTAAAGCGCTGGAGAGCAGGAGTGTAGAAAATACTACTTTGTTCTTCATGATGTTTCCTTTGTGATAATTAAAGACTAACGTCTGGATTAAGGTGTGTTGTTAGGAGTCCCGTTTGATTGATGGGGTAAGTGACTTGAGGTGCACGGTGACTTGCTAAGAAAGGCCACTTAACCATGTCTTTAGATTGACCACGCTGGCCCACCAAGTCTCTACAGTGAGCGTAGGGTGGGTTCTCGAACCCACGCGAAACACACTATCAATCATCACCAAATTGACCTGCTTCCCCCAATCCCTCTCCAGCCCAGTCACTCGGGTGTAAGCCTAAGTTAACATGTTTATGGAAAGACGAGTGCTCCCAATCACGCACGTGTTTAACCAAACCATGCTTAACAGGATTAAAGTGACAATAATCCATGTGTGTTTGGTAATCGCTTTCGTCACGTATTTGATGCTCCCAAAACCTACGCTGCCACAGCGTCGCTTCTTGGTGCTTTGCTTTAGAAGCGCTATGAAATTCAGGGCGATTCAAATAGCTACCACATTCATGTGTGACGTAGCGTTTGATTAATTGCCAACGCAATGAAAAGTTAGCATCGTTTTCAGGCAGTGTCCAAATAGTGTGTATATGGTCGGGTAACAATACCCAAGCATCAATTTTAAAAGGATATTGCGCTTTCACTTTAATAATTGCCTTTTTTAGCGCATGACGCACAGGCTCATCACACAAAAAGCGTTGCCGACGGTAAGTCACCACCGTGAAAAAGTAAGTGGCATTAGGCGTATTAGAGCGTCGATAGTGTGACATGCATTGATTTTAGTGTGTTTTTCCAACAGGTCAAATGCAAACAAAGTGATTGATATGCATTGGGTTTAGTAGGGTGGGGTTTTAACCCCACGCGGATGAGATAAGTTGAACCGATGCAACGCGTGGGTCACGAGTGACCCACCCTACGATGGCTTTTGTATGCGTTATGCGTTAGTAAATTCTTTAGATACAAAAATGTATTTTTCTACCTCTTCAATAATTTCTGGGTATAAATAAAATGGTGCATTTTCAAACATCATAATTCTTTTCATTAATACTGATTTTCTGTTGGAGTTTGAGTAATATAGATTGCACCATACTAAATCAGGCCTTGTTTTAGATTGTTTGCTGTCTAGCGTTTTCTCAATAAATCCGCCAGATATGAATGTATTTTGTTTGCTAGGTTTATCAATCAATTGTATTTTTTTATATTTTTCTGAATTAACTGCAGAAAATTGACTTTCCAAATAGATATATAGCTCAGAATTGCAATATCTACGTAATTCCCAAACGGCACGATCTAGAATTGCTAACTCAGGATCATAGATAAACCAAGAATTTTCTAAGTATCGGTCATTTGCCCTATAGTCTTCGAGTCGTCTAATAAAATTTACTGTCTGATCAGATAGTTTTATATCAACTCGCTCACTGATAAGTTTTAAAGACTTTGTAACTTCATGTTTAATTGGTTTTTTTGGCTTTAGTATCCGAGTAAGAATTGCTATGCATTTAGCATATTTTTCTAATGCATGAAGTGAAGACCAATGAAATTGAGGAAATAGCTCAGCCTTGTATGCCATACGCGCATGTATATAATCCTTATCAGCTGTATCCCTAAAAGCCCTTAATGCATAAGTGTTTACTTTCTGCATCATGCTAGGAATCATGGTTGCTGTTTGAGTAATGTCTTGATCCATATTTCAATCGTAATTGACTCGCCCTGTCTCGTCAAACAGCCATAAACAAACAAAAACCTCGCCGAAGCGAGGTTCTAATATTACGGAGTAGCAAGTTTACACTTCGTGATTGCATCAACCCGCCGCGAGGCGGAAAATTGATGCAACATCAAAGAGCCTACATCATACCGCCCATGCCACCCATACCGCCCATATCCGGCATTGCTGGTGCGTCATCTTTTGGCAATTCAGCAACCATACAGTCAGTCGTTAACATTAAGCCAGCGACTGAACCTGCATTTTGCAATGCAGAACGGGTGACTTTAGTTGGGTCAAGAATACCCATTTCAATCATATCGCCGTAAGTTTCGTTAGCAGCGTTATAGCCATAGTTGCCTTTACCAGCCGCAACGTTGTTGACTACTACAGATGGCTCAACACCAGCGTTGGCAGTGATTTGACGTAATGGCTCTTCTACCGCGCGCAATACAATTTTAATGCCTGCTTCTTGATCTAAGTTATCGCCTTTTACTTTGCTGATTGCATCACGTGCACGGATCAATGCAACGCCACCGCCAGCCACAATGCCTTCTTCAACTGCAGCACGTGTTGCGTGTAATGCATCTTCTACGCGTGCTTTTTTCTCTTTCATTTCGATTTCAGTCGTCGCGCCAACCTTAATCACTGCAACACCGCCAGCTAATTTAGCTACGCGCTCTTGTAGTTTTTCACGGTCGTAGTCGCTTGAAGCTTCTTCGATTTGTGTTTTGATTTGTGTAATGCGTGCTTTGATGTTTGCTTCAACGCCATGGCCATCAATGATGATGGTGTTTTCTTTGCCCACTTCAATACGTTTGGCTTGGCCTAACATTTCAAGCGTTACGTTTTCAAGTTTCAAGCCCACTTCTTCAGCAATCACAGTGCCGCCAGTTAAGATAGCGATATCTTCTAACATGGCTTTACGACGGTCACCAAAACCAGGTGCTTTCACAGCAACAGTTTTCAAGATACCACGGATGTTATTCACTACCAATGTTGCCAATGCTTCGCCATCTACATCTTCTGCAATGATTAATAATGGGCGACCTGCTTTAGCCACTTGCTCTAATGCTGGTAATAAATCACGGATGTTTGAGATTTTTTTGTCATGCAATAACACAAATGGATTGTCCATTAAAGCGATTTGACGCTCTTGGTTGTTGATGAAGTATGGAGATAAGTAGCCACGGTCGAATTGCATACCTTCTACTACGTCTAGTTCGTTGGTTAAGCCTGAACCATCTTCTACGGTAATCACGCCTTCTTTACCAACTTTGTCCATTGCGTCTGCAATGATTTGGCCTACTGATGTATCTGAGTTTGCTGAAATTGAACCTACTTGTGCAATTTCCTTGCTTGTCGTACATGGTTTTGATTGTGCTTTTAAATCAGCAACAGCAGCTTCAACGGCTTTGTCGATACCACGTTTTAGATCCATTGGGTTCATGCCGGCGGCTACAGATTTCATGCCTTCACGGATGATGGCTTGTGCTAGTACGGTTGCGGTTGTTGTACCGTCACCTGCGATGTCATTGGTTTTAGAAGCCACTTCTTTCACCATTTGTGCGCCCATGTTTTCGAATTTGTCTTTTAATTCGATTTCTTTCGCTACTGAAACGCCATCTTTAGTGATGGTTGGTGCGCCGAATGAGCGCTCTAACACTACGTTACGGCCTTTAGGACCTAGTGTTACGCGTACTGCATTGGCTAATACGTTTACGCCATTTACCATTTTTTGACGAACGTCATCGCCGAATCTTACGTCTTTTGCTGCCATGTTAAATTCTCCTGAATACTATATTTGATCAATAGATGTTTTAAATTTGATTATTCAACCTTAAATTTCCGTTGAAATTATTCAACAATCGCCATGATGTCTTCTTCGCGCATCACCAATAATTCTTCGCCATCCACTTTTACAGTTTGGCCAGCGTATTTACCAAATAACACTTTGTCGCCAACTTTAACGTCTAAGGCATTCAATTTGCCGCTGTCGTCGCGTTTGCCATTGCCTACTGCTTGTACAATGCCTTGATCAGGTTTTTCTGTTGCACTGTCTGGAATCACAATGCCAGAAGCCGTTGTACGTACTTCTTCAGAACGTTTAACAATCACACGGTCATGTAGTGGACGAATTTTCATTAGTTTTCTCCTTGGTGTATGCTTAAACTATCAATAGTTTAAAAACAATAGTTTAAAAATGCGTTAGTAATTACGGTGCGTGATTTTAGCACTCACCTACCTTGATTGCTAATTTTGGGATGATTTTTATAAATTCAAGTGTAAAACTTAAAAAATCAGTCTTCTTTTTTGAGGTTGGAACATTATTTTGTCGATAGAACCAAGTGAACAATCCCCAGGCGCAGAGATTGCGGTACAGCAGTTAAATTTGAGCTATTCGCAGGAGCAAGATCGCTTGCTGCTGAAAGTGGGTTTAAGTGACCAGACTGAAATCTTATTATGGTTAACGCAACGTGTTGCACGCATGATTTGGCAGCTGTTAAGCGCGGAATCGCATTTGCCTGCTACGGTTGTCAGTCAAGCATCCTCAGCAAATATAGCGCCGCAACAGGCAGTGCAACAATTTAAGCAAGAAGTCAAAGCAGTAGAAACGTTGCAGAAGCTCGATTTTGAAACTGCGTACCAGCCCAGAAAAGAGGCATTGCAAGCGGGTGGTACGTTAATTAAAGAGGTACAGTTACTGCAGGCAGATGCTTCAACACATCTCAACACGCAAGCCTTGGAAATGCAAAGCGTTGATGGGGTGAATCTGCGTTTGAATCTCACCAGCGAAACCGTTGTGGCAATATGCAATATGCTGCAACTCAGTACAAAAGAAGCAGGGTGGACGTTGAGCGCATCGGCCAGTGCAACTGCATCCATCGCCATCACTTCAACCGATCAAAAACAGGTATTACATTAATGGATTACACCTTACTCGGAAACACGGATATTCGCGTGTCTAAAGTATGTTTAGGCACCATGACCTATGGTGACCAAAACACGCAGGCCGATGCCAATGATCAGCTCGATTATGCGCTTAGCCAAGGAATCAATTTTATCGATACGGCAGAGATGTATCCGGTGCCGCCGCGCGCTGAGACGGTGACGCGTACCGAAACCATTCTCGGCCATTGGATTAAGACCAAGCCGCGGGATAGCTTTATTTTAGCGAGTAAAATTGCCGGGCCCAGACGTGGCATGCATTGGATACGTGGCGGTCCTACTGGGCTGGATAGAGACAATATTCGCGCTGCCGTACACGATAGTTTGCAACGGCTGCAAACCGATTACCTGGATCTATATTATTTGCATTGGCCCGAGCGCAATGTGCCGATGTTTGGCCAATATCAGTTTGACCCCCAGGCAGAATTAGACAAAGACGGTAACCCAATCGCTTGGGTCAGCATGCAAGCGCAGTTAGAAGCGCTAGATGAGCTGATTAAAGAGGGGAAAATCCGTGCGGTTGGCTTGAGCAATGAGCAGCCGTGGGGATTGATGGAGTTTTTACGCATTGCCAAAGAACGTAATCTACCAAGAGTAGCCGCACTGCAAAACTGCTATAACTTGATGAATCGCGGTATGGAGTTTGGCATGACAGAAGTGCTGTACCGTGAGGGCATCAGCCTCATGGCGTACTCACCACTTGCATTCGGCCATCTCACAGGTAAGTATGTGGATGACCCACAAGCAGTGGGCCGTGTAACGCAATTTTTGGGCTATGCCCAACGTTACAAAAAACCAGGTGTGCCCGAAGCCAGCAAACGTTACACGGCGCTTGCTCGTGCGCATGGTTTGTCACCTACTCAGCTTGCGCTGAGCTTTGTCTATCACCGCTGGTTTGTGGGCAGTACTGTGATTGGCGCTACCAGCATGACGCAGTTGGCAGAAAATGTATCGTCTTATTTTGTGAAGCTAAATGCAGATGTGCTGGCAGAAATCGAACAGATTCATCTGACCATGATGAATCCTGCGCCGTAGCGCGCAGATGACGTGGTTACATTAACCCTGTAACATATAGGGTTTTTATTGCCTCTGACCATTCGTCAAGAAAGTCTGCATGTCACCACTCCCCAATTGCCCGCAATGCCAATCCGAATACACCTATGAAGATGGTGACCAGTATATTTGCCCCGAGTGTGCGCACGAGTGGAGCAAAGCTGCGCGTGCTGATAGCGAAGACACTACAAAAGTAGTGCGCGATGCCAATGGCAATGTGCTGCAAGATGGCGATAGCATCACCGTGATTAAAGATTTGAAAGTCAAAGGCTCTTCATCTGTGGTGAAGGTGGGGACCAAAGTCAAAAATATCCGCTTGGTAGAAGGTGACCATGACATTGATTGCAAGATTGATGGATTTGGTGCAATGAAGTTGAAATCTGAGTTTGTGAAAAAAGCATAAAGTTAAATCCCTTTGTAGGATAAGCACTGATAGTGCGTGTAGGCGTGTGGTGATACATTCTTAACTATCATACTGGTAGTACTTTTGTCGAATAGGGATGGTCATCATGCAAGGAATTAAAAATAAAACGGCTCAAGCATGGGCTGTAGTAATGCTTTGTTGGCCAGCGCTATTATTTGCACAAACGCCCGTCACGGTTGAGCAAGCACTAATCAATTGCAAAAAATTATATCCCTCTGAATTTGAATCAAAAAAGCGCTTAGCTTGTTTTGATAGCATCAGTACACCAACAGAGTTTGTAGCAGAAACCACGCCAACCAACACTGTTACTGAAGGGGATGCACCCAACGCCATTGCAAAAACAGCACCGCCTATTGCCATTGAAAAACCCAGTACGCTTAGTTATTTAGAGAGAAAGTGGCGGTTAACATCTCAGGGCGATTGGAGCATCAGCGATTTTGAAACGTATAAATCCAATTATTTGTTGGTGACCAAAACGAATAATACGAACGATACACCGCAATCCCCAAGCTATATCAATACAGAAGATCGACATTTGGATGATAAAGACTTGCGGTTTCAAATCAGCTTAAAAACGGAGATGATGAACAACATTCCCATCGTGCGTGAGCTGCCTTATGTCACCAGCTCCCGTATCTGGGCAGCTTATACCCAGCAATCTAATTGGCAGGTATTTGATTCTGCAGCTTCAAGGCCACTACGTGAGAATGTATATGAGCCGGAGATTGTGCTGTCATTGGGTATCGATAACGAAGTGGATGGCGAAAAGAAACACTATATTCCTAGGATGCTCAATGTTGGCTTGGTGCACCAATCCAACGGACGTTCAAACCCAACGTCTAGAAGTTGGAATCGCTTTTATTTGGAAAGTGGTTGGGAGCTGAGCGATAGCCTCTCGTTAATGGTGCGCCCGTGGTGGCGCATTCCTGAATCAGAAGACGATAACCCAGACATTGAAAAGTACATGGGTTATGGTGATATGAGTATTCGCTGGGAAGACCGTAAGCGTAAAAACGCAGCGACGTTATTGCTACGAAATAATTTACGCAGCGACAATAAAGGATTTGCGCAATTGGATTTACAACGGCAAGTGATGAACAATCCTTACCTTAAGTTGCATCTGATGGCTTCTAGCGGCTACGGTGCTAGCTTGTTAGATTATAACCATAGCCAAACTATATTGGGTGTGGGTATCTCTTTAGGGGAGTAGGTCACGGTTAAACTTAAATGAGATAAGTTTAACTGGGCGTGTATGCGCCTTTGGGGAAAAAGTTGATCGCTTGCGGCGGCCCCAATTTTAAAATGGGTTTTCTAATCTGACCCATCACGTGCATCTCGCACGGTTTGCAATCAAACTTCAGAGTGTAACGATCGTTGCCACTAATCAACGTCATGGGTTCTGCCGTGACGGTGCCTTGTACACCAATCACGCCTTTGGCCTCTTTCGGGCAAAGCCCGTGGCTAAAACGTAAGCAGTGTTTGGTGATCATCACTGGCACTTCGCCTAATTCTTCATTGGCCTCGTACGCTTTGGCGATAATTTTTACGCCGTGCTTGTGGTAAAAGTCACGCGCTTTTTGGTTATAGACATTGGCTAAGTAAGTCAGGGTGTCCTCTGGATAGATTGCAAGCGGCACATTGGATGGGCGACGCAGCGGGCGCTGATAACTTAATGCACGCGTCTGAATCAGCTGTTCAATGGCTTCACGGCGAAGATTGTTGATAATTGAAGCAGGGATAAACCAAGCTTGTGCAAGCTCCAAGTGTATGTCTTTGGCTATAAAGTCAGTGTTGCCGAGTTTGCCTAGATTCTCACGTACGCTTGTTTCTGCTTTTGCAGTGTCGTTAGCTGCTTGTTTTTCCGCCGTAATTTGCGCTGTTGCACTCAAGCCCTGTGCATCCGTGACGGTGAGTGCAAAGCCATCGCGTGTTTCATAAACAGTCATGCTCACTTCAATTTTGCGTACGGCAGAATCTTTTTCGAGTAAACGCATAAACGCGTGGTCGCGATTTCTATACATCAAGGTGTTGTTACGGATATCGACTGGCATTTCATTTGGAAAAATACGCTTGCCTTCCACCGTGTTGACTCGCAACCCCACCAACTCTTTATGCACATCAAAAAAGCATACGCCATCACCGTTATGTAACTCAACGTCGGTGGATATTTCAATAAAGTCTTTGCCTACTTTAGTGACTTTACCTAGTACTTCACCCGAAAATTTTGGCGTATCAAATGCACCAATATCGGCCTGACGGCCATTGGCAAAGTAGTCGGTGGCGCTACGGTTAAACGTCTTTTCTGGTTGCGGGGTAAAGGTATAAGTGGTATTGCCCGCTGAGGATTTTTGATACTCAGGATAATGATCTAGGATTTCATCCAATAGCTGGCGGTAGTGTGCGGTAGCATTTTTAACATAGGGTAAATCTTTATAACGGCCTTCAATTTTGAAAGAGCTCACGCCTGCATCAATCAGGGCGCGCAGATTGGCGCTTTGGTCGTTGTCTTTCATGGATAGAAAGTGTTTATCTTTGCCCAAGATACGACCTTTTTGGTCCTCTAGTGTGTATGGCAAGCGGCACTCTTGTGAGCACTCACCACGATTAGCGCTACGCCCGGTATGCGCGTGGCTGATAAAACATTGCCCGCTGAATGCCACGCACAATGCGCCGTGGATAAAGTATTCCAAGTTGCAAGTGGTGGCTACTGCAATTTTTTTGATGGTAGGAATATCTAGCTCGCGCGCCAACACAATTTGACTAAAGCCGACTTTATCTAAAAATTGAGCTTTTTCTACCGTGCGGATATCCGTTTGCGTGCTGGCGTGGAGTTGGATAGGTGGTAAATCCATTTCCAATAAGCCCATGTCTTGCACAATCAGTGCATCCACTTCTGCATCATAAAGCTGATGCACCAACTGACGTACGCCCTCTAATTCGTTATCGTGAAAAATCGTGTTCAGCGCGACAAACACTTCTGCATGATAGCGATGCGCATGTTTTACTAATCGCGCAATATCGGCCACCGTATTGGGTGCTTTTGCGCGCGCACCAAACGCTGGGCCGCCAATATAGACAGCATCGGCGCCATGGTTGATGGCTTCAATACCGAACTCTGCATTTTTGGCAGGGGCAAGTAGTTCTAAGTGGCGACGCGTTTTTAGCATGTGGAACAAAAAAATATTTAAAAAACAGCATTTTAGACCAAAGTACTGTTTTGCACGACATTTTGCATGAATGTACGTGTGAAAACATCGTACAATTTGCGCATGAGTGAAAACCAATCTTTAATTGCGCGTAGCTTACAAGCAGTGTGGCACCCCTGTACGCAAATGAAACATCATGAGCAATATCCGCTTATACCCATCGCGCGTGGAGAAGGGGTTTGGTTATACGATACAGAGGGCAAGCGCTACTTAGATGCAGTCAGTTCTTGGTGGGTCAATTTGTTTGGACATAATCATCCCACCATCAAAGCCGCTATTAAGCAGCAACTGGATACGTTAGAGCATGTGATGTTGGCTGGTTTTACGCATGAGCCGGTGGTTGCGCTGTCTGAACAGCTGGCCAAGCTCACAGGTTTAGGCCATGCGTTTTATGCCAGTGATGGTGCGAGCGCTACAGAGATTGCGCTCAAGATGAGTTTTCACTATTGGCGCAACAGTAGTAAGTCTAGTAAAACCAAGTTTATCAGCCTGCAAAACAGTTATCACGGTGAAACATTAGGTGCGCTGGGCGTGACCGATGTGGCGATTTTTAAAGACACATATGGGCCTTTGCTCATGCAATCGGCACAAATGCCTAGCCCGGATTTTAGGTTGGCCGAAGTTGGGGAGAGTGCCGAGCAGTTTGCGTTGCGTTGTGCAGATGCGTTAGATACTTATATCTCAGCACACCATGATGAGTTGGCGGCATTTATCATAGAACCAATCGTGCAATGCGCTGCTGGCATGGGCATGTATCACCCCGTGTATTTACAACGTGCTAGGGAAATTTGCACGCAGTACCATGTGCATTTAATTGCAGACGAAATTGCGGTGGGCTTTGGGCGTACCGGAACGATGTTTGCCTGTGAGCAAGCCGCGCATCAGGTGAGTGATATTGCAGATTTCGTATGCTTATCTAAAGGCATTACTGGGGGCTATTTGCCGCTTTCTGTGGTGCTGACGCGCGATGCAATTTATCAAGCATTCTATGATGACCGCACGGCAAAAGGGTTTTTGCATAGCCATAGTTATACTGGCAACCCCTTAGCCTGTAGTGCTGCGCTCGCAACCTTGGCGATTTTTGAGCAAGAGCAGGTGTTGCTCAAAAATCAGGCCACTTCACAGGCGATACAAGCGAAAATGCAAGCACTTACTCACTTGCCTATTCAATATCTACGTCATCAAGGTATGATGCATGCGTTTGATGTGCAAACACATAACCCACAGTTCTCACGGGATTGTTACGCAGGCGGATTAGCCCATGGTTTGTTGTTAAGGCCTATCGGTAACACCGTTTACTTTATGCCGCCCTATGTGATCTCTGCAGATGACATTGATTGGATGGTGACGCAGACCGCATTGGTGGTGCAACAAGCTTTATGAAACGTTTAACCCTATTTTTCGTCCTCAGCTTGCTGCATGTATTGGCCTATGCAGCATTGCCAACCGCGGTATCCGATGCATTAAAACATGCAGGTATTCCACAAGAAAATGTGGCCATATATGTACAAGCTGTCGATGCTAATATGCCGGTACTCAGCCTGAATGCAGATAAGTCGATGAACCCTGCGAGCGTGATGAAGCTGGTCACGACTTATGCTGCTTTAGAAAAACTCACGCCTGCGTATCGCTGGAAAACAGAAGTGTATCGTGATGGTGAGGTGAAGCAGGGGGTGTTGTATGGGGACTTGGTCATCAAAGGCTATGGCGATCCTGATTTTCAACCCCACCATTTTTGGCAATTGCTGATGCAATTACAACAGCTAGGGATTCGCAAGGTTACTGGCGATTTGGTCATTGATAAAACCTACTTTACTCCACAAGCAAACAACATAGCTTTCGATGATGAGATATGGCGTGCCTACAACGCTCCGCCTAGCGCATTCTTGGTGAATGGCCGTAAAACTAGCTTGCAATTTCAGGTGTTGGACAATCAGGTCTATGTTCATCAAGAGTTTCCATTGCCGCAAGTCAATGTTGAGCAACATCTGACGTTACGTGCGGGCGAGTGTGGCGATTGGCGTAGCAATATCGACTACAAAGTGGTGCCGGAAAAAAGCCGTGTCAATGTGTATATCACAGGTAGCTACGCTGCAAGTTGCGAGTCTCGTTATTTGGAGCTGAGTTTGTTCAATGATGAAGAGTATGCGCTGTATACATTTAAGACTTTGTGGAAAGAGTTGGGCGGTGCCTTTGGTGGAAAGCTTAACATCCGCCCAACCCCAGAACGTGCAGTCAAAATGCTTGAGCACTGGTCAGCGCCTTTGGGCGAGCAAGTGCAAGACATCAACAAATGGAGCAATAACTTAATGGCTCGGCAATTATTGCTTACTTTGGCGGCGGTGGATGATGCAACCTTGGCTACAGAGCAACACGGCGCTGAAGTCATCAAGCAACAGATGGTAAAGCTGAATATGCCGATGGGCGCATTGGTGGTGGAAAACGGCTCTGGCTTGTCAAGACTAGAACGCGTGAGTGCAGGGCAGTTAGGCGGTATGTTGGTGCGTGCGTTTCATCGCCCTGTCATGCCCGAACTGATGGCCTCGTTACCCATTCTGGGTTTGGATGGTACAGTAAAAACTAGAATGCAAGCTTCTGATGTGCAAGCAAAAGCCCATCTCAAAACAGGCTCTATTAATGGTGTCAGTGCAATTGCGGGCTACATACTGGGCCAAGATCAGCGCCGGTATGTCATGGTGATGCTGGTGAATGATGCAAAATCTGCGCAAGCAAGAGCCGCCCAAGATGCATTGATCACATGGGTCTATCAGCATTAAAAAACATGCCAGTCTCATGCGTCAAAATTGACCCACACGGGCTATTGTGGCGTGGTCAATAAAGTCCTAAATTGGTTTATGCGTTAAAGGTTAATCGAATCTAAATCAGCATAACAATAATCAAAAATAAATATAGTGTTGACGCCAAATAATCTGATTATTCGGGAGGAGCTATGTTTAACAATGTGTTTCTTCGTATCGTACTTCTTTGCGGTTTACTACTTGCATTCACCGCCCATGCGGCAATCGATGGGTTTGTAAACGCGTCAAAGCCTCGCCCGGCAAGTACTCAAGTGTCTAGCAGTGACAATGTCGGCAATGATTATTATCAAGTAGCGCTTGCTGTAAAAATGATGGATGTGCGTACTGACGCCAATGCTTATTTGGCTACAGCCAGTATGCAAGACCAAGGCTTACCTAGACCAGTTTGGGCGCTTGCTTGTGGCTTGGCTTTTCTGAGTGTAATGAGACGACGTTTGAGTAGATAGAACCTACAGATGATAAAAAAGGGAGCTAAGATAGCTCCCTTTTTTATTGTGAATTATCAGTCAATTCCGAATTTCAAGTATCATATTGGATTGCTTATTATTCAAGTGAACTCTCGTATGAAACGCATTCAAAGTAGATGGTTCTTAAGCTTATGTGCAGCCCTTGTTGTCTCTGGCTGCCAAGCAGAGACAGCTCCCACCAATAACACTCAAGAAGGAAAACCTGCGATGACAACGCAAATTACAGAACTACAGAAAATTGATACACAAGTGGGCACTGGCCGTGAAGCTGAAGTTGGCTTCAACGTGACTGTGCATTACACCGGCTGGTTGTATGACCCAGCGGCAGAAGACAAAAAAGGTAAGAAATTTGATAGCAGTGTCGATAGAAAAGAGCCGTTCAATTTCTTTTTAGGTGGCGGACAAGTGATTCAGGGCTGGGATGAAGGCTTTGCTGGCATGAAGATTGGTGGTAAGCGTACGCTCATCATTCCACCAGAAATGGGCTATGGTGCACGTGGTGCGGGTGGAGTGATTCCGCCGAATGCTACTTTAGTATTTGATGTAGAACTGCTCGACGTTAAATAAAGTCAACACTTTGCGAGCACCCGCTTTGAGAATTGCTTGCTTAAAGCATTGCGTTGCCATATGGCGTTGCTAGGTCGAAAAATCCTGCTTACACACTACATGTATGCCGCGCAGGCTTTTTCGATCTCGTGTCTTATCTGGCTTAGAAATTGATGGTTTTGCGGCTGGAGACTGTCATCAATAGATTTAGGGTTCAATCATGAAAGTAAGAATCAAATGGGTGGAAGGCGTGAGTTTTGTCGGTGAATCCGAAACTGGTCACGCGGTGGTATTGGATGGCGCGCCAGAGAATGGTGGCCGTAATATCGGCATGCGTCCCATGGAAATGTTGCTGATTGGGATGGGTGCTTGCACCTCCTTCGATGTAGTCGCCATTCTAAAAAAAGCAAGACAGCCCATTGTGGATTGTGTGGCGGAAATTCAAGCTGAACGTGCAGCGGAGATTCCCAAAGTGTTCACCAAAATACATGTGCACTTTGTGATCACGGGCGATGGCTTGAATGAATCCCAAGTGGAGCGTGCAGTTAAACTATCTGCAGAGAAATATTGCTCAGCGTCCATTATGCTGAGCAAAAGTGTGGACATTACACATGACTTCGTTATTCAACCAACGACTCAACAGGGCGCATAATGCATAGACCATCCGGGATGGTGGGTATTCGCCATGTCGCCTTGTTTGTGCAAGACCTGAAATCAGCCATTGATTTCTATACACGCATTATGGGGATGCACATTGAGTGGCAACCAGATCCAGACAATGTGTACCTGACCAACCAAGGGGATGTATTTGCGTTGCACCGTGTGGATTACACCCCGCAAGCGCAACAGCGCTTAGATCATATTGGGTTTGTGCTAGATAGTCCTGAAGCCGTCGATACTTGGCACGCCTATTTTTTATCGCACCAAGTACGTATTACTGAAGCGCCCAAAACGCACCGAGATGGTTCCCGCGGTTTTTACTGCTTGGATAGCGTTGGGCACTTACTTGAGTTGATTTATCATCCGCCTATCATGCGCAGCTTGATAAAATAGGGATCGTTTAGTTGGATGGATTGTCTGTGATTTTGACAGTCAGCGGTGCTTCGTTTTCTAGAATATTTAATAAACGGTCTACATTGGGGTGTTTGCCTGGACAGTTTTCCGCATCCTCGGTGTGTTCTGCATACAATGACAATCCCTCTACCGCAGCATCTAGTGTAATTGCCCCGTACATCTTGTAAAGATGGTGATAGACCTTGAGTGAGCCTAGGCTACCAGGCTTGTTCTCAATGACGCCCGCCGGCTCGTTATTTTCGTCAAATAACTCAATGCGCTGCACATGGTCGGCACTGTCAAGCGTTAATAGAATGTCGCTAAATTTTTGCATGGTTTACCTAAATCTTGTAGAAATAAAAGTCTTATAGAAATACTATTAAACATAGTAAGCAGTTTTGGTCATGATTTTAGAGGCGAATTTCATACCAAACTGTACAGGAATCGGCAGTGCCACGCCGCCCAATTGATGCGCAGTATCTGCATGCTCGCGTTCGTCAGCTTGCATTTGTGCTACGATTTTTCGCGTTTTGTGGTCTGCGGGTGATAGTACCTCCAAGTGGCTAGCCAAATGTGCTTCCACTTGTTTTTCGGTTTCTGCCAAAAACCCCAAATTCCAACGGTCACCTAATAATCCTGCTACTGTACCCAAGCTAAAACTGCCCACATACCACAACGGATTTAACAAGCTTTTGCGTCCGCCCAGTTCATGAATGCGACCTTCACACCAAGCCAAATGGTCGGTTTCTTCGGTTGCCGCTTGCTTTAACGCATTGACGATGGTGGCGTCACGCGATACAAAGGCTTGGCCGCTGTACAGCGCCTGTGCACACACTTCGCCTACATGATTAATGCGCATTAGCGCCGCAGCTTGATTTTTTTCTGCAGTTGAAAGTGGTGCTTCTTCGGTATTGCCATCTGGTCTGGCACGTGAGGCAACTGGCTGCGCAAAGAGCGTACGCAATCCAGTGTCAAATGTAGTAATCAATCGATCTATCATCATATGCGTAGTTTAATCTAATTCGGATTTAAACCCCATCTGTTTTGCAATCAGCACAACGGGATGCAGGATTTTAATCGGCATCGCTTGTTGTCGAATACCCGAACCTAGCTGCATGGCACAGCCAATATTCGAGGTCGCTAAATAATCGTAAATATCCCCCTCTAGCGCCACCATTTTGTCTGCCAACAGCGCTTGCGCCATTTCCGGTTGTTGTAGCATGTAAGTGCCAGCGCCGCCACAGCACTGCATATTGCCTTTCATCGCAGACACTTGAATCTGCGGAATGCGATGCAGCAATGTGGTTACGGATTTTCCGGATTTCATGACATTGCGTAAGGTACATGGCTCATGTAATGCAACATGGGCGGATAAAGGGCTTAACGTAATGTCATTCCAATCGCATTGCGTCAAAAAGTCACTGATGTCTTGCACAGGTAGCTGTGTGTAATCTTTTAAGCCAGCCCCACATCCGCTGGCTGTCGTGAGTACAGGTAGACCATTCTCAAAAGCATCCACGTTATTGGCGATCAATTGCTCTGCAGTTGTACTCTCCCCTTGTTGGCGCGCAATGCCCCCACAACAGCTTTGTGCTGGTGGAATGTGTACGTCATACCCAAGGCGTGTGAGTACATGAATGCTCGCCCTTAGGGTTTCGGCATCAAAAGCATTGGTGATGCAACCTAAGAACAAATTCACAGCCCCACGTTTGGTCTGCGTTGCGGGGTAAAAAGCTTGCCAAGTTTGTGTGTGTGTCAGTGGCGGCAGCAATGCAATTTTGTGTGAAATATTTACATTCAGTTTACTTAGTATTGCTAAACCGCCAATACGCTGCACTATTCGTAATAGTTGGCTACTAAGGCGCAAAGCGAATGGCTTTTGCGTCAACCAGTATAGCCAATTCGCGAGTGTATTCGGCTGTTGGGTAATGCTGCGTGTACTATCAATCAGTGCACCATAATGTACGCCATTGGGGCATGCTGTTTCACAGTTACGGCAACTTAAGCATGCGTTGATATGCGCTTTAAAGCGTGCATTGTTGGGGATGATTTCTTTGGCAACGGCACTGATGAGTTGAATGCGTCCGCGTGGCGAGTCTGCTTCTGAGCCGGTTTTAAAATATGTGGGGCAATGTGGCAAACACAGTCCGCAGGCGACACATCGATCGGCTTCCTGAATGGTGTGTTGGATAGATAAGGTCATGTCTACTTACAAAATAAAGCTTGCTACCATAGTAAAACAAAGCCCCGCAGCTTTCTACTTGTTAAGTGAAAAACATACAGGGCATTGTTCAGTCCAGCCGGATGTCAGTCCGGTGTAATCATTGAGTGAGCCGGTTATTTTTTGGTGTCGCTCACTTTTGCCGGCTCAGGGGCTTTTTGTACTGGTAAGCCTTTCAATACGTTCATGGCTTGATTAAATTGGAAGTCATCTTTGCTGGCAGGCTCAATCGGGCCTTTAGCTTCTGCAAATTTTTTCTCATTCAATTTTTCTTTGGCTACAGGCGCTTTAGCTGCATCTTCCTCTTTTTTAGCAGCATTATTATCGGTTGGGTTAGATAAGTGCTTGCTCAAATCTGCCTCGTGCAGGCTGAGAGAAGGGTCAGAACCATCTTCTACCACAATGTCCGGCACAATGCCTTTGGCCTGAATAGAGCGGCCATTTGGCGTGAAGTAACGTGCAGTGGTTAACTTGATTGCACTACCATTGTTCATCGGCAAAATCGTTTGCACGGAACCTTTACCAAAGCTTTGAATGCCCAAGATCGTGGCGCGTTTGTGATCTTGCAATGCGCCCGCCACAATTTCTGAAGCTGAAGCGGAGCCTGCATTGATGAGCACGACCATTGGAATTTGTTTGTATTCTTCAGGCAAGTCTTTTAAATAGTCCGTTTTTCCGCGACGTGCATAGTCACCCGGCGTGGCAGATAAGCGCATTTTAGAATCCGCTACACGGCCTTCTGTATATACCACTAAATCATTTTTAGGTAGAAATGCGGCAGACACGCCGACCGCTGCATCCAGTAAACCACCTGGATTGTTACGCAGATCAAGCACCAAGCCTTTAAACGGGCCTTTGTTTTGTTCACGTAATGTTTTCAGTGTTTTGGCTAAATCTTCACCGGTGTGTTCTTGGAACTGGCTGACTCGCACATAACCGTAGTCTTTTTCAATCAGTTTGTTTTTCACGCTTTGTGATTTGATGATGGCGCGGGTCAATGTAAAGCTCAGTGGCTTTTCCTCACCTTTACGTATCACAGTCAGCGTAATTTTAGTGTCTGGGGTGCCGCGCATTTTTTTCACGGCATCATTTAATGTCAAGCCCCGTACTTGCGTTTCGTCCAACTTCATAATCAAGTCGCCAGATTTTAAGCCTGCTTTGTAAGCTGGGCTGTCTTCAATCGGTGTGACTACTTTGACTAAGCCGTCTTCCATCGCCACTTCAATGCCTAAGCCGCCAAACTCGCCTTGTGTACCCGCCTGCAAGTCTTTGTAGGCATCTGCATCCATAAACGTAGAGTGCGGGTCTAAGCCTTGTAGCATGCCGGACAACGCTTCGTTGATGAGTTTTTTGTCTTCAACGGATTCGACATAATCGGATTTTACTTTGCTAAACACTTCTGCAAATACACGCAGTTCATCAATGGGTAATTGAGGGGCTAAGTTTTTTTCTGCCCAAGCAGAGATATTTAAACTCACCAATACGCCAATGAGCACGCCAGAACCAATCAGACCGAATTTTTCTAATGAAGAACGCATGTAAAACCTTTATAGTGAATAGGTAAATAGAACAGCTAGAGTAAGAGTTGCTTACAAAACAATAGGTTCATTTTCCGCTATTTCAATATAATTGCATATACCCAATGCGCAGAATTTAATGAATTTTAAGGTGAGACATGCAAAAACATGTAGTAGAGATTGAGTTTTGTACCCAATGCAGATGGCTGCTACGCGCGGCTTGGCTGGCTCAAGAGCTATTGATAACATTTGAACAGGACTTGGCTTCTGTGAATTTAGTGCCGGGCACTGGCGGCATATTAGAGGTGCGTTTAAATGGCGCAGTGTTGTACTCACGTAAAGCAATGGGACGGTTTCCAGAGGCCAAAGAGCTCAAGCAATTGATACGAGATGTGATTGATCCAGAACGCAGTTTGGGGCACAGCGATGGCCATCAGGCCGATAAACCGGGTGCTTCTTAACTGAGACTCGCAATGTGAACTATTCTCAATTCTGCAAGGGTTGAAAAGTTTGGTTACACTGCGGTTGTCGTATCGAATAATCAGGTGCAAAGGAGCATAAAATGGCAACAGATCACGCAGCAAGTACCCCGGTAGTCAAAGCATTGAATACTATTTTAGAGTTTGAATTAGCCGGCGTAGTACGTTATACACATTACGCATTGATGGTGTTTGGTTACAACCGTATTCCAATTGTATCCTGGCTGCGTAGCCAAGCAGCAGAATCGCTCACACATGCCGATAAAGCGGGTGAGCTCATTACGCACTTAGGTGGACATCCCTCATTATCGATTGGGCCTTTGCTAGAAACGCATAATCACGATATCGGCGATATTTTGCGCGAATCATTGGCGCATGAAACCGCTGCACTCAATAGCTATAAAGCTTTGCTGAAGCTGGTAGAAGGCGAGTCTGTCATGCTGGAAGAATATGCGCGTGAAATGATTTATCAAGAAGAATTACATTTGGGCGAAGTGGATAAAATGCTGCGTAAGCCAGGTGAAATTGCAAAATTTCATGAGTAAGTGGTGAATGCAAGGCGTTATTCCAAGGCGTTATTCTAGGCACAATATTTTTCCGTAATATTTTTCTAGAAGCAATACTTAAAGCCTGATAAAAAAAAGCAGCTTCAGTTGGCTGCTTTTTTGTTGCGTGTGGTGTCTTAATGCGGGTTTTCCGGAGCGGCTTCAATGCGCTGCGCACCGTTAAAACGCTTGTTCCAGTATGCGCTGTCCATACTTTCCACGCGCACGCTGCCACCAGCACTGGGCGAGTGAATGAATTTGTTGTCGCCCATATAAATACCTACATGTGAGAACGCAGTTTTTAATGTATTAAAGAACACTAAATCGCCGGGCTGCAATTCATCTTTTTTAACGGTCTTACCCATTTGGCTAATGGCGCGCGCGGTTGGGGGAAGTGTGATTTTGGTGGCTTGGCTAAACACATAGCGCACAAAGCCACTACAATCAAACCCAGTTTCGGGCGATTTTCCGCCATATTTATATTGAATGCCGGTTAGGCTAAGCGCTTGCATCAAGACTTCTTGTGCTTTATCCGACCAAGTTGGTGTGGTGTTGACTATCTCTGGCGTTTCTTCAGCCGTCGAGGCGTGGTTTGCAGCTTTAATGAGATCATCTGCAAGGCAGATGTTGCAGCATAACAAGCTCATCAGAAAGAGTAATTTGTACATAGAAACTGATCAATAAAAAAGCCTATCTGTCATTGTCTGCAGATAGGCTTGAGTGATTGATTATTGTTTTGCCATTGCGTTTTTGACTGCGCCGACAATAGCGAGTAATACTGCGCCACCCACTCCGCCACCTGCCACTTGAGTGATGATGGTGCCAATATCCATGCTACCAGCTGCAGCAGCACCGCCAACGCCTAACATGCCGAGTAGCTGACCACCAATACCACCACCTAAAATACCCACCAATGAGTTACCAAGCGTGCCTAAGCTTGCATTTTTCATTAGATTGCCTGCAATGTTGCCACCTACTGCACCACTAATTAACTGAATAATAAGACCTAGATCCATACAACCTCCCAAAATAATATTGATACAAGGTACAAAAAATGTGATTTGGTGAAACGTACAGCATGCTTAGGCTAACAGGCTATTATTCGTATGACAAG
Source organism: Methylotenera sp. N17 (assembly GCF_000799155.1). Classification (NCBI taxonomy): domain Bacteria; kingdom Pseudomonadati; phylum Pseudomonadota; class Betaproteobacteria; order Nitrosomonadales; family Methylophilaceae; genus Methylotenera; species Methylotenera sp. N17. Next base: position 162,699 of record NZ_JUGE01000001.1, read on the forward strand.
ATTATTTTTGCAGATTAAATGTGAAAAAGCCTTAAATAACAGGATGTTTGCGGAAAATTTACATATTCATGGGATAATTTTGGGATGTCAGTTCCATCATCATTACACGACGTTTTTAAAACGGGTGGTGCATTAGCACAAGCAATCGAAGGTTTCAGCGAGCGCACGCAACAGCTTGAAATGGCGTTGGCGATTGAGTCCGCAATTCAGGAAAACAAGCAATTGGTAGCAGAAGCAGGCACCGGTACCGGCAAAACCTTTGCCTATTTAGTCCCTGCGCTACTTTCCGGGGGTAAGGTCATTATTTCCACCGGGACGAAAACCTTACAAGACCAATTATTTAATCGTGATTTACCCAATGTGCGAGATGCGCTCAAAGTGCCAGTCACGGTAAGTATGCTCAAAGGCCGTGCCAATTATGTCTGCCATTATCATTTGGCACGGGCCAGCCAAGAAGGGCGCTTTGCCTCGCGCGAGGATGCGCAATATCTCCCAATCATTCAAAGTTTTGCAGAAAACTCACCCACTGGTGACAAAGCTGAACTAACAACTGTGCCTGAAAACGCGACAGTCTGGCAGCAAGTCACCTCCACCCGTGATAACTGCTTGGGGCAGGAGTGCCAATATTACAAAGAGTGCTTTGTGATGGAAGCGCGCAAACAGGCGTTGGCTGCGGATGTGGTGGTGGTCAATCATCATTTGTTTTTTGCCGATGTGATGTTGCGTGATGAAGGCGTGGCCGAACTGCTGCCTAGCGCCAATACCGTCATTTTTGATGAGGCACACCAGCTGCCGGAAGTGGCTGGCTTGTTTTTTGGTGAGGATATTTCTACCAGCCAGTTGATGGAGTTAGCGCGCGATTGCATGATGCTGTACTTGAGTATTGCCAAAGACTGTGCAGCGTTGGGTGATGCTGTGCCTGTGCTGGAAAAAGCCTGTAAAGATTTTAGGCTGGTGTTCCAATACGAAGGCTCGCGTATGCCGGTGCAAAAAGCATTAGCATTGAAAAAATTTGAAACTGCTTTTAGCGATATGCAAGCGGCGTTGGGCCAACTCAATGCCGTGCTAGATACGCAAGCAGCACGCGACCCGGCGCTGGAAAAATGCTGGCAACGTGGTGAGGCCTTGTTAGCGCAACTCGAAAGTTGGCTGAAAGCCAGCAATACCAATTTAGTGCGCTGGGTTGAGGTGTTTACGCAAAGCGTGCAATTGCATGCTACACCGCTGAGTGTGGCAGAAAGTTTTGGTAAACAATTGAATGCGCAGCCGCGTGCCTGGATATTTACATCGGCTACGTTGGCGGTGAAAAGTGATTTTAGCCATTACATTGCCCAAATGGGCTTGCATGCTGCGGCTACTGGGTTTTGGGAGAGCCCGTTTGATTATGGCAACCAAGCCTTGTTATATGCACCAGCCAATATGCCAGATCCGAATAGCTCTGCCTATACTGCCGCCGTGGCTGCAGTCAGTTTGCCTGTGATTCAAGCCAGCCGAGGGCGGGCGTTTGTATTATGTACCTCACTCAAGGCCATGCGCGAAGTACACGCGCTACTAAAAGAAGCTTTTGCCGAACAGGGCATGGAGTATCCGTTGTTGATGCAAGGCGAGAGTACGCGTACTGAGTTGCTGGACCGTTTCCGTACACATGGTAATGCCGTGTTGGTCGGCTCTCAAAGTTTTTGGGAGGGCGTGGATGTGCGTGGCGAAGCACTGAGTGCAGTGATTATTGATAAGTTGCCATTCGCACCGCCCGATGATCCCGTACTGTCTGCGCGCATTGACAAAATGAACGAGGAAGGCAAAAACGCCTTTATGGAATATCAATTGCCGTATTCCGTGATTACCTTAAAGCAGGGTGCCGGCCGATTGATTCGAGATGAACAAGACCGAGGCGTATTAGTGATTTGCGATCCCCGCCTAATTACCAAACCCTATGGCAGACGCATCTGGCAAAGCTTGCCGCCGTTTAAGCGCACTAAAGAGTTGGCGGACGTAGAGGCGTTTTTTACATAACTGTATGGATAACGCCATTAGAATCGGCAGTCATTTGAGCGACCAGCTCTACGCAAATATGGTTAAAACCATAAGAAATAAAATGCGTAAATATCGGTATGAGACAGTTTTGGAATTACTGCTGCAATATCTCAACTCACCAGTTTTGCCTGAAGGCAATGTAGAACAGCTGCAAAAGCTACCTTGGGTTACTGAAAAGCTAATGTTATGGCTCTTGGCAGATAATCCTATTTTGTATCAACATAAGAAGCTAGCTAATGAGAAAGATATAGAAGAATTAATTCGATATGCTTGGAATTCGGCTGATGATTTATACGTCAAGAACCTACATAGTAACTCAATAAAACTCTTTGTTAGAGCTGCAATACTGCCTCAAATACCATACCAAACTGGTCTTGATACTTATGCTTTTTTACTTCAAGTATTTTTATTGTCGAAAATAGATGCTAACAGCAAGTTGCGTAGGTATTTGGATGAGTCTGCGGGTATGTCTATCTATCAATATTTTCAGTTAGGTGTGTTATGTTACACACATACTGTAACTGAGAAACCTTGGTTCAATGCTCATTATATTCAGAGCTTGAAGCATATATTTTCTGCAGAAGATCTAATTACTTTTTTTGAATCAATTTCATTTGATAGGGCGGCCTTAAACAGGCTTTACCAAGAGCGGGAAATAAAATTTGATGAGTGGTTTCAGCCAGTAATTCTTTACAAGACTCCATGCATACGCCATGAAGGTGCAATAGTCTCATTTGGAAGGCCAACTTTAAGACGTTACTTTGAGAATTTAATAGGGGATTGGCTAGAGGACGAAAATGGAGAGTGTTTAAGTCAATACAATAACGTCATTGCAGGCTACGTAGAATTTGCATTGAGTCGTAGTGATGCTGCATGTTTAGATGAAGCTAAAATCAGAGCGCTGACAAACACAACAAAGCAAGTGTGTGATTTTTTGGTTGAGGAAGATGGATGTTATCTACTAATTGAGGTGAAGAATAAATCTTTAACACAGAAAATCCCAGCAAGTTTGCGCTCATCGCCAATTGTTGCAAGACTGAAAGCAACAGTTATAAAGGCTAGAGAGCAGTTGGATGCTACTCGTGATGAATGTCAAAAACTGTTGAGGTTTAAGGGTAAAGTTTGCTATCGGCTAATAGTTACTAAAAGTGATTTGTGGTTGGGTGACATTAGTTCAATCATTCAAGATTATGATGACCAGTATCCAATATGGCTACTTAGTTTAAGTGATTTAGATCAGCTAGTAGAGTTGGTGATCAGCAAGGTCACTACTTTTAATGATTTTTTTAATCACTTGCATGTAAGTAATAGCAACCCGCAAACCTCCGTATTCACTGTGAGTATGTTACTAGATAAAGCTCCATATAAGTCAAGTAAGCTACCAGCACATTTGCAGAATGAGGCGGACAAGCTGTTTGAGTTAATTAAAAGTAAGATACAGTCTTAGTTAAACTAAAGTTATGTCATTAATTATCATCCCTGAAATTCAATACGAACTCACCGCCATACGCGCACAAGGGGCGGGCGGGCAAAATGTGAATAAAGTGTCCAGCGCGATTCACCTGCGTTTTGATATTCATGCTTCATCTTTAAGCGACTGGCTGAAGACGCGTTTACTAGAGAGCAAAGATAGCCGGATTACGGAACAGGGCGTGTTGATTATTAAGGCACAACAATACCGCACGCAAGAAGCCAATAAAAAAGACGCGTTTAAACGCTTGCATGAGATAGTGAATGCCGCGAATTTTGTGCTGCCAACACGTTATGCCACACGCCCTACACGTGCTTCACAAAAACGCAGAGTCGAGGGAAAAGTACAGCGCGGTAAAATCAAGCTAGGGCGCGGTCGTGTAGATTATGGCAAAATAGGCGAATGATTTTTCACATCTGTTTTGCAGATGGCACAGCCCACACATACCAATGAATTTACTCGCTTTTGATACCTCTACTGAATTTTTGTCTATTGCCCTACAGGTAGGTGTGCAGTCTTGGGCGTTTGATGTTGAGGCTGGTGCAACCGCCTCTCAGCGTATTTTGCCGGAGATTCACGCCCTATTACAAAGCGCTAATATTGAATTAACCGCGCTGGATGGTGTTGCATTTGGCGCCGGGCCTGGTGCATTTACCGGTGTGCGTGTTGCTTGTGGCGTCGCCCAAGGCTTAGCATTTGGTGCAAACCTGCCAGTAGTAGGGGTGCATACTTTAATGGCAGTCGCGCAAGCCAGCGGGCAAGATAAAGTGATTGTTTGTCAGGATGCGCGGATGGGTGAGGTGTATTTTGCTGCCTATGAGAAAGTTACGGATGTGTGGACAACGATCTCTCCGGCAATGGTATGTAAGCCAGAGCTAGTGCCAGCGCTCACAGGCAGCGATTGGGTAGGCGCGGGCAGTGGTTGGGGGGTGTATGCGCCACAATTAACGGCTATATATACAGATCAGTTACGTAAAATACTGCCAGCCGTGACGCCGAATGCGCAAGCTATTTTGGCATTGGCGCAACCTATGTTTTTGGCTGGATTAGCACAAGCGGCAGAAGACATTGCACCGATTTATATTCGGAATCGTGTTGCTTTAACCACGCAAGAGCGTGCACAGGGGTTGCGTATATGAGTGCGGTATTAGCGCAAGCATTGGCATTGCGGCCCATGCAGATGGAGGATATGGAGGCTATTATGGTGATTGAGCCTACTATTTACTCGCATCCGTGGACACGTGGCAATTTTGTAGATTCGCTCAACTCAGGATACAGCGCTTGGGTGCTGTTACAACAACAAAAAATCATTGGCTATGCTTTAATGATGATGGTGCTGGATGAAGCGCATTTGCTCAATATTAGCGTGGCTAAGCCCCAACAAAAACAGGGCTTAGGCCGCTATCTGCTCACACATATGATTGAAATTTCCAAGCGTCACAAGGCCGCCAATATGTTTTTGGAAGTGCGCACGAGTAATCTTTCTGCCATCACTTTGTACGAAAGTATGGGTTTTTGCGAGATGGCGATACGCCGAGGGTATTATCCTGCTGACCCGGTTATCTTTAAATCGGGGCGTGAGGATGCGATGTTAATGGGGCTGGCCTTATGAGTGTAACGCGTGAAGATATATTCCGTGAGTTAGAACTACTGCCAGTATGGCAATTGAATTCTGCACAGGTGGCGGCACCTCGGCCTGTGTCTCAATCTATTGCTACACCTAAAGTGGCTGATGTGCCTGAACCCCCGCAAATCATTTTGCCACCGGAAATTGAAACGCCTCATTCAACGCTGTCTCCAGTATCGGCAGAACCGCCGCTAGAAAAAGTGGCGGTGACATGGCTATTGTATTGTCCGTTACCAGATACCAATATTGAAGCGCCTGCCAGTGCAGACATGCTGACGTTATTGAAGAATATGATCAATGCCATGCAACTATTGTCTACTGACTATCAACTGGTACATGATGAGCAAGTGTTGCTGCGCTATCAACCTGAGTACGCACTGCTGTTTGGTTTAGCCGCCGCCAATACTTTTTTGGGCACGCAAGCGCCAGACGTGGAAACTTTAGGCAACCAACCTGTTCTGCATGCACAAAGCAATTGCTGGGTGATCGATCATCCAGCAGATCTACTGCAAACCCCCATGCTTAAACGCAATGCATGGCGTGTGATGTGTGATGCTAAAGCGTATGCAACGCAGAAAAATACGCAGTAAACGCGTATAGTGCATCATCAGGCAATATAGCTTAGGCTTGAAATTGCTAGCTTAACCGCCATCTTTTAATCAACGATCATTGCACAAACATATTCCACACTAATTAAGGAGTGAATCATGCGTCAACTTTATACCAAACTACTTCCGTTGTTACTGGTGCTGGGTTTGTCCGGCTGCGGATACAATGCATTTCAAACGCTGGATGAAGAAACCAAGGCCAGTTGGTCAGAAGTGCTCAACCAATATCAACGCCGTGCCGATTTGGTACCTAATTTAGTGGAGACTGTAAAAGGTTATGCTGAACACGAAAAAGAAGTGCTGACTGAAGTGGCCGATGCACGTTCTAAAGTAGGCAGCATTCAAGTGACCCCAGAAGTGCTGAACGACCCGGAAGCGTTTGCTAAATTCCAAGCGGCTCAAGGTCAATTAACAAGCGCACTATCACGCTTAATGGCGGTGGCTGAGAATTATCCTAACTTGAAAGCAGACCAAGGCTTTAGAGATTTACAAGCGCAGTTGGAAGGCACGGAAAACCGTGTGACCGTGGCACGTAATCGCTATATTGAATCAGTGAAAGAATACAATATTTCAGTGCGTAGCTTCCCCAATAACTTAACGGCCATGATGTTTGGCTACAAAGCAAAACCTTCATTTACCGTAGAGAATGAAAAAGCCATTTCCTCTGCGCCTAAAGTTGATTTTGGAAACACTAAATAATCTGCGTGATGGTAGTGAATTACACGGCATTATGCAGGTGAACGTCATGTTGAAACTAGTGCAGTGGGTGCTGCTAGTGTTGAGTTGGATTGCACTGCCGGCATTTTCTGCGCCTATGGCAATCCCGGCACTGATTTCACCGGTCACGGATTTAACACAGACCTTATCTCCTCAAGCGCAGCAGTCGCTTGCACAAAAGCTTAACCAATTGTCGAAAGAAAAAGGCAGTCAGATCGCGGTGCTGATAGTGGATACGACACAGCCAGAAGACATTGCCCAGTTTGGCATACGTGTCGCTGAGGCTTGGAAAATCGGGCGTGACAAGCAAGATGATGGTGTGATTATTATTGTGGCCAAAGCAGACCGTAAAATGCGCATTGAGGTAGGTTACGGATTAGAAGGCGCTATCCCGGATTTAACTGCCAAACGCGTGATTAGCGAGACCATGGCACCGCGTTTTCGCCAAGGTGATTTTGAGGGTGGCCTCAACGCTGCGATCGATCAATTAACAGCGTTGATTGCAGGTGAAGCGCTGCCTGCGCCGCAAAAACAATCGTCACAAAGCGGTGGGCTGTTAGAGTGGTTGCCTATTTTGATGTTTGTGGCCATTTTTACCGGTATGGTGCTGCGCAGTATGTTTGGTACCTATGCTGGCAGCGCGCTCAATGGTGGCGCACTCAGTGTGTTGGTGTGGGTGTTGGGCGGTGCATTGCTCACGGTAGGATTAGTCTTTATTGCCGCATTTATTTTCACACTAGCCATGGGTGGTAATCGCGGTGGTGGTTATGGCGGTTACCCAACTGGCTATGGTGGCGGCTATGGCGGTGGTGGTTTGAGTGGGCGTGATATTTTTAGTGGTGGCGGTGGTGATTTTGGCGGCGGCGGCGCTTCTGGAGATTGGTAATATGAAGAGACTGCATCCCATTCTGCGTTTTATGCGACACGCACTGAGTACGCCGTGGCATGTGCGCCGCCATTTCTCGCCACAAGCGCTTCGGCGCATTGAGGCCGCCATTGCCAATAGTGAGCGCCTGCATGCAGGGGAGATGCGCTTTGTTGTTGAAGCTGGCTTGCATCCTATGGATATTATTTGGAAGAAAACTCCCAAGCGACGTGCGCTGGAATTATTTGGGCAATTGAATATCTGGGATACCGAACACAACAATGGGGTGCTGATTTATTTGCTATTGGCTGACCGTGATGTGGAAATCGTGGCCGACCGTGGCATTCATCGCTTGGTGGGAGATGATGGCTGGGAGTCAATCTGCCACCATATGGAACAGCAGTTTAGACAAGGTGCTTTTGAGGAAGGTGTTGTGAGTGGCATCGCCGAAATCGGCGCATTATTGAGCCAGCATTTTCCCACGCAGAATGAGCAGCGTAATGAGCTCTCAAATCGTCCAGTGGTGCTGTAGTTTATATTGTTTAGTATTGGCGCTCGGCGCACATGCCGATATGGCCGACATTAACCGTATTTTTCGCCAGTCTCCTAGTTTGGATCGTATGGAGATTTGTCATGGCGGCGGTTGCGCAAAGTTATCGCTGACCCAACTCTCGCAAGCGGAGTGGGATCAAATCACGTATTTATTTTCACCAATGCCAGAAGACGCGCAGCAAGAACGTTTGATGATTGCGCGCGCAGTAGGTAAGTTGGAGTCACTGATAGGCGTCAATATTGGTACCGCTGGTGATAAAGCAGGTACTTTTAATAACGCCAAGTTTCCTGGTCAATTGGACTGTAATGACGAGTCCATCAATACCACCACTTATTTGCGCTTGCTCGTCCAAGCTGGGTTGGTGAGGCATCACGCAGTGGAAGATACCCGCACTCGACATTTCTTTTTTTCTGGCTGGCCACATACCACTGCGGTGATTCGCCAAACCGATACTGGGCAGCGCTATGCGGTAGACAGTTGGTTTTATGATAATGGGCAGCCTGCGACGATTGTACCGTTTGAAGTTTGGAAAGATGGGTATGTGCCGGAGGATAGTCCGGTACCGCGCTAACGGTCGTCCACAAACTCTGCTGACTAATTGATCGATTCCCTATAAAATTCATCCTTCTCAAGATTTGCTAGTTAAAGGCTATATTCGCTATGCGCGCTTCAAAATTTTTTATTGCCACTCAAAAAGAGGCTCCTGCCGATGCAGAACTCATCAGCCACAAATTGATGGTACGTGCAGGCTTAATCAAAAAGCTAGGCAGTGGCCTGTATAACTGGATGCCGCTTGGCTTGCGTGTGTTACGCAAAGTTGAAAACATTGTGCGCGATGAAATGAATAAAGCCGGTGCGTTGGAGTTGCTGATGCCTGCCGTACAACCTAAAGAACTGTGGGAAGAGACAGGTCGCTGGGCAGTATTCGGGCCACAAATGCTCAAAATTCAAGATCGCCATGAGCGTGATTTCTGTTTTGGCCCAACGCATGAGGAAGTGATTACCGATATTGCACGTAAAGAAATCAATAGCTATAAACAATTGCCGTTGAATTTTTATCAAATTCAAACCAAATTCCGTGATGAGATTCGCCCACGTTTTGGCGTGATGCGCGCCCGTGAGTTTTTGATGAAAGACGCGTATTCGTTTCATACCAGCTACGACTGTTTGCAGAACACCTATAGCGAGATGCACCAAGCCTACAGCAATGTATTTACGCGTTTGGGGCTGAAATTCCGTGCGGTCAAAGCAGATTCAGGCGCCATTGGTGGAGATGGCTCACAAGAGTTTCACGTGCTGGCCGATAGCGGTGAAGATGCGTTGGCTTACTGTGAGCAATCCGATTACGCCGCCAATGTGGAATTGGCTGAAGCTGTGACGACGATAACCCGCGCAGCGCCCAGTGAATCCATGCGTGAAGTCGATACGCCAAAACAAACCGCCTGTGAAGATGTGGCAAAACTGTTAGGGGTTGGCATTGAACGCACTGTGAAAGCGGTGGCCTTTGTTGCACAAGAAAAGTTTTACCTCGCATTGTTACGTGGTGACCACATGCTGAATGAAGTAAAACTGACAAAATTGTCAGGTTTGACCGATTTTAGGCTGGCCACTGAAGAAGAGATTCGCGCCAATTTAAATTGTCCACCCGGCTTTATTGGGCCGGTCAATGTAGGCGCAAACGTGCATGTGATTGCAGATAGCACGGTTGCAGCCATGAGCGACTTTATTTGTGGGGCGAATAAACCTAAATTCCATTTGGCTGGCGTGAATTTTGCTCGTGATTTACAGGAGCCTAGCGTGGTGGCCGATATCCGCAATGTAGTTGCGGGTGATATCAGCCCAGATGGCAAAGGCACATTGTCTCTTTGTCGTGGTATTGAAGTGGGGCATATCTTCCAATTGCGTACCAAATATGCCAAGGCCATGAATGCGACTTATTTGGACGAGCATGGTCAATCGCAAGTCATGGAAATGGGATGTTACGGCATCGGCGTATCTCGTATCGTGGGTGCTGCCATTGAGCAAGGCAATGATGACAAAGGGATTATTTTCCCATTGAGCATGGCACCGTTTGAAGTGGTAATTTGTCCAATTGGGATGGATAAAAGCGATCAAGTGAAAACAACGGCTTTACAGCTTTATGCAGATTTAACAGCGGCCGGTGTCGATGTGTTACTCGATGATAGAAATGAACGCCCGGGCGTCATGTTTGCGGAAAGCGATTTGATGGGTATACCACATCGGGTTGTGATTGGTGATCGCGGTTTGGCTGAGGGTAATGTGGAATATAAATCACGTAAATCGCCTGATGCACAAACGATCGCGTTACCAGATACTTTAAATTTTATTCAACAGGTATTAATCAGTTAAAAAAGTGACTTAATAGATCCATGCGTAAAACTCTTTTCATTGTGCTGATGTGTCTCGTGGCTACTTGCTTTGCAGGTGGTCAGCGTGAAGAGCCGCTATCGAATAGTGTGAAGGCGGTGATGCAAAAATCCATCAGTGATTTGGCGGCGCCGCAGTTGATATTTGATAATCCGGCAGAGGGTGAGGCTTGGCTTGAGCAAATGTCAGTGAGGCTGCAAAAGCGTATTCCTGATGAGACATACAGAAGAGATTTCTTGAGATCAGTTCATTACGAGGCCACGCGGGCAGGGTTGGATCCGCAAGTGGTATTAGGGTTAATCCAGGTGGAAAGTGGGTTCAAAAAATATGCGGTATCGAGTGTGGGCGCGCGTGGTTATATGCAAGTGATGCCATTTTGGGTGCGTAGTATCGGCAGTCAAGATCATAATTTGTTTGATATGCGCCTAAACTTACGCTATGGATGCACAATTTTAAGGCACTATTTAGACATTGAGCGTGGTAATTATTTCCGTGCACTAGGTCGCTACAATGGTAGCCTTGGTAAGCCCCAATACCCTAATTTAGTTGTCAATACTTGGCGTAAGCACTGGGATTACGTAACCGCATCACGTTAAACACCTCGCTTCAAACTCTCCAACTCGCCCTAGATTGGGGCGGTCAAATTTAAAAAAACTTGCAACATGCACCAAAATGAGACTAGACTGCGTTTCAGTTAGCGCATGGCGTTCTTGTGCTTAAAGTTTTAAACAAGGGCTGTATGCACTAACGATTTAGCATAGAAGACTTTTTTAAAAATGAGCAGGACCAAAACAAAGGGAGAACAGAATGTCGAAGTTAACAGCATTGGCAGTAAGTATCGCGGTTTTAGGGGGCGTTTGGGCATTTTTAGCTTTTAATCCATTGGCAAGTGTTGCGCTGGTGTGGGTTGGGTTTATTGCATGGGGGTGTTTTTTCCATACGGGTGGAGACACAGCAGCATTACAAAAAACAATCGCAGGCATGGTGTATGGTGCAGTGATTGCCGGGGTTGCGCTGTACTTGGTGAACTCAGGTATGCTGGCTGGTTTGGGTGTATTGGCAGTGCCAGTCATTATTGCCGTCACTGTATTTTTGTTGGTAATTGTGGCGGGCTGTAACCTTTTGTCTGTTGTGCCTGCTAATGTCTACGGCTATGCAGCTGCTGCTGGTTTGGCGTTAACCGCTGGCTCTGCTGCCAATGTGACTGCATTAGATGCTACTAACCCTGTGATTATGGTGATTATTTCAACTGTCATTGGTGCGTTGTTCGGGCTGGCCTCTGGTAAGCTTGCAGGTGCGCTTGGTAAATAGCTTGTTCCTGTAACAAAAGAAAAACCGCATCTCGATGCGGTTTTTTGTATCTGTTGCGATTGCATTTTATTTGACGACTTTAAACCCACAATAGGTGCCAAACTCGCCTTCGGTTTCGTGATACACAAACAACATATCATTGGTATAGCCGAGTCCGTTGTAATGGTTTTGTGCACGCAACTTCATGTCTTTGGGTAATTCGCTTTTGGCAATAAATTTCCCGGTCAGGTCAAACACCAGCGCTGCTTTGTGATCGACATCCAGCAACACAAGCTCATGGCCTTTCACGCCGGTATACGCAATAAAATGATCGCTGATATCATCGTGCAGAACATTTGGGGTTTTAAAATCCAAGCTAATCTCACTCAGTTTTTCGCGATTCTTTGGATCTACAATCCACACAATATTGCTGCGCTCTTGTTTGGCAAAGTAGCGCTTATTCTCAGCGTCGTAGGTGGGCATGGTAGCAGCATCACCAAACGCAGGGTTAAATTGAATCACTTCGCCAGAGGTGTCTTTGACTTCACCGGTCTCAGCCAAATCGATCGAGTAAATGCCGGTGTTCGGTGAGAAGCCAACACTACTGGAAATATTGTAGGTCACCGTTTCTAGCTTGCCAGTATTGGGGTTGAAGTAGATCGAGCGATTGTCATAGCCTGGCTTTGCCGAGTTGATGTATTTGCCCTCTTTGGAGTATGCATGAATCTCAGACTTGGAGCTGGGTGCTTCAAACTCAGAGCCTATCGGCGCCAATCCGCCATCGGCAATGTAGTAAGTCTGATTGAAAGGGACATAGGCAACGGTCATCGGACGTGTGGTTGGTTTTTTAACCAATGGAATCTTAATGCCTAGTTGCGCCTCGGAGATAACTTCAGCTTGCAGAGACGGCGTGCATAGCGCGCCTGTTGAAATGAAGATAGCCATTAGGCTTGGCTTGAATACAGAGTGGCGCAATTTGAATCCCCGTGTAATAAATACGTATGATAAATAAATGATTGTGATAAATAGTAGTGCAATCGAATAGTCAATCGACATGGTTTAAGTCAACATAGTTCCTACAGTGTTGCACGTTCAATCAGCATGGCATCCCCATAACTAAAAAAGCGGTATTGCTGCCTAATAGCATGTTCATACGCCGACATGATGTGGGTATAGCCAGCAAAGGCTGACACTAACATCATTAAGGTGCTTTTGGGCAGGTGAAAGTTAGTCAGCAAGCGATCCACCACATTAAAAGAATAGCCTGGCGTAATGAAAATATTGGTTTCGCCACTGCCGGCTGACAGTGGTCCGTGTTGTGCTGCGCTTTCTAAAGCCCTCAGCGCGGTAGTGCCAACGGCCAAAATGCGTCCGCCATTTTGACGAGTGGATTGAATCAAGGCCACGGTTTCTTCTGGAATTTGGTAGCGCTCACTGTGCATTTTGTGGGCGCTAATCTCATCTACCTTGACTGGCTGAAAGGTGCCTGCCCCTACGTGTAAGGTCACATAAGCAATACGAACACCCATCGCCTGTATATTACTTAGCATGGTTTCATCAAAATGCAGACCGGCAGTTGGTGCGGCGACTGCGCCAGCATGTTTCGCATATACGGTTTGGTAGCGTGTTTCGTCTTCAGATTCGGCTGCATGTGTAATATAAGGTGGCAGTGGCAAATGCCCATACTGATCCAGCAGATTAAAGATAGACGATGCGTGATGAAATTTGAGTAAAAATAAATCATCTTGGCGCGCGGTGACTTCTACGTCAATGGCGTTCTCTAACAGTAGTCGCGCACCGGGTTTGGGCGCACGCGATGCGCGTACATGGGCTAGCGCTTCGTGGTCATTCAGTACACGCTCGATCATGATTTCCACAGCACCTCCTGTCGACTTTTGTCCAAACAGCCGCGCTTTGATCACGCGCGTGTCATTGAAGATAACGAGGTCATGCGGAGATAACCACTCTGTCAGGTGTGCAAATGTACCGTCCACCAGTTGACCGGAATTGCCGTCCACATGTAACAGGCGGCTACCATTACGTTTTTCTGCCGGAAATTGTGCAATTAACTCAGAAGGTAAATAAAAATCGAATTCTTGGGTTCGCATAATGCGAATAGCTTGTTATAATAGCGAAGTTGCACATTATATACCTCCTGCCGGGATGGCGGAATTGGTAGACGCACGGGACTCAAAATCCCGCGTTGGAAACAACGTGCCGGTTCGATTCCGGCTCCCGGCACCAGCAATCGTAAAATACATCTGCGATGGCTAGATATTAAGTAAATATAACCGCATAAAATCATCATGGTACGACGCAAGGGCTTGAAAAAGCCCTTTTTTTGTGCTATTTTTCACGGGCTTGTAACAGTTTGTAACAAGTCTTAAGTATGTTGTTACAAGATTGGTTGTCTGTCACTGGGATTTGTTCCATGCTATCAGTGTTTGATTACAAAATTATTGCGCGACCAAATAACTCCCTGACTTCTGAGGGTGCTTATAAGTTGTTAGCGATTCTTGCAGTGATTGCATTGATGGTTGCGGTGGGGTTTACGCATATTGGGGCATGGTTAGTGTTGCCGTTTGCTGGGTTGGAATTGTTGGCATTTGCGTTAGCGTTCTACTACATTAGGTTGCATGCTGCTGATTTTGAGAGCATTACAATCGATGGTGACCAAGTGCTGGTCGAAAAAAAACACAATCGAGATGTGAGTGCGACAGTGTTTCAGCGTTATTGGACACAGGTCAGTGTGAAAGAATCCGCAGGCGGTAAGCATGCTCTAATGATTGGATCGCATGGCAAAGAGGTGGAGTTTGGCAAGCATTTTATCGACGATGAGCAGCGACTTGCTCTGGTGCGAGAACTAAAAAAGAAATTAAGAAACATTAACTAAATTTGATTTTGGAGTAATGGAGATGCAAGTGTTTAAAAAAATTGGGGTAGGTTTAGCTGCATTGCTGGCTTCGCTCAATGTATATGCGGATTACAGTTGGAACTTTCCTGAGCCAGTGACCCCAATGGCGTTGGATACATTGCATGTGCACAACAAATTCATGATTATTACTGCGATTATTTTCTTCGCAGTGCTCGCAATTATGATCTATTCAATTTTTGCACACCGTAAAAGCAAGGGTTACAAAGCCGTTGCAGACAAAGCGCCATCTACAGCCGTAGAGATTTTTTGGACACTGATCCCTTTTGCAATTCTGCTCTTAATTGACTTTGTGATCATGGGTATTCCGGCGTACCACAGTGTGGTGATGATGGAAGACACGCGTGATCAATCGAATATGGTCATTAAAATTACCGGTTCACAATGGCGTTGGCAATATGAGTACTTAGATGGTGACGCAAAAGGCATTAAATTCGTCAGCAACTTAGTGACGACAGATGACCAACTGCACAATAAAGCAGAAAAAGGTGAGCACTACTTATTAGAAGTGGATAATCCTTTGGTGTTGCCAGTGGGTGAGAAGGTGCGTATTTTGATGACAGCATCTGATGTGCTACATAACTGGTGGGTGCCTCAGTTTGGTTCATCACGTGTGGCAGTGCCTGGTTTTATTCGTGAAACATGGGTGCAAGTGGAAAAAGCTGGTACTTACCGCGGCCAATGTAAAGAATTGTGCGGTAAAGGTCATGGTTATATGCCTGTAGTGGTCAACGCCGTGCCGATGGAAGAATACAAGGTTTGGGTTGCTAAAAAGCAAGAAGAACAAAAAGCGGCAAGCGAAGTCAAAGAAATGACTAAAGAAGACTTGGTTGCGCAAGGTAAAACTGTATACGAGAAAAACTGTGCTGTATGTCACCAAGTGACGGGTGCTGGTTTGCCTCCTGCTTTCCCTGCATTGACAGGCAGCAAAATCGCAACTGGGCCGATTTTTGGCGCAGATGGAAAATATTTAAAAGACAGTCATCTGGATCGTTTGTTAAACGGTAAAGGTGTCATGCCGGCTTGGAAGGCAACGTTGAATGATACTGAGATTGCTGCAGTGATTACTTACGAAAGACAAGCGCTAGGTAATGCAGCAACTGTAGACCCAATTGTTCAGCCTACGCAAGTTAAAGCGGCACGTGAATAATTAGTATTTTTTTAAATAGTTCTAAGGCGATTAGGAGAGCATTATGAGTACTACAACTGTAGCGCATCATGAAGAGCACAGCGATCACCCAACCGGTATCATGCGTTGGTTGACAACAACAAATCACAAAGACATTGGTACGATGTATCTTACCTTTTCTTTAATTATGTTCTTGGTAGGGGGCTCAATGATTTTGGGTATCCGTGCCGAGTTATTTAAGCCAGGTCTTCAGTTGATGAACCCTGACTTTTTTAACCAGTTGATTGGCGTGCATGCGTTGATCATGATTTTCGCAGCCTTGATGCCTGCAGCCACTGGGTTTGCTAACTGGATGATCCCGTTGCAAATCGGTGCACCAGATATGGCGCTTCCGCGTTTGAATAACTGGGGCTTCTGGTTACTTCCTCCTTCAGCAATTCTACTTACCTTACCATTTACCTTGGCTTTGTTTGGTATTGGCGATGGTGCACTGGCGACAGGCTGGACATTCTATCCGCCACTGTCTGTGCAAGGCGGTATCGGCGTAGACTTCGCGATTTTTGCCGTTCACTTGTTGGGTATCTCTTCTGTAATGGGTTCTATTAACATCATCGTGACGTTATTCAATATGCGCGCACCTGGCATGACGTTGATGAAAATGCCAATGTTTGCATGGGGCTGGTTGATTACTGCATTCTTATTGGTTGCTACTATCCCTGTATTGGCTGGTGCAGTGACTATGTTGTTAACGGACCGTCACTTTGGTACGCACTTCTTTGATGCTGCTGGTGGTGGTGACCCAATCATGTTCCAACACTTGTTCTGGTTCTTTGGTCACCCAGAAGTGTATATTTTGTTACTGCCAGTATGGGGTTTCATTCCACAAATCTTACAAACATTCTCACGTAAACCAATGTATGGCTACAAAGCACAAGTGTACTCACTATGGGCAATTGGTGCGTTAGCTGTGGTTGTTTGGGCGCATCACTTCTTTACAGCGGGTATGCCTGTGCCTGCATTGCTCTACTTTATGTATAGCACGATGGCGATTTCACTCCCATTGGCCGTGTTGTTCTTCTGCTGGATTAAAACCATGTGGAAAGGCTCCATGACCTTTGAAACACCGATGTTGTTTGCGGTGGGTTGGATTATCTTGTTCGGTATCGGTGGTTTAACCGGCTTGGTATTGGCGGACGTAGCAGCTGATGCGCAATACCACAACAGCTACTTCGTTGTAGCGCACTTCCACTACACACTGTTTGCTGGCGGTATCATGGGTATCATGGCAGGCGTGTACTACTGGTTGCCAAAAATGACTGGTCATATGTATAACGAGAAGTTAGGTAAACTGCATTTCTGGTTAACTGCTATTTCTTTCAACGTGACTTTCATTCCACAATTCTTTGTTGGTTTAGCAGGTATGCCACGTCGTATTCCTGACTATGCATTGCAATTTGCCGAGTTCAATATGATCTCGACAGTAGGTGCCTTTATCTTGGGTCTATCGCAATTGTTGTTTGTGTATAACATCATCAGTTGTGCTCGAGGCGGTCAAAAAGCAACAGATAAAGTGTGGGAAGGTGCAGAAGGCTTGGAATGGACATTACCATCTCCACCGCCATACCATAGCTTTAACGAACAACCTGTTATTAAGTAATTTATTGTTGAGTAACTAAGGAAATATGGGGCTTGGTACAGCCAAGCCCTGTTTTAAATGGAACAAAAAGAAGCTTTAAAAAACGCACGCAACAAAAAAATTGCCATCATTATTGGTGCCATTGTGTTCGTTTGGTATGTGGTTTCGATATTTACTGTTTGGCATCAGTGATTTTGACCGGTAAATGTCATTGTAGGTGTTGGTTCAATGGCTGAGCATCATTCGACAGAGCAGAAAGCTGCCAACAAAAAATTGGCCATCAAAGTACTGTATGTGGTCATTGGCTCGTTGCTGTTTGCTTTTGCATTAGTGCCTTTGTACGATGTGTTGTGTTCGATTACCGGTTTAAATGGTAAAACTGACAATACCGCGGCGACGTTGGCAAAAGCAAAAGTAGATGCTTCAAGAATGGTGACGGTACAGTTTGTGTCTGCAGTGATGCCTGGTTTGGGTTGGAACTTTTATCCCAAGCAAACGAGTGTGACGCTACACCCTGGTCAGATTGAAACGGTATTGTTTGTAGCAAAAAATACGACCAGTGAAACTGTGTCTGGTCAGGCGGTGCCAAGTGTAACGCCAGGTAAAGCATCAACGCACTTAAAGAAAATCGAGTGTTTTTGTTTCGTGAATCAGGCCTTAAAGTCTGGTGAAACAAAAGAAATGCCGTTAAGGTTTTTTATCAGTCCTGATTTGCCAAAAGATGTGAAGGAATTGACGCTGTCATACTCATTCTTTAAAGCACCGGGTAAGTAATGAAGCAGTAAAGTAATACGCAGTTTAATCGTTGTTAAATATAAATATTAGTATGCTTGGGAGTTAGCGCATGGCAACACATTCTGAAAATCAATATTTTGTGCCACACGGAAGTATTTATCCTTCAATACTTTCTGCTGGTTTGTTATCAATGGCTTCAGGATTTATATTTTCTGTCGCAACGGATCGTGGCGGCAAGTCGCTGGCTTACCTTGAAGGTCCTGGCCACTGGATGATGTACTTTGGTTTAGCCGTTGTGGTATTCATGATGTTCAAGTGGCTGGGCACTGTGATTACTGAGAGTATGACCGGTAAATACAAAAGCTGGGAAGACAAGTCATTCCGCTGGGGTATGGTGGTCTTTATTGCTTCAGAAGTGGCATTTTTCTCAGCCTTCTTCGGTGCTTTATTCTACATGCGCGTACTGTCTGTACCCGATTTGGCGAGTTACGCACCAGACATCACGCCCTACAAAGACTTTTTGGCTGTTTGGCCTTCACAAGGTCCGGGTGGTCATGTACTAGGTGCAGAATACACACCAAACCCTGCTTTTAAGCCAATGCACTGGTCTGGTTTGCCACTGATTAACACCATTTTGTTATTAACTTCTGGCGCGACCATTACTTGGGCACATTGGGGTTTGATTAAGAACAACCGTACGCAATTAATTATTGGTATGTTCTTAACAGTAGCACTGGGTATTGCTTTCTTGATTTGCCAAGGCATGGAATATCATCATGCGTATACTGAAATGGGTTTAACGCTTGGTAGCGGTGCTTATGGCGCTACGTTCTTTATGCTGACTGGCTTCCATGGTTTCCATGTGACCATTGGTACGATTATGTTGATTGTGATCTTATTACGTTGCATGAAAGGCCACTTTACGCCTGAGCATCACTTTGGTTTTGAAGGTGTGGCTTGGTACTGGCACTTTGTGGATGTGGTGTGGTTAGGCTTGTTTATCTTTGTTTACATGCTGTAATCAGTAGAATGAAAAAAGGGCGATGCAATGCATCGCCCTTTTTATTTATGTTGGCATTTGCGTTAAAGCGAGTGTCCGATAAGCCCAAAATAAGCGGCGATAATCAAGGCAGCAAATAAGGTAATGGATAACCCAATTCTCACAGTTAGCGCTTTTACTGTACGGTCATTGCCTCTTTTGTCTTTCATTAGAAAAAACAGTGCCGAGAACAGACTGCTGACAATGATGATTAACACGAGTACGGTTGCAATTTTAATCCACATGATAATGTCCAATATGTTTACTTTAAAGATTATGCGACTGGCTAATTAAAAATGCAATTTAACTTTCTGCACAATTCGTTTAACAGCAACTGGCGGTTTGAAACAAATTGGATCAGCACAATGATTGTGCTGGTGTGTATTCCACTGTTTATCAAACTTGGTTTATGGCAATACCATAAAGCGGCGACTAAACAGGCGATTCAAGACCAATATCAAACCAGCTTAACGAAAAAAATTGTCCAGTTAACAGATCATTTGAACGCGCCTGAAGCATTACAGTTTCAGCAAGTGCAGGTTTCCGGCCATTATGAGACGCAGTATCAGATACTGATTGATAATCAGGTTGAGGATAGTCAGGCCGGTTTTCATGTCGTGACGCCTTTTAAAATAGAGGGTACTGAGCGCTATGTGTTGATCAATCGTGGCTGGGTTGTAGGCGCTGCTGATCACCAAGCCTTACCTGTATTTGATACATCGACAACAACACAAGAAATTAAGGGCATGGTGTGGATTCCTTCTAGTAAAATATTTACGCTTGAAGAAAAACCGAATACGGCGGCTGAACAGAATAAACCATGGACGCTGGTGTGGCAGCATTTGGATATGAAAAAATATCATCAGCTGGCACCCATTCCGATATTGGATGTCATTATCAAACTGGACCCAACCGTGGCAAAAGATGGGTTTGTAAGAAACTGGCAAATGCCACCCAGTAAAATCATGACCAATCTGGGTTATGCCTATCAATGGTTTGGATTTGCTTTCGCTACCCTAGCGATTTATTTATATACCAGCGTGAAACGCGTGCAAACAAAAGAGTAGATTATGCAAAATGAATTGAATATAGAGGCTGCGCAGCAACGTCGCGGCCGCATGATATTTTTGATGATGGCGGTTTTCTTTATCGTGCCCATCGTTGTGGTCGTCACCATGATTAAAATGGATTGGCGACCTGGAGGCCAAAGTCTTGGTGAGTTAGTGCAACCACCACGCCTACTTCAGGCCGATGCACACTTATTGAATGTGAAAGGTACGGCGCTGCCCAAGTTTTGGGGCGACAAATGGAATATGGTGTATGTGGCCAATGCCTGTGAGCAATCATGCTTAAATAAACTGCACGATATGCGTCAAATCCATGTGTCGACGTATAAAGACATTATCCGTGTGCAACGCGTACTGATAACGCATCAAGCTGATGTGAATGCAATACAGACGATGTATCCGGATATGCTGATTTTGAATCAATCCGTAGAGAGTATTGATGCGCTTGCCAAACAATTTAATATTCAGGCCGAAGATGCCTTAGCGGGCAATCGCATTTATTTTGTGGATCCGCTAGGTCATCTGATGATGAGCTATCCGCAAACGACCCCAGCAGCCAATATTCGGAAAGATTTGGTTCGACTACTCAAATTCTCTTGGGCGGGATAAACGTATCATGATATTTAAACGATTAAGTCTTATCGCCATGCTCACTGCCCTATGTTTAGTGTCGTTGGGGGCGTATGTTCGATTGTCTGATGCCGGACTGGGTTGCCCGGACTGGCCAGGCTGCTATGGCGCTTTGACAGTGCCACAAAGTGTAGACGCTATTGCGCAAGCGCAAACGGTGTACCCCCATGCGCCGGTAGAGGCTGGGAAAGCTTGGAAGGAAATGGCACACCGTTATGTTGCTGCTGTATTGGGCTTGATGGTGCTTGCATTGTTTATATTGGGCTGGAAAAACAAATCATCCATTCGCACCTCGCCTTGGGTGACCACTGGCTTAGCTGGCCTCATTGTGTTTCAAGCCTTATTGGGCATGTGGACAGTCACCCTATTATTAAAACCAGTAGTGGTCAGTGCACACTTATTAGGCGGCATGAGCACGTTGGCCATATTAGTATGGATTGCGCACCGGCATTGGGGCACACAAATTGGACGCCATCTGATTCCAGCCAGCTATTACTGGCTGATACGGGTTGCCTTATTGGTCTTGTTTGCCCAAATCTTTTTGGGTGGATGGACCAGTACTAACTATGCAGCATTGGCGTGTACTGACTTCCCTACCTGTCACGGACAATGGCTGCCGGCCATGGATTTTAAAGATGCGTTTCACTTACATCGTGAATTAGGTGAAAGTGCGGATGGTGGAAATCTTACCTTAGCATCCCTTACTGCGATTCAATGGACACACCGTATCGGTGCAGTCATTACATTGATTTATTTAGGTTTTATGGCAGTAAATGGTTTAAAATACGGCCAATTAAAAACATTAAGTATTGCGTTGTTGTGCGTGCTGTTAGCCCAGATTAGTTTGGGTATCGCTAACCTGTTATTGCATCTGCCTTTGGTGCTGGCGGTTGGCCACAACTTTGGTGCGGCGTTACTCGTTGTGATGGTCGTATTGTTGAATTCAAAAATTACCGCGCAGTCGCGTTAGTGCAATGCGGCATTAAAGACAGAAAAGAGTTTGAATTGAGTGTGAGTTTTGCAAATCAGTTAGATGCGTTTGGCGTCAGTGTTAAAAATTTCTATGCGCTATGCAAGCCACGTGTAACAGCGCTGATTGTATTTACCGCACTCATCGGCATGTTTATGGCCACACCGGGAATGGTGCCGTGGGATATTCTTATCGCTACCACCATCGGCGTTGCATTTTCATCCGGTGCTGCTGCTGCTTTTAACTGTTTGATTGAACACAAAATTGATGCAGTGATGGCGCGCACGCGTGGCCGACCTTTGCCAACCGGACAGGTTTCCAATAAAGAAACCATGGTATTTGCCACCATTTTGGGTGGTGTAGGCTTGGCGATTCTATATCTATTCGTGAATCCACTGACCATGTGGCTCACTTTTGCCACCTTTGTTGGCTACGCAGTGATTTATACCGTGTTTCTTAAGCCCGCAACGCCCATGAACATCGTGATTGGCGGCGCCTCTGGTGCAATGCCACCGATACTGGGCTGGGCAGCGGTGAACAATAACGTATCACCTGAATCACTCATTATGTTCTTGATTATCTTTGCTTGGACGCCGCCGCATTTTTGGGCGTTAGCATTGTATCGCCGTGAAGAGTACGCCAAAGTAGGTATGCCGATGCTGCCGGTCACCCACGGCGAAGCATTTACCTTGCTGCACATCCTGCTCTACACCATTATTTTAGTGGTGGTTTCACTGATGCCGTATGGCTTAGGCATGAGTGGTCTGATTTATTTGGTGTCTTCTCTGGTATTGAATGCCGTATTTTTGGCTTATGTGATTGGCTTGTATCGTCAATATTCGGATGATCTGGCTAAAAGAACATTCAAATACTCGATTCTTTATTTGAGCTTGATCTTTGCTGCCTTGTTGGTGGACCACTACTGGAAATATTAATTCTGTTTGATTTCATACGATACAAACGGGCTATGGTAATTCAAAACAATTACTTGTAAGCTTTTGATTACTTATTACTAGAATTAGCATTTATCTATGACCGTATTAGTCACCGGCGGCGCCGGCTACATAGGCTCCCACACTTGCCTGCAATTGCTACAATCTGGCCAAGAGATTGTCGTATTGGATAACTTCTCTAACAGCCAATCTACATCGCTGGCGCGCATTCAACAGATATCAGGTGTCGAGTTCCCAACGATTATCGGCGATATTCGTGATAAAACCGTCCTGAGAGACCTGTTTAGCAAGTACTCGATTTCAAGTGTGATTCATTTTGCAGGCTTAAAAGCAGTGGGCGAATCCACTGAAAAGCCCATGATGTACTACGATAATAACGTGGCAGGTAGCTTGAGTTTATTGCAGGTCATGGCTGAGTTTGATGTCAAAACCATCGTATTTAGTTCATCTGCCACCGTGTATGGTGACCCCGCTTCGGTGCCGATTCGTGAAAATTTCCCTTTGAGTGCGACTAACCCGTATGGGCAAACTAAGCTGATGATTGAGCATATGCTCCGGGATATTTATCAGGCTGATAATACTTGGCGTATTGGGATCCTGCGTTACTTTAACCCAATAGGCGCGCATGAGAGCGGCATGATTGGGGAAGATCCCAATGGGATTCCGAACAACTTGCTACCCTATGTAGCCCAGGTTGCTGTGGGTAAGTTAAAAAAATTAAGAGTATTTGGCAATGACTATCCCACCCATGACGGTACCGGCGTGCGTGATTATATTCATGTGGTGGATTTGGCCGAGGGGCATTTGGCAGCGTTGCGCTACTTGGAAAAAGCGCCTAACCTATTGACGGTGAATTTAGGCACAGGTCATGGCTACAGTGTATTGGACGTGGTGAACGCATTTTCCAAAGAATCTGGCATTGAAATTGCTTATGAGTTCATGCCGCGTAGAGCTGGAGATGTTGCGTTGAATTATGCTGATCCAGCATTGGCAAAAACTTTGCTGGGATGGACTGCATCAAGAGATCTCGCGCAAATGTGTGCTGATACGTGGCGTTGGCAATCTCATAACCCATTAGGATATAAAACAGAATAATTGAAGCGGTGCGCGTAAAATAGATTCAACCGCACCAACTTGTTACTCAATAATATAATGAAGTCATCACAGCCGTTAGTTTATAGTAAAGAACTGACTATCCAGTCTTTGATCAAGATGCTGGCAGACCCAGTATTGATGATTGCTTCTCTCGTCATGCTCAGCGTGTACTTTGGTGAGGAGCTGGATGAAAAGTATTATCTGATCGCCATGCTGATTTTTGCCATTAGCTTTCCTGGCACTTGGTATAAAAACACCTCCATCTGGCAACAGTTTATAGGTATCCTCACCGACTGGTTTTTCATCGTTGCGGTCATTTTATTCTTCGGTTATTCCACCAGTTACCTCAATGTATTTCCACGCAATATGATTATGTATTGGGTGCTCATCACACCCATACTGATTTTATTGGTACATATTGCGGTCGATAGCTACCTGACCAGTAACCTGTATCGCGAAGCTGTCACGCGCAATGCGGTGATTGTGGGTGTGGGTAATCAGGGCATGCAATTACGTGACCGCATGGATAGTGATTTGGAACTAGGTCTACAATTCAAAGGCTTCTTTGATGACCGCGATCTCAGCCGTACTGTGCTGGAAGATCATAATAGTTTGCAGCTGATGGGAAGAATCAGCGAGCTGTCTGACTATGTGCGTAAAAACAGCATTGATATTATTTACATCGCGTTGCCGATGACTTCGCAGCCTCGGGTGCTCGATTTACTGGACGGCTTAAAAGACACCACAGTGTCTATTTACTTTGTGCCGGATATTTTTGTGTTTGATTTGATCCAAGCACGTATTGACGATGTCGGTGGTATTCCTGTGGTGGCGGTGTGTGAAACACCATTCTCTGGCTTCAACGGCTTTATTAAACGCGCGAGTGATATTGTGCTATCACTGATTATCCTGTTACTGATTTCACCCGTTTTATTGGCAGTGGCGATTGGCGTGAAGCTAAGCTCTAAAGGGCCGGTGTTGTTCAAGCAGCGCCGTTATGGCTTAGATGCCGAAGAAATTTTGGTCTATAAATTTAGATCCATGACGGTAGAAGAGAATGGCGATAAAGTCACACAGGCCACTAAAAACGATGTACGCATTACACGGTTTGGCCGCTTTATTCGTAAGACTTCTTTGGATGAATTGCCGCAGTTCATCAATGTGTTACAAGGCCGCATGAGTATTGTCGGGCCAAGGCCGCATGCGGTTGCGCACAATGAGATGTATCGTAAAGTGATTAAAGGCTACATGATTCGCCACAAAGTGAAACCGGGCATTACAGGCTGGGCACAGGTGAATGGCCTGCGCGGCGAGACAGATACTGTCGATAAAATGGAAGCGCGTATTGAGTTCGATTTAGACTACTTGAGAAGCTGGTCTTTGTCTTTAGACTTGAAAATTATCGTGCGTACCATCTTACTGGTATTTAAAGACAGAAACGCTTATTAGCGCAGTATTTTAGCGCTCTACACGTTGTTGGTATAAACGTTCGTAAGTATCCATTTCTGCATGTAAACGCACAATGTCATATACAGTAACAGTGCCCAAACCAATCGCCTCATGCGCATAATTTGCACGATGCATTTCCATGGCTTGTATGCGTTCATTTCTTAAATCACGTAACTTATTCAATAATTTCATCGTATTCTCCTGTGAAGTTTTCTTGTTGAATAGCGCCAGTCTACGTATCAATTGTTTCAGTTTGATGAGCATTTCGTCGATAGTCCGCTCTGTACTGCCTAAAAATTCTGCAAGACTTGATTGCATCGTATGGCTTGGCGTATGCTCATTGCATGACTGAACGAGAGCGATGATGTTGACTTGTATGAAAGATAAGCGTTGAAACCTCACCCTAGGCTAATTCAGTGGGCAGCCATATGCCTATTGCTAACACTCGCTACTTGGGTTGGCCATCATTACCAACAAGTGTTGAGTACCACAGGCGTGGTCATGATGTATTTACTTGTGGTGGTGGTCGCGGCTTATTTCTTTGAAATAGCCCTTGCACTGATCTCGGTTGGCGCCGCTTTTGTGGCGATTAACTATTTTTTCATTGCGCCTACCTATACATTCCAAGTGGGGAGTGTGGCGTCATGGGCAAGCCTCATCAGTTTTCTGGTGGTAGCTGTGGTCATTGCTTCTTTGGTTAAGCGGTTACAGTCTCAAACCGCCTTATTTATGGCAGCTTCTAAGCATGCGGAGTTTGCGAGAAAGTTATCTGAACGGCTAGCGGTGATGGATGATCTGCAACTGCTCGCGCAAGAAGCCTGTGAGCTGCTATCAGGGCAGTATCACATGGCATTTCAAGTGGTAGGCGCACAGCACGCACTCACTGATGTACTGCAAGGGCCAGATCCGCATGCATTGGCTTGGGTGACTTCGACTGGGCAAACGATTGGCCCATTTACACAGAACTGGCCAGAAAGTCGTTATTGGCTGATTCCATTTAGCCGATTGCCCAGTACCTTGCCGAGTATGTGGATTGCACATGAACAGCTCCCCGATGTGGCGGCGCTGAATAAAAGCACATTGGCTGCTATCCAGTCCCATGTCGAGCAAGTGTCACAAGCATATCAACGGGTGCAACATCATGCGCGTGCAAAACAAGCGGAGTGGCAGGCGCAGCAAGAGGCGATGCAAAATGCACTGCTCGCCTCTATTTCGCACGATATGCGTACACCATTGACAGCCATTTTAGGCGCATCGACCGCATTGCAGCAGTTTCCGCTGATTCAGCAAGACAAGCAGATCAGCCATTTGGCTACGATGATTGCCACGCAGGCGACGTATTTAAGTACCACGACAGAAAATATCTTATCGCTCATCCGTTTAGAGGCTTCTACGCCATTGAGTATTCCCATGGATTGGCAATCGCCGGAGGAAATTATTGGGATTGTAATGACCCATTATCAACAGCGTGGCGAGGCTTTGAATATCCAAACGCGCATAGATGTCAGCGATGCACTGTTCAAAGCCAATGCCCATTTATTGACACAAGCGCTTATTAACCTGGTTGACAATGCCAAGCAAGCCAGCACGGTGGACGCGCCAATTGTGCTGGAGGTGAGTGCAGAAGATGCATGGTTAGATGTGTCTGTAATAGACCAAGGCCCAGGCTTTGCTGCAGGGTTTGAAGTGACGCAGATTAAAAAATTTTCGACCAAGCGCGCACACGGGTTAGGCTTGGGCCTGCCGATTGTACAATTGATTGCAAAGTTACATGAGGCACAGCTCATCATTGAAAACCATCCGGCGGATTCAAGCCAGTCTGGCGCGCGCGTCACGCTGCGCTTTCAACGTATGCGGTTTGAGGCTTGACGATGCGACCTATAGTAGAGACTGAATGGCTGCTAACATGTTAGAAAAACCATTGATCCATGTGATTGAAGACGATGTACAAATCAGTGATTTTCTACAGCTCAGTTTGCAGTCGCAGGGGTATGTTGTGAAAACCAGCCGCACGTTAGCGCAGGCGACCGCCGCATTTTTTGAAACCAAACCCGCGCTGGTGATTTTAGATTTGAATTTGCCGGATGGCGATGGCCGCCAGTTTATCCGTGAAGCGCGACAGCAATCAGATATTCCCATTTTGGTGCTATCGGCAAGGCAAATGGAGCAGGAAAAAGTAGATTGTTTTACCGATGGTGCAGATGATTATTTAGCCAAGCCATTTGGGGTGCATGAGTTAGTCGCGCGCGTCAAAGTAGCATTAAAGCGCAGTACCATGATGTCTTTACGCGATCATATTGTGCGCATAGGTCCTTTGATGATTGATCGAGAGCATCAAGCGGTCACGCTCAACGATGAAGCCTTACACCTTACGCCGATAGAGCTGAAGCTGTTACTCATTTTGGCTAGAAAACCGGGTAAGGCTTATTCGCACCGACAACTGCTCACGGAGGTGTGGGGTGCAGAATATGTGGATGATACGCATTACTTACGAATACACATGGGGCGCCTGCGCGCGCGCATAGAAACCAATACGGCAGCGCCTAGTTTTATTCTGACAGAAGCGGGCGTTGGCTACCGGTTAGCGTCTGCCTAACGCACTTTAAAATATAGGCAATGTTTATGTGATTGATATATCTCCACTGATTGAATGGCATGGTCATCATTCATCAAGGAAATATATGCATACACAAACCGCATCCAAAGGGCTTGCCGGACTGACCTTAGGCGCCATTGGCGTTGTTTATGGAGATATCGGCACCAGCCCGCTGTATACCATTAAAGAAATCTTTAGCACATCGACCGGCATCGCCCTTACACAAACCAATATTATTGGTGCCATCTCAGCCGTGTTTTGGGCATTGATGCTGGTAGTCACGCTCAAATACGTGGTGCTGGTGTTGCGCGCAGATAATCGTGGGGAAGGCGGCATCATGGCGCTGCTGGCACTCGCCGTATCTAGTGCTAGTCAGACGCCACGTAGTAAAAAGCTCTTGCTAGGTTTGGGCGTGTTTGGGGCTGCCTTGTTTTATGGCGATAGCATTCTTACCCCGGCAATCTCTGTGCTATCTGCCGTAGAGGGGTTGAGTTTAATCACACCTAATTTAACTACCTGGGTAATGCCGATATCGATTGGGATATTGATGGCCTTATTTGCCATTCAACGGCACGGCACGCATACGGTTGGCAAGTTATTTGGCCCCATTATTGTGGTTTGGTTTGCTGTGTTGGGCGCGGTTGGGGCTTACCACGTCATGCAGAATCCTGTGATATTACAAGCACTGAATCCGTTGTATGCCGTACAATTTTTAGCAGCACGTGGCGCAGGTGTGTTTTTAGCAGTAGGGGCTGTGGTGTTGGCCATCACTGGGGCAGAGGCCCTGTATGCGGATATGGGGCATTTTGGCAAACCGGCCATCCGGATTGCTTGGACCGGCTTGGTGTTGCCAGGTCTTGCCCTTAATTACTTAGGCCAAGGGGCGCTGCTGTTAGCCAATCCGGCAGCAGTGAGTAACCCGTTCTATTTGGCATTTCCACCATCGTTACTTATCCCGGCAGTGATGCTGGCAACAGTCGCCACCATCATTGCATCGCAAGCTGTGATTTCCGGTGCGTATTCCATCACGCAGCAAGCCATTCAATTGGGCTTTTTGCCTAGAATGAAAATCACCCATACCTCTGCCAGTGCATCCGGTCAGATTTATATTCCTATGATCAACTGGCTGTTGTTGATTGCAGTGGTGGTCACTGCAATTGCCTTTCAAAATTCATCGGCGATTGCTGCTGCCTATGGCATTGCGGTGACCGGTACCATGCTCATCACCACAATCCTGACGTATTTTGTGTTACGCCATCAGTGGCATTATCCACTGTGGCTGACATTGAGCGCTACCAGTCTATTTATATTGTTAGATGTGTTGTTGTTGGCATCCTGTTCGGTTAAGTTTTTCAAGGGCGGTTGGTTTCCGGTGGCGCTCGCCATGTTGCTGGTACTGGTGATGTGGACATGGAAACAAGGGCGTGAGATATTGTTTCAACACATGCATGAGGGTGACCCAAAGCTAGAAGATTTTGTGCGCATGATTACACAAGATAAGCGGGTGAGAGTTGCACGCACAGCTGTGTTTTTAAGCGCCGATGTAGATGTTGTGCCACAAGCGTTGCTGCACAATATGAAACATAATCAGGTGCTGCATGAGCGTAATATTGTGTTGACCGTGCTGTTTAAAGACGTGCCCAAAGTAAACCCTTTACAAAGGATGCAGATACATGGCTTGGGTAATGGGTTCTGGCAAATTAAATTAGCCTATGGCTTTATGGAAATTCCGGATATTCCACAGGCGCTGACAGGCTGTGAAATAGGGGATTATCGTTTAGATGCTTTTAACACCTCTTATTTCGTGAGTCGCGAAACGGTAGTGCCTGGCCCTGGTGGAAAAATGGCCCATTGGCGAGATCAACTGTTTGCGACTATGTCGCGCAATGCAGGCAGTGTAGTGAGTTATTTCAATATCCCTAGCAATAGTGTGATTGAGTTGGGCACACGCATCCATATCTAACACATCCCTGATCTAATCACTCTCTAGGCTCAGACTTAAACAATTGGCATGTGTTGTTGTGGCACATGCCAATTGCATTCACATATCGGTTTCTTTGCCAAATTCTCATGATACAAAGTAATGCCAATAAATGACTTGTGCGGTAAACTATTTGCGCAATAGCTATATTAAGCAGGTTTTTCTGTAGCTATTCGATAAGACTTTGTGATGGAATACGCGTAAAGTCTTCACTGGTATAAGCAAATGGTTGGGTATGCCTATGGGTAGTGGTGGCGTGTTTAATTTATATCGTATTACATGTGATCAAAATTGAATGTACATCATTCATTAGGGTGCCTGAATCAATGCGCGTGTTGCAATTTAAGCTTTATTTAACTACTTGGTGTGTGGGTTGTCTGCTTATGGCTACTGGCATGCAAGCGGACGCGCGCAGTCAAGTGAAGCTGCAATTAAAGTGGCACCATCAATTTCAGTTTGCTGGTTATTATGCTGCCTTAGAAAAAGGCTACTACCGGCAAGAAAATCTAGATGTGGAGATTATTGAAGGTGGCAAGCAAAGGCCGCCTGTCAAGCAACTGCTGGCCGGTGCTGCAACCTATGCCATTGGCGATTCCGATATTCTGATTGACCGTGTGGCAGGCAAGCCGATTGTTGCAATTGCCTCTACTTTCCAACACTCTCCTTATGTGCTGTTGAGCTTGCGCGAGCAGCAAATATTTAGTCCTCAAGATTTAATTGGCAAACGCATCATGCTCTCGAATGGTTTGGGCGAAGCGCAGTTTATAGCCATGATGAATAAGCAGGGCATTGATATGAAGCTGCTGAAGATCGTGCCTCACACTTGGAACTTGAATGACTTAACGCAAGGTAAGGTGGATGTCATGTCTGCTTATGCTTCTGTTGAGCCGATACAGCTGGAATTACAAGGTTATTCGCCTGCCATATTAAGTACACAAAAGTTTGGGGTGGATTTCTATGGCGATATTCTGTTTACCACTGAGCAAGAAATTCGCACCCATCCTGAGCGTGTAGAAGCATTTTTGCGCGCCACCAAAAAAGGCTGGAATTATGCATTTAGCCATCCGGAGGAGTTGGCTGACCTCATTCTCAAAAAAGAAAGTGTTTCAAAAAACGGTATCACCCACGACACCTTATTGAGAGAGGCTTATGCCATGAGGCCATATGTGATGTCTGACATTGTTGAAGTGGGGCATATGAATCAAGAGCGTTGGGCGCATATAGCAAAAACACTGTCAGACCTCAACATGATCCCCAAACGCTATGTGTTGGATGGCTTTATCTATCACCCCAAAAGCAATATGGATGCAAGTGCTGCACGCTGGTTAGGTGGGTTAGGGCTGGCGTTACTTGCATTGATAGGTACTGTATCGGTATGGAATTTACAGATTCGTAGAAAAGTACGTATTAGAACAAAAGCCCTTCAAGACGAAGTCCTAAGGCGAGAGCACGCAGAGGAGCTACTCAAAATTGCCGGTGAGGCGGCAAGGTTAGGGGGGTGGATTTTAGAGCTAGAGGAACAGCGCGTGCTGTGGTCGGATGAAGTCGCGGCCATTCATGATTTGCCGGCCGGCTATACGCCCAGTATTGAAGAGGGCGTAAGTTACTTTGTGCCAGAGCATCGCCATATCATTCAAAAAGCTGTGCACGACTGTATTCACCAAGGCGAGCCATACGACTTGGAGCTGGAAAAAATCACGGCTTTAGGTCGCCGAATTTGGGTGCGCACTATTGGGCAACCAGTGCGCGATGCGTATGGCAATATTGTCCGATTGCAAGGTGCTTTTCAAGACATATCCGAACGTAAGAAATTAGAAGCATTTAAAATGGGGCAACGTGCCATTTTAGAAAAAATTGCCGTCGATGCAACTCTGAATGAGATATTGCATGCCGCAGTAGCATTGATAGAGGCGCAGTTCCCACACTGTTTGTGTTCTGTCATGTTGCTGGATCATGACGAAATGCATCTGGCGGATGGCGTCTCGATTAAGTTGGACTCTCGCTATGTGACACAACTGCACGGACTCACCATTGGTGCGCGGGCAGGCTCGTGCGGAACTGCCGCATATGAAAAAAGACGGGTCGTTGTCACTGACATTGCACAAGACCCGCTGTGGGAAAGTTATCAACACTTGGTGACAGACTTTGGTCTAAAAGCCTGTTGGTCCTCTCCTATCTTTTCGAGCAAACAAAAAGTACTAGGCACGTTTGCCGTGTATTACCAAACAGTGGCGGGGCCAACCGATGCTGAGCTTGAGTTAGTGGATGCACTTTCCCACTTGCTTGGTATTGCCATCGAGCGCCACCAGTCGCAACAACATTTACGGTTATTAGAGACCGGCATTGCTAGGCTCAACGATATTGTGATGATTACCGAGGCAGAGCCGATTGATGGGTTAGGGCCGCGTATTCTTTTTGTTAACGATGCCTTTGAGCGGGTGACCGGATATAGCCGCGAAGAAGTGATTGGTAAATCGCCACGCATATTGCAAGGCGAGCATACGCAAAAAGAAGAGTTAAGAAAAATCAAACAGGCACTTCAGGATTGGCAGCCAGTACGGGCCGAGGTGATTAACTATAAAAAGTCCGGCGAAGAGATTTGGCTGGAGTTGGATATTGTCCCAATCAGCGATGACACTGGCTGGTATACCCATTGGGTGGCAGTAGAGCGTGATATTACGCAGCGTAAGCAGGCCGAAAGCAAAATTCAGCAGTTGGCGTTTTACGACCCAATGACCAACTTGCCCAATCGGCAATTGTTGCTTGACCGCTTAGAACAGCGCCTTGCTTCCAGCACACGCACACATCATGCTGGCGCGGTTATCTTTATTGATTTGGATAATTTTAAATCACTCAACGATACGCACGGGCATGATGTGGGTGATTTATTACTGATTGAGGTGGCGCAGCGCGTGGTGGCGTGTGTACGGGAAACCGATACCGTGAGCCGGTTGGGCGGCGACGAGTTTGTGGTGATTATTGACGAGCTTGATGAAAACCTGCAAGAGGCGGCAGTACAGGCCAGCGCAGTGTGTGAAAAAATACTCAATAGCTTTAAAAAGCCGTTTCATTTAAAGCAATATGTGCATCACAGCTCGCCTAGTATTGGCGTTACGCTGTTTAACTACCAACAGCCCACCACTGTGGATGAACTATTAAGGCGTGCAGATTTGGCGATGTACAAAGCCAAAAGCTCCGGCCGCAATACCTACCGATTCTTTGACCCGCAAATGCAAGCCGTGGTCAATGACCGTGTATCTCTTGAGGGAGATTTGCATTTGGGGATTCGCTATCAGCAGTTTGAGTTGTATTACCAGCCACAGATGGATAGCGCACGGCATGTGATTGGCGCAGAAACTTTGATTCGCTGGCATCATCCTGACCGTGGATTGGTGATGCCAGGCCAGTTTATTCAATTGGCAGAAGACTCAGGCCTGATCTTGCCGATTGGCCAGTGGATACTTGAAACCGCCTGTAAACAGTTATTGGCTTGGGCCGCACAGCCGCATACTGCACACTTGGTGCTTGCTGTGAATGTGAGCGCGCGTCAATATTTACAAGCGGATTTTGCAGAAAAGCTGATTGCACTGCTAGATAGAACAGGTGTAGACCCTACCAAGCTGAAGTTAGAACTGACGGAAAGTATGTTGGTGGAAAATGTAGAAGACATCATTGTTAAAATGTCTGCACTCAAAGCCAAAGGCGTGGGCTTCTCTTTAGATGATTTTGGTACGGGTTATTCTTCGCTTTCTTACTTAAAACGTTTGCCACTCGATCAGCTAAAAATTGACCAGTCCTTTGTGCGTGATGTGATGACTGATCCCAATGATGCTAGCATCGTACGCGCGATTATTACCCTAGGGTTAAATTTGGGCTTGGATGTGATTGCCGAAGGCGTGGAGACAGAGGCGCAATTGCAAATATTGCTGGCCAATGGCTGTAAAGCATTTCAAGGGTATTTGTTTAGCAAGCCTGTGCCTATTGCACAATTCGATAGCTTGCTAAATGCAGCCACACTTCCAGCCAATTAATTTAGGCACACTGCTTAATCACTGAAATCACTATTGCAGCCGTTTTGTATCAGCACAACAATGCAATAATTTATACGGTAAATAAATAGTGAGCGAATATTTGATGGGCTCGCTAAAAATGTGTAAAGTAAAGCCATCAGCCGCGTCTGCGTTGGCTCGCACGCTGTTAAGTCTTTGTGACTGTGTTAAGGAGTGCTTTCAATGCGCCAATCAGTATCATGTCCAGTACCTGCCAATGAGCCTCAGCGCGTTGCGTCATTGTATGCGTATGATATTTTGGATTCGTTGCCAGAAATGGACTTTGATACGCTAGCCAGTGTTGCAGCCAATGCTTTGAAAATGCCAGCCGCCGTGATTGGGCTGATGGATTCCGAGCGATTATGGTTTAAGTCACAAATCGGTTTGGGTGTCACACATCTTGATCGTAGTATTGCATTTTGTGCGCATGCCATTATGCGACCAGATGAGGTGCTGGTCAGCGAAGATTTAACAAAAGATGCTCGGTTTGTGCATAACCCGCTGGTGACCAACGCCCCCAATTTAAGATTTTATGCGGGCGCGCCACTCATCAATCAACAGGGCTATGCGCTTGGGACCATTGCCGTAGCCGATACAAAACCCAGAACACTGTCCGATGCAGAAAAGCAGTTGTTAAAAGACTTTGCCAAACTTGTGATTCTGGCAATAGAAAGCCGTAAAACTGCCACGCAGCTGCAAAAATTGGCCATGACAGATCAATTGACCGGCTTACCTAATCGTGTGCACTTTGAGCGTGTGCTCAATGCGGAAATCTCACATGCCAAACGTAGCAAGATTGCCTTTAAGTTGTACTTGATGGATTTGGATAATTTTAAATGGATCAATGATACCTTTGGGCACCCCGCAGGAGATGAGGTGTTACAGGAAGTGTCGCAACGCATGCTCAATGAAATTAGGGCAGAAGATTTGCTAGCGCGTTTAGGTGGCGATGAGTTTGGTTTGATTGTGCGTGGCGACTGTAGTCAGTTTAAAGATACCATTACCTCGAGGATGGCCTATGCGGTATCTGCGCCACTGACGTTATCCAATGGCAACGAAGTGAATATAGGTATGTCTATCGGCAGCGTTGCGTTCTCTGATTCTGTTGATTCTATTGGCGAGCTATTGGGCGTGGCGGACGAGTTGCTGTACCAACAAAAGCGAAAGTAATCCGCTGTTAGGATGACAAGCCCAGCGTTCTGAGGTTGGCCAATCGCCCGTGATAGAGCGCAGAGACCAAATCTGACTGTGTAACGATACCCACAAGCCTCTGCTCACTATCGACGACCGGAATATGGTGCAATACTCGGCCTTGCGTCATCAGTGGAATCAGCTCAATGATATGCATATCGGCGCTCGCCGTGACTACGGGTGAGCTCATGATTTGACCGACAACTTCTGGTTTGTCTGCATGGTGGCCAGCGGTGCGCCGAATGAATTGCTTGAGTTTGACTTCAAAATTATCATACACCTCAAGGTTTGCATTTTTCATAAAATCAATTTGCGTGATGATACCAATGACCAAGTTGCTTTTATTGACCACGGGCAGCGCCTTGATTTTATGCTGGCGCATCAGCGCCCAGGCCTCTTCCAGTTCTGTACCAAACTCTACGCTAATTACCTCTGTCGACATGATGTCGCGGCATTTGATTTCACCAAAGCGTCTGCGATACGCATGCATCTCGGTTTGTTGAAACAGTTTTTCCAGATCATCACGGCTGATGTACAACAGCTCGTTATTTTCTTTCAATACTTCATTCAAGTCATCTGAGGTAAATCCAAACCGCAATTCTGGTGGAATGGTTTCGTTGGCCGTTTCTTTTTTTCTATGCCGAGCATGATGTGGGTATTCGTGCCGGGTGGTGGTATGAAAAACGATGGCGGTGATAATCAGAATGACAGAATTCAGTGCTACCGGCGCAGCTACAAACCAATACCCTAACGCATGAATGGCTGGCCCGCCCAACACTGCGGTGAGTGCAACCGCGCCACTTGGGGGGTGCAGGCAACGCATGCATAACATCAGTAAAATGGAGGCGCCCACAGCAATCGAAGCTGCCAACATGGGATTGGGAATCCATATGGCGCAGGTGACGCCGACTAATGCGGCAACCAGATTGCCACCTAATAAAGACCATGGTTGTGCTAATGGGCTGGCTGGTAATGAAAATAGTAGTACCGCGGAAGCCCCCATAGGGGCAATCAAGTAAGGCACACTGGAGAGTTCGCCGGTGATAAGGTATGTAGATACGGCTGTTAGCGCGATACCTGCAAATGCACCGATAGCAGCGCGCAAGCGCTCACGGTTGGAAATGACGATGGCTTCTGGTACAAAGCCAGACAGCCAATCATATAGTCTGATCATGTAAAGCTCGTTGGATTCAATAGACGCTGATTTTACACTGTGCACTTTTTCAGTGCATGTGTTATTTTCTGCGTCAGTTGATCTCCTGATTATTTTTCAACGAATGCGCGCTCAATCACATAGTCTGCCGGGTCGCCAATACGTGGCGATACACGGAAACCGCGTGCATCCAGTAGCGCTTCTGTGTCTTTGAGCATTTGCGGGCTACCGCATATCATGGCTCTGTCATGCTCAGGGCTTAATGGCGGCAGGCCAATATCGTCAAACAGTTTGCCACTGTTGATCAGATCGGTAAGTCGGCCTTGATTACGGAAAGGCTCTCTGGTGACGGTTGGGTAGTAAATGAGCTTTTGTTTGACTTCATCACCAAAAAACTCGTTATTGGGCAGTACGTTTTCAATAAAGTCTGCGTAAGCCAGTTCATTCACATTTCGCACACCGTGAATTAACACCACTTTTTCAAAGCGTTCATATACTTCAATGTCTTGAATCAAACTCATGAAA
This sequence comes from Methylotenera sp. N17, assembly GCF_000799155.1. Taxonomy (NCBI): domain Bacteria; kingdom Pseudomonadati; phylum Pseudomonadota; class Betaproteobacteria; order Nitrosomonadales; family Methylophilaceae; genus Methylotenera; species Methylotenera sp. N17. The sequence continues at coordinate 199,382 of NZ_JUGE01000001.1, forward strand.
GGCGCCAAGCCAGTGCCGGTAGAAAGAAAGTAAAGGTGTTTGGCAGGCGTTAAGTCATGAATCACCAACGTACCGGTCGGTTTTTTGCTGACGAGCAACTCGTCACCGACTTTCAGGTGCTGGAGCCTTGAAGTGAGCGGGCCATTGGGCACTTTAATGCTAAAGAACTCTAAATGCTCTTCATAGTTTGGGCTGGCAATACTGTAAGCGCGGGTGAGGGGGATGCCATCCACCTCAAGCCCAATCATCACAAATTGGCCATTTTCAAAACGCAGGCCAAGGTCACGCGTTGTTGTAAAACTAAATAAAGTATCGTTCCAGTGGTGAACACTCAATACGCGTTCAGAAGTGTATTTGCTCATGAATTAAATTCTTATGGTTGTGATTGAATGGAGGCAGTGAGTGATGGCACGACTTCAAATAAGTCACCCACCAAGCCGTAGTCTGCTACTTGGAAAATAGGGGCATCAGGGTCTTGGTTAATCGCCACGACCACTTTGCTGTCTTTCATGCCGTAGGTATGTTGTACGGCACCGGAAACACCTACTGCAATATACAGCTCAGGCGCAACGGTAACACCGGTTTGGCCGACCTGAATATCATTCGGTGCAAAACCTGCATCTACTGCGGCGCGCGTAGCGCCGAGTGCAGCGCCTAATTTAGAGGCCAATGGCGCAAGAATTTGCTCAAAATGTTCTGCGCTACCCAATGAGCGGCCACCAGAAATGACCACTTTAGCGGAGCTGAGTGGTGGGCGTTCTGATTGGCTACGGAATTCAGAAACCCAGCGTGATGCATTGTTGGACGGCAATGCATTAATGCTATGAATTTCAGCCGGTGCTTGCGTACGGGCAGCCTGCGGAAAACGGCTGCTATGTATCGTCAGTATCTGCAATGTATCGCTACTTTGTACGGTGGTGTAAATATTGCCTGCATATACGGCACGTACATACGTTTGGTTCGCTTGAATTTCCAATACGTCAGAGATCATGGCGACATCCAGCAATGCGGCAGCACGCGGCAGAATATTGCGGCTAAAGGCAGAATGCGCAGCAAGGATAACGGAATAATCACGCCCTAATTGTGAAATCAGCTTGGCTGCATCTTCAGCGAGCGTGTGCGCAAATGCTGTGCTATCGCTGTAGATAACGCGGCTTACGCCTTGAATCGTGGCGGCGGCCTGTGCAATAGAGTTTGCATCATGCCCCAGTACCAATAACTCTACAGGCTGGTTCCAAAAAGCGGCCGCGGCCACGGCGTGATATACGCCCTCTGATAAGGAGCGGCCATCATGCTCTGCCAAAATCAATGCTTTGTTAGCGGTAGTGCTCATAGTGATATCCCTTCATGCGCGCGCAATTTTTCTAATAACTCAGTCACGCTATTGACCTTAATCCCCGCTTTTCTTGCAGGCGGTTCGGCAACACTTAATAAGCGTACGCGTGGTGTGATGTCGTCTGACAGCGTATTCGCTGCAAGCGTTTCAATCACTTTCTTTTTCGCCATCATTAAATTGGGCAGTTTGACAAAGCGCGGTGCGTTCAAACGTAAATCTGCAGTGACAACAGCGGGCAATTGCAAAGCCAGTGTTTCCGTGCCGCCATCTACTTCGCGCGTCACAGTCGCTTCATTGCCAGCAATCTCAATGGCAGAAGCAAACGTCCCTTGTGGGTAATCCAAGAGTGCGGCAAGCATTTGACCCACTTGGCCAGCATCATCATCCACAGCTTGTTTGCCCAGTAAAATCAGCTGCGGTTGCTCTTTTTCTACCACGGCTTTGAGTAACTTGGCGACAGCTAATGGCTGTACCTCGCTTTCGTTTTCTACCAATACGGCACGGTCAGCCCCCATCGCCAGTGCGTGTCTGAGCACATCTTGATGTGCAGCATTGCCGATGCATACCGCGACAATCTCGCTGGCGATGCCTTTTTCTTTGAGGCGAATTGCTTCTTCAATGGCATTTTCATCAAATGGATTGATGCTCATTTTTACGCCCTGCGTATCCACATCAGAGCCATCTGCTTTCACGCGTACTTTGACGTTATAATCAACCACACGTTTGACTGCGACCAGTATTTTCATGTCAGAAATCCTTTGTAATTGCTGCGTATTTTACAGTAGCGTATAATATTTACCAAATGGATTGTATTGATAAAATGTATCTATAAAATAGATACAAAGGACGATGAAATTTAGCTTAAGACAATTAGAGATATTTGTGGCGATTAGCCGCACTGCCAGTGTGTCACGCGCTGCAGACGATTTGTCATTGTCTCAATCAGCGACCAGTACGGCATTAAGCGAATTAGAACGCCAATTCGATTTGCAACTATTTGATCGTGGAGGTAAAGCGCTGCGCATCAATGAAACGGGATTGCAGCTATTACCACGCGCTGTGGAGCTGTTAGATCGTGCCAAAGAGATCGAACACTTACTACAAGGCCATGCTGGATTTGGCCATATGCGCATTGGCGCGACACTTACCGTAGGCAATTATTTGGCTACCATATTGGTTGCCAAGTTTTTACAAGATCATCCGGAAAGCCGTATTCAGTTGCAAGTGCACAACACGCAAACCATTGTGCAGCAAATTGCTAACCACGAGTTAGATCTAGGCTTGATTGAGGGCGATTGTAATCATCCGGATATTGCTGTGCAGCCATGGATCGCCGATGAGCTGGTCGTGTTCGGCGCACCCAATCACCCATTGGCCAATCAGAAAAAGGTGAGTGTGGAGCAACTATTACAAGAGCCCTGGATTTTGCGCGAAAAGGGATCTGGGACGCGTGAAACGTTTGATAAAGCTTTTCACAGCATGCATTCCAGACTCAAAATTCGATTAGAGCTTGAACATACAGAAGCGATTAAGCGCGCAGTTGAATCTGGCTTAGGCATTGGCTGTATTTCGCGCTTGGCGCTCAAAGATGCATTTAGACGGGGCAGTTTGGTACCGCTTGCCACGCCAAGTTTGGATCTCAGTCGTAATTTTTATTTTTTGTGGCATAAGCAAAAGTATCAAACAACTGGCATGCGCGAGTTTTTAGCGTTGTGTAATGCGTTTACCGCGGGGGTAACGCGCAGCGATCTAGTGAACTTGCCGGATGTAGCATAACGGTGATAGAAATACGGATATAGAAATAAGGAACAGCGATGGAACGTGATGTGATGAATTATGATGTGCTGATTGTCGGTGCAGGCCCCGCAGGCCTATCGGCAGCGATTAAAATAAAACAGCTGGCACAGCAACAGGGACAAGAGATCAGTGTGTGTGTACTTGAAAAAGCGTCAGAAGTCGGTGCGCATATCATGTCCGGCGCCGTCATCGATCCCATTGCACTGAATGAGTTGATTCCCGATTGGCAAGAGAAAGGTGCACCACTGAAAACTGCGGTGCAGGATGATCAATTCTTGATTTTGGGTAAAACCAAGCACTGGACGATTCCACACTGGCTATTACCACCGCTGATGAAAAACCACGGTAACTATATTGTGAGCCTTGGCGATGTTTGTCGTTGGTTGGGCGAGCAAGCTGAAGCACTTGGCGTGGAAATTTATGCGGGCTTTGCTGCGCAATCTATGTTGTACGATGAGAGCGGCGCAGTGGTGGGGATTATCACTGGCGATATGGGGCGTGATGCACAGGGCGAACCGACTGCACAATTTACACTAGGCATTGAAATCAGAGCTGCGTACACACTGATTGCTGAAGGTGTGCGTGGTTCGCTGACACGTGAGTTAGAAACCAAGTTTGATCTACGTAAAACAGCATCGCCACAGAAATATGGATTGGGCTTTAAAGAAATATGGCGTGTGCACGCGGAACAACATCAGCCAGGGCTGGTGCAGCACAGTTTGGGCTGGCCATTAAACGCAGATGCTGGCGGCGGCTCGTTTATCTACCACTACGGCGAGCAATTGGTGTCGATAGGCTTTGTTGTGCATTTGGATTACACCAATCCACATTTATCTCCTTTTGAAGAATTCCAGCGCTTTAAAACGCATCCGGCCGTCAAGGCACTATTAAAAGAGGGTAAACGTTTAAGCTATGGTGCTAGAGCGATTAGCGAAGGTGGCCTACAGTCATTGCCTCAATTGATCTTTCCGGGTGGCGCACTCATTGGCTGCAGTGCTGGGATGGTGAATGTGCCACGCATCAAAGGCAGTCATAACGCAATGAAGTCCGGCATGCTTGCCGCAGAGGCTGTATTGAATGCTATACAATCGCCCAATACGGCGGGTGAACGTTTATTGCATGCCTATCCGCAAGCGTTGCAAGATTCTTGGGTATGGCAAGATTTGGATGCCGTGCGTAATGTAAAACCTTGGTTATCTAAACTGGGGAGTTGGGGTGGCATGCTGATGGGCGGTATGGAGATGTGGTTGCGCGCACTGCACGTGCGTTTACCGTGGACCTTACAGCATCAACAGGCCGATCATACGTGCACACAGCCAGCCAACACAATGCCCGTCATCTCTTATCCAAAACCAGATGGTGTGTATAGCTTCGATCGATTGACTTCCATTAGTTTAAGCAATATTGCGCATGAGGCGAACCAGCCTTGTCACTTACAGCTACTAGATAACACTGTGCCCATTCGTATTAATTTGGCAACCTATGATGCGCCTGAGCAAAGGTACTGCCCAGCTGGTGTGTATGAAATTGTGCAGCAAGCATCAGCACCGGTATTGCAGATTAACGCGCAGAACTGCATCCATTGTAAAACTTGCGATATTAAAGACCCCACCCAGAATATTGTATGGGTACCGCCGGAAGGTGGCAGCGGCCCGACTTACACAGGCATGTAGTTTTCACTGGTATATAACTTCGTATTCAAGTAAAGCCGCCCCGATTTGGTGTTGAGCTTGTGGCTCAATACCTAGAGTCATGTAGGGGGATGCTTGAATGCGAGAAACAACCCCATATTTTGCATCTCACCTCGCTTTTGAATCCATGGAATATAGAGTAAAGTGGCTTAACAAGATTCACCATGAGAGAGATGTGATGGGGTACTGATCGGCTTATGAAAAATCTTTCATCATTTTCACGCAACATTTTACTGACACTGATCTGGTTTGTTTTTGTGGTCATTGCATTCTCTGTGTATGTGTACGCAGAGAAAAAAGTGGACAGTGTCAACGCGTTGCGCGTGAATTCCTTTAAGTTGGCAGAAGAGTTACGTCAATCATCGGAAGACCTTACCCGTATGGTGCGTGCTTACGTACTCACGGGCAACCCGGATTATAAAAAATACTTTCAAGAAATTGTCGATATTCGCAATGGGGATGCGCCGCGTCCGGTAAATTACCAAGGGATATACTGGGATTTAGTGTTGAAGAACGACCAGCGCCCACGCCCCTATAGTCAAAAAAAAATCCCATTATTACAACTGATGCGAGAGCAGGGTTTTACTGACGCAGAGTTTTCTAAATTGACAGAAGCCAAAGATAATTCTGATTTCTTGGTCAAGTTGGAGTTGGATGCGATGGCTTTGGTGGAAGCCAATCCGAATAACCCCGACAGCAAAGCACAAGCAGTGCAAATGTTATATAACGACGCTTATATGCAAGGCAAAGCCAATGTCATGCGGCCGATTGACGCGTTGAATCAAATGGTAGACAAGCGTACGCAAACTGCAGTTAACCAAGCGATGCAAGCGGCAAAGTATTTCAGGTGGATGTTTATTTTGTTTGGCGTGGTGCAGCTATGGATGCTGTGGCGTACTTACCGCTTGCTTGGTAACACCTTGGGGACTTCTGTTGACGCCTTGCATGAGCATATCGCGCGATTAGGCAGAGGCGATATTCATACGCCGATTCCCGTACCGGAGGATAAGGCAGGAAGCGTCATGGGATGGTTATCTGAAACGCAAGTGAATTTAGCAAAGATAGATGCTGAAGAAAAGGCTGCGAGAATCCATAATGAGCGACTCACGCAGTTGTATGCTGCTTTAAGTCAATGTAATCAGGCTATTGTGCGTTGCAATAACGAGTCCGAATTGTTTCCGCAAATATGCAATGTGGCGGTGACGTTTGGTGGTGTCAAAATGGCTTGGATAGGTTTGGTGGATACACATAGCCAGGATAGCCAAGTCATGCCAATTGCCTGTTATGGAGAAGGCGTTGAGTACTTGGAAGGGCTGCAAGTGTCTATCGATAGGCATCACCCTGCTGGGGGCGGCCCCATTGGTCAGGTGCTAAGAGAAGACCGTGCCTACTGGTGTCAAGACTTTATGCGCGACCCGGCCACTGTGCCTTGGCATCAGCATGCCGAGAAGTTTGGTTGGGGATCGTGTGCTTGTTTGCCACTACATAAGCGTGGCAAGGTGATTGGTGCATTTACGTTGTACTCTGCAGAAATCGATGCGTTTGATGATAGTGCGCGTAAGTTGCTTGAGGAAATGGCATCGGATATTGATTATGCGTTAGACCGCTTTACGGTAGAGGTTGAGCGTGAGTTGTATCGAGAACATTTAGCGCATAGCGAAGAAAGTTTTCGCTTGATGTTGGAAAACTCCCTAGATGCCGTCATTAATATGGGCGTCAATGGCTTAATCAGTGAGTGGAGTGGAGCCGCAGAAAAGATTTTTGGTTATCGTCGCGAAGAGGCTGTAGGCAGGCCATTGGGTGACTTAATTGTGCCACCGCAGTATCGTGAGGCGCATGCCAAAGGTATGCAGCGCTTATTGACCACGGGCGAAAGTAAAATCATCGGGCAACTTATCGAAATCATCGCCATACGGCGAGATGGCACAGAGTTTCCGGTAGAGATGTCGATTGCACAAGTGAACCGTGGCAATGAAGTGTTTTTTAGCTCATTTATACGAGACATTACTGAGCGTAAAAAATCTGAAGCACGTATCCAATATCTCGCTAATCATGACGCCTTGACCGGATTGCCAAATCGGAACCAGTTACATGAGCGTGTGAAATACTCTATTAGTTTGACCCATCGCACGCATGAAAAAATTGCGATCATGTTCTTAGATATTGATCACTTTAAAGATGTCAACGATACCTTAGGGCATAGCATTGGCGATTTGTTATTGCTTGAACTTGCTAAACGCTTGAAATCAATTTTACGTGAAGAAGATACCGTCTCACGTTTGGGCGGCGATGAGTTCATCTTTATGCTGCCTAATTCGGACGAATATGCGGCGGCACAGGTAGCCCAAAAGCTATTGCAGGTGATAGATCGGCCGATGCTGATTGAAAATCACCAACTATCAGTCACGGCTTCTATAGGCATAGCGCTGTATCCCAATGATGGTATGGATCTAGAAACCTTGCTGCGAAATGCTGATGTGGCGATGTATAAAGCCAAGCAAGAAAACCGCAACGGCTATCGTTTCTATACGGCCAAAATGCAAAGCCAATCGGCACGTAATCTTTTATTGGCCAGTGCGTTGCGGCAGGCGGTAGAGTTGAACCAGTTGGAAGTGCATTACCAGCCGCAGATGTCACTCAAGGGCCAGTGTGTTATTGGCGCCGAAGCATTGCTACGTTGGCATCACCCTGAGTTTGGATTGGTCATGCCTTCTGAATTCATCCCAGTGGCTGAGGCCAGCGGCGTTATCTTGCCGATAGGTGAATGGGTGCTCAGGCAAGCGGTGCGTCAAGCCAAGCACTGGTTACAAGATGGTTTTTCACCGCTGGTGATGGCGGTAAACTTATCGGTTGTGCAGTTCCGTGATCCGAATTTGCCAGATTTGGTGACGCGCATTTTGGAAGAAGAAGGCTTACCGCCGGAATATCTAGAATTGGAGCTGACCGAAGGCGTAGCATTGGCTGATCCACAAGGCGCTATTGCATTGATGGATGCGCTACACGCGCGAGGCGTACGTATGTCGATTGATGATTTTGGCACCGGCTACTCTTCATTGAGCCATCTTAAAAAATTCAAGGTCTATAAGCTTAAAATTGACCAATCGTTTGTACGTGACATCAGTACAGACGAAGAAGATAAGGCGATTGTCACGGCCATTATTAATATGGCACGCAGCCTCGGTTTAAAAACAATCGCAGAAGGGGTGGAGACTGCTGGTCAGTTAGCTTTCTTGCAAACGCAGAACTGTGATGAAGTGCAAGGCTACTACTTTAGCCGGCCATTGACGGTGGAAGCATTTGAAGCGTTTTTACGTAAGCAGCCATCATCGTTGAGCTAGGGCAATGCACTAAGGTATTGGACCAAGGTGTTGAACCAAGTAAGGCAATGAACTAAGGCAATTGACGTATTGTCAACTGCATGTGGATGGCTTTCAATGCATCATTGTAAGAACAGTTTATTTCAGATAGCATACGGTCCGGTTTGCAACCACTTGCGAAATAAGCAAGTACTTGATTGCAAGCGATAACTGGAATTCTGCGTAAATAACCCCTTGTTAAAGCCTATATGAAGCACAACTTCAATTCAGTGACACTCCAAATCAGACTGTTAATATTAACAGCGCTGATTAGCGTACTTGGATTGGCGGTGTTCTCGCATTATTCAGAAAAAACCTCCTACAGTGATGATACCGCGCGAGTGCGCGTGGCTGAAATACAAGAGATTTCCGGCGATGGTGAGTTGCCGCAGTATGATGACTATACGCCCGCTGCCATACTCAGCAGTGTCTTAATTCTTAGCATCAAAACGTTCATCACGCTGGTGCTGTTTCGCAGCAAGCGTATTGCACGTTATTCTTTTTTACACCATATCCGTCCTCGTTCTCCCCCGCTTTAATTTCGCTTCTACGCGTTTTGCCTAGGTCTCTAGAGTGCATCACATCACCAAGGTGCGCTCCCTCATTTGATTGCCTTATTCAATACCAGCTGTGTTGCTAGCCGCAATACAAGGTGTTATCCGGACATCTGTGATATTCAAAAAGATATTCAGATGTGACGGGCTAACGGTAATCGATGTGCGCCCAAGCAACGCGTTAGATTGATATTTCAGCGAAATACCATCTGCTGCACCTTGGCTAATGATTGTCGTGTTGTAAGCACCATGTAAGGTATGTGCGCTCAAAATATCAATCGTGTTATCACTTCTTTTATATTTTTACAGGCATTACGCACACTTATGATCAATAAATTAGTTACAGTTTTAGGCTTAACGACGATCGTGTTGTTAAACGGTTGCCACAAGACAGAGGCACCTAAAGAAGAGGCCCCCAAGCTTCAGGTCAGTTCACCACTACGCAAAGATACAGTCATTACCAAAGAGTACGTGTGCCAAATACATGCGTACAGACACATCGAATTAAGGGCGTTAGAAAAAGGCTATCTACAAAGTATTTTTGTAGATGAAGGGCAAACGGTGACGCAAGGCCAGCCCATGTTCAAGATCATGCCTAATATCTATCAATCTGATTTGCTGAAGGCCAAGGCTGAAGCCGATGTGGTTTCCATCGAATATCAAAATACCAAAGCACTGGCCGAAAAGAATATTGTTTCCGCCAATGAGCTAGCACTGGCAAAAGCCAAGCAGGATAAAGCGTATGCCGAAGTGAAGTTGGCTGAGACGCATTTGGGCTTTACCAATATCAATGCGCCATTCGGTGGCATTATGGATCACCTCAACGCCAGAAACGGCAGCTTGGTGGATGAAGGTGATTTGCTCACCACATTGTCTGACATCAGCAAAATGTGGGTGTATTTTAATGTGCCAGAGGCCGAGTATTTGGACTACAAAGCTAATAAGGGCGATCAGTCTTCCACAAAAGTACAGTTGAGAATGGCCAATGGCGAGGTGTTTGACCAAGCTGGCGTGGTGGAAACCATCGAAGCGGATTTTGACAACAAAACTGGCAATATCGAATTCAGAGCCACCTTCCCCAACCCTAATAAGGTACTCAGACACGGGCAAACCGGCAATATCTTAATGGCTAAGCCGTATAAAAATGCCTTGATGATTCCGCAAAAAGCTACGTTTGAAATTCTCGACAAAACCTATGTGTATGTGGTGAATAAAGACAACAAGCTAGAGCAACGGTTGATCACAATTGCTGCCGAACAGCCGCACGTGTTTATTGTGAAATCTGGCCTCAAAGACAAAGACAGAATTTTGTTAGAAGGTTTACGCCGTGTACATAGCGGTGAAGAGATCGAGGTCAATTATCAAGCGCCGGAGAAAGCCATGGCGTCACTCAACCTTTACGCAGAATAGTCGCGCAGAAAGTACACAGAGAGTACCTACATTATGCTGAATATTTTTATCAAAAGGCCGGTGTTGGCGATTGTGTTATCGCTGCTCATCGTCTTTTTAGGATTTTTATCCATCCGTACGCTGGCAACTTCACAGTTCCCAGATATTGCGCCGCCACGCGTGATTGTGTCACTGGCTTACCCCGGGGCAAGTGCCGATGTATTGGTGCAGTCTTCGCTCATTACCATTGAGCGTGCCATTAACGGTGTGCCGGGTATGAAATACATTGTGTCTGACGCCACCAGTGCCGGTGAAGCGACCATCCAGGTGATCTTTGCCTTGGGTACAGACCCCAATCAGGCCATGATTAACGTGAAAACACGTATCGACCAAGTGATGAGCCGCCTGCCAGAATTGGTGCAGTTAGAGGGTGTAGTGGTTGAGCGTGTGCAGCCAAGTATGCTGATGTACATCAACTTGTTTAGTAAAGATAAGAACGCGGACGAAAAGTTTTTATACAACTATGCCAACGTCAACGTGATTCCAGAGATACAACGTGTGAACGGGATTGCCAGTGCCAAGATTTTGGGTAGCCGCCAATATGCGATGCGTATTTGGTTAAACCCAGACCGCATGCGCGCTTACAAAATATCTATTGAAGATGTGATGAAAGCGATTAGCGAACAAAGCATTATTGGCCGCCCAGGTCGTTTAGGACAAAGTTCCGGTATTTCTGCGCAATCTAAAGAATATGTATTGGTATACAAAGGCCGCTACAACAAGCCGGAAGAGTACGAAAACATTATTATCCGTGCCAATTCAGAAGGGGAAATCCTAAAACTGAAGGATTTGGCCAAAGTGGAGTTGGGCAGTGAGTTCTTTGATATTTACTCCAATAAAGATGGCCTCCCGTCATCTGCCATTATCTTGAAGCAGAACTACGGTAGTAATGCGAGTGAGGTGATTGAGCAAGTGAAAGCCAAAATGAAAGAGCTGAAAACTTCTTTCCCAGAAGGCATGGAATACGAAATTGATTACGACGTTTCTAAGTTCTTGGATGCTTCGATTGACAAAGTATTACACACCTTAGTAGAGGCATTTATTTTGGTGGCCTTGGTTGTATTTATCTTTTTGGGCGATTGGCGCTCGACGTTGATCCCGATTTTGGCGGTACCGGTTTCGTTGATTGGCGCATTCTTTTGTATGCAAATGTTTGGTATCACCATTAACCTGATTACCTTGTTTGCGCTGGTGCTGGCGATTGGTATTGTGGTGGATAACGCCATTGTGGTGGTTGAAGCCGTACATGCTAAGTTTGAAGAAGATGCGCATATCACACCGTATCGTGCCACGCAGAAAGTGTTGGGCGAAATCGGTGGTGCGATTGTGGCCATTACCTTGGTGATGACCGCGGTATTTATTCCAGTCGCCTTTATGTCAGGGCCAGTGGGTGTGTTCTATCGCCAGTTCTCAATCACCATGGCGTCTTCTATTGTGATTTCCGGCGTGGTTGCGTTGTCACTGACGCCGGTGTTGTGCGCAATGTTGCTGAAAAATAATCACGGAAAACCGAAAAGCAGAACGCCGATTAGCTTTTTCTTAGACAGGTTTAACCGCATGTTCGACAAAATGACCGGTGGATACACGCGTTTCTTAAGCAGTATTGTGACCTTGCGTTCAGTCACCTTTATTGCGCTGGCAGCGTTTGTGTTTGGTACTTTTGTAGTGAACAAAACCTTACCTGCAGGCTTTATTCCAGGTGAAGACCAAGGCCAGATCTATGCCATTATCCAAACGCCGCCGGGTAGTACCTTGGAAGCAACAAATCAAGTAGCACGTGCCTTGCAAAAAGAAGCAGAAAAGGTTGAAGGTGTTGCCTCAGTTTCTTCACTGGCGGGCTATGAAATTCTGACCGAAGGGCGCGGTTCAAACGCAGGTACTTGTTTGATTAACTTGAAAGACTGGTCTAAACGCAAGAAATCCGTGCATCAGATTATTGAAGAGTTGGAAGAAAAAACCAAAAACTTTGGTGCGGTGATTGAGTATTTTGAACCGCCAGCGGTACCTGGTTATGGTGCAGCTTCTGGTTTGGCCTTGCGTTTGCTAGATAAAACCAATGGCACCGATTACCATGAGTTTGACAAAATCAACCAAGAGTTTATGGCGAACTTGGGCAAACGCAAGGAGTTGACTGGTTTATTCACATTCTATGCTGCCAATTACCCGCAGTATGAGCTAGAAATTGACAACAAATCGGCCATGCAAAAAGGCGTGTCTATCGGTAAAGCCATGGACAACCTGAATATCTTGATTGGTAGTACTTACGAGCAAGGCTTTATTCGCTTTAATAACTTTTTTAAAGTGTATACGCAAGCCAGTCCGGAATTCCGCCGTTATCCAAGCGACATTCTGAATTATTACGTGAAAAATGAAGAGGGTGAAATGGTGCCTTATTCTGCCTTCATGAAGCTCAAAAAAATCCAAGGCCCTAACGAGATTACACGTTATAACTTGTACAACTCAGCCACGATTCGTGCAGTTCCTGCCAAAGGCTACACCACGGATGATGCGATTAAAGCAGTGAAAGAAGTGGCCAAAACTACCTTGCCGCATGGTTACGATGTGGGTTGGGAAGGGTTGTCATTTGACGAGGCACAACGTGGGAACGAAGCGGTAGTGATTTTTGGCATCGTATTGATTTTCGTGTACATGGTATTGGCTGCGCAGTATGAAAGCTTCTTATTGCCATTAGCCGTGATTCTATCGCTCCCTGCTGGTGTGTTTGGTTCGTTCTTATTGCTTAAAACGCTTGGGCTTGCCAATGATATTTATGCACAGGTCGGGCTGGTCATGCTGGTCGGCTTGCTGGGTAAAAACGCGGTGTTGATTGTGGAGTTTGCCGTGCAGAAACATGAACAAGGCATGTCGGTAAAAGATGCGGCGATTGAAGGCGCTAAAGCGCGGTTCAGACCAATTTTGATGACATCGTTCGCCTTTATTGCCGGCCTCATTCCATTGGTGGTTGCCACTGGTGCTGGTGCTGTCGGCAATAGAACAATTGGTACGTCTGCGTTGGGCGGCATGCTGTTCGGTACCGTATTTGGTGTGATTTTGATTCCAGGTCTGTACTACGTATTTGCCAAAATGATTGAAGGTAAATCATTGATCAGACACGAAGAGTTTGAGCCATTAACCGAGCTATATCACTATAGTAGTAAAGAAGAAGATGACGATGAAGACAAATAACCACTATGTAAAATTAATCGCTTTGGGGTGCCTAAGCATGATGTTGCAGTCATGCGGCATTCCAACGCTGATCTCCAAAAAAGCGGATACGCATCTGCCTGAGCAATTTACGAGTACTGCACAGCAGGCTACTAGTGCGCAGGACACTACCAACGCTGCAGATGTGAACTGGAAAGACTTTTTTGACGACCCTAATCTGGCTAGCTTGATAGACACAGGCGTTGTGAACAATAAAGAGGTCAATATATTGTTGCAACGCATCAGTGTGGCGCAGAACGAGATCCAAGCACGCAAAGGTGAGTATTTGCCTTTTGTGAATTTTGGCGCCGGGGCCGAGATTGAAAAAGCTGCGCAGTACACACGTAACGGTGCGGTTGAGGAAAACTTGGAAATCAAAGAGGGTAAGAAATTTCCTAAGTATCTTGGCAATTATCAGTTCGGGCTCTACTCCTCTTGGGAGCTAGACGTTTGGAAGAAACTGAGAAATGCGACCAAAGTGGCGACGCTGGAATACATGGCATCCATCGAAGGTAAGAATTTCCTTGTGACTAATTTGGTGTCGGAAATTGCGCACGCCTACTACGAGCTGATCGCGTTGGATAATCAGCTGGAGAACTTGGATCAGAATATTCAGCTGCAACAAAACGGTTTGGATATTGTGAAAGAGCTGCAAAAGTACGCTAGATCCAATGCTTTAGCGGTGAAACGTTACGAGGCTGAGGTGAAGAAAAACCAAAGCAAGCGCTATGTGCTCAAACAACAAATTGTTGAGGCAGAAAACCGCATCAACTTTCTGCTGGGTAGAACACCACAGCCAATACAGCGTGCATCTATTGGGTTTATGGAGTTAAAGCCTAAACTGATGCAAGCGGGTATCCCGTCGCAGCTGTTAGCCAATAGACCAGATATCCGCAAAGCAGAGCTGGAGTTAAAAGCGGCGAGTCTGAATATTGATGTGGCCAAAGCCAACTTTTATCCTTCATTTGCCATCAAGGCCGGGGTAGGGTTCCAAGCGTTTAATCCTAAGTACTTGCTGAGCACACCTGAGTCTTTGGCCTTGTCTTTGGCTGGCGATGTCATGGCACCGTTGGTGAATCGTAATGCGATTATTGCGCAATATAAAAATGCCAATGCGGGACAAATTCAGGCGGCGTATGATTATGAGCAAACCATCATCAACGCCTATGCTGAAGTGGCTACCCAGTTGTCCAATATCGATAATCTGGATCAAAACTTCCAACTTAAAACCAAGCAAGTGGATGCGTTGACGCAGTCTATTGATGTAGCCAACCAGCTGTTTAAGTCTGCCAGAGCGGATTATTTAGAAGTGCTGCTGACACAACGTGATGCGCTGGAAGCCAAAATGGAGTTGATTGAAACCAAGCAAAAACAGATTGTTGCCATAGTCGATCTGTACAAAGCACTAGGCGGCGGTTGGAAGTAAACGCTAGAGATGTGCAAAGAGGGCAGTTTAAATAAGGCGGGTTTCCCGCCTTATTTTTTGATTAATGCATGTTTGTATGCTTTGTTAAAATGTTACTCCTTCCTACATTTACATATGTTGCATATAATATGAAACATATGTAAGATGCACCTATGCAGATCAATAAATTCACCGATTTAAGTTTAAGAGTGCTGATGTACCTTTCCAACGAGGAAGCAGGGCATGTCATCACGATTAGTGAGATTGCAGAGAAGTTTGATGCACCGAGAAACCATTTGATTAAAGTTGTCACCAATTTGAATAAACTAGGATTTATCTTAGCAACCAGAGGCCGGAACGGTGGATTGAAGTTAGCTAAACCATGCGCAGACATCAAGCTTGGCAATGTGCTGCAACTGTTAGAGCACGTGACGTTGATTGATTGTAATCACCCGGTTTGCCCCATTAGAGGCGTGTGTAATCTGAAGCATATTTTAGATAAAGGTTTAAGTATGTTTTATCGTGAAATGGATCAATATTCTCTCAAAGATATTCTGGATAATCAGACAGAAACTGCGCTGATTGCACTACATAGAAAGTAATGCAAACTGGTAAGAAACGGTTTGCTTTTTTTTTACTTAAAAGTTTCATTTAATATACAACATATAAGGAGATCAACATGTTATCACCTGCAGCAAAACCCTATATCGAAGCCAGTGTCCCAGTATTGAGAGAGCATGGGCTGGCGATTACCACCGTGTTTTATAGCAATATGCTTGCAGCGCACCCTGAGTTGTACAACCTGTTCAACTTGGGCAATCAAGCCAATGGTTCACAACAGCAATCGCTGGCTTCCGCTGTGTTTGCCTATGCAGCTAATATTGATAATCAAGCAGCGTTAACCCCAGTAATAGAGCGGATAGTACATAAGCACGTGTCGATTGGGATATTGCCAGACCACTATCCCATTGTCGGCAAGTATCTACTCGGCGCCATTAAGCAAGTGTTGGGCGATGCAGCCACGCCAGAGTTAATGGCTGCATGGGATGAGGCCTATTGGTTATTAGCTAGCGCGCTGATTGCAGCAGAGGCACGACTTTACGCAGCCAATGATGGTGTAGAACAGCAGTGGATGCAGATGGTGGTGACCCATAAAGCACATATTACGGAGGATATGATTGCGATTACTTTAGAGCCGGAGCAGCATCAAAAGTTACCTACCTTTAAACCGGGCCAATATGTGAGTGTGGCTGTGCATCTGGATGCGCTTAATGTGCGGCAAATCCGGCAGTATAGTTTATCGGATGTGGACGATGGTCAGCGTTACCGCATTACCGTTAAGCGAGAAAAAGGCGACGAGTTTAAACCCAATGGCATGATCTCACATTGGCTACACCAGCATGTGCGTGTCGGTAGCAAGTTAAATGTCAGCCACCCTTACGGCACATTTGTGCCAGATTTAGATAAAGCGGAACCCATTCATTTGATTTCAGCGGGGGTAGGCATTACGCCTATGATTTCTATTTTAAAAACATTGGCAAGCAAGCAAGCTAAACGGAAAGTAGTGTTTGCGCACGCAGCGAGAACGGTACACCACATTCCACATTTAAGTGAGATAGAGCAGGCTAAGACGAACAACCCTCAGCTAGCGCTTGCTATATTTCTCAACCAGCAGACAGATCATCAATACATTCAAGGCAGAATGGATTTAAAGACAATCGTGAGTAAGCAAGATTTGGAAGGCGATTATTATATTTGCGGGCCGATTGCATTTATGAATGACCAATGGAAAACATTGGTGGAACTAGGGGTGGATGCAAGCCGCATCAACCGTGAAGTGTTTGGGCCGGAAAGCTTAAATCATCTGCTTTAAGAACGGCTATGGTTACGCATCTATAGTCCAAGCGGACTAGATGCTATAACTTACTGAGTAATATTGGCGCAGTACATTCAGCTGTTGAATCATCTTAATCGATTTAATCATTCAATAATTGGAGCACATGATGAGAAAAGCATTACCTTACCTATTATTAGCATTCACGACGACAGTTTCATTTCAGGCCAATGCGGGCGTTGCCATTACAGAGGTAGCAGCATGGGGCAGCGGTAATGCACCTTACGAGGCTGACTGGTTTGAATTGACCAACACCGGTACTTCAGCTATTAATCTCTCAGGATGGAAAGTGGACGATAGCTCCAATGCCTTTGCTTCTGCATTGGCACTGAACGGCATTACCAGCATCAGCGCCGGCCAGTCTGTTATCTTTATTGAAAGTGCAGGCGGCAGTGCAATTCCTTCGTTTATCAGCACTTGGTTTGGTAGTGGCGCAACACCATTGGTTGGCTACTATAGCGGTAATGGTATTGGCTTGAGCACATCTGGCGATGCAGTGAATGTTTTTAATGCAAGTGGTGTAGTACAAGCCAGTGTGACATTTGGCGCATCTGACGCAACTTCACCTTATCAAACGTTTGATAATGCCGCAGGGTTGAACGGTGCAATTTCTACACTGAGCGTGATTGGCAAAAATGGTGCGTTTGTTGCGGTCAATGATGCGACTGAAATTGGCTCGCCAGGTACGATTACAGCAGTACCAGAGCCAGAGACTTATGCGCTGATGATCGCTGGCCTAGGCATTATGGGCTTGTCTGCACGCCGTAAACAATCATAGTGGTTTGCAAATTAGATGAAGTAGCTGAGTAAATAACTAAGCAGGATAAAACGATAAGAATGAGGTAGCGTTGCTACCTCATTTTTTTACTATATTCATGATAGCGTTTACTAAACACGAGGCCAGAATAGGGCTTATTGTTAAATTTTATACAAAAGCACGTTTTAGCCGTTGAATGCCCGTTGTAAGTTCAACTGCATTAAGGCTGCCAAACCCAAGCCGGATAGCATGAATGTCTGGAGGTGAGTCTGAAAATAATGACGCTGGTAGCACTCTTACTTTTTCAAGCAAAGCATGTTGAACGATTTTGTTAATTTCAATGCCGTCATTCAACCGTAACCAAATGGCCAAGCCACCGTTGGGCGAGTCAAAGTTTACAAACTCGCCCAATTCACTGCGAAGTAAATCTATTAAGATATTTCGGCGCTCATTGTATGTTTTTAAGATGCGTCGGATGTGGCGTTTGATTTCACCGGAATCCATTAATGCGGCAACCGCAAGTTCAGTCACAGAATTGCCTTGTCTATCAATAAGCATGACTTCAGCTGCGCATTGATCGATGATTTCTTTGGAGGCGACTAAGTAGCCAACGCGCAGGCCGGGCGCTAATACTTTGGAAAGCGACCCCACATAAATGACTCTACCCGCATGGTTAGTGCTGGCAAGTGGAAACACCGGATGATTTTGGAAATGAAATTCATGGTCGTAATCATCTTCAACAATCACAAAATCATATTGTTGAGCCAGCATCAATAATTTTAATCTACGTTCTGCTGTCATCATCACCGTGGTCGGAAACTGATGATGCGGGGTGACATAAATTGCGCGGATAGGATATGTTTTACATAACTGTTCCAATTCAATGACGTTGATTCCGTCACGGTCTAAGCCTACCGTCAGGATTTTTGCTCCGCATGATCTGAATGCTTCACGTGCAGGAGGATAACTCAGACTCTCCACCACCACATATTCGTTTGGTTTAGCTAGCACACGTGCAGATAAAAATATCCCCATCTGGCTACCCCGCGCAATACATATATTGTCGACCTCCACGCTTAGCCCTCTTTCCATGTTAAGCATTTCTGCAATCGAGTGACGTAAACTCAGTACGCCTTTAGGGTCGCCATAACCCAATTTATTGCTTCTGATCGGCTCTATTAGCGCGTGTCTAAAAGCTTTTGATAGCGTTTCAAATGGGATTAAGCGTGTGTCCGGTATACCGTCATTAAAGTCAATGATATGGGTCTCAGCGTTAGACTGAATGGTTGCCGCATAATGATCTAGTCTAGACGTTGGTAATTGGCTCACACTGGGTTTTGAGTGATTGGGCGCTAAAAAAAGCGGGAGTTTAGCTGACACAAATGTACCACGCCGACTTTCTGTAGTCAGCCAACCTTGTGCAATCAGCTCATCATAAGCCAGCACAACAGTCTTTCTGTTGACACCAAGGTTTTCCGCTAATTCTCTAGTGCCTGGCATGGCCGTGGATGGGGGTAAGCGTCCACGTTGAATTTCATCAATAATTTGTTGTGCAATTTGTAAATAGACCACTAAGCCAGATGCTTTAGTGATATGCAGCTTGAGATCCCATGAGCGTAACATTTATTCTTCCTAAAGATTTCTGGATTATTAAAACGCATTATTACACCAAATTTTACTGGACCACTAGAATTGTTCAATCTGGATGGCCAGCATTTAATTACACTCTGTTACATTTCTGTAAAGATTTGTTGCAACTCACAGTACATCACTACGAATAGTCGTGTGTCATTCAATAAATCAGGTTGATTCATCCTTCAAAACGATTAGAGATTACAGAGGAAATTTATGTCACCACCACTAGATCATCAATTAACGGACTGGCGTAGCCATGCATTAAAGCTAGAAAAAGAAGTTAAAAATGTCATCGTAGGCCAAGATAAAGCGATTCGGCTCATGAATATCGCCATTTTTGCACGCGGGCATGTATTGCTTGATGGTGGTGTGGGCGTAGGTAAAACGACATTACTGCAATCCATTGCGCGTGGCATTGGTGGGGCCTATGAGCGTATTGAAGGTACGGTCGATTTAATGCCCAACGACTTGATTTACCATACTTTTCTGGGGCCAGATGGTCGCCCACAAATTGATGAGGGCCCACTGTTGCGCGCTGGCGAAAAATTATCGGTGTTCTTTTTTAATGAGATTAATCGTGCTCGGCCACAAGTGCATGCGCTGATGTTACGGGTCATGGCAGAACGCCATCTCAGTGCTTTCAAAAAAGAATATCGCATGCCGCACATGATTGTGTTTGCTGACCGTAACCAAGTAGAAAAAAATGAGACATTTGAAATTCCTTCAGCTGCGCGCGATCGTTTTATGATGGAAATTCCGATTGAAATTCCAACGGATCGTGACTTAAAGAAATCTCTGATTTTCAATACTAAATTCCAACATGCAGAAAAACTGACTCAGCAAGTTGAAAGTGGGATTCTACAATTTGATCAACTGAATGCTTTCTCTGACCTGTTACAAAACCACATCAAATCAAGTGATGTATTGGAAGAGTATGCCCTAGATTTATGGGATGCAACTCAACATCCTGAGAAGTTCGGCGTGACAATGGAAAGTGTCGATGTTTTACGCGTTATTCAAAACGGCGCAAGTCCACGTGGTATGGGTATGCTGCTTAAAGCCGCACGCGTAAATGCTTGGTTAAATGGACGTGACAGTCTGTTTCCAGAAGATATCCATGCAGTATTCCATGAAGTGATTTCGCACAGGTTGGTATTTAACTCCATGTATGAAAACCGTAGAACCGCTCTGGCAAGGGAGCTCACGGCCAATATTATGAGTACCGTAGCTGTGCCTAGCACTACTTTTAGCAAAGCGGCTTAAGCCATTCTGGTAAAAATAGGGCAATCAAATGAGCTTATCTATACGTAATGCAGCAGACCCAACTTATGCCAAACCTTTTGAATATGTAGTCTCCTGGAAATCCACAAGCATACAGTTGGGGGACCATCGCGGCACTCAGCGCGGTCTAGGTTTGGAGTATCGCGGC
Organism: Methylotenera sp. N17; assembly: GCF_000799155.1. Taxonomy (NCBI): domain Bacteria; kingdom Pseudomonadati; phylum Pseudomonadota; class Betaproteobacteria; order Nitrosomonadales; family Methylophilaceae; genus Methylotenera; species Methylotenera sp. N17. The sequence continues at coordinate 219,889 of NZ_JUGE01000001.1, forward strand.
AACGTTAACTTGGTGGATTACCCCGATGCAAGGCGTATGGATATCAGGCAAACGCTACGAGACCCTTTTGAGCAAGTGCAGGTACGGCAGTTTAATCAAGAGAGCACCACGCCGATCTATGCTGTTTGTGATTTATCTAGTTCCATGCAATTTAAGGGGCGCCAACGCAAGCTGGATAAAGCGATTGAGGTTTCGATGGCAGTCGCTAGCTCGGCCTATCAAACGGGCGACTTATTCAGTTTTATTGGCTACAACACCCATGTGCTTGAAGATTTCACGCTTCCGTTAAGTCGTAACTTGCATCAATCAAAAGAAGCAATTGCGCAGTTGCATCACTATCAAACAATGCGCGTTGGGGTAGAGGGTTTGAACGATGTGCCTAATTTTATCGGACAAAGCCGAGGCTTGGTGTTTTGGATATCAGATTTTCACATGCCACTGAGTTTGATTGAGAAAACACTGACTGCTATGTCCGCACATCAGGTGATACCAATCGTGCTGTGGGACGATGAAGAGTATAAAAAATTACCCAAGTTTGGCTTTGGCACCATGATAGACCCAGAAACTGGCCTGAACCGTACGTTGTTTTTTAGAGCAGAAGTCAGAGCGAAATTTATTTCAGTATTCAATGCACGTAGACACGCGCTGGAGGCTTTGTTTTTGAAATTTGATAGCCCAGCGCTTTTTATGCACGGTGATTACAAGCCAGAAACCATGACCCATTATTTTGAACAAAATATGAACCTATGAAATATAACCTGATGAAAAAATTGATGGCAACCATTCGCAATACAGCGCATTTCCCAGCGTGTCTATTAGCCGCAAGCTTGGTATTTAATGTATCTGTAGTCAGTGCAGAAAATAGCGTATCAGAACCAAAAATACGTTTGCTAAGCAATCCAAGCAAAAATTATAGTGTGCATATTGGTGATCAATTAAACCGAAAAATTGTGTTTGATGTGCCAGCGCCTTACCAACTGGTCAGTACTGCTTTACCCAAAAAAGGCACTAAAGATAAAGGGATTGAGTTGGTCGCAATCAGGATAGAAACTGAACAACAAAAAACTAGCACCACCTATACCGTTGATCTCAGTTATCAACCTTTTATCAACGCCAACTCACCAACAGTCATGCAATTGCCAGCAGAGAAATTCACGTTTACAGGTGCTGAGAAAAGCATGGCAATAGCGCTACCAGCTTGGGGTTTTTGGTTCTCGCCGTTAGTTACTGGCGGCATTGAAACCGCTATTAAGAGTATGCAGCCAGAGTTTAGGCCTCCACTTGTCGATATCAGCACACATCAAACTCGTCTCACTATATTTGCTGGCATGTTGATCATCAGCTTACTCACGTTGCTGTATATGAATGCCGATGGTCAGTGGTTACCATTCATGGGAGGCGCCTTTGCAAAAGCGCATAGACAATTAAAGCGCTTATCCAGAACATCCGCTGTGAAAACGACAGAAGATGAGAAACAGGCATTGGTTTATATCCACCAAGCCTTTAATCAGCACTATGGTGCAAATATTTTTGCACGTGATATAGAGCGGTTCATCACGTTACGTCCAAGTTTTAGGAAAATGAAAAATGACATTGAGCAGTTTTTTAATGACTCCAATCAATCCTTATACGCAGTAGAAACACGTGATAGTGCAAAAATCATCACAAATCTAGTGCTATTAAGTAAGCAACTGCGTGATTGTGAGCGAGGCATTTAATGGAAATTCTTAACCCTTGGGCTTTTGCGCTCTTACCCATTGCTCTGCTGCCGTTTTGGCTTAAAGGCCATCAAGGTAAGATGTACACGTGGCTGGAGATGCTGCCTGAAGATTTGCTTTCAGACAGGCTAAATCTAGCAGTGAAAGTCATTACCGCCTTGCTTCTGGTGACCATTGTCATTGCCTTGGCATCACCTCGTGGCCATGATGAAAAAATACAGCGCACAGGTAAAGGTGCGCAAACAGTCATGGTGATCGACCGCAGTGTGAGTATGGACCACCCTTTTGCTGGAGACTCCTCAGGCAATGCAGCGGAAATAAAATCTGACGCTGCACGTCGCATCATCACACAGTTTATTGATTCTCGCCCAGTAGACATGATGGGGGTCGTTGGGTTTACGAACTCTGCGCTATATGGCATAAAAATCACTACCAATCGTGATGCAATTCATGCCGCTATTCTAGCGGCTACTAGTCCATCACTTAACCAAACCAATATCGGTGCAGGGTTGACTGAGGCCGTAGGCTTGTTCGATAAAATTCAAAGTTCTGGTTCTAGGGCCATTATTTTGCTCTCAGATGGCGCAGGCAAGCTGAGTCCGCGCGTTAAATTTTTATTAAGCGAGCGTTTGAAAAGCCGTGGTTTAAGTATCTATTGGATTATGTTGCGTGAGCCAGGAGAGCCCAGCATTTTCTCAAAAGAAGAATATGAGGAAACGCGCGTACCCAACTCTATCGTGTTACACAAATACTTTCAGTCATTAGGTCTTAAGTACAAAGCTTACGAGGCAGATAACCCTGAAACCTTGCAATCGGCCATTAGCGATATTGATGCGCGTGAGAAAAAAGCCATTAAATACAATGAAACAATCGCGGGCTATGACTATTCAAGGCTGTTCATCATCATAGCGTTTGTATTGGGTTTATTTATTGTAGCAATCAAGAACTTGAGGGTGTATGCATGACGAATAGAATAAATCGTAAGAATCAGCTACTAGGTTTGGTATTGTTGGCAGGGTTATTATGCACTGCCTATGAATGCTATCAAATCAATAAAATAGGTAAAGTGAACCGTGCATTACTTTCTGGGGACGTGGTAAATGATGAAAGTTACCCATTTCATAAAAAATTCTCAGATGCCTACCAGCAAGGAAAAAACGGTCACTTTAAACATGCTATACAGGGGTTTGGTCAGTTGCTTGCACCACCTAAAATGCAGCAAGAAGACACATTTGCCATCAATCAAAATCTAAAGTCACAGATTCATTTCAATATAGCCAACAATCTATTTCGCTCTGGTTTACAGCGGTTAGTGACAGCAGAAGGTGAAATTCAAGAAGAGGCAAAATTTGATTATATGCAGGCAAAAGCCTCTTATGAGCAAGCGTTAAAGCTAAACCCTAATGCACAGGAGGCCAAATTTAACTTAAGTTTATTGCTCTCCGTCATTCCGGGAAATATAAAAACAGTCGCTCAAGATCCATCCGGTATGGAGATTAGTAATTTGCCACAAGGTTTGCCATGAAAAAACTTGTTTCCACGTTAAAAGAAAATTATGAAACAGCCCTGTTGGTGTTGGCTTTACTGTTCTTGTTGCTCGCGCTCATTAAACCGCAGATACAACTGAAGCAAGCCGTACATAACTACTTGTTAGTTGCCGATATATCGCAAAGCATGAATGCAGAAGATATGAAGGTCAATGATCAGCTAGTCAGCCGTCTGGCCTACACACAACACCTCATGAAAGAGGTTGTGAAAAGCTCACCTTGTGGTACTTATGTCAGTGTTGGTGTATTTGCTGCTGAAAATGTGGCCTTGCTATTTATGCCGTTAGAGGTATGTGCGAATTTCGATATCATTACCGACGCTATAGAGCATCTGGAATGGCGCATGGCGTGGAGTGGCAATAGCCGCATGACTTTTGGGGTAAAGGCAGCTGAGGCTACCTTTGAGTATCTAAATATCCCGGCACAAATGCTCTTTTTTACAGATGGCGACGAAGCCCCTAAAGCCAACGGTATTAATCGGCTCGATATTAGCAATGTGCGTATTGGTCAGCATGTTATTTTTGTGGGGGTAGGTGGCCATGAACCAGTGCCGATTAAACGCTTTAACGCCAATAACAAATTTGTAGGGTATTGGGGTACAGATGCCGCGGCTGAAAGTGCTGGTGGGGGCATTATGTATAACGATGCAAGTAAAGATGATCCGGATCCGCCAGTTGCTTATGCAGAGTTTGATCGCTTTCTATCAAAACTAGATGTAGAACATTTGAAAGATATGGCGAGTGAAATCAAAGGTCAATATATAGAAGCAACAGATAAACCAGAGTTTTATGCATTTGTTCAATCACAAACGCCCGCCGCAAAATTTGTAACGGCGTATTCTGTGCGTTGGATATTTTTATTGTTAGCTGCATTGCTGGTCATTGCTACTTATGTACCGTATTTACTCTCACATCACTTTGGTCGGCGCTAACCATCTATCAAAAGTTGGAGACCTGATCACTGACTAGATATCCCAGAATAAAAAAATGCATTTTATAGCGATTAGTAACTAGGTTTTCTAACTTAACTGCTTGAAATCTGTGTGGGATTTATATCACCAAGGGCTTGGCCTGACGGTATTGCAGATCATCAAGCGTGACATCCATACCACCCACACGGATACCTAGCAGACTGAGCAGTGGGTCTAGCAACACCCGTCCTATCTCTGACAATAGCGGCCTAACAAGCGTAGAAACAACATTATTGATCAGCCCTAGATTCAATACACTCAAGACAGTCACATTCACCGCGCTAGGCTGCCCTAACGCGTTTTCCAGGCTGCTGCCAATTGGGCTGGCAACTGACTGTGTTTGTGGCAAATGATCTTCCACCGGGTGTGCGACGGAATACTCAAGCATTTGTGGCGTGGGTGGCTGGATAGGCAGGTTCAATCCAATATCTGCAACTGGTAGATTCAACAGCGTTGATACTCTCGCAGGCCCCGTTCCGGCATTATTGGTGAGTGTGAGTGCAGCAATGCCAGGGCTAGCCTCTATTTCGACATCCGTTTCGCTACCATTTTGCTGAATGGAGCGCAGCCCGGCGGAGCCTTGTGCAACCTCTGCATTCAGCGCAAGGTCAATACGCGCAAGCAATGGAATGCTGACTAGCACACCGACGCGCGTTCTGATTTGTGCTGTCCGCGCGATGGTGCATACATTGCCATTACCTGCTGCAGGGCCGACCGTGAGTTGTGGTGGTTCAATGACGGTCACTTGTGCATTAATACTGGTGATGGAGGGCAGGTTAATCCCCAACGGTAGGTTTATGGCATTGGTGCCATTGGCAATCATTGCTGTCGTAGTAATCAGTGATAACGCATTGAGACCTACCGTGGCAGCGGCACTGGTATCAGGCGTGGTCACGGCAAGTACATCCCCTAGTGTTAACGTCGCATTTTTTACGGCTACAGCCGCAATACTTTGCATCGCTGACACTGCCTGTACATCAGCCGCACCACTTTGCCCTGCTGCGTTGGCAAACAGTTCGAGCAAGTCTGCAACTTGCATATTGGCATCTAATAAATCCTCTAAGGTGCCAACCTGCCCAGAAACAGCCAGCATGTCTTGCAATGTGATTTGGGTGCCTGCGATTCCGCGATAGCTCAGCACATCCAAGTTGAGTGGCCCACCCAGCATGCCACCTAACAGCCCATTCAATAGCACGGATTGTTGACTGCTAAGACTCACAGTAAAACTACCCACACCAAAAGCTGCCCATGGTGCATCTGCTACTGACACCGCCTCGGCACGCAAGGTGACTGTGCCACCCATCAGTCCGCCGGCAATCAGGCTACTGGGCACCTCTGTTGTTGTTCTAACGTAAACGGCTTCACTGCTGCCATCAGCGGTAAACTGCCGTATGCCTTGTACTGTATCGAGCCTGCCTAGCAAGACTTGATTGGGGTTGGCAGAAAGTTGCCCACCAAAGCCGTTATTGCTGGCCGCTAGCTGCGCCATTTGGATGATGTTTTGCAGGTTGGCGTTACAGCCAAGATGGCGTGAAGCATGGATGGCAGCCATATCCGCGATGGATTGCAGATGCCTTTGTTGCATCCAGAGGCGTCCACTGTCTACTACTAAGGCAGTTAACAGCAATACCGTCAGCAAAACCAATATCCCCGCGAGCCCAATAGCGCCGCGCTGATACTGGTACTTAGCGGCTGATCGGCGTCTCATGCTCGTAAAACTCCGGAATCGGTTTTTCAAAGCTCTTGAGGTAGCGTTTATGTACTTTATCCATCACCTCACCCGAGATTGGCTGTGCTTGGGGTGAGGCGGATTTTCCTGAGCGTTGTAGCTCCAACCATTGTTGCGTGGACGATGGCGCATGCGCTTCTATCGATGGCGTTAGCGTTGTCTGCACATCGTCTGCCATGGCGTTGTTCATACAGAACAATCCACTTAGCATGAGCATAATGATTCGTTTCATGATGACCTCCGTGCCGTTTAGGGCATTGCTTCGTTGTTTTCTTGCGCTAGTTTTTTCAATTGTTGCATTGCTTCCGAGGCGACCCCGAACTGCTTGGCAAACGCCTCAGCCTTGGCAGTGTCTCCCTGTTGGTAAAGCAGCATCACTAGATTATTGGCAGCCTGTCGATAATCCGGCGCAAGTTCCACAGCAGTAAGAAACTCATGCAAAGCAGCTGTGGATTCGCCAGATTGCATCAGCACATACCCATAATCATTGCGGATGGTGTGTTCGGTTGGCAGGGCATTGCTGGCTGCTTTGAGATGGCGAAGCGCTTCCTGTTGATTACCGGTTTCGCTGGCAATCAACCCCAGACCACGGTACGCATATCCGGATACGCAGCTATTCACCAACTGCGCATAAATGGTCTGTGCCTGTAACGCACGCCCGGTTTGGCGTAAAGCATCTGCACGCAGTAGTTCTGCGTGTTCATTTTTGATGTTGGCTGCATCAAGGTGTGCAATGGCGGCATGTGGCTTGCCTTCTGTTAGCATCTGTCGAATCAGCGCAAGCCTGGTCGCTTCTTCCGTAGAGATTTCTGCACATGCCTTACCAGTGCTGCCTTTTGTCTGCTGCACGGATGTTGTCTTATTATCGGCTGCCATTGCATGTGGCAAGCCATACGTCAATGCCCATGCGAGCGCCATCCATAGTGTGATCATTTTCATAAGCCACTCACTCCTTTTAATGCTTTGGCCAAGCCCATAAATCCGGGGCCTGCCAGAAATATCATCAGCGCCGGGAACAAGAATAGAATCATGACAACCGTCATTTTGGCAGATAGCTTGCTGACATATTCACGCAACTCCGATACTTGGCGTTGCTCCACCAATGTCGTATATTCTGCTAAAGAGTCTCGGATGTTACCGCCATAACGCGTGACCTGTTTAAGCATTGCAATCGTGTCATTCAGCTCAGGCACCTCCAGTGGTGCGGCCATCTCAACCAATGCATCTGCTCTGTCCTGACCAGTTTGTATGCGTTTGATGACCAGATGTAACTCATCCGCGAGATTCGGAATTAGATCTTTTCCCTGTTGCTCAATCACCAACAATATATGCTCCATCGATAGACCTGCTTCAAATAGCATACGCAGTAGATGCAGAAATGGAATGACTTCTTTGCGAATAGCATCACGCCGTTTTTGCGCTTGCCAACGTAGCAAGCGACGAATGGCTACGAACGTGGCTGCGAACACAAACAGAAAATGAAACAGTACATTCACCCAAGTGTCCTGATTCAAGATGGCATAAAACATTGCAATGACGCCAAGCGCGACAGGCAGTACCCATGCCATCAGTAGGAATATTAACCTTGCCTTTGCGCCATGCCATCCGGCTTGCACCAGTAAGCGATGTATTTCCGCCATTTCACTTCGGGACACTTTTTCTAAGACATCATGCAGCGCTTCTTCAAGGTCTAGCGGCCCGAGATGCGAGATGTGTATCCCTTCTTGCTGCAAGGCTTCCCGAAAACGGCGCTGAATATGCTTTGGATGGCTGTTCTGTTGTGTGCTGTATAGCAAGAGTCCTGCCGCCAGCAGCATGAGCGTTATGGTGATCCACCACAAAAGGCTCATCTTCAAACGCTCCGCAACATCCGCCAAAGAAGGAATGCACCGCAACCTTGCAGTGCCAGCGCGGTAATCATCATGGTTTTGCCTGTCTCGTCATGTAGCAGCATGTTCAAATAACTAGGGTTCATCACCATGATATAAGCTGCAATTGCAATCGGCGTTAATCCAAGTACCCATGCTGATATTCTGGTTTCTCCTGTCATGGCTGCCAGTTCTCGACGCGCCAGTTCCTGCTGGCGCACCATTTTTACCACGCTATCTAACATGTCACGCGGGCTGCTGCCGTAGTTGTTGCTGATACGCATGGCCAACGCAATCAGGTTAAGCTCACGTAGGCTATGTAGTTTGGCAGCCTCGGTGAGATTCTCCACCATGTCGGCTCCTAAGTCTGCTGCCCGAATCACGCGATCCAACACGTAGCGTAGCGGAGGTGGTGTTTCGTCCGAGGCAAAACGAATGGCATTTTCTAAGCTGCGACCAGTACTGAGGCTACGTAATATCTGATCAATAAACAGGGGGACTTGGGCAATGATTTGCATCTGACGGCGATGCAAGCGGCTGTATGGCAGCAAAAATCCAAAAATAAATATCGCCATGCCAGAAAACAGGACAGCACCAATCACACCATAAACAAGCCAGCCCACTATGCCAATAGAAACAAATGCAAGCGAGATGGTAATGACATGTTTTTTTTGTAATTCAAATCCAGCATAGATAGAGGCGCGCACTTTCAATCGATGCCAGTGACTCTGACGAATGCCCGGTGCTACACCTGATACAGTAGCACCTAGAGGTAGCACCTCCATGAAATGGCGCATCATACGTTCTCGCAGGCGCCTTTCCTTAATGCGACTATGTACGCCAATGGACAGTAGCAACATCACTGCTGCTATCAAAATCAATGATACTGCCATCGTATTCATAGCAGCCCTCTGATGGGTAAGTCCTGCAATTTTTGATTGCATGGGCGAACCCCAGGGTGTGCAAAACGCCCTGTCGTTGCGTCATAGGCATATAGCTCATTGAGTACAAAATGGCCATCGCGCACACCCACAACCTCAGTAATCGAAATGACTTTGCGCTGCCCATTGGGCATGCGGGAAATTTGCACGACTAGCTCAATCGCAGCTGCAATCATTTTGCGCAAGGTGCTTTCTGTACCTTGAAATTTGGCTAATCCAGCCAGCATTTCAAAGCGTAGCATGGCATCTTCGGGGCTGTTTGCATGCACCGTACTCATACAACCATCGTGCCCAGTATTCATTGCCTGAAGCACATCCATCACTTCTTCACCACGCACCTCGCCCAATATGATACGGTCGGGTCGCATGCGTAAAGAGTTTTTTACCAGATCGCGCGCAGTAATTTCGCCACTGTCATCTATATTGGGTGGTCTAGTTTCAAGCCGCACCACATGGTCGTGTTCCAGTTGCAGTTCAGCCGCATCCTCGATAGTGACAATACGCTCAGTATGCGGAATGAAACGGCTCAATACATTCAATAGTGTTGTTTTACCTGCACCCGTACCGCCACTCACAATGAGATTACAGCGACGATTCACTGCAGCTGTCAGAAAAGCCAGCATGTCATTGTCAAGCGTGCCGTACTGCAATAAATCGCCAGAAAGCAAGGGCTGCTTGCTGAATTTACGAATAGATAAACATGGGCCATCTAACGCCAAGGGAGGAATAATGGCATTCACACGGCTACCATCTGGCAAGCGCGCATCCACCATGGGGCTAGCTTCATCTATACGGCGCCCCAAATGGGCAAGAATACGTCGGATAACGCGCAAGACATGCTCATCATCAATAAATCGCAGTGTGGTGGTTTCAAGCCGTCCATCCCGCTCTATAAAGATCTTTCTAGGACCGTTCACCAAGATGTCATTAATGCGATCATCCCTGATCAAGCTTTCCAGTGGGCCATAGCCTGCCAGCTCATCTACCACATCTTCTACAAGGTTTTCTAGATCGTAGCCACTAATCGGTAGATGCCGTTCTGCAATATACGCAATCACCTTTTCTCTTACATAAGCCGCTATTTCACCGCGCGCCAGATCAAGCAGCCCAACATGGTCGCGCTCAATTTCTGCAATCAAGTGCTGATGTAGTTGAAATTTGAGCTCTTGATAGTCCTGTGCTTCTTTCAGGCCATAATCAACACCCTTTAGCAGAAAATTCATCATAAGCCTTAATGCCTTTCACTCGTGTGAGTGACTGCGGAAATCAATTTGTGAAGTAGGCCGTGTTTTTTCTCTGTATGCGAGGTAGGGGCATCCAGCAGTTTTTCTGCCAATTTGCGCACACTTAAGCTATAGGGATCATTGGGCGATAAATCAAACATGCTCTCGCCAGAGTTCATGGTGGCCAAGCGCGCCATACCGGAGGATGACAGGGTAGTAAGCAATGGCAGACCAAACGATTGCGCAATACTCTCAGCGTCTGGCGGCATTTTGGATAAGTAATGATCCACCACCACGCCTGCGTTATTCAATAGCACTTTTTCCTCGCGCAGATGCTTGATAAGGTGCATATTTTGGCGGCAACTGGGTACGCTTTGCTCAACAAGTAAAATGACTTGATCCACATTGCCCAATAACAGCAGTAGGAAATCAGAACCAGCCATACCGCCAAGATTTACGATGATTCTGGAAAAATGTCGGCGCAAACTGCGTAAAAGCACATAGACATCTGCTGCGGTAAATTGTGCGCCCGTCCAAGGATCTTCCGGCATGGAGAGCACGGTTAAGCCACTTTTGTGTTTACCAAAGCCGTTTTGAATAAGCGTGGAATCGATTCTTCGCAAGCTACGAATAGCATCAATAAAACTGTAAGAAGCAGTTAAGCCAAGGTATAACATGGCATCGCCATGTGGTATGCCTAGGTCTAGCAGAAGTGTAGGTTCTGTCTCTTGCACGGCTAAGGCAAGGTGTAGCGCAAGCATGGGGGAGTCGCTACCTGGTCGCGCGCTAATCACCGCAGTAATCTTACCTCCCTGATCTGCTTGCGTTGCATGCAGGGCAGCATCACGTGGAATCAAGCGTTTGACCACAGCGGACACTTCGCTTACTCGCGTGCCGATTTTAATAAAGTCACGCGCACCCAAACGCATCACGGTGAGTAGCAAATTCTGATCAAAAGAGTCAGCAACAATAATCACTGGCAGAAAAGGCTTGGCTGCAATAATGCCTTCTATCAGCAATGTTTCTTGTCGGTAGTCCAGCGGGTTAAGCTGCACAAAAATGGTAGAGGCACCAATGGCATCCGAGAGTTGTACCACGCGCTCTATGGAAGGTGCGTCAGCGGGAATCACCTCGCCCTCATCCTTGAGCGATTGGCTTAACCATTGCATGCATTCCTGCGTACTTGTAATGGCAATAAAGCAGTTGCGTTCACGTTCGCTCATCTTTATTACCTCGAAAAACCCGTGGCAGGGGTTCCAGTATCTGGTTTGATGCCTTTTTGAAAGAATAAATCACTAAAGCTAGGGTTGTATTCACGCAGATTTCCACCCGGCAATGCAGGCATCGCTGCGTCTTTGGCAATTGGCTTCACGAGATGAGGTGTCACAATCATCAGCAATTCCTTATCCTCACGATCGAATCGGGTAGAGCGGAAAAAAGCACCGATGATAGGCAAGTTACCTAATCCCGGAAACTTGTCCACGTTCTGCAATGTGTTGCGACTGACCAGCCCACTGATGACAAAGCTTTCGCCATCGCCAAGCGAGACACTGGTGTCGGTTCTACGTACACGCAGGCCCGGCACTGCAACCCCGCCGCTTTGCACCGCATTAGAAAAGTCTATTTCACTGACTTCAGGCGACACTTTAAGGAAAATTCTGTTGGTATCTAGCACCGTGGGGGTCAGCATCAGGCGCACACCATATTCTTTGTAACGAATCGTGACGGTGCTGTCACCACCGGCGCCTGCGCGAATCGGTACCGGAAACTCACCACCGGCCAAGAAGCTAGCACTTTGGCCAGAAAAAGCAGTGAGACTTGGTTCTGCCAATGTGTACGCAAACCCGTTGGCCTCCAGTATGCTCAACGTGCCGAGTAATCCTCGGCTTGCATTGCCTGCTACAAAATTAAATGCACTCGCATTAGGTAAAAATCCTGAAGCACTATCTAAGATAAATCCACCACCCTCGCTATGTACACCGCTAAGATTGCCTGGAGACCCAATGCCAAGCGTTGTATTTCGACTATTTTTTCCCAAGAAAAAGCCAGCGCGCATCATATTTTGGCGGCTGACCTCCACCACTTTGATATCAATCTGCACTTGATTGTCAAAGCTGCTCAAGGTCGCATCCATAGGGACTGTGCTCGCTTTATCAATGGCTTGGCGCGCTAGGGCGTGGTCTTCCAAAGACTCGGCCTCACCAGAAATGGCCGCCTGATTGCCAGCCGGTAGCAATTTGATTGCTTTTGAAAACTGCAGGCGCTGCTTTTCAAGCGCAGTATTGAGGCTGACAGCCACCTTAATTTGTCTGGCAGGTGCTGCCGCTTTTTCACTCTCCCAGATTGAAATCTCGGTCACACCCACTTGCTTGCCTGTAATCATGATATTGCGTGATGTCAGCATGGTGATGCCTACAACCTCTGGGCTTCCTACTGCAACGCGCTTAACTGGTTTGGCATGTACATAAACATGCTGTTCTCCAGTCACCAGCTGTAGTTCATCCGCATCTCCGGCCTGCGCATCCAGCGCAAAACTGCCTATGCAGGTAAACAGTATTAACCAAACATATTTCATATTCGACATGTTGAGCCCTTGGTTTTCTTGTTGTTATCTTGCCACGTTGACGACTTTTACTTGTTCGCCGCGATGCACAATGACGCGCGCGCGTTTAGTTGCCGATGTGGTTGTTTTCTTTTTCACCACAGGCACTGTGGCGGGTGACAACGTGGTATTGGCTGGGGTTGAATGCTGAATGCTTGATGAATGAGAGATATCTCCCAGACGAATAAACTGACTATCTGATACGACATGAGCGTTAGCGTTAGGCAATGATTCACCGCGTAGCGCCAAACGTAACACGCCAGTGCTTTCAGCCAGCATCAGTGTCGAAATGTGCTGCTCCGCTACCGCCAAGATGGCAGAACGGCTGTCTTTTTCTTTATTACTGTCAGCGCGGCTATTGCTGGTGCCCAGTTTGTTTGAGGCAGATGGCATCAACTCATTCTCTTGGCTGGGCTCCGTTTCTGTTGTTAGCGCGCCGTAGGCAAGCACTTTCACATTGGTGAGCACAACTTGGGCTGAACTGATATCACCAGTCTCGCGATCAGCACGCAAATACAGCAGTACATCCACATGGTCTCCTGGCTTGATAAACCCGCCGACCCCAATCACTTCATTTACCTTAATCGCTACTGCACGTTCATGGGGTGCAAGTGCCTGTCCCAGCAAACTGTAAGTAGGAAAATGCGATGTTTTGATTGGGGTGCCTTTTGTCACAGCCACAGATGTGACTTTCCCAACGAGATGTTGCGTGTCGCTAAAGGTCCGCTTATCTGGTTGTTGTGTAGTGACGCTCTCTAAATCTTCCGCAGTCAGTAGATGGCCAGCCGGAATATCATTTCGCGCGACAACTTGTGAAAAAGTAGGCACCACAACTTTTAATGTGTCCACAGGCTTTTTGTTGCTTATCTGATAGCCTAAATAGGCAGTCACAATGGCAGCAATCAACATCAATACTGCTAATACACGTAGAAATGTACTGTTCATGATGGCTCCGCTCTTTGATATTCTTCTTATTTATTTTTCTAAAGCTCAATCACTGCTGTGCCCGTCAAATCGGTAGGCACCTTGGGGATTTGCCCAATGATAGGTAATGTCAGCATCGGTATCAGTGGATCGTTCGCATAACCACTGTAAACAACGCGTACCGTGAGTTGATTACCATTCATGGCCAGTTGTACTTGGCTGTTACCGGCGCCAAGCACTTTACTTTTTGGTTTGGCAGGCAACCAGTTCAGCGAACTGCCAACAACACTGCGCACCCTTGGATCCACGCCATTGCTAAGGTAGGCCACATTACTGGCATACGCTAGGCGGTCTACAGCAATCGCAGCACGTGCACCTTCTTCAGCCGCATGGATAAATGCAGATTGCATCAGCATCACAACCGCATAATTCACCATGGCATAGAACAAGCCAAAGAACAGAAGGAATAGCATCACAAACTCAATCGCTACCGCGCCTTGTTGTGACCGTGAAAGCGGTTGACGATCAGTCGGCTTCACTGGCGTGATCATGTCGCCATCCCTATTGCGCACAGTAGTCCGGCACTTAGGGCTGCACCAAAAGGAATCCATCTTTTTGGCTTGTTTTGCTGTGTGTTAAATCGGGTGAAGAGGAGGTGAGCAACGCTTAATAGCATGGCTAAGATAGATGCAATCACAAAGGCAAACAGCGTTAGATACCAGCCCCCGATAAGTGCAATGGCCAGTATTATTTTGACGTCAGCAGCACCTAGTAGGCGTGCTGCATAAGCGGGTAATGTTAAAAGTAGGCTGACGCCTACGCCAATGGCTACAGACTGCCAGTTTGCACCGAGCAATGTATGCCCCGTAATCAATAAGCAAATGATGGCAATTAAGCAAGCCCCAAGTGCCAAGGTATTTGGGATACGTCTTGCGTAGAGATCGGCTAGGCCAACACTTAGGCACCAAGCGACCACGATCAATTCTACGGTGGTAATCATCATATGCATTCAACAATCAATCGCCTAATGTTGGTGGCGATTGCATGAGCGCTAGATTACGTGAGCGCACCTTGAATTTGTGTAAAGATGGCGCTAATGGCGAGATTGATAGGCTGGACGAATGCGACAAGTGCAATCGCCACCATCGCAGCAATCAATGCGTATTCGATGGCACTAGCACCTTCTTCGTCGCGCAAGAAGTTTAAAATAGCTGTTTTAATAAAGTGATTCATGTTGATTCCCCTGTAATTAATAGGGTGTAGCCTTGATTAATTATCGGCATAGCCCTAAATTAAATTCACCCATCACAAAACGGTATTACCTCAAGAAGTATTTCAATTACTCAAGTAAAGCGCTAAAAACAAGCTAGTTTGCCTTGCTAAAGTTTTCTACTCAGTATTTATTGCTTTTGTAAATTTATGTTAAGCAACTAGTGTGCCCGCTATCTATTTATATGATTGGTATTTAGCAAAAAATAATGTTAACTATTTGATTTTTAATTGATTTAAATTAAAACTACATTTTTCACATTCAAAAATAATAGCGGTTAGTGTATTCGCAAGGCTGTCTAAAATATAACAAAATGTGACGAAATATGACAGCGATGTATGTATAAGTTGTATATAAGTCTTCGTAGTGTTTATAGGTGTTGTAAAAAACTCAATTTCTTTTTACATTGCCCAAAATTTTCCACTCCGCACGATTGCGTCCATTCTCCTTCGCGCGATAAAGGGACTTATCCGCTTCTTCTATGAACTGTTGCACATTGTCATCAACTGTAGGCACAATAGTTGTAATGCCCATCGAAATGGTGACGATTTCATGTGACGATTGTTCGTGCCGGATATTGAGTTTTCGAACGGCTGCCAGCATGTTCTCACCGATATTCCGTGCCTCGTTCAGTGAGGTATGAAACAAGACCGCGGCAAACTCCTCGCCGCCGTAACGGGTAACCGAATCGCCAGCCCGGCGTGCGCAACCATCCAGTGCTGTTGCAACCTGCCGTAAGCACTCGTCCCCTGCCTGATGGCCATAGGCGTCGTTGAATTTCTTGAAAAAGTCCACATCCACCATCATGAGTGAGAGCGGCACTTTGGCGCGCGATGCTTGCGCCCAAGTAGTAGCCATATTGGCATCAAAGCTTCGGCGGTTACCAATGCCGGTCAAACGATCCTCCCAAGAAGCCTGTTCTGACGAAACCTGCTTGAGCAGTACATCAATCAGAATCTTGCGTATCTCTCGTGCCGTAGCCCACAGAGTAGCGCCAACCAACACGAGCATGAACAGCACCATGTGCAAGGTTTCATAATCCAAAAACGGGGTAGTCAGCAAAAGGGGGATGTATACACCAGCCGCAAAGGCAAAGAAAATAGGTAAAAATACCACCAGACGCGGCAGCGCCATAATCACGCCGATCAGCATGATCATAAGAACGGCCGCCTTACTCGGGCGGCTCAGTAAGGGCAGGGCAATTGAGAGGGCACCCCAGCCCAAGCCGGCAATGGCCGCAGCCATCACATGGCGATTGATACGCGCCAACTCGATACTGACATTGGCAGATGCCCAATCTAGGCGACCTAACCACCAGTGCCAGGCATGTGCGATTAACAGCCAGGCATACCAGACACCAGCATAAAACCAACCGATATCCCATGCCAACATGCCAGCGACAATAGCCCCGCTAAACAATACAATCAGCTTGCCGCTACTTTTGCCCCGGTAAACATGTCGTAACTCTTCGCAGGCAAGATCGTGCGGATCAAACTTCAGATCTTTGATGACGTTTTCTCTTATTCTGTTGATCAAGTTCAATCCTATCCCAGTACGTTCACTGTTTGAAAATCGATAGTACACGCTGCTGAATACTGCCTAATCTGAATGAGACTCGATGTTGTAGCAGGGCAGGTTTGATTATTATGCGGTATTTTGCGTCGTTGCGACTGTCAAGCTGAAGCGAATTGTGCAGGTATTTGAGTATTGATGTTCGTATAACTACAAAAGCGTGTGATTGGCACTTGGGACTGGGCACTGGATATTGGTCGAATCAATTACAATTGAATCGATAGTCTCAAAAAACTTTATCAGCTGACATTGTTGCTTGGCGAAGCCAACCTAAAAGTGGCATGGATGCTCCTTTAGATTGGCTAGGTGTGTTGGTAAAAGCCCAAATTACTTTCTGTACTAAATGCATATTAGGCTTTTTTAGCGGCATCCTCCATGGCTGCACGTAACACTCTACGACGCCCTGTTAGCCAATAAAAGAAACCTGCCGTAGCTGCTAATGGAATAATCGAACTGCCTATGCTTCCACCCAATAAACTAAATGCGCCAATCACACCCACAATTACAAATACGATAATCAACATGTTGTATAAATGCGGGCCGCATAAATCGTTCACGGATTTTGCAATATGCCCAATATTACCGGTGTCATGGTTGTAAACAGTGGTATATGGCCCCTTGTCTTTGTTGCCTAGAATTCCCCATAATACAGTGACCGTATTGCCCGACCGCACCGGTACACCGGCAGAAGCCACCTCTACGGAAATTTCCTTACCGTCTTTATCACGTAAAAATATCTCGTTATAGTGAGAGGTATAAGAGCTCACTTGGCCATTACTATGAGAGGTAATGCTGGTTTCAGATGAACGCTGACTATCGATAACCTCTCCAGTAAAGCGATATATGCTAATGCTTCGCCCACCCACGCTTACATTATTCACTGCTGCCATTTTCTTCTCCCTTGTTTAAAAAAGCTGAATGGACACGCAGATTCATTCTAATGATTGTGATGCGTGTGATTTTAAAATGTGCAATTAGCGCTCACATTTTTTATAAATATCGTATTGGGCTCCGTTCCAGCGCCAAATCGGAAAGCAACTGCCTGGACCACCAATTTCGATATCCGGGTAACCTTTATTTCGTGTCTTTAGGATGGAGTACGTCCCTGGAAATCCAAACTGTGCTATCCATTTTCCAGCATTGTTTTTAATATACAAGTCAACCTGCACTCCAGCAGCGCCGCCTATGCAAGTGCCATAGTAATTTGTAAATACTTCAGGTGTTCCATCTTTATTCAAGTCGATGACTTCTGTATCAAATGCTATTTCCTCGTTGCAGGATGCCTCAAAGAACTTTCCTTTCGTGCTTTTTAACACACCATTGGTGGCTTGAGCGACCACTTGGCTATTATCACTAGTCAATCTAGTCAATGGATGTGTTTCTGCAATAGCGGAGCTCATAAGCGTTAGCATGCACACGCCACAAAAGTGGTGCATGAGAGATTGATTCAAGCGGGTGTTCATCCTAGGTTAAGTTTTACAAGAAACAATAAAGTTAGCAACGCCAGATTTACTGCCCGCCACTTGCGTAATGCTATTCAAGGTCAATGCGCAATGCTGATTTTTTTCATTCGTGAAATAGGTGCCTTGTCCTGCTGTAAGATATTTATTTTTGGTATTGTCAGCTTGGTTAAGCGAAGTCAGCGTGACATAGCTCCCTTTGCGGAATATTGAATGTCCAAAGGACACCTGACTATCAATCTTAAAGCCAGATTTGTCTGGCACCATCAAGTCTACGCCCCCGTAAACACCTTTTTGCGACTTGAGCGTTTGCTTGAGTGATGCATTCTCTTCCTGCAGTGCCGCTAGTTTGATGGACAGATTCTCACTATCTTGCTTGATGCTACTCACTGCGTCTAATGCAGAATTTAAATAAGCTTTGTCCTGACCGCTGATGGCACTTTGTAGCTTTTTAAGATTTTCTTTCACTGCATCAAACTGCTGATTTTGATTCGCAATAATGGCGGCAGAATCATCTAATTGAGGAAAGAAATATTCGGTTGCTCTGCCAATTAAACTTTCGGCAATAGCAGCAAAGGAGAAGAGAATGCCGGCGAGCAGTACCGTTATCAGCCTATTTTCTTTGATAACGGCGATGAATGCTTGTAAGCCTCTGATTTTATGACCACAAAATGCAATGATTTTTTTCATTTTATTGCAGACACCCTATCATAAGGCCTTGATAAAACAATAAACTAAATCATTCTGCATTTCAAGTTTGTTCATAACTTACATCAGATAAAACTGCTTCAGCACAGAAATCACCAAAGCGGATGTTCAAGGGTAAAAATTTATCTGTGTGAATTTAGTTGCTTCCAATTAATGGTTAGAAAAATAGTTGGACTTCACCGCCAAAATAGATATTTGAAATGCTTATCAAATATTTTCTATTGACTAAGCTATTTTACTTGCTAATTATGATGGTCGTCATATATGATGATCGTCATGAAAAAATCTATTGGCAAACAAAATACTTCCAGCCGTAAGGAAATTACGCATATGCGAATTGTGGAAACTGCTGCTCGGGCTATCCGTAGAAGTGGTTATGATGGCACAGGCGTAGCCGATATTATGAAAGAAGCAGGCCTCACGCATGGTGGTTTTTACGCACATTTCGCATCTCGTGATGCAATGCTTGCGGAGGCTGCTGATAAAGCCGGTGAAGAAACGGTTGCTATTGCTGAACATATATTCGCTAATGTTCCTGAAGATCAGGCACTGCAAGCTTTGATGCATGCATATTTATCAAATGAGCATATGGGCAACATTGAAAAAGGATGTTCCTTCGCAGCACTAGGTTCTGAGATGCCGCGCCAAGCCCCTGAGGTGAGGAAGGCTTCTACTTGCCGCATCAAGGAAATGATAGGCCTAATTAAAAATAAACTAGCAGACGAATCGAATCCATATGAAAAAGCATTGGTCATGATGTCCACCATGGTAGGAGCATTACTATTATCTCGTGCAGTCGATGACAATACACTTAGCGAAGATTTCCGTCAGGCAGCGTTAAAACACTACGATGCCAAAGAGTGATTAATTACTTACTAAGCACTTAGGCTTTTTTTTGACCATAAATATGATGGTTATCATATTTAAGCAACATGTTTTTATTCACTGAATTAAAAGGAGATACATATGAAAAGCAAGATCGCAATTGTGACAGGTGCATCATCAGGAATCGGTGCGGCAACAGCAGCGTTGCTCGCAAACTCTGGTTATAAGGTTTATGGGACGAGCCGAAAAGGAGCACAAGCCGCCCAACGCGCATACAGGATGATTGCGCTAGATGTAAATAGCGAGGCATCTATAGAAGCTGCCTTAAAAGAAGTAGTGCAAATTGAAGGCAGGATTGATTTGGTGGTGAACAATGCAGGCTTCGGTGTAGCGCCTGGTGGTGCCGAAGAGAGTTCAATTGAACAAACCAAAATGATTTTTGATACTAATTTTTTTGGGATTGTCCGCATGACGCGCGCTGTTGTGCCCTATATGAGAAAGCAGGGCGAAGGACGCATCATCAACATCGGCTCGATACTAGGATTGATACCTGCACCATACATGGCAACTTATGCTGCTACCAAGCATGCAGTAGAAGGCTTTTCAGAATCGCTAGATCACGAGTTGCGAACAAGAGGTATCCGTGTTTCTGTGGTAGAACCCGGTTATACCAATACGCATTTTGAAGCCAACACACTAGAAGTAGACGCAAAAATAGATGAGTACAATATTGCGCGAAAAGCGCTCGCAAAATTAATGAAAGTAGCTGTGGCAAACGGTGATGATCCAAAAGTTGTTGCCAATGTGGTATTGAAAGCCGCCAATGCCAAGCATCCAAAGCTCCGATACGCTGCTGGAAAATTAGCTTGCCGCTTGAGTTTTTTGAGAAGATTTGCGCCTGCTGTATTAGTTGATGGCGGCATTCGTAAAGAACTGAAGCTTGATTCTCTAGATAAAGTTGCTAGTCAACTATAGGAGACAATCATGAAATTATTATCTTTTTACCGACTTTCAGTGTTCAGTTCAATCCTATTTACAGTATTGTCTATTATCTTGATGTTTGCACCAGTTGTTATGCTATCAGCCTGGGGAGTGGAGTTAACAGATTCGGTAGGCTTGGTTGCTAGACGAATAGCAGCACTCTACGCTGGCATCGCTGTGATGTATTTTTTTGCAAGGAATGCAGAGCATTCAGCAACCCGAACAGCGCTCATCGTGGGCACCATCACCGCCTGCTTAATATTGGCGCTACTTGGCGTTTATGAGTTTGTTGCAGGGCATGCGTCGGGTGGCATTCTAGGATCTGTCCTGATCGAAGTCGTTCTTGTACTAGCATTTTTATATGTTGGCGCGCGCAAGAAATAAGCATTATCAAAACATCACCAAAACACTGGGAAAATATGATGAAAGCACTTATCTTAAAACGTTATGGAAAATCCGATCAACTTGCGTTCTTGGATATTCCCCGTCCTACAATTAAGTCAAACGAAATGCTCGTTCAGGTTCATGCCGTCGGGTTGAATCCAATCGATTACATGATTCCGAAAGGAGCATTTAAGCCCATCCTCAAGTTTAAGCTACCGGCAACAATGGGTAGTGATTTGGCCGGTGTCGTGGTGGAAGTGGGAAGTCGCGTGACGCGCTTTAAGACAGGCGATGCCGTTTTCGCCAGCATTTTCGACCTAGGCACGGGATCGCTCGCTGAATTGGCTGTCGTGCCCGAGACTGCGGCCGCGATCAAACCAGCAAATCTGGATTTTGTACAAGCTGCTTCAATCCCAATGGTCGGGCTCACATCATGGCAAGCACTTAAAGAACGGGCGCATCTCAAACCCGGCCAGAAGGTATTCATCCCAGCTGGTTCTGGAGGCATTGGCACATTCGCAATCCAGCTTGCAAAATATCTTGGCGCAAAGGTGGCAACAACTACTAGCGCAGCTAATGTAGGCTTAGTGCAGCGCCTTGGAGCCGATGAAGTGATTGATTATAAGAAGCAGGAATTTGAAGAGGTGCTACGGGACTATGACGTAGTACTAGGTACCATCAGGGGCGACGGAATCGAAAAATCTCTTCGGATTTTGAAACCCAAGAGCTGTGTCGTTTCACTCATCGGCCCGCCGGATGCTGCGTTCGCTCGCGCTAGAGGCATGAACTTTTTAATGAAGTTTATATTCGGGTTGATTAGCAGCAAGATCATCCGCCAAGCCGGGAAGCGCGGTATCCATTATTCGTTCTTATTTCTACATCCTGACGGCCATCAGCTTGCAGAGATTGGCAAGCTTCTCAACGCGGGTCACATCCATCCGGTGATTGACAAGGTGTTTCCGTTCGATGAAGCAAAGAATGCTCTTGCCTATCTTGAAGCAGGTCGAGCCAAAGGTAAGGTGGTAGTAAAAATCATTTGATTGCTACTAAACAATCAAACTAAATTATAAGGAACTGTTGATATACAAGGTCTGCTTCGGCCGGTAACTTAATTCTGCATGCTTGATCTGAACGGAACTTTGCCCCTAAGTTGACTGTAATCTTTGTAAAAGTGCCCAAACTCATCACTTAGGGTGGCAAATAAAAAAGGCTGAAACCCTGTGTCGGAAGTAATATAAATTTTTAACAAAAAAATATCATAAACTCTCACTTAGAAATTAAGTGCTTTTATTTAAGCAAAAATTAAATTTTGGTTTGGAAGCATAATCCTAACTAAAGTCCTACATTAGAACCTTTAATGTGTCTTGATGATTTCAGTGAAAAGCTTTTACAGCTGATCTGCCGCTTTGGGAACAAAGCAGAAGTACAGTGAGCCCTTCTATTAAAATTCCTCCCACTCACCATCATCGGTTCCTGTTCTGGCGAATGATTTAGGGAATGCAATTTTCTCTGTTTTAAATTCGGATTTATGATGAGCCTTGCTTGCGTTCGCCCGCATTGGACTCTTGGGTGAGCGTCTTTCAAACTTTGCTGTATTTTCTAACTTAAACACACTTACTGCCTGAACTAGACTTTCTGCCTGATCGACGAGAGATTCAGATGCAGCAGCAGCTTGCTCAACTAAAGCGGCATTTTGCTGTGTCACTTCATCCATGCTTGTTACAGCTTGATTCACTTGATTAATACCAGTGCTTTGCTCAGCTGATGCAGCTGCAATTTCTCCCATAATGTCAGTAACGCGCTGCACGGAAGATACAACCTCTTTCATGGTTTTGCCCGCTTGTTCAACCAGTAGCGTACCTTCAGCAGTTTTTGTGACTGAATCATTAATTAAGTCTTTGATTTCTTTTGCTGCGGATGCTGAACGTTGGGCTAAGTTACGTACTTCTCCTGCTACTACAGCAAATCCACGGCCTTGCTCTCCAGCACGTGCAGCTTCGACAGCGGCGTTTAATGCAAGTATATTGGTTTGAAAAGCGATACCATCTATAACAGAAATAATGTCCTCAATTTTCTTCGCACTTTCATTGATGGCGCTCATTGTCGTGACCACCTCATCTACAACTTCGCCACCTTTTAATGCCACACCTGAGGCTGCTGTCGCCAGCTGATTGGCTTGTTTAGCATTATCAGAGTTCTGCTTCACTGTGGTTGCTAGCTCTTCCATACTTGCGGCGGTTTCTTCTAAGCTTGAAGCTTGTTGCTCAGTGCGACTTGAAAGATCGTTATTACCGGTAGATATTTCTCCGGCTGCAGTATTGATCGTTTCGCCGGCTTCTCGTACTTGTACAATGATTTCAGTCATTTTATCCAACAGAGCATTTACACCATCACATAAACTAGCAATGGCCCCAGTTTTACCATCCAATGAAACACGACTACTCAAATCACCAATTTTAGCGCTTTCAATAATTGCTTTAGTTTCTTCCACTGCGTTGGCTAGAGTTTGTGCATTATTATGTTGCTCTGTGATATCAGTTGCATATTTAACTACTTTGAATGGCTTTCCATTCATGTCTGTAATCGGGTTGTAGATAGCTTGCATCCAGATTGTATTGCCAGCTTTATCTATCCGTTTGACTTGCCCCACTTGTGCTTCGCCCCGATTCAGAGCATCCCAAAACGCTCTGTAGTCATTGCTAGACCTGTAAGCAGGCTCTACAAACATGCTATGATTTTTACCTGTAATTTCAGATTCAGAATAACCAGATAGCTTCAGAAAAATATCATTAGCAGAGAGGACTTTTCCTGACAAATCAAATTCGATAACGCCTTGGCTTTTATGGATACCAGAAATTTGCCCAGCATTATCAGCTGCAATTAATTTGGATTGGGTGATGTCCATCGTGTAATTCACGATTTTGAAGGGGTTGCCTTTTAAATCATAGATTGGATTGTAAGAAGCTTGAATCCAGACTTCATGCCCATCTTTTGCAATGCGTTTGTATTGTCCAATATCTGAGCCACCTTTCACCAATTTATTCCACAAGGTTTTATAAGCTTCGCTTGAGGCAAAGGCTGGATCCAACACTTTTGCAACGTTGTTCCCAACCAACTCACCTTCAGTATAACCAAGCATGTCTAAGTAGGTTTGGTTGACTTTTAGCACAGTGCCATCTAAGGCAATTTCAATCACGCCTTGTGATTTACCAATGGCCGTGATTTGACCTTCAAAGTCAGCATTTTTAAGCTTTTGTTCGGTGATGTCGGTGGCATATTTAACTACCTTATAAGGCTTGCCCTCTGCATTCAATATTGGATTATATGTGGCATCTAACCACACCTCTTTTCCATTTTTACCTTTGCGTAGGAATTGTCCTGTGATCGACTCACCTTGATTGAGTTTCTCCCAGAATTTTTTGTATTCACCACTTTTAATAAACTCAGGTTCAACAAAGTCACTATGCGACATCCCAATGGCTTCTTGAAGCGTAAACCCTAAGATATTTAAAAATATATCGTTGGCTGCAGTTACCTTACCGTCTAAAGAAAACTCAATAGCCCCAGTAGACTTATTAATGGCAGAAAGCTGATTCTCAAATAATGCAGACTGCTCACGAGTCTCAATAGCGGTTTCTTTCAGCGTATTTTCATTCACACTCAATAAAGTCTGCATTTTCTTTAACGCCAGCAGCACATTACTGATTTCGTTATTTCCTTTTACATCGATGGGAGTGGTGTAATTTCCTACAGCTATCTGGTTGATCGCCTTCAAAGCAAGAGATAATGGATTAATAATTGAACGCGTAACGATCAGCCCCAATGCAATAATTGCTGCCATTTCTAAGCCCAATAGAGCCAATGAAGGGCTCTCTCCTCCCAACCAGACTTGCATACCTACAACTGCAACTGTTAAAAATGGCAAACTCAACAAACGCTGCTTTACCGATGCAATGCTGAGTAAATTCTTAATCTTATTGAGATAAGATATTTTGACCACTTTCCCATCGACGATAGCTAGACCCTTTGCATTCCCATCTTTGAATAGTTGATAAGCAGTTGTTGCTTCTAGAATTTGCTGGCGAGTAGGTTTTCTGCGTGCGGAAAGATAACCAGTCACCTGATTGTTTTCCATTACAGGAGTTGCATTGGCGACAACCCAATAAAAATCACCATTCTTAGTTCGATTCTTCACTAAACCAGTCCAGGGTTTGCCAGCCTTTAAATTTCTCCATAAATCTGCAAAAGCCTCGGCCGGCATATCCGGATGTCTAACAATGTTATGACTACTTCCAACCAACTCAGACTCTGAAAATCCGCTAATTTGGATGAAGTCTTTATTTGCATACGTGATCACGCCTCTAAGGTCTGTTCGAGTGAGCATGAATTGCGAATCATCAAACTGAACTTCATTATTGGTAATAGGCATATTTAATTTCATGATTGTCTTCTTTCAATTGTTAGTTGATGAGTGTTGCATCAAGAAATGCGAATTCTTGTGGACTCATAAGTTTTTCTATATCAACAAGGATTAACATTTGCTCATCTATGGTGGCCAGACCCACCAAATGCTTGGTGTCGATTGTTGATACTAATGAGGGGATATTGCGAATTTGTTCTGCTTTTAGGTCAATCACATCGGAAACACTGTCTACTACAATCCCGACATCACGGCCATTGAGGTTTAAAATAATGACCACTGTTAATTCGTCGTATTCCGCTTGTTGTAAGCCAAACTTAACTCTGAGGTCTACAATCGGGACAATTTTCCCGCGCAAATTAACTACGCCTTTAACGAATTCCGGGGTGTTTACAATTTTTGTTACGGTATCGTAGCCTCGTATTTCTTGGACCTTAAGAATCTCCAGAGCGTAACTCTCACTCCCAAGTGAAAAGGTAAGATATTCACCCGACGCGTTTTCAGCGTTAAAAGTGGATTTGTTCGACACGACTGCAGGACGTAGTTCCATGATTAAACCTCTAGGATAGATTTATATTTAAATCATATAACCATAATTAAAAAATGGGAATTGGTGAATGTCTGTTATTAATTACAGCGTTCGTCTGACATCTATTTTTAAAACTTCCTTATAAAATATGCCCCATGTATATGATCGTTAATGTAATGGTATTTAGTTCACACATTATTGATCTATATCAAATGATTGATTAAAAAATACCTTAAATTTACGCTGTAAAAATCCGTAAGAGATTTATATTCTACTAACCCACACCTTATAAATTAAAACAATACAAAAGGTTTTCCGACAATATAATTGGCAAGGGATCTTTTATTATGCAAAGCGAATTAAGCACTTATACAGATGGCGACAGGGACGTCTTAGCTAGTCATTACGCTGCGATTATCAAAGACGCGGATGATGCGATTATTGCGAATGACTTAAATGGAGTAATAACAAGCTGGAATAGTGCTGCAGAACAAATCTATGGGTATACCGCTGAAGAAATCATGGGAAGATCAGTATTTGTCCTATTCCCACCGGACAAGTTAAATGAAGAGGCTAGTATTCTTTATGACATTTCAAATGGAAAAAAACTAAAACATTACTACACCACTAGGCTACACAAAAATGGTGAGCTTTTGAACATCTCACTCACTTTGTCTCCAATTATTGATACTGACGGTAAAATCGTTGGTATATCAAAGATTGCTAGAAAACTCTGCGATACATCGAATCAAGCATGGCTTGCTGATAACCTTACACAACATACGGACTACTATGCTGCAATTATCGAATCCTCTGAAGATGCAATCATCAGTAAATCTCTGGATGGAATAGTTATCACATGGAACAATGCAGCTGAGAGAATTTTTGGATATTCCGCTAATGAAATGATTGGAAAGCCGATCACCACAGTGTTCCCTGAAAATAAATATGAAGAAGAGGAAATGATCTTAAGAAAAATTTCCAACGGTGAAAGATTTAAACATTTCCGCACGCAGCGGATTACGAAAGGACAAAAAACTATTGATGTTTCTGTCACTATCTCGCCCATTAAGGATGAGGATGGGAAGGTTGTAGGGGTTTCTAAAATAGCCAGAGATGTTACAGAGCTCGTTTTAAGAGATTCTATGGCAACCAAGCTTGCAATCAGATCCAATCACTTCAGCGCGATCGTCGAGTCTTCGGACGATGCAATTGTCAGCAAAACATTAGATGGTGTAGTCACAAGTTGGAATTCCGCTGCAGAATCTATTTTCGGGTATACAGCAGAGGAAATGATAGGCGAACACATGACCAAGATATTTCCAATCGACCGGCTTCAAGAAGAAGAAGAAATCTTAGAAAAAATAAAAAATGGAAATAAAGTAAATCATTTTCAAACTGTACGTCTACATAAAGACGGGCATGAAGTACATTTGTCCGTCACCATATCACCCGTAGTAAATAACGATGGGAAAATCATAGGCGCATCAAAGATAGCACGCGATATCACTGAAAAAATAAAATCTGAACGAAAACTTTGGCAATTAGCAAATAATGATAATTTGACAGACCTTCCAAATCGGCGACTTTTTATGAAACGGATAGAGTCTGAGGTACTAAAGGCAAGCAGTGAGAATGATAAGTTTACTGTTATGTATATGGATTTGAACGGGTTTAAACAAGTCAATGACAGTTATGGTCATGCAGTTGGCGATCAGCTGTTAATTCAAGTAAGCAGTAGATTATTGAGTTGCTTTAGACAATCAGATACGTTAGCTAGATTGGGTGGAGATGAATTTGCTGCATTGTTACCAGGCCTATCTAAACAAGAAGATGTATTAAATATGCATAACAAGATACAAGCAGTAATTTTGACGCCGTTTGAAATCAATAATTACAAAATACAAATTTCGGTCAGCATTGGTATTGCTACTTTCCCAGATAATGGAGAAAGCGTAGAGGCATTACTTCATTGTGCAGATACAAGAATGTATTATGAAAAATCAACAATAAAAGAATACGCTTATTTAAAAAAGTAAATAGTAGAGAATCAACATCCCGATAGCGATAAAAAATAATTCTTACATTTAGTAAAAACATTATTAAGGATATTGCTTTGCTATATCGCTCGTCAGCCATCAATTTATCAACACTCTTAAGAGCTTCATTCATTTGTGCTATATGTATTAATTTACTGGTAAATACTCTCGCAAGAGCTCAAGGGCAACTGAGCTCGGAAATTGAATTAGAAGTTAAACAACTAAATCTCTCACAAGATGAAAAAGATTGGGTCAACTCTCATGGACAAGTGAAAGTTGGAGTAAAAAGTGGGTGGATGCCAATAGAATTTCAACTTGAAAGCGAAGTGCATCGAGGTGTTACAATCGATTATTTGGCTCGGATATCACAGCTTACAAACATCGATTTTAAGTTAATAGATTATGCAGATAGCATTGATTACAAATCCATTGAAATGATTTCTAGCGTTAGTGGCAGCAATGTCCGCGATAACCACTATCATTTACTAAGCGCGCCCTTCTTAAGCATTCCGAATGCAATTTACATTAACAAAAAAAATCACTCAAAACTCAACGGACTTGAATTAGGTGAAATGGGTGCAGTCAGGATAGCCATTTATAAAAATGGTCCTATAGCACAAAAAATTCGTGAAAATTACCCTGATATCAAGCTGGTTTACGTAGATATTGCGGATGAAGCATTTGAGTATCTCAAGAACGATAAAATCGATGCTTATGTTGGCAATGAGCTGGTCATTGACTACCATATTGAATTTCATCGTTTAAATTTTGCCGAAAAATCAGGATTAACACCATACAACTCTGATATTTCAATGGCAGTCAGGAATGACCTACCTCATCTATCATCTATCCTACAAAAATCGCTTGCAGTAATAGGGAAAAATAACGATAGCCTGATTAGTTACTGGAAATATAATACAACCAATGATGAGGTTGTTTTAAAGCAGACTTTATTAGCTGTAATAGTAATTTTTCTTATCGTGCTGTACTTTTTTTATCAAGTAAAAAAGAAAGCAAACTTACAAAACGCAGAAAATCAGCAACAACTATGGCGCCAAGCAAATTATGATGCATTGACCAATCTTCCCAACCGAGAGTTATTAATAGAAACATTAACATTTGCAATTAACGAGTCAAAAAAAACCAACACAAAGATCGGAGTGTTTTTTATTGATTTGGATAGCTTTAAAGACATCAATGACATTTCTGGTCACGCAATTGGTAGTAAATTACTACAGGAAGTCTCGGTTAGGATATCAAACTGCTTAAGGGTAAATGACTTTACAGCAAGATTTGGCAGTGATGAGTTTGTAGTTATCATCCCTAATGTCAGAGATTTACTAGTGCTGGAGGGGTTGTGTCAAAAAATTCTCAATATCTTGAGATTACCATTCCAGATAGATAACGAGCTGCTTTTCATTTCTGGCAGTATTGGCATTGCGATTAGCCCTGATGACAGCATTGATGCAGAAGAGGTATTAAAATTTGCAGATCAAGCAATGCGCGAAACGCAAAAAAATGGGAAA
Organism: Methylotenera sp. N17; assembly: GCF_000799155.1. Classification (NCBI taxonomy): domain Bacteria; kingdom Pseudomonadati; phylum Pseudomonadota; class Betaproteobacteria; order Nitrosomonadales; family Methylophilaceae; genus Methylotenera; species Methylotenera sp. N17. The sequence goes on from NZ_JUGE01000001.1 coordinate 249,125, forward strand.
AGTGGTTACCAGTTCTTTTCAAAGCCAATCCACTTAGCGAAGACTAATAAACTCACTTTAATTAATGATCTCAGATCTGCTGTGCATGAAAGTCAGCTCGAGCTTTATTATCAGCCTGTAATAAGGTTGTTCGACAAAAAAATTGTGAAAGCTGAGGCCTTAATTCGTTGGAACCATCCTACACGTGGATTTATCAGACCTGATGAGTTTATATCCATCGCTGAAGAATCAGGATTGATTGTTGATATCGGGGAGTGGATATTCAACCAAGTGATTGCTGACTTTAAAACGATTAAAGATAACTTTCAGGCCCCATTCCAGATTGGCATCAATGTATCTCCCATTCAATTCTTTCATCCAAATATATTAACCGAGTTTTTGGATCAACTCGGAGCAAATGCCATTACTCCAACACATGTTTGTTTGGAAATAACCGAAGGATTATTAATGGAGTCAACTTTGGAGATAGAGGCATTAATCAGAAGATTAAAAGGATCTGGGATTAAGCTGTCAATCGATGACTTCGGTACCGGCTATTCCGCTCTCGCTTATTTGAAAAAATTTGATATTGATTTTATAAAAATAGATAAATCTTTCACTAAAAACATTGAATCTGACACATATGATCAAAAACTGTGTAGTTCAATCATTCAAATGGCACAGCAGTTGCAAATAAAATCTATAGCAGAGGGTGTTGAAAGAAACAGTCAGGAAGCTATATTGCAAAAATTGGGTTGCGATTATGTGCAAGGGTATTTATATGGGAAACCACAGCCGTTAAGACATTTGATTCAATTAATGAATCACGATACTTTGGATACGCATATGCACTAAAACATGTACGTTTAGCCAAAATGTTAAATTTAGACATATCTTATATCGTATGTATTGATAATTCACTCTTCAATTTGTGGCGCGCTCGGCGGGAGTCGAACCCACGACCTTTGGCTTCGGAAACCAACACTCTATCCAGCTGAGCTACGAGCGCAACCTGCGGATTATAACAAAATAGAACTGTATACATCGCCAATCTTTTATGCATTTAAAGTTAAATGTATAATGGGTGCTTATTTTAATATTCAACTTAATATTTATACGGGGAAGATAGGCGATGGCAAAAAAAGAAGAGGGTTATTCAAGTTCAAGTTTTTGGCAGTTAATGCTTGTCATTCCGGGCACTATCATTGGATTTACATTGCTAATTTCAATACTTGCTCACTTTTTTGGTAGTGGTGAGTCAGCGGCGCCAGCACCTGCGGCGGCTGCACCAGTGGCTGCTGTTGAAACCAAAGTGGATGAAGCGATTAAGCCAGTGGCTGAAGTGCAAGTAGCTGATGCTTCTGGTGCCAAAGTTGAGAAAACTGGTGAAGAGGTCGTGAAAGCAGTATGTTCTATGTGTCACGCGGCAGGCTTAATGGAATCTCCGAAACTGGGCGATAAAGGTCAATGGGCACCACGTATTGCACAAGGCTATGAAACTTTAGTGAAGCACGCAATCGAGGGTATTCGTAATATGCCAGCACGTGGCGGTAACCCAGATTTAAGCGATACTGAAGTGGCGAGTGCGGTAGCGCACATGGCAAATGCAGCGGGTGCAAATTTTGACCCAGCAACACTTAAAAAGTAATCAGTAAGGTCAGTGAATTGAAAAAGCCGCTTAGCAACTAAGCGGCTTTTTTTGTGGGCAGATTTCCCCACGGTATTACTTTTGGATTTACTATTAACTATGGCAACTTATGCAATTGGTGATGTACAGGGCTGTTTTTATGCGTTTCGGGCCTTACTTGCCAAGCTAAACTTTGATACCCAGTGTGATAGGCTGTGGCTGGTAGGCGATATGATTAATCGCGGTACAGGCTCGCTTGAAATGCTGAGGTGGTGTGTGGAGCATCAACACGCCATTGATGTGGTATTGGGTAACCATGATTTGCATGCTATTGCAGTCGCACATAGCGTGCGCCCACCTCACCGTAGTGATACTTTGCAACCGATACTTAATGCGCATGATGGCCCGGATTTGCTGGCATGGCTGAGACATCAGCCGTTGATGCTGCAAAAAGAGAATGTGGTGATGGTGCATGCAGGTTTGCTTCCGCAATGGACGATAGCAGATGCGCTTGGATACGCAAGGGAAGTCGAAGCTGTACTGCAACATGCTGAGTATGAAGAATTTCTCCATCAGATGTATGGAAACTACCCAAGTCTTTGGCAGGATGATTTAGGTAGTGTAGACCGACTACGTCTGATTACGAATGCATTTACCCGTATGCGTATATGTACACAAGATGGCGAGCTGGACTATGCGTTTAAGGGTGAGCTTGCTGATATCCCAGACGGCTATATGCCTTGGTTTACCGTGCCTAGTCGTCAATCAAAAGAGGCCACGATTATCTGCGGGCATTGGTCTGCATTGGGTTTGTATCAGCACAATAATATTCATGCATTAGATACTGGCTGCTTGTGGGGTGGGCAATTAACGGCAATGTGTCTGGAGGATAAGACCATTACCCAGGTCGACTTTGATCCGAGGGATAAAATCTAAGAGATAAAACCTAGGAGATAAAACCTAGCCATCATGGTTGCTGGTGGCTCAATCGCTGGTTAAAGGCTGCAGAAATCATCTGATATGCAAGCTGCGTCACATGCTGGCGCGTGTGGCCGACACAGGGGATAGGTGTGAGAAAGTGCAATTCCACCACTGGATTTTTTAAGCGCAAGATTTGATCCATCGATTCGATCATGCTGGTTTCTCCCGCATAGGCCATGGTTAAACTAGGCTGTCCATTAGGCTGCGGATAGTAAATGGCAATTGGCCACAACGTGGCTTGCGCATCTACGGCAGCTTGAACAATGCTGCTTTTAAACGGAAGCATGTGCGTCCCGTCTGTGGTTGTCCCTTCCGGAAAAAAGCAGACATTTTCTAAATTACGCAGACTTTCTGAGGTGATTTCCACAATCCTAGCGGCATCTCTGCGGATGGTCCGATTAATAAACAAAGTGCCGGACTTGGTCACCAAATAACCAAACACTGGCCAAGTCCTGATTTCTAATTTTGCAATAAACCGCACGGGTATCAGGCTATTTAGGGCATGAATATCCGTCCAGGAAATATGATTAGCAACAAACATGGTGCTGTGGGTTGTGCTGTCTGGGCGTACGCCAAACACACGTACTTGTATGCTAAAACACTTGAGTAGCGATTGACACCACCAGCGTATGATACGGCCACGCCGATACGCACTCACCAAAGGCAATACTGCTGCGGCAATGGCGAGACCTAATAGCGTGTGAACAATCACCCGTGCAATACGGAAATAGCGAATAAGCGTTGGTGTTTGTTGCAAATTTATTTTAAGAAATGCGCGGCATATCTTTTGTTGATTCTAGATAATGGCAACATTACCAGCATATCTGCGGTATTGAAATAGGCATCCCATGCTGGCTCGCTACAAATGTAGGCGCCCAGTCTTAAATAGCCTTTAATCAGCGGCGGGCAGGCTACTTGAATGTCTTGATTCAAGGCTTCGATCGGTAATGGGTTGTGTGGGAACACGCGATATTCTGGTGGTGATAGATAGTCATCTTTGAGGCGATTAAAGAGTGACGCGGCAGCATGGCCACCATCGTTCATCGGCACGCTAGCGCATCCAATCATATACTCGTAATGATGCATTTGCATATACTTGGCCAAGCCCGCCCACAACATTGTAATGGTGCCGCCGCTGCGGTAATCTTGATGCACGCATGCGCGACCGACTTCTACGGTACGATCAAATAAATGTGTAATCCGGCTCAAGTCAAATTCGCCGGCAGAATAATAACCGCCAGCTTGGGCAGCTTGATGTGGATTCAATATACGGTAAGTGCCAATTACTTGATGAGTGCTGCTTTCGCGCACTAATAAGTGATCGCAGAAGGCATCAAATCCATCAATATCTAATCCGCCGGTACCACTGACTTGCGCGCCCATCTCTTCGGCAAATACTTTGTAGCGTAAGCGCTGGGCTTCTGCAATCTCTGCAGGGGTGCGTGCAATAGATAGGTATAAGCGGCTTTGCGCTTGGCTGGATTCTTGATTGAGTGCTTTTTGAAACATATCATCTCTCCGTGAATTTGAAGAGATGATAGGTAGGCTAGATGAAATTTAAATGACGGCGTGGTGACAGTTTAATGAAACGCTATCACCACTGTTTGCAGTGTCACTGACGATTAGTGGGAGACTCTTGAAGTCTCGCCATTCTCTACGATGCGTACTTTTTCGCCCGGACTAAATGCTTCATCTGCTTCTTGCACAATTGCAATCAAGCCGCCGCCATCCAGTTTTACCGTGATTTCAATACCGTCTTTACGGGTCACGACTTCTTCAGCAGCTGAGCCGGCAAGGCCGCCTGCCACAGCACCAATCACGGCGGCAATTGCGCTGCCACGGCCACCACCAATTGAGCTACCAGCGATACCGCCGATGGCACCACCTGCAACCGTACCCACAGGGGATTTAGTGCCTTCCAATTTCACTTGGCGCACACTTTCTACAATGCCGGTTTTAACGGTTTGTACTTTGCGCGCATCGTCACGTTTATATACGCTACCAGAGTTTGAGCTTGCACAAGCAGCAAGGATGCTGGTGATGACGATGAGGCATGCTAATTTAATGTAACGCATACAGAACTCCTTTAACTATTGTTTCATTATTGAGTGAGTTTTTCTTTTGCTGCCACTTCTTTGACCAGTGCATGGCTATAGACGTTCTCAATTTCTTCGCGTGTTGGTCGATGATTTTGTCCGCCTCTACTTGCGATTTTAATTGCCCCCATAGTGGACGCCAGTCTGCCGCACGTTGGCCAATCCCAGCCTCTTACCATGCCATAGAGCAGCCCGGCACGGTACGCGTCTCCACAGCCAGTAGGATCTACAATCTTATCTGCGTTAACGCATGGAATCTCAAACAGTTGACCATCGGCATAGATTTGGGAGCCGTTGGCGCCTAATGTCACAATCAGCGCCTTCACTTTTGCCGCCAGCTGCTCCAGGTTCAAACCGGTTTTATCCTGAATGACTTGTGACTCATAATCATTGACGGCCAAATAATCGGCCATGTTGATAAAATGTAATAACTCTTCACCGTTGAACATGGGTAAACCTTGGCCAGGGTCGAACATAAACGGGATGCCAGCTTCAAAACATTCGCGTGCATGTTGGAACATGCCATCTCGGCCATCTGGAGCAATAATGGCAAGGCTCACATCCTGAGTGTTTTTGACACTGTTTTGATGTGATTCCACCATTGCACCCGGGTGGAACGCTGTAATCTGATTGTCCTCAGTGTCGGTCGTAATAAAAGCCTGCGCAGTAAAGCTATGATCAATGGATTTTACATGCGCTTGATTCAGCTGATTTTGCTCAAGCCATTTGGCGTAGGGTGTAAAGTCTTCACCCACGGTTGCCATAATAAGAGGGTTGCCTTCTAGCAATTGCAAGTTGTAGGCAATATTGCCGGCAGTACCACCAAACTCTCTACGCATCTCCGGTACATAAAAAGCGACGCTTAATTTATGAATTTTGTCCGGCAAGATATGGTTTTTGAATTGGTCTTGGAACACCATGATGGTGTCGTAAGCAAGCGAGCCACAAATAAGAATATGCATGATAAACGTACGGAATAATAATCCGTCATTATCGTGTAGCTTAATGGCGTAAAGCAAGCATTAAGCATTTAGTGTGGAATTATTTGCGTGCGCCGTCGATTAGAATTTTGGCAGCTTGTTTCGCGTACTTGATGGCGCCAGAGCCACGTTTCATTTGCTCAGCTTGTACAGCGCCTTCAAACAGCAGTGAGAGCTGCAATGCCAAGCCGTCTGCATCCTGAATATTGGCATCTGCTGCTAGTTTGGCAATATACAGTCTGAAATCTCTGGATTGTTGCGAAGAAAGTTGATGAATAGGGTTCTGCTCATCTGGAAATTCTGCAGAAGCTTTGATAAAGCCCATGCCTAAAAAGCTAGGAGAGCTGACCCACTCTTCAATGAAGTCAAATAATTGCTGTATTTTTTCTGTGGGTTTTTGATTGCTTGTGCTGAATTTAAGATCTAGCCAGCTTTGGAAATCAGACTGACTTTTTCTTAATACTTCTAAAATCAACTCTTCCTTGGTGCGGAAGTATTTGTACAGTGTCATTTTAGTAGTGCCAGCCTCGGCTACAATGGTGTCTACGCCAGTCGAGTTAATCCCTCTCGTTTGAAAAAGATCGGTCGCCGTACTTAATATTCGTTCGCGTAACACAGACATAATTTCATTATACTAATCTGTATATATAGTGCAAGTGTAATTTTAAAGTGTGATTTTAGGGTTAGTTTTTGGAGTTGGCCATTAGCATGGGTGTGTAATTACACCTCACCATGTCGAGTAGCTGATTGGTCAGTCGTTGATCTTCACGGTTCACGGAAATTTGGCCTAGTATAATATTTTCAAAATACACTTTTTTATAAGAATCAGGCAGTTGCAAAGCCTCTATTAATTGACAATTGCCTTTACGCATTTGTTCGATTCGGGCAAATAGTGCTGCCGTTTGCTCCGGGCTGGCGGTGAGGTGGCTGGCATCGGCCACCATGCCAGTGGCTGGACCCATGTTTGGCATGGTGTCACTTGCAAATTGCGCTGTGTGTGCAACTGGGTCAATGGCGTTGTATTTCCAGAACTGGTACCCAATCATGCTGCTAATAATGAGTATGGTGCTGGCCGCTACCGCATAGGCTGGTTTTTTAGGTACGTGAAACTCACGTTTGGTCTGCGCTGCAATCAAGGCCTTCGCCGCGCTTTTTGCATGCGATAAGCTAGCCGGGTTTTGGTGATGCAGCTTTTCTTGTGCGGCAGCAATCGCCATAAAATACAGTTGGTTTGCCAATAGCTCAGGCATGGCTGCACCTGCTTTGGCAGCTTCTAGCGTAAGGTAATGTACCAGTGGTGAGTCGCCTTGAGATGGTTTGAAGTCAACACGGGGCTGCATTTTGGGCGCATCCAGCCAGTCATCAAGCAGATCGAATAAATGCAGTAGACGGCTGTGTGGTGTGCTGCCCGATTTTTTAAGCATGGCGATTAACCATTCGGAGTTGAGTATATCCATGCTGTTCCTTTCACCTAAAAAGGTTTGACGACCACTAGAATCACGATTGCAAATAATACTAACACGGGGATTTCATTAAACCAGCGATACCACATATGGCTATGTTGATTTTTGCCAGCGGCAAAGTCTCGCATCAGTTTGCCGCAGTATAGATGATAAGCCACTAAGCCTATTACCAGCGCCAGTTTGGCATGTAGCCAGCCGCCCGTGATGCCATAGCCCAACCACAGCCATAGCCCAAATGCCAATGCAAGCACTGCAAGCGGCAGCATGAATCGGTATAGCTTCTGTTCCATCAGCGCCAATCGTGCTTTTGTATTGGCATCATCTACCATGGCATGATTCACAAATAGGCGTGGCAAATAAAACAGGCCGGCGAACCAACTAATCACAAAAATAATATGGAGCGCTTTAATCCACAGCATTAGTGCAGTTCTTTATCTAATAACTGACGCAATTCTGCAAAGTTTAGCTCGCCAATAATGCGTTGCACGCGATTTCCCTGCTTATCGTAAAGAAACGTGGTGGGGGTTAGGTTAACACCGCCAAACGCATGCACCATTTCGCTCAGTCCATCGTGCATCACTGGGAAAGGTAGCGATTTTTGTTGCGTATAGTTAAGTACTTGCGCGGGCGGGTCGTATGGCATTGCCACTGCAATCACTTCAAACCCTTTTTGTTTGTATTCATTGTATGTATTGATCAAATCTGGCATTTCTTTGATGCAGCCTGGGCAATCGGTGGCCCAAAAGTTAACCAGTACCACTTTGCCTTTTAATGCGGCCATGGGTATCTTTTCACCACGAATGGTCGTGAAAGTGACATCCGGAGATTGTGCTGTTTGCGATAAGCTGAATATCAATGCACCTAATAACGCAGCCAGCGCAAGTGGGATAAGAATTTTTTTAAAATGTGTCATCATAAAATTGTAACGTTTTTTGCTGAAATGGTGTCAATAACCACAGGCGGTTAGTAGTTTTTGTGCAGTCTACAGCATGCTATAATTGGTTTTTGTTTGTAATGAACTATCAATGAACGCACCGACACCTGCTGCTTTTCTTCAATCTGACGCATTGCCTGTCACGCGCTTGCGCGAGATCCCCTATAACTACACCTCATTCTCAGACCGCGAAATTGTCATTCGGTTTCTTGGCGAGGAAATTTGGGAAATCCTGAATACATTACGCGAACAGCGTAAGACTGGACGTAGTGCGCGCATGTTGTTTGAAGTGCTGGGTGATTTGTGGGTAGTGAGTCGCAACCCCTATCTACAAGATGACTTGCTAGATAATCCTAAGCGTCGTAAAGCCTTGATTGATGCGCTATATCACCGTATTGCTGCCATTGATGAGCGTAGCGCGGGCAATGCTAACGTACAAAAGCTGGTGGCAGCTGCCAAACAAGCAGTACAAAAATTTAGCGATGACTTCCGTCAAACGTACGATTTGCGTAAGAAAGCGTTAAGCAAGCTAAGCAAATATACCCGCAAGGACAATATCCAATTTGATGGACTGGCGCGTGTCTCACACGTGACGGATGCGACTGACTGGCGTGTGGAATATCCGTTTGTCGTATTGAATCCGGATACCGAAGCGGAAATTGCCTATTTGGTCAGGGCTTGTATCGAGCTCGGGCTAACCGTGATTCCACGCGGCGGTGGCACTGGCTATACCGGTGGCGCAATTCCGCTCACACCACTGTCAGCGGTAATTAATACAGAAAAATTAGACCAGCATACTGGCGTGCAAATGCGCACCTTGCCTGGCGTTGCGCGTCAGGTGGCGACCATTGAGTGTGGCGCCGGTGTGGTGACGCGTCGCGCCATGGAAGCGGCGACGGATGCTGGACTTGAGTTTGCATGTGACCCGACTTCTGCAGATGCTTGTTGTATTGGCGGTAACGTGGCCATGAACGCTGGTGGTAAAAAAGCGGTGTTGTGGGGTACTGCGTTGGATAACCTAGCCTCATGGCGCATGGTGACGCCCGATGCTACATGGATGGAAGTTGAGCGCTTAGACCATAACTTGGGCAAGATTCATGATATTGAAATGGCGCGCTTTAAAATTAGCCGTTATGACATCGACATGAAAACTTTGTTGTCTGAGCCGGAAATCATTGCGATTCCTGGGCCAAGCTTCCGTAAAGTAGGCTTGGGTAAAGATGTGACGGATAAATTCCTGTCAGGTTTGCCAGGCATTCAAAAAGAAGGCTGCGATGGTCTCATCACCAGCGCGACTTTTATTCTGCACCGCATGCCTAAGCATGTGCGTACGATTGCCTTGGAGTTCTTTGGCAATGTATCCCATGCAGTGCCTGCGATTGTTGAGATCAAAGATTATTTAGACGCGACTGCCAAGCAAGAGCCTGCTGTCATCATGGCTGGCTTGGAGCATATGGATGAGCGTTATATTAAAGCCGTAGGCTACGCTACTAAAGCAGCGCGTCAGCAACGCCCAAAAATGGTGTTGTTATGTGATATCGCATCGGACGACGAAAACGCAGTGGGGGAAGTTGCTTCTGCTGTAGTACGGATGTGCAATGCGCGTAATGGCGAGGGTTTTATTGCTGTTTCTTCTGAGGCGCGTAAAAAATTCTGGTTAGACCGCTCACGTACGGCTGCGATTGCTAAGCATACTAACGCATTCAAAATCAATGAAGACGTGGTGATTCCATTGCCAAAACTGGGTGAATACTCAGATGGTATTGAGCGTATCAACATTGAATTGTCAATTCAAAACAAGCTCAAACTGGTGGATGCACTAGAGACGTTCCTGCAAGGGGATTTGCCGATTCAGCCAGACGAAGAGGGCAATGCGGATGCTGAGAGCGTACAGTCTAAACAAGTGATTGCTTTGCAGTTGTTGCGTGATTTGCGTGCCAAATGGCGTTTAATTTTAAATACGCTGGATGAGCCTGTTGCTACATTGGGCGAGTTGGGCAAAGGCCACGCGCAATACGAAAATGTATTCCGCGCGGTACAGTCTTACGATTTGCGTATTTCTTGGAAGCGCGAATTAAAGCGCCCCATGGCCGATATTTTTGCTGGGCGTGAGTATCAAAAGATATTGAATGAATTGGACGTCATTCATAAAAAAGTGCTGAAAAGCCGCGTGTTCATTGCGTTGCACATGCATGCGGGTGATGGCAATGTGCATACCAATATTCCGGTCAATTCAGACGATTACGGCATGATGCAAGACGCACATGCTGCGGTTGCGCGCGTGATGGCATTGGCTAGACACTTGAATGGTGTGATCTCTGGTGAGCACGGTATCGGCATTACCAAAATGGAGTTCTTGGATCAATCCACTATTGATACTTTTACTACCTATAAAAATAAAGTGGACCCCAATGGTCACTTTAATAAAGGTAAATTGCTGGCTGGCTCTGGTTTAGACAATGCCTATACGCCAAGCTTTGGTTTGCTGGAACAAGAATCTATCATCATGGAGCAATCAGCCATTGGTGAGATTGCCGATGATATTTCTGACTGCTTACGATGCGGTAAGTGTAAGCCCGTGTGCTCTACGCATGTGCCACGCGCTAATTTGTTGTATTCACCGCGCAATAAAATTTTAGGCACTTCATTGCTGATCGAGGCGTTTTTGTACGAAGAGCAAACGCGTCGTGGTATCTCACTCAAGCATTTTGATGAGTTTAACGATGTGGCGGATCACTGCACGGTGTGTCATCGTTGCGAAAAACCGTGTCCGGTCGATATTGATTTTGGTGATGTATCGATCAAAATGCGTAACTTTTTGCGCGAGCAAGGCAAGAAGAAATTCAACCCTGGTACGGCGGCAGGCATGCTGTTCTTAAACGCAAAAGACCCGGCCACCATTAAGTTCTTGCGTACCACCATGATTGGTTGGGGCTATAAAGTGCAAAATATCGCGCATAGTCTCGCTAAGCGATTCGGCTTGCTAAAAGACAAAAAAGCACCGCCAGCGACAGTCGGTAAAGCGGATATCAAAACACAGGTGATTCATTTTATTAATCGCCCAATGCCAAGAAAAATGCAATCTAAGACTTCACGCGCGATGCTGGGTGTGGAAGATGATCACATGATCCCGGTGATTCGTAACCCGCAAAAAGTAACGGAAGATTCAGAAGCTGTATTCTATTTTCCTGGTTGCGGTTCTGAGCGTTTGTTCTCTAATGTGGGTTTAGCTACGCAAGCCATGTTGTATGAGGTCGGCGCCATTACGGTACTGCCGCCTGGCTATTTGTGCTGCGGCTACCCACAAACTTCAGCAGGTAATCATGATAAAGGGCAAGAAATCACGGCAGACAATCGCGTGTTGTTCCATCGTGTGGCTAACACCTTGAACTATCTGGATATCAAGACAGTGATTGTGTCTTGCGGTACTTGTATGGACCAATTACAGAAGTATGAGTTTGAGAAGATATTCCCGGGTTGCCGTTTGTTAGATATTCACGAGTACCTGATGGAGAAAGACCAGAAATTATCTGGCGTTACGGGTACGCGTTATATGTACCATGACCCATGTCATAGTCCAATGAAAACCTATAAACCGCTGGAAGTGACGAATAAACTGATGGGTCAGGATGTTGCGTTGAACGACCGCTGCTGTGGTGAGAGCGGCACGTTTGCAGCTGCACGCCCGGATATTGCCACGCAGGTCAAATTCCGCAAGCAAGAAGAACTGGCTAAAGGCATGGAGAAAATGGGTCTGACTGTGGGCGCGCCTGAGCAGCCTGTGAAGATCCTGACCTCATGCCCAAGCTGCTTGCAAGGGCTGGCGCGCTACGGCGATGACACTGGTATTGAAGCAGACTATATTGTGGTGGAAATGGCGAAGCATATTCTTGGCGAGAACTGGATGCAAGACTATGTAGAAAAAGCCAATAATGGTGGTATTGAGAAAGTGCTGCTGTAGATAGCTTAGCCGTACGCGTCAAATGACGGTGCGGCATCCTTGGGTGATGCTATTTCATGGCTTTGTATATGGCGTAACAGGCAAGGCCCAGCATGGTGAATGCGATAACTGCAATCACAATCAAGCTCATTAGACCGTAGTCTGTGGATAGTAGGTCACTGATTATTTTCATGATGGTCTCCTTCGGGTGCGTTCAGTGCATACTTTGACATGCTGCCTTTTGTTTGGCTTTGATGTAGCGCAAGAAATGCGAACTTTGCAACAATCGTTAACCTAATCAGTGATTAAGATAGCCTATGCCTCAATTAATACTTGGTGTTGTGTTGTGTGGATTTAGTCAATTGTTGTTTGCAGCAACGCAAGATGGTCGATGGCATTTAGGGATTGGTGACCCAACGGTCTGGGGATGGTTAACCGTTGTTGTGTACCTAGCGGCAGTAGCGCGCTGCTTTATAAAAGCCAAACGCGGTCGAGATGACGGCATGCCTTATCAATTTTGGTTATGGCTAGGTGTACTGCTGTTATTGCTTAGTATTAATAAGCAGTTAGATTTGCAAACCTGGCTGAGTCAAACCATACGTGATTTGTCAGTCGCACATGGTTGGTACGAACAACGCAGACTGTTGCAAATGGCATTTGTGGTGACGGTTGGAGCCGCTATGGTGATATTGCTACTCACATTGCGTATCTACTTATGGAATCTGTGGCGTAATTACAAGCTAGTGTGGTCTGGGCTTATTTTGCTGTGCGCGTTTATTTTAATCCGCGCAGCCTCATTCCATCATGTCGATATCCTGATTCGCCAGTCACTATTTGGGCTAGAGCTCAATGTCTTACTTGAAAATCTCGCACTTGTGATGATCATCCTCGGCACATTTATACACCGTAAGCCATCTTCATTTCCGCCTACGGTGCCCAATGAAAAAACGCTCACCAATACCGGCTATTACGAAGCTAAGGAAGAGGGTGCGGATGTGTATTGTCCGCGTTGTGCAACCAAAGCCGTCTCCAAAGCCGCACACGGGCGTGCATTTAAGTGCAAATATTGTGCACATAAATATCTGGTGTATGTTCCCCACTAACCATTGAAGTCATGTATGAATATCTACCCAATCCTTAAACCTTTATTGTTTCAGTTAGATGCCGAAGTTGCACATGATGTCACCTTGGCCAGCTTAAAATGGGCCGAGCGTTTGCACTTGCTAGGTGCTAATACAAACCAATATCACACTACGCCGCGTCAGGTCATGGGCCTTACGTTTCCCAACGCAGTGGGATTGGCGGCAGGCTTGGATAAAAATGCAGCCGTCATTGATGGCATGGCCACCTTGGGTTTTGGTTTTATCGAAGTGGGCACCGTGACGCCACGGCCACAGCCAGGCAACCCTAGGCCACGATTATTTCGCGTGAAACAAGCACAAGGCATTATCAACCGTTTTGGGTTTAATAATCTGGGTGTCGATCATCTGGTTGAGAATGTAAAGTCTGCCAAATACAAAGGCGTACTCGGTATCAATATAGGCAAAAACTTTGATACGCCGAACGAGCGCGCTGTAGATGATTATCTGCATTGCATGCGTAAGGTATATGCGCATGCTAGCTATATCACAGTCAATATTTCATCGCCCAACACTAAGAACTTACGCGCGCTGCAAGAGAAAGAAGCATTGTCCGCTTTACTGGCAAGTTTGAAATTTGAACAAACCAAACTGACGGAACAGCATAGCCAATACGTGCCTGTGGCTTTGAAAATTGCGCCGGATCTAACGCCTACCCAAGTCGCGGAAATTGCAGACCTATTGATGCAGCACCAAATCGACGGGGTGATTGCCACCAATACCACCTTATCGCGCGATGCAGTACAAGGCATGGCACATGCTGAGGAGACGGGCGGATTGTCTGGCGCACCGGTGAAGCATGCTTCCACCGCTGTCATACAGCAGTTATCACAACGCCTGCAAGGCGCATTACCTATTATTGGCGTGGGGGGCATTATGTCTGGTGCTGACGCAGTGGAAAAAATTGCGGCCGGCGCAAGTCTGGTACAGCTTTATAGTGGGCTTATCTACCAAGGGCCAAAGTTGGTAAACGATGTTTGTAAATCACTAGGTTGATGCAGTTACCTATTCTCTATTCTTATCGAAGATGCCCTTATGCCATGCGCGCGCGCATGGCGCTACATGTGTCCAATATTCAGGTCGAGATCCGCGAAATATCGCTACGTGATAAACCCACACATATGCTGCAAATGTCCCCAAAAGGTACTGTGCCTGTGTTGGTGTTGGAAAATGGATTGGTACTTGAACAGAGTCTGGACATTATGATGTGGGCATTGCAGCAACATGATCCGGAAGGCTGGCTGCACGCCAATCATGAGCAAACGATGCAGTGGATTACAAACAACGATGGTGATTTTAAGCAAGCCTTAGATCACTATAAATATCCGGAGCGGTTTCCTGAACAGCCACAGGTTGTGTATCGCGCGCAATGCGAGATATTTCTGCAAACACTAGAATCTGCATTACAAGCGCAGCCTTATTTAATGGGGCAGCAGGTCAGTATCGCTGATATCGCTATCTTTCCGTTTATCCGTCAGTTTGCTGCAGTGGATGTAACTTGGTTCTCGCAGTCGCCATACGTGGCTGTGGCACAGTGGTTAAGCGCGTGGGTAGAAAGTACATTGTTTGTAAGCATTATGCAGAAATACCCCGTTTATCAGTCTTAAACTATGTGTTTTAAGCTAAGCGACAGGCATTAAAAAAGGCGCATATGCGCCTTTTTTAATTTGAAACTCATCACGCAAACTGCGCTGTTTATACAGGTGCGGCGGCGGTTTCTTCTTCATTGAACACCAGTTTGATTTGGTCTTCGCTGTCGATATCCACATGCACTGAACCACCGTTTGCCAATTTACCAAACAGTAACTCATCTGCCAAGGCCTTACGGATGGTGTCTTGAATGAGTCTAGCCATCGGGCGTGCACCCATGAGCGGATCAAACCCCTTTTTGCCAAGGTAGGTTTTGAGTGCATCACTGAACGTTACGTCCACTTTTTTCTCATGCAACTGATCTTCTAATTGCATCAAGAACTTATCGACCACACGAATGATAATCTCGTGTGACAGAGCGCCAAATGACACAGTAGCATCCAAACGGTTGCGGAACTCAGGGCTAAAGAAGCGCTTGAGGTCTGCAGCTTCATCCGTCACATCTTTTGCATTGGTAAAGCCAATGCTGGCTTTAGACATGTTTTCCGCACCTGCATTGGTGGTCATGATAATGGTCACATTGCGGAAGTCTGCTTTGCGGCCATTGTTATCCGTGAGCGTACCATGGTCCATCACTTGCAACAGAATGTTGAAGATATCCGGATGTGCTTTTTCAATTTCGTCGAGCAACAGTACGCAGTAAGGTTGTTTGGTGATGGCTTCTGTCAATAAACCACCTTGGTCAAACCCTACATAGCCTGGAGGCGCGCCAATTAAGCGGCTCACTGCATGACGTTCCATGTATTCACTCATGTCGAAGCGAATGAGTTCAATGCCCATGATATAAGCCAACTGCTTGGCGACTTCAGTTTTACCCACGCCAGTAGGGCCGCTGAATAAGAAACTACCAATCGGTTTGTTGTTTTGACCTAGTCCGCTACGCGCCATTTTGACGGCTGAAGCCAAGGTATCAATCGCTTTGTCTTGACCAAATACGACTGCTTTCAAATCGCGTTCCAATGTTTTGAGCGCATTGCGATCATCGCTGGAAATGTTTTTTGGCGGAATACGTGCAATCTTGGCAATGATGTCTTCAATCTCTTTATTGCCAATGACTTTTTTCTGTTTGTTTTTGGGCAAGATGCGTTGCGCAGCACCCGCTTCATCAATCACGTCAATCGCTTTATCTGGCAAATGACGGTCGTTGATGTATTTGGCAGACAGTTCAGCCGCTACAGTCAAAGCACTCGCGCTATATTTAACACTATGGTGCTCTTCAAATTTAGATTTCAGACCTTTTAAAATCTCAATGGTCTCAGCCACACTCGGTTCCACCACATCGATTTTTTGGAAGCGGCGTGACAGGGCATGATCTTTCTCAAAAATACCGCGGTATTCTTGATATGTCGTTGCGCCAATGCATTTAAGTGTGCCATTGGATAGTGCTGGTTTGAGCAAGTTGCTGGCGTCTAAAGTACCGCCGCTTGCTGCACCTGCACCTATCAAGGTATGAATCTCATCTATAAACAGAATAGCGTCTGGTTTTTCGGCCAATTGCTTCATCACCGCTTTTAAGCGTTGCTCAAAATCACCACGGTATTTTGTACCTGCCAATAGTGCACCCATGTCTAAAGAGTAGACCGTGGCATTGGCTAAGACATCTGGAATGTCTTGTTCCACAATACGGCTAGCCAATCCTTCAGCAATCGCTGTTTTGCCCACACCAGCTTCACCCACCAATAGTGGATTATTTTTACGGCGACGGCAAAGCGTCTGAATCACACGCTCCAGCTCTTGACCACGGCCGATTAAAGGATCAATTTTGCCTGCGGCCACTTGTACGTTTAAATTGAGTGTGAAGTTTTCCAGTGCGCCTGCTGGGGTCGGTTCTGCCTCACTTTCAACATCGCTGCTGTCAGCCTTTTCTTCACCCTCAGGTAATTTTGCCACGCCATGCGAGATGAAATTCACCACATCTAAACGGGTGATGCCTTGCTGGTGCAAGAAGAACACAGCATGAGAATCTTTTTCACCGTAAATAGCCACCAATACATTGGCGCCAGTCACTTCTTTTTTGCCAGAGGATTGCACGTGCAACATGGCACGTTGAATCACACGTTGGAAACCTAGCGTAGGTTGTGTATCCACTTCACCCTCACCATTCACGGTAGGGGTGTGCTCCTCAATATATTGGTTGAGTTCGGAGCGTAACACATCAAATTTTGCACCACAGGCACGTAATACTTCAGCCGCGGTAGGATTATCTATCATGGCCAGTAAGAGATGCTCTACCGTAATGAGCTCATGGCGCTTTTGACGCGCATCCATGAACGCCATATGTAGGCTGACTTCTAACTCTTGAGCTATCATCTTATTACCTTAACTTTCACTTTATTTTGTCTATAAACAACTGCCACCATCAACACATACCATCTTAGCATCGGCAATTGATTGCAATTTAAATTTTAAGCCTGCTTTTCTCTACTTGTTCAACAATACAAGGTTAGGCGGGTTCAATGACGCATTGCAGTGGGTGCTGAGACTCTCTTGCATGCGTTAACACCTGATTCATTTTTGTTTCTGCAATGTCTAGCGGGTATACACCGCATACGCCCATGCCTTCTGTATGTACTTTGAGCATAATTTGTGTCGCTTGTTCACGGCTTTTATTAAAAAACCGTTCAATCGTTTCTACAACAAACTCCATAGGAGTGTAATCGTCATTTAGTAGCAATACTTTAAACATTTCAGGCAGCTTAGGTTTTACTGCGTTTGGCTTAATTGCGGTATCGCCGTCTGAATGTGGTTGTGCCATTTACTTTACTACTTAAGATTACTTGTTAACTCTTATTTTGAGCCGAATGCTAAAAAATTCAAGCCCAATTTGAATAGGGTTAAGCGATTATGGAAAGATTTTGACGATTTTGACGATTCTGTCTTGTGTTTGCACAATTTCTAGCGTGTGTTCGCCCATTCTGAAGCTGGTATTCGGCTCCGGAATATCTTCAAAATACTCGATGACTAGGCCGTTAAGTGTACGAGGCCCTTCGGTTGGCAGTGATAAATGTAGCTTTTTGTTTAAGTCGCGCAGAGAGCTACTGCCATCCACCAACCAACCGCCATCTTCGTCTTGGCGATAGCTGCCGATTCTGCTGGGGGATTGGGTCGTGAAGTCGCCAATCACTTCTTCCAAAATGTCTTCAAGCGTCACTAAGCCTTTAAACTCGCCGTACTCGTCAACAATAAGCGCAATGCGTTCTTGGTTTTCCTGGAATTGCTGAATTTGCGTATACAGAGGCGTTCCTGCCGGAATGAAGTAAGGCTCGCTGATAATCTCACGTAACGCTTCTTTATCAAGTGGGTCGTCATGTTGGTAACCGCGGATTTGATTCATCACTTTTCTGATGTGTAGAATACCAATCATCTCTTCGTTATCGCCCTCGCGTACGGGCAAGCGGGTGTGGTGGCTGGTAGAGATGCGCTGCAAAATATCTTCAATGGGCTGATCAAAGTCAATAATTTCAACCATGGTATGTGCCGTCATCACATCATCCACCGTGATTTTCTCTAAATCGAACAAATTCAGCAAAATAGTGCGGTGCTTTTTAGGCATAAAATGCCCTGCATCGGTGACGATGCTGCGCAGCTCATCCATGGTGAGAGATTGCGCGGACTCGCTGAAATTGACATTGACTCTGAATAGCTTCAGCAGTCCTTCCACAAACAGATTCACAAACCACACAGCAGGGTAGAGTAGTTTGAGTAGGGGATAGAGCACATAGCTACACATGATGCCCAATTTTTCGGGGTAAGCGGCGGCAATGACTTTAGGAGAGATTTCACTGAACACTAAAATGGCAAATGTCACTGACAATGTGCCGATCATCAGTACCCACTCACCTTCGCCAAACAACTCAACAATAATCACTGTAACTAACGTAGCAGAAGCGGCGTTGGCAAAGTTATTACAAAGCAAAATCACGCCGAGCAATTTATCGGTCTTAGCAAGCAGTGCGCTGGCCAGTTTAGCGCCGCGATTACCCTCTTTGACCAGATGCCTTAACCGGTAACGGTTGAGCGACATCAAACTGGTTTCGGCGATTGAGAAAAAACCTGAAATAAGCAGTAGCAAGGCCAATACGGCTAATTGCCAAGAGATAGGAATATTATCCAATGGGGGGTGACTGGGTGACTAAGAAGGCTTAGAGTCTAACTGAAGCAAGCCTTCTCAATCAAGTGTTTAGTGTAATTGGCGGGGGTTGAAAGTTTAAGGTGCGACTTCTGCAGAAGCATCCGTTGGTTTTTTCTCAACATCACCAATCAGGTTGGCGCGATTCACACCCAGCCACATGGCAATCGGGCAAGCCACGAGTACGGAAGAGTAAATACCAAACAAAATGCCGATGGTCAGCGCTAATGCAAAGTTATGAAGTACCTCGCCGCCAAATAGCAACATAGAGCCGACCATGGTTTGCGTCATCAAGTGTGTAATCACAGTACGAGACATCGTGCGCGTAATTGCATTGTCAATCACTTGTACCGCATTGGCTTTACGCATTTTACGGAAGTTCTCACGTACTCGGTCAAATACCACAACAGACTCATTCACCGAGTACCCTAGCACTGCCAAAATAGCGGCCAGTACAGTGAGGTTGAACTCCCACTGGAAGAACGCAAAGAAGCCCAAAATGATCACCACATCGTGCATATTGGCAATAATGGCGGCCACGGCAAAACGCCATTCAAAGCGGATTGCTAAATAAGCCATAATCCCCAAACAGACCAAAAGAAGCGCCAGCCCGCCGTTTTCATACAGTTCTTCACCTACTTGCGAACCTACGCTTTCCACACGGCGTACATCAGCTTGTGGATCAGCGGCTTTCAGTGCAGAGCTTACCTTTTCTGACAGTTGTGCAATCGACATGTCTTTTTTGATCGGTAGGCGAATCAACACATCATGGCTGGTGCCAAAATTTTGTACGGTGGCATCTTTAAGTCCGATGCTATCTACTGCCTGACGAATGTTATCGATATTGGCTGATTGCGGATAGTTGACTTCCATGACGGTACCGCCAGTAAAGTCCACGCCGTAATTGAGGCCGCGTGTGGCAAGAAAAAACACGGCTAAGATAAATGTCACGAGTGAAATAGTAGTAGTTAAACGACCATAGCTCATAAACGGGATGTCGTTTTTAATTCTAAATAATTCCATAGTCTTTACTCTTTAATTAATGGCGCTAAACGTCAGCGCCCATCGTTGTTAGGTCGCTGCTTATGCTTTATAAATTTGCCCGATGGCTAATTTTTCAATTTTTCTACGGTAGCCATAAACGAGGTTGACGATAGCGCGTGAGACCAAGACTGCACTGAACATCGAAGTCAAAATGCCTAGTACGTGCACCACCGCAAAGCCTTTAATTGGCCCGGTACCAAACATAAATAAGGCCAGACCAGCAATCAGCGTAGTGACGTTGGAGTCCACAATGGTATGCCAAGCGTTTTTATAACCTTCACTAATACTCGCTTGCGGCGTATTGCCATTGCGTAGTTCTTCACGGATACGCTCATTAATCAATACGTTAGCGTCAATCGCCATCCCTAATGCTAATGCAATCGCTGCCAAACCTGGTAAGGTAAGGGTAGCTTGTAGCATAGATAAAATAGCAACCAATAGTAATAAATTAACACCCAGTGCTAATACGGAAACACCACCAAATGCCATATAGTAGATGACCATCATGACTGCAATGGCAGCAAAGCCCCATAGGGTTGAGTGCACACCACGTTTGATGTTTTCCTCACCCATGCTTGGCCCAACTGTTCTTTCTTCGATAATTTCCATCGGGGCAGCGAGTGCGCCAGCGCGTAATAGTAGTGAGATGTCTGTGGCTTCTTGTGCGTTGGCCATGCCAGAGATTTGTACACGACCGCCGCCAATTTCTTCATTAATCACGGGCGCGGTAATCACTTCGGTATTGCCTTTTTCAATCAGCAAGATAGCCATGCGTTTGCCAACGTTGTCTCGGGTGACATTTTTAAAGATGCCGGCACCACGTCCATCCAAAGTCACATTCACTACGGAGCTGCCGTTTTGACCATCCACACCGGGGCCGGCATCGGTAATGCGGTCGCCAGTCAATACCACACTTTTCTTCACTAAGATTGGACGGCCGGAGCGGTCTTTATACAACTCATCACCAAATGGGACTTGGCCATTGCTGGCTTTTTCCATGGTGGCAAAGTCGGTTTTCTCTTCATCGACTAAGCGAATTTCCAATGTAGCGGTACGGCCTAAAATCTCTTTTGCTTTGGCGGTATCTTGCACGCCAGGTAATTGCACCACAATGCGATCAAAGCCTTGTTGTTGCACAATGGGCTCGGCCACGCCAAGCTCATTAATACGGTTATGCAGGGTTTGTAAGTTTTGTTTGAGTGCAAATTCTTGTGTGCGCTTTTGTGAGGCTAAGCCCATGTTGGCGGTCAGTGATAAATCTTTGCCAGAGCCAGTGACTGCATAGGTGAGGTCTGGATAGTCTTTGCTTAAGATACGAAGCGCTTTGTTAGCTTCTGCCGCGTTGTCAAACTTAACAACAACTAGCTGGCCTTCACGTGAAATACCAAAGTAGTTGATTTTTTCTTTACGTAACGCAGTACGGAAGTCACCCACGCTGCTTTCTGCCGCTTTATCCAAAGCCGCTTTCATGTCCACTTGTAATAGAAAGTGCACGCCGCCACGTAAATCTAAACCCAAATACATGGGTTTGGCACCAATGGCTAACAGCCAGTTTGGGGTTTGTGACAGCAAGTTAAGTGCAATGGTGTAATCTTTGCCTAAGCTTGCATTCAGCTTGTCTTTGGCTTTGATTTGGTCTTCCGGATTGGCCAGTCTTACCTTGACACCAGTGGCATCCAAATAGATGCCATTGAATGGAATGCTGGCAAGCTGTAAAGTGTTTTCCACTTTTTGCAGTAGTGCATTGTCTGATTTAAGGGTGGACTTAGCCGGGCTAACTTGTACAGCTGGGGATTCCCCAAAGAAATTGGGGATGGTGTAGAGCAAGCCAATCAAGATGACGATTGCAATTAAAATATACTTCCATAACGGGTAACGGTTCATAGCTTGGCTCGCTCAGGCGTTGAATGATTAAAACAACAGATTAAATGGCTTTAATAGTGCCGGGTGGCAGTAAAGTTTGCACGGTGTGTTTTTGCACATTCACCACAGTGTCTGCTGCAATTTCGATACTCACGAAGCTGTCGCCCACTTTGGTCACCTTGCCAATAATGCCACCTGAAGTTGCGACTTCGTCGCCAGCTTTCAGTGCATCTATCATGGCTTTTTGCTGCTTGGCTTGCTTCAGTTGCGGACGAATCAGCATAAAGTAGAACAGAATAAAAATAATGACCATCGGCAAAATGCCACTTAATAAATCCCCACCTGGTACGGATGGCGCTGCAAATGCATTACTGATAAACATAGACAAGCTTCCTAAAAAAATGAAACAAATGAACACACGATTCTAACATAGACTATTTTAGATAATCTGATTAGCCATTTAGTTGGGCACGTTTACGTGCAAATTCAAGTTTAAATGCTTCAAAAGTACCATTTTCAATGGCGCTACGCATAGACTGCATGAGTACTTGGTAATAATGCAGATTGTGGATGGTGTTCAAGCGCGCACCTAAAATCTCGCCCACTTTATGCAAATGGTGCAAATAAGCACGTGTAAAATGTTGGCAGGTGTAACAAGCGCAGTCCGCATCCAGTGGTGCAGTATCTTGTTTATAAAACGCATTTTTAATTTTGACATCGCCATATTGTGTGAACAGCCAGCCATTGCGCGCATTGCGCGTTGGCATGACACAATCGAACATATCCACGCCTTGGCTCACGGCCGCGACCAAATCCTCTGGTGTGCCTACGCCCATTAAGTAGCGCGGCTTATGTGCAGGCATTTGCGGCGCCGTGTGTGCCAAAATGCGCAGCATGTCTTCCTTAGGCTCGCCTACCGATAAGCCACCAATCGCAAATCCATCAAAGTCGATGTCCACCAGCCCATTTAGAGAGATGTCGCGCAAGTCTTCATACATGCCGCCTTGGATGATGCCAAACAGGGCGTTGGGGTTGCCTTGATGTGCTTGTTTACTCCGTTTGGCCCAGCGCAAACTCAACTGCATAGAGTCGTTCGCTTCTTTGTGTGTGGCTGGGTAGGGTGTGCATTCGTCAAAAATCATGACGATGTCGCTGTTTAATACCTTTTGAATGCGCATGGATTCTTCAGGGGTTAAAAAGCAGCTATCACCATTGATGGGCGATCTGAATTTCACGCCTTCTTCAGAAATTTTTCTTAAATCACCCAAGCTCCAGACTTGAAAGCCGCCTGAATCGGTGAGGATAGGTTTATCCCAGCCCATGAATGTATGTAGGCCGCCATGTGCGGCAACTACCTCTAAGCCTGGGCGTAACCAAAGGTGAAAAGTATTGCCCAGCACAATGTGTGCATCAATCTCGTTGAGTTCTTGTGGCGACATGGCTTTTACGGTGCCATAAGTGCCTACAGGCATAAAGGCGGGCGTTTGTACGTCGCCATGGGCAAGATGCACAGTACCGCGGCGCGCACGGCCATCTTGCTGGTGTAAAGTAAATTGCATGTGGTGAAGGTCGTTCAAAGTAGACTAAGTAATCCTTGTGATTTTAACATAGTCGCACTTGGCTCACTTTGAATCTTTCAACTTGGAATCTTTAGCTTGTGCCGAAGCCTTAGGCTTTGATACGTAAAATGATGTGGATGCGCCAGACTTGATTTATACTTAGCCCATCACGTTAATCTACGATTGTGTAAAACATGGCAGAACCAAGACAGCGTCTATCCAGAAGAAATGCAGATAACCCGAGCTTGCGCGAGCGCGGCATCTATTTATTGCCCAATTTATTTACCTCTGCGGCTTTGTTTGCTGGATTCTATGCGATTGTACAAGCCATGAACGGGCACTTTGAGCAATCGGCCGTTGCGATTTTTATTGCCATGGTGATGGATGGTTTAGATGGACGTGTTGCGCGTATGACCAATACGCAAAGTGCTTTTGGTGCAGAATATGACAGCTTATCGGATATGGTGTCGTTTGGTGTAGCGCCGGCGTTGATTATGTACGTATGGGCACTCAAACCCATGAATAAATTAGGATGGATTGCCGCCTTTATCTATTGTGCTTGCGCAGCTTTAAGGTTGGCACGATTCAACACTAAATTAGATGACCCGCATCAAGATAAGCGTTTTTTCCAAGGCTTACCTAGCCCGGCTGCCGCTGCCTTGTTGGCGGGATTCGTTTGGGTTTCTTATGAATACAATGTGGATGGCCGCGAGATATTTTTTGGTGCCTTACAAATGAAATGGATCGCTTGGGGAATTACGGTGTTTGCAGCAGGTTCAATGGTGTCGGATTTACGCTTTTACAGTGGTAAAGACATTAATTTAAAAGCCAGTATTCCATTTGTAGCCGTGCTGGCCATCATGCTGGCATTTGTGCTAATTTCTTACAGCCCACCAGAAGTGCTGTTTACCGTAGTATTTGTCTACTCGCTCTCAGGCTACTATTTGTGGCTTAAACAGAAGGTTAAAAAGGAAATTTAGCGCACGCAGCGATGGCTGCAGTGGTCTTGTCGGCCACGCGGATTTCATGATTTTTATGATTGAAGTTCTGCGCAAAGTCAGTTATAGTTAATCCATGTTCAATCCAAGCACAGATCAAACAGTGATTTCTCAGGCAGCCGCCTTGGCCGCTTGTACTGTTTCGCCTGCTGCAACTGAATTTCATTTAGCACACCTGTCAGTTACTCTGCTGCGCCGTATAAACGCGCTACACCCAGCTTTGCTGCTGCGCGCAAGCGCACACTAAAACCAACCCAAAATCTCTAAGTATTTCCGTGTCCGCGCCGATAAAACGCGTGACTTAAACTCGAAGTTTTTTTGCATTGCGAGTAAAATCGCTGCAACTGATTAGGAATCCTGTATGAAAGACCAAAACCAAATTATTATTTTTGACACTACCTTACGTGATGGCGAACAAAGCCCAGGCGCTGCCATGACCAAAGAGGAGAAAATCCGTATTGCGCGCCAATTGGAAAAGTTGGGTGTTGATGTGATTGAAGCAGGCTTTGCCGCTGCAAGTCCTGGTGATTTTGATGCTATCCATACCATTGCTGGCTTAATTACTAAATCCAAAGTGTGCTCATTAGCACGTGCGAGTGAGAATGACGTGCGCCGCGCCGGAGAAGCGATTCAACCCGCCATGCAGCACACGGAAAAAAATGGCCGTATCCATACCTTTATTGCGACCAGCAAAATCCACATGGAGAACAAACTCCGTATGACGGAGGAGCAAGTGTTAGCACGTGCGGTGCAAGCGGTGAAATGGGCGTTGGAATATACGCATGATGTAGAGTTCTCTGCCGAAGATGCAGTGCGTTCAGATATCAATTTCTTAGTGCGTGTGTTTGATGCAGTGATCGAAGCCGGCGCTAAAACCATTAATGTGCCTGATACTGTGGGCTATAGCATCCCAGCCGTATGGGGTGAGCGCATGGCGACGTTGATTCAACGCGTGAAGAATAGCGATAAAGTGGTGTGGTCGACGCATTGTCACAATGACTTAGGCATGGCCGTAGCTAACTCTTTGGCTGCCGTGATGAATGGTGCACGCCAAGTGGAATGTACCATCAATGGCTTAGGCGAACGTGCGGGGAATGCCAGCTTGGAAGAAGTGGTCATGGCGATTAAAACACGCAGTGATATCTTCAACTTAACTACACGTATCGATACCACACAAATTGTGCCTGCAAGTAAATTGGTTTCAACCATCACCGGTTATCCGGTACAGCCGAACAAAGCGATTGTGGGCGCCAATGCGTTTGCACACGAAAGTGGTATTCACCAAGATGGCGTGTTAAAACACCGCGAAACCTATGAAATTATGCGTGCTGAAGACGTAGGCTGGAATGCCAACAAATTAACATTAGGTAAATTGTCTGGCCGTAATGCGTTTAGAACGCGCTTGAAAGAGTTAGGCATTGAGTTATCGAGTGAAGATGCGTTAAATGCAGCGTTTGCTCGCTTTAAAGATTTAGCAGATAAAAAATCTGAGATTTTTGACGAAGACTTACATGCCTTAGTAAGCGATGAGTTTGTACATGAAGCTTCAGAAAGCTACAAATTAGTATACTTACAAGTGGCTTCGCAAACTGGTGAAACGCCGCATGCGTTAATCACTTTGTCGGAAGAGGGGGCTGAGAAACGCTCTGAATCCAACGGTGGTGGGCCAGTGGATGCAACCTTTAAAGCCATTGAGAAAATTGTGAATAGCGAAGCTGAGTTATTGCTTTACTCTGTGAACAACATTACCAGCGGCACGGATGCGCAAGGTGAAGTGACGGTACGTTTGGCTAAGGGCGGCCGTATTGTCAATGGACAGGGTGCCGATACCGATATCGTGGTGGCTTCTGCCAAGGCTTACTTAAATGGCTTAAATAAACTTTATGCTAAATCTGAGAAATTGAATCCACAGGTTTAATCAGCATGCTGAGCGACTGATCTATGGCGAGTGCCGATTGTGTAGCTACGGTCTCGCTTGTTGTCATCCGCTTGGCTTTTCTCACTTTGGTCAGGTGCAAGCTAGCATGGTTGACGCCATGTTGCTTGCATTTTTCATGACTCTAAAAATGCGTGACTATGTCTAGTAAAAATCAAACATTGTTGATCGTTGCCGCACTGTTCTGCACCTATTTTATTTGGGGGTCGACTTATCTCGCCATCCGTTTTGGCATTGAAAGTTTTCCGCCATTTTTGATGGGTGGCATTCGCTTTACGCTGGCCGGGATCATCATGTATATCGTCATGCGTTGTTTGGGTAGCCCAAATCCAACGCGCCAAGAATGGCTGGGTGCGACTATCGTCGGTATTTTATTGCCAGCCCTTGGCAACGGTACGGTGTGTTATGTACAACAAACCGTCAGCTCCAGCGTGGCGGCGCTTGCCATTGCCACCGCCCCCATTTGGATGGCAATATTCTCTTCGTTCTGGGGGCATAAAATTACAGGGCGCGAGTGGCTAGGCATCGCCATTGGGGTGCTAGGTATTGTGTTATTGAATATTGGCGGTAGTTTGCACGGTGATATTACTAGCGCGCTATTGTTAATTTTTGCTGCTGCAACGTGGTCATTCGGATCGGTCTGGGGTAAGCATTTGGCCATGCCTAAAGGTTTGATGGGCGCAGGCTGTCAGATGTTGGCCGGTGGTGTTGCCTTGATGTTGGCGAGTACTTACACTGGTGAGACTTGGCCTCAAACCATTAGTGTGAAGTCTTGGGGCGCTATATTGTTTTTAATCGTATTAGGTTCGTTAGTGGCTTACAGTGCTTATCAATACTTGCTTAAGACCGTGCGCCCATTAGTTGCCAGCAGCAATACATTTGTGAATCCAGTGGTGGCATTTGCACTGGGTATTTGGCTGGCCGATGAGCAAGTCACCCACAATGAATATGTCGCGCTAGCCGTAATTTTAGTTGGCGTGTTTTTAGTATTAACCACAGAGAATAAAGAAGTATGACCACACAGAATTTAGCCTTATTTGATTTAGACAACACCCTGCTGGCAGGCGATAGTGACTACAACTGGAGTTTGTTTTTAATAGAAGAAGGTTTGCTGGACGCCAAAACGCATCATGATCGTAACGAGCAATTTTATGTCGATTACAAAAACGGGTGTTTGGATATTTATGCATTTTTGAAATTCCAGTTACAGCCTTTGTCGCAGCACCCCAAAACATTTTTGGATAAACTGCACCTTAAGTATATGGAAAAAGTCATTCGTCCGATGATGACTGATAAAGCAAAAGCATTGGTGGATGCGCACAAAGCCAAAGGTGATTTATGCTTGGTGATTACTGCCACCAATAGCTTTGTCACTAAGCCGATTGCAACCGCCTACGGTATTGAGCATCTGATAGGTACAGATCCTGAAATGGTGAATGGTGAATATACGGGTGGGGTGAGTGGCATGCCTAGTTTTCAGGCAGGTAAAGTTACGCGCTTAAATCAATGGTTAACCGAGCGTGGTAAACAACTGAAGGATTTTCCTATCAGCTATTTTTACAGTGATTCACATAACGATTTACCGCTCATGCAATTGGTGACGAATCCGGTGGCGGTAGATGCAGACCCAACGTTGACTGAGTATGCCAATGCTCACCAGTGGCCACATATCAGCTTAAGAGACTAAATGTAATCTAGTCCCTCCAATTTAGGTGCTTGTGTTTTACGATAATTAGCCCTAGGCTTCGCATTATCAGTACTTCACGATTCACAATTGCGGAGGGTGTATGGCTAAGAATATTGTTTTCTGCGCAGATGGCACTTGGAATAACGCAGGCCAAGATGCAAAGAATGATGATGCCACCAATGTATTAAAGCTCTATCAGTTATTGGCGGGTGACATTGTCGGGGGGAGTGAGTTTTTACGGGGTGATCCGCCAGAGATTGTCGAAGGCGAGAAAGTGCTGAAGGCTGCAGACGGTAGCACGTTGCAGGTTGCCAAATACATCAACGGCGTTGGTAATTCAGCCAATATTATCAAAAAGCTATTCAGCGGCGCATTCGGCGCCGGTGTCGTGCAGCGCATTGTGCGCGGCTACACATATATCTCTAGAAACTATCAACCGGGCGATCATATTTTTATCATTGGCTTTAGCCGTGGCGCCTATACTGCACGCGCACTTGCAGGCATGATCGCCACACAAGGCTTACTCAAAACATCATTCAAAAGCGGTAGCCAGGAATCGTATCAAGCCGCCACAGATGCTTGGTTTTATTATCGCAATACGGTCAAAGTCAAAGATGAGGATTTATTGGCTGACTTGATGACGGCCGTATTGAACAAAGGCTTATGGTCTTTGGTAAAGAGTGTATTTAACCCGCATCTTTCATCCGATGATTTTATTGCGGTGGATCACATTGCCAGTGTGGCTGTCTGGGATACGGTTGGCGCGATGGGAATACCCAAATTCAATATACAGAATAAAGAATTGGTCGATGCCTTTAGGTTTGCAGATGAAGTACTCAGTAAAAAAGTGCGATTAGGTTTGCATGCGATTGCGTTAGACGAAAAGCGCGAGCTATTCAAACCTACGCTTTGGAATGCGGGTGGTAATGTGTTGCAACGTGTATTTATCGGCGGGCATGCCGATGTGGGTGGTGGGTATACAGAAACAGGTTTGTCAGACATTGCATTGGAATGGATGGCCACACAGTTGACCCAAGCGCCTTTGCTGATTGGCTCTCCCGCGCTATTTGCCCCAAACTACAATACAAAACTACAGCCTAATTTTAAAGCGCCTGCACACCAAGAGCTCCATAATCTGGCGAAATACATCCGTCAATTTAGACTGGCGAGCCAAATCGAAGCACATGCTTCAATCAAGCAGCGCAAGGGGGCTGGCAATGTGGTGCACCGACGAGACGATGAGCATAATAAAGATTATGATGTCAGGCCATACGATCCAACCAATTGGCCGCCGGTTTAGCTTATCTTCCGAGCAATATGTGGAGTACGAAACGGCTGCCGACGTAAGCCAATAGCAAGAGTACAAAGCCAAATAGCGTCCAGCGTATAGCGGTCTTTCCGCGCCATCCATAACGGTAACGCCCATAGAGTAGCCAAGCGTAAATTAACCAAGAGGCAATCGAGAAGATGGTTTTGTGATTCCATTGCAGCGGTTTACCAAACACTTGCTCTGAAAACAGCATGCCACTGATGAGCGTAATAGTAAGCAATACAAAGCCCAACTTAATGACTTTAAACAGCAGACTATCCATCACAATGAGCGGTGGAAAGCTGGGGAGTTTGATCAGTGTGGGTTGTTTGTGCAAGGTGCGTTCTGCAATGGTCATGAGTAATGCATGCAGCGCCGCAAACGTAAATAAGCTATAGGCGAGGATGGCAATCGCAATGTGCGCCATAAATAAATTCGCTTCTGCAGTCGGTAGGTAATAGTTTTCGATAGCAAATGCGGGTAACAATACAAATATTGCTGCTGGCGGTAACACAAAAGCCTGTAGGCTATGCAGCGCATGTTTCAAATCTGCTATCCAGTAAATCAGCACCGTGAGCCAAAGAATGGCAGAGAGTGCGTAATAAAACCCTAGGTTGAACCCACCTACTGCAAATATATCGCGGTACAACAAGTAACCATGCAGCATCAACCCCAGCGCAATCATGGCGCTATGTAGGCTGTGTGAACTGGCGCTGGCGCTCATATCTAAACTGGATTTGGCAGAACGCCAAAAATCAGCCGCTACGGCAATATAAATGAATGCGACGACAAGATAAGGAATGTATTGATGCATGGTGCAATTATGGCAAAAGTCGCGATAAACGCATAGCATGATGTAAAATTACTGCTCTTCAATAAGGTAACTATAGATATGTTAGAAAACTTAACGGGTCGTCTTCAGGGTGTGATTAAAAACCTGCGTGGTCAAGCGCGCTTAACCGAAGAAAATATCGCGGATGCGATGCGCGAAGTACGCATGGCCTTGTTAGAGGCAGACGTCGCGTTGCCCGTGGTGAAAGATTTTGTTGCCAAAGTGAAAGCGCGTGCGCAAGGGCGTGAGGTATTGCAAAGCTTGACACCTGGTCAAGCGGTGATTGAGGTGGTGAACGAAGAGCTGACCGAGTTGATGGGCAAAGCCAATACGCCGCTCAATTTATCTGCGGTGCCGCCGGTGATTATTTTAATGGCGGGCTTACAGGGCTCCGGTAAAACCACTACATCTGCCAAACTGGCTAAATTGCTGAAAGAGCAGAAAAAGAAAGTGCTGCTGGCCAGTGCCGACGTCTATCGTCCCGCAGCCATCACCCAACTACAAACGCTTGCCAAACAATTAGAAGTAGATTGCTTTGACAGCAATGCGCAGCAGAAACCGAGTGAGATTGCAGCGCAGACACTAGAGTACGCCAAAAAGAACTACTACGAAGTCGTCATTTTTGATACGGCAGGCCGATTGGGTATTGATGAAGTCATGATGGCGGAAATCAAAGCCTTACATTCACAACTGAATCCAACAGAGACTTTGTTTGTGGTCGATGCGATGCAGGGACAAGACGCCATCAACACTGCCAAAGCCTTTGGCGAAACCTTACCGTTGACCGGTGTGGTGCTGACCAAACTGGATGGTGATGCACGCGGTGGTGCTGCATTGTCCGTACGTCACGTGACGGGCAAGCCGATTAAGTTTATTGGCGTCAGTGAAAAGGTCGATGGGCTAGAGCCATTCCATCCCGAACGTATGGCGGGGCGTATCTTGGGTATGGGTGACGTGCTTGGGCTAATTGAGCAAGCACATAAAAATGTGGACATGGCCGAGGCGCAAAAAGTCGCCGATAAGATTAAGTCCGGCAGTAAGTTTGATTTAGAAGACTTTAAAAGTCAGATGATGCAAATGCGTAAGATGGGCGGCATGGGTGCGTTGATGGATAAGATGCCAGCGCAATTAGCAGGCATGGCACAAAAAGTGAATAACGAAGATGCGGATAAGTCTTTGCGTCGTATAGAAGGTATTATTAATAGCATGACGCCGTTGGAGCGTCGCAAGCCGGAGCTGATTAAGGCCACGCGCAAAAAGCGCATTGCAGCCGGTAGCGGTGTGCAAGTGCAAGAAGTGAACCGTTTGTTGAACCAGTTTGAAGAAACGCAAAAAATGATGAAGATGTTCAGCAAAGGTGGCATGGCAAAAATGATGCGTGGCATGGGCGGATTGATGGGCGGCAAGTTCCCGGGGATGCGCTAATGCCATTTCTAGCGCGTGCAGAATTTCTGCAAATATTAAAAAATATACGATTTACACAGAAAATGTGACAAAAAGCGAAAACAGCCATTGACCAGGTAGCCTCTTTAACGCATAATCGCGGTCTTGCATTTTTGGGCAACAACTCAAAAGCAAAGTACCAAAATGGGGTGTTAGCTCAGCTGGTAGAGCAGCGGACTTTTAATCCGTTTGTCGTGGGTTCGATCCCCGCACACCCTACCAAAATTTAAACGGGTTCCAGTAATGGAACCCGTTTTTCATTTCTGATGAATGCTACTTGATTGTAGTTCGCAAGCTTTTGAATCTAGCTGTATATATAAATGGCCAAAAAGTCAGTCAATAGCCAATAAATGGCTGAAATAAACCAGCCTTGGCTAAAGTCAGCCAATTGAAAATAGTGGATGTATAAAAATCAAGTGATTATACGCATCTAGGGTTGGCACTTTAATTGCAGTTATTCAAGTATGGATAACAAGTTATATTGGTGCGGTGTGGATTTGCTATGGGCATATAAAACGCTATTGCCCAGTATCGCCAGAAAAACGCAATGCAAGCATCATGCAAAAGATATACTACATGACGGTTTTTTGTGTTTTGCTTTATCCAGCAACCCTAGCCGATTGCAAGAGCCGCACGCATACTTACGCACAATCGTTCAGCATTTGGTGGTTGAAAAGTACCGTAAAGACACACGCTCACAAAATTATTTAGATTCTATCGAGTTTGAAGAGGCGAGTGTTCCATCTCCAGAGCACTTGGCGGATATAAAACAGCGACTCATGTTGTTAAACCAAATTATTCAAGATCTTCCACCGCGCTGTCGTGAAGCATTTATTCTTTTTAAAATCGAAGGTCTCAGTCAAAAGCAGATTGCAGTCAATCTTGGTATCAGTTTGAATATGGTAGAGCGTCATCTTATTCGTGCTTTATTAGATATTCGCTCTGCTAGAGAGCAATTGCTTAGCTGATGAGTAAGCAAACTAAATTAAGAACAACAGCTGCGCGTTGGTTTATTCGTATGCAAGAGGCAGAGCCAGATGCCCCCGAGCGCACACAGTTTGAAGCTTGGCTGCTACAAAGTCCGTTGCATCAACAAGAGTACGCAAGCTTCAGCCAAAGTTGGGATGATATAGACTCAATTGCAGAACTAAAGGCAATGGTGCATGCTAAAGAGGTGGCCCATTTTATTGGTAAAGATAAACGCGTAAAAAAAGTCAAAAATGCGGCAGCCGTACTCGGTACTTGTTTAGTGATGCTTGTGGGGGGGGTGGTCGGTCAGCAGCAATATAAAGAATGGCAAACTTCTCCCACTCTGCAGCTTGCAGCACAAACCACTGCATCGCAACTTACCACCAAAACTTTTGAGGATGGAACACAGGTAACCCTTAATGCAAGTAGCAGTATGGATGTAGCCTATTATCGCCATCAACGCCATGTGCAGTTAAATCAAGGAGAAGCCATCTTTGAGGTAACAAAAGATACCCAGCGACCATTTATTGTTGAAACGGATACGGCCAAAATAACAGTGCTGGGCACTCGTTTTGCTGTAAACAAACTAGATAACTTTGTGCGCGTCAGCGTGGATCATGGTCAAGTGCGCGTGGAATCTAAAGATTCGCTAAGCACGGTTTTGCTTGGCAATGGGCAGGTTGCCGAGGTACCAAAACATCAACCTATTCAGCGTAAGAATACACAAGCAAATGATTATTTTAAATTTGTAGATGGCTTAATTGTGTTTAATCAATCAGATATATATGAGATTGCAGAAGTGCTCTCTCGATATCGCGCAACGAAGGTCATTGCGCAAGGCACGCCCCATGAAAAGATCAGTGCAATTATAGAAGTTAAAGATATGGAAGTGTTTATAGATACGCTCCCAAAAATTGCCAACGTTAAAGTGGTGAATGCTGCAACGCAACGCGTTATTCAAGCAAAGGAATAATATTTAAAATTTTTTGATACCAATATCAGGGTTTTGCATTTTCAAACATCAAGCCAATAAGAACCGATTTTTCTGAAAGGCAATTCCTTGAAATCTACTCGCCCAACTGTGCGTGCAATCGTAGCTATCGCCAGTATTAGCACTGCTGGTTTTACGCTCTCTATCGCAAATGCCGCAACGCTAAATACAAAACTCCCCAGCGAGTCTCAAGCGATATTAAATTTACCGGTTACGGTTAATCAACCTAGTCAGCCCTTAGCCTCAGCGCTCAAAGTATTGAGTGCCGCCATGGGGGTGAATATCACGTTTAATGACGCTTTGACCTCTGGTAAAAATGCACCAGCCATCAAGGGAGTCATGACTAGAAAAGAGGCGCTGCAAAAGCTACTGGGTAACTCTGGGCTAGAGGCAAAACTCAACGAAACCACTATTTATATTCAGCAAGTAGCAGATACTACAGATAAAACACTTCAGCTTGATCAAATCAGTGTCCGTGCCAAGCGTTCTTATGATGTTGGGCCGTTGCCAGGCTTAGGCCTCACCAAAGAGGAGATCCCCGGTAACGTACAAAGCATCACTGCAAAAGAAATTAAAGAATCGCATTCGCTCAGTATTGCGGACTTAATGAATAGTAAGTTGCAGTCGGTCAGTGTGAATGATTACCAAGGCAATCCCTTTCAAATGGATGTTAACTATCGTGGGTTCACAGCATCTCCTCAATTAGGTACTGCACAGGGCATTTCAGTATTTTTGGATGGTATTCGAGTCAATGAGCCCTTTGGTGATGTTGTCAATTGGGACATGATTCCAATGAATGCACTAAGTAGTTTGGATATTTTTCCTGGTTCCAATCCTATATTTGGGTTAGGCACGCTGGGTGGGGCACTAACCATGCGTACCAAAAGCGGATTCGACGGAAAGAGTTTAGATGCAGAAGTGCTTGCAGGCTCATATGGGCGCAAACAACTGCAAATATCTGCGGGTGGTAATAACGGAGTGATTGCCGGTTTTGCTTCTGGCAACTTTTTTCTAGAAGATGGCTGGCGTGATAATTCACCGAGTAAAGTCAATCAGGTATTTGGTAAGGCGGAGTGGCAGAATGAGCGTGCTCGCTTAGGCTTATCCATGCTATATGCGGGTAATAAACTTACTGGCAATGGCTTGTTGCCAGAACAAATGGCGGCTGAAAACCGTAGTCAGGTTTACACTTCGCCTGACGAAAGCAAGAACGATCTATTGCAGTTTCAATTGAGTGGCATTTGGGATGTTTCAGACACCTTTAACATTTCGGGCATGGTTTACCATCGAAATAGTAAGCGTAAATCTCGTTCTACAGATGTTAATAATGATTTTGAAGGATATGCAACTGATAGAGCCACTGGTAGGCAGGTGCTAGCAGGTTT
Source organism: Methylotenera sp. N17 (assembly GCF_000799155.1). NCBI lineage: Bacteria > Pseudomonadati > Pseudomonadota > Betaproteobacteria > Nitrosomonadales > Methylophilaceae > Methylotenera > Methylotenera sp. N17. The sequence goes on from NZ_JUGE01000001.1 coordinate 284,059, forward strand.
TCAAGATATTAATAAAGATGGTCTGCCAGATTACAATAATGTGGCATATAACGTTGCAGCAGACATTAATGGCAATCCTTTAGATAAAAACGGCAATGTATGCTTTGATCCCAATGATCCTTGTATCAATAATTTAGCGATTGGCACAGATTTTGGTACTAGAGCACTGGATGCTTTTGGTAACCCCCTTGCAGCACAGGCCGAGGTCGCCCCTGCAAATGATGGATTCGGAAATCCAGTCGTACCAGGTAATATATTAAATTGGACTTACGATCCAAGGCAAAGTCCATTTGAATTTACCGCTTCAACTCAACCTGGTGTATTCAATGGTGCATTATCAGATCAGTTTTACCAATTTGCGCTGGGTGTTTGGAAAAGAAAAGCGCTTGACGCAATTACGTCTTCTACCGTAGACCCACAAGCATATGGTGGATTGCATCCATCAAATGGATTTACAGCCAATCAATTTAAACCTAACCCAAATTCTAATAGCATTCAAGGTGCCAACTATACGGATGCTGTTGGTTTTTATCACGAACTTGCAATATTGGATGTGGCAAATCTAGCAATACTAGACCCAAGCTATAGACAGCTATTCGTCGGAGGTGTTCCTTATGGAGTAGCCGTGCTCCAGCCTAGCCCAACGGTGCCGGGTGATTTTATTCCAATTGCCAGAGATGGTGGACAAGCAGATATTTATACAGGAACACGAGGAGTGAATCCAGGTTATATAGATGGTACGCCTACTGCATTAATCACTAATACTCAAATTGACCAGATAGGTACAGGGGGTTCTCTGCAGCTTAATTGGAACCTAGACCAACATAAGTTTATGGTGGGGGGCGCTATAAATAAAGCTGACGCTAGTTATAAAAGTGCTGAGTATTTAGGCCTTTTGGATAGTAAGCGCAATGGTGCCGCCGCACCAGACCAATTAGGGTATGAGTTTTACGCGCGCGACAAAGATCATGCGATTAGCTTAAATGATTTTAAGGGAGATTCCATCACAAAAAGCTTGTATGCAAGTGAAACATGGGCACCTATTAAAAACTTGAACATAACTGCCGCTGCCCGCTACAACTACACAACTATTAGTAATCTACTAGCTGTTAACCGCTCATCAAGTGCAGGTGCTGGCACTTTTTTTAATATCTTGGACGCTTTCACGTTGTGTACAGATACTAACAATAATGGCGTGGTTGAAGGTACAGAATGCCCAACAGGTATTCCAACAGAAAATCTAATTAGTCCTATAGGTAATGAGGATTTTAGGAATCGCTCTTTAGTAGGTGATGCGAGGGAAACATTTCACTATCGCTCATTTAACCCTGCATTAGGTGCCACTTGGCAAGCTACCGAAGCTTTAAATATATATAGCAATTGGAATCGTGGTGCTAGAACGCCTACAGTAATTGAGTTGGGTTGTGCCCTTGATGATACGTTGATCCCAGTTGAAGGCGCGCTTGTCAATGGTGAGCAAGTCTATCAAGAGCGTTCTATTGTGCAAAGGCGCAATTGCAACTTACCAAGCACCATGGCAGGTGACCCCTATTTAAAACAAGTGCGTTCGGAAACTTTTGAGGTAGGTGCAAGAGGGAGTTGGACTCGCTATATAGAGTGGAATGCCAGCGTTTACCGTACTGATTTGCAAGACGATATCTATTTTGTCAGCGTGGCACCAAGTCGAAGTTTCTTCCAGAATATCGGAGATACCCGTCGACAAGGTATAGAGATGGGGTTTAAAGGCAAAATAGGTAAAGCTAGTTTCGGTTTGAATTATGCGCTTACCGATGCCACCTTTCAATCAGCCTTTAGACTAGATAGTCCTTATAACAGCTCGGCCGGCACGGTTATTCCAGACCCCACTAATCTTGCTGGCAATGACTATAAAGTTATTGATGGGAAATTGGTATATGTAAGCGATTATCAAAAAATTAAAGTTAAATCTGGCAACCGAATGCCAGGCATACCACTTCATAACCTAAATGCTAATTTTAGCTATGAGTTAACGGATAAGTGGGCGGTTGGGTTAAACGCCGTTACGCATTCTAGTGCGTTTGTACGTGGCAATGAAAATAACAAACATAAGGCAGGACCTGTTCCCCCAACTATAGCCCTGTGTAATTTATTTGATCCAAACACCGGGACTACAACTCAAGTTGCATGTGAAGTGCCGCATGCGAATTACAGAGGGGGTAAAACACCTGGTTACACTGTGTTTAATTTTCAAACCAGCTATAAGCTAAGCCCGGAGTGGACTTTCGGCTTATTAATTAACAATCTGTTTGATAAAAAGTATGCCAGTGCCGGACGCTTGGGTTTGAATGCATTTTCTCCATCAATCAACGGTGCGATCGGAACAAGCGGTTTTAACTACAACAGTACGGAGTGGGAAGGTGCCAGCTTTTTGGGGTTAGGTGCACCGAGATCAGCCTTTTTTACGTTGAGTTATCAGTTTAAACCGGATGCATTATAATTAAGTTGAGGGATGGTTTAATGGTGGAAGTGGTGGATGGTTAGTATATTTGTTATGAGTTACCTTCTTCACACCCTACCAAAATTTAAACGGGTTCCAGTAATGGAACCCGTTTTTCATTTCTACCTAGTCTGGCGTTAATTCTCCTGCTGTTGGGTTGGTAGCGAGATAGACAGAACTCCAGCCAATACTAAAGCAGTGCCAATTATCTGATTGAAGGTCACGGGCTCACCAAGAAATATAGCAGCCAGTAATATGGTGGAAACCGGTCCTATACTACCAATGAGCGATGCTTTGCTGCTGCCTACTCTCCGTATGCCAGCATTGAGCAAGATCACTGGAAGTATTGTGGACACAATTGCCATTCCCAGCCCTAATTGATATACACCCATAGGCAGTTTTAACGAGGCCACCGAATGTGTGAGGGCAAAGTGGGTGACACAGGCAGTGCAAGCAATAATCATCGTATATGCGGTAAATCGCTGCGTGCCAATCTTATGAAGCATGTTGCTACTTCCTACCAAGTAGCAGGCGTATGTCAATGCACTGAGTAATATAAACCCAGCCCCTAGCACGGTGGTGCTGGTACTGCTAAATGAAATGTCATGCATAGCAATCAAGATGATTCCAGCGTAGCTTAGCGCTAGCGCCAATATTTCGCGTTTACCTATGGGTCTCTTCGCCAGTAGCGCAGTAATGATGACGACAAATGTGGGATAAAGGAAAAGGATGGTGCGCTCTGTGCCAGCGGATACGTAGCTTAAGCCAATGAAATCGAACAGGGATGATAAGTACATTCCGCCTAAGCCCAATGCAAACAGGGAACCCCAGTCATTCATGCTCAAGCGTGAGGAGGAGGTATTGTTTTTAGTTGCAATCACTGCCATCACTATAAAAAATGGTGTCGCAAGTAACATTCTTAATGCGAGCAAGGTGACGGCGTCTACGGGATATTGGTAAGCCAGTTTGATAAAAATTGCTTTGGTAGAAAATGCAATTGCCGAGATGAATACGAAGGAAGCGCCTATGAGTGCCTGATTATTTTTTGACGTGATGGTGTTGTTGTGCATGTAGCCCCTTCTTTTGCGGGCCATCTCTGCAGAGGTCTTGTGTTCACCAACCGCGGAGAGGCTCGCGGTTGCTTGTTTAAAATACTAAGAAAAACAGCAGTTGTCGCGAGTGGAAACGGCCAGTAGCCATAGGGCCTGACGATATTGTTTGCTGACAACTTGAGTGCTGATAGACATGCCAATAATTCTACCTTTAAATGCTAGAGTGTCAAACTGTAGATGTCAGCAAACAAGCCGTAAAATAATGTGCTAAAAATGCAATTGAGATTTGCATTCTGTAGTGAATTGCGTATAATGCCCAGTTCTCTAAAAGATGATGTTTAAGGCTTTATTATGTACGCAGTAATTAAAACAGGCGGCAAGCAATACAAAGTGGCTGCTGGTGACAAGCTAAAAGTTGAAAAATTAGTGGGTGACGTGGGTAGCAAAGTAGTCATCGACAAAGTGTTGTTGATTGCAGATGGCGAAAAAACCACCATTGGTGCTCCGTTAGTTGCTGGCGCGAAAGTAAACGCAACAGTAGTTTCACACGGCCGTGCTGATAAAGTGATGATTTTCAAATTCCGCCGTCGTAAACATTATCGTAAAACACAAGGCCATCGCCAAAGTTTTACAGAAATTCAAATTGATACGATTGCTGCTAAATAAGCAGTTTAGAAATAAGGACTCGACATGGCACACAAAAAAGCAGGCGGTAGTTCACGTAACGGTCGCGACTCACAGGCTAAACGTTTAGGCGTTAAAGCATTCGGTGAAACAGTAGTTTCTGCAGGTAGCATTATCGTGCGTCAGCGCGGTACAAGAATGCATGCCGGTGAAAACGTAGGCATGGGTAAAGACCATACACTTTTCGCAAAAATCGACGGTAAAGTCACTTTTGCAGTAAAAGGCGCGTTAAAACGCCACACTGTTAGTATCGTTGCAGTTTAAGTTTGTTTGATTTTGCAAAGCCTCATCGTTTGATGAGGCTTTTTTATTTGGTACACTCTAATTATGAAATTTATCGACGAAGCAACCATTAAAGTCTACGCTGGGGACGGCGGTAACGGTGTTGCAACGTTTCGCCGTGAGAAATATGAGCCGATGGGTGGCCCCAACGGAGGCGATGGTGGTAAAGGCGGCTCTATTTATGTGGTTGCTGACCGCAACATCAACACACTTGTAGATTATCGCTACACACGTACTTTCCGTGCACAGCGCGGTGAGAATGGTCGTGGTGCAGAGTGCTATGGCGCCAAGGGTGAGGATACGATTTTACGTGTGCCAGTCGGTACGGTGATCTCTGACAAAGCCACTGGCAATATGTTTGTCGATCTAAATGTGCATGGACAAGAAGTGCTGCTGGCCAAAGGTGGTGCCAACGGCTTGGGTAACGTCCACTTCAAATCCAGTATTAACCGTTCACCACGCCAATGTACCAAAGGCGAGCCGGGCGAATCATTTGAACTGTATTTAGAGCTTAAAGTATTGGCGGATGTGGGCTTGTTAGGTATGCCGAATGCAGGTAAATCGACGTTTATTCGTTCAGTCTCTGCTGCAAAGCCTAAAGTGGCTGATTACCCATTTACGACCTTGCACCCTAACTTGGGTGTGGTACGCGTGGATGCAAACCGTAGTTTTGTGATTGCGGATGTGCCTGGATTGATTGAAGGCGCTGCTGAGGGCGCAGGCTTGGGGCACCAGTTTCTGCGCCACTTAGCGCGTACGTCCTTATTGCTACATTTGGTCGATATCGCGCCTTTTGATGATGCGGTCAGTCCAGTTGATGAGGCTAAAGCCATTGTCAATGAGCTGAAAAAATACGACGAAGACTTGTATAACAAGCCTCGCTGGTTGGTGTTAAACAAAATAGACATGGTGCCAGACGCAAAACAGGTGGTTGCCGATTTTGTAAAAGCCTATGGCTGGGAAGGTCGCGTGTTTTCGATTTCCGCCATTAGTGGTGTCGGTTGTAAAGAGCTCACTTATGCCATCATGGAACACTTGGAGCAAGTACGCGTACAACAACTAGAACAAGACGAAGAAATCAAAAGCAATGCAAGTATCCAAAGTATCGTTACTTCAGAATAGCAAAACACTGATTGTAAAAGTGGGGTCTAGCCTTGTCACCAATAATGGTGAGGGTTTGGATCGCAATGCAATTGCTGCTTGGGCTGAGCAAATTAGCGTATTGATCAAGCAGGGTAAGCATGTGGTGTTGGTGTCTAGCGGCGCGGTTGCAGAAGGGATGCAAAGGCTTGGTTGGAAAAAGCGCCCAGTAGAAGTGAATGAGCTGCAAGCTGCGGCGGCAGTCGGCCAAATGGGCTTGGTGCAAATGTATGAGAGCTGCTTTGCACAACATGGTCTGCATACTGCGCAAATCTTGCTCACGCACGAGGATTTAAGTGATCGCAAACGTTATTTAAATGCGCGTAGTACGCTTAAAACGCTGCTAGCGCTAAAAGTGATTCCGATTATTAATGAAAATGACACGGTCGTGACTGAGGAAATTCGTTTCGGTGATAACGATACCTTAGGGGCTTTGGTTGCCAACTTAATTGAGGCTGATGCGCTGGTAATATTGACCGATCAACAAGGGCTGTATTCTGCTGATCCACGTAAAGACAGTAATGCAATGTTTGTCAATTTTGAAATGGCGGGCAATCCACTGTTAGAGCAAATGGCGGGCGGTGCAGGCAGTAGTGTCGGTACCGGTGGCATGCTCACCAAGATACTGGCCGCTAAACGTGCAGCAAATAGCGGTGCACATACCGTCATTGCCTCTGGTAGAGAGCCTAATGTGCTGGTGCGTTTGAGTGCTGGGGAGGCTATTGGTACACATCTGGAAGCTGGGCAGATGAAGATTGTAGCTAAAAAACAATGGTTGGCTGATCATCTGCGTTTAGGCGGTAAGTTGATATTAGATGCTGGTGCTGCAACTGTGCTGACTAAAGAAGGTAAGAGCTTGCTAGCCATTGGCGTTGTAGATGTACAGGGTACGTTTGAGCGCGGTGATGTGGTGGCTTGTGTGAACGGTGATGGTGTAGAGCTGGCCCGCGGGATCGTGAATTATAATTCACAAGAAGTAGCGCGCATCAAGCGCAAACCAAGCCATGAGATTGAACAGATTTTGGGCTATGTAGAAGAATCTGAACTCATTCATCGTGATAACTTAGTCGTACTTTAGCAAGAATAAACTTTTGATTGATTTCGATAAAGCATGAAAGCCTCCTGATTAAGGAACAATATGGATAATAAACAAGCATTAGTAGCCATCATTATGGGCTCAGACAGCGATTGGCCAGTGATGAAAAATGCTGCGCAAATGTTGGCTGATTTTGGGGTGCCGTATGTGGCCAAAGTCGTGTCTGCACATCGCACACCAGACTTGATGTTTACTTTTGCAGAAAATGCAGCCGGTTTGGGCTATCAGGTGATTATTGCTGGTGCTGGTGGTGCTGCGCACTTGCCAGGAATGGTTGCAGCCAAAACGACTTTACCCGTGTTAGGCGTACCCGTACCATCCAAACATTTACAAGGGCAGGATTCTTTACTCTCTATCGTACAAATGCCAAAAGGTATTCCGGTTGCAACTTTTGCGATTGGTGATGCCGGTGCAGCCAATGCAGGCTTATTTGCGATTTCTATGTTGGCCAATCATGACGCAACTTTGGCCGGCAAGTTAGCGCAGTTTAGAGCAAAGCAATCAGAAAAAGTACATGCAATGGAGTTAAATGACCAACCATGAAGTCAGTAGAAGTTAAAAAAACAGGCGTGATTAACCCACCGGCTATGTTGGGTATGTTAGGTGGCGGTCAGTTGGGCCGCTTTTTTGTGATTGCAGCACACGAGATGGGCTACCAAGTGACCGTGCTGGATCCAGATCAAAATAGCCCAGCAGGCAACATTGCCGATGTGCATTTGTGTGCGAATTATGATGATGCTCATGCGCTTAAGCAAATGGCTGACACTTGCCAGGCGGTGACTACAGAGTTTGAAAATGTACCAGCGACTACACTAGAGCAGTTAGCGCAAGCAACCACCGTGCACCCAAGCGCACAGTCTGTGGCAATTGCACAAAACCGCGTGCTGGAAAAAAACTTTATCCGTGATGCGGGTTTGCCCGTAGCGCCGTTTGTGGTCATCCAACAGGTAGCTGACTTGCCGGCCGATGGTGATGCGATCTACCCTGCGATATTGAAAGTCGCGCGCTTTGGCTACGATGGCAAAGGCCAAGCGCGTGTCAAAAATCAAGCAGAAGCATTAGCTGCATTTGCCTCTTTTAAACAGGAGGTATGTGTATTGGAACATATGCTGCTGCTGGATTTGGAAGTATCTGTAGTGCTGGCGCGCGATGTGCATGGCAATATCGCTGCTTTCCCAACCGCTGAAAATAGCCATTTAAATGGTATTTTAGATGTGAGTATTGTGCCTGCGCGTTGCTCCGAAGTGATTAAAGCGAATGCGCAAGAGTTAGCCAAAAAACTGGCCAAAGAGCTAAATTATGTGGGCGTACTAGGTGTAGAGTTTTTTGTGGTGGGCACACAGTTGCTGGTCAATGAGATTGCGCCGCGTCCGCATAATTCTGGGCATTACACCATTGATGCTTGTGTGACCAATCAGTTTGAACAGCAAGTACGTGTAACAGCCGGTTTGCCGTTGGGTGATGCGCATCTGCATAGTGAGGCTGTCATGGTCAATATTCTAGGGGATAGCTGGGTGGATGGTAAAAATCCAGATTGGCATAAAGCGTTTGCACACCCCAACCTAAAATTACATCTATATGGCAAACATGAGCCGCGTAAGGCTAGAAAAATGGGGCATTTTACGGTGATTGGCAAAGACAAAGAAGCAGTATTGAACGTGGCAAGGATTGCACGTGGCGAATTACATATCGGGGTTTAACACATTCTAACAGGGGGCAACAATGGCAATCATCAGTCCGAATCTTCAAGTAAGCGCATTTCCGAATGTCATTAAATATGTTGTGCTGGCGATAGTGGTGTTAGTGTTGCTGTCTTGGTTGAATCCTTTTGTTGTGATTAATGCCGGGCATCGCGGCGTGATTACTACGTTTGGTAAAGTGAATCAGACAGTACTAGAGGAAGGACTGCACTTCCGCATTCCTATCGTGCAGCAAGTGCGCGAGATTAATGTGCAGATTCAAAAGGCGGAAGGTGATGGTGATGCAGCTTCACGCGATTTACAACAAGTGCACACCAAAATCGCATTGAATTACCATTTGATTCCAACCCGCGTGGCAGAGACATTCCAATTGGTAGGGGATTTAAGTTCTGTGGGGGACCGCATTATTGTGCCAGCAGTGCAAGAGGCCTTTAAAGCGACCACCGCAAAATATACGGCGGAAGAGCTCATCAGTAAACGTCCTGAGGTGCGCGATCAAATTAGTCAGTTTATGAAAGATCGACTATTGCGACATGGCATTGCGATTGATGAGTTCAGTATCGTGAATTTCCGCTTCTCAGAAAGTTTTAATCAGGCGATTGAAGGCAAGACCACGGCGGATCAGCTGAAATTAAAAGCTGAGCGCGATTTAGAGCGCATCAAAGTTGAAGCTGAGCAAAAGATTGCATCTGCAAAAGCAGAGGCGGAATCGTTAAGATTGCAAAAACAAGAGATCACACCAGACTTGCTGAAACTGCGTGAAATTGAAAATCAAAGGTTAGCGTTGGAGAAGTGGAACGGGCAGTTGCCACAAGTCACCGGTGGCTCTGTGCCGCTGATTAATATTAAGTGAGCTGATTCTTCTCATTGGCTCGAATATCGAACGCTTAATTGAGCATAATAAAAAAGCCGAACATTTGTTCGGCTTTTTTGAGTCTGGTTGTTTAATCCCAGTGCTACATTACTCAGCTTTTGCTTTTTTTGGTTTAGCAGCGGCTTTTGGTTTTGCTTCAGCTTTTGGCTTAGCCGCCGCTTTAGCTGGTTTTGCGGCAGCTTTAGGCGCTACCGCTTTTTTAACAGAAGCCAAAGTCACAGATGCGTCACCGGCTAATGCTTTGATTGCAGCAGTTAAACGGCTCTTATGACGAGCAGCTTTATTTTTATGAATGATTTTTTTATCGGCAATGCGATCAATGATGCCAACATTCTCTTGGTATGAAGCTACTGCAGCAGCTTTATCACCTGTTTCAATCGCTTTAATCACTTTTTTAATTGCAGTACGCAAAGTAGAACGCAACGCTGCGTTGTGCGCATTCACTTTTACGGACTGGCGCGCGCGTTTGCGTGCTTGTGCGGTATTTGCCATGTTTGATTATCCTAATGCTGTAAGGGTATAAATACGAAACCGTGCATAATAATGTTTTTGTGTTTGTTTTGCAAGGTTTAATTATGTTTCTGCATGCAGCAACAAAGCCTAGCATGATAAAATCTCGCCATTAAAATAATTATCCATTCCATCTCTTCATGAACTTGCTCAAAGTCCTCGCCAAAGTAGGGAGTATGACGTTTGTCTCGCGCATTTTAGGCTTTGTGCGTGATACGTTGATTGCGCGTGCTTTTGGTGCGAGCATGCTGAGCGATGCGTTTATTGTAGCGTTTAAAATTCCCAATCTATTGCGGCGTATTTCAGCAGAGGGCGCATTCAGTCAGGCTTTTGTGCCTATTTTGGGTGAGTATAAAACGCAGCGGGGGTTTGATGAAACGCATGCACTTATCAATCGGGTGGCCACTTGGCTAGGCCTGATTTTGGTGGTGGTGACGTTGCTGGGTATGTTAGCCGCACCGTTTATCGTGACATTGATTGCACCTGGTTTTCAAGCCAACCCAGTCAAAATGCAACTGACGATTGAGCTGTTGAGAATTACCTTCCCTTATATCTTTTTTATCTCGCTGGTCTCGATGGCGGGTGGCGTGCTGAATACCTACAATAAATTTGGTATCCCCGCATTTACACCAGTATGGCTCAATGTATCTATGATTGCGGCGGTATTGTTCTTTGCCGATTATTTTGCAGAGCCCATCAAAGTATTGGCATGGGCCGTGTTTGTGGGTGGCTTTTTACAACTGATATTTCAAATCCCATTTTTAAAACAAATTGGCTTATTGCCCCGCTTGGACTTTAAGCGAGACGATGAGGGTGTCTGGCGCATATTGAAACTGATGGGACCTGCGTTGTTAGGCGTGTCTGTGGCGCAAATCTCATTGATTTTAAATACCATTTTTGCTTCGTTCTTGGCCACGGGCAGTGTGAGCTGGCTGTATTATGCAGATCGTCTGATGGAGTTCCCGACAGGGGTATTGGGCGTTGCGTTGGGTACCATTTTATTGCCTAGTTTATCTAAAGCCTATGCTAGCAAAAACGAAAGTGAGTATGGCCAGCTATTGGATTGGGGTCTGCGGCTCACGTTTATTTTGGCGGCGCCAGCTGCAGTTGCACTTGCAATACTGGCAACGCCACTGGTCTGCACACTATTTTATTACGGTAAATTTACGCCAACAGACGTTGCTATGACACAGCAAGCATTGATTGCCTATAGTGTTGGTTTACTGGGGATGATTCTAGTCAAGATTTTAGCGCCTGGTTTTTATGCACGGCAAAATATTAAAACACCCGTCAAAGTGGCTATTTTTACTTTGGTATTAACACAAGTCATGAATGTGATATTTGTCTATGTGTTGCATTTGAATCATGCAGGTTTGGCCCTTGCGCTTGGCTTGGGTGCCTGCGCAAACGCTGCATTGCTGTATTACCATTTGCGCAAATCAAAGTTATATCAGCCCCAAGCTGGCTGGTGGGTGTTTTTATTCAAACTTGCTTTTGCTTTGGCAGTGATGGGCACAGTATTACATGTTGCAATGGGTGATGCTGCGACTTGGCTAGAGTTCAGTGTCATGAAACGGTTAATGCATTTGTCCTTATTAGTTGTGTTGGGCATGGGTGTCTATTTTGCGGTGTTATTTATCTTGGGCTTCCGCCCCAAAGATTTTTCGCGCAGAGCGCTCCATTAGCTTATGGACTTAACACTACGGACTTAACCTAATACTACGGACTTAATCTCAGGCCATTCATTTTGCAAGTATTCAGACATTCACCTACCACGCATCCAGCACCATTGGCATTGGCCATTGGTAACTTTGATGGTTTGCATTTGGGGCATCAGGCGTTATTGGCTAAATTGGTAGAGACTGCGCGTCAGTATCAAATCACACCTGCCGTGATGACCTTTGAGCCGCATCCACGCGAGTTTTTTACGCCACATAATGCGCCTGCGCGTTTATCCTCCATGCGTGAAAAGCTGGAATGTTTTGAAGAGGTGGGTGTGGAAAAAGTGTTCGTATGCCGCTTTAATCAAGCGTTTGCAGCCATTACTGCAGAAGCGTTTATGCAGGATGTTTTGCGCCATGATTTAAATGCCAATACGATTTTGGTGGGCGGCGATTTTTGTTTTGGCGCCAAACGTCAGGGCACTACACAAAGTTTTATTGATAACGGCTTTCAATTGGTTGATTTTCCACCAGTGCAAGTGGCGGGCCAGCGCGTGTCCAGCACCCTAGTGCGGGAGGCTTTGGCGGCGGGTGATTTAATACGTGCTGAAGCTTTACTGGGCAGGCCTTACAGTATTAGTGGCAAAGTGGTGCATGGCGCAAAACTCGGGCGCCAGTTGGGCTACCCCACGGCCAATGTGCATATGCGTCACGAACGGCCTGCATTAACCGGGGTTTATGCGGTAAAATTAGACGGTTTGAATGGCGTTGCTAATTTGGGTGTGCGGCCTACCATTGGCGGTGTGCCAAAGTTGATGTTGGAAGTATATGTCTTTGATTTTGATGGTAATTTGTATGATCGCCATGTGCATGTACAGTTTTTCCATAAAGTCCGCGATGAAATGAAGTTTGAAAGTTTAGATGCACTCAAGGCACAAATTGCGCGGGATGCAAGCGCTGCAAAAGATTATTTTAAAAACCGTAGTTAAGAATATAGTTAAGAATTAAGTCATGACTGACAACAAAGATACCAAATACAAACTCAACTTACCGGAAACCAGTTTCCCCATGCGCGGCGATCTCGCCAAACGTGAACCGGCATGGCTGGCGCAGTGGCAAGCAAAAAAGCTGTATGAAAAAATCAGAACAGCGCGCAAGGGTGCAAAAAAATTCATTCTGCATGATGGCCCGCCGTACGCGAATGGTGATATTCACATTGGTCATGCCGTCAATAAAATCCTGAAAGACATCATTGTTAAATCCAAAACCATGAGTGGTTTTGATGCGCCTTATGTACCAGGCTGGGATTGTCACGGGTTACCCATTGAGTTGGTGGTGGAAAAAGCGCATGGCAAAAATATTGAGCCAGCCAAGTTCCGCGAGCTTTGCCGTGCTTATGCGGCTGAACAAGTGGAAAGACAAAAAAAGGATTTCGTGCGTTTGGGGGTGTTGGGTGATTGGGATCATCCTTACCTGACCATGGATTTTAAGACCGAAGCCGACATCATGCGTGCTTTGGGCAATATCTATCAAAATGGCTATCTCTATCAAGGCAGCAAGCCCGTGCATTGGTGTGTAGATTGTGGCTCTGCCTTGGCTGAGGCCGAGGTTGAGTATGAAGATGTGAATTCACCCGCGATTGACGTGGGGTTTAAAGTGGCAGACACCGCAGCTTTAAGCAAAGCGTTTGGTGTGGAAGTGACAGATGATGCATTTGCAGTGATCTGGACAACGACGCCTTGGACATTGCCGGCGAATCAGGCGGTTAGTGTGCATCCTGAATTGACATATGACTTAGTGCAGACGAGTAAAGGCTTATTGATACTGGTACATGAGTTAGTGGAAGCGACACTCAAGCGTTATGGCGAAGAGAATACACAAGTATTGGCAAGCACCATAGGCGCGACTTTGAAGGGCTTGTTGCTACAACACCCGTTCGATAACCGCCAAGTGCCTATCATTACTGGCGACCATGTGACGACTGAAGCCGGTACTGGCTTAGTCCACACCGCTGCTGCACACGGTAACGACGACTGGCTGGTGATGCGTGCCAATTTCCCCAATGAAAAACCACGCGTATTGATTGGTGGCGATGGTAAATTCTTTACCAGTGATTTGGTCGAGTTTGCGGAAATTCGTGGCTTAAGTCGCCAAGAAGCGAACAAAGTGATTTTGGCCAAGATGCAAGAGAATGGCACCTTGTTGGCCAGTGCACGTTTGAATCACAGTTTTCCACATTGCTGGCGCCATAAAACGCCGTTGATGCAATTGGCCACACACCAATGGTTCATTGGTATGAATGCACAAGATGCAAACGGCAAGTCTTTACGAGAGCATGCCAATAACGCAGTGGATGCGACTGAATTTTTCCCAAGTTGGGGACGCGCACGCTTAGAGGCGATGATTAAAAACCGTCCAGATTGGTGTGTATCGCGCCAGCGTAACTGGGGCGTGCCAATGCCATTATTTGTGCATAAAGAAACAGGCGAATTGCATCCGCAAACGCCAGCGCTGCTAGAAAAAGCCTGCTTGCAGGTTGAGCAGCAAGGGGTTGAGGCTTGGTTTAGCCTGGATGGCGCCGCTTTCTTAAACGCCAACGCGCCAGAGAATGCAGATCAGTACAAAAAAGTAACGGATACTTTAGACGTCTGGTTCGATTCTGGATCCACGCATGCTGCAGTATTAAAGCGTCGCCCCGAATTGCAGTTCCCAGCTGACTTATATCTCGAAGGTTCAGATCAGCATCGCGGCTGGTTCCAATCTAGTTTACTGACGGGTTGTGCCATTGATGGCCGTGCGCCGTATCACGCATTGCTAACGCATGGCTTTGTGGTGGATGGCGCTGGTCACAAAATGAGTAAATCTAAAGGTAACGTAGTCGCGCCGCAAAAAGTGATGGATACCTATGGTGCAGATATTCTACGTTTATGGGTGGCCAGCACGGACTACTCAGGCGAGTTAACGATTTCTGATGAAATCTTAAAACGTGTGGCAGATAGCTATCGTAAGATTCGCAATACCTTACGCTTCTTGTTAGCGAATGTGGCTGATTTTGATGCAAGCACACAGTCCGTATCCTATGAACACTTATTAGAAATTGACCGTTATGCGCTAGGTTTATTGAGCGAGCTTTCCAATACCTGTCATGGCGCATATGACGTGTATGAGTTGCATCGCGTGGCGCAAGCCTTGCAGCATTTCTGTGCAGAAGATTTGGGGGCCTTCTATTTAGATATTCTGAAAGACCGTCTGTATACCAATGCAGAAAATTCGCATGACAGACGTGCAGCACAAACCGTGCTGCTAAAAATCACACAAGTGTTAGCTGGCTTGATGGCGCCTATTTTGAGCTACACCGCAGAAGAAATTTGGCAAACGCTGACACCTAATACCGAAGACTTTGTAGTGTTACACAATTGGGCAGATAGCCAAGATGTGATTAGTGCGACACAGCATGCCGACTATGTTGTATTAAAGACAAAATGGGATGCTATACGTGCACTGCGTGCGCAAGCGGCAAAAGAGATCGAAGTGTTGCGTGGTGCAGGGCAGGTTGGGTCGTCATTACAAGCTGAACTTGATTTCAATGTGACTGCAACAGACTTTGATGCGTTGACTAGCTTAGGTGAGGATTTGCGTTTTGTGACAATCACTTCCGCAGCAAACGTGTATAAAGTAGCAACTGACGCTGAACAAGCAATACTGGTCAAACCAAGCCAGCATACCAAGTGTGAGCGTTGCTGGCATTATGTGGCCGACGTAGGCAGTCATGCTGATCATCCCACCATTTGTGGTCGTTGCGTAAGCAATATCTCTGGCAAATCACAGTCACGTAAATATGCATAAATGGTTAAGTGTTAGCGCGGTGGTGATTGCGTTGGATTTATATACCAAGCACTTGGTGCAGCAAGCGTTTGCCTATGGTGAGCATCTAGCAGTGACGCCATTTTTTGATTTGGTGCGTTACCATAATGAAGGCGCTGCTTTCAGCTTTTTGGCAGATGCGGGTGGCTGGCAGAAGTGGTTTTTTACTGCAATTTCTGTCGTGGCGTCTGTCGTCATTGTCTATCTGTTAAAAAAGAATGCGAACAACAAACTTTTTTGCTGGGGGCTGGCCTTAGTATTAGGTGGCGCATTAGGTAATTTATATGACCGCATTACGCTAGGCTATGTAGTTGATTTTCTGTATTTTTACTATCAACAGTTTGCATGGCCGGCATTTAATGTAGCCGATAGTGCTATTTGTGTAGGTGTGGGGATTTTGCTGCTAGACAGCGTTGTTAACAATAAAACACAACAATAAGAATATTGCTAGGCTCGTACCAGGCGAGTCAAAAGGGGTGATATGCCGGATTGGAAAAAACTGATTGAAGGTAAGATCGCGCTAGCCAAAAAAGGCCGGTTGCTGGGGAACAAAACCAGCAAGCCTAGTGAAAATGCACGTATTCCATCAGGTCAAAAGCAAGTCACTAACTTTCCCGTACTTGATTTGGGCATTCGCCCCAATCTCAACACCACTAACTGGTCGCTGCGCATCTATGGCTTGGTTGAGCATGAGCTGAACCTAAAATGGATGGATTTCCGCGATCTGCCGCAAATTAAAGATACCTCAGACTTTCACTGTGTGACACGCTGGAGCCAATTAGACATGGATTGGGAAGGCGTTTCTGCACGCGAGTTGTTGATGCAGGCGAACCCGTTGCCGAATGCTAAATTTGTTACCTTGCATAGTTACGATGGCTATACCACTAACCTACCGTTGGAAGCCTTGTTGGACGATGATGTCATCATTGCGCATAGTGTATTTGGCAAATCGCTCACTGCAGAACATGGCGGGCCGGTGCGTATGGTAGTGCCAAAACGCTATGCCTGGAAAAGCGCAAAATGGCTAAAAAGTATTGAGTTGCATGAATTTGACCGCCCCGGTTTTTGGGAAGTGCGCGGCTATCACAATGATGCGTTTCCATTTTTAGAGCAGCGCTTTACGGATGACGATTATTAGTTGACGGTTTTGTGACAAGAAACTGCAAATCTTAGTCTGATTGGCGCATGGATTGATGTGTGTAGCGTAGGTAATATCAGAAGCTGTTTTGTCTTAAAGTCTCATGCCATGAAAGCTGTTTCCAAGCTTGTTTTTGTTGTTGCTATGACAATCTTTCCTGCCATCGCAACAGCTTCTATTGAAACATTGAGCCTTAGCTGCTCTTCTAATTTGGTAGTGTCCACAGAAAATGGCTATCAAGCAAACTGTGATGGAGATTTTATCTTTTACAGTGGTACGTTGAGGGATGATATATCTATTAGACTATTTTCTCTTGGGATGTTGAATATCAAGTCAAATGTTAGTCTGATTGCGCCGTTAATCGAGCTGTCTGGATCGTCTGGTTTTATAGAGCCAGGTGCTATCTTAGATGCAGGTTATACTGGTTTGCCAAATAACAATCCTGAAATTCTGATACCTCATGTGGGTGTTATCAAAGACCCTTTTATCCTATCTCAAGATTCCCTTATTCTATCTCAAGTCCCCGAGCCTACTAATTTAAGTATGCTAGCGCTGGGGTTGTTGGCTATTAGCTTAGTTAATCGTCGTAAGTTCCAGAAATCTTAAGCTTTACTCGGTATTAACTTCTTACCCAACTCAAAAAACGCAACACAAATCGCACCTACTTTTAAACCGATAATCCCATCAATGATGATCGGTGAAATTGCAGACAACGCGCCTCCCACCACTGGTAGTGTTTGTAAATAACCTGAGATGTCCTCGGTGAAATGGTGAAGCACGGGGATACCATGGCCGATAATGCTGCCACCCACCATAAACATGGCGGCAGTACCTAAAATAGAGAGTAAGCGCATTAAATAGGGTGTGACTGCGAGTAGCTTTTCACCCACTTTGCGCTGCACTTGGCGATACACGCTTTGCCCTTTTTTCAGCATTAAATGCAAGCCTAAGTCATCTAACTTAACAATGCCTGCCACCAAGCCATATACGCCAACCGTCATAATGATAGCAATGGCCGAGACCACAGCCACTTGTTTACCAAAGCTGGCAGCAGCTACTGTGCCCAAGGCAATGACAATGATTTCTGCCGATAAAATAAAGTCGGTGGTAATGGCGCCTTTGATTTTTTCTTTTTCCAGCGCAACCAAATCTACGTTGGCATCTTCAACCGCATGCGCCAATGCGGATTGATGGGCTGCGTCTTCCTCTTTGTGCAAGAATTTATGCGCGATTTTCTCAAATCCTTCAAAGCACAAAAATGCGCCGCCTATCATTAGTAGTGTTGGGATAATCCAATGAATGCCGAATTTAGCCGAGAAATAACTCAGTAATAAGGCTGTGGGGACTAAGATAAGTTTGTTGATAAACGAGCCTTTAGCCACGGCCCATACTACGGGTAATTCACGCTCTGCTGCCACGCCGGAGACTTGTTGGGCATTCAACGCCAGATCATCGCCCAATACGCCAGCGGTCTTCTTAGCCGCCACTTGGGTCATGACAGAAACGTCATCTAAAATCGTTGCAATGTCGTCTAAAAGTGCAAGTAAGCTACCAACGGCCATCATATTCCCAGGATTGATTATAGAAGTTTTGAATTTTACGCGACTAGGGCTAAAATGCGCGTATGTTGTCGCAAAAATTATTCCGCTGGATGCATCGTATCGCGTTGATCGCGATGATGTTTGCGTCGCTGGCACCTAGCGTATCGCACGCGCTGGCCGGACAAGGCAGCACGAGCGGATTTTTGCAGGAAATTTGTAGTACCGGCGGCAAAAAACTATTTATTCAAGTAGTGACCACGCAAGGCAACACCTTGCAAGCTGGTTTGGATGTCAAACCAAGTAGTCAGCCAGCGTCTATCAGTCATCACCTTAATCATTGTCCGTTTTGCCATGCCGGCACTGCGGATGTTGCGTTACCCAGCTTCAACCCAGCATTTGCACTGTATTTAGCAGCACAAGAAAAAGCCGTTCGCTTTGATTATGCTGCGCCAGTACAACTCCATTTTGTCCACACTGCGCATCCCACGCGCGCACCTCCCGTTTTACTCTAAAAATAAATCACTGCATTGCACCCGATGATTGTGGGTGCGTTTTATATTTTTTGGAGTAACACACCATGTTAAAACAACAAGGTTTAAACAAACAGATTTTAACGGCCGTATTAGCAGTGCTACCGGCGCTGGCATATGCCGACCACAACGAAGCCATTGAATTAGATGATATTCACGTGACTGGCACGATTGATAGCCGGATCATCAAACATCCTGCCACGGTAGAGACATACACCAAGCAGCAGATTCAAGAGTCTGTCAATGCGACTACCTCACAACAAACGCTCAAATACTTACCCAGTTTTCAGGTACGTGAGCGCTATATTGGTGATCGTAACGGGCCATTAGCCACACGTACTACAGGCACGCTCTCAAGCGCGCAAACCATGGTGTATGCCGATGGCATTTTGCTGTCCAATTTGTTGGGTAACTCGTTCAGCTTTCCGCCACGCTGGGGCATGGTCAGCCCAGAGGAAATTGAGAGTGTGAGCATTTTATACGGCCCATTTTCAGCGCTGTATGCGGGTAACTCGTTTGGCGGAGTGGTGAGCATGAACACCCGCATGCCGACCAAATTTGAGGCGCATGCCACAGCACAGGCATTTGCACAGAATTTTGAGTTGTACGGTACCGACAAAACCTTTAAGGGCAATCACGAGACCGCTTCATTTGGCGATAAAGTTAACGACTTGAGTTTTTGGCTAGGCGTAGACCGTTTGGAAAATGAGAGTCAGCCTATGCAGTTTGCCAATGCGCTGCTATCGACCACTGCGCCTGCTGGTGCGCCGGTAGTGACAGGTGCTTATTCGGACCGCAATGAGAGAAACCAAAACAGAGTAACCTTTGGTGCGACAGGCATAGACCATACCGAACAACTGAATGTGAAGCTAAAGGCAGCATACGATATTAGCCCGACCGTACGTGCGACCTATACGTTGGGGCTGTGGGATTTGGATAGCCGCACCGATGTGGACAGCTATATTAAAGATGCTGCGGGCAACCCGGTGTATAACGGGCGTGTCAGTGTTAATGGGCAGCGTTACGATATTTCAGGATTCAGTCCGGCAGAAGTTGAAGCTTTTCATGTGATGCAGGCCATTGATTTAAAAAGCAATACCAAAGGATTTTTTGACTGGAATCTGACGCTGTCTGACTACGATTATCAAAAAGATAAAAATAGCAGTGCAAATGCGCCTTCTACCGGCACAACTGCGGCGGGTAATCCTTATATCAATAAAATCGGCCGAGTGGTTGACCAAAGTGGCACTGGCTGGACAGTACTGGATGCGCGCGGCACATTGCGTCCTACGGATGGTAATGGTGACAAACATGAGATTGATGTGGGCTACCACGTTGACCTATATAAACTGGTCAGTGATACGAATAACACCGCGGATTGGTCTACTGGCAACAAGGGGACATTGAATGCAAGCTCGCGTGGTGAGACCCAAACGCAGGCGATTTATGCGCAAGATAAATGGCAATTGAATCCTGCATGGGCGGTGACGTTTGGCGGACGTTTTGAGCATTGGGAAGCTAATGATGGACTTAATCAAACGACGACTGGCACTGGCTTGCAAACTAGTCGCTATGCTGATAAGACTGACAATAAATTCTCGCCCAAGCTTTCCATTAGTTTTGAACCGATGCCAGAGTGGGGATTTAGAGCGGCATTTGGTCAGGCATTTCGCTTTCCAACGGTCAGTGAGTTGTATCAACAAATTACCACTGGTACTGCGCTAGTACAAAACAATCCGGATTTGAAGACGGAAGAAGTGATCTCCAGTGAGCTGACAGCAGAGCGTAGGTTTGCCACTGGCCTAGTGCGTGGCAGTTTCTTTCATGAGAATAAATATGATGCGCTCGTCTCGCAAACCACGACTAACGGTAACCCGGTTCCATTTGGCACCGGTACGTGTACGGCAGGGGCAGCGGGATGTACTTTTATTCAGAATATCGACCAAGTGCGTACTTACGGCGTGGAACTTGCCAGTGAGTGGCAAGACGTAGGCGTACATGGTTTGGATTTAATGGGCAGTGCTACGTTTACCCATGCTGAGATTGTGAAGAATGATGCCAACCCGCAGTTTGAAGGCAATAAGCCATTACGCATCCCAAGGGCGATGATCAAAGGCGTAGCTACTTACCACCAAGGCAGTAATATCTCCTATAGTTTGGCGGCGCGCTACAGTGGCAGGCAATATTTTTATCTAGATAATAGCGATAGCAACCCAGATGTGTTTGGCGGGGGTAGCAAATTTTTTATCATGGATGTGAAAGCCAATTACAAGTTCGATAAGCGTTGGACAGCTTCTGTTGGTGTGGACAATCTGAATAATTACAAAGCGTATATCTTTCACCCATATCCGCAACGTACCGGTTATGTGCAAGTAAAGTTTAATTACTAGCACGCAGCACAGCAGATTGGATGACATCATGAAGTTACGTCGCTGGCCGGCCCATCAAATTGTTTGGCGTTGGCATTTTTATGCAGGATTATTCTGTATCCCTTTTATGTTGTTGCTGTCGGTCACTGGTGGCATCTACCTGTTTAAACCGCAGGTAGAAGCTGCGCTGGATGCGCCTTACGAGCATCTAGTCCTGACAGGGGCTGCTGCATCTGCGCATCAGCAGGTGCAGGCAGCACTAGAAGCTGTACCGGGTGCTGTGTTGCATGCCTATGAATTGCAGGCCAACCCGCAATCGGCAGTACGGGTGTTGGTCAAGCAAGGGGCTGTGATTTCACGCGTGTATGTGCATCCGCAGACTTTGCAAATACTCAATATTGCACGCGAGGATAGCAAGCTGATGCGCATTGTGCACGAGCTGCATGGCAATTTATTGCTAGGCGCGCGCGGATCTTACTTGGTAGAGCTGGCTGCCTCTTGGGCAATTGTCATGGTCATCACTGGCTTGTATTTATGGTGGCCCAAAGCAGGGCAGGGTCTGGCGGGTGTGGTCTATCCGCGCATGCGCAAGAGCAGCAGAGTGTTTTGGCGTGACCTGCACGGTGTGGTGGGATTTTGGATATCGTTCTTCACCTTGTTTCTATTGATTTCCGGGCTGCCATGGACCAAATCTTGGGGTGGCATGTTAAAAGAAATCCGGCAAATACAAACGATGCATGTCCAAACGGGGAACATCAAAATACAGCCCCAAGACTGGACGGTAGGTGGCGTAGCCGCTGGCGAACATGCAGCGCATGAAGGACATGCCATGCAGTCGCATGCGCACCACCATGCACAGGATTATCGCCTGTTGGATCAGCTGGTGGCTACGGTCGCACCATTACAATTGGCGCCGCCAGTGCTGATTGCGCCACCTTCTAATAAATCTGCAGATTGGACAGCGCGTTCTGATGCGCAGAATAGACCTTTGCGTGTGAATATCCGTTTTGATACCGTCGGTAACATGATTGAACGGAAAAACTTTGCTGACAGACCATGGTTGGACCGCCTGATTGGCATGGGTGTCGCCATACACGAAGGCCAATTATTCGGGTGGTTCAATCAGTTGCTAGGTGTGGTCACCGCTTTGGGCTTGGTGTTGCTCTCCGTGAGTGCAGTGGTGCTGTGGTGGAAGCGCTTAGCCAACGCTTCGCTATTCCGTACGTTGGGAGCGCCACCCAATAGCCAACGTCCAGCACGCTTTGCTTGGGCAATGATCGCGGTAGTGCTTAGTTTGGGTGTATTGCTACCGTTTTTTGGGCTATCGTTATTGCTGGTGTTGCTGATGGAGCGCTACGTCATGCCTTATTTTCCAATGCTGGCAAACTACCTTGGGCTACGTCAGGCCAAATAAATAAAGGCTATCTTATTTGTTAGTAAGATAGCCTGTTGTTCGTACCAGAAATAGTAAAGCGAGTTTAAGCTGCCGCTGTTTCTGGCGCTTGATCCACAAAGTAACTGACCCGTTTGCGCGGATTGATTTGCTTCAATACCTCGGCTGGGATTTGCGCATGTTTTAAGCAAGCAGTAATGTTGATATTCACTTCTTCACGTAAATCCACAATTACATCCTCTTCATCCTTGCCTTGTTTTGAATGTATTTTGACATAAGGTTTCAGCGGGTAATTGGGGTTCACTGAGACTACCGTTGCATATTGCTCATTAGACAATTTGACTATGCTGCCTGGCGGGTACACGCCCAGTGATTTGATTAAGCGTTTGAGTAAGTCTTCATCAAACTTGGAGCGTTGGTGTGCAAACATATAGGCCAACGCTTCATAAGGCGTTTTAGCCCCAGACATATTTTTAGGGTTGCATAGGCTGTCGTAATTATTGGCCAAGACAATGATTCTGGCCAACGGATCCGTTTGTTCTGCCTTCAGCCCTGCAGGATAACCAGAGCCATCAGCCAGTTCATGATGTTGCAGTACAATTTTGGAGATTCTGGGCGAGAGGCCTATGGACTTGACCATGCGCGCACCAAATTCCGAATGCAATTGATAGTGGGCATGCTCGCCGTGGGTGAGCGGATCTTTCTTCAATAAAATCTTATCGCTGACTTCTAGCTTGCCGATGTCGTGAAGAATAGCGGCCAACCCAAGCAGTTGCGCATCTTCTCTGGAGATTTCAATCGATTTTGCCAAAATCATCGATAGCACTGTGACGTTGAGCGCGTGCTGATAATGCGCATCACTAGAACGATTGCCATTGAGTGCATGAATAGCAATATCACCTTCGCACAGTGTGCTTTCCACAATGTCATTGACGAGTAGTGTCGCTTGTTCCAGGCACTGCTTGGAGGATGACAGGATATTGCGTTGAATATTTTTAATGGTATCACTGGCGACGACAAACTTTTTCTCACTTTCATCAATTGCATGGTGTAATTGTTTGTGCCGCAATAACTTTGCGTCAATCACAGGCTCAGTTGTTTCTGCCAGTACGGCAGACTCTTCGGCATGCGCTAGTGCTTGCTCCGCTGCCAGTACTGGTTTGATCAGATTTAAATTGGATTTGACAGGGAGCGGTGGGCAATCACTTCGTTTTGGATCATAACGTAGCGTTTTTAAACCAATGCCTTTGATTTTTTGAATTTGTTCTTCATTGTGTAATTTAAAGTTGCTTAGTGTAAATGGGTGATCCATCCATCCTAAATCCAGATGGACGTACAATCCAACTCGCAGTTGATTCACATCAATGGTGCAAGTACTAGTAGACATGGTAACTTCCTTTTTCTTCTTTATTTTTATTAATCAATAGCGAAAATTCATCTGCTGTAATGGGTTTGCTATAGAGGTAGCCCTGTGCCTCAATACATCCCATTTTTCTTAAAAACTGTACTTGCTCTGCGGTTTCTACTCCTTCTGCAATCACTGAAAAACCAAGGCTGTTGGCCATGGCATAAATAGCGCTGGCAATGGCCGCGTCGTCTAAATCATCGGGTAAATCACGTACAAAAGATCGGTCAATCTTCAACTTGTCTAAGGGTAAGCGTTTAAGGTTGGAGAGCGAAGAGTAGCCGGTGCCAAAGTCATCAATAGCAAGGCGCACGCCCAAACTTTTAATGCGGTCAAAAGTGCTAATCACATGCTCGGTATTCTGCATGACCGTACTTTCGGTAATTTCTAACTCTAACATCGATGGCACGCAGTCTGAATGAATCAGCACACCGTAGACCGTATCGGCAAAATTACTTTGCATGATTTGAATGCCGGACACATTCACAGCAATCCGCTTCAGCGAGTTGCTGCCATCTATCCACTCTTTTGCGCGCATAGCCGCTTGTGTCAGTACCCATTCGCCTATCTGTAAAATAATGCCGGTCTCTTCTGCCAAAGGGATAAATTTGGCCGGTGAAACAAGACCATATTCCGGATGATTCCAACGCACCAGCGCTTCTGCGCCAATGATTTCCCCAGTCTGTAGAGAGACTTGCGGTTGGTAGTACACCTCAAACTGTTGGCGTTCTAATGCGCGCCGCAGTTGATTCTCAAGATTAAAGCGTTCCAGTACATCGGCACTGTGTTTTTTGGTGTAATAGCAATAGTTGTTTTTGCCCATGTTCTTGACTTGATACATGGCTATATCGGCCGCTTTAATCACACTGTCCACATCTTTGCCGTCGTCCGGATATAGCGAGATACCAATGCTAGCGCTGATATACAACTCTTTATTATCAATCAAAAACTCCGATTGCAGGGCGGTGAGAATACTCTTGGCTTTATGCGCAGCGTCGTCTATGTCATGCAAGTTATCCATCATGACAATAAACTCATCGCCGCCCAAACGGCCGACCACATCACTCTCGCGGATGGATTGCTTGATTCTGCGCGATACTTCAAACAACAACTGATCGCCTACCGGATGCCCCAGACTATCGTTGATGGCTTTGAAGCGATCCAGATCAATAAACAGCAACGCAATTTGGCGTGATTCACGTTCCGCGCGTTTAATGGCGTGTTCCAATAACTCGTTGATGAGTCGCCGATTTGGCAACCCGGTGAGTGGGTCATGATTCACCAACTCGTAAAGTTTGTTTTGTGACTGCTTCACCTCGGTGACGTCAGCAAACACCCCCACGTAATTGGTAATCTGGTGCTCGTGGTTTTTGACGACAGTAATCGTCAGCCACTCATGATATTCCTCACCGTTTTTGCGATGGTTAATCACTTCGCCGCACCATTTGCCTTCACTAGATAGGCTTTTCCACAAATCGTGTTTGCCTTGCTGAAATACAATCGGCGTAGCACCCAAAATCTCTTCTTCACTATAGCCGGTAATATCGCTAAAGCCTTTGTTGATACCAATGATGCTGCCGTTGGTGTCAATAATCATAATGCCTTCGCTCGCACTATCAAACGCAATTTTAGCCAAATTTAAGCTACGGCCAGTGTGTTCCCGCTGAATGGCTACGCTGAGCGAGCGGCCTATTGCCATTAGAGAGCCTAGTTCTTGCGAGCTGGTTTTGTCTGTATCGTAACAACGTTCAATGATGATATTGCCCCACCACTGATGCTCCACAAACAGCGGGACAATCGCAATGCAGATGCTGTCGTGTTGCTTCAGTAGCTGACGCTCTGCTTTGGGTAAATCGCTCATCTCGCTAAAGACCGGATTGCCTTTTTGCAGAATCTCTTTCCAGCGGCTCAAGCGCGTATCGTCAAAATTAATGGCTTCCAGGTTGTTCACTGGTACCATAAATCCAGGGGTAGACCATTGATACAGTAGCTTGGAGTAAGTATCCGTGCTCTCGTCATATGGTATATTTTTAAGGATAGCAGCGCGCGTAAAGCGTAGTGCCAGACAAGATTGCTGCAATACGGTTTTAGCGACTGAGTGCCAAGAATCCGCAGAGTGTAATAACCAGTCGCAAGAAATCAGCGCATCCAGAATCGCGCTGCGGTTGTGCAATTGCTTTTCAATAAACTTCTGTTCGCTGATATCCTGGGCGTACATCACCAAATGCTGGCGTGAGGCATCACTGTTAAACGTGGCAATCTTGCTCACATCCAATGTTTTTTCAGAGCCTTGCGGTAAATAGATGATTTCCTCATTGCGATACGCTTTTTGTGTTCGCCAAGTCGTTTCATCGGATTTTTCTGAGTACTCAAACGCGGTTTTAAATACCGGGTGAATGCCAGATGCAATATCAAAATTAGTTTGATACGCGTAATCTTGCATGGGTATTTGGAATAAGCTGAGTAACTTTTGATTGGCGCGAAGCCAGCGATTGTTGCCATCTTTGATGCAAATGTAATCCGGACTGGTATCAATCACGGTTTGTAATAATTGCTCGGTTTGCCGTAGCTTAATTTCAGATAGCACTTGGCCGGTAGTATCGAACATATACAGCAATTGCAAGTGCTCTTGCTGATTCAGCAGATCAATCACATAGACTTTGAGGGTGCGCACTTGCCGTTCTAGGGCATATTGCAACGTGAATTCAGATTGCCGTTCCTTAATCTTTTCCAGCAGATGCTCCAGCATGCTGGTGGCTGGATGACGCTTGCGTGACTTGCTCGCAGGTTGGTCAAGATTAAAAATTCTACGTGCAAATGTGTTGGTGTAATTAATCGTGCCGTCATCTCTGAGCGTCATTACCGCCACTTCATGCAAGGCATCCAGCAATTGCCAAGCCAATGGCTGACCATCCTGTGGTATCGCCTCAGCGTCCACCGGCTTGACCTTGTCGGTTTGAATCTTGTGAATTTTCTTTGAATGCTGCACTGCTCACATTGCCTCGTTAGATTGCATACTGCAAGGCTGCTAGTTAGCAATGCCTTGACGCCCATTTTTTTGATACTTGATATAGATAGCTTAACGGTGCAATTTACATAAAACTTTAGGCCACCAATCGATAAAATTACACAATTTAAAAACGTACATTTCTCTGAAAAAAGCAGATGAAATGCGTTACCATATTGACCATGTATACATCAATCCTTATCCCAGTATTGGCGCTGTTTATGGCCGTGTTTTGCCATGTCGCTAATGCGCATGAAGCCCATACCCAATATCAAGCCAATCACCTTGCCATTAGCGTGACCATAGACCCACAGGGCCAGCTATGGCGGGCAAGTGTTAAAAACGGCTATGTGTGGGTAGATAAAAGTGCAGATTTAGGTAAGACTTTTGCTGCTGCGGTGAAAGTAAATCCGGTTGCCATGAAAGTCGCTGCGGATGGTGAAGCAAGACCTAAAATTGCGGTTTCTCCAGAAGGGTTTATCTACCTGAGTTGGACCGAATCACTCAAAGCGCCCTATGCCGGCTATATCTGGTTTGCGCGTTCTACCAGCCAAGGCAAGCAATTTGATGCGCCCATCATTGTGCATCAAGACCGTGCTGAGATTACGCATCGTTTTGATGCCTTGCATGTTGCACCCAATGGCCGTATCACGGTGACATGGGTAGATAAACGCGACTTACTGGCGGCAAAGGCTGCGAACAAACCGTATGAGGGCGCTGCCATTTACTATGCAGTATCTACCGATAAAGGCAGCTCTTTCCAAGTAGAACAAAAGTTAGCGGATAACAGTTGCGAATGCTGCCGCATTGCCACCACACACAAACCCGATGGCACGGTGGTTGCCTTATGGCGACATGTGTTTGAGGGGAGCGAGCGCGACCATATGATTGCAGAGATTCCTATACAAAAACAAACGGTTATGCCGCATCGTGCAACGTTTGGACGTTGGAAAATCGACGGTTGCCCACATCATGGGGCAGCATTGGCCAGCGGTGGTGAGGGCGCTGATTGGTGGGGTTACCACATGGCTTATTTTGATGGTAACGATAAGAATCCTGGTTTGTATTACAGCCGCATGGATGGTGTTGCTTGGGTGTCTTCACCAGCCAAAAAGTTTGGCGACAATACCAAGCAAGCTGGACACCCGGCCGTGGTCAGTGTGGGTAAACAAGTGTGGCTAGTATGGCGTGAAATCAAAGACGGCCAATACAGCATCTGGGGCATGCAGTCAGATGATGAGGGCAAGACATGGCAAGCCCCTAAGTCGTGGTTGACCAGCAGCCAGAAATTAGACTACCCCGTATTATTGGTGCATCGGCAGCGACCTTATTTAGCCTGCAATGGCGAACAGTTTGGATTAACCCTACTTTCATTGTTGACATCGTATTGAAAAATGCAAAAACCGCCCCACCTTAATAACAGACAAAGATTAAGGAGGCGATAATGCGTTTCGATAAGTTAACCACTAAATTCCAACAGGCCTTGGCCGATGCACAAAGCATTGCGCTGGGTGCCGATAACCCCACCATAGAAGCACAGCATTTATTACTGGCCATGTTGAATCAAGATGACGCCAGTACTGGCGCACTATTGGCGCGTGCTGGTGTGCAAGTCAATCCACTAAAAGCAGCATTAAATCAATCCATTAGTAATTTACCTAAAGCCACAGAAGCCAATGGCGAAATTGCTATCTCTCGTGATTTAAACAACTTACTGAATGTGACAGACAAGCTCGCACAAAAGCGCAATGATGCATACATTGCCAGTGAGATGTTCTTATTAGCATTGGCCGAAGACAAAGGCGAGACGGGTAAGCTACTAAAATCTAATGGCCTGACCAAAGCGGCACTAGAAGCAGCGGTGCAAACGGTACGTGGCGATCACCATGTGGACAGCCAAGAAGCGGAAGGACAACGCGAAGCACTGAAAAAATACACCATGGATTTAACCGAGCGTGCACGCATGGGTAAGCTAGACCCAGTGATTGGCCGTGACGATGAGATTCGCCGTGCGATTCAAATTTTAGGCCGCCGTACCAAAAATAACCCCGTGTTGATAGGTGAACCAGGCGTCGGTAAAACTGCCATTGTTGAAGGCTTGGCGCAACGTATTGTGGATGGTGAAGTCCCTGATACCCTCAAAAACAAAAAAGTATTAAGCCTAGACATGGCCGCTTTATTGGCGGGTGCTAAATATCGTGGCGAGTTTGAAGAGCGCTTGAAATCCGTGCTCAAAGAGTTGGCACAAGATGAAGGCCAAACCATTGTGTTTATTGATGAAATTCATACTATGGTGGGCGCCGGTAAAGCGGAAGGTGCGATGGATGCTGGCAATATGCTCAAGCCTGCCTTGGCGCGCGGTGAGCTGCATTGCGTGGGCGCGACCACTTTGGATGAGTACCGTAAATACATCGAAAAAGATGCGGCGCTAGAACGCCGTTTCCAAAAAGTGCTGGTGGATGAACCTTCAGTAGAAGCCACTATTGCCATTTTGCGCGGCTTGCAAGAGAAGTACGAATTGCACCATGGCGTAGAGATTACTGACCCGGCGATTGTCGCAGCGGCGGAATTGTCACATCGTTATATCACCGACCGCTTTTTGCCAGACAAGGCCATTGATTTGATTGATGAGGCAGCCAGCCGCATCAAAATGGAAATCGACAGCAAGCCAGAAGTCATGGATAAGTTAGATAGACGCTTGATTCAATTGAAAATTGAGCGTGAAGCCGTGCGCCGTGAAAAAGACGAAGGTAGTAAAAAGCGTTTTGAGTTGATTGAAGAAGAAATCACCAAACTCGAAAGAGAATATGCGGATTTAGAGGAAATCTGGAAAGCAGAAAAAGCGCAGGTACAAGGTTCTGCGCATATTAAAGAAGCCATTGAAAAGATTAAATTTGAGATGGAAGAAGCCACACGCAAAGGCGAATGGCAGAAAGTATCGGAGCTGCAATATGGCAAATTACCAGCGTTAGAAGCACAGTTAAAACAAGCCTCTACCGCAGAAGCCAACGTGGGTGAAGTGAAACACAAAATGCTGCGTACCGAAGTCGGTGCTGATGAAATTGCCGAAGTGGTGAGCCGTGCCACAGGCATTCCAGTCAGCAAAATGTTGACGGGTGAGCGCGATAAATTGCTGACCATGGAAACCAAATTGCATGAGCGTGTAGTGGGGCAAGATGAGGCCGTGCGTTTGGTGTCGGATGCCATTCGACGCTCTCGCTCAGGTTTGGGCGATCCGAATCGCCCCTACGGCAGCTTTTTGTTTTTGGGCCCGACTGGCGTGGGTAAAACAGAGTTATGTAAAGCCTTGGCTGGTTTCTTATTCGATTCGGAAGACCATCTGATTCGTATCGATATGAGCGAGTTTATGGAGAAGCATTCGGTTGCACGTATGATTGGTGCGCCTCCTGGCTATGTGGGTTATGAAGAAGGCGGTACGCTGACCGAAGCAGTACGTCGCAAACCGTATTCCGTGATTTTGCTGGATGAGGTGGAAAAAGCGCACCCCGATGTATTCAATGTATTGCTACAAGTGTTGGATGATGGCCGTTTAACCGATGGACAAGGCCGCACGGTAGATTTTAAAAATACCGTGATTATCATGACCAGCAACTTGGGTAGTCAGATGATCCAAAGCATGACCGGCGATGACTATCAACTGGTGAAACTGGCAGTGATGGGCGAAGTGAAAAGTCATTTCAGACCGGAGTTCGTTAACCGGATTGACGAAGTGGTAGTGTTCCACGCACTAGGCGAAGCGCATGTGAAATCGATTGCCAGTATCCAGTTGCAATACTTGGCCAAACGCTTGAATGCAATGGATATGCAATTGACGGTGACTGATGCTGCCATGGCAGAAATCGCCAGTGCCGGCTTTGATCCGGTGTATGGTGCAAGACCATTGAAGCGTGCAATCCAGAGCGAAATCGAGAATCCATTGGCACGCGAAATTTTAAGTGGGAATTTTGTGGCCAAAGATACTGTCGTAGTAGATTGTAAGGCAGGAAAAATGATGTTCAGCAAAGGTTAAGCCACACGCAGTAACCACATAGGGGTGATACGCACGACGCATATGATGAATACGAAGGGCTATATCACCTCTATTTTATTGGCTGTGGGATGTGCCAGCGCACCGGCGTGGGCATTTACTTCTAGCCAGCTGGAAACATTCGATAATGAGCCGCCGCTGGTGCGCGGTATGCTAGAGCGCGCCAGTTTATTGTTAGATGAGGACGAAGAAGAGGCTGCCTGGAAAGCGGCCGATTTGTATTGTCAGGCTTCACGCTATGGTAGCGCAGAAGGCGCATACCGCTTAGGTATGTTGTACGCAGTGGGGCGTGGTGTGCCAGCAAACCGTGATTATGCCGCCAATTTGTTTGGCATTGCCTCGGCGCATGGCCATGCAGAAGCACAAAAAATGCTGGAAACCGTGGCGTTGACCACGCAACAAGCGCCTGCATGCGTACTGAGTGAAGTTTCCCCAGAAAAATCACCAGATACAACTGCACCGCGACAATCTGCAGCGATTGATGCCTACATTGCTACATTGCCCAGGCATAAACGCTGGGTGGTGGAGTTGGCAGACAAAATTGCCAGTTGGCATCAGGTAGATAGCAAACTGGTGCTGTCTATCATTACGGCAGAATCAAACTTTACCATTGCCGCACAATCCAACAAGGATGCACAGGGGCTCATGCAATTGATTCCGGCGACTGCAGAACGCTTTAATGTAAAAAATGCTTATAACGCTAGCCAAAATATTAAAGGTGGTGTGAAATATTTGCGTTGGCTGTTGTCTTATTTTAGGGGGGATGTAGCCTTAGCCGTGGCCGCCTATAATGCAGGAGAGCGTACCGTTGATCGCTACCATGGCATCCCGCCTTATAAAGAAACGAAAGCCTATGTGAAAAAAGTCATGGGCTTGTACCAGTCGCCGTACCACGTGTTTGATGCCAGTATTACAGCGCCATCGCCGATCATCAGCACATTAAAAACACAGTCCAAAGCAAAGAAAGCGAGAGTGTTATGAAACAACTATTATCGATATTGATGGCTACATCCGTACTCTTGATGCTGGCGGGTTGTGCCACCACAGGTAACAGCCCGACACAAGCTGAAGTAGAACGTATTTCGCCGGAGGAGCTGGAGAAGTTGATCCCACCGGCCGTTGCCACTGTAAGTTTGGAAGAGTTGGTGGCCGATGCCAAACAGGGGAAAACACCAGATGAGATTATCGAAAAAATTAAGTCCAGCAATTCGCGCTATGACCTCACGCCCGCGCAAAGTCTAGATTTGAACAAACGGGGCTTGGATATTAAAGTGTTAGAATATATTCATCAATCCAACGAGCTTGCACGCCAAAATGCGTTGGCAGATGAAATCAATAAGCGTGAACAAGCGCGTAGGCTGAGCGAGAAAAAGTTGAAACGTGAACGCGACCTTGCACAGATGCGTGGGTATGATCCCTATTGGGGCTTTTATTATGGCAGGCCTTGGTATGGTGGACCGTTCGGGTATTCTCCGTTTGGCTACCGCTATGGACCAAGATTCGGCTGGGGTATGGGTTATGGTTGGTAAGTCATTGTTTGGAGTCACATGCGTCAAAGTACAGAAACACTGGTAGTCAAAGCACAAGGCCGTCGCTTATACGATATCACACCGCAAGTCATGCAATGGGCGAATGCGCAAGGATTACAAACCGGATTGTTGACGCTGTATATTCAACATACGTCGGCCAGCCTGCTGATGAATGAAAATTACGACAGCGATGTACTGGTCGATATGGAAGCATTTTTTAATCGGCTAGTGCCAGATGGTGACGAGCTATTTATCCATACGGTGGAAGGCCCTGACGACATGCCTGCGCATGTGCGCACAGCGCTCACGCAAACCAGTCTATCTATCCCGCTATTAGAAGGCAAAGTGGCATTGGGGCAATGGCAGGGTATTTTTTTGTTTGAACACCGGCATATGCCAGCGACACGACGCGTGTTGATGCATGTGATTGGTGCGTAGCGTTTCTCCGTGTTAAATGGTTGGATAAGTGGGGTGCGACAGCAAGGGCGTCCGCTGACGGTTAGTGAGCGTGATACGTTTAAACCCTATTTTTCTAGTGTTGTGATTGAACAAGCGCGCATCATTGAAGGCGCCGTGCCAATGTGGCTAAGTCAGCGTATGTGTGCGGTGGTGTTGCAACATCGTATTTTTTTCAGGGCTGGCGTGTATCAGCCTAATACAAGGCAGGGTACAGAACTGCTGGGGCATGAGTTGGTGCATGTATCGCAGTTTCTACATGGCATGACACTATTAAAGTACCTTTGGTCCTGTCGGCGTGGTTATCGACATAGTGTCTACGAGCTAGAAGCTTATGCAAAAGGCGCGATGATAGCGCGAGATGTAGGAGCAATCTGACTTAAATTTAGAGAGTTCACCTACTGTTTTTGTGTGGTGCGCAATGTAGGATTGTTGATACTAATCACAATATCGTGGTATTGTGTTAGAAACATTGGCTAAGTCTTTGTATATAAATAGTATATAAATAAATATTTGCAATTATTTTTTTGGAGGGTATATGAAATTTACATCATCAGTTTTGGTTTCTGCATTATTGGCAAGCTTGTTATTAACTGCTTGTGGTGAGAAGGCGGAAGAAGCACCAGCGGCACCTGCTGCTGAGGCGGCACCGGCAGCTGCAGCGCCAGAAGCGGCTCCAGCAGCGCCTGTGGCAGGTGGTTACGAGCCAACAGCAGAAGAGCGCGTACCAGGCATCACATTAACTGCAGAAGAGTTGGCAGGTGCAGCACCAGCAGAAGCACCGGCTGCGGAAGCGGCACCAGCAGAGGCCCCTGCAGAAGGTAGCTAAGTATTAGCTTGCTGCAGTCTCACTGAGCTATAGTCTTATTTAGCAATATATCCACTTAATCGTCTCACTTAATCGTATTAAGTGGATATCGGTAATAAAAAAGCGCACTTGCAGTGCGCTTTTTTATGTGGGCTTTACTCAGTATGCATCGCACAACACCCATGCACTATTATCTACTAGCGCACATTGCTCCAACTCAACGGGTCAAACGGTACGCTGTTTCTGCGCAGCTCATAATACAGTCCATTGCTTTCATTGCCACCACTATTGCCTACTGCCGCAATCGTGTCACCACCGCTGACTTTCTCCCCCACGTTTTTGAGCAAGGCTTGATTATTGCCGTATAAACTCATATAGCCGCTGCCGTGATCCACAATGATTAAATTGCCAAAACCACGCATCCAATCTGCAAACACAATGCGGCCACTAGCAATTGATTTCACTTCATTGCCTTCATTGGCACGAATAAATAGGCCTTTCCAGCTCACACCGGTGTCAGAGCGTACCGCGCCAAAACGATTGCTTACTTCGCCGCGTACAGGCAACCGCAATTTTCCGCGCAAGCTGGGAAAGTGCACACCATCCACATCATTGTCCGGCAAGGTCTCGTTACGTGCGATGGTTTGATTTTCTGGTGCTGGTTGCGTTGTATTAGATGGCGTTGTGTTGGGTCGACCAGAAGCTTTTTTTGCGGATTTTGCTTTGGCTTTTTGCTGGGCGAGTTGTTTTTTCTTTTGTGCAGCCGCAAGTTTTGCTAACCGTTCAACTAGGTTGGACAGATTTTTCTCATCACGTTTGAGTTTGCTGATTTCACTGCGCTGCGCTGCGATTTTTTGTGAGAGTGATTGGACGACTTTGGCTTTTTCTTGCTTTTGTTGCAGTAACGCTTTCTTTTCTTCTTCCTGTTTTTGTTTGAGTGCGGCCACTTCATTCAACTTTGCCGCAGTTTCATCATTCAGGCTTTCTACTTTACGCAAATTGCCCTGCATCTCATTTATTAACTGGCTGCGTGCCTTGGCAATATAGGCAAAGTATTTCAAATCACGTGCGATTGCATTGGGGTCTTTGTTTTCCAACATCAGTTGCGTATAGCTTTGGTTGCCATGTAAATATTGTTGATATAGCTGTTGGCTTAACTGCTGTTGTTGGTCAGATAGCGCGTCATTGATGCGCAGCGATTGCTGCTTGAGTTGTGTGAGTGTGACACTATTCTGTTTTTGCTTGAGACTGATTTCGTGTAATTTTTTTTGCGCTTTGCTAATGGCAGTTTCTGATGCTTTGAGTGCGTCCGCCGCATCTTTATGCGCATCGGTAGACGCGTCTAATTCTTTCTTAAGCGACTCGATTTTTTCATGCACATCTTTTAAATCATCTTTGGCAGCATCTGCTTTCTTGGCTGCCAACACAGAGTGCGCAGCTAACAAACCAAGCATAAGCCAAGTACATCGCCAAAACACTTTTTTTAGTATCATCAACGGTGCTTCAACTACCGAAATGCACTAAACTTTTGCCTGTCATTTCTTTGGGCTGTGCTATCCCCATTAACTGCAACAGGGTAGGGGCAATATCCGAGAGAGCGCCCGTGTTTTGCAGCGTGGCCGGTCTACCCACGTAAATAAACGGTACTAAATTGGTAGTGTGCTGTGTGTGCGCCTGATCACTGCCTGGGTCATACATCATTTCTGCATTGCCATGGTCTGCGGTAATAATCACTTCCGCACCTGTAGCTTGTGCAGCAGCTACTACACGCCCTAAGCACGTGTCTAATGTTTCCACTGCCTGAATCGCCGCTTGCAGGTTGCCAGTGTGGCCGACCATATCGCCATTGGCGTAATTGCAAATCACGGCTTGGTAATGTTTAGATAAAATGGCTTCCACCAATTTATCGGTCACTTCTGGTGCGCTCATTTCCGGCTGTAAATCATATGTGGCCACTTTAGGGGATGGCACCATAATGCGGTCTTCGCCAGCAAACACCGTTTCTTCTCCACCATTAAAGAAAAAAGTCACGTGTGGATATTTCTCGGTTTCGGCAATGCGTAATTGGTTAAGTCCAAGTTGAGACACATATTCGCCAAAGGTATTCGGTACGCTAAATGGTGCAAATACGGGCAGTGCTTTGGTTTGATTTTGATCGTACTGTGTCAGCGTAAAATAGTAGGACAGAGCAGGCACACGACCACGCTCAAAACCATTGAAAGCCGGGTTAAGTAGCGCATCGGTCATTTGGCGCGCGCGGTCACTTCTAAAGTTCATATAGATCACGGCATCGCCATCCTCCATAGTGATGGCTGGGCTGCCTGCATCGTGAATCGCTGTACATTTAACGAACTCATCTGACTCATTACGTGCATAAGCTTGTTCTAATGCCGCGGTCGCCGTGGGCGCCACGAATTCCGCCACACCATCTACTAACATATGGTAAGCAGGCGCGACACGCTCCCAGCGCTTATCCCTATCCATGCTATAAAAGCGACCACTGACAGAGGCGATTTTGCCAACACCGATAGACTGAATGTGAGCCTCCAGCGCCGTGATATAAGGCTTAGCACTAATCGGCGGTGTATCACGGCCATCTAAGAATGCGTGTACATATACTTTTTGCAGGCCTTGCTGTGCTGCCATGGTCAGCATGGCGTGAATATGCGATTGGTGGCTATGCACACCGCCATCGGATAATAAGCCAAAAATATGTAAGGCTTTATTGCTGGCTTTGAGCGTTTGAATGGTATTGACGAGCGCGGGAATTTGATAAAACTCACCGCTACTGATGCTGTTATTGATGCGCTCGAAATCTTGAAATACGATACGCCCCGCACCAATGTTCAAATGCCCGACTTCTGAGTTGCCCATCTGTCCATCCGGTAGCCCGACATAATGCTCGGAAGCATTAATCAAGGTGTTCGGGTAAGTCTTTTTCAGCGCGTCCAAATGTGGCGTGTTGGCTTGTGCAACAGCATTGTTTTCCCATTGGGTGCTGTACCCAAAGCCATCTAAAATTAATAGAATTACAGGAGTGGTTTGCATGCGGTAATCTCGTCTGTTTCAGGTTATTTCCATTATAATGGTTAGCTGTGCTTAACGCATACTATCCGGCTAGGATTGCGCAATTTTCCTTGAAAATCTGCAGTGCCGTCACCATATTGAAATCAATCACACATTAAAGGATACGCGTTGGAATTTATTAAAGAAAATGCCTTGCTCATTGGCTTGGCGATTGGTTCTGGCCTGACATTGTTATGGCCTATGCTCAACCGTGGAGCAGCCGGTGTGCCCAATATCTCACCAACCGAAGCCGTGATGTTGATGAGTCGCTCCAAACCGTTGGTGTTGGATGTACGCGATGCGGCAGAGTTTGAAGCCGGTCATATCCAAGGTGCTAAGCATATTCCACTGGCTGAGTTGCCTAATCGCCTGAAAGAAATTGAAAAATTCAAACAAAAACCAGTGCTGGTGCATTGCCAAAAAGGTATGCGTGCTAAAACAGCATGTACCATTCTGCGTGCGCAAGAATTCACGCAGTTGCATCAATTGCAAGGTGGCTTGGCTGCATGGCAAGAAGCCAAACTGCCCATCGTTAAAACGGCTTAGTTTATTGGATATCGGAATCAGGTATGTCTAAAGTACGCATGTACACCAGCGCAGTTTGCCCATATTGCATCAATGCAGAACGTTTGTTGCGCAATAAGGGCGTCAATGAGATTGAGAAAATTCGTGTAGATTTACAGCCGGAACTTAGGCAGGAAATGATGGAGAAAACAGGCCGTCGTACTGTACCGCAAATCTACATTGATGAGCGCCATATTGGCGGCTTTGATGATTTGCGTGCCTTGGATTTGGCAGGCGAGTTAGACCCATTATTGACGGTGTAAATTTTAATAGTTTTGTCATGGATTAAACGTTAAAATACGGCACACTTTTTATCAACAAACAGCAGTAAAGAATTTAACTTCAGGGATTTAACATGGCAAAAGAAGATAACGCAAACCAAGCCGCAGTGAATGAACAACCAGCGTTTGGTATTGAAAAACTATACATTAAAGATGCTTCTATCGAAGTGCCTAATGCCCCACAGATTTTTACCGATCGTACACCACCGCAAGTGAGCGTTGAGTTGGCCAATGCCGCACAAAAGCTAGAAGAAGGCATTTTTGATGTGTCAATTAAAGTCACTGTGACCGCAAAAGTTGGTGACAAAACTGCATTCTTGGTAGAAGTGGCGCAAGCAGGTATTTTTGTCATTCGCAATATGCCAGAAGAAAATCTGGAGCCAGTGTTGGCTGTAGCATGCCCAAATATCTTGTTCCCATATGCCCGTGAAGCTGTGTCAGACATGGTGACACGTGCAGGTTTTGCGCCAGTATTGCTCAACCCAATTAATTTTGAAGCATTGTATATGCAGCAAAAGCAAGCGGCTGAAACTGGTGCGCAACTCAACTAAATACGTGCGTTCTGCGCTTTACATTGGCTTTGCTGCGTTAGGGCTATTGCTCGCTGTTCAGGTGCAAGCGCTGGAGTTCCGTTCAGTGGCTATCAGCAAAGCGGTGTTGTACGATGCGCCTTCTACCGAGGCCAAAAAGCTCTATCTGATTGGCAGTGGTTACCCGGTCGAAGTGATTGTGAATTTGGGTGAGTGGATTAAAATCCGCGATCACTTTGGCACTCTCAGTTGGGTGCAAGGCAAACAGTTGAGCGCTAAACGTACCGCATTGATTGTGGGCGAACAAGCGGAACTTAAACAAGCGGATGAAGACGGCGCGCCGCTAGTGGCCACGTTGGAAAAAGATGTAGTCGTAGAGATTATTACAGCGTCCACAAAAAGTGGCTGGATCAAAGTAAAACACCGCGATGGTCTCTCTGGTTTTGTGCGCACTACCGCCGTGTGGGGCAATTAATCTTTTAGCAGGTATGCGCAATCAATTAAGTACGTGCGCGGACATAGCACTACAGTCTTTACGTATAGTCGACATTAACAATAACGATGAATAGCAGGGGTTTCAATCATGGCTAAAGTGGCGGTGCTTGGCGCAGGCGCTTGGGGTACCGCGCTGGCGATGCATATCAGTCAGCAACATGATGTTGCGCTGTGGGCACGTAATAGCGGCCACGTTTCCGGCATGCGTAAAGCACGCGCCAATCCGCTTTATCTGGGCGATTTCACTTTTAATGACCGCTTGCAAGTGGAAGATGACTTGGCTACGGCCATTCAACATGCCGATATCGTGTTATCAGTGGTACCTACCGCTGGTTTTCGTCCGATACTTAAAGCGCTGGCCGATTTACATGCCACCCAACCGATTATTTGGGCACACAAGGGCTTGGAACCAGAAACTGCCAAACTCCCATTCGAGGTGGCACAAGAAGAGTTGGGTCATGACCGCCATTGGGGTGCACTCTCTGGCCCCAGCTTTGCTGCGGAATTGGTACGCGGTTTACCTACGGCTGTCACGCTGGCCGCCAACAATGCAGACTTTGCGCAACACGCGGCTAATCTGATTCATGGTGGCTGTTTGCGCGTATATAACAGCACCGATGTCGTTGGCGTGTCGGTGGGTGGTGCCATCAAAAACGTGATGGCGATTGCTGCCGGTATTTCCGACGGCATGGGGTTTGGCAACAATGCACGTGCCGCAATGATTACACGCGGGTTGGCCGAAATTACACGGTTTGGTATTGCACTAGGTGCAAAAGCCGAAACTTTTATGGGGTTGGCAGGCGCGGGCGATTTAATTCTCACTTGTACCGGACAGTACTCCAGAAACCGCGAAGTCGGTTTGCAATTGGCCACAGGCAAGCCGTTAGAGGATATCTTAAAAGGATTGGGTCATGTTGCGGAAGGCGTGAATACCGCACGCGAAGTGATGCGCAGAGCTGATTTAATTAAGGTAGATATGCCCATTACTTATGAAGTGAATCAAGCACTTACGCACGGTAAGTCGGCGCGTGATGCCGTGATGGATTTGCTGGGCCGCGAGCAAAAACCAGAGGGAATTTAAGGTTAGGCAGGGCTGCGTAACTAAATGCCGTGACTATAGCTTTTGGTAGAGCCTTTTAAAAAGTGGTTGATGGAGGCTTTTCTGCGGTCTTTGCGGATGCGTTTATCTGCATAAATCTTGGCATTCATCACTGCATCTGCGGAACGATCGCGGCGATCTTCACCAGAACGACGGTCATCAAATCGCAAAAATTTACAGTTACATTGCGCAACGTTGCATTCTGCCAAAGGCAATCTTGGCGCATCGTTGACCAAAATAGGTTTGGCTTGGTACATGTGCACTTGCTGGCACGCTTGTTGGCCAATTTCAATTTTCACACAACGGTAGCTCGGCTTTGCGAGCGAGGCTTCTGAAGCTTCAAGCATTTCGTTGAGGCGACGCTCAGCACTACGCATGGTGTGCCAATAATAGGCCACGCACAGTACAAATCCCCCAAGAATGATGACTTCGATCATATGTTGATGTGTAATAGCAAAAAGGCTCATAACATTAGCGAGATTTTTGAAAAAAATCAATGACTTTGCATCGTTTTAACAATTATTGACCATGGACAAAATCAATCTGCCGCCATGCCTCATACAGCAAAATGGCGGCGGAGTTAGATAGATTCAGGCTACGGCTATCGGGCAGCATCGGTAGGCGCACACGGTGCTCCGCTAAAAACTCATCTCTAATTTCCTGTGGCAATCCGCGTGTTTCCGGGCCAAATACAAACACATCGCCTGCTTTAAATTGCAGATTGGTATGGCGCGTACTGCCTTTGGTGGTGAGTGCAAACATGCGTTTACCAGCCAGTGCCACTTTGCATGCAGCCCAGTCTTCGTGCACCTGTAAACTGGCGTATTCGTGATAATCCAAGCCAGCGCGCTTGAGCTGTTTGTCTTCCAAACTAAACCCTAATGGTTTGACCAAATGTAGTTGTGCGCCGGTATTGGCACATAGGCGGATGATATTGCCTGTATTGGGTGGAATTTCCGGCTCATAAAGCACAATATCAAACACATTCAGCCCTTTGTTCTTGAAATTAAGATGGTAGTGAGAGCGCTATGATAATTCAGAGTGAACAATTATTGGGTGGATTATGGCGCGTCCGGAAAAAATTAGATTAGGCGAAATTCTGATACAACAGAATTTGTTGTCGCCTGAGCAGCTGGAACTTGCGCTGGTCGAGCAAAAACGTACTGGGCGTAAACTAGGTCGCGTATTTATAGACAGCGGCTTTGTCACGGAAAAGCAAATTTCCGAGGCATTAGCACGCCAACTCAATATTCCCTTTATCGATTTAAATGATTTCAATGTGAAATCACACGAAGTGCAGAAGTTGCCTGAGGCGCAGGCGCGTCGGTTCCGAGCCATTGTGTTAGAAGACAGGGGCGGTACTTATTTTGTGGGGATGGCAGACCCCTCTGATTTATTTGCTTACGATGAACTGACCCGCGTACTCAAGCACGAAATTGAGTTAGCTGTGGTGCAGGAAAGCATGTTGCTGCAGGTGATTGACCGCACTTATCGTTTGACTGATGAAATTAGCCATTTAGCCATGGAGCTGCAACAAGATCTAGGCGAGAACACCTTAGATTTTGTGAGCTTAGGCACAAGCAATAGCGCAGAGGAAGCGCCGGTTGTTAAGTTATTACAAACCATTTTTGATGATGCCGTACAAGTACGTGCATCGGATATCCATATCGAACCACAAGAAAACAAGCTACACATTCGTTTCCGTATCGATGGCGTGATGCATCTGCAGACACAATCGGATATGAAAATTGCGACCGCACTGGTGTTGCGGCTTAAGCTTATGTCTGGCCTAGATATCTCAGAGAAGCGCCTGCCACAAGATGGCCGTTTTGGCATCAAAGTGAAAGCCTTGCCTGTCGACATTCGTATTTCCACCATGCCCACGCAGTATGGCGAATCCGTAGTGATGCGGTTGTTGATTCAAAATGCAGGTAATTTTGCACTAGACAAACTGGGCATGCCAGCCGATATGTTGGCACGCTTTAGAAAATTGATTCATAGACCCAGTGGCATGGTGCTGGTGACTGGCCCGACCGGCAGCGGTAAAACCACAACCTTATATGCAGCGCTGAATGAGCTGAATTCACATGCCAATAAAATCATCACGGTAGAAGACCCGGTGGAATATCGGTTGCCTGGCATTAACCAAGTGCAAGTGAATGAAAAGATTGATTTGGATTTTCCGCGTGTATTGCGCACCACTTTACGTCAAGACCCGGACATTATTCTGGTGGGTGAGATGCGTGATGAAGCCACAGCACAAACTGGCTTGCGTGCTGCGATGACCGGCCACTTAGTGCTCTCTACTTTGCATACCAATGATGCCATCACCGCGCCGGTGCGCCTGATTGACATGGGTGCGCCACGATTTATGGTGGCCATGTCTTTGTTGGGTGTAGTTGCCCAGCGCTTGGTGCGCATCGTGTGCGATCACTGTAAATCATCTTATGTGCCCACGCCGAATGAACAGCTTTGGTTAAAGCAAGAACTCAGTCATCAGGCGCTCGGCAATCAGACACAGGAGCAGTCCTTTGTGCATGGTAAAGGGTGTAGTCATTGTAATCAAACCGGCTATCAAGGGCGCGTGGGCGTGTATGAGTTGCTAGAGATGACCAATGAATTGGTGGAAGCCGCTAATCATCAGGATACCAACACGTTTATTCAGCAAGCACGTGCGCGCATGCAGGGGCAAACCTTACGTAGCCAGTCTATCCAGCTTGCATTGGATCAGCGTACTACCGTGGCTGAAATCATGCGTATTAATAATCAATTGGATGCCTAAACTAAATGCCAGCATACGCATATAAAGGACGGGATGCCAACGGCGCGCAAGTGAACGGCGTCATGGAGGCAACGGATACCAATTCGATGGTGAACCTGCTGCTGACCAGCAATATTACGCCGATTGATATTGTGGCCACCAACAATAAAACTGCCGCTCCAAAAACTGCAAAGCAGGGCTTGTTTCAAGAGAAAATTACTTCGCTAGACATCATGTTATTTAGCCGGCAAATGTACACCTTGTTGAAAGCTGGCATTCCCATTATGCAGGCCTTAGGTGGTTTGCAGGCCTCTACCAAAAACGCGCGTATGGCCGCTGTGGTGGGGGATTTAAGACAGAGTTTAGACGGTGGGCGCGAGTTGTCCGCAGCCATGACAGAACACCCAACCGTATTCAGCGGTTTTTACGTCAGCATGGTGCGTGTGGGGGAAACCACAGGCTTGCTGGACAATATTTTCTTACGGTTATTCAACCACTTAGAGTTTGAGCGCTTTATGCACGGCCAAATCAAAGCGGCGCTACGCTACCCCAGTTTTGTGGTGATGGCGATGGCCGTGGCGATTGTGGTGATTAATATTGTTGTCATTCCGGCATTTGCCAAAGTGTTTGACAGCATGCATGCCGAGCTACCGTTACTGACACGCATGTTGCTAGGATTTTCTAATTTCATGTTGGCCTATTGGCCCATATTGATTGCAGCTAGCGTGGGCATCGCATTTCTATTCAAGCGCTATATCAGTACCACAACAGGTCGCTTTAAGTGGGACACCTTCAAACTCAATATCCCGATTGCTGGAAAAATTGTACAAAAAGGCACCATGGCACGCTTTGCCAGAAGCTTTGCGCTGGCCAGCAAAAGTGGGGTGCCCATTACCAACGCGCTAAAGTTAGTGGCGCAAACGGTCGATAACGAATATATCGCCAGCAAAGTGGACGGCATGCGCGCGGGTATTGAGCGCGGCGAGAGCATTTTGCGTACTGCGAATAATGCCGGGGTATTTAACCCCTTGGTGTTGCAGATGATTGCCGTGGGCGAGGAATCTGGTGCATTGGATGATCTGATGCAAGAAATTGCTGATATGTATCAACGCGATATGGAATACGAGATAAAAACATTAGGCGCACAGATTGAGCCGATTTTGATCGTGTTCCTCGGCGTGATGGTACTGATACTGGCCTTGGGTATTTTCTTGCCGGTATGGGATTTAGGCAAAGTAGCCTTGCATAAATAGTATGCGGTTACCGAGTTATTTAATGCGTGATTCCTTGGTGGGTGTAGCACGCGGGGTGTATGTCGCCGCCGGTGTGTTGATGTGCATCGTGATGGGCTATCTGCTGGTGTATATCGCATCACTCAATGCGGATATAGCACAGGCCAATACACAGGCAGATTTAGAACGGCAGTGCGCGCATGCGCTAGAAGCATGGGTACACCGACAGGTAGCACCGGGAGAGTTGACCCAGCCTGAGGCATTGGATGCAGTAAAGGATAAAGCTTGCAGAACGAAGTTAGTGCTGTAGGCAGCGTTTGATGGTGGCTTTTGATGACTAAGACTTTTGATTATTAAGTGGAGTAGGTGAAATGAAAAAACTGAGTGGCTTTACCCTGATTGAATTGATTGTGGTGATTGTGATTTTGGCGACGTTGGCAGCGCTAGCACTACCTAGATTTACCAGCCTGCAGCGCGATGCCCGCATTGCCAAACTGAATGCGGCACGCGGCGCTGTGGCTACAGCCTCTGCTTTGACGCATGCCACGGTCATTGCCAAGAACAATATTGCTGACCCTGCTGCCTGCCCTGCGGGTGGCGGTACGGCCAATAACTTGAATGGCGCAGCGGGCACACTGTGCACG
The DNA here is from genome assembly GCF_000799155.1 of Methylotenera sp. N17. Classification (NCBI taxonomy): domain Bacteria; kingdom Pseudomonadati; phylum Pseudomonadota; class Betaproteobacteria; order Nitrosomonadales; family Methylophilaceae; genus Methylotenera; species Methylotenera sp. N17. The sequence continues at coordinate 328,294 of NZ_JUGE01000001.1, forward strand.
GAAGCAGGCATTGTGCGCATGGTGTTCGGTTATCCGGATGTCACCGCGATTGGTACGGCTGGCTTACTTTCAGCCGCAGGCTTATCGGCAAGCTTTAACCCAACGTTGGCGGAATTGAATGCAGATGGTTACAACTATACCGCGACTGGTACAGCGGCCACCTTTCAGATTCAAGGTGCGACCACGCCAGCCAGTTGCCAGTTCACTTACACAGAGCCAGCTGCCGCCAATGCCGCGCCTGTGATTAGTGCGATTACGACGACAGGTTGCTAGGAATATCAATGTAGTGGATATGAGATGTTTAATGAAGTGTCATTTTTAAGGAGCAATATCATGAATAAGCAGTCAGGTTTTACGTTAGTGGAGTTAATTGTAGTGATTGTCGTATTGGGCATTTTGGCAGCGACTGCGTTGCCTAAATTTGTGAATGTGAGTAAAGAGGCTAGAGTCGCTTCAGTCAATGGTATCGCTGGCGCTCTCAGGTCATCGGTGGCTTTGGTGCAAGCTAAATATTATGCCTCTGGTGCTACTACTAGCCCAGTGACTATGGCTGACGGTGTAACCACTGTAGCCGTTGGAACTACCCCTACCACTGCAGGTATTCCAACAGGTGCATCAGCTGGTATTGGAAATGCATTGCAGTCTTTGGATGGATTTAGTCCTGATTACACTACAGCTACTGCAGTGACATTTAGTCCATCCAATGGTGGCGGCTCTGGATGTCAGGCTACTTATAACGGTAGTACTGGCTTAGTAACAGTGTCGACTGGTAATTGCTAGTTGTCACTTAGGTGAGAGCTTATGCACAGGTGCCACTATCAACATGGGTTTACCCTTGTTGAACTGATTGCTGTTATCACTATTGTCGGGATAGTGTCGGCGGTGGCTGGGCCAAAGTTTATCGGCAGCGCCACCTTTGAAACGCGTGGTGCGCAGGGTACATTGCTCGCGGCCTTGCGTTACGCCCAAAAAACGGCGGTGGCGCAGCGACGATATGTATACCTTAACTTGAATACCACTACGCGTACATTATGTTTGGGGTATACCAGTAATTGCAGTAGCGCAGTCACTGATCCATCCACGCAAGTGGCGTATAGCAAAGTGCTGCCGAGCACAGTTGCGCTTAGCACAACACAGGCGGCGTTGGCGTTTGATGGCTTAGGTCGCCCTGTACCCAACGCGAGTGCAAGTTATAGCCTGCAAAATGCCACTGACTTGAGCGAGGCGCCGCGCAACATCGTGGTGGAAGCAGAGACCGGTTATGTCCGCTAATCTGCTCAAGTCAACAAGTCGTCAGTCTGGTGTCACGCTGATTGAGCTGATTGTATTTATTGTGATTGTCGGTGCCGCTTTGGCTGGCGTACTCAAAGTATTGCAAGTCACTAATCGCGATAGCGTAGACCCGTTGGTGCGTAAGCAAGCCTTATCCATTGCAGAATCTTTGCTGCTAGAAGTTACCCAGCAACCGTTTACCTTGTGCGATCCGGATGATGCCAATGCTGCATCAGCGACTACGATGGCGGATTGTACCAATTCGCAAGACAAAGGCGGTGGTGCGTTAACTTCACCCACGCCTGCGGCAGAGAGCCGTTACAGTAGTGCAGACCCTTTTGATAATGTGGCCGATTATGGCGGTTTTGTCATGCCCGGCGGTGGTTGCGCGGGCATCTGCATACCGGGGGATAACACACCATTGGCAGGCCTCACTGGCTATGCGGTCAGTGTCAATATCGCACGCGCTGGCGGGGTAGCACCCTTTGCTGGTCTAGCTGCAGATGCTGTCCTTAAAATTACTGTCAATGTCACCGGCCCAGCCAATACGTTAGTGGCGCTAGTGGCTTACCGATTACGTTATGCGCCGACCATCTAAACCATACTTTGCTGCTGTAGCCAAAGGATTCACCATTGTCGAGATGATCGTGGTGATTACGGTAGTAGGCATTTTGGCAGCTGGTGCGGCCACGTTTATTCGTAACCCTACCCAAGCTTATTTTGATGTGGAAAATTACGCCAATCTGACCGACCGTGCAGATACGGCCCTGCGCCGTATGTCGCGTGAGATGCGCAATGCCTTGCCCAACAGCGTGCGCGCTACTACCAATGGCGCCGATAGTTTTATAGAGTTTATTCCAGTGACGGCTGCTGGACGTTACCGCGCAGAGGTTGGTACGAGTGCCAGTGATAATCCGCTGGATTTTAGTTTAAGCGCCGATAGCTTTGATGTATTGGGCACGCCGTTGCTGATTGCCGGTGGGCAGCAGTTGGTGATTTATAACTTAGGCGTGACGGGTGTAGATGCTTACGAAGGCACTAACCGGCGCGCACTGACCACTGCGGGCACACTTAGCACGCTCAGTTTCAGTGGGGGGGCTTTTCCTCAGCCATCTCCTTCCAGCCGTTTTTATGTGGTGGCTACTGCCACTACGTTTGCTTGCGATATGACCAATCGTCGACTGATGATGTATAGCGGATACGCCATTCAAAGCGCGCAACCCACAAATATTGGCGCACTGAATGCATTGACAACCGGTCGTCAAATTGCGGCCAATGTGGCCAGTTGTCAGATGCGCTATATTCCGGGGGCGCTACAACGCAGCGGTATTGTGGTGATTTATTTAGGTCTGTCACAAGATACGGCCAGAGTGAATTTGATGCATCAAGTCAATGTGGTGAACTCGCCATGAAAAACATCAATCCTGATTTAAGCACACCTATTGTTGTTGCACCTTGCCGTGCAAGACGTACTGACTTCGGTGCGCCGTCCCGCCTGCGCCTCAATCAGATTAGGCGGACAGCAAAATACGCACAAGGTTTTCTATTGCCCGCTGCCATTTTCTTGGTGGTCATATTGGCTGCCTTGGGTGCATATGCAGTCAATATCAGCACTTTGCAACAGGCGGGTTCCGCACAAGATGTGCAGGGTGCGCGCGCTTATCAAATGGCAAGGGCAGGGGTGGAGTGGGCGGCTTTTCAAGTGCTGGCGCCGGGTACGGCCAGTTTAGGTAATTGTCCGGCCAGCCCAACAGTATTGAATATGGAAGGGTTTGCTGTGAGTGTGACATGTACACGCTCGGCAGATTACTTTGAGCAAGGCGCCGACCATACCATTGCAATGTACGATATTGTGGCCACTGCAGATTTTGGTACTGTTGGAACCGCCGGTCATATCCAACGGCAAGTGATCGTGACATTGAGCAAATGCCGCGGTACCGATGCCAGCCCGGCATACCAATGCGGCTAAGGCTGCGCAGCTGATTTACGGCATAAACCTCCCCTTGTTTTAGGCTTTAATCTACACCGCCTAGTAGCATAATTTCTCAATCTACCATGATTGGGACTATGAGACTTTGGAAGCAACGCGATTACAACAGTGGCTGAACAGGCGTGCCGGCGATGCGCAGGCGGTGCAGCGTGCTGCCTGTTGGTTATTGCTGATGGTGTTATTTTGCGCGTATCAGCCTGCGTTAGCAGCTACCGTTGAATTCAATAGCACTGGCGGCACCTCTGCCACCAATGGTTTGCATTTCTATATCAATGACAATACACAGTTACAAGTGCGTCGCTTAAATAATACGGGGCAAGTGTATTCCCCCACCGTACTGCCAGCCAGCACCAACTTAGATAACGGTATTTTCTTGCGTGCAAACGGTAACATTTATGGGCCTGATCATAATGTCACCACCTTTGCTGCCACCGGTGGTATGTATAGCACGGCTACGATATCTGCTGTGTCTCCCCCAAACCCTTCTAGTGCTGGCGATCAGCAAATAGCCACTAGCAATTTTGGTATTACTTTAGGGCCACAAGTCAGTGTGGTTTGGAAATATACCAACCCCTATGATTTTATTACGGCAGAAGTCACCATCGTGATACCACTGCTATATGCAGTGAGTGCTTCCAACCCTGTGCGTTACTATCATGTGGTCGATACGTATCTGGGCGGGAGCGATAACGGTTGTGGTGTACGCTACACCGATAGCAATGGTAAACAGGTGGTAGGTACCTATCCACCGGCTTCTGGTACTACATGTCCTTCCAGTACTGCCATTCCAGCAGGCGTTAGCATTGTAGAATCGTTTCGTGAGCGCAGCGGTATGACGTTTTCTAATTATTGCGCCAACACTTGGAGCAGCTTTTGGGTCAACGGTGGTGTCAATTGTTCTATCTTGCAGGCGGCCAACCTAAGCAATGCTATCAGCTCCACTTATCAAGATACCGGTGTAGGGATTCAATACAACTTTACGGCACCAGGCACGTATACCTTTAGTTATGATTTTGTGGTGGGATCACCCGCTGTACCGCCTTACGATCATTTGGAGATTCGCCACCCCGGTAGCACCACTTTGTGCCCAACCAATGTCACCGTATTGGCCTGCACTTCCGCCACTGTGCCTTGCCCAGCGGCTAATATTGTCAGCTCCGGCAGCCTGTCTGGCAGTATTCGCGCTACGCCTGCCGCACCAACCATTAACGAAAATCCAGACCCATTTACCGTTGGTTCAGGCTCACCGATTACCACTGTCAGCTTGACCGGCACCGGTGCTGGCACTTTCACGTTGTCCAGTAACGGGCTCACTACAACTCCGCTCAATGGCACCAAATGCTGGAACACCAGCAACAACACAGCGAGCTGCGCATACACTATTAGCAATGTGGCATGCGTGAGTAATTTTGAGTGCTTGGAGACAGGTCTCACCTATCAAAATCTCAATAGCAGCCCATCCTCTCGCAATCCACTTTACACCGAAGTATCAGGCACTGGGTTTAAGTTTGATGTGGTGGCGCTGCAAAGTGATGGCTCGCAAGCCACAACCTATACCGCTAGCTCTGGTGTGACGGTAGAGTTGTTTGATGACAGCGTCACGCCGCAGCCTGCATGTAGTGCTTACAGTGGCGCCATTGCCAGCCAGAGCGTCACCTTCACCTCAGGCAATAGTGGCCGTATTACGGTGCCCGCCAATTTTGTCTTAAACAATGCCTATCGCAAATTACGCTGCCGCGTGCGCGATACCGGTGTTGCTGTGTCCGGCTGCTCTTCAGATCAGTTTGCAGTGCGCCCCTCAAACTTTACCTTGACGGCTACAGGTAGTGCCGATGCAGATGCCACTGGCGTGAGTACAACGGCGACACCACGCGTGCGTGCAGGTGCCAATTTTAGCTTGACTGCAAACAGTGGGGTGGTGGGCTATAACGGCATACCACAAATCGATACTAGCAAAGTATCTGCACATACTGGTGCAGTACAAAATGGCACGGTTGCAGGCACTTTTAGTACAGTCAACGGCAATACAGGCACCGCCACCGGCAGCGCATTTACCTACAGTGAGGTCGGCTATTTTAGGTTGTCCCAGTATGGCGTATTTGATAATACGTTTACCTCGGTAGATTCAACAAATGGTGATTGTGCCACCGGCTTTAACAGCAGTGGCAGCAAAGTGGGCTGTAGCTTTGGTAATACCGCCAACACATCTTATTTTGGACGATTTATCCCAGATCATTTTGCGGTGACTTTGCCAGCAGCAACCCCTGCTTGTGGCACGAGCTTCACCTATTTTGGACAAGACGGACTCGGCACAGGCTTTACGTTGACTGCACATACTGTGACCAACACCACCACGCAAAATTACACTGGCACTTATGCCAAGTTGGGTGTGAATAGTTGGTTAAACTTTAATTTTACTGCCGCTACATTGCCATCTGGCAGTGCGCTGAGTGGTAGTGCTAACGCGCCTATTGGTAGTTGGGCTGGTGGCGTGGCCAGTGTAGTAGCCAAACATATTGTGGGCAGACCCACCGCTGCAACTGCACCAACCAATATCACCATCAGTGCTGCACCTATCGATGCTGATGGCGTGACCATGCCAGTCACGGCTGTGGCGCCGGCTAGCCCATTCCGTTTTGGACGCTTATTTATAGCCAATAGCTATGGCTCTGAATTACTGCCCTTAACGGTGCCTGTGGAAGCGCAGTATTGGACTGGTTTGGCCTACCAGCGTAATCAAGATGATAGCTGTAGCGCTGTGCCCGCAACCAGTTTGGAAATGCGCAACTACCGCGTCAATCTCAATCCGTGTGAAACCCAATTAAGCGGTGCAGGCAGTATGAGTAATGGCAAGGCCAATTTACGTTTAAGCAAGCCGGGTGCTGGCAATAGCGGCAGTGTGGAGTTGAAAGCAAATCTGAATACGGCTACTGGCCAAACCTGTAATGGCGCTGTAGAAAGCTCGGCAATTTCTGCGGCAACCCCTTGGTTTGGTAACGTCAACCCAACGGCCCGTGCCACATTTGGTATTTATAAAAGCCCGGTGATTTATTTACGTGAGAATTTTTAGAGTTTGAAAAGGCAACGATATGCAATGGTTTAAACAACAGAAGCAGCAGGCATGGACCGCTATTCGTACCACCGGAGAGGTGACGACGATTGTGCAAGTGATGCGACGCACGGGCGAAAAGCCGCTGGTGAATTTTGCGCATATTGAGCCCAGCAATGCGCGTGAAACCAAAGACGCAATCGCCCTTGCCAAAAAGTACAAACTCAAACATGCACGTTGCAGCTTTGTGCTCAACGCCAAAGATTACCAATTGCTGCAAGTGGAATCGCCCAACGTACCGGAACAAGAACGTAAGGAAGCATTGCGCTGGAAGATCAAAGACATGGTGGATTACCCAGTTGAGCAAGCCACGTTGGATTATATGAAGATTCCGCAAGATCCGGCTTACCCCAATAAGCAAGACTATGTGTATGCCATGGTCGCTAAAAATGCATTGGTGAGTCAGTTATACAACACCTTTGCCGATGCCGATATTCATCTACAGGCAATAGATGTGCGGGTGGCCGCGCAACGTAATATTGCCGCGTTATTGGAAGAGAAAGACCGTGGATTGGCCATGCTGAGCTTTGGGCGCGATGGCGGCTTACTCACTTTTACATCGGGCGGAGAGCTTTACCACACCCGTTTTATTGAGATTGAAGAAGAACGCAGTGCCGGTGCGTATGAGCGCATTGCCTTAGAGCTGCAACGCTCGCTGGATAATTTTGACCGCCAGTTTCCATTCATTACGGTGAATAAGTTACTGGTCGCGCCTTGCGAAGACCGCGATGCTTTGTTACAGCATTTGAAAAGTGCGTTGTATACACAGGTAGCCAGCTTTGAATTGGAAGATGTTGTGGACTTTGCATCTGGTGTTGCTGTCGACGGATTGACCAAACAGGCTTTGGTGTTACACACCATAGGCGCGGCATTGCGTGAGGAGGTAGCAGCATGAGTCAACAGATTAACCTCATAAATCCAGCTCTTATCAAGCAAAAGGATTATTTGACAACGCTTAATATAGTAAGCGTATACGGCGCATTGGGTTTGCTGATATTGGGGTGGTATGGCTATACCGCACAACAGGTACACACACTCAAAACGTCAAGAGATCAGTTGGTGGGCCAGCTGCAACAACAGCAAGCCACTTTGGAAGCAATGAATGCCGCGAGAGCGCCAAAAGCGCCAAATCAGGCCTTGGTTGCAACGTTACAATCGTTAGAGGAAAAACACCGCATGCAAACGCAAATATTGCAGGTGATGCAGCAAGGCAAGCCCTCACAAGACAAGGGTTTGGCTAACTATATGTTAGGGCTGGCGCGCCAAAGCACAGATGGGCTATGGCTCACCGGCTTTAGTATCGATCAAACGCATCATGCGGTGTCTTTGCGTGGGCGCAGTTTAGATGCGTCCTTATTGCCTGATTATATGCATCAACTTGGGCGTCAAGCTGTATTTGCCGGCCAAGCATTCAGCGGATTACGTATTCAGCAACCAACAGAACAAGCCGCTAACCCTGCACCTGCTGTAGCGTCCACAAGCGCTGCATCTACACCTGCCGCAGCGCCGGTACCCAGTGCATTTGTCGAGTTTGAGTTACAAGCGAAAGAAATCCTACCTATCTCTGCTGCATCCTTACCAGCAACACTGGAAGCAGTAGCGCCTACACCAAACGAGGTGAAGTCTTGAACGCCATGCTGCAGACAGTTTCTACCAAGTTTGCTGCGTTAAACGCACGCGAACGTTGGATGGTGTTTTTTGCCGGATTGGCGCTGGTGTATGCCGTGCTCAGCAGTTTGTTGATGAGCCCAGTTCAGCGCCAGCAACAACAAATGCAAACAGAAATGGCGCAATCCAGTGCGCAATTGGCGGATATAGCACAGCAAGTGGCTACGCTATCAGAGCACCCGGTCATGAGTGTGGATGAAAGTAATACGCAAAAAATTGCACAACTCAATGCCAAGATTCATGCGCAACAAACAGAAATGTCTGCTTTGCAAGATACCTTGGTGAGCCCGGCACAAATGCCTAGCTTACTCAAAGATTTGATTGAGCATCACGCCGGCTTGCGGTTGATTGACATGAAAACGCTGCCACCGGAAAACTTCTTAACTGCTCAACCAATCACGGCACAAGATGCCGAAGCCACACAGACGCATAGCGGTCAGCCACTCATTTATCGCCATGCCATCACCATGACCTTGGCAAGTAACTACATGGAATTGATGCGTTATGCGCAAGCCTTGCAAGCCATGTCTGCACAAGTGTTGTGGGATAAAGCCGTGCTGGTAGCAAAAACTTACCCTGAGAATGAACTCACGATCACAGTGTATACACTGAGTTTGGATGCCACATGGCTAAGTATCTAATGGGTTTGATTGGGCTTGGCCTATTTACATCCACGCTGATGGCTGAGGTGTTGCGTGACCCTACCATGCCACCCCCACAGTCTGGCTTGGTGTCGGCGGAGCGTTTGCCAACTGTGGCGCCACCACCAATGTTGCAATCCATTACCTTAGGCTCTAGTGCCAAGTTTGCCATGATCAATGGACAAACTGTGATGTTGGGCGGTAGCTATGAGGATTGGACATTGATACGGTTAAGCGCTAACGAAGCGGTGTTGCGTGCAAAAGATGGCAAGACCAAAGTGCTAGTGATGGATTACGCCATTCAAAAGCGCAGTGCATCCGCACAGCCCGCCAAGCTACCAATGCGAAACAGCACCAAAGCCACTTCTCAAGAAGTGGTAGAAACCACGACACGAAATAACTTAACGGAACGTCCTCATGCGCAAGTGCGCGTGCAGGCAGAAAGTCTATGGGTGAAGCAATGAACACACATTTTAAACTAAGCACGGTGATGGCCATGTTGTTGCTGGTGGGTTGCGCAAGCAATGCCCCACAAAACAACGGGCAGCTCAATAGCAAAATGCAGCAAACCTTAAAAGAGGCGGCTAAAGCTAAACCTGCTGCGGCCTTGCCAGAAGTGGTGAATGAAGCGTTATTGCCACCGCTCAAAGTAGAGCTGCCTAAGAGCAATGCCAAAAAATTAGAGCCACGTTTTGATTTGGTGGTGAACAATGCACCCGCTGCACAAGTGTTGATGGGCATCGTGAGCGGTACGCGCTACAGCATGTTGCTACACCCAGACATGGCTGGCAATGTATCCGTCAATTTAAAAGATGTGACCGTATTTGAAGCGTTAGATGCCTTACGTGATTTATATGGCTATGAATATAAAGTAGACGGCACACGCATTATGATTGAGCCGCAAACACTGCAAACACGCGTGTTTCAGGTCAATTATATTGTAGGCCAACGTAAAGGTTCGTCTGATACACAAGTGACTTCTGGCTCATTGGGCGCATCCAATAGCAACACAGCGTCACAAAATCCATCCACGGCTACGACCTCTACACCAGGTCAAACCAATCAAGTGGCGCTGATTTCCAGCAGTATTTCCACTAATACCAGTAACGATTTTTGGACGGATTTAGGCTTGTCTTTAAACGGCATTGTCGGATCAGAAGCGGGTCGCAAAGTAGTGGTCAACTTGCAGTCTGGCGTCATCATGGTACGTGCCATGCCTAAGGAAATCCGTAACGTCGAATCTTTCTTGCGCTTGATGCAAGTAAACATTGAGCGCCAAGTGATTTTAGAAGCCAAGATCTTGCGCGTAGGCCTCAATTCAGATTCTCAAAGCGGTGTGAACTGGTCTGTATTAGGGAGCCGTGGCAGCAGCCGGGCGTTGGTAGGTAATATCAACAACAACAGCGTGGTCAATACCAATGGCAATGGCCCGCAAGTCTCTGGCTCGTTAGGTGCAGATTTGAATGGCGTTTTGGCGAATGCTGCTACCACTGCGATTGGTGGGCCTTTGTTTGCCGTGGCATTACAAGGCGCTAATTTTGCTGCGCTGATGCAATTTTTAGAAACACAAGGCGATGTAGAAGTGCTCTCTAGCCCAAGAATTGCCACCATCAATAACCAAAAAGCCGTGCTTAAAGTAGGTACGGATGAGTTCTATATTACTGGCGTGAGACAAAGCACCACAGCCTCTGTGGGCGCAACGACTACGATTCCGGAAGTCACTTTGCAACCATTCTTCTCTGGCATCTCGTTAGATGTAACGCCGCAAATTGATAAAGATGACAACATCATCTTGCATATGCATCCATCCATTAGCCAAGTGACGACCGTGACCAAACAATTTACCTTAGGCGGCACGTCTAATCAGTTTAACTTGCCACTGCCTTCCAGCAGCGTGAATGAGACCGACAGTATTGTGCGCACCCGTGATGGTAACGTGATTGCGATTGGCGGCCTGATGACAGAGAGCAATACCAAAACCGGATCAAAAGTGCCTGGTTTGGGCGATGTCAAAGGCATAGGCAAAGCCTTCCGCCAGCATAGCGAGCAATCCAGTAAATCTGAGTTGGTGATTTTACTGAAATCGACCGTAGTGCAAGGCAATGAGAGCTGGTCAGAAGACATGCTCAGCGCACAACAACGTTTAGAAGGTATGCGCCAACAACAATACGGACAAGCCAAAGCTGGAGGTAGCTAATTATGTACCTCGCGCATTTTGGTCTGAAAGAATTCCCGTTCAAGTTGACGCCGGACACCAGCTTTTATTACGCCACGCAAAGCTATCAAGAAGCATTGAATACGCTGCTGATTGCGATTAGTTCGGGTGAAGGCTTTATCAAAATTACTGGCGAAGTTGGCACTGGTAAAACCTTGCTATGCCGCAAGTTACTCAAAAGCTTGGGTGATGGCTTTAAAACAGCATTTATCCCCAATCCTTATTTAGACCCACAAGCATTGTTGATGGCGCTGGCGTCCGAACTTGGGTTGAGCTTGCCTGCACGCTTAAGCCACCATGAGTTACTAGACGCATTGTCTCAACGATTAATGGCATTGGCCAACGAAGACAAACAAGTAGTGGTGTGTTTGGATGAAGTGCAAGCCATGCCGATTGAAACGCTAGAAGCTTTGCGTTTGTTGAGTAATTTAGAAACCGAGAAACGCAAATTATTACAGGTGGTGATTTTTGGCCAGCCCGAGCTGGAAGAAAAGTTAGATCAGCCTTCGATTCGCCAATTGCGTCAACGCATTAGCTTTGAGTATCGCTTGGGTGCTTTGCAATGGCATGAGCTGAGTTTTTACCTCAATCACCGTATGCATATTGCTGGCTATAACGGCTGGCGTGTGTTCACACCGGCCAGCTTGCGCTTACTACACCAACATTCTGCGGGTATCCCCAGATTGGTCAATATTTTGGCACATAAAGCATTGTTGTCTGCCTATGGCAAAGGCTTGCGCGAGGTGACCGTGCGCGAAATGCGCGATGCCGTATTAGATACACATGCCAGTGTGCGTGCACAACATGGCTGGTCTTATTCAATCTTTAAATGGTGGCTTGCCATGGGTGTTGCGCGTGCCACGTTATTTTTATCTCACTAATTATCTAAGTGCGATAAGGCGGACAATATGAGCTTAATCAATCAAATGCTACAAGAGTTAGAGCAGCGCAAGGCCTCTTCGGATGCGCCTAGTGTACTGACGCAGATGGCACATCCAGTGCATGCAGTAGCGGTACCACGTAAAAACAGGGTGCTGCAATATGCAGTGCTCGGGGCCTTATGTATCGGCGGCGTCTATGGCGTGCAACTGTTGTCGCAACGTATGCTGTCTACACATGCAACACTGGATTTACCAAGTAACGCCGGCATGATTACGGAGGCCAATGCCAATATGATGCCTCCTGTTGCCGCTGCGCCTGTACCAACATCTGCCGAAATCACTGAAGACGTGGTAGAAGCCACAGTGAGTTTTACGCCAAGCTTGGAAAAGACATTGCATCTGTCACAACAAAGCGGTGCACTAGCAGCAGCCCAATCCAATCAGGTCACACAAGCAACAGCATTATCCAAGACCGTGGTGGCTGCTAATGCCCATGGTGCATCTGTCTTAGATGTGGCGGCACCTGCGGTACAGCCTAGCACAGTACAATCTGAAGTGGTGCAGCCTGCAGCGCGTGCGCAGGTGGCCATTGCCAATACAATGCCTTTGCCTAAACAAACTACGCCTAACGCCATAGAGTCTAAATCGGTGGTGAATAAATCCATGACTGCTGAGCAAAAATCAGCCCATGCTTATCAGCAAGCCATTAGCTATTTGCAACAAGGGCGTGTGGCCGAGGCACAAGATCAACTAGTGAGTGCGCTGGAGTTATATCCTCAGCATGAAGATGCGCGCCAGACTTTGGTGGGTTTGTTGGTCGATAACAAACGGTTAGACCAAGCCATGCAGGTATTAAAAAGCGGATTGCAACTGACCTCTAACCAAGCGCCCAACCATGGCAGCTATGCACAAACGTTGGCACGCTTACAATTGGATGCGGGTTTGGTGGAAGATGCATTGCATACATTGGAGACGCATAGCGCCTATGTGCAACAACCAGACGCTTATTACGCCTTAATGGCGGTGGTGCTACAAAAAACAGGGCAGCATGCGCAAGCCATTACACGTTATCAGCAGGCCTTGAGCCGTGGCGCTACTACACCTGCTTGGCTGATTGGCATGGCGGTATCGTTGCAGGCCGAAGGGCGTGCAGCAGAGGCTAAGCAAGCTTATCAACAGGCACAAGCCAGCCAGCTCAGTCCTGAGCTGGCGTTGTTTGTGTCGCAACGCCTCAAGCAAGTGCAATAGCGCAACTGTTGGCTCAATAAGTTCTCGCCATTACCCAACAAGTCACTTTAGCCGCACCAGCGGCTTTCAGTGTTTTGGCTAGCTCGTTTAAGCTGGCGCCGGAAGTCATGACATCATCCACAATCGCTACATGCTTACCCACAAAATAATCATCACAGGTAAACGCAGCTTTGATGTTGCTGACTCTACTTTTTAGCGGCAGGCTGGCTTGTGGCGGTGTATTTCTAATGCGCTGACAGTGATGCGTTGCCAATGGTTTATGCAACAACTTGGTGATACGTTTGGCCAGTTCTAATGATTGGTTGAATCCGCGTTGCTGTATTCTCGCTGGGTGCATTGGCATCGGTAACACACAATCAACATCGCTAGTACTCACGTGTTTTAAGCTGATGGCTGCAAATAGCCGCGCCAAATGCAATGCATGTTGATACTTGAGTGCTTGTAATAATGCGTTGATCGGGTATGCATACTCAAAGAGCGCATGCGTGGCATCAAAGAAAGGCGGATCAGTTAAGCAACTGCCACAGGTGTTGCCAGCAGCAGGCAGTCCGCATTGTGGGCAACCACTCAGTGCTTGCCATGGCAAATCTTGCCAACAATCTGCACAGATGCCGAGTGTGTGATGCGCTTTGGCCTCGCATAATATGCATGTGGGCTGCATGAGTTGGTTGAAAAATGGCTTAATATTGAACATATGATTAATTTTTAAACAGTTGTTTAATGTTTGCTTGGTTAAGCCTTAACAGCATATAATTCGGCATCTATTCAAATAACTACGTGTAAAGGGATGCCATGTTAGACACATCATCAGTCACGCCACCCACCGCTATTATAAACACAGATGCACTTACCCAAGGTAAAGGACAAAGTTGCCATACAGACCACGGCTACTCAGTGAATCGCTGGTCGGTCGATGAGATTGTGGCACTCTTTGAGTTGCCATTCAGTGATTTAATCCATCGCGCACAAACCGTACACCGTGAACACTTTGATCCAAATGCTGTACAAGTCAGCACATTACTTTCTATCAAAACTGGTGGCTGTAGTGAAGATTGCGGTTACTGTCCACAAGCGGCACGCTACCATACAGATGTAGAAAATGAGCCGCTAATGAAGTTAGATGACGTGTTAGCCGCAGCACAAGCAGCCAAAGACAATGGTGCCAGCCGCTTTTGTATGGGCGCAGCATGGCGTGGTCCAAAACAACGTGATTTAGAGCCAGTGTTGAAGATGATTTCTGAGGTTAAAGCCATGGGTTTAGAAACCTGCGCGACCTTAGGCATGCTGAAAGAGGGGCAGGCGGAACAGTTAAAAGATGCGGGCTTGGATTATTACAACCACAACTTAGATACCGCCCCTGAATTTTATGGCGATGTGATTACCACGCGCACCTATCAAGACCGTTTAGAAACGCTAGACCGCGTGCGTAGTGTGGACATCAACGTATGTTGTGGCGGCATTATTGGTATGGGTGAGTCACGCAACCAACGCGCTGGCTTGTTGGCACAATTGGCCAATATGGAGCGTCCGCCGGAAAGCGTGCCAATTAATCTGCTCACGCAAGTAGAAGGTACGCCATTGCATGGTACAGAAGAGCTAGACCCGTTGGAATTTGTACGTACTATTGCTGCTGCACGTATCACCATGCCACAGAGTTTTGTGCGTTTGTCAGCAGGTCGTCAAAGCATGCACGAGGGCATTCAAGCCTTGTGCTTTATTGCCGGTGCGAACAGTATTTTCTACGGTGAGAAATTGTTGACCACAGGCAATCCGGAAGCGGAAACGGATAAGAAGCTATTTGCCAAATTAGGCATTCACCCAATCTAGTATGTTACAGGCTCTACAACAGGAGTTAGATAAGCGCAAAGTAGATGGCCTGATGCGTCAGCGCCGCTTGCTGGATTCGCCACAAGCAGAGCACATCGTTGCAAATAATCAGGCATTTTTATCGTTTTGCAGCAACGATTATCTTGGTTTAGCCAATCATCCCAAGCTCATTGCTGCCATGCAAGAAGCAGCTGGTTTATCCGGTGTCGGTAGCGGTGCCTCTAACTTGATTACCGGCCATCATCGTTATCACGATAAGCTGGAAAAACGTCTTGCCCAATTTGTAGAAATGCCTGCCGCGTTACTATTTTCTACCGGCTATATGGCCAATATTGGCGTACTGGGTGCGTTAGCAGGCCGCGAAGATGCGATTTTTGCCGATAAGCTTAACCATGCCTGTTTAAATGATGGCGGTTATTACTCTTTGGCTGATTTCAAACGCTTTCCACACAACGATGTACAAGCACTAGAAATATTATTGAAAGCGAGCACTGCCAAGCATAAGCTGATAGCAGTCGATGCAGTCTTTAGCATGGACGGGGATATTGCGCCTTTGGCAGAATATCTAGCTTTATGTGAACGTTACGATGCCTATTTATATGTAGATGACGCGCACGGCTTTGGTGTGCTGGGTCAGCATGGGCAGGGGTCACTGAACCATTTAGGTTTAAAGTCACCGCGCTTGATTATGATGGCCACCTTAGGTAAAGCTGCTGGTGTGGCTGGTGCATTTGTTGCGGGTGAGCAAGTGGTGGTGGATTATTTGATTCAAAAAGCCAACAGTTATGTGTACTCCACACCTGCGCCGCCAGCATTGTCGGCCACGCTGCTTGCCTCTGTTGATTTGATTGCGCAAGGCGATGCGCTACGCAACCACTTGCAAACCCTCATTGCTACCCTCAAGCAGCATTTGCAGGTATCACGCTGGCAGCTCATGCCCTCCATCACAGCCGTACAACCTTTGCTGGTCGGCAATAATTACGAAACGTTGGCGCTGAGTGAACACTTGCAAGCACAAGGTATTTTGGTGCCAGCCATTCGCCAGCCAACTGTGCCAGTGAATACATCACGCTTGCGTATCTCGCTATCGGCAGCGCATCGTGTCGAAGACGTCATACGCTTGGCGGACACTATCAACCAAGCAGAAGCTGTGGTGCAAGTAGCATGAACTTTCTATTGATAACGACAAGGGATCAAGCATGAGTTGCCATGTAGAAATTATTGGTCAAGGGCAACCCTTGGTGTTGCTGCATGGCTGGGGTATGCACAGTGGTGTATGGCAACATCTAGTCAAGCGCTTGTCCGCACAATACATGCTCTATTTGATTGATTTGCCCGGCATGGGCAGCAGTCGTCCGGTGGAGCCATATCATCTGCATGCATTGGCAGATGAAGTAGCGCAAGTTATTCCAGGAGTTTCTGACATCATGGGCTGGTCACTGGGCGGTTTGGTCGCGCAACGTATTGCGCTCAATCAGCCAGACCGTGTGCGCCGCCTGATTTTGGTGGGCTCAACTCCTTGCTTTGTTTCATCGCAAGATTGGCCGCATGGTATCTCACCCGTGCATTTTCACAACTTTGCAGAAAGTGTGAACCGGGATTACAAGGCCACCATGTTGCAATTTTTAACCTTGCAATGCATGAAAGCCAGCGATGCGCGCGCAACGTTGCGTCAACTACGCGCTAGCTTTGAGCTGAAACCAACGCCTACGCAAACGACTTTAAATCGTTCACTCTCTATATTGCTAGACTCCGATTTACGCGAAGAGATCGTTACATTACGCAAGCCTACATTGTTAATTCATGGGGATCGCGATACCTTAGCGCCAGTCGCGGCGGCGCATTGGATGTCACAACATTTGCCGATCGCATTTTTACGTGTGATGGCGGGGGCTGCCCATGCGCCGTTCTTGTCGCATACCGATCAGTTTGTTGATACGCTTAACCAGTTTCTAGAGCCATAGATGCAAGATGCCTCAATGAAAGACGCCTATTGGATAGACAAAGCACGCGTACGTGCCTCGTTTGAGCGTGCAGCCCACACTTACGATGCCGCCGCCGTGCTGCAAAAAAATGTGCGGGAAGAAATGTTGGATCGACTCGATCTCGTCAATATCAAACCGCAAGCTATCTTAGATGCAGGTTGTGGTACTGGACACGGCAGCTTTGCCTTGCACAAGCGCTTTCCAGATGCGCATATGGTTTCTTTAGATTTAGCGATGGGCATGTTGCAACAAACCTATGCGCAGCAACCCACCTTAACACGCTGGATGTCACAACTCACCGGCAAAAAAAACTTGGTCTGTGCAGACATTGAGGCACTACCACTCGCCAGTGCCAGTGTTGATATCGTCTGGTCTAATCTGGCATTGCAGTGGTGTAATGATCTAGATCAAGCATTTACAGAAATCAAACGTGTGTTAAAGCCAAACGGATTGCTGATGTTCAGCACCTTTGGGCCAGATACGTTGAGAGAGTTGCGTATTGCCAGTGCGGAAAATGACACAACGACACACGTTAGCCGTTTTATTGATATGCATGACATTGGCGACGCCATGACGCGTGCTGGCTTTAATGCGCCAGTGCTGGATGTGGAGCATTTCACACTCACTTATGACGATGTGAAAAGTGTGATGCGCGATTTAAAATCTATCGGTGCGCATAATGCAACAGCAGGGCGGGTGCGTGGGTTGGTCGGCAAGGGATTTTTTCAGCAATTGGCCACACGTTATGAGCAATTCAGGCTACAAGATGGCAAGCTCCCTGCCACGTTTGAAGTAGTTTATGGGCATGCATGGAAATCAGCCGCTACTTCGGACCTCCCCTCTGGTGTGTCGCCTATAGCGTTTCGCGCACGCGGATAGTGAACAATGAAGCAGGCCTTTTTTATTACCGGTACAGATACAGGCATTGGTAAAACCTTTGTGGCATGCCAGTTAATACGCCAATATGTAGCACAGGGCTATCGTGTGGTGGGCATGAAGCCTATTGCCGCAGGCTGTGATCTTGTGGATGGACAATGGGTCAATGAAGATGTGAAGCTATTGATGCAAGCAAGTAATGTAGATGCACCGCTGCATTGGGTGAACCCCTACTGTTTTAAAGCCCCGATTGCACCCCATATCGCCGCGCAGCAAGAAAATATCGCTATTCAGCTTGAGGTCATTCTGCAAGCTTACCAAGCACTCACCGCATTGGCAGACATTGTGGTGGTGGAAGGCGCGGGTGGTTTGCTGGTGCCATTGCATGCTGAATTGACTATAGCCGAGTTAGCTGCTGCATTGAATATCCCGATTATTTTTGTAGTGGGGATGCGTTTAGGCTGCATTAACCACGCGCTACTTTCACTTGAAGTTATGCAAGCGCGTCATCTGCCGATACAAGGGTGGGTGGCCAACCCGATAGAGCCCGCCATGCAATGTTACGCAGAAAACCTTGCTACGCTACAGCAGCACTTTAAAGGCATTCCACAGTTGCAGTGTTAGTGCCTCGCACGCTTATATTGCAGTAGTGTGTACAACATGCGTGCTTGTCTTATTGCCTATGACCCATCAGGGCTATTGAGCGCGTAGCGTATGCCCATTATGATGCACCCAATCGCAGTTGTTACAGGTCAATCGTCAGCGAACCTAAGCACATAACAGTGATGATCAGTGAGTTTACCCGTATGGGCTATTGAGGGAAAAAGGGATAGCCCATATACTGGATTCAAGATTTTTAAATTTAACGTTTGTATAACTGGAGTAAAAAATATGAAGAAATTGTTGTTAGCGTTAACCATCGCGTTATCTGCAACTGCGGCGCAAGCAGAAGTGGTCAACCACTTAGCATTAAGCACAGCTGGTTCAGTAACATTCACAACAGAAGCAGCTGGCTACACACAAGGTCATGACGTCATTACTGGCGCAACTGGCGGCGTGTTTGGTCAATTATCTGCAACACAAGATACTGCTTTAACAGTAACGTTCTTGGGTAAAGAAGCTTGGAATGTAAACTTCTATATCGCTAACGGTTCAGAAGTTGCTGGTACATCTACTAGCGTAGTAAACGTAGGTGATTCATTCACATTCAACGTAGCAGCAGGTTTGATTGACTTTGGTTTTGGTGGTTCAAGTACTTCAGCTGCAGCTTCAAACTTAACAAACTACATCGGTAAAATTGCTTACATCGAAAACGACGGTTCTTACAAAGATGCGAACGGTAACCCATTTGCATTCTTAATCGGCTTCAATGACAGCGGTTCACCAGATGGCGATTACGATGACTACGTTGTTGGCGTAAGCGCAGTGCCAGTACCAGCAGCATTACCATTGTTGGCTTCAGCATTGGGTATGTTCGGTGTTGCACGTCGCCGTAAAACTTTAGCTTAATTCGCTAAAGTAATTAAAAAAACCTGCTACGGCAGGTTTTTTTACGTCTATATTTTGCGCAATGAATATTGCTTAGGGCGAATCAATCTCTATATAAGCCATGCTGCTGTATATATCCAATCACGGCTTGTGGGCATAGATAATCCGGATTTTTCTGAGCGCGGATAAGGCCACGAATCTGGCTGGAAGAGATATCTAAAGCGGTCACATCATGCATCGCAATCAGCCCATGTGATTGTTGTGATAATTGCGTGAGGTTGTGTGTTTGATGTTGTTGCAGCCATTGACGTAGCGGTTCACTTAGGTTGATCAAACTCCCACCATGTGGACGTGAAACGACGATGAGGTGGCAATACTCTAGAACAGATTGCCAGCGGTGCCATTGGTCAAAACGTGCGAATGCATCTGTACCGACGATTAAACATAGTGCATCTTGTGGATGTTCTGCATGCAAAGATATCAACGTGTCGATTGTGTATGACGGCCCGGTGCGCTCCAGCTCACGTGTATCCAGATGAAAAAGTGGGTTAGCTGCGATGGCAAGTTGCACCATCTCGGCCCTGTGCTTGGCCGCTACATCAGGCTCGGCTTTCAATGGTGGCTTGGCGGCGGGTAAAAACTTTACTTGGCTCAGTGCAAATGCCTCGGCAACCTCTTGTGCGATTCTCAAGTGTCCGTAATGTATCGGATTAAACGTCCCACCAAACACGCCAATGCGCTGCATGATTATCGTTACCCTTGCGCGGTGAGCCAGTGAAATGGTGCTGAAAGCTGACCCACCATCATCTTAGTTGCAGGATGGATTAGGCACGTACTTCACCATTACCAAACACAACGTATTTGAGTGAAGTCAGCCCATCTAAACCCACTGGACCACGCGCATGTAGTTTGTCCGTGGAAATGCCAATTTCAGCTCCTAGCCCATATTCAAAGCCATCGGCAAAACGTGTAGAAGCATTGACCATCACGCTGCTGGAATCCACCTCACGCAAGAACTGGTGTGCCTTGGTGTAGTTTTCCGTGATGATCGCCTCGGTATGTTGTGATGAGTGCTGGTTGATATGGGCAATCGCTTCATCTATGCCTGCCACTACTTTAGAAGAAATAATGGCATCCAAATATTCCGTGTAAAAATCCTCTTCCGTCGCAGGAATGGCTTCTTTCACAATTGCACAGGTTTCTTCGCAACCACGAATTTCAATGCCTTTACTCACCAGCATCTGTGCGAGCAATGGCAACGCTGTATGCGCAATGCTGCGTGCAACCAATAACGACTCTGCAGTATTGCAGGTGCCTAAGCGTTGTGTTTTTGCATTCTCTAAAATACGCACCGCTTTCTGTAGGTCAGCATCATCGTCCACATAGACATGACAATTGCCATCCAAGTGTTTAATCACTGGGATGCGCGCCTCATTGGAGATGCGCTCAATCAAACCTTTGCCGCCACGTGGCACAATCACATCCACAAAGGCTTTCATGGTAATCAGCTCGCCTACCGCGGCACGGTCGGTGGTCTCTACCACCAATACTGCGTTTTCAGGCAGCCCAGCTTTGGCAAGGCCTTCGTGGACTAGTTTAGCTAAGGCTTGATTACAATGAATCGCCTCAGAGCCACCGCGCAGAATGCATGCGTTTCCAGACTTGATGCATAAGCCTGCCGCATCAATCGTCACGTTCGGTCTGGCTTCGTAAATAATGCCAATCACGCCTAAAGGCACACGCATTTTGCCAATCTGAATGCCAGAAGGGCGGTACTTAAAATCACTCATTTCACCAATCGGGTCTGGCAGGCTCGCAATTTGTGTGAGGCCCTCTGCCATATTGGCAATGGATTTCTCTGTTAAGGTGAGGCGATCTAGCATGGCGTCATCCATGCCATTGGCTTTTGCAGCGGCGATATCTTGCTGATTTGCAGCCAGCAAAGCTTGTGCTTCGCGTTGAATCGCTGCAGCAATAAATAACAATGCTTGGTTTTTGGTCTGCGTATCCGCTTTAGCCATCGCGCGCGAAGCCTGGCGTGCCTCTTGCCCAAGTTGTTGCATGTAATGTTGAATGTTCATTCTGCCATTTTACCTTGTTCTTGATTTAATGCGAGCAAGGCCAAAACATAGCCGTGAAATTTCCAGCCAAGCATCCCCTTGCATCACGCCTTTGGCCATACGGTCAATGTCGCTGAGCTTTTGTAAAGCGGCTTCTACCTGACGCATGCTAAGTCGCTGCGCTGCTGATTTAATCAGGAGTTGCCTATCCCCAAACAAGCGCGCACTGGCCATGGCGGATTGTAAATTTTCACCTTGGGCTTCGGCTTGTTTAATGCGTAGTAACGGACGTATCAGCCAAATGAGTGGGTTCATCACGGCCACGGCTTGCTCACCTTCGTCTTGTAAGCCTTGCAATATGCGCACTGTGCGCTCGCTATCCCCTTGCAACATAGCCTCGCCCAATTGAAATGCATCAAAACGTGCTACATTCAGTACCGCTTCTTTGATTTGTGCAGCGGTGACCTCACCGGCCGGATATAACAACGCTAGCTTTTGAATTTCTTGGTGCGCTGCTAGCATATTGCCTTCTACCTGTTGCGCCATAAAAGCGAGCGCATCGTCATCCGTATGCTGCTGTTGTAACGCTAGCCGTTGTTTAATCCATGCAGGCAATTGACCAATCGTGACCTCTTTTAGTTCTACCACTAATGCGTGTGTCTGCAAGTTTTGATACCAAGCGCTATTTTTGCTCTCACGCTCTAGTGCAGGTAGGGTAATGATGGAGGTGGTATCCGGCATAGGCTGTTGCGCCAGTTCTGCCAGTACTTTTGCACCGTCAACACCAGGTTTTCCGCTGGGGATATGAATTTCCAGAATGCGGTGCGAAGAAAATAACGAAAAATGCTGATTAAATTGCGTGACGGTTTGCCAGTTAAATTGGCGTTCTACCAATAGGCTGGTGCGTTCTTCTGCACCGAGTTTGCGCGCATATTGTCTTATACAGTCTAGACATTCTGCTTTGGCCAGTGGCTCATCGCCGACCACAACCACCACTGGTGATACGGTGGTGGCAAGTTGTTTTGCTAAAGCGGCCGCGGAAATTTGCACGGATGTTGGTAGTTTCGGCTTATGGTTTTAGTTTGGATAGTCGACGAATGATGTTATTCATCACATCTTTTTGCATATTGAGATTGAGCTGCCTCTCCTCATTTTGCTTGGCCAATAAATTCGCATCGCTGTACGAAAAGTCCCTACGCGCTTCTACAGTTTGTGGTTGACTCCACAGTGCATCTTTCGCTGGTTTTGTACGGTAAATCACACGGTAATACAGCTCATACTCGCGTACCACACCATCGCCGCTCAATGAAAGGATGCGCTTCTCGCTTTCTTCCTTCATTAAATCAATTTCCATTTCGGCCTGACTTGGGTCGGTTGTCACGACTACGCCATTGGCTGTGATGGATTTCTTAAGCGCTTTGGTGATTTGCGTCTGGCCATTGACAAAAATGCTGGTAAACGCAAACTCGCTTGCACCGCGCAAATGAAATCCGCACGCAATCAGCGTTAAGCACAATACCGTTAGCGTTACATTTCGCATCCATTGCATCATCGTTTTATCCCACCACAATATTAATGAGTTTATTGGGTACTACAATAATTTTACGTACACTGGCATTTTCCAAATGCTTTTGCACAAATGGCTGGTTGACCGCAATCGCCTCAATTTGCGATTTTTCCATGCTCTTGGCAAGTGTAATGCTACCACGCAATTTGCCATTGACTTGCACCACGTACTCGACTTCATCTTGCACCATGGCGGATTGTAACGCTTCCGGCCAAGTGGCTTTGAGAATGTCCTCGCCAAACCCAAGCTCTTTCCACAATGTTTGCGTAATGTGTGGGGCAATGGGCGATAACAAGCGTAGCAAAATAGAAAAACCTTCAAATGCAACGGCTTGCCACTGTGGTTCGGCATCTTTTTGCACTTTTTCCAACGTATTGAGCAATTTCATGCTGCCAGAGGCCACAGTATTAAACTGCTGTCTGCCTAAGTCATAGCTGGCTTGTTTAAGTGTCATATGCACTTCACGTCTGGCTGCAGCTAGCCCGCCATTTAGTTTGCCGGAAATGGTTTGTTTTTCTTCGGGTGCTAGTGTGTAAGCAAAACTCCATACGCGTCTTAAAAAGCGATGCGAGCCTTCGACACCACTGTCTGACCACTCCAGCGTTTGTTCCGGCGGTGCTGCAAACATCATGAAGAAACGCGCGGTGTCTGCACCGTACTGTTCAATTAAGGATTGTGGATCGACACCGTTGCGCTTCGACTTGGACATGGTGCCCATGCCTTGGAAATCGACAGGCAAACCATCTTTAAGGGCTTTGGCGCCTGTAACTTTGCCATGTGCATCATGCAACAACTCCACTTCTTCTGGCGCAAAATACTCAATGCCGCCTTTGTCGGTACGGCGCGAGAAGATATGGTTGAGCACCATGCCTTGGGTCAGTAAGTTGGCAAATGGTTCGTCGTAATTCACCAAGCCTAAATCTCGCATCACCTTGCTCCAAAAACGGGAGTACAGCAGGTGTAAAATAGCGTGCTCAATGCCGCCAATATATTGGTCTACCGGCATCCAAGCGTTGGTCTCGCTATCCACCATCGCATCCGATTGAAAGCCACTGGCATAGCGTGCGTAGTACCAGCTGGAATCCACAAAGGTATCCATGGTGTCGGTTTCGCGCTGTGCAGGCTTTCCACAAGTCGGGCAAGTGCAATTGACAAAACTTTCTAATTTATTCAACGGGTTGCCTGAGCCATCAGGGACGCAGTCTTCCGGCAGTTTCACTGGTAACTGGTCATCGGGCACTGGTACATCACCACAGCTATCACAATGGATAATGGGGATAGGGCAGCCCCAATAGCGTTGACGTGACACGCCCCAATCACGTAGACGCCAATTGGTTTGCTTGTCGCCTAGGCCTTTGGTGTTGAGGTCAGCAGCAATCATGTCGACTGCCTCTATATAGTTTAAGCCATCGTAGGCACCGGAATGTACGCAAATACCTTTGGATTTATCGCCGTACCATTCCATCCATGCATAATCGGAGAATGTCTCACTCCCTACCTGCACTACTTGCTTGATGGGCAATTGGTATTTTTTTGCAAAGCCAAAATCACGTTCGTCATGCGCGGGCACCGCCATTACTGCGCCTTCGCCGTAGGTCATCAGTACATAGTTACCTACCCATACTGGGATGCTTTCCCCAGTGAGTGGGTGCGTCACAGTGAGGCCGGTGTCCATACCTTCTTTTTCCATGGTGGCCATGTCGGCTTCCATGACGGAGCCTTGTTTGCATTGCTCAATAAAAGCGGCCAATGCCGGATTGTTTTGTGCGGCGAGCGTGGCAAGTGGATGCTCAGCGGCCACCGCGCAAAATGTCACGCCCATGATGGTATCGGCACGGGTGGTGAATACCCATAGTTTGCCATCATCAATCAGCGCACCTTGTTTATCGGTAATGTTGTGGGTAAAAGCAAAGCGTACGCCCACGCTTTTGCCAATCCAGTTGGCTTGCATGGTTTTGACACGCTCTGGCCAGCCCGGTAGCTTGTCTAGGTCATCCAGTAATTGCTGCGCATAGCCGGTAATGTTGAAGTAATAGCCAGGAATTTCACGCTTTTCTACCAATGCACCCGTGCGCCAACCACGGCCATCAATCACTTGTTCATTGGCGAGTACAGTTTGGTCAACAGGATCCCAATTGACGACTTGGGTTTTTTTGTAGGCAATGCCTTTTTCTAGCATGCGTAAAAACAACCATTGGTTCCATTTGTAATATTCAGGTTGGCAGGTAGCGAGCTCTCGTGACCAGTCAATGGCAAAGCCAAGTGACTTGAGTTGCTTACGCATATACGCAATGTTGTCATAAGTCCACTTTGCTGGCGGTACATTGTTTTGAATCGCCGCGTTTTCAGCCGGTAAACCAAATGCATCCCAACCCATTGGCTGTAATACGTTGTAGCCTTTCATGTGATGAAACCGACTTAGCACATCGCCAATGGTGTAATTGCGCACATGCCCCATGTGTAATTTACCACTGGGGTAGGGGAACATGGACAAACAGTAGTATTTGGGTTTATCACTCGTGTATTTTGCGGCAAAACTTTGCTGCGTGTCCCACTGTTGTTGGGTTTGTTGTTCGATTTCTTTGAATGGATACTGCTGTTGCATGGTGGTTGAGCGCGAATTTGAATAAAACCGAATTATACCTTGAAACCCTTGCAGCGAATGAGGCTTGCAAGGCTAAATCCCTTAGTCTTGCTGGTAAGTCACTGTTAACTTTGTATCTGTGGGGAATGTGTTGGCCAATTTGACTGAAATCGGCTGATGGCCATCAATCACTACATGCATGGTGCCGTTGCGCCAATGCCAGTCTATGGTATATGCACCTACTTTAAGTCGCTCTACATCCATGTCGTGCGACATCCAATCTTGCGGAATACCACCGCCAATGACGAGTGTGTTTTTGTCGTGGCGGTGGTCAATATAACCCAGCATATCCATTTGCAGTAACGCCATTTCGGCTGCAGTCCAATAGTGTGGGTTGACGCCTTTGGGCTTGACCCAGCCGCGCACATTTTGCCAGATCCCAAAGCTGTTTTCTTCGCCATCGCCTTCCCACCAGCTATAGAGATTGGGTGCACTTTGGTGTGCCCAGAACCATGTTAATGTGGACCAAGCGCGCTCTGGGTGCCCCAAGTATAGCCATTGGTGTGACTCGGCTAGCTGGAAATATGTCCAAAGTGGGCGTTGCTTGAGTTGCTGAGCAGTGTCGTGCTGCGTGAGCCAGCGCTGCTCCAGTAGCGATTGCAATTTTGGTTCAACACCGGTAGCAATCCAGCTCGGCCAAAGTGCGCTGATGTAGGTGCGTTCATTGTCAATGTGAGGAGGAATAAAGGCTTTATCCCAAGCTGATTTGAGTTGTTTAGCGAGCCGTTGCCAGTGTTTTGCATCTTCATGTTTCTCTAAACGCGTTGCCAGATCTGCGGCCTCCATCAGTCCAAGATAGCTTACGGCATTCACAAACAACAGCGGACGGTGGTGATCCATAATGCCAATGATGAGTCCATCTTTGGCTGGTTCAGCAATCAGATGTTTATATGGGTCTCCCAGAAGTTGGGGGACCACTTTACCTTTAAAGTTTGCATCAATCTTGGTGGTCGTCGTTAGCATGCGCTCAATCAGTTGTGCTTTGCGTTGCACATGCGGCCACAGCCACTGGTCATAACTGGCATCATTGAGCTGCGCGGCGACCTGATTCAGTGCCCATATTGCTAAACCTGGCGCATCTGCCTCTGCACCAAACCCACCAAAGAAATCTGTTTCGGCAAACTCTTGCGCCAGCGCTTTTGCTTTTTTAAGTTGCCCGGCTTTGGTCAGTGCCACTAGTGTATATGTGCCATCTCGTTGCCAAGCCAGCGGGTAATTGGTTGGGTCGCCGGGGCGGGTTTCGTTGTTCACCAGTCCCATCATCATATGGGCAATTTGTGCATTCAGGCTCTCAGAAAAACGCGCGTCAGGTAGATTGAGCTTGATATTTGCGCCAATGGCTTGCGTTGGCAATGTGTACGTTGCGAGTGATTTCAACGCTTGCATATTGACAATCGTTGGCTGGCTGGTATCCACTTGGATGCGTGCGAAAGCCCAGCCATCGTCACTTTTGATGGCCGTACGTTGGTTGCGCCCATACCAGCTATCTATGCCTTCGAGTCCTAATGTCACAAACTGCGGCTGGGGATTAAAAGTGACAGCCCAAGTATCATTAATAATCAGCTGTTGTTGCTCCCAGCGTATGCTATGAATTGGACCACCGGCCGGCCCTACGCTTCTAATTAGCATAGAGGCATCCAGCGTGCTAGGGTTGAAAAAATGCGTCTCATATTGCCAAGACTGATTTTCTTGAACACTGGCCGTGTTTTTGTAATAGGGTGTTTGCGTGGTGATAGCAGGCATGCCGGTGGCTGACCAATTGAACGATTGTTGTGTTTGCGACGAGGGCAATGTATCGCTGCTAGCCACTAAGGCATGCTGGGCGTCATTTAGCCAAATCGATAAGCCAAAACTTCCGACTTTCGGGCTAAAGCTACCACCCGGCTCAATATAAGATTTATCGCCTTCTGTGCTACCGGGAATAGCCAAGATGGCGTGGCTATTGTAGATAGACCATGGGTCGTTGGGACGCAGTTCTCGATGGTTAAGAACATCCTGGCGCGGTGAGACAGCAATGTCACTGGCTTTTTTAAACTGCTGCCAATTGTTAATCATGGATAATGGAATAAGTGCCAGCGTAAGCGTAATGGCGACTGGACGCAGATTGCCAGTAAAGCTAAATGCAGCTAGGCCAATGAGCAGCGGAAGAAAGTGGAGTGAGTATAAAAAGGTTTCTTCGCCATAAAGAATATGCAGGCCAATTTGCCCTAGCAGGGTAAGCCCTAAGGTCAGTTTGTAAGCTTTGGGGATATTTGAAATTAAGCAAGCGCCAACGCCCAGCCCCAACAACCCAGCCCAAAGTACGGTAGCAACTTTGCCCTGTAGCGTGGCAGAACCTAAGCTGGCCTCTTGAATAGAGACCATGGTCCAGTTAAATCCACCTTCGCCAAATATATGCGTATTAGGGAGCGTCAAGATGTCTGGTGTGATCATACTGTGCGAGAAGATATTCACTAGCACCGCATAAATACGGTGAAAGTAGGGGTAGTACATATAATTGGCTTCTTCGTCATCGCCAATAAAAAAGCCGGCTGCGGGGAAAATCTGCTTTTCAACAAGCCAAAGTACTGTCACCAGTGCAAGTGCGGCAATCGTCAGCATAATTGCTCTGCGCTTAGGTTGCGTGGTGAACGTTGCAAGTAGCCCAGACATCCAGTTGGTAATGGTGACGCTCATGGTAAATGCACTCATCCCAATATACGCTAGGGGTGATAGGCGGTGCTTACTGGCTAGCATGGCTGCCATTAGTGCCGCCATGATACTGATTGAGCCCAGTGCGTAAGATTCTGGAGTTGGTAGCCAAAATAGCGTGGCGGCGCTGGACCACGCGAGCATGACGAGCAAAATAGCATCAATGCGACGACAGCCAAACACACACAGTAAGGCATAGAGCGTTAAACTCCACAACCCCGCAATGGCGGTGCTAACCAGCTGAATGGCCTCATAATCACTCAGGCCAAGTTTCATCAGAGTATAGGTAGGCGGGTAGGTTTCAAACGAGAGTAACGGATGCACTTTTAATCGATTGTGCCCCCAAGCAAACCGATCAGTCATATTGTCGGTGATGCGTGGCATATCGCCTTGAAACCAAACATCTTCACCGTCTAACAGTAGGTGTGTTTCATGTAGGTTGTATACATGAAAATAAAATAGGCAACTGAATATAAAAATCGCACAACAGATAGCAAAGTCTTTTCCGCTTACCAGCCGTTGTAGCCGTTTGCGTAGAGATATATTGTTATTGTTAGTTGGCATTCGTTAGGGTGTGTTTAACTGGGAGAGGGGGTGCCTACAATGAGTTGGGCATGATGATGCAAGGGTTTAAATGTGTCTGTGGCTTGGTAAAACTGGTTGAGGTTATTGCATAGCAATATCGGGATCAGTACCAGAGCAAACGTCATGGCAATCTTTCGATATTGCGTCAGTGTGGTCAATGCCGTCAGTACAATGAGCAATGGCAGGAAGTGCAGGGTGTACAAAAAGGTTTCTTCACCATAGATAGAATGCAACAAGAACTGGCACAGCAGTGTCAGGCCTAATGTGAGTTTAAACGCGTTACTCAGTCTACATGTGAATAGAGACCACGCGCCTAGGCCCAACATGACACTCCATAGGCTGGATGCAAGCGCACCTAATGTGCCAGACGAACCAATGGCAGAGGATTGCATGCTTAGCATGGGCCAATTAAATTGGTTGTATTGGGTAATATTGAGTGCAGGCGTAATGGCGGAGTGAAAGAAAAACGTACTCAACACCGCGCCTAAACGTGCCATGGTGGGAGCAAATAAAAATTTATGCTCTTCACTCTCGCCGATAAAAAATCCACTGGTGGGAAAAATCAGCTTTTGTAGCCCCCACAGCAGGGTGACCGCTAGTAGCGCAATCACAGAAACTTTCACCGCCCGTTTGAATGGAAGCGAGGTAAACGTACTAAATACGCCAGCCATCCAGTTGGTCACAGTGACGCTAAACGTGAATGCGCTGACGATGGCGTAAACCCGATCGGGGACCTTTCTGTGCTGCGAGATGACGGTTAGCGTCAGTGCCAGCATGATACTGATGGAGCCTAGGGCATAGGTTTCCGATACACTTAACCAAAATAAGGCAGCCGAGCTACTCATGCCCAGTAGCGAAAATACAAAGGCATCTGTTCTGATGCATCCCATCAGGCGCAACAAACGATATAAACAGTATAACCACAGCGTAGCAATGCCAACGGTGACATACTTAATGGCTTTAGCATCGTCGGAGAAGATGTTTTTTAATACAAAGGTGGGTGGGTAGGTTTGCAGTGAATAAAGTGGGTGAACTTTTGCGCGGTAATGGCCAAATGCTAGGCGATTATTCATGTTGCCATACACGCGCCCAATATCGCCCTGAAACCAGACATTGTCACCATATTGAGGCAGGTCCGTATCGTGCTGATCATATAAGTAACTGAAAGCAAAGAATAAGCAGAGCGTGGCCGCTAGCGCGAGCAATCGCTTTTGCCAGCGATTTTTTTCTAGCCAAGTAGTTAAATCAACAGTCATCAAAGAAGAACACTCCTCATGAATGGTGCGTACACTGTGTTGTTACATGGCGTTATGCACCATGGAAAATACGGTATTTCCCATGGTCGTCACGGCTATTTTAATTGCATAAAAATTTGATCGCGAATGGTATTCATGTCGCCAATGCCATTCACTTTTACGTACTTAGGCGCACCGCCAGTACCAGAATTTGCCCAGTCTGAATAATAACCTACCAATTGCTTGGTTTGTGCGTGATAAACGTTTAACCGATTCTTCACGACCTCTTCTTTATCATCCTCGCGTTGTACCAAATCTTCACCGGTGATGTCGTCTTTGCCTTCTACTTTAGGTGGGTTGAAAACCACGTGATACGTGCGGCCTGAAGTAGGATGTGAGCGGCGACCGCTCATGCGTTCTACAATCGCGGCATCAGGCACATCAATTTCAACCACGTAATCAATCATCACGCCAGCTTGCTTCATGGCTTCTGCTTGTGGAATGGTGCGCGGAAAGCCATCAAATAAAAACCCTGCTTGGCAGTCAGCATCTTTGATACGCTCTTTCACTAGGCCAATAATCACTTCATCTGGCACTAAACCGCCTGCATCCATAAACTTTTTGGCTTCTAAACCCAATGTGGTGCCGGCTTTCACTGCCGCACGTAACATGTCTCCGGTAGAGATTTGTGGGATGCTGAATTTTTCTTTGATGAAGGTTGCTTGAGTGCCTTTGCCCGCGCCTGGCGCACCTAGCAGAATTAAACGCATGATGAGTTCCTTAAATTACGATTGTTTACAAAAATACCATTATATCAGGCGAGGAAATTTGCAATAGCCACAAATTGGGCTACGCTTAAATTTTCAGCGCGTAACTGTGAGTCAATGTCCAGTTGTGCAAAGCCGGCATCGTCCAGCAATCCTTTCAGTGTATTGCGTAAGGTTTTTCTGCGCTGACCAAAGGCCGCCAATACCACTTTGGCAAATAATTGCGGATCTTTTGCCACAAAAGGTACGGTTTGATAAGGCACGCAACGCACAAACGCAGACTCTACTTTCGGCGCGGGGTCAAATGCTTCCGGAGGCACCGTGATTAAATATTCCATTTGCAAATGGTATTGCAGCATGACCGAAAGTCGGCCATACGCCGCAGTAGAGGGGGCGGCGACCATGCGCTCAACCACTTCTTTTTGCAGCATAAAGTGCATATCAATAATACCCGTTACGTTATCCAGTAAGTGAAACAGAATTGGGCTGGAAATGTTATACGGTAAATTACCTACTACCCGAATACGTTCGCCAATGCTGCGGAAGTCGAATTTCAGTACATCGGCATGATGGATGTTCACTTTGTCGGCTGGATAGGTCTTCTGCATCCATTGAATAATGTCGCGATCAATCTCCACCACATGCAGTTGCTGCAGTTGTTTCAGCAAGGGCTGCGTCAATGCGCCGAGTCCAGGCCCAATTTCCACCATCAAATCATTCACTTCAGGGTGAATTGCCTCTACTAGGCTATTGATAATGGCTTGGTCGGTCAGGAAGTTTTGGCCGAATCTTTTTTTAGCGAGATGTTTCATTGTGTGTGTTGTGCGATGTCGATGGCGAGTTGAATGGCTGCGAGTAAGCTACCCACTTCTGCTTTGCCTGTGCCGGCAATATCGAGCGCCGTGCCGTGATCGACCGAGGTGCGGATAATCGGTAAGCCCAAGGTCACGTTAACGCCCGCGCCGAAACTGGCATACTTCAATACTGCTAGTCCTTGGTCGTGGTACATGGCCAAGAATGCGTCAGCTTCTTCAATATTTTTTGGGGAATACATCGTGTCTGCAGGTAACGGGCCAATCAGTTGCATGCCTTGTGCGCGCAAGCTGTTAAGCACGGGAGTAATCGTAGTAATTTCCTCGTTGCCCAAATAGCCGCCTTCGCCGGCATGTGGATTTAATCCGGCCACAAAAATTTTGGGGGATGCAATGCCAAATCGTTGCTGTAAATCGTGATGCAGAATTTGAATCGTCTGCGTTAATGACTCAGTCGTAACAGCAGCGCTAACTTGTGTCAGGGGTAAGTGAATTGTAGCCAGCGCAACGCGCATGCCGCCACCTACCAGCATCATCACCACACGTTCCGTATGCGTATACTCTGCCAAAAATTCAGTATGCCCAGTAAACGCAATGCCTGCATCGTTGATAATACTTTTTTGTACGGGGGCAGTCACCATTGCATCGAAGCTATTTTCTAAACAACCATCCATCGCCACTTTGAGCGTATGCAATACATAAGGACTATTGTTTGCGTCGAGCTTGCCAGTCACAATCGGGGCTGCACTGGGTACATGCGATACACGCAATGTGCTGTTTCCGGAATGCTCAGGCTGTGATGCAGAGTAGGGATGAATCGTCAAAGGTAAGTGGAGTTGCGCTGCACGCGCTAATAGCGCATCTGCATCTGCAATGACGGTAACCTGCGCACTTAGCGGGGTTTGTGCCAGCATGACACATAAGTCTAACCCAATACCTGCAGGCTCCCCAGCGGTAACGGCGATACGTGGTAGTGCGTTCACAGGGCGCCTAAGTCGTGGTGATGAATGCGTTAAAATTTATCTTCAAGACGCATCTCAACGTAGGCTTTATCACGCAGTTCGCGAATCCAATCGTTGTAAGCTTCTTCTGCCTTGCGTGCGCGAATCTCTTGGCGTGCTTTTAAACGCGCCGCTTCTTTGGACATGTCTTGTTCGCGGCGCTCTAACACCTGGATAATGTGCCAGCCAAATGGCGTTAACACTGGCGGGCTAATTTCGCCTAAACCTAAGCTGTTCATTTCTTTTTCAAAGGCAGGTACGGTGTCGCCTGGGTTAACCCAGCCTAGATCGCCGCCATTACTGGCGCTGCCGTCTTCTGAATACTGTCTGGCCATTTCTTCAAACTTTGTGCCGTTTTCAATACGTTCTTTAATGCCTTCGATCTTGCGCTTGGCTTCGCTCTCGGAAACCACTTCACTTTGTTTGAGTAAAATATGGCGTACATGGGTTTGGTTGACCACTAAACTTGAGGCACCGGTACGTCTATCATTTAGTTTGAGAATGTGAATGCCGCTTTGGCTACGGAAAGGTGGTGAGACGGCGCCAACGGCTAATGTCTTTACCGCCTCAAAAAAAGCGGGGGGTACCTGACTTGCATTACGCCAACCAAGGCCGCCGCCATCCAATGCATTGGGTGCATCTGAGTAGGTGGCTGAAGCTTCGGAAAAGCTCATGCCGCCGTCAAGTGCTTTCAGCATTTCTTCTGTTTTTGTACGCGCTTTTTGAATATCTTCGGGTGTGGCGTCTTCTGGCAAGCGGATTAGAATATGAGAGATATCAAAATCGTCTTGCTCGCCCGTGCGGCTGGCTTGCGTGGTTAAGTAGTTATCCACTTCGCCTTCGGAAATCGTTACGCGATTATCCACTTCACGTTCTCTAAGTCGAGAAAGGGTGATTTCACTACGAATGTCTTCACGGAATTTAATGAAGCTGACGCCGTCAGCCTGTAATACTTTTTTGAACTCGGCCAAGCTTAATTTATTTTGTTCGGCAATGCGCTCCAATGTTTTATCAAGCTGCCCATCGTCGACCTTGATACCGGTTTGCGCTGCCAGTTGTAATTGCAGGCTATCTACAATCAAACGTTCCAACACTTGTTTTTGCAATACGTCTTTTGCCGGAAGCTCGCCGCCACGCTTTTCGATTTGAGAGGTGATGCTTTTCATTCGATCAATCAACTCTTGCTCAGTGACGACCGACTGGTCAACCACTGCGATGATGCGATCCATTTTTTCAATGTCAGCAGGCTTTGCAAACAACTGGTTATTTGCAATCAAGCCAAAAAGTAAGCCAATAGCGGCAATAGAATGTGTTAATTTCATTGGTTGTAATTTTGCTGTCTGTAATTACTCGGAATCTCGCCGCTAGATAGATAGCCCGGAATATCCCGACGTAATAAATTGAGTGGATTGGAGCCGATGGACGCTAGCCCACCTAACTCAAGTTGAAAGAAAAACCCATAGTTGGCGTCCGCTGTGGCGGTTTCTACACGTTGCACTACAGCACGCGCTTGCCAACAGCCAGCGTCATATTCTACCCCAGCCAAGCTCTCAATGGCATTTTTATCACGTATGGAGTAGTTGTAACGTCCAACGCCATACCAGCCCTTGCCCAAGGGCCATTGACCAGAGACGTTAATTTGTTCCAGAAAGTTTTGTGTGTAGCGGTAACCCATGTTCAATAGTTTGCCTGGCTCCGGATTGTAGCGGGCGAGTAAGTTAGACCGCGTCATACTTGAGGCATCCGGATCATATTGCCAGAATGCATCTAGATTCCACTTGCTGGAAAGCCTTGCCGTAAACCCAGCAATGATGTCCGATGTTTTGCGGTTTGTTGCGGTAACGCCCGGTAAATATACCTTTTGATCTTGGAAATAATAACGTTGACCAACCGTCGCAGAAATACGTTCAATGCCAGTATCGCTATCAATAAAGCGCGTGGTCATTGCAAGACTCACTTGATTGGCATTGTTAACGCGATCGCTCCCCGTGAACTGGTTCTCAGTAAACATTGTCGTCAGGTTAAGGTCGGCCAGCGATGAGTCAAAAACGGGAATGCGGCTTTGGTCATCATAGGGGATATACACATAGTACAGTCTTGGCTCTATGGTCTGCGTATATTCTTTACCCAAAAAAGTAGACTCTTTATCAATGTATAAGCCACTATCCAAGCTAAAAATCGGCAAAGTACGCGTGAGCGTGTTTTCACTCACGGTTTGCCCATTCACCGTAAAGTCGTTGTCCTTTAAATGATAGCTGGATGCATGTAACCCAAGTTTAGGTGTGATAAAACCGTAGCTACTGGTGAACGGTACGTTGATAGACGGGTAAGCGACAATCCGATTGCCGGTGGCGGCTTTAGGCGCGTTATTGTTGCGGTCAAAATAAGTCCATTGGCTAAACAACTCGCCATTGGCGTATTGCCATTCTTTATTGCCAGACAGTGTCAGCTGTGGCAGACGCTCGTACGGAAACGATAAATCATCCAAGGTTTGGTATTTTTGCGCCAAGGCGTTGAAGCTCCAGACGTCATCCTGATAATCCACAAAGCCTTCTTGTGGTAAGTTCACCCGGCTGGTGCTGACGATGCGCGTCGACATTTCAGAGAAGTATTGATCGTCTGATACTTTTTCAATGTTATAACCCGCTGACCACCCTCCGCCAAAAAGATGGCGATGCATGAAGTTGGCGTAGTAACGGTTTTCGTTGCTCAGGCTATCTTTATTCAGATATTCCAAGCTATTAATACCGGAGTAGGACTCATCCAAATAGCGGAACTCGCCTTGCAGTTGTAGGCCGCGCTTACTTAAATAGCGCGTAGCAAGTGTGGCGTCCATGTCTGGACGGATATTCCAGTAGTAGGGCGTTAATACCTCAAAACCGCTGCGGGACGTGGTACCAATCGTGGGTGCCAATAAGCCCGATTTACGCTGATTGTTAAATGAGAAGCTCAGCCAAGGCGTGTATAACAGCGGTACACCTTTAAATTCCACATATGCATTTTTGGCCACACCGGATTGCGTGTAATCGTCTAATTCTAAATCGTTGGCTTTAATATACCAATCATCCACCCCTGCTTCACAGGTGGTATAACGCGCACCTTTTAAGCGTTTTTTGTCTTGCCCTTCAAACAGCACCAGCTTTGCATCGCCACGAGAGCCTTCCAAATTGCGGGTCAGCGTTGGCGTGTTGCTTAAAGCGTTGTTGTTATCTAGATAACGTTTTGGATCGCTAAAAATAACCGATTGATCATTCAGCAGTGTGGAGGAGTTGCTAGTGTTGTCTGGTTGCGGGCTTTTGTTAAAGGTAATGGAGGCATCGCGCATTTCGCCGATACTTTCACTCAAGCGCATCTTAAGTGCAGGCCCTGTGATGTTGCCATTGTCGATCTCAATTTTTACATTGCCATTGACTTGCAACTCATCGTTTTGTACATCGTATTCAATTTGATCGCCATAGACTTTTTGATCGCCTCTGGTGATGACTGCATTGCCACTGGCACGCATTTTTCGGTCTAAGTATAAATCCAGCTTATCGCCTTCAATTTCAATGGCGCCGGGTAACGCAACGGATTCTTGTGAATCTTCAGAAGTGGCAGGCGTGTCTGTGCTCGTTTCTGCCATAGAGACACTGCTCATTGCCAGCGTCAGCATAGCAAGAATGAATAGCATTCCTTGATTGTGAAATTGAGATTGGTGTGTTAACAAAGCAGGATTTTTTAAATGACTGGTAATAAATAGTCGCGTTAATTTTTAAGAATAATACAGTGTATTTCGCATGAGTGATAAAATCGCATAAAACCTCGTTTTAATCAATAAAAAATTCGTGTTTCAGCATAAGTCAGGCTACTCAAATACTAGTCGGCAATGCTGATGTGGCTTACTTAAATAGGGCAAAGTGTGGATAGAAAACAGCAATTAGAAGCCTGGCTTCAACAAGTATTGGGTAATGATGATTTTACTTTGACGACAGCATCGGCGGATGCCAGTTTTAGACGTTATTTCAGAGTACATACTGCCAGTCGCACCATGATTGCCATGGATGCACCACCACCACAGGAGGATTGTCGGCCTTTTGTACGTATCGCTAAATTGCTGCTGGCCGCGGAGCTTAATGTACCGGAAATTTTGGCAGAAGAAATCCAATTGGGCTTTTTGTTGTTAAGTGATCTGGGTGATACGACATATCTTTCAGTATTAAATGTAGAGAATGCACCGCGCTTGTATGGCGATGCAACGCAAGCATTGATTAAAATGCAGTTGGCGAGTCAGCCAGACGCATTACCACTCTATGATGAGGCGTTATTAACCAGAGAGATGCAGCTGTTTCCAGACTGGTATTTGGTGAAGCATTTAAATGTAGTGCTCGATGAAGCGCAGACAAAAGTATTGCAACAGACGTTTGCTTTACTCAATCAAAATATTTTGGCACAGGCTAAGGTCACGGTGCACCGTGACTACCATTCGCGCAATTTGATGGTATGTGATCACAATCCTGGCATTCTCGATTTTCAGGATGCAGTCTACGGCCCAATTACCTACGATTTGGTGTCTTTGTTGAAAGATGCCTATATCGTTTGGGATGAAGAACAAGTGATTGATTGGGTTGCACGGTATTGGCAATCCGCCAAAAAAGCGGGCCTGCCAGTGTCGGCAGACTTTGGTGAGTTCTATCGCGATTTTGAATGGATGGGGGCACAGCGTCATATTAAAGTGCTTGGTATTTTTGCGCGCTTGTATCATCGCGATGGCAAAGATGGGTACCTAAAAGACATGCCATTAGTGATGGCGTATTTGCGAAAAGTGTGTGGGCGTTATGTGGAGCTGAAGCCAATGCTGAAGTTATTGAATGCATTGGAAGGCTTGGAAGACAAAGCAGGGTTTACGTTCTGATGAAAGCTATGATCTTAGCGGCTGGTCGTGGCGAGCGTATGCGTCCGTTAACAGATCACACACCTAAGCCCTTGCTCAACGTAGGTGGCAAGCCGCTCATTGTTTGGCATATAGAGCGTTTGGCGCATGCAGGATTTCGTGAGATCGTGATCAATCATGCCCATCTAGGTGCGCAAATTGAACAGGCGTTGGGGAACGGCGCACAATGGAACGTGTCCATTCAATACAGCCCAGAGGCAGTAGCGCTAGAAACAGCGGGTGGTATTGCTAATGCGTTGCCTTTGCTAGGAGATGCGCCGTTTTGTGTGGTGAACGGGGATGTATTTAGCACTTATGATTTCACGCAACTAAGCGTTAAGGCGCACGCCGTGTTGCGTGGCGATGCACTGGCGCATTTGGTGCTGGTCGATAATCCATCGCAGCATCCAAACGGTGATTTTGCGATTACGGATGGGATGTTGCAAAATGCAGGGGAGGCAATGCTGACGTTTTCTGGTATTGGCGTGTATCAGCCGACGTTATTTGCAGAGATTGTGAGGGGGCATGCCGCCAAGCTGGCACCTTTAATTAGGCAAGCCATCACACAAGGTAAGGCGACCGCTGAACACTATACGGGTATTTGGCATGATATTGGCACCCAGCAAAGATTAACAGAATTAGATATTTGGTTAACTAAAGATGACAATCAATAGCATGGCAATCAATAGCGAAGAATTTAAGCGGCGTCGGCAAGCACTGATGGCGCGCATGGGCGATGGGATTGCTGTGATTCCGACTTCGCCGGAAGCGATACGTAATCGTGATAGTCATTATCCATACCGGTTTGATAGTTATTTTTATTATTTAACTGGGTTTACTGAACCAGAGGCATTGCTAGTTGTAATTGCTGGTCAGCAGCCCAAGACCATCTTGTTTTGCCGCGATAAAGACATTGAGCGTGAGATTTGGGATGGTTTTCGCTTTGGTCCCGATGCCGCTAAAACAGAGTTTGCGCTTGATGAGGCCTATTCGATATCACAAATTGACACGCTGCTGCCACAATTATTGGCCAATCAACCCACACTATTTTACAGCTTGGGGGCAGATGCTATTTGGGATGCAAAGGTCACACAGTGGCTCAATACCGTCAAAATGCAGGCGCGTACTGGTGTGAGTGCGCCGGATACAATGATTGATATACGTCAGTATGTTGATGCGATGCGCTTGATAAAATCGCCCTTTGAAATTGACTTAATGCGGCGTAGTGCCAATATTGCAGCACAAGCACATAACCGTGCCATGCAAAAAGCCGCGCCAGGCAAAATGGAATATGAAATTGAAGCAGAATTTTTACATGAGTTTTACCGCCACGGTGCACAAGCACCTGCTTATACCAGTATTGTTGCAGGTGGCGCCAATGCCTGCACGTTGCATTACAACGCCAACAATTGTGTACTCAATGATGGAGATTTGTTGTTGATTGATGCGGGCTGTGAACTACATGGCTATGCCAGTGATATCACACGCGCATTTCCAGTGAATGGTAAATTCTCCGGACCACAAAAAACCTTATATGAGATTGTGTTGGCAGCACAATTGGCAGCGATTGAAGCGGCCAAACCGGGCAATCACTGGAACGCCCCACACGAAGCTGCATTGGACGTATTGGCGCAAGGCTTTATTGATGAAAAACTATGCCATGGTAGCAAAGAGGCTGTGATTGAAACTGCGAGCTATCGTCAGTTTTATATGCATCGCACCGGACATTGGCTAGGATTAGATGTACATGACGCGGGTGAGTACAAATCCAAGGCAGGTGACTGGGCGATATTGGAAGCGGGTAATGCGCTGACCGTTGAGCCGGGCTGCTATGTGCGGCCAGCTGAGAATGTGCCTGAACACTTTTGGAATATTGGGATTCGAATCGAGGATGATGTGTTGATTACATCGCAGGGCAACGAAGTGCTGACGCAAGCTGCGATTAAATCTGTCGCCGATATTGAAACCTACATGCAGGGTACATGAACACGACCGATACCATTGTGATTGTAGGCGGAGGGCCAGTAGGGTTGGCGTTAGCGCTGGCACTGCAACAAAAAGCGATACCGTTCAAAGTATTGGAGGCGCGCCCGCAAGGTGCTGCACATCAAGATACGCGCGCCCTTGCTCTCTCTTATGGTACTAAGTTGGTTTTAGAGCGGTTGGGCGTGTGGGCGCAGGTCGAACCACATGCGACGGCAATTCAAACCATTCATATTTCGCAGCGTGGCGGTTTGGGGCGCACCAAGCTGCAAGCGCAAGAACATCAATTGCCGGCGTTGGGTTATGTGGTTTCCTACGGTGCATTAATGCAAGCATTAGATAGTGCGATTGATCATCAGCATGTGTTGTATCAAGCAGCAGCGCGCGCAATTTTGCCGAGAGATCATCACGCCGAAGTAAGTTTTGAAGTGGCAGGTAAGACAGAGCAATTGCGTAGCGCCTTGCTAGTGATTGCCGATGGCGGGCGCAGCCTAGAAGAGGTTCCGGGATTGATGCGCGAAACCAAAGCGTATGGTCACGATGCATTGGTAAGTAAAGTCAAAGCTGAGATGCCTCACAACAATGTTGCCTATGAGCGGTTTACCGCTACCGGACCAATGGCGTTGCTACCAAACGGTGCAAGTGATTTCTCAC
Source organism: Methylotenera sp. N17 (assembly GCF_000799155.1). Lineage (NCBI taxonomy): Bacteria > Pseudomonadati > Pseudomonadota > Betaproteobacteria > Nitrosomonadales > Methylophilaceae > Methylotenera > Methylotenera sp. N17. Next base: position 368,402 of record NZ_JUGE01000001.1, read on the forward strand.
TGGTCTGGACTGGTGAGAAAGACATGGTTGATCGTTTGTTGACATTGGATGATGCAACATTTTTATCTGAACTGCATGCAGCATTTGGCGATCGTGTTGGCCAGTTTTTGAGTATTGAAAAGCGCATGAGTTTTCCGCTAAAGCTTAGTAGCTTAAGCATGACGGATGCCGCGCATGTGGTGGTGATTGGTAATGCCGCACAGACCATGCACCCGGTTGCGGGGCAAGGGTTTAATGTGGGCATGCGTGATGCTTGGACACTTGTGGATTTGATTGCAAATACAAGTGCAGCGCAATTGGGCGGTGCACCCATGCTGGCAGAGTATCGTCAACGTAGACAAGCCGATACCCGTGGCGGATTGTTATTCACAGACTTTTTGGTCAATGTATTCACCAATCAAACACTAGGCGTTGCAAGCTTGCGTGGCTTGGGGTTGGCAATGTTGCAGCATTTCCCGCCTATTAAACGTGTATTGGTCAATAAAATGAGTTTTGGTAAATAATGACCAGCACAGCAAAAAAAACAGCGCAAATCATTGAAGCCGATATCGTGATTGTTGGTGCCGGTCTTGTTGGCTTGACTGCTGCGATTGCCATGGCAAAGCAGCACAAGCGTGTGGTGTTGGTGGATAGTCGTCCGCCAAAAAATGATGTGCCATCTTCTCATTCATGGGACGCTAGAATCTATGCCCTCACCGAAAACACGATAGCATGGCTGAAAACATTGGATATTTGGGCCAAGCTAGATACCGCACGTGTTAATTCTATTGACGCCATGGAGCTATGGGATCCGCAGCACGGTGCTCAACTGATGTTACGCGCTGAAGATGCCAACCTATTGCATATGGGCTGTATTTTAGAAAATAGCAATTTGATGCGTGCGTGTATACAAGCGCTGGCCGATTTGCATTTGGATGTCACAATCGCCAACCCTATCAGCATTCAACATCAAGCGCAGTGCGTAGATTTGCTGCTAGATAACAAGCAAACTGTGCGCGCCAAACTGATGATTGCTGCGGATGGTGTGCATTCCTGGGTGCGCCAGCAGATGCAGATCGGCGTGTCTTTGAAATCATTTCAACAAACAGCGATTGTGGCCAATTTTCATGCGGAACTCCCGCATCGCGATGTTGCCAAACAGTGGTTCCAGTCACATGAAACATTAGCCTTATTGCCGCTGCCTAATCAAGTGGTATCTATGGTGTGGTCTGTGACACATGCGCGCGCGCAAGCCTTATTGGTATTATCAGAAGAGGCTTTAGCGCAGGCAGTGAGAGGTAGTAGCCATGATGTAACCGGGGCGCTTACACTGAGTGGTGAGGTATTATCGTTTGATTTAAATCAGCAAACTGCGCAGACTTTTATCGGCGATCGTGTAGTGTTGGTAGGCGATGCTGCGCATCAGGTGCATCCTATGGCCGGGCAGGGCGTTAATTTAGGGTTTCGTGATGTAATGCAATTGACTGAAATGACGACTAAGCTAAGTGTCATGCATGATATGGGCGATAGTGGCTTTCTGCGTAGCTACGCGCGTGCGCGTCAGTTAGATATTACTCGCATGAATACACTAACGTCAGGTTTGGATGCCTTGTTCGCAACCTCTGCTGGCTGGCTGCAAGCACTGACAGGACATGGCATGCAGGCGATTAATCGCCAAGCATGGTTGAAAAAATATTTGGTGCAGGCGGCCACTTTATAACGCTATACTGGCTAATTACAAGATTGGTAGATGGCGAATTTTTTAAGAAAGTGAAGTATGAAATTTAAACAATATGTACTAGCCGCGTTAATGGCTATGAGCGTTTCCGGAATCAGTGTGGCGGATGAAGCTTCGCTTAAAAAAGCGATTGAAGCGGCTTACCCTAAATTTAAAATAGATAGCGTCACCAAAACGCCTTATCCTGGTTTGTACGAAGTCTTCATGGGCGGCCAAATTGTTTACACCGATGAACGGTTGAGTTTTTTAATTGCCGAAGGCCGCTTGGTGGACCCGAAAACAAAGAAAGACATCACTGGTGAGCGATTGGAAGAGTTGACTAAGATTGATTTTAATACACTGCCGTTGAATCAGGCAATTAAAGTAGTCAAGGGAAATGGTAGCCGCAAATTGGTCGTGTTTTCTGATGTGGACTGCCCATTTTGTAAACGTTTAGAGCAGAATGAGCTGACTAATATTGACGACGTGACCATTTACACATTCTTGTACCCAATCGAAAGCTTGCATCCAGATGCGGCCAATAAATCGAAAACTATTTGGTGTGCGCCGAACCGTGTCAAAGCTTGGAACGACTGGATTTTTAATAATCAATTGCCTGCCTCTGCTGCCAAGTGTGAGGTGCCACTGGAGCGTGTAGGTGAATTGGCGAGAAAAGTAGGGGTGACTAGCACACCTACGTTATTCTTTGCAGACGGCAAACGCATGCTGGGCGCGCAGCCGCATAAAGAAATTGAACGTTATTTACAAGCAGCAACTAAAGCAAAGTAATTGGTATTGTCGTCGGTAGATATAAAAAAGGCCAACTGAGAACAGTTGGCCTTTGTCTTTTTTGATGGTATGTCCTATTCGGATTAGCCGACTACTTGACCCAGTTTGAAGATCGGCATGTACATGGCAATCACCAAGCCACCAATGAGGCCACCAAGTACCACCATGATGACAGGCTCCATTAGGCTGGAAATGGCCGCTACCGCATCGTCTACCTCAGCTTCATAAAAGTCAGCCACTTTGGATAACATAGAGTCTAATGCCCCTGACTCTTCGCCAATGGCTGTCATTTGCAGCACCATGTTGGGGAAGACATCAGCATTTTGCATGGCTACGGTTAAGCTTGTTCCGGTACTGATCTCACTTTGGATACGCTTAGTCGCATCGTAATAGACACGATTTCCTGATGCGCCAGCTACAGAGTCCAACGCTTCGACCAAAGGTACGCCAGCCGCAAACATGGTGGAAAGCGTTCTAGCAAAACGTGCAATGGTAGCCTTTCTAATGAGTTCTCCAAAAATAGGTGCTTTGAGAATTAATCTATCCATGGTGTGTTGCATTTTTTCTGACCGTTTCCACGTGTAGAAAAAGAACCATAAGCCAAATCCAATGGAGCCGAAAATGGCCCACCACCATTCTACAAAGATATCGGAAATGTTCATGACAATTAGCGTGGGCGCTGGGAGCTCGGAACCAAAACTACTAAAGAGTTCTTTAAAAGCCGGAATCACAAAAATCATAATGACTGCAGTAATGATAAACGCCACTACAATAATGGAGATAGGGTAAACCAGTGCTGACTTGATTTTGCCTTTGATGGCGAGAATTTTTTCTTTATAAGTGGCTAGCCGGTCCAGTAAAGTATCCAAAATACCGGCTTGTTCACCAGCACCCACTAAATTACAAAACAAGTTATCAAAATAAAGCGGATACTTTCTAAAAGAAGCACTCAGGCTACTGCCGGTCTCAACATCAGCTTTAATGTCAGCCAATAATTTAGAGACTTGGGGGTTGCTATGACCTTTGCCCACAATATCAAATGCTTGTAGTAATGGCACGCCTGCCTTCATCATCGTAGCAAGCTGGCGTGTAAACAGGGTAATGTCTTTATCTGTAATTTTCCCCTTAGAGGTAAAGCTACTTTGTTTTTTGACTTTGGTGACCGTAATGCCTTGACGTCTCAAGGTTGCATTAACGACAGCCTCTCCAGAAGCGCGTATCTCGCCTTTGATAATTTTGCCTCTTTTGTCTTTGCCTTCCCACAAAAAGGTAATCTGTTTTACTGTCTTAGCCGCCATCTATTCTATCCTTCTCATCTTTGAGGTGTGCTAGTGTTATTCATTGGTCACAGCTTCCACTTCTTCAATGGAAGTGAGCCCTTGCTTGGCTTTAAGTAAGCCAGATTCACGTAAGTCTTTAACACCTTCGCGCTTCGCCTGATCCGCAATGTCATGCGCGTTACCATTGGTCATAATGATGCGGCTAATGGCGTCAGTAATGGGCATCACTTGGTAAATCCCCACGCGGCCTTTATAACCACCATTACACATTTCGCAGCCGCCTTCTTTGGGGCCATAGAGTTGCCAGCTACCATCTAAATCTGCTTCTTTATAACCCACGCTCAATAAAGCTTCTTTAGGCAGCGTCACCGGGACCTTGCAGTTTTTACATAGCCTTCTGGCTAAACGTTGCGCAGTAATCAGTGAAACCGCTGATGCAATATTAAACGGCGCAACGCCCATATTCATTAGGCGGGTCAGAGTGGATGGCGCATCATTGGTATGCAAAGTAGACAACACCATATGGCCGGTAGAAGCAGCTTTGATGGCCATATCGGCAGTTTCCAAGTCGCGAATTTCACCAATCATGATAATGTCAGGATCTTGGCGCAGGAATGATTTAAGCGCAGCTGCAAACGTTAAGCCTTGCTTGTCATTGACGTTGACTTGGTTAATCCCTGCCAGTGGAATCTCGGCCGGGTCTTCTGCCGTAGAGATATTCACACTAGGATTGTTAAGAATATTTAAACAGGTATAGAGCGAAACTGTCTTCCCTGATCCGGTTGGCCCAGTCACCAGTACTAAACCATAAGGGCGACTGACCGCTTTTAATAGCGCTTCTTTTTGTTCTGGCTCATAGCCCAATGCTTCAATCCCAAGCGTGGCACTGGTCGGATCCAGAATCCGCATCACAATCTTTTCTCCATGGATAAGCGGCAATGTGCTCACGCGGAAATCAATAGTACGGGTTTTGGATAGCGTCAGTTTCATCCGCCCATCTTGCGGAATGCGTTTCTCAGAGATGTCCAGATTTGAAATGACCTTGATGCGGGAGGCCAGTTTATCTTTAATCGCCAATGGCGGCTGTGCGATATCTCTTAATTCACCATCTACGCGGTAACGAATGCGATAAAACTTTTCATAAGGTTCAAAATGCAAGTCGGAGGCGCCCATGTTGATGGCATCCAATAACATTTTTTGTAGAAACTTAACAACCGGCGCATCGTCCACTTCAAGGGCGATCTCAACTTCATCTTCCTGATCGTTGCCGCCCATGTCCAAATCAAAGTCGTCCCCCACATCCAAAGATGACATAGAAGTGTCCTTGGATTCAACGATGCGGTCTATCCATTTGCTAAGCTTGTCATCTTCCACCACCACGGGTGAGAGTGTCATGCCCATCTGGAATTGCACACTATCTAAAGCATGCAGATTGGTGGGGTCTGAAATGGCTACATACAGCACATTATTGCGGTTTTGTAGCGCAAACACACGGTTGGCTTGCATCAGTTTCGGGTCTATCGACTTGGCTGGCAAGTAATCGGTATTGATGGCATCTAAGTTTATATAGGGAAAGCCAAAAGCGCGTGCAGAAGTTTCTGCGATTTTTTCCGCAGATATTTTTTTACTGGCAATAATTTGAGAGATAAATGGAGTTTTTTGAGTGTTGGCTTGGCTCTGCACAGTGTTTGCTTCTTCTTCGGAAATGAGTTTTTCCTGAACAAGCATGCGTGCAATACCGCTTAATTTACTGGGTGGTGATGTGGTCGCCATTCGTAATAATTCGCTTTTAATCTCTATTTTAATTCTTTGTTGTTAAAGAATATTTTAATTATCGAGCAATAATGCACTTTAACTTTTTTTTTGTAAAGTTAATGCCGTTGTTTTTACAAGGTTTTTGTATTTTAGCTACGATTTCACTTGACAAATTAGCAACACTGTAAAAAAGTCTTGACTTTTTACAATTTGTAACATATAAAGTTCGCAGGTGTTTGCGTTCGAGTTTTTTGTAGCCGTCTTTAATTTAAGTTTTTTGAATTTGCATTATTGCGACTTGAGTTCTTGAGACAAACTTTTTGGGGCGCCCCCCTATGTTTTATGTAAGGAAGTAGAAATGGCAACAGGTACCGTAAAATGGTTTAATGATTCAAAAGGGTTTGGTTTTATTACTCCAGATGATGGCGGCGATGATTTATTCGCACACTTTTCAGCAATTGTTGAATCTGGCTACAAGAGCCTAAAAGAAGGCCAGCGCGTGAGCTTTGAAGTGACCGAAGGTCCTAAGGGCAAACAAGCATCAAATATTCAAAAGGCTTAAGTCTTTTATAGCAATATCAAATAATAAAACGGCTCGCGATGCGAGCCGTTTTTTTCATTGCTACATTGCGTGGTCAATTACATATTGGCAATAATTTCATCGCCAAATTGCGCGGTGCCCACTTGTGTCGCGCCTTCCATCTGCGATGAAAAATCGATAGTGACATGTTTGCTGGCAATGGCTTTGCTTACACCATTGAGAATCAAATCGGCTGCTTCAGTCCAACCCATATGACGCAACATCATCTCGGCTGATAAAATCAATGAGCTTGGGTTGGCCAAATCTTTACCGGCAATTTTTGGGGCAGTACCATGTGTGGCTTCAAACATGGCAACTGTGTCTGATAAGTTTGCGCCTGGTGCAATACCAATGCCACCGACTTGCGCCGCTAAGGCATCGCTCATGTAATCGCCATTAAGATTAAGTGCGGTTACGACATCATAATCGCTTGGGTGTAACAAAATCTCTTGCAAGAATGCATCGGCAATACAGTCTTTAATTACAATGCCATTTGGCAGTTGACACCATGGGCCACCATCAATCGGCACCGCACCAAATTCTTCTTTGGCTAATTCATAGCCCCAGTCTCTAAAACCACCTTCGGTAAATTTCATAATGTTACCTTTGTGGGTGATGGTCACGGATTTACGATTGTTATCAATGGCGTATTGAATCGCCTTGCGAATCAAACGCTTACTACCATCGATAGACACCGGTTTAATGCCGATGGCGGAAGATTCTGGAAAGCGGATTTTCTTGAGCGTGCCCATATCGCTTAAAAAGTTGATTACTTTTTTGACTTGTTCACTGCCGGCTGCCCATTCAATGCCTGCATAGATGTCTTCCGTATTCTCGCGGAAAATCACCATGTCGGTTTTTTCTGGATGTTTTACCGGGCTAGGTACGCCGGTAAAGTATTGAATCGGGCGTAAGCAAACATATAAATCAAGCTCTTGACGCAGTGTCACGTTGAGTGAGCGAATGCCGCCGCCTACAGGTGTAGTCAACGGGCCTTTAATAGAAATGACATAGTCTTTCAGCACTTTCATAGTTTCGTCAGATAACCATGTGTCTTTGTCGTAAATCGTCGTGGATTTCTCGCCAGCAAATACTTCCATCCAGCTGATTTTGCGTGTGTTGCCGTAAGCTTTATTGACCGCTGCATCCACCACTTTAATCATGGGTGGCGTAATATCAATTCCAATGCCATCCCCTTCAATAAATGGGATAATAGGATCATTCGGTACGTTAAGCGTATTGTCGGCGTTGACTGTGATTTTAGTGCCGATAGCAGGAACCTGATACTTTGTAGATTGATTTTTTGATGCCATTACTAAATTCCTAATATGTTGATTTTGTTTAATAAGCCATTTAACGTTGTATGTCAGTTTAGCACTCATCGATTGCAAGATGGTACGGTCGGGCATCCAACGTTAAAAGACTTTATTGCTATCCCAAACGTCTACGCGGCAGGTAGGCTTGATACCGATTCCGAAGGATTGCTTATTTTAACTGATGACGGCGCAATACAACACCGTTTAAGCCATCCAAAACACAAAGAAATCAAGACCTACTGGGCGCAAGTAGAAGGCGTTCCCACTCAAGCAGATTTGATGCCACTTTTAAGCGGGGTGGATTTAGGCGATTTTGTCACGCAACCGGCACAAGTGCGGATAATTGAAACACCGGATCAGTTGTGGCCAAGAACCCCTCCGATTCGAGAACGCAAGGCAATTCCCACTACGTGGCTGGAAATCAGAATCAGTGAAGGTAAAAACCGCCAAGTAAGGCGGATGACGGCAAACATAGGCTTTCCAACCTTGCGTTTGATCCGATATGCAATCGGGCGTTATAACTTGGACGGAATCTTGCTTGGTCATTACAAAGTGATTGAAAGTTAAAAGGGTAACAATGAAACCGGTTTGTATTTTTAGGCATGCCCGAACGGAAGGTGCAGGCTATTTAGGCACTTTTTTGGAGCAAAATGCGATTCCTTGGTGCGAGGTGCGCATTGATTTAGGCGAGGTGATGCCACCTTCTGCCACTGCATTTAGCGGTTTGGTCTTTATGGGCGGACCGATGAGTGTGAATGATGATTTGCCATGGATTAAACATGCGGAGGTGTTGATTCAAGAGGCTGTGAGGCTGGATATTCCAGTGCTTGGGCATTGCTTGGGTGGGCAATTGATGAGTAAAGCGCTCGGTGGTGTGGTGAGTGCAAACCCTTATAAAGAAATTGGCTGGGGCAATGTAGTGGTGGGTGATCATCCAGAAGCGAAGAGATGGTTTGGTGACACCAAGCAATTTTTAAGTTTTCACTGGCATGGCGAAACCTTTACCCTGCCTGAGGGCGCAACACATTTGCTGACGAGCGAGCATTGCGCTAACCAAGCATACGCCTTGGGTAAGCATTTGGGCTTTCAATGCCATATTGAAATGACCTCAGACATGGTCAAAGTATGGTGCGAAACTGGCCGTGCCGAAGTGGAGGCCTCTATTACGAGCAATGGCGTGCAAGCACTTGACGAGATTCAGCGCATATTGCCTGAGCGGGTCACGGCTTTGAATGCTGTTGCGCAGTCTGTATATACAGTGTGGATACAAGGGCTGAAAAGCTGAGATATGCTAGAATAATCGATAAACGTTATCGAAAGTGATTTATGTCTGGCAATACCTTTGGCACCTTATTTACGCTCACTTCGTTTGGTGAATCACATGGACCCGCAATTGGCGGTGTAGTGGATGGATGTCCCCCAGGATTAGCGCTGTCTGCAGAGGATTTACAGATAGATTTGGATCGCCGTAAACCAGGGACCTCTCGTCATGTGACGCAGCGTAATGAGGCGGATACGGTGGAGATTCTATCGGGGGTGTTTGAAGGTAAAACCACAGGTGCGCCTATTGGCTTGTTGATTCGTAATACAGATCAACGCAGTCAGGATTACAGCAAGATCATGGACACGTTCCGCCCGGGACATGCCGACTATACCTACACCCAAAAATACGGCATTCGCGACTATCGCGGCGGCGGCCGTTCAAGTGCACGAGAAACAGCAGTGCGTGTTGCTGCAGGTGCGATTGCCAAGAAATGGCTCAAGCAAAAGTACGGCATACAAATTCGCGCATACCTCAGTCAGCTCGGTGAAATTGATATTCCGTTTGTTAGCTGGGATTGTTTAAATGATCCGGAAAATAAATTATTTTCGCCGAATATGGATATCATGCCTAAGTTAGAAGCGTATTTAGACACAATACGCAGTGAGCGTGATTCTGTCGGCGCTAAAATCACTTTGGTGGCTGAACATGTGCCAGTCGGTTTGGGTGAGCCGATATTTGATCGGCTGGATGCTGAAATTGCTTATGCCATGATGGGCATTAATGCGGTAAAAGGGGTGGAAATCGGCGCAGGATTTGCCTCTGTTGCTCAGCGCGGCAGTGTACATTCTGATGAATTGACGCCAACAGGTTTTGCAACCAATCATGCTGGTGGCGTATTGGGCGGCATATCCAGTGGGCAAGAAATCGTCGTCAATATTGCGTTTAAGCCAACCTCCAGTATCCCGCAGCCACGTAACTCCATCGATAAAACCGGTGAGCCGATACTGATGCAAACCACAGGCCGACATGACCCTTGTGTGGGTATTCGTGCGACACCGATTGTAGAGGCAATGCTTGCCCTAGTGCTGATAGATCATGCGTTACGCCATCGTGGCCAAAATGCAGATGTGGTGACGACCACACCAGTGATTTAAGCTAATCAGCGATTTTACTTGCTGTGAGTCACGCTCTCCACGCGAATCTTTCCCGCTTTTACTTTATCTACTATTTCTTCGTAGGTGCTTTTGTACCTTACTGGGGTTTGTATTTACAGTCCGAACAATTTTCGGCTGCTGATATCGGTATCCTGATGTCGCTATTTCAAATTAGCCGTATTTTTGCGCCCAATTTCTGGGGTTGGCTGGCGGATCATACTAAGCAGCGTGTCGTTTGGATTAAGCTCACGGCTTCGCTTGGGTTGATAGGCTTTATAGCAGTATTTTGGGCGCATGGTTTTTGGGCGTTATTTTTTGTGATGGCGGCGCTCAGTTTATTTACCAGTTCTACTTTACCTTTGTCTGAATCATTAGTGCTGGCACATTTGGCCACCACCAATGGACACTATAGTCGCATACGCATGTGGGGCTCGCTAGGCTTTATTGTGGCTGCGGTTATTTTAGGTTTTTTAATCGATGCCTTTGGCATTCAGAGCCTACTTTGGTTTTTATTGTCGGTGCAGGTTGTATTGTACCTGCTCACCTTCAAGTTACCCGAGGCTGTTGTTGCCCCGCATAGCCATGATCAGTTTTCAATGTGGCAAATTATCAAACAGCCTGCTGTCATTGCCTTATTGGTGGGTTGCTCGCTGATGGTGACTGCGCATGGCGTGCTCTATAATTTTTACTCCATTTACTTGGCCGAGCATGGTTACAGCAAAACGATGATTGGGTTTTTGTGGGCCATCGGTGTCATCTGTGAAATTGTGGTGTTTATGCTGATGCCAAAAATCATGGGGCGCTTTACGCTCAAGACCATTTTACTGATTAGCCTAGCGTTAGCCGTTATCCGCTTTAGTATGATTGGCTTAACACCGGATCATGTCTATCTATTGTTATTGGCGCAGTGTTTACATGCATTTACGTTCGGTAGTTTTCACGCTGCATCGGTAGAGGTCATCACCCAGTTCTTTAATGGACGCCATCAGGCGAAAGGGCAGGCCATTTATAACAGTGTTGCTTATGGCGTAGGTGGCGCTGTCGGTGGATTGGCAGGTGGCTTTGCCTTGCAATATTTAGGCGGGCAGTATACCTTTACGCTTGCTGCCGCGTTTCCATTATTAGGGTTTGTAGTCATTATGATGGGCTTGAAATTAGCGCAGCCATTTGCATCGAAGGGAATGTTCAGTGAGTAAATTAATGCAGTTCGGCATCAGCGCTGTTCTAGTGTTGGGTATGACAGGATTGGCCAGTGCTGATACACAAGTAAATGTAGTGGGACTGTTTGCTGGCAAGGCTTTGGTCACCATCAATGGCAGCGCTCCACAGACCTTGTCTGTAGGGCAGACAAAAAATGGAGTGAAGTTGGTAGCCGCTGACAGTCAGCAAGCCACACTGTTGATTGAAGGTAAGACTAAAGTGCTGGGAATGGGACAAGGCGTTTCGGCTGGCGGCGGGGCAGAGTCAACACAAAATCAACCAGTTAATTTGTACGCAGATTCTGCGGGCCATTTTTTTGGTAATGCGACGGTGAATGGTGCTAATTTACGCTATGTGGTAGATACCGGTGCAACTTCAGTCGCACTTAATAGTGCGGATGCGAAGCGTGCTAATATTAATTACTTAAATGGCGAGAAAGGCATCGCATCTACTGCGGGCGGTAGAATTGTGGTCTATCGTGTGACATTGAATACACTCAAAATTGGTAGCATTGTGTTGAACAATGTGGAGGCAGTAGTAAATGAGGGTGGATATCCGGAAGTGGTCCTGCTGGGCATGTCAGCATTGAACCGTATGGATATGAAGCGCGATAATACTACGATGACGCTTACAAAAAAATATTAGTGGTGCTCTTCGCTAGCAACCCAATTACCTAACAACAAATAAAACAAAAAAACGGGCATTCGCCCGTTTTTTTATTAGTCACAATGACCGACCTACTTAATGCGTTTGTCTTTCTCAATTAAAGCGTAAGCACTATGGTTGTGAATGCTTTCAAAGTTCTCAGACTCCACCACATAAGCATCGATGCGCTTCTCAGCATTCAATTGTGCTGCGACATCGCGTACCATATCTTCTACAAACTTCGGATTGTCATAGGCGCGCTCCGTCACAAATTTTTCGTCAGGGCGTTTGAGCAAGCCATATAACTCACAAGATGCCTGTTTTTCTACAAGCTCAATCATGTCTTCCAGCCACATAAAGTCATTGAGTAGAGCAGTAACGGTAACGTGTGAACGTTGGTTGTGCGCACCGTAATCAGAGATTTTTTTACTACATGGGCATAGGCTGGTCACAGGCACCAATACTTTTACCGTGATGCTGAATTCGCCATTTTTGATTTCACCGATGAATGTCACATCGTAATCCAGCAAGCTTTTTACGCCGGAAATCGGTGCGGATTTATTAATAAAATATGGGAAATGCATTTCCACGTAGCCTGACTCTGCCTCTAGGCGTTTGACCATTTCACGCAAAATGGTCTCAAAAGACTCAATCGAAATGGCATGTTCGTTCATGTTGAGAATCTCAACAAAACGTGACATGTGGGTGCCTTTAAAGTTGTGCGGTAGATGCACGTACATATCAAATACGGCCACAGTGGCTTGCTCGCCGCCAGATCTGTCTTTGACAATGACAGGGTGGCGGATAGACTTGATGCCAACTTTGTTAATATCAAGGTGGCGTACATCCGGCGTGTTCTGAACGTCTTCAATGCCTTGTAGTGTGGGTAGATTCATGATGTAGGTCATCTCCAAAAGCGGCGGCAGCTATTTTAATTGGGCCGCCTAAGTTAACGCGTTAATTCGGATGCGTCAACGTATTGTATGCGTTGTAATGTTAATTGAAACTATTTATCCGTTATATTGAGGCGTCTTCCCTAAACTCAATACCTATCGTGCAAATTATATTGGTGAAGCAATGATACTGCGCGTCATTTGATGTTCAGCACGCTTAGTTTTGTACGGATAGTTTCAATCATGGCTTCTGCGTTCAGACCGCATTGGGACAGCATAGTTTCATGTACGCCGTGCTCAATAAATGTATCGGGCAAACCAAGGCAAAGTGTAGGGCAATAAATAGATAGGCTTTGGAGTGCTTCCAAGACTGCAGCACCTGCGCCGCCCATGGCTGCATTTTCTTCAACCGTCACAATCAGTTGATGTTGCTTGGCCATAGATTCAATCATGGACATATCTAATGGTTTTACAAAGCGCATATTCACTACCGTTGCATTCAATGCCGCTGCCGCGAGTAGGCTCTCAGCCAGCATACTGCCAAATGCTAAAATAGCTACTTGCTTGCCTTGGCGTTTTAGCTCAGCTTTACCGATTGGCAATGTTGTTAACGCTTGATTAATAATTGCGCCAGTACCAGTGCCTCTGGGGTAGCGCACTGCTGCTGGCCCAGGGTGCATATAGCCTGTAGTCAGCATTTGTCGGCATTCGTTTTCATCACTAGGGGCCATGATGACCATGTTGGGGATGCAGCGTAAATAGCTTAAATCAAAGCTGCCAGCATGGGTGGGGCCATCGGCACCGACCAGCCCAGCGCGATCAATCGCCAGTAAAACATCTAGTTTTTGGATGGCGATGTCATGCACTAGTTGGTCGTAAGCGCGTTGTAAAAATGTGGAATAAATGGCCACGACAGGTTTCAGTCCATCACATGCCATGCCCGCAGCAAACGTGAGCGCATGTTGTTCAGCTATGCCGACATCAAAATAGCGATGCGGATATTTTGCAGCAAATGCATTGAGTCCAGATCCGTCACACATGGCTGGGGTAATGCCCACCAGTGCCGGATCCTGATCTGCCATATCGACCAACCAGTCTCCAAACACTTGCGTATAGGTTTTTTGGCTAGCACTGGCTGTTGTCAGGCCGTTACATGGGTCGAATTTGCTCACGCCATGGTATTTGTTGGGGTCGTCTTCTGCCGGGGTAAAGCCTTTGCCCTTTTGCGTCACAATATGCAAGAACTGCATGCCTTTGAGTTCGCGAATATTGCTTAAGGTGTCTAGTAGCGCTGGTAAATCATGGCCATCAATGGGGCCAATATAGTTAAAACCAAACTCTTCGAACAATGTGCCTGGTGTCACCATGCCTTTGGCATGCTCTTCTGCACGCTTGGCAAACTCTTTGACCGGCGGCACGATATCGAGCATTTTCTTACCACTGCGTCGTACGCTGTCATAAAAGCGGCCCGATAGTAGGCGTGCTAAATAGTTATTCAACGCACCCACATTGTTAGAGATACTCATGTCATTGTCATTGAGAATCACCAACAAATTGGCATCCATGTCGCCCGCATTATTCAGTGCTTCAAACGCCATGCCAGCTGTCATTGCACCGTCACCGATAATGGCCACGCTGCGTCTGTCGGACTTGGCTTCGCGAGCGGCTATTGCCATGCCTAAAGCGGCTGAAATAGAGGTGCTGGAATGCCCGGTGCCAAAGGTGTCGTAAATGCTTTCGCTACGTCTGGGGAAGCCCGCAATGCCATTTGGCTTGCGTAGATTATCCATCGCATCACGCCGGCCAGTCAGAATTTTATGCGGATATGTTTGGTGGCCAACATCCCATACCAAACGATCTTCAGGCGTGTTAAATACATAGTGCAGCGCAATGGTCAGTTCTACCACGCCTAGATTTGAGGCCAGATGCCCACCCGTTTTTGCCACACTTTCTACTAAAAAAGTGCGTAGTTCCGCAGCGAGTTCCGGGAGCTGGTGGCGCTCTAGTTTTTTGAGGTCTAGCGGGGATGAAATGTTGGCGAGCAGAGTAGACATAACTATATGCGGCTTAAAATTGACGTTGAGTGATGAAACTTGCCAGACTTCTTAGCATGTCCGCTTCTTGTGCGTACGCTTCTAGTGGCGCAAGCGCTTGCTGATACAACGATTGTGCCAGTGATTTGGCGGTGTCCAATCCTAACAGGGTTACATAAGTGGATTTATCTTGCACAGCATCTTTACCCGCTGTTTTACCCAAAGTAGCGGTATCTGCTTCAGCATCCAAAATATCGTCCACAACTTGAAATGCCAGTCCAATTGCCTTGGCGAATGTATCCACTGCTTGATACTTTTGTGTGTCAGCATTCGGCGCCGTATAAGCACCCATCATGGCGGCGGCATGCATCAAGGCGCCTGTTTTTAAAGCATGCATGTGCGCAAGTTGCGGTTGAGATAACTTGATGCCAGTACTTTCTAGGTCAATAGATTGTCCGCCAGCCATACCGCGAGAGCCGGTTGCAAAGGCCAAACAGTACAATATATTGACTTTTTGACTAGCCTCAATGGACAGTTGATTGCTAGCAATCAGTTCAAATGCCAAACTTTGTAGCGCATCTCCAGCCAGTAAAGCGGTGGCATCCCCAAATTGTTTATGGGTAGAGGGCTTGCCGCGACGTAAGTCATCATCGTCCATGCATGGCATATCATCATGCACCAATGAGAATGCGTGAATCAATTCTACGGCAGCCGCAGATAGATCAATATGCGCTAAAGTTGCGCCACAAAACTCGCCTGCTGCGTACGCTAATAAAGCTCTTACACGTTTACCTCCACCCAGCACAGCATAGCGCATGGCTTGATGCAAGGTTATAGGTGTTTCAGTGTCGGCAGGCATCGTAGTCGTCAACACGTGCTCAATGCGCGATTGCATGGCGTGTGACCACTGCTCAAACTGCAAAGGAGTCGTCATGGAAGGGCTATTCACTGGCAACATTGTAGGGCGCTAAAGCATTTGCTTCGGTCAGTATGCTGACTTGCTGCTCAGCCTCTGTCAGCGACTGTTGGCATTGCTTAAGTAGCTCAGCGCCGCGTTTATAGGCTGCGAGTGACTGCTCAAGCTGTAATTGACCGGACTCTAATTGCGTAACAATAGATTCCAATTCTGCAATGGCAGATTCGTAATGAAGGGGTTCGCTATTTGGCGCGCTCATGAGGTGCTTGGCAATATATTGACTTAGAATTTGTCTAGATTTTAACAAAACTCTCGCAACTTGCGGCGTTTATCACGCCATAAAGTCGGATTAGGGCAAAATCTTCAGTAAAAATTGACGAATATCCGCTATCTCATTGGCGTTCACGGAATGCGCCATCGGATATTCATGCCACTCCACAGCGTATCCGGCATCCTGTAGTTGCTGGCGGGAGCTCAACGCTGTATCGATGCGAATCACTTCATCTGCAATGCCATGCGCCATGAAAATCGCAATAGATTGATTCTCAATAGATTTTTGCGCAGGTAGGGTGTGTTTTAATGGCAAGTAAGTCGAAAGTGCCAGCACTCCCGCCAAAGTCTGTGTATGTCTGAGTGCTGTATGGAGTGCAATGGCACCACCTTGCGAAAATCCGGCAAGCGCAATGCGATTGGTCGGAATGCCAAGCGTGTTTGCATGGGCGATAAGTGCCTTAATTTCGGTTTGGGATGCCTTGATGCCTACAGCGTCTTGCGGACTGTCTTTGTCTAAACCAAACAAATCGTACCAAGCACGCATTTCATAACCATTGTTCATGGTAATTTTTTTGTAGGGTGCATGCGGCAACATAAAGTGAATGTGCTGCAGGTTTAGCATCTCTACAACAGGCTCAAAATCATACCCGTCAGCACCTAGGCCGTGTAGCCAGATAACGCAAGAGGTTGAATTGTTAATGGTATTTGTTTTTAAGTAGTCGAGCATTGTTGCATCATTACTGCATTATAAGTGTGCACATTGTATACCTCTAAATGCTGCTATTTAGCCTCGCCAGTAATCAGATTACATCTAGGGATTTACTTTTCAATCAATACCTTTAAGCAAATTGTAATACTTTAGCGTTTGCAGATTTCTTAAGTGCAACTTTTTGGTCTGTATTGTGGTGAGAACTCGGAAGAGTCGCAGCTCCATGGTGAAGATGCGGTTGGGCGTGATAATCGAATGGTCTTATTTAATACTTGACTTGGTGCGTTGAGAATCGTGCATGAGATTTCAGTATTAGTGACTTCAATATCGCAATTGAGAGTGTCTGCGTCAGATAGACCAATATCCGAAGGTGTTGTGACTGTTAATCCATCATTTCTTTTTAGCTCAAAAGCTACTTTTCCTCCAGCTATTTCCGCTAGCCCAACTGAGACTTTGGTTTTAGCTTGGTAATCAGAATAGCTAGGTATAGCTATTGCGGCGAGAATTCCGATGATTGCAACAACTATCATTAGCTCGATTAAAGTAAAGCCATTACACTTACCGTATTTAATAATCATTTGTGGTTTTTCGTGTTGGATTTATGTAACTATCTATTTTTAAGTGCTCTGTGATTAAAAGTACTTAAAAATAGAGCGCGATTTTTAGGTCGCGCTCATTGTTGTATCAGCTATATGGCTAAATTATGCTTGTGGGCAAGACTTCGGTGCGTACTTCTTGTCTGACGCGCCAGTCGTTGCGCATGACCACACACCGGTCGTAGCATTGCGTGTCCATGTGATAGTCGCAGATCCTACTTGCGTTGGGGCATTTTTAATTGCACATGATAGAGTGGTGGCTGCAGCAGTTAAGCCACAGTTAGCAGTATCCGTTGTTGGCATGCTGATATCACCGTTGCCAGAAACTGTTCCACCATCATTTGTAAATAATTCGTGAGCAGTTTTATAACCTGAAACCTCTGCTAAGCCAGCGGCTAATTTTGCTTTAGATTGATAGTCAGAATACGCTGGAATCGCAATCGCTGCCAAAATACCGATAATCGCAACTACGATCATTAACTCGATTAATGTAAAGCCTTTTTGTACTTGTTTCATCATGTTGATTTCCTTTATTTAATTAAGTGTTAGTGCATACACACTGTGTGTTGTTTAAATCAGTGCTTGTAAGGCTAAAAGCAATGGCTGTGCCAACTTCCAATTCTTTTTTTAAACTGTTGATTTGTAATCATAAGTTCAAGTTGAATGGCAACGTTGGTGTGGTTGTAGTAAGTTTTTAATTGGGAGAATAGAGACGAAAACTGCCCTCTTTTCAGTGTTTTGCTGACAAAAAGTGTCACTTTTCTACATTTAGGGCAGTTGCAATTGCGTATTAAATTTGCCATGAGTGCTTATATTGCGCACTTGTGGCAGTGGCTGAATGAAAAAAGACCGCAGTTGCGGTCTTTTTTTATCACTTCATTTAAATCTGTATTACCAAAATTTCCACCAAGGTTTGTTGGAAGATCCGGTTTGTTTTACATTGTTGGTTGAAGTTGCGCCAGTTGCCTGGCCAGTTACTTTGAGTTTTCGATGACCTTTTTCAAGTTAGCCAAACCGCTGTCGAATACGCCAGTAACAAACTTAACGGCTGTTTCATCATCTTGGCCGGCAGGAATCGGTGGATTGAGTTTGTAAGTGCGGTAAAAGCGGCCTACCCAAGTCACAGTAGACTCACCAGCGCCTGGGCCAGCGGTCACTTGCATGAATGCGTTGTAATCAGCTACTGGTGCAACGCCGTCTACAATTTCGTATCTCAGTTTCATGTCAGCATCATCGGCAGTACGTAATTTTTCGTAGATTGTGCCGCCATCTTTTAAGGTTAAGGTTCTGAATGTTTCATCGCCTTTTTTCTCAAGTTTTGTGCTTGCAATGGCTGGGTGCCATGCGTGTATATTGCCAAAATCTTTTACCACAGCCCAAACTTTAGCTGGCGCTGCTTTGATGACAATGGTTTTTTCAACTTTTTGTGGGCTTGGGCCGTGTGCAGCTGCGTTAAAAGAGAGCGCAGTAAGTGCGATAATCGCTAACAACTTTTTCATTCATATTCTCCACTAATGTACTTAAGCGTACTAAAGATACTTTTGGTAAAGGTACCGGGGTACCAAATTATGTAGTTTTAAGGTTGATTAAAACTACGATTCACTACAATCAACAATTATAAAACATTAAGTGTGCATTGCACACGCTTCATTTAACGTCTGACCTTGGCAGTGGTTGACCTATGCTTACTGCAAAATAAATTGTCCAAAAGCTCTGCTCTTGTCACCAGTTTTGATGGTGGAGATGACTTTTTTCTGTGCAACATCAATCACAGAGACGCTATTGGTTCCCCAATTGGCAACAAGTAGAAGGTTGTTCTCAGTGTCTAGGCTGAGGCCTTCTGGGGTCATGCCAACATTCATTGTGGTGATAACCTTGCGTGTGGCTAAGTCGATGACGCTAACAGAATCATCTTGTGTATTGGTGACATACAGCTGAGTGTTTTCTAGATTGGCGATGACGCAGTAAGGGTGCTCGCCGACTTTGATGGTGTAGAGTGGTTGGTCGGTATTAGTGAGATCCACGACGCTAACGGTGTTGTCATACACATTGACGCTAAACAATTGTTTGCCGTCATGGCTGAGCGCAATACCAAAAGGGTGCTTGCCCACATCGATACGCTTTTGAATACTGAGTGATGAGGTATCAATGGCGACAACCTGATTGCTATCCCTGGCTGCTACGTAGAGCGTTTGATTGTCTGGGCTCACGACCAGACCCGCAGGCGCTTTGCCAGCAATCACTGCGCGTTGAGAGTTGACATTGCTAGTGCTGATAGCGAGGATACGGTCGCTATACCAATCTGCTACATACAATGTTTGATTATCTGGTGAAAGAGTGATGCCTACTGGTGAGCCTTTCACTGGAATGGTTTGGATAACTTTTTGCTGAGTACTATCGATGACTGAAATCGAAGCGCCTTCTACATTCGTCACATAAACACGCTGTAGCTTCTTTGAAACCGCAATGCCAACAGGCGCTTTGCCTACCGGAATGGTATGCATTATTTTTTGCTGGCGTGTATCAATGACAGAAACAGTGTGATCTCCCTGATTGGTGATATACGCCAGTGTTTGATGCTGGCAGGCGCTTAGGCTCATGATTAAAGCCAAAAGCCAAACAAAATTCTTCATAACATGCCCGTAATGGTTGATTTGATTAGATTTTATTCAAAAAAGAATGCTTTCAATAATGCCTAAAATATGAAAAAATTGCACTAAATAATTAAGGTTGTTGCTAAATGTTAGATCGTGACGGATATCGCCCCAATGTGGGTATTATTCTTTGCAATTCGCACAATCAAGTGTTTTGGGGAAAGCGTATTCGAGAGCATGCTTGGCAGTTTCCGCAAGGAGGCATCAAGTATGGTGAGAGTCCAGAGCAGGCGATGTATCGTGAGTTGATGGAAGAAGTAGGGCTTAAGCCTGATCACGTCCAAATTTTAGGGCGTACGCGGGATTGGTTGCGTTATGAGGTGCCTACTAGCTGGATTCGGCGCGAATGGCGCGGTAGCTACAAAGGACAAAAACAAATTTGGTTTTTGTTGCGTTTAACAGGACGAGATAGTGATGTGTCTTTGCGCGCAACCAATCAACCTGAGTTTGATGCATGGCGCTGGAGCGATTACTGGGTGCCGTTAGAAGATGTCATTGAATTCAAACGAGATGTGTATAAATCTGCTTTGAACGAATTGGCTGTGCATTTGCACGTTAAGTCTGGTAAGGCTTGGCATAAGCGGATTGAGCGTCCAAGCTAAAACCTATGTGAGCAAGGCGATGCACCTTGCTCAGCAGGTGAGTGTCAGCACGTCCCCATCAACTCACCTAAAAGAATTTTTTTGCTTGGGTGCCAAGTGTCACTAAACGCAATGGACTTGGCTTGAAATAGCATCACCACGGTAGAGCCGAGTAAAAATTTCCCCATTTCATCCCCTTGTTTTAAGGTAATATTTTTCTCGCTATAGTCCCAGCGCTTGATTTTGCCTCTACGTGGTGGATTGACAATACCACCGGCCGCATCATGCCAAGCGGTCGCCATGCTGCCCACAATGGTTGCGCCTACCAGTACCATCACAAATTTTCCATGTTGCTGAGATTCAAACTCACATACAACACGTTCATTTCTAGCAAATAGATTGGGTACATTGGCTGCGGTAGTAGGGTTGACGGAAAATAAATCACCCGGCACATAGGTCATGCTGATTAATGTGCCATCGCAAGGCATATGGATGCGATGGTAGTCTTTAGGGCTCAGATATAAGCAAGCGAAATGACCATTGTCAAAAGCATTTGCCATTGCCTCGTCCCCTGCCAACAGCATTTGTGTTGTGTATTGATGGCCTTTTGCTTGGAAAATTTGGTTGTGTTCAATGGTGCCGAATTGGCTGATGGCACCATCCACCGGGCAAATGAAAGCTGTGTTTGCTAAAGGGCGCGCTCCAGTTTTGAGTGGGCGCGTGAAAAATTCGTTAAAGGTTGCGTAGCTTGCTGCATCTGTATTCAGTGCCTCCGCCATGTTGACTTGATAGCGCTTGATAAACCATTGGATCACATTGGTTGTTAGTTTGCCGCAACGTAGATTGGCAAGCTTCCCTGCAATAGCGGTGATGGCTTGTTTGGGGAGTAGATACTGAAGCAAAATAGCTGGTTTCAAGGCAAGTATTCCTGTGCGTAGTTTAGATATTCGTTAGACGTACTCAGTGGGAATAAAAAAGCACAGAACAGAAAGATTCTGTATCTGTGCTCAATTGATATATCCACTATGGTTTAGCTGGATAATGCAAAGATTAGTTTTTAGATTGATCAACCAATTTGTTTTTTGCAATCCATGGCATCATCGCGCGCAATTGACCACCCACTTGCTCAATTGGATGTGCTGCATTTAAGCGGCGGCGAGCAACCATTTCTGGGTAGTTGGTACGGCCTTCTAAGATGAATTGTTTTGCATAGTTACCATTTTGAATGTTTTTGAGACACTCTTTCATGGCTGCACGTGCTTGGTCTGCAATTACGCGTGGACCAGTGACATACTCACCGTACTCTGCGTTGTTAGAGATAGAGTAGTTCATGTTGGCAATGCCACCTTCGTACATCAGATCTACAATCAATTTCAACTCATGCAAGCATTCAAAGTACGCCATTTCAGGTGCGTAACCAGCTTCGGTTAAGGTTTCGAAGCCAGCTTTGACTAGCTCAACTGCGCCACCACATAGCACTGCTTGCTCGCCGAATAAGTCTGTTTCTGTTTCTTCACGGAAATCCGTCTCAATCACGCCACCTTTGGTACCGCCGTTGGCAGCTGCGTAAGACAGTGAAATTTCTTTCGCTTTACCTGAAGTGTTTTGATACACAGCGATCAATGAAGGTACGCCGCCGCCTTTAAGGTATTCTGAGCGCACGGTATGGCCAGGGCCTTTTGGTGCAATCATGATCACGTCTAAATCTGCACGTGGCACGATTTGGTTGTAATGAATGTTGAAGCCGTGTGCAAAAGCCAATGCTGCGCCTTTTTTCAGGTTTGGTGCAACTTCAGCTGCAAAAATGCCCGCCATCGTTTCGTCTGGTAATAAAATCATCACAACGTCAGCATCTTTCACTGCATCAGCAATCTCAAGTGTTTTATGGCCAGCTGCTTCTGCTTTAGCCCATGAGCCGCCGCCTTTGCGTAAGCCAATGGTGACGTTTACGCCACTGTCTTTAAGGTTAGCTGCGTGTGCGTGACCTTGTGAACCGTAACCTACGATGGTTACTTTTTTGCTTTTAATGATGCTTAAATCAGCGTCTTTGTCGTAATAAACTTTCATGTCTGCTTTTGCCTTTCAATACAAATGCGTATTAATTAAATTTAAATCAATCTATGGAATGCGGTGGTTTGATTACACTTTTAAAATGCGATCGCCGCGGCCAATGCCAGATGCGCCTGTACGCACAGTTTCTAGAATGGCGGTTTTATCAATGGCCTCTATAAAGGCGTCTAATTTGCTGCATGAACCGGTGAGTTCGATGGTGTAGCTATTATCTGCAACATCAATAATGCGACCTCTAAAGATATCGCACATGCGCTTCATTTCATCTTTGTAAACGCCAGAGGCTTTTACTTTGACTAACATGAGCTCGCGTTCAATGTGCTTGCCATCGTTGAGGTCGAGTACTTTGACTACATCAATCAGTTTATTGAGTTGTTTGATAATTTGTTCAATCACGTCGTCAGACCCTGTCGTGACGATGGTCATGCGTGATAGGGTAGGGTCTTCCGTCGCCGCGACGGTCAGTGATTCAATGTTGTAACCGCGTGCAGAGAATAAGCCGGCAACACGTGAAAGTGCGCCTGCTTCATTTTCCATTAAGAGTGAGATGATGTGTTTCATTGCTTCACTCCCTTGACTTTAGGCAGCTCCATCTCTGACAAGCCTTTGCCGTTTTCCACCATTGGGAATACGTTCTCTTTTTGCTCGGTAATAAAGTCCATGAATACAAATTTATCTTTTTTCGCAAACGCTTCTTTTAAAGCACCTTCTACGTCGCTAGGCTGCGTGATTTGCATGCCAACATGGCCGTAAGACTCAGCTAACTTCACAAAGTCTGGCAAGCTGTCCATGTAAGATTCTGAGTAGCGGTCCTCATAGAAGAATTCTTGCCATTGACGCACCATGCCCAAATAGCGATTGTTCAGTAGAATCACTTTAATCGGCAGGTGATATTGTGCACAGGTCGACAGCTCCTGAATATTCATCTGTATGCTGCCTTCGCCTGTCACGCAAGCCACTTGTGCATTTCTGTCCGCAAATTGACAGCCCATTGCATAGGGTAAACCTACGCCCATGGTACCCAAGCCACCAGAGTTAATCCAACGACGTGGTTTATCGAATTTGTAATATTGCGCAGCCCACATTTGGTGTTGACCTACATCTGACGTCACGTAGGCGTCACCTTTGGTGACTTCCCAAAGTTTTTCAATTACGTATTGTGGTTTGATAACAGTGCTGGATTGCTCGTAACGACCGCCATGTACCAAACGCCATTCGTTGATTTGTTTCCACCAGTCGCTGATGTCATTCTTTGCTTTTTCTTGCGCAAGAATCTCGTTCATCTCAGCCAGCACAGATTGCACGTGCCCAACAATTGGCACATCTACTTTCACGCGCTTGGAGATGCTAGATGGGTCCACATCAATATGAATAATGGTGCGTTTTACGCTGCCAAAGTGATTGGGGTTGCCAATGACGCGGTCATCAAAGCGCGCGCCAACGGCAATCAACACATCACAGTTTTGCATCGACATGTTGGCTTCATACGTGCCGTGCATGCCTAACATGCCTACATATTGCTTATCAGTAGCAGGATAGCCGCCTAAACCCATGAGGGTATTGGTCACAGGGTAGTTTAATGCACGTGCTAATTTAATCAGCTCTTCAGCGCCGTCACCCAATACCAAGCCACCGCCGGTATAAATCATTGGGCGTTTGGCTTCTAATAGTAATTTGACAGCTTTTTTAATTTGACCGCTGTGGCCTTTTAACACTGGGCTGTACGAGCGCATTTCTACCGTTTTTGGATAGATAAAGTCCGCGATGTGTGCTGTGATGTCTTTAGGGATATCGACAACTACCGGGCCAGGACGACCAGTTTTGGCAATGTAAAACGCCTTTTTAATGGTCGATGCGATGTCTTTCACATCTTTCACTAAAAAGTTGTGCTTAACACAGGGGCGTGTAACCCCCACCATATCGACTTCTTGGAACGCATCCATGCCGATTGCAGGTACTGGCACCTGGCCGCTGATGACAACCAAAGGAATAGAGTCCATATAAGCTGTAGCGATGCCTGTGACTGCATTGGTGGCACCTGGGCCGCTGGTGACTAGCGCTACGCCTACTTCACCCGTTGCACGTGAGAATGCATCGGCCGCATGCACAGCAGCTTGCTCGTGACGCACTAAAATATGTTTGAAACCGTTTTGTTTGTAGATTGCATCGTAGATGTGCAACACAGCGCCACCCGGATAGCCAAAGACGAATTTGACTTTTTCCTCATTCAGGCAGCGAATAACGATCTCTGCACCAGTAATTGACTTGGTGCTAGTTTCGGCCGGGGGATGGGCTTTTGAATCCATAAAACCTTGAATTTCGAAATAAATTGATGAACCCTCAACATTAACTGTTTACGTTAAATAGGTCAAGTTTGTAGCAATAATTGCAAATTTTACGATGGTGCAGTTGACAATACAAATGAGAATCATTATTATTTAGGTTCTTTGGGAGATGAGTGCATGATGATGCATACAAATCAGATGGCATATAGAAGTGGTTTGTACGATCCTGATTTGCCAACGGCAGGAGACGTCATGGCGTCGTTATGTTGTGTGGCAACACAGTATGCAAGTGAGCCGTCATTAGATTTGGCGTTGCTGGGGTATGGTTTGGCGCAGACGCTAACTGCCCCTGAGTATGCCGAGACAGATTTAATTGTGACGGTATCCAAGCAGTTGCTGGATCAGTGGCAATCGCTACTGCAAGCGCATCAGGAGTTTGAATTGCAGCAACACTCATCTGAATATGTGCCGCAATCGCTAACGGTGCAATAACAAGTATTGATAAAACAAGTTTCATAGAAAGTAGTCAAGATGTCGAGATTAACAGGCCCTAGGGTCAAAATTATGCGTGCGCTTGGTGTGGATTTGCCTGGGCTTTCACGCAAAACGATAGAAGCAAGACCAACGCCACCGGGCCAGCACGGCAACAAGGCTTCACGTAAACGCCGTTCCGACTTTGGTGTGAAGCTGGTGGAGAAGCAAAAGATACGTTTTAACTATAGCTTAACCGAACGTCAAATGCGCATTTTGATTTTAGATGCGCGTAAAGGTAAAGAGCCAACAGGTGAGCGCTTATTGCAGTTGTTGGAATTGCGTATGGATAACGTAGCGTTTAGAGCGGGCTATGCACCGACAGGTATTGCTGCTCGTCAACTGGTGAGCCATGGGCACATGCTGTTGAATGGTAGACGTGTGGATATTCCTTCTATCCGTTTAAAAGTGGGCGATCAAATTTCGCTGAAACCATCCAGCAAGCAAATCCCCATGGTGGTAGAGACGTTGAAAGCGCTACCGCTCGCACGTCCAGAGTGGTTAAGCTGGGATGAGCAACATAAAGTGGTGACCGTAGCGCATTTGCCGGCCATTGAAGATGTGCCGTTCCCGGTAGATGTACAACAAGTGGTGGAATATTACGCAAACCGCGTGTAATAAAGGATATGGAAGTTGTGAAGAATTTAAAGCGTCCCTAACAGCGCTTTAAGTGTAGTACCGCATGGAAACATGCATCTCCTTTTATGGCTGCCTTCAACTTGATGTGTATACATGGGTTGATGTAAGTCGGCCAACTTTTTAGGGTGCTAAGCTAAGGCGATTGTGAACATGAAGATTATTACAAGTATTGCTTCAAAAGCCCTGCTAGATATGGATATTGCAATGGTGACAGATGCTGATGGATGCAGTAATCCAATCAAAATTACCTCTATTAAAAAATTAAATAGTGAGAAGTTGTTTTGCGACGGTAACGAAGTAATGATTCAGCACCAAAATGAGACTTATGTACTGCGATTGACTAAACAAAATAAATTAATTCTGACAAAATAGCGATATGAATCAACAGTATAAAATAGGGTTAAGCTGCGCATGAAGTCAAATATTGCCACTCCAGTGACGTTGGTGTACTCGGCAGAGCACGTTGTGTCTGTGCAGAAAAAGCCTGTGAAAAACCTTATTGCAGTGCAGTCGGAAGTGTTGATGCCTGTGCAGCCAGTGCTTGAGCGCCCCTTAAAATCAAAGATCGCATTGCTGATGGTGGTGCTAGCACACGCAGCAAGCATTTATTATCTTGCCAAACAAAATCTAGAAACAATAGAGCCAGTAAAGCCAGCGCAACCGATGCAAGTGAGTTTGATTGCGCCACCTACGCCAGAGCCCGAAGTCGTGCCGATTATTGAGCCGCCTAAACCAGTGGTACAGCCCAAACCTAAGCTAAAAAAAGTAGTTGAGAAAATTCAGCCGCTAGAAGTGCCAGCAGAGCGTATGGTGGAAGCCACAACGGTGGAGGTGAAAGAAGCAACGCCAGACCCAGTGCCGCCAGTGCAAGAGGTGGTTGAGGCCAAAGCGCCACCAAAATCAGAGCCTGTGGTGGTGGAAGAAAAAATCGAGCCACCCAAATTTGGTGTGGCGTACCTGCAAAACCCAGAGCCTGAATATCCGCGCATGTCTAAGCGTTTAGGTGAGCAGGGGCGTGTGCTGTTGCATGTGGTTGTGGATACCGCAGGGAAGCCAACAGAGGTAACGCTCAAAAAATCCAGTGGACATGAGCGCCTAGATGAGGCGGCGATTGAGGCCGTAAAAGGTTGGCGTTTTATTCCCGCAATGCGAAATAAAGTAGCGTTGATTGCTGCTGTGGATGTGCCCGTTAAATTCTCATTACAGTAATTAGGTAGAGCGCTCAACATTTGTATGAACGATAGTTTTTTTAGTTAGAAAGTAGAATGAAATGAACCAAACCCAAGAATTTAACAGCTTAATGTTTATATTAGAGGCTGGACCTGTGGCGATTGCGGTGGCTGCACTGATGTTGGTGATGTCTGTGGCTAGCTGGTATTTAATGGTGACTAAATATGTGCAGTATGTGCGCATGAAGTCTGCTATTCAGCGCTATATTGCGCAGTTCTGGGCCGCGCCTAATTTGCAGACAGCACTGAACATTGAAGATGCACATTCAGCTGCCTATGCGTTGGCGCATCACGCAGCAACTGCGTCTCAGCATCACCATACGCATGTGCAAACGTCTGCCAATGCCTGTAGCCATGAAGAGTTTGTCGCACGCAGTATGCGTCGCGATATCGCAGCGACATCCAGCCAATTGGAGTCTGGTTTGTCTGTGTTGGCATCGGTGGGTAGTGTTGCGCCGTTTGTGGGCTTATTTGGTACGGTATGGGGTATCTACCATGCGTTAGCTGCAATCAGCGCCAGTGGACAAGCGACATTGGACAAAGTAGCCGGCCCAGTGGGCGAGGCTTTGATTATGACCGCGATTGGGTTGGCTGTAGCGATTCCGGCTGTATTGGCATACAACGCATTTGTAAAAGCCAATCGTACGATACTGGGTCAGCTAGATACGTTTGCACAAGATTTGCATGTATTAATGACGACAGGGGCTACCTTAGCAAAAAAGCATACTAGTCCACGACAAGCTGTTGTGGATGCCAATGCTACTACGCATGCTGCTAACAAAGTGAACGGAGTGCCTGCATGATTGGGAATAGTCAGCAATCAAGCATGCTGTCGGATGCGCATACGCAGCCGATGAGTGAAATTAATACCACACCATTGGTTGACGTGATGCTGGTGCTGTTGGTGATTTTTATTATCACTGCGCCATTGTTAACGCATGCGGTAAAGATTGATTTGCCACAAGCCACAAGCCAACCGTTGCCTGAAAAACCAGAAGTGATTTCATTGGCGATAGATGCAGCAGGCAAAACCTACTGGAACGATGCGCCGATAGAGCAAGCAACGCTTAAATCACGTTTAGAGGCCGCTGCCAAACAGACGCCGCAGCCAGAATTGCAAATTCGTGCGGATAAAGATACACGCTATCAATTGTTGTCAGAAGTGATGGCGGACGCACAGAACGTTGGGATTACTAAGTTAGGCTTTTTAAGTGAGCCGAAATAATCCTATTTTTATTGGCGTTTATTAGGAGCTAGCAATGACAGCGATGTTAACCAAATGGGCCGATACGACTATCGGATTTTCCATGCTCGCACTTGTTGTCATTGCGGCCTTTTGTTTAATGAGCTTGATCGCCATTAAAGTCATCGAGTTTTTTGCTTTTCGATCTGATACGTTTACTTAAATCTTGAGTTGTACGATATCCAATCTAAATCATTAGTGTAAGTAGCCAGCCAAGTAAGCATTGCTTTAGTAGCCAGCCAATTTTAATTATTCTTTAAAGGGGCAGGCAATGTTTAGTCAACAACGTAAATCCATTCAACGCATCATCGGTAGCAGCCTATTATTAGGCGCGATCACACTGTTGCCTCAAATTGCAATGGCAGCCGATGGCTGCGACATCGTGATTGAGGCCACAGATGCCATGACGTTTAGCAGTAAAGAAATCGCAGTCAAAAAATCCTGTAAAGCATTTAATATCACTTTAAAACATGTGGGCAAGCTCGGCAAAAACATCATGGGGCATAACTTGGTCATTGCAAAAGAAGCTGATCAAAAAGCTGTGCTGGAAGATGGTAGTAAAGCTGGTGCGGCCAATGAATATCTTAAGCCGAATGACACGCGTGTAGTTGCCTACACCAAGCTGATTGGCGGTGGTGAGCAGGCGGCCACGCAGTTTGCATTGACTAAGCTTGATACTAAAGCGAACTATGTTTTCTTCTGCTCGTTCCCAGGCCACGCTTTCATGATGAAAGGTGTAGTTAAATTCATTTAATGGTCAATTTTTTTATTGAATTAAACAAGTAATTAAATGCAAATACACGCTTTAAAAACATGGGCTTGGGTGCATAAATGGTCTAGTTTGGTCTGCACGGCATTTATGTTGTTACTGTGTTTGACTGGGTTGCCCTTGATCTTTAGTCATGAGATTAGTCATTTATTGGGCAACGAAGTCGACCCGCCAGAACTGCCAAGCAACACACCATTGGCTAGCATGGACAATGTATTGGCCAATGCCAAGGCGTTATACCCAAGTCGTGTGGTGCAGTTTGTGTTTCGCGATATCGATGAACATAATAGTTGGACGGTGAGCCTAGGCAAAACCGCTACTTCGGAAGACGATACCAAGTTTGTGAAGCTTGATGCACGCACGGCCAAAGTATTGCAAGAGCCTAAGTTTAACGAAGGCTTTATGTATGTGATGTTCAAGCTGCATGTGGATTTATTTGCCGGTTTGCCCGGCATGCTGTTCTTAGGCTTGATGGGCGTGTTACTCGTTGTGGCTATTATTTCAGGCGTAGTGCTATATGCGCCTTTTATGCGCAAGCTGGAATTTGGCCAAATTCGTAAAGACCGCGCGCCCAAATTAAAGCGTTTGGATACACACAACTTTTTAGGGATTGTCACCCTCGTATGGGCGCTGGTAGTCGGCACCACAGGCATTATTAATGCGTGGGCGGATTTAGTGATTAAGTATTGGCAGTTTGACCAAATGTCTGCCATGACTGCGCCTTATAAAGGCTTGCCGCCGCCAACCCACTATGCATCCTTGCAAGCAGCGGTAGACACGGCGCAAGCGCGTGAGCCTAATATGCGGCTTGGGTTTATTGCTTTTCCGGGAACAGATTTTTCCAGTCCGCATCATTACGGCATGTTTATGCGGGGCGATAGTCCAGTCACGTCACGTTTATTCAAACCCGTATTGATAGATGCGCAAACCGCCAAGCTGACGGATAGTCGCGAAGTGCCTTGGTATTTGGCGACATTACTGATTTCTCAGCCACTGCATTTTGGCGATTACGGTGGTATGCCGATGAAGATTATTTGGTTGATTTTAGACTTATTTACGATTGTTGTTTTGTGGACAGGCTTGGTGCTGTGGTGGAAAAAGCGTGCGCATTATCAGCACGATGTACAACAGCGCCTCGCCTTTAATGAAGCTTATGCATCACGCTAAATCAAGCGCAGATAGAAACTCAATATGCCCGCTAAAACCTTGATGCAAATCTTTATATGGCCAATCGTCTTGGGTGTGCTGACGATGGTTGGTCTGGTCGTGACATTGCTACTAGAAGGCGGTGTGCTTGAGCTGATTTCCATCGGCGCATTAGGCGTACCCGTCATTGTCATGGTCTATATGTATTATTTTCGTGATGTGATTCGACATTAACTCAGCTTAAATATTCACTAGCCAGCTAACGCATTTCTCGCCTGTAGCCAGCCAAAAAAACTTACTTTTTTGAACTACAGGGGAATCAAATGCAACATGCTTTGCGCGGAAAAACCGTGCGTCAACACATTATCCTTGCCGCAGTGATCGCGGTATTACCTTATCTAGCGCATGCGGAAGATGAACTGCCGGAAGTCGAGGTGAAATCTAAGGCAGTTCAGCCAGATCAGCCATCTGAAAAAACAAAATCCTATAGCGTAAAGTCAACGGCAACGGCAACACGCTTAGATACCTCGATACGTGAGACGCCACAATCCATTTCTGTCATCACCCGTCAAGAGTTAGATGATTTTCGTATCCTCTCAGTGAACGAAGCTTTGTCTTACGCAACAGGTATTAAAGTGGAACAGTTTGAAACTGACCGTACCGAATACACCGCGCGCGGTTTGAACATTACCAGTTTTCAAATAGATGGCCTCAATTCTCCGATTAGCTTTAGTGGCACCAACTATGGTGATTTGGATGTGGCTGTGTTTGACCGCATTGAAGTGTTGCGCGGTGCCAATGGCTTGGTAGCGGGCACGGGTAATCCTTCTGCCACCATTAACTTTGTACGTAAACGCGCAACAAAAGACTTTCAAGCCAAAGTGGATGTATCAGCCGGTTCTTGGGATAACAGACGCTTAGATGCAGATGTTTCATCGGCACTGAATGCTGATGGTAGCGTGCGTGGGCGGTTAGTAGGCGCGTACCAAAATAGGAACTCTTACCTTGACCGCTACAGCACAGAAAGAAATGTGGTGTATGGTGTCATTGAAGCAGATTTAAGCGATAGCACCAGTGTGGCGATTGGTCACACTTATCAGAAAAATGATTCCAGCGGAAATAACTTTGGCAGCCTGCCATTGCTCTACACCGATGGCAGTAAGCGCCATTACAAAGTGTCTGATTCCCCAGCGACAGATTGGGCCTACATGAAAGTGGATACCAATGTGAGCTTTGCCGAGTTGACTCATTATTTTAATAATGACTGGCAAGTGAAAGGGCAATTAACGTACAAAGATACGGGATCTGAAGGCCGTTATAACTATATTGACGGTTTCGAAGACCGTGCTACTGGCTTGGGTACTTATACAAGCTACCCTTACATTTACAGCTTTGCGACCAAAGACCACGTTGCTGATATATACGCCAATGGACCTTTTGAGCTAGCAGGCCGTAAGCACGAGCTAGTGGTGGGCGCTACCTGGAGTAAGTCGTATATGAAGGAGTACTCACGCATAGGGGACACAATAGGTAATATCTCTGTGGTGAGCTTTGATGACTTAGGCAATTTTCCGATGCCAAATTTTGGGCCTAAGAGTAAAGATTCCGACTACCAGAGTACCACTACCAATCTCTATACAGCGGCTAAGCTTAACCCAACAGATGCTTTAAAAGTGACTGTGGGTGGTAGTTTGCTGAGTTACAAATTAGATGGCGTTGCTTATGGCACAGACCAAGCTGCTAAGGAAAACAATAAGTTCACGCCATACCTTGGGGCTGTTTTAGATTTGAGTAACACAATTTCCTTGTATGCGAGCTACGCAGGTATTTACAAGCCGCAAGTGGAAAAAGGCGTTAACCTTAAACCATTAGCCCCGTTAAAAGGCAAAAACTATGAAGCGGGTATTAAGAGTGAGTGGTTCAATAAAAAATTGAATAGCTCATTTGCGCTGTTTAGAACCGAGCAAGAGAATCAAGCTCAGGCTGTGGGCACAAATGGCACCATCACAACCTATGAAGGCATTCAGGCTACCACCAAAGGCTATGAGTTTGATGTGTCTGGCGAGTTGACAGATAACTTAAATATCAATGCTGGTTATACGCGTTTGATGAGTGTTAAGGGCGATCACGATCAAAATGTAAATCCATTTGTCCCGAGACATCTCGTTCATGTAACGACTGTTTACACAGTGCCGTCTATTGAAAACCTGAAAGTTGGCGCGAGCTTAAACTGGCAGAGCGATACTCACGTGGATATTGGCACTGTGCGCTATGAGCAAGATAGCTATGCAACGCTTAATTTAATGGCCAATTATAAAATTGACGAGCATTGGAGCGCAGCAGTTAACCTGTACAACGTCACTGATGAAAAATATTTATCTAGCATGCGGTATGCGTATGCTGGACAAGCCTTTTATGCAGCGCCGTTTAGTGGCTTAGCAACAGTGACTTGGAAGTATTAAACTTTGAAATATAAGTAGTAGTGTAGTAACAAAAAAACCCAGCTTATGGCTGGGTTTTTTATTGCATCGCTGGTCTGCTTTACTGATAACGTAACGCTTCAATCGGGTTGAGCATCGCAGCTTTTTTGGCTGGATAGAAGCCAAAGAACACGCCAATGCTGGCGGCTACGCTAAACGCGATGATGACCGAATTGCTGGAGACAATCACCTCAGCTTGCGTGAAGGTGCTGACCAGTAAGGCACCCGCCACACCAATGGCAATCCCAATCAAACAGCCGACAATCGAAATCACAATCGCTTCTAATAAGAACTGCATCAAAATGTCACGTTGACGTGCGCCAATTGCCATGCGGATGCCAATCTCACGCGTACGCTCGGTTACCGATACCAGCATGATATTCATGATGCCGATGCCGCCAACTAGTAATGAGACTGAGGCGATTGCACCTAATAGTAGTGACATGGTGCGCGTGGTTTCCGCGGCAGAGTTGGCAATGGCCGTGAGGTTTCGCACTGAGAAATCGCTATCGGCACCTTCACGTATGTTATGACGCTGATTCAGCAAACTATTCAGACCTTCTTCCACCATGACCATGGCTTTGTCAGACTCTGCCTGCACGATGATTTGACGTACGCTACCTGGCAATTGATTGCCGAATAACTTACGTTGCGCAGTGGTCAGTGGCACAATAATCGTGTCATCCTGATCGCGGCCATCTAACGTTTGGCCTTTGCTGCTTAGCACGCCAAGCACCACAAAAGGGCTTTGCTTGATACGAATAGTTTTGCCAACAGGGTCAATGTCTTCGCCAAAAATATTGTCGGCCACTGTTTTACCAATCAGTGCAACACGTGTAGCAGAGCGTATGTCGGAATCTGAAAACGCATAGCCATCGGTCAAATCCCATGAGCGTACGTCCAAATAGCTAGGCGTGGTACCGATGATATCGGTATTCCAGTTGTTGCTGCCAAACACAATTTGCGCTTTACCCATAGTGACCGGGGCTACGCCTAGCACACCACTTAAATCCACAATGGCATTGGCATCTTTGACGTTAAGCGAAGGTGCATTACCGGTGGCTGAACGTGCGCCGCCCATATTGGGTGGCCCTGAAAGTACAACAAAAAGATTGCTACCCATAGCGTTGATGGAACGTTTGACCGAAGCTTCTGCACCTTGACCAATCGCCATCATCAATACGACGGCGCCCACACCAATCACCATGCCGAGCATGGTTAAAAAAGTGCGCAAGCGGTTTGCGCCCATGGCGTGCCATGCTTCTCCTAACATGGCGCTAAACATGATCAATCTCCTGTGGGTCTAATGTATCTGGTGTAGGGCGCTCTGTAAGGGTGTCTTCGACAATTTTGCCATCCAGAAATCGCACTTGGCGTTTAGCGTGTTCAGCAATATCTGTTTCATGCGTGACTAACACGATGGTGATGCCTTCTTTATTTAACTCGCCAAATAGCGCCATAATTTCTTCACTGGTTACGCTGTCTAAGTTACCTGTTGGTTCATCGGCAAGAATCAATCTTGGGTTATTCACCAACGCACGCGCAATCGCCACGCGCTGTTGTTGGCCGCCAGAAATTTGGTTGGGACGCGAGTTAATGTGTTTGCCTAAGCCCACTTTTTCTAAAAGCACTTTTGCTCTTCTATGCCGCTCAGGTTTTTCGATGCCTGAGTACACCAACGGCAAAGCAACGTTATCTAATAAGCTGGAGCGTGCCAGCAAATTAAAGCCCTGAAACACAAAGCCAATGGTTTTATTACGCACACCAGCCACTGCATTTTCTTCCATGGTAGCAACCGGGTGACCATCTAATACATATTGTCCTTTGGTTGGTTTATCCAAACAGCCCAGAATATTCATAAAGGTGGATTTACCCGAGCCTGATGGGCCCATGATGGCGACATAATCGCCGCTATCAATACGTAAATTGACATCTTTAAGGACGGGGAAAGGTCCTGCAGCTGTTTGATAGTCTTTAAACAGATGACTAACTTCAATCACACTTTTTTGCATGGCGACTCTATCTAACCTAGAACATTCTTGGTGCGCGCATACTGCCGCCAGCTTGGGGTTGTCCATTGGCTTGCAATTCGCCGACAATCACTTTGTCACCTACCGCTAAATCGCGCGCAGTAATTGCAGTAGAGCGGCCATCTGTGATACCAATATTGACTCTCACACGTGTTGGTTTGCCATCTCTTAACACATAAATTTTGCCAGCGCTTAAATCTTCGGATTTGTTTCTGTTCCTGCCGCCGCCATTTCTTCTTCTTTCGCCACCTTTACCGCCTTCAGCCCTGCCACCCTCAGCTCTGTTGCCTTCAGCTTTGCTACCTTCACCTTGGCCAGCTTCTTGTTTTTTGTCACCATTCGCACTGGCACTTTCATCAACTTTTGGTTTATAGCGCAATGCCGCATTTGGCACTAATAGTGATTGCTCTGCCTTGGAGACCGCAATATTCACATAAGCGGTCATGCCAGGCAGCAATGTTAAATCACTATTATCTACAGATACGACCACGTTGTAAGTGACCACATTTGAAGTGTTGGTTGAGTTTAAACGTACTTGTTTGACGGTGCCTTCGAAATTACGGTTAGGGAAAGCATCCACATTAAATTTAACTGCTTGACCGTCTTTGATTTTGCCAATGTCTGCTTCGGCAAAGCTGGTATCAATCTGCATTTTTGCTAAATCTTGTGCAATTTGAATCAATGTTGGCGTTTGGAAACTTGCCGCAACAGTTTGTCCAACATCTACCACACGATTCACTACAATGCCTGAAACAGGTGAGCGAATAATCGTAAAGTTCAGGTTGGTTTGATCACGTGCCAATAGCCCGCGCGCACTGTCTAGCTGCGCTTTGGCTGATTTGAGTACCTGTACTGCGGTGTCTAATTCTTGTTTGGATACAAATTCTTGTGAGTATAACTCTCGAATTCGTTTCTCATTGGCAATAGCCAGCTCAACGGAGGCTTGATTGTTACGCACGCTACTTTGTGATTGCGTGATTTGCGCGTTAAACAGTGCACTATCGAGCTCAAGCAGTATTTGGTCTTTCTCTACTCTATCGTTAAAGTCTACATACAGCTTTCTCACGATGCCTGAGATTTGTGTACCTACGCTCACCAAGCTTACAGGGTTAAGTGTGCCGTTGGCTGAAACTGTTTGTTCAATATCACCGCGGGTGACCTCATCTAATCTATATAAATCTTCAGGTTTTACCTGATGCGATTTTTGATAGAAGTAATAAGCACCGGCAGCGATTGCGAGTAACAGGACAAGTGGGATAATTTTCTTAAGTATTTTCATAGACGCTTAGTTCGT
Source organism: Methylotenera sp. N17 (assembly GCF_000799155.1). NCBI lineage: Bacteria > Pseudomonadati > Pseudomonadota > Betaproteobacteria > Nitrosomonadales > Methylophilaceae > Methylotenera > Methylotenera sp. N17. The sequence continues at coordinate 404,452 of NZ_JUGE01000001.1, forward strand.
ACAATTAAGTGAGATTTATTGAGATAGTTGAGTAGTGTTCGTTGCAGGCAATGATTGAATCATTGCATTATCAAGTGCGCCCATGGCTTGCGCCAAAGTGGCACGTGCAATATTGGCATTCAGTGTCGCCTGAATTTTTTGTTGCCGGGCAGTGGCAAGTGCACTTTGCGCATTCAGCGTATCAATAATATTACCTACACCCGCTTTATAACGCCCCAACGCAACGCGATAAGATTGCTCGGCGCTGCTCACCAATACTTCGGTAGCGGTTACAGACTGTAGCGAGGTCCGCAGATTCTGATAGGCAGTCCACACATCCAGCGAGATTTGTAACTTCAATCGATCGCGCTGTGCAGCACGCAAGTCAGCCGTGGCCTCCGCAGCACGGATACGGTAGGTGGGTGCATAGCCATTGAATAGAGGAATAGATACGGTGAGGCCCAATGTAGAGTTATTGCTGGACGAAAGACTTGAGCCATCCTGCAGGTTATTGGACATTGACACTGAAATGGTTGGCTTAGCCGCTGCTTTGCTTGCGTCGATACTTGCTTGCGCTGCTTTGAGTTGTGCCTCACTTGCAATCAAATCTGGCCGACGCGCCCCCGCTTGTTCAATCAATGTGCTCACATCTTCAAGAATATTTTGTGGCGCATTGACCAAGCCGCTGGCCAATGTAATTTTTTGATTGGCAGGCAAGCCCATGACATTGGCTAGGCTGCCGTAAGCTGTCTGTAGATTACCTTCATTGGTAATGCGCGCGAGCGTAAGTTGTGCATAAGCAGTCTGTGCTTGCAGCTTGTCCGCAGGGGTGGAGACGCCAGCCTTGTAGCGTGCTTCTGCTGCTTTGAAACTTTCTTCACTGGCACGCTCCACCTCGCGTGCCGCATCTAGTGCAGCAATATTGGCTTGTACCTGATAAAACGCTACAGTTGAAGCCAGCAGCACACTTTGTACGGTACTGCTCTGGCTGGCGCTTGCAGAGAGCAATAGCTGACGTGCGTTTTCTAATGTTGCATTCCTGTTGCCAAAATCGTACAGCAGATAATTAGCAACCAAGCTATTGCTTAAGTTGAGATAAGGATTGCTGCGTGTGCTGGACTCAGGTGATGAGATACCTACGCTGCTGGAAACGTTATCGCTTAATGAAGGTAGGTAAGCCGATTTTGCAATGCCTAACTGTGCGGCTTGCGCACGCGCGCTGGCCCAAATCTCACTGGTTTGCGGGTTATTGCAAAGACTCGCTTCGGTCACTTCAGTTAGCGTAATAGGCTTGCTTAGGTCTGTGCTAGTGCAAGTTGCATTGTCGGCCTGATACCCTGCTGGTATTTTGGGTAGGGCATCGATTTTGGTATTTAACGGGTCGCCGTTGCTGTACCAAATGGAACTATCAGCGTGCGCATACCCAGCAAAACAATAAAGTGTAGCAATCAGTACGAGTGCTGGTCTTTGTAAAGGTTTTGCTGCCTTGGTTTGGTTTTCTAATCGTTTAAACATGCTATTCAGTGATGGTGGATATTTTAGGTATGTATCATACATATTTCTTGCAATTGTAAATGAGAACGGTTATCATTCATCCAGTTTTTTACACAAAACACACAAAGTTTACACCGTTTAACAAGTTCGCCAATGAAGACAGTATCGCACTCTAATGGCAAGCCCACTAAATAGCGACAGTGTTGAGGCGCAGTAAGGTCTAAATGAATATGTGGTTGCGAGGCTATTATGCTTTCGCTAAGTGTGCATTAAGCATTTAAATATTTGCAGTTTTTTTTAACCACCATTTTTCAAGCAAGCCAACGGTACACCGCAACAGACGGAATGACCTCAGCCAGCCAGATACAATTTAAAACAGAGGGAAGAAACAATGAGTCATATCCGTAGTCGCAAACACAACTCCGCGCGTATCGCCGCCATGGTTGCTGCCACATTCTCTATTGCTGCAACTGCTGCTGATGAAGTCACAGAATTGCCAGAGGTGAGTGTTAAGGCGGCCAAAGAAGTGCCATTTAAAGCTGATGAGTCAGCCAATAATAAATTCACCAAACCATTGATTGATACGACACAAACGGTGCAAGTGATTAAAAAAGAATTATTGCGTGAGCAAGGTGTTTTCTCATTAACAGATGCACTGCGCAATACACCGGGTATCACAATTCAGTTGGGTGAGAACGGCAATACTTCTGCGGGTGATACTTTCTCTATGCGTGGCTTTAATGCTTCAAACCAATTGTTTTTAGATGGTATACGCGATTTGGGTGCGGTTTCACGTGATGTGTACAACTTAGAGCAAATTGAAGTGGTCAAAGGCCCATCTGGTGCGGATATCGGTCGTGGTGCAGCATCTGGTTATATTAACTTAATCAGCAAACTACCAACGCTTACCGGCAAAAACTATGCAACGATTGGTTATGGTACAGCTGACAGAAAACGCGCAACACTTGATGTAAATGAAGCAATTGGCGACTCCACTGCTGTGCGTTTAAATGTATTAGCTGCTGATGGCAATGTGCCTAAACGAGATGAAGTAGACAACCAAAACTTCTCAATCGCACCGTCCATTGGCTTTGGTTTGGGCACACCTACTCGCTTTTATCTATACTCACAACACGTTCGCCAAGACAATACCCCTGATGGTGGTATACCGACGGTTGGCAGAGATGGCTTTTACAGAGCGCCTAGTGTTACAGCGCCTGCAACTACACCAACAGCAGCACAAACTCTAGAAGCGCAGCGTATTAACGGATTGCAGAGAAAAGTGGATCGTGAGAACTACTACGGTAGCGATCGTGATTATGAAAAAGTCGATGCAGATATGATTACCGCAAAGTTTGAGCACGATCTCACTGGCAATACGACGATTCGTAATGTTACGCGTTACGGTAAAACGAATGTGGATCGCGTTGTTACAGGTATTAATGCCATAACTGCGCCTGCTGCTACAGGCACAGATCCAAACACTTGGACAATTTCTCGCTCACGCCAACGTATTGATCGCGATGACGAAATTCTTGTGAATCAAACTAGCCTGAATAGCGCATTTGATATTGGTGGCTTTAAAAACTCGTTTGTTGGTGGTTTGGAATTTATCTACGAGAACCAAAAAAGCAAAGGTTTTGGTACTAGTACGCAAACAGTTAACGGCGTAGCTTATACCGCAATCAGCAACCCAAATGCTAATTTGTACAATCCTAACGCTAATGATGTGTTGGGTATCCCTTACGCTATCCCTGGCACCAATACAGATGGTAAAACCACCACGGCTGCTATTTATGCGTTTGATACAGTAGATTTAACCGACAAATGGCAAGTAAATGCTGGTTTGCGCTATGAGCACTATAATACTAGAACGTCTGCCGGGACCATTGTAACTGCAACTAACCAAGCACAATTCCCTGGTTATGCAGTCGGTTCAATCGCTCCTTCAGGTGGTAATGCTTCTGATGATTTGTTGAGTTGGAAAACAGGTGTGTTATTTAAACCTGCTGCAAACGGTAGTATTTATGCGTCTTATGCTACGTCATATACTCCACCGGGCAGTGCAAACTTTGCGTTAACGTCTACTGCTAATAACCAAAATAACGGTGCGCTCGATCCGCAAAAAACAGACAACATTGAAATAGGTACTAAATGGGATTTGCTCAATAACCAATTGAGCGTTTCTGCTGCAGTTTTCCGTACTGAGAATGACAAGCAAACTTCATTTGATGATCAATTACGTGCTGCGCAAATTGGTAAAACGCGTGTGACTGGTGTTGAGTTAATGGCAATCGGTCAGTTGACAGAATATTGGCAATTGTCAGCTGGTATTACTAAGTTAAATGCTAAAGCATTAGATCAACAAAGTGATACGGGTTTAGATACGACGGCCGTACGTTGGACACCAGACTATAGCGCAACACTGTGGACGCAATACCAGTTCAGTGGCTTTACTATTGGTGGCGGAGCACGTTACATGGGTGAGCAAAAACGCCTAGTGACTACGCAAGATGCTGCTACACAAAATACGCCAGACATCGAATCTTATGTTGTTGCAGATGCTATGGTGGCTTACGCTGTGAATAAGAACCTTAACTTGCGCCTCAATGTGTACAACATTTTTGACAAAGAATATGTTGAGACTTTGAATAACGGCGGTTCACGCGTGCGCTTAGGTTTACCACGTTCTGGCATGCTGACTGCTGAGTTTGTATTTTAAATAAAGTAAGGTAAGCTAAACGCCCGTCAGTGTTTACTGGCGGGCTTTTTTATTGGTTAATTGCAGGAAACTTATGCTGTTACATATCCCTGAAGTGTTTACCAAAACGCAAGTGCTAGAACTACGCCGTGCCCTTGATGCGGGACCTTGGGTCGATGGCGCTAGTAGTGCCGGGCCATTGGCTGCCGAAGCAAAACATAACATGCAGTTTTCAACTGAATCCCCACATTACGCAGCGCTATCACAAACCATTATGACGGCTCTTGAACGGCAGCCATTATTCGTTTCTGCTGCTTTGCCGCAACACATACTGCCCCCCATGTTTAATCGTTATGCGGTTGGCAATACCTATGGTGATCATGTCGATAATGCGATTCAGATGGATAGGCGCACAGGTCTGCGTGTGCGTACGGATATTTCGGTGACGGTATTTTTATCGGAACCAGAAGAGTATGAAGGTGGCGAACTGATTGTTGAAGATACCTATGGTAGCCATGAAGTGAAATTGGCCGCAGGGGATGCCATTCTTTATCCGTCTTCTAGCTTGCATCGTGTTGAAAAAATTACTGCTGGTGAGCGCGTGGCTTCTTTTCTATGGGTGCAAAGCCTAGTGAGCGATGCTTGGCAGCGTAGTATGCTGTTTAATCTGGACATGACGCTGTTGAAATTGCGCAGTCAAGTGGGTAATACAGAAGAAATTGTTGCGTTAACAGGCCATTACCATAACCTCATCAGGCAATGGGCTGACTAATGGCAAGTGCACCGTTACAAGCTATTCCTGCGGATATCGTGTCTGTTGCCGACTATGAGCGGCGGGCTGTTGATCACATTGACCACGCGGCTTTGGCCTATCTGCAAGGCGGGGCTGCGGACGAATATACGATTAAAGCGAATCTTAACGCTTGGTCTAGTTATGACATTCAGCCGCGCGTATTGGCTGATGTGCGAGGTGGGCATACGCGTTGCACATTGTTTGGCGAGACGCTAGCGCATCCGATTATTCTTGCGCCGGTAGCCAGTCAGCGCTTATTCCACCCTGATGGTGAGTATGCGACCACGCTTGCTGCTGCTGTGATGCAGGGCGCTGCCGTCATATCAACCCAAGCCTCTCACTCGTTGGAAAATATTGCGAATCAAAGCCAAGGTTTGCTTTGGTTTCAACTGTATTGGCAGGGGGGGCGGGATGCAACATTGGCGTTGGTCCAACGTGCTGAGGCTGCGGGCTATCGCGCATTGGTGCTCACCGTGGATGCACCTGTTTCTGGTGCACGTAATCGAGAACAGCGTGCCGGTTTTGCTTTACCAGCTGAGATGGCTAATATCAATGTACCCCCTATTTCGTTACCGAGCGTGCCAGAAGGCAAGAGCGCCATATTTGATGGCGTGATGACAGTTGCGCCCACTTGGGAAGATGTGGCATGGCTAGTTAAACAGACCTCGTTACCTGTGTTATTCAAGGGAATTCTGCATCCTGACGATGCGAAAAGAGCGGTAGCCATAGGTGCCGCCGGCATCATTGTCTCTAATCACGGTGGCCGTGTGCTGGATGGTGTTTCCGCTACGTTAACTGCATTGCCTGTAATTGCCGCAGCTATAAATGGCGCAGTGCCTGTGCTAGTAGATGGAGGTATCCGTCGCGGTACAGATATCATGAAAGCCCGTGCTTTAGGGGCAACGGCTGTCATGATTGGCCGACCATATATCTATGCCCTTGCAACCGCTGGTGCATTAGGTGTTGCGCATCTTGTCCGCCTGTTGCGTGAGGAGCTTGAAATTGCCATGGCACTTTCTGGATGTAAAACACTGGATGATATTCACGGTGATATTTTGCGTAGAGTTACTCTCGAATCCACATAAAATCTTTAATTAACTTTACATCTAGCGAGCACTTTACGTATTGCTTTCTGATACAATGAGATTGGTTCTCATTTGCATTTGTAGCAATCCGGCACAGGCGAGCGCTTTGTGCCTTAGTTATCCATATTGCAAGTAACATTAAACTTAACGTATTCAATATCTGCCAGATATGCAAAATCAATTACATCAGAAAAATAGGGCGTTCTGGCTCAAGCATCTATATCGCTGGCATTGGATCAGCTCAGCTGCATGCCTTGTCGGCATGTTGCTGTTTGCTATTACGGGGATTACGCTTAACAACGCAACGCATATCGAATCGGTGCCTGTAGTCTCTAACAAATCAGCCACCGTGCCTCCAGCGCTGTTAAACCAGATTGAAGCTGCGCCCTCTAGTGATAAAGCCGTCTTGCCAAAGGCAACTGCTGATTGGGTGAGCAATGCGATCGGCGTTGAGTTGGCCAATGTGCCGGGTGAGTGGTCAGACGCTGAAGTCTACTTGTCATTGCCCCGCCCTGGCGGCGATGCCTGGTTGGTGATAGACCGCGCCAGTGGTGAAGTGAACTATGAGCTTACCGAACGTGGCTGGGTTTCCTATTTGAATGATTTGCATAAAGGTAGAAATACCGGAACAGCTTGGAGCTGGTTCTTAGATGTCTTTTCTGTTGCCGCGCTCGTATTCAGTATCACAGGGTTATGCATGTTGAGCATGCATGCTAATAACCGTCCATCAACATGGCCTTTGGTTGGGTTGGGTATTGTCTTGCCATTGGTGTTAGTGATTTTATTTATTCATTAAGTTGTTTATTCAATAAGTTATTAGGAGAGTTTGTAAATGCGTAATTGGGTTTCTGCACTGATTCCGGCTTTAGTGGCTGGCATGTTTGCTAATCAAGCTGGCGCGGGGGAGATTAATGTCAAAGTGACGCTGCCTCAAATCAACACGTCTGAATATCATCGTCCTTATGTGGCGATTTGGGTTGAAAAGCCTGACCAAAGTGTTCAAAAGAATTTGGCTGTTTGGTATAGCCAAAAGAAAACCGATAAAGGCGAGCAAAGCGATAAATGGCTCAAAGACTTGCGTCAGTGGTGGCGTAAAAGTGGTCGCGATCAGTCTTTGCCTATGGATGGCATCACAGGTGCTACGCGTGCGGTGGGTGAGCATGCCTTAACCTTTGTGGAAGGTAAAGAGCCATTGGCCAATCTACCTGCCGGCCAATACAACATTGCGGTGGAGTCTGCACGTGAAAAAGGTGGCCGTGAAATTGTCCGTGTGCCATTTACTTGGCCGGTGAAAAAAGCCGAAACGGTGAAAGCGGCAGGGCAGCAAGAGCTGGGCGATATTATTGTGGATCTGAAACCCTAATTTCTAAATATACATCTTTGAGGAACATAGCTATGAAACACATATACACCCTAGTATCTATAGCGCTAGCTGCAACGGCTTCTGTTGCGCATGCACATGGTGTTTGGATTGCACCATCTAGCACCGTACTTTCTGCACCACAGTTTGTGTCGTTTGACGCCGCCACATCCAGCGTTCCATTCATGATCGATCATCGCCCGCTTGTGATTGATGCCCTGAACATTATTGCGCCTGACGGCAGTAAAGTGACGCCTGTGAATGTGATGAAAGGTGAACTCCGCACCGTATTTGATGCCAAGCTAGAGCAGCAAGGTACTTATCGTTTAGAGCTGCTACGTTCTGGTTTCCGTGCAAGTTGGAAAGATGCCGAGAATAAACCTAAACGTTTTATGGGTACGGCAGAAGCATTGGCAAAAGAAGTCCCTACCGATGCAAAAGACCTGCAAGTATCTGAAACAGATAGCCGCATGGAAAACTTTGTGACCGTGGGCAAGCCGACGGCATTAAAGACAACGGGCAAAGGTCTTGAATTAGTGGTCGCTACACATCCGAATGATTTGGTGACTGGTGAGCCAGTTGAATTGACATTCTTGGTCGATGGCAAACCGACTGAAGGGGTGGAAGTTGCCATTATTCGCTCTCAGTCCCGTTATAGAAATAATACGGAAGAGAAAACCTACAAAACCGATAAAAATGGTAAGTTGAAAGTATCGTTACCGGAAGCTGGTATGTACTGGTTAGATGCTGATTTCAAAGATAACAAAGTATCGAACAAAGTAGCTAAAGAGCGCACGTTGGCGTATGTGGTTACGCTGGAAGTACTGCCACAATAAGCAGATGCGTCGTGTATTAATACCACAAAACCTGCAATCACTACCCTCTAAACTCCCTACGGGAGCGTTGCACACACTCAGCGGACAGTCTATGGGTACTACATGGACTATCCGCTACATCCATCCTGATCAATCATCACAAACAGTTGTTCAAACATTGATACAGCGTGAGCTTGATTTGGTGGTGGCGCAAATGAGTACGTGGCAAGCAGACTCTAACCTGAGCCTGTTTAATTCTGCAGGTGCCAATACTTGGCATACGTTGCCCAGCGCTTTTTTTCAAGTGCTGGATTGTGCATTAACAATAGCAGCAGATACCGACGGCGCATTTGACCCCACCATTGGTGCAGTGGTGAACTTATGGGGATTTGGTCCGGATGGTCAGCGCATATCTCCGCCTAGTCAGGCTGAGGTGGAAGCAGTGCATGCCCATACAGGTTGGCAAAAGTTACAACTAGACCAGTCAGGGATGCGTGTATTGCAACCGGGAAATCTGTATGTGGATTTTTCGGGCATTGCAAAAGGTTATAGTGTCGATTTAATCGCCCAAGCACTAGAGGCTGCGGGTATCGAGAATTATTTGATTGAAGTCGGCGGAGAGCTATCTGGTGCTGGTATCAAACCAGATGGGCAGCCATGGTGGGTTGCACTTGAGATGTCACCATCCGCATCAGGGATTTCGGAGTCCATTGTTGCGTTACATGGGTTGGCAGTAGCCACCTCTGGTGACTATCGACGATATTTCGATTACCAAGGTCAGCATTACGCCCATACCATAGACCCTAGAACAGGTTTCCCAATCAATCGCACATCGAATGCATTGGTGTCTGTTTCGGTGCTGCATGCGCAGTGCATGATTGCGGATGCACTAGCAACAGCTTTTACCGTGATGGGTACGCAAGCTGCGTTAAGTTATGCCGAGCAACATGATGTGGCTGCGCTATTGATGGAACAAACACCAGAAGGAGATAAAGAACACTTATCTCCTCAATTGATGGCGATGCTGGAATGAAATTTGTAATGAAACATGCGTTGGTTGGACTCACTTTTTTTCTGCCTAGCTTAGCCTACGCAGAAAGTTTTCATATGGCGCATCTTCTGAATGCGGCAGCTGTCGTTACGCTTTATCTACTGTTTTGTGGATGGATTGTCTGGCGATACAGAAAAACAGCAGCACAAGCGCGGCTAAGCAAAAATCAAGTGAACGCAAATCTAGGTGACGAGAGTAGCGTTCTGGTTGCCTATGCCAGCCAGACTGGCAATGCTGAGCAGCTTGCTCAAAAAACTGCAGAGTCACTCAGATTGGCAGGGTTGGCTGTTGAAATACACGCGCTTTCAGCAATCAACACAGATATGCTCAAACGCTTCACGCGTGTATTGTTTGTAGTCAGTACCACGGGCGAAGGTGACGCACCAGACAATGCTGTCGAGTTTCTACAAAAAGTAATGCTGGATGATACGCGTCTTACGCATCTTGCCTACGCTATTTTAGCGCTAGGGGATACCAGCTATACCCACTTCTGCGGCTTTGGGCACACGCTGGATACTTGGTTGCAACATACGCATGCTAATCCTTTATTCGATATGGTCGAGGTAGACAAAAGCGATGACGGGGCATTAAGGCATTGGCAATACCAACTCAGTGTGCTGGCAAAAGACACGGAAATGGCTGACTGGAAAACGCCGGAATACCAACACTGGCAATTAACTGAGCGTACATTGCTGAATGCAGGCAGTGCAGGCGCCCCCGTCTACCATTTAAGACTTTCTACGCAGCAAGACATGCATTGGCAAGCCGGTGATATTGTAGAAGTTGGGCCACGAAACGCACAGAAATCTATCGATACATTTCTTAAACGCCTTGGTTTAGATGGCGCGATAAGTGTGGGCGATGGGAGTATGACTTTTAATGAAGCATTACAAAACAAATTGCTGCCGCATGATGCTGCTGATTTTGACGGGTTAGTCAGTTTAGATGCCGAAGCAGTCTTGCTGAGGTTAACAACATTACCGCACCGTGAGTATTCGATTGCATCGATACCGCAAGATAACAGCCTGGAACTTGTGATTCGCCAAACCCATTACGCTGATGGCCGATTAGGTATTGGCTCCGGCTGGCTAACAGAATATGCAGCTTTGAATAGTGATATTGCCGTGCGCATACGCGAGAATGCAGCTTTTCATCCGCCAGCAAATGACATTCCATTGATTTTAATTGGAAATGGTACCGGGATTGCAGGATTAAGAGCGCATCTAAAGTGGCGTGCCCACACAGGGCAGCGTAATAGTTGGCTGATTTTTGGTGAGCGTAATGCCAAGCACGACGCTTACTTTAAAGACGAATTAGAGCGCTGGCGTGAACAAGGGGTATTAGCCAGGGTGGAAACGGCCTTTTCACGCGACCAAGGTGAGCATGTCTATGTGCAAGATGTATTGAGGATGGTAGGGCCTGACGTGTTGCAGTGGGTAAACGAGGGTGCTGCTATTTACGTGTGCGGTAGCGCCAGTGGTATGGCACCAGCCGTGCATGGGGTGCTGCTTGAATTATTGGGTGAGGCGAGATTATCTACATTGACTGCGGCTGGCCGCTATCGTCGCGATGTGTATTAGGCTTTTACCTTTTTTACCAACGAGTTAGTTTATTGATTATTGCTCAATCGGTGGCGCAACTTTCAGCACTTCTTCTACCGTCGTTAAACCAGCGGCAATTTTTTCCGCACCATTCAGCAGCAAAGGCTGCATACCTTCTTGGTAGGCAAGGTTTCTCAGTACGGCCAAATCGGTATCTGGCGTGATGAGTTTTCTAATTTTGTTAGAAAACGTCAACATTTCATAAATGCCACTACGCCCGCGGTAACCTGTATTACGGCATTCTAAGCATCCTACTGCTTTCATGGCTGTGGTTGGTTTATTGGCCCTGAATGGATAAGTGACCGATTTCCACTCATCATCGGTCAGCTCTGTAGGCACTTTGCAAGCTTGGCACAGGGTACGTACCAAGCGTTGCCCCATAATGCCTAAAATGCTGGAGTGAATTAGATAAGACGGCACACCCAAATCCAGCAAACGGGTGACGGCAGAAGGCGCATCATTGGTATGCAAAGTGGAGAGCACCAAGTGTCCCGTCAGCGCAGCTTGTATCGCCATGTCCGCAGTTGCTTGGTCGCGAATCTCACCCACCATGATAATGTCCGGGTCTTGCCGCATCAGTGTGCGGATACCTTCGGCAAAGCCCAAGCCTATGTTTTGCGTGACCTGCATTTGGTTAAATGCAGGTTCAATCATTTCAATCGGGTCTTCTACCGTGCTGACATTGACCTCGGGGGTGGCGAGCTGTTTGAGTGTGGAATATAGCGTGGTGGTTTTGCCTGAACCAGTTGGCCCTGTCACCAAAATAATGCCGTTGGGTGCTTTGGTCCATTGTGCCCAAAGCTCAGCTTGTTTTTTGGAGAAGCCAAGCTGTAAAAAGTCCTGCACAATCACGTCCGGCGTAAATACCCGCATCACCAATTTTTCACCAAATGCCGTGGGCATGGTGGAAAGCCGTAACTCAATTTCGGTGCCATCGCCGCTCAGTGTCTTGATGCGACCATCTTGCGGGCGCCGTTTTTCTACCATGTCCATCCGCCCCAGCAGCTTAATGCGGCTGGTAATCGCGTTCATGATGTTGCTGGGCAGTTGGTAGACTTGATGCAACACACCATCAATACGGAAACGCATGGTGCCAACATTGCGGCGAGGCTCTAAATGAATGTCACTGGCACGTTGTTCAAACGCATATTTAAGCAACCAGTCTACAATGTTGACCACATGTTGCTCGTTGGCATCTAAGTTTTTATCTTTACCCAGCTCAATGAGTTGCTCAAAGTTTTGTACGCCAACAATTTGGCCAGCCTTGGCAAGGTTCGCTTGATTGATAGAGGTGGCAAGATTGTAAATTTCCGGCAAGTAGCGATTGATTTCCAACGGGTTCGCCATCACCAGTTTGATTTTTAAATTGAGCACACGCTCTAAATCAGCAATCCACTCCACATGGAAAGGATCTGCCGTGGCAATGGTCGCAGTATCGCCTTTGACAGAAATCGGCATGATTTTTAGGCGTTCTGCATACGCCTTAGACATGACTTGTGCGGCAGAGGAGAAATCTAACTTGAGCGGGTCAATATGGTAAAAATCTACTTTGGCGTGATGCGCAATAAAGTGACTTAATTGCTCTACCGAGAGTGACTTATGTGGCGGCTTGAGATCTTTCCATTTTTGCTCTGCAATCACCACAATCGGGTGCAGATTAGAGCTGTCTTTTTTTCTGTCTTTGTACAGCTTTTCCGCTTGTACTTTATCAATATGGCCATCATTAACCAGCATGCGCAACACTTCACCCAGATTGAGTCTACTGGAGATTTTTGGGGCATGTGAACGAGTAACTGTGTTCATAGTGAGTCGTAAAAAATATTCATTCTATTATGAACGAAAAAGTGCAATTTAGTGCATTTTAATACGCATACTTAGGTCCACTGCGCGGATATGTTTGGTTAAACTACCAATCGAAATTCTATCTACGCCAGTTTCTGCAATCGCGCGTATTGTGGCTAAGCTCACATTGCCAGAAGCTTCCAACACAGCACGTTGTTGGTTAAGCTGCACTGCTACGCGCATTTGCTCCAAGGTAAAATTATCCAGCAGAATATTTTTTGCGCCAGCTTGCAATGCCTCTTCTAGCTGCGTTAAATTTTCTACTTCTATTTGGGTGCTCACGCCGGGGTGGAGACTAAACGCACTATGTAATGCGGCACTAATGCTGCCCGCCGTAGCAATATGGTTTTCTTTAATCAAAATGCCATCGTACAAAGCCAAACGTTGGTTTAGCCCACCGCCAATGGTCACTGCATATTTTTGCGCCAAGCGTAATCCGGGAATAGTTTTGCGCGTGTCCAGTACTGCGGTGGATAAGCCTTGAATCTCATCCACGTATTGCCGCGTGGCCGTCGCTGTGGCACTCAGCGTTTGCAGAAAATTTAGTGCGGTACGTTCCGCGGTGAGCAGTGCACGTGCTTGCCCTGAAATTTCGCATAACAGTTTATTAGGAGGCACCGTTTCGCCTTCTTTAACATGCCACACAATCTTGACTTGCGGGTCTAGTTGATGAAAGCAGGCATTCAACCAATCTTGCCCGCACACGACAGCTGACTCTCTAGCAATAATGGTGGCTTGTGCTTGTTGATGCTCAGGAATGAGCGATGCGGTTAAGTCTCCTGTGCCCATGTCTTCTTGCAGTGCTAGCGTGACTTGTGCATGCACTAATTGTAAAAATTCTGGTGAATGCGGGGGAAACTGTTGTGTAAAAAGCGGTGTCATCATAATTCTATTATAATGGGCATTCTTTACATTTATTCATCACTTTTATGCAACTTCTTTATACCGTCAATAGCCCGTATGCACGTAAAGTGCGTATCGTTGCGCTCGAAAAACATGTGGATATTGCGTTGAACGAGGTGGTGCTGTCCGATCCGGATTGCCCAGTGCGTCAGCATAACCCGTTGGGTAAAGTGCCGGTGCTGGTGTTGGATGATGGTGAGGCTTTGTACGACTCACGCGTGATTGTGGAATATCTGGATCACCGCACACCCTTGGCACAACTCATCCCGCACGATCATCTTGCCAAAATCAAAGTGCGCCGCTGGGAAGCGCTGGCTGATGGCGTGTGTGATGCAGCGGTAGCAGTTGTGATGGAACAGCGCAAGCCAGAGGTGCAACAATCACAGACGCAAATCGATAAGCAAATGAGTAAAGTGATGCAAGGGCTTGCCGTGCTAGATGCGGATTTGTTAAAAAAGAAATGGTGCGTGAACGAAACGTTTAGCTTAGCGGATATCGCTTTGGGCTGTAGCTTGGCTTACTTTGATTTACGCTTTAAGCAATTGCGCTGGGAAGGGAAAACCTGGCAAGATAAATTCCCTAACTTAGCCAAACACTACAATGTGTTGATTAAGCGCCCCAGTTTTAAACAAACCATGCCAACGCCGTAATGGCTTAAAAGTGCATAGGCAAGGGCAGCGTCATCTCGTCCTCGTCTTCCACAATCATAGACAGCCGATTTTTTGAGCGCATGGATTGACGGTCATTCAAGCGTTTTTGTGCAGCGGATGGGAAATCAGTAAATTGTATGAGATTGCGCTCAATCAAAATCTCAATCAAATCCTCTAGTACGCGGGCAAGTTGAATATCACTTTCGCGGAACGCCGCATGCTGTTTGAGTTCTGCCTCAATAAACGCAATATAGTCCGGATGTTTGTTTTCCAGAAATTGCCAATTTGTCTCCACCTGAACAGTGCTACTGGCGGCAATGATATTGCCTTGATCATTTCTTAATACGTAAGCCATAGGTTATCCATCGTCAATTAGCGCGAAATACATTATGCAACATGCTTTGATTGTATTTACGGCATAGCGAACACAATACTTTAATTAAAAGTACTATCGCATCTTAACTTCAATTTAACCTGATGGCTTGGATTATATGAGTTGAATCGCATCCAGTTGAGTTAGGCAGGTATTTCTGATAATTTCATTTAAATCAATCACATATTGCTTGGTAATGGTTTCTTGTGACGCAATCAGATATAAGTTTGACCACAAACCTTGCTTGCCGATGGACTTGGCCATCACATAGTCATGATCCACGTAACTACGAATGCCCCAGTTGGGCAGCGCAGCCACTCCGCGCCGACTGGCAACCAGTTGCATAATCGCGATGGTTAATTCTGCAGTGCGGCGGTGATACTGAATATCGGCAGGTGCTAGTACTTGCTGAATCACGTCTATTCTAGTATCGGCTACCGGATAGGTAATCAGCGTTTCGCCTTCAAAATCTTTGGCCTCTAACTTGGTTTTTTTGGCAAGCCGATGGTCATTTGGCAACACTGCCATGATTTCAAATTTGAATAAAGGCAGGTAAGGTAGGTGCGTATTCTTTTGCGGTAAACCGCCAATCACAATATCGGCTTTGCCTTCATCAATGAGTTGCCAAGGGTCACTGTGAAAACCGGCCACTAGATCAATTTCCACCTCGGGCCAAGCGCGTCTAAAGTTGTCCATCACTGGGGTGAGCCAATCAAAGCAAGTGTGGCATTCCAGCACAATCCGCAGTTCTCCAGACTGATTGCTTTTTAAGCGCACCAAATCGCGCTCTGCTTTTTCAATGGCGGGCAATAGCTCATGCGCCAACGCCAGTAAACGTTCGCCGGCCTTGGTAAACGTTAAGCCCTGCGGCATGCGTTTGAACAGCACAATATCGTAATGCTGTTCTAACGCTTTGATTTGATGCGACAGCGCAGACTGCGTTAAAAACACACGCTGAGCGGCCAAGCCAAGTTTGTTGGTTTCCGCAATGGCTTTGAGCGATTTTAGGTGGCGAATTTCTAGCATTTGAGTAGTTTAAATATCAGGTATGAATTAAATTCAAATTTACCATAAAAACTTTCGCTTTATTAATAAAGTTGTGTCATCAACAATAACGCTTTTTCAAAAGCGAAGGGTAGCACATGGCACAAACACATATTTTAGGGTACCCGCGTGTGGGTGAACAACGTGAGCTTAAGTTTGCGTTAGAGTCGTTCTGGCGTGGTGAAACGACTGCTTCGGATTTACAAAACACAGCAGCACAATTGCGTGCCAACCATTGGCAAAAACAGCAGGCAGCAGAGCTCACGTATATCAGTAGCAATGATTTTTCTTTATACGACCATGTGCTAGACCACGCTGTGTTGTTTGGTGCAACGCCTAAGCGCTTTGCCAAGCCACCGTTTGGTGAAAAAAATGCACCGCCGGAGACTGCATATTTTGCATTAGCGCGTGGCAATATTGAGCAACCCGCCATGGAAATGACCAAGTGGTTTGATACCAACTATCATTACATCGTACCTGAGCTGAATGCGGAAACACAGTTTTCGGTAAATGCGCATGACTTCTTAACCCAGCTAGACGAAGCGCAAAAGTTAAATGCCAACGTAAAGCCTGTGTTGTTGGGGCCGGTCAGCTTTTTGTATTTAAGCAAAGCTAAAGGCATCCATGCGCTGGATTTGTTAGATGGGCTAGCCCAGCAATACGCGCATTTGCTGCAAGAGCTACACATTAGAAAGATTGAGTGGGTGCAAATTGACGAGCCCATTTTTGCGCTGGATTTAGATGATCAATGGTTAAAAGCGTTTCAGCGTGCTTATGCTTGGTTAAGAACGCAGCGCCCTAAACTATTGCTAACGACTTACTTTGCCAACATCACGCGCTACCAAAGTGTGATTACTGATTTACCAGTGGATGGTTTGCATATTGATGCAGTGCGTGCGCCAGAACAATTGCTACCATGGGTGAACGCATTGCCTGCTTACTGGGTGCTTTCTGTCGGGGTGATTGATGGCCGCAATATTTGGCGTAACGATTTGGACAAAACGCTCACGCTCTTGGCAGTGCCCGCCGAACGTTTAAAAGAACGTCTGTGGATCGCACCAAGCTGCTCACTGTTGCACACACCAGTCACACTTAGACATGAGCAGCAGTTAGACAAGGAGCTTAAATCTTGGTTAGCATTTGCCGATGAAAAGTTAGATGAGCTTCATCTATTAGCGCAGGCGATTAATCAAGGGGATGCTTCTGTGGCTGAGGTACTTGCACAATCACGGCAGGCGATTGCTAGTCGCAAAGCATCTACCCGCGTGCATGATCAAACGGTGCAAGCTAGGATTGCCAACATTGATACTGTCAATGAAAACCGCGCCAGTACGTTTACAACGCGCCAGGCTATGCAAAAAACACGCTTGCAATTGCCGCTATTGCCTACCACTACCATTGGTTCTTTCCCGCAGACTGCAGATATCCGTGCTGCCCGTGCAGCTTTTAAAAAAGGCACGCTGCCACAAACGCATTATCACGCCAAAATGCTGGAGCATATTGAGTACGCGGTTCGCCAGCAGGAAGCACTGGAGCTGGATGTGCTGGTACACGGCGAAGCCGAGCGTAACGACATGGTGGAGTATTTTGGTGAACAGCTGGCAGGGTATGCCTTTACCCAGTATGGTTGGGTGCAGAGCTATGGCTCACGTTGCGTAAAACCGCCAGTGATTTATGGCGATGTGTATCGACCAACACCCATGACTGTGGAATATGCGCGTTATGCACAATCGCTCTCAGCCAAACCGGTGAAGGGGATGTTGACTGGTCCGGTGACGATGTTGCAATGGTCGTTTGTGCGTGACGATCAGCCACGTTATTTGACTGCACTGCAATTAGCGCTAGCCATCCGCGATGAAGTGGCCGATTTACAACAAGCGGGGATTGCCATTATTCAAATTGATGAGCCAGCGTTGCGTGAAGGCTTGCCGCTACAAAAAGCCGCGTGGGAGCATTACCTAAATTGGGCAGTGCGTGCATTTAAGTTATCTGCCAGTGTGGCAGAAGATACGACACAGATTCATACACACATGTGCTACGCAGAGTTTAATGATATTTTGCCAGCCATTGCGGCCATGGATGCGGATGTGATTACCATTGAAACTTCACGCTCAGCCATGGAGCTATTAGATGGCTTTGGCGCATTTGCCTACCCGAATGAGATTGGCCCTGGTGTGTATGATATTCACTCACCACGTGTGCCTACGGTAGCCTCAATGGAAAAGCTGATGCAGCGTGCGTTGGAAGTGATTCCAGCCGATCGTTTATGGATTAACCCGGATTGCGGCCTGAAAACGCGTGGGTGGCCCGAAACGATGGAGGCGTTAGCACACATGGTGCAGGTTGCAAAAAATCTGCGGACTTCTTTGGCAACTGCTTAGTGCAATTGTGTGAAATCTAGCGCATAAGGTTGTGTGCGTTAGGCCACATAAAAACCTCATGGAGACATGAGGTTTTTTTAATTTTAAATTAATTTAAAGCCAGTTTAAAACTTGAATAAAATCAAAGCGATAATCAATTTCAGATAAATATATTCAATATATTGTGTTTTTTGTATTGATAAACCACATTATATTGGGTTACATTAACGTCACTACGGTTTTCAACTTTTAATCAAACGTTGAAATAAAAGGGAATTCGGTACGGGTTAACATGTAATGTCTAACCTCAAGCCAAAGCTGCCCCCGCAACTGTAATTAGCGAGTTGTTTTGATTAGCTGCCACTGCATTGTTTGATGTGGGAAGGCCTAAAAACAATGAAGACCTAAGAGCCAGGAGACCTGCCGTCAGTATTTTCACCTTGATTGCGTGAATATTTTTGATAACGTTTGAGGCGGGGTGTCCTCGGCAGATAGAGTGTTGCACTTTGCACAAACACTCTGCCAGCTGGTCTTTTTTGAAGCTTACTGTTTAAACAAAATGTGAGCACATCAAAGGCATACCTGCCCCTTTTTTAAGGGAGCTATCCATGGATGATGTAAGAACATCAACAGTAGAAACATCACAATCTGGCCAACATCCGACTTTACAAGTCATCCGCCGTAATGGCGCAGTGGTGGCCTACCAACTCGACAAAATTGCCATTGCCATTACCAAAGCGTTTTTAGCGGTAGAGGGCAATCAAAGTGTGGCTTCGCAACGTGTGCGTGATCAAGTGGCTACACTCAGCCAATTGGTGAATACCGCATTGTTGCGCCGTATGCCAGCAGGTGGGGCAGTGCATATCGAAGATATTCAAGACCAAGTAGAGCTGGCCTTGATGCGCAATGGTAACCACGATGTCGCACGCGCTTATGTGCTGTATCGCGAAAAGCGCAATGCCGAACGTGCTGCCGAGAAAGCCAATGCGCCAGAGCAACAAGCCCATCACATCAATATCAATATCGACGGCAAGCTTAAACCGCTCAATATGACTATGCTAAATAACATGGTGGAAGAGGCGTGTGTGGGTTTGGGCAGCACAGTGAAACCGAGCGTGGTGGTTGAGCAAGCCGTACGCGATTTATACGATGGCATTGGGTTTAACGAGGTGCGTAAAGCGCTGATTCTTTCTGCACGTAGCCTGATTGAAACTGAGCCTGCCTATAACTATGTGACCGCGCGCCTGCAGTTGGATTTGGTGCGTGCGGAAGTGCTAGGTGGTGCGGTATCGCATACCGAAATGGCCACTGCTTACGCTGCTTATTTTCCACGCTATATCAAGATTGGTATTGAAGCCGATTTACTAGACCCGCGTTTAGGCCAGTTTGACTTGGAAAAACTGGGCGCAGAATTAACACATGACCGTGATTTTCAATTTGGTTATTTGGGTTTGCAAACCTTGTACGACCGCTATTTCTTACATATTGAAGAGCGTCGTATTGAATTGCCGCAGATTTTCTTTATGCGTGTGGCCATGGGTTTGGCCATTAATGAAATTGATCGCGAAGAACGCGCGATTGAGTTTTACCACTTGCTCTCCAGTTTTGACTTTATGAGCTCGACACCTACGCTATTTAACAGCGGAACATTGCACTCACAATTATCTTCCTGCTATTTGACGACGGTGAGCGATGATTTAGAAGGCATCTACCAAGGCATTAAAGAAAACGCCTTGCTACAAAAATATGCGGGTGGTTTGGGTAACGATTGGACGCCAGTACGTGCACTAGGTGCGCGTATTAAGGGCACCAATGGCAAGAGCCAAGGTGTGATTCCATTCTTAAAAGTCGTGAACGATACCGCAGTCGCCGTCAACCAAGGCGGCAAGCGCAAGGGTGCAGTGTGCGGTTACTTGGAAACTTGGCATCTTGACATTGAAGAGTTTCTGGATTTACGCAAAAACACTGGGGATGACCGTCGTCGTACGCACGACATGAATACCGCCCATTGGATTCCTGATTTATTCATGCAACGCGTGACTGAAAATGGCGAGTGGACATTGTTCTCACCTTCTGATGTGCCTGATTTGCATGATCTATACGGCAAAAAGTTTGCTGCGGCTTACACCGAATATGAGCGTAAAGCCGATAACGGTGAAATCAAATTATTCAAGCGCGTGCCGGCCTTGCAAATGTGGCGCAAGATGCTGTCGATGTTGTTTGAAACAGGCCATCCTTGGATCACATTTAAAGACCCATGCAATATTCGCTCACCACAGCAACACGTGGGCGTAGTGCATAGCTCCAATCTTTGTACCGAAATCACACTTAACACATCGGATACGGAAATTGCCGTGTGTAACTTGGGTTCGGTCAATCTATTGCAACATCTCACGCAAGAGGGAGATGCGCTGATGATTGACCAAGCCAAATTGGCTGCGACCACTAAAGTAGCGATGCGCATGTTAGACAACGTGGTGGATATTAACTTCTACGCCGTAGGCAAAGCGCGCAATTCTAACTATCGTCATCGCCCAGTGGGCATGGGCATAATGGGTTTCCAAAATGCACTGCATGCTATGCGTATTCCTTATGCATCACAAGCGGCAGTAGAGTTTGCGGATCGCACCATGGAAGCCGTGTGTTATCACGCCTATTGGGCATCGACCGAGTTGGCAGAAGAGCGTGGCGCATACTCCAGCTTTAAAGGCAGCTTGTGGGATCAAGGTATTTTGCCATTCGACACGCTTGATTTACTGACGACAGAACGTGGCGGCCATGTAGAAGTCGACCGTTCAATCACATTAGATTGGGCTGCATTACGTAGCCGTATTGCTGCAGTCGGTATGCGTAACTCCAATTGCGTGGCCATTGCACCGACAGCGACGATTTCTAACATTGTTGGCGTGTCTGCCAGCATTGAGCCGGAATATCAAAACTTGTACGTAAAATCCAACTTGTCTGGCGAGTTCACGATTGTGAATGAGCAATTGGTGAATGACCTCAAGGCCCGCGGTTTATGGGATGAAGTCATGGTATCGGACTTGAAATATTACGATGGCTCCTTGGCTAAAATCGAACGTGTGCCTGCAGATTTAAAAGCACTGTATGCCACAGCGTTTGATGTAGACCCGAGCTGGTTAATAGAAGCTGCCGCGCGCCGCCAAAAATGGATAGACCAAGCACAATCGCTCAACCTGTACTTTGCTGTGCCATCAGGCAAAAAGCTGAATGATATTTACATGTTAGCGTGGTTGCGTGGCTTAAAAACCACTTACTACTTGCGCTCAATGGGGGCAACGGCTGCAGAGAAATCGACCGGTACCGGTGGCGAACTCAATGCGGTATCTGCAGGTGCTGTGAGTGAACCAGAGCTGGCGCCTAAAATGTGCAGTATTGACAATCCAGAATGCGAATCATGCCAATAGAAAAATAAAACTTCGTCGCGATACGGCGTTGTGATCTAAATTTTTTCGCTTACATACTGAATGTATGCCGCGCTCATAATTTTCTCTCACGCCTAGTCTCGCTTAGCACTTTTAATTTTCTAGCAAAGTTAAATTAAGAATAGGAAAAAACATGCTTTCATTTGATGAAGATATTGTACAAGAAGCAGCAACACCCAACTTGACTGTGGTAGAGCGTAAACCAGCGCCGCCAGCACCCAGCCTGGCAGCCAATCAACCTGCATTCACAGGCCGTGTGAATGCTAATGACAAACGTATGATTAACGGTCAAACCGATGTGAATCAATTGGTGCCGTTTAAATACCACTGGGCTTGGGATAAATACTTGGCGGGTTGCGCTAACCATTGGATGCCGCAAGAGGTCAGCATGAGCCGCGACATTGCACAATGGAAAGACAGCACCGCGCTGACTGAAGATGAGCGCTTAATCGTTAAACGTAATTTAGGGTTTTTTACGACAGCAGACTCACTGGCGGCCAACAATATTGTGTTGGGTACATACCGTCATATTACTGCGCCAGAATGCCGCCAATATTTGCTGCGTCAAGGATTTGAAGAGGCCATCCACACGCATGCTTACCAGTATATTGTGGAAAGCTTGGGGCTGGATGAGTCAGAAGTGTTTAATGCTTACCAAGAAGTGGCGAGCATTAAGGCCAAAGATGATTTCCTGATTCCGTTCATCAATACACTGACGGACCCAGCGTTTAAAACCGGTACGCCAGAAGCCGACCAACAACTACTGCGCTCACTGATTGTGTTTGCCTGCATCATGGAAGGCTTGTTCTTTTATGTAGGCTTTGTGCAGATTCTAGCGTTAGGTCGCCAGAATAAAATGCAGGGCGCGGCCGAGCAGTATCAATACATTTTGCGCGATGAATCCATGCACTGCAATTTTGGTATCGATGTCATCAATACCATTAAGCTAGAAAATCCGCATTTATGGACCGCCGAATTCCGTGATGAAATTCGTAGTTTGATTCAACATGGCGTAGAGCTGGAATATCAATATGCGGAAGCGACCATGCCGCGTGGTGTCTTGGGTTTAAATGCTACTATGTTCAAAGAATATTTGCGGTTTATTGCCAACCGTCGTTGTCAGCAGATTGGTCTGGATGCGTTGTATCCGGGCGCGACTAATCCATTCCCATGGATGAGTGAAATGATGGATTTGAAAAAAGAGAAAAACTTTTTTGAAACACGTGTGACCGAATATCAAACCGGTGGCGCGTTAAGCTGGGATTAGTAGTCTTAGGTCTTAGCATTTGCAATGTCAAAAGGGTGGCCTAGCCACCCTTTTTGTTGATATCAATGATTGGTTTAGCCTATTGGCCTAACTTATAGCGCCCCAGTAATGATACCGCCACCCAAACATACATTGCTCTCATACACCACAGCGGACTGGCCGGGTGTAACCGCCCATTGCTTTTGACCAAAACGGATATCCACCTCTTGGGTATCTACAGCATCTATTTCACAGGGTGCATCGGGCTGGCGGTAGCGTGTTTTTGCTGCGTACACCCAGTTGGTCTTGGGTTCTTCACCGCTAATCCAATGTAACTGCCCAGCTTTGAGGCCGTCACTTTGCAATAACGGATGGTCGTGACCTTGCACCACAATCAGCTCGTTTTTGGCCATGTCTTTAGCCGCTACAAACCAAGGCTCGCCATTGCTTTCACGGCTACCACCGATTTTTAGCCCTTGACGTTGCCCCAGCGTGTAATACATCAAGCCTTCATGTTGGCCGACCAGCTTGCCTTCCGGTGTTTTCATATCGCCCGGTTGGCGCGGCAAATAGCGTTGCAAAAACTCTTGGAAAGGGCGCTCACCAATAAAACAAATGCCAGTGGAGTCTTTCTTTTCTGCGTTGGCTAAGCCTGCTTCGCGTGCCATCTCGCGTACTTCGCGCTTAAGATAGCTGCCCAGCGGGAATAATGTTTTTGACAGTTGTGCCTGATTCAAGCGGTGCAGAAAATAGCTTTGGTCTTTGCTGCCATCATCTGCTTTGAGCAATTGGTACTGACCAGCTTGTAATGGATTTTCACGCACTTTGGCATAGTGGCCAGTGGCGATTAAATCTGCCCCCATGCCCATGGCATGGTCTAAAAACGCTTTGAACTTGATTTCTGCGTTACACAGAATATCCGGGTTCGGCGTTCTGCCAGCCTGATACTCTTCTAGAAAATTGGCGAACACGCGGTCTTTGTACTCTTTGCTAAAGTTGACGGCTTCAATCTCAATGCCAAGCCTATCCGCGACAGACACAGCATCAATCAAATCTTGCTTGGATGAGCAGTACTCATCATTGTCATCGTCTTCCCAGTTTTTCATGAATAAACCGGTGACTTGATAGCCTTGTTGTTTGAGCAGCATGGCGGTGACGGAGGAATCTACACCGCCGGATAAACCAACAATGACATGCGGAGTTTTCATAATGCTTGACCTAAATGGGTGAGTAAGGCTAACGGATAACGTTTGCCTGCTAAATAATCTTCTACACACAGCAACACTTGCGGGCTACGCATCAGTGCAGTGTCTTTTGCGATTTCATCTTGGCTTTTCCAAACTGTGCCGATGATACCGTCATCCAACGTGCGCTCAGGGTAATGTGCACCCAACTTACCAGCAAAGGCGAAGCGCAAATAAGTAATCCCATTCAGTGGGTGTTGCCAATGGTAAATACCCACTAAGTATTCGGGCGTGAAGTCATACGCAGTTTCTTCAAGCGTCTCGCGAATCGCGGCATCAATAATCGTTTCATGTTCTTCCAAGTGCCCCGCAGGCTGGTTGAAACGATTGCCTCTGTCAGTGGTTTCTTCGACGAGTAAGAATTTCCCGTCTTGCTCGATGATGGCTGCCACCGTGACATTGGGTTTCCATTGGGCAGATTTGATAGGTTTGTTCACGCAGTACGTCTTTGAAAATAATATTGGTATTTTACCGTTAACTGGCTAATTGCGGAAATAAGCCAATCAATCCGTGCGCAATAAACTCTACCGCCATTGCAGCCAAAATCAGCCCCATCAGACGTGTGATGATATTAATGCCAATGGTACCCAGCCGCTGTGTGATGGCGTCTGCCAACTGCAAGACTAGCCAGATGACGCCAGCAATCACGGCGACAGGAATCACTAATGCGAGATGCCCGGTAAAGCTGGGGTGTTGCTGCGCACTTAAAATCATATGGGAGATAGCCCCGGGGCCAGCCAATAATGGAATGCTGAGCGGCACGATGGCAATGACATCACGTTCGGCCAAGCTTTGTGCTTCTTCCGGCGTTTGTCGCGTACCGCCTTGCTTGCCATGCATCATCGAAATGGAAATGAGTAAAATGAGAATACCGCCGCCTACCTGAAACGAGGGGATGCTGATGCCGAAGAAATCCAGAATGCCATCGCCAATAAATGCTGAGAGGCTTAATACAATGAATACTGAAAGTGCCACGGTACGCGCTGTACGCGCACGGTCGGTTTTTTGCCAGCCTTCGGTAGCGCTGATAAAAATTGGCAGGCTGCCAATCGGGTTCACAATCGCAAATAAGGCGATGGTGATTTTCACTAAATAACTATAATCATCCATAGACATCACTTCACTGGTTTACAATGTGTCAATCACATTGACGTGCCCATCATAGTCAATCTATCACACAGACACTAGTATTTTATTTATGCATATTATCCTCGCTTCACGCAGCCCTAGGCGTATTGAATTATTAAAACAGATTGATGTCAGTTGTACCGTCATGCCGGCAGATATTGATGAATCGGTCTGGCTAAATGAAGCAGCAGCGGATTATGTATTAAGGCTTGCTGTCGAGAAAGCAGAGGCGATCCGGGCCAGTGTTGATCAGTCAAACCAATTGTTTATCTTGGCCGCAGATACGACTGTTGCGCTTGCAGACGAGATTCTGGGTAAACCCGAAAACGATGCGGATGCTATGCGTATGTTAAAAAAACTCTCCGGGACAACGCACCAAGTGCATACAGCGATTGCCGTTTATGGTTACAATCGCACACTAAGGCTACTCAATACAACACAGGTTGAGATGATGCCGCTGACCGACACCATGCTAGAGGCTTATATCCAAGCAGGGGAGCACCGAGATAAAGCCGGTAGTTATGGCATTCAAGGGCTGGCAGGCGCTTGGATTCAACGCATTGATGGCAGTTATTCGGGTGTGATGGGGCTACCCCTGTACGAAACAGCGCAACTGCTTCACCAAATGAATGAATACTTAATAATTGAAAGATCATAGTGGCGCAAGAAATCTTAATTAATGTCACACCGCAAGAAACGCGTGTGGCGATTCTCGAACAAGGCATCGTGCAAGAGTTGCATATCGAGCGTAGCTCTTCGTTGGGGATCGTCGGCAATATCTATCGTGGCACAGTGGTACGTGTACTGCCCGGCATGCAATCTGCGTTTATCGAAATTGGCTTGCAGCGCGCTGCTTTTCTACATGTGGCAGACATCATGGAATGCCATATTGAAGATGGCGACATAAAAATTGAAAAGCCGATTCAAGAGGTATTGCACGAAGGTCAGTCCGTGATTGTGCAAGTCATTAAAGAGCCTATCGGTACCAAGGGCGCGCGATTGACCACCGAAATCAGTATTGCCGGCCGCTTTTTGGTGTTTCTGCCATACCAAAATCATATTGGCGTCTCACAACGTATTGAGATTGAAGAAGAACGTGAATTTTTGCGCAATCGTTTGCTCGGACTATTACCAGAACAGCGGGCGGGCGGCTATATCATTCGCACCATGTCAGAAACCGCAACAGATGAAGAGTTGCTGGCTGACATTGAGTATTTGCACAAAGTTTGGCAAAAAATTCAGGTGGAAAGTAAACAGGCCAGCGAACGCTCCTTAATTTTTTATGACCTAAGTCTGCCCAAACGTATTTTGCGTGATGTGGTATGCGCGGAAACTTCTACTATTCGCGTAGATTCACGCGAAATGTATGAGCGCCTAAAAGAGTTTGCCGAATTGTATGTAGCCAGAGCATTAAAGCCTTTGTTTCATTACAAAGGCGAGCGTGCGCTGTTTGATTTTTATGATATCGAAAAAGAAATCGAAAAAGCACTGGCACGCAAAGTGGAATTGAAATCTGGTGGTTATTTGATTTTTGATCAAACGGAAGCCCTCACGACTGTGGATGTGAATACGGGTAGCTTTGTCAGTGGCAAAAACCTTTCAGACACCATCTTTAAAACCAATTTAGAAGCAGCGCAATGTATTGCGCGCCAGCTACGGCTACGCAATTTGGGCGGCATTATCATTGTTGATTTCATCGACATGGATGAAGACAGTCAGCGTGAAACCGTGTTGGATGAGCTGAAAAAGGCGATTGCTACAGACCGAGCGCGTATTAATGTGAATGGCTTTACGCCGCTGGGCTTGGTGGAGCTCACACGCAAACGTACGCGCGAGAGTTTGGCGCATTTATTGTGTGAGGCGTGCGAGGTGTGTCAAGGCCGCGGTGAGTTGAAAACAGCACAAACCATTTGCTATGAAATTATGCGCGAATTACTGCGTGAGTCGAAGCAGTTTGACGCCAAAGAATTTAAGATATTGGCGTCTGCCGAAGTGATTAATATGCTGATGGATGAGGAATCACAAAGTCTGGCCAATCTGTCAGACTTTATTCAAAAACCAGTTTCATTACAGATCGAAACGCAGTGCGCGCGGGAAGAGTTCGATATTATTTGGATTTGACTTGGCCAGCTGCTTGCGCAGCGGCCTTAGTGATATAGCGCTTTACATCACATCAAGGGTAAACCTTCAAAGTTCAGCGCTTTCATTTGGTTTTCTTTTTCCAGCTTTTCTTGCTTGATTTTAGAGGCCTGCAAAATGGCTTTCATCAGTTGTAATAACGCATCGTCCAGTAATTTGCATTGACTGGCAATATGTTTATATTCTTCGCTGACTTGCACAATCTGTTTGTTGAGCGCTTCAGAACTGGACTTTGCCTCTACTAGGCCTTTGATGCGTTGATCTAGCGCTTCTTTATGCGTTTCAATTTGAATCTTCAATGTGACAATGACATTGTTGATCCAGCGCTCAGTATCATCATGCGCATTTTGGAAAGCACCTTGAGCTTCTGCCCCCAAACTCAAGAAAAAGCGTCGAATGAGAAAACGTTTTTCTGTGAGCACGTTAATTGGATCGGCACAAAAATCATGGGTAATTTTTTCTAAAGACTGCATTTTCTCCAGAAAGCTTGTCATGTTCAGTTCAGGTGGCGCGGAAATATCAAAGCCATGCTGCGTGCGGAATAGATCGTATATATGTTGTGTTAAACGACGAATGC
Source organism: Methylotenera sp. N17 (assembly GCF_000799155.1). Taxonomy (NCBI): domain Bacteria; kingdom Pseudomonadati; phylum Pseudomonadota; class Betaproteobacteria; order Nitrosomonadales; family Methylophilaceae; genus Methylotenera; species Methylotenera sp. N17. Next base: position 432,283 of record NZ_JUGE01000001.1, read on the forward strand.
TATTGCTTTCAGTGGTCACGTGAATCGCCAAATCATTGGCTTGTTTTATTAACTTACGTATGCTTTGATTCAAACGTACTGTCGTCCAGCTGTCATGCATTTCCTTGCGGCTTTCTGCAATCGAGTTATCTAAATAAGTCAGGCTAAGGTGGCGCAGCAGTTTTTTGCCGATACGGTTGATCTTTTCTTCGGCCTCTTTAAACACAGGTAGTGAGGCTTGATAACGCTGTTGGTCTTGCTGTGCTTTGGCCACCAAGTCATTAAATACGGTTTGGTGCTGCCCCAATAAGCCTTTTAATTCATCGAAACGAACACGAGAGTGATTGAGCTTTACCTGCATGAGTTTGCGTGACTCTTTCACCATTACACTGCATTCGGTAGCAATCGTGTTGCCAATAATTTCTTGTTTAGAGCTGGTGAGTTGATTGGAAAGCTCGGTTTCCAATACCTGAATATTGCTACGCTTGAGTAGCACTGGATCTTTTTTGATTTTGGCCAGCAGGCCTTTTTGTGCAGAAATCGTAAAAATTTGATTCTTGGGAATCATTAAATCGCGTGCAGTTTGCTCCACTTGGCGATTAATCTCTTTGGCAATTTCAAAGTCTGATTTCAGGTCATCCCATAACGTATCAATCTTATTCAGCACCACCAATTTATATTTGGCTTGGTCACGAATATATTCATTCCAAATTTGCATGTCGGAATGCGTCACACCGGTATCGGTAGCCGTGAGAAACAATACCGCATGTGCACCTGGAATGACTTTGTGGGTAAGCTCAGGCTCAGTCCCCAGCGCGTTAAGCCCGGGCGTATCAATGACAACTAAGCCATTTTTCAGCAGCTCATGTGGGTAGTTGATAATGGCATGGCGCCATACCGGCACTTCAATATGGGTACGGTTTTGTAGCGCATTGTTAGGATCTTTGGGGCTCCATAGGCCAAGTTTAATCGCTTCTTCAATGCTGACTTCTTTTCTATCAATCAGCTGACGCAGCGTTTTGCGCATTTGTTCAGGAAAGTCAGTTTCTAAGCGGAATTTTTTCCAAAGTTTTGGCAGCGTTTTAAGATAGGTAATGGAGTCGTCTGACAAGCGGGTTTCGATAGGTAGCAGCTTAATGCAGGGTTCTTCATCTTCATCCCATAACAACTCTGTCGGACACATGGTGGTGCGGCCAGCTTCGCTAGGCAATAAGCGTTGGTCATGGTCAGCAAAAAACAGCGCATTCACGGTTTCTGTTTTGCCCCGGGAAAACTCTGCCACTAGCGCCAAGGTCAGACGATCTTTTCTTAGCATGTCAGCAAAGTCGGTAAGGCGCAACTCTTGCAACGAGTTACTGCTGTCACTTCTCACTAACCAATCGCGGTAGCCGATAATGGTATCTGCAAGTGTATTACGCCATAGGTGATAGGCGGCGATTTTTTCTTGTAATGTTGTTTCTTGTGTCATGCGCAGTGAGTGTCTCTACATTTAAAAAGTCTGAAACCACGTGGCTATCAGCGCCATTAAATCATGAACATGGGCAGTTTTCATTAAAAAACTGCATTTAGTGACTGCTGAGCATAGCTTATGAAGGCAATGTTCACCATTTGCAACAAGATCATCGCCACCAGTGCCGAGAAGTCAATGCCATTCACGGGTGGAATCCATCTACGCAGCGGGGTGAGTATGGGGCGGGTGAGTGCACTTAATACGCCAGAGATAGGGGTATTTGGGTTCACCCAGCTTAACAACGCTTCAATCAGTATGGCGTAGAAAAATAAATCTAAACTCATGCGAATAATGGCTAACCCTGCGACTAGTAAGACATTTAGCCAGATGGCGCCCCCTGCCACGGCAAATGGAAAACCACGCAGGCTGAGTAAAATAAATTGCAGAATAATTTGCACAAGTAGAGCCAACACCAGCGTAGAGAGGTCTATTTTCTTATAGCTGGGAATCCAGCGCCTGGCTGGTTTGACAATGAAATCGCTGAGTGCAATGGTCATTTGTGCTAAAGGATTTTGAAACGGCGCTTTTAACCATTGCATAAAAAAGCGTAGCAATAGTACAAAGGTGAGGATATTCAGTACGGTGCTGATTAAAAAGCTAAATGCGGTATAGAGCATGTTTATGATTTTCCTAATTCATCGCCCATGATTTTAGCGCGTTTCTCTGCTTGTTGGGCTGCTAGAAAAATCGCGTCTTTGACTTTAGAGGTTTCCAAGCTCAGCAAGCCTTGCTCGGTAGTGCCGCCTTTGGAGGTGACTTGCGCGCGTAAGGTCTCTACCGGCGTTGTGCTGGTGGCCGCAAGCTGGCTGGCACCTTGAAAAGTGGCAATGCTCAATAGTTTAGCTTGTGCTTCGCTTAGGCCGAGTTTGATGGCGGCTTCTTGCAAGGCTTCAATCAGGTAAAACACGTAGGCTGGTCCGCTGCCAGAAATCGCCGTGACGGCATCTAGTTCGGCTTCTTGATTCAACCATACCGTGGCACCTACGGCATCTAAAATGCGTGTGGCCTGCTGTTGCTGTAATGCCGTCACTTGTGGTGTTGCATAAACGCCGGTCACTCCGACTTGAATTTGCGCTGGTGTATTCGGCATCGCGCGGACAATCATCGTATAGTCACCAAGCCAGCGACTTAAATCAGCAATGCGAATACCCGCTGCAATCGAAATCACCAGTTGTTGTTTGAGCAGCGGCGCCAGTGATTGCGCCAGAGTTTTTAACTGTTGCGGCTTCACGGCCAAAATAATCACATCGTTTTGGGCAATCTCGCTTAATTGATCGGTAGTGTTGACTTGATACGATGTGGTCAGCTGTATGCGCTTGTCAGCATCTAGCTCGACGACTTGTATGTGTTGGCTATCAAACTGTTGATGTTTTAAACCAATAATCATAGCGCTGGCCATATTGCCGCCGCCGATAAATCCTAGTTTGAAATGTGTGTTTGCTTGCATGCGATTGCACTTTCTCTGTATTGTTAACGCTCTGTGTTATTGATGCTCTGTCAGTGAATTTGTTGTGTTTGTCTGATGATAAACCCTTGCGCCAAACAGAGCTGAGCCAATGCGCACTATGGTAGCACCTTCTGCAATGGCGGCTTCAAAGTCATCGGACATGCCGATGGATAGTGTGTCTAGTGCAAACCCTTGTTGCTGTAATGTAAGATAAGCTTGGTGCACTTGTTTAAATTGTGCATGTTGCTGCGCAATGTCTTTTGTCGGTGCGGGAATCGCCATCAGGCCACGTAGCCGGAGTGCTGGCAGTCCGCGAATCACTTCGGCCAATGCAGCGATATCACTCAGGCCAGCGCCACTTTTGCTGGACTCTTCGCTACTGTTGATTTGAATGCAAACGTTTAATGGCGGTAATTGTGAGCCGCGAGCATTGGCTAAGCGTTCTGCAATTTTAATACGGTCTACAGAATGCGCCCATGCAAAGTGTTGGGCGATGGCTTGTGTTTTATTGCTTTGAATCGGACCAATAAAATGCCATTCAATAGTGCAGTCCTGCAGTTGCGCCTGTTTATCGATGGCTTCTTGTAGATAATTTTCACCAAAAATGGTTTGACCGGCTTCATACGCAATGCGTATTTTTTCTACGGATTGCGCCTTACTGACCGCACATAATTGTACTGTGTCATTACGTCCAACTTGTGCTTTGGCTTGGGCAATTCTTGCATGAATCGCTTGCAAACTGTCGTAAAAAGTGTTCATAATTCAAACATCTTAAAGATTAAACTTTGTGTAAAGTCTTAAGATAAAATTTAATTATAAAATAATGCTGGAGCTGATAGTGGATATTTCTGATTTACTCGCGTTTGCCGTCAAAAATAAAGCGTCCGATTTACATCTATCAGCAGGGTTGCCACCTATGATTCGCGTGCATGGTGATGTGCGCAAAATTAATGTGCCCGCCATGGATCATACCCAAGTACACGATATGGTGTACGACATCATGAATGATGGTCAGCGCAAAGTGTACGAAGAAACGCTGGAGTGCGATTTCTCATTTGAAATTCCCAATTTAGCGCGTTTCCGCGTCAATGCGTTTAATCAAAACCGTGGTTCTGGTGCGGTATTTCGTACCATTCCTTCCAAAATCCTCACCTTAGAGCAATTGAATGCGCCGGCGATTTTTAAAGAAATTGCCAATACACCACGTGGCATTGTGCTGGTAACGGGGCCAACTGGTTCGGGTAAGTCCACCACATTGGCGGCCATGGTCGATTATATTAACGAAAATGAAATGGGGCATATTCTCACGGTGGAAGACCCGATTGAGTTTGTGCATACCTCTAAAAAATGTTTGATTAACCAGCGTGAAGTAGGCCCGCATACTTTATCTTTCCAAAACGCCTTGCGTTCTGCATTGCGTGAAGACCCGGATGTGATTCTGGTGGGTGAGATGCGTGACTTGGAAACCATCCGTTTAGCCTTGAGCGCTGCGGAAACCGGTCACTTGGTATTCGGTACCTTGCATACCAGTTCAGCTGCCAAAACGGTGGATAGGATTGTGGACGTGTTCCCGGCAGCAGAAAAAGAAATGGTGCGCTCAATGCTGTCTGAATCTTTACGTGCCGTGATTTCACAAACCTTGTGTAAAACCAAAGATGAGCAAGGGCGTGTGGCAGCACATGAAATTATGATTGGTACGCCAGCGATTCGTAATTTGATTCGTGAAAATAAAGTGGCACAAATGTATTCAGCCATTCAAACAGGCCAAAACATTGGGATGCAAACGTTAGATCAGAACTTACAGGACTTGGTGCGCAGAAACATCATTAGTGCAGCAGAAGCGCGTGGAAAAGCGTCCAATCGCGATTCGATTGTTGGCTAGTTTTGTACATCATATTTAACCATCAAGCATTTAATTAGGATAAGCAATGGAACAAGGTCAGGCAGAAAAATTTGTATTTGATTTACTGAGGCTGATGATGACCAAAAAAGCCTCAGACATGTTTATCACCAGTGGCTTTCCGCCTGCGATGAAGATTGATGGCAAGATGACACCAGTTAGTACGCAAGTGCTCTCACCACAACAAACGCGCGAGATCTCACGCTCTATCATGAACGATAAGCAAACCGCAGAGTTTGACGCATCTAACGAATGTAACTTTGCGATTGGTTTGCCTGGTGTAGCTCGCTTTCGGGTGAACGCGTTTATTCAACGCGGTACGGTGGGGTTAGTGTTCAGAACCATCACGACTAAAATTCCTAAATTTGAAGATTTGGGTTTGCCCGATGTGTTGAAAGACATTGCGATGACCAAACGTGGATTGGTTATTTTTGTTGGCGGCACTGGCTCTGGTAAATCCACCTCGCTTGCAGCCATGGTGGGTTACCGTAACGAAAACAGTTATGGGCATATTATTACGATTGAAGACCCGGTTGAGTTTGTGCATGAGCACAAGAACTGCATTATTACGCAGCGCGAAATTGGTGTAGATACGGATAATTGGCACATCGCTTTGAAAAACACGTTACGCCAAGCACCCGATGTGATTTTGATTGGTGAGATTCGCGACAGGGAAACCATGGATTATGCAATTGCGTTTGCTGAGACAGGTCACTTGTGTATGTCCACGCTGCATGCAAATAGCACCAACCAAGCCTTAGATAGGATTATCAACTTTTTCCCGGAAGAGCGCAGACAGCAATTGCTGATGGACTTGTCTCTCAATTTGAAATCTGTCATTTCTCAGCGTTTGATTCCCAAACGTGATGGCATAGGGCGTACTGCTGCAATTGAAATTTTATTGAACTCACCTTTAATTTCAGATTTGATATTCAAGGGTGATGTGCATGGTATTAAAGATATTGTGGGGCGCTCACGTGAGTTGGGCATGCAAACCTTTGACCAAGCCTTGTTTGATTTACATGAAGCTGGTTTGATTACTTATGATGATGCGCTGCGTAACGCTGACTCTGTGAATGATTTGCGTTTGAAATTTAAGCTGCAAAGTAAAGATGCACATGCGCGCGATAACTCTTCTGGCCTGGATCATCTGGGGATTATGTAACGGCATTATGTAACTAAGTCATGGTGACTGTTTCAGTAATAAAAAAGCCAGAGAAACTCTGGCTTTTTTATGGGTGCGATGACGCACGCAATTGAATTAGCTAATTATATTTTTTACAGATATAGCATACTATTCAACAGCAATCTCCACCCGTCTTGCTTCCCCCTCGTTTCCTGTGCCTTCTGTTTCAATCGGTTTACGCATCTCAATTCTAGTCGATTCAACGCCTGCTGCAAGTAAAGCATCCATGCTCGCTTGTGCGCGTGCTTTAGCCAATTTTTGATTGCTTTCTCGACTGCCACGCGCATCGTGATAGCCAGAAATCACGGCTTTGGTATCTGGGTGTGAAATCAGCCATTCAATTGTGGGTTCCAGCACAGAGGCGCTATCCGCAGGTAGTGTAGATTTGCCCGTTTCAAAAAATAGCTTGGCAGCAGCAGGGGGCTCAGCACTCACAACTGCTTGCACGGCTGATGCTTGCAACTGATTATCAATAGTCACGCCAGGGCCAAAAAACGTTTGTAACTCTGCTGTTTTTTCTTGTTTGATTGCATCCGAAGCAACCGAACCCGTCAGCGTAACGACTTTGTCATCCCCGCTAAGTTGCCAGTCGCCCCCTGCCGCTAAAAACGTTTTTAAGCTATCGGCTTCGGCAAACCAGCTGACTTTTGAGCCATCGCCTTGATTGGAAAATGTGCTGGCGGTGACCTCAAAATGAAAAGGTTCGTCTATGGCGGTACTTGTTTCGGAAGTCGTGCTTGCACTGCCATCGTTGCAGCAAGCTTGGCTAGGGCCGCGACCCGTCAACAGCATCCAAGACAGCGTAAGCAATAGGATCAGTGTAATGATCCAAGTCCATCTATCATAGCCCGATTGATTGATATGCATGATTGTGCTCCCGTTTATTTTTTGATGCCGCCAGAAAGCTCATCCTGCAATGTTTTGAGTGCTGCCCACTTGTTATCTGCTGCTAATGCGCTCTGTTGCGCCCAAGTGGCTGGGTTGGCCATACGGTAGCGTGCGCCGCCTTTATCTAAGATTGCACGCATTTGTGGAACGGTTTGTTTGGCAAGTTGGGCAAACGTTTGCACGCCGTTTTCTTTGAATAGATCATTGATTTTTGGACCAATGCCTTCAATCACGGTCAAGTCGTCTGCTTTTTTGATGGCAAACCCTGCGGCTTTAGCAGCTGCTAGATCAAAGCTGACTTTAGGCGCCGCTGGTTTAGCTTTTGCGGGTATTTTAGGTTTAGTCGCTTTGGGTGTTGCTTTTGCAGGAGGCTTAGCTGTAGTTACTGCTGCATTGGTTGCATTAGCCGCTGGTGGGCTATCTAACAATGCACTGGTTTGAGGAGGAGGGGCGCTTACTGATGGTGGAGTGGTGGGTTTGCAGCAACAGCGACATAGCCAACGGTTGAGTAACCAACCAATGAGGACGCCTGCAATTAACCAAAACCAGCAACAAGATAAAGTGCTTAACAAATGACTCATTATTACTCCTCAATAACTGATGAATGACGAATGGTGCTGTTATAAATACAATAATTTTGTTGCGATTAATTGACGAATGCTTCGCGTTCTTTCTGCATGCTAACTACTTTGTTATGCGCACTATCGGCTCAAACATTTAAAACGTCAAGTGCTTCCGTTTTAAGAGGCACTTTTAGCGTCTAAATACTATCGAAATTTACAATGTTGAGTAGGTGATGAGCCCTTCGACTAGCGTGTAATGCACCTTGCCAGCCAGCTCCATGTTTAAGAAAGGTGTGTTTTTACCTTGGCTTTTCAAGTGCTGTGCTTCTACTTTTCTGTATTCATCGGGGTTAAATATCACCACGTCCGCGCACTGCCCAACCGTTAGGCTGCCGGCAGGGATACCCATGATGGACGCAGGCATGATGGTGATGCGCGCAATGGCATCACTGAGCGTTTGCTGCGTATTGCTTGCCCACTTCAGGGTAAGCGGCAGGAGCAATTCAACAGCAGAAGCACCTGTTTCTGCCTCGGCAAATGGTAATAGCTTGGCATCGTCATCCACAGGGCTGTGGTCTGAGCAGATCGCATCAATGGTGCCATCTTTTAGGCCTTCACATAGCGCATATTGGTCACGCTGGGTACGCAATGGCGGGCGTAGATGTGTCTGTGTGTTAAAAAAGCCAATATCAAGCTCAGTTAAATGCAAATGCTGTGTACTAACATCTGCCGTGACCGCTTGCCCCTGTTGCTTGGCTTGACGTACCAGTTCCACGCCCTCTGCGGTTGATAGACGTTGGATATGAAGCCGTGTGCCGGTTTCACGTGCGATGCGCAGTAAGCTAGCCAGTGCCAAGCTTTCTGCGGCAGCGGGAATGCCTTTTAGTCCTAAACGGCTCGCGACTTCACCATCATGTGCCACGCCGTCTTTGGCTAAGTAGGGGTCTTCCGCCCGTAAAAATAGGGTATAGCCAAAGGTGGCTGCATACTCACATGCGCGCCACAGTACTTGCGTGTCGATAATCGGGTGATCGGCTTGGGTAAAGCCTACACAGCCCGCTTCGGTGAGCTCGCACATCTCAGTCAATGTTTTGCCTTGTAATTGGCGGGTGAGCGCGCCCAATGGATACACATGCGCAAGATTCAGTTTTTTAGCGCGATATTTCAGCATTTCAACCAAGCCGGGTTCGTCCAGCGTAGGTTCGGTATCAGGCGGGCATGCCAAGCTGGTGACACCGCCAGCCGCTGCTGCTTGTAATTCACTATTGAGCGTTGCTTTATATTCAAACCCGGGCTCGCGTAAGCGCACAGATAAATCCACCAAGCCCGGCGCTACAACTAATCCGCTGGCATCAATGGTTTGATTGGCCTTAAACCCAGAGGGGGCCTGATCAATGGCTACAATTTTCCCATCGGCTATATACAGGTCATGCTGGGCATCAATGTGGTTGGCTGGGTCAATCACGCGGCCATGTTGAATCAAGATATTCATGCTTGCCCTCCGCCTGCCAAAATCGCCATGACCGCCATACGCACCGCAATACCGTAAGTCACTTGCGGCAGGATGACAGACTGCAATCCATCTGCCACTGCGGAATCAATTTCCACGCCTCGGTTCATCGGGCCAGGGTGCATCACAATGGCATCCGGTCTGGCTAAACTGAGTTTTTCTTGGGTGAGGCCATACGTTTTAAAATATTCTTGAGTGCTGGGTAACATTGCACCCGTCATGCGTTCATTTTGTAGCCTTAACATCATCACAACATCCACATCTTTCAATCCGGCGCGCATATCATGGAACACTTGCACGCCCAGTTTTTCTACATCGGTAGGCAGTAATGTTTTTGGGGCAATCACGCGCACTTCTGGCACGCCTAATGTCGTGAGCGCATGGATTTCACTACGCGCTACGCGTGAGTGCAGCACATCACCCACAATGGCAATTCGCAAGTTGTGCATGTCTGGCTTGTATTTGCGGATGGTAAATACATCTAACAAGCCTTGCGTTGGGTGTGCATGGCGACCATCGCCGGCATTGATGACGCTAATATGGCTAGGCACATGTTGCGCAATCAAATGGGCGGCGCCACTTTGGTTATGTCGCACCACAAACATATCGGCATGCATGGCAATCAGATTGTTCACGGTATCTAAAATCGTTTCACCTTTAGATTGAGACGAGGTGCTGACGTTGAGATTCAGCACATCGGCCGATAAACGTTTGGCGGCGATTTCAAAGGTAGTGCGTGTACGCGTACTGTTCTCGAAGAAGATATTGCACACGGTTTTGCCACGTAATAACGGTACTTTTTTGACTTCGCGCTCGGCGACACCGACAAAGGATTCTGCACTGTCTAAAATCTCATTCAGAATGCGTTTGGGCAGACCCTCTATACTGAGCAAGTGTTTGAGTTTGCCTTCTGAGTTCAGTTGCGGGTTATGCATGTGGCGTATCCAATGGCGCAGATTGATTAGATTGCATGTCTTGTGTGTCTTTACTTATATGGTCTTCAAGACTTAAATGGAATTTACCCGAGGTATCCAGCGATAGTTGAAACGCTTGATGTGCTTCTAATGGGATCTGCGCGCCAGTGATTTGGGGGGCAATCGGCAATTGCGCACCGCCACGGTTGATCAGCACTGCCAGTGTAATGCTGGCAGGACGCCCATAGTCAAACAACTCATTCATGGCGGCACGTGTGGTGCGGCCAGTATAGAAAATATCATCGATTAAAATGATATGTTTATCGTTGACGTCGAATGGAATCCAAGAAGGTTGATTTTTAGACTTCAGTCCACGTTTAGCATAGTCGTCGCGATACATCGCAGCATCTAGTTTGCCAAACGGAATTTCGGTGCCTACGCTTGCACGTATACGCTCTAGCATCCACACACCGCCACTATGAATGCCAACCAGCGCAGTATTGGCTTGAATTAAAGGCTGGATCTGCGCAGTGATGTCTTGGAGGAGTAACTCGGGATCAGGTAAGGTCATACGGCGTTTGTCGGTATTGAGTCAAAATAAGATTGTAATATAGTTTGCGCGGCCACTTGGTCTATCATTGCTTTTTGCTGTTGGCCGTAGATGCCGGAATCTCTGAGTGATTGCGCTGCTTCTGCCGAACTCAGGCGCTCATCTACCATCACCACTGGTAAATTAAAACGCCCCTCAAGGCGTTGTGCAAATTTCTTGGCTAACTGGGTCAGTAAATGCGCTTCGCCATCCAAGTGCATAGGCAAGCCGACAACGAGTAGCTGTGGCCGCCATTCCTGAATAAGAGATTCAATCTGCGCAAACTTAACTGCATTTTCTTCTGCACTGATGGTCGTCAGCGGATGCGCTAATTTGAGCATGGTTTCTCCCACTGCCACACCAATACGCTTTTCGCCAAAGTCAAAACCAATGATCGTACCTTTGATATTTGGGTAAGTGCGCTCTAGTATCGGTAGGTGACTTTGGTTGAGCGGTTTTTCCATATTATGCATGTCCTGCTACCTCGGATAAGGAGGCAAAATCCACACCAATCAGACGCATGGCCATGGGTAATTTTTCGTCGTACGGCAGGTTGAATATCAAATCGTTAAAAGCTTTGGGTTGTGACACGCTGACTGAAAGCCACGCGTTTTTGCTCATTTCTTCTTCCAGTTGACCGGCTGACCAACCGGCATAGCCTAATGCAATGAGTATTTTGTCCGGACCAGCAGATTGTGCGGTGGATTCAAGAATGTCTTTCGATGTGGTGAGTGCAACTGACTCATTAATCTGCATGGTGGAGTTGTATTCTATGCTGGGCGAGTGCAATACAAAGCCTCGCTCCGTTTGCACTGGACCACCAAAAAACACCGGAATATCTGAGATGGTGGGGTACTCACAAGGAATGTCAATTTGATTAAACAGGTGGTCGAGCGTGATTTGCATAGGGCGATTCAGTACTACGCCCATGGCACCGTCTTCGTTATGTGTGCAAATGAAGGTGACGGTTTTGGAAAAGAAAGGGTCTTGCATGGCTGGCATCGCAATCAGAAACTGCCCTGTAAGATTCATGTTTTCCAATGGCTTCATTGTATCACACTATCCCTGTCAAAATAGTCATTTATTCAACCCAATCAACGTGTTATTGCTTAGGTTGTGTGCTGGATGGATTTTCTAGATAGCCTGTAATTTCTAGTCCAAACCCCATCATGCTTGGCATTTTACGTGGGGTGGCCATCAGTTTCATTCTACGTACGCCTAAATCCAGCAAAATCTGTGAGCCTATGCCATAGGTACGTAGCTCTTGGTTGTAACGGATTTTCTGGTCAGCATGCTGAATGCGTTCAATCAGCTGCTGACCGCTTTCATCGTGATGAATGAGTACCATGACGCCGCATTTAGCCAGCGCAATGGTTTGCATAGCATTGAGAATATTCCAACTGTGCGAATGGTTGCTACTATCGAATAAATCAATCAGAGAGAGCGGCTCATGCACGCGCACCAGCACTTCATCTGCGCTGGCTGGATCACCCTTTACCAGAGTTAAATGCGTCTCTTTGGCAATCTTGTCGCGGTAAGCAATCAATTTCATCGCGCCATAAGGGGTTTGCACCATGCGCTCGGCAGCACGCTCAATCAGTTTTTCATTTTCGGCACGATAGTGAATCAAGTCAGCAATGGTGCCAATTTTAATCTGATGTTGTTTAGCTACCGTCACTAAATCTGGCAAACGGGCCATTTCGCCATCGTCCTTGAGAATCTCGCAAATGACACTGGCAGGCTCACATCCAGCCAACATAGCTAAGTCACATCCTGCTTCGGTATGACCTGCTCGCACCAGTACACCACCGTTCATGGCGGCTAATGGAAAAATATGGCCAGGGCTGACTACACTTTTTGCATTGGCGTGTTTGGCTACCGCCGCTTGGATCGTGGTTGCACGATCGGCTGCAGAAATACCGGTCGTCACGCCTTCCGCGGCTTCAATCGAGACCGTAAAGTTAGTACCCAATTTTGCATCGTTCTTTTGCACCATGGGCGGCAGATTGAGTTGCTGACATCTGGCTTCGGACAAGGTTAAACAAATTAAACCGCGGCCATGTTTGGCCATAAAGTTAATGTGCTCGGCAGTGACAAATTCAGCGGCAATCACAAAGTCGCCTTCGTTTTCGCGGTTCTCGTCATCCACAAGGATAACCATTTTGCCTTGTTTAATGTCTGTAATGATGTCTTGAATAGGGCTGATGTCGCGCTGTGGCATTACGTATTCTCTGCTGATTGGGTAGACCATTCCGCCATACGCTCTACATAGCGGGCAATTTGGTCGATTTCTAAATTGACGGGGTCGCCAATGGTTAAGTATTGCAAGGTGGTGTGTTCAACCGTATGGGGGATCAGGTTAACACTAAATGTGTCTTGCTCAATCGTATTCACTGTTAGGCTTACACCATTGATACAAATAGAGCCTTTTTGTGCAATATATTTTGAGATGGCATGTGGTGCCTGAACTGCTAGCAACCAGCAATCACCTATGGCTTCAAAGCGTTTCACTCGGCCAATCCCATCTACATGGCCACTGACCAGATGTCCGCCCAGTCGATCCGATAGGCGAAGTGCTTTTTCTAAATTGACGGATTGCGGCTGCGACAGACCTACTGTAACCGTGAGTGTGGCCTTTGAAACATGTGCAAAAAAATAAGGGGCTTGAATGTCAGTGGCCGTCAAACATACGCCGTTGACTGCAATACTGTCGCCAATGGCAACATCTTCTAAGCCTAATTGATTGGCATCAATCTTGAGTTTTACGTCATCCCCAGTTGGGGTGGCTTGCTCAATTTGACCGATGCTTTGAATGATTCCTGTAAACATGTGTGAATTTTAACAGTTGCGCGTGCGATTAAGTAGGCCTCTGTGTAAAAACAATCGCGATCATCTGACTCCTCTGGTTGGTACAAACTTTGCATTTAAAGAAACATGAAGTGGTAATAAGTGGAAATGGATATGAACGTGATCGTACCAATTGCAAAAAAAATTCAGGCGATGTTATCGCATGAAAACACACAACTACATGAAACAATATTGCATCAGTTTCAAGGATTGTCTGCTTCTGAACGCATCAAGCTAGCACTGCAAGTGCTGACCGAGCTCAGCACTAATGGAAAAATTTCGGCCGAGACTTTCTTAAAATGCCTGCTTAAATTAGATGAAGGGATGCAAGATAGCTTAGAGCAATTAACGGTTAAGCGATTGAAAGTAAAGCTATATAATCGTGATGTGGGGTTGGCGATTGATGCTGTAGTCTACCCTTATTACCGCCGTTTATTTTTAGAGTATTCTCGGGTCATCAGCTTAAGTCAGTCTACGCGTTTATCTTTATTAGAGCAGGCTGCCATTAAAGCTTTACTCTACTGCCGTACTTACAACGCCGGATTTAGCATGATGATGTGGCGTTATTTTGATGATCAACCGCCACCTGCTGACGCTTGGATGGCCATCCACGATTTATTCAAATATGCCGAGAATTCGTCAATATTGTATGAACGCGTGATGTTATACCCTGATGTTAAAAAGCCGGTAGACATGGCCGTGTTGATGGTGAATGGGTTAATGCTGAGTACTTTACAAAAGGAAAATTATAATGCTGTGGAGATACATATCGTCTCTAGGCTACTGAACGATTGGGTGCGTCAGGTGATGTTTGAAAAAGCCTATGCGCCAGAAAAGTATCAGTATTTTGTCAATTTGAATCAAGATAAAGGCGCGGAACGTATTCGCGCGTTTGACCGTACCGCCGATTATCGCTATTGGCGAACGGAAGCGGTGGTCACCAAGATTGCCGATCACTTGGCAGCGATTGGCGCGAATGCGGTTGGGCAGGACAGTGATATTCGCGGTTATGCGTCGATGCGGACGATGACCAAACTGTTTAAAAAGCTAAGCCAGGATTGGTCCGTGCATGACTATAAGCGTCAACGCAGAGCTGTTGCGCGCGAGAAAGCTAACAGCCGCTTACTGGTGACCAGCGGTTTGGAACAGATTTGTAAACAGCTCAGCAAATTTCAGCTGCAAGATACGGTGCAAGATAAACAGCCGATTTTTGATATTAAAGCCACCACCTTAGATCAAATGCATTTGACACAAACCAAACACTTGCTGATGGGCTTGGACGAATGGGTGTTGATGGATGTGAGTGATACTGGGTTTGGTGTAGATTTAGGTAGAGAGCCCAGCCCGTGGGTAGAGGCAGGCAAACTGGTTGGGTTTGCGCATCCACAACAAAAAGCATGTTATGTGGTGGCTGAAATTAAGCATATCAAACGGCAGAAAAATGGTGCCTATCGTGCTGGCTTACAAATCATTAGTCTGCATTCCTTATCGATGCAATTGATTAAGCTGGATCACACGCAAGTGGAGTTATCCAAAGGGTTTTATTTAGAGCTCGATGAATCTGATATTGAGATTAACCGTGTGGCCTGCGTGTGGGTGCCGCCGCATCATACGCAACCTAAATCATCCGTCATTATTCCCATCAATGAATACCAGCGTCATCGTCAATTTAAAATTGATATCAATGGCGAGGAAAAAACTTTAGTTCTAGGTGTTGCCATCGAAATGCAAACAGAATGGGTGCGTGCCTCGGTGGCGGCTATTCATTAATTAGCACGTTAGCATGGGTGGAAATTGGCAGCACAAAGCTGTTAAGATGCTACCCATGTTAAATTTCAAACAGTCATTGCCATTTGAGTTGTTGGTTGGTCTGCGCTATACCCGCGCAAAACGTAAAAACCATTTTATTTCTTTTATTTCATTTACCAGCATGATAGGCATTGCCCTAGGCGTATGGGCATTGATTGTGGTGCTATCGGTCATGAATGGATTTCAGGATGAGTTAAGAAATCGCATTCTGGGCGTTGCCTCGCATATCGAAATCACCGGCTTCAATAATCGCTTGTCTGATTGGCAAACAGTTGCCAAGGAAGTCACGCCAGCCACTCCACAGGGCGAGTCACGTGTATTGGCCGCCGCGCCCTACGTAATGGCGCAAGGCATGCTCAGTTACGGGCAAGCGGTGCAGGGCAGTATTGTTAGGGGGATATTGCCAGCGGAAGAAGCGCAAGTCTCTTCATTGTCCACGCACATGAAATCGGGCCAGCTGACGGACTTAAAAGCAGGTGAGTTCAATATTGTGCTTGGGTCAGATCTTGCCATGTTGTTAGGCGTAAGTGTCGGCGAGAAAGTGGTATTGCTCGCTCCGCAAGGCCAGTTTACGCCAACCGGGGTGGTGCCGCGTATTAAACAATTTAAGGTGGTGGGCATCTTTCAAATTGGCATGTATGAGTATGATGCCGGCTTGGCTCTGATACACATGGCGGATGCCGCAAAGCTGTACCGTATGGATGACCAAGTATCTGGCGTGCGTTTAAAGCTGAATGATTTATTTGATGCAACCGCGGAAACCGCGCGCCTCAATACGCAACTCAAAGGCGCGTATTACATTACCGATTGGACGCAGCAGCACGCCAATTTCTTTAAAGCGATTCAATTAGAAAAACGGGTGATGTTTATCATTTTGGCGCTGATTGTTGCCGTGGCTGCGTTCAATATTGTCTCTACCTTGGTGATGGCTGTGACAGACAAGCGCGCCGACATTGCGATTATGCGTACCTTTGGCGCCAGCCCTGCCTCTATTATGAAAATATTCATGATTCAAGGCGCGCTGATTGGCATGATTGGTACCGTGGCAGGGGCTTTCTTTGGCGTATTGACCGCGCTGAATATTGACACCATTGTGCCTTTCATCGAACGTACTTTTAAAGTGCAGTTTTTGGCAAAAGATGTCTATTACATCAGCGACTTACCTTCAAAACTATTGTGGACAGATGTCTGGACAATTTTGATTTTATCTTTTGTATTAAGTTTGTTTGCCACGCTGTACCCCAGCTATAAAGCATCCAGAATCAACCCAGCTGAGGCCTTGCGTTATGAGTAATACTAGTCCGCAAAATATTATTCAATGTGAAGCGCTGACCAAAACCTATACAGGGCTCGATGTGGCCGTACTCAATGGTATTGATTTGCAAGTAACGGCTGGTGAACAGATTGCAATCGTCGGTGCTTCCGGTTCTGGTAAAAGTACGCTGTTACACTTATTGGGTGGTTTGGATCAGCCTACTACGGGCAATATCAAACTGATGGGTCAAGCGCTCTCTAGCTTAAATGAAACACAAAAAGGTGTATTGCGTAATCAATCGCTAGGCTTTGTCTATCAGTTCCATCATCTTTTACCCGAGTTTACTGCGCTGGAAAACGTCGCATTACCACTCCTCATTCGACGAGAGTCACGCACACAAGCGATGGCACAAGCGGCCGAAATGCTGACCAGCGTAGGCTTGCAACATCGCTTGGAGCACATGCCGGGTGAGCTTTCAGGCGGCGAGCGTCAGCGCGCAGCACTGGCACGTGCATTGGTCAGTAAGCCACAGTGTATTTTGGCCGATGAGCCAACAGGCAATCTGGATCGTGTGACTGCGCATCAAGTATTTGATTTGCTGCTGGAGATTAATCGGGCGCAGAACACAAGCTTGATTGTGGTGACACATGACTTACAATTGGCTGCCAAACTACACCGACAATACCAATTGGTCGATGGCAAGTTACAGGATTTAAACGCTTAGACTATGGTGGTGATTGTGCTGGGTGTCGTATTGGGCGCTTGGGCATTACAACAGCAGGCCAGTTTGCCCCACGCGTTGCCACTTACCTTGGCTTGGTGTGTGTTGTTGGCACTCAATGTTGGGGCTCGCTGGTATCTGCGTCGTCATGGGTTATGGATATCCAAGTATCCACGACTAATCACGGCAAGCAAACGCGGATACTGGTTTGTCATTGCAGTGCTATTTGGCTTTACTTGGGCTAGCGTACTGGCTACTTATCGACTCGCTGATGCGTTGCCCAGTGCTTGGGAGCAGAAAAATATCACGCTGATTGGCGTAGTAGCCTCGCTCCCCGAGTATACGGAACATGGCCAGCGTTTTGTATTTGATGTAGAGCAGGTGTTGACGCCGCAAGCCCAAGTCCCTAAGCGCATTTCTTTAAGTATTTATCCACCTTATCCTTCACGTACAGCCACTACCAAATCAGTAGAGTCTACTCCACAAGCAAGCGTTGGTGAGCGTTGGCAATGGACAGTGCGACTCAAGCGCCCGCATGGCGTCATCAATCCGCACGGGTTTGATTTTGAAGCATGGGCGCTATCCGAGCGTATCCGTGCCACGGGTGCGGTGCGGCTCAAAAGCGATATGCGCAAACTTAGCACTAGGGTAAATCATCCCCGTTATTGGGTGGATTATGCGCGTGCAAAGGTAGCCTCACGCATTACGGATGTGTTGGCAGACAAACCCTATGCTGGTGTCATACGCGCATTGGTGATTGGCGATGACAGTCAAATCTCACGTGCCGACTGGGATATATATATGCGTACCGGTACCAATCATTTGATGAGTATTTCCGGGCTGCATATCACCATGCTGTCTGGACTGATATTTGCGCTGACCTATTGGCTATGGCGTCGATATACGCGTTTGCTACTGCGGTTGCCAGCCCGCAAAGCTGCTGCTGTGGCGGGGATGATAGCGGCACTGCTATACGCAGCACTCGCAGGTTTTTCGATTCCAACCCAGCGTACACTTTACATGTTGATGACGGTGACTGTGATGCTGTGGTTAGATCGACCGATTAACATGCCAAAAATGCTGGCAATTGCGTTGCTGGTAGTGGTTGTAATGGATCCTTGGGCCGTCAATGCCGCGGGGTTCTGGCTATCATTTGGTGCCGTGGCGGTCATTGCTTATGCCATGGGTGGCAGAATCGGGCGCCCACATTGGTTGATGGAAGCGGTGAAAGTGCAGTGGGTTGTCACCCTTGGTTTATTGCCATTATTGGTGGCGATGTTTGGGCAGTTCTCGCTCATCTCGCCGATTGCCAATGCATTTGCGATTCCCGTGATTAGTTTTCTTGTGGTGCCCGCAGCTATCTTGGGTAGCTTGCTGCCGATAGATGTAAGTTTGCAATTATCGCACGCAATATTAAGTGTGACTATGGCAGGACTCAACTGGTTATCTGCCATGCCATTGGCGACTTGGCAGCAGGCGGCACCAAGCATATGGACATTGTTGCTGGCAATGTTTGGCGTGATATGGTGGCTGCTCCCGCGTGGTGTACCCATGCGCTGGTTAGGCACAGTTTGTATGCTTCCCTTATTTTCTCCGCATGCCAATGGGTTGCATACAGGTGATCTGCGTGTCACCGTGCTCGATGTTGGGCAAGGGCTGAGTGTGTTTGTGCAAACTGCGCAGCACACCATGTTGTACGACGCAGGCACACGTTACGATGCACAATCTGACGCGGGAATGCGCATTGTTATTCCATTCTTACGCGCAGAAGGGGTGGGTAAGTTGTCGGGGGTAGCGTTATCCCATGATGATTTGGATCACTCTGGGGGCATTGCCTCTGTAGTAGGTCAAGTGCCTACCGCTTGGCTACTGAGTTCTTTATCGCCGCAAGCAAGCTTGCTGCAACAGCCACCGTTTGATACTTGGCCCCAGCAGAAAAAAATCACATGTCATGCGGGCCAGCATTGGCAATGGGATCAGGTACGGTTTGAAGTCTTGTACCCCACTATTGAACAACTACAAAACATCACCCATAAAGATAACGATAAAAGTTGTGTGATTAAAATTACCAGCCGATATGGTGCGGTATTATTGACGGGCGATATTGAACGTGGCGCAGAGTCTGCACTCATAGAAAGTGCAGCAGAACGATTAAATAGTGATGTATTGATTGTGCCGCATCATGGTAGCAAAACATCTTCCACGCCAGCGTTTATTGAAGCCGTTGGCGCGCAGCATGTGGTGATGACCAATGGTTACTTGAATCGGTTTGGGCACCCTAAACCAGTGATTGAGCAACGCTATTTAAATCATGATGCACACATCTATCGATCCGACCATGATGGCGCGGTACAGTTTGCTTTTCAAGCCAATCAGCCCATGACGGTGACACCATGGCGCAAAGTGTTTCCGCGTTATTGGCACGATCGCTATCCGTAATGCGTAGGAAATGCTGACTTAAACTTGCTGAAAGCAACACTTAACGCTAAAGTAGCGTTAGTTTTTATATGAAGGAGTTTTTACTGTGTGGGAAATTATTGTTGCTGCCGGATGGCCAATTTGGCCGCTTATTATCGCTTCAGTCATTGCACTTGCCATTATTGGTGAGCGTGCCTGGGCACTGCGTAGCGAGGTGGTTGCGCCCAGTAATTTGTTGCCAGAGGTGCAAAAATGGTTGGGCCAAGGCGGGGTGACTAGAGAAACCTTAGCCAAATTAGAAGCCCATTCTTTATTGGGTGAGGTGTTTGCCAGTGCTTTGGCTAGTGCAAAAAGCTCACGCGAAATTACTAAAGAGGCGATTGAAGAAACCGGCCGTGCTGTGGCGCATAAGTTGGAGCGTTATTTAGGTACATTGGGCACTATTGCCACGGTAGCCCCGTTGCTAGGTCTATTGGGTACTGTGATCGGTATGGTGGAATTGTTCGGCTCTTTTACTAACAGTGGTCACGATGTGGCGCAGTTTGCACGCGGGATTTCCGTAGCGCTGTATAACACGGCTGCCGGGATTGTGGTGGCGGTGCCAGCCATGATTGCTTACCGCTATTATCGCGGTAAAGTAGACGGCTTGCTGGTGGATATGGAGCAACAGGCGATTAAGCTAGTGGAAATCATCCACGGTGATCGCAAATAAATGTACCTGTTGTGTTCTAACGTTGTTACTTTCGCTAGCCGTACCTAATTGTACTGTCTGCGCTCAAGTGCCTAGTTAACACACAACATCCTGCATTTATTCAATATATAAAGTATTAAGAGGAAAATCATGAATTTTCAACGAGGTAAACGCCACGAAGATTTAGAAATGAATCTGGTGCCACTCATTGATGTGTTGCTGGTGATTATTATTTTCTTGGTAGTGAGTGCAACATTCTCGCGCACCAGTGAGCTGCAAATCAATTTACCAACAGCAGAAGCCAACGCACCGCAAGAAAAACCATTGACGATTACAGTGGAAGTAGATGCCAGCGGGCACTATGTGGTGAATGGCGCCGCTGTAAATGGCGATAGCGTAGAAGTCATTTCTAGTGCGCTGGTCAAAGCAGTAGGCGATGGTAAAGAGCCCACCATTATTATTAATGCGGATGCAAAAGCAACGCACCAATCTGTGATTAATGTCATGGAAGCGTCACGTTTGGCTAACTTCACCCATATCACATTTGCAACACAGGTGAACTCTGGCTCTTAACCTTCCATCTTGTATGGATCGCTTCATTGCGATTGAATTGAAGTATCCCTAATCACCATGTCGCGTCAGAAACGTAAACAAGATTCAATTATTCCAGTCGCAAATGCAAAGCTCTTGTATTTGCGACTGTTTCGTTATGCTTGGCAGTATAAAGTCTATTTTTTAATCACAGTGGTGACTACCGTGATTCTCTCTGGTAGCAATACCGCATTTCTTGCACTGATTAAAAAAGTCACGGATGAAGGCTTTGTAAAGCAGTCGACCGAGCAAGTATGGATGTTGCCTCTCATGTTGTTTGTCCTGATGACTGTCAGAGCCTTGTCGGGTTTTGCATCTGTCTATAGTTTAAAAGTAGTCGCGCGCAATGTAGTCGCGCAGCTTAGAGTACAAGCCTTTGAAAAGCTGATGCAATTGCCCGTTAACTTCTTTGATGCGAGTTCAACTGGACTATTGGTTTCAAAACTGACCTATGATGTGGAGCGCCTATCCAGTGTGACCACACGTTCTGCTCTGAATGTAGTGCGTGATGTGTTGACCGTCATTGGTCTGATCGGCTATATGCTCTACTTAGATTGGCGCTTAACCTTAGTCTTTGCCACCGTTACCCCGTTGATGGCGCTCTATTTACGCAAAATGACGCCCAAACTGCGTTCCAACGCTAAGAGAGTGCAGCAAGGCGTGGGCGAGATTACCAAAAGTGCAGAAGAGGCGATTGCAGGGCAGCGCATTGTCAAAATATTTGGTGCGGAGCCTTATGAAATCGAGCGGTTCAGCACAGTGGTCAATAAAAATGCACATTTTGAATTACGCTCCACGCGTATTGCCGGCCTCAGTAGCTTTGTCATTGAAATATTATCGGCATTGGCGCTCACGTTGGTGGTGTATTACGCCATGGGACAATTTACGGTAGGGGAGTTTGCCGCATTTGTGGGTGCATTATTGATGATGATTGCGCCGATTAAGCACATTGCAGCGGCCAATGAAGACCTGCAAATTGGCTTGGCTGCAGCGCAAAGTGTATTCGATTTGATTGATAGCCCGCATGAAATCAATGAAGGTGATAAGCAGATTGCGCGTGCACGTGGCGAAATTGAATTTAAACATGTATCGATTCGCTATGAAAACGCAAAACGGCTGGCCATTGACAATTTGAGTTTTAACATTCAACCGGGCGAGAAAGTCGCGCTGGTGGGGCGCTCTGGCAGTGGCAAAACCACGCTAGTGAATTTATTGCCGCGCTTTTACGAGCTGCAGCAGGGCATGATATTGCTGGATGGTGTAGATATTCGTGCACTGGAGCTGAAAAACTTACGCACGCAATATTCATTGGTGAGCCAAGATATCGTCTTGTTTAATGACACCATATTTAACAATATTGCTTATGGCGTATTACGTAACGCCACGGAGGCTGATGTGATTGCTGCAGCCAAAGCTGCGCATGCATGGGATTTTATTCAGCAGTTGCCAGATGGCTTGCAAAATGAAGTGGGGGATCGCGGTGTACGTTTGTCTGGTGGTCAAAAACAGCGGATTGCCATTGCACGCGCTATTCTTAAAAACGCACCTATCTTATTGTTAGACGAAGCTACTTCCGCACTTGATGGAGAATCTGAGCAGCACGTACAAGCCGCTTTGGATACCTTGATGCAAGGCCGCACGACGCTGGTGATTGCACACCGTTTAAGTACCATTGAGAACGCAGACAGGATTTTGGTGATGGACCATGGGCGTATCGTAGAGTCTGGCTCGCATCAATCGCTGCTGGCACAGAATGGCTACTATAGTAAGCTCTATCACAAAGAGTTCGACACTTAACGATATGGCTATGCAAGCGTGGTTTCAACAGCAATGGCAAACCAAAAGTCTGGCGCATCTGTTGTTAGTGCCAATGTCTTGGCTGTTTCTAGCCATCACGACGGTTAGACGTTTTTTATACCGTGTACGTATACTTTCTTCTTATCACTTAGCAGTGCCAGTCATTGTGGTGGGCAATATCACGGTCGGCGGTACTGGTAAAACGCCGTTTGTTATCTATCTGGCAGAACAGTTGAAACTGGCTGGCTATACGCCGGGGATTATCAGCCGCGGTTATGGTGGCAGTCAAACCGGGCAGGTATTTGCAGATAGCGCCCCATACATGACAGGCGATGAACCGGTATTGATGGCGAAGCGTACTGCTTGTCCGGTCTGGGTAAATCCAGATCGTGTGGCGGCAGGACAGGCCTTGCTACAAGCCTATCCGCAATGTGATGTCATTATTAGCGATGACGGCTTGCAGCATTTACGCTTGCAGCGAGATATCGAGATTGTGCTGGTAAATGCGCAGGCATTAGGTAATCAATACTTATTGCCGGCCGGCCCATTGCGTGAAAGTGTCTCGCGATTAAGCTCAGTGAGCTATATAGTAAATAGCGGCGAGCAGGCGCTGCCAATTGCTGTGATGGACTTGCCTCCGCAATATCATATGCAGGTGTATGGTGATGTGTTTCAGTCGCTCACTGGTGGGCAAACACAACACGCTACATTGTTTAAAGATAAGCCTATATCTGCGATTGCTGCCATTGGTCACCCTGAACGTTTTTTTAGCGCATTGACCGCGTTGGGGCTTAAATTTGAGCGTAAAGTGTTTCCGGATCATCATCCATTTAAACTACAAGACTTTGTGGATGTCTTAACCCATACCATCATCATGACAGAGAAAGACGCGGTAAAATGTCAGTCATTGCCACTGACAGATGCTTGGTATTTACCAGTGACAGCAGAGGTGACTGCCACACATGCACAGTCATTGCCATCCGCAGTCATTGCAACATTAACGCATATGCAACAAAGGAAATCATAATGGATTCTAAACTACTTCAGATTTTGGTATGTCCAGTGACCAAAGGGCCACTGGTGTACGATAAGGCGAAAGGCGAACTGATCTCAAAAGCAGCACGCTTGGCGTATCCGGTGCGCGATGGTATTCCAGTGATGCTGGAAGATGAAGCCCGTAAGATGGAAGAAAAAGAATATTTAGAAGATTGATGGATCGCAATGTTTAAAGTAGTCATTCCTGCACGATATGCCAGCACCCGCTTACCGGGTAAACCATTGTTGGATATTGCCGGTAAGCCTATGGTGATTCGCGTGGCCGACCAGGCGAGTAAAAGTCAGGCCGACGAAGTCGTGATTGCCACAGATTTTGAGAAGATCCTTGCTGTAGCCGAGCAATATACTTATGCAGCAGTGATGACGCGTATTGATCATGCTTCTGGCACTGACCGCATTGCAGAGGTAGTCGAGAAAATGGGGTGGCATGATGATGCGATTGTGGTGAACGTGCAGGGTGATGAGCCGCTGATTGATCCTAAGCTCATCAATGAGGTAGCGCTCACCTTAGCGCATAATCATGAAGCGGTGATGGCGACTGCCTGTCACCCGATTCACGATGAAGCTACTTTTCTAAATCCTAATGTCGTCAAAGTAGTGATGGATGCCAACGGCAATGCGCTCTATTTTAGTCGTGCGCCCATTCCTTACCCACGGGACGATGTGTATAAACAGGCGATTCAAGCGTACCGCCATATTGGTATTTACGCGTATCGCGTAGGGTTTTTAAAGCAATATGCCGAACTCACTGTGACGGCGCTTGAAAAGATTGAAAGCCTAGAACAGCTACGCGTGTTATACCATGGCTATAAAATTGCAGTCAGCGTGACCGATCATGCGCCAGCCAGTGGGGTAGATACGGAGCAAGATTTAGCAATGGTGCGTGACTTGGTTCAGAGCAGCACGGGTTAGCATTAACTTCTAAAGATAAAGTACACCGCGCCCATCAGGCAGAGTGCGGCCCACAAAAAATCCAGCTTGATCGGTTGCTGCATGTAATAAATGGCAAACGGGACAAACACTGCCAGCGTGATGACTTCCTGCAGAATCTTTAATTGCGCAAGGTTAAACTGCGTGAAGCCAATACGATTGGCGGGCACTTGAAACAGATACTCAATTAAGGCGATACCCCAACTGATGAGCGCGGCAATAATCCAAGGTTTGCTACTGAGGTTTTTGAGGTGACCGTACCATGCAAATAGCATGAACAGGTTAGAAATGCTAAGCAGTACGATCGTTTTAAGTAGGGTAGCGCTCATGAGTAATGCTTAAGTTTTTTCACACGTAATCTTTCTCAAAAGTGACGTGGTCAAGGTGTCTGAGCGAAGGTAGTACACATGGGTACGACGAGCGAAAGACAACGCAGACCACAGCAACTTTTCAGAAAGTATTTAAACGGCAGCTTCGCCAGTCTCACCAGTCCGAATACGAATCACTTGCTCTACGTTAGTGACAAAAATCTTGCCGTCACCAATTTTGCCTGTATGGGCAGATTTAATGATGGACTCTACCGCTGCATCCACCATATTGTCGGCTACCACTAGCTCAATTTTAATCTTAGGTAAAAAATCTACGACATATTCTGCGCCACGATATAGCTCGGTATGGCCTTTTTGACGACCGAAGCCTTTGACTTCTGTGACGGTTAAACCATTGGCGCCAATTGCAGACAGTGATTCGCGCACTTCATCGAGTTTAAATGGCTTAATAATGGCTTCAATTTTTTTCATGCGGACTCCCTCGGTATTCGTTATTTTGCTTCTAGCAATGATTAATTATTCTACGCATTAACCTTTGACTATTCAAACGTTAACTTGCATGTAATCGGGTAGCGTCTATCTTTGCCAAAGCCTTTTTGTGTAATTCTGACACCTACTGGCGCTTGTCGGCGCTTGTATTCGTTTCTATCAATCAGTTGCGTCACACGCAGCACGTCTTTGGTTTGATAGCCCAATTGCATAATCGCGTGGCGGCTCATGTCTTCTTCAACATAAGCCTGCATAATCGCATCTAGTATTTCGTAAGGCGGTAGGCTATCTTGGTCAGTTTGATTGGCACGGAGCTCAGCACTTGGCGCGCGCGTGATAATACGTTCCGGGATAATTTTGCTACGCGTATTGCGATATTCAGCCAGTCGGTACACCAGCGTTTTGGGCACATCCTTAAGCAAGGAAAATCCACCTGCCATATCGCCATATAGCGTGCTATAACCCACGGCCATTTCAGACTTGTTGCCGGTAGTCAGCACAATGCTGCCAAACTTGTTAGAAAGCGCCATCAGCAACATGCCGCGAATGCGTGCCTGCAGATTTTCTTCAGTGGTATCAAACGGACGGTTGCCAAATTCTGGCGCCAAAGCGGTACGGAAGGTATCGAACAGTGTTTTAATGGGGATGAGACTATGGTGCACGCCCACGCGATTGGCCATCTCAATTGCATCGTCCACGCTAATGTTCGATGTGAACTCTGATGACATTAGGACCACTTTCACTCGTTCGGCACCTAGCGCATCCACCGCGATCGCCAATGTCAATGCAGAATCAATGCCGCCAGATAACCCCAGTACCACACTAGGAAAACCATTTTTATTGACATAGTCTGCAAGGCCTAAGGTTAGCGCGTGATATACCGTGGCCTCCATGCTTAATAGTGGCACTAGTTCCACAGGTTGCGGTTGACCATTAAGCACCTCTACGTAGCTTAATGTTTCCACAAAAGCTGGCAGTTGCTGAGAGACTTTCCCTTGTTGATTGAGCACAAATGATGCGCCATCAAACACTAACTCATCTTGCCCGCCCACCATATTGGTATAAATGACAGCCAAGCTAGTTTCTTGGACCCGCTCCGCTAAAATCTCATAGCGCGTATTGAGCTTGTCCATATGATAAGGGGAGGCATTGAGTGAGATCAGCAATTCTGCGCCCGCATGCTTGGCACGCATAGCCGGCGCTTTCTCCCAGCCGTCTGCGCAAATGAGCACGCCAATTTGCAGACCATCCAGCGCAAACACAAAAGGGGTGTCTCCGCGCTCAAAATAGCGCTCTTCATCAAACACGCTGTAGTTGGGCAATACTTGCTTATGGTAAGTGTTTTGTATTTTACCTTGCTGAATGAGCGACGCTGCGTTGAATAGCTCACCATTCACTTGATGAGGATGGCCAATAAGCACACTTAACTCAGGTGGAATCGCATCACATAGGTAGGCCAGCGCACGCTGGTTTGCTTCTAAAAAATCATTGCGGTAGAGCAAGTCTTCCGGAGGATATCCGCACAATACCAGCTCTGGGGTGACCATGAGTGTTGCACCTGCCGCATAGGCCTGCTGGGCGTAGGCAATGATTTTTTTGGCATTGCCATGCATGTCACCCACCATGGCATTGATTTGAGCAATCGCAATTTTCATGTAGTTTAGTTAGTAGCGACCGCCAGCATTTTTAATCAATTCAACAATGGTTGGATTTTTAAGTTTCAGCGCGTAGACATAGGCGGTTAGGCCATATTGGTCACGCGCCTTTACATCAGCCTTGTTGTCCAACAATAATTTCACCATCTCTTCAGCGTTGCTATCCACCGCCAATTGCAGTAAGGGCGTGCCTTCGGAATCGTGGTGATTCACATTAGCGCCTTTGGCAATTAGCGCCGTGGCCACTTCTACCTGTGATTTTTTGACGGCCCAAGTCAAGGCCGTCCATTTGGAGTGGTCTTGCTCATCCACATCCGCACCTTTTTCTAATAGATAGCTAACTGCTGGGGCATGGCCTTCACGTGCTGCGATCATCAATGCAGTGGTCCCCAACTTGTCTTGGGTATCTAATTTTGCACCGTTATTGATTAAGCTGGTAATGGTAGGGATATCACCGCTTTTGGCGGCGTACATGAGTACGGGTTTCCCATCATCACTTTTAGTGTTGGCATCAATCCCACTTTTAATAATTAAATCAACGGTTTGGCTGTATCCCGAGGTGGCAGCTAATCCTAGTGCACTCCAGCCAGCGGGGTCGCGTACTTTGGCATCAGCGCCTTTATCGAGCAGTACTTTGACTGTTTCGATATTGTTTTTCTTGGCGGCAAACATCAATGCCGTCCAGCCGCCTTTATCTTTGGCGTTCACATCCGCGCCTTTTGCAAGCAGCGCGCTAGCTACATCTGCGCGGTTTTTGCGTGCTGCGTACATCAGGGCGGTAATGCCTTCGTTATCCCGCGTGTTTGGATTTACGCCGCTACTCAGCATGGCATTGACGGTTGCAATATCACCCTTGGATGCAGCTGTGAACAAATAGGCAACGTCAGCGTTGGCAGCGTTCGCCGTCATATTGGCACTGAAGGTCAAATAGCCTACCAGTAAGCATTGCACCAGCACATAAAAACGCATAAATAATAGCCTTAAGAATGAAACACTTGTTTGAGTTGCATGGCTTTGACAACAGCTTCGCCCAATTGTGCCGGTGAGTTAGCCACAACACATCCTGCAGACTCTAGCGCTAGGATTTTATCTTCCGCGCGTCCGCTGCCGCCAGAGATAATCGCACCAGCATGTCCCATGCGCTTGCCTTTGGGGGCGGTTAAGCCTGCAATATAAGCAGCTACAGGCTTGGTCACGTGGTGTTTAATAAAGTCGGCTGTGGCCTCTTCATCGCTACCGCCAATTTCACCCACCATGATAATCGCTTCGGTTTCTGGGTCTGCCTCAAACATGGTCAAGCACTCAATAAAGTTGAGGCCTTTGATGGGGTCGCCACCAATGCCTACACATGTGGTTTGACCTAAGCCTAGCGCAGTTGTTTGGTGTACTGCTTCGTAAGTGAGTGTGCCGGAGCGTGATACCACGCCGACTTTGCCGCGTAAGTGAATGCTACCCGGCATAATGCCAATCTTACATTCATCCGGCGTAATCACACCCGGGCAGTTAGGGCCAATCAGTTTGGTGCCATTGGCTTTGAGTGCCGCTTTCACATTGAGCATATCCAATACAGGGATGCCTTCTGTAATGCAAACCACCAACTCAATACCTGCATCAGATGCTTCTAAAATAGAGTCTGCGGCGTAAGGAGGCGGTACGTAAATCACGCTGGCATTGGCTTGTGTTTCACGCACAGCTTCACGCATGGTATTAAATACCGGTAGGTTCAGGTGCAGCTGTCCGCCTTTGCCTGGCGTCACGCCACCCACCATCTTGGTGCCATAGGCCAATGCTTGCTCAGAGTGAAATGTGCCTTGTTTGCCGGTAAAGCCCTGGCATAGCACGCGTGTATTTTTATTGACTAAAATGGCCATTATTTCACCGCCAGACTGTTTACTGATTTCACGGCTTGTTGTGCGGCATCGGTTAAGTTTTCTGCAGAGATAATATTTAAACCACTTTCACGTAACATTTGTTTACCTAATTCAACGTTGGTGCCTTCCAAACGGACGACAACAGGGATGGTCATGCCGACTTCTTTGACAGCAGTGATAATGCCTGAGGCAATAATGTCGCAGCGCATAATGCCGCCAAAAATATTGACCAAAATGGCTTTGACTTGCTTGTCTGCCAAAATGATTTTAAATGCCTTGGCTACTGTTTCAGCGGTTGCACCGCCACCTACATCCAAAAAGTTGGCTGGCATGCCACCGTGTAATTTAATTAAATCCATGGTGGCCATGGCTAGACCAGCGCCATTCACCATACAGCCGATATTGCCATTGAGCGCAATATAGTTCAGCCCGGCATGATGCGCTTCGGCTTCTTTTGCATCATCTTGCGACCAATCACGCATTTCCGCCAATGGTTTTTGGCGATACAGTGCATTGTCATCCACTGTCATTTTGCAATCTAAGGCCACCAACTTGCCATCGGTGGTGACGATCAGCGGGTTAATCTCTAACAGCGCTAAGTCATTCTCTTTAAATAACTTGTATAGCCCTTTGGTCAGTTTGGTAAACGCGGTAATTTGGTCGCCGACTAAGTCCAACGCAAACGCCAAATTACGTGCCTGATAATCGACCAAGCCATTCAGCGGATCACAGATTTCCTGTAGGATTTTTTCAGGCTGTGTAGTTGCGATTTCTTCAATGTCCATGCCGCCCGCGCTTGAAGCAACGATCACGACACGCTCCAATGTTCTATCGACTAACATCGAAAGATAGAGTTCACGTGCGATAGGTAAGGTTTGCTCTACCAATACTTGATGTACTGGCTGGCCATCTGGTGCATTTTGATAGGTAACTAAATGTTTACCTAGTAGCGCATTGGCAACGGTTTGTGCTTCTTGCCCGGATTTCACCAGCTTAACGCCACCTGCTTTACCACGACCACCGGCATGCACTTGCGCTTTGACTACCCAAGCACTTCCAGCAATTTCTTTGGTGGCTGCTGCGGCTGCCTCCTCTGATTGCACGACTTGTCCGATGGGGGTAGTGAGACCATAACGTTGTAGGAGTTGCTTCGCTTGATATTCGTGTAAATTCATTTTAAAAGTGGATTTTTGATTAATTTATTTTCAATCGCTATTTTCGCGCAAAAGCTGGATGGACGCTAGTAAAAAAGCCATTGCCGCTGCGTTGTTACGCATTGCTTACAGTCGTGGATGGCGAAGATGGTATGTGCATAAAAAAAGCCACGCAAACTGCATGGCTTTTTTGTGGGCAAACATTTAAAACATTCTATAAATCTTGTTCCCAAGCATTGCCGTACACTTTGCCATTGCGTGACAAAATGTACATCTGATACATGCTGATAAACCACATATAGCTAGACGCCAAACTGTAGCCTATGCCGCCAATAATGGTGAGCCAAGCAAAATTAGGTGAAAGCTTAGTGAGCCACCAGGACAAGATGTCGATAATTAAGAAGGCAAACGGGAACGCAATGGCCGTGACTTTGAGTGCTTTAGGCACATTCACTGCAAAGCTAAAAATAAAGCCAATAAAAAAGAAAATAAAGCTAATACCAAATAAGTGAATATGTGAAACGCGCGTTAAGCTTTGAATGGTTGCGCCTTCGCTAGTGGCCGCTACTTTTTGTACTTCTTCAAAGTTTTTAAAGTTAGGAATGCCCGGCAACGCGCTGTGGCAGACCACACAGTTTTGTGCAAATACATCTTTGTAATGTGCATCCCAAGCTTCTTTAGGGGCACCTTTTCTCACCCATTGAATAATGTCTGCACGTACAGCATCCGGGGCATTGGCTTTCATGGAGCCGTTTAATTTACTCTCTAACTTGCTGTGGGTGCGGTCACCGTAGTAGCTATACACAATGTCATTTTTAGATAAACCGACTTTGCCATCGGCCATACCATGGGTGAGCATGATTTGTAGCCCCGCCATACACAAGCCAACACCAATCACTAACAAATAACCGGTGAATAGCGCTTTTAAAGGCCATGGTAAATTGGGTAAGTTGAGCCATGCGAGATTGGCGGGGGGGGTTGTTTTCATTTTAATTCCCATAAAAGGTCAAACACAATAACGTATTTACAGCATAAACGTATTCACAGCATATCATTCAAGGCTTAAAAAATAAATTCGTAAACACCATTAAAAAGTAGGGTTAATTCTGTGCATTAAAACGAATCCCAATACGAACTGCTATAATTTTGTTTTTAAAATCATTCGAGTTGCTCATGCGTTTAGTTGTTCAAGGGCGTGCGATTTCCTTGTCGCACCTCACCCATATTCATCGAATCATCGGCGGTCATGCACAGTTTATTCAAGTGGGTGAGTTTGCCTATTACTTACCTATCCAGCAACAAGATACCGCTGAGGTAGCACGCTTTTGTGCAGAGCAATTGTTAGATTACGCAGTGGTGCCAGACCAGCAGCGCTTAAATCAATTTGGCTTATGTGTGATGGACATGGATTCCACGCTGATCAGCATTGAGTGTATTGATGAGATTGCTGACATGATGGGCATTAAGCCGCAGATTGCGGAGATTACTGAAGCCGCAATGCGCGGTGAACTAGATTTTGCGGCAAGCCTTAAAAAGCGTGTTGCATTGCTCAAAGGCTTACCAGAAAGCGCGCTGCATCGTGTGATTGAAGAGCGATTACAGCTGAATCCAGGTGCACAAGCGTGGATTACAGCTTGCAAAGCGCATCGCATTAGCACCATGGTGGTGTCGGGTGGATTCACTTTTTTTGCTAACCACGTTAAACAGCTACTTGGCTTGGATTACGCTGTGTCGAATACATTGGAAATTGTAGACGGTAAGCTCACTGGCAATATTCTGGGCGATATTGTTGATGCACAACGTAAGGCGGATGAGCTGGTGAAGTTACGTGACCAGTTAGGCTTGAAACCCGAGCAAACCATTGCGATAGGCGATGGGGCGAACGACCTGAAAATGATGGCTGCGGCGGCCATTGGCATTGCTTATCACGCCAAACCGGTGGTACAGCAACAAGCAAAATATGCCTTAAATCATACTGGGCTAGATGGCGTGATTAATTTATTGAGCGCTTAACCTCAAAGCAGCGCTAATTCATCTTCACTAAAACCAGCAAGGCGTCTGGCTTCTATATTGAAGGGTGGGCGTAATTTGGGGGCTTGGTATTGTTGGCATAGCCTCTCAAATGTTTCGATTGGTGCTAAGTCACGTTGCACACATAGCCAGTTGTACCAATGATTGCCAATGGCCACATGGCCAATCTCATCGCGTAGGATAATATCCAATATTTCTGCAGCCGCCATATCACCGGCCTGCGCCAATTTATTGCGTAATGCCGGGCTGGCATCTAAGCCGCGTGCTTCCATGGTTCTGGGCACGAGTGCCATGCGTGCCAGCACATCGTCTTGTGTGCGTTCTACCATCTCCCACAGGCTGTTATGGCCGAGAAAATCGCCATATTGATAGCCCATACTCTGCAAGTGCTGATTGAGCAGGCTAAAATGATAAGCCTCTTCTGCTGCGACTTTAAGCCAGTCCGTGTAGTATTGTTCTGGCATCTGTGCAAATCGCCAAATCGCATCCAGTGCAAGGTTAATGGCGTTGAACTCAATGTGGGCAAGTGCGTGAATCAATGCGGCACGGCCTTCTACTGTGCGCATGGAGCGCTTTTGTACCGATAGCGGTGATACCAGTTCCGGTTTGTCAGGACGACCTGGAATCGGCTCGCGATTGATGATCGATTGATCGATATCTAAGCTCAGCCCATCTGCAATAAACGTTTTTTGTAAAAGCAGTACGCCGTTTGCTTTGCGGGATGCATCGCGTGCAGTTAGCCAATTCAATGCAGTTTGGCGTAACTCGATTGGGTCTAATGTGCAATTATTCTTCATAGGCTAAAAAAGTGACGGTGACACAAGTGCCTGTTTGTGACGACTGCGTGCGCGTAAGTCCGTCTTTAATTTCAATGGTGGCATGATGCGCTTGTACAATTTCATTAACGATGGCCAAGCCCAGCCCGCAGCCTTGGCCCTGATTATCGTGCAAACGGTGAAATCGTTCAAATACCCGTTCACGCTCATGCTCCGGAATGCCAATGCCGTCATCCATTACGCTTAGTTGTATCGAGTGTGCATCCCCCTGAATCACTACGGTAATCACGCCCGGGGCAGGGGTATAGCATATTGCGTTATCAATCAGGTTTGACAGCATCTCCCGTAGCATCAAATCATCGCCCCATAGTGTGGCATGTGCTAGCTGGATATCCAGCCCCAAATCTAAACCTTGATGTCGTGCCGTATTCACAAACTGGCTGGTGACTTCGGTCGCGAGTGTAGCCAAGTGCACAACACGCATTTTGGGCTCGCGTCCAGAAGCAGAATCGACCGAGGCCATGGATAGCATGCGGTGGAGCAGGTGGGATAAACGTGCTGAGCTACTCAGAATCATCGTTAGCGTTTCATGCACCTTACCGGAAGTTTTTTCGCGTAAGGCCAGTTCTGCTTGTGTTTGCAAGCCCGCAATAGGGGTGCGTAGCTGATGTGAGGCATCGGCAATAAATTGCTGCTGCAATTCCACCACGGCACGTACGCGCAGAATCAAATTATTCATGGCTTGTAGCAAAGGCTGAATCTCGGTAGGGGCATCTGCGGTATTGAGCTCACTGAGATCGGTATGCGAGCGCTGGTTGATGGCCGCCTGAATGCGCTGCAATGGCAATAGCCCGCGTTTGATACCAATAAAGATCAACCCTGCGGCCAGTAGCAGAATCAAGAGCTGTGGAATAATCATTTCTTCCACAATTTCTGTCACCATGATTTCTCTTTTGGTACGCGTTTCCGCCACTTGTACCATGATATTGCCTTGAATCTGCGCATCCACAATGGGTAGCGCAAAGGCAACGACGCGTACCGATTGGTCGTTAAATTGGTCATCGTAATACGCATGTGCGGAGGCCGGTGGTAGTATTTTTGGTAAGGGCAGTGCGTCCTCGCCCAGTACTAAGGTGCCATTGGGGGCAGAAACACGATAATAAATCACATCATCTTTATCGTAATTTAATAAATCCTTTGCCACTTGCGGCAAGTTAATCAATATCTGTGACTCATGCACCTCAACCTGATCGGCCAGTGCCAATGCGGCACGGAACAACGAGCGGTCATAGGCTAAGTTGGCATAATGCAGGGCACGGTAATACGAAAAGATAGCGCTGACAATCAGTAGTACAAATAAAGGGATCAGCACCCATACCAGTAGCTGTTGCTTGAGCGATCTTGCTGTGTGCGAGTGAATGGGTTCAGTCACTGGATTCTGCCTCTAACAAATAGCCCAGACCGCGAATGGTACGAACACGCGCACCTGCGGGCTCGATTTTTTTACGTAGACGATGAATGTAAACCTCAATGGCATTGTCACCAATCTCTGTATCCCAATTACATAAAGCTTCTAATAGCTGCTCTTTGTTGACCACTTTGTTCATGCGTAACATTAACGCCTCGAGCAGTGCAAACTCTCTGGCCGAGAGCCCAAGTGGGTGCTCCAGATACATCGCTAACTTTCCGGCGACATCCAATGTCAGATTGGCGCATTTCAACGGCAAGTTACTGCCAAGCTGTCCACGCCGGATAAGCGCACGTACACGCGCCTCAAACTCATCTAGGTGAAACGGTTTGGTCATATAGTCGTCCGCCCCTAAGTCCAAACCCTTTACGCGGCTTTCAATGGCATCACGTGCAGTCAGTATCAACACAGACACTTTGTTGCCGGCTTGTCTTAACTTGCCAAGCACCTCCAGGCCATCCATTTTGGGTAGGCCCAAATCCAAAATCACCAAGTCATATACGGATTCTTGCAGCATTAAATGGGCTTGTGCACCATTGCTCACATGGTCTATCGCATGGTTTGCCTGCTCCAGTATGCGCACGATTCCGTTGGCCAATACGGCATCATCCTCGGCAATTAATATTCTCATAATTTAAATTTAGCTTTGTAAGTTTGGTGTAAGTATGTCTGCGTATATTGGCTATTGTGGGTTCGGCGAACAAGTTAATTGAGCAGAACGTGTCCGTGATGAGACCACATTAACATCATTTAATTTTATAGAGGATTATGACGATGAACAAAATTTTATTAGCCATGTTAGCAGGTTTATTTGCGGTGGGCGCTTATGCGGCAGATGCGCCTAAAGCTGAGAGCGTTAGCAATAAAGCGGAATCCGTGAAACACACAGCTGCGCCTGCCAAGAAAGCAAAACTTTTGAAGCAAGAAGCCAAAAAGGAAGCCGCAAGCGCAACCACCAAATAAACCATTAAAACAATATTGAATGATTAGTATTGAATTACATAGGAGATAGCCATGAAAAAGATTTCTTTAGTCATATTAACGGTGATGGTGGCGTTGTCAGCCAATGCATTTGCCGCTGGCAAGCACCACACTAAACACCATCATGCAACTAAGAGCACCGTGGCACCAGCCCCTGCTCCTGCAGCCAAGTAACTTTACTTTTTTATTTCCCCTCAAAAAAGTAGAGCCAAAGAAAAAAGCCATGCAATTTGCATGGCTTTTTTTGTGCAAGACACTTGCGAGTACTTATTTGGTTTCTGCCGGTTTAGTCTCTTCTGGTTTCGGCTCGCCTAATGGAATAAACACTAACTCGCCCACTTTCATCAAGGGCACTAGTAAATATTCCCCATTAGCACTTAACACCATATCGGCAGAACTGGTGAGGCCGTTCTTGAATAGTCTGGCTTTGCCGCCACTCAGTTGATTGATCTCGCCGTTTTTCCAGTCGCTGATGAATATTTTGCCTGACTTGGTTCTCACTAGTCCATCACCGCCACTAAAGCCATCCGCCACTTTGGAAATCGCACCGTTCCCTAAGTTGATGCGGTACAAAATGCCGGATTCAAAATCGACAGAAAGTAACTGATTGCGACCTTCGAATAGCAAGCCATTTGGGGCGAGTATTTCGGGACTTTTGCTATCGGCGATCACAGTCACTACGCCCCCTTTAGCAATTTTAAATATCTGACCGCCATCTTTGAGTGTACCGCTATCGCTCACATACAGGTTGCCTAGTTTGTCAGCTTCGATATCGTTGAGGAACACCGGCGTACTAGGGAATGCGGCTTTGGCTGCATATACTTGCCATGTGCCATCCATATTTACTTCTAACACTCTTGTGTTGTCAGCCACATAAAGCGTTTTGCCTACCAGCACGATCCCTTTGGGGTCATCCATGCCTTTGGCAAACACCGTGATATTGCCTTTTTTATCAACCTTGGTGATTTGTCCGTCACCGTCTTTACCAAACTCGCCGATTTCTGAGATGTAAATGGTGCCATCTTTATCTTGTACGACAGATTCTGGTGTTTTGAGTCCAGTGATTTTGGTAGGGATAGGCTCTTTTGCTTGAACATTGAATGCAGCCAATAGTGCAACAATGAGTGTTATATTTTTCATAGATTTCCTGCCAGTGTGTTGAAAAAGAGTGTTAGTAGTATAGTTTGCTGATTGGGAGCTCATCTAGCGCAGGGCAAATGGTTTCCACATTCTTGGCCATTTTTACATTAAGTGCATTGATAAACAGCTGATTTTTTTTCAATTCTGCAATCACTTTTTCCATGGCTTTGACGTAAGCTTTTTCCATATAAAAATCAGGTTTCACAGTCAGGCTGCCATTTTGTTCTGCCTGTTTTTTGATGCGCACAATTGCTGGCTCTATATTACCGATACCACCAGTTTGCGTGAATACTTTGGCAATGATTTCGCCATGAAACACTTGCATCTGCGGGTTGTAGAACATATGTGGCTCTAACAACAATACGACAGACGCATCATGGGCTTTGTCACACCACTGTGCGTTAGAAAAATATTTGTTGAGCGTACTGGTGGCCGCTTTTTGTGCCAACGGGCCTTTCATATGCCATACATCCAAATAAGGGTGCAGGATACGTACAGGATGCTCGTAATGCACTTGGGCGATATGCACTGCAATATTCCCCGGAATCAGGGTGGTATCTGCCAACGCCCAAGAGGATGCGAGCAGGGTAGAGAACAACGTCAATAATAATTTCATGTTAAAGCTTTCTGAGTAAATGCCCCTAGTAAGAGCCTGTTATTTTTTCTTATCAGCTTGATAGCTGATTTTATAAATATATCCCGTACGATCATCAGACACATACAGTGCGCCATCCGTTCCCACAGCCACATCTACCGGCCTGCCCCAAGCATTCTGCCCATTTAGCCAGCCAGATACAAAGTCCTCTACGCCTATGGGTTGATTGTCTTTAAATTTTACACGTACCAGCGCATAACCACTGGGCTGTTTACGATTCCATGAACCATGTAATGCAACAATCGCATCGGATTGGTATTCAACTGGAAATTGGCTTTTGTTTAAAAAGGTAATGCCAATCGGTGTTGAGTGAGAAACAAAAGTTGCTACGGGCGGGGTCGCTTCTGTGCAAAATTGACTAGGCGCAGTAAAGTTAGGGTCTTCTACCATCTG
Organism: Methylotenera sp. N17; assembly: GCF_000799155.1. Lineage (NCBI taxonomy): Bacteria > Pseudomonadati > Pseudomonadota > Betaproteobacteria > Nitrosomonadales > Methylophilaceae > Methylotenera > Methylotenera sp. N17. The sequence goes on from NZ_JUGE01000001.1 coordinate 469,826, forward strand.
CGTTAAATTGCTAGGATTGCCCCAGCAATGTGGCCATCCATAATGTTTTCCGCCCACAATGATGTTTAAGTGTTCAGGGGGTATCTCATCATTCACGCGCCCACGTGCGGTATCGGAGCGGTTATCGGCACCTTCATTGGTTGCATAAAATGCACCCGTCACCGGGTGCCACGCAAAACCTTGGCTGTTTCTTAATCCGCTTGCCCAAATGGCGCTGGGTGCATGTTTACCAACTGTGATGAGGTGACCCGCCGGTTTTCCCTCTGTGGTATAGCGCAGAATCGTTGCGCGTGTAGCCTCTTGTTCATTACAGACATTACAAGTGGAGCCTACGTTGAGATATAAAAAGCCATCAGGACCGAGTCGTACCGTTTTGAGTGTATGCCCGCCATCGGCTAGCCCGGAGATAAAAGGCTGTGGCGCAGACCAGCCGTTACTGGTTTTTGTGAGTTTCACAATCCCGTCTTGATTAGAAACCAACATGGCATCTTGTACAAATGTCAGGCTGTTTGGTGCGTTAAGCTGACGGGCAATAATGATGGGTGGTTCGGCGAGGCCATCACCATTGCTATCTTGCAGCATCAAAATTTGACCGCTAGTAGGCGAAGCTACATAAAGATTGCCTTGGGCATCAAAGGTCATCATGCGTGGTTGGCCATACTGACCGCCAAGTTTGCTGTAAATCTGGATAGAGAAACCAGCGGGCAATTTAAGCGCACTAATATCTGGTTTAGGCGCAGTATCGCGCGCATAGCAAGCCCAATACATGCCGATAAACAGCCCGAATAACACAAAACTGGTCCATTTAATGGCTTTCATTGCTCACCTCTATTTAGTGAAATGATTTAGTGGCATACATGCAACAAGCCAATCAAGTCAGCACGTCGGACCAAATATTATTGGCCCAAGCAAACGCATACTGACCTTCTTGATCAGATGGAGCCGTAGACACGCCACCACCTTCTGCCGGTACCATGATTTTTTTCGCGGTATCGTATCGATACACATGCGCAACGTGGACTGCCTGACGGTCATCAATAAAGCTATAGCACGTGTTGGCAAACACTGGCGTTGGGTCCGGCTGATCTCCGCTCATCAGCGCAACAATGGCTGCAGCGCATACCCGTGCCTGAGAGGTAGCCATATGTGCGGATTTGGGTAATCCGGCAGACACGCTATCGCCAATGACATGGATATCTGAATGTAGTGTAGATGCATAACTTAAAAAGTCCACTTCGCACCAACGCTGATCTACATTATTCAGCCCGATACTTTGTGCTACTTTGCCCGCGCGCTGCGGCGGAATCACATTCAGTACATCGGCTTTGACTTGCTCAAACTCGGTGGTCACTGTTTTATGCGCTACATCCACAGATACAATGTCATTGTTAGGTCTGTAATCGACTATGCCCGCATAAGTTTTTATAAATGCTTGATTAAACAACCCTTTTTTAGAGATGATTTCAGGATTGGCATCCAGCACAATCACTTTGCTTTTGGGTTTATGGGCTTTAAAGTAACTGGCGACTTGGCATGCGCGTTCATAAGGACCAGGTGGGCAGCGGTAGGGTGCTTTTGGGATGGTCATCACAAATACACCGCCATCTGGCATGGCTTCTAACTGCGCGCGTAAGTTGACTGTTTGCCAGCCTGCTTTCCAAGCATGCGGGATAAGCGCTTGCGCTTCCGCACTGGCTAAATTGGGGGTTTTTTCATAATTGACATCAACACCGGGAGCAATCACCAGTCTGTCATAGCTCAGTTCACCTCGCGCCATGCGTACACGTTTTTTGTCAGCATCAATACTGGTGACTGTGTCATTGACCCACTGAATGCCGTGATTTTTTTTGACCAAATCATAGCCAAAAGTTAAGTCATGGATGGACTTGCTGCCACCTAGTACCAAGTTGCTGAGCGGGCAAGACACAAATTGACTAGATTGTTCGATCACGACAGTTTCAATATTGCCCATGCTCCACATACGAATGTATTTTGCCGCAGTCGTCCCTGCATAGCCACCACCAATAATCACGACTCGACCCAACGGTGGTTTGCTGGCACGCGCGAAACTGGTATTGGAAACAATTAGCGCACTGGTGTAAGCAGCTGCTTTTATTAAGCGGCGACGTGGGCGATTGATGGTTGTATTTTCCATTGAATTATCGTCCATGCGTATCTTTCAGTTGCTGCGGGATAGGAGAGATGCTGGTATGACGTTTTTGCTCGGAAAAGTAAGTGGCGAGTGCATTAATTTCATCTACATTGATGCCTTTTGCGTGATGGTGCATCACAGTAGAGCTACGTTCACCTTGTTTAAACGCCAGCATTTGCGTAACAAAGTAGCCAGCATCCAGCCCGGCCAAACTGGGGGTGATGCCTACGCTGTTACCTTGTGTGCCGTGGCAGGCTGCACAGGATGCAGCTAGTACCCGAATATGCGATTGTTGGACTGTATTGGGTGTTGGTTGCACAGTCTCTGCAGACATTGCCCCTGTGGGGATTAATAAACAAAGGGCAATAAAAAAGGCTTTAATCATGGCAACATCAATTATTGAAAATACCATCATAAAGCCTTTTACAGATTTGTATAGTGACCAATGTCACTATAGTCATCGCAAGATTAGACTAGAAACATTTGTCTTGGCAGCCTTCTTCGCTCACGCCTAATGAGATGAGTAATTTCACCATGTTTTCAGCGCGTGGACCTTCATCTTTCATTACGCGAATGAGTGATACGTCACCCTTCATTTTAATGTTCACGTCGGCACCTTTTGCAGCCAAGTATTTCACCACATCTTCGTAACCATCAAATGCAGCTAAGTGAAAAGCTGTCATTTTGCTGGCTGGATGTGCATAATTTAAGTCCGCGCCTTTTTCAACTAGGTATTTCACAGTTTCTAATTTGCCCTTAGTTGCTGCCATTTGTAATGGCTCCCAAGCAAAGAACTTTTCGTTCACCAGTTTTGGATCCGCTTCCACATATTTTTTAACGACCTTGGTATTGCCATCGCCCAGTGCTTGCGTAAATTCCATGTACTCTTCATCGGTCAGTGCAAAGCTATTGAGAGAAAAAGCAATAGCTACCACTGCAAATAACGCTTTAATCATGTTCATACTTATTATCTCCAAACCTTCTTTTTTTATGGCGCTTGATTGCATCAAGCAATAAATTTTCTTGCATTCCGGAACATACGCATCCAAGGACCGTCTTCTTGCCAATCATCTGGTCGCCATGAATACTGCACCGCCCTAAACACCCTTTCAGGATGAGGCATCATAATACTAAAACGCCCATCTGTGGTGGTAAACCCTGTTAAACCCTGAGGCGATCCATTTGGGTTAAACGGATACACTTCAGTTGGCGTTGACGCATGGTCGATAAACCGCATCGTCGCTAACTTTTCATTAAGCACTGTTGTGACAGCGCTTTTGTCAGAAAATTCCGTAAAGCCTTCGCCATGTGCTACTGCAATTGGCATGCGGCTGCCGGCCATGCCATTAAAAAACATAGATGGTGATTCCAGCACTTCCACCATGGCAAAGCGCGCTTCAAATTGTTCGGATTTGTTGCGCACAAAATGCGGCCAGTGCGCGCTACCCGGAATAATGCTGTGCAAATTACTCATCATTTGGCAGCCGTTACATACGCCCAGTGCAAATGAATCACTGCGATTAAAGAATGCAGAAAACTCATCACGTGCGCGTGTGTTGAACAAAATGGATTTTGCCCAGCCTTCGCCAGCCCCTAATACATCACCATAACTAAACCCGCCACAAGCGACTAGGCCCGCAAAGTCTTTGAGTGAGACACGCCCTGCAATCACGTCACTCATGTGGACATCAATGCTGTTAAAGCCAGCACGATCAAACGCAGCAGCCATTTCGGTCTGGCCATTAACGCCTTGCTCACGTAATACTGCCATGTTAGGGCGAGCACCCGTATTGATATAAGGCGCGGCAATATCTTCTTGCATATTAAAGGTCAGGTGTGCGTGCATGCCAGCATCCGCTTCATTCAGAATGCGGTCATACTCTTGCTGAGCACAAGCAGGATTATCACGCAGGCTTTGCATGTGGTACGTGGTTTCTGACCATGCGCGATGCAGGTTTACACGGCTATCTGCAAACTGTACTTGGTCTTTACTGATGTGAATTTGATGTCCATTGTTCACAGTGCCAATCAGGTGCGCGCAATGGCCAAGTGCATTGTTCAATTGCGCCAGAATCGCAGATGCATCACTGGCACGCACTTGCAACACAGCACCCAACTCCTCGTTAAACAATGCGCTGATGGCATCGCCTTGTAGCGTATTTAAATCCACATCAATACCACAGTGACCAGCAAAGGCCATTTCAGTGAGTGTAGCAAACAAGCCGCCATCACTACGGTCATGATAAGCCAGCAGTTTGTTGTCCGTATTGAGTGCTTGGATTTGTGTAAAGAACTGTTTGAGTTGCGCTGGGTTGTCTACATCAGGTGCTTGGTCGCCCAATTGGCTGTATACCTGCGCAAGTGAAGAGCCACCCATGCGGTTTTTACCATTGCCTAAATCAATTAAGATCAATGATGTGTCACCTAGCTGTTTATTATCAACGCTTGTACGCAATTGCGGCGTCAATGTCTTGCGCACATCTTGCGTATTGGCAAAGGCAGAAATCACAAGCGAGATAGGCGAGGTGACTGCTTTCTTAGCGCCATCTTCTTCCCAAACCGTTTTCATACTCATCGAGTCTTTGCCAACTGGGATGCTGATGCCCAAGGCTGGACACAATTCCATGCCCACTGCTTTCACTGTGTTAAACAAGGCTGCATCTTCGCCGGCATGACCTGCAGGCGCCATCCAATTGGCAGACAGTTTTAAATTGCCGATATCGCTGATCCAGCTGGCAGCAATATTGGTGATGGCCTCACCAATCGCCATGCGGCCAGAGGCTGGTGCATTGATCAATGCAATCGGTGCTTTTTCACCAATGGCAAACGCTTCACCCACATTGGTTTGATAGCCAGCCAAGGTGACGGCCACATCAGCTACTGGCACTTGCCAAGGCCCGACCATTTGGTCACGTGCGATCAGACCAGTCACAGAGCGGTCACCGATGGTAATCAGGAATGTTTTATCTGCCACGCCGGGTAAGCGTAGCACGCGTGCGGCTGCCTCTTTCAAATCAATCTTGCTAGTATCGAATGCTGTTAATTGTTTGGGGGCGCTCTTGACATCACGTGTCATTTTAGGTGGCTTGCCTAATAGCACAGAGAGCTCCATGTCTACCGGTTTATTGGCAAAGTGACTATCTTCTACCGTCAAGTGACGTGCTTCGGTCGCAATGCCGACAATCGCAAATGGGCAACGTTCACGGGCGCAAATGTCTTCAAACAACGCCAAGTTTTCTTTGGCTACGGCCATGACATAACGCTCTTGCGCTTCATTGCTCCACAGTTCGCGTGGGCTCATGCCGGGTTCTTCGTTATTGACATTGCGTAGTTGGAATACAGCACCCACTTTGGCGTCGTTGACTAACTCTGGAAATGCATTTGAGATACCGCCTGCCCCCACGTCATGAATACTCACAATAGGGTTTTGATCGCCCAGTTGCCAGCAACGGTCGATGACTTCTTGCGCACGGCGTTGTAATTCCGGATTACCACGCTGTACCGAATCGAAATCCAGATTTTCAGTATTCGCACCGGTATCCATGCTAGATGCTGCGCCGCCGCCTAAGCCAATCAGCATGGCCGGGCCGCCCAGTTGAATCAGTGCCGCACCAGGTGGAATAGCATCTTTGAATGCGTGCTGGTCAGAAATATTGCCTACACCACCTGCTAACATAATGGGCTTGTGATAACCACGCACTTCGGCATTACCTTGTGCATCTTGTGCTTCAAGCTCAAAGGTGCGGAAATAGCCGGCAATATTGGGGCGGCCAAATTCATTGTTGTAAGCAGCGCCACCCAATGGGCCGTCTATCATGATTTGTAGCGGGGTAGCAATACGGCTGGGTTTGCCGTAAGGTTTTTCCCAAGGCTGTTTGAGATCAGGCAAGTTGAGGTTAGACACAGAGAATCCGGTCAGTCCGGCTTTTGGTTTGGAGCCGATGCCCGTTGCGCCTTCATCTCGAATCTCGCCACCTGCACCAGTGGCAGCGCCAGCAAATGGAGAAATAGCGGTAGGGTGGTTATGCGTTTCTACTTTCATCAGGTAGTGCATATCATCTTCTACAAAGCGGTATTCGCCAGATTGGCTTGGGTAGAAACGTTGGGTTTTTTGGCCAGCCACAATAGATGAGTTGTCTGAGTAGGCAACCACCGTACTGCCCGGATTGAGCTTGTGCGTGTTGCGGATCATGCCAAACAGTGAGATTTCTTGCTGTACACCGTCAATCACCCAGTCTGCATTGAATATTTTGTGACGGCAGTGCTCAGAGTTCGCCTGTGCAAACATCATCAGCTCGACATCTGTCGGGTTGCGCCCCATTTTTTGATAATTTTCTAAGAGATAATCTACCTCATCTGGCGATAGCGCTAAACCCATCTCGTTATTGGCTGCCTCTAGCGCAGGTTTGCCGCCATGTAAAATATCAATCGTATTTAATGGTTTTGGTGCTGCGTGGTGATATAGCTTTTCTGCGTCTTGTAACTGGCTTACCACAGTTTCTGTCATGCGGTCATGAATCGCTGCTTTGAATGCGGCTTTTTCAGCATCGCTTAATGGTTGACCGTTTTGGGTGGTCACATAATACGCAATGCCGCGTTCAAGCCGTAAAATATTGTCCAGTCCACAATTGTTAGCAATGTCTGTAGCACGTGATGCCCAAGGCGAAATAGTGCCGATACGCGGGATGACCAAAAATAATTCACCGGCAGGTGTTTCGGTGGTGGTCGCCGGGCCGTAGGTCAAAATTTCTTTCAGTGTACTTTGGTCACTGGCCGATAATGCATTGTCACTAAAGGCAAAGTGCACAAATTCGGTATAGAGATGTTGAATGCTTGGGACAGATTGCTTAAGGGTTGCGTAAAGTTTTTCGAGGCGAAATTGTGATAGCGCAGCGCTGCCACGCAGACTTAAACAGGAGGTGCTTGATTGGGTGCTGGACATGAATGTAAGTATTTAACTGGATTGATGATTTACAACCATTATTTTAGCAGAAAGCAGCACCACACACACTGCTGAAAATCATCGATAAGCATGCCAGCGCAACAACCGTTGGCTGAAGCGCCGCTAGCTAGTTGTTACCGACAAAGCCAAGTAGATTTTTGTGCTTGAGTATCAATACAATCAAACTGAGTAAGTCTTTACGCCGATAAAACGCGTATCTATTTTTGAACAGAATATATAGTTTTTTGAGCTTGCTACTACCTTCAAACAGGTAGAGATATTCTGCGACCTGTTTCTTTGCAATACTTGTCCAATCAAGCGCACTAAAGTCTTGTTTAACATGGCGATAGTTGCTTAAACTCACCTGTAAAGTTGGGCTGATATCAGAAGATTCACTATCCTGTAATTTGGCGTCGTTACGTGCAATTGAGCTGGAGTTATGTTGACGGTAATACAGTAGATTGTCAGAGATAAATCCGCGTGCACCGGTCAGTTCCGCAATCATCCCCAAATGGTAGTCGTAAGGTAGTTTTGCGCTAATTTTTCTGGATTCGTTATTCAATGCACGATTGAATAGCGTGGAGCCACCTTGCACACTGTTGGCGATGATGATGCCGTTTAGCCCGGTTTTGAGGCCGCGTCTTCCAATGAATTGATCGCGTATGCTATTAAGTTGGCTATCCACAAAAGCAGAATCGGTGTGGACGAGTGCTGGTATTTTTTTTACGGTTTCAATAGATTGCAATAAGCGTAAGCTGCGTTCCAGCTTCTCTGGAAACCATACGTCATCTTGATCGCACGCAGCAATATAGGGCTCATCCACTTTGTTGAATAAATGAAAATAGGCTTGCACCACGCCCAAATTACCTAGCTGATCTTCCAGAAAAATAAAACGAGGATCTTGGGCAACATAGCGTTTGATGATGGTGATGGATTCATCTTTTGAGCCGTCATCCCGAATATAACAGCGCCAGTTTTGATACGTCTGCGCAATCAGCGAATCCAGCTGTGCGGCAATATAGGCTTCACCGTTATAGGTCGATAATACAATGGCAATACGTTGAGATGCGTCATCTGAAGAAGCGGACATGAGCAGTCATTTCTAATTGTTAATTTTGAAATTACATACTAGCAAAAAATCGATGTCCTGCTAAGCGCTTTTGGTCTATGGCAGTAGCCCCATATGGGTAGTGCTAACCTTGCTGTTGCTTGCTATAGCCCGAGTGCGCGGGCGCCTTGGTAAAAGATAAAGCTGATGAGCCATGCCAGTGCCAGCGACCACACAATGGATAACCACATGAATCCACTACTTTTTGATTCACTTTTCATGGTGGCGATAGTCGATAAACAAGGGGTGTAGATCAGGGTGAACAGCATAAAGCTCATGCCTTGCACCCAGTCGATGTTCATCGCAATTTGCTGGCTGAGCGCGTCGCCTTGCAAGCCATAAATCACGGCAAGCGAGCCCACCACAATCTCTTTGGCCACGAAGCCAAAAATCAGTGCAATCGCCAGTTGGGTATCAATGCCAATCGGATTAAGCACAGGAGCGAATAGTTGCCCGATTTGACCTGCCCAAGTAGCGCTACTGGCAGGCGCGACATTGGTTGGATAGTGCGTGAGCAACCAAACCAATACCACGCCAATAATAATAAATTTGGTGGCGCGACTTAAAAAGTGCTTCACCTCTTGCCAGCCACGTAGCCAGATTTGGCGCGGGGTTGGAAAGCGATAAGGCGGCAGCTCTAAGATAAATGGCTCGGTACTTTTGTATTGGTGTTTAAACAAGATGGCGGTTAAGAATATGGTAAAGAAGCTCACCATATACAGTGCAAACATGATGTAAGCGGCTTGGCTTGCGGCAAATAATGTCGCAATCATAAACAAGAATACTTGTAAGCGTGCAGAACACAATGAGAGCGGGATCACCAACATGGTGAGTAGGCGCATCGGGCGGCTACGCATCACGCGCGTGCCCATTAGTGCAGGAACGTTACAACCAAATCCCATCAGCACCATGACAAAACCGCGGCCATCCAAACCCATTTTGGCCATTAAAGTGTCCATTAAAAATGCGGCGCGAGATAAGTAGCCGCTATCTTCCACCATGCTCATTACTAAAAAGAACAGCACAATGATGGGCACAAATGCGGCTACGGTGCCGATGCCGTTGTAAATGCCATCCAGCAGCAATCCATTGAGCCAAGCAGGCAAGCTGGCGAATACAGGTTCTAAGGCTGTCGTTCTGAATAATTCCAGCAACCAAGCCATGCCATCTTGTAGCGGTTTGCCTGCGGTAAAAATAAATTGAAACAACAAAAACATAGCCAGAAAAAATAGCGGTAAGCCCAACCATGGGTGTAGCAATACACGGTCAATACGGTCAGTGGTTTCATCGTTCAGCTGGGTGGGCATTTGCACGGCATGTTTGACGATGTTATGCATGGTTTGCTCAATCTGAGTATCGACTTCGAGCAATTGCGCCACATGTGCGGGTGATGGCATGGTGCTGACTGGGGTGTTCAGCACCAGTGCGGCAGCCTGTAGGGCTTGTGGGCAGCCATCACCGTATTTAGCGCTAATGGTTTGGACGGGAAACCCTAATTGTGCCGCCATCGTTACTGTATCAATGGTAATGCCGGCGCGCTTGGCCTCATCTTGCATGTTAAGCAAGAGTAATGTGGGTAGGCCAAGCTGCTTAATTTGTAATGCCAGCGATAGTTGTCGGTCAATCTGCGAGCTGTTGAGCACAATCATGACCAGATCTACAGTGTGATTGCTTAAAAAATGGCGGACCACTTGCTCATCATCTGAGAAGCCATGTAAATCGTATAAGCCGGGCAAATCAATCAGCTCAGCAATGTGTCCGCCTAGCAAGATTTTTGCACTCATTAAATCAACGGTAATGCCAGGCCAGTTGCCCACGCGTGCTGATGCGCCACTTAAGCGATTAAATAATGTGGATTTCCCAGTATTGGGCATGCCCAGTAGTGCAATACGTTTCATGAGGTGTACTTAAGCTAGATCAAGTTGGATACGTTGTGCTTCGGACTCACGCAAGATGATATCTGTTGCACCAATACGCACATGGAGCGGACCGTTAAAGCTTGCGCGACGAATCAGCGCAATCTGTTTGCCAATACGAAATCCTAACGCGTTAAGCCGTTGGTATAACGCTTGCTCGGCATGAATCGCATGGATGGTGCCTTGTTGGCCCGGGGTTAATTGGCTTAAAACGGTCATACGGATTATGAATAATCTAAATGATAATAGTTCTTAATTATGGCATAAATTCATGGGGTACGGAAAATAAAAAAGCCTGCAGGTGCAGGCTTTTTTGATGGTAAGTGCTGTAGTACGGGTTTTATTTTTTCGCACCAGTGCTAGCGCCAGCCACTTCAATTTTTGCTTTGTCTTTAAGACCCAGCATCATTTTTTCCAGCTTACGTTGTTGCAAAGTACGCTCTAAACCTTCTTTTACTTTGTCGTACGGTGGCACTTGTGTTGCGCGGGTGTCCACCATTTTAATTACGTGCCAGCCAAATTGTGTTTGTACTGGCGCTGTTGTCAACTCACCTTTTTTAAGTGCAATCACTGCATCGCTGAATGGTTTCACCATGCCTGCTGGAGAGAACCAACCTAAATCGCCACCTTTTTCTTTAGAGCCAGGGTCCAGTGATTTCTCTTTGGCTAATTTGGCAAAATCCGTACCTTTTTTAAGTTGTGCTAACACATCATTGGCTTCGGCTTCTGTTTTCACCAAGATATGACGTGCGTTATATTCTTTATCACCCAACTCTTTTTTGTATTGCTCGTAGGCTTCTTTTTTCTCGGCTTCAGACACAGGATTTTTCTTCATAAAGTCAGCAAGAAAAGCATTTACTAGCAATTTACGACGCGCCAGTTCTTCGTTAGCAATAAAGTCAGCTTGTTTATCAATGCCTAGTTTTTGCGCTTCTTGGTAAGCCAGCTCAGAACCTACTAGCTCGTTAATGACTGCATTCTTCATGTTGTCATTTGGTTTTTGGCCACGTGCTTCCGCATCTTTTAATATGTAATCTACCCATGCTTGTTTGATGGGTTTGCCGTTGACCGTTGCAGGGTCCGCAGCCAGTGTTGGTAGTGCCAGTGCTAGCGTGGAAAGTGCGGCAGTGGTAACTAAAATGTGTTTGATGTTCATGAGAGGTCCTCAGGGTAAAAGTAAAGTCTTGATTAGTTAGACATTGTTGTTATGGGGTCGCTTGGTGAAATTGCAAGTATGCTAATTGCATGAATTTTATGCGGAATTAAATCATTGATTGCTTGATACACCATTCTGTGACGCACGATCTGTGATTGATTCGAAAAGTGGGAGCTTACGATTTTTAGTTGAAAGTGTCCACCCCCCGTATTTCCAGCATGTCCTTTGTGCAAATCGCTTTGGTCAGTAAGTTCGAGTAGGCTGGGTTCCAAATTGTTCAATCTGGATTTGATTTCTTCTATCAGGTGCATGGTTTATGGCAGCGTTTTTCTAAAAGGTGATACTTTAACACTGGCATAGACCTGTTCTGTGACAAAAGGATCCGCATCAGCCCATGCTTGTGCTGCTTCTATATCATCGAACTCTGCAATGATTAAGCTGCCGGTGTAACCCGCGGGTCCCGGGTCAATGCTATCAATAGCGGGAAAAGGGCCGGCCAATAGCAGACGACCGGTATTTTGTAATTCGGTGAGCCGTGCTAAATGCGCTGGCCTGGCTTTTAAGCGTTTATCCAGGCTGTTGGGGGTGTCCTCAGCCACAATTGCGTACCACATATTACTCTCCATCTTTCTGATTTGGGTCTTCATGATTCGGGTTAACCAAATAGGCTTTCAGCACCAAGGTTTGACCAATCATAAAAGCAAACATCAGTGAGGTGACGCCGAAGAGTTTGAAATTGACCCAAGCATTTTCGGTAAAGTGAAACGCAACATATAAATTAAGTATGCCTAATACCACCAAAAACAGAATCCACACCCAATTGAGTTTGTGCCAAACAGTGGCTGGTGGGTTTAATACTTTGTGCATCATTTGTTGAATCAAGTTTTTGTTAAAAAACTGATTCGAAACAAACAAGACCAAAGCGCCTATCCAATAAAGCGCGGTGGGTTTCCACATAATATAGGTCTTGTCATGCAGCAATAAAGTGATGCCGCCGAGTATGGAAATGATCGCGCCGTTGATGAGAAGCGCTTTATCTACGGTTTTGAATACTAGTTTGCTCCACAAAATAAGCGCGATGGTGGTGCCGATGGCGACTGCGGTGGCGACATAGATATCAAACAGCTTATAAGCCACAAAAAACAAAATGACGGGGAGTAAATCAAAAAAAATTTTCATGAATACACTTCAAAATACGTTGATATTGGATGGGGCTCAACTTTGGTTGCGCTATCGGTAATCCCTGTATTTTGCTATGATTTCTGCTTGATTGCAAAATACTTATGAGATTATGGCCGCATTAATTGATTTGCATTGCCATTCAACCATTTCGGATGGCTTGCTTCCACCAGAAGAGTTGGTAGCGCACGCCGCTGCGCGCGGGGTTAAAGTGCTTGGCTTAACCGACCATGATGATTTAGGTGGCTTGGCCATTGCCAGAGAAGCGGCCAAACGCTATGGCATCGCCTTTGTGAATGGCGTGGAAATCTCCGTGACTTGGAAGCGCCGTACCTTGCATATCGTTGGTTTAAAGGTGGATGCGGATAATCCGGCCCTTAAAAATGCGCTGGCAGGCGTGCGTGATGCACGCGATGGGCGTGCTCGAGAAATTGCAGCAGGTTTGGCAAAAGTGGGGATTGCCGATGCTTACGAAGGCGCAAAATCCTTTGCCAAACAAAGCATTATGACGCGCAGCCATTTTGCACAGTTTTTGGTGCAAGCGGGTCACGCAAAAAATGTAAAAACTGTATTTAAAAAATATCTAGTCAAAGGTAAGCCCGGCTTTGTAGAACATCAATGGATGAGTTTAGAAGAGGCTGTCACGCTCATCAAACAAAGTGGAGGTTTTGCAGTGATTGCACATCCAGGTCGCTATGACTTAGGGTTTGTGAACATGCACTTGCTCATGCATGAGTTCAGAGGATATGGCGGCGACGCGATTGAAGTCGTCACTGGCAGCCACACGCCGCCGCAATATGATCAGTTTGCAAAAATTGCCCATCGTTTTAGTTTAAAAGCCTCGCAAGGTTCGGATTATCATGGTCCGGGCTTGTCTTATATGGAAATGGGCTACCTGCCTGATTTGCCGCATGGTTGTGTGCCGGTTTGGCAAGATTGGGAAGAGGCGCGATTACTTAACGCTTAGCGGCAAGTGCTTGGCGGATATTCTTACACGCAATCCTTATGGCCCAGTATTTTGTGATTCATGCAGAAAATCCACAACCACGCTTGGTGAAACAAGCGGTGGATATTTTGCAAAACGGCGGTGTGATTGCTTATCCCACCGACTCAAGCTATGCCTTGGGTTGCGCGCTTGGCTTTAAAGAGGCGCAAACCAAGATTCGCAGCATTCGTGGCGTGGATGATAGCCATTTGTTTACATTAATGTGCCGCAATCTAAGTGAGTTAAGCACCTACGCCAAAGTGGATAATGCGCAATTCAGATTGCTCAAAGCCAATACGCCGGGCCCTTATACCTTTATTTTAGAGGCCAGCCGTGAAGTGCCGCGCCGTCTTTTGCATGCTAAACGCAGTACGATTGGGCTACGTGTGCCGGAGCATGCGGTGACACAAGCGCTGCTTGAAGCATTGGATGCGCCCTTACTCAGCATGACCTTGCAGTTGCCTGGCGATGATGCGCCGTTGAATATTGCCTGGGAAATCCGTGAGCAATTGGAACATCAATTGGATTTGGTGATTGACTCAAGCCTGGCGCAGGCGGGTGAGACTACTGTGGTGGATTTAACTGGTGCATCGCCGGAAGTGATCAGGCAAGGTATAGGCACCATCGACGTACTGGGGATATGAGTACGCTTGGTTTATAGATTAATTAGGGATATCAACACTTGGAACTGACCGTTGTACAAAAAATTGCCGTATACGCGCTACCTATCTTATTTGCCATTACGGTGCATGAGGCGGCACATGGTTACGCTGCCAAATATTTTGGCGATCTAACAGCCGAAAGAATGGGCAGGATTAGCCTGAATCCACTTAAACATATCGATCCATTTGGCACCATTATCTTGCCTGCGTTGACGGTGATGCTTGGCGGTATATTATTTGGCTGGGCTAAGCCGGTACCTGTTAACTTTGCTAATTTACGCAATCCAAAAAAAGACATGTTTTGGGTGGCAGCAGCAGGCCCGGCCTCAAATTTCGTCATGGCGATTTTTTGGGCATTACTACTGAGTTATGCTAATTATGCGCCCAATACGGCCATCAATTTTTTAGCGGAAATGAGCTTGGCGGGTATCTCGATTAACTTAGTGCTGATGGTGTTGAATTTGCTGCCGATGCCGCCTTTAGACGGCGGACGTATTGCAGTGAGCTTGCTGCCTACGCCGATGGCGATTCAATTGGCACGTTTAGAACAATACGGCTTTATTATTTTGATTGTGCTGATGTTCACCGGTATTTTGGGCAAAATTATTTCGCCCATCATTCACTTATTTGAACGACTTATTTATATGATATTTATGTAGTCGCATAGGTGTGGTTGTCGCTTTAATCATGTATAAAAGCATGTGTAATTAAATAAGCATAATTTATAATTGGCTTTATTTTCAGAATTTAATTTTCTTTGGGTTTGAATCACTATGGCGGTCGAACGCGTTTTATCTGGCATGCGCCCTACAGGGCAGTTGCATTTGGGGCATTATCATGGCGTACTTAAAAATTGGTTACGTCTGCAACACGAGCATGAGTGCTTATTTTTTGTAGCCGATTGGCATGCACTCACCACGCATTACGACACACCGGAAGTGATTGAAGAAAGCGTTTGGGACATGGTGATTGATTGGTTGGCGGCAGGGGTCGATCCGGCCAATGCCACCATTTTTATTCAGTCGCGTGTGCCTGAGCATGCAGAGTTATATACCTTGCTCTCTATGATGACGCCGCTCAGCTGGCTGGAGCGCGTACCCACCTATAAAGATCAGCAAGAAAAACTGAGTAACAAAGACTTATCGACCTATGGTTTTTTAGGGTACCCCCTGCTGCAAAGCGCAGATATTTTGATTTACAAAGCCACGCAAGTGCCGGTAGGTGAAGACCAAGTGCCGCATATTGAGCTGACGCGCGAAATTGCCAGACGGTTTAACCATATTTATGGGCGTGAAAAAGGCTTTGAAGAAAAAGCAGAAGCAGCTATTAAGAAGTTAGGCTCTAAGCGTGCCGCCTTGTATGAGGAAATGCGTGCCGCCTATCAAGAAAGCGGCGATGAGGAAGCGTTGGAATCGGCGCGCGCCATGATTGAAGAGCAACAAGGCATGAGCATGGGCGATAAAGAGCGCTTGCTGGGCTACTTAGAGGGCGGTGGCAAGATTATCTTGGTGGAGCCTGATTACAAGCTAACCCCGGCTTCTAAAATGTTTGGTTTGGATGGTCAAAAAATGTCCAAGTCTTACAACAACACCATTTCATTGCGCGAGCCGATTGATGTGGTTGCCAAGAAAATCAAAACCATGCCGACAGATCCGGCCCGTATTCGCCGTACAGATCCGGGTGATCCCGCTAAATGTCCGGTATGGCAATTGCATGAAGTCTATTCGGATGACAAAGTGAAAGAGTGGGTACAGCAAGGCTGTAAATCGGCATCCATAGGTTGTATTGAATGCAAGCAACCAGTGATTGATGGTGTGGTCAATGAGTTGAAGCCAATTCAAGAGCGTGCAGCTGAATATGCCGAAGACCCAACATTGGTCAAAAATATCGTCGCTGAAGGCTGCGAAAAAGCACGTAAATTAGCACGCGAAACCATGCGTGAAGTACGCGACGTCATGGGTTTGAATTACAGCTAGATTGTACGCATGATAGAAGCGTCGATTCATGCCAAAATCAACGGAGAAACGCTGAATGCGTTGCCTCAGGATTTATATATCCCGCCGGATGCACTGGAAGTCTATTTGGAGACTTTTGAAGGCCCGCTGGATTTATTGCTGTACCTGATTCGCAAGCATAATCTAGATATTCTGGATATCCCGATGGCACAATTGACCGTGCAATATATGGGCTATGTAGACAAAATGAAAGTCATCAAGCTAGAGTTGGCAGCAGACTATTTATTGATGTCGGCCATGTTGATTGAGATTAAGTCACGCATGCTCTTGCCTAAACCTACAGAAGTGGCAGAAGAAGACGATCCGCGTGCAGAGTTGGTACGTAGATTGATGGAATACGAAGCGATTAAACTGGCAGCGCAGCGTTTAGATGCTATGCCGATGGTGGGCGCGGAGATTCAGGTGGCTTCAGCTTACTATCAGCACATTAGCCAAGTAAAGCCGCCGGAAGTTAGTTTGGATGACCTATTGGATGCTTGGAAAAACGTATTGAAGCGCGCAAAGCTGAATCAGCATCATAAATTGGGGCGTGCCGAGCTTTCCGTGCGCGAGCATATGAGCCAGATTTTGCGCCGTTTGAATGCTGAGAAAATGGTAGAGTTTTCGGCGCTGTTTGTGATGGATGATGCCGCATTGCCTAAATTGGTCGTGCATTTTCTGGCTATATTAGAGCTGGCCAAAGAAGGGTTGATACGCATTACGCAACAAGCCGCATTTAGCCCCATTTATTTACAATTGCACTCAATAACAGTTGAATAGGCGCACTTGAATGAAAGAGCTGAATAATATTCAAGAAATGAAGCAAGTGCTAGAAGCTGCCTTGCTGACAGCGGGTTTGCCATTAAGTCTGGACGACTTACTGAAATTGTTTGCAGGCAAAATGGAGCGCACTACGCTGCGTATGTTGCTGGATGAGCTCAAGCAAGATTGGGCAGATAAAACCTTAGATTTAGTGCAGGTTGCAAGTGGGTATCGCTTTCAAGCCAAAGCACAATACAGTGAATACATTGCACGCTTGAATCCTGATCGGCAGCCTAAATACTCACGCGCGGTGATGGAAACATTGGCCATTATTGCGTATCGTCAGCCGGTAACACGCGGTGACATTGAGCAGATTCGCGGTGTTGCGGTCAACCCAAACGTGATTCGTCAACTACAAGAGCGCGAATGGATTGATGTCGTTGGGCAGCGTGAGGTGCCTGGACGTCCATCGCTGTATGCCACGACAAAATTTTTTTTGGATGATTTAAACCTGAGATCGTTGGCAGAGTTGCCACCGTTTGAAGAGTTTACGCAGGCTGAAATTCCATTAGCCGAGTAGTGCTGTGGAGTACGGCGCTATTTCCACTTAAAAAACAAGGCAAATGCAATCAAGCCGGCCGTAAGTAAAATCAGGGCTAATGCCAGTAAATAGTTGTTCTCTTGTTTATAGATTTTTTCCGCTTTAGCATCTTCCGCTTTTACCTCCGCAAGCACCTCCTCTTTGCTGTTGTTTGCATTGGCTGCGCCTAAGTCTGAACGGTTTTGAGAAGGTTGTGCGCGTGCGACGATATGTAATTCGTCACGTTCCGCTACAGGAGCAGTAACAGGCGCCTCAGGCAACGTGCTGCTCGACATATGCGTCGATAAGCTCAGTTTTGGGTTTGCAATATGGGGAGCCGCGATTTGGATGTTTTTTTCGGTCGCGGTGTTGCTGAGCGGGGCGCTGATATGCTCTTTGGAGAGCGCCGGTGTACCTAAATGATTTTTGACTGGTTCTAGGCTGGCATGGCTCAGTTGTATGCACAATATGAAGGTTGCACATAAGAAAAAACCATGACAGCAACACGTGGCAATCAAATTGCGCAGCGTGTGCTGTAATAGCTGGTGAAAGCGATTCAAGGTTAAAAAACCCTAGCGATTAATGGTGATGTCCACCTGCGCCATGTACGTGTTGATGTGATACTTCTTCTTGGTTGGCTGCCCTGACTGCAGTGATTTTAGCCGTAAATAACAAGCGCTCACCTGCCCATGGATGATTGCCATCTACCACTACTTTGCCGTCAGCAATTTCAGTGATTGTATATAAAATCACATCACCGGTTTCGTCTTCGCCTTCAAACTGCATCCCAACTTTTAAATCTTTGCTTGGGAAAGCAGCGGCAGGTTCAATTTGTACTAGTGCTTCATCATATTCGCCAAATGCATCCACTGGCTCTAGGCTTACTTCAACTGTGTCACCAATGTTTTTACCATGCATGGCTTCTTCCACTTTTGGGAAAATGTTGTCGTAGCCACCATGTAAATAAGCAACAGGATCGGTACTAGATTCGAGCACTTGGCCATCGCTGTTTTTAAGTTCATAGGTCATGGTAACAACTGTATTCATGGCAACTTGCATGGATTTTCCTAACTGATAATAAATGATATTGAAATATAAAAGGATTTTAATCTATTTGCGCTAAAAGTGCTTTAGTTGCGCGTATGTTTTTGTCGCCACACCCAAGGAGGTATAGGTCGTTTTTGCTTCCAAAGCCCGCGCCGCGCATGGCGCGCATCTTCTTCGGTGGTTTGTAAATAGAGGTTGCTGGAGTAACGCGCATTAAACCAAGCATGTCCTTCCGTAATCATAAATTCACTCACCGGGATATTGTTACAGGATAAATAACCAAGGTCACGCTGGTATTTATCTATGCCGGTAAGTTGTACCGAAATGTCTGCATGTTTGCATAGCTTGATGAGCGCGCGTCTGGCTTGCTTGCCATATTTCTGGTTGCGCTCTGGCGCGTCGATATCGGTAATTCTGAGTTTGTATAGACGATCACCGTCTTGGATTTTGACCGTATCGCCATCGTACACTTGCTTAATGACTGGCGTTGCCCAAGCGGCTACGCTGAAACTAAATAGCCATCCAATAGCTAGGAGAATCGTAAACCGAATAAATGCCGCCATGCTAGTTAATGTAAATGAGCCGCCGTGGTTGGATGGCCGTGCGTGCTATCCAGCAAGCTATAATCTGCTGCCGGTTCGAGCACGGTGGGGACTGCCTCAGCGAGTAACTCTGGATAATCTTTGCTGTAATGCAGACCGCGGCTTTCGTGGCGCTCAATTGCGCTCAATACAATGAGTTCGGCAACTTGTAACAAGTTGCGTAGCTCAATTAAATCGTTGCTGATTCTAAAGTTACTATAGAACTCGTGCACTTCGTCTCGTAGCATATAAATACGGTGCAAGGCACGGCTTAGGCGTTTGTTGGTGCGCACAATGCCTACATAGTTCCACATAAACCGGCGTAACTCGTTCCAAGTGTGCGTAATCAAGACCTCTTCATCCGCATCTGTCACACGGCTTTCATCCCATGCCGGTAATGGCATGAATACCTGTTGTGCGTTCTGCATGATATGGTTGGCTGCTGCTTGGCTAAATACCAAGCACTCCAACAATGAATTGCTGGCTAGGCGGTTTGCACCATGCAGGCCGGTACAGGCGGTTTCGCCAATGGCGTATAAGCAGTCAATATCAGTACGACCATGCGCATCTGTCATCACGCCACCACAGCTATAATGCGCAGCCGGCACAACGGGAATCGGCTGTTGCGTGATGTCGATACCTAGCTCCAGACAGCGTTTGTAAATAGTGGGGAAGTGGCTCTGAATAAACTCGGCTGGCTGGTGTGAAATGTCTAGATAGACACAATCCAAGCCACGTTTTTTCATCTCAAAGTCAATGGCGCGCGCGACCACATCGCGCGGGGCTAACTCTTCACGCGCATCATGTGCAGGCATAAACCGGGTGCCATCCGGCAATTTAAGTTGGCCGCCTTCGCCGCGTACTACTTCAGAAATCAAAAAGGATTTGGCGTGTGGATGGTACAAGCAGGTAGGGTGGAATTGAATAAACTCCATATTGGCCACTCGACAGCCTGCACGCCACGCCATGGCAATGCCATCGCCAGTGCTGACGTCAGGGTTAGTGGTATATAAATACACTTTGCCGGCACCGCCGGTAGCCAGCGCGGTGTGCTGTGCTGCAATGGTAATGACTTTGCCGGTATCGTTGTCTAACACATAAGCACCTAAGCACCGGTTGCTCGAGGCAGCTAGCCCTAGCTTTTTAGTGGTGATTAAATCGACAGCAATATGATTTTCTAACAGCGTAATATTGGCGTGCTCACGGATACGTTCCGTCAGTGTTTTTTGTACGGCGTTGCCAGTGGCATCGGCTACATGAAAAATACGTCGATGACTGTGGCCGCCTTCGCGTGTCAGGTGGTAGCCGCTATCATCAGATTCGCGCGTAAAGTGCACGCCTTGCTGGATAAGCCACTCAATGGTTTCACGGCCTTTTTCTGCCACCATGCGTGTCACTGCTTGGTCACACAATCCGGCGCCGGCAATCAAGGTGTCTTCGATGTGCGCTTCAATGGAGTCTTCACTATTTAATACTGCAGCGATACCGCCTTGCGCCCAACTACTGGCACTGTCGGTAATCTCACGCTTGCTGACTAAACACACCTTTTTGCTATCGGCAATTTTCAATGCCAATGTTAATCCGGCAAGGCCGCTCCCGATAATCAGGACATCAAATTGATTATTCATACATCTTAATTTTAGTGAACTATTGGAAGTTTAACTGTGTCTCTACATAAGAGCTAGCGATGCATGTTAAATCATGTGTAAATAAGATAGGGGAAGAGAAAATGCTACAAACAGGTAAAATTGAGGAATTAACCCGATCAGGCTTCGTGGAAAGCCCCGCGAAGGCGTATACTACTGGCTACAAAAAAACCACAAACGGGAGCGACGCCGCTATGGCGGAAAAGCCAGTGCAAAACCCAAGCGCTGAGAATCGAGAGTTAGACCAAGTGTTGGTCTTACGTGCACAGCAAGGCGATAAAAGAGCATTCGGCTTGTTGGTGGAAAAATACCATCGTAAATTAGGCCGGTTACTTTCACGCATGATTCGCGATCAAGCGGAAGTGGAAGACGTGGTGCAAGAGTCTTTTATTAAGGCCTACCGCGCTTTGCACAACTTTAGGGGCGATAGCGCGTTTTATACTTGGTTGTACCGTATTGGCATCAACACGGCTAAAAACTATTTGGTCTCCATGGGCCGCAAGCCGCAAGTGATGCAAGACGTTGAAATTGAAGATGTAGAAAATTTTGACGAAGGCATTGAAATGCGCACCATGGACACGCCGGAAACAGCGTTGATGACCAAAGAGATTGCGCAAACAGTGAATGATACGATTGCCAATTTGCCAGATGAGTTACGTACGGCGATTACTTTGCGCGAGCTGGAAGGGCTAAGTTACGAAGACATTGCCTCGATTATGCAATGCCCAATTGGTACTGTGCGCTCACGTATTTTTAGAGCACGCGAGACCATTGCATTAAAATTGCGTCCGTTGTTAGATACACCTGAGCACAAACGTTGGTAATTTTGTTGAATATGATAAAGATAGAAGTACGGGGTTAGTATGAAAGAACAGTTATCAGCCTTGATTGACGGCGAATTTGATACGCATAACGCGGATCATCTTTTGATTGTTGCAAAGTCCGATGGTGAGCTACGACGCGCGTGGAACGAGTACCATATGATTGGCGATGTGATGCGCGGGGATGTTGTGTTGCATCGTAACGTGGCCGGCCGAATTCTGGAGGCACTGGACGAAGAGCCTACTGTGATTGCGCCAGCCATGGTGAAGGCATCGCGTACGGATACCAAGCAACCATTTTTTAAGAAGACTGCATTTTGGTCAGTTGCTGCATCCGTCACGGCGGTGATGTTTGTCGGACTCATGTTGTTGCAACAACAAAAGGCGGAACAGACACTGGTCAATCCAATTGAAATTGCAGAAAGTATGCCCAGTGAATACTTAGCTGCGCACCAAACGTATGCGCCTAACAGTGCCGCGTACTATATTCAAAGCGCCTCATATACGGAGCAACGTTAATAATGCTTAGATGGATGTTGGCTTGCGGCTTGTGCTGCGCGAGCCTTAATATTCAGGCCTCCGAAGACCCTTGGTTAGCGTTACAGAAAACCGCTTTTGCAGCGCGCGAACTTAACTATCAAGGCGTATTTGTCTATCAAAACGGTAATCAAATACGCTCAGTACAAATCACCCACATGAACAATGCCGGACGCGAACTGACCCGTAATGTGGTGCTGGATGGTCAGCCACGTGAAGTATTTAGTGAAGGCAGTGATATTGTCATTTTTAATGCAAAAAATAACAAAGTGGTGATTGAAAAGCGCCGCGGTCAAAATTTATTTCCAGCCATGTTGCCCACTAATCTAGATGTGATTAAATCTAGCTATATCGCAAAACTTGGCGCTATAGAACGGATTGCCGGGCGCGATGCACAAATCATTGATTTGGTGCCCAATGATAACTTTCGCTATTCGTATCGAATATGGTCTGATGCCGAATTTGGTTTGCTGTTGAAAATGACGCTGCTGGATAATCAAAACCGTGCGATTGAGCAGATAGGCTTTACGCAGCTGAGCATGCTCAATACGCATGAATTAGATTGGTTTCAACCCAAAATCGACTTATCCAAACAGTATGTAATGGAAGACGAGACCACGGTTAACCATGTCTCCAACAATTGGGTAGTGGCGAATTTACCGCCCGGATATCGTAAGATAGATCATATTGAGCATATTGTGCCCGGCAAGTCAGGCATTGTGAATCAAGTCATTTTTTCAGATGGTATTGCCTCGGTTTCTGTCTTTATCGAACCCCTTAAAAAGGGCATGCGTGCCAAAACAGGTCACAAAGTAGTGGGGTCGACCAATATTTGTGCGCATGTGATAGATGGCTATCAAGTGATTGTGGTGGGCGAAGTGCCAGCACAAACCGTGCAGCAAATTGCAAAAGCCATCAGCTTTAACAAGCAACCTACCACCACTGCCAATAAATAATTGTTGTTGAGTACATCATGATAGAAGAACGCGCTGTCATTCTCTCGCTAGAGTCTAACTCCTCTCCCGCTGATACATCCTCGATTGCTACTTTAGAAATTGAGCGTAAAACTGCTTGCGGATTATGTGGTCAAACCCGCGGCTGTGGTAATGCCATATGGGGAAAATTGTTTGCACATCGCTCAACAGCATTTAAAGCGAATAACAGCATTCATGCATCAGTAGGGCAAAGCGTTATCGTTGGCATCAATGAACGCGCGCTGTTATGGGGTGCTTTGCTTTTATATATATTGCCACTTGTGACCATGCTGATTGCCTCCATATTGATCATGCAATGGACTGATTCAAATGGCATCACCATGCTAGCAGCCTTGATTGGGTTAGTGCTAGGACTGTTGTGGGTGAAAGGGTTTACGGCAACACATCAGTATTTTGTGTTGCAACAGCCTGTCATTCTAAGATTGGCAGATGATGACAGGCCAATTACATTTGCCAATCAACTTAATTAACCTTGAGGATAGAAGGAAATTTAGATGTTAAAACAATGGATTTCTAGCACGTTGTTAACGATTGCAATTGCAGTCAATGCGTTGCCCGTTTATGCAAAAGATTTGCCAGACTTTACCGAACTGGCTGAGAAGCAAGGCCCTGCAGTGGTCAATATTAGCATCACCTCAGTTGCGCATACCAATGGTATGGCGCCTTTTCCAGGTATGCCGGATGATGAAAATATTCAAGAGTTCTTCAAGCGTTTTGGTATCCCAGGCATGCCGCCAGGCCAAGGACAAGCGCCGGGTGGACAAGAATTTAAAACTCAATCGTTGGGTTCAGGTTTTATTATTAGCCAGGATGGCTATATTTTAACGAACGCACATGTGGTGAGCGAAGCGGACGAAGTGTTAGTCAAGCTGTCAGACAAGCGTGAGTTCAAAGCCAAAATCATTGGTGCGGATAAGCGCACTGATGTGGCATTGATTAAAATCGAGGCGACCAATTTGCCTAAAGTGACTGTGGGTGACCCCAACGCACTGAAAGTCGGTGAATGGGTGGCGGCGATTGGCTCACCTTTTGGTTTGGAAAACACCATGACGGCTGGGATTGTCAGTGCAAAAGGGCGCGCATTGCCACAAGAAAACTTTGTGCCGTTTATTCAAACCGATGTGGCGATTAATCCAGGTAACTCTGGCGGCCCATTGTTTAATTTGCGTGGCGAAGTAGTGGGTATCAACTCACAGATTTATAGCCGCAGTGGTGGGTCTATGGGTTTGTCATTCAGTATCCCGATTGACGTGGCGATTGATATTTCCAACCAATTAAAAGCCAGTGGCAAAATCACACGTGGCTGGCTGGGGATTGCTATTCAAGAGCTCACCAAGGAGTTGGCTGAATCCTTTGGCATGAAAAATACCAATGGTGCTTTGGTAGCGGGGGTGGAGAAGGGTGGGCCTGCGGACAAAAGTGGTTTAGAAGCTGGAGATGTCATCACTAAGTTTGATAGCAAACCGATTGTGACCTCTAGTGACTTACCTCGCGTAGTGGGTAGTACAAAACCGGGTAAATCTGTGCCGGTAGAAGTGGTGCGTAAGGGCGCGGCTAAAACTCTGAATGTCAGTGTGGGCGAAATGCCGATCGATCCTGCCGAGGCGAGTGCGCCCAGTAAAGCAGCGCCAAAAGCAGAGGCCAATAAAATTGGATTGACGTTGAAAGAGCTCACGCCACAGCAAAAGAAAAAGCTCAATGGCAAAAATGGTTTGCTAGTCATTGAAAGTACTGGGATTGCAGCGCAGGCAGGCATTCGTCGTGGTGACGTCGTGCTAGGCCTAAACAACAGTGAAAGCCAAAGCGTTGATTTGTTTAATAAACAGATTAATGCTGTACCAGCAGGCAAGACAGTTGCTATTCTGGTATTGCGTGGCGAGAGCACGCTTTATGTGCCGATTAAGGTGACGAAGTAACACAACAAATAGCTGGCGATTCAGTCGGCTATTGCTGTTATGCAAAACCCGCATTGCATCTGCATGCGGGTTTTTTCTTTTCTCAAGATTGTTATTTCGTTTGCGGGTGATCTGCCGTGCCAGTGAGCACGAGAGTGGATTTAATTTGACGTGAGGCTGTACTTAAGTTGACACGAATACTACCTTTGAGCTGTTGGCTTTCTGTCACGGTTAATGCGCCTGAAGCTTTCATGTTTCCGGATTTAAGCGCAAGTTGATCAACTGTCAATTGTCGATTTTTTGTAAAAAGCCGACCACTCAGCGAATCGAATCGGGTAGTACCATTAATCGCGGCATTCTTTTTAGCTACTTGGATTGCGCGCATGATGTCTATCCAGCCAATCTCGCCTTGTGAAATATTGAACTGACCCTGTAGATTCGGTTGGTCGAAGAGATGTTCAATGTCCACAGCATTCGCAGAGATATCAATGTCCGCATCTACATTGCCTTTGGCGCTCACCGTGCTAAAGGCAGGCATTAAGCTGTCCAAATCCGCATTGTGTACATTAATTTTGCCAGAGGTCTGCCAACCGTTTAACCAATCTAATGTAAGTGCCCCTGTCAGGGTGCCGTTGTAGGCAAAGCCTTGAATTGTGCTGAAATGAATGGCGTCATGGTTGGCAGTGCCCTCTGCTTTCAGATTGCTAATAACGATCGGTGCACCCATTGGTAATGTCAGTTTTTTTGCTTGCATCGTAATCGCGTAATCATTCGCCTGTGCAGACAGTACAATCTGTGTGCGTTGCTCATCAAACATCATTTCCGCATGGCTCAGTTGACCACTAGGATTGAATTGCAAGCTAGCATCAAAACTGGGTAGCTTGGATTGCGCCAACTGAATCGTGATATCACGTAGCTCAAACTGTTGTGTTTGCCATTGCATTTTCGATTGTCCATGCATCAGCCATTGTGCGCTACGCTTGGCTTGCGCTGGTGTGATTAGCATACCTTTCAACTCAATTTTCTCAATGGGACGCGCGTCTGTCGTCAGCATTGCCCAAGTAGGAAAAATCTTGGCTGATTGTACTTGGACATCCGATACGTTGCCGACATCTATATGTTCGAGTACTAAGTGTGGGCTAGGCAATAGCGCAGTGTGCATTTGATGAATCTTGACACGCTCGCCAATATGATTGCTTGCCAGTTGCTCTACGTTGCTCAGCCAAGGGCTCACCACAATCGGCAGATAAGTGAGTAGCGCCAACACAAGCACTAAGCCCGCGATAGTTAAGCCTGCAGGTACCAGCCATTGTGTGACAAATGTGACCGTATAATGTAGGCCAAAACTAAATGCTTTGAGTAAAGAGAAGTTAAATGAAGGGAGTTTGAATTTAGGCACATTAGGTGCCGGGTTTGCACTCGCAATTGTATCGAAAGCGTCCGCAGATACATGTCTATAATCATCATAGGCTCCTGGCGCAAATGTATCGCCAAATGCTTCTTCATCTATGTCAATATGCTGCTTTACTTTTAGCGGTGTTGGCTCGGGTGGTGTTGACTTAGATGATGCCGCCTTTTTTTGCTGATGTTTTTGTAAAACGGCTTCTATCTCCGCCTTGGCTTTCGCCTCAGCTTCTGCTCTGGCCTGCGCTTCCGCTTCTACTCTGGCTTTCGCCTCCGCTTCTGCTCTGGCTTTCGCCTCAGCTTCTGCTCTGGCCTGCGCCTCCGCTTCTGCCTTGGCTTTCGCCTCAGCTTCTGCCTTAGCCTGTGCTTCCGCTTCTACTCTGGCTTTCGCCTCCGCTTCTGCTCTGGCTTTCGCCTCAGCTTCTGCTCTGGCTTTCGCCTCCGCTTCTGCTCTGGCTTTCGCCTCAGCTTCTGCCTTGGCTTTCGCCTCCGCTTCTGCTCTGGCTTTCACCTCCGCTTCTGCTTTGGCTTTCACCTCCGCTTCTGCTTTGGCCTGTGCTTCCGCTTCTGCTCTAGCTTTCGCCTCCGCTTCTGCCTTAGCCTGTGCTTCCGCTTCTGCTCTGGCTTTCGCCTCCGCTTCTGCCTTGGCCTGCGCTTCTACTTCTGCTCTGGCTTTCGCCTCCGCTTCTGCTCTGGCTTTCGCCTCAGCTTCTGCCTTGGCTTTCGCCTCCGCTTCTGCTCTGGCTTTCACCTCCGCTTCTGCTTTGGCCTGTGCTTCCGCTTCTGCTCTAGCTTTCGCCTCCGCTTCTGCTTTGGCCTGTGCTTCCGCTTCTGCTCTAGCTTTCGCCTCCGCTTCTGCTTTGGCCTGTGCTTCCGCTTCTGCTCTAGCTTTCGCCTCCGCTTCTGCCTTGGCCTGCGCTTCTACTTCTGCTCTGGCTTTCGCCTCAGCTTCTGCTTTGGCCTGTGCTTCTGCCTCTGCTCTAGCTTTCGCCTCAGCTTCTGCCTTGGCTTTCGCCTCAGCTTCTGCTTTGGCCTGCGCTTCTGCTTCTAGTCTTAATTTAGTCTCAATGGCTGCTTGTACTTGAGCAATGTTTTCGGCTTCTTCATCAAGCTCTGCTTGCGCACGTGCTTTGCCATCTTGTTTTTGATTGGATTTGTGCAAGGTAGCCACAGGTGTTGGGCTAGCGGATCTTGTAATCGCACTGCCAAAACTGGTGTCGAAAAATTGCTTGGTTTGCAGTTCCTCCACTACCATGGGGTTTATGGTATTGGAGGCAAAAAAGGCAGTCTCGTCAAAATCGCTTTTTGCAATGATGAAGCCATCATTGATGAGCTGAATCAGGATTTGGGTGTATTGATATTCTGTGAGTTTGCCTATGGCTTGCATCACAGACTTGGCATCGAGTTTACTATCGGTTTTGGTGAGTACCTGGATGTGGCTAGGCGGTAGCACTTTGTTTTTTAAAGACAAAGCCCTTGCGCCCTTGCTGGTTCTGCAGTAAACCGTTGATAAATTCATGCGAGTCCTTGCTCCGTTAAATCGTCATTTAACGCACCAATTGATATCACTTAAGCGCACCTCTGTTGGCTGCAAACAGGGTAACGCACTTGATATTTTGCGCGAAGATTCAGCGTTTACTAAATCATCTATAACGCTTTTTTAGTTTACTACAGATGATTTACTAGAGGTAGTGAATCCACCGGCTGGCATGGAATATTGTAGGTAGCGTCTAGTTTTGTTGTGTATTCGTCTCTTTTGCATAGTATTCAATATAAGTACTCACGTTTTTTGTGGGTTTTGAACAGTACCATCAACTGACTTTATTGCATGCATAACGATAGATAAACAGTGGCTACGATGCAATTAATTACAACCTAATCAAGCCTTTGTAGTAAAATCACGCCAACTTAAAAAAGGCGCATTATGCGCCTTACCTGTTTTTAAACGCTAAAGTAAACAATGAAAAATATCCGTAACTTCTCCATTATTGCTCACATTGACCACGGTAAATCTACACTGGCTGATCGTATTATTCAATTGTGCGGTGGGCTGGCCGACCGCGAAATGGAAGCGCAAGTGCTAGATAGTATGGATATTGAGCGTGAGCGCGGTATTACCATCAAGGCGCAAACGGCGGCATTGCAATATAAGGCCGATGATGGGCAAGTATACAACCTGAATTTAATTGATACGCCTGGCCACGTGGATTTTAGTTACGAAGTATCACGCTCACTTTCTGCGTGTGAAGGCGCACTGTTGGTAGTGGACGCCAGCCAAGGGGTTGAAGCGCAAAGTGTAGCCAATTGCTATACCGCTTTAGATTTGGGTGTTGAAGTCACTGCTGTACTGAACAAAATTGATTTGCCTTCTGCAGATCCGGATCGCGTGATTCAAGAGATTGAAGATGTGATTGGTGTAGACGCAACCGATGCAGTGCGTTGTTCTGCCAAAACCGGCGAAGGCGTGCGCGATGTATTAGAGGCTGTGATTGCCAAAGTGCCAGCGCCTAAAGGGGATGTTAATGCACCTTTAAAAGCGCTGGTGATTGATGCATGGTTTGATAACTATGTAGGTGTTGTAATGCTGGTACGCGTGATGGATGGTGTGTTAAAACCAAAAGATAAAATCCGCTTAATGGCCACGCACTCAGAGCATTTATGCGAACAAGTTGGTGTATTTACCCCTAAATCAGTACAAAAAACTGCACTCTCTGCGGGTGAGGTAGGTTTTGTGATTGCTGGGATCAAAGAGTTAGCCAATGCCAAAGTAGGCGATACGGTGACCTTGGCTGGCAAACCCGCTTCAGAAGCATTGGCCGGATTTAAAGAAGTGAAGCCGCAGGTGTTTGCAGGCTTGTACCCGGTAGAGTCTAACCAGTTTGAAGCCTTACGTACCGCGCTTGAGAAGCTGAGCTTAAACGATGCGTCATTATTGTTTGAACCAGAAAACTCCACGGCATTAGGCTTTGGCTTTAGATGCGGCTTCTTAGGTTTGTTGCACATGGAAATCGTACAAGAGCGTTTAGAGCGCGAGTACGATATGGATTTGATTACCACTGCACCCACAGTGGTTTATGAATTGCTGCTTAAAGATGGCAGCGTGGTACAGATTGAAAATCCATCACGCCTGCCAGAGCCTTCGCGTGTAGAAGAAACGCGTGAGCCTGTCATTAATGTGAATTTATTGATGCCACAAGACTATGTTGGCCCTGTGATGACGCTTTGTAACAATAAGCGCGGTCTTCAAAAAAATATGCAGTACATGGGGCGTCAAGTGATGCTCAGTTATGAAATGCCATTAAACGAAGTGGTGCTAGATTTTTTTGATAAATTAAAATCGGTATCGCGTGGCTACGCTTCAATGGACTATGAATTTTTAGAGTTTCGCGCCGCAGATTTGGTGAAGTTAGATATTATGGTCAATGGTGAGCGTGTGGATGCGCTCAGTATGATTGTGCACCGTGCCAACAGTGTGCATCGTGGCCGTGAGGTCGCGGCAAAAATGCGCGAGTTGATTCCACGTCAAATGTTCGATGTGGCGATTCAGGCCTCTATTGGTGCCAATATTATTGCGCGTGAGACGGTCAAAGCCATGCGTAAAAACGTGATTGCCAAATGTTATGGCGGTGATGTATCGCGTAAACGTAAATTGTTGGACAAGCAAAAAGAAGGTAAAAAACGCATGAAACAGGTGGGCAATGTGGAAATTCCACAAGAAGCTTTCCTGGCGATTTTGCGCGTAGAAGATAAGTAAGATTCATTAAAACAATAAACACTAAAAGGGATAACCATGTATTTTGCTTTGTTTATGTTGGTCATACTGCTGGTCACAGGGGCTATTTGGCTGCTCGATATTCTAGTGCTGCGCAAACGCAGAAAAAACAATGTAGACCCTTGGTATGTGGAGTATAGCAAAAGCTTTTTCCCCGTCATTTTGCTAGTGTTTGTCATCCGCTCATTTTTGGTAGAGCCATTTAAAATTCCATCCGGTTCGATGATGCCTACGCTACTGGCCGGCGATTATATTTTGGTCAATAAATTTACCTATGGCTTACGTGTGCCTATTTTGAACAATACCTTTGTCGAGTTGAATCAACCTAAACGTGGTGATGTGTTTGTATTTCATTATCCACCTGAGCCAACGATCGATTACATCAAGCGCGTGGTAGGTTTACCGGGGGATGTGATTCAATATCACAATAAGCGTTTAAGCATTAACGGCAAAGTGTTAAACGTTAACGATGAAGATGACTTTATCTACACCTTGCAAACCAAAGATGAAAACAATCAAGACCGTGATGTGACCATTCAAGCGTTACGCTATCAAGAGACATTGGGTGAGGTGAAACACGATATTTTGGTTCATGATTTGGTGAATCAATATGAATCAGGGTCACCAGGCGCTAAGCTGATGAGCGGGCAATCTATTACGGTGCCAGAAGGCCATTATTTTGCTATGGGCGATAATCGCGATAATAGTTCGGATAGTCGCGTATGGGGCTTTGTGCCGGAGCGCAACTTGGTAGGCAAGGCATTTTATATATGGTTTAATTTTGATAACTTTTCCAGAATTGGGAATACAATCCAATAAGGATTGTTGATAAGGAGAACAGTGATGCAGCCATTCCAAAACGGTCTAATCCGCAAACAACGAGGCATGTCTTTTTGGGGCACGTTAGTGGTGTTGGCGGCACTCGTGTTTATTGGTACGTTTGTGATGAAATCCTTGCCAGCTTATTTAGAGTTTAATGCCATCCGTACCAGCATTAAAGCCATTGCCAAAGAGAGTTCAGGCGAATTAAATAAAAAAGAGGTAGCTGATGCTTTTGACCGTCAAGCCACTATCGACACTATTGATAGCATCAAAGGACGAGATCTGCGTATTGAGGGCGGGGCGATTGTGGCTGAATATCAAAAGGTGATTCCATTGTTTGGCAATATGAGCATTCTGTTGGATTTTCATGCGACTACTGCAAAATAACTTGGCGCAACATAATCCCGCATGTCTTTAGCATCACTTCATCCACTCATTGGCTATACGTTCAACGCACCATCACTACTACAGCTGGCCGTCACACACCGCAGTTTTTCTGGTAACAATAATGAGCGCCTAGAGTTTTTAGGTGATGGGGTGCTTAACTTTATCGTGGCACATCAGTTGTATCATCGCTTTCCTAAGTTGCCTGAAGGTGATTTAAGTCGTTTGCGGGCGCAGTTGGTCAAAGAATCCAGCTTATGTGAGATTGCGTTGACGTTAAACCTCAAAGATTACTTAAAATTAGGTGAGGGCGAGCTGAAAAGTGCAGGCTGGCGCCGTCCTTCTATCCTAGCGGATGCACTGGAAGCTATTGTGGGCGCGGTATATCTGGATGGTGGCTTTGTCGCGGCAGAAGCGGCGGTATTGAAGCTGTTTGCACAAAAGCTCAGTACGATCGATCCCAAAGCAATTGATAAAGACGCGAAATCACAACTACAAGAATACTTGCAGAGCAAAAAAATTGAATTACCCGATTATGTGGTGGTCTCGATTGAAGGCGAAGCGCATGCACAAAGCTTTAAAGTAGAGTGTGTGATTAAAAAATTAGAGATTACAACTTTAGGCGAGGGCACTAGCCGTCGCAATGCAGAACAACAAGCTGCACAACTAGCCATGGAAAAAATAAATCAATGACTCAACCCTTTAAATGCGGCACTGTCGCGATTGTAGGCCGACCCAATGTAGGCAAATCGACATTGCTGAACCATATTTTGGGGATGAAGCTCGCTATTACTTCACGCAAGGCGCAAACCACGCGCCATCGCCTGTTAGGCATTCACACCACAGAAGATACGCAGTTTTTATTTGTAGATACTCCGGGTTTTCAGCAAAAACATTTAAATGCTTTAAACAAAACGCTTAATAAAACTGTGACGCAAGTGCTCACAGAGGTAGATGTAGTGTTGTTTGTGATTGAGCCGATGAAACTGGGCGATGCGGATAAAAAAGTACTGAGTTTACTACCAAAAAATAAACCGGTGCTGCTTGTGGTCAATAAGTCTGACCTAATGGGCGACAAGGGTAATCTGTTACCACTTATTCAAGACTTTGATTTATTGCATCCATTTGCTGGCATTATCCCTGTCAGTGCTAAAAAGAATTTGAATCTGGATGAGTTATTGCTAGCCACGCGTGAGCATTTGCCAGAGCAAGAGGCCATTTATGGTGAAGACGAGCTGACAGACAAGAACGAGCGTTTTTTGGCGGCAGAACTTATTCGCGAAAAAATATTCCGACTGCTTGGTGATGAGGTGCCTTATTCGGTGGCAGTAGAAATTGAAAAATTTGAAACAGTGAAAAATTTGCGTCGCATTTTTGCTGCGATTATTGTGGATAAAGACAGCCAAAAACCCATGCTGATTGGTAAAGGCGGGGAGAAGTTAAAACAAATTTCAACCGAAGCACGCCAAGACATGGAAAAACTATTTGGTAGTAAAGTGTATCTAGAAACTTGGGTTAAAGTGAAAGGCGGATGGGCAGATGATGAAAGGGCACTTAAAAGCTTGGGCTACTAGCGCCCATTGGAAAGCTGCCGTGGCGAGGTAACATCAGCATGCAATCCTCGCCATCTATGCAATTTGGACAGCCTATCTCGTTAGATGATCAGGGTATTTACTATACGGTCAATCGTAAAACAGGCGGCATCAATAATGTATTTCAATTGGTTTATGAAGACGATGACTGGTATTTGTTCCAATTAAAAAACACCAGTAAAGACGGCGATATGGCTTGGGTGATTTTGGCTGACCAAGGCGACTATGCGTTGATGAGTGTGGATACTGGAACAGTGCGCCAATTGTTTGATAAACCTGAATTTTCAGAGCCTAAAGGGGCTTGGCAACTGATGCGGAATGACCGCTACGGCTTTGGCAAATTTACCCCGCTCTTACCTGCAGCACCTATACGCTATGCCATGGTTTTATTTTCTGGCGAAGAGATGCTAGTCCCCTTATTGATTGAAAAAGCTGAGGACGAGTTGCTACAGAGTCTAGCAAGTCTTGCACGGTAATTCGCACGGATTCTGATGGTATAAATATGGCATCCCCCCTTCATCTACATCGCCAAGATAATCAGCCTGTCTACGTGCTACACACCTATCCATTCAAAGAAACCAGTTTGGTGGTTGAGTTATTTACACAGCGATTCGGTCGTGTGGCTGTGCTGGCCAAAGGTGCGCGTCGGCCACGTTCCGCCATGCGTGGTATGTTGCAATCATTTCAATTGTTGACAGGTACTTGGTCAGGAAAAAACGAACTGAAGACATTACATAGTTTGGATTGGTCTGCAGGGCTGACCTTGCTCAAGGGTGAAGCGCTGATGTGCGGATTTTATTTGAATGAGCTGCTGCTGCGCCTGCTGCCTAGAGAGGATGCGCACGAAGACTTGTTTGCCTATTACGCCAATACGTTGAATGCGCTGTCAGGCATGTCGACAGCCAGTCAACCGCTTGAATTGGCCGTGATTCTCAGGCGATTTGAGTTAACGCTACTACAAGAACTGGGATACGCTATTCCGTTGCTGCAAGACGAAAATGGTGAGCCGATTGTTGCAGAAAAAAACTACCGCTACGAGGCGGAGTATGGCGCATGTGAATTAGGGGCAACTAAAAATGGCGTACAATTACGGGGCGGAACATTGCTGGATATGGCACGCGAAGACTATCGTGATGCACAATCACAGGTACAAAGTAAGCAACTGATGCGCTATTTACTGGCGCATTATTTGGGGGATAAACCCTTACATACACGACAGCTACTCATTGATTTACAAGGGTTATAAGCTGTTTTTGTGATTTGATAATAGAAAATTACTAAATGATTAAATTAGGCGTCAACATCGACCACGTCGCCACCATACGTCAGGCGCGTGGCACTAAATACCCCAGTGTAGTACAAGCTGCTTTGCGTGCTGAGCAATCAGGCGCAGATAGCATCACCTTGCACTTGCGCGAAGACAGACGTCATATGCAAGATGCGGATATCTTTGCATTACGTCCTTTGCTGCAAACCAAAATGAATTTGGAATGTGCGGTCACAGATGAAATGTTAGACATTGCGATTAAAGTAGCGCCGCAAGATGTGTGCTTGGTGCCAGAGCGTCGAGAAGAACGTACTACCGAAGGTGGTTTAGATGTGATTACGCACTATGCCAAGGTTGAGCATGCCGTCAAAAAACTGAGCGATGCCGGTATTCGTGTCTCACTATTTATTGCGCCCGATATTGCACAGATTGATGCCGCCGTGAAAATGGGTGCGCCCGTAATTGAATTGCATACCGGTACCTTTGCCGATGCTGAAACAGAACGTGCGCAAGAGGACGAACTCAGCCGAATTGAGCTGGCGTTGCATCATGCGCGTGATGCCAAGCTGGTCGTCAATGCAGGCCATGGCTTGCATTATCACAACGTGCATCACGTTGCGCGTATGTTTGGGTTTGAGGAGTTGAATATTGGCCACGCCATTGTTGCGCATGCCCTATTTGTGGGTTGGGATAACGCGGTGCGCGAGATGAAAGCGTTGATGAAAGAAGCGGCGACATTGACACGATGATTTACGGCATCGGTACGGACATTGTTGAAGTCGCCAGGCTTGAAAACTCTATTCAGAACTTTGGGGATGAGTTTGCTTTGCGTGTACTCGCTGAGAGTGAACTGGCTAGCTATCATCAAACCAAACTTAAGGCACGCTTTTTAGCCAAGCGGTTTGCAGCTAAAGAAGCATTTTCCAAAGCACTGGGCACCGGTATCCGTGGTGTGGTCAGCTTTCAAAATATTGCCGTGTCGCATGACGATTTAGGCAAGCCGGTACTAGTATTAGCGCAGGAATTGGCGAACTTTGTGCAAGAAAAACACATTACGCGTATGCACGTGACGATCAGTGATGAAAAAAATCTAGCGGCGGCCTTTGTGGTGCTAGAGCAGTAACCATGCAGTCTAACCTTCCGGATTACGAGCGTCGCTTTGGTGGTGTGCGCCGCTTGTATGGCGCAGCAGGATTCGATAAGTTACAAGCAGCGCATGTGTGTGTCATTGGAATGGGTGGGGTAGGCTCGTGGGCGGTGGAGGCTTTAGCGCGTAACGCCATTGGCACATTGACGTTGATTGATTTGGATAACATTGCCGAATCGAATGTGAATCGGCAATTGCATGCAGTGGACGATGCGTTTGGCTTGCCAAAAGTGACCGCGATGCAACAGCGCGTCAAGATGATCAATCCAGCTTGTGAAGTACACACGATAGAAGACTTTATTACCCCCGACAATATTGCTGCATTATTGGGCCAGGGTTTTGATGTGATTGTGGATTGCATTGATGATGCTAAGGCCAAAGTGGCCCTAGCCGCACTTTGTAAACAACAGCAACAACCGCTGGTGATGGTGGGCAGCGCTGGCGGACGCTTAGACCCCACGCGTATCCAAGTAGATGATTTAGCGTATGTCACAGGGGATCGCTTGTTGGCCAAAGTGCGCAATCAATTGCGTCGTGATTTTGCTTTCCCCAAAGCGAGTAACACTAAAAAGTCTGCAAAATTTGGTGTTTTAGCTATATTCTCTGACGAGCCTGCACTTAAACCAATACAAGTAGAAGGCGCCGGATGTGAGATCAATCCTATCAGTTCAACCAGTATCACTGGATTGAATTGTGCCGGTTATGGCTCCAGTGTGTGTGTGACCGCGCCGTTTGGATTTACCGCTGCGCAATATGCGTTGAACCACATTGTAAAACCATAGTCATTGAGGCATGACCTCTATACAATCGCCGGCCAATTTTAGAGGCAATAAATCCAACCTTCCCTACAAGTTATGTGTTCTATGTGGGCGCAGTATGGTGTGGCGCAAAGCGTGGGCAAACAACTGGGATGCTGTGAAATATTGTTCTACACACTGTAGCCGTGCCGCAAAATCAAAACGATGATTCGCCATTTAGTTATAGTGCTGGGGGATCAATTAACCCTTGATAATCCTGCGCTTGAAGGCTTTGACGTTGCTTGTGATCAAGTAGTCATGGCTGAAGTGATAGGTGAGGGTGCGCATGTATGGAGTCATAAAGCACGCATTGCATTATTCTTATCTGCTATGCGCCATTTTGCGGAAAGCCTTAAAACATCTGGTTTTCCAGTTACTTACTATCCATTAGGTGAGCACAGATATACTGAACTACAAGAAGTTTGGTCACATCATATTAAGCAACACGCGCCGCAGAAAATGATTGTTTGTGAGCCAGGTGAATACCGCGTGTTGCAACTGCTTAAGACGTGCGCAGAAAACACCAATATACCGCTTATTGTACGGGACGATACGCATTTTATGTGTAGCCAAGCCAACTTTAAACGTTGGGCTGGCCAAAGTAAAAGCTTACGCATGGAGTTTTTTTACCGCAACATGCGTCAGGAACACCAAGTGTTGATGCAGGGCACTCAACCCATTGGCGGTGATTGGAATTACGACCATGAAAATCGCAAAACCTTTGGTAAGCATGGGCCGCAATCAGTGCCGCAAGCCCCGGTGTTTGAGATTGATGCCATCACACACGAAGTATTTGCGGATGTAGAACACCATTTTGCAGAGCACCCGGGGACATTGGCACATTTTTGTTGGCCGGTGACACGTAACCAAGCCTTAACACTGTTAGATGTGTTTATCCAATACAAGCTTGCTGATTTTGGCGCACATCAAGATGCGATGTGGCAAGGCAGTGAGCAACCTCAATATGCTTTTTTGTGGCATTCATTGCTGGCTTCATCGCTTAATTTAAAGTTGTTGAACCCACGTGAGGTGATACAAGCGGCAGAGCAGGCTTATCACGCATATCAATTGCCTCTGGCCAGTGTGGAAGGATTTATCCGTCAAATTTTGGGTTGGCGAGAGTTCATTAGAGGAGTGTACTGGTTAGATATGCCGGCGATGGCAGAAGGCAATCATTACAAACATCAACGTAATTTACCTATTTGGTATTGGACAGCCAATACCCATATGAACTGCATGCGTCAAACCATCACGCAAACCATGCAGTATGGCTATGCGCATCACATTCAACGTTTGATGGTCACTGGGATGTTTGGTCTATTGGCGGAAATCGCGCCCA
The DNA here is from genome assembly GCF_000799155.1 of Methylotenera sp. N17. Taxonomy (NCBI): domain Bacteria; kingdom Pseudomonadati; phylum Pseudomonadota; class Betaproteobacteria; order Nitrosomonadales; family Methylophilaceae; genus Methylotenera; species Methylotenera sp. N17. Next base: position 507,308 of record NZ_JUGE01000001.1, read on the forward strand.
AACAAATAGAAGCTTGGTATCTGGCTGTGTATGTGGATGCAGTAGAATGGGTGGAATTGCCTAATGTGGCAGGCATGGCTTTGCATGCAAATGGTGGGCGCTTTACTTCTAAACCCTATGTGGCAAGCGGTGCCTATATTCAGAGAATGAGTAATTACTGCCAAGGTTGCCGCTATAAACCTGATATTAAAACGGGTGCGCAGGCTTGCCCTGTCACCACGTTGTACTGGCATTTTCTAATTAAGCATTGTCAGGACTTCGCACATCATCCTCGCACGGCCTTGATGGTGAAGCATGTCGATAAGATGTCACAAGAGAAACGCAATGCCATTACCGATTACGCACAAGGGTTATTAGCACGACTAGATAACCTCTAGCCAATGCTAAACTTGCATGCATGTCACAAATTTGTCATAAACGACATAGGGTTTCAGCATAAAATAAAGTCATGATAACTCCACTACTAGACCGTGATTTAAGCATTCTCAGTTTTAACCAGCGCGTACTCACCTTAGCGCAACGCGAAGACTATCCCTTACTAGAGCGCCTGCGTTTTTTATGCATTGTGGCTTCTAATCTTGATGAATTTTTTGAAGTGCGGATGCCGCAACAACTGCAAGCCGTGCAAGACAATGTGACGCAAGGTGTGGTTAGCACGCAAAGCTTTACGCAGATTGCCAGCAAGGCACATGCCTTGGTCGCCAAGCAATATGAGCTATTCAATGATGTATTGATGCCTGCGCTCGCCAAAGAAGAGGTGCATTTGGTCTCTGGCGGTGTACGTACGCCAGAGCAAAAACAATGGGTTGCGCAATACTTCAAGCGTGAGGTCAAGCCTTTGCTCATGCCAGTGGCGCTAGATCCCTCGCATCCGTTTCCGCAAGTCGCCAACAAATCGCTCAACTTTATTGTAGAGCTGGAGTATGCGCATAATCAGGAGCGCAATATTGCCATTGTGCGGGTGCCGCGCGTGGTGCCACGCTTGGTGCAGTTGCCCGCCAATATCAGCCAGAAAGCGCAGTGCTTTGTATCACTGACCAGTATTATCCGTGCCAATTTAGATGACCTATTCAGTGGCGCACGTATTTTGCATTTCTCACAATTTCGTGTGACGCGGAACTCAGATTTAGCTTTGGATGAGGATGACGTCGATAATTTACGTACTGCATTGCGCGAAGAGCTTGCGCATCGTCAGTATGGCGATGCCGTACGCTTGGAAGTCTCGCATGAGTGCCACGAAGAGTTGGCCAATTTCTTGTTGGAGCAATTTAAATTGCCGCAGCAAGCACTGTATCGGGTCAATGGCCCAGTGAACTTAGGGCGTTTGATTCAACTGCCAGATATGGCTGAAGGCGCACATCTTAAATTCGTTCCATTCTTGCCGCAATGGCCAAAAAGTTTGCAGCGTACTCAATCCATCTTGGCGCAAATCAAAGAAAAAGATGTGCTGATTCATCAGCCCTTTGAAAGTTTTGATGCTGTTATACAAATGCTGGAAGAAGCCGTAGACGACCCAAACGTGCTGGCGATTCGCCAAACCATATATCGCACGGGCGCAGACTCCAGAATCTTACGCTTACTGCAGTTGGCCGTACGTCGCGGTAAAGAAGTGCTAGTGGTAGTGGAGCTAAAAGCACGCTTTGATGAAGAGGCCAATATTAACTGGGCGGAAGCGTTGGAATCCATTGGCGCACAGGTGGTATATGGCGTGGTTGGCTTAAAAACGCATGCCAAAATGCTGTTGATTATGCGGCGCGAAGGGAAAGCGATTAAGCGCTATGCACATCTTTCTACCGGTAACTACAATCCCAAAACAGCCAAACTCTATACCGATGTCTGCATGCTAACGACAGATGCGGCAATCACCAGAGAGATGGAGCATGTGTTCAGGCATCTCACCAGTGAGTTGCCGTTGCCGCGGATGCAACAGTTATTGGTGGCCCCTTTTACTTTACATACCGCGATGTTAGCGCAAATTAAAAAAGCACAGTTGGCAGCAGGCCGCGGTCAGCCTGCCACTATCATTGCCAAAATGAACTCGCTGACGGACGAGACGCTGGTGTTGGCGTTGATTGCTGCGGCTAAAAAAGGAGTGGAGATTGATTTGATTGTGCGTGGTGCCTGCATTCTGCCAGTTGATTTACCAGCGTTGGCTGGTCGCGTACGCGTACGCTCAATAGTGGGGCGCTTACTAGAGCACTCACGCGTGTTTTATTTTAATGTTGCGGGCGAAACCCATCTTTGGTTATCTAGCGCGGATTGGATGAGCCGCAATATGCTACGTCGTGTGGAAGTGGCATGGCCGATTCATGACGCCAACATGCAACAACGTATTATGGATGATTTGCTGACGCCATATCTGCAAGACAACGTAGATGCGTGGACTCTAGGCGAACAAGGTGAATATCAACCGGTGCGAAAAATAAACACTGCAACGGTGCCATCGCATGCAATCTCTAGCCAAGCCATGTTAATTAAAAAACATAGCTAGGCTGAATAGCAGAATGCCAGACACTCAGTTAGTTAAAAACGTAATCCTTTGGCGGCACGCAGATGCCGAATTATGTGCGCCGGGCCAAACAGATATGGCAAGGCCACTAACGGCCAAAGGGCTCAAGCAATCTCGCGCAATGGCGCAATGGCTTCAACAATATCTGCCAAAAAATACCGTGGTATTGGTAAGCCCGGCTTTGCGTGCATTGCAAACTGCAGAGGCGTTGAGTGGAAAGGTCATCATCGAAGATGTGTTTCAGCCTGACACCCGCTTAACGGAAGTGTTGGCCTATTTGCATCAGCACACTGCCGAGAATGTACTAATCGTTGGGCACCAGCCGTGGCTGGGTGAGCTGGTGGCTGCTTTGCTGGGCTTAGGTGACACCCCGGCGGTCAGCGTGAAAAAAGGCGCAGTATGGTGGCTGCGCCTACGGCAACAGGGGGGAAGTACGTATCAGCTTTTTTCAGTACAAACCCCGCAGTTGCTAGATTAATCCCTAAAGTTGTTTTTTAGGCATTAGTTTCAAGTCTTATTTTTAAGCTTTATTTTTTAGGACGACCAGTTTTGATGACGGGAATTTTTTCCATGGTCATTTTTAATGTGTTGTCGCTCATCGCTGCCAATAATTTAATGCCTGCACGCAATAACTCACTTTTCTTTACCGGGTGACCCAGCGCGTTCATTCTGCTTTTCAGTGTGCCAATCGCCGCATACTCTTCTTTAGGCATGGTAAAGCTATCGCGTTCCATTTTAACTTTTTCTGGTTTATTTTTTTTGTCGTCTTTTTTATGGTCTTTTTTGCTGTCGGCCGCTTTTGCTTTGGTTGCAGGTTTGGCTTTCGTGGCTGTTTTTGCAATAGGCTTAACAGCAGCTTTTGCTGGCGCAGCTGACTTAGCGACGACAGATTTAGTCGCGGCAGGTTTAGTTACGACAGGCTTAGCAACAATAGCTGCGGGTTTGGCCGCTACCGGCTGATTCGGGATGGGTTTGCTCAGTGTAGGTTTGCTGACAGCTGTTTTTGCTGCGGTCGGTTTTGTTTGTGCAGGTTTGCTAGCTGGTTTAGCGGCTGTTTTTGGTTTGGATACAGGGGTGTTCGCCATGACGGGTCTCCTAAAAATAGTATAAACAGTTTATACCGTTTATTTTCATTGTCAATTGCTCCATTGGATTGCAGCGGCAGTGAGCCATTGCAATCTCATCATATGAAAACGGTATGACAGTTTGATGGAGGTTGCGCGTTTAATCCGGCGTGCTGACGACAAGTGTCCAATTGGTTTTTTGCCAGGCCAATACTTCTTCTTCTAGCAGGTAGCAGGTTTGTGGAAATGCCTTTTGCCATGCGCTTGGTAAGCTCAAGAAAAAACCATGGTGTTCGCGCGCTAATTGTAAATTTTTAAGCACAGGCATATTGCGTGAATGGCAGAATATGACAGCTAAACGCAACGCAAGAAGTTGGCAGATAAAAATCTCATCTTCAAAGTCGGCCTCTAGTTTTCTAAGCTTCCCATAATGCCCCAATACCAATAAGCTAAGGCGATGTAATTCGCTCTGTGCAAATCCCATGAGCTCGGTATTGTCCAGAATGTAAGCGCCATGGCGTTGTGATTCACTGTGAGAAATAGCGCAGCCAATCTCATGACTGTAAGCTGCCCAACCTAATATTTGCCGGTGCTTAATGACTTCATGCGCGTCTTCATCAGGGACATTCAAGGATGGTGATAGTAGATCAAAAAACCGTAGTGCTACTTTAGACACATTGCCTGCCTGCGTTTTATTGGCACCAAAACGGGTGGTCAGGCGATGGATGGAAGCGTCGCGCAAATCTTCAGTGGCGTCATCCTCAGCAATCATGTCATACAACAAACCATGTCTGAGTGCGCCTTTGGCCACCACTAAAGTATCTAGTTTTAAAATATCAAATACGGCAATCAAAATACTCAAGCCGCCGGCAATCACTGCTTTGCGTTCTTCTTTTAAGCCACCTAATTCCAAATTGCTCACATGTTTGGCTTTAATAAGTTGATGACGTAACCAAGTCAGGCCTTCCTGCGTTACGACATCTTCGCCAAATCCTGCGTAACTTAAAATATCTGCTACTGCACCCACCGTGCCAGATGCGCCGTAGGCAATATCCCAATGTCTGTGTTGATAGGTTTCTGCCACCATGTCTAAGAAAGACTCAGCGGCGATTTCGGCCCGTTGAAAGTTGCGTTCCGAGAATTGACCATCCGCAAAGTATTTAAGTGACCATGCCACAGAGCCCACGCGTAACGAGTCTGTGGTTTCGGTATTAAAGTGCTGGCCGATAATGAATTCTGTAGAGCGGCCGCCAATATCAATCACCAAGCGCTTTTCGTTAGATTGCGGTAGTAAGCGGCTCACTCCCTGATAAATCAGGCGCGCTTCTTCCACCCCGGAAATCACTTCGACATCGTAACCCAACGCTTTTTTGGCTTGTTTAATAAAGACATCACGATTTTTAGCTTCACGTAAGGTTTGCGTGGCCACAGCGCGTACACAATGCGGTGGAAAACCTTTCAGTGTTTCACCGAATCTTGCTAGGCATTTCAAGCCACGATCAATGGCATCTTGCGTTAAGTTGCGGTCTTCGTCTAGGTCGCCGCCTTGGCGTACCGCTTCCTTTAGGTAATCCACACGTTGAATTTGGCCATGCTCAATACGGCCGATTTCTAACCGAAAACTATTGGAACCTAAGTCGACAGCAGCAAGGAGTGTTTCTGAGGCGTTGGGGTGAGTTGCGTTCATGAGAGTGTTATAACCTGTTTATTTGAAATCTTGATGACTGTTTTGTATTTTATGCTAACGTAATCTGTTGTTCGTATTCGGGAAAGTAGCGTGCGATCACGCTGAGATCGAACTGTTGCAGAATGCTGGTGTTTGGCTCACGTGCTAATAAAAAGATGAACGACTGCTTGACCAATTCAGTGGTGGATATTTTGCCTTGCGTCAGTTTCTGTGCATACGCAGGCTGTACGCTCACCAAGTGTGAGGTCGTGCTGCGATCCCTTACCGTGACTTTAAATTGCACGGTATCCACTGCAACCACTTGAATATCTGCCATATTCAACTCCTACAAAATGTACATGCGCTCTTGAAATGGCAGAGGCCGACCCAATTTATGTAACAAAGAAATGCGTTGATCGCATATTTAAAATAAAAAATAATTAAACAATATTATTGTTATTGCCAAATTTAAGTTTAACTCAAAGAGAGACTCCATGACGACAGAAAAATTAGCTTTCCAAGCCGAGGTCAAACAACTTTTACAATTAATGATTCACTCTTTGTACAGCAACAAAGAAATCGTATTGCGTGAGTTGATTTCCAATGCATCCGATGCTGCAGATAAACTGCGCTTTGAAGGGCTATCCAACGGCGCGCTATACGAGAATGATAGCGAGCTAAAGATTCGCATTGGCTTTGACAAAGCAGCACGTACAGTCACCATTTCCGACAATGGCATTGGCATGAATCGCGAAGAAGTGATTCGCAATATCGGTACCATCGCAAAGTCTGGTACCAAAGAGTTCTTTCAAAACCTAACGGGTGACCAAGCCAAAGATGCCAATTTGATTGGCCAGTTTGGGGTGGGTTTTTACTCTGCATTTATTATTGCGGATAAGGTAACGTTGATTACACGCCGTGCTGGTGAAAAGGGCGCGGTGCAGTGGCAGTCAAGTGGTGAAGGCGATTTTACTATTGATACAGTAGAAAAAGCAGGGCGCGGTACCGATGTGATTCTGCATCTGCGCGAAGGCGAAGAAGAGTTTCTGAACGATTGGAAACTCAAAACGATCGTGCGCAAGTATTCCGATCACATTACCTTGCCTATCATCATGAAGAAATCAGAGTGGAAAGATGGTGAGAATGGTGCTGGCGGTGAGATGGTACCTACTGATGAAGATGAAACCATCAATAAAGCTTCGGCATTGTGGGCGCGTAGCAAAAGTGAGATTACCGAAGAAGAGTACCAAGAATTCTACAAGCATGTGTCACATGATTTTGAGAACCCACTTGCCTATTCGCACAGCCGTGTAGAAGGTAAGCAAGAGTATATTTCTCTGCTCTATATTCCAACGAAAGCGCCACTTGATTTGTACGACCGTGAGCGTCGTCAGGGTATTAAGCTTTACGTGAAGCGTGTGTTTATTATGGAAGACGCAGAAAAACTGATGCCACAGTATCTACGTTTTGTGCGTGGTGTGATTGATTCTGCTGACTTGCCGCTGAATGTCTCGCGTGAAATCTTGCAAGACAGCCGCGATGTAGAAGCTATTAAAAATGGTTCTGTTAAAAAAGTATTGGGCTTGTTAGAAGACCTAGCAGAAAACAAACCAGAAGCGTATGCAAAATTTTGGGATGCGTTTGGCCGTGTGATGAAAGAAGGGCCTGGCGAAGATTGGGCCAATAAAGACAAAATTGCTGGCTTGTTACGTTTTGCTTCCACGCATGCAGATAACGACACACAAAATGTATCCCTTAAAGATTACATTGCACGGATGAAGCCTGAGCAAGAGGTCATCTACTATATTACTGCGGACACTTTTGCGGCCGCGCAGCATTCGCCGCATCTGGAAATTTTCCGCAAAAAAGGCATTGAAGTATTGTTGATGTCGGACAAAGTGGACGAGTGGCTATTAGGTGGCTTAACTGAGTTTGAAGGTAAAAAACTGCAATCCATTGCCAAAGGTGATTTGGACTTAGGCAAGCTGCAAGACGAATCCGAGATAGAAGCACAGAAGAAAGTGGAAGAAGAAGCCAAGTCATTAGTCGAGCGTATTCAATCAACATTGGGCGATGCTGTGAAAGAAGTGCGTGTGACCCATCGTTTAACTGATTCACCGGCATGCTTAGTGGCCGGCGAGCACGATGTTTCGGGTAACTTGGCGCGTATTCTAAAAGCGGCTGGCCAAAAAGCACCGGAGAGCAAACCTATCTTGGAGATTAATCCAGCCCATCGTTTAATTGAGCGGCTAAAGAACGAAAATGATGATGCTAAGTTTGCGGATTATACCCACGTAGTGTTTGATCAGGCCTTGCTTGCAGAAGGCGGGCAATTAGAAGATCCGGCAAGTTTTGTACGACGCATGAATAGCCTGATTGTGTAAGTATTGACAGGCATGAGCGAAAAGCCCGCGAATTCTTCGTGGGCTTTTTTGTCTCAATTTTAAGTTCTCACGTTAGGTTGGCGTAGTATTTGCTAAAATTTAACTAACAACAACCAAATTACTTTTAAGGTTCCTATGGCTGCAACGAAAACATACAAAGCGACACAAATGGTTTTGCCAAAATTAACCACCATCAAACAGGCATTGCAAAATCATCTGGTGTACTCCTGTTTTAAGACAGATCAAGCAGCGACGCCGCGTAACTGGTATGACGCATCTGCTTATACAGTGCGAGATCATGTAGTAGAACGCTGGGTAAAAACCGCTTCTGCTTATGCCGAGCAAGATCCTAAACGTGTTTATTATCTTTCATTAGAGTTTTTAATTGGCCGTATGTTGACCAATGCCGCACTAAACTTGGGCATTAAAGATGAGTTAAGCGATGGTTTAGGTGCATTGGGGCACTCGCTGGAAGAAGCGGTGGAGATGGAACATGATGCTGCGCTAGGGAATGGTGGCTTGGGTCGTTTGGCTGCTTGCTTTTTAGATTCGATGGCGACGCTGGATATTCCTGCCACAGGGTATGGCATCCGTTACGAGTACGGCATGTTTAGGCAATCCATTGAGCATGGGCAACAAATTGAGAATCCAGATAACTGGTTACGCTATGGCAATGTGTGGGAGTTCCAACGCCCAGAAGTGACTTATATGGTGAAGTTCTACGGCAAAGTGGTGCAAGTGCCCTCGGCGCATGGCACCAAAAGTCATTGGGTAGATGAAGACCATGTGGTAGCCATGGCGTATGACATGCCAGTGCCCGGTTACGATACTGAAACGGTGAATAATCTGCGCCTTTGGTCAGCCAAGGCCACCAAAGAATTTGATTTGCGCCACTTTAACGAAGGCAATTATGAGCAATCGGTTGAGGTGCGTAACGACAGTGAAACCATCTCTAAAGTGTTATACCCCAACGATGCGTCGGCATCTGGTCGTGAATTGCGATTAAAGCAACAATACTTCTTTGTGTCCGCTTCCATTCAAGATATTTTGCGACGCTTTATGGCCTCCAAAACCAATATGACCAAATTGGATTGGAAAGACTTGCCTAATAAAGTGGCGATTCAATTGAATGACACGCATCCTGCCATTGGTGTGGCGGAAATGATGTATCAATTGGTCGATGTGCATCATCTTGATTGGGCATTTGCATGGGATTTGGTAACGCACGTGTTTGCATATACCAACCATACATTGATGCCGGAGGCATTAGAAACGTGGTCGGTAGAGTTGTTTGGCAGTTTGTTGCCGCGTCACTTGGAAATCATTTATGAAATCAATCACCATTTCTTGCAAATGGTGAATCATCATTTCCCAGGTGATACAGATTTGTTAAAACGTGTATCAATCATTGATGAGACACATGGCCGCCGTGTACGCATGGCACATTTGGCAGTGGTGGGTAGCCATACCGTCAATGGCGTTGCGGCTTTGCACAGTGAGTTGCTTAAAACCACCTTGTTTGCAGACTTTAACCGCATCTATCCTAAAAAACTCACCAACATGACCAATGGTATTACGCCACGTCGTTGGTTGAATCAGGCTAACCCTGGTTTAACTAAGTTGATAGCGCAAGCGATTGGCGATGGGTTTCAAAAGGATTTAACGCAGCTAGTGAAGCTTACACCGTTAGCAGATGATGCTGCATTCAGAAAAGCATTTAGAGCGGTTAAGTATGCCAACAAACAACGCCTAGCCAATAAAATCGCTTCGTTGACAGGCGTGCAGCTTAATCCCAACGCGCTGTTCGATGTGCAGATTAAGCGGATTCATGAATATAAGCGCCAACTGCTGAATGTGTTGCATGTGATTACGCTCTACAACCGCATTCGTCGTGGTGATGCAGGCAGTATCACGCCGCGTGTGGTGATTTTTGGTGGTAAAGCCGCGCCTGGTTATTGGTTAGCCAAATTGATCATCCGTCTGATTAATGACGTTGCCGCGATTGTGAATGATGACCCGGCTGTGGGCGATCAACTAAAAGTCGTCTACTATCCAAACTACGAGGTGTCTGCAGCGGAGATTTTATTCCCCGGCAGTGACTTGTCCGAGCAAATTTCAACGGCAGGTACTGAAGCCAGCGGAACTGGCAACATGAAAATGGCGCTGAATGGTGCGCTGACGATCGGTACATTAGATGGCGCCAACGTAGAGATTAAAGAAGAGGTGGGGGATGAGAATATCTTTATATTCGGACTCACTACACCGGAAGTCGCAGCCACTAAAGCTGCCAATTACAACCCGTGGGATATTTACCATAGCAATCCTGAGTTGAAACAAGTGCTTGATATGATTGGATCAGGCTTCTTCTCGGTAGAAGATCCAACTCGCTACCAAGCCATTGTCGATACCTTGCTACATAAGGGTGATCATTACTTATTGCTGGCCGACTATGCGAGCTATATTGCCAAGCAAGAGGAAGTCTCACAGGTATATCAAGATCAAGAGGAATGGTCGCGTCGTGCCATATTAAACGTAGCACGCATGGCCAAGTTCTCTAGTGATCGAACCATTGGCGAGTACGCCAACCAAATTTGGCATGTAAATTCTTTTAAAAACAGCAGCGTAAAAAGCCCAAAAAATAAATAGTTAAGCGTAAACTCTACTCTGTATTTTCAATATTAGGGTGGAGGCTGTGATGAAGAAAAGTTTAATGGCTGTGTTGTTTATGATGTTTGTAACACACGCAAATGCGCTCAGTGTTGCTGACCTTAGCAACACAGAAGCGAGCGGTGGCTTAAAGGAAGCGCTGACACAAGGCGTAGGTAAAGCCGTGAGCCTGTTGGGTAACACTGATGGGTTTCTGGGTAATAAAGAAGTTAAGATTCCATTGCCGGACTCACTGAAAAAAATTGAGAAAGGTATGAAGCTCATGGGCATGGGCAAACAGTCAGATGAGCTGGTGTTGAAAATGAACCGAGCAGCAGAGGCTGCCGTACCAGAAGCCAAAGCATTGTTGGTGGATTCGATTAAAAAAATGAGTGTGGCCGATGCCAAGTCTATTTTGACTGGACCGAATGATGCGGCCACGCAATATTTTAAAAAGACTACCTCTACCCAAATGGCTGCCAAATTCTTGCCTATTGTGCAAAAGGCTACAGAGAAAGTGCAGTTGGCGGAAACTTATAATAAGTATGCAGAGATGGGTAGTAAGTTTGGTGTCGTCAAAAAAGAGGATGCCAAGATAGAGCAGTATGTAACGAATAAGGCGCTAGACGGTCTATATTTAATGATTGCCAAAGAGGAGGCGGCCATTCGGCAAGACCCGGTTGGTCAGGCCAGCAGTCTTCTGAAAAAAGTATTTGGTGCTGTAAGTAATTAAAAAGCGTTTAAGTCTTTGAAAATAAAAGCGCATTGCAATGCGCTTTTATTTTCTGTCCTGAGTGAGGCAAGAAATCTTAAACAAAAATGCAAAGACTGTTTGACACATGCTCAAAATCTTTGCTATAGTCTCACCTCTCGACGCAACATGAAAAACGAAACGTCGATGCGGACGCGGGATGGAGCAGTCTGGCAGCTCGTCGGGCTCATAACCCGAAGGTCACAGGTTCAAATCCTGTTCCCGCAACCAGTTTAAACATAGCGATTTAAGCGGTAGTAATTTAAGTTCTTTAACAATCTGAATGACTGATAAGTGTGGGTGTTTGTGGTGATGGGTTAAGAGACTTCGGTTTCTTAGAGACTCAGAATATAAACGCTTACACTTAAATTTAAGACAAGTATGTACAGGTTACTTTAAGTAGTAACACATACCTTGAAATGAATTTGAGAAATAAAGCAAAGCGAAATAACCACCTCGTAAGAGGTAAACAAGTAATAGTCAGAAATTAAACTGAAGAGTTTGATCCTGGCTCAGATTGAACGCTGGCGGAATGCTTTACACATGCAAGTCGAACGGCAGCACGGGAGCTTGCTCCTGGTGGCGAGTGGCGAACGGGTGAGTAATATATCGGAACGTATCCAATAATGGGGGATAACTAGTCGAAAGATTAGCTAATACCGCATACGCCCTGAGGGGGAAAGCTGGGGATCTTCGGACCTAGCGTTAATGGAGCGGCCGATATCTGATTAGCTAGTAGGTGAGGTAAAGGCTCACCTAGGCTTCGATCAGTAGCTGGTCTGAGAGGACGACCAGCCACACTGGAACTGAGACACGGTCCAGACTCCTACGGGAGGCAGCAGTGGGGAATTTTGGACAATGGGCGCAAGCCTGATCCAGCCATTCCGCGTGAGTGAAGAAGGCCTTCGGGTTGTAAAGCTCTTTCGCAAGGGAAGAAAACTTAGTCTCTAACATAGACTGAGGCTGACGGTACCTTGATAAGAAGCACCGGCTAACTACGTGCCAGCAGCCGCGGTAATACGTAGGGTGCGAGCGTTAATCGGAATTACTGGGCGTAAAGCGTGCGCAGGCGGCCTGATAAGTCAGATGTGAAATCCCCGAGCTCAACTTGGGAACTGCGTTTGAAACTATCAAGCTAGAATATGTCAGAGGGGGGTAGAATTCCACGTGTAGCAGTGAAATGCGTAGAGATGTGGAGGAATACCAATGGCGAAGGCAGCCCCCTGGGATAATATTGACGCTCATGCACGAAAGCGTGGGGAGCAAACAGGATTAGATACCCTGGTAGTCCACGCCCTAAACGATGTCTACTAGTTGTTGGTGGAGTAAAATCCATGAGTAACGCAGCTAACGCGTGAAGTAGACCGCCTGGGGAGTACGGTCGCAAGATTAAAACTCAAAGGAATTGACGGGGGCCCGCACAAGCGGTGGATTATGTGGATTAATTCGATGCAACGCGAAAAACCTTACCTGGCCTTGACATGCCACTAACGAAGCAGAGATGCATTAGGTGCTCGAAAGAGAAAGTGGACACAGGTGCTGCATGGCTGTCGTCAGCTCGTGTCGTGAGATGTTGGGTTAAGTCCCGCAACGAGCGCAACCCTTGCCAATAATTGCCATCATTTAGTTGGGCACTTTATTGGGACTGCCGGTGACAAACCGGAGGAAGGTGGGGATGACGTCAAGTCCTCATGGCCCTTATGGCCAGGGCTTCACACGTAATACAATGGTCGGTACAGAGAGTTGCCAACCCGCGAGGGGGAGCCAATCTCAGAAAGCCGATCGTAGTCCGGATTGCAGGCTGCAACTCGCCTGCATGAAGTCGGAATCGCTAGTAATCGCGGATCAGCATGTCGCGGTGAATACGTTCCCGGGCCTTGTACACACCGCCCGTCACACCATGGGAGTGGGTTTTACCAGAAGTAGGTAGTCTAACCGCAAGGGGGACGCTTACCACGGTAGTATTCATGACTGGGGTGAAGTCGTAACAAGGTAGCCGTATCGGAAGGTGCGGCTGGATCACCTCCTTTCTAGAGCAAAACCTTTTGCTGCAAGCATTCACTCTTATCAGTCATTCAACAGTAGTACAACAAAGATTGGCCACAGGTAATATTAGAAACTACCTTATTGGGTCTGTAGCTCAGCTGGTTAGAGCACCGTCTTGATAAGGCGGGGGTCGTTGGTTCGAGCCCAACCAGACCCACCAGATTCACCTCGTAATATATGGGGGATTAGCTCAGCTGGGAGAGCACCTGCTTTGCAAGCAGGGGGTCGTCGGTTCGATCCCGTCATCCTCCACCAAGCTTTGTTGAGTAGAAATTAGAAGCAAGTATTGCTTAAGGATTGATTTAAACAATACTTGCTTCTAGTTTTTAACTAGACTGTTCTTTAACAAAATGGAAGAAGTAAAGAGAATGCACATTGTGTGATGACAATGTTGTATTCAAATGGGCAATATTATTTTTTAACCGGAGTAATATTGACTGATTGCAAAATCGAACATTTTGCTTGGCATGAGTTTCTGGAATGAAAGTTCTTGAAATAAATGTAAGTGAAATAAAAACCATCTTAATTTGTACAACCTTGCAGATTAAGAAAAGTTGCTTTAGAAAAACTATAACGCATGTCTCATGCATGATGAAATCTGGATTTAAAAAGGGTTTAGGTTTTAACGTTATAGGATCAAGTGAATAAGTGCATATGGTGGATGCCTTGGCGATTACAGGCGATGAAGGACGTGATAGCCTGCGTAAAGGTTCGGGGAGCTGGCAAATAAGCTTTGATCCGGACATATCCGAATGGGGAAACCCACCCGCAAGGGTAACCGCTCCTGAATATATAGGGAGATGGTGGCGAACCGAGTGAACTGAAACATCTAAGTAGCTCGAGGAAAAGAAATCAACCGAGATTCCGTAAGTAGTGGCGAGCGAACATGGAACAGCCTGTTATTTTTAGCACATGCGATAGTAGAACGGAATGGAAAGTCCGGCCATAGAGGGTGATAGCCCCTTATACGAAATCCCGTGTGTGGAACTAGGGTAACGACAAGTAGGGCGGGGCACGAGAAACCTTGTCTGAACATGGGGGGACCATCCTCCAAGGCTAAATACTCGTAATCGACCGATAGTGAACCAGTACCGTGAGGGAAAGGCGAAAAGAACCCCGGGAGGGGAGTGAAATAGATCCTGAAACCGTATGCATACAAACAGTGGGAGCCTCGTAAGGGGTGACTGCGTACCTTTTGTATAATGGGTCAGCGACTTACATTCAGTAGCAAGCTTAACCGATAGGGGAGGCGTAGCGAAAGCGAGTCCGAATAGGGCGTCTAGTTGCTGGGTGTAGACCCGAAACCAAGTGATCTATCCATGGCCAGGATGAAGGTGCCGTAACAGGTACTGGAGGTCCGAACCCACAAATGTTGAAAAATTTGGGGATGAGCTGTGGATAGGGGTGAAAGGCTAAACAAACTTGGAAATAGCTGGTTCTCTCCGAAAACTATTTAGGTAGTGCCTCGTATATCATTCTCGGGGGTAGAGCACTGTTATGGCTAGGGGGTTCATAAGAACTTACCAAACCATTGCAAACTCCGAATACTGAGAAATGCAATTACGGGAGACAGACCATGGGTGCTAACGTCCGTGGTCAAGAGGGAAACAACCCAGACCGACAGCTAAGGTCCCAAATGACGTGCTAAGTGGAAAACGAAGTGGGAAGGCATAGACAGCCAGGATGTTGGCTTAGAAGCAGCCATCATTTAAAGAAAGCGTAATAGCTCACTGGTCGAGTCGTCCTGCGCGGAAGATGTAACGGGGCTAAGCACGTAACCGAAGCTTCGGATACTAGTTTACTAGTATGGTAGGAGAGCGTTCTGTAGGCCTGCGAAGGTGTTCTGTGAGGAATGCTGGAGGTATCAGAAGTGCGAATGCTGACATGAGTAGCGATAAAGGGAGTGAAAAGCTCCCTCGCCGAAAGCCCAAGGTTTCCTGCGCAACGTTCATCGGCGCAGGGTGAGTCGGCCCCTAAGGTGAGGCAGAGATGCGTAGCTGATGGGAAACAGGTTAATATTCCTGTACCTCTATACAATGCGATGTGGGGACGGAGAAGGTTAGGTCAGCCGGGTGTTGGATGTCCCGGTTCAAGCGTGTAGACAGATTCTTTAGGCAAATCCGGAGAGTCAATGTCAAGGCGTGATAACGAGTCTACTTGTAGACGAAGTGATTGATACCATGCTTCCAAGAAAAGCCACTAAGCTTCAGTTGTATAAGACCGTACCGCAAACCGACACAGGTGGGCAGGATGAGAATTCTAAGGCGCTTGAGAGAACCCGGGAGAAGGAACTCGGCAAATTAGCACCGTAACTTCGGGAGAAGGTGCGCCTCGGTAATGTGTAGAGATTTACTCTCGAAGCATGATGAGGTTGCAGTGAAAAGGTGGCTGCGACTGTTTAATAAAAACACAGCACTCTGCAAACACGAAAGTGGACGTATAGGGTGTGACGCCTGCCCGGTGCTGGAAGATTAAATGATGGGGTGCAAGCTCTTGATTGAAGTCCCAGTAAACGGCGGCC
This sequence comes from Methylotenera sp. N17, assembly GCF_000799155.1. Taxonomy (NCBI): domain Bacteria; kingdom Pseudomonadati; phylum Pseudomonadota; class Betaproteobacteria; order Nitrosomonadales; family Methylophilaceae; genus Methylotenera; species Methylotenera sp. N17. The sequence goes on from NZ_JUGE01000001.1 coordinate 522,895, forward strand.
GTAACTATAACGGTCCTAAGGTAGCGAAATTCCTTGTCGGGTAAGTTCCGACCCGCACGAATGGCGTAACGATGGCCACACTGTCTCCTCTCGGGACTCAGCGAAGTTGAAATGTTTGTGAAGATGCAATCTACCCGCGGCTAGACGGAAAGACCCCATGAACCTTTACTGTAGCTTTACATTGGACTTTGACAAGATTTGTGTAGGATAGGTGGGAGACGTTGAAGCGGAGTCGCTAGATTTCGTGGAGTCAACCTTGAAATACCACCCTGATGTTGTTGAGGTTCTAACCTAGGTCCATAATCTGGACTGGGGACCGTGTATGGTGGGCAGTTTGACTGGGGCGGTCTCCTCCCAAAGAGTAACGGAGGAGTGCGAAGGTAACCTAGGTACGGTCGGAAATCGTACTGATAGTGCAATGGCATAAGGTTGCTTGACTGCGAGACGGACAGGTCGAGCAGGTGCGAAAGCAGGTCATAGTGATCCGGTGGTTCTGTATGGAAGGGCCATCGCTCAACGGATAAAAGGTACTCTGGGGATAACAGGCTGATTCCTCCCAAGAGTTCATATCGACGGGGGAGTTTGGCACCTCGATGTCGGCTCATCACATCCTGGGGCTGTAGCCGGTCCCAAGGGTATGGCTGTTCGCCATTTAAAGTGGTACGTGAGCTGGGTTTAAAACGTCGTGAGACAGTTTGGTCCCTATCTGCCGTGGGCGCTGCAAGTTTGAGGGGACCTGCTCCTAGTACGAGAGGACCGGAGTGGACACACCGCTGGTGGACCAGTTATCATGCCAATGGTATCGCTGGGTAGCTAAGTGTGGAAGAGATAAACGCTGAAAGCATCTAAGCGTGAAACTCGCCTCAAGATGAGACTTGCCGGGGGTTTAACCCCCCTAAAGGGTCGTTCGAGACCAGGACGTTGATAGGTCAGGTGTGGAAGCGCAGTAATGCGTTAAGCTAACTGATACTAATTGCCCGTGAGGCTTGATCCTATAACCTTAAGACTTGACCAAAAAGTTAAGATTAACGGTTTGTTTTAAAGCACGATATGTAATCACCCCATTTAAATTCTTTACTTCTTCCAATTTGTTAAAGACGCCTCATGAAAATGAGACGGCAACACAGCATTTCTGCTGATGAAAACTCGTAAGAGTCAAAACATCAGTGATACCAGTTATGCTTGGCGGCCATAGCGGTTTGGAACCACCCCTTCCCATCTCGAACAGGGCCGTGAAACGAACCAGCGCCAATGATAGTATGCTCTTCGCATGCGAAAGTAGGTCACCGCCAAGCTATTTATACCAAAAAGCCTCAGATAATCTCTGAGGCTTTTTTATTGCAAAAACATTCTTCGAACATGAAGACTGTATAAAAACAAAAAGAGCACATTGATATGTGCTCTTTTGTTTACATCCAAAGCCTCGCTATAGAGTGATTAAGGCCCTACACTTTTAGCCGCTGGTAAGCCTGTCGGATTGGTTGTATTTGCACATGTCGGTTGCTCCCAACCATCGGTTTTGCCATTACTATCACCATTTAGATCATCAATCACCATATTGTCTGGTCTAGCAGCATCACCTGAAACGCCTGCAGGTACATAGTCTAAGTTAAGCGTGTTGCGTACACGCCAAGCGATATTATGATCAGCACAGGATGTATCACCTGATAAGCCAACTGCACCCACAAGTACACCACTGTTATTGTATAGCGCGAGTCCACCACCAAACACATTCACTCCACCAATACGATTGCCAACCATAGGGTCAGCATGGGTACCTACAAGTGCTGGGTTGCCACCATAAGCGACTGCAGGATCTACAGGATTACTAAACTGTAGACCATAAAGACTACCGCCTAATGGATTTGCTCCAGAAGTGCCTTGTACGGCAGAGTATAAATTAGCGGTGGATAAGGCCAGACCAGGTAAACTGAATGCATTGGCTGTATTGGCTTTTTGCGCAGAAATCACGCGGCTGCCGGGCCATTGTGCACCCCGGTCAGCGCCAGAAAAAGCGACAGCACATACGACGCCATCCCGATTCACTACTGTAGCCCACATTTGTAAATTGAAGCCTGAGGATTCTGAACCTACGGCGCTCAGCAATGCGGTTTTTAATTGTGCGTAACTGGGTAAATTGCTACACACGCCGCCTCTAGATTTATCATCTTGAGGGCTGCCGCGGTTTGGTTTAGTGTCAGCAATGGCGTGGCTACTTAACGCGGCGCTAACAAGCAGTGCAGAGGCTAGCAGTTGGATACGATGAGGCTGGTTGTTCATATTAAACACTCCAAAATAAGTATTGTTATTGGGGTTAAAGGGAGAGGTGTCAGTGTGTATTCAAATGCGACGAATAATGTGCGATGAATAACTTTTGAAGCATAACAAACGCAGTGCGTTTAAAATATCCCGCAAATTGGGGGCGTTAAGATGACAGTGTATGCAGTAAAATTAGTCCATTGGAATCATCTACTTTATTGCGGGATTGCGCTATGCTATGTGTAATACGCTAGGATGAGATGAGAATGCAGCAGTTATTTGAAACGCGCCTATGGGCTTTGTTATTAGCGTTGATGACAGCGCCGACTAGCTATGCAGCGAGTGTCTATATGGATGCATCGGACGCGGAAGAAATTACCTTGTCTTCTAATGAATTGTCCGGCGAGGCGGTGATGGAAATTGAGACCGAGGACAATTTTGCTGAGCAGGAAATACAGTCTTCAGTATCTGACAAATCCACTTTGCAGCACATGCCGTTTCATCAAGAAGTACTGGAGGCTGCAAATAAAACGACGCTAGACCCAGCGCTGATTCATGCGGTCATTACAGTGGAATCTAGGCATAACCCTAAAGCGGTTTCTAAAAAAGGTGCATTTGGCTTGATGCAGTTAATGCCTGCCACTGCGCAGCATTACGGTTTGACCCGTGTGCGATCCCAAGATAATCGGCAAAATATTCTCGCGGGCGCACAGTATTTGAAAACCTTATTGCGGTTATTTGATGGTAATTTAGAGCTGGCATTGGCTGCGTATAATGCGGGGCCAGCTTCTGTTAAAAAGTATCATGATCATATTCCTCCGTTTGAGGAAACCAAACTTTACGTGCCCAAAGTACTGAAATACTATCGAAAATACGCGAGTTAAAGGTTTGTTTACTAACTGTTGATGCCGATGAACTTCCATTCATCATAGGTAGTGGCCTCTGAAAAACTCTCATAAGCAGTAGGGAATCCCGATTTTTTGATAGCAGCTTGATGCGACTGGCTATACACCCCAATGATCAAACCTTGTTGTGTTACTAGCCCCCATGCTTGTTTTGAGATGGGATCTGCATACAGTTTGCGGAGGTGGCGTTTGACTACAGGAAAACGCTTGTCTAGAACCAAGTCTTCTAATGCTTTTGGGTATTGTTTTGCGCCGCCCGGTGTGGATTCATAGTAGCTTAAGATGGCGGTGCGGTACTGGTCACCAATAAACAACAGTTCTTTTTCATGCTCTCGCTGTAGTGATTGATGCCACACAATACCTACAACACTTAAAGCAATGCCAGAAAGCGCCACGATGATGAGGATGCCAATAAAGGTGAATCCCTGAGTCAGCTGGCCAGTACGCATATTACCAATCAGAGAACTTTGTGCCATCTTTTGCGATGCCTGTTGCACCGCTGTGGATGTTATATAGCCCACCTTCAAGTGGTGGCGTTGGCGGATCAATGACCCAAGTGTTCTCGCTTTCGGTGATGGGGTCTATCGGCAATCTGTTCATGTACTGCTTTTCTACAAGCTCTTCTAGGCTGGCTGGGTACTGGCTATGGTCGGCATAGTATTTATCAATACCTTCGCGCACTGTGTTCAAACTTTGCTTAAGCGCAGCTTCTCTAGCGCGCTCCACACTACTAAAATATTTTGGATAAGCCAAAGTGAGCAGTAATGCGAGGATCGACAATACGACTAATAACTCGACTAAAGTGAACCCGAGTATACGGCGGCTATTTGGCTTACCATTTGGCATAAGTAACTCCATTGGTACCCGTTAGCGGGCTTAACGAGTACACATCATATACATCTTTCCCAGCGACTGGTTGGTTGGCACTGCTTTCGTAGCTGCGCAAGCCCCAGCCTTGCGTTTGCTCAATACTGAGTGCATCAGTCTCTCGTTGTGCAACCATCGGGTCTAGAGGGATTCTACGTAGAAATTTGAGCTTATGTTTGTTGGGGTCTTTCAGGTCTTCAGCCCCTTCTACCAATATTTCTAAATTAGGAGGGTACCCGGTCTCGTCTATGTTTTTTTTGATACGGCCTTCATCACTTGCTTTCTTATAGGCATCAATGGCTTCGCGAATTTGCCGTAAATGGTGACGTAACTCGCTTTCTTTAGAACGTTGAACTGTCACCGAGACTAAGGGCATGGCCACACTCGCCAAAATTGCCACAATCGCCAACGTGACAATCAGCTCAATCAAAGAAAATCCGCGCAGACGCATATGGAATTAGAAACGCGAAGGCGGATTAGTGGTATCAATAATTGGTGCTGGTTGTGCCTGCGGATCAATAATGACAGAAGGCACGGGTGTCGGTGCGTTAGGGTCGATTACCTGACCGGGGATATCCTGCCCTGAGCTCTCAGTGGCTGGATAAACAGGGACTGCGGCCGGTGCTGGACTAATGGAATTTTCTGAACCATCGGCAGGTGTATTCAACTGCTGTTGTCGTTCACGCCGTTGGTCACGCAGTCTTTCCAGTGGCGTCAATGGGGCGGCAGAGCCACCAGAAAATGCGGGCAGTGCTTTTTGCGGTTTGTCCGTGATGATACTTTCGGTACCAGACCAATATTCGGAGACGTCCGCTTTAGGTAATTCTAAGTTGGTAATAACTCTTGGTGTAATGGCCAATACAATTTCCGTTTTACTTTTTTTGTCTTCTTGGTTCGAGAATAAACGCCCAATCAGCGGGATATCGCCCAAGCCTGGTAAACGGCTGGCATTTTTTCTTTCGTCATCCAAAATTAACCCGGCTAAGATTTGCGTCTCTCCATCTTTGAGGCGCAGTGAGGTGTTGGCATTACGCGTGCCAATGGTATAGATGGTGGCGCCATTTCTGGTCACGGTTTTTTCACCTAAAGAGCTTACTTCTAGGCCTACCTTGATGTTTACAAAATCATCCAAAGTGACATGTGGTTCAACATCAAGCTTTAAACCGACATCAATATAAGTCACATTTTCAGAGATGCCGACGTTAGCAGTCGAGGTGGTGGTGATAATGGGCACTTTATCGCCTACCAAGATTTTGGCTTTTTCATTGTTTTTGACGCGGATTCTTGGGTTGGAGAGCAAGTTAACATCGCCAATGGTTTTTTTAAAGTTGATGGCCGGGTTAGGAGATACGCCTATCCCGCTGGAGTTGAGGGTTTTTAGCGCTTGTAAGGTGAGCCCCGTGTCCGCACCAATGACGGCCAGTTGGTTCGGGTAAATAATCCCTAACTCTTGTAAACGGCTGCGGCTCACCTCTAACACTTCAATGTCCAGCATTACTTCAGAGTCTGCAATATCAGTGGCGGCCACTAATTTTTCGGCAATGCGCACGACCTCTGGTGTATCGCGCATGACCAGCATATTGATGCGTTCATCAATAAAAATATCTTTGGTTTTAAGCATGGACTTCAACATGCCGGCCACCTGCTTGGCATTGGTATTGTTTAAGTAAAAACTACGGATTTTTAAGTCTTGATAATCCTTTAACTTTTGCGGGTTGCTAGGGAACACCAGCGCTGTATTTTCAGACAATGCTTTTTTCTGTAGACCATTGCTGGCGAGTACCATATCTATCGCTTCTTCAATGGGTAGCTTTTTGATGAAGATAGTCGCTTTGGTGTCTGGCTTGATGTCTTTATCCAAAATAAAATTAATACCCGTTGCACGAGATAAAGCCTCAAATACGGCTTTGATATTTGCATCGCGTAGCTCTAAAGAAATAGGCTTATCTATACTGGATTTAAGCTGTGGCGGTTGCATATTGCTGTTGCCAATTTTTTGATTGATTTGCGTTTCCAGTTTAAGCGCTGCTTTGTTTTGCGGGTTCTCTAACAGCACTTCATGTACTTCGCGCTTTGCTTGTTCAAGTTGGCTGTTGTTGGCCAACTCGTCCGCTTTTTGTAACTGCTGATGTTGCTTAATTTCTCTAAACACTTCATTTCTGCTGGTCATCGCGCTTTGGTTATCTGGTGCAAAGCTGAGTACACGCTCATATAGGCGTTGTGCTTCTGCAAGATCGCCTTTTAGACGCGCTTGATCCGCTTGTACCAATAGTTCATTCACAGCAGATTCAGTATTTAAATAAAAGTCCTTACGTGCTTTGGCAGATTCCGGATTTTGCTTAAGGTCTTGTTGTGATTCATAAGCGCGTGTTTCTGGCGGTTCATTTTTATGCTTATTGGACTCCCATGGCGCAAATGCGCAGCTTGTCATGAGCGGTAGCCCAGACAATAACAGCATGGCTGTGAGCGCTCGTGTGTGTTGCATCTTTAGATGATTAAACAATGGCATTGCTGATCCTTTTACTGGTTTACTGCCCCGGCTGCGCCATCTGTCCATTGAAGGACGATTCCGGTGAAATTAATTTTTGTGTTTTTGATAAAGTTTGTGGCAGATTCAGCGGTAAAAATGTGAACAGCAATTGGTTGGCATCTTCACCATCCAAGCGCCAAAACGCATCTACTTGTTCACCTTTTGCCACGGTATACACTTTGTTGTTAGCCATCAAAAAAATTTGCGTGCCTTTGGGGCCATCGTCTAGTTTCCCCATATAAGTAAAAGGCGAGGGTGGCGCTACCGGCGGGGGCGGGGGCGCAGGTTTGATTTTGGGGGTAGGTGCGACGACGACCCATGAATGTACCGGGAATAAATCGGCAGGCTTTTCTGCGCTTGTGTCTCGATGCATGATGCGCCAGTTGGATGGTGCCGCTGGTGTCGTTTCGACTTTGTCTACAGGTGTTACTTGAGCAATTGCCAATGATGGCAGTTTAGCGGTACGTGCACTGTCTGCAGGCTCAGCAAGTAATGACTCATCTGACTGGCCAGACGTGAACGCTGTCCACGCAGTCAGCGCAACAGTCACAATCAGTACGGCCCATAGCCATCCATTTTTACCTGCGTTAGCCGTTGCTTGTGCTGTTAAATTCATGAGGGGTCAGCCTTCACATATAACACTAACACCAATTTTGCATCAACCACGGGGGTGAGGGTGCTATCTCTATGCATTTGAATATCCGCGATGGCCACCGAAGGCACTGCACTCAGCATGGCAGACATAAATTGACGCACTTGAGTGTAATGGCCTGTGACTGGAAGCACCATTTCATATTGGGTGAGCGCTGCCTGTTGTGGCACATTACGCGGTGTAATTTTGGTGAGTTTATAATCGCCGCTATTCAATACAATGCGTTGTTGCGCTGCTAATTGGTTGAGTTGCGCAAGTGTGTCTGGGATGGAATCTGCACGAGGAAAAATGCGGTAAAAATCCTGCAAGGTTTGCTGTGTTTGCTCGGCTGGTTTTTCTATGATGGCTACGTGCGTGTCAGGCTCTGCATGTTGGTTTAAATCAGTAGAAAAGCTATGGATTTCTTCTTTTATCTCTGCTGATTTAGAGGTGTAGTACACACCGCCGGCGCAAATTGCCAGCAAGGCTAATAGACCCCAAGTGCCTAGTTTTCTAGCCGTATGCGCTAGCAGCCACATCAGATATTGAGTGTTCACCATGTCAGTTTTTCCCTTGCGCCGCTTTTGATTGCGCTACATTCCATTGCGCCACAATAGTAAACCCGACTGGCTTGTAGGGGTCGCTTTGATCGATTTGATGTTTAAGTAAATAGACCTGCGCTAAGGTATTTAACTGTGCCAAAGCTTGCACGTACTGCAAGGTTGCGGCCATGTTTTTGGCCTGGCCGGTCAACACGACTTGTTGTTTTTTGCGATTAGGCGCTATGCTCAATAGTGCGATATCTTGTGTGCTGACTTGCTCCAGCGAAGTCAGTAGCGGATTCCATGGAGTGCTTAACTGCGTGACAATATCACGGGCATATAGGACTTCATCTTCCGATGCGGTTTCAATCGGTAGCTCAACTGGCTTATTGCGTAATGCAGGTGACATTCCAGAGGCAGAAACCAACGTGGATAATGTCCGCTGTTGTAGTTGATATTGCTGTACCCAATATAGTGTGCAGCCAATCGCTGTCAGTAGCATTGCCAACCCGAGTAAGCTGATCTTTTTGAAAGAAAATGCACTGGTTTCCACAAAGTCAATGTGTAATCGCTGGCTCATGCCATTACCTCCAACAGTGGATACGCCGTTTGTGGTAGCGCTTGTTTGTTGGAGAGACCTAAGCGTTTGATTTGCCAGTGCGTAATGGGCGCCAATGCGCTGGCCTTGTGCGCAGGTGCATAAATGGAGATCACGCGCGCTACATCGTCTTCTAACACCATGGTGCGCGCTAGAATCTCTGGCAGTTGCTGCTGCCAGTCTAATGCAATGGCTTGCGAGCGGATTTGGGTACAGATGCCATGATGAAAAGTTGCAAACACCAAACGGCTATGCTCCACCATTGCCACTATGCCCTCTATCTTGTGCAAGGCGTTGGCTAGACCATTGATGGCTCTTACAAAGTAGGGCTGCACGCTTTTTAAAACAATGGATTGCTTTTCGGCTAAGGCGTGTAATTCAATCAGTAATGTTTGATCAATGGCCGCGCACATGGTGGGCTTAGCGGGTGCAACATCATCACATTGTATGGCCCAGTTCAGCACTTCGGCCCCAAACACTTCGCGGAAAGCCGCTTGCGCATACGCGGTTTTTTCTGTGATGGAGATATGTTTTAAGGTAGGCGGCAACACTAAATAGCGCACCAAATCACTTTCAAGCGTCAACTGCATTGCAGTGTGGCGGGGTGCAGCAAGCTCTACCAATATACGTGCTAAGGTTTGCAATGATGCTTGCCAAATATGCTCTGGATTCGGGGTCACGGCATGTTCGTGCTGGGCTAGTACTTTCTTTGTCAGCCCGGTACGATGCAGCACCGCCACATGAGTGGCGCTGAGTGTGACCAACAGTTGATTAGGCCACAAAGGTAACACGGTTAATCTCCTGTAAGGTTGTCATGCCTTCGCCCACCGCTTCAATCGCGGCCTCACGTATGGTGCGCATGCCGCTACGTTTTGCGGCTTCTTTCAGTTTGCGAATAGGCTCGCGCGCGACAATCATTTCTCTTAATTCGTCGTTGAGGACTAACAGTTCGGCGACTGCTTTACGACCTTTATAGCCGGTACCCCGGCAATGACCACAACCTTTGGCATGTTTGAATTGCATGCGGCTGGCCATTTCAACGGTAATGGCCGATTCTTCTAATAGTGCGGCCGAAGGCTGCTCTGGCTCCATACAGTGTGGGCAAATCACACGAATCAGGCGCTGCGCCATGATGCCATTGACGGCTGAAACAAAGTTGTAGGGGTCTACACCCATGTGCATAAACCGTGCAATCACATCCAGCACATTGTTGGCGTGCACGGTAGTAAATACCAAGTGGCCAGTCAGTGCTGCCTGTACCGCAATCTGTGCAGTTTCTGAATCGCGAATCTCACCCACCATGATTTTGTCAGGGTCGTGTCGCAAAATAGAGCGTAGGCCGCGTGCAAAGGTCAGGCCTTTTTTCTCATTGACTGGGATTTGCAATACGCCGGGTAGTTGATATTCCACTGGGTCTTCGATAGTGATGATTTTGTCATGCCCAGTGTTAACCTCTGAGATGGCGGCATATAGCGATGTGGTTTTGCCACTACCGGTGGGGCCTGTCACCAATACCATGCCATAAGGCTCTGCGGCTAAACGACGAAATTGTGTGATGATATTGGGGTTGAACCCAAGCGCTTGTAAGCTTAAACCTTGCGCTTCTTCAGACAGCGATTTACGGTCAAGCACACGCAGTACGGCATCTTCACCAAACACACTGGGCATAATGGATACACGAAAATCCACTTCGCGGCCTTGTGTGATGACTTTAAACCGGCCATCTTGAGGAATACGGCGCTCCGCAATATCCAACTGCGCCATGACTTTGATTCTAGAGATGGCTTGGTCGGCATTGTCTTGCCCTTGAATGCCCCCCACGCTTGCCATGACACCGTCGATACGGTACTTCACTACTAGACCTGAATGTGCGCATTCCAAATGAATATCGCTGGCGCCTGTTTTTAAAGCATCGTACAGCGTGGAGTTCATCAGTTTGACAATCGGGTTGCTCTCTTCACTAATTGATTTTAATGAAAGATGTACCACCGACTCGTCATTGTCCGCCAGTAGGTTTTGTTCGCCCGTTGGTAAGCCATCCATGGCGCGCATGGTTTCTTCATGTCTAGCTAAAAATGCAGCAATATCAGTGCGATGCGCGAGCCGCCATGTGTATGACCGTTTAATGTATTCATTGGCCCATGTTTGCAAGTTATCATTAAACGGATCGGCAAACACTAAAATAAGCTGTTCGTCTTCGGTATAAAAGGCCAGACATTCTTTTTGTTGGGCTTTGGAAAATGGAATCGTGTCAAAGCCTGCAATTAGCGTGTGCATTTCTTTCATGGTGATGGGCGCATAATGAAAGCATGTGCCAAGCGCAGAAATGAATGTATCTTGCGTGCCGCCAATCAGCTCTTCCAGCACTTCAATCATGCGTCTTTGCTGAAGTTGCGCTTGTGCCTTCGCTTGCTTGATGGTGGCCGGGGTCATCATCACAGTGGCGCCGTCTAATGCAAAAGTAGGGGTCGCGATCATTGTATATTGCCTGCAAGCTCAAAGATGGGCATGTAAAGTAACAAGACTACCACACCTATTACCAAGCCAATCATCAACATTAATATGGGCTCAAACAAGCGCGTAAACCAGTCTATCCAGCGTGCGAGTTCTTCATCATAAAAGCCGGCAATGCGCTCCATCATATCGCCGATATTACCGCCGCGTTCACCCACTGCCAGCATGCGCAAGGCCACTGGTGTGGTCAGTCCGGTTTTGTCGAGCGCATCGGAAATCGGGTGGCCTTCGTTAATGGCTGCTGAAGCAAGCTTCATACTGTTTTGTAAGGCAGAATCTAACAAGCCGGACACCGATTGCAGTGCAAGTAGAATAGGCGTGCCGCCTTTGAGCAGCATGCCAAGCGTTCTGTAAAAACGTGCCAATTGGTAGATGCGCAGACGGTCACCCAATGCCGGGATTTTCCATAGTTGTTGCGCTAGCCATTTTCTGAATGCTGGTTGAGATAGGGCAACAATTAAAGCGGCAATGAGCCCGATGCTGCCTAGCATCATGGCAAAGCCATGGCGTTCAAGAAACACGCCCCATGCCAGTAATACTTGCGATAGAAAGGGGAGGTCGCCGCCAGTGCCTTCATAAATGCGACTGAATTTTGGAACGACAAAGCCGAGCAAAAACAGAATCACCAAACCGCCAACGCTCATCAACAGTATCGGATAGATGGATGCACTGACGATTTTCTTTTTGAGCAGGCCAATTTGTAATTCATAGGCGATATAGCGACTCAACGCTTGGGGCAGGTCGCCGGTTTTTTCACTGGCCCTGACCGTTGCAACAAACAACATAGGAAACGCTTGCGGCTGCTGCTCCAGTGCGGCGGAAAAGGTTTGTCCTTGGTAGAGCGCTTGTAACAGCGTATCTAAGGTAGATTTACCTTCGTTACGGTCGTCTTTGACTGCAAGCGTTTCAATCGCCTCTACCAAATTGAGGCCTGCTTCTAGCAAGGCCAGCAATTCTTGGCTAAATAAAATGAGCGGGAATTTTTTTCTGGAATGCTTGAGTGCATTGAGCGCTGTGGCCGAGATAGGCGTATAGCCTCTTGCCTGCGCCTGAGAGAGTGCATCATCCATATGCATGGCAGAAATGTTCAGGAGAACCATTTCTCTGTCACGGACCGCTTTTACTTGATAGTTCATCGCGTTTGAACAGCGTTACCAGTTCGTGACGTCTTCGGCTTCTTTGGTGCCGCCTTGCTGCCCATCTTTACCTAGCGAGTATAAGTCGTAGTCGCCATGCTCTCCCGGTGATTTGTAGAGATAGGGTTTATCCCACGGGTCATTCGGCACGTTTTTTTTAAGATATGGACCAGCCCATTTGGTATCGTTAGCCGGATTTTTATTGAGTGCCTCTAACCCTTGCTCGCTGCTTGGGTAGCGTCCGGTATCAATCCGGTATTGGTCTAAGGCTTTACCCAGTGCATCGATTTGTGCTTTGGCGGTTTTTGTTTCGGACTTACCAATTTGCTCAAAATATTTTGGGCCTACATAGCCGGCAAGTAGGCCAATAATGACCATAACGACTAGCAATTCGAGGAGTGTAAATCCTTGAATTTTAATATTTAATTTTAATTTTTGTGTTCTAGTGATCATGTAATCAATTCTATCAAAGCAACTATATATGTCAATTGTAGTGAATGTCGGTGACGGGTAAATTTCATTTTTGTGACAACTTAGTCACAATTCTTAGTATGTTTTTTCTATTGTTATGTGAGTCTACATAATAGAGGCCACCATTTGGTGGCCCCGTCGGCATACCGCAAACAGATATTGCTATCTGATTAAGCCGGTTAAGGGCTGATATACAACTGCAGCTTAGGTACCGCACTATACGTACTTGCACCCGGTGCTTTCCATAATAGCTGCATTACTGCACCCCCGGTAAACTCTAGAAACTCCACCCTAATTTGCAAGCGTTGACCAGCGGTCATACTGATTACCGCGCTGGTGTCCAAGGTTGGCCCATGTGAAGCCCAGTTATTGATGATGAGCTGGTTATTGAGATAGACCCTTACGCCGTCATCAGAATTGGTCTGGAACTGATAGTTGCCAGCAGCTAATGCTTCGACATACCCTGTCCAACGTGCAGTAAAGTTGTTTGCTGGAACGCCAGCACCCGGCGAAGCAGTGCCCCAGTTAAAGTTCACATCCTCCACACGTTGTAAAACCGCATTGCCGGATAAGTCTATCGAGTTGTAGTAACTACCATTCAAACCAGTGCCGGTCGAGGTCGTGCCATTGGAGGTCACAGTAATGGAGGCGACACTACTGATGCTGACCGCACCGCTATTGTCAGTGGCTCTTGCCGTCACAGAATGGGTACCGACCGCCGCATTGGTCCAACTGATGCTGTATGGCGAAGTCGTATCTGTAGCGATGAGCGTAGCCCCATCATAGAACGCGACTTGGGTGATCGTACCATCACTATCTGCAGCATTGGCGGATACCGTGATGGCCGTGCCTTGTATGATGTTAGCTCCTGAAGCGGGTGCTGTGAGCGCAACAGTAGGTGCATTATTGTTGACCGTACTACTGTTATACAACTGCACTTTAGGCACCACGTCATAAGTAGTGGCTCCTGGTACTTTCCAGAATAACTCCATCAACGCACCACCGGTGAACTCTTGGAATTCCACCGTAATCGGAATACGTTGGCCAGCCGTCATGCTGATCGCCGCGCTCGTGTCCAAAGTAGGGCCATGCGGCGTCCAGTTATTAATCACTAACTGATTATTGATATAGACTCTAAGGCCATCATCTGAATAACTCTGGAATTGATAAGAGCCCGTCACCGTGGCTTCAATAAACCCAGTCCAGCGTACTGAGAAGTTATCTGCTGGTAAGCCTGCTCCCGGTGACGCATTACCCCAATCAAAGTTAATATCCTCTACACGCTGTAGCACAATGCTGCCGGTTAAATCATTCGTTGCGTAGTAATCGGCATTCAATCCGGTACCTGTGCCCGGTGTGGTTGGCGTGCTGGAAGTCACCGTGATTGCCACGGCCGCACTGGTAGTCACCGTACCCCCATTATCCGTGGCTCTAGCGGTGATGGAATGAGACCCAACCGCCGCATTGGTCCAACTGATGCTGTATGGTGAAGTAGTATCTGTAGCGATGAGCGTAGCACCATCATAGAACGCGACTTGGGTGATCGTACCATCGCTATCCGCAGCATTGGCTGAGACCGTAATGGCCGTACCTTGCACTACACTCGCACCGGCAGATGGTGCAGTCAGTGAGACAGTAGGCGCTACATTGGTAGCCGTCACCGTGATTGCCACCGCCGCACTGGTAGTCACCGTACCGCCATTATCAGTCGCTCTAGCAGTGATGGAATGAGACCCAACCGCTGCATTGGTCCAACTGATGCTGTATGGTGAAGTCGTATCTGTAGCGATGAGCGTAGCACCATCATAGAACGCCACTTGGGTGATCGTACCATCGCTATCCGCAGCATTGGCTGAGACCGTAATGGCCGTACCTTGCACTACACTCGCACCGGCAGATGGTGCAGTCAGTGAGACAGTAGGCGCTACATTGGTAGCCGTCACCGTGATTGCCACGGCCGCACTGGTAGTCACCGTACCCCCATTATCAGTCGCTCTAGCGGTGATGGAGTGAGACCCAACCGCTGCATTGGTCCAACTGATGCTGTATGGTGAAGTCGTATCTGTAGCGATGAGCGTAGCACCATCATAGAACGCCACTTGGGTGATCGTACCATCGCTATCCGCAGCATTAGCGGAGACCGTAATGGCCGTACCTTGCACTACACTCGCACCGGCAGATGGTGCAGTCAGTGAGACAGTAGGCGCTACATTGGTAGCCGTCACCGTGATTGCCACCGCCGCACTGGTAGTCACCGTACCGCCATTATCAGTCGCTCTAGCAGTGATGGAATGAGACCCAACCGCTGCATTGGTCCAACTGATGCTGTATGGTGAAGTCGTATCTGTAGCGATGAGCGTAGCACCATCATAGAACGCCACTTGGGTGATCGTACCATCGCTATCCGCAGCATTGGCTGAGACCGTAATGGCCGTACCTTGCACTACACTCGCACCGGCAGATGGTGCAGTCAGTGAGACAGTAGGCGCTACATTGGTAGCCGTCACCGTAATCGCCACCACAGCACTGGTAGTCACCGTACCGCCATTATCAGTCGCTCTAGCGGTGATGGAATGAGACCCAACCGCCGCATTAGTCCAACTGATGCTGTATGGTGAAGTCGTATCGGTACCGATTAAGGTAGCACCATCATAGAACGCGACTTGGGTGATCGTACCATCGCTATCCGCAGCATTGGCGGAGACCGTAATGGCCGTACCTTGCACTACACTCGCACCTGCAGATGGTGCAGTCAGTGAGACAGTAGGCGCTACATTGGTAGCCGTCACCGTAATCGCCACCACAGCACTGGTAGTCACCGTACCCCCATTATCAGTCGCTCTAGCGGTGATGGAATGAGACCCAACCGCCGCATTAGTCCAACTGATGCTGTATGGTGAAGTCGTATCGGTACCGATTAAGGTAGCACCATCATAGAACGCGACTTGGGTGATCGTACCATCGCTATCCGCAGCATTGGCGGAGACCGTAATGGCCGTACCTTGCACTACACTCGCCCCTGCAGATGGTGCAGTTAACGATACTGTAGGGGCTACATTGCCACCCGTGCTGCTGGTATATAGCTGCACTTTTGGCACAACGTCAAATGTTGCGGTTCCCGGCACTTTCCAAAATAACTCCATCAACGCACCACCGGTAAACTCTTGGAATTCCACTGTAATCGGAATGCGTTGACCGGCTGTCATGCTGACCGCCGCACTGGTATCTAAGGTTGGTGCATGTGGTGTCCAGTTATTGATAATGAGCTGATTGTTAACATAGACCCGCACACCATCATCAGAATAACTCTGGAATTGATAGGCACCAGTGATGGTTGCTTCAATAAATCCAGTCCAGCGTACTGAGAAGTTATCTACTGGCACGCCTGTGCCTGGCGAGCCGTTACCCCAATCAAAATTAATATCTTCTGTACGTTGTAGCTTCACTGTGCCAGTTAAATTATTAGTGGAGTAGTAAGCTGCATTTAATCCGGTGCCTGTGCCCGGTGTGGTAGGTGTGCCAGAAGCCACGGTAATAGACACCACTGCACTGGTCGTGACCGCGCCACTGTTATCGGTGGCTCTAGCGGTGATGGCATGAGCGCCAACCGCTGCATTGGTCCAACTGATGCTATAGGGTGAAGTTGTGTCGGTTGCTATTAACGTTTCTCCGTCATAGAACGCCACTTGGGTCACCGTACCATCGCTATCCGCAGCATTGGCAGAGACCGTAATGGCAGTGCCTTGCACCACACTTGCCCCTGCGCTAGGCGCAGTCAGTGAGACAGTTGGTGGTGATTGTGTCACCGTACCAATGGTGCTGTATAGCTGGGCTTTAGGCACTAGACTGAAGGTGGATGCACCTGGCAGTTTCCAGTTAAGCGCTAACAATGCGCCGCCGGTTTGCTCTTGATACTCAATAGTGATAGGCAGTCTTTGACCTGCATTCATGCTGAAAGCAGCGCTGGCATCTAAAGTAGGGGGGTGACCAGTCCAGTTATTGATAATGAGCTGATTATTAAGATAGACCCTAACGCCATCATCTGAGTTGGTTTGCAGTTGATACGTCCCAGTGATGGTCGCTTCGATATAGCCTGTCCAGCGCGCAGAGAAGTTATCTACAGGGAGCGTTGCTGCTGGTGAACCATTGCCCCAGTCAAAGTTAATCTCCTCTACACGTTGCAGCACAATATTGCCAGAGAGATCGTTAGCGTAATAGTAAGCACCATTTAAGCCAGTGCCGGTAGATAGCTTAGGCCCTTCGCCCGCTTCTTCTACACCAATTTGCTGGACATAGCTCACAACATTGGTCATGTCTGTTGCTGAAAGGGTAATCCCGTTATGCGCAGTAATCGCGGCGTTCATCGTTGCTGCACTGCCATCATGCAGGTAGGGTGCTGTTGCCCAAACATCGCGTAATGTCGGGATGTCGATACCGCTCAATGTAGCATTCAGGCGTTTGCCGCTGGATGGTTTGATGGTGCCGATGTTTCTCAGCCCATTAGCACCATTGCTGGTCGTGAAATCAAACGAGCCATGACAGCTAATACAATTGTTTTGGAATACCGCTTTACCAGCAGTTGCAGCCGGTGTTAAGCCACCAGCGTTATCACGATAAGGCGTGCTATCAAATTTATTCAGCGATTCGACATAAGCGGCCAATTCATCCAACGAAGTACTGATACCAGATTTTCTATCGCCCAGTGCTTGATTGCGTGTGCCAGTCGCGTAATCAGCGTCTGCCATCAACCCTAAACCGCCGGATAATTCGCGGATTTGTCGTTCAAAATCTTGCACTTCATCAAAGTTTGCACTCCAATGCAAGAACCCATGTGACATGCCAGCACGGCCATTTAAGGCGATGGTATTGCGTAAACCTTCACCAAAGCCAGTCAGATCCCAAACACGGCCATCTTGACCGCCGTCGTTATGGCAGCTAGCGCAGCTCATGTAGTTATCTCTCGCAAGCCGTGGATCGCGTGCGTCATAGAACAGCTGTTTACCAAGTACTACGTTAGGGTCTAGCTTTTCAGTCTCAATGCTGTAGGTAATGGCACTGCGAGATACCGCAAGTTTGCCCTGATTTAAAAGTGGTGATAAGTCAAACACAGTCACGCTTCTATCCATAAATTCTTGCACATACAGCGTATTGCCATCTGCCGAGAGTGCAAGGCCTTGTGGTGCGCGACCTACTTCTAACCTAAACAGCTCTCTGCCGCCAATCGCATCAATTACGGCTACTTGGCGACTGGTTTCTAATGCAACAAACGCATACACGCCACTTGGGTGATAAACCGCAGCCGATGCCACACTCGAGTTGTCATGATCAATGCGTCTTGCATAGCTTTCAGTGAGTGTTGCCATGTTGATGTTTGAGCTAATTGCACGTACCGTGTTTTGGAAGTCTAATTGCTGGCCGCTACGCAGCAGTCCGCGCTTGATATTGTCCTGCTTGGAAGGAAGCCATGCTTGCGTACCATCTGGGGAAATAGCTGGCGCTGCTAGGTAGTTGGGCAAACCTCTGCCTTGAATCTCCGTGTCAGTCTTGTCGCTATGCGCCAATTTAACGGTGCTGGTCACCACCATGGTGTTGGCATTGACGACAATCACTTCGCCCCCTGCATTCGTGGTGTCGATAGTCGCAGTTGCTTCACCCAGTGCAGGTGGTGAGATAAAACGAGACACCAATACTAATGAGGCATCTGCATTAATAGCAACATGGCGCACGCTCGGTGCGACATCGACAATACCTTGTTGTGCACCTGAGGTGGCGTTCAGTTTAAGCAGCTGCCCAGTAGCTTCCAACGCCACAAACGCACTGGTACCATTGGGGTCAAATGCTAAGCCATGTGGTTGCGAAGCGCGCGGTAAAGTCAACGTTTGTACTACTGTTAGAGTGGTGGGGCTAATAATAGAAATGCTCGCACTTTTCTTATTGGTGACCCAAATCCGACCATCTGGAGCAACAGCGACTGTGCGAGGGGATGTGCCTACATCAACCGAGGTGACAAGTGCATTGGATACGCCATCCAGCACACTAACAGAATCATTATCCGGGTTTACTACCCAAATTCTGGACGGATTTCCGCTACGATTCTCTACCGTAATCGGGCTGGAGTTTGTTGGGCTTTTTGCCGTTTTGGCTGTGGCTACAGCCTGTAAGAACGTGCGTCTTGAAATAGCACCCACTGAATCTTGGGCGCTCAGTGTCACAACATATACACCAGGCTGCGCGTAAGTATGGCTCACAGCCGGATTGGCGTTGTAAGCGCTGTCTGGACTGCCATCACCAAAATTCCAGCTATAGGTAGTATTAGAAACAGCTGTCACGCTGTAGTTTGCAGTGCCGCCGGAGCCAATCACTGGTGCGTCGATTGTCCCGCCAATTTCAGGAGGATCGTACGGTGTGGTAGGTACATTAGGCGGGGCTACATTTTGCCCAATCGCAATGATGACCCCTAAAGAAGGCACGCCGTTGGCGTTGACCGCTACTACTTGGTAATAGCCAGGTGGGGTAAGGTTAGCATTTGGTGTAGTAGCTGTGAGTCGGTTACTTTGTTGTGAAAAACTTAATGGTATGCGGCGTTGCCCAGTATTGAAGGCATGCGTGCCTTTACTCACGCCAAGCAACACCAATTGCGTGACATTTTCTGTCGTGGTCATGTCCATCTGTAATGGCGCTTCGTGATCGTAGGACAATCCACTAATTGCCTGAATGACCGGGCGAGGTGCCAACTGTGCGCCACTTGTGCCGGTTCTGAATAAATACGGTGGGTAATACACCTCGGCATTCAGGTTGTTGACAGGGCCAGGAGCGCCGCCACCAAAAGACAGAATGGTGCCATTAGGCATCAATACGGTATTGGAGTGGTAGCCTCTATAAATGGCAGCGTTTGCACCCAATGACCATGTACCTGTGGTAGGGTCCCAGATTTCTGCGCCATACACAGCACTGCTACCGTCGTTATTCGCGCGTGCTGTACCACCGGTTACCACCACTTTGCCATTTGATAAAACGATGGAGTTTGGAAAGCGGCGCACATACGTCATGGCAGGCTGTTCCGTTAGCACTGGGTTGGCACCATTGATGTCAATGACGGTTGCTTTGTTACTGGCCGGTAAATCGTCCCCCACAAAACTACCATTACCGCCCGCAATCAAAATCTTACCCGGCGCATACATCACAGCGGTGTTGGTTGCACCTACGTTCACAGGGTTGGCAAAGGTGTAAGGCACTTTGTAATTGCCTGCAATGCGAATGGTACCGTTGCCGTTCGGGTCTAGGTACCACATTTTTTCGGATGACACGCCAAAAATTTGACCATTTGGCGCAACGAATGCACGTGGAAAGGATGCGCGCAAGTAGTCTGGGCCAAATGCCTCGCGGCTGTAGGCACCAAATAAAGAGCGCCAGCCAGTCGTTTCCAGTATCTCCGGCGTCATGGAGGCAAGACCTTGTGCAATCGCTTGGTCTGGATTGTTTTCCATGTCTTCCGAATACGGTACCATGCCACCCAGTATGATCGGGCGGCCATCCGGCAAATTCAGCATGGTGGCATACCAGCGATCTAACGCCAGATTGTATGAAGCCGTTTGCACAGTATTCGTCGATGGTGTGTAAATAGTGGTTGTTCTGCCGCCATTACCACCGGAAATAATCAGCCTACCATCGGTCAGGTAAGTAGAGTTTGAACAGAAACTATCTTGTTGTTGCGCGCGAAAGGTTGTTTGGTGGCTATTGATGCCAAAACCTATGGTGGGATCCCACAAGTCAAAATAACGGCCATCTTGGCCGGCACCATCCAGTGTGGAGCCGTAGCTGAGCACTTTTCCATCTGGTAGCACAGCTGCATGAATACTATTAAGCGGCCAAGATTTTACGCCGGACCACATGCCGCGTGTCGGTGCGTCTGATGGAATGGTGAGCCCCTGCATGATAGGGTCAGGGCTAATCGGCACCGTAACCCATAAGCTTGGGTCGACGTCCGCTGCCTGCGTGTTGTGCATCATCGGAATGTCCAGCGTCAGCAGCGATAACATCATCGCTGCGACGATGACTTTGCGAACCTGCGCGAGGTAAGCATGCTGCTTGAACACGAAACGATTGTGCGGTCGGCTTAATGATGGAGACGGTATGGTGTCGTGCATAAGAGACTCACAATCTTTTCGATAATATATTCTATGGCAATGCTTTATCATGCTATATCCCCTAATTGAGGGATGGGTATTACATGGTGTTCAGTTGCGCGATATCTTGCGCAATACGCGCTTTGTCGATTGGGTTGCCTATGTAGCGCATCATTAGCCGTCCTTGCGCATCTACTAGCCATAAGTGCGTGGTGTGATCGTCCGGACGTACCACTTGCTTCAATTTTTTGGGGTCGGTGCCAAACAGCTTTAAGCGTTCGGTCACGGTCACAATATCTGCCGGATTACCTGTGATAAATGCCCAGTTATTGGCCTCCGCATGCATGCGGTGTGCGAAGGCTTTGAGCTTGGTTGGGGTATCGTTCCATGGGTCTAACGAGACAGACACAAACACAACACGTGATTTGATATTATTTGGCAAACCTTCCAGTATCTCGGCCAAGGCTTTGGTTTGTACTGGGCACACGGCCGAGCATTGTGTATAGATGAAATTGAATAGAGTAATCTTGTGGTTCAGGTTAGCGATTTTAAACGGCTGGCTATGCTGATCTTTAAACGCTAAATCGCCAAAATTGCTATAAAAACTAGTGCTTGGGATTTCTGCACGTGGCTGAATAGCGTAGGTGAAAAAGGCGAGTGAGATACACAACAGTGCGCAAAATTTGTGGGGGAGTGTGAACGCCCTCACAACATCCAATGTGCGCGCTGATAAGTGTGTATTCATTTAATCAACATGGTGGTTTAAACACTGTAAAAGAAAGGACATTCTTGATGCTGCAAATTAAATGGAATCAGGGCCAATAAATCGCATCAATTAGGTATTCGATTCATCTTAGGTGACCGATATTTTGCTCTCAATAGCCCGAACGGGCTAATGGTGGGAACTAAATTGAAATTGCTGTCAATGCTTGAAAAGTAAAGAACGGTTAAGGTGTTGGTGATAAAAGTTAACTATATGATTTTTAATCTATATTTAACTTATTTTTACAATTTTCTCACTGGGCGCTATTGCTGGGTCTCGGCATGCTTAATCGCTATTTATTTTAAAAATAAATAGCGAAGTTGTTGCATATTAACCACGTTGGAGTCGTGTTAAATCATCAATGATTTCTTGCGAGTGTGTAGAGGCTTCCACATTGAAATAAGCTTTGGCAATATTGGCCGCCGGATCAATCAAAAAAGTATAGCGTTTGGCGATGTTGAGTGGGCCAATATGTGTGAGTGCGCCATACGATTCAGCCACTTTGCCTGATGTATCGGCCAGTAAAGGAAAGGGTAGATTGTACTTTTTGGCAAAGGCCGCGTGTGATGCGCTGTCATCCACGCTGATGCCGACCACTTTTGCCCCCAGTTTTTCTAAGTGATGCATATCATCACGAAAATGACAGGCTTCTTTGGTGCAGCCGGGGGTATCGTCTTTAGGGTAAAAATAGAGTACTAACCATTGCCCCTTAAATGCGTTCAAATTCACCAGCGTTCCTTTGGCATCTGCAAGTGCAAAATAAGGTGCGGCTTGCCCCACGCTTAACTGATGGTTGGGTGCGCTGAAATAACGGTATCCCCAAAAGGCCAGCACTAAGATTACGCTATAAAAAACAATTTTGATCAGCATCATGATTCACGATTGAGTACACAGATAGGTGTGATTGTGATATCAACCCGCAGATTTGTCTAATTGGAAATACCGCATTCTGTGAGAAAATAGCGCGAATATTTTATTTGTGGTTTTTATAGGGCGTTATTGCCTGCATAAAACCGTATGCCCCCGTAGCTCAGTGGATAGAGCATCCCCCTCCTAAGGGGAGGGTCACACGTTCGATTCGTGTCGGGGGCGCCACCTCTCTAGGAGTATGCAATAGCAGCCTAAAGTAGGATGCAAGGGCTAAAGATGAGCGGGAGTATAAAATAGCAGCTTAATGAATAATAGATTGGGCGTCTTGTATCTACCGCGAGCGACCATCATAATGAGTAACAGGAACACTCTCAAGGTCGATCCCCTCTAGGCAACGAATATTGATAGCTGCCATGCGGTTACCTTTTGGATCGGTAGCTTCACCGTATGGGTGAATGCCACATAATGCACAGAATTGGTGTTTGATGACGTGTTTGTTAAACTCGTAGGTGCTGGCGTTGCTCTCTGGCGTGAGTAGGCTAAGACTCTTTCGTGGAACAAACCACATGAGCGAGCCTTTACGTTGGCAGAAAGAGCAATTGCAAGACATCGCGCCAGTCAGCGTTCCTTCTACCTCAAACTTAATATGGCCACAGTGGCAGCTTCCTTGATAATTCATTTTGTCTCCAACTTGTTCTCAATTGAGTTTGATCACCTTCTTGCTTTACATATTCTAGACTGGTGCCTACAAAAGGGGTGGCGACCCCACTTCATCGATTTACGTTATTAAAAATAGTATCATCGAAGCACATTTCCACCAATTCTGCTTGGTGGATTAAGCGTATCTAGAGCCATACATAAACTACACTACAACTCAGCCATGCCTGGCTGCTTCAATCATGGCTATGTCGATTTTCCCCATTTGCATCATGGCTTCGAAAGCGCGTTTAGCAGCAGCGCTGTCAGGGTCTTCTATGGCGGCAATAAGCGCACGCGGCGTGATTTGCCACGATAAGCCCCACTTGTCCTTGCACCAGCCGCAAGCGCTCTCTTCGCCACCATTGCCTACAACTGCGTTCCATAAGCGATCAGTTTCAGCCTGGTCGTCAGTCGCAACTTGGAACGAAAAAGCCTCATTGTGCTTGAACGCCGGGCCACCATTTAGGCCGAGACAAGGGATACCAATCACAGTGAATTCCACCGTCAAAACATCGCCCTCCTTACCAGAAGGGTAGTCGGCAGGTGCATAATGAATCCTACCCACCGCGCTATCCGGAAACGTTTCGGCATAGAACTTTGCGGCCTCAAGGGCTGCGCCATCGTACCAAAGACAGATTGTGTTCTTGGGAGCCATATTCGTTCTCCATTCGTAGTTGTTTAGATGCATCTGAACTAAAACATAGTAAATACTAGCAATTGCGAATGCAACCATCCGATTGGTTAGGTTGGTATTGGCGCATCTTACAGTGACGATGACAGGTAGTGAGTATCTGCCTAGGGCAAATATGAGTCATTGATATGGATGGCTTAAAAAAACAAATGCCAAAATGCAAAAAGGGAGCCGTAGCTCCCATTGCAAATCTTAAAGCGATTATGCCGGTTTAAGCTTGTGTGTTTCTGCGTTTTGCCATAAACCCTATTAGCCCCATGCCACATAACAGCATTGCATAAGTCTCTGGCTCTGGCACAGGCTGTGCAATATTTAATACCCCTGCATATGAGCCACCGGCTGAACCTGAGACAATACCTTTGATTTGAAGCGTATAGGTGCCAGCACTCAACGTTAATGGATTTAGCACAACGGTTGTTGAGGAAACGGTTGGACTATAGTTTACCGTTGTTCCCCAAGCTGAGATCAATTCGTTAGGTGCAATCGCTGCAGTTTGGTGTGTGCTGCCCTTGTATAATCTTGCACGAAGATCGCTCACGCCCAATATGCTGTCTAGATTGATAGATGAAGTGACCGAATTGACCGAGCCATCTGTAATGGTAAATATATAATCATCCCAAAATGTTGTGCCCGAATCTGAGCTGGTGAATGTATTGCTATACGTTAATGATGCGGGCAATGCGCCAACTGCAAGAACAGTAGTGGTGTCAGCAAAAGCGCTGACACTAGAAATACTAAATGCGGCGGCTAACGAGATTGTCGTTAACATCCTACGAGTTGCTAATTTCATACCGACTCCTAAACAAATGTTCATTGGAAAATATTTACAATGAATATTAGTTAAAGCGCATTGCCAGAGCAGTTGATAATATAGTTATGTTGGACTATCAAAAGTTGTCAATTTATGAAATAAAATCGTTTAAGTACTAGATGTATAAGTGTTTTGTGGGTTTAATGCTATCAAGTGAATTCTGGTTCTTCATTTATATAAATATACGTATAAACTCCCAGTCGTAATTTTATATATCGTTGCCTGTATTTATCTGCATGATATTGTGAGATAGAGCCATAGGTGATATCAATATCGGCTCAATCAATCGTAAAGGATATATGTCGCAACATTGTTTATCTTGTGGTGCATGTTGCGCGGCGTTTCGCGTGTCTTTTTACTGGGCAGAAACAGACGCACATCCGCTCGGCCGAGTACCACAAGCGCTTACACAGGCGGTGAGCCCTCACCATGTATGCATGCAAGGGACAGCAAACAGTCCCGTTCATTGCATTGCGTTGGACGGGGAGGTGGGCAAACAAGTCAGCTGTCGTATTTATGCTGCACGTTCAAGCACTTGTCGTGAGTTTTCAGCGGGTAGTGAGGCGTGTAATCGCGCGCGCGCCATGCACAATCTGCCAGCTATTCAGGCAGAAGCGGAAGTTTAATTCGCTTTGCTGTCCAGCACTGCCCAGCGTTCCATTTTGGTTTCGATTTCCGCTTCAATTTGCGTTAAACGCAATTGTAGCGGTTTAACGTCATCCGCATGGTCACGATAAAAGTTAGGGTCTGCCAAGGCCTGATTCACTTGCACCTGCTCGGCTTCCAGCTGTTCGATTTGCGCAGGCAAAGCTTCCAGCTCTTTTTGTTCCTTAAAGTTTAATTTTGTTGCGGTTGTACTTTTGCTCGCTGCGGTGTTAGTTGTCTGTGTGCTAGTAGTACTGGCTTTGGCTGCGCTTGTCTTTTCTGCCAGACGTTGTGCGGTAAAGCGTTGCCAATCGTCATAACCGCCGCCAAATTCAGTCAGTATGCCATTGCCCTCAAAAGCGATGACTTGGGTGACCGTGTTTTCTAAAAAGGCGCGGTCATGGCTGACTAAAAACAGTGTGCCTGTATATTCTTGCAGCAAACTTTCCAATAGTTCTAGCGTGTCGATATCTAAGTCGTTGGTCGGTTCATCTAGCACCAATACATTGGCTGGCCGCGCAAATAAACGCGCCAGTAACAAACGATTGCGCTCCCCGCCAGACAGAGACTTCACTGGTGAACGCGAGCGTTGTGGCGGAAATAAGAAATCTTCTAAGTAACTGATGACGTGCTTACGCTCGTTACCGATTTCTACAAAGTCTGATCCTGGGCTGATCGTATCTGCAAGCGTGGCTTCTTCATTCAGTTGTTCGCGCATTTGATCAAAATACGCCACGCTGATTTTTGTACCACGTTGAATTTCACCACTGTCAGCTTCAATGTCGCCCAAAATGAGTTTGAGTAGGGTGGATTTACCAATACCATTCGGGCCGAGTAGGCCAATTTTATCGCCACGCAGAATGCGCGTGCTGAAGCCTTTAATCAACGCTTTATCGCCATAGGCTTTATAGACTTGGTCGAGTTCTGCCACCAGCTTGCCACTGCGTTCCCCAGCGTCCAGATTCAATTTCACATTGCCTTGGCGCTCACGTCTGGCTGCACGGTCTAAGCGCAATGCCTCGAGACGCCTCACACGTCCTTCATTACGCGTGCGGCGCGCTTTAATGCCTTGGCGAATCCACACTTCTTCTTGTGCTAAAAATTTATCAAATTTGGCGGCATGGGTTTCTTCCACTGCTAATAATTCTTCTTTTTTGAGCTGATATTGCGTGAAGTTTCCCACAAAATCAGTGAGATTGCCGCGGTCTAATTCTGTAATGCGGGTGGCGAGTTTGTCTAAAAAGCGGCGATCATGTGTAATGAATAACACGCTGCCACTAAACCCCAACAGCAAATCTTCTAGCCATTCAATCGCTTCTAAATCCAGATGGTTGGTAGGCTCATCCAGCAATAGCACTTCCGGTTCTGCCACCAATGCACGGCCCAACGCTACACGCTTGCGCCAGCCACCAGAGAGGGTAGAGACCAAGACATCTGCATCTAGCTTGAGTCTGCTTAATACCGTCTCCACACGTGATTGTGCGGCCCAGCCGTTTTGCACATCCATTTCATGCTGTAGCGCTTGCATATGCGTCAAGAGCGCTTCGATATCTGCATCTGGCATGCCCATATCATGGGTAGTTTGGTGATAATCAATGATGGTTTGTTGCAAACTGCCCAAGCCTTCTGCTACCGCCTCAAACACAGTATGCGTGTTGTCTAGCTCAGGCTCTTGTGGCACATAGACCACACGTACATTGGGAGCACGCCATACCGTGCCATCATCTAATTTGATGGTGCCGGCAATGGCTTTAAGTAAGCTGGATTTTCCTGCCCCATTGCGACCAATCAGGCCGACACGCTCACCAGGATCTAACTGAAAAGAAGCTTGCGCAAGCAGTGCGTGATGGCCAAAGGCAAGGCTGGCGTTATCGAGCGTGATGTGAGGCATAGATGACTAACGATGATATTGATTGGGTAGGAGCAGTATTGTAAACGACAACCAGCCATCCCCAATGGGTGACTGGTAAATAAGTCGCTGGTAAATAAAGAGGTTGTTTAACTTAATGGATGGTTTGTGACGGCTCAATGGCGAGTACTGGCGGCTCGCCCGCAGTTAATGCATTGGGTTGATACTCTTCTACCCAGTCTTTGAGCTGTACTTTGACCTGATGCTCGGCCATGTGCTGCACTTTCTCTAGCCAGTGTAACAAATCATCCAGCCATGCTGCACTTGCACTGCGCGCTTGCGCAATCCGCAGTTTTTCATGGTTGGTTGGCAAAGTATTTTCATCATCGGCCAGCAGTTCTTCATAGAGTTTTTCACCTGGCCTTAACCCGGTAAACTCAATCCGAATTTCTTCGTGATGTAATCCTGATAGCTTAATCATGTCTTTGGCAAGGTCGATAATTTTGACGGGCTCGCCCATGTCTAAGACAAAAATCTCACCGCCTTTGCCCATGGTGCCAGCTTGCAGTACCAACTGTGCGGCTTCAGGAATCGACATAAAGTAACGGGTGATTTCAGGATGAGTGATAGTGATAGGCCCGCCTCTGGCAATTTGTTCGCGGAATTTAGGAATCACGCTACCACTACTGCCCAATACATTACCAAAGCGCACGGTAATAAACTGTGTTTTAGGCGCGCTTTTAGAAGGCTTTTTAGGCTGGAGGCTTTGGCAAACCAACTCGGCTAAACGTTTACTTGCACCCATCACATTGGTGGGGTTCACCGCTTTATCGGTAGAAATCAGCACAAACTTATCCACTTGTGCCGTTTGGCAGGCGCTGGCAAACTGATAGGTGCCAAACGCATTGTTAATCAATGCTTCCGTGACGTTATAGTCTTCCATCATTGGCACATGTTTATAGGCGGCTGCGTGTAACACCAGTTTAGGCTGGTGCGTGAGTAGCACATGGTTGATGCGCGTTTTATTCTTTATATCTGCAACGATGTACAAAATTTGTGTGTCTGTCTTACGTTGACTGAACTCTTGTTGCAGCAGGTAAAGTGCATATTCAGAGACATCAATACATACCAGTTTTTTAGGGTGGTATGTCAACACTTGGCGGCATAACTCAGAACCAATCGAACCTGCTGCACCACTTACCATGACAGTATTGCTTGCAATCATGCTGCTTAAGCCAGCGTTGTCTAAACTCACTACATCGCGGCCCAACAAGTCCTCTACATCCACCTTACGTACTTGCGAGATACTGACTTTTCCACTCATCAAGTCACTCATGGCCGGTAAAGTCAGTACCTCCATCGCAATGCTGTTGGCCACATTCACCGCATGTTTTCTCGCCAGATGATTGGCAGAGGGCATCGCAATGATGCAGTGTTCGCAATCGTATTTTTGTGCAACTTTCGGTAATGCATCAATTGCACCTTCCACACGGATATGCATAAACTCACGGTTGTGCATCAGCGTGTTGTCATCTAATAGCGCAACCACACGCCACTCATGACTTTTGGTCAGCTCTTTAATCAGATTGATGGCTGCATCTTCAACGCCCAACACAATCACGGGTTTGCCTTGTTGCGCAATCGGGTTAAATAGACGGCGTTCTTTCCATGCACGATAAGCAAAGCGGCTACCGCCCATGATGAGCACCAACAGTAGTGGGTTAAGAATCAGCACAGAGCGGGGAATGATGATTTGCGGTTGGGCAATCAGGCTCGCAAAACCAATCACCAATGCAGAGAGCGCGACTGCGCGAATAATGCGTTTAAGATCTGGAATACTGGCAAAACGCCACATGCCTCTATATAGGCCAAAAAATACAAAGCAGACAAATTCAATGACTAAGACAATAGGTAATGTTTGCCCAATTGTAGCGACAAAATTATCGGGAATAGCAAAGTTAAAACGCAACAAAAACGCAAAATACCAAATGACTGATGCCACAATGACATCATGAAACATGGCAATGTAGGAAAGCCATCTCACTATATATTGACGATAAAATTGCATAATTGAGCTTTATTTAATGCGATATGCCATCGCGTTTAAGTACTTTAAATATGGTTAACAGAATGATATAGCAATCTAGCCATAATGACTGATGTTTTAGATAGTAAGCATCCAGTGTCACCTTTTCTGGAATAGGCAATTCATCACGACCATTCACTTGCGCCCAGCCTGTGATGCCTGGTTTTAATATATGCACCCCATGCTCGGTGCGTAAGCTAATTAAATCGTCTTGATTGAACAATGCCGGACGAGGGCCAATAATCGACATATCACCTTTGAGTACGCTCCAAAGCTGTGGTAGTTCATCCAAGCTGGTTTTACGGATAAAACTACCTACCGGTGTTAAGTACTGATTGGGGTCAGCCTGTTGATTCATGATATGTGTGGCGAGAGCAGGGGTATTCACTTTCATAGAACGGAATTTTGGCATACTAAACAACAGATTATGCTTACCAACACGTTTGCTCCAGTAGAGTGTCGGTCCGGTCGAAGTCAGTTTTACCAAAAAATAGGTGACTATGATTAGTGGTAATAAAAGCACTACTCCTATAAGGGTTAGGGATATATCTAATAATCTTTTCAAAATATTTACTTCCTTAGCGTCCGAAGAATTCCTTCATGAAAACTTATCTTTGGTTGCCAGCCAAGTAAAGTTTTGGCTTTGGAGACATCTATTTGTAACGTGCCAAGCAAGCGTATAGCCAAGCTTGATTTGCCGGATAATTTAAATATCCACTCTAAAATAAAAGGTGGTAGAGCAACGAGCAGTATATTTTTTTTACTTATTTGGCGAATAGTTATAATTAACTCTGCTGTAGAAACATCTTCATCATCTGAAATGAGAAAGGTTTGGTTGGCCGCCTGAGGATGAGAACTGCACAGTAGAATAAAATCTGCCAAATTGTCCAAACTAATAAAGCTCCGTTTGTTATTCACACATGCAAATGGCAACGGCAACGGCAGTTGGCAAAGTTTAATCAGTTGCTTGAAATTAGCTTTGACACCAGGCCCATAAATGAGGGGAGGGCGAATAATCACCAACTCTATTTGATTGTTTTGACAAAACACTTTCAATGCAGTTTCTGCTTCTAGTTTAGTTTGACCATAAGCATCTAATGGGGCAGGACTGTCTTTTTCTGTGAAAGGTTGGTTAGATGCTTCCCCATTCACTTTAATCGAGCTCAGAAAGACAAACCGCTTGATCTTGAGACGTTTAGCTAGTTCAGCGACCTTGAGAGTATAGTCAACATTAACCGAGGCATAAGCTTGGTAAATATCCTCGGCAGTTTCATGCATGATATGCGCGCGCCCAGCCAAATGTATTAAAGTGTTTGTGTTGTTGTATACCGCGGGGAAAGACTCTGATGCTAACAATTTTTCAGTCGTCTGCTGATCCAGCCTGAGTAAATCATGCTGTCCGTATAATACTTTTTGTAAAAATTGACCAACAAATCCGCTGGCACCGGTAACTAAAAGCTTCATTGATTAAACTTGAGGCGCGGACCACACAGTCCTATTGATATAGTCTACATAGCTCAATACTACTTTCAGTACCTGCGTGGAAACAAATGGATTTTCATAGTCCTCAACTGGAGAAACCTTACGATTCTTACCGTCGTGGTTGGCTATAGTTACTTTAATCGCATCCAGAACGCGTTCTTTTTTGAGTCCACTCATAATTAGTGTTCCAACATCCATGCCTTCAGGACGCTCATGCGCATTTCTAACAGTGATGGCAGGTAGATTTAATAATGACGCCTCTTCTGTTATTGTGCCGCTATCAGAAATGACACAAAGCGCTTCCATTTGTAGCTTAATGTAATCACAGAAACCAAAAGGCTTCATGAATTGAATTAGCGGGTGCAGTTTCTCAATTTGCAAATCATCCAACCTTTTTTTTGTTCTTGGATGGGTGGATACGATAATAGGCACTTGATAAACTTCAGCCACCGCATTCAATGTATCCACTAAATCGGTGAGATTTTGAGCGCTGTCTACATTCTCTTCACGGTGTGTGCTTACAATAAAAAATTGCTTCGATAGCAAGCCCATTTTACTTAGCACGTCTGATTCTGAAATCTTTGGCATGTAATAATCGAGTACCTCACGCATGTGCGAGCCAGTCTTGATAATTGTTTCCGGGCGTATGCCTTCTGCTAATAAATACCTTCTGGCATGTTCAGTCAGTACCATATTGATATCACTTAGATGGTCTAGTACTTTACGGTTTAGCTCTTCCGGCACGCGTTGATCAAAACAGCGATTACCGGCCTCCATATGAAATACAGGAATCTTGCGACGTTTGGCAGCAATCACTGCCAAACAGGAGTTGGTGTCACCATATAACATGATAGCGTCAGGATTCTCTTGAGCCATCACCGCATCAGCTTTCTCAATTACCCTGGCAATGGTTTGGGCAGCATTTTCACCAACGGCTTCCAAAAAATAATCAGGTTTGCGTATAGTCAGGTCCTCAAAAAAAACCTGATTTAATTCATAGTCATAATTCTGGCCGGTGTGTACTAATATATGCTGTGTATGCTTATCTAAAGCCGCAATCACTCGGCTCATCTTGATGAGTTCTGGTCGGGTACCTACAATGGTCATGACCTTAAGCATTTAATTCTTCCTGTACATAGTCAAGTTTAAGCAATAGCGACTTAACTTGTTCGACGTTCAACCTTAACGTGTTGTGAGAAGTGTAATCATCAAACTCTGCAATTTTCTCTTCACCTTCACTGAAGTATTTTGCATAATTAAGATCACGATTGTCCGCCGGAATGCGGTAGTAGCCCCCCATATCCTGCGCATGCGCCATTTCTTCTCTAGAAATAAGAGATTCATAAAGTTTTTCACCGTGGCGGGTACCAATTAGGCGAACTTCGTTGTCTTTATCGAAAACAGTCTTGAGTGCAACTGCAAGATCATGAACGGTCGATGCAGGTGCTTTTTGAACAAAAATATCTCCCTGTGAGCCATGCTCAAAGGCATACAAAACCAAATCCACTGAATCTTCAAGTGACATAAGAAACCTAGTCATATTGGGGTCAGTAATCGTCATTGGCTGACCTGACTTAAGTTGCGAGACAAATAGAGGAATTACAGATCCACGCGATGCCATGACGTTGCCATATCGCGTAGCACAAAATACTGTGCTGTTTTCAGGCTGTAAACGAGCCTTAGCTACCATTAATTTCTCAGCCATTGCTTTGGAAATTCCCATAGCATTAATTGGGTAAACCGCTTTGTCGGTACTAAGCACCACAACGCGGCTGACTTTGTTAGCAATGGCGGCATTCATTACATTTTCAGTACCCAGTACATTCGTCTTAACCGATTCCATTGGGTAAAACTCGCAAGAAGGCACTTGTTTGAGTGCAGCAGCATGAAATATATAGTCTACACCTTGCATCGCATGTGAAAGACTATCGTAGTCGCGAACATCTCCGATGTAAAACTTAAGTTTATTGTTGTTGAATGATATACGCATATCTTCTTGTTTTTTTTCATCACGGCTGAAAATGCGAATTTCGCGCACATCGGTAGATAAAAAACGCTTTAATACAGTATTGCCAAAGGATCCTGTGCCGCCAGTGATCATTAATGTTTTGTTTTTAAACATATTTTCTATCCAAAATCATTGATAATAATGCATTAACTTGATTAACTCAGGCCACTTGGGTGCTGTATAACCGGTTGCTATTTTAAACTTTTCTGCGTCTAGTGAGCGGTCAATGACTAAATTAGAGTCTGGCAAAATTTCGATTGATTTGCCGTAAATATCAGCTACCAAGCTCAACAAATCATATTTTGAAATTGGCTCCGCGGCGACGTGATACACGCCAGACAAATCAGTGTTAGGAATGACAATATCACGAATAACTTGGGCCAAAGCAACTGTCGGCAGGCCTGAAAATATTGCTTTTTTGTATCCTTTGCACTGTTGATTTTGTGATAAAAACCACCCAATTAACCCATGCGCACTTTGTAGCTCATGCCCAATAATTGAAGTCCGTAAGGTAATGGTATGCGGATAACTCACTTCACCAAGATATTTAGATTTTCCATATAGGTCTGTAGCATCAGAAGTATCTGTTTCGGCATAATTACCTTTGGTGCCAGAAAATACACAATCTGTACTTACGTGGATCAAACGTGCACCTGCTACAGCGCAAAGATTCGCTAATTGATGTGGCAACATTGCATTAATTGGCAAAGCCACCAGCGGGTCGTCAACCTCAGCTAACTGTTTAATTAAACCAATGCAGTTGATAACAACCTGCGGCTTTAATCTGGCAAGTATTTTGACTAATGAGTCATGATTTGACACATCAAAGCCAGTGATAATAGTTTGTGCTCCCTGAGAAAATATTTGGGGAGTGGTGTTTGATCGCACAGTACCAAACACTTCTAGATTTTGGTTTTCACGCAATATACGGACTGCAGCGTTGCCTAGCATACCGCTTGCACCTAATATTAAAACTTTCAACGTTTTTCCTTATTATTTATTACCATTTCAAAATGGCTAATGAGTTCACTCGTTAACTTTTCTTCGTCAAAATGTTTTTTGAAATAATCTCGCCCATTGACACCCATTTGCTCAAGTTCTGTTTGGGGCATTTTATAAAGGTTTATGATAGCTTCAGCTAAGCCTTCGCCATCTTCAGCTTTAACCGCAATGCCTGCTTTTGCTTTATTGATGATATTGGCCCCCTCGCCATTCAAACAGGCAACAATTGGCTTACCTACTGCAAGATAAGCTTGTATTTTACTCGGAATCGTCAATTCAAAAATAGGTTGCTTTGTTAAAGTTACCAATAATGCTGAAGCCTGCCTCATTACTGCAGGCATCACTCCTACAGGATAACGCCCCTCTAAAAACAGATTAGTTAATCTTTTGTCAGTAACTTGCTTTTGAACCCAATCAAACATACTACCCGTGCCAATAAGCACTAATTTAATTTCAGAATACGCAGCTAGCTTTTCTGCTGCCGAAACAATAGTCTCCATAGACTGGGCAATGCCGATATTGCCTGCAAACAAAATTGTAAATCCTGAGTTAAGTGAGTCTATTTCAGGCGCTGCAACACCACTGGGCTTATAAAATTCTTTGTCTACCGAGTTAGGGTAGTATTGAATAGGTACATTCTCTGCGAGGCTTTTCACTGGTTCGATAAACGCCTCAGACTGAACAAGTATCAGGTCTATATGCGAATAAGTAAAGCGAACAAACTTTTGGAGTAGCTTTAATAATAAAGGTGATTTTATATAGCCTGTTGCTTCTGCGCTTTGCGGCCAAAGATCCTGAACCCAAAGTATGACAGGGATGCCTTTAATCCATCCTAAAAAAGATGCGGGAATCACTTGAAAAATGGGGGAGGGTGCATAAACAAAGATAACATCATACTGCTTATTTCTAAGCACCCACGGCGCAAATACAAGGCCGGAAATAATAAACGAAATGTAATTAATAGCTAACTTTAGAGCGCTTTTGTTTCCTCTCGGGAGCATTGGAATGCGATGGATTTTAATATCTCTCCAGTGCTCTATAGTAACCCCTAAGCCTTTATAGCCTGCAAAAAAGCTTCCTTCAGGATAGTTAGGCTTGCCTGTTAATACTTCAATGTTGTGTCCGCGCGTTTTTAAAGCAGAAGCGATGTCGTTAATTCGAAAACTCTCAGGCCAGAAATATTGATTAAAAAATAGAATTTTCATATTTATAAGCTGATTTGTATTTATCTGTTTTGTAAAAAACGAATAATGCGTTCAGCAAAATAAATGATTAAAAGATTTAGGAATAACGAACCTAAAAGTAAATAGCTTTGTGCAGGAACGTACCCGAAACTGGCAAATCTGAATGCTACTACCTGTGCAAATAGTGCGCACAGAATGACATTCATCCCACCAAGTTTGTAAGTGCAGAACTCTATAACTGCAGCAAGGCCACCTAATGCAAACATGCTAAAAAACAAAAACAAGAGTGATCCAGGGTAGTAAAAAAATGCGACGATGCCTGGTAGTGATATGAAGTGATGTTTGGTTTTATCAGTATTTTCATATGCAGAATCGATGATGTTGTTGTCATAAAAACTTGTGTCGTTCTCATTATACTTTTCTTTAAGTGCTGTCTTAAATAAATCCCAGCCCAAGTTAGGATAGCTAGATACGGCCATAACGCCCTCCATTCCAACCCACCGATCAATAAACAAAGGCGTTGTCATTGCATGGGTATAAGTAAGGGATTCTCTAGTGGTAGAACTCGATCTGTCTATATGAGTTGTGGCGCGTAAATAATTTACGAATAAAACAGAACTGGCAAATAGTACAGAAAATATCAGGAAGGTGAACACAAAAAAGCTTAACTTTGTTTTAACTTGATATCGTTTTAAACTAATTAGTACGCCATATATGAGTGCACCACTATTAAGAATCATACCTCGGCTTAATAAAGAGACATTTGTAGTAAAACTTTCCAGCAAACTTAAAAACATCACTAAGAGCGAAGTCTTCTTTTTAATTTCAAACTCAAATCTTAGTACTAAGGCAGAAAATGATGCAAGGCCAAACAATAGCAACCATTTATAGACACCATTGAGCCCAAACGGCAAGGTAGTTTGTGTAATGCTGCCTCTTTGATAGATGACTAGCATTGCATTGGAAATAGCAATAAAAGTAAACAGCAAAACAAAGGCAGACAAAATGATTTTTCTATTATTTTTGTAAAAAGTAAAAAGGCTAGGATGATGAAGCTTTTCAATTTG
Source organism: Methylotenera sp. N17 (assembly GCF_000799155.1). Classification (NCBI taxonomy): domain Bacteria; kingdom Pseudomonadati; phylum Pseudomonadota; class Betaproteobacteria; order Nitrosomonadales; family Methylophilaceae; genus Methylotenera; species Methylotenera sp. N17. The sequence continues at coordinate 558,631 of NZ_JUGE01000001.1, forward strand.
ATCTGGATAACTAAAAAACCAATTGCGTCGGATTAAACTTATCAAAAGCAGCCCCAGTATCCCACATGTAGTTACTATTAATGCCTGATCAAAAGCAGCCCCAGACCCATCAAAATTGCCAACAGGCTCATGAAATATGCCGCCAGAAAAGGCAACTCTAAGCGTTAGCTTTAGCCAAAAACCAAGCCAGAAAAAAGCACCTATAAAAGCATCAAAAAAAATCGCATTTTTATTAAAACCCATAAAGAGTAATGCATTAGAGACCAATGTAAATAAGATATAAATACTAGGGTTGCCTGTGTATTTAGATATAGCCATCCCACTTAATATTAAAACCAGCGTAACTAAGCTAATGAAAACTACTTTATTATATTTTTTTAACTCATTAACACTGAATATCATTTACTAACCTTTAAAAAATTTAGATGGAGTTTGCTAATCAGAATACCCCATATGAAAAAAGTAAATATCCCGGAGTATGGCTGTCTAAGACCAACCTTAAAGGAGTTATCTACTACAACTAGGAACAATACTATCGCGGATAGGCAAAGCAAATCTGTTGATGCCAATACACCATTCCTAAAGCGATAAAGTAGCACTAATGTATAGATAAGCATTACAAGCGTTGGTAACAAAGCCAAGAACCCAAAACTATAAATAATATCTAAATAATAGTTATGAGCGCTTGGGAATTGAGCTCTACTTGGTCGTTCCGCATGACCTAGAAGAAAAGTTTCAGGATCAGTGACTATGTTTTTTGCAAAATATTGTCTTCCAATCATATTAGATGCAATTTCATCTTGGTTAATAACATTGAAAAATGTAAGTTTAGACTCCATGAAATCGCTTTTATATTCAAGATACCCACCCATCAAGATTGTTACAAGCAACACTAGGGCTATTACAGTTTTGTCAAAAAAACGCCTCCACTGGTATAGCGCAAAACCTAGCAGGCCGGCAATTAGCATGACTATCGCTAATAGAGACATAGATGCTGCCGTGTAAATGCCCATCAAGGGGGTGAATGCTAAAAAGATATTCTTAAATTTTGAAATTGACCATAAGCCGCAAAATGCTACCAAAAACGCAGATACAAAAATGACTGGTACATATTGTACGTGTTGATAAATACTGAAGACATATAAATAAGGTGATAGTGATGTATAACCTTGTAGCCATGTGCTTGTTAACTGTAAAGGCACAATAAATAATAAGACGTACAAAAAAGATTTTTCTAAGCTATAAACTATAGATTGGTTTTTGGCATAGTACATTTGCCCAAGAACCAAACCAAACATTGGGAGGATAAACTGTATAAGCAATATGAATTTAGATTGTTGTTCAGCGTTAACTCCTTGCGAAATAGCTACTGTAGTAGTCACCATCAATAAACAAGTAAAGAATATGTAATAAAGGGAAGTAGTCGCGTAACGATATGCTGCAATCATCAGGATGCCGACATAACAAGCAATCACAGAAACTGGGATTGGAAGGAAATGAAGGTCTGCACCCGAATTAAAATTAAGTGATGCACTACGAAATATGCCATTACTTAATTGCAAATAGAGTGGAAATAAAATCATCACCGCGATAATGGAATAACCAATTTTTAAATTAAATTGACCTTTACTCGAACGTATTTCTGCCAATTGATAGCTCTTATAGAAAACAAGTGCTAATAGCGAGCTTAATAGGTAAAGGCCTGCCAAGGCTTGTAAGCCCAAGAGATAATAGATAAATGGTATTGAGGTGATGAGCAGGATATTCATCATCACATCTGGACCAAAAACGTCATGATACTCATCGTGCTGTATTAATCTGAAACGGACGCGTTGAGCATAAACCATTACTACGCCACCAATTAAAGAAAGGCCTGTTGCCTGCCAGAAAAAATAAGTTTTACCTAGCCAGGCTAATGTATCTAATTGGATTGTTGCAGCAACAAAAATTAGAGCACCAGCTAATAGTGATAAATTTAAAGGCAATCTCACCATTTTGGGAAAGTGGCGCTTACCGCTACGTTGTTCATGCAATGCGATACTTGCACCTAATGAATTTGCAAAGACTGAGCCTGTTAAACCGCCAATTGCAAATGCAGTATACAGATCACCGGCTATTTCTTTGCCGATAAGCAGCAAAATTAAAAGACGGAATACATAAACACCAATGCCAATAATCGCTGTAGAGCCCAAATGGGGCAGCATTTTAAATAACATATTTTTGGTTAAACTGGGAAAGTTTGCAAAACCACTGCAAATAAACTTGAAGCTGAACAGCAGTGGAAATAAGGCCCACACAGATAAGCCCAAATAAGAGATCTGTGAATCCATTACAAGCAATCCAAATGCAAGAACTAACAGTAAAGATTGTACTACGAAATATTGAGTGGCAAAAAGACGGTTATCTAGTCGCTCCATTTCACTTAAGTGTACTTCAGATAACCACTCTGCGACTCGTCTAGTAATAAGTAGAATAGCCAGTATGGGTGATACCGCTGTAGCGCTAACACTCAGCCAATAAGATATTACGGCGAGTGGTGTAAGCGTTAATAGCCGGAAAGCCATTACAGAGTTTGCGGATACTGCTGCAGACTTGTTTAGTATCAGGCTGCGTGCATTAGCTGAGAATGCGTAGAATAAAGCCAAAGTAGCACCTTGCACGATGCCTACTTCTGCCACCAAAGTACTATGTCCTGTTAAGCCTAACGCGATAAGCAAAACTGTCATAGCAAAAGCATTAGCCATATTGGCTAATGGAAATATATAGCTCATTTTAAACCCTTCGTTATTCTTAGTATTTTTGTTTAAAAAATGATTAGTTCATTAGCAATGACTACACTTTTTTATTAGTTATTATTACTGGTTGTTTTATTACTATTTAATGTTTTTTAACAGTTCTTGATAATACTGATAATATCGTTTGGCTTGCTGCTCCCATAAAAACTTCTCGTAGACTATATTTTTTAGTTGCTCACCGCTTTGTTGCAGGCTTGTTAAATCAGACAGCGATTTTATTAAGCCATCACGAATTGATTTTACCGAGGCTGATACCATCGTGCCTGCACCCGCCTTGGCAAAATCATCCAGGCCACAATTGTCAGTAAAAATAACAGGCGTTGCGCAAATGCCAGCCTCTAGTACTACAATTGACATTGCCTCGTTGCGGGAGGGGATGACCAAACATAAAGCTTTCCGAAGTGCATGGGTTTTATCAGCCCCACCTAAATAGCCAGTAAAATGAATTCTGCCCATTGCAGTTGATTGCTTAGCTAACTTTTGTAAACTTGGCAATAAGCCAGAATCTGGGCCCACAAGCACTAAGTGCAAATGGGGAAATTTATCGGCAATTTCTATAAACGCTTCTAGCAGCAAGTCTGGGCCTTTAATTGTATTTAAACGGCCCAGAAATAAAAGATAGGAATCTTGCTGTGTTAACCCAAAGTGGGTTAAGTCTATTGTCTCGCTATCAGATGGCGCTATATAAAGATCCGGGTCGATGCCGTTTGGAATGACCGTTACACAATCAGACTGAATTCCATAGTTAGCAAAATCCAGCTTTTCTGCTTCTGTTATCGCTACCCAACCACTGGCATATTTAACTATGCGTCGCCCAATCACTAAATCATATAGCGATTTTAACCAGCGTGAGCGACCAAAAGTTTTAAGTGCGCCAGCTGGGCAAACTATGTAAGGTTTACCTTGACGTATACATGACAAAGCAACCGCTGCATTTAGCATTGTCCAATGCCCTATTAAATGCACAATATCAAACTGTGAAATTAAATTTCTGATTCTAAATGGCCACGTTATGAACAAAAAGTAACGGTGATTCAAACAAGTTAGCTTAAAAATACGTGCACCTTCTAGCTCACTCTCAGAAGGAATTTTTCCTCCTATATCTAAAGTTAGCACAGCGGATTCTGCACCTTGCTTGATCAAAAAGCGTGTGAGCTGAATGGTGCGCTCAGCCGTGCCACCGCCAGTAATTGGATCTAACAAGTGATTAACATGTAGGATTTTCAAACGATTTTGCTCATCACTTTATTATCGCGATATGCCGAGGCTAGTTTACGCAGTTCTGTGGATAAGTCATATCTTGCACAGAAACCATGTTTTACAAGTTTTTCAGACGTATATATTACTTGTTGATCAATCGTCGCACGCTTTGATATTAATAAAACGCTTTTTAGCACAATATTAGGCACAGGTAATACCGGTAACCAATAATGTGGGAGTCGTAGTTCTTGTCTCAATAGCTGCTCTACATAATTAAATTGGTTTAATGGCTGGTCATCCGCCGTTACATTAAAAATTTCTGCAACATATCGTCGCTCGTCTGTACAGAAGAAATGTATTGCATCAGCCAGTATTCCAACTGGTACTAAATGTGTACGGCGTTTTCCAAATAATGTTGAGCGCATGTAATTAAACAAAGAGCTGCGCATAGTAAGTGACTGCAGTAAAGTTATTAATGCTTTTCCACCTATACCAAATATTTCTGATGGCCGTAATATAATTAACTCAAAACGACCTTGTGTCTTATCCAGCAATGTTTTCTCAATCGCTAGTTTAGTTTTACCGTATTCATCAGGCGGCATACAGACTGTATTTTCGTTAACAATACCATTTACTCGCCCATACACAGAAATAGAGCTGCAATGTATCAAGCGTTTAGCACCATTTACTGCACATGCCTCTATTAACTTCTCAGTTAATGCTATTGCATCTTCTGTAGTAGAGGTATTTGAAAAAGCAAGATTAATTAACGTTGCACCAGGCTCTATTAGACTATGAAGTGCTTTGCTATCAGACATATCACCTTGTACAAATACCACATTGCTAAAAGGTGTACTAGGTGACAGTTTTTTTCGCGTAAGTGCTCGAACTTTAACCTCAGTCAATGAACCGAGCTTTGCTATTACATGATTTCCGAGAAAACCTGTTGCACCAGTGATTGCAATAGTATTCATAATAAGAATTTGGCACGCCTTCCAGTCACCCAAAGTTTTATTTCAGTTTTAATCTGATGTAAAAAAGTGATGAAATTTATTTTAATCATTAAGTATGCAATTAAAACCTTATTCTTAAGTGAGAACGGCGCCGACAGCCTCCATATTTCGGCACTAAACTCATGCAATGGTAGGAACCAGTTTAATAAACCTGTTCGATAAGCTCTGTATATATTCCCGCTTCCGCTTACCCCGTCTCGACCTAGTTCAACATAGCCATTTTCAATTCGGTTAAATTTACCTTTGATAGTCATTTCAAGAGTGAAAGCGATATCTGAAGCAAGGTATGTTTGACGCCTGATGTTCTGGCTGTCAACGAGAAAATACCTTCTATACAAAGAATAAAAGCGGCCATTAGCACGCCAAGTGTTAAGGCAAGCAAGAAAACGCTCTTCAGCATTATTTTGGTCAAGTGTTTTATCACTCATTTTTAAAGGATCTGGTAAACCACCTTTAAATCTGACCGGTGATGTTGAAGCAACAAAATCTGGATTTTCTTGTAAAAATTTAAGGTTATATTCCAAGAAGTCGGGTGATTTAATATCATCGTGCGCTGCCCACATATAATATTCACCCAGAGCATTATCAAGAACAAACAAAGAATTTGCTGACGCACCGATATTTTTCGATTGCCTTATATAGCGAATTCGATGATCAGCGTTCGCGTACTCACGGCATATTGTCTCTGTATTATCCGTAGAGGCATTGTCAGAAATTATTAATTCAAAGTTTTTGAAGGTTTGATTCAGGATTGAATCGATTGCATCTCGAATACAGTCTTCACCGTTATAGACAAACATACCAATACTGACTATTGCCTGACTCTCAGCTGGGGATAAATTGTTCATGTTTTTATCTTAAAACAGGGTTGAAAAAACGCATAATTCGTTTGCGTATGCTAGGTATTATCATTAAAACAGATGTACTTACAAAGATACTAGCGGCCAACACCACAAAGGCAGCTTCCAAGCGCTCGTGCGCAACAGGCATTATAAAAGCTAGCCCAAACGCAAAAACTGCGCCAGAAAGTAAAGGCTTGGCAATAGACTCTCTGTACCAACGCCATTTTTGCTCTGGTAGCAATCGACGATACATAAAATGAACGCCTACCAACACATAGGCCGCATTAAGGGTAATCCATATCCAGGCAGCTCCAATAGCGCCATATTTGGGGACAACCCACAGAATTGCCGGAATAATAATCGCTACTGCGACTAAGTTTACACGTATTGCATAGCCGGTCCAGCCATAAGCAAGTTGTAACATATACGGTACGTTCATAAACCCATTAAACAGTGTACCTAGTACCAATAAACTGAGTATTGGGGCCACAGCAGTAGTCAGTGTATGATTACCTGTCCAAAGCAATAAAACTGGATTTGAGAAAGCGGCCAGTATGAGTGCCGGAGGTATAATAACTGCAGACATCAACTGACAGGCATCATGATACGTTTTGATTAATGCGGCTTCATCTTGATGGGTAACCAATTCAGTAAACTTGGGATATATTGCTGCATTCATGGGGGTAATGAGTTGGGCTAGACCTCCAGCAACTACGCCGGCAAGAGCATAATATCCAAACTGTTCTAGTGACAACAGCCCACTTAACAACAACTTATCAATTTGGGTAAGCAATAAGGCGAGTAAAGTAATTACCGCCATGCCACCAGCAAAACGTCCTACATCTTTAATTGCATGTAAACTGAACTGGCCATATCTGGTAGAGTCGGGTAGCCATTGATATGTTTTTCGTGCGTAAATAATAATGCTAATGATTGAAATCACGCCTTGCCATATAAAAAACGCTTGAACTGTTGGTGAGACCCAAACCAACACAGCTAACACTCCCGCCCACCTTAACGTTGCTAGTATGGCCTGCATACCATTCAACCACACTTGTTGCTGCATGCCGCGAATAGCACCGCGATAAATCTCTTCCCACAACCTGGTGGCTACTACAAATCCCATTACAACAATTGCCTGAATCACTGTGTTGATTGGCAACTTTTCCACCTTTAACCATGAATTTGCCAGTAAAGGTGATGCAAACCATATGATGCTAATAATTAACAGCGCTATACCGGCGCAAATCCACTCCATTGAACGCAGTAAGTCAAGTATGGACTCAATACTGATAGCCCCAGCTTTATAACGTGCTATTTCACGATTAAGCGTTGGTGTCATTCCTAGGTCAAGCATAGTCATCCATGCTTGTAAAATAGCAAAAAACCCAATTAATCCATAAGCTTCGATGCCAATGTATTGGATATAAAGCGGTATAAAAACAATCCCCATCAGAGCTGTCCAGCCCTGGCCGAGGTAGTTGGCAATGATATTACGCTTTAACAATTATTGATGACTCGTCTCACCCAGATATATCGAAATACTTTCGTATTTCATTTCTATCATTAGGCTTAATAACCAGTTTAGATCCATTTTCGTAAACTGTTGAATTAGGCGGTATGACCTTATTTATTAGTTTGGTTCCCGCACCTATTACGCTATTGCTACCAATGACTGTATTGCCAGCAACTATGGAGTTTGGATATATGACGACTTTTTCACCGATAGTAGGATATAAATTATCTTGAACAGCAATGGTTACATTTTGAAAAACTACTAAGTAATTACCATATGTAGAGTTACTAAAAACCGTGCCTAAGCCATGGCCGATAAGAAAAAATTCCGGCATTTCTATTTTATAAAATAAATCCAATCCATTAAGCATTCTGTTCAGTAAATATAATTTTTCACATAGGACGGCATGCGCATCATTTTTTCGAAGTAGTTGTGCGAGTTTATAGAAAAAAACAGCTGAATGATGTGTTTGGAGCAAGTTAAATGATTTCGGGATTTTGCTATATTTGCCAATAATTTTAGTTGTTTCGTTTACAGCATCTGTGAGATGAGAGGTAATAATTTCCCTTTCAAATTTTTCTAATCCACCAAATACCTGTAATCCACTAAAGACCTTGGGTGCTAGTTGTTCAATAATTTTTTTATCCATTATTTCTGTTATCGTCTAGGCTTTATTTATTTGTATTCTTACTTCATATTTTTTCCCATCTGCTTCCTCGAACCAACAAGATGGATGTCCTTTAAATGTTCTTGCGCGCAAAGTATTTAATAACTCACGTGCTGTATATTGATCGTCAAGATTAATTTTACTTGCATTATCTAACTCCGAAGCTAAGTGAAAAGATCCAAGTGCCAAGTCTTGAGGAACAGCATTGAAATTCCCATTGCGTATGGCTGGGTATGTAGCTTTAAACAAGCTCACTATTTCCTCTTGGGCTTTGTTATAAAGCGTTTCACCATTATCTTCCCAATCATAGTCAATTAATTTCTGGCTAACGATATTGCCTGTGTCGATACCGTTATCTACTTTATGTAGGGAAACGCCAAACGGGCACTGTTCTACCAATGCCCAAAAGTTATAGTGCTTGCCACGATTAAAAGGCAAGTAACTTGGATGAAAGTTTATAAAGCCTAGTTTAGGGGCACTTATAATAGGCTCTTTGATAATGTTAGGCCACCATGCAAGTATCCCTAAATCATAGTAGTTCTCTTCCAATGAAAATTCTCCAAGGTCTTTATTAAAAACCCGGGTTTGTATACTCTTTGATTGAGCCATAGTATATACAGGAGTTTCGCTGGAGGTTGCTATGACTGTATGTAAATCCTCAGGAAAAAAACTAATCAAATAATTGAGGACTTCCAAACCAACTTTATTATCAGCAAACAGAGCTAGCTTCATTGGATTAAGCTCTTTAATACTTGAATAACTCTTTCTAGCTCAACATCCGTTATATCATGATAGCTAGGCAGGTTGATTGCTCTGTTAGGAATATCCCATGCAATTGTATTGCCTGGGCGGTCTTCAAACATCGGTAAACTTGAAAGCGGGTGGAAGAACACGCGTGCATCAATGTTTTCTTCATTAAATCTTTGTTGCAGTTTCTCTCTTGTGATGCCTGTAGATACGTCAAAGATGACCGTGGGCATCCAGTACCCATTTTGGGTATTTATGTTTTCTGGGTTCATGGATAGGCCGGGAGTATCCGCTAGCGCACGCGCATAGTAATCAAAGATTTCCCTTTTACGTGACACTAATTCATGAATACGTTCCATTTGCCCATAACCAATAGCCGCCTGAATATTGGACATTTTATACTTAAAGCCTATTTCGTCAGGCCAAAATTGCTTGGTTTGCCCACTTGCGCGACCATGATTAGACAAGGTTAGTACTTTCTCATATAGAGCGGGGTCGTTGGTAATAAACATCCCCCCCTCTCCAGTAGTCAATGTTTTGGTGCCATGAAAGGAGAATGTGCCGAATTTACCCACAGTACCTGCGTGTTTACCATGCCAACGTGAACCAATCGCTTCAGCAGCATCCTCTATGACTGGGATGCCATATTTTTCACCAATAGCCAGTAATTTATCCATATCACATACATTCCCATAGATGTGTACGGCAATAATGGCTTTGGTACGCGGCGTGATAGCGGCTTGTACTTTTGCGGGGTCAATGCACCAAGTATCTTCTAAAACATCTACAAAGATAGGCTTAGCGCCCAAATATGTGATTGGAGAGGCAGAAGCAATCCAGTTGGTTTCGGCAAGAATAACTTCATCACCAGCTTGAACGCCCAGTGCTGCCAATCCCATATGTAACGCACCCGTGCAACTAGATGTTGCGATTGCAAACTTAGCACCAGTAAATTCTTTGAATTTTTCTTCGAATTTATGAATATAATCATAGCATTTTTCACCCCAACCATTTCTGGCCGCATCTGTGGCATAGCTTACTTCTAGCTCGGTAATTGAGGGTTTTGTATAGTGAATTTTAGATTTCATAATATTTTAATGTGGGGAATGGCCGTTACGAATTTTCCATCCCATTCACGGATGTAATTAAGTTGCTCTGTGACTTCGGTGGTTAAATTCCATGGCAGTATCAATACATAATCTGGTTTGCTGTCACGGATAACCTGTTCGTTCACAATCGGGATACGGCTGCCGGGTAAAAATTTATCTTGTTTTGCCGGGTTGCGGTCAACAACACAAGAGATTAGATCTTCTCTAATCCCAGCATAATTAATTAAAGTATTGCCTTTAGCCGCAGCGCCATAGGCGATTGTTGTTTTACCCTGTTTTTTAGCATTGATCAAGAATGCAATCAAATCATTTTTAATAGTGTTTGCACGGTCTTGAAAGTTTGCATAATAGCTTTCGGATGTAATGCCGGCAGAAGTCTCGAGTACAAGTAAATCATTTACTGCTGTTGTAGTGAGGCGCGTGCCAAGGTCTTTTCTTTGTGCAAACACGCGTAGGCTACCGCCATGCGTTGAAAGCTGCTCTACATCAAATAGCTGTAAGCCATTGAGATCAAAAATCCGTTGTACGGCACTCAATGACAGATAAGAGAAGTGCTCGTGATATATAGTATCAAACTGTGCATGTTGAATCAGTTGTAGCAGGTGCGGAAACTCAAAGGTCGCAACACCTTCTGGTTTCAGTAACAGCGAGAATCCTGATACAAAGTCATTAATGTCAGGTACATGCGCCAGTACGTTGTTTGCTGCGGTTAGGTCTGCCTGTTTACCTTGAGATATAAGTTTTTTCGCTAGCATTACACCAAAAAAATCTTCAACGATTTCTATGCCTTTTTCTCGTGCTGCTTGAGCAGTACTGTGTGTCGGTTCAACACCCAAACAAGGGATACCTTTTTGTTTTACATACTGTAGTAGATAGCCATCATTGGCAGCCACCTCAATTACAAATGATCGTGTACTCAGTTGGAAGCGTTCCGCCATTTGTGAAACATAACGTTCTGCATGCTTCAGCCAACTGTCAGAAAATGAGCTGAAATAAGCATAGTCTGCGTCAAACAGCTCATTTGCCCCGGCATAGTCTTCGGTTTGTACAAGCCAACAGCTTTTGCAAACTAGCACCTTGAGTGGAAACCATTTTTCCGGTGCTTTCAATGACTGAGTGGTTAAATATGCATTGGAAGGAGGGGAGCTGCCTAAGTCAATTAGAGGCAGGGTTAGTTCAGTGTCGCAGTGACGACATTTCATACAGCTAGTCCTAAAAAATCATTTGTAATCATTGCGTGCATGCGGTCTCGTTCTGATAAATCTGTTATTTCGAGAGGCAGTTGTATTCCAAGTAGTGAGTCGTGAATGTTGAGAGCGCCTTCTGAAGGTTGATGGTACGCTGCTGTATGCAGATATATCAATTCGCAATCATCAGTCAGTGTCTGAAACCCATGGGCGAACCCTTCGGGAATCATCAGGCTACGCTGATTCTGTGCATTCAATATCTCAGCGTGCCATTTTAAGAAAGTTGGTGAGCCTTGTCGAATATCGACAGCGATGTCAAAAATCTCGCCTTTGATACAACTTACAACTTTTGTTTCTGCAAACGGGGGGTGCTGAAAGTGAAGTCCTCTTACCGCACCTTTCTGGCGTGTATGCGTATGATTGATTTGTACAATTGGCTTATTTATGCCAATAGTCGAGAAAGCTTCTGAACAATAAAATCGGCTCAAAAAACCACGGCTATCCTGAATGGGTTTCCGTTGAATAATTTTTAAACCAATTAATGGAGTATTAAGACAATCGAATCTGGACATGCGCTAAATCTTATTTGGTCTCAACATAGGCATTAATTTGCTCCAAACAGACCTTGTGCATGTCATGGCCATTTTGCCAGAGTTGGTGCCACTCAATAATTTTAGTTAAGGTAGTTTCCAGATTCCAGCGCGATTGCCAATTGAGCATAGCTCGGGCTTTGCTACTATCTAGTTTTAAATAGTTAGCTTCGTGGGGCTGAGGGTTGTTGTCAATTTCCCATGATGCATTAGGTGTAGCAGAGACTAGTTTTTCTACAATCCATTGTACTGTTTTAGCGTCCTCTTCACGAGGGCCAAAATTCCATGCGGTAGCATATTTGCTGCCCTCTAAAAACAATCGCTCAGCCAGTAATAGATAGCCCGATAGTGGTTCCAAAACATGTTGCCAAGGTCTGATAGCATGAGGTGACCGGATGACTAATTTTTTTTTCTGATTTAACGAGCGCAAGAAGTCAGGAATTAATCTATCCTCTGCCCAGTCGCCTCCTCCTATAACATTACCAGCTCTTGCTGAGGCAAGGGCAACAACGCCGGACCCTCTAAAAAACGAGCGGCGGTAAGCAGAAGTAACCAACTCCACACAACCTTTGCTGCTAGAGTAAGGGTCGTAGCCGCCCATTGCTTCGTCTTCTCGGTATGACCAAACCCACTCTCGATTCTCGTAACATTTATCAGTAGTAACATTCACTACAGCACGTACCGATTGTGTCTGGCGGATTGCTTCAAATAAATTGACTGTGCCCATTACATTCGTACTGTATGTTTCAACTGGATCAAGATAGGATTTTCGTACCAAAGGTTGAGCTGCAAGATGCAGTACAATATCGGGCTGTGCGCTCAGCATTGCTTTTTTAAGCGAATCCAAGTTACGAATGTCTTGTATGTGATTTTCAATAAGGCAATCTGCAACGTTAGCAATACTAAAGATGTTAGGTGTCGTTGTTGCTGGTAAAGCGTATCCTATAACATTCGCGCCGAGCGATTTAAGCCATATTGTAAGCCAGCCCCCTTTGAAACCAGTGTGACCAGTTATAAAAACGCGTTTACCCTCCCAAAATCGTGACATTAGCCCCAGACCTTCCAAGGTGCTTTATTCGTTTCCCATAACTCTTCTAATAAATTTTTATCACGTAGCGTGTCCATTGGTTGCCAGAATCCGGAGTGTGTAAAAGCCATAAGCTCGTCATTTTTAGCTAGGTTGGTAAGAGGGTCTGCCTCCCAGCTAGTCTGGTCATTCGATATATAGTCTATGCATTTAGGGGATAGTATAAAAAAACCACCATTAATCCAACCGCCATCACCTCGTGGCTTTTCCGTAAAGCCAGTAACTAATTGTCCGTTCATATTTAGCGCGCCGTAACGGCCCGGTGGTTGTACTGCTGTTACTGTAGCCAATTTTTTGTGGTTTTGGTGAAATGAAATTTGTGCTTTGATATCTATATTGGCCACGCCATCGCCGTAAGTAAAACAAAATGCATCTTCATCCTTTAGGTAGCTTGCCACTCGTTTTAAACGTCCACCAGTAAGAGTGTCTTCACCAGTGTCAACCAAAGTGACTCGCCAGGGCTCGGCATTTCGTTGATGTACTTGCATGTTGTTATTAACCATGTCAAAAGTTACATCAGACATGTGTAAAAAGTAATTCGCGAAATATTCTTTTATGACATAGCCTTTGTAACCACAACATACAATAAAATCATTAATGCCATGGGCAGAATACAGTTTCATGATATGCCATAGAATGGGTTTGCCACCTATTTCAATCATTGGTTTGGGTTTCAGGTGAGTTTCCTCTGAAATTCTCGTGCCAAGCCCACCTGCTAAAATAACTGCTTTCATATAAGATACTTTCGTTTGCTTGTCAAAGCTCCCTAAGCTTTAACTCTTCCGTAGCTATCATTAAAGCGAACGATATCATCTTCACCCACGTAATCACCGCTTTGCACTTCAATCATCACTAAATCCAATACGCCAGGATTCTCTAGCCGATGGTGACATCCTGCCGGAATAAAAGTGGATTCGTTGGGCGCGACAAAAAAGACATTCTCACCGTTGGTCACGCGCGCCATACCACTTACCACTACCCAGTGTTCGCTGCGGTGGTGGTGCATCTGGAGGCTCAAGCTTTGCCCTGGTTTGACCACAATACGTTTGATTTTGAAGCGATCACCTTCTTCAAGTGTGGTGTAGTTACCCCACGGGCGATGTACAGTTTGATGTAGCTTGTAAGATTCGTTGCCTTGCTCTTTCAGAGTGTTATAGATATCTTTCACATACTGAGCTGAGTCTTTGTGCGAAATTAATACAGCATCCTGCGTGTCGACAACAATCAAATCCTCAACACCAACCATAGCTACTAAGCGTTTATCGCTCTGTACAAAGCAGTTTTTTGTGTGATTCAACATAGCTGAGCCACTGACACGGTTGCCATCTTCATCTGCCGCTGTGAGTGTGCTCATGGCATCCCAAGCGCCAATGTCGTTCCAGCCGATATCGCAGGGGATGACCGCTACATTGGCAGACTTTTCCATCACGGCATAGTCAATTGAATTGCTAGGTACATTGGCAAAGGTGTTGGCTTCAAATTCAACCTGCGTGATGTCTGTATTGTCTTTTAGCGAGGCCTCAAAACAGGCTTTGGCGGTATTTAAAATATCCGGTGCATGGCGCTGAAGCTCAGCCACTAGCGTGCTGGCTTTGGCACAGAACATACCGGAGTTCCAGTAAAATTTGCCAGAATCGACATAGGCTTGGGCTGTCGCTAAATTGGGTTTTTCTACAAAACGTGCAACTTCATACCCAATCGTGCTTTGGTTGGATGTAATGGGTTTGGCTTGATTGGCTTCAATATAACCATAGCCAGTTTCCGGCGCGTGTGGCTGTATGCCAAAGGTGACAATTTTGCCTGTTTGCGCAATTAAGCTGGCGTTGGTCACAGCTTGCTGAAATGCTGCTTGATTAGCTATCAGATGGTCAGCGGTCAGAATCAGTAAGATGGCGTCTTCGCCATGTTGTTTTGCTACATATAACGCCGCAAGTGCAACAGCCGCTGCAGTGTTGCGGCCAAATGGCTCTAGCAGAAAACTGGTTTTGGTATTGGTTTGGTTGACTTCGCGGTAATCATCTTTGGTTTTGAATAATAATTCGCGATTGGTGACGGTGAGTACTTCAGTCACATTCGGCAATATCGCGCCGCGAATGAATGACTTCTGTAAAAAGCTCTCGTTATCCGCAAGACGAATAAACGGCTTGGGGTGAAGCTCACGTGATACTGGCCACAACCGTGAACCAGCACCGCCACATAGTATCGTTGGGATAATATTCATGGATGGATTATATAATGAAGTGCCGGTAAAAACGATGCATATTGACGCATAATCATGTTGACTAGGTGGTTATGGCTTAGGTTGATTCAACATTGCACGGATACTAGCCATTTTAGACTTCCCAAAATCTTTACTGGCCAATAATTGGTCTGGGTCATTGAAAGGGTTGCCAAAATGCTTCACGTCGTCTTTGGGTAGCTCTCCAATAAAGCGGCTTTGCTCACACATTTGCATTTCGCCCGCACGTTTACGTTTTTTACACCAAGAGATATTCAACGATTTCTGCGCACGGGTAATGCCCACGTACATTAAACGGCGCTCTTCTTCAATTTGATCGTTATCAATCGATTCGCGGTGGGGGAGGATGCCTTCTTCACAGCCAATCAAGAATACATGGCCAAACTCCAACCCTTTGGCTGCATGCAGGGTAGAAAGTTTAACGGCATCCGGCTCCCCATTTTCTTTGCCCTCCAGCATGCTAATCAACGACACCATCTGTGTGAGCTCTAACAATGTTTTACCTTCAGCTTCATTGCCAAACTCGGTATTGGCTTCGCCTTTTTTGGTCAGCCAGGCAATAAATTCTTGCACATTACCCCATTTGCTCTCGGCGGCACGTGGTTCCTCGCTGTCGTACAAATAGGTTTCATATTGAATTGTATTCAATAAGTCTTGTAGTAATTCGCCAGCAGGGTCTTTGGTGGCGCGAGATTGTAACTTGTTAATGTATTGACAAAAATTAAGTAAGTCTTCTAGTTGGCGGCTACCCAGCTCGCGCTGAAAATCGCCCTCAAATGCAGCTGCAAATAACGATATCTGGTGCGCGCTGGCGTATTCACCTAAGCGTTCAAGCGTAGTGTTGCCAATGCCTTTTTTTGGAGTAGTGGCTGCGCGAATAAAGGCCGGGTCGTCATCTTCATTAGCGACTAAGCGTAAGTAGCTAACAATGTCTTTAATCTCGGCTTTATCAAAAAAAGACTGTCCACCAGAGATGGTGTAAGGGATTTTTTGATTGCGCAAATATTGTTCCATGATGCGCGCCTGATGGTTGCCACGATATAGAATGGCGTAATCTTTATAAGTGGTGCGGTGCTCAAACTTGTGCGCTTGTAATTTCATGACGACTGATTCTGCCTCATGCTCCTCGCTCATGGTAGCCGACACTTGAATCATGTCGCCTGTGCCTAAATCGCTCCATAGTTTCTTTTCAAACAGTTTGGGGTTATTGGCAATCACTTGGTTAGCTGCACGTAGAATGCGCACGGTAGAGCGATAGTTTTGCTCCAGTTTAATCACTTTTAAGCGGCTAAAGTCGACAGTGAGCTGACGTAGGTTTTCTACATCCGCACCACGCCAGCCATAAATCGCTTGGTCGTCGTCACCCACAGCCGTAAATTGTCCGCGCACGCCGGTCAGCATTTTAATCAGCTTGTATTGGCAGGCGTTGGTGTCTTGATACTCATCAATCAGCAAGTATTGTAGTTTGCGCTGCCACTTATCTAATGCTTCTGCATGGTTGGAGAATAACTCCACTGGTAATTTGATTAAGTCATCAAAATCAACGGCTTGATAGGCTTTTAACGTTTGTTGGTAAATTTGATACACTTTGGCCGCTGCGTGCGTTAAATCTTCTTCAGCCGTGGCTTTTGCTTGGTCTGGGTTGATGAATCCATTTTTCCAATTGGAGATTTGCCACTGCGTTTTACGCAGCAGCTGTTTATCTGTGGTGGCCAGCACATCACTTAAAATTTTGAAACTATCTGACGAATCTAAAATCGAAAACTGAGGTTTGTAACCTAAGTATGCACATTCTTGTCGCAGAATTTGTAAGCCTAATGAGTGGAATGTGGCAACGGTGAGCCCCTTGGTAGATTTACCTTCCATCAGTTTAGAGACACGTTCTTGCATCTCTAATGCTGCTTTGTTAGTAAACGTGATCGCCGCGATTTCTTTGGCGGAATATCCAGCCTCGTTAATCAAATAGGCGATTTTTTGAGTAATGACGCGTGTTTTACCGCTGCCGGCACCGGCTAATACCAGTAATGGGCCGTCTAAATACTTGACTGCTTCACGCTGTGGGGAGTTTAAAGTGTTTAACATAATGTGCGTACTGCTATTGGAGCTATAGAGTAAGCACGCAATAAGCGATATAGTGTAGTTCTATTCAATTGAAACCATTTTAATTCAACTATCTGAATCTATGCCAACCTTTGACTTAAAAACTATCATTTTTATGTCAATGCTCCTGACATTCATGTTGTCCATGCTGTTGGCGATTACCCGTTCCCATCACAAAGACATGAATGGTCCTGGCTATTGGGCCGTGGGTAATTTGGTGATTGGCTTGGGGATGGTGATTTTGTTCTCTAAGTTTGAGTCGACACAGTGGCACATTTTACCCGGTGTTGTTTTGATTGGGCTAGGCTTGGGCTTGTTTATTAATGGTATACAGGCGTTTTCTGGCAAAACTGTACGTCGCCTGTTGCCACTGATTATTGCTTTAGTTCTGACCGTTCTCAATGCTTTTCTCATCATGCATCAACAAGACTTACGTATGGTGGTTATCGGCAATGCATTTATCTTCGCCATTATCTACATGATGGGCGCCAGACTGACGTTTGGTAAGGATGATGGCTTGGTTGGCAATTTATATTGGATTGCATCTAGCCTGTTTTTTATGATGGCGTTACTGCTGGTGGCACGCGTGCTTTCTGCGTTTTATATGGAAAGTGACCTGTTTAAAAGCTTTCTAGACTGGCCGGTGAATGCTTATACGTTTATGTTGGCCTGTGTCATTCAGTTTTTTGTGTCGGTGCTGTTTGTCTTGATGCTGACGGCGCAAGTGAATCAAAACTTACAGTCGATGGCGACTGTGGATAGCTTGACCAATGTACTGAATCGACGCGGCTTGCAAGATGCTGCAGTCAAAATGCACGCAATATGTAAGCGTATTCAAATTCCGATGTCATTACTATTGGTGGATTTGGATCACTTTAAAAAAGTGAATGATACGCACGGGCACTTGGTAGGAGATGAAGTATTGGTGACGATTGCCAAGACCATTAAAACCACACTACGCGCAGGCGACGTAGTAGGGCGCTACGGTGGCGAAGAGTTTTGCGTGTTATTGCCTAATACGAGCGAAAAAGAAGCGGTGGCTTTGGCGGAGCGAATTAGGGAGATGATTCAGCACAAAAATATTTCTGTGCGTCATGTGAAGAAAACATCGCAGGCGCAAAATGAGGTGAAGTGTACGGTGAGTATTGGCGCGGCAGGGTCAGAGTCTAGCGGTTATGACGTGCAACGTTTACTGGCTTCTGCCGATAATGCATTGTATATGGCCAAAAACCGGGGTAGAAATTTGGTGGCAACGCACGCCGGCATTGCCACTAAAGTACATTAATCAAAGCACACTAATCTAGTTCGGGCTTTGTTTCAGGCGCTAAAGCTTCCGTGGGCAATGCGATCAAACTATCCAGTAATTGTTGTCGGCTCACTGGGGATTCTAAACTCACGCGACCAATGGCACCGCTGCGATAGTCAGTGAGCAAGGTCATGGCGGTGCGCTCCATATCCCATTCCCCATCGTGGCGCTTATACGCGCGACGTTTGGCAATGCCTTCCAGCAGGTCTATGCCATCAATCTGCTTCACATCTAACTTCATTGCATCCAGCTTGTAGCGAACATTCAGTAAATCCGGGTAGGCTTTAAGCAATACATTGCCTAAAAAAATCGCAACATCTTCATCAATCACTGCATTTCGTCCAATAGCGTGACTGGCCGCCAGCATGTAGCCATCGCTTTCTACGGCAATTTTAGGCCACATCATGCCAGGCGTATCGGTGATGCTCATGGTGTCATCCAAATCAAAGCGCTGTTGGCTTTTGGTGACGGCTGGTTCATCGCCCACTTTGGCCACGCGACGATTTAACAAGGCATTCATGAGTGTGGATTTCCCCACGTTTGGAATGCCCATGATCATCATGCGTAATGGTTTTAAGTGTGTGCCACGATGCGGCGCCAACTTGCGGCAAAGTGCTGGGATTTTTTTGGCATCACCGGCTTTTTTGCAAGAAAGCGCAACCGCTTTGGTATTGGGCTGAGCGTTAAAGTAATTCAGCCAAGCTTGCGTCGTCGTGGGGTCTGCTAAATCGGCTTTGTTTAAGATTTTAAGATTTGGGCGTTGCCTAAATAAGCGCATTTCATCAATCATTGGGTTATGGCTTGCAGCAGGTAATCTAGCGTCCAGCACCTCAATCACCACGTCGATAAACTCCATGGTTTCTTCCGCCTTTTTACGGGCAGAGGTCATATGTCCTGGGTACCACTGAATTGCCACTAGATGCTCCTAAGCCAAATAAAAAATGCGCAAACCCTACTAAGTTTGCGTATTTTAGCATCGGGATGACATATCTAAAGAATATTGTCTAATTTATCAAAATAAAAATTGTGCTAATGGCATATCTTGCACGTGCTCTTGGAATGTCGTGCATTGCTAGCTAAGGACTCGATGCACGCACCTTAGTGACTCGATGCATGCATCTTGTAGGTACTTAATTAATTTTTACTTTTTGATGGGTATGTGTATGGATATAATTATACACGTGTATAATTATTGGGTTTCCTAATATCCAATCTAATCCAATTCAATTTAACTTTAGTGTTAGGCACTCATGGCTTAGCCTAAACCCACAATCCACCCACCATATAACTTTAACTTTAAGAAAAATAATATGATCAATATAAAAAAATCTACTTTAGCCGTATTGGTTGCTGCTACATTGATATCAGCTTGCGCAACTAAACCACCTCATATCGCAAATAAAAAAACCTATAACGTTTCGGGGCAGGAGCTAGTATTTGGAGGAATATATTATCCAAGTAAAAATCAATTATCTATCACAGTGAATGAGGACCCTATCATGAAGGGATCTTTTCCTCCATTTACACCCACTAGAAGTTTTCAGACCAAATACAAAAACATACCTATATCAGCACATTGTTATTTTGGGTCAGTACTTAGTGCAGAGGGTGGTGCATTTGGTATTGTGGCCGAGGCTATCCAGTCTAAAAAAGGAGTCAGCTCCGATAAGTGCGATATTTCAGTGGATTCTAAGCAGATAGATACTTTATATTTTAATTAGTTGAAATATTCTTAATTAAAATATTAGCGTCTAGTCATAAAAATACATAAGCCCGTTGTAACGCGTAAAGTTAAACGGGCTTTCATTTGTAGCTGGCTAGTTAAATGCCAAACACCAAAATATGGCCGACATCTGACTCAATCGTGCTGGCCATTATCCGATCCGCCATTTTATTATTACCTCTGTTTGCCACGCGATTTTTTTTCTGGGTTCATGCGCTGAGAGCGTTCGCGTATTCTCTCTTTTTGTTCCGGCGGTACGTTTCTCCAACGCTCGCGTAGTTCGCTGCGTTCTTCTGGGGGCAATTCTCTAAACTCACGCATACGCTCTTTAATGCGGCCTTTTTCATCCGGGCTCATATTGTCATAGCGTTGCATTCTATCTTGCATGCGGTTGCGTTGTTCAGGCGATAGATTGTTCCAGCGCTCAGCCCCTTGGCGTAAACGCTCTTGGCGATTAGGGGGTAGGTCGCGCCAGTCTTCCCGCATTGGTGACAGTGTTTCTTGTTGTTGAGGAGATAGATTTTCCCAAGGCACGCCATCTGCATGCGCTAGTGAGTGAAACTGCGTGAGTATCACGAGTAGCGAGACGCTAAACACAGACTGCAAAAACCTGTGATGTATGGTGTAAATCTGCATGGTGTTTCCCTTGTTTGTTCCTTTATCACAATACTGTTGTGCGCCTCTTGTTTTGGGCGCTTTTGTTATGTTGGTGTCAGTGTGCATACTTTTCAGTTGCATTGTCAAACTCGCGTCAACAAGCCCTAAGCGGTATGCGCGGTTGCATCATTCATCGAATTAAGTTTATTCGGGCTGGGTTCGGTTTCATCTAACCATAAGTAAAATTCTGGATCTGTGATCGCATCTAGGTCGTCTGGGCTTTCCACGACTTCAAACATCGCTGTATATTCCCCAGAAACGGCTGCCGGGCTAGCGCTATGTTGTGCCGGCAAAATAAACATAATGGCCATCACACTACAAAACGCCACGCCGGCTACTGGTGCCCACACTATATTTTTCCACCATGCTTTTTGCGGTTTCTGCTGAAGCGCTTGGCGACGGATAGCGTGCAGACGGTGTTGCGTGTCTGCGTCAATCTCGTTGGTCGAGGCGGTCAGGCTGGATTGAATGCGGTCGGTAAATGTTTTTTCATCAATAGTCATGGTTGAAAGTCCTTTAAAGCAATCCGTAATTTCTCTAGTGCACGTGAATAATGGGTTTTAACGCTACTTTCTGAGCACTGCATAGCAGTTGCCGTGTCGCTAATGTCTAAACCTTCCCAAATGCGTAGCAAAAACACTTGCTGCTGGCGCAATGGCAATTCACTTAATGCGCTATTCAAGTGCCCCATAAACTCTGCATCCTGCAGTTGGATATCGGGAAAGCTTGATATCTCGGCAGGCTGCTGTTCCAGTAAATCTTCGCCGTCCTCTTCGTCTGATGGTCGATCTAACCAACTTCTAAATCGGTTACGGACGCTTTGTCGGCGATGAAAGTCCATAATCCGCGATTCTAAAATACGGTAGAACAGCGGTTTCCAAGACGCGGCTGGCTGGTCGCTGTACTTTTGTACCAGCTTAATCATGGCGTCTTGCACAATGTCCAAGGCATCATCACGATTACCAGTAGCCAATTGTGCAATGCGAAAAGCACGACGTTCAATCTCCGCTAAAAAAGCTTCCATTGTTTTATTTATTGATGCACATGTTTGTCATGCTTTTATTTTAAATCAGTTTCTCTTCAATTAACGACGGTCTGCACGGCGGTCTAATCGATTATTAATACGCTCACCTTTATTGTCTAGGCGATTGTCAACACGATCGCCACGCGCATCTAAGCGTTGGTCGATACGGTCGCCTTTATTGTCAAGGCGTTGATCAATACGGTCACCTTTGTTTCTTAAATGGTCTGCACGTTTTTCATGACCATTTGCATCGGCTCTATCCGCCTTGTTGTCTAACCGGTGTTCAATACGATCACCGCGGTTATCCAAACGATTTTCAATACGATCACCCTTGTTATCTAGGTGTTGTTCGCGACGGTCACCACGATTGTCTAAGCGCTGTTCAATTCTATCACCACGTTTGTCCAAATCTACTGATTTAGCATCATCAGCATAAGCTGAAGCACTGAAGACACAGGCTGTCGCTACAATCATCCAAGTTTTATTCATGTTGTTACTCCCAATGGTTGTTGTTCAATCTGGGGCAGTGTTGTCGCCCTTACTAGTCAAAACGCGGAACTGCTGGCTAAGACGACAGTCTCCCTCATATTTTTTCAGTGTATGAGGAGAATGCACGATAAAATATCGTCTATGACGATGCCACCCGAAATTAAACCGCACCAATCTATCGAGCTGCTGAAAGCGTTGCATATCTTAACGCGCGACGGCAAACTGAATCAGGATAGCCGCCGCAAGCTCAAGCAAGTGTATCACTTGGTCAATTTTATTGAGCCTTTACTCAATGACGTGTTAGCCAAAGTGCCTGACCCTACAGTGGTCGACCATGGCGCAGGTAAGTCTTATTTAGGCTTTATTTTGTATGATTTACTGCTTAAACAGCAGCCTGCCGGCCAAGTGATTGGCGTGGAGACACGCGCAGATTTGGTAGAAAAATCCAAAACATTGGCCGAGGTATGCGCATTCCCTAGAATGGACTTTCATCATTTAAGCGTGGCGGATTCGATGACGTCTACCTTGATTCCGGAACAAGTGCAGATTGTCACAGCCTTGCATGCGTGTAATACCGCTACAGATGATGCAATTCAGTTTGGCTTGAAGAAACAGGCCCAATATATGGTGCTGGTGCCTTGTTGTCAGGCTGAGGTGGCGGAAGTGATGCGTCAACATAAGGCAGATAGTTTAAGTAAAACTGAGTTAAGTGAAGTATGGCGGCATCCTATCCATACGCGTGAGTTTGGTAGCCATATCACCAATGTGTTGCGTTGTTTGCAGTTAGAGGCCCATGGTTACCAAGTCACGGTGACAGAGTTGGTGGGTTGGGAGCATTCCATGAAAAATGAGCTAATCATTGCCAAGTACACTGGACATGCGCGTAAAAACGCGCGTGATCGATTGAACAATATTTTAGAAACATTTAACTTAACCTCGCTGAGTGCGCGGTTTATGTGAGTGAGTTGGTCTGGAGAGTGAATATGAAGTCAATGCTATTAGGGACCCTGTTGATCAGTGCAGTTTTTAGTGCACATGCTGAAAAAAGCTTGCCGCGGACGGTACAGCCTTACGTAGACTTCAGTGGCGTGTATACCTGTACCGGCGATGATGCGCATGAAGGAAAGTACACAGGCAAAGTCACTATGCAGCTCAAGCCTGAACACAGTAAGGGTAGCTATGCCAGCTATGACTTTAAGCTAGAGGTGCCAGATTACGGTACTTATTTGGGACATGCCGCCGCTAATGGCAACGTTGCAGCCATGCATTTTGCATTGACGGATCAACTCACGAAAGATTACGGCACCGGCATTGCGCAATTTAAAGTGAATAAGCAAGGGCAGCTGACTTTTCATAAATTTTATTTTGAACCTGAATTTAAAGGCGGCAATACCGGTCTAGAGGATTGTGTCAGACAGTAAAAAGCCGTGTTTTGCCATAGTCCTTTTACCTAATCCATTTACAACGGGCGTGTTAAAATCACGCTTTTATGAGCCAAATCAACCCCTCTCAGCTAATCTCCCAATTAGAAAAGCAATTGCCGGCATGCATGCTGGTGCATCGCTTTGTTTTGCGTCGCCGGTTACAGCAAGCCAAGGATTTGCTTAAACAGCAAAAACCAATTGAAAAGTCACTGGTAGATATAGCAAACGCCATACAAAGATCAACACAGCAATATCAGCTACGTTTAGCGCAATTGCCTAAACCAGAATATCCGCTTGAACTGCCTGTCAGTGGCAAGAAGGACGAAATTGCTGCAGCGATTCAACAGCATCAAGTAGTAATTGTGTGTGGAGAAACCGGTTCAGGTAAAACGACCCAGTTGCCCAAAATTTGCTTGGCGTTAGGCCGTGGTGTGTCCGGCTTGATTGGACACACACAACCCCGCCGTATTGCAGCACGCTCTGTGGCAAGCCGGATTGCGCAGGAATTGAATTCGCCACTGGGTCAAGTGGTGGGCTACAAAGTGCGCTTTAACGATAAGCTGTCGGAATCTAGCTATATCAAGCTGATGACCGATGGTATTTTGTTAGCGGAAACGCAGGGCGATAAGTTTTTGAATGCCTACGATACGATTATTATCGATGAGGCGCATGAGCGTAGTTTGAATATTGATTTCTTGCTGGGCTATCTCAAGCAGTTGTTGCCTAAACGTCCTGATTTAAAAGTGATTGTGACCTCGGCCACGATTGATGCCGATCGTTTTTCTAATCATTTCAATGGTGCGCCTGTCATTGAAGTATCTGGCCGTACTTACCCTGTTGAAATCCGCTATCGCCCTCTGGGCAAATCCGGTTTTCGCGCTAAGGAAATAGCCGAGGCTGAAAATACGCAGTTTGATTTAGAAGATGAGACGGACTTTCTCTCTACTGAAAATATTACCAATGGCAATATTTTGGGTATCGCCCGCAAAGCCAAAACAGAAGCGCGTTGGCTGGAAGAGGATGACGAAGAGGAAGCGATTGAAGAAGCCATTTTAGATGCAGCTGATGACTTGCTTAGGCAGGGTGATGGCGATATTTTGGTGTTCTTGCCTGGTGAACGTGAGATTCGCGATGTCGCAGACCATTTGCGCAAGTATCAGGGTCGTTCAGCCAAGCTCAAGCATATTGAAGTGCTGCCATTGTTTGCGCGCCTCTCTATCGAAGATCAGCAGAAAATCTTTAAGTCGCACAGCACTCGCCGTATCGTACTAGCGACCAATGTGGCGGAGACCTCGCTGACAGTGCCGGGTATTAAGTATGTGATTGATGCAGGGCTAGCCCGCGTGAATCGATACAGCCCGCGTGCCAAAGTTGAGCAATTACAAATTGAAAAAATCTCACAGGCTGCAGCGAAGCAACGTGCAGGGCGTTGTGGCCGTGTTTCTAACGGTATTTGCGTAAGGCTCTACTCGGAAGAAGATTTCAACGGGCGGCCCGCGTTTACCGAGCCTGAAATTCTACGTAGTTCGTTGGCCTCGGTCATTTTGCGGATGGCTGCATTACGGTTAGGCGATGTGACTGAGTTTCCATTTATTGAAGCGCCGAGTTCGCGCTTGATTGCAGATGGCTATTTGCTCTTACAAGAGCTAGGCGCAGTCAACGAGCAACGGCAAATTACAGAAACGGGTTTGCAACTTTCCAAGTTGCCGCTGGATCCGCGTGTTGGACGTATGATTTTGGCTGCCAAACGTGAGGGATGTTTAAAAGAGATATTGGTCATTGCTAGTGTGCTCAGCATACAAGATCCACGTGAGCGGCCCATGGATAAGCGCGAAGCAGCGGATAGTGCACATGCCAAATTTGCGGGTGAGGGCTCAGATTTCATGAGCTATCTCAAATTGTGGGATTGGTTTGATCATGCACTCAAACACAAAAAATCGAATAAAGATTTGCTGAATCAATGCCATCAAAACTTTCTTTCTTTTTTACGCCTCAAAGAATGGCGTGAGTTACATGGGCAACTGTTGGATATTGTTGACGACATGGCGTTTAAACTCAACGATAAAGATGCAAATTACGAACAAATACATAAATCCTTATTGGCTGGTTTACTGGGAAACATTGGCTTTAAGGATGGGGACAGTGATTCTTATGCTGGTGCGCGCGGTATCCGCTTTCATGTGGCACCGGGTTCGTGCTTAAAGAAAACACGCCCCAAGTGGGTGATGGCAGCAGAGTTGGTCGATACCACCAAATTGTACGCGCGCTGTGTGGCTAAAATAGAACCTGATTGGATAGAGCCACTTGCGCAGGGGTTAACGCAAAGCCACTACTCAGACCCGCGCTGGGATAGAAAAGTGGCACAGGTTGTGGCATGGGAGCGTGTGAGCTTGTATGGTTTAACGGTGATACCCAAACGTCGCGTGCATTATGGGGTGATTAACCCAACTGAATCGCGTGAGATTTTTATTCGCGAAGCACTCGCTAATATGGAGTTTGATACCAGAGCGCCTTTTTTTGATGCAAATAGACGCATGATTGCAGAAATTGAAGAGTTGGAACATAAAGCACGTCGGCAAGATGTGTTGGTGGACGAACACCAGTTATTTGCATTCTATGATGCCATTGTCCCAGTTGGGATTGTGAATGGTATTGGGTTTGAGAAATGGCGCACGGATGCTGAAAAAGTAGCGCCCAAACTGTTATACCTCACCCGTGATGCACTGATGCGGCATGGTGCTGCTGCAATTACCGAGACACAGTTTCCGGAAACCTTGGTGATGGATGGTACGACACTTACATTGAAGTACCGATTTGAACCGGGGCACTTGCTTGATGGCGTCACGGCGACGGTGCCTTTGGCCTTATTGAATCAACTGGATGCTACGTGTGCTGAATGGCTGGTGCCGGGTATGATTCGTGAAAAAATCACTGCACTGATTAAAGCGCTGCCTAAAACATTGCGACGCGTGTGCGTGCCAGTGCCAGAGTTTGTGACTGGCTTTTTAGAGCAACACCATACGCAAGGTACATTGTTGCCGACATTAGCTGACTATATTCAGCGTAAAACCTCGTTAAAGTTGTCAGCGTCAGATTTTGAAGTGACTGCGGTGGCAGATCACTTACACATGAACTTTAGTGTGGTGGATGAGAAAGGCCGCGAACTTGGTATGGGGCGTGACTGGCATGCGCTCAAAAAACAATTGGGTTCTGCCGCGCAACTCACTTTCCGTGCAAACTCGCCCAGCATTGAAAAAACTGGCCTAAAACAATGGGATTTTGGGGATTTGCCGGAAACGCTGACGTTTACCAGAGATGGTCACCAGTTGACCGGATATCCTGCATTGGAAGACCAAGAAGAGAGCGTTGCGGTCAAGCTGTTCGATACTGTTGCTGAGGCGAGCGTAAATCATCGTAAAGGTGTTTGCCGACTGATGCGCTTTGAGTTAAAAGAGCAAATGAAGCAGCTAGAAAAAAGCTTGCCCAATTTTAATCAATACGCCTTGTTGCTGCGTAATATCATTTCCCCCGACGAGTTACGGGAAGATATGCTTACCGCGATAGCAGACCGTGCATTTATCGGTGAAGATGATTTGCCTAGGACGAATGATGCTTTTATGAAGTTAAAACAACGTGCGCGTGCGCGCTTACCGGCCGTGACGGAAGCTGTGACGCGACAAGCACAAGCGATTGCCAATGAGTATCAATCCTTGTTGCAACAACAAGCCAAAATGCCTGCAACGGTGAACCGCCTAAAACGCGACTGCGAGCAACAAATCGGTTTGCTGGTGTATCGCGGATGTTTTAGCCAAACACCTTGGGAGTATTTGCAGCACGTGCCCCGTTATTTAAAAGCATTGCGCCTGCGCATAGAAAAGCAACCTAGCAATGCTGACCGGGATGGTAAACATGCCGCCAGTGTTGGGCTGATTTGGCAGCGTTGGCAAGACAAGATACAGGTACTGCATGCTGCCAATAAAGCGATTCCACCGGCGTTGGCTGATTACCGCTGGTTGATTGAAGAGCTGCGCGTGTCCTTATTTGCGCAAGAGTTAAGAACGCCATCTCCAGTGTCGACCAAGCGTTTAGATAAAGTGTGGTCGGAATTAGCGAGTTAGTGTGTATGCGGCCAGATAAATCACTGATTCATGAAAGCGCGGCAGACCTGTTTTTGGCCAAACCACGCCGTGAGCGTCCCATACAAATTAGTATGAGTCGCAATACGCTGGTGGCTGTACTGGCCTCGCTGTTGCTACATGCTATTTTGTTTTTCTGGGTGATCCCTAAGCCGGAGATGCACCCGATTCCGGAATCTACGACGATAGAAGTCAACTTGGCACCTTTGCCGCAAACCGCACCTGTGATAGCAGAGCCGACGCCCTTGCCCGAGACGCAGCCTGAGCCAGTTAAGCCACCCACACCTAAGGTGATTGCGAAAAAACCTGCTGCGAAGCCAAGTAAACCTAAACCACAAGATTTTTCTGTGCCCGAAGTATTAACGCGCCCGACACCTAGCCCATTGCCGATGCCAGCACCTAGCAATAAGCCTCCCGCACCCAACGAAGCCCCAGTGGATATGATGGCGATGGTCAATCAGCGGCGTGCGCAACGCCAGTCTGCCGAATCTTATGCGGCACAACAGAATGCCGAGGCGGCGGCAAGAGAGCGTGGGCCGAGCGAAGACGAGAAACGTGATCAGCGTATCATGCAAAACCTTAAAGTAGGTACCAATGGTATATTTGAAGTGAAGCGTATGGATAGCAACAGTGCCAGCTTTAGCTTTAAAGGTTGGACCGATAACTACAACAACGCCAAAATGCAGTTCTTCCAGGTGGAAGCACGCAGTGGGCAAGATATACGTTTGATCATGATTCGCCGCATGATTGATTTGATTCGTGAGCACTATCAGGGTGACTTTGAGTGGGAGTCACATCGCTTGGGCCGTTCTGTGATGAAATCGGCCAGAGTAGAAGATAGCGCGGAGTTGGAAGACTTTTTAATGCAAGAGTTTTTTGGGCCGCACTATAAAACGCAGTAACAACACGCAATAACTAGCAGTTGCGATAACACACAACTGCTAACCTGAGGATGGCATTTAATTACACTTGCATTAACGCCTTTCTAATCTCTAACTCATCCAAGCCTTTGCCAATAAGCACGATACGGCTAATGGGCTCGTCCTCATCCCAACCTTCCAGCAAGGTAGGTGGGTAGGGGGTAAAATGCACGGCATGAATGGCCAACGGCGCAGGCTGATCTTCGGCATGAATAATGCCTTTTAAGCGCAACAAATGCTCGCCATAGGTTTGGCATAACCACAAAATCCGTGGTTTTAAATCTTTCCAATTCAACGGCTTAGGCATGGTGACTGTAAAGCTGGTAATGTCGTCATCATGCGCAGCTTGTGGCAACATGCCACGTGGCTTGGCCGATTTAACTGGTGCCCGCAGCCAGCGCTGTGGTTCTGCTTGTTTGCCGGTGGGGTCGAACAAGCCAACGTCAATAATAAAATCAGGGTCAATAGTGCCATGCAAAATCTTATGCTGCGTTGCGCCTGGATTTAATGCAATTAACTTTTCTTTGAGTGTGGCAATTTGCGCTGGGCTGGCCAAATCTGTTTTGGTGATGAGCAATACATCGGCCACGGCAGCCTGTTTGCGCGCTTCGGCATGCGTATCTATTTGCTCAGCACCATAAACAGCATCAATCGTTACCACGACAGCATCTAATCGATATACAGATTCAATCACCGGCTCATTCATTAAGTTGCCAAGAATGGGGCCGGGGTCTGCCATGCCTGTGGTTTCGATTACCAAGCGATTAAACTGGGGGATAGCTTCCATCGCACGTTTAAAAAACAAGTCGCGCATGGTGTCTGCTAATTCATTACTTAAAGTACAGCAGAGGCAGCCACTTTGTAATAACACAGTATTATCAGCCACATAGCTGCTCTCTACATTTTGGGCCAGAATATGATCCAAGCCAGCCTCGCCCAGTTCATTGATGATGACGGCGGTATCTTTCATGCCTTCATGATTGAGCAGTTTGTTCAGTAGTGTGGTTTTGCCTGAGCCTAAAAAACCAGTAAGTAAGGTGACGGGTATGCGTTTATCCATGGTGATATTTTAGCATAGTGATATTTTTTCGAGGTTAAGCACGTTAAGCAGCCTCTTGTGTTTCATACGTTGTTTGCCAGTTAGGGAATGGGTCCTCAAATGTTGCCCATTGCGCCATACCAAGGGCAATTTCGTCTTCCGTTAATAGGCAAGCATCAAACGCCATCGTGATGGCTTCTTGATGCATCTCGATGCCAATCACGACCAGTTCTTGTTGTCTGTCCCCATAAGGGTCTTGCCAGCGTGCTTTGATGTTCAAAAATGCAGCTTCGTCTTCAGGCCAATAGGCGTTAGGTGTTGCTGCCCACCAAAAGCCGGCTGGCTCTACACGTTTAATAGCACCGGCTTGTGACCAGTTTGCACAGACATCTGGACGGCTAGCAATCCAAAAATGCCCTTTGGAGCGAATGACGCCAGGCCATATTTGGTTAAACCAGTGCCACAGACGTACTGGGTGAAAGGGTTTGCTGGTGCGATATACGAAACTTGAGATGCCGTACTCTTCAGATTCTGGTAAATGTTCACCTCGCAATTCACTTAACCAGCCTGGCGCATCGGCAGCTTCTTCAAAGCTAAAACGTTTAGTATTTATGACGCGCTCAAGCGGCACTTGGCCATGCTGACTACGTACGATATCAGCGCGTGGGTTGAGCGTTTTCAATATTGCTTGTAACCGATCAATTTCAGTGAGTGACATCAAATCGGTTTTATTCAGCACCAATACATCACAAAACTCAATTTGCTCAATCAATAGATCTACCACGGTGCGCTCATCCTCTTCACCTAATGTTTCACCACGTGTCGCCAATAGGTCTTGAGAGGCGTAGTCTTTTAGAAAGTTATAGCCATCGACTACCGTGACCATCGTGTCTAATTCTGCAACATCAGACAGGCTGGTGCCATCGTCATCTCGAAAAGTAAACGTTTCAGCAATAGGGAGTGGTTCAGAAATGCCCGTGGATTCAATCAGTAAATAATCAAAACGTTGTTCGCGCGCGAGCCTTGTAATTTCAATCAGCAGGTCTTCGCGTAGTGTGCAACAAATACAGCCATTGCTCATTTCCACTAACTTTTCATCTGCACGCGATAAGTCAGCGCCGCCTTCACGTACTAGTTGTGCGTCAATATTCACTTCGGACATGTCGTTGACAATGACGGCAACACGTTTGCCCTCTCTGTTATTGAGGATATGGTTGAGCAGCGTGGTTTTGCCTGCGCCTAAAAAACCGGAAAGTACTGTGACTGGAAGTTTTTTCATGTGGTTAACCCAATTTAGCAACAATGTTGCATTTTATGGGTTAACCCTATTTTTTGCAACAATGTTGCCAAATTGAGAGGGTGGGATTATTTAAGAGATGCGCAGTCTGCGCAAACACCTTTGATGTTGATATCAATAGACGTGACTTGGTATTGCGCTAATAGTGGAGCAGGGAAATGCGGTTCTAACTCATGTACACAAGTCACTTTTCCACAGACCTTGCAGTGTAAATGTGCGTGATGGTGATTATTTGATAACACTGCGCTAGTAGCTTTGGGTGCAGTTGCTGATGTGAATTTCTGTTGTGATAGCTGAAATTTCCAAGCGCGGTTTTCACCTGAAATTTTATGTACGAGATCGTGCTCGGTTAGCCAATCCAATACGCGGTAAATCGTGACGCGATCAAACTCTTTTTGCGTGGATAAGCGCTCTAAAATTTCAGGATGGCTGAGTGCGCTGTCTGCATCTGCAATGGTGTTCAGTACTGCCAAACGTGCCTTGGTAGGCCTTAATCCGGCGATAATAATTCGTTCTTGAGCGCTCATGCTGATAATTATGAACTACAGGACAGCATAGAACAACCCGCTTTATGTCGCGCCCAATCTGGTCTTTTTTCTTCAAAGCGTTCCATACCGGCTTGCTCGGTATATGGGTTACGCAAGACTTGATGTAGTGTTTCTAGCAAGCTGGTGTCATCGTTTTCAGCTAAATCAATGGCTTGTTGTGCTAGGTAATTACGTAACACATAACGTGGATTGTGCATTTGCATTTGCGCTAGCCTTGCTTCCGCAGATTGCGATGCAGTTTGGATGCGTTGGCAGTAGAGTGACAGCCACTCTGTGAAATCTGCACCAAAATTGCTGTAGCCTTGTTCAGTATAGAACGCAATCTTGAGTGTTTCTAATTGTGGCGCGGCAATGTCCATTTTTGCTAAATGCGTGAAGAACAAAGTCATGTCCACCTCTGCGCGCATCATCAGCTCAAAGCAGCGATTGACCATTTCACCATCGCCATCTTGCCAATCACCCAAGCCGAATTTACCTGCAAATGCTTGCGTGAGTTGCGTCACGTAGGTGCTATCGTATTGTTCGATGGCGAGCGCTAAACCATTGGTATCAGGCAGTATGGTCGCTAAGGTATCGGCCAACCGCTCTAGATTCCAACGGCCAATATCAGGCTGGCGGCCAAAGCAATAACGCTTGCCTTGTGCATCCGTGGTGTTGGGTGTCCAACCTGGGTCAAAGTTATCTACCCAGCCATAGGGGCCATAATCGATGGTGAGCCCAAGTATCGACATATTGTCTGTGTTCATAACGCCATGCACAAAGCCTACGCGCATCCAGTGTGCAATCATAGTAGCCGTGCGTTCACAAATCTCCATAAACCATGCGTTAATGAGTTCAGGCGTGAGTTGATCGTCTGCCAGTTTGTACGGTTGCGTTGTGTACCAATCGCTAAAGTCACGGTCGATGGTAAACGTAATCAACTGCTTGAGTAGGTCGAGCTCACCACGGCTGGCTAATATTTCAAAATGGCCAAAACGGGTGAAGGAGGGAGCCACGCGGCAAACAATGGCGCCCGTTTCCAATTGTGGGTTGCCATCATAAAACATGTCACGTACCACTTGTTCACCAGTTGTGACTAAGCTGAGTGCGCGTGTGGTGGGTACCCCTAAGTGATACATAGCTTCAGAGCATAAATATTCCCGCAAACTGGAACGAAGCACTGCACGTCCATCCGCACGTCTGGAGTAAGGGGTGGCGCCTGCGCCTTTTAACTGCAACTCATAGCGCTTGCCATCGTTAATTAGTTCGCCCAGTAAAATGGCGCGGCCATCGCCTAATTGACCTGCCCAGTTACCAAACTGATGGCCGCCATAACGCGTGGCATAGGCTTGCATGCCTGGTAATAAATCATTACCGCTGAGTGCATTCAGCAGCGCTGGGTCTTGCATGTCAGCTATGCTAAGGCCAAGCATGCTGGCAACCTCTGGCGAGTAAGCCAGCAACTCAGGGGCACGCACTTGGCTAGGATTGACCATTGACCACAGTGCGATTGGCACTTGGCGCGTAAAGTTATCGGTCTCGGGGTCACCTGGTAGTTCACGTAACCAGCGATTGTCAAATTGCAGTGTTTTCATCCTGCTATTTTAGAGCGTTTAATCACATTTCAGTTGCAATTTTTGACAGGAATGCAGTCGCGACTCATGTATCATGGCGGCTATATCCAATGAAGTGTTTTGAATGAACGTATTTTATGAAGAAGATGGTGGTTTTAAAGTCGCCTCCATCATGACAGAAGCTGACAGTTCGCTACAAATAGAGTCCAGCAGCGGTAAGCGCTCTAAAATCAAAGTGGCGAATGTGTTGATGCGATTTGAACAATCGATCGCTGGATTTATGGACGCCGCCAATGCAGAAGCCGATACGCTAGATACCGATTTTTTGTGGGAATGTTGCGGCGAAGCCGAGTTTAACTTTTTAGCCCTTGCGCAAGAATATTATGGTGTAAAACCTACCCCAGTGCAGTCTGCAGCTGTCGCCACTAAACTGCATGCAGCCCCCATGTACTTTTACCGCAAAGGTAAAGGCAACTATAAATCGGCACCAGCGGATACCCTCAAAGCAGCCTTAGCTGGCCAAGAAAAAAAACGTCTGCAAGCTGAGCACGTTGCACAGATGACTGAAGCCTTGAAACTAGGGCAGTTGCCAGAGAGCTTTGCAAGTAAGCTAGATATGCTGTGCTACGCGCCGGACAAAAATACCTTGGAATGGAAAGCGCTAGAGCAAGCCACGCATGATTTGCACTTAATGCCGATACAAGTGCTGGCAAATGCGGGGGCGATTCCATCGGTACATGATTATCATTTGGGTGCATTTTTGCGGGAATATTTTCCACATGGTGGCGAGTTTGGCACATTTGACATTGCCGAAGCTCCCGGCGATTTAACAGTGTCAGAGGTTGAAGCATTTAGTATTGATGACAGTACCACCACAGAGATTGATGATGCCTTGTCTGTGACTTTGCTTGCAAATGGCAATACCCAAGTGGGCGTACATATTGCAGCGCCTGCTTTGGGCGTGCTACCCAATACGCCACTCGATACAGAAGTGATGAAGCGCTTGTCTACGGTATACATGCCTGGACACAAGATCACGATGTTGCCAGAAGCTGCGATCCGTCCGTTTAGTTTAGATGCTGGCGAGATTAAGCCTGTGCTATCGCTCTATATTGAAGTGGCGCCAGATTTTAGTGTGGTGAAGCGTGAAACTAAGATAGAGCGTATCAAGATTGCTGAAAATTTGCGGCATGACAGTCTTGAGCCTTATTTTAATGAAAGTACATTGGATGCAGATACCGGCCACCCGTTTTGGTCACGGTTGCTATACCTGTTTCAGTTTGCCGAAAGTTTAGAAAAAGCACGCGGCAAGTATGACCCCACGCGACCACCACAAGTGGACTACAATTTTTATGTCGATGACGGCAAAGTCAGTATCGTGAATCGCCAACGCGGTTCACCCATGGATAAATTGGTGGCAGAACTGATGATTGAGGCCAATAGCCAATGGGGCGCACTATTGGCCGAACACAAATTACCGGGCATCTATCGCGCGCAAAATGGCGGTAAAGTGTATATGACCACCAAGGCAGAAGGGCATCAAGGCTTAGGTGTGGCGCAATATGCGTGGAGCACATCACCATTACGACGCGCAGTGGATTTGATCAATCAACGCCAATTGATTGCAGCCGTGCAAATGACGCCGCCGGTGTACCCAGCCAACAGTGATGTGATTGTGGGACATATGCGTAATTTTGATTTGACCTATAACGCCTACAACGAATTTCAGACACGCATGGAGCGTTTTTGGTGCTTACAATACTTGATTCAAGAAAATATCACCGAGATTCAAGCAACGGTTTGGCGCGAAAACCTTGTACGTTTAGAAGCATTGCCCTATATGACCAAAGTGCCAAGCTTGCCAGAATTAAAAGCGGGTACGCGTGTGCAGTTGGCAGTACAAAAAGTAGATACCTTATTGATGGAATTGCATTGCCAGTTCAAAGGAGTGCTAGAAATTCAGCCAGAAGCGGTACAGTCAGAAACAACGCCATCAGAAGCAAGCGCTGAAGCTGAAACGTTTGAAGACACTGAAAGCGCCGAATAAGCACGCGCTATGTTTAGATTTAATCGAAAAATTCATAAAAGTGTCGCGGATAACAATGTGGTGGAGGTGACCGAGGTGGATGGCGTACGCTCCATGCATTTAGGTTCAGTCACCGTGCAAAGTAGCATGCGTGTGAAAGAGCCCTTTGCGCTAGAGTTGCCTTACTCTCGCGGCATGATGGGGTTTTTGTTATTTAAGCAAGATACACAGCAGGTGCTCACCATTGGTTTAGGCGGCGGATCCGTACCTAAGTATATTTGGCAATATTGTCCGACGATTGCGCAAACCGTGGTGGAAATTAATCCACAAGTGATGCAGATTGCGCGCAGCCATTTTTATGTGCCAGAAGACGATGCACGATTGCAAATACTGCAAACCGATGGCATTGCTTACATGCAAGAACATTTGAATATTTGCGATGTGTTGATGATAGATGCTTTTGATAGCGTGGGTATTCCGCCAGACTTTTGCACGCAGGCTTTTTTTGACGATTGCGCCGAGATATTGCGCTACGATGGCATATTCGTCATCAATTTATGGGGTAGCGACAAGAATTTTGATGTTTACTTGCAGCGTATAGAGCAAAGTTTTGATGGTCATGTGCTGATGTTGCCAACCGGTAAACCAGGCAATATTGTGGTATTTGGATTTAAACAAGCCAACACACCTGTCATTAAGCTGGCACAGCTACAAGCGCGTGCGCAACAATTAGCTTTGGAACATCGTATTGATTTTGTCGATCTGGTAGAGCGCTTAATATCCAATAACCCACACAACAAATTACAGCTTAGTTTCGACCATATGCGTGGTCAGCACGTCGATTAGAAGTCTAGATCATTAGCACTCAGGATTAAACCTAGGATTAGGAACACACATGAATCAATATTTTGCGACTTGCCCCAGAGGGCTGGAAGCGTTACTCGTAAACGAACTACACACGAGCGGTGCCCGTGACATCAAACCCACCGATGGTGGCGTAAGCTTTGTTGGTGAACTGGCGGTGTGCTATCACGCCAACTTGCATTCGCGCATAGCCACACGTATCTTGATTCAAGTAGGGCGTGGGAAATATGCCACTGAAGATGATTTGTATCAAGCCGCCTATAAGCTCAATTGGCCCAATTGGTTTGAAGTGAAGCATGACTTTATGGTGAAAGTGACGGGTGTTAAATGCCCACTCAAAAGCTTAGAGTTTGCTACATTGAAAATCAAAGATGCCATTTGCGATAAATTCCGCCAAGTCGTCAACTCACGCCCGTACATTGATACCAAAACGCCTGCAGTGCGTGTGCACGCATATCTGACAGCCGACAGTTATCAATACTATGTGGATACCTCAGGCAATGCCTTGTATCAGCGCGGTAACCGTAAAGCCAGTATTGAAGCACCGCTGCGTGAGAACTTGGCGGCAGGCATATTGCAACTGACCGGTTGGAAACCAGGACAGGCTTTACTGGACCCGATGTGTGGCAGTGGTACCTTTTTGTTAGAAGCCGCCATGATGGCTTTGCAGATTGCTCCGGGATTACACCGTAGTTTTGGGTTTGAAAAACTCAAAAACTTTGAATCCGATACCTGGAAAAAGATCAAAAATGCAGCCTTAAAAGCAGTTAAGCCGGCCAACTTCCAAAAACTGTATGGCAGTGATATGGATTTGCGTGCAGTGCGTGTGACCAAGCAGAACCTTACAGAAGCGGGTTTGCTAGAAGCCGTACAAGTTGCCCATGTGAACTTTACCGAGGCCGTGCCGCCTGCTGATGAAGGTGTGTTGGTGGCAAACCCCCCTTATGGCGTGCGTATTGGCGAAGATGAAGAATTGGCATTGCTCTACCCAAAAATGGGAGAAACACTTAAACGTAAATTTGCGGGTTGG
This sequence comes from Methylotenera sp. N17, assembly GCF_000799155.1. Classification (NCBI taxonomy): domain Bacteria; kingdom Pseudomonadati; phylum Pseudomonadota; class Betaproteobacteria; order Nitrosomonadales; family Methylophilaceae; genus Methylotenera; species Methylotenera sp. N17. The sequence goes on from NZ_JUGE01000001.1 coordinate 595,759, forward strand.
AACACCTATTTTTTGACCAATGACTTACGTTTGCCAAAATTAATGCGCTTAACCCCAAGCAAGCGTACCCCACTTTTCAACGGGCCTTTAGAGTGTCGATTGTTTGAAATTAAAATGGTCGCTGGCTCTAATCGCAAAGAAGATAAAATTCCGTTGTAATTCAAATCACTTGCAAGGTAATATCTGCCTTGCAAGCTCATAATTATAAAAATAATCACAATCACCTCTGGTATCCATATTTTTTGATACCTCATACTTTGCACGTAGTGCACGATTCACCGTCTTGCTACATGCTCTGCGCGTAACACATGGTTTGTCATCCAATCACAAAAACATTAGTTGGGTAAAAAGGGGAGAGTGTGTGGAAAGTCTTTTAGGGTTATTAATTCCAAGCGAGTTCATGCCACACGGGCATTGTTATTTGTGGACGCCAGTGTTGTTGTGGCTATACGTAGTTTCCGATAGTGTGATCGCGCTCTCATATTTCACTATTCCGCTTGCACTCTTATATCTGGTCAAAAGGCGTGCCGATATTGAGTTCAACTGGATTTTTGTGATGTTCTCGGTATTTATCTTTGCCTGCGGCATGACCCATTTAGTGTCGATTGTCACGATCTGGATGCCTGCGTATTGGGTAGATGCAAGCATCAAGGGCATTACAGCAATCGCTTCTGCGCTCACTGCTTTCATGTTGTGGCGGTTGATGCCAATCGCACTCACCATGACCAGCACCAAACAACTTCAAAAGAACATCGATCAACTGCAATATGAAGTCAAACAGCGTTTGCAGGCAGAGTCTCAATTAGAGGAGCTCAATAACAATCTGGAAGCGATCGTGCAACAGCGCACGCAAGCGTTAACCAATGCAAATGCTGAGTTGCAGCATGAAATTGATCGCCGAAAAACGATTGAACACGCTTTATTTAAAGAGAAAAAGCAAGCACTGGTGACCTTGGAGTCCATTGCAGATGGCGTGATTACGACGGACATGAGCTCTAATGTCACGTATTTGAACCCTGTTGCAGAATCTATGACTGGATGGACGAAAGAAGATGCCATAGGTAAGCCTGTGCTAGAGGTGTTTAGAATTCTCAATGAAAGTACACGTAAATTGGCAGCCAACCCGGTTGATGTGGTGCTGGCGCATGGGCAGGTATGTGGGCTAGCCAATCACACCATGCTGATTGCTAAAACAGGCCAGGAGTTTGCCATTGAGGACTCAGCCGCGCCGATTAAAAGTGAAGGCGGAGAAATGCTGGGTGTGGTGCTGGTGTTTCATGATGTGAGTAGTGCTAAGCAAATGGCCGAAAAAATGTCCTACTTGGCAGAGCATGATTTCCTCACCGATCTGCCTAACCGACTATTGTTGACAGACCGTATTACTCAAGCGCTGGGCGCAGCCAAGCGTAAAAAATCTAGAGTGGCCATCATTTATTTAGATATTGATCACTTTAAGAAAATTAACGATACCTTGGGGCATGACGTTGGGGATCAATTACTTAAATTTTTAAGCAGAAAATTACAAGCTTGTATTCGCACGACAGACACCATTAGCCGCCAGGGTGGTGATGAATTTGTGATTCTGCTTTCTGAAGTCGATAGCCCAATGGCGCCTGCGGAAATCGCACAAAAACTACTGAATGCAACGAACGATTACTACCAGATTGGTACCCACGAGTTAAAGGTGTCGGCCAGTATAGGCATTTCAATTTATCCTGAAGATGGCAGTACCGCCGATATGCTGATGCGTAATGCCGATGCAGCCATGTATTATGCAAAAGGCTTGGGCAGAAACAATTATCAATTCTTTACTAAAGAGCTCAGTACGCGTATCGCCGATCAAGTAGCGCTCGAGAATCGTTTGCATAAAGCTGCCAAACAGCATGAGTTTATATTGATGTACCAGCCGAAAGTGTCACTCAAAACCGGTAAGATAGTCGGCGCTGAAGCGCTGATTCGTTGGCAGCACCCTGAAAATGGCATCATCGCGCCGAATGTGTTTATCCCAACCGCTGAGGATACGGGGTTGATTAAGGTGATTGGGCAGTGGGTGTTGTCAGAGGCTTGTCGTCAAAATAAAGCATGGCAAGCCATGGGGTTGCGGCCGATTCCTATTGCGATTAATGTATCGGCAGTCGAACTCAGACATTCAGGTTTTTTAAACGAAGTGTCAAAAGTCTTATTGCAAAGTGGCTTGAACCCGCAATACCTAGAGCTGGAAGTCACTGAAACAGTTGCGATCCATGGTGATAGCGAAGGTATTCGTGATTTAATTTCGCTTAAAGACATGGGCGTGAGGTTATCGATCGATGATTTTGGCACTGGTTTTTCAAGCTTGTCTTATTTGAAACGGTTGCCGATTGATACTATTAAAATTGATAAAAGCTTCATTCGTGATATTAAAACGGATGCCAATGATGCAGCGATTATTACGGCGATTATTAAAATGTCACACAGTTTAAACTTTAAGGTGATTGCAGAGGGCGTAGAAACTGCTGAGCAATTGGCTTATCTTAAACAGTATGAATGCGATGAGATTCAAGGGTTTTATTTTAGTCAACCACTCACGGCGGAAGATTTTTCAGCATTATTGCAGTCAGAAAGAATGCTAGAAGCCTTGCAGCCGGACACTGTTTGAGAGTATGCATGATAGAGACGAATGATAGTTTACAAGCGTTACGTACACGTGTGAATGCCTTTGTTGCCGAGCGCGATTGGGCGCAATTTCATACACCTAAAAATTTAGCCATGGCAATGATTGTAGAAGCTGCCGAATTAGTGGAGCAATTTCAGTGGGATACGCCAGCCGATAGCATGGTGTTAACACCCGAGAAACGCGAAGCCGTGAGCCATGAACTTGCTGATACCTTTGTCTATTTACTCAGAATTGCAGAAGTGTTGAATATCGATTTGATTGAAGCAGCTAACCAGAAAATTGAACTGAATGCACAAAAGTACCCGGTAGAAAAAGCCAAGGGAAGTAATGCTAAATATACGGCTTATGAGTAAGCTAATAAGTGCGTTGTAGCGATAAGCACCCTTAATAAAAAAGCCCTGCAATCGCAGGGCTTTTTTATATTACGTTTACGGCTTAGTTGGCTTATAACACAGCTAAAGCTGCGTCATAGTTTGGCTCGTTTGCAATTTCGCTCACCAGTTCGCTATGTAGCACTTTATTGTTTTCATCTAATACCACCACTGCACGTGCAGTTAAGCCAGCCAGGCTACTATCGACAATATTGACTCCAAAGTCATTGGCAAACTTTGCAGTGTCACGGAAAGTAGAGAGTGTTACGACGTTCTCAATGCCTTCTGCACCGCAAAAACGGCTTTGTGCAAAAGGTAGGTCAGCCGAAATGCAGAGCACAACGGTATTGTCTATCTTGCTTGCTTTTTGATTAAAAGTACGTACAGAAGTCGCACAAGTAGGCGTATCAATACTTGGAAAAATATTGAGCACTTTACGTTTGCCAGCATAAGCGCTTAATGATTGTAATACACGCTTTGCATCTGCTAATTGAAAGTCTGGTGCGGTTTGACCAACGCTAGGGAAGTTACCACCTACTGTTACTGGGCCGCCTTTAAGAGTGACTGTCGACATGAATATTCTCCTTAATAATGAATGAAATATGAATTGTTTATTGTTATGGTCAATATCCACATCGTGAATAAATCACTCAATGGATGTTGTGATTAAATCGTAGAAAACAGTAAGGTATCACTTAGATAGCATATTGAACATATGCCAATTACTTTAATGCTCTTAACGCTGCTTGATAATTAGGTTCGTTAGCAATTTCCGGAACCAATTCTACGTGTTTGACTACATTGTGTTCATCCGCAATGATAATCGCACGCGTGGCTAATCCAGCCAGTTTGCTAGTGACGATGAGTACGCCATAATTTTTAAGCATATCGCGTCCGCGCAGAGTAGATAAATTAATGACTTGGTCTAGGCCTTCAGCCGCACAGAATCTATTTTGGGCAAAAGGTAAATCAGCAGAAATATTGAGCACAACTGCATTTTTCATGCCGCTTGCGAGTTGGTTAAAGCGTCTTACAGAGCTGGCACAGGTAGGGGTGTCGAGGCTCGGAAAAATGTTAAGCACTTTACGTTTTCCGGCAAAATTATCTAAGGTCGCATCGTCAAGATTTTTATCGACCAATGTAAATTCAGGGATGTGCTCTCCCACTTTTGGTAAAACGCCCTCGATGAGAACAGGGCTTCCCATCAAAGTTACGGCATTAGGCATCGGTATTCCTTTTTCGACTTACTTAACACTGGATGAATAGCAAAAAAAGCATTTGCATGACACAAATGCTTTATAACATACTTTAACTGAGGCGCGCTATGTGCCGGCGATTCAGGCGAGTACGTTTTCGCTTAAATAGCCAATCGTCATGGTTTGATTATGTAGCACGCTGTCTGAGGTATTGGGGCGTGGCGCAAGCTCGCCATAAGAGTAAAAGCCAGTGATATTGGTTTTGGCCCCCAATATCAGTTGAACCTGTTTGACTTCATCCACCACCTGCTCAGCCATCACACCTTTGCGGCCTACGCAACTTACACATAAAGCTAAACCGGTTTGATTGGTTTTGTTCTCGCCCAAGCCATCCATTACTAGTTCAGCGGCTGCGCCAGCACCCTCCACTAGGCGATCATGGTTGGTTTGACATAAACGTACGGTTTCGCCTTCCTCCACGTTGCCTGCAAAGGTGAGGCTGTTGTTATCGGCATTCACGGCGAGTAATGTGCGGATTTTCTCTACATCGCGCTTACCTTCTTCGATGATGGCCAATGGGAATTTAAGTCCCGTACCCGGCAAGCCTTTGGAAAAGGCTTCACCAATATACATGCGGTACAGCGGTAGGGCAGGTTTTCCGTCCATTTCGTACACAATATTTTTTTCTGATTTGGTGATTTTTCGTGGGGGACCATACGGTTTCCAGCCACCCAAGGCACCACTGGATACAATCAAAGAGTCACCATATAAGCCCACCGCGATAATCATGCCGTCAGACACGGTCTCGTTAAATATCTGTAGTGTTTTTACAAAAGCACCGCCATCACCCGCTAAGCCACCAATAATGGGGACTTCACCCAATACGCTTTGGAAACCTTTGAGGAGTTCGGATCCGTTTACATTTAAACCATCTGAAATCACCAATAATGCTTTTAACGTGTTGTCTTTTAACTGCTTACCTAATAAAGCAGCTGTTTCAAATGAGTTTTGCATGCCAGACATTTTGGTTTGCGCTACACGTTGCACTACTTTTTCCCACATAATGGCAGTGATTTGAATGCTGTCATCAAAGACACCATTTGCATTAATTTCACCCGATGTGGTACAGCCGATGACTTGTGCAGTTGGGTAGCGCGCTTTTAAGTAGGATTGCAATTTACCTTCCGAAAATCGCTTCACTGAAGAGAAAGCGAGCACCAGATTAGCGGTTGGAAGTGGTGATGTAGCAGGTAGATCTTTGAGTGCGCCCTTGGCATCTACAGATTCTTGTCTGATTAACATTGATTGCAGCCCTTAAAAAAATTAACTTGAGGAATGTATCTAAATTACCCATTTTTAGCATTAAATGTTAAAGTGTTTTATCACAAATGTAAGCTAAGTGTTGCATTTCTGTTTAGATAATGTAATATTTTTCTACAAATGTAAAGGATTGTTACCGGAATTTAAAGTTAACCTAGATAAAAATGAGACAAGAGTTGACAGGTAAACAACGTACAACACAGGAGCGTAAATTAATTGTCCAACAGTGATTTAGCCGCAGTAAAAGTCATGGTAATTGACGACAGCAATACTATTCGACGCAGTGCTGAAATTTTTCTAAAAAATGCAGGGTATGCAGTTATCTTGGCAGAGGATGGTTTTGACGCGCTCTCTAAAATCGCCGACCAGCACCCGCAAATTATCTTTATTGACATTATGATGCCGCGTTTGGATGGCTATCAGACCTGTAGTTTGATTAAACGTAATGATCGATTTAAATCTACCCCAGTGATTATGCTTTCCAGCAAAGACGGTTTGTTTGATCGTGCTCGTGGCCGCATGGCCGGTTCAGATGAGTATCTGACCAAACCGTTTACGCAAGAAACACTGGTGGCAGCTGTTACTGAGTACGTAAAAGTTTAACCAGAATAATTCAAAAATAAGGATTCATTATGGCAATAGAAAAAATACTGGTAGTAGATGATTCGGCAACGGATCGTTTTTACTTAACAGAAATGTTGGAAGCTAATAACTTTGAAGTGCAAGCATTAGAGAGTGGCGAGGCCTGTGTAGAGAAGGCTGCTGGATTAGCCCCAGATCTAATCGTGATGGATATCATCATGACAGGTATAACAGGGTTTCAAGCGGCAAGAACGCTGACAAAAGATCCGGCCACAGCCAATATTCCTATTGTGCTCACCTCAGGTAAATTGCAGGTAACGGATTTGGCTTGGGCAGAAAAAATGGGCGCCAAAGGCTGTTTGCAAAAGCCGATTGATAAAGCTGAACTCTTGGCGATTATTGCTAAACTTGGATAGGTCATGGCGGCAAAAAACACACTTAAAAACTACCAAGCCAATATTCTAGAACGGCTGGAAGAAGCTAAAAAAGCGGGCTCAGCAGCACCCGCTGGCTATTTGGGTGTGGTGATTGCCGGTAAAAATGTGCTGGTCAATATGCAGGAAATCAGCGAGACATTACCGATGATGGAAATTTACCCGGTGCCCTTGGTGAAAAGCTGGTTTCTAGGGGTGGCCAATGTGCGTGGCGTATTGTATGCCATTAACGATATTGGGCAATTGATGAATGGCGTGGCCACATTAATCAGCTCAAGTGCGCGCGTGTTGCTCATGAGCGATGAAGTGACTTCGCATGTGGCATTTTTGGTAGAAAAGTTAGTTGGGCTACGCAAGCTTGAAGGAATGCAGAAGGTGACCGATACATTAGAGCATGCGTTTTGTATGCAACATGATGTATATGAAGATCAGGATGGCAATCAATGGATGGTGCTTGATTGTGCTAAGTTGGTGCAATCAAAAGAGTTTATTCAGTCATATTAATATTCGGTACTCATAAAAAATCGTAGGGAAAACAGAGGGATTCAAATGGCGATTAATGTAGGTTTTATAAAAGCAATTCCAGAAAAAGTAAAACAGCTCTTTGCAAAACGAGAGGCTGTATCTGGCGGTAAAACAAGTTACGCCCAGGTGTATTGGCCGGTGATTGGTTTCGTTGTATTTACTGCGTTGGCGGCGTATACGATTCACCAAGTGCGCGTCAACGGACCCGAATTCAACAAGATACAAAAGAACAATGATTTGCGTGCCGATATTTCTCCACCTTCACTCTATGCGGTGGATGCGTTTGCGGCAGCCAATGAAGCTTATGTAGCAACGACCAACGGCGATTATCAGAAACGTGATAAAAAACTGGAAGAAGTAAAGCGTTACGAGGTTGTGTTTAAAGAGCGTCTAGCGTACTGGAAAGCCAACGCGGAAGCCGGCAACATGACTGGCGCATTTGAAGCTGTGGCTAAATCTAACGAGAATTTTTATCGTATCTTTAACAAAGACTTTGATGCGGCGATTAAGTTAGGCGCGATTGCAGCCGCTAAGCCGCTGGCCGATTTAGCCAGTGCCTATGAGGTAAACAAGCAAACAGCCAATACACTTAAATATGAAGTGGAAAAGCTCTCAAGCAAAACATCAGAAGAGGTTTCAAGCTTGCTGGTGAGTATTTTGGCGGCTTTGGTCTTATTGGGCTTGGCGATTGTGTTTGCCATGATTTATTTCGGTATTCGTCAAGTAAAAGCCATTGATACTTCGGTGAAACGCTTGGAAGATGACGGACAGTCCAACCAAATGGCGGTTCTGAATTTGCTAGATGAGATGGGTGACTTGGCGGATGGTGACTTAACGGTACGTGCGCAAGTGCGTGAAAATATTACCGGGGCGATTGCTGACTCCATTAACTATACGATTGATAACTTGCGCGATCTGGTAACCGAGATTACGCGCGCGTCAGAGCAGGTGAACACGGCAACCGCGCAGGCGCAGCAGACTTCAGTATCCTTGCTTTCAGCGACTGAGCAGCAATACAAACAAATTACCGATACAACAGATGCGGTGACCACCATGACACGTTCTATCTTGCAAGTATCGAGCAACGCGAGTCAGGCGTCCGAGGTTGCGCAGCGTTCATTGCAAGCGGCGTCACAAGGGTCTAAAGCGGTACAAAATACGATTCAAGGTATGAACAGTATTCGTGAGCAAATTCAGGAAACCTCAAAACGGATTAAACGTTTGGGTGAAAGCTCACAAGAGATTAGTGAGATCGTGGACTTGATTTCTGACATTACAGAACAAACCAACATTTTGGCGTTGAATGCGGCGATTCAGGCAGCGTCAGCGGGTGAAGCGGGTCGAGGCTTTACGGTGGTTGCGGAAGAGGTGCAGCGATTGGCGGAACGTTCATCTGAGGCGACCAAGCAGATTGGTGCCATTGTAAAAACCATTCAGACCGATACTAACTCTGCGGTAGCCGCGATGGAGAAAAGTACCGAGGGTGTGGTAGAGGGTGCGCAACTGTCTGATGCGGCGGGCCGAGCACTGGCCGAGATTGAAAACGTGACCAACAACTTGGCGCGTTTGATTGAGTCGATTTCATCTGCAACAGAAGCGCAAACGCAAGTAGCGTCTACCGTGACGAAGAACATGCAGCAAATTCAAGAGATTACGACACAAACGACTGAAGGTACCAAAGTGACTGCTACCTCTGTGGGTCAGTTGACTTCGCTGGCGAAAGAGTTGCGTGAATCAGTTGCTGGGTTCAAGCTCGCTTAAGCTGTTGAGATAAATCTATAACTTTTGAGATGAATTTAAGTGTCAAATGATTTTGATATCGGCCCATTAACTTGGGTGAAGGACGAAATTGATAAGTCGCTGCATACTGTTTTAGATAATCTAAACAAGTATGGCGCCAACATCTCGGATACCGCGTTCCTCCGGTACGCGCAAACACATGCCTACCAAGCCAGCGGTGCGCTGGATATGGTGGGGTTGGAAGGGTGTAAGTTTTACTGCGCAAAACTGGAAAAATGTTTGTCTGCACTTGAAAAAGGCGAAATTCAAACCACGCCAGAACTCATTGAGCAGTTAATGCATGCAGTCAATGCCTTGTTGGCGTATATAGAAAGCCTGATGAAAGGCGCGCGCGACGTGCCATTGCGCTTGTATGATGCGCTTGCTCCAGTAGCTGCCGCGCATGGGGCACCAATTGAAAAAAGTGATTTATTCTTTCCGGATATCAGCTTATCTGCACCTAAAGATGTCGCTACTCTTGAGATGGACGAAGCGACATACCCTAAATTTATTGCAGAACAACGGCTTGGCTACCAGAAATCGCTATTAAGCTGGCTAAAAAGTAATGATGCAGATGCGCTCGGGCAGATGGTGAATGCGCTTGCCAATGTGAGCCAAGCGCAAACACGTAGCGCGCCTAAGTTGATGTGGTGGTCTGCAAGTGCATTCGCACAAAGCTTATATGATTCAAAAATTTCTACGCTGGCCGGTGCCAAACGTATCTGCAGAAAAATAGACCAAGAGCTAAAATTATTGTTGGAGGATGCACCGAAAGCCAATCCTCATATGCTGAAAGAAATGCTCTATTACGTTGCGGAGTCAGACGCTGACTATCCCGCGGTGAGCAAAGCCAAACATCTGTTTGATTTGCAAAGTTATATTGAAAGCCCGTTAGATCAGTTTGGTCACGGCGTGATTGAGCAAGCAGAAGTGAATACAGCCTTGCAATTGGCCGAGGTGGTGGCAAGTATTGGCGATGTCTGGAATGAGCTATCCAATAAAATTAATTTTAATGTAGAAGATCGCCAACATACAACGATTTCTATCGACAATATATTGATGACCAAGTGCGCCAATATTTTGGCTGAGCACCAGCCGCTATGTCAGCAATTAAGCCAAGTAGTAGTCATTGATTTGTATCAGGCACTGGCACAAGTCACTGGCTTTTTGAGAGACGGCTCAGGCCAAACCACGCATCCGATCTTAATTGAAATCGCTGCAGGTATTCATCTGCTCGAAACAGCATTGCAAGAATATACAGAGCTGGATGCAGGCAAAATCCAAAAACTACTGTCTGAAATTCAGCGTTTGGAGCATATTGCATCTGGCGCAGCCTATACGCAGCTGGCACAAGACAGAACCAATGAGTTGGATGCTGATACGATTAAAGTAGTGGTGTCACAGATCCAAGAGTCATTAAAGCTAGTAGAACAATCGCTGGATGGTTTCTTTAGGCAATCGGACGATAAATCAGCGCTTGCGCTCACAGTAAAACCGCTTAAAGAAGTGGCTTCTATCTTTCAAATGTTGGATATGGATACGCCAGCCAATATTGCCAAACTGAGCTTGGACTATATTGAATTTTTCCAATCGCCACAGTTTGTAAGCAATCAAGGCGAGTTTGAACTGCTGGCGGAGAGCTTGAGTATGCTGGGCTTGTATGCTGAAGGCATGCCTAAGGTGCGCCCAGAGTACGAATCAGCCATGGATGCAGCACTGACGAGAATGCGTACTACATTGACGCATGTGGTCAATACTCAATCCTCAACCTCGTTGGAAACTGCAGAGGCTACTGTTGAGGCAGTTGTAGCAGATACTCAGCCTGAGCGCTTAAGTGCCGACACGGCCTTGGATGATGAGTTGTTGGATATTTACCTGACAGAGGCCGAAGAAGTGTTGGCGCATATTGCCAATAATCTGCAGCTACTTAAAGTCAGTGCCAGCCATGAAGCTCTGGTGGAAGTCAGAAGAGGCTTCCATACCTTAAAAGGTAGCGGCCGCACGGTTGGATTAACTAATTTAGGTGAAGTGGCTGGCAAGGTAGAAACGTTTTTAAATGGCGTGTTGGACAATAAGGCTTTGTTAACAAGCGCGCAGTTACAAGAGGTTGAGCAGGTGACCGCTGAATTTGCTGATTGGTCTAACACCCTGCGCGAACAAAAAACGTTGACGTTTAATCCGGAAAAATGGATAGCACGCATTGAAGGCTGGGACAAACCTACTAAAAAAGCGGCGAAGAAAAAAGCAAGCGATGATGTGGTGCTGATAGGGGGCACACGTAAACTGAGTCGCCAGCTATATAATATTTTCTTAAACGAAAGCATGTTGAACATTACTACGCTAGAACAAGATTTAGCGAATATCAATGCACATGCGATGGCAGTTGCGCCCTCGGATGCTGCCAGACGTGCAGTACATACATTGGCCAGCAATGCATTGGCTGCAGGCTTTACGCACATGGGTGCACTAGGCCGCGCAGCAGAAGCTTGGTTGGATGAGGTTGGCGCGGAATGGTCGCCAGCCAACCACAAGTTGTATACACGTGTGGTGAAATCTGTTGCCAGAATGTGGCAGCGTATTTCTGAGCTCAATGAGCCTAAGGAAGAAAAAGCGCTGTTAAAAGCACTGCAAAAACCAGCCTCTGTTACCAAACGCAGTGCTAAGAAATCTGCAACGCCTGTTGAAGATGCGGCTAATCTGCTAACACCAGATGACACAATAGAGACGATCGTAGAGACTGCTGAAATACCTGCTGAAATATTGCCGAATGAAGTAGAGCCTCTGTCTGTAGCTGAGCCAGAACCTGCAGTGGAAGAAAATGAAATCGTGTTCATCCCGCCAGTGTTAGGAGAAATAGCGGAAGAGGCAGCGGAAGACGCACCTGCGACAATGCCTTGGGACAATACGGCAGATGTCAGCGATGAGCCTGTCGAAATTTATCCAGCTGCCGCTTCGGGCAATGATATTTCTGAAGATGGCTCAGATGTACTGGAAGATGTTGAGCACGTCGATGCAGAGATTCTCACTTTGTTCCAAGAAGAGGCAGATGAGTTGCTGCCAATGATTGGCGTTGAACTTAGAGCATGGCGCGCCAGCCCACAAGATTCTGAACATCCGGATGCACTTCAACGTGCCTTGCATACGCTTAAAGGCAGTGCCCGCATGGCAGGTAAACATAGCCTAGGCAATGTTGTGCACAATATGGAAGAGCGTGTAGTACAGGCGCTAAAAACCAAACCCAACGCACAAACGTTTGAGCATTTGTTTACCGATTTAGATGCGATAGGTGTTTATTTCGAAGAAGGCCATTTGCCTGAACACCTCACACAACTGATTCAAGTTGAGAACGAACCTACTGAAGATGCACCGTTAGAAGACGTAGCGGCAATTACGCCAGCGCATATTGATGTAGCGGCGCAAACCATTCGCCACAGCAACCGCAAAACACAGTTCTTGCGTATGCGTGCAGATGTGCTGGACCGCCTGATTAACGAGGCCGGTGAGATTTCGATTATTCGCTCCCGCATTGATAAAGAAGTGATTGGTTTCAAAAACACCTCGCATGATCTGACCGAGAGCGTATCGCGCATGCGTAACTATTTACGCGAGTTAGAGATTGAGGCCGATACACAGCTGCAATCACGCTTGACCTTATTGCAAGAGGCCAATGAGAAGTTTGACCCATTAGAATTTGACAGATTCACCCGCTTGCAAGAATTGACGCGCATGATGGCGGAGAGTGTGAACGATATTTCCACCATTCAAAATGGCTTGATTGGCAACTTGGGGCAAGCAGAAGCTGCACTGCAACAACAAACACGTATGAATCGTGAATTGCAACAAACGTTGATGAATGTGCGTATGTTGCCGTTCTCACAACTCTCTGAGCGCATGGATAGAATTGTGCGGCAAACTGCACGTGAGCTGAAAAAACGCGTTGAATTCACGATTACGGGTGATAAAACTGAAATTGACCGCAGCGTGCTGGATAAAATTGGTGCGCCATTGGAGCATTTGCTGAGAAATGCGGTAGCACACGGCATTGAGTTACCGGACAGCCGCCAAAAGGCTGGTAAAGCGGCTACTGGTAAATTACGCTTGCATGTGACAGCAGAAAATGACGAGATTCGCATTCAGGTAAGCGATGACGGTGCCGGCGTCAATTTGAAAAAAGTACGTGAGATTGCGGTCAAAAATAAACTGATTGATGCGAAAGCACAGATTAATGACCAAGCCCTCATGGCAGTAATTTTTGAGCCAGGGTTCTCAACCTCTGCCGAAGTAACACAAATTGCTGGCCGCGGCGTGGGGTTGGACGTGGTGCGTAGTGAAGTGACTGGCTTGGGTGGTCGTATCGATATTGATAGCCGTTTGGGCGAAGGCACACAGTTCTTTATTTATCTGCCAGTGACACTCACTGTGGCACAAGTGTTGATGGTGCGCGCAGGTAATACGCAATATGCGATATCTGTGGCCATGATTGAGCAAGCACAAAAAATCAAACAAGCCGAGCTTGCAAAAGCAAATGAGACAGGTGAGATTGTATGGGCGGGTAATACTTATCCATTTCACCATATTGCTAAGTTGCTGAATGAGTCAGGCTCAGATGACGCACATACCTATGCTTCTGTATTGCTATTAAGAAGCGGTAACTATCGTATTGCATTGCATGTGGATGAAATGCTGGGCAACCAGGAGGTGGTGATTAAGCCAATTGGCGTGGAGTTAGCACGCGTGCCCGGTATTATGGGTGCCACCGTGACTGGCGATGGTAGTGTGATTCTCATCCTTAACCCATTACTATTAGCCAACCGTGAAGTGCTTGCAGTGGGTAGCGTAAAGGTGAAAGTGCAAGATACGCCTATCACACTCAAGCCAAAAGCGCTGGTCGTAGATGATTCGTTGACCATGCGTAAAGTACTGGGGCGTTTGATGGAGCGTGAAGGCTATGAGGTGTTGGTGGCCAAAGACGGAATGGATGCCTTGCAGTTATTACAAGGCGTGACACCGGATATTATTCTGACGGATATTGAGATGCCGCGTATGGACGGATTTGGTTTGGCCCGTAATATTCGTGACGATGCGCGTACAGCCAACACACCGCTAATTATGATTAGCTCACGTACCGCAGATAAGCATCAAAACTTGGCCAAAGACATTGGTGTGGATGCGTTCTTTGGTAAGCCGGTGCATGATGATGAGTTGATTGCTAAAGTCAACGAGCTGGTCAATAAAAAACATTAATAAATCATTAAAAACAAGTGGTTATATATTAACTGCTTGTTTTTCTCCCATGTTGTCCAGCAAAAAAACTTTCACTTAATACCTCAATTAATGGGTGTCATTGTGGCCTGACAAAGGTAAAATGTGGGCATGCAAGATTCCGCACTCCAACCCATCACACCTGCCTTTGTGCATTTGCGCTGCCATAGCGAATACTCCGTTTTGGATGGCATTGTACGCATTGACGATTATGTCAAAGCAGCTAAACAAGACGGCATGCCTGCGCTTGCATTGACCGATTTATCCAACCTATTTGGCGCGATTAAATTTTATAAAGCAGCGCGTAGTGCAGGCATTAAACCTTTGGTAGGCTGTGATGTTTGGATAGAAAATACGACGAATCGCGACCAAGCGCATCGTGTACTTTTTTTGGTACAAAACTTGGTGGGGTACCGCCATCTCTGTGAGTTGCTGAGCAAAGCATATCTAGAAAATCAGTATCGCGGTCGCGCGGAAATCAAGCAAGAGTGGCTAACCGAGGCTAACGCAGGCTTAATTGTATTGTCAGGCTTTAAGCATGGTGATATCGGCCATGCATTGAGCCAAGACAATCTGCCCATGGCTAAAAAGTGTGCGGAGCAATGGGCAGCATTATTTCCTAACCGCTTTTATCTAGAAGTGCAGCGTACACATCCGCAAGGGCAACATGGCGCACAAGATAGATTGGTGCAAGCCACGGTGTATCTGGCGCATACACTGGATTTGCCAGTCGTCGCCACCCATCCGATTCAATTTATTACGGCTGACGACTTTATGGCGCATGAGGCTCGCACCTGCATTGCCGAAGGCTATATGCTGGCCGATAGTCGCCGCCCTAAACACTTTACTGAATCACAATATTTTAAAACGCAGGCAGAGATGCAAACGCTGTTTGCGGATATGCCAGAAGCTTTGACCAATAGTGTGGAAATTGCCAAGCGCTGCAACCTGAGCTTAACCTTAGGCAAAAATTACTTACCAGACTTTCCAACGCCCAATCAAGAAAGCTTGGACGTCTTTCTGGTGCAGCAATCCGAACTAGGGTTGGAAACGCGCCTGAGTGCTTTGTATCCCGATGAAAATATCCGTGCACAAAAGCGCGAGACTTATGAAAAGCGGCTGGCATTTGAGTGTCAAATCATCAACCAGATGGGGTTTGCTGGCTACTTTTTAATTGTGGCGGACTTTATTAACTGGGCCAAGCACAATGGCGTACCAGTAGGGCCGGGCCGTGGTTCTGGTGCTGGCTCTCTGGTGGCCTATAGTCTAGGCATTACCGATCTAGACCCGCTACGCTATAACTTACTGTTCGAGCGGTTCTTGAATCCAGAACGCGTCTCCATGCCCGACTTTGATATCGACTTCTGTCAAGAAGGGCGTGATCGCGTCATTGATTATGTCAAACAAAAATACGGGCTGGCGTCCGTATCGCAAATTGCTACCTTCGGGACCATGGCGGCTAAGGCCGTGATTCGTGACGTGGGGCGCGTGTTGGATTTGCCTTTTAACTTTGTCGATGGCATTGCCAAGTTGATTCCATTAGAGCTTGGCATTACCTTGCAATCTGCGTTAGAAAAAGAGCCGCAACTGCAGGAACGTCGTGAAAAAGAAGAAGAGGTGGCAGGCCTGCTAGAACTGGCTTTGCGATTAGAGGGTTTGGTACGTAACGTAGGCATGCACGCAGGTGGCGTGTTGATTGCGCCGGGTAAAATTTCCGACTATTCCCCAGTCTACTGTCAAGCTGATGGCAGCAGCTTGGTCAGCCAATACGATAAAGATGACGTGGAGGCGGTAGGCCTCGTCAAGTTTGACTTTTTAGGGCTACGCACACTGACCATTTTGGACATGGCGTTAGAAAATGCCAATGCACAGCGTGCGCAAGAGAATTTACCGCCATTAAGTTTTGAGACCTTGCCACTGGATGATAAAAAGAGCTATCAACTGCTCAAGACTTCCAACACAACGGCGGTATTCCAGCTAGAGTCTAAAGGCATGAAAGACATGCTCAAACAGGCCAAGCCGGACTGCTTTGAAGACATTATTGCGCTGGTAGCGTTGTATCGTCCAGGTCCAATGGATTTGATTCCGGATTTTTGTCGACGGAAACATGGCTTACAGCGTGTGGAATATCCACACCCGGCGACCGAAGCGATTCTGAAAGAAACTTACGGCATTGCGGTGTATCAAGAGCAGGTGATGCAGATTGCGCAGGTGGTGGCAGGATATAGTCTAGGCGGTGCGGATTTGCTGCGGCGTGCCATGGGTAAAAAGAAACCGGAAGAAATGGTGGCACAACGCGCTATTTTTAACGAAGGTGCGCAGAAAAACGGCTTGAACGAAAAGCAAGCCAATGATCTGTTCGACTTGCTGGAGAAGTTCGCTGGCTATGGCTTCAATAAATCCCATGCGGCAGCGTATGCACTAGTGGCGTATCAAACGGCTTATCTAAAAGCACATTATCCGGCCGCATTTATTGCAGCCACCATGTCGGCCGATATGAATAATACCGACAACGTACGCATATTCTTTGATGATTGCGCGCCAAACCAAATTGATGTGTTACCCCCAGATATTAACCAAAGTGTGTACCAATTTAAGCCATTAAATGCAAAACAAATGCTCTACGGTTTAGGGGCCGTTAAAGGTACTGGTTTGGCTGCGATTGATTTGATTTTAGCTTCACGCCAACAAGATGGACCATTTTCCGATATCTTTGATTTTTGTGCGCGTTTGGACTTGCGTAAAGTCAATCGTCGCGTCATTGAGTCTCTCATTCGCGCCGGCGCGTTTGATACCATTGAAGCAAATCGAGCAGCATTGTTGGCAACGGTGAGCACAGCAATCTCGGCCGCAGAGCAGAGCAGCTCTCATGCTGGCCAAAACAGCCTATTTGGCGAAGCCTCTGAAACCAAGCATCAATTGCCTGTGGTAGAACCGTGGTTGCCTGAGCAAGCGTTGCTAGAAGAGAAGGCGGCGCTAGGGTTTTATTTAAGTGGGCACCCGTTCTTGGGCTATAAAGAAGAGCTAGCCACGTTTGTGAGGGGCAGTTTGGCCGATTTAGCACCGCAGGAGCAGCCCAAGCTGATTGCCGGCGTGGTCATGGGAGTGCGTATTCGCATGACGCAGCGCGGGAAGATGGCGATTGTGACAATAGATGACGCAGTGGCGCGGGTGGATGTGGTGGTGGGTTCTGAATTACTGAACCAGCATGCATTGTTGATTAAAGAGGATCAGCTGCTACTGGTAGAAGGGCGCATCAGCAATGATGATTTCTCTGGCGGTATTCGCGTGAGCGCACGCAAGCTATTTGATTTGACGACGGCCAGAAGCCAGTATGCCAATATGCTTAAAATTTCTTGCAACGGACAGTCGGATGCACAAAAGCTCAGCGCGATATTAAACCCATATCGCAACCGCAATGCGGATAAAAGACTCTGTCCGGTCAAGATTGAATATCATAATGCACAAGGTCAAGCTAGCCTGATGTTGGGGGATGATTGGCGTGTGGAACTGCACGATGATTTATTAAAGCATTTACATACATGGCTTTCAAAAGAAAATGTAAAAATCCTTTATAATTAACCCCATTTGAATACGAACACCGACACAATGAAAAACAGGCGTCTTACCGATCCTAAATTAAGCTACCTTGATTTTGAAGCCTCGATTGCCGAGCTTGAAAAGCGTATTGAGGCATTGCAAGTTTCACACGATGAGCATGATGCCCTTGATATTTCCAAAGAGCTGGAACAGCTGCAAAAGAAAAATAGTAAGTTGCTGCAAGATACCTATCAAAATCTGACTGCATGGCAAATTTCACAAGTGGCACGCCATCCACAACGCCCCTATACGCTTGATTATATTGACGAACTCTTTACTGAGTTTGAAGAGTTGCATGGTGATCGCGCTTATGCGGATGATCCTGCAATTGTGGGCGGCATTGCTCGTTTTGAAGGTATCCCTGTCATGGTGATCGGTCACCAAAAGGGGCGTGATGTCAAAGAGCGCCAGTACCGCAATTTTGGGATGCCACGTCCTGAAGGCTACCGTAAAGCGTTGCGCTTATTCAAAATGGCCGAGAAATTTGGTCTGCCGATTATTACCCTGATTGATACACCAGGCGCTTATCCAGGCATTGGTGCCGAAGAGCGTGGTCAGTCCGAAGCGATTGCACGCAATTTATATGTGATGGCTGAACTCAAAACACCTATCATCGGTATCGTAATTGGCGAAGGTGGTTCGGGTGGTGCATTGGCGTTGGGCGTGGTCGATCAATTATTGATGTTGCAATACGCGACTTATTCAGTGATCTCCCCGGAAGGTTGTGCCTCTATTTTATGGAAGAGTGCGACTAAAGCGCCAGAAGCTGCAGAAACACTGGCGATTACTGCAGATCGCCTTAAAGTATTAGGTCTCATCGATGAGATTGTGTCTGAACCTTTGGGTGGCGCACACCGCGAGCCACTGGCGATGATGGAGAAAATGCGTCACGCTATTCGGGTGCAGTTAAAAACTCTGCAAGCCAAAAAATTAGATAAATTGCTTGAAACAAGGTATGCCCGCCTCATGAGTTATGGCAAATTCAAAATTACCGCCAGCAAATAAAACGCTAATCGCAACGCGTGTAGATACATTTTTTACACGCGTTTTTCAACTCCACCCACAACCCATCTACCGTATATTAGTTGCTTTTAGCGGTGGTATAGACTCCACCGTGCTGCTTCATGCCTTGGTTCATTTACAACGCACATTGCAGGCAGATGCGAGCGCACCATTTCAATTACAGTTATCAGCGATGCATGTGCATCATGGGCTCAGCCCAAATGCCAATCTATGGGCCAGCCATTGCGAAACCGTGTGTGCGCAATTTTCGGTTCCATTTGACTTACGCCGTATACATGTAGATAGCCAATCTGGCTTGGGTATTGAGGCCAGTGCCAGAAACGCGCGCTATGCAGTGCTGTACGCAGCTGAGGCTGACTTTATTTGCCTAGCGCATCATCAAAACGACCAAGCAGAAACGCTATTATTACAGTTGGCACGCGGTGCTGGCGCTAAAGGATTGTCAGGTATGGCGGCCATGGACTTTTCTAGGCGGCTGCTGCGTCCTTTGCTTGAGGCATCTCGTCCGGATATTGAGCGCTATGCCAAACAACATGCGCTGCAATGGGTGGAAGACGAGAGCAATTTAAACCTGCAATTTGACCGTAATTTTATACGCCAGTCGGTCATGCCGGTATTGGCGGGCAAGTATTCTGGCATTGAAAAAACACTAGGTAGAACAGCACAGCATCTAGCAGAAGCCAATACCTTGTTGGCAGAATTGGCAGAGATGGATGTTCGTGATGCGTCACTGGTCAATGTGTCTGATGAACAGAGCACGCTGGCGATAGATGGCTTACGTGCATTGAGCGCGCCTAGAGCCAAGAATGTGTTGCGCTGGTGGTTAGAGCTACACGCATTGCCTATGCCCAACACAGAGACGCTCACGCAACTACTGCAACAATTACTGCATGCCCGTGGCGATGCAACTGTATGCGTGAAGGTTGGGCCTCAGCATAGCGTGCGCCGGTACGCCCATCGTGCCTATGTGGTTATCGAGGAGACGGTTACCGAGCCATTCAGTTGCTGGTGGCAGGGAGAGTCCGTTGTGCCATTGACGGCGCATCATCGTTTGGTGTTTGAAACGTGTACTGGCAAAGGGATTGCAATGTATCAGCTAGGTGAAACTAAACTGCTGATCAAAACCCGTTTAGGAGGTGAGCGCTTTAAGCCAGAGCTAGGGCGCCCGAGCCGTACCTTGCAGCATGTGTTGCAAGCGCATGCGATTCCACCATGGCAGCGGGCACATTATCCTTTGGTGTTTGCCGCTGAGACTTTGGTATGTATTCCTAATATTGGTGTGGATGCCAATATGACTGCACAACCCAATGAGCAGGGGCTTTCAATTCGCCTAGAAGCAATTGATTGCTGAGGATGGTGCTGGCTAAGAAGCTTTAAGTAGCTTTTTAAGTTGTGGCCATATGTTTTCTAGCACGATTGGCTGTGCTTGTGCCGTGGGGTGAATGCCGTCATCCTGATTTAATGCAGGGTTGCCTGCTACGTTTTCCAGCAAAAAGGGCACTAAGTTGATTTTGAATTGTTGTGCCAAAGAAGAGAATGTTTGCTGAAAGGCTTGGGTGTATTGTGGCCCATAATTAGGTGGGATTTTCATGCCTACCAACAAAACGGTCACTTTTTGCTGCTTGGCCAGTGTCAGCATGCTGCTGAGATTTTGCTGCATTGCGTCTACCGGCAAGCCACGCAAGCCGTCATTTGCACCTAGCGCCAGAATCATGATGGTGGGTTTATGCTGCAGGAGCGCCTGATTTAAGCGTGTCAGCCCGCCAGCCGTGGTTTCGCCGCTTACGCTGGCATTCACCACTTGATATGGTAGTCGCTCAGTTTTAAGGCGCTGCGCCAATAGCGTAGGCCAGCCTTGCTCAGTCTGTAGCCCATAAGCCGCAGATAAGCTATCGCCAAATACTAAAATAGTCGAGCTTGCATGGCTGGTTGATGCAACCAATGGCATTAAAACAAGACTAACCCTGAGTACCCAAAACAATAAACGAGATTTCATTGATGTTACTTTCCTCTTCTGAGTTTGACCAACGACCGCAAACAAACGTTTCAACACATGCACAACATTCAGTGCATGCCACCATCATTCTAGCGACAAACTTGTGCAAAAGTGTAGGGAGTGGTGAACATACCTTGCAGATATTACGCGATTTGCAGCTGAACATTCGGCAAGGTGAACGCGTAGCGATTGTAGGGAGTTCCGGATCCGGCAAGTCTACCTTGTTAGGTATTCTGGCTGGGCTAGATATGCCTACTTCGGGCGAAGTTAGGGTGTTGGGCAAAGCCTTTAGCACCTTAGATGAGGATGCGCGCGCGGCCATGCGTGGGCAACACATGGGGTTTGTGTTCCAGTCGTTTCAATTATTGCCCACCATGACGGCGTTAGAAAATGTCATGATTCCGTTACAGCTCAATGGTCATGCAGCACCACTGGAAACTGCAAAAGAAAGCCTGACACAAGTGGGTTTGGGTGAGCGCATGCAACATTACCCCAAACAATTGTCTGGTGGCGAGCAGCAGCGTGTGGCTATTGCCCGTGCCTTTGCCGCGCAACCCGCAGTGCTGTTTGCAGATGAGCCTACCGGCAATTTGGATAGCGCAAATGGCGAAAAGATCATTGAGTTGCTATTCAAGCTCAACCAAGCGCATCAAACCACTTTAGTGTTGGTCACGCATGATGCACGTTTGGCAGCGCGCTGTGACCGCGTGCTCACGCTAGTGGATGGCAAGCTGACTGAGCGCAACCCGGCATGAGTACTGTGAATCCGTCTATCAATACCATGCCACTGTACCTATTGGCCTGGCAGCAATTACGCGCGAACTGGCGTGCAGGTGATTTGCGCGTATTACTCATTGCCTTAGTACTTGCGGTGGCTGCTATTACTTCGGTCAATGCGTTCTCGCAGCGGATTGCCATGCACCTGAATAGCCAAGGCGGTATTTTGTTGGGTGGGGATTTGGTCGTGATGAGCGATCATGTCATCCCGCAAGACTACGCTTTGCAGGCCAAACAGCTGGGCTTAGCTACCACGCAAACAGCTGAGTTTCCTAGCATGGTGGTACATCAAGCCAATAGTCAGATTGCCGAGATCAAGGCTTTGGGTGCTTCTTTTCCATTGCGTGGTGATTTTAGTGTGCAACTGGCAACTAACACACCTGCGCGTTTGGTCGCACATCCCCCGCCAGCCGGGGAGGTTTGGCTGGAGTCTCGCATCATGGGGGTGTTGTCACTCAAACTTGGGGATCGCATCCACTTGGGCGAACAATCATTTAAGGTGTCCGGTGTACTGGAACGTGAGCCTTCTCGTGGTGGCGATATGTTTAGCTTTGCACCACGTGCCATGATGAATGCACAGGATTTGGCGGCGACTAAATTAATCCAGTACGGTAGCCGTGTGAAGTATCAATTAATTGTGGCTGGTGATGCCGAACAACTGAATACATTTTCAGGCTGGCTGAAACCGCGATTACAGCGTGGCGAGCGCGTGGAAGATGTCAAAACTGCACGCCCGGAAATTAAAAGTGCCTTAGACAAAGCCGAGGTGTTTCTTGGCTTATCCGCCATGGTCAGTGTGATGTTGGCCATTGTAGCCATGTTATTGGCCAGTGGTCCGTACCTCAATCGTCAGTTAGATACCTTTGCCATGCTACGTTGCTTTGGTGCTACCACGCGCATGATACAAACCATTTTGTTATGGCAAACGGTATGGGTAGCTTTGCTGGGCGGTGTTTTGGGGTGTGCGCTTGGTTATGCCTTACAGCAAGGCTTGGCAACCTTGGCGGGCCGATTGTTTTTAGAATCGCTAGCCCCTAGCAGCATGTGGCCATTTGTATTAGGCATGGTGGTCAGCTTGTTTGTGATGTTGACTTTAATGTGGCCACATCTGCGCGCAATCCGTACCTTGCCGACAGTGCATATCCTTCGCCGAGAAGTCGAAGTGAACTTAAAGCAAGACTGGTTCAATTATTTGCCGATGGCCTTAGTCGTGGTATTGCTCATGGTTTGGCAAGCCAAGACCCTACAAATGGCATTGATCGTCAGCGGTGGTTTGGTACTCACTTGTGTGATTGTGGCCGTATTAGCCTATGCAGCAGTGCATTTGCTGTTTAAGTTGCGCCCCCGTCAAGGTCAGCTGGCGACCAGCATACACATTGGCCTAACTAATCTGAGGCGACGTTTGCGGTTATCGATTGCGCAGATGATAGCCTTTAGCCTAGGACTAATGGTGATTGTGTTACTGAGTATCGTCAAAACAGATTTGATGCAGAGCTGGCAAGACTCTTTGCCTGCAGATGCACCCAATCGTTTTGTGATTAATCTGCAGCCTGATCAGTTGCCCGCGTTTAAAAAAATGTTCGCGCAACAACATCAAGTCACACCACAAGTGCATGCCATGGTGCGTGCGCGTTTGGTTGCCATTAATCATCAAAAAGTGAATGCAGATAGCTATCAGGATGAGCGCGCAAAACGATTGGCGTCACGAGAGTTCAATCTATCCTGGGCTGCGCAGATGCAAGCAGATAATCATCTAATTTCTGGGCAGTGGTGGACAGACGAGGACGCCGGCAAGCCGTATATCTCATTAGAGCAAGATCTTGCACAAAATCTGAATATTCATTTGGGAGACACTTTAACTTATGACGTTGCCGGTACTGCGCTGACACTCAAGGTGACCAGTATTCGCAAAGTCGAGTGGGATAGCATGCGCGCCAATTTTTTTGCGGTAACGCCTCCTAAAACTATAGCGCATTTACCAGCCAGTTATATGACAGCTTTTCATTTGCCGCCCTCGCAAACTGCTTTTGTGCAGCAGTTGGTCAGTCATTTTCCTAACTTAACTGTGATTGATGTGGCTGCACTCATGGAACAGGTACGTGCCATTATGCAAAAAATGAGTGTGGCCGTGAGTTATGTATTTCTGTTTAGCTTGGTGACAGGCTTGGCAGTGCTATATGCTGCATTGATTGCAACACAACAGGCACGTATCCGTGAGTCCACATTACTCCGAGTGTTAGGCGCTTCAAGGCGACAAGTTAGCGTTGCCATGCTGGCAGAGTTTTTTGCCATTGCCCTATGTGCAGTGGTGGTGGCTGTCCTGCTGGCAAATGGGGTGGCTTGGTATGTCAGCATCTGGCTATTGGAAATCCCTTATCATTTTAATGTGACGATGAGTGCTATCGCTATCGTAAGTGCACTGATTCTGATTCCCGCTGCTGCGTGGCTTGCGCTGCGCAGCTATCTTAACCACTCCCCCAAACAGTTGCTCAACAGCATCTAAATTGGTTGTTTATAACCATTGGCAAAAATTATATTGGCTATAAACAACCATTAATATGGTTGTAATTGGTTGTATACAACCATGTTAATGGTTTAGAATCCATCAGTGATTGCTATGCCAAATATTGGGTATTGTTTTTAAACAACATTTTTACATGTTGATCTCTAGGAATGATTCTTGCGAATTAATGGGCACATATAATTCAATCCTAGGGAAAAATATGAAAGTCACTTTTCAACCAAACATCATGATGCTGGCCATTCTAACTGCCTATGCATCCCCACAATTTGCGTTTGCCGATGAAGCAAATGGCGTCAATATCGATAAAATTGAAGTCATTAGCACAACGCCATTAAAAGGCATCGGCTTGCCTTTGGAGCAGATTCCGGCATCCATCCAGACCGTGAAAGAAAAACAACTGATTGAGCAAAAAAGTATCAGTATTTCTGATTACATCAATCAGAACTTGAACGGGGTCAGTGTTAACGATACGCAAAACAACCCTTATCAACCAGATGTGAGCTTCCGTGGCTATTCTGCTTCTCCTTTACTAGGCACGCCACAAGGCTTGTCTGTTTTTGTGGATGGCGTGCGTGTGAATGAACCGTTTGGTGATGTAGTGAACTGGGATTTGATTCCAATGAACTCTATTCATTCGATTAACCTGATTCCTGGCTCTAATCCACTATTCGGTTTAAACACGTTGGGCGGCGCGCTGTCTGTGCAAACCAAAAGTGGTCGTACCAATCCTGGTGGTGCAATTGAGGCCTATATGGGCTCATGGGGACGTAAAGCAGGTTCCGCAGAGTTTGGCGGCGTAACGGAAGATGGGTCAATTGATTACTTTATTTCCGGCAATGTGTTCTCAGAGGATGGCTGGCGTGATTATTCCCCATCCGATGTTGGCCAAGTGTTTGGTAAAGTGGGCTGGCAAAATGAGAAAACCTCGGTAAACCTGAGCTTTACCGGTGCAGATAACAAGTTGATTGGTAACGGTTTAGCGCCTGCTGACTTTTTAGATCAACTGGGCCGTGATTCGATTTTGACGCGTCCTGATAAAACCGAAAACAAGCTGGCTTTTGTGAATTTAAATTGGAGTCATTTTTTCAGTGATGACGTGCAGTTGAGCGGCAATACTTATTACCGTAAAGCCAAAACCAAAACCTTGAACGGCGATGGTAATGATGACTTTGACGATGATGATGTCGACTTGGATGCAAGCGGTGATATTGATGCAGGTGAATTGGCGACAGCAAACGCCAACTGTCTTGCCGATAACGATGCAGATGAAAACTGTAGTGGTGCCATCAACCGTACCAATTCACGTCGTACCGGCTACGGCTTTAATGCGCAGCTTACATTTGGGCAAGATTTAGCTGGCCTAAAAAATCAGTTTGTGACTGGCTTGGGCTATGACTATGGCAGAACCAACTTTACACAAAGCACTGAATATGGCTTGGTCAATACCACCCGTGGTATTGATGGATCAGGTATTTTTAGTGATGATGCAGAAGTAAACTTGAAAGGTGTGAGCAAAACTTGGAGTGTATTTGCTACCGATACACTTTCACTCAGCCCATTGTGGCATCTGACTGGCTCATTACGTTATAACCATACCAAAGTGGAAAATGACGACAGACTGGTTGCACTGCCAGATCCAACTTCTTTAAGTGGTAACCATAGTTTTAACCGCATTAACCCTGCAGTTGGTGTGAACTTCACGCCAAGCAAAGACTTAACCGCTTTTGCCAGCTACAACGAAGGTAGCCGTGCACCTACTGCTATTGAGTTAGGTTGTGCCAATCCGGACATTGGCTGCCGTTTGCCAAATGCCTTTGCAGGCGATCCACCATTAAAGCAAGTGGTGGCTAAAACTTTTGAAGGTGGCTTGCGTGGTAATTTGACAGACAATATTTCATGGACTTTCAGTGCTTATCGCGCAGAGAATCATGATGATATTCAGTTTATTTCTTCTAGCGCAACTGGCTTGGGATACTTTGATAACGTAGGCAAAACACGTCGTCAAGGCTTTGATACAGGTATCAGTGGTCGTTTGGAAAAATTTAGCTGGTCTGCTGGCTATAGCTTTGTAAAAGCCACGTATCAATCTGGTTTGTTGATTGCAAACGAAGTGAACTCATCTGCACAAGACTTCGATGGCAACGGTGAAACCGAAATTCAAGTGAAGCGAGGCGACCGCCTTCCAGGCATTCCACAGCATCAAGTTAAATTACGTGCTGCTTATGACGTAACTCCTGCATGGAGTGTAGGCACAAACATCATCGCATTCTCAGATCAATACTCACGTGGTAACGAGAACAACGATCACGACGGCGACGGTGCAAAAGTGAGCGGTTATGCGGTTGTGAACCTAGATACACGCTATAACTTTGGCAATGGCTGGCAGTTTTTTGCTAAATTAAATAACGTGTTTGATCGCGAATATAACAACGCTGGCTTATTGGGCGAACATCGCTTTGATGCAAGCACCGGCCAGTTTACCGGTAACGAAGTGACCCCTGCATTCTATGCACCGGGTGCACCACGTGCAGGTTGGTTTGGCTTACGTTATGCATTTGGCGGTAATAAATCAGCCAGCAGTGTAGATTTAGACTAATGAAGGAACAGCGTGCTCGTACAACACATGGCCATTGAATCAAAATTTCGTCCACACCAAATTGTTAAAAAGGTATTGGTTGTTGAGGATGAAGTGCTATTTGCACGCGCAGTAGTCAAGCGTTTGCAAAAAGATGGCTATGAGTGCGAGCATGCTGAAACAATTGCGGATGGTCGACTCATCCACAAGCAGTTTCAGCCGGATTTGGTATTGTTGGACATGCGTTTGCCAGATGGTAATGGCTTGGACTTACTGGCCGAGTTTGTTAGCAAGGGCGCAGCGACCATTGTCATGACTGCCTTTGGTGATGTCAGTGACGCTGTCAACGCCATGAAATTAGGCGCAGTAGATTACTTGAAAAAGCCAATCGATCTGGAAGAGCTCTTACTGGTCGTCAAAAAAAATGAGCGTGCTTCCGAGTTACAAACCAGCCTAGACTATTCACGACAACGCAATACACATGCCACGGATGGCGTGCAGTTGATTGGGGATAGTACGGCGATGCAAAGTGTGCGTCAGCAAATCGGTCGTATCTCGCAATTAAGCGCGATTACCGATGTGGTGCCGCCTACCGTGTTGATAATTGGTGAGACTGGTACAGGCAAAGATGTGGTTGCCCGTTTTTTACATGCTGAGTGTGCAAATAGCGATAAACCGTTTGTACATGTGGATTGTGCCTCTTTACCTTCTGAGTTGATTGAAAGTGAGTTGTTTGGTCACGAGAAGGGCGCATACACCAATGCGGTCGGTGCGCGTCCCGGTTTAATCGAATCGGCGGAAGACGGTACATTGTTTTTAGATGAGATTGGCGAGTTGCCGTTGACCTTGCAAGCTAAACTGCTGAATGTGTTGGAGCGCAGACAGGTGCGTCGCTTAGGTTCAACCAAAGAGCGTTCAGTCCCTGCGCGTATCATTGCAGCGACCAACCGTGATTTGCACGACATGGTCAATGAAGGGCGCTTCCGCTCAGACTTATATTATCGTTTAAATGTGATTACGATGTTCATGCCACCATTGCGTGATCGTGGTGATGATATTATTCAGCTCTCAAATTACTTTAAATCGCTGACCGAAAAGCGTTATGGTTTAAAAAAGCGCGTCTTCAGCGCCAATGCGTTACAGGCAATTCAAACCTACAGTTGGCCTGGTAATGTGAGGGAGCTCAGACACCAAATTAGTCGTGCGGTATTGCTGAGTGCGGAAGAGCAAATCATGGTCAGCGATCTGGTATTGCCTAACCATCAGCAAAAACACATGGTGGCTTCAGATACGTCCGAAACGCAAATGACGTTAGATGATGCAGAAAAAGCCATTCTGCTCAGTGCCCTAGAGCAAGCACGCAATAATGTCTCGCAGGCGGCTCGTCAGTTGGGCATTACACGCATGACCATGCGCTACCGCATGGATAAACACGGTATCTCCGTCTAGTCAGCTTTATTCTTCGTGGTTGTACCACCTGCACCATGCTAGTTAGCATGTTTGCACCCCTCACATCATGCTATCATTTCACCCATTATCGTCTGGAGTTTTCTCATGGTTATTGGTTCGCCCCTCACCCCATCTGCAACAAAAGTCATGCTGCTTGGCAGCGGGGAATTAGGCAAAGAAGTCATCATTGCTTTGCAGCGTTATGGGGTGGAAGTGATTGCCGTAGATCGCTATGAACATGCGCCCGGTCACCAAGTGGCCCATCGTGCCTATACCATTGATATGACAGATGCCGCAGCGCTTAAAGCATTGGTACATGCAGAAAAACCGCATCTAATTGTGCCGGAAATTGAAGCATTGAATACGGATGCATTGGCCGATATCGAACGCGATGGCACCACTGTTATTCCTACCGTAAAAGCGGTGCAGCTGACCATGAACCGCGAAGGTATCCGCAAACTTGCGGCAGAAACACTCCAGTTGCCAACCTCACCCTATGCGTTTGCGCGCAGCGAATCTGAGTTGCAAGCCGCTATTGATGCGGGCATTGGTTATCCATGCTTTATTAAACCGACCATGTCCTCTTCCGGTAAAGGTCAATCCAGAATCACGCAAGCGTCAGAAGTGAAAACTGCTTGGGATTACGCGGCCAGCGGTGGGCGCGTGAATCAAGGCGTGGTGATTGTGGAGGGGCAAATTAGTTTTGATTATGAAATTACTTTGCTGACAGTGCGTGCAAAAAATGCACAAGGCGACATTCAAACTTACTTCTGTGAGCCGATTGGCCATGTACAAGAAAAGGGCGATTATGTTGAAAGCTGGCAACCACAAGCCATGACAGCTGGCGCACGCAATGCTGCACAACACATTGCAAAAACCATCACAGATGCGTTGGGTGGTTTGGGCTTATTTGGTGTGGAGTTATTTGTTAAGGGCGATCAGGTGTGGTTCTCAGAGGTTAGTCCACGCCCGCACGATACTGGCATGGTGACGATGTGCAGTCAGCGTTTAAGTGAATTTGAATTGCATGCTAGAGCCATTTTAGGTTTGCCAGTCGATGTGGCCATGACTAAGCCTGGTGCCAGTGCAGTGATTTACGGCGGCGTGGAAAGTAAAAATCTCACATTTACTGGCGTGGCCGAGGCTTTAGCGATTCCCAATAGCGATATTCGTTTGTTTGGAAAACCTGAGTCATTTGTGCGCCGTCGCATGGGCGTTGCGTTGGCAACGGCCGACAGTGCCGATGAAGCGCGAACACAAGCCAAATTAGCGGCTAGCTTGGTCAAACCCAAACATGCGGTATAAGTCTTATGTTGGATAAAATCGAAGAGGCTGGCAGTAGTAAATCCACTTTCTATGAGTTATTAGGTGGTGAAGAAGCTGGGCAGCAAGTTGTCCGTCAACTAGTCAATACTTTTTATGATGTGATGGATACAGACCCTAAGGCAGCGGGTATACGCGCTTTACATCAAGCAGACCTTACCGATGCACGTGAGAAACTATCTATGTTTCTCACTGGTTGGATGGGTGGGCCGCAACTGTATATCGAGCGCTATGGGCATCCGATGTTGCGCCGTAGGCACATGCCGTTTGCAATTGGTGAATCTGAACGTGATCAATGGATGTATTGCATGATACGTGCGATGCATACGCTACAACTTGATGAGGAAATCATGAAAAAGTTAGCCGCCCAGCTGTATGGGGTAGCGGATTTTATGCGTAACAAGTAATATAGTTTACAAACGTTAACAAATTAACGATTTGAAGTAACAAGTAGCACTGCATTAACATCATTAATTGAATACCCTCACAACATAAATAAAAGGTTGCAACCTTGGTATTTAAGCAGTTATTGCGCGTGGCATGTGTTGCCTCACTTAGCGTACTCGCAATTGCGGTTGTGAGCGCATTTCCTTTGTTTGAAGAAATGGCATTGACTGCCAACCGACTCGCCCATCACCCAACTAGCCTCCCCAGTCAAGCGCACGCACTGTTGGCGTGGGTGCAGGTCTATAAAATGGAACTTACACTCGGCATGTTCCTCACGCTGGGGGTTTTGACCTTCGCATTGTTTATTTTAGACCGTGAGTTTCGCGCACACTTACAGTATAAGTTATCCACCAGTATCGATCAGCGACGGTTCATGATCACAGATCCTGCATTGCTGCAAAAAATCAGGTTGTCTCGTATCGGTTTTATGATTGCCTTGGTCGCAATATTTATCTTAATTACCGTTACTTATCAGTCTTACCGTAATCAGTTGATCGTACAGTTCTTCGCGCTGGGGGTGTTTCTATTCAATATTAGCGGAACCTATTTTTTTGGTAGTTTAAAGCGTGCCGGTCAGATGGAGCGCTTGGTCAATAGGCTGAATTTGTATCATCAAAATAAAGATGAAGCACAAGAAAAACTAGTACAGGCTGACAAACGCTTACAAAGGCAGACAGCCAGCCTTGCCTATTTGGCCTCACATTTAAATAAGCAGACTTCTTCACAATTGTTTTATCAGGCGCTGATTAAGCAATCTGCGGAAACCTTAAGCGTGGCACGCGTGAGCGTATGGATGTATTCAGCAGACAAGCAACAACTGGTATGTGAGGCTTTATATGAGCTAAAAACACAAGCCTATACACAAGGCCAAGTGCTGGTGGCAAACGATTTCCCACATTATTTTGATGCGCTGAAGCAAGCGCGTGTGGTCGTGGCCGATGACGTATATCAACACAGTGCAACGCAAGATTTTGTGGTGGATTATTTTCCATCACAGCAAATAGGCGCGCTATTAGATGCAACGATTTGGCACGATGATGAAATGATTGGCGTGATTTGCCATGAGCATGTCGGCCCAGCGCGCGAGTGGACATTGGACGAGCAAAATTATGCAGGCTCTCTGGCCGACTTGGCTCGACTGACGGTTGAGTTACACAGGCGTCAAAAAGTAGAGACAGACTTGGTGGAGCATCAAGAGAACTTTGAGGACATGCTAAAAACTCGGACGGCATCGATTGAAAGTAATGCCAAGTTGTTCCGTTTCTTGGTCGAGCGTGCACCCGTGACGATTCTGTACATGAATGCGGCTAACGAAATTATAGAAATGAACCCTGAAGCCGAACGTATTACTGGCTATAGCCGGGACTACGCCATTGGCAGAACTTACCAAAGTTTATTTGTGCCAGAAGGCATGACAGGTGAGCACGAAGCGCTCTCTAGTGATGTGTTTTTTGGCAATAAAATTCAAGGCCAAGAGATGCTGATTCGCCGTGCAGATGGCTCCACCACTGAGTTATCTATTTCCAGAAGTATGGAGTTGGATGCGGAGGGTAATCCGGTCATTATTTCAATCGGGCAAGACATCAGCCAGCAAAAAGCGCTGGAAGCTTCGCTCATCAAAGCGCGCGAAGCAGCCGAGTCGGCAGACCGCATTAAGTCTATGTTTGTCGCGTCTATGTCGCACGAGTTACGTACGCCTCTTAACTCGATTATTGGTTTCTTGGGCGTGGTGTTGCAGGGCATGTCCGGCGAGTTAAATGTCAAACAAAAAGATCAGCTGGGACGCGCTTACGCTTCATCTAAACATTTACTGTCCTTGATTTCCGATGTGATTGATATCTCTAAAATCGAGGCAGGTTTTTTAGAAACCCATCAAATGACGTTTGATATCAAAGAGGTTATGCATGATGTGTCGCATGCGGTACAGCATCTGGTAATAGAGCGTAAGCTCAATTTACAGATAGAGTGTCCGGAGGGCATCACCCTTGATTCCGATCGCAAGCGCTTGTATCAGGTGGTTTTGAATGTGGTTTCCAATGCGCTGAAATATACAGAAAAAGGCCAAGTCAGCGTTAAAGTCATGCCTTTGCCGGAGCAGTTGGAAATTGTCGTAGAAGACACGGGCATTGGGATTGATGAGGCTGGTTTAGCCAAACTATTCAAGCCATTTGAACGGATTGATTCACGACTCAAGATTAAAACCTTGGGCACGGGATTGGGCTTGTATTTAACCCATAAGATTTTGACTTTGCTGTTGGGTGGTAGCATCACGGTCAACAGTAAAGTAGAGCAGGGAAGTACATTTACGATGCGTTTGCCTTACCAGATGCCTGAAGTGGAGGCCGGTAAATTAGTCAACATTTTAGAAGGGCAATAATAATGAGAACAGCCTTAATCATCGAAGATAATGACAATAACCTTGAGCTGATCCGGTTTATTCTACAGCAGGCCGGTTACCGTGTGCGCTTTGCCATGACTGGCGAAGAAGGCGTGCAGCAGGCGTTGACGATTCCGCCGGATTTTATTGTATTGGATATTCAGTTGCCGGATATCAATGGGCTAGAAGTGCTCAAGCGCATTCGTGCACATCCGGTAGGGAAAACAGTGCCAATTATTGCCATGACCTCGTATGCCATGTCTGGCGATCGCGAGCGCTTACTAGAAGCAGGCTGTACCAGCTATATTGAAAAACCCATTGATCCGATGACTGTGATTGCACAGATTCAAGCGGTGATTGGTAAGGAAACTTCTTAATGAACATTTTAATTGCGGAAGATGACGATAATTCTAGGCAATTGCTGGTGGATTTATTCCAATCTAAAGGTCATGAGGTTTCCAGTTTTGATAATGGGTTAAAAGCGCTTGCCTATTTACATTCCCATAGCGTTGATTTGATTGTTTCAGATATTTTGATGCCAGAAATGGATGGCTATGGCTTATGCCGCGCGGTCAAACAAAATATCTCCATGCAAAGTATTCCGTTTGTGTTCTACACCGCCACCTATACGTCTAGCCAGGATGAGCGCTTTGCCATGTCACTAGGCGCCTCTGCATTTTTAATTAAGCCAATGGACTTGCAAGCGTTTCTGGGTGTGATTGCTGAGGTGACCAAATCTGGTGCCAAACAACCCCGAGTGGCGAAGGGACGTGGCTTGTATCGCGTTGCCCCGGTGAAGTTTGATAAGCAACATACCGATATTGTCCGGGCAAAATTAGATAAAAAAATTATCGAGCTGAACCAAGAGCGTCAAAAACTGATTGAAAGTGAAGCGCGTTTTAGAGACTTTGCCGAAGCCTCGGCCGATTGGTTTTGGGAGGCAGATAGCGCGCTCAATATCCAAGCATTGAGTGGTGCACCAATGGGTTTGAGCGTATGTAATCTGCAAGATATTGCCAAAGCCTGCCAAAGTCACTTAGCTGATGACATGTTGAGCGTATTGCAACAACGGTTGCCATTTTCAGACTTTATTGTGCATTTTATCGATGCGCATGAAAAGCATATGTATTTGCGCGTATCAGGCAAACCAATCTTTGATGACCAACTTAAATTTATTGGTTATCGGGGAGTGGGGAAAGATGTCAGTGAAATGATTGCGCTCAATCGCAAAGTGGAGTTTTTGGCTTCGCACGATGAGCTGACAGGACTGCCTAACCGGAGTGTATTCAAAATTAACTTGGCACAAGCGCTCAAAAAGGCAGAGCGTCATCGCCAGCAAGTATTGCTTTTATATTTTGATATCGATCATTTCAAACTCGTGAATGACACATTGGGACATGAGGCGGGTGACCAACTGTTGATGATGTCGACCAAGCGCATTATTGAATGTGCACGTGAGATTGATGTGTTGTACCGCATGGGTGGAGATGAGTTTGTGATGGTGATTGAATCAGCCACGCCACAAGATGCGCATCGCATTGTGCGGGATATCGTCAAAGCGTTTTCCATGCCATTTGAGATTATGGAACAGCGTGTGTATACCACCGTAAGCATTGGGGTAAGCGTGTATCCAGATGACGCCACAGATTTGCAGACGCTGCTGACGTATGCAGATTTGGCCATGTACCGTGCAAAGCAAAATGGGCGTAATAGCTTTGAGTTCTATACCCCCAACATGAATTTCATCCCCAAAGAGTGGATGGACATGGAACATGGAATACGCCTTGCATTGCGTAAACATGAGTTTCATATGGTGTATCAACCGCAGTTAGATGCTGCGCGTAACGTAGTGGTTGGTATGGAAGCACTGATTCGCTGGACGCACCCGGATCACGGTTTAATTTCGACCATTGAGCTGATTCGCGTGGCTGAGCAATCCTCGTTGATTAATACGCTGGATGATTGGGTGCTAGAAGAGGTTTGTAGGCAAATGCGTGTTTGGCGAGAGGCAGGCTATGTATTGCCTCGCATGTCCGTCAATATGTCAGCAAGGCATTTAAGATCAGATAACTTAATGAATTTACTCAACAATATCCCTAAGCAATATGGCATTGAGCCAGAGATGTTATGCATAGAAATTACCGAGCATGCAATATTGGAAGAAAGCGCCACTGTTAAAAATAATATGCAGGCGATTAAAAAGGCCGGATTTGGTATATCGCTGGATGACTTTGGTACCGGACATTCCTCGTTGTTATATCTCAAGCGCTGGGCGGTAGACGAAGTGAAGATTGAGCGTACGTTTGTAAACGACTTAGTGAGCTCGGATGAAGATCGCGCCATTGTAAGGGCGATGGTGGCATTAGCCGAAGCGTTGGATTTGGATTTGGTAGGTGAAGGCGTAGAAAACCAGCATCAGGCGGACATTCTACTGGCTAGTGGTTGTAGGGTCATACAAGGCTATTTTTACTCGCCACCAGTGCCACCGGATCAGGTGACACAGTGGTTCAAAAAAACAGATTAAGGACGCTTGAGTCCGCCTAATAATGCAGCCACTGGAGCCTTGCGGCTTTGACTAGGGTTCGCTCTTGCCACTGCTTTTGCCTCGGCAGTATTGGGTTCATACGGTTTATTAAACCAAGCATCCGCAGATGACGCTTTCGATTTTCTGGGGGCGCTGCTTGGTGTGCTGCTATGGCTTGTGCGTACACGCTTATCGTGTTCTGCAGCACGCGTTTGCGGCTGAACTTGTGCAATTTGACGAGTAATATTTTTCTTAATGAGCTTTTCAATATCAGCAAAATACTTCTCTTCATCATCGCAAATCAATGAGATTGCAATCCCGCTGGCACCTGCGCGCCCGGTACGGCCAATTCTATGCACATAGTCTTCTGGTGCACTAGGGATCTCATAGTTAATGACCATGGGTAAATCACTAATGTCCAAACCACGTGCAGCAACATCGGTAGCTACTAGCGCTTTGACTTTACCAGCCTTGAATGCATCCAATGCTTCAATACGTTCTTTTTGCGATTTGTCACCATGAATGGCATCGGCCGAGATATCTTCTTTTTGTAGCGCGCGCGCCAGTCTGCTGGCTGTGAGTTTAGTTTTGGTAAACACAATCACTTGGTTGGTTTGCGCTTCTTTTAGCAGTTGTACCAAAAACGCTTGTTTTTGTGGTGCAGCCACTGTGTAGGCTTGCTGAGTCACATTGTCATTGGTCGCATTACTTCTGGCAACTTCAATCAATGTTGGGTTGGTTAAGAATTCATCTGCTAACTTTTTGATTTCATTCGAGAACGTCGCAGAAAACATTAAATTCTGACGTTGTTTTGGCAGTAACGCCAAAATGCGTTTTAAGTCTGGCATAAAGCCCATATCGAGCATACGATCCGCTTCGTCTAGCACTAAAATTTGTACCTGACTAAGTGAAAGCGTTTTTTGTTCGATATGGTCCAATAAACGGCCAGGTGTAGCCACCAATACTTCCACACCTTTTTTGAGTTGAGGCGTTTGCGATTTAATGTCTACGCCACCGTATACCACCAAGCTAGATAAAGGTGTATGTTTGGCATAGACCTTGACGCTTTCTTCTACCTGAATCGCCAACTCACGCGTTGGAGTGAGTACCAACGCGCGGATAGGGTGTTTTGCAGGTGATGTGCTGGTACTGGCAAACGGCAATAGTTTTTGTAAAACAGGTAATGCAAATGCTGCCGTTTTTCCTGTTCCCGTTTGTGCACCAGCCATCAAATCCAACCCCTGCAAAGCCAATGGAATTGCCTTGGCTTGAATCGGGGTAGGCGTGGTATAACCTGTTTCAGTAATGGCTTGCAGCAATGGTGCTGCAAGGCCTAGATTATCGAAGCTTGGAGTATCTAAGCTTGGAGTATCTAAGCTTGTATTATCAACAAAATTTACATCAGTATTGGTATTCATGTAAGGTGAGATTGGCCTTAATTAAGCAAAACTACGGTTACGTTTAGGTTTGTTGTCACCACTAAAGCCGCCGGCATTGGTTCTAGGCGCGCTGGTTCTAGGCGCACTACGCTGTGGGCGTGGATTGCCAAAGTTCTCACCGCTATTGGCTTTATGGCTTGGGCGACCTTCACGTGGTGCGTCAGTACGCGTATTTCTGTCTTGACGACCGCGACCACCGAACTCTTGGCTTAATGCGCGCGCAAATTGAAAGTCTGTATCTTTCGTGTAGTTACGGCTGTTACCGTTGACTTCACGTTGACCATCGCGAGGTGCTGCATCTGTATGACGTGGTTGACTGTCACGTTGACGCGAAGCGCCACCGTCAGCACGAGGTGCACCATCATTAAATGAACGCGTTGCTTGCGGTTTTGCGCCACGCTCGTTCATGACACGGTCACCAAAGCTAGAGCCACGTGTTGCGTTATCGCGTGATTGGTAGCCACCACGTGCACCTGGTTTGTGTGCACTGCTACGGTCATTGTTACGACCACGTTTGCCAGCAGGCGCTTCAGATTTCATCGCACGTTTGGGTTCAAAACCTGCAATGACAGAACCTTCTAATTTTTGGCCAGTATATTGTTCAATCTTACGCAATAAATGGCGGTCGATATTGGATGCAAATGAAATCGCAATACCTGTGTTGTTAGCGCGACCAGTACGACCAATACGGTGTACATAATCTTCTGCAAACTTAGGTAAGTCGTAGTTAATCACGTGGCTAATGCCTTGTACGTCAATACCACGCGCCGCTACGTCAGTCGCTACCAATACTTTTACATCACCATGACGCAGTTTAGTTAGTGTACGGTTACGTGCACCTTGTGTCATATCGCCATGCAATGCTGCTGTTTTATGGCCAGCTGCATATAAGTCTTCTGCCAATAAATCAGCGTGACGTTTTGTGCTGGTGAAAATAATGGCTTGATTGACATCAGGAGCAATCAATAAATGCTCAAGCAATTTGTTCTTGTGGTTCATGTCATCCACAAAGTGCAAACGTTGCTCAATGTTGGCATGTTTTTCTTTTTGGCCAGCCACTTGAATTGTCAGCGGATTGTTTTGGAACTGTTTAGCAATATGCATGATGCCATCTAGTGTGGCAGAGAATAATAAAGTTTGACGCTCTTTAGGTAGTGCTTCGCAGATACGCTCTACATCTGGCATGAAACCCATGTCCAACATGCGGTCCGCTTCATCTAATACCAACATTTGTAAACGGCTTAGATCAATACGGCCACGTTCCATGTGGTCAATAAAGCGGCCTGGTGTGGCCACTAAGATATCCAATGGTTGTGAAAGTAATTTGTTTTGTAGCGGATAAGGCATGCCACCAACGATACTGACTGTACGGGCACGAATATATTTACCGTATTTACGCGCCGCTTCGTTCACTTGTGCAGCCAACTCACGGGTTGGTGTCAGCACCAAAATACGTGGGCCACGGCTTTTAGATTCGTGTGGTGTTGCTAATAAATTGAGTGCTGGCAATGTAAATGCAGCAGTCTTGCCTGTCCCTGTTTGTGCGGAGGCCATGATGTCACGGCCATTCAGTGCTTCAGGAATCGCTTGCGCTTGAATAGCAGTTGGCGTGTCGTAACCTGCTTCGAGTACGGCACGTAAAATAGTTGGGTGTAGATTTAATGATTCAAAAGACAAAGTATGTCCCTTTCTAAAAACAATAAAAAAGGGCGCGAGCAAAACACAGTTCAGCTGAAAATCAGCGTAATACGCGAAAGCAGTATGAATAATGGTAAATCAGTTCATGTAAATGCTTTTTACTAGCGCACGGGCATAGCCGCTAACCAGTAAAAGATAGATAAGAGAGGTCTCATCTAAAAGATTGCTACTTCCATATTTCGCGAGTAGCCGTTGGGTCAGGGCAATGAATCTAAAACTTTTAATTACTGCATAAGTTTTAAGTTGTGCGCAGTATAACCATATCCATCCAAATGTCAAATTAAAATTCACATTGTCAAATAAGTTTCATGCTAAATGTGTTAAAATCGCGCCCTTCCAAACAATCGGCAGCTTTCATGTCTCGTAATCTCAGAAATATCGCAATTATTGCGCACGTTGACCATGGTAAAACAACCATGGTGGACAAACTTTTACAACAAGCAGGTACGTTTGCATCGCACCAAGCGGTGACAGAACGTGTCATGGACAGTGGCGATATTGAAAAAGAGCGCGGCATTACTATTTTAGCTAAAAATACAGCCGTTAACTTTGAAGGTACGCACATTAATATTGTGGATACCCCAGGCCACGCGGACTTTGGTGGTGAAGTAGAGCGCGTATTAGGCATGGTGGATGGCGTGGTGTTGTTGGTAGATGCTGTAGAAGGCCCGATGCCACAAACGCGTTTTGTGACTAAAAAAGCACTGGCACTTGGTTTAAAACCAATTGTGGTGATTAATAAAGTGGATCGTCCTGGCGCACGGCCTGATTGGGTGATTAACCACACCTTTGATTTGTTTGCCAACTTAGGTGCAACAGATGAGCAATTAGACTTCCCGGTGGTCTATGCATCAGCCCTTAACGGCTTTGCAACCTTAGATATGAAAACACCATCTGAGACCATGCGTCCGTTATTTGAAACGATTTTAAGTCATGTTGCACCACCAGTAGGCGACAGCGATGCGCCATTGCAATTGCAAATCTCTGCACTGGATTACTCTACTTACACAGGCCGTTTAGGCGTAGGTCGCGTGCGCAATGGCCGCGTCAAACCTGGTCAAGTGGTGGCAGTGATGCGTGAAGACGAACAAGTGGCGCAAGGCCGTATCAACCAAGTGTTGGGCTTTCAAGGCTTGGAGCGCGTGCCAGTGGAAGAAGCAGAAGCGGGTGACATTGTCATTATTTCTGGCTTAGATGATATTGGTATTGGTTTTACCATTTGCGATCGCGATAAGCCAGTTGGTTTGCCACACCTAGGCGTAGATGAGCCAACATTGACCATGGACTTTATGGTGAACACTTCACCATTGGCCGGTACTGAAGGCAAGTTTGTGACCTCACGTCAAATTAAAGACCGTTTAACCAAAGAGTTATTAGTGAACGTGGCGCTACGTGTAGAAGATACACAAGATACAGATGTTTTCCGTGTCTCTGGCCGTGGTGAGTTACACCTGACTATCTTGCTTGAAAATATGCGACGAGAAGGCTTTGAGTTGGCGGTAGCTAAGCCACGCGTGGTGTACCGTGAAATTGACGGTGTGAAATGTGAGCCATACGAAGTACTCACCGTGGATTTGGAAGATGATAACCAAGGTGCGGTGATGGAGGAGTTGGGTCGTCGCCGTGGTGAAATGCAAAATATGGAATCAGATGGCAATGGCCGCACCCGTTTGGAATATAAAATTCCAGCACGTGGTTTGATTGGTTTCCAAGGTGAGTTTTTAACCATGACGCGTGGTACTGGTTTAATGGCGCATATTTTTGATGAATATGCACCGGTAAAAGCCGATATGCCAGGCCGTCGTAATGGGGTGCTGATATCAGCCGAGCATGGTGAAGCCGTTGCTTATGCGCTTTGGAAATTACAAGATCGCGGCAAGATGTTCTCAGTACCAGGCGATAAATTGTACGAAGGCATGGTGATTGGTATTCATAGTCGCGATAACGATTTGATTGTGAACCCGATTAAAGGTAAACAACTGACTAACGTGCGTGCATCTGGTACCGATGAAGCAGTACGTTTGATTCCACCTGTTGCATTGTCTTTGGAGTCTGCGGTTGAGTTTATTGATGATGACGAATTGGTGGAAATCACACCAAAAAATATTCGTATCCGTAAACGTTTCTTGTTAGAGCACGAACGTAAACGCGCATCTAAAGAGTAATACATAAAATAAAAAGGCCGCTTTAAGCGGCTTTTTTATTATCTAGGAATCAGAGAAAGATTTACTCAATACCCTGGCTGGCCAAGTAATCCTCATAGTTGCCGGTAAAGTCGACAATACCGTCCGCTTTGATTTCGATAATACGGGTGGCAATCGAGCTGACGAACTCACGGTCATGGCTGACAAAGAATAAGGTGCCTTTGTATTTATCCAAAGCAGTGTTCAGCGCCTCAATGGATTCCATGTCCATGTGGTTGGTTGGCTCGTCCATGAGTAACACATTGGTTTTTGCCAGCATCAGTTTGCCATACAGCATGCGGCCTTTTTCACCACCTGAGAGCACTTTAACTGACTTTCTGGTCGCTTCGGTCGGGAACAGCAAACGGCCGAGCATGCTACGCACGGTGTTGTCATCATCACCTTGTTGACGCTGTGCAGTCATCCACTCGAACAGGTCTTCGCCTTTTTCAAATTCGTATTCATGGTCTTGAGCAAAGTAGCCAAGCTTGGCTTTTTCTGCCCATTTGACTTCCCCATGTTTAGGCGCGAGATCACCTGCCAGACAGCGCAGGAAAGTGGTTTTGCCGATACCGTTTTCACCAATAATGGCGACTTTTTCACCAGCTTCAAACATCAGTTCTAAATCGTTGAATAAAGTCTTGTCAAAGCCATGGC
Organism: Methylotenera sp. N17; assembly: GCF_000799155.1. Lineage (NCBI taxonomy): Bacteria > Pseudomonadati > Pseudomonadota > Betaproteobacteria > Nitrosomonadales > Methylophilaceae > Methylotenera > Methylotenera sp. N17. Next base: position 636,476 of record NZ_JUGE01000001.1, read on the forward strand.
TGAGCTTTTTGAGTTCTACTGCGTTACGATGCAGCTTTTCTCTATCGTCAAACTCAAAGCGAATAAACGGATATTGGCGGCTAGAAGGTTTAAATTCCTCCACCTTGATTTTATCAATCTGTTTGGCGCGGCTAGTTGCTTGTTTGGCTTTAGATGCGTTAGCCGAGAAACGGCGCACAAAGTCCTGCAAGTCGGCAATCTGCTGTTTGGCTTTGGCGTTGTCTTTGGCTTGCTGATTACGTGCGGCAATGCTGGCCTCCATGTAATCATCATAGTTGCCGGGGTAAGAGGTGATTTTGCCGTAATCCATATCGCAGGTATGCGTACATACCTGGTTTAAAAAGTGGCGGTCATGCGAAATGATGACCATGGTGCAGTCACGATTATTGACCACATCTTCTAACCAGCGGATAGTGTTGATGTCCAAGTTGTTGGTCGGTTCATCCAGCAACAATACGTCTGGGTTGGCAAATAGGGCTTGCACTAGTAATACACGCAGTTTCCAGCCAGGTGCAACTGCGCTCATCGGGCCGTTGTGCTGCTCAATAGGAATGCCAACGCCTAATAATAACTCACCGGCACGCGCTTCTGCGGTGTACCCATCATATTCCGCATAGATGCCTTCTAATTCGGCAGCGCGCATGTAGTCTTCTTCTGTGGCCTCCAGGTTTTCGTAGATGGCATTTTTTTCTGCGTTGGCCTTCCACATTTGTTCATGGCCCATCATGACTACATCCAGCACGCGCTGGTCTTCATAAGCAAACTGGTCCTGCCTCAAAAAAGCCATACGCTCATTGGTATCCAGTGAAATATTGCCGCTAGTCGGCTCTAAGACGCCCGCTAGGATTTTCATAAAGGTGGACTTTCCACAGCCATTGGCGCCAATTAAGCCATAGCGATTACCATCGCCGAATTTGACTGAAACGTTTTCAAACAGTGGCTTGGCGCCAAACTGCATGGTGATATTGTTAGCGGTTAACATAGACTCTCAAAAATAGCGTTAAATTAAAATGTGTTGTAAATGACGACTTCGTCTAAAGGCAACTGACCGGCACGCGCACGCGCAGGTTCTAATGCTTTGCCGATGACGACGAACATGACTGGGGTATGGTCTTCTGGTAGTTTTAATAATTTGCCTACGGCATCAAAATCAAACCCATCCATTGGGCAAGTGTCATAGCCCATCTCTTTGGCCGCAAGCATCAATGTAGTGGCTGCCATGCCGCACGAGCGCATGCCTTCATCACGTTGTACTTGTGCGTTATCGCGGTAATAATTGCCAATAGCCGGCACTAAATAATCTTGCACTGCCTGTGGTGCATTACGCCAATAGCGTTCAGGCTGTTTTGCCCATGCATTTAAATCTGCTGTGAGCACCACCAATAACGAGGCTTCTTCCACTTGGGCTTGGTTCCAGCTCACGGCGCGAATTTGTTGGCGCAATACAGGCTCTGTGACGACTACAAAACGCCAGTTTTGAATATTAAAGGCAGTAGGGGAGAGTATTGCAAGCGACATCAGCTTGTGGATTTCTTCATCGGTCATTCGATGGTGTGGGTCGAACGATTTAACGGACCGCCGCGCAATAATAGCTTCGGATACTTGCATGCTTAATTACTTTCCATAATGAATTTCAATAATATCTATTTGTAAATTGCCGGCTGGCCGTTGCCATATCACACTATCACCGACTTTTCGTCCAATCAATGCGCGGGCAATGGGAGAAATATAGCTGACTTTATGTTCGGCAATGTTGGCTTCATCCTCGCCAACGATAATAAAGCCACTTACTTCACCCGTTTCATCTTCCACTTTGACGTGTGCGCCAAACAATACGGTATGTTGATCTTGTTGTGCTGGGTCGACCAATATTGCATTTTCTAACCGTGCGCTAATATAGCGTAAATCACGTTCAATCACCCCAAAGCGCTGATTGGCTGTTGGATCGTCTTTGCGTTTACTCAGTGTCAGACGTTCTTGCGCTAATGCTTGTGCTTGCGACTCCAGTTGTGCCAACCCTGCAGGTGTCACGTAGTTAGGGTGAGCGCTGACTGGCCGTTCAGGTAAATCGGTTCCCGCATGTTCCAAATCATCCTCTTTGACGAAGCCACGACTCATGTTGCGGCCTGCATTTGTGTCATGGCAGAGGACACTTGGCGATGCGGCTCCTCTGGGTGCCAGCCTAATATAGTCAAGATGACGGCAAATCCAATGATGTAGGCTACAACGACATGCCAGCCTTGACGTAGCCATGCTTGGGTATTACGTGCCTCCGGGTACATATTGCTGATTGCAACGCCTGCAGAGGAGCCAAACCATAGCATGGAACCACCAAAGCCAACGGCATAAGCAAGGATGCCCCAGTCGTAGCCGCCTTGTTTAATCGCGAGTGCGGTCAAAGGAATATTGTCAAAAAATGCGGATACAAATCCCATGGCGAATGTGCTAGTCCAAGTAGCAACAGGTAATTTTTCTACCGGCATCAGTGATGCGCACATCACTAAGCATAGTAAAAACAATGACCCTTTAAATGTCTCGGGCAATATCTCCCAATCGTGACGGCGTATCTGCGTCGTGAGTAAAATAGCCACCCATAATGCAGTGCCTATCCAAGGGAATAAGTCGGCTTGTTCTGGCATCTGCAAATTAATAAAGAAATTGGTCCCTAGCGCAGCAAGCAGCATGCACGCCACAATCATTAGGCGTTTCCAATCTATATGTGCAGTGGCGGTTGCATCCTTGATGATGGGGGAGTAAGCATGTTGCTGCTTAGCTGCAACCCATCCCACCACGCATAATGCGGCAATCGCTGCCACGTAAGCATGCAATACTTGCGAGGGGGCAATCCCGGCAATCCACATCATGGTAGTGGTAGTATCACCCACTACTGAGCCCGCCCCGCCGGCATTGGAGGCAGCCACGATACCAGCTAAATAGCCAATATGGACTTTGCCCTTAAAGAGTTGGTGTGCCATGGCGCCGCCGATTAAAGCTGCCGCGATATTGTCTAAAAAACTGGATAGCACGAATACCAAGACCAGCAGCATAAAGCCGCCTTTCCAATCATCAGGTAAGTATTTGGGCAATACTTCTGGCATTTGGCTTTTCTCAAAATGGCGTGCGAGTAGGGCAAAGCCAGTGAGTAAACATAATAAATTAGCCAGTAATACCCACTCGTGATTGAGGTGGCTAATGAAGCCTTGTAGACCGGCTCCGGTTTTAAACCCGGTAAATAACCATTGGTAGAGCACGATGCTGAGTAGTCCGCTGGCAGACACAGCGAGCGTATGCCTATGCAACGTGGCGACACCCAGCAGTGTTAACCCAAATAGCATAAACTCAACTGGCATGTGAATGCTTATTCCCACTCAATCGTTGCAGGTGGTTTGCCAGAGATGTCATAGACCACTCGATTAATGCCACGGACTTCATTGATGATGCGATTGGAGACTTTGCCCAATAAGCTGTAGGGCAGCTCTGCCCAGTGCGCCGTCATAAAATCACTGGTGACGACTGCGCGTAATGCCACTACATAATCATAAGTACGGCCATCACCCATCACGCCCACCGATTTGACGGGTAAGAATACGGTAAAGGCTTGGCTGGTCAGTTCGTACCAAGTTTTGCCGGTTTTTTTGCATGTGGTATTGCGTAATTCCTCAATAAAGATAGCATCGGCACGTTGTAAGAGTAGGGCGTAATCACGTTTGACTTCACCCAAAATACGCACACCTAGGCCAGGGCCTGGGAATGGATGGCGGTAGACCATGTCATGTGGTAAACCAAGTGCTACGCCAAGTTGACGTACTTCGTCTTTGAATAAATCGCGTAAAGGCTCTAATAGCTTTAGGCCCAATTTTTCAGGTAAACCGCCTACATTGTGGTGGCTTTTAATCGTCACCGCTTTTTTAGATTTTGCGCCGCCGGATTCAATCACATCTGGATAAATAGTGCCTTGGGCCAGCCATTTTGCGTTCGCACATTTTTTGGCTTCTGATTGAAACACTTCAACAAATTCACCACCAATAATTTTACGTTTAGCTTCTGGGTCGCTCACGCCAGCTAATTTGCCCATAAACTGTTCGGTGGCATCCACGCGAATCACTTTGGCATGTAAGCGGCCTGCAAACATCTCCATGACCATGTCGCCTTCATTCAGGCGCAGTAAGCCATGGTCCACAAATACACAAGTGAGTTGGTTGCCAATGGCACGGTGAATCAATGCGGCGGCAACGCTGGAATCCACACCACCCGACAGACCAAGAATCACTTCTTCATCGCCCACCTGGGCTTTGATTTTAGCCACAGCTTCAGTAATGTAGTCGCCCATGATCCAATCGGGTTTTGCGCTACAAATATCCAACACAAAGCGCTCCAGCATGGCTTGGCCTTGTTTGGTGTGCGTGACTTCTGGATGGAATTGCACCGCATAGAATTTACGTGACTCGTCTGCCATGGCTGCAATCGGTGTGGTGTCATTGCTGGCAATCACTTTAAAGCCAGTAGGTAGCTCGGTGACTTTATCGCCATGGCTCATCCATACGTCGATCAAGCCATGTCCTTCTGTATTGGTCGCATCTTGAATATCGCGGAATAGTGCAGAGTGTCCGCGAGCACGCACTTGTGCATAACCAAACTCACGTTTGTGACCAGCTTCTACTTTGCCGCCGAGTTGCTGCGCCATGGTTTGCATACCGTAGCAAATACCTAGCACAGGCTTACCTAACTCAAATACGGCTTGTGGCGCCTTATCAGTTTCTTCTTCATACACGCTGGCATGGCTACCGGAGAGAATGATGCCATCGGCGCCAAAGTTGCGCACAAACTCATCTGATACATCACAAGGATGAATTTCACAATAGACATGGGCTTCGCGCACGCGGCGGGCAATCAGTTGTGTGACTTGAGAGCCAAAATCGAGAATAAGTATTTTGCTATGCATGGTTGTCGTTTGCTTTAAGACATAAAGGCACAGTAGCTCAGAAAAATTCTGAGTGCTGTGCCTTTTTAGAGTTATTAAAAAGGGTTAATCAATACGATAGTTGGGCGCTTCTTTGGTAATTTGTACATCGTGCACATGCGATTCACGCATCCCGGCACTGGTAATTTGCACAAACTCTGCTTTGCTGCGCATCTCTTGAATGGATGCAGCCCCTACATAGCCCATCGAGGCACGTAAGCCACCCATTAATTGGTGAATCACAGCCAATACACTGCCTTTATAGGGTACGCGGCCTTCAATACCTTCGGGCACTAATTTGTCGGCATTGCCATTGTTGTCTTGGAAGTAGCGGTCACTGGAGCCTTTTTGCATAGCACCAATCGAACCCATGCCTCGGTAAGATTTGTAAGAGCGACCTTGGAACAACTCTACTTCGCCAGGCGCTTCTTCTGTCCCAGCAAACATGCCGCCTAGCATGACGCTATAAGCACCTGCTGCAATGGCTTTAGAGATGTCGCCAGAAAAACGAATACCACCATCGGCAATAAATGGCACGCCTGTGCCTTCTAGCGCTTCTGCTACATTGCTGATTGCTGAGATTTGTGGAACGCCTACACCAGCTACGATACGCGTGGTGCAAATGGAGCCTGGGCCAATGCCGACTTTAACAGCATCTGCACCAGCATCTACCAGTGCTTTGGCAGCGCTAGCCGTTGCAATGTTGCCACCGATGACTTCAATTTTAGGAAAGTGTTTTTTTACCCAAGTGACGCGATCCAAAACACCTTGAGAGTGACCATGTGCGGTATCTACCACAATCACGTCTACGCCAGCTTCGGCTAACGCTTCTACGCGCTCCTCTGTGCCTTCTCCTACACCCACGGCAGCGCCTACGCGTAAACGACCTTTGCTGTCTTTACATGCAAATGGGTGATCGCTCGATTTTTGAATGTCTTTGACGGTAATTAAACCTTTGAGCGTGTCATGGTCATCAATCACTAGCACACGCTCTAAGCGGTGCTGGTGTAATAGGTGAATGACATCTTCTTTGCTGGCACCTTCCCGTACCGTCACTAAGCGGTTACGCGGCGTCATGATGTTTTGGATGGTTTGATCTAAATTGGTTTCAAATCGCAAATCACGGTTAGTGACAATCCCGACAATCTTGTCATTGTCTACTACCGGTAGGCCAGAGATTTTATGCAATTGTGTCAGTGCAATCACATCGCGCACAGACATATGGGGGGAAATAGTAATCGGGTCATTCACCACGCCAGATTCAAAGCGTTTCACACGTGATACATGCGCAGCTTGTTTGATGGACGTCATGTTTTTGTGAATGATACCTAAACCGCCTTCTTGCGCCAGTGCAATGGCTAATGGCGCTTCAGTGACGGTATCCATGGCGGCAGACACCAACGGAATGTTGAGTTTAATTTTACGGGTGAGTTGCGTGCTTAAATTTACTTCACGCGGCATGACGATCGAATGTGCAGGAACTAATAAAACGTCATCAAAGGTTAGGGCTTGTTGCAACAAACGCATGTGAAATCCTTAATCTCCAAAACGAGATTATACCGATTTGCAACACTTATTCAAAGTTCAACGTGATAATTCCGCCATGTTGCATTCAACCGATTGGGCTTTGCTGCGTTTTACAGTAAACTCAATCATAATAATAGAAAGATAATGTGGTTTAGTCTGGCATTCTTTTTTATAAAAATAATAAATAAAATCAACTGGATAGGACATAATATGAGAGATGGTCGTTCAAAATTATTGATCGCTTTGGGTGTGTTACTAGTGACAGCATTGCCGGTGCAAGCAGAGATTTATAAGTGGGTAGATAAAGACGGTACAGTGAAGTATACCGATACGCCGCCGCCTGCTGGTGCTAAATCGCTTTCCACCATCAAAAAGAAGGCGACTAGCCCTGCAGTGATTCCTGCGCCTGCAGCTGCAACTCCTGAGGGTGGTTTAACAAATCCTACTCTTGCACAACCTGCGGGTGGTGATGGAGCTGCATCGGAGCAGGAAATGGCGAAGAAAAAGCGTGAAATAGACGAAATCGAAAAGAAAAACAAAGCTGAGAAAGAAGCGCAGGCCAAGCAAAAGCAACTGAATTGTAGTGCCGCCAAAGCCAATTACCAGAGTTACAGTCAGGGTGGGCGCGTTTACCGTATGAATGAAAAAGGTGAGCGTGAGTACTTAGATGATAAAGGATTATCGGATGGTGCAGCTAAAGCCAAACGCGATATGCAGGAGTATTGCTCTTAAGCTCGGTAGTCGAGGTGGTCGGTAGGGGATTACACTTCATCAGTAGCTAAATCGCCACCACCTTTTTTCATCACTTTTCCGTCCGCAGCACGTTGTTTTCTCACTGCTTTCGGGTCGGCAATCAGCGGGCGGTAGATTTCCACGCGATCCATTTGGCGCAATGTTGTGTCGTTTTTGGCGAGTTTGCCGAAAATGCCTAGTTGGAGCGCGTTAGCATCAATGTCGGGGAATTTTTGTAATATGCCCGACAGTTTGACTGCTTCTTCTGCTGTGCATTCTGCATGTACTTTCAATGGGATAATCAGTTGCTCATGTGGCAATGCGTAGGCGACCTCTACGGTGATTAGGTGCATGGTTGATTCGTTCATATAATGGATTTTCCTAGTTACTCAGCGGTACACTTCATCTGCTCGCAGCACAAAGCTATCTACAAATGTATTGGCGATATGGCTGAATACTGGGGCAATGATTTTTTCTAATATTGCATTTGAAAATTCGTAATTCAGTTTAAATTCAATTTTACAGGCATCTTCGCGTAGTGCAATAAAGTGCCAGTGGCCTTCCATATGTCTGAATGGTCCATCGGAGAGTTGGATGTCCATGCGATGCGGGTATTGCTTTGTGTTGCGTGTGGTGAAATGCTGTTTGATCCCATGATAATTAATATGCAGCGTGGCTTGTGTCACGTGTTCTGTTTGCTCATGCACGTCTACACCACCACACCATGGCAGAAAGCTTGAGTAGTGTGTGACATCATCGACCAATGCAAACATTTGGGCACATGAGTGCATCACCAAAACCGTTTTTTCAACTTGTGCCATGCCAATACGACGAGATAGAGTAAAATGCTATTTTAAGTCATTCACCCACAAAAAAAAGATTTATGAGCATTGCCCAAAATAAAAAAGCCTTTTTCGATTATTTTATCGAAGAAAAATATGAGGCTGGCCTCGTCCTAGAAGGTTGGGAAGTCAAGGCAATCCGTGAAAACCGCATCAACCTGAAAGAGGCTTATGTGGTAATTATGCGTGGGGAAGTGTATTTGATTGGCTGTCATGTAACGCCTTTAGGTGCGGCGTCTACGCACATTCGTCCCGATGCGATTAGAACGCGCAAATTGTTGTTGCATAACGAGGAAATTGCAAAGCTGATTGGCAAAGTAGAGCGCGCTGGCTATACGCTGGTGCCGTTGGATATGCACTTCACGCGCGGTAGAGTCAAGCTGCAAATAGGGCTGGCCAAGGGTAAAAAACAGCATGATAAGCGTGATACGGAAAAAGCGCGTGACTGGGAGCGCGAAAAAGGCCGCATTATGCGCGCACATAATAAATAGCTAGTATAAAAAATAGAGAGTTGTACAGCGTTTTATTTCACTTATTTATCACCTCGTTGATTGTGGTGAAACGCCCTTTACGGTAAAATTTCATCCCGTCTGCAATGTTTCGCAAAGTTCTCAATGACCAAATATGTATTCGTTACTGGCGGTGTTGTATCTTCACTTGGTAAAGGTATCGCAGCGGCCAGTCTAGGCGCGATTTTAGAGTCGCGCGGTATCAAAGTCACCATGCTCAAATTGGATCCCTACATCAACGTGGATCCCGGCACCATGTCTCCCTTTCAACACGGCGAAGTATTCGTCACCGATGACGGTGCGGAGACGGATCTGGACTTAGGCCATTACGAGCGCTTTATTAGCAGTCGTATGGCCAAACGTAATAATTTCACTACCGGTCAAATTTACGAAACCGTGATTAAAAAAGAACGTCGTGGGGAGTATTTGGGCAAAACTGTCCAAGTCATTCCGCATATCACCGATGAAATTAAAACCCATATCAAGCGCGGTGCAGAAGGTGCAGATGTGGCAATTGTGGAAGTCGGCGGCACGGTGGGGGATATTGAATCACTGCCGTTTTTGGAAGCCATTCGCCAAATGGGTTTTGAAGAAGGTAAGAACAATGCCTGCTATGTGCATTTGACCTTGTTGCCTTGGATTCCAACCGCAGGCGAACTTAAAACCAAACCAACACAGCACTCGGTGAAAGAGCTACGTGAAATTGGTATTCAGCCCGATATCTTATTGTGTCGCGCTGAACGTGAAATTCCAGAAGATGAAAAGCGTAAAATTGCCTTGTTTACCAATGTCTCATTTGAGGCGGTCATTAGCGCGATTGATAGCGATTCCATCTATAAAATCCCCGGCTTATTGCATGAGCAAATGATGGACGAGATTGTCTGCCACAAGCTCAATATTTTGGCAAAAGCTGCCGATTTGTCAGCGTGGCACAAAATTACGCACGCTGTTGCGAACCCCAAACACAATATTGATATTGCCTTCGTGGGTAAATATGTCGATTTGACCGAGTCATACAAGTCGCTGACCGAGGCGCTGATTCATGCCGGTATTCACACTGAGTCTAAAGTAAAAATTCATTATATCGACAGTGAAGAAATTGAGAAGTCTGGTACAGATAAGCTAGAATCCATGGATGCGATTTTGATTCCGGGTGGGTTTGGTGTGCGCGGTACCGAAGGTAAAATTAGTGCTATTCAATATGCGCGCGAACATAAAATTCCTTACCTTGGCATCTGTTTGGGTATGCAGCTCGCAGTGATTGAGTTTGCACGTAATGTAGCAGGATTAAAAGATGCGAACAGTACAGAGTTCAACCCACAAGCTGAGCATAAACTGATTGGTTTGATTACCGAATGGCAAGATGCCACCGGTAAAAAAGAAACGCGGGATGAAAGTTCTGATTTAGGTGGCACCATGCGTTTAGGCGCACAACGCTGCCCAATTGAACCGAATACCATTGCAGCAAGTGTATATGGCGCAGATGTGAATGAACGCCATCGCCATCGCTATGAGGTCAACAACCATTATGTAGAGCAATTGAAAGCGGCTGGGCTAGTGATTTCTGCGCGGACGCCGACTGAGGAGTTGTGTGAGATGATTGAGCTACCACAATCGACACATCCATGGTTTGTGGCGTGTCAGTTCCACCCAGAGTTTACTTCTAATCCGCGTGCAGGTCATCCGCTATTCAAGGCGTATGTGTTAGCAGCGCTAGCTCATAAAACCAAAGGGAGTGATGCATGAAGTTATGCCACTTTGAGGCAGGCTTAGAGCATCCGCTGTTCCTGATTGCTGGGCCATGCGTGATTGAGTCTAAACAAATGGCCATTGATACGGCTGGGCAATTGAAAGAGATTGCAAGCCGTGTGGGTATCCCGTTTATCTACAAGTCTTCTTACGACAAAGCCAATCGTAGCTCTACCAAGACGTTTCGTGGATTTGGCATGGAAGAAGGCTTGCGCATATTAGATGACGTGCGTGCACAAATTGGTGTGCCAATATTGACCGATGTACACACAGAAGAGCAAGTGCCACATGTAGCTGCCGTAGTAGATGTGCTGCAAACACCAGCCTTTCTTTGCCGTCAGACCGATTTTATTGTGGCGGTAGCGACTTGTGGCAAGCCTGTGAACATTAAAAAAGGCCAGTTTTTAGCGCCTGGTGATATGCGTCAAGTGGTGAGTAAAGCCAAAGAAGCCAATGGTGGCGCAGATACTATTATGGTGTGTGAGCGCGGCGCTTCGTTTGGGTATAACACGTTGGTATCTGATATGCGTGGTTTAGCAATCATGCGCGAAACACACTGCCCAGTGGTGTTTGACGCCACGCATTCGGTACAGCAGCCAGGTGGTCAAGGCGATAAAAGCGGTGGTCAACGTGAGTTTGTGCCGGTATTGGCCAGAGCGGCTGTTGCAAGTGGTATTGCCGGCGTATTCATGGAAACACATCCTGATCCGGCAAAAGCCTTATCCGATGGGCCCAACGCATGGCCATTACATAAAATGGAAGATTTGTTACATCTCTTAGTTGATTTGGATCGCGTAGTAAAAAAAGCAGGCTTTGCCGAGCAAAGCTTATAAGCGTATCGCTGAAAAATATTGACATACATTAAGGACTAAAACATGAGCGCAATTGTAGATATCATCGCCCGCGAAATTATGGATTCTCGCGGTAACCCAACGATAGAAGCCGACGTATTACTTGAAAGTGGTGTCATTGGTCGCGCTGCTGTGCCTTCTGGCGCATCCACAGGGGCTAAAGAAGCCATGGAGTTGCGCGATGGCGACAAAGGGCGTTATTTAGGTAAGGGCGTGTTGCAAGCAGTAGAGAACGTCAATACGGAAATTACTGAAGCGATTATTGGGTTGGATTGTGAAGAGCAAAGCTTTATCGACAAAACATTGATTGAGCTGGATGGTACTGAAAATAAAGACCGTTTGGGTGCAAATGCTATTTTGGCTGTGTCTCTGGCTTGCGCACGCGCAGCAGCAGAGGAAAGTGGTTTGCCACTGTACCGTTATTTAGGTGGCTCTGGTGCAATGCAATTGCCTACGCCGATGATGAACATTATCAACGGTGGTGCACACGCAGATAATTCTGTCGATATGCAAGAATTCATGATTATTCCGGCCGGTTTACCTACATTCCGTGAGGCATTACGCTGTGGTGCAGAAGTATTTCACCAATTGAAAAAAACACTGCATAAAAAAGGCTTGGCAACTACAGTGGGTGACGAAGGTGGCTTTGCACCTAATCTGCCATCCAATGAGTCAGCCATTCAATTGATTATGGAGTCGATCTCAGACGCAGGTTACGAGCCAGGTCGCGATGTGTTCTTAGGTTTAGATTGTGCAAGTACTGAGTTCTATAAAGATGGTAAATACCACCTAGCGTCAGAAGGCGTGTCATTGACCTCTGCGCAATTTACGGATTACTTAGCTACTTGGGTGGATAAATACCCTATTATCTCGATTGAAGATGGCATGGGTGAGTTTGACTGGGACGGCTGGGATATTCTTACCCAACGACTAGGTAAAACAACGCAATTGGTTGGGGATGATTTGTTTGTTACCAACGCAAAAATCTTACGTGAGGGCATCCGCCGTGGTGTAGCTAACTCTGTACTGATTAAAGTGAATCAAATTGGTACATTGACTGAGACTTTCCAAACCATTGAGATGGCAAAACGTGCAGGTTATACGGCAGTCGTATCACATCGCTCTGGCGAAACAGAAGATACAACGATTGCAGATATCTCAGTTGCGACAAATGCGTTGCAAATTAAAACCGGTTCATTATGCCGTTCTGAGCGCGTAGCTAAATACAACCAATTATTGCGTATTGAAGAAGAGTTGGGTGATGCGACTAGCTATGCTGGTAAAGACGCGTTTTATCAGTTATTTAAATAAGTACAGTTGAAAGCACTTACGCTTATTTTTGTTGTACTCATTGCCTTGCTACAGTACCCACTGTGGCTAGGCAAGGGTAGCTGGCTTAGGGTTTGGAATGTGAGTCAAAAAATTGACGAGCAAAAGAAACTCAATGTCAGTTTCAAGTTGCGTAATGACACATTGCGCGCAGAAGTCCGTGATTTAAAACAAGGCAATGCTGCGATTGAAGAGCGTGCGCGTAGCGAGCTTGGCATGATTAAAGAAGACGAAGTGTTCTATCAAGTCATCGACCAGCCAATGCCAGCTCAGCCTGTCTTACCTACACCTCAGCTCTCTATCAAGCCTAACGAGTAAGGCATTACTTTTTGTTCCAGTGCAACGGCTTGCCAAAACACTGTACCGACTTGTTGTGCTTCGATTCTAAGCTCGGCTAACACATCAAATCCGCCTGTTGCATGCGGGGCGCTACGTACAATTTGCCCTACCTCACTCTGGTTAGCATCTGCAATTTTATCTCCTGCACTCGGCTTATTTTCGCCTGGCACATGCATAAGAAAAGTACGGCGCTTAACGGTGCCGAGATAGTGTGTGCGTGCGACAATTTCTTGGCCGGTATAACATCCTTTTTTAAAGTTAATGGCATTGAGTAAGTCTAAATTCACCATCTGTGGGACGAATTGCTCTTGTGTAGCCGGTACGATTTCTGGAATCCCTGCATTCACCTCAAGCCAATCCCAGCAAGGTTTTCCAGCGGGGGTTGCCTTTTGTTTGAGCGACTCCCATAGCGCTATTGCATGGTCGAGTGTTGTAAATATTTGGTAGCGATCATGACCGGCTATGCTGGGCAGTTTAAGCAGAGTTGCTTGCTCTAGTGTGCTAAGCGCATAGTGTGCTGCTGGCACCTCACTGAAATGTTGTAGCAATATTTGCGATGCATCCGGGCCATTGAGTCCCAGTTTGATAATACGGTCTGATGTATCGCTAATGGTGACTTTGCTTCTCATGACATACATTTTCAAGCGTTTGCTCACCGCATCCGCAATGGATTTCGGCAGTTGTAAATGCAAATGATGTTGATGTGCAAACGCTAGAAACAGCGCAAGCAATCTGCCCTTGGGTGAGCAATAACCCGTGTAATGCGCATGCTTTCCATCCAATAGTTTTACATCATTGGTGACTTGTCCTTGCAAAAAAGGCACGGCATCTGCACCGCTGACTTCTAGCAAGGTCAGATGTGATAAATCATACAATGTGTTGTGCTGAGCGGTGCGTTTAAGCGCTTGTTGTTGGTCACCAAAATACGTGGCGTCACCATCTACGTGTGCGCCTTGAGCGATTAAATGTGATTGCCATTGCGTTGCAGTCATGCCAGTATGTGCCTAACGATAAAGTTAAAAAAATGAAAACGCGAATAGTGCCAGCGATACATGTCGCACTCCAACCTTCTTACTTGATATTGGGATGCTATGTGTTTGTTTCAATACTCAGCCTGTTGAGTGTATTGCAAACCAGTTTCTCTATACTACTCAAGTGTGTGATTGTCTGTGCGGTGATTATAGCGACAATTTACACGATATTGCAGGATGTCTTGTTGACGCTGCCATGGTCTTGGAAGTTGGTTGAGGTGACTAGCCAAGGGAAAGTGCGTGTGCACAACCAGCGGGGCGAACTATTTGAGGTAGTGCCATTGGCTTCTTCAGTCAGTCACCCTTGGCTGACGATTCTACGTTTTAAACGACTCACTTATCAGCATGGGTGGAGAAATAGCCTAATGCTCACTGCTTGGCAAGTGCGAGACCCGCAGCAGTTTCGTAAATTACGTGTTTGGCTCAACTGGGGGAGGGCTGATAAAAAACATCAGCCCTTAGTTGACGTTGCTTTGCCCGAGTAACGTGAAAAGCGCTTCAAAAGCACATGCCAAGCGTGCTTAGTTTCTTGGATGGGATGCTTAGGGATATACGCCATCAAGAACAGTAGTCCGGCCAAGCTTGCCAATAGCCAGCGTAATTCAAAGCGTGCTTTATCGCGTCGGGCAGGGGGCTGGTTTTTCATTGCAGCCAATACGTTTTGTATACTTTCGCCATTGACATAGTTGCCAGTCACTTCTTTGGCAATGGATTCAAGGTATTTCTCATCTAATCTAGATAAAAAACGATCGCTTTCACTAGGTGCGACGTTGTCATCCCGAATGCCGATATTCGCCTCTGAGATTTGCGCAATGCCCGGTTGCATGGCAAAACTTTCGCTAGACCAGTAACCAATCAACTGATTATGTTCGTCTAGTTTGGGTACAGCAGTGCCTTTGTCACTGCCAATGCCAACAAATAGCCAGTTTTTGCCACCCTGAAATCCGGTGAGGTCTTTGGTGTTAAACGCGTGCAGCCTAGGTGCTTCTTCACCATCGCTAAAATAAACCACCTGTGCAGGCTCCGGGAAGCTACGAATAAGTTTGGCTAAGGTAAACATGCTTTCTCGTACGCGACTATTGCCAGACCAGCCCATACGCCAATCTAAGTGATCGATGCTGTCTTCAATCGCATGGAAATTTTCGCATACTTCAATCGGCGTATATAAAGCAGCTACGCTAACGCCAGCAAATAAGCCAATACTGACCAAGGTCCCACAAGGCAGTTCGCCAATCACACGGTGTAGCATATGTTGTTGGTATTCCATGCGTGAGACAGGCTTGCCCAAAATCGACATGTCTTTCACGTTCATGCTTTGTGAAATGTCTGCAACAAGCAAGTAACTGTAAATGTCACGTTTAATCGGGATGCTTGGCTTAAACATGGCGACGATTAACAACAGCAAAGCCGCCGCCAATAAGGCTAAGTCACGACGATGGCGTAAATAGTTAATAAGTTTTTTTGACATGATTTACGGCAATCCAACCGGAATATTGCCCATAATCAGCCCTGGTGTATCTGACTCACCCACGCCAGGCGTTGGCGTGCCAGGCAGCATGGTAAGCAGGCGATCAAAGTTGTGGCGTACATCCCAATGCGTATTGTCTAATTTTAACGAAGATTGATAGGCAGTTTTGGCTTGGCGGATAAAGTATTCCGCTTCGTTGCGTACCGTCATGCTGGTACCGTTAATGGCTAATCCGCGTAAAAAGAACATATTGCCAACGTTATATTGTATGGCGGCTTTTTGAGATGTATTGCCTTTTGGCATTAATTGCGTAAACAGTAAGGTGGCTTCTTTGTAGCGCTCTTTTTTAGCTAAATACAGGGCTGTCGCAAATTTAGCCTCAACACTTTGTTGATCCGTATCAGGGGTTTTTCCTGCAGAGACTGCTTTATTAAAGGCATGAATCTGCTGGATGCGCTGATAAGTGTATAAGCTGGCCAATATACATAGTAGGCTAATGCCAACCAGTAACCAGGTAAGTTTTTTGACTGTAAACCAAGATATTATGCTGTGCGCCATGTATTCACCTCTAAATATTTCACGCCTAATAGCAACGCAATCATGAGCGCTGCAATAAAAAAGAAAGCATTCGAAAAATCTTTACCGGGGATTTTTTCCAAATACTTGATAGGCTTTTTTTCTTTACGATTAATGTCATCAATCGCCATTTGTAATGTTCTTGGGTTCTCCGCTTCATAAGCGTTGAATGGTGTCTTCAGTGTTTTGAAGAACTCATATAGCTCAATTTCCGGCGGTAGCGGTTGGTCTTCTTGCGGTTTGTAGTTTTTATCAAAAATACTCAAACCACCAGGTTGTCTCAACACAATCCAATACAGGCCAATTTCCATGCGGTCAAACCATTCACGGATTTTTTCTTGGGTATTGGCATCAATTCTGCCGGCACCATCAGAAAGCAAAATCACCGCACGTGAGCCTGAGTTAGGTACTTTGTCGAATAATCCAGCACCGGAAGTTAAACCGCTGCCAATATTGGTTTGGAATAGTGCATTGCCTGCCGTGGCACGTACGGCGGCGACAATCGCTTCTTTATTTTCCGTTAGCGGCAACACATACATGGCAGAGTTACTAAAGGTAATCATGCCCATCATGTCGTTTTGGCGTGATTGCACAAACTGTGTGATCAAGCGGCTGGCGGCTGCTGATTTAGTTTCTCCCACGGTGGTGGCCGTTGAGCCAGAGAACGGGTCGTCCATACTTGCGCTGCGGTCCAGCACCAGTGCGATTTGTGCGCCTACGCCTATACGTTCGACTTCTTGCTGGTGGCTGTGCGGTCCACTTAAGCCAACAATGGTGCAAGCTAAAATACACACGGCGAGTATTTTTAAAATAAACCCAATCAGATTAGATAGCGGATCAGTTGGTAGCATTTCCACCCATGAATAATTACGGGTATGCGCGCGCTGAAACACTAGCGGTAACAACGCCAGTGGTAGTAGCCACAATATATAAGGGTTGGAAAACGCCATGGTTAAGCTGCCTTGCGTGTTGCGCTGTTGCGCGTAGTGCTCAAACTGTCTGGAATCAAACCACGCTCGCAGTCACGGCATTGCTTGCAAAATCGTGCTAACCACGCTAACTGTTGTTCTCCCGCCGGTTTGTCAGCATTGGGCTCAAAAAACACTTGACGTGACAACTCAAAAAATTGGGCTAACTCAGCTTGAATATGCTGAAAAGCAGGTTTTTTTGCTAAAAATGCATTTAAATTGTTGCTGAATAAACTGTATCCTGCGCTGCTATTCAGTGCTTCATGCAAGTGGCTAGCCGCACCTTGAATGCCTTCTGCGGTATGAGGTGCTTTACGGATACTTCTGTAAGCTTTGGCAAACGGCCCGCCCATGCGTGGTAGCCATGTGTACTTGCCCAGCATGTATAACAGAGTAAGTAACGCAATCGCCAGCACTGCAAGCAATACGGTTAGGCGTGTTTGTAGTGGGGATGCATCTAATAAAAGCGGGCCTCGATAGCCACTCATGTCCTGCTCAATCTTGACCTGTCCGAATACAGAGATGGGTGAGATAGAGAAATTCCAGCTCGGAATTCTGTACCTATACACTTTTTTATCTTTGGATGAAGTATCGAGTAGGCGCAAATACTCGCCAGGCAATGCTGCAGGTTTGGCCACCACGTTATTGGTAAATACTTGATAACTCAAAGAAATATGATGGGTAGTCGCGTCTTTGGCACTTTCTTTTGAATAGTCCAGTTTGGATAGGTCAATACCAATTAGCTGACCTTTGTATCGGCGCTCATAACCTACAATCGGCAAAGACTCTTCTACCAGTACATAGGGTTTTTTAATGGTAACGGTGATTTCTCTCGTTAGCACATCGCCCACGGTATAGCCAACATCACGCTCCGGCTCTTGAATGTGGATACTGACAATGCCAGCTTTCACATCAGGCAAAAAATCAGTCTCTAGCGCATAAGCCTGATGATGCAACAGTGTGATGCTTGAGAGAGTGAGCAGGGTGCGTAAAAGTTTTTTCATGGTGTGTAGAAGTGCATTAGGCGGCAACAAATTGATGAAAGTATTCGGTCAGTGTGTCTGCATCAAACTCACCTTCCACAAAGAAAGGGGGCATATCAAACTGCATAAATAGTTTATAGATAGCTTCGCGACGCGCTTCAAAGGCAGCAATGATGCGATCGCGGTATTCTTTACGTAGGAAAAGCGTACGTTTCATACCACTTTCCGGATCCGTCACAGCCGTAATGCCAAACTCAGGCAGCGACTTATATTCATCTGCATCCCATAGCACAACGGGCACAATATGGTGCTTGAGTAAATTGGCCAGCGCCTCTTCCAGTTGTTTGAGTGGCATATGAAAATCAGACACCATGAATACCAGTGAACGCTCGCGAGGTAAGTAGCGCCAAACATCGGCGATACCATCTCCAGACACCATTTGCGGATGATGCTCTTTCAGACGCTCCATCAGCTCTATGGCGCGCTGAGGTTTGAATGAAGCAGTGCTAATCCAATCCTCACGCACGACTTCATCAAAGCCGACAAAGCCAAACGGATCTGCATTTCGACTCGCAGATCGTGCAATCGACTCGACAATGTCGGCCGCACGACGGATTTTTCGCGTTTGCGCGCCAAAATTCATACTGCCAGACATGTCGCAAATGGCAAACACAGGTGTCGCGCTTTTTTGGTTAAACAAGCGTACATACACTTGTTCCATGGGGTCGCGTATGGTTTGGCGTAAATCAATCCGGCGAGGATCAGGATAAGCCACTAAAGTGGTATGACCAATAAACTCCATGCCCATGCCACGTTGTGTGCTGGCATGGCGCCCCGGGTGGCGCCCACGGTTTCTCCAGCCGATATGGTAGCTAAACTCTTTGATTTCGTTATACATAGTCATGTATCAAGCTCATGTATAAAATTCTCATGTATAAAATTAAGGTGCCGCCACCGCATTAATAATGCTCGTCAACATTTCACGCGCAATTTCCGTGCGGCGCATTTCGTAAACCGGGCTGAATACCAAGCGGTGCGCCACTGTTTCATGGAATACTGCGTGAATGTCTTCTGGCGTCACAGCTGTGCGCTCATTGAGCCAAGCGTTTACGCGCGCAGCCCGTAGCATCATGCTCATGCCACGTGGACTGGCACCTGCCAACACTAGGCGGTTCATGTCTACGTTACTGACTTTGACACCATAGTCGAGTGGTTGGCGTGTTGCTTTCCATAGATTCAGTGCATATTTTTGCAATGTAGGGGAGGCTTCAACGCTGTTTTGTATAGTGCCGGAGAAGCTATTGAGCTGATCAAATTGTAAAACGTCGGCTTTTAAAGTATCCACTAAGGCATCCACATTGTGGAATTTAGTGTCAAACATCAAGCCTTGCATGATGGCATCATCATTGGGTACCACGATAGGAATTTCCATCATAAAACGGTCACGTGCCGCAGATGGAATTTCGAATGTCTCTTCTTTTTCTACTTGGTTACGGTCAGCAAATACAATCATGTGCGGGAATGCATGCTCTTTATTGAATGCAGAGAGCGTACGCTCAGCCATTACGCGTAGTAGTAATGAGTGCACTTGTGGGCGGGCGCGATTAATCTCGTTAAAAAAGAATACAGACAAGTTTTCGCCGGACATGAGCAATGGGCCTGCACTTACATGGGGTTTGCCATCTTCACCCAAATACGTATGGTAGACCAAATCGTTAGGCATCAAGTCAATCGTACCTTCGATACGTTGATAACCACCACCAATGCCGCGTGTAAATGCACGCAGTAGTGTTGTTTTACCTACACCCACATCACCCTCAAGCAATACATGACCACGCGCAAAAATGGCAGTGGTGATCAGGCGTATAGGGTTGCTTTGACCGACTACAACTTTATTGACTTCGGATTCTAGAGTTAAGGCATGCTGGCGCCAGTCGGCAAGTAGACGATCGCTCATCGTGGTTTCCTAAAGATTAAAATGATGAATGGTTTGTTAATTTGTAACTAATTTGTAAATAATATAAACGAATTTTTTAAAAGTGTATACAGATTTGTATAGTAATTTTTTTAGCTATTTCATGATTAGTTTACAGTTAGGGCTTTCGTTAAATGCAATTTCCAGCGAAAATAGCGTAAATATCGTCTAGTTGAAGTTATATTGAATGTCTAAACAAACAAGTTATACCAAAGAAGAGTTGCTAACATGTGGTCGGGGAGAGCTATTTGGTGAGGGCAATGCGCAATTGCCATTGCCGCCGATGCTGATGTTTGATCGCATTGTCTCGATTACCGAGGACGGTGGTAAATATGGTGCCGGACAAATCATTGCTGAGTTAGATGTCACGCCTGACCTATGGTTTTTTGGTTGCCACTTTACGGGGGATCCGGTCATGCCAGGCTGTTTAGGCTTGGATGCGATGTGGCAATTAGTTGGTTTTTACCTTGGCTGGAAGGGTGGCCCTGGTCGAGGTCGTGCGTTGGGAGCGGGCGAAGTGAAGTTTACCGGTCAAGTGTTGCCAACGGCTAAGTTTGTGCGCTATCACATTGATTTAAAAAGAGTTATCATGCGTAAGTTGGTCATGGGGATTGCAGATGCACGCATGGAAGTAGATGGGCGTGAAATCTACGTAGCCAATGACTTACGTGTAGGTTTGTTTACTACGACTGACAATTTTTAGAATAATAAGATTTAGGCAAGGGAATACTCAATGCGTCGCGTTGTCATTACAGGATTAGGCATCGTTTCTAGCCTTGGTAATAATAAGGATGAAGTGCTTGCAAGTTTGAAAGCAGGTCAATCTGGGATTACTTACCAGCCCGAATATGCTGAGCATGGTCTTCGCTCACAGGTGGCTGGTTCTATTAAAAACCTCAATATTGAAGAGTTGATTGACCGTAAACTACTGCGCTTTATGGCCAAGGGTCATGCTTATGCTTGGTTAGCCATGCAAGAAGCGATTGCTGATGCCAGCCTAGGTGAGGATTTGGTCTCTAATGTGCGTACCGGCATTATTGTCGGTGGTGGTGGTCCATCGACTGAAAGCATTGAGCAAAGCAATGCTGTGCTTGCAGAAAAGGGTATCCGCCGAGTTGGGCCTTATATGGTGACTAAAGCCATGTGTAGTGGGATTGTGGCGACTTTGGCTACAGGCGCTAAAATTAAAGGTGTTAACTACGGTATCAGCTCTGCCTGTTCTACCAGTGCACATTGTATTGGTGCCGGGGTAGAGCAAATTCAGCTTGGCAAACAGGATATTGTGTTTGCCGGTGGTGGCGAAGAGGAACATTGGACCTTGTCATACCTGTTTGATGCAATGGGTGCCATGTCTACCAAGTACAACGAGACACCGGATAAAGCCTCAAGAACTTATGATGCTGATCGTGATGGTTTTGTTATTTCTGGCGGCGGTGGCATTGTGGTGCTAGAAGAGTATGAGCATGCCAAAGCCCGTGGTGCACAGATTTATGCGGAAGTCGTGGGTTATGGTGCCACTTCAGATGGTTACGATATGGTCGCGCCGAGTGGCGAGGGCGCAGTGCGTTGTATGCAATTGGCATTGCAAGGTATCGATAAAGTAGATTACATCAATACTCATGGTACCAGCACGCCAGTGGGCGATACCAAGGAGCTTGAAGCTATCCGCGAGGTGTTTGGTACGGATAATCCAGTCGCGATTGCTTCGACCAAATCATTGTCAGGTCACGCATTAGGTGCGGCTGGTGTGAATGAAGCGATTTATACGCTCTTGATGATGAAACATGATTTCATAGCAGCCTCCGCAAACATCGAGACATTGGATCCTGCCGCAGAAGGCTTGAATATTGTGCGTCAACGCATTGATAACGTCAAAATTGAAACAGCGCTATCCAATAGTTTTGGCTTTGGTGGCACCAATGCGACACTCACGCTGTCTACTAAATATCTGGATAAATAAACGCGTAGTTTTATCCTCAACCATGTGCATTTACACAAGGTGAAATTGCAGAAACTAGTTAACAGCCTGATAGTTTGTCTATGTGTCCTCAGTACTGCGTGTGCTGTGATGGGTGATAAAACCGTGCGTGTGACAGAAGCGCAGATTCAGCAAAAACTGAACGAGCGCTTAGCGGTGCCTTTCTCTTTACTTAAAATCTTCGATGTCAATTTATCCAATGCCTTGGTCACGTTTGATAAGACCACTGGGCGCATGTATACCACCTTTGATACACGTTTAAGCAGTGCATTGCTGGATGAAGCCTATGCTGGCAAGTTAGGACTCTCCGGAAAATTGCGGTTTGATGCGCCAACACAAGCCGTTGTACTGGATGAGACGGAAATCGATAAGTTTGAATTGGATGGTATGCAGGCCAAACAAGCTGATATGTTGAATGCATTAGCCAAGAAACTGGGTAGTCAGATGCTGAACGGCCTGCCACTTTATACGGTTAAGCCAGAAGATCTCACCATAGGCAACAGGCATTACCAGCCTAAAGAAATGCTAGTAACGGATAAGGGGCTGCAAATTACCCTAAGCCCTCATCCTTAATACGGCCTCTACAATGTTTACTTAGCTTAAGCATAATATTGCAGCTACATTGCGCCCTTCACTCATCAAAATATTATAAGTTCTGCATGCTGCTGCTGTATTCATGCACTCCAGTGGAATGCCAAGCTCGGTTAGCCCCGAATATATGCGCGGATGTAAAAAGCGATGTGTGCTGCCCGAACCCAATAGCACCACTTCTGGTTTGGTGAGACTGATCTCTGCAAAATGCGCTGGTGTAAGTGAGGCGAATGCATCGCAACCCCAATCAGCATGGATGTGCTCAGGCGTCACAATCAAGTTGTGATGGAAACGTTGGCGATTAATTTCAATAAAATCGTCTCCATAGCCAGTGATGAGATTTTGCTTTTCTGCAGTGGTTAGATGTAGTTTCATACGGACGCACTCACGTTCTATTCATTCGGCTTCGCTTTCATTGAAGAGCGGAGCCTTTCTAAGGTAAAATAAGGTTTTTGTTCAATGCCAATTTGACCGATAGTCATGTTGGTGAATTCTAGTCCTTATGCAGCCAGTCAACAAATCAAATAAGCTTAGTAATGTTTGCTACGATATTCGTGGCCCTGTACTTCAACGCGCCCGTCAAATGGAAGACGAAGGGCAACGTATCATTAAGTTGAATATTGGGAATCCGGCCGCTTTTGGTTTTGAAGTGCCAGAAGAGATTCAACAAGACACGATCCGCAATATGGGTAAGGCGGGTGGCTATACCGATAGCAAAGGCCTGTTCGAGCCGCGTAAAGCCATCATGCATTATACGCAAAGCAAAAACATTGCTGGCGTGACGGTAGATGACATCATCATCGGTAATGGTGTGTCTGAGTTGATTGTCATGGCGATGCAGGGCTTGTTGAACAATGGTGACCAGATGCTGGTGCCGATGCCGGATTATCCGCTATGGACAGCAGCGGCGACTTTGGCTGGTGGTACAGCCCGTCACTATATGTGTGATGAAGCCAGTGGCTGGCTGCCAGATTTAAAAGACATCGAATCTAAAATCAATGCCAATACACGTGGCATTGTGGTGATTAATCCTAACAATCCGACTGGCGCGCTCTATCCACGCGAGATTTTGGAAGGCATTATTGAAATTGCCCGCCATCATGGTTTGGTGATTTTTGCCGATGAAATTTATGACAAAGTGTTGTATGACGACAATGAGCATATTTCCATGGCATCGCTGGCGGATGATGTGTTGTTTGTTACGTTTAACGGCTTATCCAAAAACTATCGCACTTGTGGATACCGTGCAGGTTGGATGGTGATTTCCGGTGAGAAAAAACACGCGACCGATTATATCGAAGGCCTAAATATGTTGGCTTCTATGCGTTTGTGTGCCAATGTGCCTGGCCAATTGGCGATTCAAACTGCATTGGGCGGCTACCAAAGTATTCATGATTTAGTGGCGCCAGCAGGTCGCTTGTGTAAACAACGTGATTTGGCTTATGAAATGCTCACGGCGATTCCCGGCGTAAGCTGCGTCAAGCCCAAAGCCGCCATGTACTTGTTTCCTAAGCTCGATCCTAAAATCTATCCGATTGAGGATGACCAGCAGTTTATTTTAGATTTATTGCTGGAAGAGAAAGTCCTGCTAGTACAGGGCACAGGATTCAATTGGAAAAAACCGGATCATTTCCGCGTGGTTTTTTTACCCAATGTGGATGATTTAACAGAAGCAATACACCGTATAGCTAGGTTCTTAGAAGGCTATCGTAAAAAGCATCAAAAATAACGAAAGTTGAATGTAGTGATGAAAGTACTTAAGGTAGGGTTGTTAGGGATTGGTACAGTAGGCGGGGGCACATACACTGTGCTGACGCGCAATCAAGCTGAAATTGAGCGTCGTCTAGGCGCATCCGTACAAGTGGTGCAAGTGGCAGACCGTAATATTGCACACGCCAAACAAGTGACGGGTGGCCAAGTGGCCGTAACAGATGACGCATTTGCAGTGGTGAATAACCCCGAAGTAGATGTGGTGGTAGAGCTGATTGGTGGCTATACCGTGGCTAAAGAGCTGGTGTTGAAGGCCATTGAAAATGGCAAACACGTGGTGACTGCTAATAAGGCGTTGCTTGCTGTACACGGCAATGAGATTTTTAAAGCCGCTGCTGCAAAAGGTGTGATGGTGGCGTTTGAGGCAGCCGTTGCCGGTGGTATTCCAATCATCAAAGCGCTACGTGAGGGCCTAAGTGCAAACCGCATTGAATGGGTCGCTGGCATCATTAATGGCACGACAAACTTTATCCTGACCGAAATGCGTGAAAAAGGTTTGGCGTTCTCCGATGTGTTGGGCGAGGCACAGCGCTTAGGTTATGCCGAGGCGGACCCTACGTTTGACGTGGAAGGCATTGATGCTGCGCATAAATTGACCATCATGGCTTCGATAGCTTTTGGCATGCCTATGCAATTTGACCAAGCCTATACCGAGGGTATTACCAAGCTGACGACCAAAGATATCAAATACGCGGAAGAGTTAGGTTACCGCGTGAAGTTATTGGGCATCAGCAAAAAAACAGAAGCCGGCGTTGAGTTGCGTGTACATCCTACTTTAATCCCTGAGAAGCGTTTGATTGCCAACGTGAATGGTGCAATGAACGCAGTGGTTGTAAAAGGCGATGCAGTAGGCCCTACTTTGTACTACGGTGCAGGTGCAGGTGCTGAGCCCACAGCCAGCGCAGTGGTTGCTGATTTAGTGGACATTGCCAGATTAGCCAGTGCAAGTGCAGAGCAGCGCGTGCCTTACTTAGGCTTTCAATTAGCACAGCAGTTTGCATTAAATGTGCTGCCGATAGCAGAAGTTAACAGTGCCTACTACATACGCATGCGCGCAATGGATAAGCCAGGTGTGTTGGCAGAAGTGACCAAAATTTTAGGTGATCGCGATATCTCAATTGATGCCATGATGCAGAAAGAGCCGCAAGAAGGCGAGTCTGAGGCTGACATTGTTATTTTGACGCACATTACCATGGAAAAAAATATGGATGCTGCGATTGAAGCCATTGAAGCATTGTCTGCGATTGCAGGAAATGTCACAAAAATCCGTATGGAAGAATTAGGGCGTTAATCAGGTATGAAGTACATCAGCACACGCGGGCAGTCGCCTGCGCTTAGTTTTAGCGAAATTCTTTTAGGTGGTCTGGCGCCAGATGGTGGATTGTATTTGCCAGAAAGCTATCCACAATTTAGTGATGCAGATTTAACCGCCATGCGCGGCATGCATTACCGTGACTTAGCATTTGCTGTATTAAGTCGCTTGGTCGATGAAAGTGATATCCCGCACGATGATTTGCGCACAATTATCAACAATACCTATCGTGCCGAGGTATATGGCTACGTACGCCAAGGCCAAAATGCAGAGGACATTACGCCCACGTTGAAGTTAGAAGATAACTTGTATTTGCTAGGGCTTTCTAATGGTCCTACGTTGGCATTTAAAGACATGGCCATGCAGTTGCTGGGTAACTTATTTGAATACGTGTTGACCAAAAAAGGGGAGACCACCAATATTCTGGGGGCAACCTCCGGCGATACGGGCTCTGCCGCTGAGTATGCTATGCGTGGCAAAAAAGGTGTTCGGGTATTTATGTTGTCGCCGCATCAAAAAATGAGCCGCTTTCAAACGGCACAAATGTTCAGCTTGCAAGACGACAATATCTTTAATATTGCTGTGAAGGGCGTGTTTGATGATGCCCAAGATATCGTCAAAGCTGTATCGAATGACCATGCATTCAAAGCTAAATATAAAATTGGTGCGGTCAACTCGATTAATTGGGGGCGCATTGCTGCGCAAGTGGTGTACTACTTTAAAGGGTATTTGGCCGTCACGCAGAATAACAGCCAAAAGGTTAGTTTTGCTGTGCCTTCGGGTAACTTTGGTAACGTATGTGCCGGCCATATTGCACGTATGATGGGCTTGCCGATTGACCAGCTCATTGTGGCAACCAATGAAAATGACGTATTAGATGAATTTTTTAAAACGGGCGTCTATCGTCCACGTGGCGCAGCCAATACTTACCATACCTCCAGTCCGTCTATGGACATTAGCAAAGCTTCTAATTTCGAGCGCTTTGTGTTCGATCTCGTTGGTCGCGATGGAGCGAAAGTCCGTGCGTTGTGGAGCAAAGTAGATGCAGGCGGCGCTTTTGATTTGAATGCAGATGGCTACTTCAGTCACGTTTCTGAGTATGGCTTTGTCTCGGGTAGCAGTAACCATGCGAATCGTTTGCAAACCATCCGTGAAACGCAAGCAAAGTATGGTGTGACCATTGATACGCATACCGCAGATGGGTTGAAAGTAGCGCTTGAACATCGCGATCAGCAAGTGCCTATATTGGTTTTGGAAACCGCATTGCCAGCTAAGTTTGAGGATGCGATTGTGGAGGCCTTGGGTCACGTGCCGGAGCGTCCAGCTAATTTAAACGGACTTGAGGATCTGCCGCAACGTTCTGTGGTGATGGATGTGGACGTAGATGCAGTGAAAGCGTTTATTGTTGCTAACACCTAAGTAGCCGTGATTTTGACGGCTGTAATATATTCCGTATAGATGCCGTCATTAATTGTCCGCTAGTTTCAATTTTAACCGAGTGCAAATATGAAGCAATACCTCGAGTTGTGCCAAAGAATTATTGACGAAGGTGTTTGGGTTGACAATAAGCGGACGGGAAAAAGATGCTTAACCGTCATCAATGCTGACCTTACCTATGATGTGGAAAACGGTGTTTTTCCACTCGTCACCACCCGTAAAAGTTTCTACAAGTCTGCCATAGCAGAAATGCTTGGCTATTTGCGTGGCTATGATAATGCGGCGGATTTCAGAGCAGCAGGTACGACCACTTGGGATGCCAACGCCAACGATAATCAAGAGTGGCTGGCAAATCCCTATCGAAAAGGGCAGGATGATTGCGGCTTTATTTACGGTAAAGTAGCCAGAAACTTCCCTAAGCCTGATGGCGGCAGTATCGATCTACTAGCCAACATCGTAAAAGATCTCACGCAAGGCATCGATAACAGAGGCGAGATTCTCACGTTTTACCACCCTGGCGTGTTTCATATGGGCTGTTTAAGGCCTTGTATGTACAGCCATCATTTCTCTTTACTGGGCGATACACTTTACCTGAACAGTACGCAAAGAAGCTGCGATGTGCCGCTCGGTTTAAATTTTAATATGGTGCAAGTGTATTTCTTGCTGGCGCTAATAGCACAGATTACGGGTAAGAAAGCCGGTAAAGCCTTCCATAAAATCGTCAACGCCCATATTTATGAAGATCAGCTTGAGCTGATGCGCGATGTGCAATTAAAAAGAGCGCCATTCCCATCCCCTACATTCATCATCAACCCAGATATTAAAACACTGGAAGACGTGGAGACTTGGGTGACGGTGGATGATTTTAATGTGGTGGACTACGAGTTCCATCCAGCCATCAAATACCCATTCTCTGTATAACTTGCCTGATTAAAGTAAATAGCACACTAAGAAGTAAGCCACACTCAAATTTTGGGCAAAAAAAAGTTGCCCAGTTTGTTTTTATTGGGCAACTTCGGAATAGGTGACTACAAGGGAGGAAGTCACTGATTTACTATTAGCGAATAGTGTGCCAACTTTTTTATTTTTATAAATCAATAGGTTATAAAATTCACCTGTGACGCACTTGGACTATTTTGTCGCTCATAAGTGACAAGTTTTGTAATGTAATCTGTAAGTGATTGAATTAAAAGTTAAAATTTTGTCGCCAAATAGCGACAGTGTTTACAAGTAGTGACACGAATTGGCGACATTTATAACAGGGGCTGTTTAAATAGTTGTGGCTCAATCGTATGACGCTCTAATAAGCGATAAAATTCTGTGCGATTACGTTGTGCCAGTTTTGCTGCTTGGGTGACATTGCCGTGTGTGCTTTTCAAAAGATTCACCAAGTACTGGTGCTCAAACTGCTGGCGCGCAACCTCAAACGGTAGCACAGCTTCATGGTCGGCTTGTAGTGCTTTTTTCACCAAGCTGACAGGAATCAACGGCGTGGTTGCCAGCACTACCGTGTGCTCAATCACATTTTGTAATTGCCGTATATTGCCAGGCCAAGCACCTTGGCTTAGATAGCTGAGTGCATCCGGGGCGTAGCCCTGTATTTGCTTTTGATGGCGCTCACTGAATATTTTAAGAAAGTGGTGTGCCAGCAATGGAATATCTTCACGACGTTCTGCCAAGGCGGGCAGTACCAAATTCACTACATTGATGCGGTAGAACAAATCCTCGCGGAATTGTTGCGCTTTCATCTCGGCCAAGAGGTCGCGATGGGTTGCCGAAATCAGTCTGACATTGATAGGAATGGTTTGTGTGCTCCCCACCGGGCGGATGACACGCTCTTGCAATGCGCGTAATACTTTGACTTGCAGAGAAAGTGGCATATCACCAATCTCATCCAAAAAGAGTGTGCCGCCATCTGCCGCCTGAAATAATCCGACATGATTGTTGACCGCGCCCGTGAACGCACCTTTGGCATGGCCAAATAACTCTGATTCCAGCAAGTTTTCTGGGATAGCCCCGCAATTGATAGCAACAAAGGGTTGATGTTGGCGTGCGCTGGCTTGGTGTAAGGCATGCGCTAGCAGTTCTTTACCGGTACCACTTTCGCCCTGAATGAGCACACTCACATCGCTGCTGGCGATTAGCTTGGCTTGGCCAAGCAGATTTTCCATGCGTGGACTTTTGGTCAGGATCATTTTGCGCCAAATGTCCTGCTCCTCTCGTGCTTGTGTGCTTAATCCACTCAACTGTAATGCATTGGCCACTTGCTGCAACAGCACCTGACTTTCAAAAGGCTTGGATAGAAAACTGAATGCACCTTGGTGTGTGGCTGCAACTGCATCAGGAATCGTGCCATGCGCCGTGAGTATGATGACCGGTAAGGTAGGGTGCTGGCGATGCAGTTGTAGCATCAATTCCATGCCATCCAGCTCCGGCATCAATAAGTCGGTAATCACAAGATCAGGGCGCTGCATGGCAACGCTGGCCAGTGCTGCTGCACCGTTGTGCGCAATCACCGTTTGATAACCGGCCGATTGCAATCGTAAATCAATCAATCTCAAAATATCGTGATCATCATCTACGATTAAGATGGTGGCCACACTCATGGTGATACTTTCTGTTGTGATACTTGATTAACGTACATTAAGCGATTTTTCGATATTCTTCAGGTGAATGAGTTTTTGTTCAGCAGCATCGTACTTTTTCTGCAATGTGTCGTATTTTTGCGTGAGAGTATCTAACGACCTGGCCTCATCTTTGATTTTTTGCAGCTGCTTGATATTCTCTACATTAAATAGGAATAAATGGTTGATATACGCTTTTTCGGTTGCGTTCAGTGCAGGTTCCTCACGCAGTTGAGACAGCAACGTATGCGCTTTTGTTGCATCTTTAAGGTAGCTGGAGGGTAGTGCGTAGATGCATGCAAGCTTGATGCGCTGCACCACATCCTGTTTGTTTTGGCTCAGGATCTGTTGTGTTTCTAACCATTGTTTCTTTTGCCCGTCTTGATCTGCTTTGCTGTAGCTCTCACAAGCTAGTATCGGCTGTGGTAAATCTGCAGGTTTGGCGGGTAAAAGTGTGACGCCGCTATTCGTGGGCTCAGGCAGTTGGGCATTCGAATCACTGGCCAGTGGCTCTTGGTCAGCAGTAGGCTTTTGCATTTGTGATGTGGCACATCCGGAAATTAGGATGATGCCCGCAAGCAAGGTTAAGTAAGTGTACTTCATAGCATGTCCGTTCTAGGCAATCTAATCACGACGTGTGCGCCTTTGTCTTCTGGTTTTAACTCAATGCTGCCTTGGTGCAGCTCAACTAAGTTTTTGACGATGGTCAATCCCAATCCGCTGCTGTTGACTAACCCTTGATGCAACGTTTTCCCTTGATAGAACGGGTCAAATAACTTGTTGATATCCTCTTTGCTCAACCCTGGGCCGCTATCTTGCACCTCAATTAACTGCCATGGTTTGTCTTGTCTGGTCGAGATCACAATCTGACCAGCCTGAGGTGTGAATTTTACGGCATTTGAGATCAAATTATCTAACATTACTATTAATGTTTCTGCGTCAGCATAGATTGTTCCCAACCAAAAACGTGTATCAATATGCAACTGCTTATTGCGGATAGTCAACGCATGCGAAGCCAGTACAGATGAGACAATCTCGTTGATGTTCAGTGCTTGCACTTGCATCACGTGCTTGTCCGATTCCATTTTGGTAAAGGTGAGTAAATTCTCAATCATTTTTTGTAGGCGCAAACTGTTGTCTTTGAGAATGTGTGCAATCTCGTGTTGTTGCGCAGACAGCGTACCGCCAATACCATCGGTCAGTAATTCGGAAGCCTCACGAATTGCGGTGAGCGGGGTTTTAAGTTCGTGAGAGATATGCTGCAAGAAACGCTGTTTTTGTTCTTTTAAATGCAGTAATTCTTGGCGCAACCAATCTAGACGTTGCCCCAGTAGCCTCAAGTCACCAGGCCCATCAATGCTAATGGCATTTTGGTATTCGCCTTTACCCAAATCCTTAATCACAGTATCCATGCGTTGAATGGGCCGACCCAACATAAAGGCAATGGCACCCGCAACCAATAAGGCAAACGGTACCAGAATCAAACTTTGTAAAAAAAAGCGTTGCTGTGCTTTGCTGGCACTGGTTACTAGATGCGCCGATGCGTTATCGATGGATTGGTTATTGCGCAGGATTAACTGATTGACTTGTTGTGTCAGCTGTTGAAAGTCATTCAGCACCGGCATTTGCTCTAAGTTGCTGATATTGGTATGCAAAATCACCAGATTTAATTTAGCCTCAGTCTTTTTTACTTCTAATAATTGATTACGCTGTTGTGCTTCCGGGCTTAATATAATGAGCTCCTGCAGCGCAGTTAAAAAAGCGGCACGCGTATTATGATAGTTCTCTAAAAACTCAAAATCATTTAATACAAGAAACTGTCTAGCGCTGCGTTCCATCAAGTGTAGTTGCTCTTGTAGCATGTGGCTTGCGCGCGTTGTCTTCACGGCTTTATCGATGGTATTTTGGCTGTTTTTAGAGAGCTGATTAAACGCAAGGTTGGCATTAATAAACGCCATAATCAACGGCAGAATGGCAAAGGCAAAACCAATCAGCAAAAGCTTGAGAAATGAGTTTGGATACTGAATGCGCATGGGCTTGCAGGCGAATCTGTGTAAACATCCAGTATAATAGAAAAATGTCTTGTTTATCGATGATTGTGGCAGTGGCCAATAACAGTGTGATAGGGGTGAATAACACTTTGCCTTGGCACATTCCTGAGGATTTGAAGCGTTTTCGTGCGCTCACGATGGGGCATCACATCATCATGGGTCGCAAAACTTATGAATCATTGGGCCGTTTGTTGCCCGGAAGAACAACAGTTATTGTATCTAGAAATCAGGGTTATCAGGTAGAGGGTGCTGTGGTCGTGCATGCACTACAAGATGCGATGCGTTTTTGTCAGCAAGATGAAGAGCTATTTTTGATAGGTGGCGCGCAGTTATACCAAGAGGGCTTGCACCTTGTGAACAAGCTCTATATCACGCGCGTGGATTTAGAGGTACAAGGCGATGCTTTTTTACCGGAAATTGATTTGAATGCTTGGACGCTGATTGAAAAAAAAGACCACGTCTCAACGAGTGGTCTTTCTTATAGCGATCTCACTTACTTGCGTAAGTAAATCGCTTCAACTTACTGCGCTACGCAGTCCACATAGTAAATGGCTTTACCATCCACGACTTGTTTTACCAAGCCGTGTACGTCTGTTTCAAAGCCTGGGAAGCGCTCATTAAAGGTACGTGCAAACTTCAAGTAATTAATAATGACTTGATTGAAACGCTCACCCGGAATCAACAATGGAATACCAGGCGGGTAAGGCGTGAGTAGCACCGCAGTAATACGGCCTTCCAAATCATCAATCGGCACACGGTCAATCTCGCGGTGCGCCATTTTGGCAAACGCATCGGTTGGCTTCATCGCCGGTACCATGTTAGATAAATACATTTCCGTAGTCAGACGCGCAACATCGTTGGCTTTGTACACTTCATGAATTTGCGTGCATAAATCGCGCAAGCCCAAACGCTCGTAACGTGGATGCTTTTGTGCAAATTCTGGCAAGACTTTCCATAACGGCTGGTTCTTGTCGTAATCATCTTTAAATTGCTGTAATGCCGCTACCATCGTGTTCCAGCGGCCTTTGGTAATGCCAATCGTGAACATAATAAAGAATGAGTACAGACCGGTTTTTTCAACAATTACGCCATGCTCAGCTAAATACTTAGTGACAATCGCTGCCGGGATACCAAACTTGTCTGAGAAGTCACCCTTGATATCTAAACCGGGTGTGATAATGGTAGCCTTAATTGGGTCGAGCATATTAAAGCCTTCGGCCAAATCGCCAAAGCCATGCCAAGCTTCGCCTGCTTTCAGCATCCAAGCATCTCGCTCTTCAATGCCTTCTTCCGTCAAGTCGTCCGGGCCCCAAACTTTAAACCACCAGTCGGCACCCCATTCTTCATCTACTTTACGCATGGCGCGACGGAAATCCAGTGCTTCCATAATAGACTCTTCCACCAAGGCGGTACCACCTGGCGCTTCCATCATGGCTGCAGCTACATCGCAACTGGCAATAATGGAATATTGCGGGCTGGTTGAAGTGTGCATCAAGTAAGCTTCGTTAAATACGTCACGGTCCAGCCTGTTTTCAATGGCGTCTTGTACTAAAATTTGTGATGCCTGACTTAAGCCTGCCAATAGTTTGTGTGTGGATTGTGTAGAGAACACCATGCTGTCTTTGCAACGTGGACGGTCTGCGCCAATCGCATGGTAGTCACCATAGAAATCATGGAAAGTCGCGTGGGGTAGCCATGCTTCATCAAAATGCAGCGTATCAATCTTGCCATCGAGCATGTCTTTGATTTCTTCTACATTGTAAAGTACGCCATCATAGGTAGATTGCGTAATCGTCAGCACACGTGGTTTGGCATTTTTATCAGTGGCAAACGGGTTCAGTTGAATTTTCTTTTGAATGTTTTCCCAAGTAAATTCACTTTTCGGAATCGGGCCGATAATGCCAAAGTGGTTACGTGTTGGCATCAAAAAGACAGGAATCGCGCCAGTCATAATGATGGAGTGCAACACGGATTTATGGCAGTTACGGTCTACCACCACAATGTCACCCGGCGCAACGGTTGAGTTCCATACAATCTTGTTAGAAGTAGAGGTGCCGTTAGTGACAAAGTATAGGTGGTCACAATTGTAAATGCGCGCTGCATTACGCTCAGAAGCGGCAACCGGGCCAGTATGGTCAAGCAATTGTCCCAACTCATCTACCGCATTGCACACATCTGCACGCAGCATATTTTCTCCAAAGAATTGGTGAAACATTTGCCCTACAGGTGATTTCAAAAAGGCTACGCCGCCCGAGTGACCAGGGCAATGCCAAGAATAAGAGCCATCTGCCGCATAGTGGGTTAAGGCTTTAAAGAATGGCGGTGGCAGGCTGTCCAAGTAGGCTTTAGCCTCACGAATAATCAAGCGCGCTACAAACTCTGGCGTATCTTCGTTCATGTGAATAAAGCCATGCAGTTCGCGCAACACATCGTTAGGAATATGGCGTGAGGTACGTGTTTCACCATGCAAGAAAATAGGAATTTCTTCATTGCGGTAGCGAATCTCACTGACGAACTTGCGTAGCTGCTCAATGGCTTCAGGTTTTTCTTCGACGATCTCTTCATCGTCAATCGAGAGGATAAATGCTGAAGCTCGGCTTTGTTGCTGGGCGAATGAAGTAAGGTCGCCATAACTGGTCACGCCTAAGACTTCGACGCCTTCTTCTTCAATGGCTTTGGCAAGTACACGAATGCCTAAACCAGAAGAGTTTTCAGAGCGGAAGTCTTCATCGATGATGACAACGGGGAAACGGAATTTCATAACATTAATCCTTTACCACAGAGACGCAGAGGCACAGAGAACCTGGATGGTTTAAGCTCTGTGCCTCTGTGGTGAAATGCATTGAATAAATAGCTTACTTATATTTTAGGGAGGGTAACGCCCACCTGCCCTTGATATTTGCCACCACGGTCTTTGTATGAGGTCTCGCAAATGTCATCTGCATCTGCTTCAAAGAACAACACTTGCGCACAACCTTCATTCGCATAGATTTTTGCTGGCAGTGGGGTAGTATTACTGAACTCTAGTGTGACATAGCCTTCCCACTCTGGTTCAAATGGCGTGACGTTCACAATAATGCCGCAGCGCGCGTATGTGGATTTACCTAAGCAAACGGTTAGTACATTGCGTGGGATACGGAAATATTCTACGGTACGCGCAAGCGCGAACGAATTGGGTGGAATGATGCAGTAATCGGCATTTACTTCTACAAACGAATTCGGGTCGAAATTTTTTGGGTCGACAATAGTGCTGTTGAGGTTGGTGAACAGCTTGAATTCTTTAGAGCAGCGAATATCGTAGCCATAGCTAGACGTGCCATAAGAAACCATACGTTGGCCTTCGGCATTCATTTTGACTTGCTTAGGCTCAAATGGCTCAATCATGCCATGTTCTTCAGCCATTTTACGAATCCAACGATCAGATTTAATGCTCATATGCGTTCAGTTTTAGAGGTTAAAAGTGAAACGCATTATAAGGCCTAAATACTGATAAATGATGAAAATTTGCAGTCAATAAGCGAAAAAAATCCCCATTCGATTTTCATCAAATGGGGATGGTTTGGTGCGACGAATTAACGCTGGTCGCCACCGAGTTCAATGCTATAACGCCAGAACTGATCTTCAGCTTCAAAAATCACTTGAGAAGCTTCTGGGTCGCGGCTGCCAGCAGGGTATTGATGCACTGGCTTTTTATCTTCAGCCCATGCTTTCACTACTGGGTCGACTAAACGCCATTGTGCTTCAGCTTCGGAAATATGCAGGTAATTTGAGTTATCACCTTGCATCAAGTTGAGCAATAACGCCTCGTACGCATCCACAGAATCATCTTCCGGTAAGCGGTTAGCGGCATCTAATTGAATGGTGCGTGTGTTGATGTCTAAACCAGGGATCTTGGACTGGATTTCCATCTTGATACATTCACGCGGTTGGATACCAATGATGAGCCAATTTTGGTCTTGGCCACCGTTGATTTGCAAAGGTGACTTCTTAAAGCGAATCGAAATGCGTGTGTCCGCTTCGTGCAAACGTTTAGCTGTACGAATATAGAAGGGCACACCTTTCCAACGTGGGTTATCAATAAACAGCTTCAACGCAGCATAGGTTTCTACCACGCTGCTACTATCGCCTAATTCTTCAAGATAGCCTGGTACTTTTTCACCATTCACTTCGCCAGCCGCATATTGCGCGCGGAACGCATGTTTGCTTAACTCATTGACTGGAATCGGACGGATTTGCTCTAACACTTTAATTTTCGCTTCGCGGATGCCATCCGGTGTTAAATCTTTTGGCATTTCCATGGTAGCTAGTGCAAGTGTTTGCAAGATATGACTTTGAATCATATCGCGTAAAGCGCCTGTGCTGTCATAGAACTGCGTACGGTCGCCCACGCCCAACATTTCAGTATTGGTGATTTGCACGTGATCAATGTATTGATTGTTCCAAATCGGTTCTAAAATAGTATTGGTAAAGCGCTGCAACAGAATGTTTTGCAACGCAGATTTGCCCAAGTAATGGTCGATACGATAAATTTGATGTTCTTTTAAATGCGTTGTAATGGCTTTTTGCAGTTCTTTAGCAGATGCTAAATCTGTACCAAATGGCTTTTCAATTACCACACGGCGCCAGTATTTATCTTCGTTAGTTAAGCCCACTTTAGCCAGTGACTCTACAACGGGCGCGAAATCGACTGGGCGCACAGATAAGAAGTAAGCCAAGTTTTGTGGGAAAGTGCTCTCGTCACTTAACGTTTTACTTAGTTTGGTAAATGCATCCGGGTCGGTCGGCGGATTGGCGTGATAGAAGTTACGCGCAATAAAACGTTCAAATACTTGTTGATCGTAGCCTTTTTTAAATTTGGTATCGAGCATGCTTTTAATGTCTGCACGCCAAGCTTCTAAATCTACGATTTGACGACCAACCGCCATGATTTTTAGTTCTGCAGGTAGCCGACCCAGTAAATCTAGTCTAAATAAACCTGGATAAAGCTTCACGCGTGCTAAGTTGCCACTCGCGCCAAATAAAACCAAGGTACAAGGATCAATTTGTTTTGTCATAATAAATCCAAAAAAGGAACTGCCTTAAAATTTAAAGTAATAGGGAAAGGCTACACGCCTTTCCCATTATGCTAGCAGTGCAACTGCGCCATTAAGCGTATTGCACTGTATGCGCTACATCATCCGCTATTATTTTTTGGATTTTACTGCGTGACCGCCAAATGCATTACGCATTAGCGATAACAGTTTGTAGCTATAACCTTCTGCATCTTGGCTTCTGAAACGGGCTTGTAATGCCACTGTCAGCACTGGTGCCGCAACGCCTTGCTCAACTGCTTCCACTACTGTCCAGCGACCTTCACCGGAGTCAGCTACATACGGAGCGATTTCTGTGAGGCTTTGATCTTCTTTCAGTGCTTCAGCAGTTAAGTCGAGCAACCAGCTACGCACAACAGAACCATGGCGCCACAATTCGGTAATTTGCGCTAAGTCTAAATCGAACTCTTCTTTACCTTTGATTAAATCTAGGCCTTCAGCAAATGCTTGCATCATGCCGTATTCAATGCCGTTATGGATCATTTTGGTAAAGTGACCAGAGCCGACAGGACCTACGTGAGCCCAACCGCGGTCTGCATGTGTCAGTGCTTGTGCATAAGGGGCTAATACATCTGCGTATTGTTTTTCGCCACCGTACATTAAGCAGTAGCCGTTATCCAGACCCCAAACGCCGCCAGAAGTACCACAGTCGATAAAGCCAATGCCTTGCTCAGCCAGCATCGCGCCACGACGTTGACTATGTTTGTAGTTAGAGTTGCCGCCATCGACGATGATGTCGCCTTTGTTCAGCATTGGGATCAAATCTTTGATTTGTTTTTCGGTGATCTCGCCTGCTGGCAACATCAACCAGACGATTTTTTGACCTTCCAGTTTGCTGACTGCATCAGCGACTGAGGTCGCTGCTTCCAAGCCTTCGTCTTTTACAAGTTTGTTAACGAATTCGGTATTAAAGTCAAAACCTACTACATTAATTTTGTGACGGAGTAAACGTGCAGCCATGTTGCCGCCCATTTTGCCTAAGCCTATCATTGCTAATTTCATTCAGATTTTCCTATGGTGTGAGGATTGTTAAGAAACATCTACCTTGTGGGTAAGATGCACTCATTTGCAGAGTTAGGTATAATTATAGCAAATGCAGCTTGGCACTCAAAGGCTGCTTTTTCTTTTTTCATCTATATCTCAAAAGTTTTTGGTGGTTTTCATGGCACTTAATCAAACGCGTTGGCATACATTCCAAACGCAAGACGACATCAATCAGGCAGCAGTCAGCCGCATTTTGGCCGCTGCAACAGAAGCAATTGCTCAATACGGTAGCTTTTTAGTGGTGCTAGCAGGCGGGAGCACACCCAAAAGCGTGTATCAATTACTCAGCAAACAATCAGCAGACTGGTCTAAATGGCATATTTTTCACAACGACGACCGTTGTTTGCCTGTAGATCATGCGGAACGTAACAGTAAAATGGCACGCGAAGCATGGTTAAATCATGTGGCCATCCCAGCCAACCAAATTCACGATATTCCTACTGAGCTGGGAAATGTGGACGGTGCAAAAGCCTATGCTAAAACGTTAGCTGGTGTGCGTGCATTTGATTTGGTGATTTTAGGCTTAGGTGAAGATGGTCATACGGCCAGCTTATTTCCTAACCAAGTGGTAGATAATAGCGCCGATGTGGTGCCTGTATTCAATGCCCCCAAGCCACCTGCAGACCGTGTAACGATGAGCCAAAATCGCTTGAACAATACACATGAAGTGATGTTTTTAGTCACTGGCGCGGGTAAGCAAGAAGCTGTCGATAACTGGCGTAAGGGCGTTTCGATTCCTGCGACATTGATTGCACCGGCCAATGGTGTGGATGTCTATTGTTTTGGTGTGTCTTTAAATTAACTTGTGTATTAGCAATAAAAAAGGCGCTCAATGCGCCTTTTTTATTTTGCGTACTTGTTTAAGTATTTTGAATCACAATACTAGGGAATTTTGCACTGTGATCTAAATTGGCCATGGCAATTTTACTGGCGGCTTTGCGCGCGATTTCTTTATAGACGGCTGCAATTTTACTATCAGGGTCAGCAATGACAGTCGGTTTTCCGCCGTCAGTTTGTATGCGGATACTGATATCTAATGGCAAGCTACCTAATAGATCCACATGGTAATCTTTGGCCATCACTTCGCCGCCACCTGCGCCAAAAATATGCTCTTCATGCCCACAGTTTGAACAGATATGCGTGCTCATATTTTCGACGATGCCTAAAATGGGAATGCCCACTTTTTCGAACATTTTCAGCCCTTTACGTGCATCTAGCAGCGCAATGTCTTGCGGCGTAGTGACAATAATAGCGCCAGTGACAGGGATTTTCTGTGCGAGTGTCAGTTGAATATCGCCGGTGCCTGGTGGCAAATCAATCACCAAATAGTCTAGATCACGCCATTTGGTATCACGCAATAACTGTTCTAGCGCACCTGTCACCATTGGGCCGCGCCATACCATTGGCGTATCAGTATCTACCAAAAAGCCGATGCTCATGGTTTGCAAGCCATGCGCAACCATGGGTTCCATGCTTTTGCCATCCATACTTTCTGGTCGACCACTGATGCCAAGCATCTGCGGTTGGCTTGGGCCATAAATATCAGCATCCAGTAAGCCAACAGTAGCGCCCTCGGCAGCCAGTGCCAATGCTAAATTTACAGACGTAGTGGATTTGCCAACGCCGCCTTTGCCGGAAGCCACAGCAATCACATTTTTCACGTTTGGCAGTAAGTTCACCCCACGTTGCACGCTATGCGAGACGATGCGGCTGCCTATATTGATATTCACTTTTCCAATGCCTTCCAACCCGACTAACGCATCGTTGATTTGCTGCTTAATATTTTCGAATTGGCTTTTTGCCGGATAGCCTAGCACTACATCTAAACTCACATCGTTGCCAGCCATTTGGATATTTTTGATGGATTTGGCCGTTACAAAATCTTTACCTGTATTTGGGTCAATACATAATTTGAGCGTGCTTTGAATCAGTAATTCTGAGATGGCCATCCGTTATCCTTGGAAACATACTTGAGTGGTGAATCATGACAATTTTAAACTATATATTCCGCTATAAACCATGTGAAAGCGCTCACCATTTGTTAAAATGCTTAATTCTTTGATTTGAATAAGTTAAACATGACACGCAAACTCTTAGTCACCTCTGCGCTACCCTATGCCAATGGCAGTATTCATCTAGGGCACTTGGTGGAATATATTCAGACTGATATCTGGGTGCGCTTTCAAAAAATGCAAGGGCATACTGTGCATTACGTTTGCGCAGATGACACTCATGGCACCCCCATTATGTTACGTGCAGAAAAAGAAGGCATCACGCCTGAAGCATTGATTGAAAAAGTACATGCCGAGCATAGCCAAGATTTTGCTGAGTTTTTAGTCGACTTTGATAATTACTACTCTACCAATTCGGAAGAGAATCGTGAACTTGCTAGCAATATTTACAAGGCACTAAAGGCTAACGATAAAATCGCAACCAAAACCATAGAACAATATTTTGACCCAGTCAAAAACATGTTCTTACCAGACCGCTTTATTAAAGGCGAGTGTCCAAAATGTCATGCCAAAGACCAATATGGCGACAATTGCGAGGTGTGCGGTGCCACGTATAGCCCTACTGATTTAATCAATCCATTCTCAGCTGTTTCTGGAGCCACACCTGTGCGTAAAGAAACTGAACACTACTTCTTCAAATTGTCTGAGTGCAGCGATTTTTTACGTGATTGGACGCGTTCTGGCACCTTGCAGGCCGAAGCGGCCAACAAAATGACCGAGTGGTTAGGCGAGGCCGGTGAGAACAAACTGTCCGATTGGGATATTTCACGTGATGCGCCATATTTTGGTTTTGAGATTCCTGATGCGCCAGGAAAATACTTTTATGTATGGTTGGATGCGCCGATTGGTTATATGGCGAGCTTTAAAAATCTTTGTGCAAAGAATGGCTTGGATTTTGATGAGTATTGGAAAAAAGACTCTACAACCGAGCTTTATCATTTTATTGGTAAAGATATTTTGTATTTCCATGCCTTATTTTGGCCAGCGACTTTAGAGTATTCAGGCCATCGTAAACCCACCAATGTATTCGCACATGGCTTTTTGACGGTCAATGGCGAGAAAATGTCTAAATCGCGCGGTACATTTATTACTGCACGTAGCTACTTAGACCATATTAAAAACCCGGAGTATTTACGCTATTACTATGCTGCTAAATTGAATGGCAGCATGGAAGACATTGACCTGAATCTAGAAGATTTTGTCGCACGGGTAAATAGTGATTTGGTGGGGAAGTACATCAATATTGCGAGCCGCACAGCTGGGTTCATCAATAAACGCTTTGCCGGTAAGCTCAATGTGACACCAAATAATGCTGTGATTCAAGAGCTGGTTTCTGCTAAATCATTGATTAAAAATGCTTATCATGACCGAGATTTTGGTAAGGCTCTGCGTGAAATCATGCGTTTAGCGGATTTGGCCAATGGCTACGTGGCAGACAAAGCACCATGGGTCATGGCTAAACAAGAAGGTGCTGACCAAGAGTTACAAATGGTTTGTTCGCAAGCCATTGAAATGTTCCGTTTGCTAACACTCTATTTAAAGCCTGTTTTGCCACAATTAGCAAAACAAGTAGAACAGTTCTTAAACGTACCAAGTTTATCTTTTGCAGACGTAGAGCAAGCTTTGCCAACGCAACACCAAATTGGTGAATATGCACATCTGATTACCCGCATTGACCCTAAACAAGTAGAAGCCATGACCGAAGCCAATAAAGAAAATCTACAATCTTCAGCACCTGCTGCTGCAGTGGTGACACCGCCAGCAGAGGAAGCCAATTACATCTCGATTGATGACTTTACCAAAGTAGATTTGCGTATTGCTAAAATCGTCAATGCAGAGCATGTGGACGGCGCTGAAAAGTTATTAAAACTCACGTTAGATATTGGTGAAGAAAAACCAAGACAAGTGTTTGCAGGGATTAAATCTGCATATGATCCAGAAACGCTCAAAGGCCGTTTAACGGTGATGGTCGCTAACTTAGCCCCGCGTAAAATGAAGTTTGGCCTAAGTGAAGGTATGGTGTTGGCCGCATCGGATGAGCGTGGCGGCCCATTTATTCTCAGTCCGGACAGTGGCGCACAACCGGGCATGCGCGTGAAGTAGACTTTTTGTTTGCTAGCGCGTTTTAATAAGAGCGAGCAGAGCATCCTCTTATGTCAGCATATTCCTACAGATAAATCAGTATCTGCCTATAGGACATCTGGTAGAGACGCACTTAAGATTGCCTCGCGTTACAAAAGTAGTTACTCAATTAAAAAGGAAGTCATCATGAAACATACATGGACGCTAATGTTAGGCGCTTTATTAATTTCTGGGCATGCACTGGCGGCAGATAGCAATGCCAAAACCGCAGTAGGTGGTGGTTTAGGTGCAGCGGCAGGCACTGCGCTTGGCGGCGTAGTGGGGGGCAGTACAGGTGAGGTAGTGGGTGGTGCCGTGGGTGGTGGTTTAGGCGGTGCTGTTACTACTAAAGGCGAAGGCCAAGCGGGTGCTGTCATTGGTGGCGCTGCGGGCGGTGCCGGTGGTGCTTATGTTGGCCGTAAAGTAAGTGGTTCAGGTACAGGCGCTGTAGTCGGTGCTGGCTTGGGGGGTGCGGGTGGTGCGGTTGTTGGTAAAGTGATCGATGAGCCGGCCAAAGGTGAGAAAGCCTATAACAAAAAAGGCAACAGCAAGCATAAACATAAACATGGTAAAGGCCATTACAAACATAATCACCAAGGCCATGATGATTAATTAGATTTTTCATCATAAAAAGCCACCTAGAGGTGGCTTTTTATATGCGGCGAATGGATTAAGATTTCGCTTTGGTATCTTTTTTGTCTGCGGTTTCTTTTTTTGCTTTGCTATCTGATTTGGTTTTAGTGGCTTTGTCTTCCTTAGCAGCTGTTTCTTTTTTAGCCTTTGTCTCTTTAGCATTTGTCTCTTTGGCTTTAGCTTCTTTTGCAGGTTTTTCTTCTTTAGTTGTTTTAGCGTCTTTTGCTTTAGTATCGCTAGCTTTGGTTGTTTTTTCTTCTTTAGCTGCTTTCTCTTTTTTAGGCTCGTCTGCTTTCACTGTTTTGCTGTCAGCTGTTTTACCGCTAGTTGCTGCTTTTTCAGTTCCCACTGCTTTGGTGCTCTCTTTAGCCGGTTTATCGGTTTTTTTGGTAGTGCTTTCAGTGGCTTTAGATGCAGCACTTGCCGGTAATGATGTTTTGCCTGAAATTGTAACGTCTTTACGTACGTTACCCAACGTAACAGGGCCAACGCCATCCACTTTTTCCAACTCATCGATAGATTTAAAACCACCATTTTTTTTGCGGTAGTCAATAATCGCTTGGGCTTTGACTGGGCCAATGCCTTCCAAGCTCTCTAATTCTGATTGTGTGGCGGTATTCAGGTTGACAGCAGCATAAGCACTGATGCTAAAAACGAGTGATACAAATAGCGAAATGAGTAATTTTTTCATACGATTCTCCAGTTTAAATTATTGTTGAGGGCTCCCCGTATTTGCGATTGTACTGCTTTCACAAGTACGTGCCTATATACCTAATTATTCTTTACAGAGCAGCTTAAACGGAGGTGGACTCGATTTCCTGAAGAATCAAATGTAGGGCTTGTAAGGGGTCTGCTGCTTGCGTGATGGGGCGGCCAATCACCAAGTAGTTTGAGCCAACAGCCAATGCTTGGCTAGGCGTAAGAATCCGGCTTTGGTCATCTTTACTGGCAAAGCTTGGGCGAATGCCAGGCGTGACCAATAAAAAGTCTTGACCAATATGTTGGCGAATCAAGGTGGCTTCTTGCGCTGAGCACACTACGCCATCCAATCCTGCCGCTTTAGTGAGTTGGGCTAATCGCAACACATGCTGTTCTATATCGGCTTCAA
The DNA here is from genome assembly GCF_000799155.1 of Methylotenera sp. N17. NCBI lineage: Bacteria > Pseudomonadati > Pseudomonadota > Betaproteobacteria > Nitrosomonadales > Methylophilaceae > Methylotenera > Methylotenera sp. N17. Next base: position 680,086 of record NZ_JUGE01000001.1, read on the forward strand.
CCCCGAGTTCATGAAGTACGGCTTGATTCATGCTGGTCAGCACGGTAACCGCGATAAGGTAGGGAGTATGTGTACCGGTGCTACCTTTAGATGTGCCCTCTAGCGCAGCTTGCATCATAGCGCTGCCACCACTGGCATGCACATTCAGCATCCATACGCCGAGCTTAGCTGCGGCTTCGCACGCTTTAGCCACCGTGTTAGGGATGTCATGAAATTTAAGATCCAAGAATACTTTAAAGCCGTTATCTACTAGTTGCGCTACCAGCTGTGGCCCAGCGCTTGTGAACAGTTCTTTACCTACTTTAAGTTTGCATAGTGTTGGGTCTATTTGTGCTGCAAAGGCAAGCGCTTGTTGTGCATCTTGAAAATCAAGTGCGACTACAATCGGGCTGTCGGTAAAAAGGGTACTTGCTGGTGATTGCATGCTGACGGATTATTTTCTATTGATAAGCTTAATATCGCGGATAGTGGCTTCGGAGGGCTCGGAAGGTAATGACTCCCATGCGTTACATGCCGGGCATTGCCAATGGTATTGTTTAGCGCGGAATCCACATTGATTGCAGTGGTAGGCAGCGCGGTCACCAATAGCATTGCGCACAGTTTGTTGCATGAGCTGAATATCTTGTTGGTGGTCATTCACCATTGCGCGTGCTTGTAACAATTGGTCTAAGGCTTTTAAATTCGGTTTGCGAATCAATTCATTGCGTGCCAATTTGGCAGCGGCCTCTGCGCCTTCTTCTGCGAGTGTAGCTTCGTACAATACAGAAATCAGCGTGGGTAATTGATAGGTTTCTAGATAATTGTTGAGCTGGGCAATACCTTCTTTTAAGCCAGCACTGCCTTTTTTACTGGCAGCATAGCTTTTGAGCATTTTATTGGCCACTAAGCCTAGAAATTCTGGCTGCTGAAACTCAATACGTTTCCAGTAAGAAATAGCCGCTGCATGTGCACCGGTATTGGCTTCAATATCGCCCAGTAATACATTGGCGCGTACACAATCCTTATTGGCTTCTAATGCCTCAGCCAGTAATTGTTTAGCCTTATCATAGTCTTGCGCAATGATGGCGTTCATAGCCAATTCACAATGGTATTGTGCAATCTCTTTACGGAAAGGCACGCCGGATAAGCGCTCCAGCTCAGTTGCCATGGCAATAGCTTGTGACCATTCGCGTTCGCGTACATAAATTTCTAATAATGAGCGCAGAGCTGGTTGACGGTAACGCGTGTCATCTAGTCCTTTGAATAACTCCTCTGCACGGTCGAACAAGCCTGCCTTGAGATAGTCTTGCGCCAGTTCTGCTTTAACTGCATTCTTTTGCGGTTCGGTGAGTTCTTTTTTCTCTAATAAACTGAGATGTAAGTGGATTGCACGATCGGTTTCGCCAGTGCGTCTGAACAAACTACCCAAGGCAAAATGCAACTCAAGGGAATCGTTATTGATATTAATGGCTTCAGTAAACGCCTCTACGGCTTTGTGATGCTGGTCGCTAATTAAAAAGTTAAGCCCTTTGAAATAAGCAGCGGGGAGGGTAGTAGACTCCGAGATAAGTTGTCTGATATCTACGCGAGCAGCAATCCAACCTAATGTAAAAAAGAGGGGAAGGACTAGCAGCCACCAATATTCAAATTCTACGGACATATATTCTGAATAAAACGTAATGTGGGTATTTTACCTAATGGGCATGTACTAGGCTAATGATTTAGGGCCTATAAATACAAGTTTTGCATGATGCGTTGCTGCTTGAGCATATTGGATGCAAGGCGCAATAAAAAAAACGACACATTTTCATGTGCCGTTTCTATTGTTACATTTGTTGCTTTTGAATTAAATCATCAACTTAGCGTTAAGTCGCAGAATCCACACGATCACGCAACTCTTTACCAGCTTTAAAGTGCGGTACGTGTTTTGCTGGCACTTGCACTTTGCTACCTGTTTTTGGGTTGCGCCCCAAACGTGGCGGACGGTAATTTAAACTAAAACTACCAAAGCCACGAATTTCGATTCTTTCGCCCGTAGATAAATTATCTGTCATGGCATCTAAAATCGCTTTTACAGATAGTTCTGCATCTTTAACGACCAGCTGTGGAAAACGCTCCGCAAGCAAGTTGATTAATTCAGATTTTGTCATTGCTTTAAGCCCTAAATAGGTAGATGACGATTATTTTTTACTATCTAACTTGGCTTTTAATAACGCGCCAAGGTTAGTAGTGCCGGCTGCCGCAGAGTCATCAGCAATGATGTCGTCTGCTTTTGTTTTAGCTGCTTTTGCTTTTGGCTTAGCGGCTTTGTCGTCGGCTGCAGGATTACTGCTACCATTAGGATCTTCTGTCAGTTGTTTAACACCTAAAGAAATACGCTCTTTTTCTACATCAATGGCAAGAATCACAGCTTGTAATTCATCACCTTTTTTGAAGTTGCGAATCGCTTCTTCGCCAGTTTGTGTCCATGACAAATCAGACAAGTGCACTAAACCGTCAATGCCACCTGGCAAGCCGATGAATACACCAAAGTCAGTAATTGACTTGATTTGACCGGATACTTTGTCGCCTTTAGCGTGAGTAGCAGAGAAATCATCCCATGGATTTGGTTTGCATTGTTTCATGCCTAAAGACAAGCGACGACGTTCTTCATCAATCTCAAGAATCATCACTTCAACTTCGTCACCTAACTGTGCAATTTTGCCCGGGTGAATATTTTTGTTGGTCCAATCCATTTCTGAAACGTGTACCAAGCCTTCAATGCCTGGCTCGATTTCAACGAATGCTCCGTAGTCAGTTAAGTTAGATACTTTACCGAATAAACGTGTGCTGACTGGGTAACGACGCGTTAATGCAACCCATGGATCGTCGCCCAATTGTTTGATACCCAATGAAACACGGTTTTTCTCTTGATCGAATTTCAAGATTTTTGCTTCAACTTCTTCACCTACCGTCAATACTTCTGATGGGTGTTTAACACGACGCCATGCCAAGTCAGTAATGTGTAGCAAGCCATCGATACCGCCCAAATCAACGAATGCGCCGTAGTCAGTAATGTTTTTAACGATACCTTTAATCACTGCACCTTCGGTCAATGTGCCCATTAACGCTTCACGGTCTGCACCCATGCTGTCTTCCATCACAGCGCGGCGTGATACTACGATATTGTTACGTTTACGGTCTAATTTGATAACTTTGAAATCCCACTCTTTATTTTCGTATGGAGTAGTGTCTTTAACTGGACGCACATCTACCAATGAGCCAGGTAGGAAAGCCATAATACCGTTTACAGAAACGCGTAAGCCACCTTTAACACGGCTGCTAACGAAACCTTTAACCACACGGCCTTCGTTCATTGCATCTTCTAAATCAAGCCATGCTTGCATTTTCTTCGCTTTTTCGCGAGAAAGTTGTGTAGAGCCAAAGCCGTCTTCGAGTTTTTCAATCGCAACTTTTACAAAGTCGCCAACGGCAACTTCGAGTTCACCTTGCGCATTTTTGAACTCATCAGCGTTAATCACGCTTTCAGATTTAAGACCAGCATTAACAATGACGAAATCGTTATCTACAGAAACAACTTCCGCAGTGATGACTTCGCCTGAGCGCATTTCTTGACGCGCTAAGCTTTCCTCAAAGAGGGCTGCAAAAGATTCCATAGTAGATGGGGTTGAGTTAGAAGTAGAAGCCATTAAAAGTTTGTATCCAAAAAAGTTACTTAATAAGCCAAAGTGGTATCCCAATTCGGTATTAAGTAATCCCACCTAGCAGTGGGGTAGTTAATTAAACATTACGCCTAAATGTAGTCGTAACAAGAACACAGGATATTACACAAAAAATATCTTATGTTCAATGACTTAAATGCTTTTTTTCTATATTTTTTTGTAGGAATGCAAGCTTTTTTGGTAGGCATCCAGCACAAAGTCCACTGCTTGCTGAATGCTTCTGTCGGATGTGTCCAATAATAGTGCGTCGGGCATTTGTTTGAGTGGCGCTGCGCTGCGCTGACTATCACGTAAGTCGCGCACTTGCAGGTCTTGCAGAATGGTCTCGTAATCAGCATCCAAGCCGCGGTTGCATAATTGCTGGTAACGTCTTTGTGCGCGAATCTCAACATCGGCAGTTAAGAATATTTTGAGTGCTGCATCCGGAAACACGACAGAAGCCATGTCTCGACCATCCCCCACCAAGCCGGGTGACTGTCTGAACTGTTTTTGTAAATCGAGCAGTGCATGACGTACTGCAGGATGTACTGCGACCTCCGATGCGCCGCGACCCATTTCCTCGCTACGTACTTCAGCCGTGATATTACTGCCATTCAGCATGATATTGCCATGCGAGAATTCAATATTCAGCTGCGTGGTGAGTTTGGCAATGGCTTCTGCATCGCTCCAAACAATGTGCTGTAGCTGACTAGCATAAGCAACAATACGATAAATCGCGCCGGAATCTAAGTAGTGAAACCCGAGTTGCTCAGCAACTAGTTCTGCAACGCTACCTTTACCGGAAGCAGAAGGGCCGTCAATGGCAATCACGGGAATGGTAGGGGTTGTATTATTCATTAATAAAACTTATCAAACTGTTTAAAACTATCAATTGGATTTGTTAAATGCTTGCGTGCATGATGATTACAACAGCTATTTAAGGAGTTGGCATCATGACAAAAACGATTACTTTTGCAATTTTACACTTTACCGTTGCGTTTACGGTGGGTTATTTATTAACGGGTAGTGCAATGGTGGGCGGCTTATTAGCAGTGATCGAGCCCGCGTGTAATACCGTAGTGTTTTATTTCCACGAAAAGGCTTGGAAGAAATTTGAAGAAGCGAATCCGCAAGGTCATGCCAAAGCGGTGAGTTTTGGCTGGTTGCATATACACTAAGATAAGTTAGGATACGAGCTTCTGAAATTCTTCGAAGTAATTGGGGAATGTTTTAGCCACACAATTTGGGTCATTAATGGTGATAGGCACGCCGCCTAAGCTCACCAGTGAAAAACACATCGCCATGCGATGGTCGTCATACGTGTCAATCACAGCATTAGGCGTGAGTTGCACAGGCGGGGTGATTTTAATGTAGTCCGCGCCTTCCTCAACCATTGCCCCCACTTTGCGCAGCTCAGTTGCCATCGCACTAATGCGATCCGTTTCTTTAACACGCCAACTTGCAATGTTTTTTAGCGTGGTCGTGCCCTCGGCAAACAGTGCCAAAATGGCTAAAGTCATGGCCGCATCGGGGATGTGATTGCAGTCTAAATTAATAGAAGTGAGTTTTGATGTTGGTGAACTCACTTCTATCCAATTGTCACCCCAGCTAACCATTGCACCCATCTTGCTAATTGCTTCGGTAAATTTGATATCGCCTTGAATGCTATCTTTGGTGATGCCAAAAACACGAATAGGCCCTAGTCCAATAGTGCCAGCAGCGAAAAAGTAAGATGCTGATGAGGCGTCACCTTCCACAAAAAACTGACCTGGGCTTTGATATTGACTATTGGCAGGAATGGTAAAGCGCTGCCAACCATCGCGTTGTACTTGCACACCAAATTTGGCCATCAAATTCAGCGTAATCTCAATATAAGGCTTAGAGATCAACTCGCCGACCACTTCAATGGTGGCTTGTTGTTGCGTGAGAGGAAGTGCCATGAGCAGTGCTGTTAAAAACTGGCTGGAAACATCGCCACGGATTTGAATGGGTTTACTAACATCCAATTGTGCAGGTGCGATATTCAATGGAGGAAAACCGCTATTCGCTTCATAAGCGATATTCGCACCGGCTTGACGTAAGGCATCCACCAAATCGCCAATCGGGCGCTCGTGCATGCGTGGTACGCCATGCAAATGATATTCGCCGTGAGATAAAGCAAGCGCAGCCGTGAGTGGCCTAAATGCAGTACCGGCATTACCTAAAAATAAATCCGCTTGCTTGTTGGGGAAGTTGCCAGCACAGCCAGTGACTTCCCAATCACAATCACCGCATTTTTTCAGTGTTACACCCAGAGTTTGTAATGCTTCTAACATGCGGCTGGTATCATCGGAAATCAGTAAATCACGGATCAGCGTGGTGCCTTTGGATAAAGCAGCCAGCAACAACGTACGGTTAGAAATACTTTTGGAGCCGGGCAGCTTAATCTCGCCATTTGCATGTTGAGAAGCGGGTAAGTGAAGTTGTTCCATGGTGTCTACTAATTCAAATTGAATGATGTGGCTATTGTTTGCCTTTTGCCCATTGATTTCTGGCATGGCTGGCGCGTTCAAACAAAGCTTCTAAGCCAGTGCTATCACTGTTGATGAGCAATTGCTTCACTGTCGCAAGCTCTTGCTCAAAAGCAGTGATTTCATTTAACAGCGCTTGTTTATTGGCTAAACTAATGTCTCGCCACATTTCAGGGTGGCTACCTGCAATACGCGTAAAGTCTCTAAAACCGCTGGCGGCAAAGCTAAATAATTGAGCAGCATTGGGTCGGGAGGCAATATCATCTACCAGCGCAAATGCTAGCAAGTGGGGAAGGTGACTGACTGCGGCAAAAATGGCATCGTGCTGTTCCGCGCTCATGGTGGATACATTCGCACCACAGGTACGCCATAACTCAGTGACTGCAGTAATTGCAATGGCATCAGTATCAGCACTAGGGGTAATGACTACATTTTTGCCCATAAATAAATCAGCCATGGCAGCAGCGGCACCACTTTTCTCTGCACCAGCAATGGGATGGCCACCAACAAATTGTTTGCACTGATCACCTAACACCGCGTTAGCATTGGCAAGCACATCGTTCTTTGTACTACCTGCATCTGTTATCACGGTATGGTTAGATAAAAATGGCTGAATGCTTTTAAGTATTTGCGTAGTTTGTGCCACTGGTGCAGCGAGTATAATCATGTCTGCATCACGCACGGCGGCTTGAATATCGGACTCTGCGGCATCAATCATGCCTAGGTTTAATGCCTCATCCAAGCTATTACGTGTGCGGCCAACGCCCACAATATGCGTATCAACACCTGCCTTTTTTAAAGCAAGTGCAACCGAGCCACCAATGAGGCCAACACCAACAATAACCAGCTTTTTCACAGAGATATCTTGCACAAACAGAATAAAGCCGAAATTGTAACATGCCATGCGTTTGGCTCGGCATGGTCAACTTAAGTGATTGCAACTGCGTTATAGCGTATAATGTGATTTGCTTTGGGGCTGACCAGGTTTCGACGTGGGTTGCAAAGCAGTGCAGGGCATACCGAGGATTCAGGTTACCTCGTAAATCCATCTGAAAAAAGTATAGTCGCAAACGACGAAACTTACGCTTTAGCCGCTTAATACCGGCTGAACGCTGCACCGAAGAGCTTCTCGGTCGGGCTAGGTAACTAGCAGCAGCGTCATAAAGAGAAGATCGTGGTGTATTGGGTTACTTAATACATCATTAAACCTAAGGTAACTCGCTTTACTCTTGCTTGCTCGTTGGTGAGTGTACGGTTAAATTAAACAACACAGCTAAGTATGTAGAACTGTCTGTGGAGGGCTTGCGGACGCGGGTTCGATTCCCGCCTGCTCCACCAATAAACAAAAATGGCTATCGTTACGGTAGCCATTTTTGTTTGTGGATTAGGCTAGGAATAAACCGCAGCGTCAGCTAGGGAATTTGCATTAGCTGACAATTTTGGATTCACGATCTAATTTAAATGTTGCCTCTACTGCTCTAATTGCCGCATATGTAAAAATGAGTGACAAAATAATATTATTTCCACCCCCAAGATCATGACCCATCTTATTTAAGGTAGTTAAAACCAATCCAACCAATGAAAGAATAAGCATACAAATAGCAGCTACTCGACTTTGTTTGTAAGCGACGAAGTATCCACCTACAGCTAGAAGCACGGCATCGATTAGCATAAATGGCGCGAACAACAATGCGACAGCACCCTGAATTATTGCTAAAACAAAAAAACCTTGACCACAATCTTTCGCCATTTTCTCAGCATCTTCTCTATTGACAATACTAGAGAATAATCCGGTTTTTTTGTAAGCTGTTTTAGATTTCGAAGTGCCCTTCAAAGATTCAGATGCACTTTCTAATAAAGAGCTACTACAGTTATTGCAACGCAGAGCAGTATATTCATTGATGTGACCGCATACTTTACATGTCATCTTGCCCTCAGCATGTTAACGTTTAATTGAGTTCCACCTTCATAATCAATAATTATGCATAATTATTTGGTAGTATTGCAACACAACTTGGTGCCTGATTTTGCGAATATTTTTTGATATGTGGTTATAAAAAGAAAGTGGGAAAAGTAATTGAATAAATTATTTATAGTATTTAGTCTGCTTGTATTAATTGGATGCGCCACAACAGATTCTTTGCAGCCAGGCAAGGTTGGTAGCACTAAACTCACCATTACTGGCAAAACATATGATGAGGTTTGGAAGGCAGCTGTTAAGGCAATGGGTAATAATCTGACCATCGTTGAGAAATCAAAAGAGAGTGGTTATATTAAATCAGAAAAAGGTGCTGGTATATCTACGTGGGGAGAGGTTGTAGGCGTATTTATATCACCAGCCAACAAGCCTGCGGATAAGTACACTGTTGAAGTTCAAAGGCTAAAACGCCACCGATTGCAAGTAACTGGTCAGGACTGGACGCAATCAATAGTTACTGCTATTGAAACTGATTTAGACCAATAAGGAGATTGGTATGATTCCAGCGCTGTCATTGATAATTGCTATGTATGTCATAACTAGATACATTGAGATGATATGCAATGAGCAGTCGAAAACTATCACCAAAATATTGGCAAGCATTTTCATATTAGTAACGGCTGTTTGTATTATTAATATTTATACTGCTGGTAGCTCAGTTCCGAATCTTGGTCAGTAAGCTCTAATCCAAGTCTTGCAATTCACATTTTCTGCCCACATATGTAGAGAGCGATCGAATCCGTGTCCGAAAAAATAGCCCGCAATTGCGGGCTATTTGCTTAATTATTTTTTAAGCAGCTTTCGCAGAGTCCGATTCTGCTTCTGCACTCATCACACGCGTCAGTTCGTGTAGTGATTTTTTAAGTTGGTCAAACGCTTCATTGCTTAAACCGGTTTTACAAGCAACGCCTTTTTGGATTTCTGCGACTTCGTCTTGTAATGCGTAGCCTTTTTCTGTGAGTTTGATTTCTACCACGCGCTCGTCTGATTTATTGCGTAATCTTTGCAAAATACCAGCGGTTTCTAGTCTTTTTAATATGGGCGTTAGACTGGCGGAATCTAGGTCTAATTTTTGCGCAATAGCGCTAACGCTCATGGTGTCGTACTCCCAAAGTACCAGCAAAACTAAGTATTGGGTATAGGTGAGTCCTTTTTCGTCCAGTGCCGCTCGGTAAGCGCGCGTAAGTGCATGGGTTGCTGAATACAGGGCAAAACATAGTTGACTATCTAGTTTTAGGTTGATGTGTTTCATTGTGGCCAAAAGTGAATAGGGATAAGTGTAAATATTACACTTTATCTTTATTCAATAGTTTAGATTTTTATATGCATGTCTAAAATTTACACTTAAGCGTATGAAAAAATACATATTTATTGAAATGTATGCTTTGCTATTTTAAATAGTCTCCAGTTTGTAAGTCTATTGGCAGTTTAATTGGCGCAAATTCTGCGCAGGTAAGCACGATGCTAAGCCTGCCAACCCATGTATATCGGTGTTGTGTTGGCTGTTTGACATACACATGCATGTCATGAACATTGTTAATGCATTAAATTTTAGTGTGTTTTTTGTTGCCAAATAAGGTTTACTAAAATACGATTACATTGAACTCCATGTACTACCTGTTTGGCATATAAAAAATATCAATAATGTTGCAATGTACCGAAGGGGATGAAAATTAGTGAGTTAAGCAAAAATTTACTCAAGATTATTTGGCCATTCATCATCATCATTTCCCTAATGCTTGTGATTGTGCGGTTCAGTCTATATACACAATCCTCGGTTAGAGCATATGTCACTGGGGAAAGCGAGTGGTCAAAAGGGCAGAAGGATGCCGTTTTTTATCTGAATCGCTATGTTGAATCAAAATCTGCATTTGATTATGACTTGTATACCTATGCGATTGCCGTGCCACTGGGCGATCATCTGGCCAGAATCTCGTTAAACCAATCTCCTCCCGATACTGAAGCAGCCAAAACCGGGTTTCTGCAAGGCAAAAACCATCCGGAAGATATCGGCGGCCTGATCAAGCTCTATGTGCATTTACACGATACGTTGTTGATGCGTGAGCCTGTGGAGTTATGGAAAAAAGGCGATGTCATCATTCTGAAAATCCAGAAACTAGCAGAAGCGCTTAAACAGACTGTCGATAGCACTCCCCAAAATACAAAAGCGATTAAATTGCTAATTGATGAGATTAATCGCTTAAATATTGAACTCACTCCGATTGAAGAGGATTTTTCCAATGCGCTGGGTGAGATTTCTAGGCAAATCAATACCTGGTTTTATGTGATGTCGCTCATATTCACGGCTATTTTAGTGGCGATAGGCGTGACGCTCTCACGCCGGATGGTGCAGTTCAATTTGATGGCCACCGAGAAAATCAAAAACAGCGAGCTCAGATTCAAAGCGTTATTAGGCTCTTCGATGGATGCTGTGATTGAAATTAACGCAGAGAGTGAGATTAGCCATTGGAGCGCGCAAGCGGAGCAGATTTTTGGCTATCTAGAATATGAGGCCATTGGTGAAAAGCTGCATTTATTAATCATTCCTGCAGAACATATTGAGGCTCATTTGATGGGTATGCGTCGCTTTTTAAAAACAGGTGATGGCCCGGTGCTCAATAAGCGCATTGAAGTAACTGCAAAACGCAAGTCTAAAGAAGAGTTTCCGGCAGAGCTGGTGGTTTCTGCCTATGCTTTAAATGGCAAACATATGTTCTGCGCCTATATTCGAGACATTACTGAACAGAAAAAATACGCAGAGAAGCTACGCACCATTGCGCATTTCGATTCTGTTACTGGCTTGCCTAATCGCTTATTGTTCCAAGATTGTCTAGATGGACAAATCAAACTGTGCGATCAGTCTAATTTGCCGTTATCGGTGATGTTTATCGACATCGATAACTTTAAAGATATCAATGACACTTTAGGGCATCAAACTGGGGATTATCTGTTGAAAGAAGTCTCTAAAAGAATGCTCGGTTGCTTGCGCAAGGCTGATTTTCTGGCTAGGTTCGGCGGTGATGAGTTTGTATTGATTGTGAATCAGTTTAATGCCGATGATGATGTGGATGATGTGGCCGAACGTTTGATTGAAGCCCTTAAAGTGCCGTTCCAGATCCAAAATGAAATGGTGTATGTGACGATTAGCATAGGGATCTCATCGTACCCGACAGACTCACACTCTTATCATGAATTGGTCAAAAATGCCGACCAGGCGATGTACATGGTCAAGAAATCTGGTCGCAACGGCTACGCCCATTTCAATACTGCGATGGAAGAGTCCGTGGTGCTTAAACGTCAATTGACCAGTGATATTCGCTTAGCATTGCAAGATAATCAGTTTGAAATTTATTATCAACCGATTGTCGATTTGCAAACCAGCCAGATTCTTAAATGCGAGGCATTATTGCGCTGGAATCACCCATCCAAAGGCATGATTCAGCCAGGTGTGTTTATTGGTATTGCAGAAGACACTGGTTTGATCGTCGAGATTGGGGATATGGTGTTTCAGCGAGCGTTAGCTGCAGTGCTGGGCTGGCGTAAAACGGTGCATCCGGATTTCCAAGTCAGCATCAATGTATCGCCGGTGCAACTGCATCAAGCAGGGGGCAACAACTGGTGTTACAAGCTTAAAAATGCACTTTCTTTAACTGATGCACTAGTGATTGAAATTACTGAAGGGGTGTTGGTGAATGCCAATGAGGTCGTCAGTAAAGCATTATTGGAGTACCGCGATGCCGGTATTCAGGTGGCGTTGGATGACTTTGGTACAGGGTATTCTTCGCTTTCTTATCTGACCAAGTTTGATATTGACTACATCAAAATTGACAAGTCGTTTTTGGTGGACTTAAGTGAAGCTTCAGAGAATTATGCGTTGTGCGAAGCGATGATAGTGATGGCGCATAAACTGGGTTTGGCCGTAGTGGCAGAAGGGGTGGAAACACCAGAGCAATTGGCGCTGCTTAAACAAATTGGCTGCGATTACGCGCAAGGCTATTTATTTGCGCGACCCATTCCGGAGCTTGATGTAGAGTCATTCTTGATTCAATTTAATACGCGCAAATTAGAAGTGGTGAATACTTAGATTCTGATTCTGGTACGGGTTTAACGCTTTTTATCTTCAGCATCTTTCTTTGCTTTTAATTCGGCGCGTTGTGCTGTTTTTCTGCGGCGCATACTCACAATACCTTCACCAGATTTACGTTTGTCCGGCTCTGCAAATGGGTTTTCACCTTGATTAAACTGCACACGTAATGGCGTTCCGGTCAGTTGAAACGTTTTGCGGAAAACGCCTTCCAAAAAGCGTTTATAGCTATCTTTAATCCCATCCACGTGGTTACCGTGAATCACCACAATGGGTGGGTTCATACCGCCTTGGTGTGCGTAGCGTAACTTGGGGCGAATACCACGGGTAATCGGTGGTTGGTGTTGCGCAATCGCATCGGTAAGTACGCGGGTGAGTTGTGGAGTAGGGAGCTTGGCCATGGCCGCTTTAAATGCGCCATCCACAGAAGTTAGGAGTTCCGGCAGGCCTTTTTTGCGTAATGCCGAGATGTAATGGAATTTGGCGAAATCTAAAAATATAAGTTTGCGGTCAATTTCGCGTTTAATCCAATCGCGTTCGTCGTCTTTAAGGCCATCCCACTTATTGATAGCGACCACTAAGGCACGGCCAGCATCCAGAATATAGGCGGCAACGTGCGCATCTTGCTCGGTAATGCCTTCTTGTGCATCAACCACTAAAATGGCCACGTTGGCATCTTCAATGGCTTGCATGGTTTTCACAACAGAGAATTTTTCAATGGCTTCAAACACGCGGCCGCGTTTGCGTACGCCGGCGGTATCAATAATGGAATAACGCTTACCGTCTTTTTCCATCTCAATTTCAATGGAGTCACGCGTGGTGCCTGGCTCATCAAATGCAATGACGCGGTCTTCACCCAGCAAGGCGTTGACTAAGGTAGATTTACCAACATTAGGTCTGCCCACAATAGCAATGCGGGGGATTTTGTCTGCGTGTTTATCTTCGTCGAAGGCTGGTTCAGGAAAATGCTCAAGTGCCAGTTCAACAATATCTTTGACGCCTTCACCATGTGCTGATGAAATGGAGAGCGGGTCACCTAAACCTAGTTCGTGAAAGTCTGCCGCAACTACGGCTTTATTCATGCCCTCGGTCTTGTTTACCGCTAACAGTACAGGCCGCTGCGCTTTGCGCAATTTATCGGCAATGATGAACTCTTGTGGCGTTAAGCCTGCACGACCATCAACTAGGAAAATAATGACATCAGCTTCATCAATGGCGAGCAAGGTTTGCTTGGCCATTTCTTTCAAAATGCCGCTTTCTGCAGTTGGTTCAAAACCACCGGTATCAATCACCAAGTAGGGTTTGCTTGCACCGATGCCGCGACCATAGTGCCTGTCGCGCGTCAAGCCGGGCAAGTCTGCCACCAAGGCATCACGGCTTTTGGTCATGCGGTTGAATAGGGTGGATTTGCCAACGTTAGGTCGGCCAACTAAAACAATGGTAGGTAGCATAAATTATTTCACCGTGATGGCATACAGGCCACCACCACGCGTTTCTGCAAGGAGTTGAGAGGTGCTATTGCCTGCAGCGAGTGACATCACAGCATTGTCGTCAATTTTAATGCGCCCGACGAAGTTGCCTTCATCGCGACTTAAGAAGTGAATGTAACCTTCTAGATCGCCTACGGCAATAAATGCGCCCATTGACAAGGGTTTGGTGAGTCTGCGATTAGACAAATTGCCTTGACGCCAGAATGTACGGCCATTTTCGTAATCGAGTGAGTAAACAGAACCTAATGTGTGGCTGACAAACAGTTTGCCATCTTCAGCCGTGAGACCGTTATAGCTGGAAATATCACGGTTCCATAATACTTGTCCATTTTTGCGATCAATCGCGGCAATTCTGCCTTGGTAAGCCACGGCAAATAAAAGCGGGCCATCCACAAATGGCAGGCTAGTAATGTCGGCAATACGTTCAATTTCTGTGACGCCTTTGGGTTGTGCCACTGTGGCTTCCCAAATCAATTTTCCATTGTCTGCACGAATGGCGGCTAATTTACCGCCTGCATAACCAGCGTAGACAGCGCCACCGTCGACGATAATCCCTACACTGCTTCTGAGTGTGAGGGCTGGCGCGGTACGTTCATACACCCACTTGCGGCTGCCATCGGCTGCATCAATGCCGTAAATACGATTGTCCCCGGTTCTAACGATCACTTTGCCATCAAAGTAACGGGGCACACTTAAAATTTCGCTGCTTAATTTAGAGTTCCATAACGGTTTACCGGTGACATCCAGTGCGTATACATGGCCTTTGTTGGTGCCTACCAGTACTAAACCGCCACCCGTGCCCACACCGCCGCTAATGGTTTCACCGATATTGGTTTTCCATAGTTGCTGGCCTTTTGTGGCATCCAGTTTGATGACATCGCCTTCCACGTTGGTACCGTAGACAAATCCGGTTTCTAGCGCTGGCGTATAGTCGTAACGTGCGGTATCACCCAGCGAAAATTTCCAATCCACTTTTGCTGTATAAGACGCTTTAATGTCCTCTAACTCAGCGGGTGGGTTAGGGGGTTCCTCACCAAACAGTTTATCTGCCATGTCTGCACGAAACTCGGTCAGCGCACTACAGGCAGTCAATGAAACCATCAGCAGCATAATGCCGACTTTGATGAGGTGATGGGTGTATAGACGGTGCAAACTAAATTTCCTAAAGACGATTATTCAATGGACGATACAATACAATGACCTAGCTGCCCAATGACTCAAGTTTTTGCTTGGTTAATTGAAACAACCTGCCTTGTGTATCTAAGTTTTTTAATGCGACTTCGAAGGCTTGTTTGGCATCTTGTGTTTTGCCTTCTGCCAGTAAAACATCACCTAACATATTGTCTTTGAGCCCTGCATAGCCTGGGTCTTTGATGTCACTCAGTACTTTTTTAGCTTCGGCATACTCTTTATTTTCAAAATGAATACCTGCTAATTGCAGCCCTGCAATGGCTTGTACGCTACTTTCTTTTGCATGTGCGATGGCCCAAGTTAATTGCTCGCTAGCGCCTTTTGCATCGTTAGCTGCGTACTGCGCTTTTGCAGCAAACACAGCGGCGCGTCCAGCGTAAGGCGTTACACTGTATTCTGATTTAAGTTGGTTGACCTGGGTTTTAATCTCTTCTAGCTTAGTAGGTTCCGTAGTGAGCATGGTTTGATAGAGATTAGATGCCCCTGTGGCCTTGCTTTGAATCCAGTAATGGTAACCTTGCCAGCCTGCGTAAGCCAACACCACTAGTAACGCAATGCTACTGACTAACTTGCCGTTTTTGTTCCACCACGCTTTAAATTCATCTAACTGTTCTTGCTCTTCTAAATCATACGCCATGTTAATTGCCCTGGTTTCATTATCTTTGGTTAATTATCTTAGTTTAAGCGGCCTTGCGACCTGGAATTGCCTGTAACAACTGCTGTGTATAAGGCTGCTGAGGAGATGTGTAAATATCTTCTACTGCGCCTTGTTCTACAATTTTGCCTTTGTGCATCACGACAATGTCATTTGCAATATGCCGGACCACGCGTAAATCGTGGCTGATAAAAATATAGCTTAATCCCATTTCTGCTTGCAACGATTTGAGCAGCAGTAAGATTTGTGCCTGCACCGAAACATCTAGTGCAGAAACGGGTTCATCACAAATCACCACTTTAGGTTGCAACACCAGTGCTCTTGCAATGCCAATGCGTTGTCTTTGCCCACCAGAAAATTGATGCGGATATTTCGTTGCATCTGCTGCTGTTAGCCCAACACGTTCAAGCATTTGATGCACTAGTGCAATGCGTGACGCCGTTGAACCCACTCCATGAATCAGCAATCCCTCGCCAACAATCTCACCTACGCGCATACGTGGGTTGAGCGAAGCGAACGGATCTTGAAACACCATTTGCAAATGTTTGCGCACACCGCGCAAATCTTCTTTATGAAGTTGGGCTAAATGCTGCCCTTGGAATATTACATCGCCACTGTCAAACGGTTGCAATTGTAACAGACAACGTGCCAAAGTGGATTTTCCACTACCGGATTCACCGACCACGGCGAGGGTAGTGCCTTGTTTTAGTTGGATACTGACATCATCCAACGCTTTGATGTGTGTAGTGTTGAAGCCAAAACGGCCACTGCGCTGGGTATACGTTTTATTGAGGTTTAAGGCCTCTAATATGATGTCACTCATGCGGTCGCCTCTTGACTGAGCCATG
Source organism: Methylotenera sp. N17 (assembly GCF_000799155.1). Lineage (NCBI taxonomy): Bacteria > Pseudomonadati > Pseudomonadota > Betaproteobacteria > Nitrosomonadales > Methylophilaceae > Methylotenera > Methylotenera sp. N17. The sequence goes on from NZ_JUGE01000001.1 coordinate 696,522, forward strand.
CATAATCAATGGGTTTAAGCGTCTTCAGGCCTTCGGCATCGGGAACGCAAGCCAGTAGCGCTTTGGTGTAAGGGTGTTGCGGGTGGTTTAACACCTGATCGCGCGTGCCTGTCTCTACAATTTCACCACGGAACATCACAATCACATCATCGGCAATGTCTGCCACCACACCAAAATCATGGGTGATAAATAACATCGCCATATTCATGCGTGTTTTAAGCGCATCCAATAATTTCAATACTTGAGCTTGTACTGTCACATCTAGCGCTGTGGTGGGTTCATCGGCAATCAATAGGGCGGGTTCGCAAGCAATGCTCATGGCAATCATCACGCGTTGACGTTGACCACCGGATAACTCATCCGGATAACTGTCGGCTCGGCTGGCAGGTATACCCACTTGTTCGAGTAGTTCGGCGACTCGCGATTTAAGTGCTTGGCCTTTTAATCTTAAATGTGCGGTCAATGGCTCACCAATTTGATAGCCCACGGTCAGCACTGGGTTAAGTGAGGTCATAGGCTCTTGAAAAATCATGCCGATTTTTGCGCCACGGATGGTTTGCATGGCCTTGTCATCAAGCTGTGTGATGTCTTGGCCTTGAAAAACCACATTGCCACTGGCTTGTAGCTGCTTAGAGAGTAAGCCCATGATAGTGAGGGCTGTAAGACTTTTGCCACTGCCGGATTCACCGACGATACAAGTGGTTTTGCCAGTAGATAAGGAAAAGTTCGCTTGGTTGACCAATAGGCGTGACGTATCGTTTTTGGGTGTCACGTTTAATTGGCTAATACGCAGAATTTCACTCATGGCTAGTCATTTGGCTATTCAATATTGTAAACAATGGTCACCACAACGCGCGCGGTTTTATCAATTGTCGATTTGTCGTAGACCCCGCCATAGCTGTTGTCGCTATCATCCGCGCCACCTACGGGCAAAATGTAAAACGCACCCTGACTGGCGGATTTCATGACGCCTACTTTCACGCCATCTTGCTTCACAAATTCTGTGGCGCGTGAGCGTGCATTTTTGGTGGCATCTGCAATTAAAGACATTTTAATCGCTTCCAAGTTGCTGACCAGATAACTAGGTGCTTGCGCATTCACTGGATGATTGTCTGCTTTTAATTGCAAGAAAGCCTTATTGGCTGCGGTGATTTTTGTTAAATCTTTGGTATTGATGCGTATGTTTTGGTAGGCATCAAACCCTTTTTGCACTTGGCGCGGCACATCTTTAATAAAGACCTCTTCGTAATGCGGGCCAATGGTTTCCACATCGATGGTCCAAGTGTCCTGTGTCAGACCTTGTTTATCTAAAAAGGCTTGTACCACTTTTAATTCATCGGCCAGTGCAGTGAGCGCATTGGCTTGGGTGTCGCTCGCAACGCCAATGGTAATCGTCCATTCTGCGCTATCGGCTTTAATAGGCTTTTCTGCTAACCCTTTGACGGTAATAGATTGTTGACCAGACACGGCGCGCTTAGCTTGTACGCCCAAAATAAAGGCAGCGCTTGCCATCCCAATGGCAAGTAGCAAGCCAAGGACAGTCATTGCTTTAAACAAATTTTTATGTTCGGTCATGATGCTCCAATCAACTAGCTAATCAATTCGCGTACTTCGTTTAGTTTACAACGTTTTTGCTCACCTGCATTGAGTAGTGGCTTAATCGAAATTTCGCCGGCTAAGGCTTCGTCATCACCAAGAATAGCTGCGAAGCGTGCGCCGCTTCGGTCGGCTTTTTTCATTTGCGATTTAAAGCTACCGCCGCCTGCATGTAACACCACACGTAAACCATCGTTACGTAATTGTTCTGCCATTAAAAATGCGTGTTTTTCAGCATGTTCTCCCACATTCACTAAGTAAATGTCTGGTGCATTACTTGCGGTCACGCCATATTCCTGCATCAATAAAAACACACGTTCTAAGCCAATGCCAAAGCCGCAAGCAGGGGTGGGCTGCCCACCCAGTCGCTCCACTAACGTATCGTAACGTCCACCACCGGCAATGGTGCCTTGCGCACCAAGCTTGGTGGTGACCCACTCAAATACGGTGCGGTTGTAGTAGTCCAAACCACGTACTAAGCGGTGGTTTACAGTGTAGGCTATACCGGCTTGTGTCAGTAGTTGGCAAAGGCGCTCAAAGTGTTGTTTAGAGGCTTCACCCAAGCAATCCATCAGCTTGGGCGCTGCTTCACATATGGCTTGCATGCGCGGATTTTTGGTATCTAAAATACGTAGTGGATTCGTATGTAAGCGGCGCTTGGCATCTTCATCTAATAAATCTGTATGCTGTTCAAAATATTGAATCAATGTTTGACGATAGGCGGCACGTTCACTTGCATCGCCTATGCTGTTGATTTGTAAGGCTACATCTTGAATGCCTAATGCATTCCATAGTCTGGCCAGCAGAATGATTTGTTCTGCATCCACATCCGGGCCATCAAAGCCAAAGGCTTCTACACCAATTTGATGGAATTGGCGTTGGCGGCCTTTCTGCACGTTTTCGTGTCTGAACATCGGCCCCATATACCATAAGCGTTGCGGCCCATTGTAGGTCAAGCTGTGCTCGACCACGGCGCGCACGCAACCAGCGGTACCTTCTGGGCGCAAGGTCAGCTTGTCGCCATTCAGCGCGTCTTCCCATGCATACATTTCTTTTTCAACAATGTCGGTGTGTTCACCCACGCTGCGCACAAATAGCTCGGTAGGCTCTACTAGTGGCATGCGGATATTGTTGTAACCATAGCTGGCGAGTACTTGGCGTGCGGTATCTTCCAATTTAAACCAGAGAGGCGTGGACTCAGGAAGGATATCGTAAAAGCCTTTGATGGACTGGAATTTGGAGGTGGGAGAGGTGCTCATTGCTTAAACTTAGGCTTAAATTGCTTGAATCGGAATGGTTTTAGGGGGTAGGGTGGTGCGTAACTTTCCACCTTCTACATAATTTTTCTGTACGTAGTCTTCGACAATCGCTTGGAATTCTTGTGCGATATGGTCGCCTTTAAGGGTGACGGTTTTTTCACCGTCGACAAATACTGGCGCAACGGGGACTTCGCCAGTACCGGGCAAGCTAATACCGATATTGGCCAGTTTTGATTCACCAGGGCCATTAACTACGCAGCCCATCACGGCGACGCTCATATTTTCTACACCTGGATATGCGGCACGCCATACCGGCATTTGCGTGCGCAGGTAGCTCTGAATTTGCATGGCTAGTTCTTGAAAGTAGGTACTGGTCGTGCGTCCACAACCCGGACAAGCAGTGACCAAGGGTGTGAAGGAACGGATGCCCATGGTTTGCAGAATCTCCTGCGCAACGACTACTTCTTTTGTGCGTGATTCATTAGGCTCTGGTGTGAGTGAGACACGAATCGTATCGCCAATACCTGCCTGTAACAGCAACGCCAAAGCTGCGGTAGAAGCCACAATGCCTTTGGAGCCCATGCCAGCTTCGGTTAAGCCTAAATGCAGCGGGTAATCGCAGCGCTGGGCTAAATCGGTATAGACTTTCACTAAATCTTGTACATTGCTGACCTTGCAAGAAATAATGATTTGATTGGGATCTAAGCCAATATCTACCGCCTGCTGTGCGCTCTCCAACGCAGATTGAATCAGTGCTTCCTGCATCAGAGCATCGGCAGAGAGTGGAGAAGTAGATTGGCTGTTTTCATCCATCATACGTGCCATTTTGGCTTGGTCTAAGCTGCCCCAGTTAACCCCAATGCGTACCGCTTTTTTATATTGAATCGCCGCTTCAATCATGGCGGCAAATTGCTCATCACGCTTACTGCCTTTGCCCACATTGCCTGGGTTGATACGATATTTGGCCAAGGCTTGCGCGCAATCCGGATAAGCTTGTAATAACTTGTGGCCGTTATAGTGAAAATCGCCCACCAGTGGCACGTTACAGCCTAGCGCATCTACGCCACGACGGATATTGCTCACTTGTGCAGCAGCTTCGGGCGAGTTCACGGTAATGCGCACTACCTCAGAACCGGCTTGCCATAGTTCGTATACTTGTTGAATGGTGGAGGCTGCATCGGCAGTGTCAGTATTGGTCATGCTTTGCACAACCACACTGGCTGGTATGCTCCCGTTTAGGCCACCGCCCACTGGGACGTGACCAACCATTACTTGTCGAGTGTTTCTACGCATCATCACACCTTAATTCACTTTGATGCGGGCGACTCTATCTCTAGTGTGTGCCAATAAATCTAGTGCTTGGCCATTCATGGAGATAGAAGTGCCATGCGCGTTGCCTACCGTAATGCTAAGGGGAGGGGCAATATTAACGCTATCTGATGTGCCTGCAGCCAGCACTTTGCTGTAGATTTGCTTGCCACTGGCATCCACTATATTTACCCAGGTTTCTTCTGTGGCATCAATGACCAGTTGTGCACTTTTAGCTGTGTTTTGGACAGGCTCTTTCGGTGGAATAGGTTCGATAGGTGGTGGGGTGGCTGTTGTCACATTTGGCTTAGGCTGGAGTGCATTGGCTGCTGCGGTTGCAGCGTTATTGCTAGTGCTCGCATTGTTTGTCGTAGGGATTACTCTTGTATTGGCCGCTTGTGGTCCCTGTTGGGTTGCCAATTCAGTGGCAGTGGGCAGTGTTAAATTATTGCTACTGGTAGCATCTGTGGCAGGTGCTGGTAACTCAATCGGTGTGGTGTTGTCTTGCCGCTCTGCAGCGGGCAACGCAAATTCTACGCCGCCATCAACAGGCGCTGCTGGCGTAGATTCGGCACCTGGTTTTGCAGCTGAAATCGCAATCTCGGATATCACGTTTGGTTTAATTACTTGCGTGTAGTAATAGAATAGACCAGCGATTAATGCAAAGCACAGCAGTAAGCCAATGAACGACTTGAAAGAAAAGCTAGCGCGATGCTCACCAATGACAGAACGGTGCTCTGGCGGTTTGACAGCGAAAGATTGTGGTGAAATATCTGGTACTAATGCGCTATAAGCCGCCACTATAGGCGCAGCATCTATTTTAAGCGCTTTAGCATAGTTGCGAATAAAGCCACGCACAATCGACGGCTGGGGCAACTTATCATAGCGATCGGCTTCAAGCGCTTCGACTTGATTGACGCCTAAACGTAATTGGCTGGCAATATCCTGTACGCTTAGTTTTTGTTTTTCACGGGCAGCCCTCAGCGCACCTCCACAAGCGGAAGGCAAGGCCTCTTGTATGAGAGGGGCTGGCGATTCGATCTCAACAGTCGCCGCTTGCGTTGGTTCAGTAGTCTCAACCACTTGTTCAGGTTTACTTTGTGCTTTTCGCGCCATGGTAAATGATCCGGAGTGTACTAATGTTGTGAATTTAACAGCAATTGTGTTTCGGCTGAGTTGGGGTATTGTTTTCTGAGCTGAATCGCATAGCTAGCCTCATTGTCTTTATCACCCAACACACGTTCAATCTTAATGCCTAACCACAGTACTTCTGCACTCGGTGCAGCAATCAACGTGTTTTGCAAGGTTGCTTTAGCTGCCTTTATATCGCCACGATTGAATTGCAAGTTGGCAAGATGGTAGGCAGCTGGGTGTAACAAAGGTTGCAATTGCAAGGCTGCGGTTAAGTAACGTTCGGCATTGATATAGTCTTTTTTACGAATGGAACAAATCCCAGCGTTGGCATAAGCGAGATGCGGTGTTTCGTACAAAGGGTTTTTAACGGCGCTTAAAAAGTGATTGATAGACTCATCATAACGGTTTGTTTTGCATAAAAAGTTACCATAATTATTGTGCGATTCTGAACTGTTTGGTTTAAGTTGCAATGCTTTCTGAAAAGCAGCGTCAGCTTTGGCATTTTCACCCAATGTCCCGTAAACCAGTCCAAGCCCGTTGTAGGCAAGGGCGTAGTCTGGGTCGTTACGCAGTGCAATATTGAATTCTTCTAAGGCAATCTCAAATTTGCTTTCTTGTAAGTAGGCAGCACCTAGCTCGGTGTGCGCACGCGCTTGATTGGTGAGCGCAGAATCGGTGTTATAGGGGTTGGTGGATTGTTGTGATACACAGGCACTGAGCACTACAGCCAGCATGGCCGCTACAAATCTACCCAACATCCATTGCATTAAGACACCGCCTGTACAGAAATATGTTTCAAACTACGTTTGGTTTTATCTAGGACTTTGCCAGCCAATTGACCGCATGCAGCGTCAATATCGTCACCACGGGTTTTGCGAACGGTCACGACATAGCCAGCGCTCATTAAAATATCACGAAACACGCGAATATGACTAGGTTTTGACGTTTCATAGCCGCTATTGGGGAATGGGTTAAACGGAATCAGGTTAAATTTACATGGGACATTTTTAACGATATCCAGTAATTGGTGTGCATGTTCCACCGTATCGTTCACACCGTCTAGCATCACATATTCAAAGGTGACGAAATCGCGCGGGGCTTTGACTAAATAGCGCTCACATGCAGCCATCAGGTCTTTAATTGGGTATTTTTTGTTAATCGGGACAATCACATCACGCAGTGCATCATTTGGTGCATGCAGTGATACAGCCAATGCAACCGGGCAGTCTTCCTTTAATCTGTCCATCGCAGGCACCATACCACTGGTAGAGAGTGTGACGCGACGGCGACTCAAGCCGTAAGCGCTGTCGTCCAGCATGATTTGCATGGCAGTCACCACGTTGTCGTAGTTGGCCAAAGGCTCACCCATGCCCATCATCACCACATTGGAGATAATCCGGTCATTGAGCGGTAGCATGTCGTAGCCATCTGCTTGGCGTAAAGATTTATTCGCAATCCACAGCTGGCCAATAATTTCGGACACGCTTAAATTGCGGTTAAACCCTTGTCGACCCGTACTACAAAATGTGCACTCCAGTGCGCAGCCTACCTGGCTGGAAACACACAGTGTGCCTCGGTCATCTTCCGGAATAAACACAGTTTCAATACTATTGGCAGTATCTGTACCAATCAGCCACTTGCGTGTGCCGTCATCTGAAATTTGCTCTAGTTGCACATCAGGCAACTTCATTTCAGTTTCCGTCATTAATTTTTCACGCAGCACTTTAGCGATATCCGTCATTTGATTGATATCGGTCACGCCAAAATGATGCATCCAGCGCATCATTTGCTTGGCACGAAAAGGCTTCTCGCCGATACTCACGAAGTAATCGGCGAGTTGAGGTTGATTGAAATTCAGTAAATTAATCAACGTTTAACCTTTTCAAGTACAGTTTGCAAAGTACAGTTTGGAGATTAACCAAAGAAGTATTTGATCTCGATAGCTGCATTCTCAGCAGAATCTGAACCATGTACTGCGTTAGCATCAATGCTTTCAGCAAAGTCAGCACGAATCGTACCTGCAGCAGCTTCTTTCGGGTTGGTTGCGCCCATCAGTTCACGGTTTTTCAACACAGCGTTTTCGCCTTCTAATGCTTGAATCATCACTGGGCCAGAGATCATAAAATCGACTAACGCTTTGAAGAAAGGACGCTCTTTATGCACAGCGTAAAAGCCTTCTGCTTCTGCTTGTGTTAATTGTGCCATTTTTGCAGCAACAATTTTTAAGCCCGCGTTTTCAAAACGTGTGTAAATTTGACCAATGACGTTTTTAGCTACTGCGTCTGGTTTGATAATGCTGAGGGTGCGTTCTACTGCCATGGAAACTCCAAATAAAATTTACAAAATTAAAGAATTAAAATAACTACTTACAAAGACCGACACCTTACCATTTTTAGTGGTTTTAATAAACCAAAAGTTGCGATTTTATACGCTATTAATATCGTTGCCGCCAGCTGCAACTAGCATCAAAAGCGGGAATAGCGCATGATTTGTTATGTTGATAACGCAATATGCCGCTATTCAACACGTTATGATGCTTAGGTGGTGAAATTGTTTCGTGTATTGATGTGATTGGTCATGCGATGATTCACTTATATTGAACTCATTATAAATATGGCAGAATAGTATTCATGCAAACTTCAACGACAAAGACAGTCAATGCAACTTGCCCCGCTTGTGGGTTGCTGTGTGATGATGTGACGGTAAGCTGGCAGGGCCCGGACGCCAAGCTAGATGTGACCGTGAAGTCAGGCAAACCCTGTGGTAAAACCGTGGCATTCTTTTCACGCCCGCTCAATGCAGCAACGCCGATGATTGCTGGAAAACCGGTGAGCTTGGTAGAAGCGATTGCGCATGCCGGAAAATTGGTACAGCAAGCGCAGATGCCTTTGGTGGCTGGACTCAGTACGGATTTGGCTGGTTTTAGAGCGGCTTATCAGTTTGCGCACCCTGCGCAATCTAACAGGCCGCAGGCCAATATGATGCACATGAATGTGCATAGCTCACTACGTAATACCAAGGTGCTGCAATCTACCGGATGGCAGACCACAACGTTAACCGAAGTAAAAAATCGCGCAGATATGATTGTCTGTATCGGTACTGATGTGGTGCACCACAATCCACGGTTTTTCGAGCGTGCCGTGTGGACCGACGAAGCCATGTTTACAGATGCTAGCGCACGCAAAGTGGTGTATTTGGGTGGCGATGATTTGAATACCGCACCGGGTGTGAGCCCTAAGGGTGAATTACCCACCGTGTTGCCTTGTGCAACCATAGATTTACCTGAGGTCACGGCTGCTTTACGTGCGCTGTTGCAAGGCAAAGTGCTCAAGGTAGATGCCATCGCTGGTGTGAAGGTAAGCGCGTTAACACAACTGGTCGAGCAACTTAAACAAGCGAAATATGCCGTACTGATTTGGGTAGCCAAAGATCTGGATTTTCCACATGCAGAACTCACCATACAAAATATTACAGAGAGCGTTGTCATTTTGAATCAGCAGTCGCGCGCCATGGGCTTGGGGTTGGGTGGTAGCGATGGCGATACCACTGTGAATTATGCACACACTTGGTTAGATGGCTTGACTTTAGGTGAGCAGGACGTGGATGCGCACGATTTGATTGTGTGGATCAATAGTTTTAGCCCAGATAAGCCGATGCCAAACGTGAGTCAGCCGGTAGTTGCGTTTGGGCACCCTGATACGCAATTTACAACGCCGCCGGAAGTGTTTATTCCAGTAGCCACGCCTGGACTAGATGCTGCGGGCACTCTGTTTAGAGTGGATTCCTCTGTGGTGTTGCCACTGAAAAAAGTACGTGAAAGTACGTTGCCAACGTTGGCCGAAGTGTTATTAAAACTGGAGGCGCAACTGGCATGATTACTCTACTTAAAAACGCCAAAGTCATTGATCCAGCACATGGCAAAGATGGTGTGCGTGAAGATATTTATATCCGCGATGGCCGCATTATTGCCAAACCAAGTGACACGGAAAAATTACAGCAAACGATTGATTTGAACGGCAAGATCGTCATGGCGGGTGCGATTGATATGCACAGCCATATCGGCGGCGGCAAAGTGAATATCGCCCGCATGATGTTGCCGGAATATCAGGAAACCAAGCGCTATACCGAGCCTGAGGCGCACATCTGTACGCCAAGCTGTACGCATCATGCTACGCCGAGCACCACCGATACTGGTATGCACTATATCGAAATGGGCTATACCGCTGCGTTTGAACCAGCGATTTTAGCGGTCAATGCCCGTCAAGCGCATTTGGAGATGGGCGATACGCCCATGATCGACAAAGGCGGCTACGCCATGCTGGGCAACGACGATTATTTTTTGCGTTTGCTAGCAGGTAAAGCCGACCAAAAAGCGATTAACGATTATGTGGCTTGGACACTGCATGCCACACAAACCATTGGTATTAAAGTAGTGAATCCAGGTGGTATTTCTGCATTCAAGTTTAATCAACGCCGTTTGAATTTAGACGAAAACAATGTGCATTACCAAGTGACTCCGCGCCAAATTTTACAAAGTTTGAGTCGCGCAGTGCATGAGCTGGGTATTGCAAAACCATTGCATGTGCATTGCAATAACTTAGGCGCGGCGGGTAACTTTCAAACCACGTTAGATACGATGGGTGCCAGCGATGGCATTCCGATGCATCTCACGCATATCCAATTCCATAGTTACGGCACAGAAGGCGACAAGAAGTTTTCATCGGCCGCTGCACAAATAGCACAAGCGCTTAACGCCAACAAGCATATCAGCGCAGACGTAGGCCAAATTCTATTTGGTCAAACTGTCACTGCTTCTGGCGACAATATGATGCAGCACCTCAATGCCAAAATCGCCAATCCTAAAAAATCGGTGATTATGGACATTGAATGCGATGCAGGTTGCGGTGTCGTGCCGTTTAAATATCGCGACCAAAATTACGTGAATGCGTTGCAATGGGCGATTGGCTTGGAAATTTTCTTAAGTGTAGAAGACCCATGGCGTGTTTTCTTAACCACAGACCATCCTAACGGTGCGCCATTTACAAGCTATCCGCATTTAATTCGTTTATTGATGGATAAAAGCTTTAGGAACGATGCATTTGCCAAGTTGAACCTAGACGCACAAGCCATGAGCAACCTGACCAGCCTGAATCGCGAGTACAGTTTGTATGAAATTGCGACCATGACACGTGCAGCAGCTGCCAAATTGATTGGTTTACATGACCGTGGTCATTTGGGTGTTGGCGCCGCTGCAGACATTACGGTGTATACAGACCAAGCAGACAAAGAAGCGATGTTCAGTAAACCGGATTACGTGTTTAAAGATGGTGAGCTGGTGGTAAGAGACGGCAAGGTAGTCAAAGTGGTGTGGGGTAAAACACATACGACCAAACCTGCGTTTGATGTGGGTGTGGAAAAAGGATTAAAAGACTATTTTGATAAGTATCACACCATGCAGTTAGACAACTTTAAGATTAGTAACGATGAGATTGCACAAGATGGGCGTAATCAAGTCATTAACCATATGCCAACGTGAGTAAATAATGATACTAAACGGCGTACAAATAGACGATACCTTTGCCGAAGCTTTTAATATGCGCGGCACGCGGATTATCATCACTGCACTAAATCTCAAATGGGCTTATCACGCAGCGAATGCGATGACTGGTTTTGCGACCAGCGTGATCGGCTGTGGCGTAGAGGCTGGAATTGAACGCGAATTGACTGCTGATGAAACACCAGACGGACGTCCAGGGGTGAGCATTTTGATGTTTGCCATGGGGAGCAAGGTGCTGATGCAACAATTGGAAACCCGCATGGGACAATGTATTCTCACCTGTCCAACGGCAGCCGCGTTTTCGGGCATCGCCTCGGAAGACCAAATTAGTCTAGGTAAACATTTGCGTTATTTTGGCGATGGTAATCAAGTGTCTAAATTGATTCCAGATGCTAACGGAGTAAATCAACGTTACTGGCGCATTCCGGTGATGGATGGCGAGTTTTTAACGCAAGAAACCACCGGTATGGTGCGCGCGATTGGCGGCGGTAACTTTTTGGTATTGGGCCAAAGTCAGCCACAAGTATTAGCAGCATGCGAAGCAGCGATTGAGGCCATGAAAAAAGTGCCTAATGTGATCATGCCGTTTCCTGGAGGTGTGGTGCGTTCGGGTTCCAAAGTGGGGAGTAAATACCCCAAAATGTTTGCCAGCACCAACGATGCATTTTGCCCAACCTTAAAAGGTGTGGTCAACACGGAGTTAGATATGGACATTGAAAGCGTGATGGAAATCGTGATTGATGGCCTGACGTTTGAGGACATCGCCTTGTCCATGAAAGTTGGTATTGAAGCGGCTTGCAGTCTAGGCAGCGAAGCTGGTATCAAACGTATCTCTGCCGGTAATTATGGCGGTAAATTAGGGCAGCATCATTTTAAATTACATCCAATCTTGCAAGGAAATCTATCGGGGGCGACAGCATGAGCGCATTGATATTCACGCTAAAACCAACGGTTACCACTCAGGTGGATTGTCGAGCGCTGATACCGGACACGCTAGCAGGTAAAACACTGACCGATATCAAAGCGATGCGCTTGCAGCAACAGCTCACCGTAGCAGATGTGTTTGATGTGGCTGGCGAAGACACTACACATCTCATATTCAAACAAGCAAGCCCATTGATGCACCATGTTGGCTATCAAATGAAAATAGGCCAAATTATTATTGAAGGCAATGTCGGTGATTTTGTGGGTGCAGCCATGCAAGGTGGCGTACTCATTTGCAAAGGCAATGTAGGCGAACGGGCAGGTGATACGATGCGTAGAGGCATGTTGCTGATTGAAGGCGATGCGGGTGCGTATTGTGCATCGAGTATGAAAGCCGGTACTTTAGGTGTGTTAGGCAAAACAGGTGCACGGCTAGGCTTTGGCATGAAGCGAGGCACGTTATTATTAGCACAGGCACCGACATTGCACGCTACATGGTTGGATTGTGGCTGGCATACATTACCATTCTTGAATATTTTGTATCAGTCATTTAAAACACTGGATTCACGCTTTGCTGCATTGACACAAATGCGTGTACAGCGCTGGGTAGGGGACGTATCTGGACTAGGGAAGGCTGAGATTCTAGTACTGGCCTAATGGGGTTGTTACCTCATTTTTAAAAAAAGATAAGAATTCATCAAGAGGAGTCGTCATGAGCTTATTAGAAAAGTTGCAAGGTGAGCGTGCTGCGTTGCCCGCTGCGTTCTCGGCCAAAGCGGTGGGGCTTGCTTGGTTAGGCGCGTTTATTGCGATTGCGGTTGTTGCAATCTTGACGCAGCGCTTGGAGCATATGCTGATACTTGGCTCCTTTGGCGCTTCTTGCGTGATTTTATTTGCATATCCCGATGCACCGTTTGCGCAACCGCGCAACACAGTCGGCGGGCATTTCTTGAGTTCATTGGTTGGGTTGACAGTAGTTTCTTTGCTTGGGGTGACTTGGTGGGCGTTGGCAATCGCCGTAGCCACGGCGGTCGCACTCATGATGGTGACACGCACCGTACATCCGCCGGCTGGATCTAATCCGGTGATTGTTTGGTTGTTGGCCGCTTCTCATGGTGGCTTAGGTTGGGATTTTCTGTTGTTTCCAACATTGTTTGGCGCCATTGCAATTACCATTGTTGCCCTCATTTATAACAATGTCACCCGTGAAGGCCGGTACCCAAAATACTGGTTTTAATACGCGATTAGAACGGGTGGTGTTAAAATCCCCTTTTTCAGTTAGTGTTATTGTGTGATGAGTCAATATTTAACCGCTGCCCTCTATAAATTTGTAAGTTTGCCGAATTATCAAGCATTGCAGGCACCTATTTTGGACGCCTGTAATCAGCACCATATTAAAGGCACGTTGCTATTAGCAGGGGAAGGCATTAATGGCACCATTGCTGGCGCACCGGAAGATATCCGTGCTTTGCTGGCTTATCTAAAAAGCTTTCCTGAATTCAGTGATCTTGAACATAAAGAATCTTACGCTGATACACATCCGTTTTACCGCATGAAGGTCAAGCTTAAAAAAGAAATTGTCACCATGGGTGTAGCGGGGGTAAATCCGAATGATGTGGTGGGTACTTATGTGAAACCGGAAGACTGGAATACATTAATTAGTGACCCGGACGTGATTTTGCTGGATACACGTAATGATTATGAAGTGCATATCGGTACCTTTAAAGGCGCAGTGGACCCTAAAACTGCTACTTTTAGAGAGTTTCCAGAATACGTTGCGCAGCATCTAGATAAAACCAAACATAAAAAAGTCGCCATGTTTTGTACCGGCGGCATCCGTTGTGAAAAAGCTTCTTCTTTTATGAAGCAACAAGGTTTTGAAGAGGTATACCATTTACAGGGAGGTATTCTCAAGTATTTGGAAACCGTGCCGAAAGAACAAAGTATGTGGGAAGGCGAGTGCTTTGTGTTTGACCAGCGTGTTGCCGTGAAGCATGGGTTGGAAGTGGGTGAATACGATCAGTGTTATGCCTGCCGTATGCCGTTATCACCAGAAGAGCTGGAAAGCCCGCAATATACGCCGGGGATTAGCTGTCCACATTGTTATGATAAGACGTCCGAAGAGAAGAAAGCTGCCTTAACAGAAAGGCAAAAACAAGTGATTCTAGCTAAAAAAAGGGGCGAGAGTCACATTGGAGAAAAACAAAAACCTTAAGTAAACAAGGCAACCGAATATGAGAAACGGCGCATGCATAAAGACGTGGAAGCATTAAACGCCTACTTACATTTTTTGCGTTCAAAAGGCGTGGTACATACCAACCTAGCGCAGCGTGTTGCATTTCTGAATACATTGATTGTCGGTTTGGCTGCCAAACCCTATGATCGGGTTGCCTATGCCAGCGCGCTAAACGGCATCATGAAAAAGACACGAGACCATTCTTGGCATTTTCATATGCAAATTGCCAGAGAGTTCTATCCGTTTTGGATGCAGGATATCAAAGCGATTGCCGTATTGAGCGAGAGTTATGTGGTGGATAAAGATGCAGTCACATGGTCACCACTACCAACGTCACTGAAGGCTTTGTCTGCCATGCTAGATCAAATGACCTTTAGTGAACTCGAGAGCATACAGCTTGAGCGATACTTAAATGGTATGCGTCAGCAAGCGTTGACCAAAGATGTGGTGGTAGTGAACATCAAGCTAGCCAAAATTATATTAATCCGCTTGCGTGATGCGCCCCAAAGAAATGGGGCACTTTACCGAGTGGCTGTAGATATGACATTGCCACTATTCCGATTAAAAAACTCAAGACAACAGTTTTTAAGTGTAGTCCGAGAGTTTTTTAATTACTGGGTAGTGACTTAACTACCATTAGGTGATTTATTTAAGTTACTACGTTGTAGTAACTGGGTAATTGTTGCTAGTAAAGGCTTTCCCAAAACTTCCACCAAATACGCTCGTCCTGTGTTGCTTTGCCAGCCAGCATTGGGTTTTGCGGATAGTTCGTCTTCAAAATACGCAGTGTGTCGTTCTTCAGGTCGTCCATTTCCATATAGTCGTAGGCGCTGACCATCACCACCAATGCTTCTTCCACAGAGGTAGAGTTTGGGTAATATTCCAACACGTATTTAGCACGATTCAACGCTGCGACATAGGCTGTACGGTTCATGTAATAACGTGCAACGTGCATTTCATGCTGCGCAAGCGCATTGACTAAATACACCATGCGTTGTGTTGCATCTTTGAAGTAGCGACTTTTGGGATAGCGATCAGTCAACTCTTTAAATGCCGCAAAAGATAATTTGAGCGTTTTAGGGTCGCGGTCTGTAATTTCTTGCGCAGTATATTTTTCCATGAAACCACGCTCATTAAAGGTAGCCAGCCCCTTCAAATAGTAAGCGTAATCCACATTAGGGTGATTGGGGTGTAACTTGATAAAACGCTCGGCTGCGGCCAAGCACAAAATGGGGTCTTGTTTTTTATAGTAGGCATAAGCAATTTCTAATTGCGCTTGCGTAGCGTAGACACCATGCGGAAAGCGCGACTCCAATTTTTGGAAGTAACCGATCGCTTTGTCATAGTCCTTGTCGATCATTTTTTCTTGGCCAGCCGCATAAATGCGTTCTGCTTGCCAGCCTTTGGTTTCATCTAATTCGGTAGGTGCACCAAAAATGGCGCAACCATTTAAAAATAAAGCTGAAATGAATACGAGGATAAGCGGTAAAATACGATTCACTATGAAAACCTACATGAAATATTAAAGGCATTATAACTGATGCCACAAAAAAATATGAAAGAAAGCACACTGCAAGCACTGGCGATTCCGGAGTCACTTAATGGCCAACGTTTAGACTTGGCGCTGCAAACGCTGATGCCTGAACACTCACGTAGTCGCCTGCAAGCTTGGATTAAAGACGGCTTGGTACAACTTAACCAGCAGCAGGTCACGGCCAAAACCAAAGTATGGGGGGGCGATAAAGTACAGGTCACGCCGCCGCCCAACTTACAGGAAAATGCGTTTAAGCCAGAAGATATTCCACTGGATATTGTGTATGAAGATGATGCGCTGCTGTTGATCAACAAACCAGCTGGGCTTGTCGTACATCCGGCTGCGGGTAATTGGTCTGGTACATTGCTGAATGCCTTACTGTTCCACTATCCAGCGCTCACTGATATTCCACGCTGCGGTATTGTCCATCGCTTAGATAAAGACACCAGCGGTTTACTGGTAGTGGCCAAAACCTTGGAGGCGCAGACCAGTCTGGTGCGTCAACTTCAGGCTAGGACAGTCAAACGAGAGTATCGCGCCATTGTGTGGGGCCAAATCTGGCGCAACGGCAAAATTGACCAGCCGATCGGTCGTCATTCGCATGCGCGTACCAAAATGGCAATTTCGCGCACTGGCAAACCCGCTGTAACGCATTACGAAGTGCTGGAACGCTTTGGCGTGCACACGTATTTGCGCTGTAGTTTAGAAACTGGGCGTACCCATCAGATCCGTGTGCATTTGCAGTTTTTAAAGGCGCCGATGTTAGGTGATCCGGTCTATGGCATTGGCAATATCATTCCGCATAAGTTGATGACACAAACACTACGCGATGCTGTCTCCGGCTTTAAGCGTCAAGCCTTGCATGCAATTAAATTGGGCTTGATTCATCCCGTCACGCAACAGCCAATGGAGTGGCAAATTGAATTGGCCGATGACATGAAAATGTTATTAGAAGCGATGCGTCATGAAGATCCGCCTGAAGACGTCGAGCCATTTGATTTTGGTGTCGATGAAAATGGCTTATATGTTGGTGATGACGACGATGATTGGGATGATGAAGATTTTGACGATCACGAACTGGAAGATGACGAATGATCGCGTCATCGACACTATTCACATCGTTTATTCAGCCTAGTTGGCCAGCGCCTGCTAATGTGAAGGCACTGCAAACCACGCGCCTGGGTGGTGTAAGTCGTGCACCTTACAATAGCTTAAACCTTGGGGATCACGTCAAAGACGATCCCGTCCATGTCGCGCATAATCGTCAGTTATTGAGCGATTTTGTGCCATCAGAGCCTGTTTGGCTTAACCAAGTGCATGGCACCCGAGTGATTGATGCAGCGCTCAGCAGTTGTATTGAAACTGCCGATGCCGCCTTTACGGATCGCAAACAAGTGGTGTGTGTGACCATGACGGCGGATTGCTTGCCAGTATTGTTGTGTGATGCACAAGGTAGCATGGTGGCAGCGGTACACGCTGGCTGGCGTAGTCTGTGTGATGGTGCGATAGAGGCTACGGTTGAGTCGATGCTTGCACGGCAACCCGCACTAAAACCAAACCAGCTCATGGCTTGGCTGGGCCCTGCTATTGGTCCGCAAGCATTTGAAGTGGGCAGTGAAGTGCGTGCGCAATTTATAGCGAAAGCGCCATTAGCTGAACAAGCTTTTATGCCACACGGGGATAAATGGTTGGGTAATCTTTACCTAATTGCCCAGCAACGCTTGCATGCCTTAGGCGTGACGAATGTGTATGGTGGCGACATGTGTACTTATACTGATGAAGCGAGATTTTTTTCATTTCGTCGCGATGGGGATACAGGGCGCATGGCAACATTGATATGGCTAAGTGCTTAATACCATGCAGTATTATCAGTTGTAACAGTTTATAATGCGCGCTAATTGTTATTTGGGTGTATATGCAATCGTTTGAATTTTCTTCGTTGACTTGGATTATCGGTACCTGTCTGTTAGGCGGAGTGCTGAGTGTGGTAATCGCCGCATTTTTTGCCTTAAATGCACAGCGCAAGTGGGTGCCTCTGTTGGTAAGCTATGCGATTGGCGCATTACTTGCAGCAGTATTTTTAGAAATTTTGCCACATGCCTTTGAAGTTGCGCCAAGTGTGGAGGCCATGACAGGCACAGTATTGTTAGGCATCTTGTTATTTTTCACTTTAGAGAAGTTGGTATTGTGGCGCCATTGCCATGGCGATCATTGTGAAGCGCATGCGATGCATGATGAAGCCCACTGTCCGGACGCACAGAAAAAACAAGGGGTTAAGTTTACGGCAGTCACGCAAAAAGCACCGAGCATCCATGTGCACCATCATCACGAAGCGCATGACAGTGGACGTAGTGGCATGATGATTATGATAGGCGATACCTTTCATAATTTTGTGGACGGCATTTTGATTGCTGCTGCGTTTATGGTGGATACGCAACTAGGCTTGGTGACTGCCATAGCGATTATTGCCCATGAAATTCCGCAAGAAGTAGGCGACTTTTTAATTCTGCTACATTCTGGGTACAGTAAAAAACAAGCGCTGTTGTTCAATCTATTTTCTAGCTTAGCCACTATGGTAGGGGGCTTGTTGGCTTATTTTGCCCTGCAAACTGTACAGAGCTGGGTGCCCTATATTTTAAGCTTGGCAGCGGCTAGCATGTTGTATGTGGCAGTGGCCGATTTAATTCCTGGCTTGCATAAGCGCACTGCCATTAAAGACACATTGATGCAGATTTCGTTGATTTTTCTGGGGGTAGCGTCCATTGCTATCACCAAATGGTGGCTAGAAGGTTGATATCAGTAGGCTATATCAGCCGTTTCTTTTTACCGTTATTTTTGTATTAGGTTTAAGTATATGCGTACTCCAAAAGTTGGTTTTGTTTCATTGGGATGCCCCAAAGCAGGTTCGGATGCCGAGCGCATTCTGACGCAATTGCGGGCAGAGGGTTATGAGATTAGCGGCAGCTATGAACAGTCGGATCTGGTGGTGGTCAACACCTGCGGTTTTATTGATTCTGCAGTACAAGAGTCTCTGGATGCAATTGGCGAAGCCGTGCACAAGAATGGCAAAGTGATTGTGACTGGCTGCTTAGGCGCTAAGCAAGATGTGGTGCAGAACGCGCACCCGAGTGTGCTGGCCATTACCGGTCCGCACGCGCTAGAAGAAGTCATGACACATGTGCATACGCATTTGCCCAAGCCGCATGACCCATACACCGATTTGGTGCCGCCACAAGGCGTGCGCTTAACACCTAACCATTACGCGTATCTTAAAATTTCAGAAGGCTGCAATCACCGTTGCAGTTTTTGTATTATCCCCAGTATGCGTGGCGATTTAGTCAGCCGCCCGATTGGTGAGGTGATGAATGAGGCTGAAAATCTAGTCAATGCAGGCGTGTCAGAAATTCTAGTGATTTCGCAAGATACATCGGCATATGGCGTGGATGTAAAATATCGCAGTGGTTTTTGGAATGGGCGTCCGCTCAAAACCAGAATGACCGAGTTGTGTAAAGCGCTTGGTGAGCTCGGCGTATGGGTGCGTTTACATTATGTGTATCCCTATCCGCATGTGGATGAAGTGATCCCACTGATGGCAGATGGTTTGATTTTGCCTTATTTGGATGTGCCGTTTCAGCATGCTAGTCCACGCATTCTTAAAAGTATGAAGCGCCCAGCCAGTAGCGAGAACAATTTAGCCCGCATCAAAGCGTGGCGTGACATTTGCCCGGACATTACAGTGCGTAGTACCTTTATTGCTGGCTTTCCAGGTGAAACCGAAGATGACTTTCAAATGCTGCTCGACTTCTTGGAGGAAGCACAGTTAGATCGCGTAGGCTGCTTTGCTTATTCTGCGGTAGATGGTGCAAAAGCCAATGACTTGCCCGACCAAGTGCCGGAAGAAATCAAACAAGAACGCCTGAGTCGATTTATGGAAGTGCAGGAACGCATTAGCGCAGCAAAGCTGCAAGGCAAAATTGGGACAATGCAAACGGTACTGGTGGACGAAATTACCACAGACGATAATGATAATGTGATTGCAATTGGCCGCACCAAAGCCGACGCACCTGAGATTGATGGTGTGGTGTACCTGCAAGATGCTGAAGGATTAACGCCAGGTGATTTTGTGGATGTGCAGATTTTAGGTGCGGATGGGCATGATTTGGTGGGCGGCCCGCCTGCAGATTAAGTAAGCGACAAGGATATGATAAAAGATACGCCAGCATTGGTGTCTGTTGTGATTGTAACCAGAGATCGGCTGGTGCTGCTGCAACGTGCTGTGCAGAGCATACTCAGTCAGGCGTATACGCAACTAGAAATTATTATTGTAGATAATACGTCTGTGAATTCGCCTGACTTTCATGCGGTGGACACTGGTGGTATTCCTATTCAAGTGATCCGTACGCCTTCATTCCTAACGGCGTCTGCCTCAAGAAATTTTGGCGTATCACAAGCGCGTGGTGAATGGATTTGTTTTTTGGATGATGATGATTATTATCTGCCCAATAAAATTCAAGCGCTGGTAGATGCGTTCAATGCTGATGCCTCTGTAGAGATGGCGTATGGCAATACCCAAATGCTGGGGCCTGACCAAATAGACTTAGGGGTTTGCAATGGCCCACCCGAGATTTTACAGTTGATGTATTACCGCTATATTCACCTCAACGCAGTCATGATCAAGAGAAGTGTATTGCAGCGCATTGCTTTTGATGAAACCATGACGACTTATGAAGATGCGGATTTGATGTTCCGCATCGTAAAAGACTGCCGTTGTGTGCATGTGGATCAAGTGCTTGCGGTATGGAATCGTGACAACCGACCGGATCAGTTGACCACCAAAAATTGGGCACGCGCGGAGAAGAATTGGTTAATGCTTTGTCAGAAATTTTCAACGAGCATACAAGCGCATCAAAAAACAGCGCAGATGTATTATAAAAAAATGAGTGTATTGTCTTTTTATAACTGGCATCCGCTACAGGGTATTTACTATGGTCTGTGCTATGCTTTTTTTGGTTGGTTAAAGCCGTCCAGCAGTAAGATCAATATTCAGTAATTATGTTGCTGCAGTATCAAACTGCGTCAGCAAATAAATCAGGCAATATCGGAGCAGGGCGCTCGCTATCCGCGCGGGCTTCCAAAAAGTCTAGCGTGTATGGGCAACGCATTGGCTTTTTAAGCACTTTTTTCTTCTTAGCGGTTTGCATGTCTATAAAAGGTGTTTGGCTGATTCTGATATAGCCGGCACTGCTTAATTTATCCGCGGTCGTTTCAAACAGACTTAATGGGTTATCAATGTTTTGAAGGGTGATGCCATGTTTTCCCACTTTAAGTACGTGGTACATGACAAAACGTTGTGCTGTTTGTTTGCCGTAGATTTCGCCAGTGAAGATTTGCATAGCGATTCCTCAAGTATTTTCAGCATAATAATTTCTTTGTAATTGATTTACAACAGATTTTTATACTTTTAATGGCCTTGCTTGCGCTTGGATGATTTTAAGCGAGATTAGATCGTTTATTTAGCTTAACTCTTCTGGAAAACTAACACACACCCAATCATCTCCTTGTTCTATTGGGTCATCGAATTTAACGATTTCGCGCTTATGATTGAAGTGAATCTCATAAAAAGTACGCGGCAGAAATTCAATCTTGGGCATGATTAAGCTGGCAGGCTTGTGCAGTAGCGTGTGGTATGGGATAAATATCGCAAAAAACTCTACATTTAAGCTGTTGCTAGAAGTAGTTTGCTCGTGCGTATCCGTCTCTTTTTTGATCTCAAATTTTTTCAGTGAGGCAAGGTTGGGGTTTTCAGTTAACAGCTCAATACCAATTTTTAATTTACCACCGCTCATTTGCTTGCTGTTTCTAATTACACCAATGGCTGGTTTGGCATGTGCACGCGTGGTGAGAATAGCCACTAACTTGTTTGGCTTGACAGCTGGGCTGGTCTCTTGTGAGACAAACGTACCTAAGCCTAGCGTGCTTTCGTTCAGAATGTTCCATTTCTCTTTGCCCACCATCAGTGTATTGGTAGTGCCTTGGCTGACTACCCGCGTTTGTACTGGCCGCTTTGTCAAACTGCCATCTGCTAAATTTTTAACTGGCACATGGCTTAAATCAAGTTGTTGCAGTAAATCGCACACCGCAGAAACGCCTACAGAGACAGAAGCGGTTCTAATAATGTCGTGACGTAACTCTCTTCTGCGTTGACGCTGGTAGCCTGTTCTAGACCATTCTTTTTTAAGATAGGTCAGTGTTTCTTCTAATAAATAGGTATGTTTGAGAGAGGTACCTTTAAAGGCAACCGTTTGGTGCGTGTGTATTTGATGCAATGCGTGTTGTATTGACGCTTCAAAACCATCTAGCTCCCAAAATAAACTATACGTACTTGGGATGAGTTTGCGGATACGCCTTGCTGGGTGGTCTTTGGTGAGTTCTACAAAAAAAGTATCGCGCGCATTCCATTCCGAGTGAAGATTGATGTCATGCATTGATAAATTCAGCAACTCAGCAACCGTTTCAATTTGCGATTTGAGTAAGCCGCTAAAGTTTAGATTACCTAGCATCCACAATTGCAATAGCAAACTATCGATAGTGGTGTGCTGGAGGTCGGCATAAGGCTTGATCATGGCCTTGTTTAGCTGATGTTCCGCAGCATATTGATATAAGGTATTGCTTTGGGACCAGAGGTTTGCCGGTGGGCCAGCGCGCTCAAAATAGCGCCATTTCAACATGTTAATCGATGTCATGATGGCTCTGGACAGCATGACTAGCTTAATCGGCTGCTGTGGTTGTAGCTCCCGCGGTTTGTTGAAGCTGATGTCAATCAGTTTGGTATAGGACAAAAACACCATCCTATAATAAGCATAGTTAATGTCTACAATATGATGTGTGATTTCTGGCTTGAGGTTGTCCAGCTTGATAAACGCAATCAATTGCTGTTGCAGTGTTGAGCGATTCGCATCTTCTATGAGTAGCAAGAGATGAATTTTCTCAGAGACTGACAATGCGCTGTCATTTAAAATGGAAGTAATGTGCTTAATAGATAGCTTAATGCCGCTGATGGCATCAAGATGTGCCAAATCCGGCAGCCAACTCAGCCTTGTATTTAGGCCATGAACGCCTTCTTTTTTAATCAGCGATGTGAGTAGGTTTTTCATACAAAACGTCAGATAAGTTTCTGATTTTAAATTCATTCACTATTTAAACTTAATATAATTCTGTTTAATCGCAGAAGCAAGCTAAATTCAAGTGCTTAGCCCAATTGAGTCATTGTGCAAGCAACATTCAGCACTTATCGCGACACTGGCGCATGGGATGGGTGCATACATGTTAAAATGAGCGTTCATTGTTGAGAGTAATTATGCAAGTTCGTACACGATTCGCCCCCAGTCCTACAGGTTTTTTACATATTGGCGGTGCCAGAACCGCTTTGTTTTCATGGGCTTATGCCAAACGTTTTCAGGGTCAGTTTGTCCTGCGTATTGAAGATACCGATGTTGCGCGCTCTACGCCAGAAGCTGTGCAAGCCATTTTGGACGGCATGCATTGGCTAGGTCTGGATTATGACGAAGGCCCGTTCTACCAAATGCAGCGCATGGACCAATACAAAGTGGTCATTCAAAATATGCTGGCAGCTGGTACCGCTTATCTCTGCTATTGCAGCAAAGAGGAACTGGATGCGTTGCGTGAGCAGCAAATGCAACAAGGTCAAAAGCCACGTTACGATGGTCGCTGGCGTCCAGAAGCAGGCAAAGTATTGCCAGCACCACCTCAGGATGTGTCTCCCGTCGTACGTTTCAAAAATCCAACCGCAGGCGTAGTCGCTTGGGATGATTTAGTCAAAGGGCGCATCGAAATCTCTAATACAGAACTAGATGACGTGATTATTGCGCGTGCTGATGGTACGCCCACCTATAATTTCTGTGTGGTGGTAGATGACTGGGAAATGAACATCACGCACGTGATACGCGGCGATGACCATGTGAATAATACGCCTAGGCAAATTAATATGCTCAATGCACTGGGTGCAAAAGTGCCGGAGTACGCGCACCTTTCCATGATTTTGGGCGATGACGGACAAAAGCTCTCGAAACGTCATGGCGCAGTGAGTGTAATGCAATACGACGAAGAAGGCTACTTGCCGGAAGCAGTACTTAATTATTTGGCACGGTTAGGCTGGTCGCATGGCGATGACGAAGTGTTTGATATGCAGCAGTTCTGTACTTGGTTTGACCTTGATCACATTACACCGTCAGCCGCACAGTTCAATACGGAAAAGTTAAACTGGTTGAATGCGCATTACATCAAGACTTGTGATATCGGTAAGCTTGCACAGGATATTGCTAAACGCTTGGCGCAAGCGGGCGTGTCTGATGCACCGCCAGCACAATTGGCATCAGCACTGCAACTGTACCGCGAGCGTGCTAATAACTTAAATCAACTGGCGCAAGATATCCATTTCTTCTTTACGTTGCCACAAGCGAATGCAGCGGATGTTGAGAAACATATTACGCCAGAGACCTTGCCAATTGTGGCTGACTTTGCCCAAAAACTACAAACTATTGATTGGACGGCAGAAGCAATTCATGCGGTGATGAATGAAATTGTCACTACACATCAGGTGAAGTTTCCGAAGTTAGCCATGCCATTGCGCGTTATGCTGATTGGCATCGCACAGTCGCCAAGCATTGATCAGGTGATGATGATTTTAGGGCGCGAAGCATCAATTGCAAGAATTAATGCCTATTTATCATAAAAAATCCCTGTTTTCACAAACTAAACTGGAACAAAATAGTACAATCGTAGTCATTAAATTTAATAGCATGGGTGAAGTTGGCTGTTGCACGCTACTCCAACATTATTAAAACTAAAAAGGAGCATAATAATGAACAATAAAGGACAGATGTTACAAGACCCTTTCTTAAATGCATTGAGAAAAGAGCATGTACAAGTGTCTATTTATCTTGTCAACGGCATTAAGTTACAAGGGCAAGTAGATTCTTTCGATCAATACGTTATCCTGTTGAAAAATACCGTCACGCAAATGGTGTACAAGCACGCTATTTCTACCATCGTGCCTGCACGTGCAGTGAACATGAGTATTCCGGAACAATCCGAAGAATAATGCTGCATGTTTGAAAGACCTTCTGGCGGAGATGCCGTAGTACTAGTTAGTGTGGATTTTGGCGACGCGGATTACGCAGAGAGTTTGCAAGAGTTGCGGCATCTTGTGACCACTGCCGGTATGCAAATACGGGCGACGGTTGAAGGAAAGCGGCAATCGCCGGATGCCAAATACTTTATCGGTTCAGGTAAGGCAGAAGAACTCAAACTCATGCTGGAATCGAGTGAATCCAAAGTTGCTGCATTCAATCATGATTTAAGTCCCTCACAACAACGCAATCTTGAGCGCTTTCTACAAGCGCGTGTGGTCGACCGAACCGGCTTGATTTTGGATATTTTTGCGCAGCGCGCACAAACCCATGAAGGTAAATTACAAGTCGAGCTCGCGCAACTAGAACACCTATCTACACGCTTAGTCCGTGGCTGGACGCACTTAGAACGCCAAAAAGGCGGTATCGGGGTGCGCGGTGGTCCTGGTGAAACCCAGCTGGAATTAGACCGCCGTATGCTACGTGTGCGTGTTAAACAGCTACGTGAAAAGCTGGAGAAGTTGAAACAACAACGCGGCATGCAACGCAGAGCCCGTAAACGCTCCAACTTAATGACCGTCTCTATTGTGGGTTATACCAATGCGGGTAAATCCACTTTGTTTAACCGATTAACGCGTTCTGGTGTATACGCAGCCGACCAATTGTTCGCGACATTGGATACGACCTCGCGCAAAATGCATTTGCCAGATGCCAACCCTGTTGTGCTTTCAGACACCGTAGGGTTTATCAAACACTTACCCACCACTTTAATTGAAGCGTTCGGCGCCACATTGGAAGAAGCGGCGCAAGCAGATTTGCTATTGCATGTGGTGGATGTCGCTAGCACGAATCGCGATGCTCAGATTGAACAAGTAAATTTTGTGCTGAACGAAATCGGCGCTTCGCAAGTGCATCAAATCTTGGTGTTGAACCAAATTGATCGCCTAGGAATGCCTGCTGGGATAGAGCGTGACGAGTATGGTAAGATTTCCAAGGTAAGAATTTCAGCCATTGATGGCACTGGCCTTGATGATTTGAGGTTGGCACTCACAGAGTATCAACAATTATTGAAACAATTGAGCACAGAAGAAAGTGCTTACGCATAATCAATTCGGAGTAATGCATGATTAAGTTTCCAGGATTTGGACAACGCAACAATGAAGGGCCGCCTGATTTAGACGAGGTTTTTCGTGATTTAAGTAAAAAAATTAACGGCTTATTTGGTGGTTCAAATAATCAAGGGTCCACGCCTAGTAGAAATACAGAGTTTCCTGTTCTGCCGATTATTGGCTTAATTGCACTGGTGTGGCTGGCTACTGGTTTTTACATTGTGGACCAAGGCTCGCGAGGTGTAGTGCTACGCTTTGGGCAACATGTGGAAACTACATTGCCTGGTCCAAGATGGCATATGCCATTTCCTATTGAAAGTGTAGAGAACGTCAATCTTGAGCAAGTGCGTACCATTGAGGTGGGTTATCGCTCTGCCGAAGGGGGCAACACACGTAGCCGTGAGTCACGTGAGTCATTGATGTTAACGGATGATGAAAACATCATTGATTTGCAATTTGCCGTGCAATACAACTTAAAAGATGTAGAAAACTTTCAGTTTAAAAACCGCGCAACAGAAGACAGCGTAAGAGGCGTGGCAGAAACTGCCATTCGCGAGATTGTGGGTAAAAGCCGTATGGATTTTGCGCTGTACGAAGGGCGTGAAGAAATTGCAGTGCGTGCTAAAAAGCTGATGCAAGAAGTGCTGGATCGCTACGATTCTGGCATTAATGTAGTGAACGTCACCATGCAAAATGCCCAGCCACCAGAACAAGTGCAAGCTGCATTTGATGATGCGGTGAAAGCCAAGCAGGATTTGGAGCGCCAAAAAAATGAAGGTCAGGCCTATGCCAATGACGTGATTCCTAAAGCACGTGGTACTGCATCCAGACTGGCAGAAGAAGCTGCTGGTTATAAATTGCGTGTGGAGAACGAGGCCAAAGGTAATGCCAATCGTTTTGAGCAGGTGCTTACCCAGTACAACAAGGCCCCAGAGGTTACACGTCAACGTTTGTACATCGATGCGCAAGAGCAAATTTTGAGCAACACCAGCAAAGTGCTGATCGACCAAAAAGGTGGCAACAGTCTATTGTATTTGCCTTTGGATAAGCTGATGGAGCGCTCAGGTACTAGTAGCCAATCCTCCACATCTTCGGCTAAATCAGCCACAACAGAGCCAGTGCAAGTAGAGTTAGATACCGATCGTTCACGGGATGCTTTTAGAAGCCGTGACCGTGATGAACGATAGAACGAAAGCGGACATAATATGAAAAATTTTGGTGCAGGATTAATTGGCGCGTTTGTGGTGATGGTCATCTTGACGTTGTCCGCGTATACCGTGGATGAGCGCGAGTATGCAATCGTCTTCAGGCTGGGTGAAATCGTTTCTGTGAAGAAATCGCCGGGCTTATATTTCAAAATGCCATTGGTGGAGAATGTACGTTACTTTGATAAACGTATTTTGACTTTGAACTGGGATGAGCCTGATCGCTTTATTACCAGCGAGAAGAAAAACGTGTTGGTAGACTCGTTTGTCAAGTGGAAGATTGTCGATCCAGCTAAGTTTTATGTGTCTGTCAAAGGCGATGAAGCACAGGCAGAGCGCCGTTTATCACAAACAGTCAATGATGGTTTGCGTGCTGAATTTGGTAAGCGCACCATTCACGATGTGGTTTCTGGTGAGCGTTCTGAAATCATGGAAATTTTGCGTCAACGCGCAGACAAAGATAGCCGTCAAATGGGCATTCAAATTTTAGACGTGCGCTTGCGTCGTGTGGATCTGCCTAAAGAAGTGAGCGAGTCTGTGTACCAACGCATGGATGCAGAGCGTAAATCTGTCGCCAATGAACTGCGTTCTCAAGGTGCGGCAGCTGCTGAGAAAATTCGTGCAGATGCGGACAAGCAACGAGAGGTGATTATTGCAGAAGCTTTCCGTGAAGCGCAAAAAGTGAAAGGTGAGGGCGATGCCAAAGCGGCAGAGGTTTATGCCGATGCCTTTGGTAAAAACCCAGAATTTTATGCGTTCTATCGCAGTACAGAAGCGTATAAAAACAGCTTTAAAAGTAAGTCTGACGTGATTGTCTTAGACCAAAGCTCAGACTTTTTTAAATATATGCGTAGCTCAGGCGCTAAAAAATAGCGTGCTAGCTTGAAAGACTCTTTGCTGACAGCGTTAGGCTTGGTGCTTATCATAGAAGGTTTATTGCCACTATTGATGCCTCAAGCTTGGCGCGACACTTTTCAGCGGTTGATTGTGCTTAAAGATGGTCAGTTGCGATTTATTGGCCTGGTTTCTGTCCTAGGTGGTTTTTTACTGACGATGTTCAGTCGCTAGCGTAAGCCGTTTTAGGCTGTTTGCGGTTATAATAACGCCATGCGAAATTGGTTACTCCCCGAATTTATTGAAGATGTGTTGCCTGCAGAGGCCGCGCGTATTGAGTCATTGCGTCGTCAGCTTTTGGATCTGTTCCAAGTGCATGGCTATCAGTATGTGATTCCACCTATGTTGGAATACATGGAATCACTGATTACCGGTACCGGGTATGATTTGGACTTGGCGACATTTAAAGTGGTGGATCAATTGACGGGTCGTTTGATGGGCGTGCGTGCAGACACCACACCACAAGCAGCGCGGATTGATGCGCACATGCTGAATCATCAAGGCGTGTCACGTCTTTGCTATGCTGGCACTGTATTACGCACCAAGCCAGATGGTCTGGCACGTACGCGTGAGCCACTACAGCTGGGCGCTGAGTTGTTTGGCCACGCTGGTATCGAGAGCGATGTAGAGATCCAGCGCTTAATGATTAAGGCATTGCAATTGTTGGGTCTCAAAGAACTACATATTGACTTTAGTCATGTGGGTATTTTTGAAAGTTTGGTCAAACACGCAGGTGTTGATGCTAGCTTAGAACAAAGCCTGTTTGCAGCATTGCAAAGTAAAGATAAAGCGACTGTGACCCAGTTGGTTCAGGCATTAGATGCGCCCATACAACGTGCATTTATTCGCCTTACCGAGCTTAATGGTGGCGTGGACATGCTGATACAAGCGGCAGCCGAGTTGCCTGCATTTGTGGAAATCACCCGTGCATTAAATGATTTGCGCGCGATAGCAGACTTATTGGCGGACTTGGATGTACAGGTTGGATTTGATTTGAGCGAGTTGCGTGGTTATCACTATCATTCAGGCATTGTGTTTGCCGCTTATGCACATGGCTATGCAGGTCCCATTGCCTTAGGCGGACGTTACGATGAAGTAGGTATTGCATTTGGGCGTGCACGTCCAGCCACCGGGTTCAGTCTCGATTTGCGTGGTGCGGTACTCGCACTCGCGCCAGCAGTTGCTACCAAAGGCATACTGGCGCCATCAGGCAATGACGCAGCATTGCTAACAGCAATAGAATCATTGCGTGCCTCTGGGCAGATGGTGGTACAAGCCTTACCTAATACGCCTGCGCAATTGGATGAACTTAATTGCGATCGTACGCTGGAATTGCAGCAAGGCCAGTGGCGCGTAGCCACTGTCTCTCATTAACTCATTTTATTTATCTACGTAGAGATACATCTACACTATTGAAATTATGGCAAATCAATCAAGTAAACATCAGGCAAAAAATGTAGTCGTCATTGGCACGCAATGGGGTGACGAAGGCAAAGGTAAAATCGTTGATTGGTTAACCGACCATGCACAAGGTGTTGTCAGGTTCCAAGGCGGACATAACGCAGGCCACACCTTAGTGGTTGGGCAGGGTGCGGAACAACGTATATATAAACTTAACTTAGTGCCGTCAGGCATTGTGCGCGCAGGTGTCAATTGCTATATCGGTAATGGCGTGGTGTTGGATGCCGGGCATTTGCTGAGTGAAATTGAAACTTTGGAGAAAGGCGGTTTGGAAGTCAAAAGCCGTTTAAAACTCAGTCCGGGCTGTCCATTAATTTTGAGCCACCACGTGGCGGTAGATATTGCCCGTGAAGCCAAACGCAGTGCTGATAAAAAAATTGGCACGACAGGAAAAGGCATAGGCCCAACCTATGAAGATAAAGTCGCACGCCGCGCATTACGCGTCTATGACTTATTCTACCCAGAGCGCTTTGCCGAAAAATTACGCGAGGTGATGGATTATCACAACTTTGTACTGACGCAATATTTAGGCGCACCTGCAGTTGATTTTAATCAGCAATATGAGGCCAGTATGCAGCAAGCGCAAGCATTAAAGCCTATGGTGGCCGATATTTCCGCTGAACTCTACGCAGCTAACACGCGTGGCGAGAATTTATTATTTGAAGGTGCACAAGGTACCTTGTTGGACATTGACCATGGTACTTACCCATATGTCACCTCTAGTAACTGTATTGCCGGACAAGCTTCAGCAGGGACAGGTGTAGGTGCCAGTATGCTGCATTATGTGTTGGGCATTACCAAAGCTTATACCACGCGTGTCGGCGGTGGGCCATTCCCAAGCGAGTTGGATATTGAAACAGAGGGTGTCCCTGGTTATCAAATGTCAAACAAAGGCCAGGAAATTGGTACCGTGACTAAACGTAAACGCCGCTGCGGTTGGTTTGATGCTGCAGCGTTGAGACGTTCTGCCCGTATCAATGGCTTGACCGGTTTATGCATTACCAAGCTGGACGTGCTGGATGGCATTGATAGCCTCAATATTTGTACTGGATACAAGCTGGACGGCAAAGTGGTGGATATGCTACCTGTGGGCGCCGATGATGTGGCACGCTGCGAGCCAATTTATGAAACAGTGGCGGGCTGGCACGACAATACCTTTGGCGTAAAAACTTGGGAAGGCTTGCCTAAAAACGCACAAATCTACTTAAAACGCTTGGAAGCTTTATGTGGTGTGCCTATTGCGATTGTATCGACAGGCCCTGAGCGCGATGAAACCATTGTGCTAGAACATCCTTTCCATATTGGATAATCAGATGCAGCAACGACTTGCATGGGCGATTACAGGTTCTGGCCATTACTTGCGTGAATCACTCGCCATTTTGCAAACACTGGAATCGGTCGATATTTTTTTGAGTAAGGCTGCGGCCGAAATCATCAAGCAGTACGGCTTTCAAGATTTAATTGATGCGACTGGCCACCGTATCTATCAAGATAAAACTGCCAGCAGTATTCCTGTTGAGCTGTTTTATGAAGGCAAATACCATAGCTTGGTGATTGCGCCTGCAACCTCTAATACCATTGCCAAGATGGCGTATGGGTTTTCGGATAGCTTGGTGACCAATCTATTTGCGCAAGCAGGAAAAACGCGTGTGCATAGCATTGTCTTTGCTTGTGATACGGCACCAGAGCTCGAGTCGGAAGCTCCCCGTGACAATGTGGTTAAAGTTTACCCACGCCAGATTGATCTCGATAACGTAATCAAATTAAAAGCCTTTACCCACACCGAAGTAGCTGAAGATATGCAACAGTTGCAACAGTACATCATGCACCGCCTAGCTGCTGTGCATCAAATGGATGCTGAGTAAGTGACATGACTGAAAAACTGTTATTTTTAACAGGAAAATTAGCCGAAAAAAGCCTGCATAAAGTATTGCGTCAAATACAAGCCGATATTGAAGTGCAGGCCAATCTTAAAACCCCACAATTCAAATACCGTGTTGAACAAATAGGTGTATCAGTAGCGGCCCTGATGACGCCTGAAATGATTGCGCGACGGCTCAAAGATGTGGGTGACGCCAATAAAGTGATTTTGCCCGGACTATGCCAAGGCGACCTAGGTCCACTTGAAGAAAAGTTGGGTGTGCCGGTGGAACGCGGTCCTGCGGATTTGAAAGATTTACCCCAATATTTCGGTCAACAGGGCATCGCGCCTGATTTATCGCAACACAGCGTGCAGATTTTTGCAGAAATTGTAGATGCGCCAGATTTGTCAGTTGACGCCATTATTGCCAAAGCGGAGCGTTTTAAGCAACAAGGTGCGGATGTCATTGACTTGGGCTGTTTGCCCGGCAAGCCATTTGTGCATTTGGCAGACGCAGTGAAAGCACTCAAGTCTGCTGGCCATTTGGTTAGCGTGGATTCCATGAGCATTTCGGATTTACGCATCGCTGGGCATGCCGGTGCGGATTTCTTGTTGAGCTTGACGGAAAAGTCGATTGATTTAATCGACGAAGTGGCTGCTACGCCTATTTTAATACCGGCAAAACCTGGCAATATGGCTTCGTTGTATCGTGCCATTGAGCACTGTCTGCGTAAGAACAAACCATTTATAGCCGATGCCATTTTGGATCCTATTCATTTTGGTCTTACCGATTCTATTGTGCGCTATCACAAGCTACGTAAAAAATACCCAGAGATTCCCATAATGATGGGTGTGGGCAATTTAACTGAACTGACCGATGCAGACACGACAGGCATCAATGCATTGTTATTTGGCATGATTAGTGAGCTGAATATCAATGCAGTATTGGCAACCTCTGTCAGTGCGCATGCGGTGAATGCGATTGCAGAGTCTGATGTTGCCAGGCGGGTCATGTATCGCGCTAAACAAGACAATCGTTTGCCCAGAGGTTACAGCAACGGTTTGCTAGGCTTGCATGACCGAAAACCATTTAGCTATGATGAAGCTGAGATTCAAGAAATTGCAGCACAAATCAAAGACCCTAGTTTTCGTATTATGGTGAGTGAGCAGGGCATCTACGTCTACAATCGCGACGGCCTGCAATTGGATCAAGACCCTTTTCAATTTTACCCACACTTGGGCGTTGAGAATGATGCCTCGCATGCCTTTTATTTGGGAGTAGAGCTGGCGCGGGCACAAATCGCATGGCAGCTTAAAAAGCGCTTTGTACAAGATGAAGAACTTAATTTTGGCGTGGCATCGCAAGTGCAAAATAAGCAACCCAAAAAAGCCCATCGCGAGGCTTCAATTAAAGAAAAAAAGCATCAGCCTAAACCATGATTTACGAAACCATTATTTCGACTGTAGACCTTGCTGGAAATGTGCATATCACGCCATTTGGCGTTCAAAAAAAAGATAGCCTGATAGTCATCTCACCATTTAAACCCTCTACGACTTTAGAAAACATTTTGGCAACAGAATGTGCGGTGATGAATCTGACCGATGATGTACGTGTATTTGCTGGCGCCATAGTCAAAACACAAACGCACGCTATATTGCCCGCAACTTTGGTCAAAGGGTTTCGGTTGGCGGACACTTTATCGCATGATGAGTTACGTCTTGAAAAAGTGGTAGATGACCCTGTGCGTCCACAGTTGTGGATGCGCAGCGTGCATCAAGAAACACATCAGCCATTTGCCGGTTTTAATCGTGCACAGGCTGCTGTGATTGAGTTGGCAGTGCTTGCCAGCCGACTTAACCGGTTACCGCAAGACAAAGTGTTGATTGAACGGGCGTATCTGCAGATTGCTATTGATAAAACGGCGGGTGAACGTGAGTTGCAAGCATGGCAATGGTTGGTGGAAAAAATTGACGGATATTATGCGGAACAATCTGGATTTACCCAGGCTTAGTAGGGCTCAAGCATGATTCGCTTATTGATTAGTGTGAAAAATGCAGATGAAGCCTTAGACGCCATGCACGCGGGCGCTGACTTCATTGACCTAAAAGACCCGGCATTAGGTGCTCTGGGTAGCTTGGATGATGATGTGAGTTTGCAGGCGGTACGTGCAGTGAATCGGCAGACGTTGGTAAGTGCCACCGTGGGGGATACGCATGATGATTTAGATACGCTATTAAATCTGATTCACCGTAAATGGGATTTGGGCGTTGATATTGTCAAATTACCGATCGCTTCGTTGCAAAAACAAGCGGACTATCTCGGTGCACTCGCCAGTTTGATTCGCTCGAAAAAAATGAAATTAATTGCCGTAATGTTTGCCGAGCAACCCATAGATTTGACTTGGATTCCCATGTTGGCTGAAATTGGATTTTATGGCGTGATGCTAGATACGGCAGATAAACAACACCATTTATTGACGGCGGTTGATACTGATACCATTCATGCGTTTGTAAAATACTGTGAATTACACCATCTGCAAGCAGGGCTGGCAGGCGCATTAAGGGTAGAATACTTGAATGAATTGACACCGCTTTATCCCAGTTATATCGGTTTTAGGTCTGGGGTATGTCGCGACAATGTGAGACAAAACAATTTATTACCGCATTTAGTTAAAGAAATCAAAGATAAGTTGTATAAACACAACAACTTTTGTAATAAAATGCAGTCTTAAAACCGACTGCGTTGATATGTCAATGTTGAATGAGTATAGTTAGGTGTGGGATTTACACTGTACGTCGAGAAGTTACTAACAAAGGAGTTAACAAGATGAAAAAAAGTTTAATGAGTTTTGCTGTCGCAGCAGCACTAGGTGTAACAGCCTTTACCGCAACAGCAGAAGATATGTACCGTGGCGCTTGGTACGCAGTGCCAGGTATCAGCTATATGCACACTGACAGTGATTTAGAAGCCGACAATGGCGCAGGTGGTTTTCTTAGCATTGGTAAAGAATTAAGCCAAAGCTGGGATTTACAAGGTCGTTTAGGCTATAACCGTGCTGACGAAGACACAGGTATTGCCGGTGCAGGAGGTAAATACAAACAAACTACCCTTGGTTTAGATGCACTCTATATGTTTAGTCGTGACAAATTCCGTCCATTCTTATTGGCAGGGATTGGTGCAGCGCGCAACAACGTAGATTACAGTGGTCTTGGCTTAACAGATAAAACAAAAACTTCATGGCTAGCTGGCTTAGGTCTTGGTGCACAATACTTATTCAGCGATTCATTTGGTATCCAAGCTGACTTGCGTCACCAATGGAGCAAAGCAGAAGCTAAAAACGCAGCACGTACTGTAGATGCCGATGAAACGATTGGTAATACATTGTTCAATGTGGGTGGTATTTTCCGTTTCGGCGCACCAGCACCTGTTGTTGCTGAAGCTGCACCAGAGCCAGCACCGATTGCAGCAGCACCAGAACCAGCGCCAGCACCGGCTGCTGAGCCAGCACCTGCACCTGTAGCGTGTAAACCACAAACAGAAACAATTACTGTAGGCGCTGAAAAATTATTTGGTTTTGATAAAGCTAAACTAAAAGATGAAGGTAAAGCAGCATTGGATGAAGCCGCAGCTAAAATCAAAGCAAATCCAGAAATCAAAGCAGTGATTGTAACGGGTCATACAGATCGTATTGGTTCTGATGCATATAACCAAAAACTGTCTGAGCGCCGTGCTAAACAAGTGGCAGATTACTTAGTTGCACAAGGTGTGGACTCATCTCTCATCACAGCAACTGGTAAAGGTGAATCTGAGCCTGTTGTACAGTGCGAAGGTAATAAAGCAACGAAAAAATTGATTTCTTGCTTACAACCTAACCGCCGTGTTGAGATTCGTGCAGAAGGTACAAAAGAAGTAGGTTGCAACTAATAAAGCAGTCATTACGCTTTAATGCTTCAAAAAAAGCCTCGCCTAGCGAGGTTTTTTTATTGCCTAAATCACTTTTCTAAACGACCTGTATCTACCTGCCAGCCTTATGACCAGTTATAATCCAACCATGATTAAATCTGTTGATCTGGTGATTGTTGCCCGTTGGGTATTACCAGTTATTCCAAAAAATACGGTACTTGAGCATCAGGCAGTCGTGGTTCATCAAGGGGTGGTTATTGAAATCTGCCCGGCATCTATTGTTTCTGAACGATTTGTTGCAAATGAGACAGTGCATCTGGACGAGCATGTGTTAATGCCGGGCCTGATTAATTTGCATACGCACGCTGCCATGAGTTTGATGCGCGGGTTGGCGGATGATGTGCCGCTGATGCCTTGGCTGGAAAAACATATTTGGCCTGTCGAGCAAAGGTTTGTTTCCCCACCGTTTGTTTATGATGGTACCTTGCTTGCCTGTGCAGAAATGTTAAGCGGTGGCATAACGACGTTTAACGATATGTATTTTTTCCCTGAGGCGAGCATACAAGCTGCCACACAAATTGGCATGCGCGCGCATATTGGTTTGGTGGTCCTTGAATTTGCGACCAACTATGCCAATGATGCCGGTATGTATCTCGAAAAAGGTACGGCAGTACGCGATGCGTACAAGACGCAACCGCGTATCACGTTTAGCTTTGCACCACATGCACCTTATACGGCAAGTGACGCAACCTTATCTACCATCGGTACATTAGCGGAACAATTGGATTTGGGTATTCATACCCATATGCATGAAACCATGCATGAGGTACAAACCAGCAAGGCAAACCATGGCTTAAGCCCGCTTACACGCTTTGCTAATTTAGGCTTATTAGGCACGCGTTTGACGCTTGCGCATTGTGTGCATGTGAACGATGCCGATATGCAACTGATGGCTGATTATGGGTGTCATATTGCACATTGCCCAACCTCTAATTTGAAGTTGGCGAGTGGGATTGCGCCGATGGCGAAATGTGATGCATTGGGTATCAATATTGGTATTGGTACGGACGGGGCAGCCAGTAATAATCGATTAGATATGTTTGCTGAAATGCGTATGGCTGCCTTATTGGCAAAAGGGCAAAGTGGCGATGCTACTGCGATTTCTGCACATCAAGCCTTGGAAATGGCTACCATCAATGGGGCAAAAGCTTTGGGTTTGGAGTCTCAGCTAGGATCAGTCACGGTAGGCAAACAGGCGGATTTAATTGCAGTGAATATGGCAGAGATGGTGTCTCAGCCTTGCTACGACCCCATTTCTCACTTGGTGTATGTTGCAAGCCGTGAGAACGTAACGCATACGTGGGTCGATGGTCAGCTCAGATACAATAAGCCTGAATCTA
Source organism: Methylotenera sp. N17 (assembly GCF_000799155.1). Classification (NCBI taxonomy): domain Bacteria; kingdom Pseudomonadati; phylum Pseudomonadota; class Betaproteobacteria; order Nitrosomonadales; family Methylophilaceae; genus Methylotenera; species Methylotenera sp. N17. The sequence continues at coordinate 733,053 of NZ_JUGE01000001.1, forward strand.
GCACGGGTGTTTTTAGCCAAGGCGTGTTTAGTGAGGTGGAGCCGCACACACTATTGCACATTGCGCAGCAGTGGCATCATAAATTAAGCGGTGCTTTCTCCCACCGCCAAGCATGACAAGTATGAATGGGATGAATGAAGATGAGTAATGTTGATAGCGCCGAGCTAGATAAATTTAGCGTGTTAGCCCATAAGTGGTGGGATAAAAACAGTGAGTTCAAACCGTTACATGAGATCAACCCGTTGCGTTTGCAATACATTGATGCGCGTAGCCAGTTACGTGGCAAGCGTGTGCTGGATGTTGGGTGTGGTGGGGGTATTTTGTCTGAATCCATGGCTCAAGCTGGCGCAATTGTGACTGGCATTGATTTGGGTGAGAAAGCGCTCAATGTGGCTAAACTACATAGCTTAGAGTCTGGTGTTTCTGTGGATTACCAACGTATTGCAGTAGAAGCATTTGCGGCGGCACAGCCTGCCTCGTTTGATGTGGTGACCTGCATGGAAATGCTAGAGCATGTACCAGACCCCGCCAGTGTTGTGCGTGCTTGTGCGCAGTTGGTGAAGCCGGGTGGACAGGTATTTTTTTCTACTATTCATCGCAACCCTAAGGCCTATCTGCTGGCCGTGATAGGTGCGGAGTATATTCTCAATATGTTGCCACGTGGCACGCATGATTATGCCAAATTTATCAAGCCTTCTGAGCTGGCATCATGGATGCGTGATGCGGAGCTCACATTACAAGACCAAGTTGGGCTGCATTATCAACCGTTTACACAACAGTACTCACTTAACAGCGATGTCAGTGTGAATTACATGGTGCATGCACAAAAGGCAGAAGCGTGAGTTCTATACAAGCCATTTTTTTCGATCTGGATGGCACGCTGGTAGATACTGCGCCAGATTTGGGCTACGCACTGAATTTGCAATTGACGCGTCACGGCAGGCCAACATTAACCGATGATGAGATTCGTCCATTTGCGTCACATGGCTCGCGTGGTTTATTGGGATTGGGGTTTGGTGTGACGCCAGAAGATCCTAATTTTATTGTATTGCGTGATGAGTATTTGCATTTGTATGACCAAGTGTTTACTCGGCAACCCAAGTTGTTTGCGGGTATGCAAACCGTGCTGACTGCGTTAGATGTAAGCCAAATTCCATGGGGCATTGTGACCAATAAGCCTAAACGCTTTACGCAGCCACTGGTGGCAAGCATGGGCTTGCATGTGCAAGCTGCTTGCGTGGTGAGTGGTGACGATGCGCCACAGCCTAAGCCATCCCCGGCCACTTTGTTGATGGCATGTGAACAGATTGCTGTGGACCCTGCAAATTGTATATATGTGGGCGATGCAGAGCGTGATATACAAGCAGGAAAAGCCGCAGGCATGCAGACAGTCGTTGCGTTATTTGGCTATTTGGATGCCGGTGATAGGCCTGAAGCTTGGGGGGCTGATGTCATGATTCATCAGCCTGAAGAATTGTTGGATTTTATTTGAGCTAGAAATTTAAGCTATAAAATCAGCTGGAAATTCGTTGGGCCAATCAATGCATTTAGAGTAAAGATTATCATTAAGCAACGACTTTTCGCTCAATTAGCGCGGTGGAGAGCGTGCCACTATCTACATACTCTATTTCGCCGCCCATAGGTAAACCCCGTGCGATGCGGCTTACGGCAATACCGCGGGCTTTCACCATTTCGCTGATATAGTGAGCGGTGGCTTCACCTTCGCTAGTGTAATTGGTCGCTAGAATCACTTCTTGGATGACGCCGTCTTGCACGCGCTTAATGAGTTTGTCTAAGTGAATTTCTTTCGGGCCAATGCCATCAATTGGCGACAAGCGACCCATCAGCACAAAGTACATCCCCGCGTAAGATTGTGTTTGTTCCAGCATCATTAAATCCGTAGGCATTTCCACCACGCATAACATACTAGGCTCGCGCTGCTCAGCGTTACACAATGCACAAACGGCTTGTTCACTAAAGTTATTACATAGTTGGCAATGGCCAATCGTATCTAGTGCGTGCTGCATGGAATACGCAAGCTGTCCTGCACCTTTTCGATCACGTTGCATCAGATGGTAAGCCATGCGTAATGCAGATTTTGGCCCTACGCCTGGCAGGCAACGCAGGGCTTCGATCAATTGCTCAAGGGCGGGTGGATTTTTCACAAGGTAATGTGGGTTAAATTAGAAAGGCATTTTAAAGCCGGCTGGCATGACTGCACTCATGCGCGCGCTGGAGGTGGCTTCTACTTTTGCTTTTGCATCTTTTAATGCCAGCAGTACTAAGTCTTCTAATGTTTCTTTGTCATCCATCACTGCATCATCAATCACCACACGCTTGACATCGTGGCTACAGGTCATGGTAATTTTAACCATGCCGTTGCTTGCAGAGCCTTCCACTTCAGTTGTGGCAAGTTCTGCCTGCGCCTTTTGCATGTTTGCTTGCATTTGCTGGGCTTGCTTCATCATGTTGCCCATGCCGCCTTTCATCATTTGAATGCTCCTTTATTAAATGAATTATTGAACAGGTTTAATTGAGTTAGGAATAATCGTGGCGCCAAAATCGCTCATCAAGGATTGCACAAAATGATCCTGCAAAATAGCGGTTTCGGCATTCGATTGAATCGTCGCTTTTTCAATCGCTATTTGCTTGGCAGGGGTATTGGCCTCGCTGCCGATTTCAAACTGTAATTTGATTTTACGCCCAAAGTGTTGATGTATCGCATCGCTTAGTTTGTCTTGATAGTTTGGACTCGCTAAATGCTTGTGCGTTTCAGCCACTTTAAGCGTAATGCTGTGCTCGTCATAAGTGACCATTTCGCAGTTTTGTGCCAATGCACGTGCCAAGCCTAGTTTGAGCCGCTGTTCTACTAGCGTACGCCAATCTCCGTTAAAGCTGCGCTCGTTTGACTCTTGTTGTGCATCGGCCAACGTCGGTTCTGGTGCTATTGGCCTGCTAATAACGGGTTGAGGCGATGTTAATTCCGTTGTGCTAGATGCTATTTGCGGTGCGGTAGGGGCTACTTCTGGCACGGCTTTACGCTGATCGCCTAAGTTGGCGGAGACATTAGTAGTGTTGGTAACGGCTTTGCGTTCTGGCTCGCCAGAATCTGATAGTTTTTCTTGTGGCGTAAAGGCCAACATACGCAGCAGGGTCATGGTGAAGCCTGCATACTCATCGGGCGCTAACCCGATATCACGGCGCCCCAGAATGCTGATTTGGTAGTAAAGCTGCAGGGTTTCAGCAGAAATGGTCTCGGCTAACTGCAAGAGTGCAGCACGCTCTGGCAAATCATTGGCAATGGTTTCCGGACAGGTTTTAGCAATGGCAATTTGATGCAGTATGCCCGATAGATCGCCCAGTGCCGCTTCAAATGAGATGCTACGGGTGTCCATGACTTTTGCTTTGGCAATCAGCGCAGCGCTGTCATTCGCAAGCAGTGCCTGCAAAATCTCATATAGATAACTTTGGTCAATTGCGCCCAGCATGCTGCGTACTTCTGCTTCATTCACGGTTTGGTTGCCATAAGCAATGGCTTGGTCTGTGAGCGAGAGCGCATCACGCATGCTGCCGGCAGCGGCACGCGCAATTAAATGAATAGCGCTGGCTTCAAACCCAATCTGCTCTTGTTGCAAAATTTGCGTGAGATGTTCTGTAATCGTGGTGCTTGCCATTTGACGCAAGTTAAACTGCAGGCAGCGTGAGAGTACCGTTACCGGCACTTTTTGTGGGTCAGTCGTGGCCAAAATAAACTTCACATGTGCCGGCGGTTCTTCCAGGGTCTTCAGCATGGCATTAAATGCGCTCTTAGAAAGCATGTGCACTTCATCGATGATATAGACTTTAAAGCGGCCTGCCGTTGGCGCGTATTGTGCGTTCTCAAGGAGCTCGCGCATGGCATCTACTTGTGTGTTGCTGGCAGCATCTACCTCAATCAAATCAATAAAGCGGCCTTTATCAATCTCTGTACAGGCATTGCATACGCCACATGGCGTAGCGGTAATGCCTTGCTCACAGTTAAGGGATTTGGCCAAAATACGCGCAATGGTTGTTTTGCCTACACCGCGTGTGCCGGTAAACAAATATGCATGATGCAAGCGTTGTTGCTCTAGCGCATTGGTAAGCGCGCGCACGACATGCTCTTGCCCGACTAAGGTATTAAATGATTTGGGACGCCACTTACGTGCGAGTACTTGATAAGACATCTAGTGGCCTTTGCGTCAATACGTTAAATGATACATGGGTGCGTAACATGCCAACACTTGATGACTAGATGATGTGTCCGGCATGAAAAAGTGCTAAACGTTTGGCATGCATGTGAACGATCCAATCAAACAACGTTATCTTCCATACAAGTGGAGGAGGCGAGCCAAACCCCCGGCACTTGCTCAATAGTTGTGGCTGCTTGCTTCCGCATCTGACCAGGTTGGCTACTTTACAATGCGGGGAGGCCCGCCAAACAGTATTTTACAATACTTTCCTTCGTTCAACTTCACTTCGCTTGGCAATTTTTCTCTCACTTGTCTTATCACTCACAGATGAGGCCAGCCAATCTTGTTAATAAACTGCGCTAATTTTAGCAATTAGAGGGCTTAAGTGTGCTTTTTCAAGCATTCAAAATCATGCACATCGGGCCAAAATGCTATGACGACAATTGTCCATTTAGGAAATCTCAGAATTATTATGGCAACGCCTCAACCCAAAAAAATTGTATCGGCACCCGATATCGCACGTGAGACCATTAAGCAAATGGCAATGCGCCGCGTTGAGCCTACGCCCAATAATTACGAGCTTATTTACAATGAGATTGCGGGTGTTCCGCAAAAAGAAACCTTAAACAGTGCGATTAAAAAAGCATTGAAGCAATTGCCAAATCAGAGCACAGAGCAAGCCAATTGGATCAACCGCTGGGAAAAGCTATTGAAGCAGGATAACTGGTCCGGGCTAGCCGATGTGTTGAATGAAGGTATGGACAGCAGTGTGACCCAATCCAAACAATGGCCCGATGCGATTCGTCTTTTACTCAAAGGTTGGGATGCGCGCCGTAGCAGTACCGATATTGCGCGTAAAAGAGAAACGCTGGAACGCGTGCTAATTAATTACGGTAGCGACTCTCAGCTGTCTACCAAAATTCAAAATCTAGCGACCAGCTGGGGTGCGAATGAGCCAGTTGGTGAGAATGCGATGCCAGCATTGACCGAGCCAGATGAGGCTAATCAAGCTGACACGACATTACTGCAAAAAATCGACAATAAATTGAGCGCTGTCATCGGCGTAGGCAATGATGAAACTAAACAGTTTCATGAGACTTTCCAGATTTTACAAGACATGTTGAAGCAGTCATTGAACCACGGATTGATTCCACGTTTAGATGGCTACCCGGAATTGCGTGAAGAAGCCTATGAACTAGCGGTGTTGACTGAAAAGGCCCGCAAATTAAAAGACTGGCAGTTTATGGCCAAGCAATTTAGGGCACTGTTGGTGAGGGTGGAACTGATTGGTGCAAACGAAGAAGGCATTAAACAAGATTTATTAAGATTGCTCAAATTGCTACTCAGCAATATCAGTGAGTTGGTGGCCGAGGATCAATGGCTAAGAGGGCAAGTCGCTACTGTGCAAACCATTATCTCTGGTCCGCTAGATCGTGTGCAGATTCAATCGGCAGAGAAAAGCTTAAAAGAAGTCATCTATAAACAAGGCATGATTAAACATAGTTTAATCGAAGCAAAAAACTCCTTCAAAACGATGATTTCTACATTTGTGGACCGCTTGAAACATATGGCGGATACCAGTGGTAGCTACCACGAAAAAATCGAAGTCTACGCTGATAAGCTCTCTGAGACTGATGATATTTTGAGAATCAATGAGTTGTTAGAAGGCCTGATGCGCGATACGCACACCATGCAGGCAGACATCATGCGTTCACGCGAGGCATTGCTGCATCAACGTGAAGAAGCAGAGAGCTCACAAGAGAAAATCAAAAAACTGCAAGAAGAACTGACACAGCTGAGTGAAGCCGTGCGCATGGATCAACTCACCGGTGTATTAAACAGACGTGGTTTGGATGACGCACTGACCACTGAAATTTCAAGGTTTGGTCGCGGTGGTGGCCCATTAACATTGGCGCTGCTGGATATTGATAACTTTAAACACCTCAATGATACCTACGGGCATCACGTGGGAGATGTTGCGTTGAAACATCTGGCCAATGTCGTCAAAAAAACCATTCGCCCAACCGACATTGTGACCCGGCTTGGTGGTGAAGAGTTCGTCATTCTGTTGCCAGATACCAACATTGACGAGGCTGTCATTACCATGACACGTTTGCAACGCACGCTGACCAAAGAATACTTTTTAGGCAATAACGAGCGCTTGCTGATTACGTTTAGCGCAGGGATTGCCTTGTTTAAAGTAGAAGAAGATCAAACGGGTCTGATTCACCGTGCCGATCAAGCCATGTATTTAGCCAAGAAATCTGGCAAAAACAAGGTGATGACTGAGCTGGATTTAGCCAAAGCGCAATAGGAACACACCGGATGTATACCACTTTTGATGTAAGGAAATTCAATTGTTAGCACTTGTCGAATCACAGTTAATTTTAAAATCACTCACATTGGCGCCTACCGATGAAATTTATGTATTGGATGCCACCACGCTGAATTTGCTTTATGCGAGTGATGAGGCACAAAAGAGAATCGGCAATGATGAGTTAATGATTCAGCCTGAACAGTTAGAAGCAATCCTCGGCGTGAGTTCAAAAACTTTGGTTACGTATGTGAATCAGCAACGTGACAAAAAAGCACTGTTCGAATTGAGCGTCAATCAGCCGCTGCCTGAGGCTGGGGTTCATAAAAATCAACTCCGTGTTATGCTAATACAATCAGGTCAAACCGAATATATTCTTGTGACAAAAAGCGAAATCTCCCCTAACGAAAAAGTAGTGATGGCACTCAGCGAGAGTGAATCGCGTTTCCAAGCCATTGTCTCCAATATTCCTGGCTTGGTGTTCCAAATGCAAATGACGGCTGATCACGAAGTGAGTTTTCGTTATGTGAGTGACGGCTGTGAAGCGTTGCTAGGACTTACCGCAAACGACTTGCAGGTTGATGCACAGCAGTTGTTTTCTATTATGAATACCCGCGACCGCCAAGATTTACGTGCCAAACTCATCAGCAGTGCGCAAAGCCTAGAAAAATTGGATTGGGAAGGGCGGGTGTGGATTGATGGTTGGCAAGATACCAAATGGATTAACTTGCGTGCCACTATTAGCCAGTTAGGCGATGGTGTGGTGCAGTGGGATGGCATTATGCTGAACATCACACAAAGTAAATTAGAGAAGTTAGAGATTGAACAGTCACGCCGTGAGCTAGAGCAATTGACTGCCCATATGAATCAAGTGAAAGAGCAAGAGCGTATTAGCATTGCGCGCGAGATTCATGATGACTTGGGTGGTAATCTAACCGCTATTAAAATGGGCCTGGCCAGCATTGCACAACAAATAGCTGCACAGCAATCCGTATCTTTAGAACAAACCGCTAACTTAGAAGCGATTGTGAACCGTACGTTTGAAGCGGTACATCGTATCTCTGGCAATTTAAGACCGAGCATTTTAGACCTTGGTATTGTCGATGCAGTTGAGTGGCAGGTGAATCAGTTTAAAAAACAAGTCGGTTTAAAATGTGTGTTTAGCACTAATCAAGCAGAGATCATGCTTTCCACAGAGCAATCGATGGCTTTATTTAGAATCTGCCAAGAATCACTTTCCAATATTGCGAAATATGCCAAAGCCTCACAAGTGAATGTGAGCTTAGAAGCCTCGGGCTATGAGGTAACACTACGAGTGATTGATAACGGTATTGGTATCAATGATGTGGATAAACTAAAAACCAACTCATTTGGGCTTCGCGGTATGCAAGAACGTGTGTCTGCATTGAATGGTAGCTTATCTATTGGCGTGGTAGACCAAGCGAGTAGCGGTACCAAAGTAGAGGTCACTTTGCCGATATAAACCCCGTTATAAATTCATCACTTCTCTTGTAGTTTCGATAGTTAGTTAGCCACCCACAGGGTGGCTTTTTCATTTTGTAATTTTAATTAACTGTTTAAATACAATGATTTATTGGTAAATTATCAAAAATTTACACTTATTTTTTTGTTTGGCACGCAATTTGCTGTTATGTAATTAACAGTTAAGGGGTGCGTATGAACAACAAAAAAATTAGAGTGATTGTGGTAGATGACCATGCCATTTTAAGATCAGGCATCAAACAAATCTTATCCACCACCGGTGAAATTGAAGTGGTTGCTGAAGCAGAAAATGCGACTGAAGCGATTAAATTTGCGCGTGAGATTGAAGCCGATGTGATGTTGCTGGATATTTCACTGCCAGACCGCAGCGGCATGGACGCATTGAAATGCATCAAACGCGATAATCCTTCACTGTCTGTATTGATGTTGTCTATGTATATGGAAGATCAATACGCTGTACGCGCTTTAAAATCAGGTGCTTCTGGCTACTTATGTAAACACAGCGCATCTAATGAATTATTGTCAGCCATTCACGCCTTAGCCAAAGGCAAAAAATATATTACGCCAGAAGTGGCCGAGATTTTGGCTGAGCAAGTCAGTGATGAAAAAACACAAAATCCGCACGAGACACTTTCAGACCGCGAATACCAAACGATGATCATGATTTCATCGGGCTTCTCTGTGAGTGAGATTGCCGAAAAATTATCGCTCTCTGTAAAAACAGTGAGTATGTACCGCACACGTTTGTTAGAAAAAATGCATTTGCGTCATAACTCAGACATCACGCATTACGCGATTAAGAATCAACTGGTTTAGATCTATCGGGAGGTAGTCCTCGGGGTTTGCTATGCAAACCCCATTTTTTTTGCCTCGCATATCTACGTTTGTGCACTAATTCTCCTCAAAGTTTATCTTAAGAGATAGCTGGTTTTTGTCTCTTTGTTAATCCCTTCACCACACAAAATAATCGCTATCATGCTGATATATCGTATTTTTTTAAGGAGTCAGCCCTAAATAAAAAGGTATTACCCTAAAGTTTTGAAAATGATAGCCGACATCATATTCATCGGGTCTGCTTAATCGGTAATTGTTTGAGGTTATGTGGGTTAAGTAACTGTTTCATAAAAAGTTTTGTTCTTACCCTAAACTTTTACAAAAGCTTACCGATAATAGATTTAAGTGCGACGCAATATGAAAAGTTGCCAAGCGAACAGTAGGGTGATTTGAATATTTTATTTTATTTAGGAGATTTATCATGGCTGCAGTAATTAATACAAACATTGCTTCATTAAACACACAACGTAACTTGAGCGCTTCACAATCAGGTTTAAATACATCTATCCAACGTTTGTCTTCTGGCTTACGTGTAAACAGCGCGAAAGATGACGCTGCTGGTATGGCGATTGCAACACGTATGGACTCACAAGTACGTGGCATGAACGTAGCGATGCGTAATGCAAACGATGCGATTTCTTTCGCACAAACTGCTGAAGGTGGTTTGAGTAAAGTAACTGACGCATTACAACGTATGCGTGAATTGGCAGTGCAATCTGCCAACGGCAGTAACTCTGCTGGTGACCGTACAAACCTAGATGCTGAGTTCCAAGAACTAGCTGCAGAGGTAACACGTATCGGTACAGCTACTAAGTTTAACGGTACAGCAGTGTTTGGTGGTGGTTCAACTACATTCCAAATCGGTGCTGATTCTGGCGACACGATCTCTGTATCAGCAGTAGCTGCAGCAACCATTACAGGTAGCGTTTCAACAGCAGCAGCAGCAACAACAGCGTTAGGTGCAATCGATACAGCGTTAGATGCAACGAATACTAAACGTGCGACATTGGGTGCGGTACAAAACCGTTTTGAAGCTGTGGTAGGTAACTTGCAAGTGGCTTCAGAGAACCAATCAGCAGCTAAATCACGCATCATGGATACAGACTTTGCTGCAGAAACAGCTAACTTAACACGCGGTCAAATCTTGCAACAAGCAGGTACAGCGATGTTAGCGCAAGCAAACTCACTACCAAACAACGTATTGAGCTTGTTAAGAGGGTAATTCGTAACTTGAGTAAATTGACTTCCACAGGGCGAAAGCTCTGTGGAATTTTCAGTAAGATAGGGAGTACAACATGTTCCAATCTTCTTTAGATGCATACGGTACAGCTAAATTAACTGCTGTTCCAGGAAGTCAAACCGTTCAGGCCACTAGTGGCCTAAAAGTCGTTACGAAGCCAGAAGAGTCTTTACCAGCTGCTGTTGAATTAGATAGAGCAACATTGACTGGCGCAGTGAAGAAATTGAATGATTATGTAGCGCCTGCGTTACAAACCATTCAGTTTTCAATTGATCAGGAATCTGAGCGGATTGTCGTCAAAGTCGTCGATACCGCCACCCAAAAAGTGTTAAGACAGATTCCTAACGAAGAAGTAATGGCGATTACCAAGACGCTGGATAAGTTACAAGGCTTGGTGATTAGACAAACGGCGTAACAGCAAGCGTGCGCTTTAATAGGATGCAGTAAATATTAAGGATGGATAATTATGGCAACAGTCTCAAGTACCTCAGCAATTGATGTTAATTCAATTGTCAGTAGCTTAATGAGCGTTGAACAACGACCGCTCACCTTAATTACCAACCAAAAAACTGCTTACGAAGCTAAGCTTACGGCTTATGGCACTTTAAAAAGTGCACTTTCCACGTTTCAAACTTCGGTCAGTGCACTGGCAGCTGCTTCCAAATTTAACGCACAATCTGCCACATCTGCCACGCCTAGCATGTTTACCGCTACGGCAAATGGCAGTGCAACTATTGGTGATTACGCAATCACCGTGAATCAACTCGCAAAATCACAGAAAATTGCTTTAGATGGCGTGGCCAATACCACGGATGTCATCGGCACTGGCAAATTGACCATAGCGTTTGGTACGTATGCTCCTGAGATTGTTTCACCCGCCACGCCTGCTAGCTTTACTGCCAATCCAAACAAGACCTCATTTGATGTCACTATCGATGCAAGCAATAACACGCTAGCGGGTGTGCGAGATGCGATTAACGCTGCCAATGGTGGCGTGACGGCCACCATCGTCAATGATGGTACTGCCAATCGCTTGGTGATTACCTCTAAAGAAACGGGCGAGGTGAATAGTCTGAAGATTACCGTAGCCGATGATGACGGTAATCCAACGGATAACACGGGTTTATCGAGATTGGCTTATGATCCATTATCGACTGCGGGCGCTGGCAAGAACATGAGCCAGTTACAAGCACCACTGAATGCGTTGCTCAATATTGATGGCATTGATGTAGTAAAAGCCAGCAATAGTGTGAGTGATGCGATTGAAGGCATTACCCTTAATTTGCTAGGCACCAGCAATAGTCAGCCCGTCAATTTGGCTGTGGCGTCTGATCAAGCCAAAATCAAAGAATCGGTGACGGCCTTTGTGGATGCGTATAACAAGCTGAACGATACCTTGCGTACCCTCACCAAATATGACGAAACTGGAAAATCTTCCGGTAAGTTGTTAGGCGATGCGACTGCACGCAATATCACGGCGCAAATTAAATCTGTGGTGACCAAAGTGGTGGATACGGGCGGCACGATTACTTCGTTGACCGACATTGGCGTGAGCTTTCAGCGTGATGGTAAATTGGCATTAGACAGCACTAAGCTGACCGATGCGATTAGCAACCATTTTGATGATATTGCAGCATTGTTTTCGACCTCTGCTAGGACTTCGGATGCGCAAGTATCTTACCTTGGTAGCACCAGTAAAACACAATCTGGCACCTATCCCATTACAGTTTCGCAATTAGGTTCCGATAATACTAATATGCTAGGCATGATCAACGGTGTTGCCGGCACTGGTTTGAATCAAGAGTTGATTGGTGCAGCCGGTGATGTAAGCGAAGGCTTACGAATTAAAGTGACCGGAGGCAGCACAGGCGCACGCGGTACGGTGACTTTTGTGAAAGGCTATGCTGCACAGTTGGATGATATTTTGGATGGATTGCTGGACGATGAAGGTTTGCTGGCAGCACGTACGGATGGCATTACGGCTTCAGTGAAACGTTTAGAGCAACAGACCGATGCGTTTAATTTGAAAATGACCGTGATTGAGAAACGTTACCGTGATCAATACACACGTTTGGATACACTGTTATCGAGTATGCAAAATACAAGCTCGTATCTCTCACAGCAGATTTCAGCGCTCGGCAATAACTAATAAAAAGGGGACATAACATGTTTGGATTTAAAAGTAATGGTGCCAATGTTTACGCCCAATTGGGTTTAGAAACAGGTGTGGTCGCCGCAAGCCCCAATAAATTAGTGGTGATGCTGTATGAAGGCGCTATTTCAGCTTGCCGCAATGCCATTACGCACATGGCTAATCAAGATATACAGCATAAAGGTGAGATGATTTCTAAAGCCATTTTAATCATTGAAAGTGGCCTACGTTTAAGCTTAGATAAAAAAGCTGGCGGTGAGATCGCACAAAGCTTAGATGCTTTGTACGCCTATATGTCACAACGTTTAACCATGGCCAATATCCATAATCAAGCGCCATTGGTTGAAGAGGTGATTGGCCTGCTCACAGAGCTGAAAGGCGCGTGGGAAGCGATTGAAAACCAAAAACCAAACGCTGCGGATCTGGCGAAAGTAGTGGCGATGCGGCCACAAGCCAATATTCCAGCTAACTATAACCGATTAGTATTTTAGGCGTATACATGCAAGCACAAACACTGATACCAGCATACACCGCACTGGCCGACACCATGGCGCAAATGCTGGCTGCGGCCAAGCAGAATAACTGGGATAAAGTATCTGAATTAGAGGCTGGCTACTTAGAAAACGTAGCGCAGATTAAAGTGTTAGAGCGCACAAGTATCCTCACGCAAGAAACCAAATCACAGAAAATAGAGATTATTCAGCGTATTTTGGCGGATGATCATCAGCTTAAATTGCTTATTCATCCATGGATGCAAAAGCTTAGCCAGTGGGTGCAACCCAGCCAGTCACAAGCCGCGCAAATGCAAGCAAAGTTGAATAGCGCTTATCAAATGTAGTCTTTGCCATGTTTATTCATAAACCAGAGCCAAGCAATCCCCAGCAGATTGGGTCGGTTTATCGCGTGGTACCCGTATTGCCGGTGGGCGCAATCAATACGCCTTCGCAAGAGCTGGCGGCGCAAGCAAAGCACTTAACCCCCGGTGAGACCTATGACGCACGCGTGATGCAACGGGTCAGTGATACGACTTTTCTAGTGCAAATTAACTCAAAACAAACACAGGTCAATCCAAATCAAGCGCAAGCAAATCTAACACAGGCACAGCCATTGTTGTTGAAAATGGATATCGGACAGCAGGCCAAACTGGGGCAAACTTTATCATTGCAATATTTGCAGGCGCAACCTGAGCTCACCTTTTTGCTCAAGCAACCCACCACTGTGGGCTACACCGGCACAGCTGTCAATTTAAGCCAAGCCGGTAGCCTGCTTGGACAGTATCTGGGGCAAGCAGAAGCACAGCAACTATCTACACGTTATGAAGCCATCAACGTGATTACCCATTTCCCTAACAAGCCACAGTTGGTGGCGCAAGATTTAAAGCAAGCGCTAAGTCAGACCGGCTTATTTTACGAGTCGCATTTACAGGCGCTTTCACAAGGCCAATATGCGTTGAGCCAATTGAGGCAAGAGCCGCAAAATCAAGCCGGATTTAATCCGGCACACATCACGTTTCAGCAGTTAGCTGTGCTGGAACATCAGCGCTTTTCATGGCATGGCGAAGTATGGCCGGGCCAAACCATGACTTGGGATGTTTATCAGCAGCGTTTACCCTCGGACTCCAATGCGCAAGCCCAGTCGGAATCGCCAGAAGCGACTTGGACCGCGACTGAACTCAAGATTGATTTCCCACATCTGGGTGAAGTAAAGGCCAAGCTAAGTTTGGTCAATGGTCATTTGCGCATTCATTTGGAAAGCGGGCGTACCGACACCTTTGCCTTGTTACAGCAGCAAAAAACCAAGCTGGCGCAAACCATGCAAGAGAATCACCAATCGATAGATGCATTGACCGTGACGCAAACGCCTACTGTGATACAGGAGCGCGAATAAGCCTATGAGCCATCTGCCGACAAAGTATCATCAGCAAGCCATCGCGCTGGCTTACGACACTGGCGATTATGCGCCGCGAGTTGTCGCAAAAGGGCAGGGTTTGGTGGCAGAGCACATTATCGCGCTGGCCAAAGAGCATAATGTGTTCGTGCACGAATCTAAAGAGCTGATGCAAATGCTGATGCAGGTGGATTTGGATCAGCATATTCCACCAGCGCTTTATTTGGCCATTGCGGAAATTTTGGCTTGGCTGTACCGCATTGAAGAAGAAAAAGCACTCGCCAAGCAACCCACAACATTTACCGAGTAAACCATCTACCGTAGAGATAGCCACCTACGGACCAATTTCATACAAGCATTGTGAGTTTGCATCTGCTGCCTGACGTGTTAAATTGATGCTGTTCTGTTAGTGGGGTTCACCATGGCCAATCAAGAAAAATCGCTCGATAAAAATCTAGACCAATACAAAGTCAAACCAAATAGCAAATTCTCTTTAAGTAGTATTCAACCTAACGATAAATCTGAACGCAGCGATAGCAAAGCCAAAGATGCATTAGCGTTGGAAAAATTGGCGGTAGAGATTAATGCATTGCAGGATATCTTGCATGCGCAAGCCAAGCATAAAGTATTGCTGATTTTGCAAGGCATGGATGCCAGCGGAAAAGATGGCACGGTCAAACATGTGTTCAGTGAGTGTGATCCATTAGGCATTCGTTTAGCCAGCTTTAAAGCCCCCAGTGCAGATGAGTTAGCGCATGATTATTTGTGGCGTGTACACAGCCAAGTGCCCAAAAAAGGCGAGATTGTGATTTTTAATCGTAGCCACTATGAGGATGTGCTAATTGTAAAAGTGCACGACTGGATAGATGAAGCTGAGTGTAAACGCCGCTTTACACAAATCAATGACTTTGAACGCATGTTGACCGAAACCGGCACGCTCGTCATCAAATGTTTTCTGCATATTTCTAAAGAAGAACAGAAAGTGCGCATGGAAGAGCGTTTAGATGACCCTACCAAAACGTGGAAATTCAATCCCGGTGATTTAAATGAGCGTGCTGTGTGGTCAAAATACATGGTGGCTTATGAGAATGCATTGCAAGCCACCTCTACAAGCTATGCACCGTGGTATGTAGTGCCCGCTGACTCCAAAACCAATCGCAACTTGCTGATATCCCGGTTATTGCTGAATGCGCTTAAATCGCTCAAGCTTGCATATCCACCTGTGCCGGCCGAATATAAGAAAATAAGCATAGAAGATTAGCTTGATTGGTTTTAGGTTTTTTAATAGTTTTTACGCCTTTTGAATGGTTTTTACACTTTTAATGGTTTTTACACTAGGGGTGCGAGAGCAATTGCGCAGATACTACGGCTTTTGTTGCACATGGATGGTATGAGTTTACGCTTTAGATTAAATCTGCTGGTGACGATGCTTTCTCTCGCGTTTATGCTCGCCGTGGGTTGGGTACTGGTGATTGACACACGTATTTCTATCCGTGAACGGGTGGAAGCCGCTACCCGTGTGACGGTGCAACTGTTAGATACGGTCATTGTGAGTTCTGCCATGAACCCGAGTTTTGGTCCAACGCATTTGGTAATGCAAGAGTTTTTGCGCTCTTTAGGCTATGTACGTAGCAGCCATATCGAGTTATATGATCACGCGGGAAATCCGCTTTATATCTCGCCCGAATCGACCTTTAAAAGCGATGTGGTACCGCCACAATGGTTTGTTAAATTAGTAGAGCCGCAAAAAGAATCGGTACAGCGCCGTATTCATTATGGCACCTTAATTGTGACTTCTAGCCCTGGTGGATCAGTGCGAGAGGCATGGTCCGGGTTTCAGCAATTAATTCTGATAGGTGTAGGGTTTTTTGTGACCCTTAACTTAATGGTATATGCCTTATTAAGCCATGCTTTGCGTCCGGTACGTCATATTCTTAATGCCATCAATAGTGTAGAGCAGGGCGACCTGACTGTGAAGTTGCCAGACTTTAAGCTGCCAGAGTTTGATAAGATCGGACATAGTTTAAACCGCATGGTGGTCTCGTTAGATGCTGAACGTCAGTTGGAAGAAAACCGTCAGCTTACGCACTTAATACAAAAGCATATTGAGGATGAACGCAGAAGTTTGGCGCGCGAGTTGCATGATGAACTAGGTCAATATGTCACAGCTATCAAAACATTTGCGGTGGCCATTGCCAACAAAACCAAAGAAAAAGCACCCGATGTTGAGGCAAGTGCGCAGACCATTGTTGCCGCAGCCAATCATATTTACGATGGCATGCACAATATTATTCGCCAATTGCGCCCGGGCTCGCTAGATAACTTAGGCTTGAGCGAAACGCTGCGAGATTTAGTCAACACCTGTCAAAGCCAGCACCCTAATCTGGCCATCGATCTAGATTTATCTGGCAACCTCAATCAATTAGGTGAAAACATTAATATCAATGTGTTTCGTATCGTGCAAGAATCTATCAATAATGTAGTAAAACATGCAGATGCCAAACGTGTACACATTCAACTACACGCAAATCAGCAGGGCGATTTAGCGTTGACGATTCAAGATGATGGCAAGGGTATGGAAGTTTCACAGGTAGATCAAAGCAATCACTTTGGCTTACTGGGTATGCGCGAACGAGTGCAGGCATTACACGGGCAGTTTAATATTGTGTCTAGCCTGCAAAAAAAATCGCGTGGAACTACAATCTCGATTGTGATTCCAAAAGCATTGAATACCTGAAATAGCGAGCGAATGTAATGAAAAAGGAGTGGTATGGGTCAGATTAACGTGATGCTGGTGGATGATCATGCGGTAGTGCGCATGGGATTTAAAATGCTGCTGGAATCCGCAAATGATATTAAAGTGATCGCGGAGGCTGAGAACGGTGAGGCCGGTATTAAAGGCTATGTAGAACATAAGCCGGATGTGGTGGTGATGGATATTACCATGCCTGGTATTGGCGGCATGGAAGCGATAGAGCGGATTTTAGCTAAAGACAGCCATGCAAGAATCTTGGTGTTATCTGCGCATGAGGACTCGGTGCACCCTAAGCGAGTGCTGAATGCTGGCGCTATGGGCTATCTGACGAAGCGCAGTGCGGCAGAAGAGTTGATTAAGGCGATTCGTAGCGTAGCCAGTGGTAAGAAATACATAGAAGCCAGTGTGGCGCAACAAATGGCCATTCAGCAATTGTCCGGAGAGCAAAACCCTGTGGATGTGTTGAGTGAGCGCGAATTTGAAGTGTTTATGTCTTTGGCCAAAGGCAAAACCACCAACGAAATTGCAGAAACGCTATTTTTAAGCCCAAGAACCGTGGGCACCCATCTCTACAACATTAAACAAAAATTAAATGCCAACAACTCTGCTGAGATTGCGTTAATCGCCATGCGCAGTGGGTTGATTGATCCTTAAGTAGCTTACTTAATTAGTTAGATTTATAGCGTGCGATATTGAGGTCGCCGGATTGAGACAACTCCACGGTGGTCATGCTGCCACTAGGGGGCTTGCCGAATGAAGGTGGAAGTAGAAAGGTAATCAGTGTCTGCGTGCTTTGTGGAGGCGATTGGATTTTACCTGTTGCCACCTGCCACTCTTGCCACTCCGCAGCATCTGGTAAGTTAAGTGCGCCCTGCATGCGCGCTTTTTCAAACACCGCCAACTTTTCTTCACCAATCAACAAATTAAATAACTCCACCTGTACTAGCGGGTTGGTTTTAAGAATCACGATTGGAATTTCTTGTGCTTCTGTCGGGTATTCAGGTAAGGGTTCTTGGATTGCTTTCAGCGGTGCAAAGTCCATATTCAGCATGGCATTGCGGTAGGGGTCGGGTGTTGGGTTGTACAACATGCTGTTGAGTGTTGGCTGCTTAGCGGCTGCCTTTTTATCTTCAGCTTCTACCGCACTTCCTATTGCGTTATCCGCTACGCTGGTTGCAATAGAGCGTGCGATTTGTTGCGCGATGGTGCCACCTAAACAGCCGGAAAGCACAAGAGATGCGCTTACAAAGCATACCAATCGAAATGAATGCATAAGTTTATACATCAAGTCATTAGCGCAATAAAGTTAAAGTAGGATATTAAGATTAATCCTAAGTGAATTAAATGTCTATAGCTTAAATACTCTGTGTGTGATTTACGCGGTTGATTTTTTCTGAGTCGTGGTATTGACGCTAATCATCCCACTCAAAATAATCATGCCGATAGCGATATATTCGCTGGCACTTAATGTCTCTTGCCAAAAAATCACGCCTAACAAGGTAGCAAAAATGACGGTGGTATAGGCTAAGCTGGCCACAATCAGTGTATTGCCTGTTCTGTAAGCACGCGTCATGGCCAGTTGCCCAATGGTGGCAGATACGCCCAAGCCTAATAGCAATGGTAAGTCTTGCCATGCCAGTGCAGAAAAGTGGTCGAATAACATCCACAGTCCGCTGATGACTGTCGAGATACAGGTAAAGTAGAACACGGTGCGCCAATCGGGCTCTTGTAGTGCCCCTAACTGTTTTACGTGTACATAAGCCATTGATGCGCCAAATCCTGATAGTAAACCAAGCGCACCAGCTAGCATGTTTTGGCTAGAAAAACTGGGTTTAAGCAGTAGCGCGATGCCAAGAAAGCCAAGCAGGATGGTGCCTAATAAAATGGGTTTTGGCTTCTCGTGCAGTAAAAAAGGCGTGAGCGCTGCCAAAAATAATGCAGAGGTGTAATTGAGTGTGATGGCGGTAGCCAGTGGTAGGTGTGCAATGGCGTAAAAGAACAGTGCCAATGAGATCAGCCCGACCACGGCACGGCTCACTTGCTTGCCTAATACCGGCGTACGCAGTGGGAGCTTGTGATAAGCAATGTACCCATAAATGCTGATTAAACCGAAGATAGAGCGATAAAACACTAACTCTGCGTTGGAAAATTTTGGTGAGCCAAGCTTAACCAGTGCACCCATCACCCCAAACCCAATGGCAGCCACCAGCATCCATAGGCTACCAAGGTGCGGTAGCCGGCCTGATAATTGTAGTTTGCCAGCGCGCATGACGCTTATCTGGCGCTATCTGTGGGTAGAAATGGAGTGAGTTGTTCACGGTACCAGCGATGGAAATGCTCCAAGCCGGCTTCTAGTGGTTGTTGATAGGGGCCACGCTCGTCTATACCTTGCAGATAAAGTGCTTTGCGGCCATCGTGCATACGTTGGCAAATTTCTTTGTCTTCAACAGCCGTTTCCTCGTAAGCGGCTTGCTGTGCTTGCACAAATTCGCGCTCAAACAAAGCAATGTCTTCTGGGTAATAAAACTCAACTACATTGGTGCAGCTCTCAACGCCGGTAGGAATTAAATGTGAAACCACCAGCACATTGGGATACCACTCAATCATCAGGTAAGGGTAGTACACAAACCAGATAGCGCCAAATGATGGACGTTGCTGACCATGGTACTGCTCAACCGATTGTTGCCATTGGCGGTAAACAGGTGAGGCATGTACATCCGGACTTGACTTGTAACCTACTGTTTGCACGCTATAGTGCTGGCCAAATTCCCAAGTTAAATCGTTGCAGTTCACAAACTGATTCAAGCCTGGATGGAATGGGCCAACGTGATAGTCTTCTAGATACGTTTCAATGAATGTTTTCCAGTTGAACTGGTAATGCTCAATGCTGACTTTGTCAAAATGGTAGTTGGTAAAATCAAATGCCTGCTTACAACCAAGTGCGGCAAGCTCCTCAGCAATATTGTGCGGCTTTTGCGTGATGTCAAATAGCAGACCTTGCCATTCCTGCAAGCGTGATTGCGCTAGATGCAGGCATGGGTCTTCTTTGAATAGGGGCGCGCCCATGAGTTTGCCTGATAAATCATAGGTCCAGCGGTGCAATAGGCAGACAATATTTGGCGTGTTGCCACGGCCATTCAGCATGATGGCTTGGCGGTGACGGCATACATTGCTCAGCAGTTGAATGCGATTTTCCTGATTAACCAACGCCTTCGCTTCGCCCATCCAGTCTAGCGCGTAGTAATCACCTGGATTGGGAATCATGCGTGCATGGCCAATATATTTGGGCGCTTGCGCAAATAGATGGTTGACCTCTAATTGATAAATATCCGGACTCAAATACCAATGAATTGGTAGCTGGCTAAACTTTTCCTGATGAGATGCTTTAGGGAGAGAAGTGACCGAAACCATAAACCTTAAATGTGTGCTGATGCGACAAAAGAGTGCAATTTTGCCTGAATCTCATTGAATTGAAAAGGTTTTTTATCGAATTGCCGGCATGTAATGTCCAAACGTGTGCAAGCCATAGCATCGGTTTTTTGGTGGTGACTTACGTGCGGGTAAAAGGTAAAAACCCTTTTTAATTCTTACTGTTAACAGGGTATTCCATGTCAATTTTCTTGCTAAAAATTGAGATTTGCGCTAATCTCAAGGCTGATAAAAATAACTAATTTCACAAGAGGGAGCATGCCATGAAAAATCCGTTGGAATCTGTTGCAGGTACCATTATCTCAGGTGTGGTGTTAACTGTTGTATTGGTGTTTTTTCTTAAAAACTTTTTAGTTGCGGGGGTGTAACATGGATTGGATGCCCGCAATTGCAAGATGGATTCACTTTTTAGCCGGTATTACTTGGATTGGCTTATTGTATTACTTTAATTTTGTACAAATGGCAGCGTTAAAAGATGCTGCTGCAGATGGTACGGCGGCGGGGATTAGCAAGCATGTGGCCCCTAGAGCGTTGTTGTGGTTTAGATGGGCTGCCGTAGTGACTTGGCTGGCTGGCGCTGCCTTATTGGGTGCTAATTTCACAGATGCATTCTTATTACGCAATGGCTTCGAGGCGATTGGCTTGGGCGCTTGGTTAGGGACAATTATGTTATTTAATGTTTGGGTATTGATATGGCCCAATCAGCAAAAGATTCTTGGTATGGTGCCAGCCGACGATGCGGCCAAGGCCAAGGCGCGACGTGTTGCCATGCTGGCGTCACGAACTAATGTCATGCTGTCCATTCCTATGCTGTTTTTTATGGCAAATGGATTGAGTCACCGCGCCGTGTTAGGGTTTTAAATATAGTTAAGGCAATAACGGCGGCCTTAGCCGCCGTTTTGCTTTTTTAGTATTCACTTTTTTAGGTTTGAGTTATGTCTGAACATTTGATGAACACTTACGGTAGACAGCCAGTCTCCTTTGATAAAGGCGTGGGTGTTTGGTTGTACGATCAACAAGGTAATGCCTATTTAGATGGGTTGTCTGGCGTCGCTGTGAATGGGTTGGGGCACGCACATCCCAAGTTTGTCGCCGCGATTCAAGCACAAGTTGCACGCTTGGTGCATGTGTCTAATATTTATCAAATTGCAGAACAAGCACGCTTGGCCGATAAGTTGGCTGAAATCTCCGGTATGGATAAAGTGTTTTTCTGTAACTCAGGCTGTGAGGCGAACGAGGCTGCCATTAAGTTGGCGCGTTTGTACGGTCACAACAAAGGCATTGAAAATCCGGAAATTATTGTGATGGAACGCGCTTTCCATGGTCGAACCATGGCAACGTTATCAGCCACTGGTAATCGTAAAACACAAGCTGGTTTTGAGCCCTTGGTCAGTGGTTTTGTGCGTGTGCCATTTGATGACTTGGAAGCCGTGAAGCAAGTGGCAAAACGCAAAAACAACGTGGTGGCCATTTTGGTCGAGCCGGTGCAAGGTGAGGGTGGTGTGCATATCCCAGCTGACCTTAAAGCCTATTTTCAAGGCTTACGTCAGGTATGTGATGAAAATGGTTGGTTGTTGATGCTAGATGAAGTGCAAAGCGGTGTCGGTCGTACCGGTACATGGTTTGCATTTCAGCACACAGGCATCATGCCGGATGTGATGACGTTAGCCAAAGGTCTAGGCTCTGGCGTACCAATTGGTGCATGTCTGGCTAAAGGTGCAGCTGCGGATACGTTTACACCTGGTAAGCATGGCTCTACATTTGGCGGTAACCCATTGGCAACTGCCGCTGGGATTGCCACGCTCGATATCATTGCGGAAGAAAAGCTGCGTGAAAATGCCGAAGTAATTGGTGCGTTTTTAAATACACAAATTGCAGAAGCATTTGCAGGCAATAAGCACGTGGTCAATGTTCGCAACGCAGGCCTGATGGTGGGTATTGAGTTGGATGTGCCCTGTGGTGAGCTGGTTAAGCTGGCGCTGGAGCAGAAGCTATTGATTAACGTGACGGCAGAAAAAGTGATCCGCTTATTGCCATCGTTAATTATGAGCAAGCAAGAGGCGCAAGAGTTGGTGAATCGTCTGGTTCCCATCGTAAAGACATTTCTACTTTCGGCTGAAAAGCCTGAGATAAAGTAAGTGCTGAAGTAAGAGAGATGGGTTATGGCGATTAAACATTTTCTACAATTTAATGATTTGGCGCGGGATGAGATTGAATATATCTTTCAGCGCGCGGCTTGGATTAAAAAGCAGTTCAAGTCTTATCAGCAGTATTGGCCGTTATCAGACCGTACGCTGGTCATGATTTTTGAAAAAGCCAGCACGCGCACACGCTTGTCGTTTGAGGCGGGAATGCAGCAGTTGGGCGGTAGTGCGATTTATCTTAATACGCGCGACTCACAGTTGGGGCGTGGCGAGCCAGTAGAAGATGCAGCACAAGTGATATCACGCATGAGTGATATTGTGATGATTCGTACTTTTGAGCAAAGCATCATTGAACGCTTTGCGGCCAACTCACGTGTACCGGTGATTAATGGATTAACCAATGAGTATCACCCATGTCAGATTTTGGCCGATATTTTTACCTTTATCGAGCATCGCGGCTCTATACAAGGGAAAACAGTGGCGTGGATAGGGGATTCTAATAATGTCTGCAATACTTGGTTGCAAGCGGCAGAAGTGCTCGATTTTAATGTGCATGTATCTACGCCGCCAGAATACGAGGTAGAGCCGGAGCGCGCTAACCTCTACGGCACTGATCACTTTGAGGAGTTTGCGGACCCTATGCAGGCTGCGAAGGGTGCGGATTTAGTCACAACCGATGTGTGGACAAGCATGGGTTTTGAGGCGGAAAATGAAGAGCGTCGCAAAGACTTTGCGGATTGGCAGGTGGATGCGGACATGATGCGTGTGGCTGGAGAAAATGCGTTATTTATGCATTGTTTGCCTGCGCACCGTGGCGAAGAAGTTGCAGCCGATGTGATTGATGGCAAACACTCCGTGGTGTGGGATGAGGCAGAGAACAGACTGCACGTGCAAAAAGCATTAATGGAATATTTGTTGTTGGGTAAAGTTTAAATTCAATATTGAAGAGTTGGGTAAAGAGAAATGAGCGAAATTAAAAAAGCCGTGTTGGCGTATTCCGGTGGTTTAGATACCTCTGTGATCTTAAAGTGGCTGCAAGATGAGTACCAATGTGAAGTGGTCACATTTACCGCTGACTTGGGCCAAGGCGAAGAGCTTGAGCCTGCGCGCGCCAAAGCCAAAGCGGCTGGCGTCAAAGAGATTTACATTGATGACGTGCGTGAAGAGTTTGTACGTGATTTCGTATTCCCGATGTTCCGTGCCAACACTGTGTATGAAGGCGAGTATTTGCTCGGGACTTCTATTGCCCGCCCATTGATTGCTAAACGATTGATTGAAATTGCCGCTGAAACCAAAGCGGATGCGATTTCTCATGGCGCAACAGGTAAGGGTAATGACCAAGTACGTTTTGAGCTAGGCGCTTATGCGCTTAACCCGAATATCAAAATTATCGCGCCTTGGCGTGAGTGGGATTTACTCAGCCGTGAAAAGTTGATGGCTTATGCTGAAAAGCATGGCATCCCAGTGGATATGAAACATAAGCAAGGTGGAAGCCCATATTCGATGGATGCCAACTTACTGCATATTTCTTACGAAGGGCGCCATTTGGAAGACCCAGCTGCTGAGGCTGAAGAGTCGATGTGGCGTTGGACGGTGTCGCCGGAAAAAGCACCGGATGCAGCAGAGTATCTGGATATTGAATACGTGAATGGTGATCCCGTGTCGCTCAATGGCCAAGCCATGAAAGCCCATGAGCTTTTAGCGAACTTGAATATCTTAGGCGGTAAGCATGGCATTGGTCGTTTGGATTTGGTGGAAAACCGTTATGTGGGCATGAAGTCACGCGGTTGCTACGAAACCCCGGGTGGTACCATTATGCTTAAAGCACATCGTGCCATTGAAAGCATTACACTAGACCGCGAAGTGGCGCATTTAAAAGATGACTTAATGCCACGCTACGCCAGTTTGATTTATAACGGGTATTGGTGGAGCCCGGAGCGTGTTACTTTGCAAACGTTAATTGACCACACGCAACATAGCGTCAATGGCTGGGTAAGACTCAAATTGTATAAAGGCAATGTGATTGTGGTGGGCCGCGACAGTAAAACCAATTCATTATTTGATTCAACCATTGCAACGTTTGAAGATGATAAAGGTGCCTATGATCAAAAAGATGCGGGTGGGTTTATTAAGCTGAATGCGCTCAGAATGCGCATTGCTGCGAATTTAAGAAATAAAAAGTAAATATAAATATAAGTGTTAGGAGATAAGCATGGCTCAGTTTGACAATGTCAGTGTAAAGAAAAAAGCAAACATCTATTTCGATGGTAAGTGTGTCAGCCACACCGTGATGTTCCCTAATGGCACACGTAGTACGATTGGTGTCATATTCCCGAGTGTTCTGACGTTTAATACTGCAACACCAGAATTGATGGAGATCAATAGTGGTGTGTGTAAAGTGCGCCTCAATGGCGAAACAGAATGGAAAACCTATAGTGCTGGTGAGAAATTCACAGTGGCGGGTAATTCTTCGTTCGATATAGAGACAGTAGAAACAGTAGACTACGTTTGCCACTTCGAGTAATGGTGGCTCAGTATTACGTCGCTGCAATCACTTGCCGTACTGTTCGTACTGTCTTCGCGGTTGCGCCTAGTACTACTTTCGCTTGAAAGGTTGAAAAAACAATATGCCTAGTTTTGATATTAGTTCTGAAGTCGATATGGTGGCGTTAAAAAACGCGATTGATACTGCGGGTAAACAAATTACCAATCGTTACGACTTTAAAGGGTCGTCCGCCAAAGTGGAGCTGAATGAAAAAGACAGCATCATTACGATTTTTGGCGACAACGATTTCCAGTTAGATCAGGTCAAAGATATTTTATTGCCGGCGATGGAAAAAAAAGAGCCGGATAGCACCAAGCGCCTTGAGCATAAAGACGTGCAAAAAGTGTCTGGTAATAAAGTAAAGCAAGAGATGAAAATCCGCGCTGGGATTGACAGTGATTTGGCTAAGCGCTTGACTAAATTGATTAAAGATTCAGGCATGAAAGTGCAAGCCAGCATTCAAGGTGATACGGTGCGTGTGAATGGCGCTAAACGTGATGTGCTGCAAGACGCGATTGCCTTTTGTAAAAAGAATGTGACGGATTTTCCGTTGCAGTTTGGTAACTTTAGAGATTAATCATAGGTTAAGAGTATGTCTGTAAAGACTTTGTACGATAAATTATTTGATAGTCATGTGGTGCGAGAAGAAAATGGCACCGCATTGCTCTATATCGACCGCCATTTAGTGCATGAGGTCACCAGCCCACAAGCATTTGAGGGGTTGAAATTGGCTGGCCGTAAGTTGTGGCGGATTAATTCCGTACTAGCCGTGCCTGATCATAACGTGCCAACTACCAATAGAAGTACGGGTGTAGCGGGCATCGCCGACCCTATCTCTCGTTTGCAGGTACAGACCTTGGATGCTAACTGCAGCGAGTTCGGTGTCACCGAATTTAAAATGGACGATGTGCGTCAAGGCATTGTGCATGTCATTGGCCCTGAGCAAGGCGCTACTTTGCCAGGCATGACAGTGGTGTGTGGTGACTCGCATACCAGCACGCATGGTGCATTTGGTGCATTGGCCCATGGTATTGGCACCTCGGAAGTAGAGCACGTGATGGCGACGCAATGCTTGGTGCAAAAGCGCTCCAAATCAATGTTGGTCAAGGTAGACGGTCAGCTAGGCCATGGTGTGACTGCGAAAGATGTAGCGTTAGCTATTATTGGCAAAATTGGTACCGCAGGCGGTACAGGCTATGCGATTGAGTTTGCAGGATCGGCCATCCGTGGTTTAAGCATGGAAGGCCGTATGACCTTATGTAATATGGCGATTGAAGCAGGCGCGCGTGCTGGGATGGTGGCAGTAGACGATACCACCATCAACTACGTGAAAGGCCGCCCATTCTCACCGAAAGCTGAGCAATGGGATGCTGCTGTGGCCTATTGGCGCACTTTACACAGTGATGAAGGCGCGCAATTTGACGCGACAGTGGCGTTGAAGGCAGAAGATATTCAGCCCCAAGTCACGTGGGGCACATCACCAGAGATGGTGGTGGGTGTGGATGGCAAAGTGCCTAGTTTGGATATGGCCAAGAATGATGTACAACGTGCTGATTGGGAGCGTGCTTACGCCTACATGGGATTGAAAGCCAATACGCCGATTGAGCAGATTCAAATAGACAAGGTATTTATTGGCTCCTGCACCAACTCGCGTATTGAGGATCTGCGTGCAGCTGCCAGTGTCGCCAAAGGTAAAAAAGTGGCTGACAATGTCAAGTTGGCACTAGTGGTACCAGGCTCTGGTTTGGTCAAAGCGCAAGCCGAACAAGAGGGCTTGGACAAAATTTTTAAAGAGGCTGGATTTGAATGGCGCGAGCCAGGTTGCTCCATGTGCTTAGCCATGAATGCAGACAGACTAGAGCCGGGTGAACGTTGTGCGTCTACCTCTAACCGCAATTTTGAAGGTCGCCAAGGGCAAGGTGGACGTACGCATTTGGTGAGTCCTGAAATGGCGGCTGCTGCAGCGGTGGCAGGACATTTTGTTGATGTCAGGCAGCTTGTTTGAAAATTAGATTTTTAAAAGTTAATTTGAGTAATGAATCGTCTGAAATGATAGGAACTGGAAATGAGTAAATTATTGGCGTTGATGGTATTGGCTGCAGCATGCGTTTTAACTGGCTGCAATACATGGCATGGTTTAGGTAAAGACGTGGAAAAGGTTGGCGAAAAAATCCAGAAATCGCCTAATAACTAAATGAAGCCTTTTACATTATTAAATGGGTTGGTTGCGCCGTTGGATCGTGCCAATGTGGATACGGACGCGATTATTCCCAAACAATTTTTAAAATCGATCAAGCGCTCAGGTTTTGGCCCGAATGCCTTTGATGAGTGGCGTTATCTTGACCATGGCGAGCCGGGCATGGATAACAGCAAGCGTGCAAAAAATCCTGATTTTGTACTGAATCAAGCACGTTATCAGGGAGCTAGCATCTTGCTAACAAGAGAGAATTTTGGTTGTGGGTCTAGCCGTGAACACGCGCCATGGGCACTAGAAGACTATGGTTTTCGTGCGATTATCGCGCCAAGTTACGCCGATATTTTCTTTAACAACTGCTTTAAAAATGGCTTGTTGCCAATTGTTTTAGCGGATGACATTGTTAATCAGCTGTTTAAATCTGTAGAGGGCAATGTTGGCTATCAGCTCACGGTTGACTTGGAAAAACAGACGGTAAGTACGCCAGATGGTCAATCCTATGGCTTTGAGGTGGATGCGGTGAGAAAGCATAACTTGCTGAATGGTTTAGATGATATCGGGTTGACGCTGCAGCATGTGGAGGCGATTAAAACCTTTGAAGTGAAACACAAATCTACACAACCTTGGCTGTTTAATTAACACATTAGAAATAGGGATTTTGGATGAAAATCGCAGTATTGCCTGGTGATGGTATCGGGCCGGAAATCGTAGCGCAAGCAGTGCAAGTATTAAATGGCCTTAACCTAGGGTTGGAATTGACCGAAGCACCGATAGGTGGCGCAGGGTATGAAGCTGCAGGTGACCCATTGCCTGATGCAACACTAAAACTCGCCAAAGAGGCTGATGCAGTACTGTTGGGTGCGGTGGGTGATTGGAAATACGACAAGCTAGAGCGTCACCTGCGCCCAGAGCGCGGCTTACTGCGTATTCGTAAAGAGTTGAATTTATTTGCAAATTTGCGTCCGGCCTTACTATATCCAGAACTGGCATCGGCTTCTACGCTCAAACCAGAAGTAGTGTCTGGCTTAGATATTATGATTGTGCGTGAATTAACCGGGGATATTTACTTTGGCCAACCACGTGGCATCAGCACGCTAGAAAATGGTGAGCGCGAGGGGATTAATACCATGCGCTACAATGAGTCTGAAATTAAGCGCATTGGCCGTGTGGCATTTGATATTGCGATGAAGCGTAATAAGAAAGTATGTTCCGTAGACAAAGCCAACGTGTTAGAAACCACCGAGCTATGGCGTCAGGTCATGATCGAGTTGTCTGCTGAGTATCCTGAAGTGGAGCTTAGCCATATGTATGTGGATAATGCTGCTATGCAGTTGGTGCGCGCGCCTAAACAATTTGATGTGATGGTGACTGGCAATATCTTTGGTGACATCCTCTCGGATGAAGCCTCCATGTTGACTGGTTCAATCGGTATGCTGCCTTCTGCTTCACTAGATGCGAATAATAAGGGCATGTACGAGCCAAGCCATGGCTCAGCGCCAGATATTGCAGGTAAGAATATTGCGAATCCACTGGCAACAATTTTGTCTACTGCAATGATGTTGCGCTATACCTTTAACGATGAGGCAAATGCGACACGCATTGAAGATGCAGTGAAAAAAGCATTGGCAGATGGTTGTCGAACAGCCGATATTTATACAGAGGGTACGAAAAAAGTATCTTGCAGTGAAATGGGTGCTGCTGTACTAGCTGCGCTGTAACGGGTTGATTGTAAATGATAAAATCACACGGCAGTAAGGTGTGAAGATAATAGAGTGATGGGGATATCAAGATGTTGAAAGTAGGGTTTGTCGGCTGGCGCGGTATGGTGGGTTCTGTGCTCATGCAGCGCATGATGCAAGAAAATGACTTTGCGGATATTGAGCCGCAATTCTTTACCACATCGCAAACAGGTGGGGCTGCGCCTAATGTTGGCAAAGATTCTCCTGCCTTAAAAGATGCAAAAAATATTGCAGAACTGACTGCAATGGATGTGATTGTCTCTTGCCAAGGCGGCGACTATACCTCTGATATTTTCCCGCAACTACGCAACGCTGGTTGGGATGGCCACTGGATTGACGCGGCCTCCACCTTGCGCATGGATAAAAATGCCGTGATCATTCTTGACCCAGTCAACATGGGTGTCATCAAAGATGCACTACAGGCTGGTGGTAAAAACTGGATTGGCGGCAACTGTACTGTTTCGCTGATGTTAATGGCGCTTAATGGCTTGTTTAAAGCGGATTTAGTGGAGTGGGCTACATCTATGACCTATCAGGCTGCCTCTGGTGCTGGTGCCCAGAATATGCGTGAACTCATCAAACAGATGGGCGTCGTCAATCACTCTGTCAGCGGACTATTGGCTGATCCTGCCTCGGCAATCTTAGAGATCGATAAAACGGTCGCGGATACTATTCGCTCAGATGCATACCCAACGCCACACTTCGGTGTGCCATTGGCGGGTAGCTTGATTCCCTGGATCGATAAAGATTTGGGTAATGGGCAAAGCAAAGAAGAGTGGAAGGGTGGCGTGGAAACCAATAAAATCCTTGGACGTGAAGCCAATCCTATCGTGATTGACGGCTTGTGTGTGCGCATCGGTGCCATGCGCTGTCACTCTCAAGCCTTGACTATCAAGTTAAGAAAAGATGTGCCGTTAGATGAAATTAATCAGATGCTATCTGAGGCGAACGAATGGGCAAAAGTAGTGCCGAATGAACGTGAAGTAAGCATGCGTGAACTCACGCCTGCTGCGGTGACTGGTACACTGACAACCCCTGTGGGGCGTTTGCGCAAACTGGCCATGGGGAATGATTACCTTTCTGCCTTTACCGTAGGGGACCAATTGCTGTGGGGTGCGGCTGAGCCATTGAGACGCATGTTACGTATTTTAGTGACGCAGTAAGTTTCATTGTACAGCTGTCATCCGTTGTTAAAATGACACAGATAACATTAAACAAATACATAGCTAGCGAACATAATGTGCGTTATGAGCTTGCATCTCTAACTATTTGATGTTATTTTTGTTCTTGCAGAAATTAAGTGAAACAAGGGTGGGATAGTGCAGAGTCCAAAATTAAAAAATTTAGCATTTGCCTTATGTCTAGCATTTCTTCCTTCTACCGTACTTGCGGCAGGTTTGGGAAAGCTAAATGTGATGTCGGGATTGGGTGAACCGTTAAAAGCCGATATCGAATTGCTTTCCGTTACACCTGAAGAACTCTCCACGATAAGCGCAGCCATTGCTTCTACAGAAGCGTATGCCAATCAAGGCATTGAAAAACCAGCCTCACATAGCGACATCAAAATACAGGTCACTAAAAATACACGTGGTGTACCTGTGCTTAAGCTCAATAGCGTACAACCTATTACCGATGCATTTTTAGATATGCTCATTCAGGTGGACTGGTCATCCGGTCGTCTGTTAAGAGAGTACACCTTGCTGCTAGACCCTCCTGGTTATAACAGCGAGTCACAAACAAGCACAACACAACTGCCTTCCTCAGGTGCTACTACACAGGCCACGGCTTCCACCACAACTGAGACAGTTGTGGGCGGTGGTGCAAAAGCTGCGCCATCCGGAGTCGCCAAGCCAAAGAAGTCTAGCGCGTCACCTAAGCCTGAAGAAGTTCGGGCAAATCAAGCTCCCGTAGAAGAAGTTGTTTCTACTGAAACACAAGAATATACCACCGCACGTGGTGACACGCTTGTTAAAATTGCGCAAGAAATGAAGCCAGAAGGCGTGAGCTTAGAGCAAATGCTGGTAGGTTTGTATCAAGCCAATCCTAAAGCATTTGACGGTAACAATATGAACCGCTTGAAAGTCGGTCAAATTGTTCGCGCGCCAAGTGCAGAACAATTAGAGTCGACCAGTAAAAAATCAGCGTCTAAAGAAGTACGCGTACACAGTGCCAACTGGAACGCTTATAAAAATAAATTAGCTGGTATTGTTGCTGAGAGCGCCGGTACAGAAGATACAGCACCTTCACAATCGAGCAGTGGTAAGGTGATGGCGGCTGAGGATAAAGCAACTCCTCCGGCAAGCGGACCACGTGATGTGGTGAAATTGTCGGCCAGCGATAGTGCTGCCAAAAATGGTACTGGCGATAAAGCATTGCAAGACAAAGTGATTGCATTGCAAGAAGAAGCGACTGCGAAAGAAAATGCATTAAAAGAAGCGCATGGCAGAACAGCAGATCTCGAGAAGCAAATTGAAGACATGAAAAAGCTCATGGCGCTTAAAAATGATGCCATGGCTAAAATTCAGAGTGATGCAGCCAATCAGCCTAAACCGGAAGCGACTACTCCTGCGACTGCACCTACGCCAGCAGAAGCAGCGCCTGTGCAGGCAGATACATCGCCCCCAGTCACAAATCCAACAGTGAATACGCCGCCCGCAGAACCAGAAGCTGCAAAACCTGCGGAAGCCAAAGCACCCGCTGCACCTACACCAGCACCTGTTGCCGAGCCGCCAAGTGTGGTAGATGGCATCTTGCAAAATGTGGATACCGCCACGTTAGGGCTTGCAGGCGGTGGTTTGGCATTGTTGGGTGCAGGATGGCTGTACCTCAGAAATAAACGTAAAAAGAACTTAACCAGCTTTGAAGAAGGCATCATGACTTCAGGTGGGTTGAAAGCGAATACCGTATTTGGTAATACGGCTGGTGGCACCGTAGATACTGGTGACACTTCATTTTTAACAGATTTCTCACAAAGTACTTCTGGCGGCATGATCGATGCGCATGATGTAGACCCAATTGCGGAAGCAGAAGTCTACATGGCGTATGGCCGTGACGCACAAGCGGAAGAAATTCTGAAAGATGCGATTGTCAAAGAGCCTAAGCGTCACGAGTTACACTTAAAACTTTTAGAGATTTATCAAGCGAGCGGCAATACCTCTGCATTTGAGACAATTTCCGGTGAGTTGTACACTACATTAGGCGCCTCTGATCCTGTTTGGGCAAAGGTTGCACAACTCGGGATTAAGATGGACCCGGAAAATCCATTGTATAAAGTGGAAGCAGTCGAGCAAGAGAGTCCTGAGTCCTCTGCAAGCAGTGCAAAAGACGATTTCTTCGCCAGCTACGACAGTGATGCAGTCTCGCAAGAGGCTGCCGAAGATGCGTTCTCGGTAGATCCACTCAACCTAGATCAAGACAACACGACCATTAGCAATGTCACTGAACAAAGTCCATTTGACCTGGATTTAGGTGCACTGGACTTTGATATGGATACGCCAGCAGAAGCGCTTCCAGCGGATGTTCCTGTCGCGCTAGAGGAGTCTGCATATGACTTGGATGCGTTAAATTTAGAAGATAGCGCAGGGGCAGCTGAGCAAGTGTTCTCTGTGAAAGGTGATGCAGACGCGTTATCTGATTTGCCGGAAATAGGTGCGATGTCGTTAGATGATGATGCATCAGATTTTTCAGCAGCAGATACGGACCAAGTAAAAGAGACGCCTGCGTCCTTAGATGTGCCCACCATCGACTTCCCCAATTTCTCGATGCAGGCAAGTAGTGAGGATAGTATTGAGATAACTGCGGTAAATGTGCCAGAACAAGTAGAAGTGAAGGAAGCTGGTCTTGAAGACTTTAATCTTGAGTTTGGCGAGTCAAACGACGATGCACAACCAGATGACTTGGGAATGGCGCAAGCGCCAAGCTTTGACTTAACCGATATCAATCTTGATTTAAATGAGTTATCTACCAGTAGTGCGGCGTCACCAATGATGTCAGCCGGAGAACCGGAAGAGGTGGAAACTAAATTGGATTTGGTGATGGCTTATTTGGATATGGAAGATAAAATAGGCGCAAAAGAGCTACTCGAAGAGGTGTTGAAAGAAGGTGGTGAAAGTCAACGCAAGCGTGCCACTGAGTTGCTAGAAAAAATAGGTTAAATAGCGCTGCGCAAGCGATAGTCTTATATAAAAGCCGACAGTCATGTCGGCTTTTTGTTTGCCCCTATTCCATGCTTGGCTAGGTATAATGCCGCATGCATGTTTTGGTAAAACTGTTTTGTTTATTGATGTTGACATTGGCGCTAGCCTTTGTGAACTTGCAACAGATCATTTGGATGAGCGTGGTATTGGTAGCTGCTGCGTTGACGGTTGATACAAAAACATTAGTTAGTATGATGGTGCGTATCCGGTGGCTGCTATTGATACTTGCGCTGATGTATGCTTTTTCCACACCTGGTGAATATATACCACTTTGGGGTTTGCCGTTGCGCCCTACATATGAGGGCCTATTGCTAGGGTTAACTCAGCTGTTGAAAATGGTCATTATGTTGACAGGGCTGAGCCTTGTACTTGCTACTACAAGTCGCAGTATGTTGATTGGTGGCTTGTACCAACTTTTGTTACCACTAAGATGCATTGGATTGGATGCTGAAAGGTTTGCGGTACGTATATGGCTAACTTTGTATTATGCAGAAATACGCAAGCAAACTATACGGCAGCATGCAAAAGGGTTGGATTTT
The DNA here is from genome assembly GCF_000799155.1 of Methylotenera sp. N17. Lineage (NCBI taxonomy): Bacteria > Pseudomonadati > Pseudomonadota > Betaproteobacteria > Nitrosomonadales > Methylophilaceae > Methylotenera > Methylotenera sp. N17. The sequence continues at coordinate 766,735 of NZ_JUGE01000001.1, forward strand.
AATCAATTGTTTACGCTATCTGAACAGATGACACCCAGCACTTCTCAAGACCGTATTACGATAGAAGTACACCGGATGAAGCGACGTGATTATGTATTGATGCTGTTTATTGCATTATATTTATTGGCATTAGGGGCGATGTAGTGTTGCGTATTGCATTGGGAATAGAATACAACGGCGCGCATTATTGCGGGTGGCAAAGCCAGCCGAACCAAAAAGCAGTGCAGGATGCATTGGAGCAGGCGATTCAGAAGATTGCCACGCACCCGATACGTGTGCATGCTGCTGGCCGTACTGATACCGGCGTACACGCATTGATGCAGGTAGTGCATTTTGAGACGTCAACACTAAGGCCGCTCACGGCTTGGGTACGCGGTGTCAATGCACATTTACCAGATACGGTGCGCGTGCTTTGGTCGTGCGAAGTAGATGAAGCCTTTCATGCAAGGTTTTCGGCCATACAACGTAGTTACCAATACGTATTATTTAATCAGCCACAAAGTGCTGCTATTCAGCACGATCGGGTCGGTTGGTATCATCAGCCCTTAGATATTGCGCAGATGCAACAAGCGATTGCCTATTTGCGCGGTGAGCATGACTTCAGTGCGTTCCGCGCCAGTGAATGCCAAGCAAAATCGCCCATCAAATGCATGGCTGTGGCAGAGGTAAATCAAATCGGGGATTATTTTGTGTTTGCGTTTTCTGCCAATGCATTTTTGCAACATCAGGTACGCAATATGGTGGGCGCGTTAATTTATGTGGGCGCGGGTAAGCAGGATGCTACATCTATTCAAACCCTATTGGCGGCACGTGATAGAACACAATCACCCCCAACATTTTCACCTAATGGCCTATATTTAACCGGTGTTCAATATGGTGCAGAGTGGGGTTTGCCGGATACGCAACGGCGATTGACGTTCATTTGACGTTGAATTAATGGTGAAAGACTGTGACATCTATAGATATCTGTGGATGTTTCAGTTAATCTTCACCCTCCCATAGGATAAGAGAATGCAATTGCGTACACGTGTCAAAATTTGCGGCATTACCCGCCCTCAGGATGCTATCACAGCGATTGAGCAGGGCGCAGATGCCATTGGCTTGGTGTTCTATGCACCAAGCCCTAGAAATGTCAGTATCGAGCAAGCCGCAGAAATCGTTGCAAATCTGCCGCCATATGTCAGCAAAGTCGGGTTGTTTGTGAATGCAGAGCCTGCGTTTATTAGCTCAGTACTCAAACGTGTAGCTTTAGATTGCTTGCAGTTTCACGGAGACGAAACAGCCGCAGAATGTGAGCAAATTAATATGCCTTATTACAAGGCGATTCGCGTTAAAAATGACACAAATTTGTTACAATACGCGTCTCAATATCCGCGCGCTAACGCGCTGCTGTTGGATGCCTATTCTGAGGCTGCAGTAGGGGGGACTGGACAGGTGTTTGATTGGTCATTAATTCCATCCGAGATGGGTAAGCCAATTATTCTTGCTGGCGGGCTCACACCGGAAAATGTAGCACAGGCAATCAAACAAGTCAGGCCTTATGCAGTAGATGTGAGTGGCGGAGTTGAAGCAAACAAAGGTATTAAAGATGCATCAAAAATCGCATCGTTTATGCAGGCTGTTAATCAATTTAGAAGTTAGATTTGGAGTTAAACATGCAAGTGTATGATATGCCAGATGCGCGTGGGCATTTCGGTCAGTTCGGCGGTGTTTTTGTAGCAGAGACCTTAGTAGAGGCGCTGGAAGAATTACGCTTGATGTATGAAAAATACCGTCATGATCCGGAGTTTTTGGCGGAATTTGCCTATGATCTTAAGCATTTTGTCGGACGTCCTAGCCCGATTTATCATGCCAAGCGTTTATCAGACAAAATTGGCGGCGCGCAAATCTATCTGAAACGTGAAGACTTAAACCACACTGGCGCACACAAAGTTAACAACACCATCGGTCAGGCATTATTGGCAAAACGTATGGGTAAGCCACGTGTCATTGCTGAAACAGGTGCAGGTCAGCATGGTGTTGCCACAGCTACAATTGCTGCACGTTTGGGTCTTGAGTGTGTCGTGTATATGGGTGCTGAAGATGTGAAGCGTCAGGCCCCTAACGTGTTTAGAATGAAGCTACTAGGTGCAACAGTTGTGCCGGTAGAAAGTGGCTCTAAAACGCTGAAAGATGCATTAAATGAAGCCATGCGTGATTGGGTCACCAATATCTCTGATACGTTTTACATTATTGGCACTGTAGCCGGTCCGCACCCATATCCTATGATGGTACGTGATTTTCAGTCGGTGATTGGTATTGAAGCCAAAGATCAAATGATTGAAATGCTTGGCAGACAGCCGGATGCGATTGTAGCTTGCGTTGGCGGCGGTTCAAACGCCATGGGGATTTTCTACCCATATATTGACGTGCCTAATGTGAGGCTTATTGGTGTAGAGGCTGCTGGCCACGGCCTTGAAACAGGCATGCATGCGGCACCGCTTACTGCGAATAGTCCGGTAGGCGTATTACACGGTAACCGTACCTATTTGATGCAAGATGCAGATGGCAATATTATCGAAACTCACTCGGTCTCAGCTGGTTTGGACTACCCAGGCGTCGGGCCAGAACATGCTTGGTTGAAAGATATCAAACGTGCTGAATATGTTGCCATTACCGATGATGAAGCGATGGCTGCATTTCATCAGCTGTGTCGTACCGAGGGCATTATTCCTGCATTAGAGTCTAGTCATGCGCTGGCTTATGCGGAGAAATTGGCTAAAACGATGCCTAAAGATCAGGTGATATTAGTGAACTTGTCTGGTCGCGGCGATAAAGACATCAATACCGTCGCCAAGCTTGCTAACATCACTTTATAAATACATCACACCCATCCCATCTATTTAACTTATCACTCTCATGTCACGCATTCAATCTACTTTCGATACCCTTAAATCGCAACACAAAAAAGCACTGGTACCCTATATTACGGCGGGTGATCCGCATCCTAAATGGACGGTGGAGCTCATGCATACATTGGTGAAGCATGGTGCGGATATGATTGAGTTGGGGGTTCCGTTTTCTGATCCAATGGCGGATGGCCCTGTCATTCAGCGCGCAAGCGAGCGCGCTTTGGTACACAAAATGGGTTTGCGTAAAGTGTTGGAAATGGTGGGCGAGTTTAGAAAAACAGACGCTCACACGCCGATTGTGTTGATGGGCTATGCCAATCCGATTGAAGCGATGGGTATCGCACAGTTTACGCAGTTATCCAAGCAAATGGGCGTGGATGGTGTGCTCACCGTAGATTATCCACCAGAGGAGTGTGGGGCGTTTAACCAAGCGCTGTCTGCGGCTGGCATTGATAGTATTTTTCTGCTTTCGCCCACTACAGAGCCAGCACGGACTGATTTGATTGCACAACAAGCAACTGGCTTTTTATATTATGTATCGCTTAAAGGTGTGACTGGTGCAGCAAATTTAGATATTGAAGAAGTGAAAAAGCGTGTTGCCGAGATTAAAACAAAAACGCATTTACCGATTGGTGTAGGGTTTGGCGTAAAAGATGCTGCTACTGCAAAATCCGTTGCCGCTATTGCGGATGCGGTGGTAGTGGGCAGCCGAATGGTGCTGACCATTGAAGCATCGAATGAAGATAATTTGATTGAGAATGTAAGCAAGCTGATGCAAGAGTTGCGTACAGCGATTGACGCATCTTAAATTATTACAATAACAATCCCAGAGTAGTCATGAGGAGTAGCCATGAGTTGGTTAGATAAAATCCCGCAAAAAGTAAAACGCGCAGTCGGTTCTGTGCAAAAACGTAATGTGCCAGAAGGTTTATGGAGTAAATGTGACTCTTGCCAAACGGTGCTTTATCGCTCTGATTTGGAGTCGAACGCAGAGGTTTGCCCTAAATGCAGCCATCATAATCGCGTGGGTGCACGTGCCAGATTAAATACCTTGCTAGATCCGGAAAACCGCATTGAGATTGGTGATGAAGTCAGCCCGGTAGATGCCTTAAAGTTTAAAGATAGCAAAAGCTACGCAGATCGCATGAAGCTAGCGCAAAAAGAAGTAGGCGAGAAAGACGCTCTCATTGTGATGCAGGGGGCTATAGAGGGCTTGCCTGTAGTCGCAGCTGTATTTGAGTTTAAATTCATGGGTGGCTCAATGGGCGCCGTTGTAGGTGAGCGCTTTGTCCGTGGCGTGCAGGCAGCGATTGCGCAAAAATCTCCCTTTATTTGTGTTTCTGCCAGCGGCGGTGCACGCATGCAGGAAGGTTTGTTATCGCTGATGCAAATGGCCAAAACCAGCGCTGCACTTACCAAGCTTTCTGAAGCGGGTATGCCTTATGTGTCTATTTTGACCGACCCTACCATGGGCGGTGTATCTGCCAGCTTTGCTATGTTGGGCGATATTATTATTGCCGAGCCTAATGCCTTGATTGGCTTTGCCGGTCCACGGGTGATTGAGCAAACCGTGCGCGAGACGCTACCGGAAGGTTTCCAACGCGCTGAATTTTTATTAGCACATGGGGCCATTGATATGATTGTAGACCGTCGTGAATTGCGCCAAAAGCTTGCCACCATGTTGTCCAGCCTGCTCAAAATTCCTAAAGTTGCCTAATTAAAGTCTATTTGTGAGTAAGCCTATTGCCAAGCCCAATTCTGTAGACGGATGGCTTGCGTACATTGAAGCATTGCATCCCAAGTCTATTGCCATGGGCTTGGAGCGTGTGTCTATCGTGGCGGAACGTCTGGGCTTTTTTCAGCACCATTCACGCCCCACTATCATTACGATTGCCGGTACCAATGGCAAAGGTTCTTCCTGCGCCATGCTTGAGCACATCTATACAGCGGCAGGGTATCTTGTAGGATGCTATACCTCCCCCCATCTATTACGTTATCAAGAGCGCGTACGTGTGAATCGACAAGAGATAGCCGACGATGCTTTATGTGCAGCTTTTGCTGCAGTAGAAGATGCTAGGCAGGAGATTGAACTTACTTATTTTGAAATGGGCACACTTGCAGCCATGTGGCACTTTGCGCAACAAGCACTCGACGTACTTGTGCTGGAGGTAGGCTTGGGTGGTCGCTTAGATGCAGTGAATATCTTTGATGCAGACTGCGCCATTGTCACCAATATTGATTTGGATCACATGGAGTATCTAGGCGATACGCGCGAGAAAATTGGCTTGGAAAAGGCTGGAGTCTACCGTCCACGTCAAATTTCGATTTGCGGAGACCGTGCGCCACCACAAAGTTTAATGGATTATGCAGTCTCGATCGGCACACATTTGGATTGCATCCAGCAAGCATTTGAAGTGCAATCTGATGCCAATGGCTGGCATTATCGTGATGCGTCAGGCGTGCTTAAAGTACCCCAACTCTCTTTAATGGGTGAGTTTCAAAAAGACAATGCAGCTTCTGTGATTTATGCGATACGGGCATTGCAGTCGGAATTGCCTGTGGCCGATGAAGTGATTGCGACTACGCTGCCGCGTGTGCAACTGCAGGGGCGTTTTCAGTATTTGCATCGCGATCCGGATGTGATTGTGGATGTTGCGCACAACCCGCAAGCAGCGCAGTCACTCTTTGATAACTTAACTGAAATTCAAAAAAATATGCCCAATAATGGGCGATTGATTGCAGTTTTTGCCATGCTTGCCGATAAAGATATTCATGCGGTGGTGCAAATACTCAGGCAAAAAATGGATGTATGGTATGTGGCTGAAATCAACCATCCACGCGCAGCCAAGCTTGATCAGTTGCTGGAGAGTTTGAAACTTGTGTCGACCAACACCGCTGTACATGCTTATTCGACCGTTGAAACTGCATTACTGGACGCCTGTAAAACTATGACAAAAAATGATAAAATAGTCGTGTTTGGTTCATTTTTTACCGTGGCTGCTGCGCTGGATTGTTGGCATCAAGCGGTCTTTTCAGATAATCACATTTTGGGTAAATCGTAAGATAAGACTTTTACATGCAAAAAGACTCTGCAGCAGATATTGAACTGAATCTTAAAAAGAAAGCGCGCAGACGCCTTGTAGGTGCAATTGCCATGGTGGTGTTAATGGTGATATTGCTGCCTGTCTTGCTCAAAGACAGGACGGCAGGGGTTTCGCAAGATGATGTGAAAATCTCTATTCAGCATGAAGACGTTGTTTCGCCTGTAGAGATGACACCAACAGCCCCTACAGATTTTGACTCTAACGTAGTGCCTGCAGAAAAACCGGCCACAGAACAATCATCCGTAGATAGTGTTGCGCAAGCCAAGCCATCAGATACCACGAGCAGTGTACCACCCGCTGCACCGGCTAAGCCAGCAGCGATAGAAGATCCAGAAGCTGCGGCTACAGTGCAACAGCCTAAGCCTGCGAAACCTGTAGATACACCGAAAGACAATGCGGCAAAAGGGCAGTTCTTTGTGCAAATTGGCGTGTTTTCCGAGATGACGAATGTAAAGCAATTACAATCCAAACTGACTAGCTTAGGCTATCAATCCAAGACCGAAAAAATCAGTACACCGAAAGGTGAGAAGATCCGTTTACGCTCGCAAGTGTTTGATAGTCGAAATGAGGCGGCGATTGCGCTGCAGAATATTAAAGAGGCTGGATTAACCGGGATGGTCGTGAGTCAATGACCATGCTGAGTGCAGCTTATGACAGTATTTGATTATGCTGTATTGGTGATTATCGGCATCTCTGTACTCATTAGCTTGATGCGGGGAGCTGTGCGGGAAATATTATCTCTAGCAGGCTGGATTCTGGCATTTTATATTGCACGCACCTATGCGAGCGAACTGGTGCCATTGCTGCCATATGGTATTCCAACAGAAAAACTCAAAATGCTCGCGGCCTTTTTGGTGTTGTTTTTAGCAGTGTTGCTGGTAACCAGTTTGTTGTCTATTGCACTCTCCGGCTTGTTAAAGGAAGTGGGGCTGGGTTGGCTGAATCGATTGCTAGGCGGTGTGTTCGGTTTGCTGAGAGGGTTGTTAATCGTGACCGTACTGGTACTGCTGGCGGGGATGACCCAGATACCTAAAGATGAACGTTGGGCCAATGCTATGTTTAGTGCGCCGTTGGAGGCATTGGCAAAAGCCGTGTTGATGTGGTTGCCCAAAAGCATCAGTCAGCATGTGAGTTATGAGCAAGTTTAGTTTTTTTAAATGTTTCAATCACACAGTGAAGGTTAATACATGTGCGGAATAATCGGTATTGTAGGTAAAAATCCAGTCAACCAGTTGTTGTACGATGGGTTGCTAGTACTACAACACAGAGGCCAAGATGCAGCAGGAATTGTCACCTGTGATGGCAATACGTTCAACATGCACAAAAACAATGGGCTAGTGAAAGATGTGTTCCAAACACGTCATATGCGCAGCTTGGTAGGGAATGCCGGTATTGCCCATGTGCGCTATCCTACAGCAGGCTCATCTAGTGCGGCAGAAGCACAGCCGTTCTACGTGAACTCTCCATTTGGTATCGTGCTGGGCCATAACGGTAACCTGACGAATTCCGAGCAGTTGAAATCTGAAATGTTCAGACAAGATTTGCGTCATATCAACACCAATTCAGATTCTGAAGTATTGTTGAATGTGTTGGCGCATGAGATTGAGAAAACCTCGCGCAATGCATTATTAAACACGGATATGGCATTTGATGCCGTGGCTGGCGTACATAGACGCTGTAAAGGCGCATATGCCGTCGTGGCCATGATTGCTAATTTCGGTTTGCTGGCGTTTCGTGATCCGCATGGCATTCGTCCTTTGGTGATTGGTAAACAAGATACCGATAAAGGGGTGGAATATATAGTTGCCTCTGAGAGCGTTGCATTGGATGTATTAGGGTTTAAACTCTTACGTGATGTGGAACCTGGTGAAGCCATCTTTATTGATATGGATGGCAATATGTTCAGCCGCCAATGTGCAGAAGCCCCTAAACTGACTTCCTGTATTTTTGAATATGTCTACTTAGCGCGCCCTGACTCTGTGATTGATGGCGTGTCTGTATACCAAACGCGCTTAGATATGGGTGTGAGTTTGGCTGAAAAGATCAAACGTGAGTGGTCTGATAAAAAAATCGACGTGGTGATTCCTATTCCAGATACCAGCCGCCCAAGCGCATTGCAATTGGGTATTGCACTGAATTTGGATTACCGAGAAGGGTTTATTAAAAACCGCTATATTGGCCGTACGTTTATTATGCCTGGCCAAGCTTTACGCAAAAAATCAGTGCGTCAAAAGTTAAATCCTATCGGCATCGAATTTAAAGGTAAGAATGTATTGCTGGTCGATGACTCGATTGTACGTGGCACCACCTCTCAACAAATTGTGCAAATGGCACGTGATGCGGGTGCTAATAAAGTATATTTTGCTTCAGCTGCGCCGCCAGTGCGCTTTCCAAACGTGTATGGTATTGATATGCCAAGTAGGGAAGAGTTGCTTGCTACGGGTAGAACTGACGAAGAAATTTGCCAAGAGATTGGTGCTGATGCATTGATTTATCAAGATCTTGATGCGTTGAAAGCAAGTATTGCCAAATCCAACCCACATTTAACGTCGTTTGATAGTAGCTGTTTTGATGGGGTTTATGTGACAGGCGATGTAGATGCGGCCTATTTAAACCGCATTGAAGCAGCACGCAGCGATATGAACAAAAAACAGAAGCCGCCAAACTCCAGCACACAGTTGGATTTGAATTTACTATCGACCGATACCGTCGGTGTCGATTGATTCTGTTAGCTCATATGGGTGATTTCTTAAAAAATTAAAGTTGATATACTGACTTCATTATTCTAAGAATTGTTGAATGAAGTCATGATTCCCTTTAATAAAATCTATCTGACGGGTAAAGAAATTACCTATATTCAAACCTCGCATGAGGTCGGTAATTTATCGGGTGATGGCGGCTTTACCCATAAAGCCTGCGAATGGCTCGAGCAAAGCACACATACCAAAAAAGCACTCATTACACACTCCTGCACGGCTGCACTAGAAATGGCGGCCATTCTTGCTGATATCCAGCCGGGTGATGAAGTCATCATGCCTTCTTACACATTTGTTTCTACCGCTAATGCTTTTGTGTTGCGTGGTGGCGTGCCGGTATTTGTTGATATTCGTCCGGATACGCTGAACATTGATGAAAGATTGATTGAAGCCGCTATCACACCACGTACCAAAGCCATTGTGCCGGTGCATTACGCTGGTGTCGGCTGTGAAATGGACACTATTGTCGCCATTGCTAAAAAACACAATTTAATGGTGATTGAAGATGCAGCGCAAGGCGTGATGTCGACCTACAAAGGTCGTGCATTAGGCACTATCGGTGATGTCGGCGCCTATTCTTTCCACGAAACTAAAAACATCATCTCTGGTGAAGGCGGGGCGATCTTAGTCAATCATGAGGATTTAATGCTACGTGCAGAAATTATCCGTGAAAAAGGGACTAATCGCAGCCAGTTTTATCGTGGGCAAGTAGATAAATATACATGGCAAGATGTTGGATCGTCTTATCTGCCGGGGGAGGATGTTGCTGCATTCTTGTTTGCTCAGCTTGAGCAAGCCAAGTACATTACACAGCGCCGCATGGATATTTGGAATACTTATCACACTGCGTTACAGGCGTTGGAGCAAAAGGGTGTATTAAGACGTCCAATTATTCCGGAAGGTTGTCAGCATAATGCGCACATGTATTATATTTTGCTTAACTCTCTGGAACAGCGCTCGGCATTGATTAAGCAGTTTAAAGCACGAGACATTCATCCAACCTTTCACTACATTCCGCTTCATGGGGCACCCGCTGGAAAAAAGTACGCACGTGCGCATGGCAGTATGCAACATACCGAAGACTTGTCCGATCGCTTATTGAGGCTACCACTGTGGGTTGGTTTGGAATCTCATCAGCATGAAGTGATTGATGTATTGACCCAATCATTTGCTTGATAAAATTCTTGACAACAAATTTGATTAAGCGTTAAATGGAATTGCGCTGATTTGAGTGGCCAACCTTAAACAAAGCCTTACTCAGCTTGCGAGCGCATAATAAATACAGCTAAAGCGAGAAAACAAAAACCCGTTTTAGCTTTGGCTTTAGCGGGTTTTTTATTGCCCAGAATGTGAAGAATCATGAACAATCAAGACTATCAAATTGAAACACTTAGTGTGCGTGCCGGTACCGAGACTACACCCTATGGTGAGAACTCCGAAGCACTGTTTTTAAATTCCAGCTTCCGTTTTAAAAATGCGGCACAAGCGGCAGCGCGATTCGGTGGTACCGAGCCCGGTAATATCTACTCTCGGTTTACCAATCCAACGGTTAGCATGTTCCAAGACAAGCTCGCAGCATTGGAAGGTGCGGAGCAGTGTGTGGCTACATCCAGCGGCATGTCTGCAATTTTAGCCTGCGTGATGGGGCTATGCAGCGCGGGCGATCACATTGTGGCTTCTAGAAGTATTTTTGGTACCAGTGTGCAGCTGTTTAGCAATATTCTTAAACGCTGGGGCTTGGATGTCACCTTTGTGTCTCTGACAGATGTAGAGGCTTGGCGTAGTGCAGCGTTGCCTAATACCAAATTGTTTTTTGTGGAGACGCCGTCTAACCCCTTAACCGATATTGGTGATATTGCAGCACTAGCAGACGTTGCACATGCGGTGGGTGCAAAATTGGTGGTAGACAATTGCTTTTGTACGCCAATTATTCAACGACCACTTGAGCTGGGTGCCGATATTGTGATTCACTCGGCAACCAAATATATTGATGGCCAAGGCCGTTGTTTGGGTGGTGCGGTGTTGGGGACGAAAGCGCTGATGGAGCCTGTGTATGGTTTTTTAAGAACAGCCGGCGTGACCATGAGTGCTTTTAATGCGTGGGTGTTTTTAAAAGGCTTGGAAACCCTGCACGTACGTATGGAAGCGCATGCGCGCAATGCACTGGCATTAGCAACATGGCTAGAGGCGCAGCCACAAGTGGCGCGTGTATATTACCCTGGCTTGGCATCACACCCGCAGCATGCCTTGGCGATGCGTCAGCAACGTAGTGGCGCGGGTATTGTGAGTTTTGAAGTGAAGGCAAAAGCTGGTCAGTCAGAACAAGAGGCTGCTTGGGCAGTGATTGATGCTACGGAATTGATTTCAATTACTGCAAACCTAGGCGATGCCAAGTCTACGATTACGCATCCGGCTACGACCACGCATAGTCGAGTTAGCGCAGAGGCGAGGGCGGCCGCAGGTGTCAAAGATAGTTTGGTGCGCATTGCCGTGGGCTTGGAGCATGTGGATGATCTGAAAAAAGATTTGGCCATTTTAAGCCAAGCTTGATATGAATGCAGTACATGAAAACGGGGCTAAGACCCCGTTTTTTTTATGGGCTATCTCCTTACTTTGCTGACGTATTTGTATGAATCATTTTTATGATTTTTAATGTAGCCAAACACAGCAGAAACATGAAAACCCTGAGACGATTGGCGCGTTATCATGATAAAATCAGAGGATAAATTTTAACTAAAAAAGCTAGTCTGACTATGAGCCAACCAACTGACCAATTCGCTAAAGAAACCCTGCCTATCAGTCTTGAAGATGAGATGAGACGCTCATACCTTGATTACGCCATGAGCGTGATTGTGGGGCGTGCGCTACCTGATGTGCGCGATGGTTTAAAGCCTGTACATCGACGCGTGTTGTTCGCGATGCATGAGCTATCGAACGACTACAACAAACCTTATAAAAAGTCAGCCCGTATCGTGGGTGATGTGATTGGTAAGTACCACCCGCATGGTGATACCGCTGTGTATGACACCATTGTACGTATGGCGCAGGACTTCTCTTTACGCTACATGTTGGTAGATGGTCAGGGTAACTTTGGTTCTGTGGATGGCGACAACGCGGCGGCGATGCGTTATACCGAAATCCGTATGGCAAAAATCGCACACGAGTTATTAGCTGACATTGATAAAGAAACCGTAGATTTTGGCCCTAACTATGATGGCAGTGAGCATGAGCCGCTGATTATGCCTGCGCGTATTCCTAACCTACTCATCAATGGTAGCTCGGGTATTGCGGTGGGGATGGCGACGAATATCCCACCACACAATCTCAATGAAGTGCTGTCTGCCTGTTTTGCGCTATTAAAGAACCCTGAAACTACGGTTGAAGAGTTGATTGAGTTAGTGCCTGCGCCTGATTTCCCAACAGCCGGTATTATTTACGGCACTGTTGGTGTAAAAGAAGGCTATCGTACTGGCCGTGGTCGTGTGGTCATGCGTGGTCGCACACACTTTGAGGACATGGATAAAGGCGGGCGCCAATCCATTATCATTGATGAGTTGCCCTACCAGGTCAATAAAAAGACACTCATTGAGAAAATTGCCGAATTAGTTAACGAGAAAAAAATCGAAGGCATTTCTGATCTACGTGATGAATCAGACAAATCTGGCATGCGCGTGGTGATTGAACTGAAACGTGGTGAAGTACCTGAAGTAATCCTGAATAATCTCTATAAGCAGACGCAGCTACAAGATACCTTTGGCATGAACATGGTGGCGCTGTTAGATGGCCAACCACGATTGCTTAACCTCAAACAAATGTTAGAGGCCTTCCTGCGTCACCGTCGTGAAGTAGTGACACGCCGTACTGTATTTGAATTACGCAAGGCGCGTGAGCGTGGCCATGTGTTAGAAGGCTTGGCAGTGGCATTGGCCAATGTCGATGACATGATTGCGCTGATCAAAGCAGCACCTACCCCGCCGGAAGCGAAAAAAGACCTGATGGCGCGCACATGGCAGTCGCCAGTAGTAGAAGAAATGCTGAAACGTGCTGCCATGGAGGCATCGCGTCCAGAAGGCTTGTCAGTGGATTTTGGTTTAACGCCAAATGGCTACCGCTTGTCAGAAGTACAAGCGCAAGAAATCTTGCAAATGCGTCTGCAACGCCTGACTGGCTTAGAGCAAGACAAGATTGTGACAGAGTACAAAGAAGTGATGGATGTAATTGCTGATTTGTTGGATATCTTAGCCAATGCGCACCGCGTCACGGCGATTATTACGGACGAACTCTTAGAAATCCAAAAACAATTTGGTGATAAGCGCCGTAGTGAAATTGTGGCAAATGCACAAGATTTATCATTAGAAGATTTAATCTCACCGCAAGATGTGGTGGTGACACTTTCACATACAGGTTACATTAAATCACAACCGCTAGATGAGTATCGCGCACAGAAACGTGGTGGTCGTGGTAAGCAGGCGGCGGCGACTAAAGAAGATGACTTTATCGACAAGATGTTCGTGGCCAATACGCATGATTACATCTTATGTTTCAGTAGCTTAGGCCAAGTGTATTGGCTGAAAGTGTATGAAGTGCCGCAAGGCAGTCGTATCAGTCGCGGTAAGCCGATTGTCAACTTGTTCCCGTTAGAAGAAGGCGAAAAAATCAATGCCATCTTGTCGGTGAAAGAGTTTGATGAGAATCACTTTATTTTCATGGCGACTGCACAAGGTACCGTCAAGAAAACAGCGCTGACTGAATTTGCGAACCCGCGTAAATCCGGCATTATCGCGATCAAATTGGATGATGGCGATTACTTGATTGGTGCCGAAATCACCAATGGTAAAAATGACATTGTCTTGGTGTCCAATGGCGGTAAAGCAGTTTGGTTTACAGAGGATGACGTCAGACCAATGGGTCGTGCGACGCGCGGTGTACGCGGCATGAAATTAGGCGCTAAACAACAAGTGCTGTCATTGTTGATTGCAGAAAATGATCAGCAATCGGTATTGGTGGCGACAGAAAATGGTTACGGTAAACGTACGGTGTTGTCTGAGTTTCGTCATTCTGGTCGTGGTACGCAAGGGGTGAAAGCGATTGCGATTAGTGAGCGTAACGGTACTGCGATTGCTGCAAAACTTGTACGTGAAGATGATGAAATCATGCTCATTACTACCGGTGGCGTGTTGATTCGTACCCGTGTAAAAGAGATTCGCGATATGGGGCGTGCTGCACAAGGCGTGACACTGATTAACTTGGGTGAAGGTGAAAAACTTTCAGGTCTTGAGAAAATTGTAGAAACAGACGACGAAGAAGAATAACGCGAGAGACTGGCATCGGTAATGAAACAGATTTATAACTTTTCAGCAGGCCCGGCAGTATTGCCTAAAGAGGTATTGCAACGCGCGCAAGCAGAAATGCTGGATTGGCACGGTTCAGGCATGAGCGTGATGGAAATGTCACACCGTGGTAAAGAATTTACCAGCATTCTGGAAAAGACCGAAGCGGACTTCCGTACATTATTGAATGTGCCTAGCCAATATAAAGTATTGTTTTTGCAGGGCGGTGCGATTGCTGAAAATGCAATGATCCCGTTAAATCTGCTCAATGGTAAAAGCGCAGATTACGTGGTGACGGGTGCTTGGAGTAAGCGCAGCGTGGAAGATGCGCGCGCTTATGGCGAGATTCGTATCGCAGCGACTAGCGAAGCGAGCAGTTTTACAGAGGTGCCATCGTTTGATACATGGCAGCTCAATCAAGATGCAGCGTACGTCCATATCTGTACCAATGAAACGATCAACGGTGTTGAGTTCGATGGCATCCCCAATACACATGGCGTACCTATCGTTGCTGATATGTCATCACATATTTTATCTCGGCCTGTGGATGTCTCACGTTATGGCGTGATTTATGGTGGAGCACAAAAAAATATCGGCCCAGCTGGTTTATGTATTGTGGTGGTGCATGAAGACTTGTTGAATCAAGCGTCGCCACTGACACCTGCGGTATTTAGTTGGAAAACGCAGGCAGACAACCAAAGCATGATCAACACACCGCCGACCTACAGTATCTATATTGCAGGCTTGGTGTTTGAATGGTTGCTGGCACAAGGTGGTGTAGCCGCTATTGAGCAAAAAAATATCGCAAAAGCTAATTTGCTGTACAACTACTTGGATGGTAGTGATTTTTACTACAATAATATTCAAGTGGCTAACCGCTCCAGAATGAATATTCCATTTAGGCTGCGTAATGAGCAGTTGAATGATGCCTTCTTAAAAGGGGCGGAGGCGCAAGGCTTGCTGCAACTGAAAGGTCACCGTATGGTGGGCGGTATGCGCGCGAGCATCTATAACGCGATGCCGATTGAGGGTGTGCAGGCACTGATTGCCTATATGACTGAGTTTGCAAAACACAACGCCTAAGGTTAAGTGGATATGTCTGATTTACTTAAACAATTTCGCAATCAAATAGATGCGATCGATGACCAGATTCTAGAATTGGTGAATGCGCGCGCGAAATTGGCGCGTGAGATTGGGCATGTCAAACAATCTGGCAATCAAAAAGACGATGGTGTGATTTATCGTCCTGAGCGTGAGGCGCAAATATTACGTCGTTTGCAAGGCCAGAATACTGGTCCGTTGGCTAATGAGGCGGTGAATAATATTTTCCGCGCGGTGATGTCCAATTGCCGTGCTTTAGAAAAAGAGCTCGCCATTGCTTTTCTTGGACCGTTGGGCACTTACAGCGAGGAAGCCGCACTTAAGCAGTTTGGTGAAGGCCGTACCGCCGTCGTGTGTGGCACGATTGATGAGGTGTTTCGCACTGTGCTGGCCGGACAGGCTGACTACGGTGTGGTGCCTGTAGAAAACTCTACAGAAGGCGCGGTTGGACTTACCTTAGATTTGCTCATGGGCACGCCGCTTAAAATCTGTGGGGAAGTGACATTACCTGTGCATCATTGCTTATTGTCTGGGCAATCTGATTTATCCAATATTTCCCACGTATTTTCGCACGGGCAATCGCTTTCTCAATGTCATGAGTGGCTCAATAAAAACTTGCCATTAGCGCAGCGTGAACCTGTGACTAGCAATGCACGTGCTGCGCAAATGATTCATGAATTGGTTGCAAAAGATGGTACGTTTGCCGCGGCAATTGCCAGCAAACGTGCTGCTGAATTGTTCAAACTGAATATTTTGGCTGAAAATATTGAGGACGATACCAAAAATACCACGCGTTTCTTAGTATTGGGTGCGCATGATGTGGCGCCTTCAGGCAAAGATAAAACTTCTTTGGTGATGAGCGCTCAAAACAAACCTGGTGCAGTGTTGCAATTGCTGGAGCCTTTGTCTCGCCATGGTGTCAGCATGACCAAGTTTGAATCGCGGCCATCTAAGCAAACACTATGGGATTATGTGTTTTTTGTGGATATTGAAGGGCATCAACAAGAAGCCGCCATCATGGCTGCGCTGGATGAGATTGCAAAGCAAGCTTCGTTCTTGAAGGTGCTAGGTTCTTATCCAGTAGCCATTGTTTAATTGAAATATTGAGTAAATAGTTAAAAGATTACGTCATGAAAGTATCCAATTTAGCCCCAAATTATGTGCGTGCGATTGCGCCTTATCAAGGTGGTAAGCCTATCAGTGAACTCGCCCGTGAGATGGGCTTGAACGAAGCTGATATTGTAAAACTGGCTTCGAATGAGAACCCGCTTGGCATGAGCCCTAAAGCACAAATGGCAGTCGAAGATGCCATCGCTGATATCGCACGTTATCCAGACGGCAATAGCTTTGCTTTACGCGATGCCGTACGTCAAAAATTCGGTGTGGCTTCCAATCAGATTGTGTTTGGTAATGGCTCCAATGATATTTTAGAGCTGAGTGCACGCGCATTCTTAAGTCCAGGTGATGAGGTGATTTTTTCGCAGCACGCGTTTGCTGTTTATCCACTGGTGACGCAAGCGGTAGGTGCGACGGGTGTGATTGTCCCTGCAAAAGCATTTGGGCATGATTTAGATGGCTTTTTAGCGGCCATTACCCCTAAAACCCGTTTGATTTTTGTAGCAAACCCGAATAACCCAACCGGTACTTTGATTGCCAAAGATGTGCTGTATGCATTCTTAAAACAAGTGCCTGCACATGTGTTGGTGGTATTGGATGAAGCTTATGATGAGTACTTATCAGCACAGCATAAATCAGAAGCGATTGCTTGGTTAAACGAGTTTGATCAATTGATCATTTCACGCACTTTTTCAAAAGCCTATGGTTTAGCAGGCTTAAGGGTGGGGTTTGGTTTAATGCATGCGGATGTGGCCGATATTTTGAATCGTGTACGTCAGCCATTTAATGTGAATTCGATTGCACAAGCCGCCGCGATTGCTTCATTAGCGGATGAAGATTTTGTAGAGAAAAGTTATGCGGCCAATCAAGCGGGCATGGTGCAGTTGACGCAAGGGCTTTCCAAGTTAGGGCTTGGTTTTATTCCATCATTTGCTAATTTTATCAGCGTGAAAGTGCCCAATGCGGCCAATGTGAATCAGCAATTATTGCAAAAAGGTGTCATTGTGAGACCGGTTGCTAATTATGAGATGCCAGATTATTTACGAGTAAGCATTGGTTTGTTTAGCGAAAATGCACGCTTTTTACAGGTGCTAGAAGAAATATTGAAACCATGACTGAACAAGAAAAAATGCGTTACGAAAAGTTAGCGACAGATGATGTCCGCATTCGCGAGATCAAGCCGCTGGTGACGCCATTGGTGTTGTTAGAGCGCATGAAAGAAAGTGCGAGTACGACGCAAAATATTTTGGAGACGCGTGCCGCTATCCATCGTATTTTGCACCAAGCGGATGATCGCCTGTTAGTGATTGTGGGACCATGCTCGATTCATGATACAGAAGCAGGTATGGAGTATGCACGCCGTTTATTAGAAGTGCGCAAACAACTCAGCGCAGACTTACTCATTGTGATGCGCGTGTATTTTGAAAAGCCTCGTACTACCGTGGGTTGGAAGGGATTGATTAATGATCCCCACCTAGATGGTACCTACGACATCAATGAAGGGTTATCCCGTGCGCGTAAATTCTTGCTGGATGTGAATGAGATTGGCATGCCAGCAGGTGCTGAGTTTTTAGATACCATTACCCCACAATACACGGCGGATTTAGTGAGTTGGGGGGCTATTGGGGCACGCACGACAGAATCACAAGTGCATCGTGAGTTGGCGTCTGGCTTATCTTGCCCGGTAGGGTTTAAAAATGGCACAGATGGCAGCGTGCGTGTGGCGATTGATGCCATTAAAACTGCGGCAAGTCCTCATCATTTCTTGTCTGTGACCAAAGAAGGGCAGTCAGCCATTATTGCCACTACTGGCAATGAAGATTGCCACGTGATTTTACGTGGTGGTAAACACCCTAACTATGATGCAAAAAGTGTAGAGGCTGCTTGTGATAATTTAGCCGATGCAGGCTTGGCACCACTGTTGATGATTGATTGCAGTCACGCCAACAGCCAGAAGCAGTATGAATTGCAAAAAGAAGTGGCCAAAGACGTAGCTAACCAGGTGGCCAATGGCGATGCGCGTATCATTGGTTTAATGGTGGAATCACACTTAAATGCGGGACGTCAGGAACACACGCCGGGTTGCACGCTGGCTTATGGGCAATCCATTACTGATGCTTGTTTGGGCTGGCAGGACAGCGTACAAGTTTTAGAAGGGCTTGCAGAAGCTGTACGCAAAAGGCGCCAAAAAAGGCTGAGCGAAGAGGTTTAATCGTCTCGTTTCGTCAGCATCATGAAAATCACTAGCCGTTAATCATTGAAGCTTGCAGGGCGCTAGGTGAACGACTCCGTATAGTGTCAATCTTACTAGTACATCAATAAGATGTTAACTTATTAAATTTGGAGATGATTATGTGGACAACCCCAGCAGCTACAGAAATGCGTTTTGGCTTTGAAGTGACTATGTACGTCATGAACAAGTAATTGTTCCGTACCAAAGGCTGCCTAATCAGGCAGCCTTTTTTACATCTTTATAATACTTAATTACTACTGTTAAAGAAATTGAATTCATGCATATACACGTACTAGGTGCCGCAGCAGGCGGTGGTTTCCCGCAATGGAACTGTAATTGTTTCAATTGCGATGGTTTGCGCAAGGGCACGATTAAAGCCACTAAGCGTACACAGTCTTCCATTTGCGTCAGCGGCGATGGTGTGAACTGGGTATTGTTTAATGCCTCACCTGATGTGTTGCAGCAAATTCAAGACTTTGCACCATTGCAGCCGGGCCGTGCGATTCGCGATTCTGGTATTCAAGCGATTATCTTGATAGATGCGCAGATTGACCACACCACAGGTTTGTTTATGTTGCGTGAAGGTAAAGTGAAGCGTGAAATTTACTGTACAGACATGGTGTATGAGGATTTAACCAGTGGTAATCAAATATTGAACATTTTGGGTCACTACTGCGGTATCAATCGCCATGATGTACCCATTGATGGCAACACTAGTTTTGAAATCCCTAACGTACCAAACTTACGATTCACTGCAGTAGCACTCAAAAGTGCGGCACCTCCCTATTCACCACATCGTAATGATCCGCATCCAGGTGATACGATTGGTGTATTGATTGAAGAGATCAGTACCGGTAAAAAATGCTGGTATTCCCCTGGCTTGGGTGAGATCGAACCGCACTTGCCACCATTGATGAGCCAAGCGGACTGTATTATGGTTGATGGTACCTTTTGGACGAACACCGAGATGATCGATATGGGCTTGATGACGAAAACTGCACGCAGTATTGGCCATAATCCACAGTCGGGTGAAGGTGGTATGATTGAAAAGCTAAATGAATTTGGAGATGTGCGTAAAGTATTGATTCATATCAATAATACCAATCCTATTTTAAGAGAGGATTCTGCCGAGCGCGCCATCTTAGACACACATAAGATAGAGGTAGCGTATGACGGTATGGACATTATTCTCTAGGAGACAGACATGAATGCACTCACAAAAGACCAACTCCCTTGGACTCGCGAAGAGTTTGAGGATAAGTTACGCCAAAAAGGGCAGGGTTATCATATTTACCATCCGTTTCATGTGATGATGTACGAAGGTAAGTTAACTAAAGAGCAATTGCAATGTTGGGTGGCAAACCGTTTTTACTATCAAATTGCCATTCCAATGAAAGATGCCGCGATTCTGTCTAACTGCCCGGATAAAGAAGTACGCAAGCAGTGGATCGTACGCATTACCGACCACGATGGAGTGGATGGTCAAGTCGGTGGTATTGAGGCTTGGATTCAATTGGGCGAGGCTGTGGGGTTAACACGTGAGCAAGTAACAAGCTTAGACATGGTTAGCCCTGGGGTACGTTTTGCCGTGGATGCATACATCAATTTTGCAAAACAACGCTCATGGCAAGAGTCGGTCTGTTCAAGCTTAACAGAACTATTTGCACCACATATTCACCAGCAACGCATTAGCTCATGGCCGACCATGTATCCTTGGATCAAAGAAGAGGGCTTGTCTTACTTTAAAAAACGCCTGACAGAGGCGCGCCGTGATGTAGAGCAAGGCTTAGGCGTGACATTGGACTACTTTAGTACATCACGCGAAATGCAAATGAAAGCATTGGAAATCTTACAATTTAAACTCAATGTACTTTGGGTGATTGCCGATTCCATTATGTTGGCATCTACAGACATCAAAACGGAAGGACGTGACTACTTGCGTCAACCAGTGATTCATTTTGATTAATAAAAGATAAGCGCTATGGAAAATAATATTCAGCCTACAGATATTTACGCATTGGCATTTCATCATCGCTTCCAATGGGAAGAAGCACAAAATAGCTATGTGATACTTTTTCCAGAAGGCATGGTCAAACTACATGGGGGTGCTGGAGAAGTGATTAAACGCTTAGATGGTAAAGCTACTGTAGCGGATGTTGTAGCTGACTTAAAAGCGACATTTCCTGATGCACAAGAGATTGAAAAAGATATTATCGGCATGTTTGAATTGGCTGTTAGTAAAGCCTGGTTAAGAAAAGTGAATTAGGCAGGCTTTAAAGGAGTAGCAAAATGACACAAGCTTCATTAGGTGATTCAGTCGTACAAAAAGAGGTGCACGCCCAACAGCAAAATAATGGCGTAGCTGCCAATATTACGCATACACAACCTTTGTGGCTGTTGGCAGAGGTGACGTATCGTTGCCCGCTACATTGCGCCTTTTGCTACAACCCAACCGATTACGATAAGCATACACAAAACGAACTATCAACTGAACAGTGGATTCAGGCCTTACGTGATGCACGTAAGATGGGTGCGATTCAGCTTGGTATCTCTGGTGGTGAGCCATTATTGCGTGACGATATTGAAGATATCGTGATTGAGGCGAAGAAGTTGGGCTACTACAGTAACTTGATTACTTCCGGTGTGGGTCTGACTGAAAAACGCATTCAAGCGTTTAAAGAAGGTGGCTTGGATCATATTCAATTATCGATGCATGACATTACCGAAGAAATTAATAACTTCATTACCAACACTAGAACATTTGAGTTGAAGAAAAAAGTAGCTGCGATGATTAAAAATCATGGCTACCCAATGGTGCTGAATGTAGTGATTCATCGCTATAACATCGGCCATATCAAAGAAATTTTGGAGATGGCAGAAGCCTTGGGCGCTGACTATGTCGAGCTGGCCAATACGCAGTATTACGGCTGGTCTTTGGTAAATCGTAGCCAATTGATGCCATTGAAAGAGCAAATTGATGAAGCCGAGCGCATCACCAATGAGTTCCGCCAAAAAGTAGGCAATAAGATGAAAATCTTCTTTGTGGTGCCAGATTACTTTGGCAACCGTCCAAAAAAATGTATGAACGGCTGGGGTGAGGTGTTCATGATTGTGACAGCAAATGGTGATGTGTTGCCATGCCACTCTGCGCGCGTATTGCCAGGGATAGAGTTTCCGAATGTCCGCGAAAAAGGCTTGGAGTGGGCATGGAAGGACTCGCCTGCGTTCAATAAATACCGCGGTGATGATTGGATGAAGGAGCCATGTAGAAGCTGCCCTGAAAAAGAAAACGATTTAGGCGGATGCCGGTGTCAGGCTTTCTTGCTAAGCGGTGATGCAGAAAGTGCAGACCCGGTATGTTCACTATCTCCTAATCACCACCTAATTGAGCAAGCGATTGAAGAATCCAAAAATCCGCAGATTCAAGCGCAACCGATTATCTTTAGAACCGATAAAAATTCTAAAAAATATGCGAGTGGTGAGTCTAATGAACGGGTCGAAGCCTTTCACGCTTTGCCATAAGTACATCATTTCAAGGCTATAATAAAGGGCGCTGATAGGCGCCTTTTTTATTCAAGTATTCTAGTCAAGAGCAGATTTTAATTTGAAAACACATTCTATTTTTCTCGTCTATGTATTGGCCGCATTGGCTGCGCTCGCACCATTTGCCATTGATACGTATCTACCGGCATTTCATGTCATGGGCGCAGAATTAGCTACATCAGACTTACATATTCAACAAAGTCTCACCTTTTACCTGTTACCTTATGCTGCCATGACGTTATGGCATGGCGCAATCTCGGACGCGATTGGACGCATCACTACGATCAAATGGGGCTTAGGTATATTTGTGCTGGCCAGCATTGGCTGCGCGTTTGCACCCAATGTGGAAACGCTTTGGTTTTTTAGAGCCTTACAAGGTGCCAGTGGTGGGGCAGGTAATACCGTTGCACGTGCCATGGTGCGCGATTTATTTGAAGGCGCACAAGCTCAGCGCGTGATGGCAACCGTACAAATGCTGTTTGGCATTGCCCCAGCTGTGGCGCCTATTATTGGAGGCTTCTTGCTGGGAATTCACTGGCAAGCCATTTTTATATTTCTAGCCATCTACGCTGCACTTACGCTGTGGGCTTCGGTGAAGTTTTTACCCGAGACCATGCCCAGCGAAAAGCGTACTCAGCTATCGGCACGTAGCGTGCTCAAAAGCTATAAAACGATATATAAAGACATGGAGTTTGCCAAGCTAGTGACCGCGATTGGTGCCAACTTCTCTGGTTTTTTTATTTATGTATTGGCTAGTCCGGTATTTTTAGGCAAGCACCTCGGCTTGTCACCTCAGCAATATGGTTATTTATTTGTCCCCACGGTGACCGGTATGATCATCGGCTCTTATTTGGCAAAACGTGCGGCAGGTCGATACTCTGCCTCTCTGGTAGTGCGGTGGGCTTACGGATGGATGCTGGCACTGGCACTCGTCAATCTTACGGTATGTTATGTGCTGCCAGTGGCGGTGATGACCAATATTCTACCGATTGCACTATTTAACATTGGCATGGCCATGTGCATGCCGGTGTTATCGATTGCTGCGCTGGATCGCCATCCAAGAATTCGCGGTACTGCAGCCTCTGCACAAGCGTTTATGCAAATGCTCTTATCTACCGTGTCGGCTGGTATTGTGGTGCCGTTCGTCTGGTTTTCACCACTAGGGTTGGCTTGGGCGATGGCGGTGTACCTTGTATTGGGTTGGGTGCTAGTGCGCAAAACGCAGTTATGGGAGCCAAAAGCAAACACTGCTGTTGAACACTAGTTATTGAGTATTAACGCCCAGTATCTGCATTATTTTGTGTAGCATTAGGGTGATGCCACGCCAGAGTTTAGGCAGCATCCATAACATACCCAGTACAAATAGCAGTAGCACGCCTACAAACACTACGGGGTGGGCAAGTGCCAGCCAGCCGCCACTCAGCCATAAACCATCCTCACCAAATGATGTCGTGATATTGCTGACAGGCTCAGGAGATGTATTGATGAGTGCACGGCTGCCGGCTTTGGTGACATGCGTAATCCCCGTGAGTGATCCTCCGAGCAAAGCCGCAATTGCTGCCATCATCGGGTCGCTTGCATTCATGGCGCCCATGGCAAGGTAGGCACCTGCCGGAATCCGAACAAACGTTTGGATGCTATCCCAGACACTATCTACATAAGGGATTTTGTCTGCAAGAAACTCCACTATCATCAAAATACCAGCTACACCA
This sequence comes from Methylotenera sp. N17, assembly GCF_000799155.1. NCBI lineage: Bacteria > Pseudomonadati > Pseudomonadota > Betaproteobacteria > Nitrosomonadales > Methylophilaceae > Methylotenera > Methylotenera sp. N17. The sequence goes on from NZ_JUGE01000001.1 coordinate 790,521, forward strand.
ATCACCACAGGATGGCGCAATATATCAAGCGTTTGGGGTAACTGTAAGTATTCGTAGCGGCTTAATAAACCTACTGCAAATACGGTTGCATACAGGCGAAATCCGCTGGCCCAGCTTAATCCACTGGCTAATGCAAAGCTAGAAATTGCATCCATAACGCCCTTTTGTTCCACAGATTCATAGACAACAACCCTTGTTAGTATAACGATTAATAGTTTTAGACCAATCAAGTTTAAAGCTTTGAGGTCGATATAAACTTAAATAGAGAAGAAGTGTAACCATTTCTTTAGATACGCGACAAGGGAGTTTGACATGAGTACACGTGAACAAGATGCATTAAAAGCCTATTTGAATTTACTGGAACGCAAAGGCGTGCCAGAAGTGAAATTGATTCAACGCCAATATATTATTTTACGTTTAGTGCCGTTTATCGAGCACATTGAGCTAGACGGTTTACATTACCGCGAAGCAGTAGATCAGCTATTCAAAAAACTAGATCATGCTGAATGGGCAATCTGTATTCCAGTTATTCGCGATTATTTCTCATTTTGGGTCAAAGACATCAAAGCCATTGCTGGTATGAATCAAGATCACGCATTTGAAGCCAATGCTAAAACTTGGCAACCTGAAACACGTAACTTAAAAGAGTTATGGGAATCATTGGATAAAGTGACATTGACCAATGTAGAGGTGAAACCATTAGAAACCTATGAAAATGCGCTGCGTAGCCGTGGTGCAGATGATTTGTTTATTGATACACGTCGTAAACTGGCTAAATTGTTATTGCTCAGATTGCGTGATGTACCACATAAACAGCCTAATGCGTACCGCAAAGTGATGGAGGCGAACCTGCCATTGTTCACGACAGATGAAACGCACCACACGTTTTTGAATGTGGGTAGAGAGTTTTACTATTTCTGGAAAGGTGATGGTAATGCGCAGCATCAGCTAGCCATGGCCGCATAAGGGTAGTTGCACAAATAAAAAAGGAGACCGATGGTCTCCTTTTTTATTTAGATTTTGTTACTCAATCAACAATTCAGCTTTGCCTGGTACGCCATTCATTGCATCTGCATCCTCTAACGGTGCTTTTCTTGCGCTGATGACTGGCCATACTTTTGCTAGTCTTGCATTGATTTCGATAAACTCCTGTTGGTCTGCGGGCACGTCATCTTCTGCAAAAATCGCTTCGGCCGGGCATTCTGCCACGCATAATGTGCAATCAATACACTCGTCTGGATTAATCGCCAAAAAGTTTGGGCCTTCGACAAAGCAATCTACCGGACATACGTCTACGCAGTCGGTAAATTTACATTGAATACAATTTTCAGTGACGACATAAGTCATTATTTATTCCTTTACAGCTTTTAAAAGCCTAAAACATTATTTTATTAGATTTAATCATTGAACGATAGTCTGGACTTAGACAATCATCCCAGCGCCTACCGTGTTATTTGTGCTTTCATCGATTACAATAAAAGCGCCCGTCGCACGGTTAGATTTATAACTGTCTACCATCAACGGTTGTGCCAATTTAAAGGTGAGTCGCGCAATGTCGTTCATTTTTAAATCTGCAGTAGGTTGTTGCTCTAGTGTGTTCACATCCACTTTGTATTGAATCGCGCCGATTTTGGCTTTTGACTCACGCGTGGTATGACGCACAATATAAGTGCGGGCAGGGGAGAGCGGTGTTTCAGACAGCCAGCATACAAACGCTTCTATTTGTTTGACTGGCTCTGGCGCTTCACTTGTTTTTACAATCATGTCGCCACGGGAAGTATCGATTTCATCTTCCAGCAAAAGCGTCACACTTTGTTCAGTTTGCGCGCTTTCCAATTGTGTCTCGCCTAATTGGATGGCTTTCACTTTAGACTGATACCCGTTAGGTAGCACCGTCACAGCATCGCCTACTGCAATATTACCTGACTCAATGCGACCCATAAATCCACGGAAATCGTGTAAATCGGCATCGGCACTTGCGTGTGGGCGGCAGACAAATTGCACTGGGAAACGGAATTGCTCAGATTGCTCTGTATGTGCAGCCGGTGCTTTTTCTAGCATCTCCAGCAAGGTCTCGCCAGTATACCAAGGCATGCTGTCTAAACGGTCAACTAACATATCGCCATTCAGTGCAGACATTGGGATAAAGCGGATGTCTCTTGCTGCTGCAAATCCAATCTCTTCTGCAAACTGTAAATAGTCGGCACAAATTTTGTCGTATACAGCTTGGTCGTAATTCACCAAATCCATTTTATTCACTGCAACCACAATATGCGGAATGCCTACCAAATGTGCCAAATAGCTGTGACGACGCGTTTGTGTCAGTACGCCTTTACGCGCATCGATCAAAATAATCGCTAGATTAGCAGTGGATGCTGCTGTCACCATATTACGGGTGTATTGCTCATGGCCAGGTGCATCGGCAATGATGTATTTGCGTGTGCCGGTACTGAAATAGCGGTAGGCCACGTCAATGGTAATGCCTTGCTCGCGCTCTGCTTGTAAGCCATCGGTCAGCAAAGATAAATCCACAGCTTCCATGCCACGTTTTTTAGACGTGTTAGAAATTTGTGTCAGCGTATCAGCCAAGATGGTTTTGGTATCAAACAGCAAACGACCAATTAAAGTGCTTTTGCCGTCATCAACGCTACCACATGTCATGAAGCGTAATAAAGAATCATTGTGTTGCATATGGTTACTCATTAGAAATACCCCTCTTTCTTGCGTTGCTCCATCGAAGCATCAGAGGTTTGATCATCTAAACGCGTAGCGCCGCGCTCAGTAATGGTAGTGGTCGCTGTTTCCAGCACAATTTTGCTGACGTTATCTGCATCTGAAAGTACTGGCGCTGTGCAGGTGATGTCGCCTACGGTTCTAAAGCGTACTTGCATATTGATGATTTCTTCACCGGCTTTAGGTACGTTAATCACTTCGCCACTGGTTAATGCTACATTGGCGGGCATCATGGCACCACCGCGCATAATTATGTCGCGTTGATGCGAAAAGTAAATGCTAGGTAAGCCTAAGTTTTCACGTTCAATGTATTGCCAAACATCCATCTCTGTCCAGTTGGAAATCGGGAAGGCACGAATGTTTTCACCTTTGTGTGAACGTGCGTTATACAGGTTCCATAGTTCAGGACGTTGATTTTTTGGATCCCATTGACCAAACTCATCGCGGAAACTCATGATGCGTTCTTTGGCACGTGCTTTTTCTTCATCGCGTCGTGCACCGCCAATACAACAATCAAAACCAAACTCCTCAATCGCTTCTAGCAATGTCACAGACTGGTGTTTATTGCGTGGTTCGTCCGGTGTTTTGAGTACGACGGTACCGCGTTTCATCGAATCTTCAACTGAACGCACAATCAGGCGCTCACCCAATTCAGCCGCACGCTGGTCACGGAAATTAATCACTTCTTGATAGTTGTGACCGGTATCAATATGCATAAGCGGAAATGGGAAGCGACCTGGGCGAAATGCTTTTTCTGCCAAGCGCAAAATGCACAGAGAATCTTTTCCGCCCGAGAATAGCAACACAGGGTTAGAGCATTGTCCGGCCACTTCACGCAAAATGTGAATGGCTTCGGCTTCCAGCCAATCAAGATGGCTTAGCGTTTTTTGAGATGTAGTCATAGTTGTTTACGATTTAAAATTACTTTTTGACATGCAGGCCGCATTCTTTGGAGGTTGGATCTTCCCACCACCAACGGCCAGCACGGATGTCTTCACCCATTGCCACAGCGCGCGTACATGGCGCGCAGCCAATGCTTGGGTAGAATTGGTCATGCAATTGGTTATAGGGCACACTAAACATGCGGATGTATGCCCAGACTTCTTTTTCAGTCCAGTCACTCAAGGGATTGAATTTTTCTAACTGGTTGCTCGCATCAAATTCACGGGTTGGTAAACTAGCACGCGTAGTGGCTTGCTCGGCACGCATACCGGTCACCCATGCCTGTTTTCCGGCAAGCGCGCGCTGAAGTGGCTCTACTTTACGCATATGGCAGCAGGCCTTGCGTAGTTCGATACTTTCATAAAACGCGTTAATACCGTTTGTGCGCACATATTGCTCTACGGCTTCATGTTTTGGAAAAAACACGACGGGTTTTGTATGGTAAGTAGTTTCTACTTCACCCATCAATGTATATGTTTCAGCAGGTAAGCGGCCAGTATCTAATGAGAAAATCTCAATCGGCAAGTGTTCTTGCATGATGATGTCGGTCAGCACCATATCTTCTGCACCATAGCTGTTAGCAAAGGTGATGGCTGTAAACTCTGCACTGGCAGCTTGCAATAAGCTTAATACTTGCGCGCGTTTTGTATGGACGCTTTGCGTAAGCTCATCTGTCAGCTTAGGCGAGGTCGCTGGGTTGCTAGCAGCAGGTTTGAGCATGCTAACACTGGAAACACTCATGCGCGATCCACTCTACGCCACACTGGTAGCGCATCATCCACAGCACCTTGGTAAGGTTGACTGAAATCTTTTAAGCTGGCTAACGCGTCTTCTGCTGAGCGGTCTGCACGAATCAAGTAGCTACTAAAGCCAGAACGTTTTAAGAAAAACAATTGATCGCGTAACACATCACCGACTGCACGTAACTCGTTTTTAAAGCCATAACGGGTGCGTAACAAGTTACCAATAGTGAAGATTCGCCCATCGGGGAAACGCTCTACAAATACGGCAATCAGTGGCAACTCATTGATGTCAGCAAAGGTTGCTGCTAGTGAATCTAATGGCTCATGTGTCGCTATTAAAATGCCTATTTCTCCAGCTGCCATGCGGCTAGCGAGTTGTTCGACATTTGCTTGCCATACGGTTAATGGCAATAATACTTTGCCTGTAGCGGGTATTTGCGTAGCCGCTATTTGTGCAGGAGAATAAGTAGGCTCTCCTGTCAATTTGAAAAGCACCACTTTACCGGCTTGCTTTTTGACGACTTCGTCACCTAAACTAGGTGGAATCACCCTTGTCCACTCATCAGCCACCAGCGCATTGTCTTTAATTAGATTACTCATGCGGCCTCCTTCTCGGCATAGACGTGGGCCTTGAACGGCGCAATACCTAAACGACGCACTGTATCAATAAAGCGTTCTTCATCAGTACGTTCTTTTAGATAGACTTCAATCAGTCGTTGCACGACACCTGGCATTTCATCTGCGGAGAAAGAAGGGCCAATGACCGTACCAATGCTTGCATCATTACCTTGCTTGCCGCCAATGGTGACTTGGTACCATTCTGAACCGTCTTTATCTACGCCTAAAATGCCAATATGCCCCACATGGTGGTGACCGCAAGCATTCATGCAACCAGAAATATTCAGCTCTAAGTCGCCAATGTCATGCAAGTAATCTAAGTTATCAAATTGCATTTGAATCGCTTCTGCAATTGGGATACTTTTTGCATTAGCTAATGAGCAGAAATCGCCACCAGGGCAGCAAATCATGTCGGTGAGTAAGCCAATGTTAGGCGTCGCTAAACCTGCAACACGCGCTTTTTCCCAAATAGCGAATAGGTCGCTTAATTTCACATCGGCCAAAATCAAGTTTTGCTCATGTGACGCGCGCAATTCACCAAAACTGTAGGCGTCTGCTAAGTCCGCGACCATCTGCATTTGCTCGCTGGAGATATCACCAGGTGGTTTGCCATGTGGTTTGAGTGACAAGGTCACTGCACGATAGCCAGGCTGCTTATGTGCATGTGTACAACGTTTAACCCAACTAGAAAAAGCTGGGTTGCTAGCAATGGCGCTATCAAAACCTGCATCATGTGCTGGCAAGGTTTCATATGGCATTGGTTCAAAGTGCTGTGCTACACGATGGAGCTCAGCCTCTGTGATGGTGTTAGGACCATCTTTAATATGCACCCATTCTGCTTCTACTTGTTGTTTGAATTCTTCAATGCCTAGTGCTTTTACTAAGATTTTAATGCGTGCTTTATACGCATTGTCGCGACGGCCATGCATGTTGTACACACGAATGATGGCTTCGCAGTAAGTGAGCGCATGTTGCCACTCTAGATGATCGCGAATCACCGTGCCTAGAATTGGCGTGCGGCCCAAACCGCCACCCACCCATACTTTAATCGCCACTTGGTTATTACTGTCTCTGTAAAATTCCAAGCCAATATCATGTGCTTGCACAATGGCGCGGTCTTGCTTAGTGCCAGATACTGCAATTTTGAATTTACGCGGCAGTAAAGCAAACTCAGGGTGAAAAGTACTCCATTGGCGCATGACTTCGGCCATTGCACGTGGGTCAATTACTTCATCCGGGGCAATGCTGGCAAATTGGTCGGTCGTGATGTTGCGAATGCAATTACCGGACGTTTGAATCGCGTGCATTTGTACCGTGGCTAGCTCTGCCAAAATCTCAGGCACGTCTTCTAGCTTAGGCCAGTTGAGTTGCAGGTTTTGACGCGTGCTGAAGTGGCCATAGCCTCTATCATAACGTTTGGCGATATCGCCTAGTTTGCGTAATTGTTTGCTGGATAGCATGCCATAAGGCACGGCAATGCGTAGCATAGGCGCATGACGTTGAATATATAAGCCGTTTTGAAGGCGCAGTGGACGAAATTCGTCATCGGAAAGTTGGCCGGCTAAGTAACGGCGTGTTTGGTCGCGGTATTGTTTTACACGCTCATCAACGATTTGTTGGTCAATTGCATCGTATTTATACATAAATTATGGTGTTTCCTAACAGAGGCGATATTTTAATGTAAAACCAGCTTTAAGCCTACTAAAATCAGTATGGCAGCCAATACAATGCGTACCCAATGTTCAGCTATTTTTGAGCTCATATGGCTTCCTAAATAGATGCCTGGGATAGAGCCAATGAGCAGTGTGCCAAGAAGCGGGTAATCGATTGTGCCTAGAGAGGCATGGCCTAATCCTGCAATGAGTGTAAGTGGCACGGCATGCGCAATATCGCTTCCTACAATGGTGGTGATTTTTTCTTTAGGATACAACATGATGAGCGCAGTGACACCCAATGCGCCAGCACCTACAGAAGTGAGTGTAACTAACGCACCCAAAACGATGCCCAAGAATACTGTTGCAATTGGCACATATTGCACTGGGAGCCAGTGACCTTTGCTGGATAAGTGTTTGAGCTTGTTTCTGAATAGCACTGCGGCCGATGTAATAATGAGTGCAACACCTAGCCAAAATTTAATGGTGGAGATTGCGCCGCTTGATTCAATATCAATCGTTTTTAAAAATAAGATCGTGGCAATGGAGGCTGGGATGCTGCCTATGGTTAGCAACTTCACAATGTTCCACTCAATATTGCCCAATTTGCCATGTGCAAATATACCCACAGATTTGGTCACGGATGCATAAAGCAAATCTGTGCCCACAGCGACAGCCGCTTTTACATTGAAAAATATGAGTAAAATAGGGGTCATCAGTGAACCGCCGCCCACTCCAGTCAGTCCGACTAGAAAGCCAACGAGGAATCCTGCTAATATAAAGTAGTAATTCACTGTGAGTAAAATCTAAAGAAAAATAACCTTAGATTTTAACATTTAATATATGTTTTATTAATAACCGTTGATTATTTCTATATACTGGTTAATTATAAAGTCACGATTGTTTGGATGCCGCGCATGAAGTTACACCAGCTAAAATATGTGCATGAAGTTTCGCAGCAAGGTTTGAATATCTCGGCAGCAGCAGAAGCGCTGCATACCTCTCAACCCGGCGTTAGTAAGCAAATTCAATTGCTAGAAGAAGAGCTAGGGTTACAAATTTTTCAGCGCAATGGCAAACGCCTAGTCGGCATTACCGAGCCTGGTCGGCAAATTCTAAAATTGGCCGCGCAGGTGATGTTTGATATGCAAAATATCAAACGTGTGGGTGATGAGTTCAGCCGTGTTGAGACAGGTACATTAACCATTGCTACCACGCATACGCAAGCACGTTACAAACTGCCTTCTGCAGTGCAACAATTTATCCAAATGTTTCCCAATGTTAAGCTCACTATTCATCAAGGCAATCCAAGTCAGGTGGCGTCACAAGTGGCAAGTGGCGAGGCCGATATTGGTATTGCCACCGAGTCTATCAGCTTGGATGAGCGTTTGTTGACATTGCCTTGCTATCAGTGGAATCGCTGCTTGGTCATGCCTAGCTATCATCCGTTGGCCAGTAAGAAGTCGATCTCGTTGGCGGATATTGGCTCATATCCACTCATCACTTACGATTTTGCCTTTACGGGCGGGACGCTGGTGTCACAGGTATTTCATGATGCAGGTGTGACGCCTAATATTGTATTAACGGCGATTGATGCAGACGTCATTAAAACGTATGTGAACCTTGGTTTGGGCATAGGCTTAATTGCCAATATGGCATATGACGAAAAGCGTGACGCGCCTTTGATTAGCTTAGATTGCAGCCATTTGTTTCCAGATAGTACGACCTATTTGGGGGTGAGGCGAGATGCATTTTTGCGTGGCTATATGCTAAGCTTTATGCAATTACTTTCTCCAGACATCAATCTCAAAGCAATCGAGCAGACACTTAAAGGGACTTAATGACACGTGTCTTAATACTTGTTGCAGTAATGTTGCTCATGCCAGCATGTATGCATGTTGCCAAACATGAGGCTGAGTCCATCGTAGCGCCGCGTATCAAAGTGGTAGGGCATGGTATGCCGGATATTGATTTGAGCACGGCCATCTATGAGGTGCCAGTGAACGCTGGCGTGAGCTATCTAGATTTGGTAGATAGCTTAAAGTCTATTTCTGAGGGCATGAATTTTGTGAGCCCTGCCAATTTCCCCATTGGAGAGCACATGAAGTTACGTGGAATTGACCCGCAAGGTATCAAAGAAGTACGCACTTTTTGTAACCTAACCATGGGCACGGAAATCATCTTAGACCACCCAGAATTTTTGGTATTTGCGCCTTGCCGTATTGCTATTTATGAAAAATCGAATCAACTATATTTGGGGCTGGATCGGCCCACGTATGATTTGAAGAGCATCAAACACCCAAGTGCACGGGCCATTCAGTCCGCACAAACATTAGAAGATGCGTTAATCCAGCTCATGGAAAAAGCACGTCGCGGTGACTTTTAACTTTAAAAACAGAAAACGGAAAAATGACTCAACCCATTCGCCTAGCCAAATCAGAAGACTTTTTATACCTATTGCCAAAAATGGCGAATCGGCATGGGCTGATTGCAGGGGCAACTGGTACTGGTAAGACGGTTACATTACAGAGTCTTGCTGAGGGGTTTTCTGATTTAGGTGTGCCGGTGTTCATGGCCGATGTCAAAGGCGATTTGTCTGGCATGAGCCAAGTAGGGGGCGGCAACCCTAAAGTGGATGCGCGTGTTCAGCAATTGGAAATTCCGGATTATGCGCCAGCGGCCTCGCCAGTCACATTCTGGGATGTGTATGGCATCAAAGGGCATCCAGTACGCACTACGGTAGCCGAAATGGGGCCATTGCTGCTGGCACGCATGTTGAACTTGAATGATATACAAGCTGGCGTGCTAAATGCGATTTTTAAAATTGCAGATGACCAAGGCTGGTTGCTTCTGGATTTGAAAGATTTACGTGCAATGTCGCAATACGCAGCCGAAAATTCAGCGCAGTATCAGACTGAGTACGGCAATATTTCTGCAGCCAGTGTGGGTGCTATTCAGCGCGCTTTGTTGCAACTGGAAACAGAAGGTGGCGATCTGCTATTTGGTGAACCTGCGCTGAATCTAGACGACTTAATGCAAACAGATACCAAGGGGCGTGGTGTCATCAACATTCTCGCATCGGATCAATTGTTTAACTCACCGCGTGTTTATGCCACTTTGTTGCTGTGGTTGCTTTCTGAGCTGTTTGAAAAGTTGCCTGAGGTAGGGGATTTAGAAAAACCTAAGCTGGTATTTTTCTTTGATGAAGCGCATTTGCTATTCAGCGATGCGCCGCAAGCACTCATGCAAAAAATTGAACAAGTCATTCGTTTGATTCGTTCTAAAGGTGTCGGGGTTTATTTTGTGAGCCAAAACCCGCTGGATATTCCGGACATTGTATTAGGGCAGTTAGGCAATCGCGTGCAGCATGCCTTGCGTGCGTTTACACCGCGCGACCAAAAAGCAGTGAACTCTGCTGCTGAAACCTTTAGAACAAACCCTAAAGTGGATGTAAAAACAGCGATTACCGAGCTAGGGGTGGGTGAGGCCTTGGTTTCATTCTTAGATGAGAAAGGCATTCCATCACCCGTCGAGCGCGCGTTTGTCTGCCCACCAAAAAGTCGTATTGGACCAGCCACAGATGCAGAGCGCGCAGCTGTGATCCGCCAATCATTGGTTGCAGGTGTTTATGAGAAGTTGGTGGATCGGGAGTCTGCTTATGAGATTCTAAAACAACGTGCTACCGAAGTTGCAGCGAAAGAAGCGCCTAAGGAAGAGGAGCAGGGCTTTGATTGGGGCGGTGTGTTGGGCGGTAAAAAAGCAAGCCGCTCAGATTCTGTCTTAGAAAGTGCGGCAAAATCAGCTGCGCGTGCCATTGGCTCTCAGCTTGGCCGTAGCATTATCCGCGGCGTTTTAGGCTCTATTCTAGGCAAAAAATAACGGAATCTAGTCATTATTGGTTTGGCTGAGAGGCTTACCTTTCAGTCTTGCTAGTCATTAATTAGGGGAGTTTTTATGCAGTCTGATATTGAAATTGCGCAACGTGCAGTATTAAAGCCAATTTCGACGATTGCAGAACAATTGCCCATTGCACCTTCTGCGTTGATTCCTTACGGGCACCATATTGCTAAAATCAGCCAGGAGTGTGTTCGGACTTTGGCAGATCGTCCCAACGGAAAATTAATTCTAGTCACAGCCATTAGCCCTACGCCCGCAGGTGAAGGCAAAACCACGACGACCATTGGGCTTGCCGATGCACTGAATTACATTGGTAAACACGCGGTAGCTTGCCTACGCGAGCCTTCTTTAGGCCCGGTGTTCGGCATGAAGGGCGGAGCAACCGGCGGTGGCTATGCACAAGTGCTGCCGATGGAAAATATCAACTTGCATTTTACTGGTGATTTTCATGCGATTACCTCAGCCAATAATCTACTGGCTGCTTTGATTGATAATCATGTTTATCAGGGCAATGCATTAGATATTCAGCAAGTGACTTGGCGGCGGTGTATGGACATGAATGACCGTGCCTTACGCCATGTGACCTTGCATCAGCGGCAGGACGTGGATACAGGGTTCGACATCACAGTGGCTTCAGAGGTGATGGCTATTTTTTGCTTAGCTGAAGACTTACAAGACTTAACACAACGATTAGGTAAAATCCAAGTGGGTGTTAACAGTCAGCATCAACCGGTGTTTGCAAGCGACCTACAAGCCGAAGGCGCCATGACTGCCTTATTAAAAGATGCATTTCAGCCCAACTTAGTGCAAACCATTGCGCATACGCCAGCCATTGTACATGGCGGACCTTTTGCCAATATTGCCCATGGCTGTAACTCGGTAGTGGCTACTAAAACTGCATTGAAACTTGCGGATTACGTGGTGACGGAAGCTGGGTTTGGTGCCGATTTAGGGGCTGAGAAGTTTTTTGATATCAAGTGTCGCCTTTCCGGGTTAACCCCAGATCTGGTGGTGTTGGTCGCAACGATTCGCGCATTGAAATACCATGGTGGCGCTGAGTTAGCGACCATTCAGCAAGAAAATATCGATGCTCTGCAGGCGGGCATTGAAAACTTAAAAAGGCATCTGCATAATTTGCATGATTTGTTTGGCATGCAAGTGGTGGTAGCCATCAATCATTTTACGCATGATACTCCCAGTGAGATTGCTGCTTTAAAAGATGCTGTGCAAGCGCTAGGGTTTGAAGTATGCATATGCAAGCATTGGGCAGAAGGTGCTGCCGGTGCACAGGCATTGGCAGAAACCGTGGTCAATTATCTCGCGCAAAAACCATCCAAGTTTCAAACACTGTATCCATTAGAAATGCCATTGGTCGATAAGATTTTGACAATTGCACAGAAGATGTACGGCGCGAGTACTGTTGAATATAGCAGTACTGCGCAAATACAACTGGCACAATTGTCTACGCAATATTCAACGTTACCAATCTGTATCGCCAAAACGCAATACTCTTTTTCATGTGATCCAACCGTGCGCAATGCACCTACCGGCCATACGATAGAGGTAAGCAGCCTGCGTTTATCTCGCGGGGCAGGCTTTATTGTGGCTATTTGCGGCAATATGATGACTATGCCGGGTTTACCTAAACAGCCTGCTAGTGTGCGCATCGGGGTGAATGCTGATGGCAAGATCACTGGGCTATCTTGAGTATAATGGTCACCCATGATCACACTTAAGCAAGTCGGTAATGCTGACCAAACCATACAAAAATCACGATTTATTGCACAGGCAAAAATGTGTGAAACCGAGCGCGAAGTGGGTCTGTTTTTAAGGCAGCTCGCATCACAGCACGCAACAGCGCACCATTTAGCCTATGCTTTTAGAATTAAAACTGCCGAAGGTGTGATTCCTAGGTTTTCAGATGCTGGCGAGCCATCGGGTACCGCAGGTAAACCTATCCTGCAGATATTGGATGGGGAGCAATACGTGAACGTCTGTGTAGGCGTGATTCGATACTATGGTGGCATCAATCTAGGGACTGGCGGCTTGGTCAAAGCGTATGGGGGCACTGCCAAATTGGCGTTACTGCAAGCCGGGGCAATTCCCTTTGTTGAGATGCAAGAGATGCGTATAACCACTAGCTATAAACGTGTAGACGAGCTAACACGCGAATTAAATAAAGTGAATGGTGTCGTGCTCAACAAAGCGTTTGATGAAGCCGCACATTTCATCATCAAATTGCCAGTACAATCGGCACAACAATTTATTCAACGTTTTCAATCATAGGCAAGGTGTTTTCATGCAATCGTCCCAACGCTCCTCAGATAAGTACAATATTGCCGCCTGGCTGTTGATGGCAATTGCAATGTTTTTTGTGCTGCATGTGCATTTGTTACCTGCATTGCTATCGGGTTTGCTGGTGTTTGAGCTGGTACATATTATTTCCCCCTATATTGCCCGCAGGCTTCCGGGGAAAGGCGCCAAAGTAATTGCAGTCGCCATACTGGCCGTGCTGGTGATCGGGCTGCTAGCGGTGGTGAGTATGGGGCTAGTCTCCTTGCTGCGTTCTGACTCTGGTGGGTTGACTACATTGATTGCACAAATGGCTGAAATTATTGAAGACTCCCGCAAAATTTTGCCTGCTTGGTTAGATGCACGTTTGCCAGAAGATGCTGTTGCACTGCAACATGCGGTTACGCAATGGTTGCGCGACCATTCGAACGACTTGCAATTTGTGGGGACGGAAGCAGGGCGTCACGCTGCGCACATGTTGATTGCCATGGTGATAGGTGGCATGTTGGCTTTGCATGAAGCCACACAGCGTGATCGTTATCCTGTGTTTACACGTAGTTTGGTAGAGCGTATTAGCTTATTTAGTGCCGCGTTTCGTAATATTGTGTTTGCGCAAGTGCGTATCTCAGCCATTAACGCAACGTTCACTGGTATTTATCTTGCAGTGGTGTTGCCGTTATTAGGTATTCATTTGCCTTTTACTAAGACCCTGATTTTAATTACATTTATTGTAGGCTTGCTGCCAGTGATCGGTAATTTGATCTCTAACACCGTGATAGTAGTGGTGAGCATGAGTCATTCACTAGCGATTGCGTTGTCTTCGCTCTTATTTTTAGTGGTGATACATAAATTAGAGTATTTTTTGAATGCGCGTATTGTCGGCGGGCAAATACGCGCACATGCTTGGGAGTTATTGGTGGCGATGCTGACCATGGAAGCTGCATTTGGCATTGCAGGCATCGTGGCAGCACCGATTTATTACGCGTATATCAAAAGCGAATTAAGAGAGCTACAGTTAATTTAGCGCAAAGGATACAAACGTTTTTCTAATGTTTTTCCAGGTTTAAGTGCATCTAATTGCGTACCAGCGCTTTCACCCAATTGCGCAAGTCTGTCATCTGGGTGTGGGTGTGTTTTAAATAGCAAGGCTACGCTGTTATCGCTTTTGTTAATTTGCGCCATGTTCTGTAATACTTCCGGTAAGCCATACACATCGTAGCCTGCACGATATGCCAATATCATGCCCATACGATCCGCTTCGTATTCTGCGCTTTTGTCTAAGTTACGCGCGCTGATTTCTGCACCGGTATTGATGGCTTTTTTCGATAGTTTGCTGCTGCCATATTTATCGCCTAATAAACCAGCGCCCATGTCTAATAAAGCTTGTTTTTGCATCACTTTCAGCTGATGTTTTTTGACGATATGTGCAATTTCATGGCCAAGCACCCCAGCCAATTGCGCCTCGTTTTGAAAGGTTTGGTATAGGCCTTTGGTAATCAGTACGTAACCGCCAGGCGCAGCAAATGCATTCAAATCACTACTTTCAATCACGCCAAACCGCCAAGGTAAGTCAGGCCGTTCAGATTGGCTGGCAATCCAGCGCCCCACTTTATTGACATATTGCTGTAGTGCATCATCTTTGACCAATGGCGCGGCGCCCAATAAGCTGCCTGTCACTTCTCGACCAATCGCTATTTCTTCATCTCGACTTGGACTTTTCCAATTGATCTGTGGTTTAGCAGCAGCCGTGTCGTTAGTAGCTGTAGCAGCTGTTGATTCGGTAGTGCTTGGTGCCGCTTTATCTGTATTGGTAGCACCAGTCGACTCTTGGATTTTATCTTTGATTGCGCCTTCTAGGGCTTTGCCAAGGTCAAGCGCATAGGTGTTACTCGTCAGGCTGCATGAGACTAGAAAGGCAAGGGTAGCAATACGCATTATTTGGTTCCTTTCATATAAGCCGTCTGGTTGGCACTCAAGCCACCGGCGCTGGCAAATTGTTGTGCGTCGCTTTTGTTAACAGTGTAGCTTTCCATTTTTTTTATTTCTGCTTCGTTAAATTGTGCGGATTGCAGTTCCTCAGCACTCAGGCCGCGAATCCCAGTAGTCGATACCACTTTCCCAGTGCCTGCGCGTCCAGTAGCTACATCCACGGTACCTTGTAACGCATTGCCAGTACTGGCGCGTTTAACAGAGAGTAAGCGTACCCAGCCCGTGGATTTTTTGGTTTTGACTTGCAGCCATGCACCTTTTTTATTCACAATCTGCAGCGGTTCATTTTTGATCAGGGCACCAGCTGATTTAGCATCCGCAAATGGCTCAGTGCGCAAAGTATCGGCCTTCAATGCGGTACCTGTTTCTGCCGCCATGGCGACTGGATGAATCCATAGATTGATACATAAGCCAGCGATGGCATAGTAAAGTGTGCGTTGTTTCATGCAGATTCCTTTGTTACGGTTGATTGGCCATGTTCGAGTTGGATGACCAACTGCGCGAACAAAGTGCGCCATTGTGTTCCAAGTGTTGGACTAGAGCTAGATTGATTAGTTTTGTGTAATGTACCTTCATGCGTGCCATAACGCAGCAAGGTCTGTTTTGGTAGACCTAGTGATTCTAGATTGTCAGGAAAGCTATCGATTAAGCGCTGCATGTCCTGCTGCGCTGCCGCTTTATATTCAGCCTTTTCATCAGAATACATCCAACTGATCACCATCATATCGCCAAACAATCCCCAGATCCCCGTTTGTGTGCCAAGTAATACTTCCACGCTATTGGGTGTGTGGCTGGTTAGCTCGGCTTTGCGCTTCAATTTCTTCATCACCACATCGCCCAGTGGCTCATCACTCTCAATCATTACCGCCAGCATCAGTACGCTGGTGTGATCGGCATTGGCCTGTACACCAAAGGTGAGCCAGCGCTGTAAAGCTCTATCGGTTGCTAGTGCATATATTTTTGCAATACCAAATAGCGCGACCGCCCACAGGATAGGCCCTGTTAAATCTAGATAAGTATTGCTGATATTGATGCCAATGTAAGAAAGCACCAACAGTCCAATCTGGCTGCCGGTAAAAATAGAGTTAAATTTATCGCGATCTACTTTGAAATAAAAGGCGAGAGTAGTCAGCCAGATCAACAGCAAACTTAACACGATATAAGGTGTTTTGCCGCGCCATACTTTTAAATAGTCACCATGTTTAACGTTATCAATCGCCGTTGCCAATACCTCAACACCGGGAAACTGCTTATCCATGGCGGTCGGTTTAATATCAAACAAGCCAGCTGCGGTAGAGCCGATAATCACAGTTTTATTGGTGAATTCATCTTGCGGGCGCGTTTTATGTTGGCTGGCCAAATCGGTAAACACATCACTAAAACTCACGTATTGATAACTAAATGGCTTGCCGCGCCAATTGATCAGCATATTCTGTGGCAGCTCAGTCAGGTCACCGCCAGCATTGGCACCGACAATCTCTGGTAAGGAGGGCAGATGCCAGCCTTTTTCTTCATGGTAAATACGATATTCACGAACAATCCCATCGTTATCCGGATACACATTATGGGTACCTAAGCGGCCGGGTTTTCGTGCACCATCAAAAAAAGGCAAAATGGCCGCAATGGTTGCGTTCTGATTATGATCTGGCTTGGCGCGTATGCCAGGGATTTGCGCATACTTTAGCTGGCTTAATTTGTCCTGTGATGCATCTAGCCGCAAGATAGGGAAAAACACATTGTTGCTCGCTGCAATGACCTCATTAAAATAAGCATCACTATCCGGGTTGTAAATATCCGCATCACTGAACACAATATCAAACACAATAGCCTTGGGTTTTTGTGCTTGAATATTCTCGACAAACTCGCCCAGCACTTGGCGAGGCCAAGGCCAGCGGCCATACTCTTTAGCAAACGCAGCCAAACTTGCCTCATTGATATCTATAATCACAATATCTGTATCTGGCTTGGCTTGAATCACGCGGTGTTTCACCATAAAGTCAAACGCTTTATCGCGCATATTCAGCCCCACATGAAATACGCTGGCATCCAGCAGTACCAGCAACGTAAATAGCGTGGCGAGGTAAATGTAAAAGTTGTTTTTAAGTTTGCGTGTGAGTTTAGCTAGCCATTGACCTAACAATAATTTGAGCTTAATCATAGTCTGTAATAAAACCGTGTAATCGAATCAATTTACTCTAACACAGTGTCTTGAATGCCCACAAATCCAATCCTAAATCCAACTTTGTTGGCTAAAACCGTCTGTTTTTTGCATTTGTTTTATCTTTTTTCACTAAACCCCTTATAAATTAAGAAGATACTCAAAAAATATTGGCAAATTTAAATTATTAGTTGTATGATTTGCATCATTATTGTGATGTATCACTTCCTTTATCGGGCTTAACTATATGAGTTTTAATGCAAAAATAATTTTTTTCAGCTTCGTAATGCTATTAATAGTGGGTGGAATTGATGCGATGATGGTGATGGTTTAGAAAAATACATCAATTAATCAGTTACTTAAAAACTTTGGTACGCACTGTCGTGCTAAAGTCAGCGTTGATTCGTATCAAAGCCCTGGGGTGTGCCACCTGAGGGCTTTTTTGTTTTAGATGGTAGCTGTGATGAGAGTTACATTGTGACATCCGCTATAATCTTAAATATGAACCTTGAAATATTACAATTCATTTTGACATGCGGTTTGCTACTGGTTGTTATCTGGTTGCTACTGCGTGTGATCAAGCAGCAATCCAATGTCCTACTGATGCAACAGTTGGAAGATAAGCACCGCGCCATGTTGTTAGATTTGAATGATGGCTTAAATAAACTTGGCGATCGCCTAAATACGGCTTCACAAGAGAGTGGGGAACGTCTAAAACAAGCGGTTTCGCAAGAGCTGCAAGCCACGCATGAAGCCATGCAAACATTGCAGCTTGCGCAAAATAATAGCTTGGCGGCCACGCGTGAGACCGTACTGGAAACCCTGCATAAAACGTTGAGTGAGCAAGGAAAAGCGCAGCAGATGATGATGCACGACACCATGCTGAAGGCAACGACCACACTCACGCAAACCATCGAAAGTTTAAGCAAGATTGTCGATACGCGCTTAGAAGAAATCGGCGGTAAAGTTTCCGAGCGTTTGGAAGAAGGCTTCCGCAAAACCAATGAGACGTTTGTCAGCGTAATGGAACGCTTGGCGACCATCGACGAAGCGCAAAAGAAAATCGATGGCCTCAGTACCAATATGGTGAGCTTGCAAGAGCTGTTAGGGGATAAACGTAGCCGTGGTGCGTATGGCGAAGTGCAATTAGAAGGGTTGGTGCGCAATGTGCTACCAACCACCAGCTTTAAAATGCAGCATAGCTTTGATAATGGTACGCGTGTCGATTGCGCATTATTTTTGCCTGAGCCTACAGGGACGGTGGCGGTGGATAGCAAATTCCCTTTAGAGAACTATCACCGTATGTTTGATACCAGCCTGAGTGAAGCGATGCAAGCGCAAGCGGAAAAGCAGTTTAAAGCTGATGTTAAAAAGCATGTGGATGATATCGCGGCGAAATACATCATTCCCAATGTGACGTCCGATGGTGCGGTGATGTTTATTCCAGCAGAAGCGGTGTTTGCAGAAATTCATGCCTATCATCCGGAAGTGATTGATTATGCAATGAATAAACGTGTATGGGTAGTATCTCCCACCACCTTAATGGCGGTGCTGAATACCGCACGCGCCGTACTTAAAGACGTGGAAATGCGTAAACAAGTGCATATTATTAAAGATGAACTGGGCAAACTTAGTAAAGACTTTGAGCGCTTTGATGTGCGTATGAAAAAATTGGCAGACAATATCCGCCAAGCAAACGACAATGCCCAAGAAGTACACATTTCTAGCCAAAAAATTACGAATCGATTTAAGCAAATCGAGCGTGTCGAACTCGGCAATCAACCCATTGATTTACTGGATGAAGTTGATGAATAACCTATTATTAGAAGCTGTTTACCATGCAAATTAAAGTGTTATATTTCGCAAGAATTAAAGAGGCTGTTAACTATTCCAGCGAGGATGTGGACTTGCCTGAAACCGTTGAAACCATCACTGCGTTAAAGCACTGGCTGGCACAACGCGGTGAAGTCTGGGCGAACCTATTTAGCGGCAAGCTAGTGGTCAGAGCCGCAATTAATCATACCTTGGTTGATGATTTGGCCACATTCGAGTCGGGGGATGAGGTTGCATTCTTTCCCCCTGTTACCGGTGGTTAGTGTGGTAAAAGTACAAATAGAAGATTTTGATGTTGGAGAGGTGCTGGCCAGTGTGCGTCGAGACCACCCTCAAATAGGCGCAATCGTCAGTTTCGTCGGGCTGGTACGCGATATGAATGATCATCAATCTGTCACTACGCTTACGTTAGAGCATTACCCAGAAATGACAGAGAAATCGTTGCAGGCCATTGTCGATCAAGCCCAGCAACGCTGGGATATTATGGATGCG
Organism: Methylotenera sp. N17; assembly: GCF_000799155.1. Taxonomy (NCBI): domain Bacteria; kingdom Pseudomonadati; phylum Pseudomonadota; class Betaproteobacteria; order Nitrosomonadales; family Methylophilaceae; genus Methylotenera; species Methylotenera sp. N17. Next base: position 809,870 of record NZ_JUGE01000001.1, read on the forward strand.
GTGGTGATTCACCGTGTCGGCACACTCAAACCGTTAGATCAAATTGTATTGGTTGTGATCAGCAGTGCACACCGCCAAGCCGCTTTTTCGGCGTGCGAATTTGTAATGGATTACCTAAAAACGCAAGCGCCATTTTGGAAAAAGGAAACGAACAACGAAGGCGAGCGCTGGGTGGAAGCTAAAAGCTCCGACGACCAAGCCCAAGCGCGCTGGCAATCTACAAGACAATAAATTTATGCACATACTAGAAGAACAAGCGCTCAATGCGCAGATTAACCCAGATCACTTGGGCTTTCAAACAACCGCTGAGTTGCTATCCGTGCAGTCAGGCCGTTATTCAGATGTACATGCGTGGGTAGCGCAAAGCGAAGCAAAGAAAGCCGCCTTATTTGGGCTAAATATTCAACAGCGTGGATTTAATGTATTAGTGCTGGGTGCACATGGCAGCGGCCGCACCTCACTGATGCAAAGTGCGATGCACGAAGTGGCAAAGCACCCACATGAGACCAACGTGCTGCATGATCTGGTTGCGCTGCATGATTTTAATCAATATGCACAGCCCATTTTGGTGAAGTTGCCGGTAGGGCAAGCCGCAACATTACGTACAGAGATGGATGGATTTGCCCGTACGCTGATGACAGAGTTCACCAGTTTGAGCAATACGGATATACCGGAAAAAATGTTAGCGCATATGCGCACTTGGTTAGAGGTTGCCGTTGCACAATTGGCAGCACGATTTGAAGGCATCAGCGACGCATTGTCGGCTTATTTTAAGTTGCTTGCACCAGAGGTGTTGGCATATTTACAAGCATGGCAACCCGCGCCTGCCAGCGAGTCAGACAATCCCATGGAGGGGCTCGTTAACGAAACATTTTTTGCACGTTTTCGTGTGAATGTATTGGTGGATCATCGCGCATCGCAAACACACGGTTTTAACCAGCCTCTAGTGTATGACAATGACCCTAGTTTGCAGTCACTGTTTGGTGCCATTGAAACCACTACAGACGCTACATTGATGCCGGACTTTCTGCGATTACGTGCAGGGCATCTGCATAAAGCGGACGGTGGCATGTTGCTGATTCATTTGCGAGATATTCTGAATGACGAGCAAAATGGTAGCCAAATGATCGAGAAGCTACACCGGTTTCTGAGAAATGGTACCTTGCAAATTGAAGATGTCAGCAGTGCAGCGCAAAGTAGTGCAGTGCTTGCCAGCAACACGCTGATTCCCGTACAGGTAAAACTGGTCATGATTGCCACGCGTGAAGACTTCTATGATTGTTTGGATGAGCAACCAGACTTTTTTAACTACTTTCCAATCAAAGTAGAGTTTGCCGAGCGCGTTGTGGCAAGCCCTGAAAACTATGCTGCCATTGCTGGGTTCATTGCACAAAAATGTCAATCGCACCAATGTGCACACTTTGACAAAGAAGCTGTGGCTACGTTGATCATCGCATTGCAGCGCGTAGAAGAAGACCAAACCCGCATTAGCACCAATTTTGCCTATTTAGAACAATTGATGTTAGAGAGCGTGGCATTTGCTGGCAAGGCAACCGTTGTTATGGCCGAGCATGTGAATGCGGCGTTGCAGGCAAAAGCACAGCGTAATCAGTATTTTGAGTCGCAAATTCGCGACTCTATTATTGATAACGAACTGCTGATCCAAGTGCATGGCGAGGTCATCGGGCAGGTCAATGGCCTCACGCATATTGAGTTGGGGGATGCCAGCTTTGGTTCACCTATACGTATCACCGCACGCTGTTATCCTGGTAAAACGGGCCTCATTAATATTGACCGCGAAGTGAATATGAGTGGACCAAACCACGATAAAGGGATTTTCATTTTGCAGAACTGGCTCAGTGCTAGCTTTTGGCAACTGGCGCCGCTTAGCTTAAATGCCTCATTGGTGTTCGAGCAAGAGTATAACGGTGTAGAAGGGGATTCCGCATCTTGTGCTGAGTTGTTCGCTTTGCTTTCGGCTTTGGCAGGCTTACCTATTCAACAGGGCATTGCAGTGACTGGTGCTCTTAATCAGTTTGGTGAGGTGATGCCGATTGGTGGTGTCAATGAGAAAATCGAAGGGTATTTCCGCGTATGTAAAGCCCTTGGCTTAGACGGGAAGCAAGGTGTAATCATCCCAAGACGGAATCAACGTCATCTACTGTTAGATCAAGCCGTGATTGCGGCAGTGCAAGCTAAACAGTTTCATATTATTGCCATTGATCATGTGCTGGAAGGCATCGAGTTCCTGACTGGCTTGCAGGCGGGGATGCAAAATCACTTGGGGAACTATCCTGAAGGTTCCGTGATGGGCTACGCCCAGCAGGCACTGGCCAATTACCGTAAAACGCTTGAAAGTAATCAGGCGCGACTACACCAGCTACCATTGATCGAATAAGCGTTTTTTAAAAGATTTGAATATGCCAGTAATACTATTTTACAGTGCTAAGCTTGCTCGCTACGATAACAAGCTTTACCATGCGCCCAGCTGTTTTTGTGGCCTTACTTTATACAGTCATGCGTCTGGCGCTAGTATCAACTGATATGTTTTGAGTGTTTTTCATGGTTCATTCAGCATCAGCAAAAGAAGATCAGCACTGCCGCTTGGATAAGTGGTTGTGGGCAGCACGCTTTTTTAAGACGCGCAGTATTGCTGCAGATGCAGTTGATAGTGGAAAAGTGCGTGTCGATGGCGTCCGTGCAAAAAACGCAAAAGAAGTGAAGCTGGGGATGTTGATTGCCATTAAAAATAAAGACATTGAAATAGAGGTGAGTGTAACTGGCTTATCGAATGTGCGGCGTGCTGCACCAGAGGCAGCGCAACTATATGCTGAAACTGCAGAAAGTGTCGCCAAACAAACGGCATTGAAATTATCACACGAGACTGCATCGGCGGTGCGTGAGCGCGGTGCTGGCAGGCCAACAAAGCGCCAGCTACGTGATATAAAAAAATTTACGGGAATCAAGTTTTAGTGCCATAATTAATAACTATATGGCTAGTTAATTGAAACCCATTACTGCAACAAAAAAACAAAAAATAGGCGTTTGAATATGAAAAAAGAAGTGACCAAAGCAGTGTTTCCAGTGGCAGGATTAGGAACACGTTTTTTACCGGCAACCAAAGCCAGTCCCAAAGAGATGCTTCCGGTGGTGGATAAGCCACTCATTCAATATGCTGTGGAAGAAGCGATAGAAGCGGGCGCTACCGAATTGATTTTCGTGACAGGGCGCAACAAGCGCTCTATTCCAGATCACTTTGATAAATCTTATGAGCTGGAAGCCGAATTAGAAGCAGCCAATAAGCATGATGTGCTGAAAATGCTGCGCAGCATTTTGCCTAAAAAAGTATCTTGTATTTATATTCGGCAACCGCAAGCCTTAGGGCTTGGACATGCCGTGCTATGTGCACGTCCAGTGGTCGGCAATGAGCCGTTTTCTGTGATTTTAGCGGATGATTTAATTGATGCTAAGGTATCTGCAGTTAAACAAATGGTAGATATTTACGACAAGCATCAATCTTCAGTGTTGGGCGTTGAGGATGTGTTGCCGTCAGAAACAGCCAGTTATGGCATTGTGGATGCGTTCCCAATCGAACAAAATTTGTTGCAGCTAAAAGGGATCGTTGAGAAACCACAACCGCAAGATGCACCTTCTACACTTGCAGTGGTAGGTCGCTATGTGCTGAGCGGTAAAATTTTTGAGTGTCTAGAAAAGGTGAAGCCAGGTAAAGGCGGCGAAATTCAACTGACCGATGGTATCGCGATGCTCATGGAATACGAAAAAATACTAGCCTATCGCTTTGAAGGTAAACGTTACGACTGCGGTAGTAAAATCGGCTTTATGCAAGCCAATGTAGAGTTGGCATTGAAACACCCAGAAATCTCACAGCATTTTGCCGAGTATCTCAAGTCTGTCGTCTCCGAGATTAAGTAATCGTCTTGCAGCCAGTGGTAGATCCGCATCAACTTATCGCGCATTCCTCATTAGTCTACACGGCGGATGAGGTAGAGCGTGCGGTTGATGCCGTGGCAAGTCAAATCAATCAACATTTTGCCAGCACATCAATCGTACTCATGTGCGTTATGACGGGCGGTTTATATTTTTCTGGTAAATTACTGTCAAAACTCACTATGCCAGTGGAGTTAGATTACGTACAAGCCAATCGCTATCATGATAAAACCAGTGGCGGGGAGCTGGTTTGGACTAAGCAACCTTCATTAACGCTTATACAAAAGCAAGTGCTACTTGTTGATGACATTCTGGATGAAGGCGTCACGCTCGCAGCCGTATATCAGAAATGCTTAGCGTTGGGAGCAAAGTCAGTTGTGACGGCAGTCATGGCAGATAAGTCCAACCACCAAACCAAGCCGATTGCTGCAAATTTCGTGGCGTTGACTGTGCCTAATCGTTTTGTGTTTGGCTGTGGGATGGATGCACATGGTTGGTGGCGAAATTTAGCAGAAATCCGAGCATTAGATGACGAGGCTAGTTAAGTAAACGCATAGTGTTAGACTGTTGTGAATGTGACACTAGTGTTGATAAATAAATCAACACCTGCGTTTTTAGTAAAAAGTTTATTATTTAACTTTATGTTTTTAAAAGGTTTTTATAAAAATTAGAAGTTGGTACTGTTTGTGCAAGGCTACATCTGAACAATTCAGTTATTGTGAGAGATGGGTCAAATGGTAAATTTAAAACAAAATTGGGAAACGATTTTTGAAGTCATTCAGAAATCTTATGCGATTGAAAAGCATGTGGATTTCTTTAACTGGCTCAAGGACGATGTCAACCCTGTGCTTCCTCATGACGTGCTGCTGGCTGCATGGGGCGAGTTTGACGGGGGAGAGCTCAACTATGATGTTGCTTCCAATATTCCCGGGCTAACCACACAACGTTTAATTGATGCGCCAGGTATTGTTTCGTATCTGATGGCAAATCTGCACAAGCGTTGGATTGATAATGATGAAAAGTGGTTTGTTATCAATAGCTTTGATGCTGCAGGCATTCATGCACAATCGCCTACACCTTTTACCAGCAATCTGATTGAAATGCATTCATTATTGGTTTACGGCGTAAAAGATTTACGTGGCAAACACGATTGTATTTATGTGTTCTTTGATAAATCCCATGTCTTTAATATCCAGCATTCATTGTTAGGCTTATTAATGCCGCATTTAGATGCCGCACTTAGACGTGTTGAATACATCGAACCGTCCATGTCTGACGAAGATATCTTAGAGAGTATTGCCTTGGGTTCACTCAGTGACCGTGAGCATGAGATTTTACATTGGGTCAGAAGCGGAAAAACCAATATTGAAATTGGCATGATCTTGTCGATTAGCTCCAATACGGTTAAAAACCATCTTAAACGTATCTTCCAAAAACTAGACGTTTCTTGTCGTGCGCAAGCGGTAGCAAAATTGGCGCCACACAAAGGAAATTAAAGCATTTCAAAAGTTAAAAACTGTTGCAAAATTAGCGAATTACGTGGTTTTTCTAAAGTTACCCGTATGGACTAATATAAAAATAACGATTGTGTGTTATCTTTATATTATTATTAAAGTCATACGGAGGAAGTTTATGAATATGATTCGCTATATGGGGTTAGTTGCATTTGGTTTTGTTGCGTTCGTTCAATCATTCAATGCGGTTGCTGAAGAGAATTACCGGTTGCATTATGGTGACGCGGTATTTATCTCTGTCTGGGGTGAAGACACCCTCCAAAAAGAAGTCAAAGTACTGCCAGATGGAAGTGTTACATTCCCATTGGCAGGCAGAGTAGATGTAGAGAATGCGACCACACAAGAAGCACAAAAACGTATCACAGAAAAATTAAAAGTTTACTTAAATGATCCGCAAGTGACTGTCGTGGTTACCAGCGTAGAAGGCAATAAAGCGTATGTGATTGGTAAAGTGCTGAAAACAGGTGCGATTCCACTGAGTGGGCCAACTACTGTACTGCAAGCGCTAAGCTTAGCAGGTGGTTTTGATAAGTTTGCAGAGCTCAGCAAAATTAAAGTCTTACGTACAGTGAACGGTAAACAAACAGTGAGTGCTGTCAATTACGAAAGACTCATACAAGGCCAAAGCTTGGAAAGTAACTTGTTGTTGCAACCTGGCGATACGATTCTTGTGCCATAATCAAACTAACTCACTTAAGAAATCTAGGTTTATTGCATGAGAACCACACCTGTTAAATCTTCTGTGTACTTAAAGTACGCTTGCCTGTTCGGTTGCTTGTCACAAGTTCATCCATTGTATGCATTGGAATTTAAGACAGGTTTTTACTTGCCGACTTCTATCAATTACGACAGTAATTTGCAAATGGTGGAAAATGGCGAGGAGTCAGTAAGCTTCTACAATATTGCTCCAAGACTGAGTCTGGTCGGTGCTGACGAGGTGAATACCATCAACTTGGATGGTAGTATTCTTTTTCAGCGCTCTTCAGATGACCGTATCAGTGAGAGTCGTCGAGATCCAACCGTTGGTTTAGGGTGGACACGTGATTTCACAAAAGGGCAGTTTACGCTTTCAACTAACTATAACAAAACAAGTACACGTGTTTCTGAGCTAAGAAGGACAGGGGTCGTGTTCACAGACGGTAGCGCAGTGAATCGCTCTATTAATGCCGGTTTAAGTTATTTGTTGACGGAGAAGTTAAATTTAACGACAGGCTTGGGTTATCAAGAAGTGAATTACTCAGGTGCTGGGCTGACAGACTTTAGCTCAAAAACAGCAAATGCCAAGTTGAATTATTTGTACAGTCAGCAACTTTCCCCATTTGTACAATTCTCGATTAATAAATACGAGAACGACACCAATACAGTCAATACAATTGTGGGTAGTGACAGTAGTGTTTCTAGAAACGTATTGGTCGGTTACACCTATCAAATCAATCCACAGACAGATTATTCAATTGCAGCAGGTGTAAACCGGGTAAGCTCTGCCGGAAGTGGCTGGATTGGTGTGGCTTCTGCGCGTTATGCCATCAATGAAAAATCTAATGTCAGTGGCGCCATTGCTAGATCGATTGTAGCCAGTGGTTTGGGTGGTTTTCAGAAAAGCGATAGCTTGAATCTTAACTATACTTATGACGTCAATCAAAGTAATCATGTGGGTGCGGAGTTTAGCTGGAATATTAACCGCGCACTGAATGATACGCGTTTTAAACAAATTAACGGATTCTATACTCACGATATTTCAAACAGTTGGGGTGTCAGAACCTACGCTCAATATCGCATGCTTGACGGCAACAATACCAGCGCTGATGGCTATCAAGTTGGTGTTTCACTTAATTATAACAACCCCAACTTTTTTTAAAGAATTAATGCATGGCTGCTGAATACGAATTAACGTTTAACGACTATTTGTCTATTTTTAAACGCAGGATATGGCAAATAGTCATTGTTGCCAGCGTGATTATCATCGCATCAATCCTCGTTGCTATCTTACTACCGCCTGTTTACCAATCGACAGGCACCATTTTGGTCGAGTCACAACAAATCCCAACGGAAATTGTGCAGTCTAGCGTCAATAGTTACGCTGATGAACGTATTGAAGTGATTAAACAGCGTGTGATGACACGTGAAAATTTGTATCGCATCATGCAAAAATACGGATTGTATGAGGATCGCCTTAGTAAAGACTCCACCTCATTCTTACTAAATGAAATGCGTAACAATATTGGTGTGGAGTTGTTGAGCTCCAATACCGGAAACGATTGGGAAAAGAAGGCCACCATTGCCTTCAACGTTTCATTTTCTTACAAAAGCCCGGATGTCACACATAAAGTAGCCAATGAACTGGTGACTTTGTTTTTGGATGAAAACGTCAAAGCCAGAACTGAGAAGGCGACCGAGACCACAGAGTTCTTGAGCCAAGAAGTAGAAATTCTGCGTAAAGAGCTAGAAGCGACCGAAAGTAAAGTGGCTTCATTTAAAGAGCAATATTCAGGTGCATTGCCTGAGCACATGGATATGCATATGACCATGTTGCAACGCTCTGAGATGGACATTAAAGAGATAGACCGTGACTATAAAGCAGCGCAAGAAGAACTCAGATACTTGGATGTAGAACTTGCCTCAGCGAGATCCGGTATTAATCGTAAGTCTGTCGATGCTCCAGTGATGCTTTCTAGTGAAGCAGAAATTGATAAGTTAAAACTAGAGCTGGAAAGGGCACAATCGCTTTATAGTGATTCACACCCTACTGTTAAAGCGCTGAAAAGACGTATTGATAAATTAGAAAGCGCGGCAGCAAGTAAACCAGCACCAGGGTCAGATGACGCCAAGCCTAGACGTGGCGATATCGAGACAGATTTGATGGTGGCGAAGGTGCAAGCACAGATTCAAGCCGCAAAAGCACGACTAGAGTCGCTTGCTGAACAAAAAATTGCTATGCGTAAACGCGTAGATCAATTACAAGCCAGAATCTCGATGAGCCCAGAAGTTGAAAAAGGGCTTTTCAAATTGATGCGTGATTATGAAAACGCCAAAACTAAGTATGAAGAAGTGAAGTCCAAGCAAATTAACGCGAAAATTGCCGAGAACTTGGAGCAAGAAAACAAAGCCGAAAGATTTACGATGTTGGAACCGCCAATCTTTCCTGAGAAGCCGGTGAAACCAAACCGTAAAAAAGTGATTGGCTTAGGCGTGTTTGGTGGGATTGCAGCTGCATTGGGATTAGTCTTCTTGTTAGAAACGATTAATGCACGTGTGCGCGGTGTAGATGCGTTGGAGTCTATTACCAAAGTGCGTACCTTGGTGACGCTACCTTACATTAATACGCAGGCGGAAATTAACCGTAAAAAACATTTCTACCGCTATTTGTTCTTAGGATTTTTGGCCTTTATATTGATCTCTTCCATTATTGTGCACTTTCTAATCATGCCGTTGGATTTGTTAATCGTTAAAATTCTGAATAGATTTGCATAAGGTGTAACGCATATGGAAAAAATCAAAGATGCATTAGAAAAAGCCAAAGAAAAGTCGGCAACGAGCACGAATACTCGTCAGGCCAGCACGAGCACTAGTCCAAGTGCTGCTTATGCGCAAGCTGAGCCTACTGCTGAAAGTGTATTGGAGCAAGCAAACGAGACAAAAATCAATGCGATTAACTACACCAACACTAAGACGATTGAATTAAACCCGCAACACTTAGAGAAAAATCGTATTGTTGCTTACAATAAAAGCGAGTCTGCCACTTGGATTTTTGATAAATTGCGGACACAAGTACTGCAAAAGATGCAAGAGAACAATTGGAAAACACTCGCGATATTGTCACCCACGCCAGCATCTGGAAAATCCTTTGTCGCCATTAACTTGGCAATCAGTATCGCCAATCAACCTCAAAAAACTGCCATGCTGGTAGATTTTGATTTGAGAAAACCTAGGGTTGCTAAATATCTTGGTATTGAGTGCGAAAAATCACTGAATGAATATTTGGAGAACCGTGCGGAATTACAAGAAGTACTGGTCAATCCTGGTTTGCCACATTTGGTCATTTTGCCTACTATGAGACCAGTGAGTCATCCTGCAGAAGTGCTGTCTTCTGCCAAAGTGAATGCACTAATGCAGGATATTGCTACGCGTTATGAATCACGTATTGTGATTTATGATTTGCCGCCAATTTTAAATGCAGATGATGCATTGATTATGCTCAAAAAAGTGGATTGCGCATTGTTAGTAGTTGGCAATGGCATGGTGAAAGAAACGGAAATTGAAGAAGCGATGCACCACATCCCTAAAGACAAGCTGTTGGGCGTGGTATTGAATAAAGCTGAAGTCGGTGTTGAAGAGTATTATTATTAATTAATACGGTGAGCATGCAAGACGTGCATGCTGACGCTTAGCAATGCCAATACCATTTAGCTTGATAGATACTCAAGCTTATTGGTAAAGCCTTGTGACGAAACAGTTTATTCAGAGTACTTTACGCTTTTTATTCTAAACCATAACGAGTGTTCAACCATCCGTTGATTTTTTAGTCAGACCTCATTCATGATCACTAAACTTCTGCCTGTGGCCAAATATGTCCGCGGTATTATCAAAAATAATATTTTGCAGGCTGATAAAAACTTATATCAGTTAGCGGAGGCGCAAGGGCAGAGTCTGAATGTGGTGTATATTTTGCCATCTAATAAAGCCTCAAAAGCTGGGGGCGATAAAGTCATCTATAAGCAGTCTGAGTATATCAATCAAAGGGCCTATCTTGGGGTCACTTCTCAGATACTACATCCAGATAATCAAGCATTTAAGCACAGCTGGTTTGAGCATCAGGTTGATTTTAAGCTCAATAATCAGCTTTCAGCGCAAACGGATTTTGTCATAATTCCTGAGGTGATGGTCATTCCACATGCCAAAATGTTGGCCAGTTTAGGCATACGTTTTGGCATTTATGTCCAGAATGGGTACTCGGCCAGCATTCCACTTTATGTAGGCAGTGAGCAGGATTTGCGTGATGCCTATCATGCCGCTGAAGTCATTTTAACAATTTCTGACGATACTAGTGAATGCATGCAGTTGGCTTTCCCACACCTTGCAGACAAGATTCAGCGCATCTATTACTCGGTGGATAGTGGTAAGTTTAAGCCACATGCACAAAAAGAGAATTTGATTACGTATATGCCAAGAAAATTGGCACGGCATTCGGATTTGGTGCGGTTTTTTCTACAGGACAACCTGCCTGCAGGATGGCGCTTGGCGGCGATACATGGATTGAACGAGACCGGTGTTGTTGACTTGCTGTCTAGGTCTAAAATATTCCTATCTTTTAGTGAATTTGAGGGCTGCCCATTACCGCCCGTAGAAGCTGCGCTTTCTGGAAATGTAGTGGTTGGTTATACCGGTGAGGGCGCGCGTGAATACTGGCAGGCGCCTACATTTACCGAAATTTATAATGGCGATATCAAGCATTACGTCAAAGAGATACTACAGGCAATTCAACGCTTGGAGTCCAATACGCAAGACGATCAAATGGAGCAGATTCGTCAAAATTTAGCTAGCCGTTATTCTTTAGAGGCTGAGAGGCAAAGCCTTGAGGCTTTTCTTGGCCGTATTGCAAGCCGCTAAATCGTAACGCGCAAAACACTCGGTCTTTGGTAGTATAAATCCAAGTGCTAAGTTGGCACTGGCTGTGTCGGCAGACTCTCTAGCAGCAGCACTTTCTTGACTATTTGTGAATATGCTACGCAAAGTGCAATCAGCATATAGTACAAGTAGGGAATAATCAGCGTATCACTCATGGCTGCAATCATGAACATCACGGCCAGTATGGAGCTGATGAGTGACCGACCAATTTGGAAGAGTTCGTTGTGCACAGTTCTGATTCTCTTCATGGCTCTGTACGCTGCCCAAATAGCAGTTAAAAACATACCGAGATAGAAAAATAATCCAACGTAACCACTGTTAAGCATCACAGAGACATAGATGTTGACCAGATCAATAATGTGCTCGCCTTGGACCATCTTTTTCATTTCAGGCGCTTCTTTGAAATTTCGGTTACCAAACCAAGGTGATTTAGCCACCACAATCAGCGAGGTATCAAGCAGTTGTTGTCTGTAGTCTACATTTTGACTATCCGTTTTACCAACAAATGGCAGTAAATTCATGACCTTACCCCCGATGGGTAGCATGAGCACCAAGGCCAGCGTAAGTATGCCGCCCATTGCCAATTTAAGTAGGTTGGATAAGCCGTTTCTACCAAGGTATAGGTAGATAGTCACGAGTACCATGGCGCCGACCCACGGCCCCCTGGAAAGTGGTGCAATGAGGCCTAAAGTGATAATGCCGAACCCTGCAAGTTTAAAGAATTTGTTTTTAATGGTCGATTGCACAAACAAATAAAAGCCTAAGGCAATCACCATGGTAAAGCCAAAGGCAATGGAGTGGCCGAATGATGAACTCGCACGTAGGCCGCCATCACGCATTAAGTATCCACCATATTGCCAATATTGATTAAGCGCATGCTGGATAGAGGTGTAGAGTAACCAGCTTTTTCCAGCTTCAAACAAGCCAATCATTGCAGCGGGAAAGCAGGCGACCATGAATCCGGCAAACACTGCCTTAAGATGATCTACATCTTGTACGCGTCGGCTAATGATGTAATAAGGCAAAAACGTCGTCAGAAAGATCACCGCGCACTGACGAATATTGTCGGTCATGGTGGTGCCAATCAAATTAAGACCGATATTGACCAATAGGTAACATAGTAAAAACACGTCTGTGTTAATGCGCCCAAAACTTGGCTGCGGAGACTTGAGTTTAAAGTAGACAATCAGCAGTAGGCCAGCAGAAAGCATCACCAAGTAATCTACTTGCATGAGGTAATTCATGACGCCAAAGCCGGGAATGGCTGCTGTGATGGGTGGTACAGCCGTGAGCAGCGCCATGTATAATGCAAGCGGCTGGGCAGTTTTTTTTACGCGCACGGCAACAAATACGCAAGAAGCTGCTAAAAATAGCCAAAAGTTGAAGGTCAAAAATGCAAAACTGGTTACAACGAGCCAGCTGTTTTTTAAATAATTGAATTGGGTGCTGGGTAAGATACCTGCGGTTGCTTTTTTTGCAAAATGAAAAGCAAATGTTGAGAGCACTAAGATAACAATGTAGGCTTTAATAAACTCAGGCATGAAAACGCATTTTCGAAAATAAAAAACAGAATGTAAGGCGCTATCTGTGGTTAAAATTATGTAATGATTATAACAAGTAAGATACTGTCATTAAGTTATATTTATCACTATTTAAAGAATAGCAATTGATTGTTTTTTACAAAGTAAACGTAAGTATTCAAGTAAAGTGTTTTCCGTAAATAGATTGGATTCAGTTTGGTAGACGTATCAATAATTTTCGTGAGTTATAACACGGCTGAAATGACAAAAAAAGCCATTGATTTAGTCAAGCAGTCCAAGCATCAGCTCAATCTTGAAATTTTTGTGGTGGATAATGCTTCGCGAGATGGCTCAGCGGAGATGGTCGCACAGATATTCCCGGACGTTACACTCATCACGAATGCAATTAACGTTGGTTTTGGCCGCGCAAATAACCAAGTGCTTCCGCAATATCGCGGGCGTTATGTATTGCTTTTAAATACCGATGCATTTGTCGAAGCGGATACCATTCAGAAAACAGTTGCCTTTATGGATAGCCACCCTACTACTGGTATTTTGGGTGTTAAGCTACTGGGGCGAGATGGTGTGCTACAACCATCATGCCGTTATTTTCCTACGCCATTCAATATCTTCTTAAATCGCACGGGTCTATTTAAACTGTTTCCAAGTACACAATTGGTAGATGACATGGCGTGGGATCATCAAAGTGTAAGGGATTGTGATTGGGTGCCTGGCTGTTATTACTTGATTAGAAAAGAAGCGATTGATCAAGTGGGTCTGTTTGATCAACGTTATTTTTTATACTACGAAGAAGTGGATCATTGCTATGCCACCAAGCAGGCAGGCTGGCAAGTAACTTACTACCCAGATGCGCCTGTTGTGCATATTGGGGGGGAAAGCGCAAAAATAGACCATTCAATTTCTTCAGTCAGCCGACAAGTCAGCGCCTTGCAAATTGAGAGCGAATTATTATATTTCCGTAAGAACCTAGGGTTGCTATCTGTGTGCTTACATGTGCTGCTGACCATCATCGCTGAAGCAATTTTAGCAGTTAAACAACTACTTAAAACGCCAGGTCAATTGCGTCAAGTGTTGAATTTTAAAGGGCTTGGCCTGTTTTTAAAGTTAACCTATCTCTCGCGCGCTGGTAGCCGCGTGCTGCGCTAAGCAATTGATATGTTTAATCATATACGCGCAGATTTAACCACTTACCAAAACGATTGGGGCGCCCAAGGGTTTTGGGTGATGGTGGTCTATCGGTTTGGTCGATGGCGCTATCAAATTAACAATACACTTCTGCGGAAAATATGTTCTTTTATTTATAAGTTTTTATACAAATGTGTACAGATACTCACTGGTATAGAGTTTCCTTGTGAGGTGGAAGTTGGCGACGGCTTTGTGATTGACCACTTTGGTGGGATCGTCGTCAGTGGGTATGCCAAATTTGGCCATCATTGCAGAATTAGAAACGGGGTTGTGGTCGGGTTAAAGAATGTTGACGACCCATGCGCGCCAGTGTTCGGTGATAACGTAGATATAGGGGCTGGCGCTAAAATTCTAGGCAATATTCGTATTGGCAATAATGTGACTATTGGCGCAAATGCTGTTGTATTGTGTGATGTGCCCGATAATTCGATAGCAGTAGGTGTGCCGGCCGTGGTGAAAGCCAAAAAATGAGTCAGACATTATTAAGCAATGAGTCCACACATGCGTAATGACATCGGGTTTGTTGTCATTGGCCGCAATGAAGGTAGTCGTTTGGTGGACTGTTTGGCATCAATTGCTGCGTATACGCCACGCATTGTGTATGTAGACTCTGCTTCTACCGATCAGTCGGTTCAGCACGCACAGGCACAACATGTACATGTGCTTGAGTTGGATATGTCGATTAAATTCACTGCAGCGCGTGCGCGCAATGCAGGGTTTGAACTACTTCTTCAACATTATCCAGATTTAAGCTACGTGCATTTTGTGGATGGTGACTGCATGGTGGATCAAGCCTGGGTCAGTCATGCTGCAGACTTTCTATCTCATCATGCACAAGTGGCCGTGGTGTGTGGTAGACGGCGCGAGCGTTATCCGCAAGCGACACCTTATAATCAGTTATGCGATATTGAGTGGAACACGCCGATTGGAAAAGCCAAGGCTTGTGGTGGCGATGCCATGATGCGTGTGGCAGTATTCAAGCAGGTGGGCGGGTTTAATGTAAACCTGATTGCCGGCGAGGAGCCAGAGCTATGTATACGCATTAGGCAGCTAGGGTTTGACGTATGGCGCTTGGACCATGACATGACATTGCATGATGCAGCGATAACGGAATTCTCTCAGTGGTGGAAACGTACGGTGCGGGCAGGATATGCCTATGCTGAAGGCAGCCGTTTGCATGGCGCCGCGCCAGAGCATCATTGGGTCAATGAATCGCGACGTGCCTGGGTTTGGGGTGGTATCTTACCCGCTTTATGGCTGATTGCTTTGCTGGCATGCCCACTAGTATTTATCGCATTGACAGGTTTGTTTATAGTGCAGTATTTCCGTTTATTGAGCAAACACAAGCATTTAGGCAACTTTTCTTCAGTCTATGTAAAATACTTGATGTTGGGTAAAGTGGCGGAAATGTATGGGCAATTGCGATATACCTGGCACCGCTTATTGAACGTGAAATCAACGCTTATTGAGTATAAATAATGCTTATTTTAAGTGTATTGACATACAAAATTGCGAACATAACTTAATTCAATATATTTATGACGAATTCAGAAGTTTCTGCTGAAACACCAGACTGGCAACGTGAAAAAAAATCGTTGCTAGAGTGGGCGCCACCACGTGCTTTGTTGGCGAGTATTCGGCGCTATCAACATGCAGATCGCTATTGGCTGGTAATTGCCCGTGTGATAAAGATCGTTGCAGTGTTACAACACCGTTTTTGGTCGGCAGTCACAGGGGCCGATATTCCCATCAATACACAAATTGGCGGCGGTCTATTAATCCCGCATCCCAATGGTATTGTGATACACCCTGGGGTGAGTATTGGGCCTAATTGTTTGATTCTGCAACAGGTGACCTTAGGTAGCAATGAAGCTGGCGACCTTCCAGCGATTGGTGGGCATGTGGATATCGGCGCGGGAGCTAAGTTGATTGGCAAAGTCCATGTTGGCAACCATGCTAAAATCGGCGCCAATGCAGTCGTTCTTATTGATGTGCCTGCCTACGCAACTGCAGTAGGCGTGCCAGCAAAAATCATTTCCAAGCCGGAAAATTGATGTCGGCATGTATGCAAATATTGCATGGTAAAGCAATCTTGAAACACTGCTTGCTCATACAAGCGCCCTTAAACTTATTGAATGCATCGTCAAATGCGCATCACACACTTAATTAATCAATATCCTAAAGTCAGTCATACGTTTATTCGTCGCGAGATTATGGCGTTAGAGCGCCAAGGTTTTGAAGTACAGCGTGTTGCCCTGCGCGGCTGGGATGAAAAACTTATCGACAAAGAAGATATTCATGAGCAAACCTTAACGCAGTACGTGCTAAAAGCAGGATTGCTTGGCTTGCTAAGTGCTGGCTGCAGCGTGTTTTTGGCTCATCCAGTGCGGTTTATAAACGCTGCTATCTGCGCAATTAAGATGGGGATACGTGCAGACCGTAGCGTGCCATATCATTTGGTCTATTTGCTGGAAGCATGTCAAACACTACGTTTCATGCAAGCCTTTCAATCGCAACATATCCATGCCCATTTTGGGACAAACCCAAGCGAAATCGCCATGCTTGTGCATCTATTATCTGGTATTCCGTATAGCTTTACCGTGCACGGGCCGGAAGAGTTTGACCGACCACAATTTTTAAAACTCAAACAAAAAATTGAGCAAGCCAAGTTTGTGGTGGCGATTTCAAGCTTTGGCCGAAGCCAATTACAGCGTTGGGTGGATTATTCACACTGGCATAAAATTAAGGTCGTTCATTGTGGGCTTGAGCCCAGTTTTTATGACGTGGCCATCACGGACAGACAGTATCCCTTAAAGCTGGTTTGTGTAGGCCGCTTATGTGAGCAAAAAGGCCAGCTGCTATTGGTTGAGGCAGCAAAGAAGCTGGCAGATCAAGGGATTGCATTTGAGCTGGTACTGGCAGGGGATGGTGAGTTAAGGCAACCAATTGAGGCGTTGATACAAAAGTATCAGCTGAATACACACATTAAAATCACTGGTTGGATTAGCAGTGATCAAGTGCGTGATTATCTACTGGCTGCCAGAGCGATGGTATTGCCCAGTTTTGCTGAAGGATTACCGGTGGTGATTATGGAGGCGATGTCGCTAAAACGTCCGGTCATTTCTACTTATATTGCTGGCATACCTGAATTGGTAGAACATGAAACCATGGGTTGGTTAGTCCCAGCAGGAGATGTAGATGCACTGACTGACGCCATGAAGAATGCATTATTGGCTTCTGAAGAGACCCTTTTTGCAATGGGGGAGGCTGCATATGCAACGGTCACCAAGCGTCATAACATAGACATAGAAGCCAAAAAATTGGCAGTTTTTATTCAAACAGCATAAGCGAGTAGCCAATAATGACAATATTCGTTGTGATTTTTTTGTTGGTATCTTGTGTGGTGTTGATTCCAATAGCCGTACTGTTTGTTCAAATTGTAGCCGCTGTCATTGCCTTGAAAAAACCACAGCATACGCAAACAGTCGCATCATCAATACGTCCAAGTGTGGCGGTAATTGTGCCTGCGCACAACGAAGCGCTTGGCTTAGGCAATACATTACGCTCGATTTTGCCGCAGCTACAAACACAAGATCGCTTGGTTTTAGTCGCGGACAATTGCACGGATGACACGGCAGCAGTGGCGAGAGAATACAATGTCATCGTGCTAGAGCGTTTCCATCAAACGCAGCGTGGCAAAGGGTTTGCGTTGGATTATGGCATGCAGTATTTAAAAGATGCGCCACCGGACGTGGTGATGATTATTGATGCAGATTGTGAGATTTCTCAACACTTGATTGAAGAGTTGGCGGTGCAATGTGTTGCGCGGAAACGCCCAATACAAGCGAATTATCAAATGCGCTTCCCAACGCCCGGAGGTATCAAGCAGCAGGTGATGGAGTTTGCTTGGTTAGTTAAAAACACTGTGAGACCAATGGGTTATCAATGGTTTGGGTTGCCATGTCAGCTCATGGGCACCGGCATGGCCTTTACTTGGGCAGACTTATCTAATGCCGATTTAGCTAACGGGCATTTGGTTGAAGATATGAAGTTAGGGCTAGATTTGGCTAGTGTAGGCCGTGCCCCTTACTTTTGTGATCGTGTGTCTGTAAAGAGCTACTTTCCAACAACAGCACAGGGCATAGCTACACAGCGTCTGCGCTGGGAACACGGCCATCTTGGGCTGATTGCTCAGGAGTTCCCACGTTATTTGCCTAAAGCCATTCAACAAAAAAATGGATTGCTATTTGCGCAGCTAATGGATTTAGCAGTGCCACCACTCGCATTATTACTGATGCTAACGTTAGGATTATGGCTGATAGCGTTGTTGCTTGCATGGTTATCGGCGGTTACTTTGCCTTTGTTAGTGATGACCATTGCGCTGTGCTTACTAGGGTTTGGCATATTAATTGCTTGGTATTGGTTTGCGAGAAGCATCATTTCTTTAAACACCTTGTTGCTGGCACCATGCGTTTTACTCATGAAAGTGCCGCTATATTTAAAATTTATAGTGCGTCGACAGGTGGATTGGGTGAGATCAAAACGAGACCATGATTAATACAAATACGAATAAAAGAATCACATTATTTAACATCGATATCGATCAACTCACGATGAAAGAAACGGTTGAGAGAATTGGACAGTGGCTTTTGTCCGATGAGATCCATAATCACTATGTGGTGACACCGAATGTCGATCATATTGTGAATTTACACAGCAATGTACAGTTCAAACAAGCGTATTCAGGCGCATCTTTAGTTGTGGCAGACGGCTGGCCCGTTGTGCTCACCTCTAAGTTATTAGGCCGTCCCTTGCCAGAAGTCGTTTCCGGAAGCGATTTGGTACCTGCATTGTTTGACTATTTTCAGCATGAAAAAAGCCGACCATTAAAGGTCTTTTTGCTAGGTGCCATGCCAGGAGTTGCTGAAAAGGCCGCAAACAATATCCATGACAACTGGTCACAAGTGCAAGTAGTTGGCTTATTTAGCCCAGATTTTGGCTTTGAAAAATCAGAGCAGGCTAGTTTGCATATTTGCCAATTGGTTAGCGAGGCGAAAGCCGACGTTGTGATATTTGGCGTGGGTGCGCCAAAGCAAGAGTTGTGGTCTAAACAGTATGCCAAACAGCTCAACACCAAAGTAATTTTGTGTGTAGGTGCGACAATTGACTTTTTAGCAGGTGAAAAAGCAAGGGCGCCGATGTGGGTACGTAAGATTGGTATGGAATGGTTACATCGATTGATGACCGAACCGAAACGGTTGGCAAAACGCTATTTTGTGGATGCGTTCATTTTTCCAGTCTTGGTATTTAGAGAGTGGAAAGAAAAGTTTTAACGATTGTGATCGCGCGTTTGCGCAAGTACGAACAATACAAATAACAAAGTAGATAGGGTGCGTATGTCTGGTAGTACAAAGCTTTTTGGTAGTAAACAATGGTTGCTGGCTGTGGGTTTGATGCTGACATTGACGTTAGTAGGCTGTGCTTCGCCAGAAGAAAAAGCAAAAGCTTATTATGAAAAAGGGATTGCGCTATTAGAGACTGATCCGGCCAAAGCCAAGCTAGAGTTCCAAAATGCATTGCAAATGAAAAAAGACATGACCGAAGCCGTGTATGGATTGGCGCTGGTTGCAGAAAAACAATCCGACTGGAAAGCCTGCTTTTCCCTATTAAATAGCGTGTTGGATAACCAGCCAAAACATACAGAAGCGATTGTGAAAATCGCACAACTTTTTTTAGCCGCCGGTGAGATTGATAAAGCCAAAGAAAATGCGGATAACGCGCTAGCCATTACACCAGGCCACTTAGGCGCCACCATGGTGCTTGCGGCGATTGATTTAAAGCAAGGTCAATTTAACCCTGCGGTAGAAAAAGCCAATCAAGTCTTGGTCAAAGACCCTAACAATATCGATGCTTATATGCTGTTGGCTTCTGAACGGTTTGCGCAGAAAGATTTACCAAGTGCACTCAAATATTTAGACCAAGGCATTGCGATTGACCACAAAAGCTTATTACTTCAATTGTTTAAGGTGAACGTATTGACGGCAACCGGCAATGTAGCAGAAGCTGAAAAAACGTTTAAAGCCTTGGTAGAAGCAACACCAAGCGACGCAAACCTCAATGCGAAGTATGCAGAGTTCCTCATGCAACATGATAAGCCAGCCGAAGCAGAAGTGCAGTTAAGAAAAATTATTGCATTGGATGCATCGGCAATGGCACCTAAAATCAATTTAGTACAATTTTTGCTCAAAACCAAAGGGCCTAAAGCTGGGCGATTGGCACTTGAGCAATTTGTGAAAGAAACTCCTGACGATGTGGAGTTGAATTTTCAGTTGGTGAATTTATATGAATCGCAGCAAGATGCGGCAGCAGCAGAAAGCCAATTGCGCAAAATCATTCAAGTGGCGGGCAACAAACCAGAAGGCTTGAGCGCCAAGGTAAAAGTGGCCACTAAACTATTGGCGAACCACAAAAAAACAGAAGCCATGCAGTTGATTCAAGAAGTGCTGGCGGCAGACGCAAGAAACGTGGATGCGTTGATTGTGAAGTCTGGCGTTGAGATTGATGAAATGCAGTACGAGACTGCCATTGCAGACTTAAGATCAGTATTAAGAGACCAACCAAATTCTGCGCAAGCGTATTACTTTATTGCAAGGGCATATGAGCTGACGGGCTCGAATGCTTTGGCAGACGAGAGCTACACTAAATCGTTGGAGATTAGCAAATACTCGCCAGCTTATGCGGTGCCATACGCAAAATCGCTCATGGGTAAACAAACCTTTGCACGTGCCGAAGATATTTTACAAAACACGTTAAAACGTAACCCCAGCAATATGGCTGCAACCAAACTGCTAGCACAATTAAAACTGGCTAAAGGCGATATTGCAGGTGCGCAAAGCATTGCCGATAGCATTCAAAATGCAGCTAACTCAAATTTAGCTGAAATGATTACAGCTGAAATTTTAATGCGCAAAGGGGACGATGCAGGCAGCATTGCCATGTTGGAAAAAGCGCATAAAAAATTGCCGGAAGACATGGAAGCTATCACAGCCATTGTAAAAGTGCATTTGAGTAAACAACGTACAGACACAGCAAAAGCATTTTTAGATACCGTATTAACAGCGCAACCTAATAATTACGATGCAAAATTACTGTTAGCACAAATTTACGATGCCTCGAATGCATCTGCACAAGCACAAGAAATTTTTGAAAATATTATTGTGCTGGAACCTCATAAAACAGAGGCTTATCAACAGCTGGCTTCTTCCTACGCAAAAGCTGGAGATTTGGTGCGCGCAAAAGCGACAATAGAAAAGGGCATTAGCGCCAACCCGAACAGCGCTGAGTTGTATATGCTGCTGGCAGAAGTGCACCAGATGAATAAGCACTATAAAGCGGCAATGGAGGTTTATGAGAAAATATTAGCTAGCCATCCGGAGTTATTGGTTGCACTCAATAACTACGTGAGTATTGTGGCCGATTATGAAACTGACCCTAAGTTGCTGAATAGCGCCTATGAGCGCGCGCAAAAACTGAAAGGCTCTGGCATTCCACAGTTTCTGGATACAGTTGGCTGGATTGCGTATCGTGTAGCAAAATATGATGAAGCGTCGCGTTTGTTAAATGAGGCGGTGGCAAAATTACCAGATAATGCGACTTTTCACTATCATTTAGGTAAAGTGTATCTAGCTAAAAATGATCAGGCCAAAGCAAAGGCAAGTTTGGAGAAGGCGTTATCACTTTCAAAAAATCAAGACCAAGCGTTTACTAAAGAAATTGCAGCGCTACTCAAGAACGTATAACGTTTCACTATAAAAAATTAAGGCAACTCACAATATGTATGAAGATTTTTATGGTTTAAAAGAAAAGCCATTTTCAATTCAACCAGACCCAGACTTTTTATTTTTTAGCTTACGTCACAGCATGGCGTATGCCATGTTGGAGTATGGCATTCAGAACCGTGCCGGCTTCTCAGTAATCTGCGGCGAAATTGGCTGCGGTAAAACCACCTTGGTAAGACATCTGCTCAACAATCTGAGCGATCAGTTGCAAGTAGGCATTGTCTACAACACGCATAAACATATCGATGACTTGTTGGGCTGGATTATGCTGGCGTTTGGGCAACCCTATGAAGGCAAGTCCAATATTGCATTGTTTGATGCATTTCAGCAGTTTTTGATTAGAAGTTATGCAGAAGATAAAAAAGTCGTATTGATTGTGGATGAAGCGCAAAATCTCACGGCTGATGCACTGGAGTCTTTGCGCATGCTTTCCAATATCAACGCAGATAAAGACCAGCTTTTGCAGATTATCTTGGTCGGGCAACCACAGCTGCGTGATTTGCTAAGAAAGCCAGAATTAACACAGTTTTTCCAACGCGTTTCAGTTGATTTTTACATTCCACCTTTGGAAGACTTTGAAGTGGAAAAATATATCAACCATCGCTTATTAGTGGCAGGCCGAGAAACGCCTTTATTCACGCCTGTGGCCATTAAACAAATCGCATCAACCACCAGAGGTATCCCGCGTAGCATCAACATTTTATGTGATACCGCGTTGGTGTATGGCTTCTCCACCGGTGCCGATAAAATTGATGTTGGCTTAGTGCGTGAAGTGATTAAAGACCGCAATGACTTTGGTGTGCTTGGCTCATAATGCCAGGTCACACGCGTCTTTAGATCTATACTCAGAGAGCTTTTCATATGCGCCCACTCAACGTATTAATCGTCTGTGAGCATGCTTCTAACATCTTTGGTGGGGAGGCCATGCTTCCCCTCAACTATTTTAGATTGCTTTCAAATACGCCACATCAGGCGTATCTGATTACGCATGAGCGCGTCAAAGCCTCTATTCAGCAAATTGCTGATATTCAACAAGATCACGTGTTTTATATTCCGGATACTTGGATGCATAAAATGCTGCATCGGCATTTTGGATTTTTACCAGAACGCGTGCGCGTTGTGATTATTGGTTTTTTAATGCACCTGATTACCCAATGCTACCAATGGAAATTGGCCAGAAAAATCATTCGCGAAAAGAAAATTGACGTGATTCATGAGCCGGCACCGGTTTCTGCCACACAACCGTCCGCCATGTTTGGGCTAGGCGTGCCGGTCATCATCGGCCCGATGAATGGCGGCATGACATTTCCAGAGGCGTTTGCAGATATGTCGGGTAAGTTTGAAAAAGTGGTGTACCGCTTGGTTAAGGTGGTATCAACCTTTTATAACCTGTTGATTCCTGGTAAGTTTTTTGCGGATATGTTGCTAGTGGCAAACCAAAGAACAGCCAATAGCCTGCCACGATTTAAATTGGGTAAGGTAGTTGAATTGGTAGAAAATGGCGTTTTTACCACTAGAGACGCACCTATTGTGACGCATAAAGACAGCAATATTAATGTGCTGTTTGTTGGGCGCTTGGTGGATTGGAAAGCTGTGGATATTGTGATGGATGCTGTTGCAACCACAACGCAGCAGGTGAATTTAATCATTGTGGGCGATGGTGAAGAGCGTGCATCTTTAGAGCAGTACGCTAAAGAGAAAGGCTATAGCAACATCCGCTTTGTCGGCTTGGTGCCACATGTGGAAGTGAATCGTTACTACGATGAGGCCGATATTTTTGTACTACCTAGCCTGCGTGAGTGCGGAGGTGCGGTGGTGTTAGAGGCCATGGCACGCGGCTTGCCGGTGATTGCTACCAACTGGGGTGGTCCGGCAGATTATATTGCTGCTGATACAGGATATCTGGTGGAACCCTCCTCTAGGGAGGCCATGGTAAAAGCATTTGCGCATCATATTGATGTGTTGGCGGTGAATCCGACACTGCGCTATCAAGTAGGCGCAGCAGCGATTGCGCGCGTGAAAGCGCATTTTATGTGGGACAACAAAATAGACACCATGACGCACTACTATCAGCAAGTTTTATCATCAAATCCATCTTAGCCAATTTTATCTATGTCACTTTTTAAAAAAACATTGAGCGAACATTGGCGACTTTTTGTCTTTGCATTGGTCGCTTCAGCTTTAGTGCTCATCTTTAACGATGCCATTTTGGAAATCTGGGTGCGTTGGGGAGAGGAACGTTACAGCCATGCGCCTATCGTCTTCTTATTGGCCATTTACCTAGCCTGGATTAAGCGGCATGAATTAAATGCAGAAAATACCCATGCTTGGTATGGCGTGGGGATAGTTGTCTTTTCGGCCATCATTTTGATGATAGGGGAGCTCAGCGCAATTTGGACTATCGTGCAGTATGCGCTGGTGTTCTTGTTGTTTGGCTTTGCTTGGACCATCCTCGGCGTGCAGATTCGGAAAGTTACCATCCCATTTTTGCATATTTTGGTGGTGATTCCTTTGCCTTACATGCTGGATGTGATGCTTTCCGGCAAGTTTCAACTCATGTCTTCAGATTTAGGTGTGCACATCATTCGCTTGCTCGGTATGTCCGTCTACCAAGAAGGTAATGTGATTGATTTAGGTATCTATAAGTTACAAGTGGTAGAAGCGTGTAGCGGCTTAAATTATACCTACCCGCTGATGACCATCGGTCTGATGATGGGGTATATGTATAAAGCGCCATTTTTTGCGCGGTTTCTGCTGTTTATTACCACCATTCCTATCAGTATCGTCATGAACAGTTTCAGGATTGCGGTGGTAGCTTTGTTTGTCAATCACTCTGGCATTAAAGCAGCAGAAGGCTTTATGCATTATTTTGAAGGTTGGGTCATCTTCATTATTTGCATTATTACCTTGCTGATAGAAGTGAAAGTGATTAACCGTGTGCTTGGTAAACGTGAGTCCTTGGCAGATTCATTTGATTACCTTGAAGCCAAGCATAGCATTGCTGCAGATGCATCCAAGGTCAGGATCAATAAGCGTCCAATCGTGATTGCCTTCATCTGCATATTGGTGACAACCTTATCTACGCTGACCATTCACCATCGCGATGAAGTCATCCCAACGCGTGTCACGTTTGACCAGTACCCATTGGAAATAGACGGCTGGGTAGGGCGTCGCCATGAGTTCCAAAACGGCGAAAATGACATTCTTAAACTCAAAGATTATTTCTTGGCAGACTATAACCGTGCTAATAGAAACGTAGGCGTGTATTTAGGCTATACCGAATCGCAACGCCGTGGCTTTGTGCCGCATTCCCCCAAAGCGTGTATTCCGGGGGGTGGCTGGGAAATTACTGACACCAAGTTACATCGTATTGACTTGGATGCAAACAAGCATTTTGAAGTGACGCGAATGGTGATTGCCAAAGGCGAATCTAAACAATTGATTTACTACTGGTTTCATCAACGTGGCCGTGATTTATCGAATGAATTCCCCATGAAATTTGCGCTATTGTATGACGCGATTAAGCTAAACAGAACCGATGGTGCGATTGTGCGTTTTACGACGACAATTTATAAATCCGAAGCAGAAGCCGACCAAGTGCTAAGTGAGTTTGTGCGGTTGAGCTACCCGCAATTTCCAAGATTTATTCCCAATTAATATTAGGCTTAAAATAGGGGGAGTGGATGGATGTCAACTTAACCGAAGCGTTGAAAACTTGCAAAAGGTGGAGATGGAAAAGCAGATGCGTTTAAATAAAACAAATAAATCAATCGAGTCTGACCCCATTGATTGCACGTAATGCTGTTAGCGGCGCTGGTCCGTTAAGGGAAGCCAAAGGTATTGTTTACGGTGTGCGTCAGATGGAATCCTTGGGCTTTGATCTTATAGACCAGAGCTTTGCATATAGTGGGAAACAAGGTATTGACCTTGTTTTTATTAATAAGCAAACCGGACACTACGCAACGCTGGAAGCCAAGAATGGACTTGGTTTAGCTAGATTGGTAGAGGATACCAATGGTTTAAGGCAGGGTGGTAGACTGTATAATATCGATAGGTTGACAAAATATTTAGCCCGTGCAGATAACCCAAATGTATCTCTTGCTGACGATTTGATAGCTGGATTTAGAGCTGGCAATGTGGATAGTTTTGCAAGTTTTTATCGTGGTAAAAGTTTGTATCAGTTGAATTTTGAAAGCACTGCTAACTTCAGATTGGAACCTGAGGCAGCAATAAAAATTAGGGGTAATTAATGGCAGTAAGTTTTGAAGAGATGCTTAACCGCAAAAGACAAAGTTTGCTCCGTCAAATAAGTAGAACTGAGGAGATATTCCAAACTGTACGGGCCAAGCAAGACTGGAGAAATATTGCTTTTAATGTTCGCATGGTATCTCAATCAGCCCTCTGCTTAGGGATGATACAGGCGCGGATAGATCAGGACTTTGCCACTGCACTGAGAACTTTTTCTGCCGGAAAAGTGTTCGCATTAGAGTTAATACAGTTGGTAGAGGATGGTGATAAATTCCCACAGCAGACAACAGGTGATATTCAGAAGAATCGGGACTTGACGGCTAATTTTGGGTTGCCGATTTATTGTAGTTTATTGTCGGGCGACATTAATTTAGCAATCAAGTTGGCACAAGCGCAGAAAACATTTAAGCTTACTCAAGAACTAGAGTGGTTCGAGCTAAGCGCGAGGCTTTTAGGTGCTTTTATCTTGGATGACAAGTCATTGTTTAATTCACTATTGAAAAGTTACAGCAAACTTAAGCTGCTATACGGACAAGAGCTTTTGGATATATATATTAAGCTTTATGAGAGTGTCATCAATCGAGATAAGGCGCAATATGAAGTCTTACTTAAAAAAGCATCAGAAGACTTTAAGCTGAGAGCTAAAGACAAAAAGTTGGGAGATATATCGCCTGAATATGGTAGTTTGGTAGAAAATGCGTTTGTACTTGATTTTATGGCTTTGGGTATTGCTGTTGTCGCAAATCAGCGGGGGATGGATATTGATGTTGATACTATATTTTTTCCTCAAAAGCTACTCCAACTTATCACATAGTAGGTCTAGGGAAATGCTGCTATAGCTTGATAATTACTCACAATTCACTTAACAACTTCAGAGCTCAATAATTGTCACAAAAGGTTTGACTTAGTAGTGGAATAATAGTGGACAGACCACGTTAATCGCTATAATTTAGTCCATTTTATCCGTTGAGTAGATGCTTCTTATGCCCCGCCGTCCTCGCGTCATCCTCCCCAACGTTCCACAACACATCATCCAGCGTGGTAATAATCGCCAAGCTTGCTTTTATGCCGATGAAGATTATCTTTCTTACCTTGAATGGCTAAAAGAATACTCAGAAAAAACCGAGTGTAAAATTCACGCCTATGTATTAATGACGAATCATGTACATTTATTGGTTTCTACTGACAAGACTGAAGCAGTTGGCACCATGATGAAAGCACTGGGGCAGCGTTATGTGCAATACATCAATAAAATGTATAAACGCACTGGCACCTTATGGGAGGGGCGCTATAGATATTGTCCCACGCGCTAAATAATAGGGGACAGACCACATAAATGCTACCGTTAGCGCATCATTCAATCAACTATTGAGCGCCACATGCCCTGAGGTCCCCGCGTTATTCTAAACAATCAATGGGGTCAGACACCATTGATTGTTAGCTTGTGAAGTTCTATCTTTAATTTACTAGTCTAAGTGCTTTTGAAGTTGGAGCATGTGTGACGGGTATTTCTTATTTCATACTAATAGATCATAGCAAAGTCTAATAGACTTAATATTAGCAAAGTAGGGTGGGTTCAAGAACCCACGCGAGAAAGTAATTCTCGAATCGATGGGCTCAAACTCGATTGATCTTGTAATTTTCTAGGTAGTGGGTAGCAATTCAACCATTATGAGAATTGTTTTAATGGGATTACGCGATTTACGCATCATCAACACCAAATTCCATCATGTGCAAATTCAATGTACAATTCAAGCCATCAGCCGAATCTGTGTTTGTAAGCAATAGAAGTTACAAATGAATGATTTGTATGAGATTTAGTTGGTGCCCAGAAGAGGACTCGAACCTCCACATCTTTCGATACTAGTACCTGAAACTAGCGCGTCTACCAATTCCGCCATCTGGGCATCCTGTACTTGCGGCGCATTTTATAGAAAGCACAATTCTTGTCAATTAAAAAAAGTAAAAATAGTTCGCGTGAAAACGATCCATATGCCAAGCGTGAAGCTGCGCAATATGAAACGCCATTACCAAGCCGCGAGCTGATATTACAAGTGCTCTCTGACCAAGGCATCCCCTTGAGTACAGAGCAATTATACGTGTTGCTGGATATAGATACCAGCGAGCGAGAGATTTTTGGTAAACGCCTCAATGCCATGGAGCGCGAAGGTCAAATCATTCGCAACCGCAAAGGCGCGTTGTGTCTGCCAGAGAAAATTCATTTAATCCCCGGTGTGGTGTTTGGTCACCCAGATGGCTTTGGCTTTTTAGTGCCGGATGACAAACTAAAACATCCTGACGATTTGTTCTTGGGGCCGCGTGAAATGGCGCAAGTGATGCACGGCGACCGTGCCATGGTGCGTATGGCTGGCTTGGATAGAAAAGGGCGTCCGGAAGGCAGAATTGTAGAAGTGCTTGAGCGCGCCAATAAAACGCTGGTTGGGCGCGTGATGCGCGGCCAGGGCGTCACCATAGTCGCGGCAGAAGATAAACGTATCAATCAAGATATTCTCATTCCCTACCATCTGGATATGGATGCAAAAGTCGGCCAAGTCGTAGTGGTGGAGCTCACAGAGCAGCCTTCTTCGCACGCCATGCCCATGGGTAAAATCGTACAAATTTTGGGTAATTATGCAGATAGCGGCATGGAAATCGAAATCGCGCTGCGTAAACATAAATTGCCTTACGAATTTAAGCCGGAAGCGATTAAGCAAGCTGAGGCTTACCCCAAAACAGTGCAGCCAGCCGACTACAAAGGGCGTATTGATTTACGTGAACTACCGCTGATTACGATTGATGGTGAAACTGCGCGTGACTTTGACGATGCTGTATTTGCAGAACCACAAGGCAAAGGTTGGCGCTTGGTAGTGGCGATTGCCGATGTGAGCTTTTATGTGAAACCAGGCGATGCGCTAGACAAAGAAGCGTTTGATCGCGGTAATTCCGTGTATTTTCCACGCCGCGTGATTCCGATGTTGCCAGAAGCGCTTTCAAACGGCCTGTGCTCGCTCAACCCGGATGTAGAGCGTTTGTGCATGGTGTGTGATATGCAAGTAGACGGCTTGGGCGTAGTTAAACAATACAAATTCTATCCATCGGTCATGCGCTCAAAAGCACGCATGACCTACACCAAAGTGTATGAAATACTGCAAAACCCAGAAGGGGAGTTGGCACAAGAATACACTTGGTTAATGCCACATTTGCAGCACTTATATAGTGTATATCAGCTCATGCTTAAGCAGCGCGAAAAGCGCGGTGCGATTGAGTTTGAATCCTCTGAAACCATGATGATTTTTAACGACAACGGCAAGATTGACAAGATTGTGCCAAGCACCCGTAACGAGGCGCATAAACTGATTGAAGAGTGCATGCTCGCAGCCAATGTCTGCGCAGCAGAGTTTTTGATGTCGCACGAGCATCCGGCTCTTTATCGTATCCACGAAGGCCCCACGCCAGAGAAGTTGGAAGCATTGCGCCAGTTTATGGGTGAATTTGGATTTGGTGTAGGCGGTGGTGAAAAACCACAAGCTAAAGATTACGGTAAGCTCATGGCACGCATTAAAGAGCGCCCGGATGCACAGTTATTACAAACGGTGATGTTGCGCTCTATGCAGCAAGCTGTGTATAGCCCAGATAACGCTGGCCATTTTGGCTTGGCATATGATGCCTATGCGCATTTCACTTCGCCGATTCGACGCTACCCAGATTTATTGATTCACCGTGCGATTAAAGCGGTGGTGAATGGTGAGAAATATAACGCCAAAGACTGGCATGGCTTGGGCACACATTGCTCCATGACCGAGCGACGTGCAGATGATGCGACACGCGATGTGACGAACTGGCTGAAATGCTTCTACATGCAAGATAAGATTGGTGAAGTATTTGAAGGTACAGTGGCTGGCGTGACCAGCTTTGGTCTGTTTGTGGCGTTAGATGAGGTGTACGTAGAAGGCTTGTTACACGTGACAGAGTTGGGCAATGATTACTTTGTGTTCGATAAAGCACGCCACGAAATGCTGGGCGAACGATCAGGGATGCGCTACCGCTTGGGAGATCGTCTCACCATCAAAGTCGCGCGCGTAGATTTAGAAACCAGCAAGATGGATTTTACCCTAGTGAGTAATGGCGGGCTGAGTAACGGTAAATCCAAACAGGTGATAGATGACACGCTAAGCGATATACCAAGCAACCAATCAACCGCTGAAGGCGAGTCTGGCAAAAAAACATTACGCGTAAGCAAACCATTGGTGGAACGTGTTGTGGAAAGCAAACCAAAAACAACACGTGCCTTAGAGCAGGCCAAAAAAGAGCGTAGTGTCTCTAATAACGCAAAGGCTAAGCAGCCCAATGCTGCTAAGTCTGCACACCAAAAGCCTAGTGCTGGTAAAGCCACCAAACCTCCGGCAAAGCATAAACAACGCCTAAAAGATCAAAAAAATAAAGGCAAACCTAAACGTTAATCTGTTTTAAATGAACGTATTTTCTAATTGAATGAATAAGTGAGTAAGCAGTATGTCAGAGTCCCGAATTTTATTTGGCTTCCACGCGGTATTAAGCCGCATGCGCCAACACAGCACCAGTATCCAAGAAATTTTGATCGACCGTGATCGTGTCGATGCACGTATGAAAGATTTGCTCAATATGGCAGACAGTGCCGGCGTGCGTGTCATGCAAGTAGAGCGCAGCCGTTTAGATGGAATGGCAGGTTTAAATGGTCGTCATCAAGGCGTGATTGCACGTGTCGTGGATACGCCGATTCCATATAAAGACATTCACGATATTTTAGAGTCAGATCTCAAAGAGCCGCCATTTTTCTTGGTGCTGGATGGCGTAGAAGACCCGCATAACTTAGGTGCGTGCCTACGTGTGGCTGATGCCATGGGCGTGCATGCCGTGATTGCACCCAAAGACCGCGCAGTGGGCTTGAATGCAACCGTAAGAAAAGTCGCCAGCGGTGCAGCGGAGACGGTGCCATTTATTGCTGTGACGAATCTGGCGCGTACTTTGCGTGAGCTGAAAGACGCGGGGGTCACTGTAGTCGGTACCACCATGGATGCACCTAGCACGCTCCTCAATACCAAGCTTGATGGCCCGATTGCCATCGTCTTAGGCTCAGAAGGTGAAGGCATTCGCCGCTTGACGGCCGAAACGTGCGATGCGTTGGTGACAATTCCAATGTATGGTTCTGTTGAGAGTTTGAATGTTAGTGTGGCTAGCGGTATGTGTTTATACGAGGTGCGCAGACAGCGTAATTTAAACGCTTAATCAAGGACTTGTTATATGCAATACATTTGGCTTCGCAGAGCACTCATCATTGTCTCTTTAGCTAGCTTGGGCTGGTTTATCTTCACAAGCCAGCAGTCTATGTTCACTGTTAAAGTCTATGCAGTGATTGCGGCACTGACATTTATTGCTTATGCGATGGATAAAGCAGCAGCAAAAGGCAATCGTTGGCGAATACCAGAAAGCACTTTGCATGTGCTGGCATTGGTGGGCGGTTGGCCAGGGGCAATATTGGCGCAATCAATATTGCGCCATAAGTCTGTCAAAAGAGAGTTCAGGCTGATCTTTTGGGTAACAGTGGGTATCAACCTATTTGTGCTTGGGTGGTTAGTCACGCGCTAGCATAAATAGCGCGTATATTGCAGCTACATCAAACCTAACGTTTGATGCGTATGTTGTCTTACCCGTTTCAGTAACTCTGCATTGTCAACCAGCGATTCACCGTAAGATGGAATAGCAGCTTTCAACTTGTATTGCCAATCTGCTTCTGCTACGCGGTCTTTAAAACAGCGTTGGAGTACGTCCAACATAGCTTGTACGCTGACAGATGCACCGGGTGATGCCCCGAGTAGGGCAGCAAGGGTGCCATCTTTGGCAGCAACAATCTCGGTACCAAACTCTAGCTTGCCCCATTTCTCTTCGCTGTTTTTAATAATTTGCACACGTTGCCCGGCATTTTCCAAGGTCCAATCGTTAGCGTTCGCACCCGGTAGAAAATCACGTAAAGCGTTCATGCGCTGCGCATGGGTTTGCTTGGTTTCTTTAATCAAGTATTTGGTTAAATCCATATTGTGGCGGCCCACACTGATCATGGCCTTTAAGTTGTTCAACTTGAGCGACTTGGCTAAATCAAGCTTAGAGCCGCCTTTTAAAAACTTGGTAGTGAACCCTGCAAATGGCCCAAACAATAAGGCACGCTTGCCGTTGATAACACGGGTATCCAAATGTGGTACCGACATAGGTGGCGCGCCCACGGCAGCTTTGCCATACACTTTGGCGTAATGCTGTGCAATGACGGCTTCATTGTGGCAAATCAGCCATTGGCCGCTGACCGGAAACCCACCATAGCCTTTACTTTCGTCAATATTGGCTTTTTGCAGTAAGGGTAATGCGCCGCCGCCCGCGCCTAAGAATACGAATTTCGCTTTAACTGTTTGTTTATGTTTTGTTTGCAAATCTTGCAAGTGCACATGCCAGGTATTGTCTTTGGCGCGATTTTTCACTTTGGTCAGGTTGCTGACTTTGGTTTGTTTGAGTAAGGTGAAGCTTGGGCTAGATTGCAGATATCTCACCATATAGCGTGTGAGTGCACCAAAATCAATATCGGCGCCATGTCCAATATAGCTGGCAGCCAGTGATTCGTCATGATGTCTATTGGCCATCATCAATGGCATCCACGCTTGCAGTTGTTCGGGTGTTTCTGAATATTGCATGTCTGCAAATAGATGATGTTGCTTGAGTTGGGCCACCCGTTGGCGTAAAAACGCAATATTCTTTTCACCCCAAACAAAGCTCAAGTGTGGTGTCTTGGTCATAAAGCGGTTGGGTGAGGGGAGTGCACCTGTTTCTACCAAGTGTGCCCAATATTGCAGTGAAATCTCAAAGGCGGCATTGATATTGAGCGCGCGCTGAATGCCGATGTTGCCATCATCAGCTTGTGGCGTGTAGTTCAGCTCACAATACCCTGCGTGGCCAGTGCCTGCGTTATTCAGTGCATCAGAACTTTCTAAGGCGACATCGGCAAGCTGTTCTACCATAGTGATGGTTAAGCTTGGGTCAAGCGCATGAAGGAGTGTGCCTAAAGTTGCACTCATGATGCCACCACCTACCAACAATATATCTGTTTCTAAATGCGCCACGCGTTCTTTCCAAAGTTAAGAGTTAAGCAAAGCCTCTATTATAATAGTGAGTTATACGCTTTAAAAATAAAAAGCCAGCACGATGGCTGGCAAAAGGTTCTGCTAGGTTTGAACGCAGTTTTTAATATGAGCGTCGTTTTACCGGTGTAAAACTACCTTTGGATTCAATATGTCTAAAGGTAATGCGACCGTTATTGATATCGTAAGGCGATAGTTCTAGCGTGACTTTATCCCCGGCCAAAATGCGGATATGATTTTTCTTCATTTTTCCGCCGGTATACGCAATTAATTTATGTCCGTTTTCTAGTGTGACGCGATAACGTGAGTCGGGTAAAATTTCATCGACCACGCCGTTCATTTCAATCAGCTCTTCTTTAGCCATGTCTGCACTCCAATCTGTAATGAGACCCGTTTTACGCAACAATCTCAGAGGAGCTTGCAAGCAAATTGTAGTGTTTGTTGAGCACTACTTAGGGATATTATGTGAATATGTGCTATATGCACATTCAAAGTGGGCGAAGTATAGACCTGATGCCTCTATATAGCAAATTTGTTGCAATAAGACCATTAATGTGAAGATTATCGCAAAGAGTTAAAATAAAGCTTGACTCGGTTTTATATAGGGCGTACAAGGTGCATTAGGCGTTTTTAAATTTTAATTTGATGAGTCTTAATGACTCTTTTTTTTTGGAAAGTAAAAACTTTCAGGGTGCCTCCCTTTTTAAAGTAAGAAAGTAATATTATGGCAACAGGTATTGTAAAGTGGTTTAATGATGCAAAAGGTTTTGGTTTCATTACTCCTGACGCAGGCGGTGACGATTTATTCGCACATTTCTCAGCTATCGTTGATAGCGGCTACAAAAGTTTGAAAGAAAACGATCGCGTTAGTTTTGACGTGACAGATGGTCCAAAAGGTAAACAAGCTTCTAACATTCAAAAAGCTTAATTCACCTAGAATTCAAACTTGTGAATTCTAAACAATAGAATTCTTAAAAATGGCCCTTATCGGGCCATTTTTTTTACCCATAAGGTTTGCTTGGGCTACACTGACAGTGGTGGTCGCTGTAGTGAATATGCGCTTTGGCATGGTTCCTGCATTGCTATTCATAAAACAATCTTTAAATTAAGCTGTTGAGGGAATGAAGTGGCAATTCGCGTCGCATTACATCATAAAACCAGTTATCAATTTGACCGGCTTGTTAGCCTCTCCCCCCACGAAGTTCGCTTAAAGCCAGCCGCACACGCACGCACGCCCATACTGTCTTATTCCATTACAGTAAATCCGTCGCAACATTTTGTGAATTGGCAGCAAGACCCTTACGGCAATTACATTGCACGGTACGTATTCCCCGAAAAGGTGCGTGCGCTCGATTTTACGGTCGATTTAGTGGCAGACATGACCGTGATTAATCCATTTGATTTCTTTGTAGAAAAGTACGCGGAGCATTTTCCGTTTCACTATACAGAGCAACAGGCGTACGAACTTGGTGCATATTTAAAGCCAGAACCTACATCCATTTTACTAAGAGAATGGATTACACAAGCTAAACGCGACATTGTGCAACCGGAGTTAGGCATTGCAAATTTCTTGGTAGCACTTAATCAACACTTGCAGCGTGACATTGGTTACTTAGTGCGCATGGAGCCAGGTGTGCAAACGCCAGAAGAAACCTTGACTAAGCGCACTGGCTCCTGCCGCGATAGTGCGTGGCTGCTGGTGCAGATTTTACGCAATTTAGGATTGGCAGCACGTTTTGTGTCTGGGTACCTCATTCAACTCACCGCTGATATCAAAGCATTAGATGGCCCCAGTGGTACTACCGTGGACTTTACAGACTTGCATGCTTGGGCCGAAGTGTATGTGCCTGGTGCAGGGTGGATAGGCCTAGATCCTACATCCGGCTTGATGGCGGGCGAGGGACATATTCCTTTGGCATGTACGGCAGTGCCATCTTCTGCTGCACCGGTAACAGGCTTCACCGATATTGCCGAAGTGACGTTTCAGCATGAAATGACGATTACCCGCATTCACGAAGACCCCCGTGTAACAAAGCCTTACAGCGAGGATGATTGGGCAAAGATCGATCGGCTTGGCAAAAAAGTAGATACTGACCTTAAAAAGCAAGATGTAAGGCTAACGCAGGGCGGTGAGCCTACGTTCGTGTCTATTGATGATATGGATGGCCCAGAGTGGAATACGCTGGCACATGGTGAAAAGAAGCGCGAGTTGGCAGGTAAGCTTGCCTTGAAGTTAAAAACGCATTTTGCCAGAGGTGGTTTGCTACATTATGGGCAAGGCAAATGGTATCCAGGTGAACCGTTGCCACGCTGGGCCATTAATATGTATTGGCGTGTAGATGGCAAGCCTATTTGGCGTGATGCTAGTTTATTCTCCGAGGAAGGCGTAGCAGATGGCTACACCGCTAAAGAAGCAGAGCTCTTTGCGCGGCACTTGGCCATGGAGTTACATTTTCCACAGGCGTGCTTGATTCCCGCCTATGAAGATGTATTGTCGCAAATTAACTTTGAACAAAACCTGCCCGAAAACATTGATCCGCTAGAAGCGAATTTGAAAGACAGTGAAGAGCGTCGTCGCTTAGCGCGATTGTTAGAAACTGATTTAGGTGCGGTGGTTGGTTTTGTCATGCCGATTAAGCCAGTTGACACTAAAAAAGCAGGGGAATGGCTTACCAGTAAATGGCCGCTCAAACGTGAGCATCTGTATTTGCTTAGTGGGGACTCTCCGATGGGTTTGCGCTTGCCGTTAAGCTCTTTACCATGGAAACTACCCAAGGATATGGAAGCGGAGTTTCCGCTGGATACGTTTGCTGAGCTAGCGTCTTTGGCGGAATATGAGGCAAGCAGTCTTAAACCAACAGTCAGTGTTAAGCATCAATCTGCAAAGCCACTCCCCAAAGAAGTGATTCATACTGCACTTTGTGTGCAAGTACGTGCAGGCCGGTTGTATGTATTTATGCCACCAGTCACACGTTTGGAAGACTATTTGGCGTTGGCTACTGCAGTAGAAAATACAGCGGCCAAACTAAAATTAAAACTGTGGGTTGAAGGCTATACGCCGCCACGTGATGCGCGTATCCAAGTATTAAGTGTGACGCCAGACCCCGGTGTCATTGAGGTGAATATTCATCCTTCTGCCAACTGGCAAGAGCTGGTGGATAAAATGACGGTGCTATACGAAGAGGCTAGGCTCACGCGATTAGGCACCGAGAAATTTATGTTAGATGGCCGCCATACAGGCACAGGTGGTGGTAATCATGCCACATTGGGTGGCGCAACCGCTGCGGATAGCCCGATGTTAAGGCGCCCGGATGTACTCAAAAGCTTGATTACTTATTGGCAAAACCATCCAGCACTTTCTTACTTATTCTCGGGTACTTTTATTGGTCCTACCAGCCAATCACCACGCGTAGATGAAGCCAGAGATGATAATTTATATGAGCTTTCTATTGCATTTCAGCAAATGGATAAGGTGTTGCCAGACATGGCCGAAAGTGAAAAGCCTTGGCTAGTAGACCGTTTATTACGCAACTTATTGGTGGACTTAACCGGCAATACGCATCGCGCCGAGTTTTCGATTGATAAACTCTATTCGCCTGATGGGCCCACTGGGCGCTTGGGTTTGGTTGAGTTTCGCGCATTTGAAATGCCACCGCATGCACGCATGAGCTTGCTGCAAAGCTTGTTGCTGCGTGCATTGGTAGCAAGGTTTTGGAAAGAACCTTATCAAGGTAAGTTGATTCACTGGGGCACAGAGCTACATGATCGTTGGATGTTGCCGCACTTTGTTGCGCAAGATATGGCCGATGTCGTGGCGGATTTACGCGCATTTGGCTACAAGTTTGAAAAACACTGGTTTGATCCATTTGTGGAGTTTAGATTTCCGCGCTATGGCACGGTGGCTTATCATGGTATTGAGCTGGAGCTACGGCAAGCCATTGAGCCTTGGAATGTACTGGGCGAGGAAATGAGTGGTGGTGGTACCGCGCGTTATGTGGATTCGTCAGTAGAGCGTATGCAACTGCGTGTGCGTGGCATGACCGATGGTCGCCATATCGTCACCTGTAATGGTCGCCCGCTGCCGTTACAACCTACTGGAATTGCCGGGGAATTTGTGGCGGGTGTTCGCTTCCGTGCCTGGCGTCCGTGGTCAGCCCTGCATCCAACCATTGATGTACAAGCGCCACTGGTATTTGATTTGGTGGATACTTGGAGTGGTCGTGCAATTGGTGGTTGTACTTATCATGTATCGCATCCTGGTGGGCGCAATTATGCGAGTTTTCCGGTGAATGCAAATGAAGCAGAGGCAAGACGCTTTACTCGGTTTTGGGGGCATGGGCATACGCCGGGTAAAATGACAGTAGCGCAGGAGCCAAGGAATCCGCGTTTTCCATTTACACTAGACCTTAGATGGCAAGCCCATTAAACTGTTTGGGTTATGCAATCAATTCTTTATCAAATTCCGTGTCAGGTTGATCACTATAACGAGCTGTTAGACGCTAACGGCTTGCCGCATCCGCATTGGCAAGCACTGATAGAAACCTTGGCGAATGAGCCGGCATCACAGATGCGCCATCGCGTTGAGGCGATTCAGCGCCAAGTACGCGACAACGGCGTGACTTACAATGTATATGCGGATACCAATGGGCTGCAACGCCCTTGGGATTTAGATGCGCTGCCATTTATTTTACCGCATGAAGAGTGGACACACATTGCGGCTGCTGTTGCCCAGCGCGCCACATTGCTCAATCAAGTGTTGTTAGATATTTACGGCGCACAACAGACCTTGAGCGAAGGTTTACTGCCTTCTGCCTTGGTGCATGGGCACGCAGGTTTTTTACGACCCTGCCATGGCGTGCAGCATGAAGACAATATTGCCTTGCATTTATATGCAGTGGATATTGCGCGCGCGCCAAATGGCCAATGGTGGGTGGTGTCTGACCGTACGCAAGCGCCTACAGGCGCTGGCTATGCGCTGGAAAATCGCACCATTATTTCTAGCGCGTTTCCGGATCTATTCCGTGATTTAAATATTCAGCGTTTAAGTGGCTTTTTTACCAGCATGCGCGACAGTCTATCGCACTGGGGGCGGCTGTGCGCGCAAAAGCAAAGCGTGGTGCACCCAGAAATTTTATCGCTGAGCGAAGGCGAGCAACCGCTAATTGTCATACTGACGCCAGGCCCTTATAACGAAACCTACCATGAGCAATCCTATTTGGCTGGTTATCTGGGTTTTCCGCTGGTGCAGGGGAGTGATTTAACTGTAAGAAATGGCATTGTCTGGCTCAAAACTATTTCTGGGCTGAAAGCTGTACACGTGATTTTACGGCGCTTGGATGATGATTTTTGTGATCCTTTGGAGCTGAATGCTGACTCGCTACTTGGAGTGGCGGGGTTGGCACAAGCTACTAGGCAAGGCCACGTGGTGATTGCCAATTCCTTGGGCTCCAACATTTTACAATCCGGCGCATTGTTAGGGTTTTTGCCTAAGCTGTGTGAGCGCTTTCTGGGGGAATCGCTGAAGATGCCTTCCGTGGCGACTTGGTGGTGCGGGGAGCCCAGCGCATTGGAGACAGTGATTGCCAACCTGCATGAACTGGTCATTAAGCCTGCGTTTCCACAAATCAATCAGCATCCCATCTTTGGTGAAGATTTAACTGCCGAAGGGCGCGATGCCTTGATTGAGAAGTTGCGCGAAAATCCACAGAATTATATTGCACAAGAGCAGGTCAAGATCTCGCAAGCGCCTGCTTGGAGCGCACATCACAAGCCTAATCTAAACTCGTTGGCGATTGGCTTACGGGTGTATGCCTGTGCAACGCCCAATGGCTACGCGATTATGCCAGGTGGGCTGGCACGTATTGCCAGTGGCAAAGACGAGCGCGTGATTACCATGCAACGTGGCGGTACCAGCAAAGATACTTGGATTACATCTCCCACAGCAACCTATTACAGCAGTTTGTTGCGTCGCACTATGTCGAGCAGGGATTTGGTGCGTGGCAATACCTATCTTTCTAGCCGCATGGTGGAGAATCTGTTTTGGTTTGGCCGCTACACTATACGTAATGGACACACCACACGGTTGATTCGCATTGCGATTCAATTCTTAATGGAGTTTTCTGGTGAGCATCGTCCCATTGAATGGACGACGTTGCGTAGTGTGTGTATGTGGTACGGCTTGATTCCTGATGCAGATGTAGACAGCGATCAGGATACTTCCGCAATTGAGCCGGACGACTTGAGCGATGAAGAGATTGAACGCCAGCTTATACACGCTGTGTTCTCAAGTAAAGACCATAGCTTGCAAAGCAGCATACAACAGTTTTTTCAACTGGCATTTAATATACGTGAGCGTTTATCTGGCGATAACTGGCGCATTATCAATCAAATGTCGCAACGTTTTACGCATAGCAAGCACATGCCCACGCTGACAGAGACATTAGAGCATTTGAATGAGACCTCGGCTTCTTTGGTCACGTTGTCTGGTTTTACATTGGATGGCATGACACGAGACCAAGGTTGGCGATTTATGTCCTTGGGCAGGCGTATTGAACGCTTACAATTTTTGTGCGTACTGCTCCAGCACGCATTGACCATGCCGCCTGAGAGCAATCTAGATTGGTTGCTTGAGCTGACCGATAGCATTGTGACCTATCGTGCGCGTTATTCTGCACAGCCAGAATGGTTGCCTGTTTTGGATTTATTGTTGATGGATGAACACAATCCAAATGCCATGATTTTCCAACTGAAAGGCATGGTCAAATACCTCGCAGAAGTGTCTGCCAACTATGGTGGTGGGGCGCATGAAGCTGTATTTATAGAGCGATTAGAAAGTTTGAAAGCATTGGACCCGGATTTAGCGCTTTACCATGGCAGCTCCACGCTACTGATTTGGCTCAATGATACGTATAAGAAAAGCATTGATATCTCAGACCAGCTTAATTTGCGCTTTTTTAGCTATAGCGGATTGCCCGCCATGGAGCGCTATTAATCATGCGTTATCACGTATTACATGAGACCGAATATCACTACGACAGCGTAGTCACGCTATCGCAGCAGATGCTGCATATGACACCGCGTAACAGCAACGCGCAGTATTGCGAGCAGTATTCGCTCATCATTAGCCCAACGCCAACAGAGCATACGCAGTACTTTGATTACTTTAAGAATTACAGTGACTACATTGCGGTGTTCACACCACACGAGCTGCTCAAAGTCAGTTCTAGCTTTACTGTGTCTTTGCAAAGGCGGCCTTATTGGACAGAGCTGCAAAACAGCTTGCCATGGGAGACCGTGGCACAGCAATTATTGCATCCGTCCAATGTAGATTTAGAAGTGGTGGGCTATTTGTACAGCTCGCCAAATGTAAAGAGTAGCCAAGCGTTGATGGATTTTGCATTGCTAAGTTTTTGGCAGGGCAGACCGTTGATAGAAGCCGCGCTGGATTTGACCCAGCGTATTTACCAAAGCTTTGAGTTTGATCCAGAGGCAACCAATGTGTCTACCCCCTTAGATGAGGTGTTGGCAGGTAAACGAGGGGTTTGCCAAGATTTTGCGCACTTGATGATTGGTTGTCTGCGCTCGTTAGGCTTGGCCTCTCGTTACGTGAGTGGCTATATCTTAACCAATCCGCCTGAAGGTAAAGAGCGCCTAGTTGGGGCAGATGCCTCCCATGCATGGGTGTCTGTATATTGCCCAACCTATGGCTGGATAGACTTTGACCCGACCAATAACTGCTTGGTGCAAAGTGAGCATATCACTGTGGCATGGGGCAGAGATTTCAGTGATGTCTCGCCAATGCGTGGTGTGGTATTAGGGGGCGGCGCACAAGAGCTGACTGTACGTGTGACAGTCACGCCTGTTCCCTTGATGGCCATGACTTAAAAAAGTTAAAAGTGCGTGTTTTTCACGCCTTCTTCTGCGCCAGCCGCTTCGGTGAGTGCAGCCACGTTTTCTTTGGTAAAGAACCCATCAAAACTGCCATAACGCTGTACATACTCAATAATCAGAGATGAGTGTTCAGATGCATTGGAGAAGATTTGCTTGAGCCCTTGCTCTTTAGAGCCAATCACATCTAACAAGAAGCCTTTGCCTTGCTGCGTAATAGCGTTAACCACAAACTCAATATTCTCCAGCCCATCGCGTTCGCCATCTTTCACGGCCAATGCCATGTGGTGTAACCGTGGCCCATAATTACGCACAAAGGTCTCGGTAGGTGAGGGTAGCTTTTCCAAGTGGTTTACAAAGTAGGGTGTGTTGTTGGCGGTAAATACTTTGGCCGGGCTTTTGGATTCCGGCACTTGGTGCACGCTTTTCGTCACATTGGTGGATGAGTTTTGATCCCAAATATTGTAAGCGCCCCAAAAATAATAGCTGCTCCAAGATAAGTATTCCAAAATGGCTACTTCACGATTTTGGCTATACACGCGCGTTGCCAAGTGATCGACCGGTAAGATCAAATCATCAATCCGCAAATCCACCTGTAATTGCTTAGCGCCTTCGTAGGCGGTTTGCACATCATTGCGAATGGTACTCATGCCCAACGCGTATACGCGCAAATCGCCCGGATTACGTTCCAAGTACGCCACAATGTTATGTGTATAGGGGGAAGGTTTGCTAATGGCCAAATTGCCAGGCAGTTCCAGCTTACGTACATCGTTCTGATTAAAAAAGCGGAACTCACGTGCTTGCTGGATTTTTTCCACCTCATGCAAATTGGTGACGCGAATAATTTCACCCATATAGCGGCTATTGGGTTTTTGTGACCCTACCGGATAGATTTCATTCAGTGCACGAAAAATGCCCCTAAAATTAGGGTCTTTCACCTCACGTACAATCAAATCGGGGGAGTTTAAATCAATGCGTAAAATGTGTGTCCAGTGAGACTCGCTCTCCAGTGTTACCAAATAATGGTAGGGCGTCATCAAGCAGAGCTCAGCAATATAGCTAATCGAATGGTCAGGATCCACCGTAATCATCAGTGCATCAATGTCATGCACCATCTCGGTTAGGCCCAGCCGATCACGCTCTTCTAACAAGCGCTGTAAATACTCTTCAAAAAATGGCGAGTTTTCCTTATCACCATGACGATCAAACTGTAATGAATTCATTCACACACCTAACATACATAAAAATGGCTCACCATATTGGTGCATTGACCACACAAAGAGCCCCTGCAAAGGCAGGTGCCCGCTATAAAGAAAAGAGACTGCGTATTAAAAGATTTAATAATCAATAAGATGCTAACACTTGCAGCATTTGACAGCGCTACTTATAGATAGTTATAGCTAATTATGTGCCAATTGTATTGGCTAAAGCATTTGTTGCGCATATGACCAACCCATTGAGGTGATAGCGCGCGCTTGAGTTACTATTTAGCCTGACGAAGGCAACAGTCCAATATGTTGCCGTTATCACTTTTTATTCAATCAATGATTTGCTTATGACCCCACAACGTACATTTTGGACACTGGTGATTTCAGCCGCGGCAATTTTGGCTGTCACGATGGGAATTCGCCAATCCATGGGCTTATTCCTTTCGCCATTAAACACATCAACAGGCCTAGGGATTGTCACGATCAGCTTTGCCATGGCGGTTGCCCAGTTTACTTGGGGTGCAGCACAACCTCTATTTGGCATGCTGGCGGATAGGGTTGGTTCATTCAAGGTCATCGTGTTTGGCACCTTCATGTTGGCGCTTGGTTTAGTTATCACGCCATTTGTAAGTTCTGGCTTTGGCCTAATCTTTGCAATCGGCATCCTTACAGCGGCAGGCGCAGGTGCAGGCAGTTTCTCAATTTTGATTGGGGCTGCTGCACAAAGGCTACCAGCAGAGCGTCGTTCTACAGCCGCAGGTTTTATTAATGCTGGCGGTTCTTTTGGTCAGTTTATCTTTGCACCACTCACACAGGCACTCATCAATGCATATAGTTGGGTCATTGCGATACTCGTACTGGCCGCCACATCGCTAACGACCATCCTTTTGGCACTACCATTACGCAATAAAAAAGACGATGCAGAGAAGCATGTCGTAGCAGAGTCCGATGGCATCAAACTAGGCGAGCAACTACGTATTGCCTTTAAAGATCGAAGCTATCTTTGTCTGCATGCAGGATTCTTTACCTGCGGCTTCCACATAGCATTTTTAGTGACCCACCTACCTGGCGAAGTGAATTTATGCGGCTTGTCGGCTTCAGTAGGCGCAGCTTCACTCGCTATTATTGGTCTTGCTAACATAGTGGGCAGCATCGGCGCAGGTTGGCTGGGACAAACTAAGCGCATGAAAATGATTTTATTTTGGATGTATGGTTCCCGTGCCGTTGCAATTGCCATCTACCTAGTGGCGCCCAAGACAGAGCTCACTTTCTATCTGTTTGCAGCCGTGCTTGGCTTAACTTGGCTATCAACAGTACCGCCTACGGCCGGGCTTGTAGGCAAATTATTTGGCACCCGCTATTTGGGTACACTGTTTGGTTTTACCCTGCTGAGCCATCAAATTGGTGGTTTCTTTGGGGCTTGGCTAGGTGGCATCGCTTTCGTCAAAACTGGAAGTTATGACTGGATGTGGTACGCAGATATCGTGCTTGCAAGCGCAGCAGCGCTGGTCAATTTACCCATTCGTGAAGAGCACCCAAAGCGCTTATTCGCTTAAAAAATCATAGTATCCAATAACGATTAGAGGATGCTATCAGGCAGTGTTACGCTTATACTTTAAGCAACTGATTTTATCGATATTAAAAGATGTGAATAGTGCCAGAAGTGTATGTAGAAAAGCATACGCTAAAAGCAAAAAAAGACTTAGGTAGTTAAACCTAAGTCTTTGATATATTTGGCTCCTCGACCTGGGCTCGAACCAGGGACACACGGATTAACAGTCCGTTGCTCTACCGACTGAGCTATCGAGGAATCGGTAGTACTTGTGAAGGCGTGATAATACTGGCTTAGCGGTACTTGGTCAATCGAAAATTGGGTAATTTTTTGAAAAAATCTAAAAAAATTTGGTTGGGTGTTATTGGGCTATTTGGCCTGTTATTTGTTTTGCCTTTTTTCATCCCTACAGCCAGCTATCTTGCACAATTTGAGCATCAAGCATCAGAGATATTGGGTGTACCCGTCAAAATTAACAGTGCACATATATTTTTCATGCCTACGCCACGTATCCGTATTGATGGGATAGTGGTGGGTGATG
This sequence comes from Methylotenera sp. N17, assembly GCF_000799155.1. Lineage (NCBI taxonomy): Bacteria > Pseudomonadati > Pseudomonadota > Betaproteobacteria > Nitrosomonadales > Methylophilaceae > Methylotenera > Methylotenera sp. N17. Next base: position 854,117 of record NZ_JUGE01000001.1, read on the forward strand.
CAAAGCAAGCCACGGTTCAATCGCTGACGGTGATTCCAACTATCCGTACCATATTTTCGAATACGCGTGTGATTCAGTTAACGATAGATCAACCAGTGTTCAAAGAGAGTGCGTTGCCAATATTGACGCAATTCATGAATAAGCCTCCGTCGTCAGCTAAGCCCTCTGTGATTGTCACGGCAATAGATATTCATAAGCTGACACTGGATTGGCCTAAACGCAAGTTACCTATCTTGGATGCTGAGATGCGTTTTGACAATGATATGCAATTTTTAAACGCATTGATTACGAGTGAGGATGGGCAGATAGAGGCTGAAATCACCCCGCACGAAGCTGGGCAAGCTATTGTGGTGAAGTTGCAAAACTGGTTGTTACCATTAGAAAAGCCCTGGCAGGTTGAACAGGGACGATTGGATATGATGTTGCATGGTAGTCACCTAGATATTTCCAAATTCACGTTAGCAATGTATGGCGGTACTATCAACGGTAATGCAACGTTAGATTGGCAGCGTCAATGGAAGCTCAATGGGCAATTACATATCAAAGAAGTCTCGCTCAAAACACCAACAAGCATGATCAGCGTCAGTACCTATTTGGGCGGACGTTTAATGGCTAATGGTCGCTTTGCGGCTACCGCTAGCAATGCAGAAGCGTTGATGAATCAGCTACGTGCCGAGTTCACGTTTACGGTAACTCAGGGTGTGTTATATGGCATGGATTTAGTCAAAGTCGCCAGTTTACTCATCAAGCAAAATGTTGCAGGGGGAGAAACGCAGTTTGATACGTTTACAGGGCAGCTTGCCATTTCTGGCAAGCGCTATCACTTAAAACGTTTGAACGTGAGCTCCGGATTGTTATCGGCCAAAGGGGATATCAGTATTAATGCGCAAGAAAAACTGGATGGTAGCGGCGAGGTAGCATTGAAGCAGAGCGTAGGACTGGTGTCTGTGCCTGTTATCGTATCTGGAACCGTGAATCAACCCGTGGTGTTGCCATCAAAGGCTGCGCTGGCAGGTGCTGCATTAGGTACGGCGGTACTAGGGCCAGGCTTGGGAACCAGCCTTGGTTCCAAGGCTGGCAGTGCTATGAGTGGGTTAAAAGACTTATTTGGCGGCGATTAGGCTGAGCATTGATTAGCTGAGTGCTTTTTCAATGCGGTCTAGCGCTTCTTGCAAGTTAGCCATGCTGGTGGCAAACGAGATTCTGAAATAGCCTTCGGCACCAAAAGCAGAACCCGGTACAACGGCCACATCAAACTTTTCGAGTAAATACTCAGCCAGTGCCATATCTGTAGTGGCTGATATTTTTCCAGCATTGAATAGGTTGGCAATCGCACCGCGTGCATCTGGAAACGCATAAAACGCGCCACCGGCCATTAGACAACTTAACCCAGGCATAGCGTTAAAGCGGTCAACCACATATTTGTGACGCTCTTTAAACGCGGCGACCATGGGTTTAATACAGTCTTGCGAGCCGCTTAACGCAGCTTCTGCCGCATATTGCGAAATGGAAGCAGGGTTGCTGGTAGATTGGCTCTGCAGAATTTCCATGGCTTTGATAATGTAAGCTGGGCCAGCGGCATAACCAATGCGCCAACCTGTCATGGAGTACGCTTTAGACACACCGTTTAACACGATACAGCGGTCTTTCAAGCCGGGTGCCGCGTTGAGAATGTTATAAAACTTCTCGCCGGTGAGGTTCACATGTTCATACATATCATCGGTAGCCACTAGCACATGCGGGTGTTTTAATAACACTTCGCCCAATGCTTTCAACTCATCTAAGCTGTAAACCGCACCAGTTGGGTTAGAAGGCGAGTTAAACATTACCAGTTTTGTTTGGGGGGTAATCGCAGCTTCTAGTTGCGCAGGCAGTAATTTAAAGCCTTGTTCAATACCACATTCAATAATTACTGGTTTTGCTTCTGCTACCAAGGCAATATCAGCGTACGATACCCAGTAAGGCGCAGGTACAATCACTTCATCGCCTTTGTTCAATACAGCCAAACATAGATTAAAAATCGTTTGCTTGCCGCCCACACCCACAATCACTTCGTTTACTTGGTACTCAAAACCATTTTCATTTTTAAACTTGGCGACGATGGCTTTTTTAAGTGCGGGGATACCGCTGACTGGGGTGTATTTTGTGTAGCCGGCATCAATGGCGGCTTTCGCGGCGTCCTTAATATGTTGAGGCGTATCAAAGTCTGGCTCGCCTGCTGCCAAGCCAATAATTGGGCGGCCTTCAGCCTTATATTTAGCGGCTTTTGCCGTAATGGCTAAGGTTGGGGATTCTTTGATGGATTGAACGCGTTGCGATAAAACGGCTGATGCAGAATTGCTCAAAATAACTTCCTTAGGCGTGCTTAAATAAATGTTTTTACGTTAAAAAACATTATTTTACGCAAAAAACGCAGCTATTTACAGAGAAATTTCGCTTAAAGAATCTAACCCAGTGAGCCCGTAAATATTAACAAGATTTTCCGCAGCCAAGCAGCTCTATGTACTCGTTGGCTAAATCTTCGCTAATCTTAGCTAAAGCCACTTGAATGCGATGCATTTCTGCTGAATCTCCTTTGCTTTTTGCAATCAACCCAACGTGTACCAGTGCATCGTAATTATTCGCATCCAATAGAAATGCTTGGTTAAATGCTTTTGCGGCCAAGTCCGTTTTATTTAAGTTTTCCAGCGCCGTGCCAAGGCTGTACCATGCTTCTGCAGTTTTCGGTTCTGCTGTGGTCCATTTTTCGGACACCTCGGCAAGTTTCAGCCAATCTTCACGGGATTCCGGCACGGCGGCTTGCATGTAGTAAGGTTTTTTGTCTTCGTCTTCTTCCCATAAGGCTTTGCCTTGAATCGGGAAAGTTGTAATTTCAGGTTGTTTTTCCAGCGATTGCAGCCATTCAATTGGCAGCGCGAAATGAATAGCGCCACCAATACCTGCGGTTTTGAACGTGTTGATGCCGACGAGTTTGCCATCCATATCGAACAGGCCGCTGCCGCTGGCGCCCATCATAAACTTGGCACTGGTACGGATGACATTGCCTGGGTTATCTGGATACAAGCCTTTGACATTACCACGCGAGGTTAGTGGTGCAGGTACACCATTTGAGTGACCGATGCCTGCGACTTCTTGCCCACGTTTGAGCGTGGTGCTATTGCCTAGTTTGGCTGGTTTAAAAGGCATTGCTTGTGTGGAGACCAAACATAAGTCATGCCAAGTGTCTGCTTTGACAGACGTGATGGGGTAGGTGTCTTCCCCGCGTGAAATCCATGGTTGCTTGGTGGCGCGCAGTACATGGCAATTGGTAATGACTTGGTTTTCTGCTATAACTACGCCGGAGCCATAGGCTAGACCGCCACTTGTGTTGTAGCCGCGTATCATCACAACACTGTAAAAAGAGTCCATCAGGGCTTGCATATCATAGGCTTTTGCAGGCACAGCAACGGAGAGCAAGCTAAATAGCAAAAATAAGTGACGCATGATGACCCCAAATAGAATGTAATTTTATGTTTTGTTAATGGACTCTATACGCTTTGCAAAGTTCTTGAAAGTCATGATTCAGTTTAAGAAACTGACTTAAAGCCTGCTAAAATCCAAACTCAACTTATAGCGCTTGGGTGTCCATGTGTTTGTTACGTTTCCAAATAGTAAATATCAATTACATCAACCATTTCCGCCAGCAGGAGATCAGCCGCAAGCCATTGATAAGTTAACGCAAGGTATTGAAGATGGCTTGAAATTTCAGACACTGCTAGGTGTGACTGGATCGGGTAAGACCTATACCATGGCTAATGTGATTGCGCGCACTGGTAAACCTGCCATTGTGATGGCACCCAATAAAACGCTGGCGGCGCAACTCTACAGCGAGTTCAGAGAGTTTTTTCCCAATAACTCCGTCGAATATTTCGTCAGTTACTACGATTACTATCAGCCTGAGGCTTATGTACCGTCGCGTGATTTGTTTATCGAAAAAGACTCCAGCATCAATGAACATATTGAGCAGATGCGACTATCGGCCACTAAGGCATTGTTAGAACGCGAAGACAGCATTATCGTGGCGACAGTATCGGCCATTTATGGTATTGGTGACCCGACTGACTACCACAGCATGGTGCTGCACTTAAAGCAGGGCGATAAAATGAGTCAGCGCGATGCCATAGATCGCCTAATCGGCATGCAGTATGACCGTAATGACTTTGATTTTGGTCGTGGCTGCTTCAGAGTGCGTGGGGATGTGATTGATATTTTCCCAGCAGAAAATAATGAAACAGCTGTGCGTGTGAGTTTGTTTGATGATGAGGTGGAAACCATTACCTTATTTGACCCGCTGACCGGACAAGTTTTCAATAAAATTCAACGCTTTACCATTTACCCATCAAGTCATTATGTCACCTCCAGAGAGACCACGATTCGCGCTATGGAAGGCATCAAACATGAGTTGCGAGACCGGGTTAACTTTTTTATTAAAGAAAATAAACTGGTAGAAGCGCAACGTATTGAACAGCGCACCCGTTTTGATTTGGAAATGCTCAATGAAATCGGCTTTTGCAAAGGCATTGAAAATTACAGCCGCCATTTGTCTGGCGCTAAACCGGGAGATCCGCCGCCTACGTTGATTGACTATTTGCCCGATGATGCGCTGATGATTATTGATGAAAGCCATGTCACCGTGCCGCAAATTGGCGGTATGTATTTGGGTGATCGTTCACGTAAATCTAATTTGGTGGACTACGGCTGGCGCTTGCCATCGGCCATGGACAATCGACCGCTCAAATTTGAAGAGTTTGAGCGCATCATGCGCCAATGTGTGTTTATCTCTGCCACGCCTGCCGATTACGAAAAAAACCATCAGCAACAAGTGGTGGAGATGATTGCGCGCCCAACCGGGTTGATCGACCCAGAAATCACGGTGAAACCTGCTGATACGCAAGTGGATGATTTATTGGGTGAGATTAAACTAAGAACAGCAGTAGGCGAGCGCGTATTGGCCACGACTTTAACTAAGCGCATGGCTGAAGACTTAACCGATTATTTGTCTGAGCATGGCGTGAAAGTGCGTTATTTACATAGTGATATTGATACGGTAGAACGCGTGGAAATTATTCGTGATTTACGCTTGGGCGAGTTTGATGTGTTAGTCGGCATTAATCTGTTACGAGAAGGCTTGGATATCCCGGAGGTCTCGTTGGTGGCAGTGTTGGATGCAGACAAAGAAGGTTTTTTACGCTCCGAACGTAGTTTGATTCAAACCGCTGGCCGGGCAGCACGTAATTTAAATGGTAGCGTGATTTTTTACGCCAATCGTATTACACGCAGCATGAAGCTGGCGATGGACGAGACCACACGCCGCCGCACGATACAAACGGCGTTTAATGAGGCAAATGGCATTACACCTAAAGGGGTGAGCAAACGCATTAAAGATATTATTGATGGCGTGTACGATGTGGAAGATGGCAAGCGAGAGCGTAAAGCGGCGCAAGAGCAAGCTAATTACGAAAGCCTAAGTGAAAAGCAGCTGACCAAAGAGCTGAAGCGCTTAGAGAAGTCTATGCATGATGCCGCCAAGAATTTAGAGTTTGAAAAAGCGGCTAACTTTAGAGATCAACTCAAAAAGCTCAAGTTGAGGGTGTTTGGCGCTGAAATGCCGGATTTAAAATAGTATTAATAAAAATCAATAATTTAAGTTTAAATATTAAAGTAATTTATCATGATAATATCGGATTATTCACACTATATCGGGTCCGCAGGGGCGGTGATGACAACCATTTCATTTGTCCCGCAAGTGATCCATTCATACCGTACGCGTGATTTATCCGGCGTCTCGCTCTCCATGTATAGTATTTTTACGTTGGGAGTAGGGCTGTGGCTGTTGTATGGTGTGCTTAAACACGATTGGCCATTGATAGTAGCCAATAGCATTACGTTCTGTCTGGCTGCTATCGTGCTTGTATTGAAGATCCAGCAATCAAACAAAAAGTAGAGACATGCCATAAAAGTTGGAACTGATTTGAATGCTGTTTACTCAACCTAAGTATGACTAAACTATTCAAGAAATTGCCTGGCTTTATACAAAGTCCATCAGGGTTTGAATGGGTGTTATTTAAAAGGCTACCTATTTTATTTTTGATGGGCACACTGCTCGCCAGCACGCCAATCATCTATGCGTATTTTTTTAATCAACCCATTGATTTAGAAAAACAAAAAACTATTTATATGGCGCTAGGTTTGATTTTTAGCTATTGGTTTTTTGTTGGCGCTACTGCAATTGGATGTGTGCTGGTGATAATCATGAAAGGGCCCGCTTATGTTGCAGACCCTTATCCCTTACCCAAAGAAGACCCTGAGCTGGAAAAATCTTCGATTAATAGTTAGTGCTCGATGAACAACAACTATTGGCCCAATGAACGCAGCCCTGTCATTTCCCCATGCTGGTTAAAATCAACCGTCACGTTTTTCTCTGTTTGCATGTGCGTTAATGTTGCTTCATCTATGTTGAAATAACTGGCTATTACATTGCTTTTGATGGGTTCGGCGCCGCGCCGTCTAGTTTTGTTCTTGAACCTTAGCTGTTCAAGGTTTGCCCAAGCAATTAAAAAGCCACACAGCATCACAATGAATAATAAGTAATTGAGCAGCAGATGCTTAAACCCTAATATGCCGTTGAGATCAATCATATGGTACACAAACGTTTTGTAGCCCAGCCACCACGCCACTAGCGAGATAAGCGGTAGCCATAAGTAAACGTAGATAAACCATAAAAATAACGTCACGGACAGCCAAACAGATTTGAGCGTTTTAGATTGTAATTGTGCGTTTTCAATAATCATAAAATCACCTTATTTGGGTAAATGATGTAAACCGCGGTCAGGGCTGGTCCAGACTGCTTTTTTCTGCTTATTACGGAGAATTGCTTTTGGAAAGCCAATGACGGAGGTAATGGCAGACAGCACCCAGAACAGCATGGGATACCAAATCATCCAGTAGTAATAGCGTTTAATACGATGCTCGTATTTGCTATCAATCAGCAGGCTGACACCGAACTGTAGCAAGCAGGTAAAGCCTAAAATCACACCGTTCCAACCTGGTAGCAAGGTGTTGACGTACAAAGCCGGAGGTAATGGGATAAACTTCCCAATGGCCCACAGCAACATAATAGCCACCATCACGTATGCCCAAATGAGGCTGGTGATCAGTTCTAAGTAGATAATCCACATGCGGCGTTTGCGCCATAAATTGAAAATATCAAAATATTTCAATAAGACTTCGGCGCCGCCTTGTGCCCAGCGTATGCGCTGTTTAAATAAACCTTTCAATGTTTCTGGCATTAAAATCCAACATAAAGCATTAGGTTCAAAGCGCACATCCCAATGATTGGTTTGGAGTTTCCAACTGATATCAATATCTTCGGTAATCATATTGGTGCTCCAGTAGCCCACCTGATGCAATGCCGATTTTCTGAACATCGACACTACGCCGGAGACAGTGAAAATGCGGCCGTAAACACGTTGCGCGCGTTTGATTAAGCCGATGATAGAAGAGAATTCACCCACCTGTAATTTGCCCAGCAGGCTAGAGCGGTTGCGAATTCTGGGGTTGCCCGTGACTGCGCCTACACGTGGGCTTTCAATACAGTGGCGCATCATCCATGTAATACAGTGTGTATCTAATACGGCATCGCCATCAATACACATTAAAAATTCGTTTTTAGAGAGCATGGCTGCTGCACGTAAACCAGTGGCCTTGCCCTGGTTACTGCTCAAGTGAATGGCTTTTACCTTGTGATGCTTGGCGGCTAGCCGGTTTAATTTATCTCCTGTGTCATCGCTGCTACCGTCGTTTACCGCGATAATGTCATAGTCGGGGTAATCAAGTTGCAGCATGGCTTCTATGGTGTCTACCACATGCGCACCTTCGTTAAAGCAAGGCACAATTATACTTACCGGCGGGTACTCGGGCAGGATAGGCGCTTGTGTAAAGTCAGCGTCTTTTCTTTCCCAATGGAAATAATAATAAAGTCCGCCCACTATCCACAAGTAAGCCATAAACAGTGGGTAATAAAATGCAAAATCTAAGAGAAATTGAATCATGATTTATTTGGGTAAGTAGGGAAAATCACGTGCCGACATATAAGGCCGGATTTTTTCCACATTGGGTTGGTTGTGAATAAAGTCATCAGCGTAATAGCCAATGTGTTGCGCATCATTGCGCAGTAGTAGAGAGAACTGCTCAACTAATACTGCATCTTGAATCGGCTGTTTGCTTACCCAGTCAAAAGACTGCAATTCAAAAATAGTTTTTTTGATGCCATTAGGTGTATCTTTGGCTTGCTTCACAAGCGTTGTAAGCCATTGTTTGGAATCAGATACCTTTTCCATCTTAGGCATCGCCATGACGGCGGTGTAATCGTAATGACCTAAAAAGTCTGCATAATTTTGGGCCAGCCACGCTTCACTTTGTGGGTTCAGCATTGCGTTTGCATATAGATTCCGCGCAGTTTTGAGACCCGGTTGATATTGTTTGACCACATTGGCTAGCTCGACGGTAAAGTCAGTTATCCAGCGACTTTTCAAAGAGATCCACTGTGCTTTTTGTGTTGGATTGGCTTGAATGCGAGTAATAGAGCGGGGCAGTTGCCACTGCTTTTCATATACATCAAGTGCAAAATGGCTGTTATCTTCCTCGTCATTGAAGGTAGCATCATCATGAAAAATAATGCCTTGGAATAGCGCGTGTGTGGCTAAGTCCTCATAAATATCTTTGATCAGGGTGCGAGCTTCTGGCGAAAACGGGCTGAGGCGGCGATAGGTACCTGTATTTGCGCGCTGGGTAAGTGCCGTAACGCTGAGTTTAGCTTGCAGGGCTTTATCCGGTAAATCATAGGCCAGCACTGGCATCCACGCGTACACGTTTACGCTGGCGCGTGTGTTGAGCTGACGCGCTACACGGCTAAAAATATCTGCTCGAACCGGCAGATGGCGATTTTGAAAATACACGGCATCTGCCGTGCCATCACCATCTGGGTCAGCAAAGGCTTGTAAATACACGGTGGTTGGCGCGAGTGATTTGATACGCTCAATTAGCCCATCCAGATTTTTCCACATCTGCGCTTCGTCTTTGTCGTACACATAGTCTAAGTCCACATGTACAACACGCTGCTGATCATGCTCAATTTTGTGGCTGAGTATGCGGATAAGTGTTTCCTCATTGAGGTTAGCGTCAATAAGCGCACGGTTGATACTAGATAGCTCTTGGATGTTGTTCGGGTGCTCAGTGTTGTCATCCAGTGAAAAAGTGATCGGCATGCCTAGCTGCTTGGCGATATCGAGTGTGGTCTGGTTGTATCTGCCATAAGGCCAAGTCATGATACGTGGCCTTTTTCCTGTAATACGTTCTAGATAGTCGCTATTACGTTTTAAATCGTCAGTAATCCGTGCGACGTAAGCCGCTTGCGTTTCATAGCGTTTGCTTTCCGGATCGTATTGGTGCGTGATTGCTGCAGGCGCAGTGCTGCCATACGGGTTCAACAGCACGCCACGATGCAAGTTGTAGCTATGTGAAGAAAACTCAATCAGCCCGGATTGCCCCATCTCTTTGATTTGTGCCGTGCTTAAAAAACCATTTCTTGGCACCTGCACATCACCATAATTAACCATGGCTGTAGGGGCTGCATCTAACCAGCTACCTACCAGCGCAACCACAGCTGGGTATTTAAATAACTTGAGCAATGGGTAGGCGTGCGTATAAAAGCTTTGATAGCCATCGTCAAACGTGAGTAATACTGGTTTAGATGGCAATGGTTTGATGCCTTGTTGCGCATCTAGAATGTCGTTGACGCTAATAGGATGATAGCCATGGTCGCTGAGCCAAGTTAAATGGCTGGCTAAGTGTTTGGTAGAAAGTAGGGTGGTTTCTTTTTCCAAGCTGCCATCGACTTCGTCTTTGATATCGTGATAGCAAAGCACATCGTAACTGATGGCAGTTGGCGTGGCTTCAGCCATTGTTGTTGTGAGCAACGCTAGTAGTAGAAGTCCGTGGGATAGCAAGTTAAACATAAATAAAGTCGCTGTTAAAAAAGTAAGTTAATGTGGCCAAACAAGCTGCTGCGAGACTCTCTGATACCGTCGTAAGGTTGGCTACGGCGACCGATGCCATACTCCAAGTTCAGCCAGCGATTGATATCCCAATCATGGCTATAGCTAATCGCCCAAGTAGCGCCGCTACCAAAGTCTTGCTGCTGATAATTGCCTACACCGAGCGCCAGGCGCTGGGTAAACGAGCGGTCGTAACGGCGCCATGTCAGCCAATCCTGTCTTAAGGTAGCGCCAATGGCAACATCACTTTTAGGATTAAAGTACACCGTGTTATCACGGCTATTGCGAGAGGCTGATGCATCGATGCGCACATTGGCTTTGTAATGCGGTTGTGTGTACATGCGTCTATCCCAAGCCACTTGTAGGTTCTCACGTGTATTGCCATCGGACATATGCATATAGCCTACGGACGCGGCGGCCTGCGTGAGCTCGCTCCAGCGGTAAGTCAAGCCTGCAGTCATCAGGTCACCTTGAATACCCACGCGCTGGCCTCTTACCGGTGCTTGTTGAGAGTTAAACGCAATTTCTGAGTTGAATAACCAGTAATCATCTGCGCGGTACTCAGCACGCACCGCGCCGGTCGCGCCATGACCATCTTGGGTGGCGAGCCCTAACTGTGAGGATATCAGCCAATCGTGGCTGCGATACTCTAGTCCAACTGCTGGTGCAAGTACGGCGCCTGATCCTTCCGGGAAAGTGCCGTGGTTATAGTCTGTATTCGCATATACACGGTAGTTGTCGTTAAATGGTGCTGAGTACAACCATGCATTGATATAACTAGACTTAGTGCCAATGGCCGCACCAGAAGATTTGCCAGTATTGAAATCACTGATGAATTGTCGTTTTTGATGCAAGTCCCAGCGTTTATTCAATTCCTTGAGCGCTGGATCATCGGGCGTGATGTAGGTGTTGAGTGTCTGAATTTCTTTGTTAGCCAGCACCCAGTCTCTGCCATCCAAGTAAGTGTGGGCTAATCCATAGCGTGCTTGTGTGTCGTACTTATCTTGTGCCAGATTGTCTTGGTATGTTTTTCCGGCCAAATCAACCCAACCGCGCCAGCGCCAAATGTTTGCTAAGTTATTCTTAAGCTCAGGGTTGCTCGGACCGATGTTTTGTAATGCAACGAGCGCTTGTTCACTCCCCGCTAAGTTATCACCATAGGCCATTCCCATGGCGGCCACGGTATCTGCCTGAAGCTTTTTGTCGTTTTGACGTACTGTAGGGTTGTCATTACGATTCAGATAGCTTGGTTCTTCCGCCGCGATTTTTTGAATGTGCGCTGTTGCTTCGTCAAATCGCTCTAACTCGATCAACGCATAAAACTTATCTAATTTGGTATTGTAGTTTTGCGGATCCTTGACAAGGATTGCGTCCAGTACAGTAAGCGCATGTTCAGGTTCGCGTAGCTCAAGGTAGGCATCTGCCACAGCGCTCATTGCGTAAACTGGAAGTTCGATATGCTGTGCGTTGAGTTGATTGAAATGAGCAATGACCTCTGCCGCGCGGTGGCGGTCGCGTAATGCCAACATGCGGTCAAACACTAACTTGCGTTTCGCTATATCGTTAACGTCTACTGTTGCCCAGTCGCATTGACAGGCCTTGTCCAATGCGTTTAATGCTTGGTCGGTATCAGCATACGGGCGTAATGGATTTTGTGGCTCAAGTTCACCCCATCGTACGTAAGAAGCCGCATGACTGGCCTTAATAGGTTGTGCTTGATTGGCTTCAAATTGATATTGTTGCTGTAGCTCATTGGCTTTGCTGGTGGCGCCTAAATCGCTTGCGGCGGAAGCCAGTGTGCCTGCCATGGCTGTGTCTTTGGGGTTCAGTGCCAGCAATCGTTGGCTAGCATCCAGTATTTTAATTGGGCTGTGTGTTTGCTGACCTAAATAGAGTTGTGCATTTAGTAGCTCTACATTCCCTGCATAGTTTTCTTTTAATGTGGCAATTTCGGCCTCGGCTAGCGTATATTCCTGGCGATCAATTTGTACCAATGCATGTGCAATTTTGTAGTCTACCAATTGAGGGTTACGCACAATCAGTGTTTCATAATGTTGTAATGCTTGTGTAAAGTCACCGGTTTGGCGTGCTTTTTTGGCCAAAGTAGCAAGGGTTTGTTCTGATATTTCGTCAGTTGTGTTGTGTTGGCTGGCAGCTAATAGTGTTTGGCTTTGCATGCCAAATGCTAAAATAATTGCAATGCTCATCTTACGCATGGCGCTTGTTACAATAGGGTTAGACTGCTTGATACGGTTCATATGAGTAGGCATTTTTTAAACTTATAATTGAGACAAAATAAATAAGCGCAACATGGAAAAAGCAAATTTTGTGCCAAAAGAACTTTACCATTATAATGAATGAGATACGTCAACTTTATTGTAAAAATTCATTAAAAAATTATGTGTTTTAATCCGTTAAAATAGAGGCTGAGTGAAGGGGGATGTGAGGGTGTATAAGGTAACGCGCCTACACATGGCGCAAATTATCCCCACACATTTTTGCTAGGATATTGGCTTGAATAAAATAATACTTGGGGATTGATACGTAGCATTTCTGCGCAATCAATGCGTTAAGGCGGATAAATCGTTTGATTAATAAACCCTTTTGACCTATAATCGCGGACTTTCCAACCTTGCCACACCACAACGCATATGGGTGGCTTTAACCAAAAGGAGATTCCATGCGACATTATGAAGTAGTATTTATCGTTCACCCAGATCAAAGCGAGCAAGTGCCTGCGATGATTGAGCGTTACCGTACGCAAATCACTACAGGCGGTGGCAACATTCACCGTTTGGAAGATTGGGGTCGTCGTCAACTTGCTTATCCTATTCAAAAAATTCACAAAGCGCACTATGTGTTAATGAACATTGAATGCAGCCAAGAAGTGCTTGAAGAGTTAGAGCACGGCTTCAAATTCAATGACGCTGTATTGCGCCATTTAACACTGTCTACTAAAGCCGCTGTGACTGCGCCAAGCCCAATGATGAAAGAAGAGAAATCTAAATCAGTATTGGCAGACGCACCAGCAGCAACAGAGGCAGCTGCAGCGTAATTGAATAAATTAGTGCTGAGTGGTGCTGTAACCTCGATTGAGCCGTTACGCTACACACCAGCAGGATTACCGTTGTTGAGTTTTGTGTTACATCATGTTTCAGAAGTAAGTGAAGCAGGGTTAAAGCGAAAAATTGAATGTGAAGTGAGTGCTGTGATGATGGGCGAACTGGCCAATACAGCGATTCAATTGGGAAGCCAAATCAAAGCCGCTGGTTTTTTGGCAAAGCGAAGCGCAAAAAGTACACAACTGGTAATGCACATACAGAATATAGCGCTTATTTAAATATTAAAGTTTAGGAGTATTACCATGGCAAGAGATATGTACAAACGCCGCCGTTACTGCCGTTTCAGTGCAGAAGGCATCAAAGAAGTCGATTATAAAGATGTGGATTTACTGAAAGATTTCATTTCAGAAAACGCAAAAATTATTCCAGCCCGTATGACCGGCACAAAAGCTAAATACCAACGTCAATTAACCTCAGCGGTTAAACGTGCGCGTTTCTTAGCATTGCTACCATACACAGACAAACACCCAGGCTAAGGAGAGCAAGATGCAAGTGATTTTATTAGAAAAAGTAGCCAACCTTGGTGTGTTGGGCGATATCGTTAAAGTTAAAGACGGTTTTGGCCGCAACTTTTTAATTCCACAAGGCAAAGCAAAACGTGCAACAGAAGCTAACAAAGCCGAGTTTGCTGCGCGTCGTGCAGAATTAGAAAAACAACAAGCAGATATCTTGGTTGCAGCAAAAGCACGTGGCGAAAAATTAGCTGGGGTGAATGTGCAAATTACACAAAAAGCAGGTGTGGATGGCCGTTTATTCGGTTCAGTAACCAACATTGACGTTGCTGAAGGCTTAAAAGCACTCGGTCACGATGTGGTGAAATCTGAAGTGCGTATGCCAACAGGTCCGTTGAAAACTATTGGTGAGTTCCCAATCAGCGTGGCGTTACATCACGATGTAGTAGTGGACATCACTGTGACTGTGGCAGCAGAAGCTTAAGTTTTAAGCTGCAGTAAAAAAGCCGATCTTCATGGTCGGCTTTTTTTATTTCTATCATCGACGAGATAAAATAAGGTTATGAAGAAATTATATGTATGTTTGTTGCTGTTGAAGGCGCAATCTTTTGCTTATGCAGAAGATACCATTGAGGATGGCCGTTTTTGGTTAACCCTAAGTCATGATTACCATATCAATGATCAATGGCGTATCAATTTGCATGTGCAGCCACGCTGGCGCCACGAGGGCCGTGAGTTTGATCAGATTATTTACCGTCCTAGCATTTACTATAAGCTGGCGCCAAGTTTGAGCGTGGGAGGGGGGTATGGTTATATCCTGACGCATCTCACAAGCGGCGGTAATACACACGAGCAGCGCTTATGGCAGGATGTCATTTACCAAACCAACCTTACGGAAGACATTAAGTTTCTATCGCGCTCAAGATTAGAGCAGCGTCATTTAGAAGGCCGGTCAGACGTTGCGCATCGCTTTCGCCAGACCGTGCGACTTGCTGTGCCAACGCGGCTAATCAGCGGGTTAAGTGCGGTGTTTTATGATGAGTATTTCATCAATATGAATGATGCAAGTTGGGGTGTGCATCGTGGCTTTGATCAAAACCGTGCTTTCGTTGGCGTGAATTATCTATTCAATCAACACGCCAACATGGATGTCGGCTATTTAAACCAGTATGTGAATCGTCCAAATGTAGATGTTGAGAATCATGTTCTGGCGATTACGATTAACACGCAATTTTAGTTTTACAATTTTGTTAATCAGCGTTTCGAGCACTGCTATAATCGCCTTATGGCAGACGAACAATTAGACGCATTAAAACTCCCCCCACATTCCATCGAAGCAGAGCAGTCTGTCATTGGTGGTTTGTTATTAGAAAATGATGCACTCGATAAAATCGCAGATATTTTATCGCCAGATGACTTCTATCAGCATGATCATAAAACGATTTATCAGCATATTGCCAAGCTAATTGAGCGTAATCGCCCGGCGGATATTGTCACTGTTGCGGAATCATTGGAAAGTACTGCTGAGTTATCCGCAATGGGTGGCATCGCCTATTTAGGCGCACTGGCGCAGAACACGCCAACGGCCGCCAATATTCGCCGCTATGCAGAAATCGTGCGTGAACGCGCGATTATGCGCAAGCTGGTGGCTGTGGGTTCTGATATTGCTGGCAGCGCATACAACCCCAATGGGCGGGATGCGCAGCAATTATTGGACGAAGCCGAAGCCAAGATTTTCCAGATTGCCGAAGGAGGCAATCGTAAGTCTGAAGGCTTCCAAGACATCAAAGAGCTATTGCCTCAAGTGGCAGAGCGTATCGACATGCTGTTCTCACGTGATAACCAAAGTGATGTAACTGGCATTCCCACAGGCTTTTCCGATTTAGACTCCATGACGTCTGGCTTGCAGCCTGGCGACTTGGTGATTGTGGCTGGTCGTCCATCCATGGGTAAAACAGCTTTCTCATTGAATATTGCTGAGAACGTAGCGCTGGATACAGGTTTGCCTGTGGCGGTATTCTCAATGGAGATGGCGTCTACACAACTCGCCATGCGTATGATTGGTTCAGTCGGGCGCTTAGATCAGCACCGCATGCGTACTGGTCGATTAGAAGATGAAGATTGGGAAAAACTGACCACAGCATTAGGCAAGCTGAACGAAGCGCCCGTATTTATTGATGAAGGCGCGGGTTTGAGCAGCTTTGATGTGCGTGCGCGTGCCCGACGTTTGCACCGCCAAACCGGTAAGTTGGGTCTAATTGTGATCGACTACTTGCAGTTGATGTCAGCACCTGCCGGTAAGCAAGGTGAAAACCGCGCGACTGAAATTTCAGAGATTTCTCGTTCACTTAAAGCATTAGCCAAAGAACTGGATGTGCCGGTGATTGCGTTATCTCAGCTGAACCGAAGCGTGGAGCAGCGCCCTGATAAACGCCCAGTGATGAGTGACTTACGTGAGTCCGGCGCGATTGAGCAAGATGCGGACTTGATTTTGTTTATTTATCGTGACGAAGTGTATAACCCGGATAGCCCGGATAAAGGCACGGCAGAAATCATTATCGGTAAGCAACGTAACGGTCCTATCGGGCGTGTGCGACTCACCTTTATTGGTGCCAATACGCGTTTTGAGAATTTTGCCAATTCGGGTCATATGGCAGATGAATACTAGTTTTTATTTTTCAAAGTGGATAAAGCCACTTTTAAAGCCAGTTCTTTACCTTTTTTGCGCTTCTGCAGTCATCGTAATCGCTGCAATGGCTGTTGCTTGGTATTTATTGACACCTGATCATGATATTTTTAAAAGTGAGAAGTTTGATAAAAAATTATGGCGTGAAGATGCCTTGGCTAATCGGCTCAGCAACCCAAAGGATTGTCAACGCGGTCGTATGACTCAACACGTCATTGATACTATCCGCAATGCTCACCTAACCAGAAACGATGTTATCAATATGTTAGGTGAACCAGATAATTCTAACTCCGCTTTGTTTCAATATGATATCGGATGGTGTGGCTATATTGATCCTAATACGCTTGATATTGAGTTTATGGAAGATGGTTATATATACCAAGCTGGAATTGTTAATCATTAAATTGAGATTTTAAATTGCGTCCTATTTTAGCCACAGTATCCCAGCAGGCGCTCGCCCATAATCTAAATGTGGTTAGGCAACTCGCGCCTGATTCCAAGGTCATGGCCGTGGTGAAAGCCAATGGCTACGGTCATGGCTTGTTTAACGTGGCACATGGTTTAAACGATGCGGATGGGTTTGCCGTGCTGGGCTTGAATGAAGCCATTGATTTACGCGAAGCAGGCTTTACGCAGACTATTTTGTTATTAGAGGGTGTATTTGATGCGCGCGAGTTGAATATTGCAGCGTCATACCATGTTGACGTGGTCGTACATTGCCAGCCACAAATCGCAATGCTACAACAGACAAGCTTGATTGCACCGATGCATGTGCACCTGAAAATGAATACTGGCATGAATCGCTTAGGTTTTCAGCCAGATGCCTATTTGCAAGCGTATAGCGAATTACAAACCTGCGTCAATGTGTCGGACATCACCTTGATGACGCATTTTGCGACTGCGGATGAAGCAGCGGGCGTAGAGAAGCCTCTCCATACATTTCACTCTGTGGTCAAACAATTGCCAAATGCACAATCTGTGGCCAATTCAGCCAGTATTTTGCGCTACAAAGAAACCCATGCAGATTGGGTGCGCCCAGGCATTATGTTATATGGTGCAAGCCCTGTCAGCGGCACGCCTGTTGAGTATTTCAATCTGAAGCCGGCCATGCAGTTCATGAGCCAACTCATTGCAACGCAAACGCTAGCGGCGGGGGAGAGTGTAGGTTACGGACAACGATTTACGGCAACACAGCCTACGCGTATTGGCATTGTGGCGTGTGGTTATGCGGATGGCTACCCAAGGCATGCACCAAACGGTACGCCCATCGCGGTGAATGGTAAATTGACCCAAACCTTGGGTCGTGTATCGATGGATATGTTGTTCTGTGATATCACATCTATCCCAGATGCGCTCATTGGTTCCCCAGTGGAGCTATGGGGCAATACGGTTGCCGTGGATGCTGTAGCCGAAGCTTCAGGTACCGTAGGTTATGAGTTGTTATGCGCCGTTGCACCCAGAGTGCCAATGAAAGTTGTAGATTGATGGCCAAAGTAAAATCGGTGTACACCTGTACCGAATGCGGTGCAGCCGAGCCGAAATGGCAGGGCCAATGCCCAAGTTGCAATGCTTGGAATACGCTGGTCGAAAGTGTAGCTGAGACGAGTACCTCTACTAACCGCTATGCCAATAAGTTTGAAGGGCTGGCGACCACAGGTCAGTTACAAAAGCTTTCGACGGTTCAAGCCGCTGAAATCGCACGCATCCCGACTGGGATTAGCGAGTTTGATCGCGTGTTAGGAGGGGGCTTGGTGGAAGGTGGTGTCATCTTAATTGGTGGCGACCCTGGCATTGGTAAATCGACATTACTGTTACAGACGTTGTGCCACCTTGGGCGCAATAGCAAGGCTATTTATGTCAGTGGTGAAGAGTCCCCGCAGCAAATTGCCATGCGTGCACACCGCTTGGGGTTAGACGCTTCAGAGTTGGACTTGCTGGCTGAAATTAACTTAGAGAAAATTCTCGCCACGCTACAAACCCACAAACCCAATATTGCAGTCATCGACTCTATTCAAACCGTCTATTCTGAAGCGCTACAATCTGCACCTGGCTCGGTAGCACAAGTGCGTGAATGCTCAGCGCAATTGACGCGTCTGGCCAAGCAATTAGGTATCACGGTGATATTGGTGGGGCACGTGACTAAAGAGGGTGCTTTGGCAGGGCCGCGTGTGCTGGAACATATTGTCGACACCGTACTGTATTTTGAGGGCGACCAGAACTCGTCATTCAGATTGATTCGCGCCTTTAAAAACCGCTTTGGTGCGGTGAATGAATTAGGCGTGTTTGCTATGACGGAAAAGGGTCTGCGTGAAGTAGCCAATCCTTCCGCATTGTTTTTATCGCATCATGAAAGCCAAGTCGCGGGTAGCTGTATTACAGTCACCATGGAAGGAACACGTCCGTTATTGATTGAAGTGCAGGCGCTAGTGGACGAAAGCCACGCGCCCAGCCCAAAACGCTTGTGTGTAGGCTTAGAGCAAAATCGTTTAGCCATGTTATTAGCCGTGCTGCATCGCCATGCAGGCGTCGCATGTTTTGATCAAGACGTATTTATTAATGCTGTAGGTGGTGTGAAAATTAGTGAGCCTGCAGTGGATTTGGCTGTATTGTTATCCATCGTTTCTTCCTTAAAAAACAAACCATTAAACGATAAACTTATAGTATTTGGTGAGGTTGGGTTGGCGGGTGAAGTGCGACCTGTGACAGGTGGTCAGGTACGATTGAAAGAGGCAGCGAAGCTAGGCTTTACGCAAGCGATTGTGCCAAAAGCCAATGCGCCAAAAACCAAGATTGCGGGTATGGAAGTGATTGCGATTGATCGTTTAGAGCAAGCCTTGCAAGTGATTCGGCAACACTAATTTTTGTAACCTGGTTCTCGTATTTAGCCTTCGCAAGCTAGTTATCTTGCAATATCAAATTGGCAGCAGCAATTCCACTACGTACTGCGCCCTCAATTGTGGCTGGATAGTCGCCAGCGGTATAGTCACCAGCAAGGTATAGATTGGGATAAGCTGTCTGATGATTTGGGCGGGCTAGATTGACATCACAACTAAATGTAGCGCGCTTTTCAGTCACCACTTTATGCCATATTGGTTTCTCAAGCTGTGGAATCGCTTGTGTCAATTCTGTATGGATAGTCTCGGCGAGTGTAGTCTGATCCATCTCTAAATCGGCATGCGCGCTGATGACAACTGCCAATAAGCCATCTTGACCACACACTTGGCCCCGATCAAATACCCATTGTGATGTGCTATTGACCATGCCTAGCATGGACTGCGATAAGCGGGTGGTCTTGTTGTATTGCAAATAGACTGTAGTGATAGGCTGGTAAGCAAACTGTTCAGTTGCTTGATTCAGTAATGGAAGCGTCTTAGTCAAATACTTCACTTGATGCGGCCCCGTTGCAATCATGACGTGGCTAAATACAAGCTCCTCTTCTTGCGTGGTGAGTGCGTAACCATGTTCTGTTTGGCGAATGGCTTTCACTGTTGTACTGGTGAGAATACGGCCACTTTGCTGAGTAACAAAATCCGCCCACGGTGCACTCAGTAGCGTGGTTAAATCTGTTTTAGCCAATAAGACATCTGCATCATGCGTTTTCTGATTAAAGCTATCGCGCAACACGTTTAAGAATACTTGTGCGCTGGCTTGCTGCAACGGTGTGTTTAACGCAGCCAAGCACAAGGGCTCCCACAATGATTGAATCAGCGTTTTAGTTTGATGTTGGCGAGACAAAAATGCGGCTAAAGTCTCATCTTGAGGCACTGTAAATGCATGCCATTTCATCCACACCATCATGCGTAACGCACACCATTTGTCACGCAGTGATAAGCCTTGCGCAGTGAGTAGGCCCGCCAATATATGTAGTGGTGCGGGCAAATAGGTTGGGGCTTTTAAGCGAAAATAGCGTTGCTGCGCAAGGTCAAGCACCGAGAGTGCGAGTGGGATACGTTGAATCGTTTGATGTAGCGGAGCGTGGGTCAGCTTGAGTAATCGCAAAGTTTCACGATAAGCCCCCAACAGAATGTGTTGACCATTGTCTAAAGGAAGGCCTTGATATTGAATGCCTTTCGCCCGCCCACCCAATTGGCTGTTGGTTTCAAATACGGTCACATTTGCATCCGCGTTTGCTAAAGTCACTGCCGCGGCCAACCCTGCAACACCGCCACCAATAATGGCAATTGAACGCTTAGGCATATTTGAAGTAAGTATGTAAGGCTAGCCTAAATTTTCGGAATGGGGGCAGAGAGGTTTTGTGATTGAGTACTTTTTCTGGCTCAGCTTTAATTTCACGTAATAACGTGCGGTAGATGGCAGCCATCATTAAGCCTGTACGTTGTTGCTTGGTATCTTCTTTGGGTAGCTCGTTGAGTGCTTTGTCATAAAAAGTCTCAGCACGCTCGATTTGAAATGCCATTAAGGTTTTGACTGCCTCAGTTTCGTGGCCTTGTAAAATGTCTTCCTCAGTCACGCCCGCTTTTGCCAGTTCATCCAACGGCAAGTAAATACGGCCTCTACGTGCATCCTCGCCAACATCTCTAATAATATTGGTAAGCTGAAACGCCATGCCTAAATCATGTGCATATTTAAGCGTTTTGCGATGTTGGAAGCCAAAAATCTGTGCAGAAAGCAAGCCTACGACACTGGCCACGCGATAGCAGTAGAGCTGAAGTTGTTTGAAATCTTCATAGCGATTGAATTTTAAATCCATCTCCATGCCATCAATAATTTCCTGAAAGTGCTCTTCTGCCAATTGATATTGCTGCACAATAGGGGTAAGTGCTTTGGTGACCGGATGCTGCGCTTGCTTGAGAAATAAACGCTGGATTTCAGTTTTCCACCAGTTGAGCTTGGTCTGAGCGACTTGATAATCGGTGCATTCATCCACCACATCGTCGACCTCGCGGCAAAATGCATAGAGCGCTGTCATGGCCTCTCGCTTTGCTTTGGGTAGAAAAATAAAACTAAGCGTAAAGCTAGAACCGCTCTCGGCGGTTTTTTGTTTGCAGTATTCGAGTGGTGTCATCGTTGGGCTTGGTGTTATCGTTGGACCAGTGCTTTTAGCAAAATGATAACCCAATCCCCCATATTTAATTGAGGGCGATGATAAAAAATATCGCCATTGCACGCTTTTAATTTGCTGATGATACGTTCACCGCCGGCGATGATCATGCGTAATTCAAGGCCTAAGCGCCCGGGCAATTGTTTGCCTAAAGGTTTGCCACGTGTTAATAATTGTTCGGCACGGCCAATGTTCATTTGCATGAAAGATTGCCATTGGGCATTGACCTGTTTGTCCGCAATACTTGATTCGTCAATACCTGCAGCTTGCATCTCGTCTTGGCATAAATAAATGCGGCGCTTACCTTCATTTTTATCAAAGTCGATTGCAATATCCTGATAAAAGTTGATGAGTTGTAACGCGGTACAAATGTCATCTGATTGTTGTAGCTTCTCGGGTGTGGCTTGGCCATATAAATGCATTAGCAGATTGCCCACTGGGTTAGCCGAGCGCTGGCAATAATCAATGACCTCAGTAAAATTGGCATAACGTGTTTTGGTGACGTCTTGACTAAAAGCATCCAGCAGATCGAAAAAAGGCTTGAGTGGTAAACGGTGCGTTTGGATTGTTTGCTGTAACGCGATAAAGAAATCAGTATTGGGATGAATATAGGCCTGTATCAGCTCTAGCTCATCTCTAAAGCGTTGCAGGTTCTCTAATCGTTGTGCTGGGGCAATGTCCCCTTCATCAGCAAAGTCATCGGCCTGACGAGCAAAGCTGTAAATCATCGCAACCGCCGCGCGATAACGCTTGGGTAATAACACGGATGCCACTGGAAAGTTCTCATAATGCTGCTGCGCATGCTGTAAGCTTGCTTGCGCAATGGCCGAGTGTTGGTGTAAGGGTGCAGGTGTATGAGGGTTGGCGTTCATGAGGCGTAAAGTATGCCATAAATTAATCGTCGCCTCAGCATGCACTACTATTAAGTGCATACGTTACAATAATCAAAATTATCGAAAGAAGGCAGTTATGTTAGGAATCATTGGTGGAACAGGCTTAACCGAGCTGGCCAATTTAAATATTCATCGGCGCCTGATTGCGCGTACGCCCTATGGCGAGCCATCACAACCGTTGGTATTTGGTGATGTAGATGGCGTAGAAGTGGTGTTTCTTGCTAGGCACGGCGGTGGGCATACCATACCGCCACATGCGGTGAATTACCGCGCCAATATTTGGGCATTACATTCTGTAGGTGTATGCGAGTTATTGGCCGTAGCTACAGTAGGCGGTATCCATTTGCAGCTGCGTCCGGCAGACATCGTGCTACCGAATCAAATCATTGATTACACCCACGGCCGTAGAAATACCTACCACGATGGCATTGAATTGCCAGTAAAGCACATTGATTTTACCGAACCATATTCCGCAGAAATGCGTCAAAAATGTTTACGCGCAGCACAAAACATTGCACAACCGTTAATTGAAGAAGGGGTGTATGCCTGTGTGCAGGGGCCGCGCTTAGAGACTGCCGCTGAGATTAATCGATTGGAGCGGGATGGTGCCACCATTGTCGGTATGACTGGCATGCCAGAGGCTGCGCTGGCACGTGAGCTAGGCGTGGCATATGCCGCAGTATGCCCTGTGGCCAATTATGCTGCTGGACGTGGAGATAGCGTGAATGGCATTCAGTTCGAAGGCGTCATCCCACTGCTGAATCAAACCATGTTGAAAGTCATGCGTCTCATTGAACAAATTGCCAAGGAGCGATAAGTCAATATGGCTATTAGAACTGTGCTTAGAATGGGTGACCCGATACTGCTGCAAAAAGCAGCTGCGGTCACGCAATTTGACACGCCAGAGCTGCATGCGTTGATTCAAGACATGCAAGATACCATGGCGCATATGAATGGCGCAGGCATTGCTGCGCCACAAATTGGTGTGAGTTTACGTGTAGTGATTTTCGGCGTGGGTAGTAACCCACGTTATCCGGATGCTGAACAGGTGCCCTATACGGTGTTGATTAATCCAGCACTTACTCCGGTAGGTGGCGAGCAAGAGGATGGTTGGGAAGGGTGCTTGTCTGTTCCAGGCTTTAGAGGGGTGGTGCCTAGGTACGAACGCCTACATTACACCGGGTTTGATCAATACGGAAACAGTATCGATCGGTTGGTTTCAGGTTTTCATGCGCGCGTAGTGCAACACGAGTGTGACCACTTGGATGGTATTTTGTACCCCATGCGCATTCAAGATTTAACAAAATTTGGCTTTACTGACGTACTTTTTCCAAATCAGGATATTCAAGACGACTAATTCTTTGCTATAATGCCGTCTTTCGCGGAAGGGCGGTAGCACGCAAGGTTGTAATATGTGCATGCTGCGGTCTTCAGACTGTCTAATCAATAGTCTAAAAAGCGATAATGTTTTATTTGGAAGAGTGGCAGAGCGGTTTAATGCTACAGTCTTGAAAACTGTCGAGGGTTCACGCCCTCCGTGAGTTCGAATCTCACCTCTTCCGCCATATTTTACGATGCCGCTTGCTAGCGGCATTTTCATTTAACGGTTAAGTTAGGTAAAGGATTTAACATGAGTCAAATTATTATCGATCACAATCCATCTCAAGAAAAATTGAAAGAGCTAGGCGTTTCTAGCTGGTCTATCTGGGATTGCGAGCCATCAAAATTCCCACTGGATTTCAGCATGACTGAAAGCGCTTATGTGTTAGAAGGAGAATTCCACGTGACACCACAAGGTGGCGAAAAAGTGGTCATTAAAGCCGGTGATTTTGTTGTATTCCCAAAAGGTTTGAAATCACAATGGGAAGTAGTGAAAACATTGAAAAAACACTACAAACATTCTTAATTGCAATTGTGTGTTGAAAGCATAAAATAAGCCTTGAGATTTCAAGGCTTTTTTATTTCTACCATGAGGGGAGTGAAGCATGGCAACAATACATGTAGAAAAACCGGATCAAGCAAAACTAGATGCGTTGGGCGTGTCTCGCTGGCCTATTTGGACGAAGGAAGTGTCTACGTTTCCATGGTCCTATAGCTCGAAGGAAGTCGCTTACATTTTGCAGGGTGAAGTGACGGTAACACCAACAAATGGCGCGCCTGTGAGTTTTGGCGTAGGAGATTTAGTCACATTTGAAGCGGGATTAGACTGCACTTGGCACGTCAAGCAGCCGCTTAAAAAACACTATCATTTTGAGTGACTGCTACATGGCTAGCACTGAAGTGGTTGTTGAGCTTGATTACAGTTGTGAGAACGCAGCTTCTAAGTTTTTGATGGCTTCAACGTTGAGTTTTTTACCATGTGGGGCAGAGATCAAGAAGTGATCCTCAACACGATTGCCCAATGTGTTGATGTTTGCGTTACGCAACTCAATATGGCAACTTAAAAGAATCTGTGCCATTTGCGCCAACAAACCCGGCCGGTCATTGGCAATGATTTCCAGTTGATGGTACTGGTTGTGGCTATCGGAAAAAATTTGCACCTGCGTATTGATCGGCATGTGTTTGACTTGCCGGTTCATCCTACCCTGAATCGGCTTCTCTAGCATGCCATTTTGAATGAGTTCTGCGGTTAATGTGGCCTCGATATGATTTAACAAACCACTGTAACTTACTTGTTTAGTGGATTGTTCTAAAACAATAAAATTGTCTAATGCATATCCGTGTTGCGTAGTAAAAATTTTGGCCTGCGCAATGTTGTAGTGCATGCTATCGAAGAAGTGGCAAATGCGCGCAAAAATATCATTGCGGTCTTTTGCATAGATCATTACTTGAATGCCGTCACCTTTCGGGCTTAATCTGGCCCGTACAATGGGCACCAACGTGTTCTTATGTGGCATCAATAAGCGGCTTTGCCATGCAATTTCATCACTATCAAACCGGGTAAAGTATTGCTCACCAAAACTTTCCCAAAGTGGGGCAGCAGAACTTTGAGAGAGATTAAAACTCGCCAGCTTTTTGCTGACTTCTTGTTTACGTATCTCAATTTGCGTTAAAGAGTCTTTGTGCTCTGCGCGTAGTATGTGAGTGGTTGAAAAGTACAGACTTTCAAGCAGTCGCGCTTTCCATGCATTCCAAACTACTGGGCTGGTGCCACGGATATCGGCAACCGTAAGCAAATATAGCGCGGTCAGTCGGTATTCGTCTTTCACAAATTGTGCAAACTGCTCAATCACTTTAGGGTCAGATAAATCAGACTTTTGTGCCGTGCTGGACATTTTTAAGTGGGCTTGTACCAGCCACGCCACGAGCTCTGTTTCGGCTTTTTGCAGGCCATGTAACTTACAAAAGCGTCTGGCATCTATGGTGCCTAAATCCGAATGGTCTCCACCACGTCCTTTGGCGATGTCATGAAATAGAGCGGCGAGATAGAGCAGATAAGGCTTGTCAAAATGCGCGAATAATTTGCTGCACAGTGGAAACTCATGTGCTAACTCTGGTTTGGCAAAGCGACGTAAATTACGTAACACATTTAAGATGTGCTCATCCACCGTATACACATGAAATAAATCATGTTGCATTTGCCCGATGATTTTGCCAAACACAGGAATATATTGCCCTAACACGCCATAGCGATTCATGTTACGCAAGGCACGGTTGACGCCATCTGGCTGCGATAGGATTTCCAGAAACAGCGCTTTGTGCACGCTGGATTGTCGAAAATCGTGGTTGATCGATTTTTTAACCCGTTGTAACTCACGGATCAGGTCGGCGCCAAACCCTTGGATGCTCTGATGCTGCTGCAGCAGTAAAAAGCTCTCAAAAATAGCAGCAGGGTTAAGCTGGAAAATATGGGCAATATTGGCATGGAGTAATCCATGCTGCACATAAAAATGACGATTGATTTCTGTGATGCGGGCAGGCGAGTTCGCTAAGTTTTCTTGAAATGTTTTAAGCAAAATCTCATTCATTAAACTGATGTATTTAACGCTTTGGTAATAGCGGTGCATCAGCTGCTCGCTGGCGCGTTTATGTGGCGTGGTGACAAAGCCTAAATCAGCAGCCAACTCATTCTGAAAATCAAATAATAAGCGGTCTTCTCTGCGTTTTGCTAAGTAATGCAAGCGTACGCGTAGCGTTTGTAAGTTAAGTTCATGCCGCTTAATTTGACGCAGTTCTTTGTCAGAGATGATGTTATTTTTGCGTAGTTCTGCCCATGTTTTGCCCCAGCCTTGGCTTTGCGCAATCCATAGAATCATATTTAAATCACGTAATCCGCCTGGGCTTTCTTTTAAATTCGGCTCCAAGTTATAAGCGGTATCATTAAATTTTGCGTGACGGTTTTGTTGTTCTTTTAATTTCTTTTCCAGGAAAGAGGCGGGGGCCAAGGTGTTATTCACCTCTACCTGAAATAATTGAAACTGCTTTTGTGGGCCGATAATCAGGCGCGATTCAATTAAGTTAGTCAGAATCGTGACATCGCGCTGCGCTTCCTCCAAGCATTCGGCATGGGTGCGCACGCTATGCCCAACGTTTAAACCAATATCCCACAAAATGCCAATTAAACTTTCAATCTTTGCTTGCTGATCTTGTTCAGTATCTTCTGGCTGCAAAATCAGCAAATCAATATCTGAGTATGGGAAAAGCGTTTGACGCCCATAGCCACCGACGGCAATCAGGCAGATGTCTGGGTGAAGCTGAAGCTGCTGCCACACCTCTGCCAGTAGATGATCAATGCTGTGGCTGAGTTTTTTGAGTAAACGGGGCGTGTTCTGGTGGCTAAAAAATTGCGATTCTAAGTTGGCATGCTCAGTCTTTAGTGACTGACGCCAATTTAAAACGGCTTCTTTGCTTGCTGTCATTTAGGCAGGCAGAGGGCTAGCCGGAGAGCCGGCAGAAACCGTGAGTACTTCATACCCGGTTTCGGTCACAAGCACCGTGTGTTCCCATTGCGCAGATAGGCTGCGATCTTTGGTGACAATAGTCCAGCCATCCGGCAATTGTTTAATGTCGCGCTTGCCAGCATTAATCATAGGCTCAATGGTAAAAATCATGCCTGCCTGTAGCTTTAAGCCGGCACCGGGGCGCCCATAATGCAGCACTTGTGGCTCGGTGTGGAATTTCTTTCCGATGCCGTGCCCGCAGAACTCGCGGACGACACTAAATCCATTTTTCTCGGCAAAACTTTGTATGGCGTAACCAATGTCGCCCAAAGTCGCTTGTGGTTTTACTTGCTGAATACCTAGCCACATAGCCTGATAGGTTAAATCGCATAAACGCTTGGCTTGGATTGAGGTCTCGCCAATCTGAAACATACGGCTGGTGTCACCGTGGTAGCCATTTTTAATCACGGTAATATCAATATTCACAATGTCACCATTTTTCAGCACTTTGTCGCCAGGTACGCCGTGGCAAATCTGATGGTTGACCGAGGTGCAAATTGATTTTGGATATGGTGTGTGACCATCTGGCGCATAGTTGAGTGGTGCCGGAATCGCTTGTTGTACGTTGACGATGTAATCATGGCAAAGCTGATCCAGCTTTTCGGTGGTGACACCGTGTACAACAAAGGGAGTAATATAGTCTAGGACTTCTGAGGCAAGTTTGCCGGCAATCCGCATCTGTGCGATGTCTTCAGCATTGTTAATTGTAATAGCCATGATCGATAAAAAATGATTAATCAACACACATTTTAACATGAGCAAGTTTAAGTAACGCCATTTAATAAAATAGCCGGTAAAAACACGTTTAATCGTGCAATCTGACTATCAGCGTCTCGGGTACCCTATTAGGCGAACATAGGAGATGTGTATGAATACACTTGAGCAAGCGTTAAGCAGCAGCACGGTAGCTGACTGGATTGCGTTTTTTCAAACCGCTGATATTCCGGTACTAAGACAAACCGCTAGAGATATCGCTACCCTGAAAGCCGACGAAGACAATACTAGCGCACGTGATATTACGCTAGCTGTACTAAAAGATCCCATGATGGTGTTTAAGGTACTTACTTATGCACAACGCCATAAAGGTCGGCAGCAATTACAAGACTTGGTGCAGGTGGAGCAGGCTGTGATTATGCTGGGCACCAGCACGTTTTTTAATCATATTTTGCCCGAGCCAACTGTAGAATCAGTCATTGGTACGCGAGTGATTGCGCTCACTCATTTGCTAAAGCTCATTAAGCGTGCGCATCGCGCATCGCACTATGCAATTGAATGGGCTGCCTATTTAAAAGACTTGCATGCTGAAGATGTACGCCTAGCCGCACTATTGCGTGATTTGGCAGAAATGTTGATGTGGTGTTTCGCGCCGGAGAAAATGCTTGAAATTCATCAAAAGCAGCAGCAGGATCGGCAATTGCGTAGCACGGATGTGCAACTACAGGTGCTGACATTTAAGTTGATGGACCTGCAAAAATCGCTGGTGGAGGCGTTTGGTTTACCACCATTGCTGACGGAGTTGATGGATGAAGATAAAGCTGACGCGCAACGTGTGAAGAACGTACGCTTAGCAGTCAATTTGGCGCGACATACTGCCAACGGTTGGGATGATGCAGCGCTGCCGGACGATTACAAAGAGATTGCCGATTTGCTCCATGTGGACGTGAGTCGTGTGATGCATTTAATTGGTGCGCCCAACGTATCTGCCGAATAGTCATTGGCAGCAGATTTTAGCGTGATTTACGTAATCTAAAACTAGCAAATTCAATTGCTTAGTGGTAATATTCTGCCTTCGCATTTCAATAGAAATGTGTTTTTAAATCTACACACAGCCTAATCTAGGGTGCCTAAACATAACGAGTGGTATTTAACTGCTTGATTTTGAGGGTGTTTTTAGCGTTGTGTGAATTCATAACCCTTTGAGAGTGAGAATAGTATGTCAGTAACCATGCGTCAAATGCTAGAGGCCGGTGTTCACTTTGGCCATCAAACCCGTTATTGGAATCCAAAAATGGCCGAGTACATTTTTGGTGATCGTAACAAAATTCATATCGTTAACCTTGAAAAAACATTGCCAATGTTTGAAGATGCACTTAAATATGTGCGTACATTGGCAGCTAACAAAGGTCGTATTTTATTCGTTGGTACAAAACGTCAAGCACGTGACATCGTAAAAGAAGAAGCTGCGCGTGCAGGTTGTGCATATGTGAACCACCGTTGGTTAGGTGGTATGTTAACTAACTTCAAAACAGTGAAGCAATCTATTAAACGCTTGACTGACTACGAAGCGATGTTGCAAGACGGTAGCTTGGAAAAATTTGGTAAAAAAGAAGCTTTAGGCTATAAGCGTGAAGTGGAGAAGTTAGAGCGCTCTATCGGTGGTATTAAAGAGATGGGTGGCTTGCCAGATGCGATTTTTATCATTGACGTAGGTCATGAGAGCGGTGCGATTACTGAAGCGCAAAAATTGGGCATTCCGGTGATTGGCGTTGTGGATACAAATAACTCACCTGATGGCGTGACTTACATTATTCCTGGCAATGATGACTCAAGCCGTGCGATTCGTTTATATGCACGTGGTATTGCGGATGCAGTATTAGAAGGCCGTGCTAACGCGATTACAGAGATCATTAAATCAGCAAAAGAAGAAGAGTTTGTTGAAGTAGCTGAAGCAGCTGCGGAGTAATTGCTTTTTAATCAAAAGGGGCGCATAGCCCCTTTTTGTATTCTCAAATAATGAATATAAACATTGAATCATCAATTTAGATTAGGAGTTTAAGATGGCTGAGATTACCGCAGGTATGGTAAAAGAATTGCGTGAGCGTACAGATGCGCCCATGATGGATTGCAAAAAAGCATTGACTGAAGCTGAAGGCGATATGACGCGTGCTGAAGAAATTTTGCGCGTACGTTTTGGTAACAAAGCCAGCAAAGCTGCTGGCCGCGTTGCAGCTGAAGGTACGGTAGGTATTAATATCAGCGCTGATGGCAAAACAGGCACATTGATTGAAGTGAACTCTGAAACAGACTTCTGTGCAAAAAATGAAGATTTCTTGAAATTTGTGGCTGAGCTTGCACAAGTGGTTAATAGCAATAGCCCAGCCAATATTGAGGCGGTAGCTACTTTACCTATGCGCGGCGCAACAGCTGAAGAAGCGCGTGCACAATTGGTGGGTAAAATTGGCGAGAACATCACGCCACGTCGTTTTGTGCGTACGGAAGCACAAGGTAAATTAATCAGCTACGTGCATGGCAGCAAAATTGGCGTGTTGGTGGATTTGGTGGGCGGTGATGAAGCCTTGGGTAAAGACATTGCGATGCACATTGCTGCTGCAAAACCAAAATCATTGGATGCGTCAGGTGTGGATGCAGCGTTGATCGAGACAGAGCGTCGTGTTGCGATTGAAAAAGCAAAAGAAGCCGGCAAACCAGAAGCGATGCTAGAGAAAATTGCAGACGGTACAGTGCAGAAATTCCTGAAAGAAGTGACATTATTGAGTCAAACATTTGTTAAAGATGATAAATTGTCGATCGAACAATTGTTGAAATCCAAAAATGCTTCAGTGGCTTCTTTCACTATGTATACTGTAGGTGAAGGCATTGAAAAAGCAGTAGTGGACTACGCTGCTGAGGTGGCTGCTGCAGCTAAGGTGTAATTAAAAGCATTGTAGCGCTACTGTTTGTTTGGTGGTGTTAAAGAGGTGAGTTTGACTAACGTCAAGCTCACTTTTTTTTGGCTTGCAGCACCTAATCACCGCTTAAAAGTTTAGGCAAACAAGGTGGTTTGTGATTAAATAAGCAAAATTTTAAATTAAGGAATAATATGGATAAACCTGCCTTTAAGCGCATTTTACTTAAACTTTCAGGCGAGGCTTTGATGGGGGATGATGCCTATGGAATCAACCGCATCACCATTGCGGCAATTGTTGCGCAAGTCAAAGAAGTGGTGGATTTGGGCGTAGAAGTAGGTGTAGTCATTGGTGGCGGTAATATCTTTCGTGGTGTAGCGCCAGCAGCCAGCGGTATGGATAGAGCGACAGCCGACTATATGGGCATGCTGGCCACTGTAATGAATGCATTGGCATTGCAAGATGCCATGAAGCATGCGGGCATTCCAGCACGCGTACAAAGTGCGTTGAATATTGAAGCAGTGGCTGAGCCCTATATTCGCGGCAAAGCCATTCGCTATTTAGAAGAAGGGCGCGTAGTCATTTTTGGTGCTGGTACCGGCAACCCCTTCTTTACCACCGATACCGCTGCAGCGTTGCGCGGCATGGAAATTGATGCAGAAATCGTGTTAAAAGCGACTAAGGTCGATGGTATTTACACGGATGATCCGAAGAAAAATCCAGACGCAAAACGCTACGAGACAGTCACCTTTGATGAGGCGATTCAAAAAAACCTTAAAGTGATGGATGCGACAGCATTGACGTTGTGTCGTGATCAAAAGATGCCAATCTCAGTATTTAGTATTTTTAAACCAGGCGCTTTAAAGCGCGTGGTGATGGGTGAAAATGAAGGCACACGCGTAGTACTTTAATAGTGCTTTAATATGCAATAGTGCGTTAAGAAAATTGTTGGAGTAATGACATGTTAGATGATGTAAAAAAATCTGCTGAGCAGAAGATGCAAAAGTCGATTGAGGCTTTAAAAAACGATTTGGCCAAAGTGCGTACTGGTCGTGCACATACCGGTTTGTTGGATCACGTGATGGTGGAGTACTATGGATCTATGGTGGCCGTGAACCAAGTAGCCAATGTGAATCTGGGCGATGCGCGTACGATTAACGTACAGCCTTACGAAAAAAACATGATGGCCAAAGTGGAAAAAGCCATTCGTGATTGTGATTTGGGCTTGAATCCGGCGACTAATGGCGATGTGATTCGTGTGCCGATGCCAATGCTCACCGAAGAGCGCCGCCGTGATTTGACTAAAATCGTACGTACCGAAGGTGAAAATGCCAAAGTGGCGATTCGCAATGTGCGTCGTGATGCAAATGATGCCTTGAAAAAGTTGGTAAAAGATAAAGCCATTTCAGAAGATGATGAACGTCGCGCACAGGATGAAGTGCAAAAGATGACGGATAAATCGGTGATTGAAGTGGATAAACTGCTGCAAGTGAAAGAAGCAGATTTGATGGCAGTATAACCACCGCCATCATTGTTATAGTTGCATAAAGCATTTATGCCAAAAGCTAATTAATCAGGGTTAAATAATTGGGTTTTTTCTCAAGCAGCACACAAACCATTCCTATTAGTGGAGACATTCCTAATCATGTAGCCGTGATTATGGATGGTAATGGGCGTTGGGCGCGTAAGCGCTTTCTGCCGAGAGTTGCCGGCCATAAGCGCGGTGTAGAAACCGTACGCACGTTAGTAAAAAAATGTGCTGAACTGAATGTAAAGTACCTCACCTTATTTGCGTTTAGCAGTGAAAACTGGCGTAGACCAGAAGAAGAGGTCTCATTTTTGATGGGGCTGTTTATGGATGCGCTCAAGCGTGAAGTGGTCAAATTACATGACAATAATATTCGTTTGATTTTAATCGGGGATAGCGCAAAGTTTGGTAGCGGATTGATTGAGCAGATTCGTGTCGCAGAGCAGCTCACCGCGAATAACACAGGCCTTACGCTGACCATTGCGGCCAACTATGGTGGGCGTTGGGATATTCTGCAAGCAGTGAATAAGATGCAGCTTGCGCATCCTGAAAAGGCAGGGCAATTTGTTGAAAGTGATATTGCTGAAGCACTCTCCATGCATTATGCACCAGAGCCAGATTTATTTATCCGTACTGGCGGTGAGACGCGTATTTCTAACTTCCTGCTTTGGCAATTGGCATATACCGAGTTCTATTTCACAGACGTGCTGTGGCCAGACTTTGACGACCAGGCATTTCTTCAGGCAGTGCAATCCTATCAGCAACGTGAGCGTCGTTTTGGGCGCACTAGCGAGCAGTTAACAAGTAGTTCGGTCGATGCTTAAAACCCGCATTTTGACAGCATTGGCACTGCTTGCCTGTTTCATTCCGGCACTTTTTTATTTAGACGATGTCATTTGGTCTTGGCTGATGCTGGTATTGACGCTATTGGCATTAAATGAATGGGCGCAATTAATTGGTCTGAATGTCAATCAAACCCGCCTTTATCTACTCACATCATTGATTTTAGCGTCATTTGCAATTTGGCAGATGACACTTAACTTTCATTTGTTTTTCTTTCATGCTTTAACCGTATTCGCAGTTGCTGCGCTATTTTGGGTAGTGTTGGTGCCTATCTGGCTAGCCAAAGGCTTGGTTTGCCGAAACAAAATCATTAATGTAGGGATTGGCTGGCTATTATTAGGTAGCCTGTGGATGGCCTTGGTTTGCGCAAAGAGAGTGGATCCGTGGTTGTTGCTGATTATTATCTCGACCATCTGGATTGCGGATAGCGCGGCTTATTTTGCGGGTAAACGGTTTGGCAAACACAAGCTGGCACCCAGCATTAGTCCTGGTAAAACTTGGGAAGGTGTCCTCGGTGCGCTTGCTGCGGTGAGTTTGTTTGCGTTGTTGCTCATCTTGTCTAACGCGCACCAGCCTTGGGTTATCTTGCCCGGACTGTGGGTTGTGGCTGTGTTGGGGGTGTACGGTGATTTGTTTGAGTCCATGTTTAAACGGCAAGCCAACATCAAAGACAGTGGGCAGCTTTTACCTGGGCACGGCGGTATTTTGGATAGGATTGATGGCGTGATACCTGCATTACCCATCGCTATTTTAATGCTCTATATTTACCATTACGTGCAAGCAATGGTATAAGTACGGTCAGATTCATTTCTTACGCGGATTTTAGATTGCAAAACGTCACCATACTTGGCAGCACAGGCACTATCGGACAGCAAACACTCGACGTGATTGCGCGTCATCCTGCACGTTTTAATGCCTTTGCACTGGCAGCTAACAATAACGTAGATAGTTTGTTTAAGCAGTGTCTTCAGTTCAAACCACGCTATGCAGTGCTGTTAGAAGAGCAAGCGGCGCATCAACTCACGCAACGCTTACGCGAAGCTAATTCCTTGACTGAGGTCTTGGTAGGCATGCAAGGGCTGGAGTTTGTGTCCAGCTGCGATGATGTGCAGGTCGTCATGGCGGCGATTGTGGGTGCTGCCGGACTGAAACCTGCAATGGCCGCAGCCAATGCTGGTAAGCGTATCTTACTGGCGAATAAAGAAACATTAGTGATGGCGGGCAGCTTGTTTATGCAAGCGGTCAAACAAGGCGGTGCAACATTATTGCCTATTGATAGTGAGCATAATGCTATCTTTCAGGTGATGCCACCAGTATCACATGCCCATTTGCAAGAAGGTGGCGTGCGCAAGGTTATTTTGACGGCTTCTGGTGGCCCGTTTAGAAACTACAGCCAAGCACAATTAAAACAAGTCACTACTGAGCTGGCGTTAAAACACCCCAATTGGGTGATGGGTGCAAAGATCACCATAGACTCAGCAACCCTGATGAATAAAGGGCTGGAAGTGATTGAGGCACATTGGTTGTTTAATGCACAGCCGGAACAAATTGAAGTGGTGGTGCATCCACAAAGTGTGATTCACTCTATGGTGGAATATGTAGATGGCAGTGTGCTGGCACAGTTGGGGAATCCTGATATGCGCACGCCGATTGCTTACGCACTGGGATACCCTGAGCGTATTGAGGCTGGTGTCAAGTCTTTGAATTTGATAGAAATTGCGCAGCTACAATTTGAGAAACCGGACATGGAACGTTTCCCTTGTCTGCGTCTAGCGTATGACGCGCTCAAATTGGGTGGTACCGCTTCAACCATTCTAAATGCTGCAAATGAAATTGCCGTTGCAGCATTTTTGCAGAAATCATTACATTTTTTAGAGCTCCCACAATTAATTTCAGACGCGCTGATGGCTATTCCTACCGAGGCAGTGAGTAGTTTGGAGCAATTGATTGAAGTGGATGCGCGCGCTAGAGCGTATGCGCGAAATTGGTTGGCTAACCATGCCAATGTTGAGGTGTTAAGCGCATGATGACTGTATTAGCATTCATTGTCACTATTGGTTTGTTGGTGACAATCCACGAATATGGACACTATCAAGTCGCACGTTGGTGTGGCATACGTGTATTACGTTTTTCTATTGGCTTCGGCAAGCCGTTGTGGAAAACAACCCTAGGTAAAGACCGTACAGAGTTCATTTTGGCAGCCATTCCATTGGGTGGTTACGTCAAAATGTTGGATGAACGTGAGCTCCAACAAGAGCAGGCAGACCCTCAATTACGCGGACGCGTTCCTCAGTATTCTGAACAGGAGTTGGCAAACGCATTCAATCGTAAATCAGTATATCAGCGCATGGCCGTGGTATTGGCAGGCCCTGCGGCCAATTTATTGTTGGCGGTGATTTTATATTGGGGCTTGTTTTTATTAGGTGTCACAGGTATCAGGCCCATCGTGGGCGAAGTGCAGGCAGATAGTTTGGCTAGTCAGGCTAGTTTGAAAAAGGGTGATGTCATCCAAAAAGTGGATGGTCAGCCAGTGAAAACTTGGCAAGATGCTCGGTGGGTACTGTTAAACGCTTCTCTTGAAAAGAGTGCGGTGGAAATAGAGACATTAGATGCTGGCAATGCTTTGCATCTCACAACACTCAGTTTTGATGGTGTTAACAATAATGCGGAAGAAGATATCTTACATAAGTTAGGCATGGACATGACTAAGCCTGATGTACCGGCCGTGATAGGCGAGCTGTTGCCGTCATCTGTGGCAGTGGCTGCTGGGTTTCAAGTGGGCGATCAGATTGTTGCTTTGGATCATATCGCGGTGAAAAACTGGGAAAGTGTGGTCAGCTACGTCAAAGAAAGCCCCAATAAGCAGATTCAATTTGAGGTGTTGAGGCATCAGCAATCTATTCGTATTAATGCGACGCCAGAAGCGATCACGGAGAATGGTAGTACAGTAGGGCGTTTGGGGGCAAGTGTTAAGGTTGATAAGCAAGCGTTGGAAAACCTGCTCGTTGAGGTGAACTATTCCGTGCTGGAGAGTCTACAAAAGGCAGTAGAGAAAACTTGGGATACCTCGGTGTTTAGCCTCAAGATGCTTGCCAATATGGTGACTGGTAAAGTGTCTTGGAAGGGCATCAGCGGCCCGGTAAGTATTGCCAGTTTTGCCGGAGAAAGTGCAAGTTTGGGTATTAAAGTGTTTTTGGGCTTTTTAGCGCTGGTAAGCATTAGTATTGGTGTGCTCAACCTTTTGCCGATACCTGTGCTGGATGGCGGGCATTTGATGTATTATATCGTAGAAATTTTTAAAGGGTCGCCTGTCTCCGAACAGGTGATGATGATGGGTCAGAAAATTGGTCTTGGGGTACTAGGCCTTTTGATGATGGTCGCAATCTTTAACGATATCAATCGTTTTATGATTGGTTAATAGAAGCAAAGTAATGAAATTAAAACCAAAAATCATTTCAGCATTGATGTTTGCTTTATTAAGCAACTCCGCTTTGGCGATAGAGCCTTTTGTCATTAAAGATATTCGGGTAGAAGGCTTGCAACGTACAGAAGCTGGCACGGTATTTAACTATTTGCCTATGCAAGTGGGTGATGTGATGAGCGATGAAAAAGCCACACAAGCCATTAAGTCTTTATATGGTACGGGCTTTTTTAAAGATGTCCGCGTTGAGGCTGAAGGTGATGTACTGGTCGTGACTGTGCAAGAGCGTGCTTCTGTTGCGCAGATTGACTTTAGCGGCAATAAATCATTTCCTTCCGACAAAATGAAAGATGGTTTGAAGCAAATCGGCATTTCTGAAGGCCAGATTTTCGATAAATCCCAATTGGATCGTGCCGAGCAGGAAATCAAACGCCAGTATTTGTCGCAAGGTAAATACGGCGCATCTGTCAAAACAGTGGTCAGCCCGTTAGAGCGTAATCGTGTCGCCGTGAAGTTTGAAATTGAGGAGGGTGCGGTTGCCAAAATTCGTGATATCAATATTGTTGGCAACCAAGCATTCACCACCGAAGATTTACGCGCAGAGTTTTTGCTGACTACACCTAACTGGATGAGTTGGTGGAATAAAGATGACCAATACTCCAAACAAAAATTAACCGCTGACCTAGAAACACTCAAGTCTTTCTATATGAATCAGGGTTACCTTGAGTTTGCGATTGATTCAACGCAGGTGTCTATTTCTCCTGATAAACAAGACATTTATATTACAGTCAATATCACTGAGGGTGAAAAATACACCATTAGCGATGTGAAGCTTGCAGGTGATTTACAAGTGCCTGAAGCTGACTTGACCAAGCTCATTACAATTCATAAGGGCGATGTGTTTAATCGCCAACTGGTATCAGAAGCCAGCAAAGCGTTAGGTGACCGACTCAGTGAAGATGGCTATGCGTTTTCAAACGTCAATGCCATTCCGGAAATCAACAAAGAAAATCACACGGCAGCATTTACATTCTTTGTCGACCCTGGACGTAAAGTCTATATTAGACGCATTAACCTGACTGGGAATACACGTACACGGGATTCTGTATTGCGTCGTGAAATGCGTCAATTAGAGTCGGCTTGGTATGCAGGTGACAAAATTAAACGTTCAAAAGAACGTCTGGATCGTTTGCAATACTTTGATAGCGTAGAACTTGAGACGCCAGCAGTACCAGGTACAAATGACCAAGTAGACTTGAATGTGAATGTGGCTGAAAAGGCGACTGGCAGTGTTCAGTTTGGTGCGGGTCTGTCCAGTAACGAAGGCGTGGTATTAGGCTTCAATATTAACCAGCCTAACTTTTTGGGTACGGGTAACCGTGTCGCCACGCAAATCAACACCAGTAAAGTCAATACGGTATATTCACTTTCATTCACGGATCCTTACTTTACACCAGATGGTATCAGTCGCGGTTTTGATGTGTATCGTCGTGACGTAGACACAGATACTAGTCAGACGAGCCAGCTGGGTTCTTATCAAAGCTCATCTTACGGCTTCGGCGTACGCTTTGGTTTACCACTGACTGAGCGTGACTTTTTATCCGCTGGTATTACCGCTGACTTTACCCAAATTGATTTGAATAGCAGTAGCCCAGTTCAATATATTAATTTCTGCGGTAACACCAGTGGTTGTGATAGTAACTCGGTGCAATTGTCTGCAGGCTGGACCTATGATTCGCGCGATAATATCTTGTTCCCAAGTAAAGGTGTTTTACAGAAACTGACGGCAGAAGTGGCAATACCCGGCCTTGATTTGCAGTACTACAAACTTAACTATCAGCACGCATGGTATAAAGATCTAGGCAGTTCCTTCACACTCATGTTGAATGGTGAACTCGGTTATGGCGACACCTATGGCGGTAAGAAATACCCATTCTTTAAAAACTACTATTTAGGTGGCGTGAACTCATTACGTGGCTTCCAGAATGGTTCACTTGGCCCGCGTGATATTGATCCTACGACGGGACAGGAGTTCTCCGTGGGAGGTACCAAACGCGTGCTTGGTAACGTAGAGTTATTTATGCCCGTACCTTTGATTAAAGACACTAAGCAGTTTAGATTGAGTGCCTTCTTGGATGGCGGTGGTGTGTATGCTGGGTCGGAATCTATCAATGCCGATGCATTGCGGTTTTCAGCAGGTGTAGGTGTCACTTGGGTATCACCGTTTGGTCCGCTAAAGCTAATTTTAGCCAAGCCGCTGAATGATAAAGAGGGTGACGATACACAAGTGTTACAATTCCAATTAGGGCAGCAGTTTTAATTCGGCCGTGAATCCTATAAGATGAATGGATATCCAAGGAGTATTGATTGAAGCAATTTTTTGTATCGTTAACTGTTGTATTAGGGGTGGTGTTAAGCGCGACTGTTAGCGCAGCAGAACTCAAAATAGGATATGTGCAGGTCGATAAATTGCTGCAAGAAGCTCCGCAAACTGCAGAAAGTGGTAAAAAGCTCGAGAAAGA
This sequence comes from Methylotenera sp. N17, assembly GCF_000799155.1. Classification (NCBI taxonomy): domain Bacteria; kingdom Pseudomonadati; phylum Pseudomonadota; class Betaproteobacteria; order Nitrosomonadales; family Methylophilaceae; genus Methylotenera; species Methylotenera sp. N17. Next base: position 893,306 of record NZ_JUGE01000001.1, read on the forward strand.
GTTCAGCCCGCGTTCACAAGAATTAGATCGCTTGCAAAAGCAAATTCGAGATTTAGAAGCTACCTTAGACAAAGACCGGTTGACGACCACAGATACTGAACGTCGTAACCGTGAGCGCGATGCTTCTAATCTCAAATTAGAATTTCAACGTAAACAACGTGAGCTCAGAGAAGACATTAATCTCAGAAAAAATGAAGAGCTAGCTGTGCTGCAAGACCGTATCAATAAAGCAGTTACGTCAGTGGCCGAAACAGATAATTTTGATTTGGTCGTGTACGGCGGCGTAGCCTATGCCAGTAAGAAAATAGACATTACCGATAAAGTACTTAAGCTTTTAGGTAAGAAGTAGCATCTCACGCGTGCTAGGGTGAGATGATGCTGACGATTGCCGCAATTATAAACACGCTGGGGGGTGAGGTGTCTGGGGATGCTTCCACGCCAATCGATCGTGTTGGTTCACTGGGCTATGCACAGGTTGGTGCAATCGGTTTCTTTATGGATACCAAGTACTTAAACGCACTTACGCAAACGCAAGCGAGTGCCGTGATTCTTAAGCCAGAACATACGCATTTAACAGCACTTCCTAAAATCATTACCGACAATCCTTACGCTTATTTTGCTAAGGTTTCTTCGTTGCTTAATCCTCAACCACAACGTGTTGCTGGCATTCATCAGAGTGTCGTGATTGGAGAGCATACACAAATTGACCCAAGTGTGTCGATTGAAGCAAATGCGGTGATTGCTGATCACGTGACGCTGGGGGCAGATGTTTTTGTAGGTGCTGGCTGTGTCATCGAACACCATGTGGTGATTGAAGCGGGAACAGTGCTTGAGCCCAATGTCACCATTAAGCACGGCACTAAAATTGGCAAGCACTGTCATTTATATACGGGTTGTGTGATTGGTAACGATGGCTTTGGTTATGCAGAAGAAAATGGTCGCTGGGTAAAAATTCCTCAAGTCGGTCGTGTGGTGATTGAAGATCATGTCGATGTTGGCGCAAACACCACTGTGGATAGAGGTGCGATTGACGATACCGTGATTGAAGAGGGTGTAAAGTTGGACAACCTGATTCAGATTGCCCACAACTGCAGAATAGGCGCACATACGGTGATTGCTGGTTGCGTGGGTATTGCAGGTAGTGCCATTATTGGCAAGCATTGCAAAATTGGTGGTGCTGCCATGATACTTGGACATTTAACGATTACGGATGGCGTTACTATTTCGCCTGGCAGCATGATTATGCGTTCGATTCGCCAAGTTGGAACCTATACTGCGCTCATGCCGTTCCAAGAACATGAGGCGTGGCTGAAAACCGCCGCAAATATTCGCCACTTGAACCAATTAACAGATAAAATAAAAGCTTTAGAAGATGCTATTCATCAAATAAGTCATCAAGCAAAATAATCAGAGTTAGAGAGTCGCTATGTCAGAAAATGCAATAAACAGTATGGATATCCACGAAATATTGGATCATTTACCGCATCGTTATCCTTTTGTATTGATAGACCGTGTGCTCTCGATGGAAATTGGTAAAGAAATCACAGCGCTCAAAAATGTGACCGTAAACGAACCGTTCTTTCCCGGACATTTTCCTTATCACCCGGTAATGCCTGGCGTGTTAATTGTAGAGGCGATGGCGCAAGCTGCTGCAGTACTTTCATTTAAAACCATGGGTACCAAGCCCAATAATGATTCTGTGTACTATTTTGCGGGAATCGACAGTGCAAGATTTAAAAAACCAGTGTCTCCTGGCGATCAAATTATTCTCAATGTAAAAATTGATCGTATTTTAAAAGGCATTTGGAAATACACTGGAGTTGCAACTGTGGATGGTACAGTGGTTGCTGAAGCCAGCATGATGTGTATCCTGAAGGCCATCGAAAAGTAATTGTGTGGCTGCTAACCGCCAGCCTAGTATCTAACCACTCAAGTAAACAAAGATTAGTGTATGACAACAAAAATTCATCCGACGGCAATCATTGACCATAAGGCGGAGCTTGATTCAAGTGTTGAAATTGGTGCATACACTACGGTAGGCGCGGGTGTGCGCGTGGGAGCGGATACACGCATTGGCAGTCATGTTGTGCTTGAAGGCCCAACGACTATTGGCAAGAGCAATCAGATTTTCCAGTTTTCCTCTTTAGGTGCACAACCACAAGATAAAAAATACCGTGATGAGCCAACAACCCTAGAGATTGGTGATAACAATACGATTCGCGAGTTCTGTACGTTTAATCGGGGCACCATTCAAGACAAAGGCACCACCAAGATTGGTAACGATAACTGGATTATGGCTTATGTGCATATTGCGCATGACTGTGTGATTGGCAACAATACCATCATGGCCAATAATTCTTCGTTGGCAGGGCATGTGGATATCCATGATTTTGCAATTTTAGGTGGGTTTACTTTAATCCATCAGTTTTGCAAAGTGGGTGCTCATGTCATTACCGCGGTAGGTTCTGTGGTGTTTAAGGATATTCCGCCTTATGTTACAGCGTCTGGCTACGATGCGCAGCCGCATGGCATCAATTCCGAAGGTTTAAAGCGTCGCGGCTTTAGCCCGGAAAGTATTTTAGAAATTAAACGCGCTTATAAAGTGTTGTATCGTAATAGTCTTACATTAGAAGAAGCTAAACTAGAGTTAGCCAGCATGAAGGGAAGATGTTCAGAAATCGGTTTGCTTACTGATTTTCTTGATATATCTACACGCGGTATTATCCGCTAGATTACTTAAAGTATCGTATGTCAAAAACCGCACCCAAAGTGGCCATAGTGGCCGGGGAAGCCTCAGGGGATTTATTGGGCTTTCATTTGATTCAAGCGTTGCAATCCGAGCGAAGTGATATTGCCTTTCTAGGCATTGCCGGGCCCAAAATGATTAGTTTGGGTGCGCAATCCTTGTTTCCCATGGAAAAGCTTTCTGTGCGCGGCTATGTTGAAGTCATACGCCATTTGTACGGACTACTCAAACTACGTAAGCAGTTGCTAAAACAATTACTAGAAGCTAAGCCTGACGTATTTGTCGGGATTGATGCGCCAGATTTTAACTTTTGGCTAGAGCGTAAATTAAAAGCCAAAGGCATCCCAACCATTCACTACGTGAGTCCCTCTATTTGGGCATGGCGTAAGGGGCGTATACATAAAATCAAGCGTGCGGTCTCGCATATGCTTGCATTATTTCCTTTTGAGGCACCTATCTACGAGCAAGTGAATATACCGGTCACTTATGTGGGGCATCCTCTGGCCGATGTGTTGCCAATGGAACCCGATGTTGACAAAGTACGTGAGACGCTGAAAATTCATGCCAATACCATTGTGGTGGCCATGCTGCCTGGTAGTCGTCAATCTGAGGTCACACAGCATGCGCAGCTGTTTGTGGATACCGCGCAGATTATTCAACATGAATACGCAGACACGACACAGGTGGTTTTTTTAGTGCCGCTCATTACACGCGAAACGCGCGAGATTTTTGAGAGGGCAATTCATGCCGCCTATCTTTTGCAACCTGAGATGGTGTTGAATATGCAAATAATGTTTGGCCATGCGCACGATGCAATGGAAGCCGCAGATGTCGTGATTGTGGCTTCTGGTACCGCAACATTAGAAGCAGCCTTGCTTAAAAAACCGATGGTCATTACCTATAAAATGCCATTTTTGAGTTGGCAAATTCTCAAGCGTATGCAATATCTTCCCTATGTAGGGTTGCCCAATATCCTTGCAGGTAAGTTCTTAGTGCCAGAGCTCTTACAACATGAGGCAACGCCACAGAACGTGGCTGATGCAACCTTGCGTTTACTCAGTGATAAAACCTATTTGCAAACGTTAAAAGATGCATTTAGCCATATCCATCAGGGTTTAAAGCAAAATAGTGCGAAAAAAGCAGCCCAAACTGTACTCAGCTATTTATGATCGTGGCACCCTATATCTGCGGCGTAGATGAGGCAGGCCGTGGCCCTTTGGCAGGTGCTGTCTATGCAGCGGCTGTAATACTCGATCCTTCACGCCCTATTGAAGGTCTGGCCGACTCTAAGAAATTGACCGAAAAAAAGCGAGATGCGCTTGCCATAGAAATTAAAGCGCACGCCCTGGCATGGTCTATTGCCAGTAGCTCGGTGGAAGAAATTGACCGGATTAATATACTGCAAGCCAGCTTGCTTGCTATGCAACGCGCCGTGACGCAATTGCAAGCTGAGTTTCAACATGCATTAGCCGGTATTGAAATATTGGTGCAGGTTGATGGCAACAAGTGCCCAACATTGAACCTACCTTGCGAGGCGATTGTGAAGGGGGATAGTAAAGTCCAAGCAATCTCTGCTGCTTCTATTTTGGCAAAAACTGCGCGTGATGCAGAGCTTTATTTGTTGGATCAACAATACCCTATGTATGGCTTTGCGCAGCATAAAGGCTACCCGACAGCAGCACATATGACCTTATTGCAACAACATGGTGTCTCGCCTGTGCATCGCCGTAGCTACGCCCCAGTGAGGGCGTTGTTATCGCTAGGCCAGTAGTAAAAACACTGTAGGCTTTTTATGCAAATCCGGCAGTGGGGTTTGTTTCCACTTGGCTACGGTTTTGGTCAGAATCAATTCATCCGCTAGGCTTACATTGCACGCCACACACAGTCTGGTTTCCGCATGGCAATGTGCCAAAATGTCTTCGAGCATGTGCTGGTTACGGTAGGGCGTCTCAATAAACATCTGGGTTTCGTGCATGGCTTTTGAGCGTTTTTCAATGTCTTTTAATTGCTGTATACGTGCCGCTTTATCGCTGGGTAGATAGCCTAAAAAGGTGAAGCGTTGCCCATTCAGGCCGCTCCCCATCAACCCAAGTAGAATAGCGCTAGGGCCAACAAGTGGCACGACTCGAATCCCTTTTTGATGCGCAAGCCAAGCAAGTGATGCCCCAGGGTCAGCAATGCCAGGGCATCCCGCTTCACTCATGAGTCCAACATCCACGCCAGCTATTAACTCTGTCAATAACGCAGCTAGCTCTTTCTCTGCGGTGTGAGTGTTCAGTGTTTTAAAGGTAATGTCGCGGATGGGTGTTGGGTGCTGAATCTTAGACAGAAAATGGCGTGCAGTTTTTTCATTTTCTACAATAAATGTATCAAGTGTGCGAATACGCGCCAATACTTCAGTGGGAAGCACATGTGCGACTAAATCATCCCCAAGGGTGACCGGAATAAAATACAGAGTGCCTGATTTCACTTGTGGTAGAGAGTGGTGATTAGTATTTGACTTGGGCGCGATAGCTGAGTGTGGTACTGCCCTCAGCTGGCACTTCTATTTGCCAAATAGCCAGTTGGCTATTGGCTTTGCGGTGCGGCGCACTTTCACTCAGGATTTTCCAATCGCCAGAAATGGGTTCTTGAACACTGACCACCACTTTTTCTTTTTTGGCATTTTTGAGCGTGATTTCGTATGCGCTTTCAAACGCATTGATGCCCTTAGTTGGCTTTGGCAGCACTTTAAATTGGGTTTGTTTTTTATCTGCCGTCACATCAAAAGCATCGCCAAGTTTTAAGCGCACCGTTTCATTTTTGGGCGTGTGGTCAATGGTATCTTCACCCACAAATTGTGCATTACCGGCATTGTCTTTTTTATACACGCGTAAAATACCTTTGGGCAAAGGCAAGCCAAGTTGCGCACGCTCTGTATTGTCAAACTCAACAAATACGCCCACTTTCATTTTGGTACCAATTTCGCCATATTGGCCTTGGTAATAGTAGTCAGCACCTTTTAACACCAGCTCTTTACGTGCAGGAATGTGCTGAGCGCTTAATAAGGCTACTTGTTTGGTTTGGTTATCGGCAATCGTAGTGGCGCGATCTAGCGTGTATAAATGATATTCCAACAGCGATTCCTCTTGCATAGGCATAGCGGCCTCTGCCATGGCCATATCACTGCGCATGGTTTTTACCATGGGTCTGCCTTGTGGATGTACACGATTAACATCACCTGCAACCAGTTGCAGTTTTGCATGTTGATACGTTGCGCCACTGGTGTTGGATAGTGTGACCCAGCCGGATAAATCAATACTGTCTTCTTTTGCATTCAACTCGGCTACGTAGTCTGCTTTCCAGCCCAAGCCGCCAGTTAAATAGCTGAGTTCCACAGTTTGTAGCTGCGCTACTTTGTTGTTAATCACTGTGGTGAGAGTGGGGCGGTCACGCAAGTTGGCAGGAATCGTGTCAAACACAATTTTCCCGTTAAGTGACCCGTTAAACGGACCGGTTTCAATACGATTGCCGATCTTGAGTACCACGCCGTTATTGGCAGAAAGTACGGTAGCTACCTCGTTAGTTTCTACACCAGTTGCCGGATTACTTTTTAATAGATTGACGGTTTTACCCACATATTTTTCTAATAATTTTTCTGGAGTGAGTAAGTCAAAATCGAAATTTTGCTCTAATACACTAATGCTGCCCACTGCATTGATGCTTTTAAATAAGGCTGTTTCCGGACGAATTTGTGCACTGACGTCGCGTAAAGCAATCGTTTGTATGCCTTTGCTGAGTTTGATGGCGCGTGTGTCTTTTACCAGTGCGAGATCATTGTTATAGATAGTAATGGCAAGCGACTGTTGGTCTTTGGCCAAACTTAACAGTTCGTTACTATCTTCAGCGGCAGTGAGGGAAGTCACAAATAGGGGTGAGAACAAAAATAAAGTTAAATATTTTGGAATATGCATTTATCTCATCTGTATCAGTGTGTGCGGTGAGAAAGCTTGAATCGAATAGCCACAATGGCAAGCGCTAAACCTAGTAATAAGTACACGGCTTTCGGTACGGGTACGTTGGATATTGGATTGGAAGGACCACCGTTGCCTGGCTCATAAGGTGGAGGTGGTGGACCAGGAGGTCCAGGGTCTTTTGGTTCTTCAATAGGTTTGTGAGGGCCGAGTGGTTGATCTTTCTCGAAATACGGCGTCTTAGGAGGGTATCGTTGATCGTTAGGTGACCCTACAATAAAAAGAGGGTCTTTAATGTCCTCTGGCACTTGGTCAATAACAAAGGTTTGAGCGTTAGTGTCACTCGTGGTACTAGGGTCGCTTAGCTGAGCAACGTGAATAGGTGATTTACGCTCTTCATTGACTTCTTTTACGACTGTTGGATTGGTTAAATCGCTAATCATCTGCTTATAGCGTTGAAAATAGTCGCCCTTGTTGGCAAATTTATTTTGTAAAAAAGCTAAGTCTAATGCGGTTGGTGAACTGCCTTTGCGTGTCGGGTCTGTGGCAAACGGGTTGTCACGTAATGACTCAAGAAATGCGAGCCATTTTTTTAATTTTTCGTTATCAGAGTAGGGGGATTGTGTATCACAGTTGATTAAACAAGGACGTTCTTTGAATAGCATGTCATGAAAAGCAGCATAACCAAGCAATGTGATCAGAGCTGGTAGTAAAAACATGAACACTTTAATTGTTTTTTTCTGTGTAGACATATAGTTAGCTTTTTAATGAAGGCTAATAATCAAATATGAATTGCATAATACGCTATATATTGGAATTTTTACAGCACCTACAACTATATATTGTAATTTTTTTAATTAAACGTTTAATTAAACGATAGTGACGCCCTCATTGGAAAACATAGTAATCAGCTTAATTAATGGCAAGCCAACCAATGCGTTGGGGTCTTCGCCTAACATTCTTTCAATCAACACAATGCCCAAGCCTTCGGATTTGGCGCTGCCGGCACATTGGTAGGGTTGATCTTTTGCCAGATAGTTTTCGATGGCCTCGTCAGAGTAATTTCTAAACTTGACCAAAGTAGGCACCACTTCGGATTGTATATTGCCGGTGGCCGCGTTTAGCAAGCAAAGTGCACTGTAGAAAGTGACTTCACGGCCGCGCATCAATTGTAATTGCTTGGTAGCATTTTGATGATTAAGCGGTTTGCCTAAAACGGTATTGTCCAATGTGGCGACTTGGTCACAGCCAATGACCAATGCATGCGGGTATTCATCCGCTACTATTTTCGCTTTTTCTTCAGATAATCTTAATGCCGTTTGATGTGGCTTTTCATCTGGATAAGGCGTTTCGTCAATTTTTGGGGAAACACAGCTAAATTGTACTTGTAGCTTTTGTAGCAGCTCGCGCCGATACACTGAGGATGAAGCGAGGATGATGGTTTGTTTCATAAGCGAGATACAGTAAGACCTGCCATGTGGTTCACTGGCAGGTCTCGCTGATTAGTCAGGCTGAATTTCAAGTAAAGACTCATCCGGTGTCACGGTGTCGCCTTTAGCGACATGTACGGCAACCACTGTACCTGTTTTAGACGCTTGAATTTCATTTTCCATTTTCATTGCCTCAATCACCAGCACGCCGTCACCCGCTTTCACTTTATCGCCCACATTGACCTTTACTGCGACAATAGTGCCCGGCATGGCGGTAGTGACACAGCCCGCATGGTGTGGGCGAGGGCGGCCACTACTGGTAACAGATGCAGTTTTTTTCTTGGCAGTAGATTTGCCGCCTGACACTTCTACTTCGCTCAGTGTTTCTACAATGACCTCTTCGGCAATACCATCCACAGAAACGTAGAATGGACGTTGCTCTTCACCGGCATGACCACTTCCAGTGAGCTTAATGTGGAAAGTCTCGCCATGTAAGGTCACTTTAAATTCGTTTGGTGCGTAGCGCGCAGATGAAGTATTCACAGCTTCTTTGGTGAGCAGTGCTTCTGGTTTTAATGAGCCGGCATTGCGCTCTTGCAAGAATGTTTTACCAATGTCCGGGAACATGGCATAGGTCAGTACATCCTCATCATTTTGCGCAATACGATCTGCTTCTGCTTGCAGTTTTGCCATTTCTGGTTCTAGCAAGTCAGCCGGTCTGCAAGTGATGACTTTACCATCACCCACTGCCAGTTTTTTTACTTCCGCATTGACGGTAGAGGGTGCTTTGCCGTATTGGCCTAAGAAGTAATTTTTTACTTCATTGGTAATGGACTTATAGCGGCCCCCAGTCATTACATTAAGCACTGCTTGCGTACCAACGATTTGTGAAGTTGGTGTGACCAAAGGCGGGTAACCCAAATCTTCGCGCACACGTGGGATCTCTGCTAACACTGCATCCATTTTGTCCAGCGCGCCTTGTTCTTTCAGTTGGTTGGATAGGTTGGAAATCATGCCGCCAGGCACTTGGTTCACCAATACACGTGTATCCACACCGGTAAATGCGCTTTCAAATTGCCAGTACTTCTGACGTACGTCTTTAAAGTATGCGGTAATTTCTTGAAGCTTAGCCAAATCAAGGCCAGTGTCGTATTCGGTACCTTTTAGTGCAGCCACCATACTCTCTGTCGTTGGGTGGCTAGCACCTTCAGAGAATGAAGAGTTACAGGTGTCGATAATATCCACACCATTTTCCACACTCTTGAGCATCACCATGCTAGCCAGACCAGACGTTGCATGACTATGCATGTGAACTGGTAAACTAACTGCTGATTTAAGCGCTTTTACTAAGTCACCGGCAATCGTCGGCGTGAGTAATCCGGCCATGTCTTTAATACCAATACTGTCGCAGCCCATGTTTTCCAATGTTTTGGCCATGTCTACAAAGTAGGCGATGTCATGTACAGGACTGGTGGTATAAGAGAGAGTGCCAATGGCGTGTTTTTTTACTTTTTTAACCGCTTCAATTGAAGTTTGTAGGTTGCGTACATCATTGAGTGCATCAAAAATACGGAATACATCAACACCAGCATTGGCCGCTTGTTTTACAAATGCGTGCACCACATCGTCAGAGTAATGGCGATAGCCCAGTAAATTTTGGCCACGCAACAACATGTTAATTTGGCTGTTTGGTAACCCTTTACGTAGCTTTTTTAAGCGCTCCCATGGGTCTTCTTTTAAAAACCTGACGCAAGCATCAAAAGTGGCGCCGCCCCATGCTTCTAATGACCAGAAGCCTACGGCATCTAATTGTGGGCAAATAGGTAGCATATCCTCAGTGCGCATGCGTGTTGCGATTAGAGATTGATGACCATCGCGTAAAACCAATTCGGTGATATGTATTTTGCTCATAATTTTTTAGTCTAAAACGTTAATAATTAAATGCCTTCGTGTGCTGCAATCGCTGCAGAAATGGCTGCAGCAAATAACTCTGGTGGAAACTCGGTTTTGTAGTTAACAAGCTCCGGGTGTGCTTCCACAAAACTGGTGTTAAAGTTAGCATCTCTAAAGTCGGGATGCTTCATGATTTCTTGGTAATATGGAATGGTGGTTTTAACACCATATACCACCATGTCATCAAGTGCTCGTCTGCCACGCTCAATGACGCCTTCCCAATCTAGCGCCCAAACAGTCAGTTTCGCGCACATCGAATCATAATAGGGCGGAATAACATAACCACTGTAAATGGCAGCATCCATTCTGACCCCAGGGCCGCCCGGAGAGTAGTAGCGCGTAATCTTACCAAAGCTTGGTAGAAAGTCATTTTTAGGATCTTCCGCATTAATGCGGTATTCCATGGCAAAGCCACGGAAATGAATTTCACTCTGTTTGTATTGCAATGGCAGTCCATAGGCTACGCGAATTTGCTCCTGCACAATATCCACGCCAGTGATGGTTTCTGTCACCGTGTGCTCCACTTGCAAGCGCGTATTCATTTCCATGAAGTAGAACGTATTGTCAGAATCAAGCAAGAACTCTACAGTGCCTGCATTTTCGTAACCCACTGCTTTGGCGGCTTTCACTGCTAATCCGCCAATATAGTCACGTTGTGCTTGGCTAAGTTGTGGGGAGGGTGCAATTTCAATCAGTTTTTGGTTGCGGCGTTGAATAGAGCAATCACGTTCAAACAAGTGAATCACATTGCCATGGCTGTCGGCCAATACTTGTACTTCAATATGGCGTGGTGACACCACACATTTTTCTAAGAACACTTCCGGCTTACCAAAAGCTTTGCTCGCCTCGGAAATGACACGGTCGTAATTGGTCAGTAAATCTTTCTCAGAGTCACAACGTCGAATGCCGCGCCCACCACCGCCATTGGTGGCTTTGAGCATGACTGGATAGCCGATTGAGCTGGCGAGCTTGACCGCCTCGTCCAAATTTTCTAAGTTGCCATCACTGCCCGGTGTGCATGGAATGCCAGCACTGGTCATGGCATTGCGTGCTTGAATTTTGTCGCCCATTTGGCGAATCACATTGGCATCCGGACCAATGAATTTAATGCCACGGCGTGCACAGATTTCGGCTAATTCCGGATTCTCAGATAAAAAACCGTAGCCAGGATGCAACGCATCACAGCCTGCGGCTACAGCCACGTTGACGATATTGTGCGCGTTCAGGTAGCCGGCAACGGGATCCGTCCCAATGTTATAGGCTTCGTCCGCTTTTTTTACATGCAATGCATGGCGATCCGCCTCTGCATAAATGGCAACCGATTTAATGCCCATCTCAGAGCAAGCGCGCACAATGCGTACAGCGATTTCCCCACGATTAGCGACCAATATTTTTTTGAACACAAGACACCTAAATTCTGACTAACAAACTTTTCAATTGTAACACGGGCGTCACTGCTTATAAAGGTGACGCTGGCGACAATTTGCCCCAAGGTTTAGAATGGCACTCTTCATTTAAGTATGTGGATTTGAGGAAGCAATGGAAGCGCATTACATTAATAATCTGGATTTTGCTAAGCGACAGCAAGTACTTGTGGGAGATGTACCATTGGCCAATTTGACACGCTTGAATGCGATGCTGACAGAACAGCATGTGGCTGGTACGTCAAAAGTGAGCTTTAAGCTGGCTGGACAGTCGCATCGTTTTCAATTGCCAAGTTTGCATTTGGATGTTGAAGCAAATTTGCCCATGGTGTGTCAGCGCTGCTTAGAGTCGATCCATGTGCCCATGACGCTCCATTTTGACTATGTGATTAGTGCTGAAGATGCTACGGCGCTAGATGAGAATGATGATTTGGATTGGGTTGAGTCATCCGAGGCGATGGATATACAGGCTCTAATAGAAGATGAGTTGTTGATTGCGTTGCCGATTGCGCCAGTACATCAGACGCAATGTAAGCAGTTAAATCTGGAGAGCGGGGAAAAGCCCAATCCGTTTTCTGTATTAAAGGCCTTAAAAAAGGACGGAAATTAAGATAATTTATGACAATATGTTGTGTTTTGATTTACACATGAACACAAAATAGATTATTATTATGGATTAGTCACTTATCGCATATTTTACATGATTGCCATTAATCTTCATTTTTGGCAGTTTTTAATTGGAGTACATTATGGCAGTTCAACAAAATAAAAAGTCACCTTCAAAACGTGGCATGCATCGTTCACACGATTTCTTAACAAACCCACCATTAGCCGTTGAGCCAACGACAGGTGAGACACACTTGCGTCATCACGTGAGTCCAAATGGCTACTACCGTGGTCGTAAAGTAATGCCTGCTAAAGGTGAGTAATTGTTAATCTGCTGCTATCTTTATTGATACAAAAGCAAGGTTAATTAAATGCGCCGCACTGTGACAAGTGCGGCGTTTGCATATCTAGCTTGAGTTAATCACAGGCCATTGGCCCATTTGAATGCACGTTTGGATACTATTATGACCACATCTCACCATCACCCGCACATGGATATCACGATTGCAATTGACGCCATGGGCGGTGACCATGGGCCGCACGTAACTGTGCCGGCGGCAATTCAAGCTATTCGAGAAAATGCCAGAGTAAATATCGTTTTGGTAGGATTGCAAGATGCGATTCAGGCTGAGATGACTGCACATAAGGTCAGCACTAGTCCGCGTCTACGCATTCATCATGCCAGCGAAGTGGTGCAAATGGACGAATCCCCACAGAGTGCTTTGAAAAACAAAAAAGACTCTTCCATGCGCGTCGCCATTAATATGGTGAAAACCGGAGAGGCGCATGCCTGTGTCAGCGCCGGTAACACTGGCGCATTGATGGCTACTGCGCGTTTCGTTTTAAAAACACTGCCTGGAATTGATCGACCTGCCATTGCCTCTTCATTGCCTTCGGAAAAAGGGACAACTTTTATGTTGGACTTGGGTGCCAATGCAGACTGCACGCCTGAGCATTTGTACCAATTTGCCATCATGGGGGCGATGTTGGTCAGCAGCGTTGAAAACAAGCCGAATCCAAGCATTGGTTTATTAAATATTGGCTCAGAAGAAATCAAAGGCAATGAAGTGGTAAAGCAGGCGGGCGAATTGTTGCGCAATAGTCACCTCAATTTCTATGGCAATATTGAAGGCGATGATATTTTTAAAGGTACCACCGATATTGTGGTGTGTGATGGCTTTGTAGGTAATGTGTCTTTAAAAACGACCGAAGGCTTGGCCCACATGATGGGCAAATTTTTAACGCAAGAGTTTAAAAAGAACTGGCTAACCAAGCTGATGGCGCTAGGGGCGATGCCTGTATTAAAGGCGTTCAAAAAACGTTTGGATCCGCGCCGTTACAATGGCGCGAGTTTCCTCGGTTTGCGCGGTATCGTTGTGAAAAGTCACGGCGGCGCAGACAGTGTGGCGTTTTGCAATGCCCTGCATGTGGCTATTGATGAGGCGGGCAGTGGTATGTTAAAACGCATCTCTGAGCAGCTGGAATTGGAGCATGCGCAAATTCTTTCTACGCCAACAGTCACTGAGCAAACAGCTTAAATGGTAGGTTTTGCAGCACTTTTCAGGCATAATCTCACGCTATGATTTATTCAAAAATAGCCGGGACAGGTAGCTACCTCCCACCCAAAATCCTCACCAATCAAGATTTAGAAAAAATGGTGGATACCACCGATGAGTGGATTTTTTCCCGCACCGGAATACGTGAGCGTCACATTGTTGAGCAGGAAACCACGAGTGATCTTGCCTATGAGGCATCTAAGCAAGCAATTTTAGCGGCGTCTGTGCAAGCCTCAGACATCGATTTGATTATTGTGGCAACCACCACGCCGGACAAAATATTCCCAAGCGTTGCCACCATGGTGCAGCGTAAGTTAGGTATTTCTGGCTGTCCTGCATTTGATATTCAGGCAGTATGTAGTGGGTTTGTGTATGCATTGGCAGTAGCTAATAACTTTATTAAAGCGGGTACTAACCGTTGTGTATTAGTCATTGGCGCAGATAGTTTTTCTCGCATTACAGATTACACGGATCGTAGTAACTGTATCTTGTGGGGCGATGGTGCTGGGGCTGTGATTTTACAAGCCGGTACTGAACAAGGCGTGATTTCCACACATATTCATGCGGATGGGCAATATGAAAAAATGTTGCATGTACCCAGAAGTGGTGGAAAGCAAGATTACGTGCAGATGGAAGGCAATGCCGTCTTTAAAGTGGCCGTGAACACCTTGGATCAAATTGTAGACGAGACCTTGACTGCCAACGGATTGCAAAAATCCGATGTGGACTGGTTGGTGCCGCACCAAGCCAATATTCGTATTTTGCAGGCAACTGCTAAAAAATTAGATATGTCGATGGATCGCGTTGTGGTGACTGTAGATAAACATGGGAACACCTCTGCGGCCTCTATCCCGCTTGCCTTGGACACTGCGGTACGTGATGGTCGAATTCAGCGCGGGCAAATCGTTCTCATGGAAGCGTTTGGTGGCGGATTCACTTGGGGTTCCGCGCTTGTTAAGTATTAATACCGTATTTTAGGAATATTTCAGTATGCAGAATTTCGCATTTTTCTTTCCAGGTCAGGGTTCTCAATCGGTTGGCATGATGGCTGGTTTTGAAGGTTTGGCTGTCATTCAAGAGACATTTCAGCAGGCCTCGGACACTCTCAAGACAGACTTTTGGGCGATGGTGACCGAGCCTAACGAATTGTTGAACCAGACACAACATACACAACCGCTGATGTTAACAGCAGGTATTGCTACTTGGCGTGCTTATCAACAGCTGGGCGGCACTGCGCCGAGTGTGTTGGCTGGCCATAGCTTGGGTGAGTACACCGCGCTAGTGGCAGCAGGTGCGCTCAGCTTTGAGGATGCTTTACCTCTAGTGAAGTTCCGCGCTGAAGTAATGCAAAGCGCCGTGCCGGAAGGGCAAGGGGCGATGGCGGCTATTCTTGGGCTGGGCGATGATGTGGTGCGTGCTGTTTGTGCCGAGTCAGCGCAGGGCGAGGTATTAGAAGCCGTGAATTTTAACTCGCCCGGACAAGTGGTGATTGCTGGCAATAAAGCGGCAGTAGAGCGCGGCATGGAGTTGGCAAAAGCCAAAGGTGCAAAACGTGCGTTGCCGTTGCCTGTAAGCGTACCTTCGCACTGTGCATTAATGAAACCTGCCGCAGAAAAATTGGCTGAGTACTTGAAGTCTGTACAGGTGCAAGTACCTAACATCAGCGTGCTACATAATGCTGATGTAAAAAGCTATACGGATGTAGATGCAATTAAGCATGCTTTAGTACAGCAATTGTATAGCTCGGTCAGATGGGTGGAAACAGTGCAAGCGATTCATCAGCAAGGTGTTGCCGTGGCTGCGGAATGTGGTCCAGGTAAAGTGTTGGCTGGACTCACCAAACGCATTGTGGCCGATATGAGCTGTGTTGCGTTGACAAATCAAACATCTATTAATGAGTTTATCTCATTATAATTTTATAAATAATACTCATTAATATCAATATATTACAGGGGATATCTAATGTTAAATAATCAAATAGCGTTGGTCACAGGTGCCAGTCGTGGTATTGGTGCAGCCATTGCAAAAGCACTTGGTGAACAAGGCGCTACCGTGATTGGTACAGCAACTTCTGCTGCTGGTGCTGATGCAATTACTGCAGCATTGAAAACTGCTGGCGTGAATGGCGTGGGCTTGGCATTAGATGTGACACAACCTGAGCAAGTGGATGCTGTGTTGAAACAAATTGCCGAGCAATATGGGGATGTGGCTATTCTTGTGAATAACGCCGGGATTACTAAAGATACACTATTGATGCGGATGAAGGACGAAGATTGGGATGCAGTACTGAACACCAATCTTAAATCTGTATTTCGCATGAGTCAGGCCGTGTTGCGCCCGATGATGAAAGCGCGTCAAGGTCGTATTATCAACATTTCTAGTGTGGTAGGCCATATGGGTAATGCAGGCCAAACTAACTACGCAGCAGCCAAGGCGGGCATGACAGGGTTTACAAAATCTTTAGCGGCCGAAGTAGGTAGCCGTGGGATTACCGTGAATTGTGTGGCACCTGGCTTTATTGAAACCGATATGACGGCTGAACTGCCGGAAGATATTAAACAGCAGATGTTGACGCGAGTGCCGCTAGCACGTTTGGGCCATGTGGATGAGATTGCGGCTACAGTGGCCTTTTTGGCTTCGCCAAGTGCTGCGTATATTACTGGTGAGACCATTCATGTGAATGGTGGTATGTATTGCGCTTAATACTTATTGTGTAAATTAATAAGTATTTTTTGTGTTATTGCGTAGTTTTGCTAGAATGTGCGCTTAGCAAAACAACGCTAATTTTTAACTAAAGGGGTATTTAGATGTCTGACATCGAACAACGCGTAAAAAAAATCGTTTGTGAACAATTAGGTGCAAACGAAGCTGACGTAAAAAATAATTCATCTTTTGTGGATGATTTAGGAGCTGATTCACTTGATACAGTTGAGTTGGTTATGGCACTTGAGGAAGAGTTTGACTGCGAGATTCCAGATGATGAAGCAGAAAAAATTACGACAGTGCAACAAGCGATTGACTACGTCAACGCCAACCTCAAATAAATTCCATACTTATCAGCTCTCGAGAGAGGGCTGATTTCTTAATATGACTAAACGCAGAGTAGTAGTGACGGGTTTAGGCGTGGTTTCTCCGGTGGGTATCGGGGTTTCTACCGCTTGGCAAAACCTCATTGCAGGCCAATCAGGCATCACCCGTATCACCAAATTTGATCCAAGTAATTTTGCATCGCAAGTAGCTGGTGAAGTGAAAAACTTCAACGTAGAAGATTTTCTGCCAGCTAAAGATGCAAGACGCATGGACACTTTTATTCAATACGGCTTAGCCGCGGGGATAGAAGCGTTCAAAGATTCCGGTATCGAAGTGACCGAGCAAAATGCCGAGCGTATTGGCGTAGCCATTGGTTCTGGTATTGGTGGCTTGGGCTTAATTGAATCCACCAACGATACTTACGATGAAGGTGGTCCACGTAAAGTGTCTCCATTCTTCATTCCCGGCACTATCATTAATATGATCTCCGGCAATCTATCCATTATGTTTGGCTTAAAAGGGCCAAATGTAGCCATTGTGACAGCCTGTACGACGGGTACACACTGTATTGGTGATGCTTCAAGAATGATTGAGTACGGGGATGCCGATGTCATGGTGGCAGGCGGTGCTGAAGCTGCCATTACTGAGCTGAGTGTTGCGGGCTTTGCCTCTGCACGTGCGCTATCTAACAGGAACGATGACCCGGCAACGGCTAGTCGCCCTTGGGATAAAGACCGTGATGGATTTGTGATTGGCGAAGGTGCTGGCGTATTGGTGTTGGAAGAGTATGAGCATGCCAAGGCCAGAGGCGCTAAAATCTATGCTGAGCTTTCTGGCTATGGCATGAGTGCTGATGCCTACCATATGACTGCGCCTAACATGGATGGACCTAGACGTTCGATGGTCAATGCGTTGAAAAATGCTGGGGTGAATCCAACGGATGTGCAGTTTATGAATGCGCATGGCACTTCTACACCGCTGGGTGATACCAATGAAACCAATGCCATCAAAGCCACATTTGGTGACCATGCATACAATTTAGTGGTGAACTCGACTAAATCAATGACAGGTCACTTATTAGGTGGAGCAGGTGGGTTGGAGTCTGTCTTTACGGTACTTTCTATTCACCATCAATTATCGCCGCCTACCATCAACCTGATGCATCCGGATCCAGATTGTGATTTGGATTACTGCGCGAATACAGCACGTGATCTTAAAATCAATTATGCCCTGAAGAACAATTTTGGGTTTGGTGGCACCAACGGTAGCTTGTTGTTTAAAAAAGTCTAGCGCTTGGTATGTTAAAAAAGCCTGTGTTAACCATAGCACAGGCTTTTTTGTTTGTAGCTGCTATGGTTTAATTGCGCATGATGAATAAGCAACACACCTATTTGATTAATGGCGGCACAGATGATGCCGTGAGTGCGTTAGACCGTGGTTTGAGCTATGGCGATGGCGTATTTCGCACTTTTCAAGTGGTGGATTGCGTACCGGTCAACTGGCCCATTCAGTACCAAAAACTGGTCGCCGACTGTGGTGCCATTGGTATTGTTTGCCCCAGTGCAGAGTTGGTGATGGCTGACTTTCAGGTACTGTTTACGATAGATGAGACAGCGGTGGCTAAAGTCATCATTACGCGTGGGATTGGCGAACGTGGCTATGCACCACCCGCGGTGACTACGCCTACACGTATCGTGTTGAAATCGCCAATGCCAGTATATGCAGAAACTAACTTCAGCGAAGGAGTGTCTTTATATGTGTGCAAAACGCCAGTGGCGCACCAACCCATGCTGGCTGGCATTAAACATTTAAATCGCTTGGAAAACGTGCTGGCGCGTGCTGAAAGTCTAGACCCTGTTTACGTGGATGGGCTCATGCTGGATGTGGATGGCCATGTGATTGAGTGCACGAGCGCCAATTTTTTTATACGGATTGGCAAGCGCTTGATTACACCGGATGTGACGCAAGCAGGCGTGGCAGGTGTGACTAGGCAGCGTATTCTAGACTTGGCACATTATCTTCAGTTGACAGCTGAGATAGGCTATATCCGTTTAAGTGATGTGTTGTCGGCGGATGAAGTCATTATCTGTAATAGCCTATATGGTGCTTGGCAAGTAAGACGTATTGGCGATACCCATTGGCCGGCTGGATCGCTAGCCCATGATTTAAGAGAGTTGCTTAAGGTATGATAAAAAAATTACGGTTGCTACTATGGATAGCAATCATCGGATGTGTTGGGTTAGCAGCCTGGATGGCGTACTACGCGAAAACACCGCTCAATATCCGACCGGACGCGCAAGAAATTACGATCAAGCCCAATAGTAGCTTGAGAAGTATTGCTAAGCAATTGGTAGCGCAAGGCGTACTTAAGACAGAGTGGCCTTTTGTATTGTTGGCCAAAGTGCTCAAGAAAGAGCCTTACCTACAAGCTGGCGATTACACGCTCAATAAAAATATCAATCCATATCAACTGCTGTTGTCACTTAACCATGGCAAATCGACACAAGGCAGCATTACATTTATTGAGGGTAAAACGTTTAAGCAAATGCGTCAGCGCTTAGCTAAAAACGATGCAATTAAACATACGATTCATGGGCTGTCTGACGCAGAGGTCATGCAAGTAGTGGGGCGAGGGGAGCATCATGCGGAGGGATTGTTCTTTCCGGATACTTTTTACTTTGACCGAGGCACTTTGGATACGGTGGTCTTAAAGCGCGCCTATGAAATCATGCAAAATAGGCTCACCAAAGCATGGGCGACCAAAGCGGATGGTTTGCCATATAAAACCAGCTATGATGCTTTAATCATGGCTTCTATCATCGAAAAAGAAACCGGTAAAGCCAGTGAGCGTGAAATGATTGCTGGCGTGTTTATCAATCGGCTACGCATAGGCATGCGTTTACAGACGGACCCCACTATTATCTATGGCATGGGCGATGACTATCAAGGCAATATCCGCCGAAAAGACTTGGTGAAAGACACGCCCTACAATACTTACACGCGTAGCGGTTTGCCGCCAACGCCCATCGCGATGCCCGGGTTGGCATCGATTGAAGCAGCGCTACATCCGGCCAATACGAAAGCGCTGTATTTTGTAGGCAAAGGAGATGGCAGCCATGCGTTTTCGAATAATTTGGCTGACCATAACCGCGCCGTTGTTAAATATCAATTACAGAAATAAATCATGAAGCATACTTCCGGAAAGTTTATCTCTTTAGAAGGCATGGATGGTGCGGGTAAGAGTACGCATATCCCGTCAATTATTTCGCAATTACAACAGCGTAGAGTAGAGGTTGTGTCTACCCGAGAGCCCGGTGGCACGGCGTTGGGAGAGCGGTTAAGAGAAATTCTACTGCATGAGCCTATGCACCCTGAGACCGAAGCTATGTTGATGTTTTCGGCACGGCGCGAGCATATTGCACAGGTGATTCAACCGGCTTTGGCGCGTGGTGCATATGTGCTGACGGATAGATTCTCCGATGCGACCTATGCGTACCAGTGTGGTGCTAAAGGCGTAGCTGCTGAAAAAATCATACAGTTGGAGCAATGGGTGCAAATGGGGCTTCAACCGGATCTGACCTTGCTATTTGATGTGCCACCGGAAGTCAGCCTACAAAGGCTTTCTACCGCTAGAGCACCAGACAAGTTTGAGCGGGAAGGCTTGGCATTTTTTGAGCAATTACGTAGCAGTTATTTACAGCGCGCCACGCAGTTTCCACAACGCTTTCGTGTGATCGATGCGAATCAACCATTGGAAAAAGTTAAAGTTTTAGTTGCAAATATTATTGCAACTATATAATTAATATGAAAATATATCCTTGGCAACAGCCTATTTGGCAACGCATTCATCAGCAAAAAGACCGCTTAAGCCATGCTTTGCTGTTGCATGGACGTGCGGGCGTTGGCAAGTTAGATTTTGCACAGCATTTAAGCCAGTCATTATTGTGTGCAACGCCAAAAAATGGCGAGGCATGTGATGTTTGCCCGCAATGTACGTGGTTTAAAGAAGGTGCGCATCCTGATTTTAAATACATAACGCCAGAAGACATCGACGCGGCAGAAGATGCCCCTAAAAAGAAAACGGGCAAAAAAATGCAGATTTCAGTTGACCAGATCCGTCAATTGATACAAATGTTAAGCCTGACCAACCACGGAGTCTCTAGCTTACGCGTGGTATTGATCCACCCAGCCGAAGCATTGAATACAGCTTCGGCCAATGCATTGCTAAAAGTGCTGGAAGAACCGCCAAATAACACGATATTTATTTTAGTGACACATCAAATTCACCGACTATTACCGACCATCTTGAGTCGTTGCCAATCCATTGCAATGCCAATCCCAGAGCGTAATGTGGCGATTGAGTGGCTGGCTGGACAAAAAGTAGCCAATGCTGCAGATCTGCTGGACTATCATGGTGGGGCGCCATTGGCTGTGCTACAGAGGCAAGCTGACTTTTCAGCGCAATCGAATGTGTTTCAGCAGTTGGCGAAAGGGGCCAAGTTAGACAGTGCAGTGTGTGCCGGTTTGTTGATAGAGCAGGGCATGGAGCATGCCATCACACTGTTGCAGAAGTGGGTGTTTGATCTTCAGTTGGCATTACACCAATTACCGCACCATTACCACATGCAACTAGGCAAGCCTTTGCAAGCGCTGGCGAAAAGCGTAAACTTAGGCGTGCTGTTAGAGTTTCAGCGCCAGTTGGTGCAAGCCAAACAAACAGCAAACCATCCATTGAGTCAGGAATTACAACTGGAAAATTTACTGTTACAGTATAAAAAAGCATTTAAGCATTAACATGGTGCGAAACGTGCCCATCACTTGAGAGTTATAGTTTTATGCAGCCAGATACCGAACAAAAAGAAGCCGCCAATAAACCAGGCGTATTGTCTCTTGCGATTAAAGAAAAGGCTGCGCTATATGCTGCTTATATGCCTTACATCAAGGGCGGCGGCTTATTTATCCCTACCAATAAAAACTTCAAGATGGGCGAAGAGGTATTTATGTTGTTAAGTTTGGTCGATGATCCAGTCAAACTTAAAGTGGTAGGTAAAGTGGTCTGGGTTTCACCGGCTCCGGTGAACAATCGCCCACAGGGTATCGGCGTGCAATTTAGTGAAAAAGACGGCGGTATCGAAGTTAAAAACAAAATCGAATCAATCTTGGGTGGCGCACTAAAGTCGAATCGTCCTACCCATACAATGTAGTGTGGTGATGTATGTTAGTTGATTCACACTGCCATTTAAACTTTCCCGAACTTTCCCAAAACATAGAGGCTGTACGCACTGCGATGGTCGAATCGCAAGTAGGGCACGCACTCTGTGTCTCCGTCACTTTAGATAAAGTGCATGAAGTGCTCGCATTGGCAGAGGCGTACGATAATTTTTACGCATCTGTGGGCGTGCATCCCGATTATGAAGACATAGAAGAGCCCACGGTCGAGGTGTTGGTCAAGCTGGCTGAGCATCCCAAAGTGGTTGCCATCGGTGAGACTGGCCTAGACTATTTTAGATTGACCGGAGATTTGGCGTGGCAGCGTGAGCGCTTTCGTACGCATATTCGTGCAGCGATTATTGCCAATAAGCCATTGATTATTCATACACGCAGTGCGGCAGAAGACACCATTCGTATCATGCGTGAAGAGCGTGCAGAGTTGGTGGGCGGTGTGATGCATTGCTTTACCGAGTCGTTAGAGGTTGCGCTGCAGGCCATTGAACTCGGATTTTATATTTCATTTTCCGGTATTGTTACTTTTAAAAACGCCGGCCAGCTTAAAGAGGTTGCCAAAGCGATTCCACTGAACCGTATATTGGTAGAAACAGATTCACCTTATTTAGCGCCTATCCCATTTAGAGGGAAAACCAATCAGCCCGCTTATGTGCGTTATACGGCACTGGAAATCGCGCAGTTACGTGGGATTGAGTTAGAAGAGGTGATGCAAGCGACTACCGACAATTTCTTTCGTTTGTTTGCCGATGCTGTCCCATGCAACTGACTATCCTTGGCGCCGGTTCCAGCGCGGGGACACCGGTCATTGCTTGTGATTGCGCAACCTGCACTTCATCGCATCCCAGAAACTATCGTACACGTTGCTCCAGCGTGGTGCAGTTAAATACTGGCGAAAATATTCTGATTGATACTGGCCCGGATTTACGTATACAGGCATTGAGGGAACAACTCACCCGTGTAGATGCGGTGCTTTACACACACACGCATGCAGACCATATTCATGGGATTGATGATTTACGGGCATTTTGCCAACGTAATCGCCAACAAATTCCTTTGTACGCCAAGCAAGATGCCGTAGATCATATTATGGCCAAGTTTGGTTATGCCATTCGCGCGCCTAGCCACTTTTGGGATCTACCGGTATTGAGCATAGAAGCCGTTGAAAAGCCATTTGCACTGCTTGGGCAAACCATTACGCCGATTCCTGTGGTACATGGACGCATGATGATTTATGGGTATCGCATTGGTAATATGGCATACCTGACGGATGTCTCTGCCATTCCGGAAACCTCATTCCCACTGCTACAGGGGCTGGAATTGCTGTTGATCGACTGTTTACGTCACGAGGCGCATCCCACGCATGTGAATCTAGAGCAAAGCTTAGCTTTAGTTGCGCAAATCGGCGCAAAACAAAGTGTTATGATTCATATGACACATGAATTAGAATACGAAACCTTGAGCAGTCTGCTACCAAGTAATGTGTATGTTGGCTATGATGGGTTAAAACTTAACTTCAGTTAGCTTGTCTAGGATTAACTTGTCTAGCGGTGTCAACACATTCAATTAAAAAGCGTTATTGTTAGAAAATGATAGGAAATCTAATTACCATGCAAATCTCCACCGTTTCAATCTTTAATTTATTGATGGCAATCTCATTATCTGTGGCTTCTTCGCTGAGTTTTGCGGGAGGTAAAACTTATACGGAAGACGAGTTTTTGGATTCATTTAGTGGTAAATCTAAAAAAGTGGTAGAGGCAAAATTAGGCACGCCCGCCAAAAAGCAATTGTCTGTAAAGCCAACCAATGCTGGGACTATGCTAGGTAAAAACGTAGAAGAAAAGAACTCCAAACCAGTGAAAGTGGAAATGTGGTACTACAAGAACATTGTGAAATATGACCCAAAACGTACCTACAAAGAAACTGAAATTACCTTTGTGAATGATAAAGTCATGAATATTGGTTTTTTCAATAACCGTTAATACGTCTATCCTGATTTTCCAATAAGCCTGCAATTGCAGGCTTATTTTTTGTGCCCGCACCACGTTTAACTAGGCTGAAAGTAAAACGCAGTACAATAACCTCATCTTATTTCTCAATCATCTATTTTCTTAATCATTATGTATTTTCATGGTTACTGACCGCAATGAAGCTATACGAGCAACTGGCTGATAGTATTGCTATTTCTATCCAAACTGGCGTGTTGCGCAGGGGAGATAGATTGCCGTCAGTACGTCAAACCAGTGTGAGCCGACAGGTAAGTGCTGCAACAGTGTTTCAAGCGTACTATTTACTAGAATCCCGTGGCTTAATTATTGCACGCGAGCGTTCCGGCTACTTTGTGAATGCGGGTGCAACCACCATTCCTAACCTGCCAGAGCCTAGCGCTAACCAAGAGATAAGCCCATCCGAAGTCGATGTCAGCCATTTGGTATTTGAAGTGTTGGCAGCGATTCGTAGTAAGGCTGTGGTGCCTTTTGGCTCTGCATTCCCCAGCCCATTGTTATTTCCGCTAAAGAGCCTTGGCCGCATGCTGAGTGCTGCCATTGAGCATGCTGACCCTTGGATGAGTATCGACAATATTAGCGCTGGCGATTTAGAGCTAAGACGCCAAATTGCATTGCGCTATATGATTGATGGCATGCAAGTCACCGCGGACGATATTGTGATTACCAATGGCGCACTAGAGGCGCTGAACCTGTGTTTGATGGCGGTGACACGGCCTGGCGACACCGTGCTGATTGAATCACCCACGTTCTATGCGGCATTACAATCCATAGAGCGGATTGGGCTCAAAGCAGTGGAGGTGCCTAGTCACCCCAAGCACGGCGTGGATTTGGTAGCCATGGAGCACGCGATTCAAAGCCATCAACCTAAAGCATGTTGGCTGATGACCAATTTTCAAAATCCGTTGGGTAGCTTGCTGACGAATGAGAAGAAGCAAGCATTAGTCAGCATGCTGGCAAGATACGAGATTCCATTGATTGAAGATGATGTCTATGGAGAGTTGTATTTTGGAGAGCAGCGTCCCACACCGGCGAAAGCATTTGATGGTCAAGGATTGGTGATGCATTGTGCTTCCTTTTCCAAATGCCTAGCACCTGGTTATCGGGTAGGGTGGGTGGTTGCTGGTCGCTTTGCTAAACAGGTGGAACGCCTAAAGCTCACGACAACGATTTCGGCCTCTGTGCCTGCACAGCTCGCGATCGCACGCTACCTGCAAAAAGGTGGCTATGACAAGCACCTGCGCCGATTGCGTCATACCCTGATGGTGAATCAAATCAAGTATATTGAGGCGATTGAACGCTATTTTCCAGAGGGGACACGGCTTACCGTGCCACAAGGCGGATATTTTTTATGGGCAAAACTGCCTGATGGTGTGAATGCACTTAGCATTCATCGCCAAGCGCTGCAGTTAGGGATCAGCATCGCCCCCGGCCCCATTTTTTCTGCCCAGCAACAATTTCAAGAATATATTCGCCTAAATTATGGACACATTTGGGATGCGAGTATTGAACAAGCGCTGATAAAGCTTGGTCAGCTGATTCAAGCTGAAATGAAATAGCATCTCAAGTAAGTTTTAGCTAAAGATCACACAATTTTTGTAGGCTTTTTTATCATCTGATATGGTTTTTATATCAATATCTGATGCTGTTTTTAATCTGTTTTTTTCTTTAATCTAACGCTGCACCTTTCTGTTATCCAAAGGCCAATGTATGCTGAGATCAGAGCTTAAACGCAGTAAAAAAATCATTCCAATTCTTCCACAAGCGTCGGAAGAGCAGTATGTCTCTTTATATGCCAGTCAGAGCAAAGTGTACCCGCGCGCGATTGCAGGGTATTTCAAAAACTGGCGTTGGGCCATGATATGGCTAACGCAATGCATATTTTATCTGGTGCCTTGGTTAAGTTGGGGTAATCGCCAAGCAGTGTTGTTTGATATTACGGCGCATAAATTCTATTTGTTTGGCTTGGTGCTGTTCCCGCAAGATTTAATCTACCTGGCTTTCATCCTGATTATTTCAGCCATGGCTTTGTTTTTGTTTACTGCAGTGGCTGGTCGTTTATGGTGTGGTTTTTCCTGCCCGCAATCGGTGTATACAGAGATTTTTCTGTGGATAGAGCGCAAGGTGGAAGGTGACCGTTTAGCGCGGATGCGTTTAGACAGTCAACCAATAGGTGTACATAAACTAAGCAAAAAGTTGAGTAAACACGCCATTTGGATAAGTTTTTCCATGTGGACTGGCTTTACATTCCTAGGCTACTTTTCGCCAATTCGCGATTTGATGCAGCATATCGTGGTGTTTAACCTGAGTGGGTGGGAAACTTTTTGGATTTGCTTTTATGGGTTTGCGACCTATGGCAATGCTGGTTTCTTGCGGGAGCAGGTATGTAAATATATGTGCCCATATGCGCGCTTTCAAAGTGCTATGTTTGATGACAATACACTTATCGTTGCTTATGACGAGCAGCGCGGAGAGCCAAGAAGCGGGCGCTCCCGCCATGTGAAGGCCGAAGCAGTGGGGTTGGGTGATTGTATCGATTGCAAGATGTGTGTGCAGGTATGCCCGGTGGGGATTGATATCAGAGACGGCTTGCAATACGAATGCATCAGTTGCGGCCTGTGCATTGATGCCTGTAACGACATCATGGATAAGATGGAGTACCCACGTAACCTGATTCGCTTTTCAACTAAAACTGATATGGAGCAACCGCAACTATCTACCTCCATTCTACGTAAAGTATTGAGACCGAGAGTGTTGATTTACAGTGCGATACTACTGGTAGTCTCAATTGGGCTGGTAGTTTCCTTGGCTGTGCGTACTCCATTTAAAGTGGATGTGGTGCGTGACCGTGGCGTGATGGCGCGGTTTACGTCAGATGGGCATATTGAAAACGTGTATCGCCTGCAAATTACCAATACCACAGAGTCAGCACATGATTACAAAATCACAGTGGATGGCATTGAGCAGCTTTCGGTGATTGGGCAATCCACTGTAAAAGTTAATCCGGCCAGTGAGCAAATGTTCCCTATCAGTTTGCAATTGCCTGATGGAAAAATCACCAGTGGCACGCATCCGATTCGCTTTACCATCAAAGCTACCGATATGCATGCACTTGTGGTGGAAGAGTCTATGTTCTATGTGCCTAGATAACCATTCAATCAAGCAACATTGCGTTATATCAATATGTTATTTAATACGGCATTTAATATTGTGCTATGCAAATTGTAACCAAGTGTAACAGTTGGCAAAAACCGTATTATTTAATTGAGGTACATTATGTATATTTATATAATGTGCAGCTTGATTTAGATGGTTAAACACGTGGTTAGGCGTGAACCCGTATGTTTAATTATCCTTTGGGATTCCAACCTTGAACAATGCAGCCTACATAGGATTAGACGAGACCGACGAATGGGCCAAGTTTAGTCATGCACTCAATTCGCCAAAACAGGTTTGGGAATCTCATATTGTGGTGGATGGCATGCACTGTGCCGCGTGTGCGATGAATGTAGAGCGTGCACTGACGTCTGTTGCAGGGGTCATTTCTGCTGAAGTCAACGCAACCAGTAAGCGTGCGCGTATTACCTGGTCTGCGGATACCACTAAACCATCTGCCTGGATGGCTGCACTGAGTCAGGCCGGTTATGCTGCATTGCCTGCCAATGAAGTGTTTAATCTGGATGCACGCCGTAAACAACAGCGATTAATGCTGTGGCGTATGTTAGTTGCTGGCTTTTGTATGATGCAAGTCATGATGTACGCATATCCTGCTTACATTTCCCCATCGAGTGACATGACGCAGGATATTCAAACGTTATTGCGCTGGGCGTCTTGGGTGCTGACGTTACCCGTCATGTTGTTTTCTGCAACGCCTTTCTTTAGTAACGCTTTCAATGATTTAAAAAATCGCCAAATCAGTATGGATCTGCCGGTGGCGCTAGGCATTCTCATCACTTTTGTTGTCAGTTCTGCCGGCACCTTCCAGCCAGAGGGGTGGTGGGGCCAAGAAGTCTACTTTGATTCGCTCACGATGTTTGTATTTTTTCTACTCACAGGCCGTTGGTTAGAGCTCAGAATGCGCGACCGCACAGCTGGTGCGCTAGATGTGCTGATGCGCAGATTGCCTAGCACCATTGAACGCCTCACTGCAAAGGGTGAGTTTGAGCGTATTGCTGTTAATCGCTTACTGGTGAATGATGTTGTACGTGTGCTACCCGGAGAAGCATTTCCTGCTGATGGTCAAGTGTTGGCAGGTGAGACGCGTGTAGACGAAGCGTTGTTGACAGGGGAGTCCTACCCACTCGTGAAAACTGTCGGCCAAACAGTCATTGCCGGTAGCTACAATTTGCAGACACCAATAGAAGTACGTGTCACCCAGCTAGGTAACAATACACGTTACGCACAAATTGTCAGTCTGATGGAGCGTGCCTCGATTGAGAAGCCAAGGTTAGCGATGATTGCAGATCGTATTGCCAGACCTTTCTTAATAGGAGTGATGCTTGCTGCCGCGATTGCGGCTATCCTCTTATGGCCAACTGATCATGCGCGCGCCTTGATGGCGGCTGTCGCTGTGTTGATTGTCACTTGCCCTTGTGCGTTATCGCTCGCGACACCGGCTGCCATGTTGACTATCTCCGGCGCGTTGGCGCAAAAAGGTGTATTGGTTAGAAAAATGCAGGCACTAGAGGCGCTATCACAGGTAGATACTGTGGTGTTTGATAAAACCGGCACCCTCACCCAAGATGCGCTGACGATTGCAAGCATAGACACTGCATCAGAGTACACGCCAGTACAAGCACTGGCGATAGCAGCTACGCTTGCCAGTGCCTCGCTGCACCCACTCTCTAAAGCGATTGTGCAAGCAGCTGCGCCGCAGCCGCCAGCGCAAGATTTGCAAACACAAGATTTACACATAAGTGCAGTGAAAGAAGTGCATGGCGCAGGGCTTAGCGCAAATTCTGCAATTGGCGCATTAAAATTAGGCTCTTCAGTATTTTGTGGATTAGAAAATTTAGATAGAATGGCGGCCCCTGTGGTTTATCTTGTTTCTGAGCACGGTTGGATCGCGACGTTTACGTTTGAAGAGTCCATCAGAGCCGATGCTGAGTCATCTATCCGTACATTAATCCAGCAAGGCATCCAAGTGCAGTTATTGTCAGGCGACCAAGCCGATACCGTGAGCGCTTTTGGGCAAAAAGTAGGGATCGCGCATGCCCGTGGTGGATGTACGCCAAAAGATAAATTGCTACATATGCAACTACTGCAGCAGCAAGGTAGTCAAGTAGCCATGATTGGTGATGGATTAAACGATGGGCCGATTTTAGCGCTTGCCAATGTGTCGATTGCGATGGGGCAGGCGGTGCCATTGGCGCAAGCGCAAGCGGATTTTGTGGTAATGAACAACCAAATTGGGATGGTAGTGTTATTGCTGAGTCAAGCTAAACGCACCATGCGTATTGTGAAACAGAATTTAATGTGGGCTTTAGCTTACAACGTGGTGTGTGTGCCGATTGCCATTATGGGATGGCTCCCAGCGTGGCTGGCAGGGTTAGGCATGGCATTGAGCTCGCTTTTGGTAGTGGCAAACGCTTTGCGCTTATCCACATTACCTACACAGAACTTATCCGGCTTAGGTAACACGGGTTAACTCAATCATGGATATTTTATTTTTATTGGTACCGCTGTCAGTTGTCCTAGTGTTTTTTATTTTAGGCGGCTTATGGTGGGCAATTAATACCGGTCAATTTGAAGACATTGAGCCGGAAGGTGAACGTATTCTGCACGAAGATTGATTTGTATCAATTTGGATACAGCAATTTTACGGCAAACTGATTTGTAGTCATTAAGTAACTTTGGAGAAGTCAATGCAACTTGAACATGCGCAACCAACCACCTATAACGACAAGGTGGTGCGGCAATTTTCTATTATGGCTGTCGTCTGGGGCGTCTTTGGGATGCTCATGGGCGTTATCATTGCCGCCCAACTGGTATGGCCGGAGCTCAATCTGGGTTTACCATGGACTAGTTTTGGTCGCTTAAGACCACTACACACCAATGCGGTGATTTTTGCATTTGGTGGCTGTGCGTTGTTTGCAACTTCTTTGTATGTAGTGCAACGCACCTGTCAGACGCGTTTATTCTGTGGCAAGCTGGCCTCGTTTATGTTCTGGGGCTGGCAGGCTGTGATTGTGGCTGCAGCCATTTCTCTGCCATTAGGTTATACCCAAGGTAAAGAATATGCAGAGCTGGAATGGCCGATTGATATCCTTATCGCCATTGTGTGGATCTCTTATGCGGTTGTTTTCTTTGGCACCATTGCGCAACGTAAGGTGAAACATATCTATGTCGCCAACTGGTTCTACGGCGCTTTTATTATCGCAGTTGCTTTGCTGCATATCGTCAATAGTGCGGCGATTCCAGCAGGTTATATGAAGTCTTATTCTGCCTATGCGGGTGTGCAAGATGCCATGGTGCAATGGTGGTATGGTCATAACGCTGTGGGCTTCTTCCTAACGGCTGGCTTTTTGGGCATGATGTATTACTTTGTGCCTAAGCAAGCAGAGCGTCCAGTGTATTCATACAGCTTGTCTATCGTACACTTTTGGGCATTGATATTTACCTACATGTGGGCGGGCCCGCACCACTTGCATTACACCGCGTTACCAGATTGGACACAATCATTAGGTATGGTGTTCTCACTGATTCTACTGGCACCAAGCTGGGGTGGCATGATCAACGGCATTATGACCTTATCTGGCGCATGGCATAAATTGCGTACAGACCCGATCTTACGTTTCTTGATTGTTTCGCTTTCTTTCTATGGCATGAGTACATTTGAAGGCCCAATGATGGCGATTAAAACGGTGAATGCTTTATCACATTACACCGATTGGACTGTTGGGCACGTGCATTCTGGTGCGTTAG
Source organism: Methylotenera sp. N17 (assembly GCF_000799155.1). Lineage (NCBI taxonomy): Bacteria > Pseudomonadati > Pseudomonadota > Betaproteobacteria > Nitrosomonadales > Methylophilaceae > Methylotenera > Methylotenera sp. N17. The sequence continues at coordinate 924,157 of NZ_JUGE01000001.1, forward strand.
GTTGGGTTGGGTTAATTTCCATGGGTTCACTGTATTACATGATTCCACGCCTGTTTGGCCAAAAACAAATGTACAGCGTCAAAGCGATTGAGTTGCACTTTTGGTTAGCCACAATCGGCATCGTGTTGTATATCGCTGCTTTATGGATTTCTGGCGTGATGGAAGGCTTGATGTGGCGTGCCATGAATGCGGACGGCACCTTGGCGTACACCTTTGTAGAAAGTGTAAAAGCTAAGTTCCCATACTACTTTACCCGTTTACTAGGGGGTAGCTTGTATCTCAGCGGCATGTTAGTGATGCTCTGGAATACCTATAAAACGGCCACCAATGGTAAACCAGTGGTGGTGAATATTCCTCCTGTAACTGCGCACGCTTAAGGAAGACAAGATGTCGAATGAACAAAAGAAAGGTGGCTTTAGCCACGAGAAAGTAGAAACCAACAGCTTTTTGTTGATTGTGTTAACACTGATTACCATTGCATTTGGTGGGCTGGTAGAGATCGTGCCGCTGTTTTTCCAAAAATCGACCACAGAGCCGATTCGTGGACTTGAGCCTTACACGGCTGTGCAATTAGCCGGGCGCGATGTGTACATTCGTGAAGGCTGCTACAACTGCCACTCACAAATGGTGCGCCCATTCCATGCGGAAACGTTGCGTTATGGACATTACTCAGTAGCGGGTGAGTATGTGTATGACCATCCATTCCAATGGGGTAGTAAACGTACTGGCCCAGATTTACACCGAGTTGGTGGTCGCTACAGCGATGATTGGCATCGTATTCACCTGAATAACCCACGTGATTTAGTACCTGAGTCTATTATGCCGGCTTACCCATGGTTAGAAACCGCGCAAGTTGATCCTTCACAAATGGCGCCTAGAATGCGTGCACTCCGCACGGTAGGTGTGCCATATACCGATGCACAAATTGCAGCGGCGGCTGATGAAGTGAAAGGTAAGACAGAAATGGATGCGGTGATTGCTTATCTGCAAGTGTTGGGTACCCACCTCAAATAATTAACAGGAGCAGCACATGGAAATTACGACATTGCGTGTATTGGCTACGGTGGTTAGCTTCTTGGTGTTTGTTGGGATTGCGGTTTGGGCTTGGCGCAATCGCGATTCATCAGGCTTTAAAGAGGCAGAATCACTGCCGTTTATAGAAGATTAAGGGAAGTTATTATGAGTGATTTTGTTCATGGGTTTTGGCCGGCGTTTATTACGGCCATCAGTTTAGGCGGTATTTTCGGTTGCGTACTATTGCTCTGGTTTGCTAGCAAAGTGAAAGTCAACGTAGCAGATGATGGTTCTAACGGCCACGTTTGGGATGAAGATTTGCGTGAAATGAACAACCCAATGCCGATGTGGTGGGTGGGTTTGTTTATCATCACTGTGATTTTTGGCTTGTCCTATTTGTTCTTGTTCCCGGGCTTAGGGACGTATGCAGGCAAACTGGGCTGGACGGAGATTAAAGAGTACGAGGCGGAAGTGGCTAAAACTAACGCTGCCATCGCGCCTATTTATGCTAAATACGCGGCAACCTCTGTCGAGGACTTAGCGAAAAATGAAGAAGCCAAAGGGATTGGGCAACGTTTGTTTTTGAATAATTGCGCACAATGTCATGGCTCAGATGCACGTGGTAGTCGTGGCTTTCCAAATTTAACCGATCACGATTGGTTACATGGTGGTAGCCCTGAAAAAATCAAAGAGACGATTGTCAATGGTCGTATCGGTATGATGCCTCCAATGGCTGGCGCGCTGGGCACAGAAGATGATGTCAAGAATGTAGCTAACTATGTGTTAAGCCTCTCTGGCAGTATGTATGATTCTGGACGTGCCGGCGCTGGTAAAGCCAAATTTGGTGTATGTGCAGCATGTCATGGCGCGGATGGTAAAGGCAACCCGATGATTGGCGCACCCAACCTAACAGATAATATTTGGTTACATGGCGCTGGCGAGGCGGCCATTATTAAACGTATCCACGAAGGTAAAGTAAACCAAATGCCAGCATGGCAAACCAAATTCACACCTGAGCAAATTCATGTGTTGACCGCCTATGTGTGGGGTTTGTCCAATAAATGATCGATGCTAAACCGCGGGGCGTGAAAGAGACAGCGATTCCACTGGAACAGGTGGTGTATTCGCTGTATCAATCTCAAGACAAGATCTACCCCCGCAGTGTCAGTGGCATATTTAACAATTGGCGCTGGGCCATGGTCTGGCTCACCCAATTGTTTTTTTATGGCGTGCCTTGGTTGGAGTGGGGGCAACGTCAGGCCATGCTGTTTGATATAGAGGCCAAGCGCTTTTATATTTTTGGCTTGGTATTTAATCCGCAAGATCTCATCTACCTTACTTTTTTGCTCATACTTTCTGCGCTTGCGCTGTTTCTGTTTACCGCCGTGGCTGGTAGGCTGTGGTGTGGGTACACTTGCCCGCAGACCGTGTATACCGAAATATTTTTGTGGATTGAAGCAAAGATAGAAGGGGATAGAGCCGCCAGAATGCGGCTAGATCAGTCCGGTGCCAATGTTAAAAAAGTCAGCAGAAAATTCTTCAAACACGTTGTTTGGATTGTTTTCTCCTTATGGACGGGCTTTACCTTCGTCGGTTATTTCACACCCATCCGTGAGTTGTCCGCGCATTTAATGCAATGGTCCATGGGCCCGTGGGAAATGTTCTGGGTAGGTTTCTACGGTTTTGCCACTTATGGCAACGCAGGATTCATGCGCGAGCAAGTCTGTAAATACATGTGTCCTTATGCACGCTTTCAAAGCGCAATGTTTGATGATGACACGTTGATTGTGACGTATGACGAGGCAAGAGGCGAGCCACGCGGTGGCCGTAATAAGAAATCGGTTGAGGCCAATGCCAAACTGGGTTCTTGCATTGATTGTAGCTTGTGCGTGCAAGTGTGCCCAACCGGGATAGATATTCGCGAAGGTTTGCAATACGAATGTATTGGTTGTGGTGCTTGTGCAGACGTGTGCGATACGGTCATGGATAAAATGGGCTTTGCCCGTGGCTTGATTAAATACTCCACACAAAATGCCATGCAGCAACACTGGTCTCGTCATCAGATTTTGCAGCGTGTACTCAGGCCTAGAGTGCTGATTTATTCTGCCATTTTGGGTTTGTTGACATTAGGCTTAGCCATTAGCTTATATGTGAAACCGTCATTCCGTGTGGATGTATTAAGAGACCGCACGGTAATATCACGCATTTCTCAAGACAACAAGCTTGAGAATGTATACCGCATAAAAATCATGAATAATGCAGAAGTGACACAGCAGTACGAGGTACATGTACTTGCGGATGCCGCGTTTGAAGCAGAGTTTAGCGAGATGAAATCGCTGCCGATTGACCGTGCACGCTACGTGATGGATATCAAACCAGGACAGGAACGTTCCTTGGTGATGGAGCTCAAAGTAGCGGACGGTGTGTTGAATCGTGGTTCGCATCCGATTGCTTTCCAAGTTAAATCACTGGGTACGCAAGAAACCACGGTAGAAAAATCTGTATTTATTATCACGCAGTAAACTCAAATTAAAGGTGTAGCGAATGAATCAAATGCAATCTAAACGTTGGTGGCAATATGGGTATGTATGGTTACTGATTGCCGGGCCTACACTGGTGGTGATTGCATCTTTTATTACTGCTTATTTGGCCATTACGCACCCGGATCCTCCCATTGAAGATTACTATCGCAAAGGTATCGAAATCAATAAAACGCTGGATGCCGAACGTGATGGCTTGGTCCCTGCAGTGCAAGGTAGAAACCATGCAGCAACTGGCGTAAAACCTACGCAGCCTGCAAACTAGGGCAAGACACTTATTCGCTCACATGCACGGTAATGCCTAACTGGCGAATTTGATGTGCAAAATCAGCCAGCCAAGCCTTGGGCACAGCCGAAATCCATGGTGCTTCCGGCTGATGTGATGGCCTAGCAACACCGTACACATAGACACCTTCAATCTCACTACTGACTTGTGCCAAGCAATTTAAGTAAGCCTCAACAAACTGCACATCGGGGGGCAAACCATGCCACGCAAACACACAAGTCTGTACCCAAGTAGGGCAGAGTGCAGTGCACGCGCGGAGACGTGACAACTGTTGTTGCGGATTCACATGCACATGGTTGATGCGTTGAATATCGTTGCGTGTGCCTGCATCTAACTTAAACCAGACCTCACCGTACATACCTTGTAAATACGCGATATTGTCTAATACCTGTTTGCGATGCATGAGGCTACCATTGGTGATAAGCCGTGTTTTTACTGCAGGTGGCAACTGATATTGGTGACGCAGCGCCTCAACAACTTCTAACGCTTGGTGCAACGCAATACAACTGGTAGGTTCGCCATCACCAGAAAACGCAATATCGCTCAATACGCGCATTTCAGGACCAACATGCTGTTGCATAAAGTCAGTATGTATCAGCATGGTCAGCGCTAGATTTAACTCACTCTCTAACTGCCGAACATTGAGCACTGGTGCCATGCCGCGAGTGAGGTTAGGCACTTGGCAATACACGCATTGCCAGTTACAAGCATGGTTAGGGTTGAGGTTAATGCCGAGCGATACGCCGCCAGCGCGTCTGGAGACTACTGGGTAAACATAGGTGTAATTTTCAAAATGACGGTAGTGATCATGTACCGATAGTAGCTCTGATTCAGGCATGGTAGTCACTAAAGGTACATATGTGCTGCTAGTTGTTGGTTCAAATGACCAACTGACTTAGCCACACGACTGCGGTGTAAAAATATTCTTCAGTGCATCCGGATTGAGAATTTTGACATTGCGTTGCTTGACTTCAATAATGCCTTCTTCGCTAAATTTTGAAAATGTGCGGCTGACTGTCTCTAACTTCATGCCTAAATAGCTGCCGATTTCCTCACGTGTCATGCGTAATACAAACTCAGTTTGGGAAAATCCACGTGCATGTAGCCGTTGCACGAGATTGAGTAAAAAAGCTGCAAGGCGCTCTTCTGCACGCATGTTGCCCAATAGCATCATGACACCATTTTCACGCACGATTTCCCGGCTCATGATTTTATGTACATGACGTTGCAACACTGGAAATTCGCGTGAAAGTTCTTCTACGTTCTCAAACGGCATGACACACACTTCGGCGTCTTCCAGCGCAATTGCGTTGCAGTGATGCTGGTCACTGACAATGCCATCCATGCCAATGATTTCACCCGCCATTTGAAAGCCTGTCACTTGTTCGCGGCCATCTTCTGACAGCACAGAGGTTTTAAAGTAGCCGGTACGAATCGCGTATAAAGTAGTGAACGGGTCGCCATGGCTAAATAAATGACTGCCTTCTTTAATGCGTTTTCTGGTAGAGACCACGCTGTCTAACTTCACCATTTCTGCTTGCTGCAGGCCGACTGGCATACACAACTCACGCAAATTACAGTTGGAACAGGCAACTTTAAATGATTCAGGATTCATTGGTGGCGATATCCAAGCTTGGTCTGACAAAGAGCTTACATTATATGCTTCCGTCAACGTGATTGCATCTAGCATGGTGTGATCCTGATGTAGAGGTGATAACGGATTATGCTGGATTGTATTTTTCATTGTTTGATGTACATCAAAGAGTTTGCCGATTAATGATGGCAAAGTAGCGCTTATCTTAAGGAGCACCATCATGACGACAGCCAATTCTATATATGCGGTTTTAGAGGATGTAATAGTTGCGCATTTACCAGAAAACAAATCATCGACTTTGCCAATGATTTCGCCATCGCACATTAAGCAATACGATGTAGCGGGGCCACGTTATACGTCTTACCCTACGGCGGATCGCTTTGTAGAAGCGTTTACTGAAGACGCCTATATACAAGCTTTGGCGCAACGCAGAGTGAGTCGTTGGACACAGCCCTTATCTATTTATGTACATATTCCATTTTGCGAATCGCTTTGTTTTTATTGTGCCTGCAATAAAATCATCACCAAGCAACACAAAAAAAGTACAGAGTACTTGCGTTACTTAAGTCGCGAAATTGATTTAAATATTGCCCATTTGGGTCGTGGTCAAACTGTGACCCAATTGCATTTAGGGGGTGGTTCGCCTACATTTTTCTCCGATGAAGAGTTAACCGAATTGATGACCATGATACGGCATCATTTTGAGTTGCCAATTACCGGTGAGTACTCGATTGAGATAGACCCAAGAACAGTGGATGCGCAACGGCTAGCCCATTTAGCCGCATTGGGATTCAATCGCTTGAGCTTTGGTGTGCAGGATTTTGACGAAGAAGTGCAAAAAGCCGTACACCGTATTCAGCCTGCTGAGCAAGTGTTTGACTTAACAAAAGCAGCACGTCAACTAGGCTTTAATTCAATGAATGTAGACTTGATTTATGGCTTACCTAAGCAATCAACCGAGTCATTTAAACGTACCTTGGATCAGGTTGTCGAGCTTAAGCCTGATCGTGTGGCTTTATATGCCTACGCACATCTGCCAGAGCGCTTCAAACCACAACGCCGCATCAGCCAATATGAGTTGCCATCGGCTGCTACTAAAATCAGTATGTTATCGGATGCGATTAGTACCTTGATGCAAGCTGGCTACATCTATATTGGTATGGATCACTTTGCATTGCCTACAGATGCGTTGGCGATAGCGAAAAAGCAGGGGCGTTTGCACCGCAATTTTCAAGGCTATAGTACGCAAGCCGATAGTGATTTAATTGGTTTGGGCGTCTCATCGATTGGCCGCATTGGCGCGACTTACAGCCAAAATGCGAAAGGCCTGGCAGAGTACTACGATCATATTGATCAAGGGCATTTGCCAGTTGCACGTGGGTTGGCGTTATCTCGCGATGATTTGATCAGGCGTGCTGTGATTATGGCTATTATGTGTCATGGTGAATTACAATACGAGTCTATTGAATTATCTTATATGATTCGCTTTAACGAATACTTCTCACAAGAGCTTACTGCGCTGAAAGAAAAAGAACAGGCGGGAATGCTCACCATGGAGCAGGATGGTTTTAAAGTGACTGAGATGGGATGGTTCTTTGTGCGTGCAATCGCCATGGTATTTGATCGTTACCTCCAAATCGATACTAACCGAGCGCGTTTTTCTAAAATTATTTAGTGAACACCTATCGTTGCCTGACATTCCATTTTCATTTGCAGTTGCCACTTTCTTGATGGGTTTTGCAGGCGGGCCGCACTGCGTGGCTATGTGCGGCGGCGCCTGTGCTTATATTCGACAAAACCAATCGCAACCTTACGATTACCTCATATTTCAAGCAGGCAGATTAGTCGGCTATGCCAGCTTAGGCGCAGTAGCGGCTTCCTCAGTCAAAAGTCTGGCTTGGGTGTCAGAACAAACCGCCACTTTGCATCCTTTATGGACATTTTTTCATGTGCTTGTGCTTGCTTGGGGGCTAATGTTGTTATTGCTAGCACGTCAACCCATTTGGGCTGACCAAGTAGGTAAGGGTATATGGGCACGCTTACGCCAAGTTGCAGGGCCCTCTAAAGGTGTATTTTTCACAGGCATGCTATGGGTGCTAATGCCCTGCGGGTTGTTGTATTCGGCTTTACTAGTCGCTTCCCTGCAAGCCAATCCACTCAATGGTGCTATCAGTATGGCTACCTTTGCAGCGGGCAGCAGTATTTCACTTATTTTAGCGCCGCAACTTTGGTTAAAACTTAAATCGGGTATTTCCTGGTTAACAGATGCAACCAGTATGCGTTTGGCAGGCTTATTGCTGACCTTGGTCAGTGCCACTGCGATTTGGATGGACTTAACACATCAAGTAAAAATTTGGTGTAATTGAGTCCTAAGTTTGTTGTGGTTGATGGTCAAAAAAACCTCTAACCTAGTGGGGACTAGGAAAGAGGCAAGGGAGCAGACCAAGTGGAGCAATAGGTTAAACTTTTACCGTTAAAACTTTTTACCGATGCCGATACCAACCACCCATGGATTAATATCAAGCGAGTCAATTTTTCTCCATGCATTGCCAGTAACCGCGCCTTTTAACTTCACGTCAGTATCCAGCCATACATATTTAACATCCGCATTAATAAGCCAGCCATCTTTTAAATTAATGTCAAAGCCTGCTTGCAGTGCAGGGCCCCAGCTATCGCTATCAATCTTAATTTTATTGCCGTTGATGGCGCCAGCGCTGCCTTTTAAATTACGGTCTAGCATGATGGTGTAGTTGATGCCTGCACCCACGTAAGGGTCAAATGTTTGGTCAGGATTAAAGTGCCACTGTGCTGTTAACGTAGGGGGCAGCAAGTTGACGCTACCCAATGCCTGGTTGCCTACAACCCCAGCGCGATCACCTTGAATGCTGACATTGTGGCGAGTGCCTACGGCCAAAATCAACTCAGCAGCAATGTTTTTAGTAATGTAGTAAGAAATATCCAACTCAGGAATCACTTTATCGCTCACAGCCAATTCTGCGCTGGGCGTCATCACAGATGCACCCACAACGTTATTCACAGTGCGACCTAATTTGCTGTCTTCATTTGGGCTGACATTCACTGCACGCAAGCGAACTACCCAATCGCCTTCCTCGGCGTAAGCAAAAAAAGGTGTAAAAGATGTGGCAATTAAAAGGCTAATGATTGTTTTTTTCATTTTTTTTGAACTCCGTATGTAAATTAAGAATCTGATGATTTGCATCTTACGTGTGTATTTCTTAAGTAGATTTGATATGGGTCAAATGGAATGCACTTAAATTCCATAAAATACAAGCATGAGGAGAGCGTAATGATTGGGAGCTATGGCATGACAAATTTGAATCAACTAAAAGGCAAAATTCAAGCCTCTTGGACTAAGTTAACGGATGATGATTTTGATACAAATGGATTAAGGCGGCAGCAAATTGTGTTGAAGTTACAAGAGAAGTATGGCTATAAAAAAGAACAGGCTGAAAATGCCTTGAAAGATTGGGAAATAAAGAACAGAAGTTTTCTCTAATTAACTCATGTATTTAGTGTGAGAGTTTGATTGCGACTAAGTACGCACAGAATTTTTATGTGTCTGTGGTATTGCAAACCAAACTAAACCAAACCAAACGAAACCATTTTATAGTCCGAACGGACTAGATAAACCGCGTATTTAGTCATCTTGATGAAATCTGGCTAAGACATCCTTACACCCTATTCACAAACGTTTGTTTGATGTTTGTAACGAAGAGGGTTTATGGTTAAAAAGCGAATAAAATCAACAAGTCATCAGCTTGTCAAAACATACACAGCGCTTTTGTCTGCCTCACGATTTTTGCTGGATAACGTGAGCTCACTGCTACGTATCCGTATATTCAATAAATTGGCTTCTGATTCTAGTTGTTCAACTACCGCGCAGCATTCAGCATTCAACTTATCACCACAAGCTTTTATTTTAGATGCCAGCGTTTCTGAGTCTGGCTATGTTGGTACTTGGTATCACGACTACTCACAAACAGCCAAGCCCTTACGCGTCATGATGCTGGGGTTACGTGGCTTTCCGCAGGTGCAGGGTGGCATAGAAACACACGCAGAGCATTTAGCGCCATTGTTAGTTCAGCAAGGGTGTCAGTTGGAAGTGATTGTTCGTGCCGCGTACCAACCGCAGGCAGTGGGCAATGTATGGCAAGGCGTTAAGTTCACACGTTTGTGGGCGCCTAAATCAAAAGGTTTAGAAGCCATCGTACATACCTTTTTGGGTGTGATATATGCCGCCATCAAGCGCCCTGATATTTTGCATATCCATGCCATTGGCCCGGCACTGATGACGCCGTTAGCAAGATTACTCGGCCTAAAAGTGGTGATCACGCATCATGGGCCAGATTACGATAGACAAAAATGGGGTAAGTTTGCCAAGTGGGTACTCAAAGCGGGGGAGTGGGCAGGTATGCGCTTTGCCAATGGCAGAATTGTTATCTCAAATGTCATTCGCGAACTTGTTGTGCACAAGCATGGCGTGCATTCGGAAATCATTCGTAACGGCGTGGTCATGCCTAGCTTAGATACATGTGATTCACATTTGGCGCAGTTTGGCTTGGAAAAGCAGCGCTATATCTTGCAAGTAAGTCGGTTGGTGCCTGAAAAGCGTCATTTAGACTTGATCCATGCATTTACACAAGCACGTTTTAATGGCTACAAACTAGTATTAGTGGGAACATCCGACCATCCGGATGCGTATGTTGCACAAATTGAACAAGCTGCCCGCGCGAATAGCAATGTTGTACTCACAGGATTTCAAACAGGAGATGTGTTGAAGAGTCTGTACACACATGCCGCTTTGTTTGTATTACCATCCTCGCATGAAGGGCTGTCTATTTCATTGTTAGAGGCATTGAGTTACGGCTTGCCCGTATTAGCGAGTGATATACCTGCTAATAAAGAATTGGAGTTGAACCCAATGGCTTATTTTGAATTGGGCAATATTGAAATGTTGACCGAGAAAATGCACTCAAAATTACATCATCCGCAATCCGAAGAAGCCAAAATGGACAAGCGTGCATGGATAGATAGCCAATATAATTGGCGGAAAGTGGCTGAAAAAACCTATAGCGAATATCGTAGGGCTGCTACTGATTAAGATAACACCCACTATTGGCGCGGCATAGTTACACCAATCTATTCATGCATCTAAGTTTTAGATAAGGTTTTAAGTAAGCAGCTAAACATTGCCAATCGTTTAGCATAGTCATTTCACTCGGTTTGCTAATTGCGCTACATTATTTAAGTGCGCAACATTATAAGACCGCTGCATTAGTGGACAACCACCTCACTACATCATCTCAGTCACAACATGCCCGTGTGCTAAGTAGATTGCGCGAATATTGATCCCAAAAATAGCCAAGCCATTGCGTGTAGCTTGCCGTATATGCAAGAAAAAACAAACAAAATTGAACTGGCCGCAGTTCATTCTGTCGGATGCTTAAAGCACCTTTAAAGATGCATTAACGTATTGACCCATTAGCCCTTTCAGGCTAATCTGATACTAAATGACTATCACTTTCATAAAACTTTAATTACAGTGTCATGTGGATAGCACATCCTCTGTTGAGGGAAAATATTTTTAATATGAGGAGTTTTAAAATGAGTTTAATGAAAGCCTTAGCATTCGCTTTATCTCTGAGTGCACCAATGCTAGTTTCCGCAACAGAATCCGTGCCTTTTAACCTATCACCTAATGGCAATAACCTATATGTGGCCAGCACTGGTGATGTGGTACTTACTTTTTTATCCAAGGATGCTGATTACTTCAATGATTTGTTCTTGGCTGGTATTGCCACACCAATTTTAAATAACCAATCTGCTGTTTCTGGTGCCCAGTTCAATTTAGGTAGTTTTGAAGCTGGTACACAACTTACATTTGGTATGTTTGTTTACAACACAAGCAATACGTTTTACAACGGGGCTGCATCTCTTAACCCAGATGGTTTAATTCATGCTGCTTATAGCGACGTGGTTGGTAACAATGTGACCATTGGTTTTGAAGACTTGTTTGCAGGTGGTGATACAGACTATAACGACTTAGTGTTTTCACTGAATAATGTGTCTGTGTCTGCCGTACCAGAGCCAGAAACTTATGCCATGTTGACCTTGGGACTTGGTTTAATTGGTTGGGCAAGCAAACGCCGCCAGTCAAAATAATCACAATAGTCATCTCAAATTAAAAAAAGCGATTGTTTCAATCGCTTTTTTTATGGGCGCTGTTTGCCAAATTGCAGTGACCGTCATAGTAAGGTCATGAATCATCGCTATCATGCTGATGAAGGTAGTAATCGTCACAGCAAAGAGAGCATGCAATGAAAGCAATGATTTTAGCGGCAGGCAAGGGCACACGCGTCCGTCCGCTGACCTATGAGTTACCTAAGCCTATGATTCCCATATTAGGCAAGCCAGTCATGGCGTATTTGATTGAGCATTTGGCACAGCATCAAATTAAAGACGTGATGGTAAATGTCAGCTATTTACATGAAAAAATTCAACAGTATTTTGGCGATGGACATCGCTTTGGCGTCAATATTGGCTATTCGTTTGAAGGCGATATAGACAATGGAAAAATTGTACCCAGCCCCGTAGGGTCAGCAGGTGGCATGCGCAAGATTCAGGATTTTGGTGGGTTTTTTGATGAAACCACGATTGTCATTTGTGGGGACGCCATCATTGATTTGGATATTACCAAAGCGGTCGCTGAGCATAAGCAGAAGGGCGCTTTAGTCAGTTTGGTGGCCAAAGAGGTACCTACAGATAAAGTGTCCGGCTATGGCATTGTCGTCACCGATGACGCCGGAAAGATTATCTCTTTTCAGGAAAAGCCAACACAGCAAGAAGCCCGTTCCAATTTGGCGAGTACTGGCATTTATATCTTTGAGCCAGAGGCGCTCAACCTGATTCCATCCGGGAGTACGTTTGATATCGGGTCGGATTTGTTCCCGCTGCTGGTCGAAAGAAATTTGCCGTTTTATGCTATCAACCATCCTTTTAACTGGATCGATATTGGCTTAGTCTCCGATTACTGGTTAGTCATGCAGCAAGTCATGCGTGGTGAAGTACCTAGCATGCCGATGCCTGGCACCCAAATTAAGCCTGGCGTGTGGGTGGGGTTAAATGTACATATTGATTGGGAGCACACCAGCATTGAAGGCCCCGTGTATTTAGGCTCTGGCGTTAGAGTGGATAAAGGCACGCAGATTATTGGCCCAAGCTGGATCAGTAATGGCTGTCATATTCAACGCGGTGGGCGTGTAGTGCGTAGCGTGTTGTTTGAATACACCCGTGTTGGGCAAGACTATACGTTTGAAGACATGATCGTATGCGGTGAGTATTGTGTCGATAAAAGCGGGCGCATGATGCATGTGGATGATGATGCTTGTGATCTGATTTGGTCGGATGCCCGTGAAAAAGTGATCTACCCAATGAATTACGCACATGCAAGGCTATAAGGTAATGTGGACTATAAGTTAATGTGATAGTGGGGCACTAGTGCAAATAGACTACATGCGTACATCGGCATGTCATCTGCCTTAAATAGCATAGCTCATATTTTAAACTCCCCGTTGGCGTGTTTGTGATGAATGATTTTGCATCACGCCTTTTTTCTTATGTGGCCTGTGAGAGTTGTTACAAAACTGTAAAAAAACTGACACTTAGTATTCATGCTAGTGTCATTCACATGGTCAAGAATAGTGCACTAATTATAATTAAATCAAAGAGCACTATCATCATTACTCAGCCCAGCCACCAGACGAGCCACCCAGAAGCGGAAGCCATGCTAAGTGCCGAACAGCGCTTAGTGTTTATGGAGGTGATTGAGGAATCGTTACGTTTAACGCAACGCACACACTTATTTAACTGGCTACAACGCGGCGTGCAATATTTAATTGGGCACGAAGTCATGCTGTTTGGCGTGCGTTCGTCGGATAGTGATTTATATGATTATGAGTACTTCACCTCATCACGTTATTTTGGTGAGTTGCAGTTTAATCAGGTGATTAAAAAAGACGAAGGTATCGTCAGAAAAGCATTGGCTACATGGAACAAAACCGGCACGCCAGTGTTTGTGACCAATCAAATCATGCCGGTCGATTTTAATCATTATGGCGTGATGAGCGCCGAAGACGATGAGCTATTGGCTGCTGAGCTTAAAAACTTTGTAGTGCATGGGTTTGGTGACAACCGTACACGCATTTCTACGGTAGTTGCATTTGGCCGCTTGTCTTCTCCTATTTCTGCGCATACCGCCTATTTGCTGGAACTGATCATGCCGCATTTGCATTGCGCATTGATTAAAGTGACTGCGAATCGTAGCGGCGTCTCAATGATATTAAATACGCCGCACACCACTAAAAAAATCACGAAACGTGAGTTTGAGATTTTGCAGTGGTTACATATGGGCAAAACCAATTGGGAGATATCTTCTATTTTGGAAATTAGCCCGTTGACCGTCAAGAATCATGTCCAAAATATTCTGCGCAAATTAGATGTAGAGAATCGCGGTCAAGCGGCTGTCAAGGCTGCCAAGTTGGGCTTAGTCACCATCTCCAATTAGCTTTTCTAGCTGTGAATTTAATCGTCACAAAATCTGCATCATTCCTAGTTCTTTCGGACTAGTTTATCTCCAATAAATATCACACCGTCTTTTTATACTTTTAAGTGAGTAATAGGTTTGATTAAGCGCCATTACCAGTAGTCCAGACAGACTAGATGAAAAGTTAGGGATGTCATACGCGGTGATTAAAGTGGCGAAGTCGCTTAATTAGATGGCATAAGCGAGATAGGTTGCCAAATAGCAGCACATATTGGCAAACAGTAGTGTTAAGTGTTTTTTTAATTTTTTGGGAGAAAAGTATGAAATTTCAATTGAAAGCATTGGCAGCAGCAATGGTATTGGCAGCAGCTGTACCAGCACAAGCGGCTATCGACTTTGCTAGTACAGGTAACAGCAGTTTGTCATTAGCAGTGTTCGATTCAGTAAATAACGTATCTGCATTGTTTGACTTAGGTAAAAGCTACAGTGATTTTAGTGTTATCGGTAGTTCATTTGCAGACAGCAACATAGACGCTTTGGGCACAAATCTATCATGGAATTTGACCGGTGGTGATTATTCTACTGCTTGGAATACATTCCTATCTTCAGCAAATATTGCAAACTTGCAGTTTGCAGTAATCGCTGCAGACAATAATGCAGGTACAGCAGCTGGTAACAAAGGCATTATTAGTACATTAAATGCTGAAACAGTTACTAGCGTAAACAATCTTGTATTGCTAGCGCAACTTGCTGGTTGGGATACCTACTTGGCTGCTGGGCAAACTGATAATGGCACAATTTACCAAAATCATTTACTGGTGGATAACGGTGCTAGTGTTGGTAACTCTGGTAAAGCAAATACATTGGGCTATTTTGGCCAAAATAAAAACAATGCCGCAGGTGGCGTTTCAGTGGGCAATATTGGCCAATCTTTAGCGGTATATCAGCAGGTGTCTGGCCCTTCTACAACGTCAACAGGCGCATTCACACTTTTTGGTAACAACGCAACTTTCACATTAGGTACTAATGGCGTATTGACTTACGCAACTGCACCGGTTGTTGAAGTGCCAGAAGCTGATACATGGGCCATGATGATGTTGGGCTTAGGCTTTATGGGCTTTGTAGCACGTCGTAAACAAGCGTAATTCGATTCAAACTCTGCCACGGCGAAGCGCTCGCCATCTACTGAACTAAACGAGTAGACCCTGAAATTGCTTCAGGGTGGCGGACTACTTATACCTATTATTTGAGGGAACGATCATGAAAATGAAACAAATCGCATTATTGGTAGCTGGCTTAGCGGCTTCAGCTTCTGTATTGGCAGCACCTGTGACTGTGGGCGAAATTGATGCTGCACGTTCAGCAGGTACATTGCAACAAGCTTGGATCTCTGGTGCATCTGCACCAACTAAATCAGTATACGAAGGCTGGGTAGGTTCTGGTACAGGCGTAGGCTGTGACTCTGGTACTAATACTATTTTTACTAACGCAACTGGCGCTTCAAACGTACCGGGTGGCTTAGGTAACTTTACTGCTTATGCATGTAAACGCTCTGGTATCGTTTCTGTGTTGTATCACACATTAGACGGCGGTTCATTGAATGCCTATTCACCACACACAGTGGGTACACGTTTAGCACGCCTTAAATTTGTAGGTACAGGTAACGGTTGTACATCAAACGCAAGTTATGTAGATGCAACCAATACTGAAAACAATGCAACCGTATGGAAGGGTTGTACTCGCGTAGGTAATGTATTGCCAGGTACGGGTGCTACGGCAGCATCCAACTCAGCCAATGCAACTGCAGTTGCGGCTGATCCATTTGCACCACAATTACCAGTAGGCGGTTTTTCTGATGTGGAAGCCGCCTTATTTCCACCAGTAATCGGTGGCGGTAATGTGTCTGCTAAAGGTGTTGAAAGTGATGCTAACGTAGGTCAAGTATTTGGCGTGGCAGTCAGTACGCATTTATACCGTGCATTGCAAGCTAAGCAAGGTTTGTCTGATGTGAACTCAACGACATACGACCCAGTCAATGCGCCAACCATTACACGTGCACAGTATGTGGCTATTGTTAGTTCAGGTGGTGCAGCTAACGGTGACTGGACACCTATTTTAGGTAGCAATCCGGGTAAAGTAAAAGTGGAGCGCCGTGTAAATACCTCTGGTTCACAAGCGAGCTCAAACGCATTCTTCTTAGCAAACCCGTGCGCTGATGGCGCAAGTGCTTCACTCTTCCCAGCAGCAACTGCAACTGACTCAACAACAGATTACGTTGTGACTGAGAATGCAGGTTCAGGCGATGTAAAAACACGCATCACTACTGCAACTTCAACGGGTGGCGTAGAAGGTTACGCAATCGGTGTGTTATCCACTGAGAATAACTGGCGCTTAGACAGTGGTACACAAAATGGCTACCGCTATGTCAAAGTAGATGGCGTACACCCAGAGTTAGGTGATACTGAAAATGCACGTGTAACAGCTACAAACGGCGACTACGAGTTCCACATGGAAATGAAGAACTTTGTACGTAGTAACTATGCTGGTGTACCTGCTAAAACAGCGTTTGAAAACAATGTTGTCGGCCAAATCACTGCAGCATTGGCTAACCCACAAGCAGCAGCTTGTGCAGTATTGCCACGTGGCTTGACATTAAATCCACTGGCAGGCTCTGTATGTACAGTTGGCGCACAAGTAGCACGTGCAACTAACTTGGGTAAAAACTGCTCACCAGCACAATTAGTACAATAATCTAACTTTCTCTGACACACACAGAGTAGCTAGTCAAAAGCACACACCTCACAAGGGTGTGTGTTTTTTTATGTGCAATAGATGTTGGTGCGGACTAGTCTTTTTCATCAACCTGAAACATAGTTTTTTGATAATGATGGAGTTTTTATAAATTGAAGTTGGTATGCAAACACCTCTCTTGCGAAAGCCCATAGCGAAACACAGATGGACTTACATATTGTTATTGCTGGCACCTTTACGTGTGCTTGCTGAGCATGCGGAGGCACCACCAGCGCCTAGCACCGAGCAAGATGGCCCAGCTCCATTTAGTCAATCCAATGGTTCTCCGGCTCCGGATAAGACCACGCAAGCACCTGAAAAAGAAACGCCTAAGTTTAATGTGTTTGAGTTTAAGGTGGATGGCAATACCGTGTTAGGCGCCAGCAAGATTGAAGAAGCGGTGTACCCGTTTATGGGTGAGGCCAAGACCATTGATGATGTAGAGAAGGCGCGTAGTGCGTTAGAAAAAACTTATCAAGATGCTGGCTACCTCACGGTATCTGTGAGCATTCCGCAACAAGAGGTAGATACCGGTGTAGTGCGCTTGTTAGTCACAGAAGGCACGGTAGAAGCATTACGTATCAAAGATGCGCAATATACTTCTTTGGCAGAAATCAAATCGCGTGTGGCGGAATTTCAGGAAGGCAAGGTACCGCATTTTCCTACTGCGCAACAACAATTGGGCACGGTCAACAAAGGTCAAAACCGCCAAGTGACGCCTGTGCTAAGGCCTGGAAAATCGCCCGGCAAAGTGGATGTGGATTTAAAGGTACAAGACAAACTGCCTTTGCATGGCAGCTTAGAATTGAATGATCGCTACTCGTCTAATACCACCGAAACACGGCTGAATGGCTCGATGCGCTATGAAAACCTTTGGCAAAAAGACCATAGCATTGGTTTGAGTTTTCAAGTCTCGCCAGAAGATTTGAACGAAGTGAAAGTGTTCTCTGGCACGTATGTGATTCCGCGCTTGAATGGTGATTACTTTGCTGCTTACGGCGTGATTTCAGACAGTGATATCAGTGCGGTGGGTGATGTGAGTGTGATTGGTAAGGGCTACATTGCTGGCGCGCGCTATATCCATCCCTTGCCTTATAGTGAGAATTTTTATCAAGGTCTGACGCTGGGTGCTGATTACAAAACCTTTAAAGAAAGCGTTGTGTTGCTGGGCGCGGACGGGTTTAACACACCGATTTCTTATCTCGCCTTTATGGTGGGTTACGATGGCACGTATCAAACGTCAAGCTCGCAAACGCAACTCAACCTTGCCTTTAACTTTGCGCCACGTGGCTTGGGTAACAATGAGCGCGAATTTAATGATAAACGTGATGATGCCAAGCCTAACTATGCATTTTTACGGGCGGATTTAAAACACACGCACAAACTGCCCATGGATTGGTCTGTGCAGGCAAAGTTGGGCGGCCAAATTGCGAGCGATAAATTGATCTCAGCTGAGCAATTTACCATTGGCGGCGTGGATTCCGTGCGTGGTTATCTTGAATCCAGCGAGTTAGGTGATAACGGTGTACTTGCTTCTTTAGAACTGCGCACGCCGCCACTCAAAAAATATATCAGCCAGCATTTATTTAGTGACTACATCAAAGACTTTTACGCCTTTGGGTTTGTAGATGCAGGTATCACAAAAACATACCTGTTATCAGGGAGCGATAGTACGCGTGAGCTCACTTCGGCCGGGTTGGGTTTCAAGATTAAAAGCAATGGTGGTGTATTTACCAACCTAGATTATGCGCACGCTTACAAAGATGCGGTGCAGGTCGACAAGGGTGATGATCGCCTACATTTTAGAGTGGGCTACGAGTGGTAACCGTTAGTTAACGTAAATCCATATTGGCACGGCAGCAAAGAAAAGGAAAATACAATGAATCAAGGCATATATAAACTAGTGTACAGCCGTGTGCTTCACATGATGGTGCCTGTCTCTGAGGCTGCCAAAGGACATGTGAGCAAGAGTGGTCGCCGTATCCGCAAACAAGTTGCACAGGCGCTGCAATATACCTTGATGCTGAGCTTTACGATGGTGGGGAATGCGTGGGCAGAGACGGTATTGTTGAATGGAAATGTAGTTATTCAAAGCCTTAATAACGCAGAGTTGGCGAGTCATAGTGCGACTAATGTCACTTTTAGAAATCTTGCTAATGCTGCGACTGGTGACTTTGCTAAACTAAATATACAGCGTGGCCAAAGTTTGGATGTGTTGATGAATGCAGGCCAGAGTTTTTTAGCGCGCATTCATGATGTTGACCCAAGTATTTTAAATGGCAGTATTAATGCCGCGGGAAGCCTATATTTTATTAATGCTAACGGCATTATTATTGGTAAAGATGCGCAATTTAACGTGGGCTCGCTATACGCTGGCACACTCAATATCACGGATGAGATGTTTCAATCCGGCTTTGTGAACGACCAAACCTTTACCAAAGCCTTTGAGCTTGTGGGTACATTGGACTTAACTGACGCAGCGCGCGCCAAGGTGGAAAACGCACAAGTGTTAGTGCAAGGCGGTGCCCAAATCACCACGGCTAACAATGGCAAGGTGATGCTGTTTGCGCCCAATGTCAAAGTGGAAAAAGAAGGTGTGGTCACGGATATCAATGGTGTTGTACAAAAAGACGCCAACGGCAACGCCATCATGCGCGAGACATTAATCCGCACACCAGAAGGCCAAACTATTTTGGCCGCCGGTAAAAAGATTTACTTAAAAGGCGCCACAGATCCGGCGGGATTTTTGGTGGAAGTGGATGCCGGCGGTTCTGCCGTCAACTTAGGTAAGATTGTGGCAGAGCGTGGCAATATCACCATGATGGGCTTAGCCGTGAACCAAGGCGGCACCTTGACTGCCACCACATCGGTACGTGCCAATGGCTCGATTAAATTGATTGCGCAGGACCGTGCAACTGAAACCGGTGTGAGTGTCGTAGGGGCGCGTAATGGTAGTGTGACGCTCGCTAAAGGCAGCGTCACTGAAGTGAAGCCGGATTATGCGGATAAAGAAGAAACGATCGTATCGCAGCCATTTAAAACCTCGGATGTGACGATTGAGGCCAGCTTAATTAATATTGATGGCAAAGTCAGCGTGAAGGGCGGCAATGTGACCGCTAAGTCTGAGTTTGATGCTTCTAGCGCCCTTAAATTTGATAGCAATGGCAATGTGGATTTAAGCTTAGATCCAACCATTGCAAAAGCTGGTGTGAATAAGCGCCGTATCTATTTGGGTGAAAATGCCAGCATTGATGTTTCCGGTGTAGATGCTATTGCACCGATGTCACGTAATCAGCTGACAATTCAGTTGTTTTCAGACCAACTAAAAGACAATCCGATTCTGCGTAATAGCGGCTTGTTTAAACAAACCGTATATGTAGATGCGCGTAAAGGCACCGACCTATTGGATATTCAGCCATTCTTGGATTTGGTTGGGGCAACAGTAGCAGAGAAAATGACCAATGCCGGTACGGTGACACTCTCAACCAATCAAGACTTAATTATTAGTAAAGGTGCCGTGATTGATGTATCTGGCGGTTCTACAACATATACAGCCGGCACAGTAAAAGAATCTCAGTTGCTATATAACGGCAAGCTGGTGCCAATTTCTGAAGCCAAAACTGGTGTGGCTTATGACCAAGTGGCGGACAGCCAAAAAATTGTGGATGAAAAGTGGGGGACGGTAAAGACCTACACACTTGGGGGTGCCACGCAACAGGTGAATACCTATTTTGAAGGTGCAAATGCCGGTACGGTGAATTTGACTACGCCCGTTGAAGCTGAAAACACCCAAAATCTAGTCTTGGCAGGGCAACTGATTGCCAATACTAAAGTGAGCAAAGAGCAACTGCTCGCACATGAGGTGCCAAAGCAGGGTAGGCTGCTGGCCAGTGCAAACAAATTGACCATTGATAAACAGGCCAAGGCTTTGCCAAGTGAGTTTAACTTTAATCAGGCGCTAGCAGACAGTGCCAATTATCAGTCGGTAATTAGCAGTGACTTTTTAGCCAATGGGTTTAATGATGTTGATTTGTCCAAGGTGACGCAGTTAACGGTCAATACACAACTGAATATCAATCCACATGGTCAACTCATATTGGGCAATAGCGGCGTTGGTACCATCACCAATATCAACGCGAGCATTTACGCACCTAACTCAGATATTTTGTTGCAATCATTGCGTACCAATATTGCTGATAATGTCACGCTCAGCACTGCGGGGATATTTACTAATGACCGGCCGGTGATTGCTGGCGCACAAACGCGAGAAGTAGCCGCTGATGGTGGCAACATTACCGCTGGTTTACTGTCGCTTGGCAAGAACGTTACTTTAGATGCTTCAGCAGGCGCGTGGGTAGACAGTGCTGGCACCTTGCATACCGGGGAAGCAGGCGATATCAGTTTTAAATCTAACCAAAATATCGACAGTAGCATTCGCTTGCAGTCTTACGGGTTTGACCATGGCGGTCGCTTAGCCATTAACTTTATTAATGTAGATGCGCAGGATGGGGAGCTAGCTGCTACCTTAAACATAGCCAATAATTTGAGTGGCGACTTTACTGTCAATAATGGTTTTTTCAGTCAAGGTGGCTTTTCCGAATACGCATTGTCCGCACACCAAGTGAATATTGGCGCGGCGGGCGGCACGGCGCAGCAAGTGTATGGCGTTGCGCAAAATTGGCAGATTAATGCCGGTTACCTCAATCAATCAGGTGGTCAGGCTATCTCAGCCATGGCTAAACCTGTCGTGCAGGCCGATTATTTACGTGAGGCAGTTTCTCTGGACTTTACTGCCAATCGTGTAGGCAACGATTTAGGTACTTTAACGCTGGCAGAAAACACCACACTGCGTACGGATAGAGGCGGTAGCGTATCGCTAAGTGCTGGCAAGCAAGTCAATGTGTTGGGCGATATTACAACACCAAGCGGCCACATCAATATTCGTATTAACGATAAAGACATAGAACTGCCGAATGATGCTACGCAAGCTGTGTATATTGGCGAGAATGCTTACTTAAGTGCTGCTGGCAGCACAGTCACGCTGCCGGGTTCACGCGATAAGTTGCTAAAAACACAGGTGTTTGATGCCGGTACGATTGATATTAATAAGCCTGAGGATAGTTCAGACCCGAGAAAAGGCGCGACGATTATCAAACAAGGTGCGGTGCTGGATGTGTCTGGCGCTTCTGTGGTGAACGATACCCAGACCACCAAAGGCTATGTCAGAGAAACCTTGTACGGAGATGCTGGCACCATTTCACTCAACGGTACTGGTGCGTTATTGGTAGATGGTGATTTTAAAGCGAGCGCGAGTGGTACTGGCCGCGATGGCACATTGAATATGGTGTATAACGCTAGGCTAACCAATGATTTTTCACCAGTTGTGTCTGGAACTGAAACCGTGGTGCTGACCAATGACAAACAGTTATCTGCGGCAGGGTTTAGCATGGGCGATGCCATTAAAGATGGCAGTGGTATTAGCGCGCCTTATGTTAAAGCGCAGTTGTCAGCTGACCAGATTGAGCAAGGCGGTTTTGCTAATGTAACTGTCAAATCATTTCTCAATACGCCTAATGCCAATGACAAGATTGAGTTGGCGAATGGGTTCTCGCTCAATATCGCCGGGAATCTCACGCTGGAAACCCCTATATTACATGTGCAGAATGATGGGATTGCCAACATCAATGCCGGGCATATTACTTTTAAAAGCCCTACTTTATTTTTAGATCCAAGTAGTGTGGTGGCGGGCAATGGCCAACTGACCACGCAATCTAAACAAGTGTATGTTGACGGGTTAATGGGCGTTTCTGGTACGCAGCAATTGGCCATTAATACAGACTTGGATATTCATGGACAGGGTACTAGAACCTATGTGCAGGATGGTGCTGAGGCGACAGAATCAGGCTTAACCGCTAATGGTGAAATCACACTGACCGCGCGTCAGATTTACCCAGACTCCGGTGCAAAACTGAAGTTTGAAGCATTGGGCACTGCAAGTAAAGTCACCGTGAATAGCAATGGCAAAGCCGCTACGCCAGTGCTTTCCGCAGGGGGTGAGCTCACACTGAAAGCCGCAGATGTGGTGCAAAACGGCGTGTTGACTGCGCCGTTTGGTCGCATTAACTTGGTGGGCAGTAACTCTGTTACCCTCACCAGCAATAGTAAAACCAGTATTTCCGGTAGCGGGCAGAATATTCCGTTTGGGATTACGACTACCGGCGGTGAAGTATTTAACCCTAGTGGCGGTGCCACAAGGCCATTGGTAGAAAAAACCATTGATATCGATGGTAAAAATGTAGATTTGCAACAAGGCGCAGTATTGGATTTATCTGCCGGTGGCGATATGTTTGCCTATGAATGGGTGCCTGGTATTGGTGGTAGCAAAGATATCCTAGCGCAGCCCAATACCTATGCGGTGATCCCTACCTTGAAAGGTGAGTTTGCACCTACAGATTTAACTTACGCAGGCAGCTCTGCAGGGGTGGGTGTCGGTCAATCGGTATATCTAAGTGGTGTGCCTGGCTTGCCGCCTGGTATGTACACTTTGTTGCCTGCGCGCTACGCACTAGTACCGGGCGCCTATGTGGTACAAACCCAATCTACCAATGTATTACCGGGCACTGCGGTCAAACAGCAAGATGGTAGCACCTTGACTGCAGGTTATTTTGGGGATGTCAGCACTGGTGCACGTGATGCTAACTGGTCTACATTTAAAGTACTAGATGGTGCTATTTTCAGGCCAGCTACAGGCGCGGTGTCACAATCACCATCGCAATATATCCTGACTAGCGCCAATACCTTCTTTAATAATCCACTCAAAACGAATGGTGCGGAAGTGAATACACCTCTGGATGTGGGTAAGCTCAGTTTAAGCGCAAGCCAATTAGCATTAAATGCGCACGTCATTGCCAATACGCAAGTAGGCGGTAATGGCTTAGAGGTCGATATCAGCTCAGGCAAGATTCGTGTAGTAGATGCGCAAGACAACAGTAACGATGGTAGTTTGCAACTCACCGCCGCCAGCTTGAATGCACTGAATGCAGAAAGCGTGTTATTAGGCGGTAAACGTCAATTGGTGAAAGGCGTGACGGACATCACGACCGTGGCGGATAGCGTGGTCATCGAAAATACCAGCGCACAAGTGTTACGCACCACAGAGTTTATCGCAACAGCGAACCAGCAGGTGGTGGTGAATGCTAATGCAGTGATTAATACTGGCGCGGCAGCAGCCAAGCCCGGCGAAAAAGTCATCACTAGTAATGGTCAAGGCGCGGTGTTAGCGCTGTCATCCAAAAACAATATCACTTATAGCCGTAATGGTGGCTCTGCCAGCGCGACGCAAGGCGAGTTGATTGTGCATGAAGGTAGCCAGCTCATCGCAGGTAATTCAGCAGTATTGGATGCGACCAATAATGTAAGCTTAAAAGGGGATGTGAAGTTAAGTGATGGCGGTAAGGTAACATTAGGCGCTAAACGTATATTGATTGGTGATGCACCGCAAGGCACAGCAGGATTAAATGTTACCGCTGCGTCTTTGGCAGCATTGGGCCAGCTTAAAGCACTGACACTGAACAGTTACAGCAATATAGATACGTTTGGTGCAGTAAATGTGGGCAATAACAACTTAGACTTAACCTTTAATGCTGCTGGCATCGTCGGGCACTTAGCTGCGGGTGAAAGTGGTGCACCAAGTAGCAATGTTGCCAGCGTGATTACGGCCAACACTTTTACGCTGAAAAATAACCAAGATGCTGTGTTGATTGGCACTGCGGACAACTCAGGCAGAGCGCTGAATATCAACGCGAACACAGTACGATTTGAAGGTGAGCAATCGCCGGTCATGACGAATGGTCAATTAGCCACGACGGATCAGACCACAGTGCAAGGGTATAGCCAGTTGAATATCAACGCTGGCGAAGTACGTACGGCGGCTACTGGACAAACTAATCTGAACGTTGCGCAGACCAATATCAACGCAGGGCGCATCACCAGTGAAACTGGTGGAAAATACACACTGAAAGCCAGCGATACGTTAAATACGCAACAAAATACAACCGTGAACTTGGGCGCAAACACGCAGTTTGGTGGGCAACTGACCATTGCGGCTGATCGCCTGAATGTCGCGAGCAACATCGAGTCATTATCTGGTCAGGTTACATTGCAGTCTAACCAAGATTTAACCTTGGCCTCGGGTGCAAGTATATCTGCAAACTCACAAACCATAGGCTATTACACCACTACCCAGCATTTGAATGCAGGTAAGGTGACTTTGAGTTCTGCTAACGGCAATGTGAATGTAGACACAGGCGCAGCGGTGAGTGTGACCAGTACCGGCGATGCGAAGGCCGGTATGGTGCAAGCCAATGCCATGCAAGGTACGCTTAACTTAAATGGTACGCTTAACGGTAAGGCCAATGGCACTGGGCTAGGTGGCCAGTTGGATGTAGACGTGAAGACATTGGCGAGCCTGACGGCGACAGACCAAAAAGCGACAGGCTTTAGCGAATCAAGGCATTACCGTGCGCGCACTGGTGATGTGGCGATTACCGGTACAGGTGACCAAGCCTTGACCGCGCGTGATATTAGCGTGTCGGCAGATGCAGGCAATATCCGTGTGAGTGGCGATATTGTTGCCACAGCCCCAAAAAATAGTCGTGTAGGCTTATATGCCAATCAAAACCTTACCTTAGAAAGCACCGCCAATATTCAGGCCAATAGCACTAAGTCTGGAGAAGCAGGCGGTAAGGTGGAGTTGTTTACCCAACAGGGTACGCTAGCACTCGAGAATGGCTCCAAGATTAACGTAGCAGGCGGTACTGGCGGTGCCGGTGGCGATGTGCATTTACGTGCGCCAAGAACAGGCGCAGGTGCTGGTAATGACGTTGCTGTGAGCGCTTTAGCAACGGCGATTAATGGTGCAAAATCCACGGTGCTAGAAGCATTTAAAGTATTTACTGGCGTGACTACGGTGACTACAGGTAATAGCACAGGTGCAACGCTTGGGTTTAATACTGTAGCCAATGACGTGACGGATTTTATGGCCAACAAAGGTAATATTGTGGCGAGCTTAGGCAAGAGTGGTGACGATAGCTTCCATCTACGTGCAGGTACTGAAATTCAATCAAGCGGCAATTTAACTGTGGTCAGTGATTGGAATTTGTATAGCGAAACCCGTGCCGGTAATGAGCCCGGCGTATTGACCTTACGCGCGGCTGATAATTTGATGTTGAACGGCAGCATTAGCGATGGCTTTACCACGGCGCTACCTACAGGCCTGATTGGCAGTGGTGATGCATGGGCGTATCGTTTGGTGGCCGGTGCTGATTTTAACGCGGCAAGTCCTCTGAGTACCATCGCATCGGCAAAAGCAAGCGATGGTAGTTCGCTGACTGGCAATATAACCCTAGCCAATAACAAACTGATTAGAACCGGTACGGGCGATATTGATATTGCAACCGGTGGCGATGTCATCATGCGTAATGCCTCATCTGCTATTTATACGGTAGGTACACAAGCGCAAGCATTGGATGGTTTTGATGCGCCTACAGCTGGGAACCCACTCTATTTAACCAATGGCGGCGATATACGTGTCACTGCTCAAGGCAATATTGTGGGTGCTGAACCAGCAAGTGGCCGTCAGTTAATCAACCAATGGTTGTTTAGACAGGGCGGTGGCAACAGTAATTTAGATACCACATGGTGGGTGCGCCCAGATCTGTTCAAACAAAGCCTAGCCACGCTTGGCGGCGGCGATATTGAATTGCGAGCTGGTGGTGATATTTCCAACTTCTCTGCTTCTGCGCCAACCACTGCGCGCTTTGATAATTTTGGTACAACGGGTGACCTTGCGACCAATGTACAACGTATCGATGGTGGTGGCGATGTTACCGTGGTAGCAGGTAACAACATTAACGGCGGTGTATATTTTGTTGCAAAAGGGGATGGTGACATCAATGCTGGTGGCGCTATTCAACCGCAAGAGGGCACCTTTGGTACCGTATTGGCATTGCAAGATGGTCAATGGAATGTCAACGCCGGGGGCAATGTGCATATCGATGCGATTATCAACCCGACACTGGTGGCACAATCTACCACTAACGCACCCGTGCTAGATGCCACTGGCAGAAATAGCTACTTTAATACCTATGCACCACAGGCAAGCGTACATTTAGCGAGTGTGGTGGGCGATGTCAATCTAGCGGTACAAAATGCGATATTGACGCAAACAACTGGCCTAGATAATAGCATCACCAACAGTCTGTTATATGCACCAGCAAACATCAGCATGGCTGCATATCAGGGTGATGTCAACGTGGGCGACGTTACTTTGATGCCAGCTGCATCTGGCAATTTGAATGTGTTTGCTGCGCAAAATGTTGGGCTTGGCAATGTCAGCATGTCTGATGCGGACCCTAATATCTTGGCAGGTATCAACACGCCGAGCTCAAGGTTTAAAGGGTTTACCAATACCATCTTTAGCCAACTACTCACCCATAGTCCTAGTTTACTGCATGGTGCAGATACACAGGCTTCGTATATCGTGGCTAAAGAAGGCGATATCTTTGCTAATGTGGCCAACGCAATTGTCAGTTTGCCCAAAGCCACCAAACTAGTTGCGGGCAATGATATTACTGGGCTTAATATTGCATTACAAAATAACCGCACGACCGACATTAGCGTGATTAAAGCGGGTAATGATGTGAACACGCAAAACATTACGGTGGCAGGCCCTGGTGAGTTGTTGGTACAGGCAGGGCGCAATATTGATTTGATCTACCCTAATGTGACGACTATCACTACAACGGGTAACTCTGGTAGTACCAATCCGATTTTTAACAATACGTTTGCATCGCGTGCCAATACTGCGCTGCCAAATGAAGGCGCCTCTATTACTTTGCAAGCAGGTTTGGGGCAGGGCGCTGCGGTACAGGCTTATATTAACCAATATGTATTGCCAACAGGCACTGGCCCTGTAACTTTGGCCGAAGACGCCAAACGCTTGGCCGAATATCGTAAAGCCACTGCGCAAGCAGTCACGGATTTTATGCGTAAACGTAATGGTGACAACACGCTGAGTGATGACGAGGCATTGGCACAATTTAGCGCGCTGGATGTAGAAGCAAAGACGATATTTGCTAATCGCCACCTCACTTCTGAATTGATTGGTTCCGCCAAAGACTTTGCCAAAGCAGGTAACCATGCACGTGGTGAAAATGCGATTGCCAGCTTGTTTCCAACGCTCAGTCAAGGTGATATCTTATTGTTTAACAGCAAAGTATCGACCAACAGTGGCGGTAGCATCGATCTGATTGCGCCGGGCGGCCTGATTAACGTCGGTGTGCCGGGTCGAGGCGGTGACATTGGCATCATCACGGAAAAGGGTGGGGAGATTCGCGCGATTGCTGATGGTGATTTCCAAGTCAATCAATCTAAAGTCATTACACAGTTCGGCAGTGATATCGCTATCTGGTCTACGCACGGCACGATCGATGCGGGTCGTGGTTCCAAAACAGCGACTTCTGTGCCAGAACGTATTGTGCAAACCGATGCTTTTGGTAACACCATTATTGAAGTACGTGGCGTAGCTGCCGGTAGTGGTATCCGCGCGCAGAGTTATGATCCGGATGGTCCGAATGGCCCGAAAGTAGAGCCGAAAAAAGGGACTGTCTATCTAACAGCGCCAACCATCGATGCAGGTGAGGCCGGGATTGAAGCAGGTGACCTTTTTGCAGTTACTCAAAACTTCCTCAATGCGATTAATGTGCAGATACAGGGCACGTCATCTGGCGTCCCAATTGCCGCAACTTCTAGCATTGCTGGTGTTGGGGCAGGCTTATCGCCAGATGCAGTCAACTCTGCTACACAATCTGTAGTGAATAGCGTAGCCCAGTCTGCAAATAACAGTTTTGTGAAACCTACATTACCGTCCATTATTTCTGTCGATGTGATTGGTTTTGGTAATTAATAAATAACATTAAATTATATTAATAAATTACTGATTTATAATAAAAATATAGCCTGTATCTTTATCAATAGGTACAGGCTTTTTTTATAGGTAATTTGTGCAAGGACTAGTCCTTTTTTAATCAAACTGACACATTACATTCATACAATGCCTGCAAGTCTAATTTTATAAGTACATGGCATGTTCACCACAATTTTTGCATTTACCACACAACGTTTTACCAAGATTTTTGTTGCTGCGTTACTCACCATTCATGCTGGGCTTTCACACGCAGAGTGGAATGCAGACTGGCCTGTACGTAACAAAGTTAGCATTAACCCGCAGGCGTTGGGGGTAAGTGAGCCAGCTGTTGCTTTGATGCGCTTACATTCTGGTAACTTTGACTTTACCAGTGTCAATGTGGATGGCTCGGATATTCGCCTGATTGCGGCGGATGATAAAACAGAGCTCAAATTTTATATTGAAAAATTTGATGCAGTGAATGAGTTGGCAACCATTTGGGTGCAATTGCCCACCATTGCCGCCGGTGAGAAAGATGCACATATCTGGGTATATTCCGGCAACGAAAATGCAACTACCGCCAGTAACGAAAAAGCACTGGTAGCAGCCAGTACCACAGGCCTGTTCCATTTTGCCGAAAATGGCTTGTTAAAAGACAGTAGCGCAAACAATTTGACCACAACTGGCGCAATCACTGCACAAAAAGCAGGGTTGATTGGTGAGTCTGCCGTATTTAATGGCGCTGCGCTCAGCATTGCCGCGAACCCAGCCATCACCTATGCCAACGGCTTTACCTGGTCCGCTTGGATTAAACCTGCCAGCCTGCCGCAAACCGCAAGCTTATTTGCGCAAGCCGATGGCGCAACATTGACCATTGATGCACAAACGCTGCAATTAAACATTGGCGATGCCTTGATTTCTGGAGGCGAGCTCAAAGCCACCACTTGGCAGCATGTTGCATTCACCATTAACAACGGTGCGGCCACGTTATATGTAAACGGTGCAGAAGTGGCTACAGGCGCAGCACCTGTACTTACCCCAGCCGCTGCGATTAGCATTGGTGAAGCATATCTCGGTGAGATGGATGAGATGCAATTGGTCAATACCGCGAGCAAAGCGCACATTCAACTCGCTGCAAGCAGCCAAGGTGTGGATAGCAAAATATTCGCAGTCGCTGCCGGAGAAGGGGGTGAAGGCGAAGAAGAGGGTGAAGCGAACTATATCGGCATCTTGATTGGCAGTTTGACGCTCGATGCCAAGATCGTGATTGCTATTTTGGCGGTGATGTTTGCTATCAGTGCGTGGGTCATGTGGACGAAAGCGCAACTGGTGGCCAAAACCGATAAAGACAATAAAAAGTTTTTAGCGCGCTTTCAAAAAGCCAGTGGCAAAGAATTGCTAGAGTTAGACAAAGGTGCTCACTTCCCCAACTCCAATCTATTTGGCTTGTACCAAGCTGGCTTACGTGAAATTAAAAAGCGTGAACATGATGGTCAACTATCCCTCAGCGGCGCCTCTATGGACGCCATTAAAGCAGCGATTGACGCAGACTTGGTACGCGAAACACAACGCCAAAATGCCGGCATGGTGTTGCTGACGATTGCGATTTCTGGCGGGCCATTTTTAGGCCTATTAGGTACGGTAGTGGGTGTGATGATTACGTTTGCCGCGATTGCAGCAGCCGGGGATGTGAACGTAAACGCGATTGCGCCGGGTATTGCAGCAGCGTTGTTAGCGACTGTGGCTGGCTTGGGCGTGGCGATTCCAGCTTTATTTGGTTACAACTACTTAGCCAGCCGCATTAAGAACATCACCATTGCCATGCAAATTTTCGTCGATGAGTTTGTGACACGTACCGCAGAGCTGTTCGGTAAAGAATAGGGCAGGCTATGTCAGAAGGCGTCAAAGAAGAGAACCAGCTGTATGACGAAATCAATATCACGCCGATGCTGGATTTGGCCTATGTGTTACTGGTGATTTTTATCATCATGACCACGGCATCAGTACAAGGCGTGAAAGTTGAAACGCCACAAACGGTGAACTCTGCTGCGTTGGCAAAACCGCAAATGCGGGCCATTACCATTACCAGCGATGGCGCAGTGTATTTAGATGCGTACCCAGTGGATATGGCGACCTTAGAGCAACGCTTGGCAGAGTACAAAAGTGGCAATCCGGAATTGCCAGTGGTGCTAAAAGGCGATGCTGCCGCCCATTATGAAAAGGTCTCAGAAGTGCTAGAGATTTGTAAAAAGTTGAATATTACTGAAGTCGGATTAGTGACGAAAAAGGTGGCTGAATAATGCAGGTTCAAAACGACGCTCAACCTTACGACACCATCAACATCACGCCGATGCTGGATTTGGCCTATGTATTGCTGGTGATCTTTATTTTGATGACCACGGCCGGTGTGCAAGGGCTGACGATGAACCTGCCCAAACCGTCTAACAAACCAAGCACCGAGAAGCACGACGTGAAAATTGTTCAGGTGCAGCAAGGTGGCTCCGTCACCATCAACGGTGCAGGTGTGAGCATGGCGGAATTGGAAAGCCAGCTTAATAGCGCTAAAGCCGCAGACCCTAAATTTAACGTGATGATTAAAGGCGATGCCAAAGCGCCTTATGCAGGCGTAGTCAGCGTGATTGATTTGGTGAACAGACTAGAAATAGAAAACGTGGGTTTGGTCACCGGACGTATTGGAACTTAAGGATGCAAGTGACTCACGATCCGATGATTGATGGCGAAGACGCAAATACCATGCAATTGTGGTTGAAGCGTATTGCCATTTGGCTACTCGCGCTATTGGTGCTGGGTGCCATTGGCTACGGCATTAGCAAATTGATGTCTGGTGGGGCAACACACAAAAAACAAGTGACCACCATTA
The DNA here is from genome assembly GCF_000799155.1 of Methylotenera sp. N17. NCBI lineage: Bacteria > Pseudomonadati > Pseudomonadota > Betaproteobacteria > Nitrosomonadales > Methylophilaceae > Methylotenera > Methylotenera sp. N17. The sequence goes on from NZ_JUGE01000001.1 coordinate 955,790, forward strand.
AGTTATTACCAGATACGCCGCCACCGCCACCGCCGCCACCGCCAAAGGAGCCGCCAAAAGAACAGCCTAAGGAGCAACCCAAAGAAGCGCCTAAAGCCCCTGAGCCTAAGCCAGCAGAAACGCCACCGGCTGAAAACCTGAAGATGGAAGGTGCGGCAGGTGATGGCCCTAGCCCGTTTGCTGCAGGGGCGGTGAGCAATGACTATAAAGGTGGCGATGTGAAAACCATCGGCTCGGATGGTGGTGCCAAATTCAATTGGTATGCGGGTTTGGTCAAATCGCAAATTGAAAATGCGCTGGAAAAAGATAAGAACATCACCCAAGGGCAGTACAAATTAGTGGTGAATGTGTGGATTAAATCTAACGGTGATGTAGAGAGACTGGACTTGGTGCAATCCGATGCCAAAGATGACGTAGAGCAAGCTGTGAAGGCAGCGTTGAACAGCATGCCACGCATACGAGAAGCACCACCAGAAGGTATGCCGCAGCCCATTAAGTTACGTATTTCTGCAAGAAAGCTTGGCTAACAAGCAGTAAATGAATAGATGAGAGAACAATAGAATGATTAAACACTTGCCGATGAAAAAGATATCCCTTGCGATTTCCATCATGATGGGCTTAGGCATGACTGCGACACAAGTCCAAGCGGATGAACGTGAATCACTGGAGCAGTTAAAAGCCACCACGACCAACTTGATTGATCTGTTAGTCAAAGAAGGCGTATTGCCTAAAGACAAAGCAGATGCTTTGGTGAAAAAAGCGACAGAAGATGCCGCCAGACAAGTAAAACAGCAACAGGCGTTGGATGCGCTTGTAGCAAAACCAAACGAAACGGCTGTTGTGGATGAGAAATCGGTACGCGTGCAATATGTGCCAGAGCACGTGAAAAAAGAAATGCGCGCCGAAATTGAAAAAGAAGTAATGACCAAACTCAACTATAAAGCAGGTGAGCGCTTGGGCTTGCCTGGCTGGCTGGACCGTATTGAGTTTTACGGCGATATTCGTTTACGTGCACAAGAGGATAGCTTTGCTTCTGATAACGCAGACATCGCTCGTTTAAACGATCCAGAGCAGGATATGAATCTTAAAAATTCCACAGTAGATAGAGACCGCTTGCGTGTACGTGCTCGTTTGGGTGCAGATATCAAAGTGAATGACTGGCTCACGGGTGGCTTGCAGTTTGTAACAGGCTTGCAAACAACACCCGTCACGCCTAACCAGACCGAAGGGATTGCACAAGGTAAATATATTTTTGGTTTAGACCGCGCATTTTTAAAAGCCACACCAAGACCTTGGTTGATGGTAGAGGGTGGGCGCTTTGCTAACCCGTTTCTGTACACAGATATTATGTTTGACCCCGATTTGGCGTTTGATGGCGTGGCGGCAACATTTTCGCCTAAATTGACTGACTCATTCACCTCGTTCACGACAGTTGGCGCCTTTCCTATTGAAGAAGTCGAATCGTCTGAAGACAATAAGGCAAAAGACAAATGGTTGTACTCATTGCAAACTGGGCTGAAATGGCAAGCACCGAATAAATCTACGGTGAAGTTGGCAGTGGCTTACCATGATTACAAAAATGTAGAAGGACAGTCTAATTCGGTTGGTTTAAATGACTACAGCGGCACTGCACCTGCCTTCAGACAGCGTGGCAATAGTACTTTTGATATCAATGCGGCGAACCTTCCAGGCCAAGCATCCATTATTGGTCTGGCCTCCAAGTTTGAGCAAATCAATATTATCGGTCAAATCGATTTTCTCAATTTTGACCCGGTACATGTCACCCTCACTGGCGATTACATCAAGAATATTGGTTTTGATAAAAACGAGATCCTGAGAAGAACAGGTAATCTCTATAAAGAGGAAACTGATGCATACCAAGTAAAAATGGATGTAGGCACCAAAACGTTTAGCGGGCTACGCTCTGAGGCGATTGAAAAAGATGATTGGCAAGTATCGTTGGCCTATAAACGCATAGAAGCCGACGCTGTATTAGATGGCTTAAACGACTCCAACTTTAGGTTAGGCGGCAGCGATGCTAAAGGTTGGGCTTTAGTGGGTAATTATGCGATTGATAAAAATACATGGGTAGGCGCACGCTACTTATCTGCTGATACGGTAAGCGGCTTGGATTATTCGGTCGATGTATTTTTATTGGATTTAAATGCCAAGTTCTAATATGCCCAGTTCTAACATGCACAGTACTAATATGACAAATTTTCATGCAGATAGTGATAGGAGAGACGATATGCGTATCTATTCCAAGTTAATTGCACTGATCATCATTCCATTTTTATTTGGCCTGTTTGCCGACCCAAGCTTTGCTGCGGAAAAGAAAGATAAAGCTGCGCGCAAGGCTGCATTAATGATGCAGAAAATGAAACAAGACATGGAAGCTGAAAAAGCAACGCTACAGGCACAGTTTGCAACAGAAAAGAAAACGCTGGAAGACCAACTCAAAGCAGAAACAGAAGCCAAAGATCTGGCACAAAAAAAACTCAGTACGGCTGAATCTAAAGTGCGCAGCCTAGGTGCAGAACTCACAAAAGCAAACACTGAAAAAACAGCACTAGACACACAGCTGACGCAGACAAAAGCCGATTTGGAAACGACACAAAACAATTTGGCTGAGTTAAAAACACAGCACCAAAAAGCACTGGGCGATTTGGCGTTTAATGATGGTCAGCGTAAAACTTTATCCACCAACTTGGCGGAGACCACCAAATCACTCAATACCTGTGAAGATAAAAACGGCAAGCTCTATACCTACGGCAAAGAGCTAGTGCAGATTTATGATAATCCTAGCTTGTATGAATCGGTGATGCGTAAAGAAAAGTTTTTTCAACTAAAACGCGTGGAGCTGGAAAATATTTTGCAGAGTCAGCAAGATAAATTGGACGAAGCGCGGTACGTGCACGTCACTAAGCCATACTGAGTGGGTATGAAGGTTGGCTATATCGATAGTTTATCTAAATAGCCAACCAGTAATTAATCACGCAGTAAGCGCGTTATTTCTTTTTAGATGATTTTGTTAACATTTGCGCACGCTTTTCACGCCATTCTTTCAATTCTTCGTCTTCAATTTCCAGTTGGATGGCGAGTGCCTCTTGTAACGTTAGCTTTTGGTCTTCAGCACGGCGATAGAGCTTGCCGCGCATTCTGTACTGCAGCTTGTCAATTTCATCGTCTGAGAGATCTTGTGCTTTTGCTAGGTATTCATCTTTGGCGGTTTTAATTTTCACTTGATATCCTTAAGTCAACGCATACGGGCGTAGGCCGTGCCTGCGCAGATTATAAAACGGATGTAATAGCTGCTATGTTAAATATTTATGAAATAAATGATACACCTCAGTGTAAAGCATAGTCTGCATAGACTATATTTTATAGGTACGCCGTCATCACTGCGTCACGCCATTTTCATACGCTAGTTAGGTTTTAATTTGTATCATCAAAACTACTATTTAGAGGGAAGAGCAATGAAAAAAAGTATGATTACTGCGCTGGTCGCTGCGCTATTTTTGCCACATATGGCAATGGCCGATAGCCCATTTACCAGCATCACGAAAGCGTGGACATACAGCCATGCCAACACTGGCGTTACATCAGAGATCAGCGCTTACGACAGTATCAGCAACACCATTTGGGTGGCGGGTGTGGTCGGTGTAGATGTCTTGAATATGAGTAACGGTAGCTTGGTGCAACATATCGACACTACCAGTTTTGGCTCTATTAATAGTATTGCCATCAATAATGGCGTGGCTGCGTTTGCCATCGAATCTAGCACTAAAACCAACCCTGGTATTGTTCAACTTTACAATACAACTACGCGCGCCCTGACGAGCGGCACCAATACCATTACGGTAGGTGCACTGCCAGACATGCTGACATTTACTGCAGATGGCTCTAAATTGCTAGTAGCTAACGAGGGTACGCCAAGTACTTATGGCGCAAGAATCGGCAGCACAATCCCACGCGTGTTTGGCGCGGCAGCGGTAGACCCAGCGGGCAGTGTCAGTGTGATTGATATGAATACGCGTACTGTAGCGGCAACCGCAGGTTTGAATGGCGTAGCGCAATCTGGTAGCTATATCCGTACCAATACTGGTATGGATTTTGAGCCTGAATACATTGCTGTGAATGCTGCAGGCACTAAAGCCTATGTGACACTACAAGAGGCGAATGCGATTGGCGTGTTAAATTTGAACACCAATCAATTTGATCAAGTGATTGGTTTAGGCGTTAAAGATTTTAGTTTGCCAGGTAACACGATCGACCCATCCAACAATGGTACCGTCAATTTTGTGTCTGCCAATGTAAAAGGCTTTTACATGCCGGATGGTATTGCAGCCTATCAAGCCAATGGTCAAGATTACTTGGTCATGGCGAATGAAGGCGATTTCCGTGAGGATGATGGTGACCGTTCTGCAGCTAGTTCAGTAGGTGCAACAGGCGACCTCACCAATCTGCGCGTGACCAATACAGATTCATCTGTTGGTAACTTATTTGCAGCAGGTGCAAGATCGTTCTCTATTCGTGATGCCAACGGCAATATCGTATTTGATAGTGGTGACTTTTTAGACAAAAAAGCGGCCGAATTAGGCATTTACGATGATGCAAGAAGCCGCGACAAAGGCGTGGAGCCAGAAGGCGTGGAGTTATTTACCATCAATGGCAGAACGATTGCTGCGATTGGTTTAGAGCGCACACTAAAATCAGCAGTAGCGTTGTATGACGTGACGGATCCAACCCAAGCCAGCTTTATTGACATGATTGTGACCGATGGTGACTTAGCACCAGAAGGCATTGAAGCGTTTACATTCAATGGCTTGACTTACTTGAGCGTGACTAATGAGACATCTAACACTACTTCGCTATATAACCTTACTGCTGTGCCAGAACCTGAGACTTATGCCATGTTACTTGCTGGCTTAGGGTTAATGGGTGTGAGCGCACGTCGCAAAGCAAACAAATAAACTGTATTGATGCTGTTAAAAAAGCCTCGTATTTGCGAGGCTTTTTAATTGTTGAAATGCAGCTTGTGCCAGTGGTTGAAAGTAATCAGCCATCTTGGAGTAAAGATAGATTGTCATTGCAATCAAAGTTTGTTAGATTAGGCTCATGGCTTTAAATAACACTAGATGGGTTACGTTAGCGGTTGCTATTTGCTTTGCAATTTTGCAAGCATTGCAACCGTTTATTCACGCGCATCTAGATACTGAGCACCCCATTCAACACACTGGTTTTCATGTGGGCGATGAGCACGAAGAAGCTTATAGTGTGGAGCATTCAGCAGACCATGCCGTATCAAATATTCCGCATGCTACGCACACAATTTCAGTTGCTTCTGGCATTAAGCAAGATGTTGATGTTAAGTTGCTTATTAATATCCTTGCTGTGGTATTCAGTGTTTGCTTTTTACTCAAGTTACAAGCCACTCAAAAACTCAACCCCGCACTTTTATCAAACCCCAAAGAGTCTCTCAAGCGACGGCTGCCTGCCGCACGCGCTCCACCCCAACGCTAAATTCAATTCGTTGATAGCTACTCATTTCTAAGTCATTACTTAGATGGAAGTTATCGGATTTGTATTAGATTTGGGAGAGCATCTTGCTATTCACACTGAAATATTTTATTAAGCCAGTCAGCACAGCGCTTTTGATGATGGCCTTTACCAGCCATTTGGCAAACAGCGCCGAGCATGTAGAACCAGCTTATCCATTAACGCTAGCAGCGGCAATAGACTTAGCGATGCGCGCTAATCCTAGCATTGCAGTTGCAAAGCGTGAGCTTGAAGCGATTGAAGGCGTGAGAACGCAAGCTGCGGTTCGGCCTAACCCTACCATTTCTACTTCGATGCAAGACACCCGTAGCGACACCCGCCAAATCTATCTGCAACTCAATCAAGAAATTGAAATGGGAAATAAGCGTGAAGCCAGAATAGAGGCTGCGGATGCTTTCTACCAAAAAGCACTAGCGGCGCTTGAAAGTAGAAAAGCAGAGGTACATGCCAATATAACCAATGCATTTTATGAGGTGTTAGCAGCGCAGGAACGATTAAAGCTAAGCAAGTCCTCTCTGGATATTGCAAATCTAGCATTGGATGCGGCTGCCAAACGCGTGAAAGCAGGTAAAAGCGCACCGGTCGAAGAGACCAAATCCAAGATAGCTGAAGTTGGCGCCAAGATAGAGTTTAATCAAGCCACCAGCCAACTCAACAGCGCACGCAAGCGCTTAAGTGCCTTATGGGGCAATCCATTGCCGGTGTTTGAGCGTGCGCAAGGCAATGTTGAGGAAATTCCGCCTGTTGCGACTTCCGCAGAGCTATCCGCCTTGTTAGAAAATGCACCAGCCATTAGCCTAGCCAAGCTAGAGATAAGCACGCGCGATGGAATGACCAAGATTGAGCGTAGCAAAGCCACGCCCAATATCACACTTAGCGCCGGTGTCATCAATAACCAAGAGCTAGGTGGGCTGAATCAAGCATTGCTTGGGTTAACCGTGCCCATACCGTTGTTTGACCGCAATCAAGGCAATCTGCAAGAGGCGGTCAGCCGCCAGTATAAGGCGCAAGATGAACTCGTTGCATTAAGAGCACAGTTGGAAGCCAACCTTGCAACCCATTATGAGCGGCTAAGCGCATCAAGACAAAGTGCGGAATCGTTACGTAGCGAAATACTGCCTAGTGCTCAAAGTGCATTTGATGCGGCAAGTAAGGGGTTTAGTGCGGGTAAGTTTAGTTTTTTAGATGTGCTAGATGCCCAGCGCACCTTATTTCAAGCCAAATCTCAATATATTCAGGCCTTGTTAGATGCACATCAAGCTGTTGCTGAAATCGAACGTATTTTAGGTAATCGGGTGATAAATCCAACCCAACGGACACAGGAGTAACACATGCGATTCATACACAAAAACAAACAAATCGTAGCCATTTTTGCGGTGATTGCCATTGGCGTGATATTGGCAATATGGATACTAAGCACTGAAAAACCTAAAGCTATGGATGAAGAGCATGGGCATACAAATGAAAGCATGTCTTCAGCGCCGGATACCAGACCCCAACATGGTGCGCCGGGACACAACCATGAAAAAGACCATTTACCTTTGCCTACAAGTGATAGCGTGCCACACGATGCGCATGAACATCAGGCACAACCGCATGAAATATTAAAGGGGCCACATGGCGGCAAACTCTTTACGCAAGCCGGGTATGGCTTGGAAGTGACTATTTTTGAACAAAACGTACCGCCAGAATTCAGGATATATGCCTATCAAGATGGTCAAGCAATCGCGCCGGAAGCCTCTACCGTCAGCATTGAATTGGACCGATTGGGACGTAAGCCAGAAGTGTTTAAGTTTGAGAAAGAGAATGACTACCTCAAAAGTAATGCGGTGGTTGAAGAGCCACATTCTTTTAAGGTCAATATCACTGCGCAATACAACAACCAACACTATCAGTTTGCTTACGATCAAGTGGAGGCAAGAGTGCAAGTGAGTGATAAGCAACTTACGTTGAATAGTATCGAGGTGCTGACAGCAGGGCCTGCAAGCATTAAGTCTGTATTAAATTTACTGGGTGAAATCAAGCGCAATGCAGACAAAAGCGTACAAGTAGTATCACGCGCCAGCGGTATTGTGGAATCGGTCAATGTGAACGCTGGCGACAACGTGCATAAAGGCCAAGTGCTGGCCAGCGTATCTAGCCAAGCCGTTGCAGATATGCGTAGTGATTTATTTGCAGCACAAAAACGGATGGAGTTAGCGCGTACAACCTACATCAGAGAGAAGCAACTTTGGGAGGAAAAAGTCTCTGCTCAGCAAGATTATCTGCAAGCGCAGAATGACTTGCATGAGGCAGAAATTACTGTGCAACGCTTACAGCAAAGGCTGGTAGCCATAGGCGCGAGTGCCAGCAGCAAAGGACTCACACGCTATGATATCCGCTCCCCAATTGATGGTGTGGTGACCAATAAGCAAATCAGCCAAGGTCAAGTAGTCAGTGAGACAGATAGCCTTTATGAGATTTCAGACCTATCTACCGTGTGGGCCGAGATGGTGATTTATGCCAAAGACATCAACACGGTAAAGGTCGGCCAAACCGTTACCATTAAAGCAACCGCCTTTGCAGCAGAAACTACTGGCGTGATTGCTTACGTCAGCGCTTTGGTTGGCGAGCAGTCTCGTACCGCGATGGCGCGTGTGGTGTTAAATAATGCTGGCCGTATTTGGCTGCCAGGGTTGCCAGTCAATGTCGTACTTGTTTCCGATGAAGTAAAGGTGCCGCTGGCCGTATCTGTAGAGGGCATACAAACGTTGCGAGATTGGTCTGTGGTGTTTGGCCGTTATGGTGAATATTTTGAAGCCAGACCTCTGGTGCTCGGTCGGCGAGATGATAAGTACGTTGAGGTGTTGGAGGGTATTCAAGCGGGCGATAAGTATGCGGCAGGTAACAGTTTTTTGATTAAAGCAGATATTGGTAAGGCAGGGGCTAGTCATGATCATTAAATTAGCCACCTTGACGCAAGAAACTATCCAATCGAAGGAGTGCTGCTATGTTTGAAAAGCTGATTCGTTTTGCCATTGATCAGCGTTGGCTCATCATGCTGATTGCATTGGCTATCGCCATAGTGGGTTTCTTTAGTTACAAAGCGCTGCCTATTGATGCTGTCCCCGACATTACTAATATTCAAGTGCAAATAAACACCGCAGCCCCAGGCTATGCACCGCTGGAGGCTGAGCAAAGAGTGACCTACCCAATTGAGACAGCAATGGCTGGGTTGCCTAGATTAGAACAAACGCGTTCAGTTTCACGCTTTGGCTTATCGCAAGTCACCGTTGTGTTTGAAGAGGGTACGGATATCTACTTTGCACGCCAACTCGTCAACGAGCGGATACAACAGGCGAAAGAGAAATTGCCCGCTGGTATTTTGCCTGTAATGGGGCCCACGTCGACTGGCCTTGGTGAAATATTTATGTGGACGGTTGAAGCGAAAGAGGGTGCTTTAAAAGCAGATGGCACACCGTATACGCCTATGGATTTACGTGAAATTCAAGACTGGATTATTAAGCCGCAATTGCGCAATGTGCCCGGCGTCAATGAAATCAATACGGTCGGCGGTTTCGTCAAGCAATACCAAGTGGCACCTTACACAGACCGTTTAATGGCCAGAGGGTTGACACTGAATCACTTGGTGGCGGCACTGGAAAATAACAATGCCAATATTGGCGCAGGGTATATCGAAAAATCAGGTGAGCAGTACTTGATTCGTGTGCCCGGCCAAGTCAGCAGTTTAGAAGACATTGGTAACATTGTGGTGGATACGCAAGCAGGTGTTCCGGTACGTATCCAAGATGTGGCTGACGTGGTGATTGGAAGTGAGTTACGCAATGGCGCTGCCACTGAAAATGGCCAAGAAGTAGTGTTAGGTACGGTGTTTATGCTCACAGGGGAAAACAGCCGCAAAGTATCTGCCGCGGTAGAAGTCAGACTCACGCAAATCAACCAAACCTTACCCATGGGGATTGTTGCAAAAACAGTTTATGACCGCACGACCTTGATCGATAAAGCGATTAATACCGTCAAAACCAACCTATTGGAAGGCGCGTTATTGGTGATTGTGGTGCTGTTTATTTTTCTAGGTAATATGCGTGCAGCCGTGATTACCATGCTCGTCATCCCACTGGCCATGCTCTTTACATTCACTGGTATGGCGGCAGGCAAGGTCAGTGCAAACTTGATGAGTTTAGGCGCATTGGACTTCGGCATTATCATCGATGGTGCGGTGGTGATTGTGGAAAACTGCATGCGACGGCTTGCGCATGCGCAAACCAGTTTAGGCCGCCCACTGACAAAGCAAGAGCGCTTTGCCGAGGTATTTACTGCTGCGCAAGAAGCCAGAAAACCATTGGTGTACGGCCAGCTGATTATTATGGCCGTGTACTTGCCCATCTTTGCACTGACGGGCATAGAGGGCAAGATGTTCCATCCGATGGCATTTACGGTCGTCATTGCATTGATTGGTGCGATGCTGCTTTCAGTGACGTTTATCCCGGCAGCCGTTGCCATTTTTATCACGGGTAAAGTCGAAGAAAAAGAGCAGGTGCTGATTCGCTGGTCTAAAAAACGTTACTTAACGTTGTTGACATGGGCAATGGTCAATAAGGCCTTGGTGCTGACAATCGCTGTGGTATCCGTGCTATTAAGTGGCTTGTTAGCCAGCCGCATGGGCAGCGAGTTTATCCCCAGTTTAAATGAAGGCGATATTGCGTTACATGCACTGCGTATCCCGGGCACCAGCCTGACACAAGCTGTTGAAATGCAAAAAGAACTGGAGCACACGATTAAAGGCTTCCCGCAAGTGGATCGCATATTTGCCAAATTAGGTACTGCAGAAATCGCCACTGACCCAATGCCACCGAGCGTTGCAGATAACTTTATTATGCTCAAGCCCACATCAGAATGGCCTGACCCTAGCTTGACCAAAAGCGCGCTGATTGCACAAATGCAAGAAGCTGTGCAACAGGTGCCTGGCAATAACTATGAGTTTACGCAACCCATTCAAATGCGTTTTAATGAGCTGATATCAGGTGTGCGTAGCGATGTAGCCGTCAAAGTGTATGGCGATGATATGCAAGTGATGCATGCGACAGCGGAAGAAATTTCCAAAGTGTTATCTAGCATTCAAGGTGGTGAAGATGTCAAAGTGGAGCAGACAACGGGCCTGCCAATGCTTACCGTGAAAATTGACCGCCAAAAGATTGCAAGGTTGGGGGTCAATATTGCGGACGTACAAGATGCCATCTCTATTGCAATGAATGGTCGCGAAGCCGGCACCCTATTTCAGGGGGATAGGCGATTTGAAATTGTGGTTCGCCTACCAGAAGAGGCTAGGGCGGATATAGAAGCGTTCAAACGGCTACCGATTAACATCAACGGCAAAACGGAGACACCTGTTTACTTGCAGCTTGGCGAGGTAGCCAGTATTGACATTGCGCCTGGTGCAAACCAATTTAGTCGCGAAAATGGAAAACGTAATGTGGTGATTACCGCCAATGTGCGTGACCGCGACATTGGCTCTTACGTGGCAGAGGCACAGCAACGTGTGCAGCAGGAAATAAAAATCCCCACGGGATATTGGATGCACTGGGGCGGGACTTTTGAGCAATTGCAGTCTGCAAGCCAGCGCTTGCAAGTGGTAGTGCCGTTGGCATTGTTATTGGTATTTGTATTGCTTTATGCCATGTTTAATAACTTTAGAGATGGCCTGATTGTATTTACCGGCATTCCATTTGCGCTTACAGGTGGTGTGCTTATGCTGTGGTTAAGAGATATTCCCCTATCCATTTCTGCCGGCGTTGGTTTTATTGCCTTATCTGGCGTGGCGGTGCTGAATGGCTTAGTCATGATCAGTTTTATTCGCCAGTTATTGGCAGAAGGGAAATCACTAGACACGGCCATCGAGGAGGGTAGCTTGAGTCGTTTAAGGCCTATTTTAATTACGGCGCTGGTAGCGTCGCTCGGCTTTATCCCAATGGCGATTGCGACTGGCACGGGTGCCGAAGTGCAAAGGCCGCTGGCAACTGTCGTCATAGGCGGTATATGGTCTTCCACATTACTGACGCTGTTAGTGCTACCTTTACTTTATCGATTGGTTTACCACCGAAGTAAACTTAATTTTAGCTAGGCTGGGGAGTGAGCGCTGTGATGGCTGGAAATATTTGGTTTCTCCCTAAAGTTTTGGCCTGGTACAAGCGCATATCAGATTCATGCCATAGCTTTTCAAAGTTTTGTGCTACTTCAGTGGAACTGGCTATACCAATGGAAACTGTCAGTGCAATCGGGGTGTCGTGTAACAACCTAAAGGAATATTCCTGAACTGCTAGCCTTAATCGTTCGGCAATCGCTAGCGCAGCTTCTAAATCTGTTTCTGGTAATAGCACCGCAAACTCCTCACCACCGATACGCCCAACCAAATCATGCTCACGTAATATGTATTGCATTACTTGGCTTAATTGTTTTAATACGTTATCGCCTGATAGGTGTCCGTATTGGTCATTCACCGCTTTAAAATGGTCTATGTCTAGCATAAACAGTGATAGCGGATATTGATAACGCTTAGCACGTGCTAATTCCAAATGGGCTTGCTTCATCAAAAAACGTCGATTAGCCAGCCCGGTCAGATCATCATGGTTGGCTTGCTGTGATAGCTTGTCGATTAAATCAAGACGATCTGTCACATCACGCGCAATACCAACAAACTCAATTAATTCACCCTGTGCGTTAGTTAAGCCTTTTCCCGTCCATTCCAAACGGCGTATACCTCGCGCAGTATTCTCTCGATGTGTAAAGTTGACCGCATAAGGGGGAGTGAATAATTGATTAAAAAACACATCAACCATGGCTCGATCATCTTCTACTACATCCTCTGAGTAGTGCCGCCCTAGCAAGTTGTTAGCTTCAATGCCATATAGCGCACAAAATGCAGGGTTTACATAGGTGTAATGGCCGCTTAAACTCACTTTGATAATGAGGTCTAAGCTATTTTCGACCATGCAACGAAAATCATGTGCTTGCTGATGGGGGTTGGGGGGTGCAGAGGAGGCTGTTGCTGTTTGATGATTTTCCATCTAGGGTAGATCCATATTTCTTCATGTTGTTGGTAAATATCGGCAAGCTTAGCCTATATCTTAAGCCCAACTCATGGTATCAAACTTGTATGTGTAGCTTATTTCAGCAATATCAATCAATTTCAATTTGATATTTGCCTTGGATTACAAGTATGAATATCTGGCAAAAAAGCCCTGCGAAAAGGGCTTTTCAACCTGTATAATGCTTATTTATTAACTGCAGATTTAAGTGAAGCACCTACTGAAAAGCTTACGCGGTTACTTGCAGCAATTTTCAATGTTTCGCCATTTGCAGGATTACGGCCATCGTAAGCAGGTTTATGCGTTACTTTGAATTTGCCGAAGCCGATGATGTTCACATCATTGCCTTTTGCTAAGGCATCAGTAATCACAGCCAACACATCGTTTAACGCTTCTTGTGCCTCTTTTTTGTTGCGGCCATTGGTTGCCAATAACTCCACTAATTCTGATTTTCCAATAATTACTTTTTTTTCTGTTGTAGCCATCTGTATTTCCTCTACTTGGTAGTTAGTCGTATGAAACCCTATCAAACGGGGTGATGCGACAATAAAGCACAAGTTAGTTAAGGTCAAATAGAAAACTGCATAACAGGGCGCATTTACATAGTTTGCGCATTTATTTACACATTTAAGGAGCATTTCCCGTGACCAACGCACAACGCAGAGCGCTAGCCAGAATGGCTGAATTGAACTCAGCAAGTAACGGCAGCAAGCCTGCGCCAACCCTCAGTAGTGCGTTTAGCCCACATGCACTGGGCGCGTATTATGTTATTTCGGTGGCAACGGTTGGCAAAATCATCAATTTACTAGCCAATGAAATCGAACCGCCCGTTTATACGTATGGAATTACCACCATTCACTTTGAACGGGATACGGATACCGGCCAATGGTTCTGGTTTGATGGTAAGGAAAAGCTATCCCCACGCAAAAACCAGAGCAACTGGCGCTTAGGTAGCAAGATAATATATGACACGCGCGAAGCTGCAGAAGCTGAACTTCAGCGAGTGATGGCAAAAAACGGTGACCGCGTAACCAAAGTACATGATTTGCCAGATGATTTAACGCATTTAAAAAAAATCCGTAGTGCAAATCATCCAGACCGCAACAATCCTGATTCCGACCATGATCTCTATCAAGCAGTGGTCGAGAAAATTGACAGAATGCGTTTGGCGAGTGTTTGAAGCGTGTAGTGAATGTCATCTATATCCTATCCGGCAGAATCCCCTAAGCAGACCTAACAATGACTTCCTCCATCACTAAACCAACCAACTTAAATTAAAAATTAAAAATCACTGCTGTAGTCGCGGTTAGACTTTCATCAGAAAGCCCGTCATTATCTTCAAAGATTTTGTCCTGACTGTGAAATTTCCTCAGCTCTGCTCTAATCGCAACATTATTAGATAGCCTGTAATCAAGATTAGTTGAATAGCTGAATGTTCTAAAGCCATTAGGTGTGTCAGTGGTGACAATCACACCATCTTTGTCTTGGTAATATTCTGCTCTTACAGCCAGACTCAACTTATCCGAGTAGGTATATTTTGCAATCACAATAGGCGTCAACCACACGTTGTAGCGTTTGCTGTTTCTCTCAGTTTGCTCAGCACCAATATCAAACCCTGTAATGAGACCCCATCGATCATTTAATTGATATTGGCCATAAAAATTGTGGAAATAACGCATTCTTCTATCGTTATCTGACTTATCGTTACCAATGAATGAACTGCTATTAAGGGTAATGTTTGCGTTGGGTTTGTAAGTGAGTTGATGGCCGATTGCTGGCGTTGTATTGCCATCTGGCCTTTGAATGCGTTGCCAGCCATTCAATAGTAAGCCACTGGCATACCATTTGCCATCGTCTGAGGTATAAGAAAGCCTTACGCCTGTTTCAAAATAAGGCGAGTTATCCGCCAGCATGCTTCTGGTCAGCGTCCAATTGTCTAAGCCAATGGCACTTTCAAATCCAATGTGTGAGGGCATCACACCTGCATCCAGCCACACGTTATCAGTAAGCTTTAACCCAACATTCGCTTCGAATATCTTTTGTAAGTCTCTAGGCTCTAATGCGTAATTAGCGCGCATGTAAGTGCCTGAACCTAAAGCCAAATTGGCTCGCATGCGCTCAGTATTTACACTCGCTTTAATAAGCCCTAGATTAATACTGGGTTTGTCTGTGACATTGTGGCTATAAGTAAAGCCAGGCCGAATATCACCTGTGGGGCGATTAAAATCATGCAGATAGTAGGTTTCCAGATAACCACTTATACGAACATCAATAGGTGCTTGTTGAGTGGCGCCTTGAAATTGCGGCGTTTGTATTGTCACATCCTCTTCACTGGCTTGCGCTATCGTGAGGTAAGTGCAGCTTGCTATGCCAATGAGGGCGCTAATATTTGTTAACAGTTTCATACTTTCCATAATCCCTTTTGTTTAACTTTCATGTTCGCAATTGTGTTGATTCAAAGCACTTGCGATACATAACTAGCTTATCTTGTCAGGTGTTAAACAGTTGTAAAACTATGGTGACTCGATATAAAAAAACTGTAAATATCGAGCGTTATTCCAATGATTGGTGTGCAATGCATCACAATCAGTCAGCGCGCTATCTTTAATCTTTACACTTTTTTTACACCACTGCGCAGACTTATTACGACATTTTTACTGCGCGAAGCCTACCATTCGCTCATCACAAACTTCATCACATAATCAAATGTATTTTTACAGCGCTGTCTTGATTTGCATTTATCTCATTTGTTGTTATGGGGTGATCTATTTATTGTTGAATTGGATGGATGAAAAATGAATGTAATGCTTTGGGTCAGTGGTGCATTGGCTTTGCTTGTGCTGATTTATTTGATGTACGTATTGTTTAATCCGGAGAACTTCTAATGCTCTCAAATATGGTTGTTCAAGTGGGTTTGTTTTTTATAACGCTTTTGGTACTCACCAAGCCCATGGGTTTGTGGTTATCAGCCGTAATGCATGGTGAATGTAAATTTATCAATAAAGTAGGTGGGCCAGTTGAACGGGCAATCTACCGGCTCATTGGTACATCACCAGAAGGTGAGATGGGCTGGCGGCAATACGCAGTTGCAGTAATGATTTTTAATGTAGTAGGCGCAATCTTCATCTATTTTTTACAGCGCTGGCAATTAAATTTACCTCTCAATCCACAACAGTTCCCGGCTGTCAGTGTGGATTCATCAATCAATACGGCCATTAGTTTTGTCACCAACACTAACTGGCAGGGTTACGCTGGTGAGGCAACCATGAGTTACCTCACGCAAATGTTGGGATTAACCGTACAGAACTTTTTATCTGCGGCTACAGGTATTGCTGTGTTGTTCGCGCTGATTAGAGGCTTTGCCCGACATACGTCTAAAACAATCGGTAACTTTTGGGTCGATGCCACACGCTCGACCTTATATGTCTTATTACCCTTATCTTTTTTGCTGGCGGTTGCGCTCATTGGGCAGGGCGTCATTCAAAATTTTGATGCCTATCAAGAAGTGACAACGATCAATCCAACCAGCTACATTACAAAAGATGCAGCGGGTAAAGACATTACCCAAACGACTAATACGCAAACCATTGCTATGGGGCCGGTGGCATCTCAAGAGGCGATTAAAATGTTGGGGACCAATGGTGGTGGCTTTTTTAATGCCAACTCAGCACATCCGTTTGAAAACCCGACGCCGCTATCAAACTTTCTAGAAATGCTCGCCATCTTTTTAATCCCAGCAGGATTGTGCTTTGCATTCGGCAAAATGGTCGGTGATAAGCGGCAAGGTTGGGCAATTTTTAGCGCGATGTTCATCATTTTTATCGTGATGGTAGCTGCGACGCTATGGGCAGAGCAATCAGGCAATCCAGTGCTTACTGCAAATGGTGCAGATCAAACTGCGGTGGTTTCTGAATCAGGTTTCGCACTTCAATCTGGCGGCAACATGGAGGGTAAAGAAACGCGTTTTGGTATCGTTAGTTCTGCATTATTTGCCACCATTACCACAGCAGCTTCATGCGGTGCAGTCAATGCAATGCATGACTCACTGACGCCCATTGGTGGATTAGTGACGATGTGGCAAATGCAGCTAGGAGAAGTTGTTTTCGGAGGGGTTGGTTCTGGTCTTTACACCATGTTGATTTATGCTGTACTCGCGGTATTTATTGCAGGATTAATGATAGGACGTACACCCGAATATTTAGGTAAGAAAATCGAAACCTATGAGATGCAAATGACCGCGCTCATTATATTGGTCACTCCGTTGCTGGTGTTGATGGGTACCGCCCTTGCAGTAAGCGTTGCTGATGGCGTTGTCGGTATTGCCAATCCTGGCGCACATGGCTTTAGTGAGGTGCTCTACGCTTTATCATCGGCTGCAAACAACAACGGTAGTGCTTTTGCAGGCCTATCTGCCAACACACCATTCTACAACTCATTGTTGGCGGTAGCGATGTTCTTTGGTCGCTTCGGCATCATTATTCCTGTGTTGGCAATAGCAGGTTCTATGGCGGCAAAAAAACGTATTCCAGTGAGTGTGGGCACTATGCCAACACACGGGCCATTGTTTGTCATTTTATTGATAGGGGCGGTCATTCTGGTAGGGGCATTAACTTATATACCAGCGCTTGCACTTGGCCCTGTGGTTGAACAATTACAGATGCTTAATATTTAAAAGATACATTTTAGGATAACACCATGTCTAGTCCCGCAATCAAATCATTGTTAGACCCTACGCTAGTCAAACCCGCTATTGTAGATTCATTTAAAAAATTGGCACCTCAAATACAGTGGCGCAATCCTGTCATGTTCGTTGTATATCTTGGTAGCTTGCTGACAACCGCTTTGCTCATTCAGGCCTTGCTTAGTCATTCAGAAGCATCGTTAGGCTTTATTGCCTCCGTGGCTATTTGGTTATGGTTTACTGTGTTGTTTGCCAACTTTGCAGAAGCGATGGCCGAAGGACGTAGCAAAGCGCAAGCAGCCTCTCTCAGAAGTGCTAAAAAAAATGTCGTCGTCAAAAAACTGGCGAATGAATCCAGAGATGCTGCGGTCACCATTACAGACAGCAATAGCATACAAAAAGGAGATATTCTCTTGATTGAGGCCGGTGATATGATACCGGCGGATGGCGAGGTGATTGAGGGAATAGCGTCCGTGAACGAGGCCGCAATTACTGGTGAGTCTGCACCCGTCATTCGAGAATCTGGCGGAGACTTTAGTGCCGTGACTGGCGGTACACAAGTACTATCTGATTGGATAGTTATGCGTGTCACGGTTAATCCAGGTGAAGCATTTTTAGATCGCATGATTGCCATGGTTGAAGGGGCAAAACGTCAGAAAACGCCAAACGAGATTGCACTCACTATTTTACTGGTGACATTAACTATTGTGTTTCTGTTGGTAACAGTCACGCTAATGCCATTTTCTTTATTTAGTGTAAACGCTGCAGGTGCCGGGAGTCCGCCAAGCGTGACAGTACTTATCTCTTTATTAATCTGCTTAATTCCCACAACAATTGCTGGTTTATTATCAGCTATAGGTGTGGCTGGCATGAGTCGTATGATGCAGGCCAATGTGATTGCGACATCTGGCCGTGCAGTAGAGGCGGCGGGGGATGTCAATGTACTGTTGTTAGATAAAACTGGCACCATTACTTTAGGTAATCGCCAAGCGTCCATTTTTATTCCTGCTGCGGGCATTGCTGAGCAAACGTTAGCAGATGCAGCACAACTCGCATCCATGATGGATGAAACCCCAGAAGGTCGAAGTATCGTTGTACTAGCGAAAAATCGTTTTAATATCCGTGAGCGCGATGTGATGTCACTTGGTGCAAGCTTTGTGCCATTCACAGCGCAAACGAGAATGAGTGGCGTTAATTTACAAGAGGGTGAACATCAACGTCAGATTCGTAAAGGTGCAGCCAGCGCTATTCAATCACACGTGGAAAGTTTAGGCGGCGAATTTTCAAACGATATTACTCAAAAAGTGGATGAGGTAGCGCGTCGAGGCAGCACACCATTGGTTGTTAGCGATGGTAGTCAAGTATTAGGAGTGGTTGAACTTAAAGACATTGTAAAAGGCGGTATTAAAGAGCGTTTTGCAGAGCTGCGACGCATGGGCATTTCTACCATTATGATTACTGGCGACAATCGTCTCACGGCTGCGGCGATTGCAGCAGAGGCAGGTGTGGATGACTTTCTAGCGGAAGCAACGCCAGAAGCTAAATTGAAGTTAATCCGCGACCATCAGGCAGAAGGTAAGTTGGTCGCCATGACCGGTGATGGTACGAACGATGCGCCTGCACTGGCACAAGCGGATGTGGCGGTAGCCATGAATACAGGTACGCAAGCGGCAAAAGAGGCCGGCAATATGGTGGATTTGGACTCAAACCCGACTAAATTAATTGAAATCGTAGAAATTGGTAAGCAAATGCTGATGACCCGAGGCTCATTAACTACATTCAGTATCGCCAATGATGTCGCTAAATACTTTGCCATTATTCCAGCTGCGTTTGCCAGCACCTATCCACAGTTAGATACGTTGAATATCATGCAGCTGACCAGTCCGAATTCGGCCATTTTATCGGCGGTGATATTCAATGCGCTTATTATTATTGTGTTGATTCCATTGGCACTTAAAGGCGTGAGCTATACCGCGATTGGTGCGCAACAATTGCTGCGTAAAAACTTGGTAATTTATGGCTTAGGGGGGTTAATTGTTCCTTTTATTGGGATCAAAATCATTGATATGTTGTTAACGGCTTTAGGTTTAGCCTAGTTTATTCATAGTGAGCAAAGTGAAGGAAAAATCATGCAAGAAACATTAAGCGGTCATAGCGATACATTGAGTTTCAAGTTGGCACTTAAAGCACTAAGGCCAGCACTCATGCTGTTTGTGATATTGACCATCATCACGGGTGTCATATACCCACTGGTAACAACAGTGGTTGGACAGTGGTGGATGCCATTTCAGGCCAATGGCTCTCTTATCGAAAAAGGTGGGATCGTTGTCGGGTCTTCATTCATCGGACAGAATTTCACGGAAGCAAAATACTTTTGGAGTAGGCCGTCTGCCACAGGGCCTTATAGTTACAACGCAGCCGCATCCTCTGGTGCTAATCAAGGGCCACTTAACCCAGCACTTGCAGATGCAATCAAAATCCGCATAGCTGCTTTAAGAGAGGCGGATACTGATAACAAATTGCCAATTCCTGTAGATCTAGTGACGGCCTCGGCAAGTGGGTTAGACCCACATATCAGTCCCGCAGCCGCGCAATACCAGCTAACCAGAGTTGCAAAGGCAAGAGGCTTGAGCGCGGAAAGCATTCAACAGATGATTGATAACCATACAGAATCGAGGCAACTAAGCATTTTGGGAGAGCCTAGAGTGAATGTATTACAATTAAATTTAGCTTTAGATAGCATGGTGCAACCATAGTACGCTGCTGTAATTTATAAATATGTGATAGCAATTACACCTATGACAAATGATGAACGACCAGATCCAGACCAGTTACTAGAAAAAATCAATAAGGAGGCTGAGCGTGAAAAACGAGGTCAACTTAAAATATTTTTTGGTGCTTGTGCTGGCGTGGGTAAAACCTTTGCCATGCTGTCAGCAGCAAGGACAATCAAGCAAGACGGCACAGATGTCATCATCGGTATTGTAGAGACGCATGGTAGAGCTGAAACAGCAGCCCAGCTTGGTGATCTAGAAGTGTTGCCATTGAAGAAGGTGGCTTATCGAGAGAAAGACTTAACAGAATTTGATTTAGATGCGGCATTAGCACGCAAACCATCGCTTATTCTGGTGGATGAGTTAGCACACTCCAACGTTGAGGGTTCACGCCACCCTAAACGCTGGCAAGATGTGGAGGAGCTGTTATCCGTAGGCATTGATGTGTTTACCACGTTAAATGTGCAACATATCGAAAGCCTCAACGATGTGGTTGGTCAAATAACAGGGATTCGCGTCAATGAGACCATTCCGGATAAAGTGTTTGATATGGCGGATGAAGTTACATTGGTTGACCTCCCTGCAGATGAACTACTGCGGAGGCTACAAGAAGGCAAGGTGTATCAAGCGCAACAAGCAGAACGTGCCGGTAAAAGCTTTTTTCGCAAAGGTAATTTAATAGCTTTGCGTGAAATGGCATTAAGAAGAACTGCCGATCGTGTGGACTCACAAATGCGTGAGTACCGCAATGACAGTGCAATTAGCCAAGTGTGGCAGACTAAAGATCGTTTGTTAGTATGTGTGGGCACGGATGCAGAAGCTGAAAGACTTGTCAGAGTGGCGGCAAGGCTAGCGCAGAGTTTAAAGTCCGATTGGCTGGCTGTGTACGTTGAGACACCCAAGTTGCAACGGCTGCCAGAAACGCAGCGCAGTATTATTGCAAAAACACTTAAACTTGCTGAGACATTAGGCGCTGAAGCTGCATCGCTAAGTGGTACCAATGTTGCAGAAGTCATACTTAACTACGCTAGAAACAAAAACGTCACCAAACTTGTGGTTGGAAAATCGAATCGCTCTGCTATCGAGCGACTGATTTACCCCGGGGTTGTAGACGATATCACTCACCTAGCCACCGACATCGACATTCACGTTGTGTCGCGAGAACGCACATTAGCAGAAAAATATACCGATTCAAAAAACGCATCCCAAGCTGAAGTTTCAACTCACGAGGTTGCTTATACTGGTTATTATGTTTCGGCAATGGTATGTGTAGCAACTGTATTGATTGCGACGCTACTTATGCAGTATTTTGAATTGGCCAATGTAGTGATGTTGTATCTGTTAGGTGTGATTTTAATCTCATCTAGATACGGCAGAGGACCAGGTATTTTCTCATCCTTTATAAGTGTCGCTACGTTTGATTTTATTTTCGTGCCACCCAGATTCTCATTCAGTGTATCCGATACCCAATACCTACTCACTTTTGGCGTCATGCTGACTGTTGCTCTAGTGGTGAGTAATTTGACTGCGAACTTACGTTATCAGGCGATGGTAGCCATGCACCGAGAGCGGCGAAGCCAAACACTCTATGATTTAGGAAAGGCTTTGGCTTCTGCATTGACAGCAAACCATATCATTGAAATTAGCACGCATCAACTAACTGGTATTTTTAAATCTAAAGTATGCATATTGCTTCCTAATGGCGATGAAAAAGTAGTCATGCCACTTCAAAACAAGCAAGATCCACCTCATGAAATACAAGACCAAAATCATCAGCTGGCTGTCGATTTGGGGATAGCACAGTGGGTATATGACCACCAGCAACAAGCGGGTCTGGGCACTGATACCTTACCTTCTACACCAGCGCTATATATTCCCCTGCAAGCACCAATGAGAACACGCGGTGTTTTAGTGATTTTTCCGAGTAATGTTTTGTTTAAAGGCAGCAGGACAAGCATTTTGCTAGAGCAAAGACAATTGCTGCAGACGTTTGCCTCACAAATTGCCATTGCTATTGAACGCGTGCATTATGTAGAGGTTGCACAGCAAGCGCTTGTTTCAATGGAATCGGAGCGTTTGAGAAACTCCGTGCTCAGCGCAATTTCACACGATTTAAACACGCCACTTACCACAATTGTGGCAGCAGCTAGCTGGCTCAAGCAAGAAACGCCATTGAAAGACAAGCGATACGAGTATATTTCGATGTTATATAGTCAGTCTATTCGCATGAAAAATCTAGTCATCAACTTACTTGATATGGCAAGGTTGCAGTCTGGTAAAGTGAGGTTGAATAAACAATGGCAAGTATTGGAAGAAGTTGTAGGGACATCGCTTCGTACGATGAAAGAAATCTTAGGTAAACGAAATGTAGTGATTGATTTGCCCGTTGACTTACCTTTGGTTGAATACGACGCAATTCTAATAGATAGAGTGTTGTGTAATTTATTAGATAACGCCGCTAAATACACAAGCGCGGACAGCAAAATTTACATCAGTGCTAGAACAAATAAACACGATATGTTGATCTCAGTGGCTGATGATGGTGCAGGGCTACCTAAGCACGCTGAAATTCAAATATTTGAGAAGTTTACCCGTGGCGAGAAGGAATCTTCGAATACAGGCGTTGGATTGGGATTGTCTATTTGCAAAAGTATTGTAGAAGCGCATCAAGGAAAAATATGGGCATCGAACAAACTGCCGCAGGGTGCAATATTCACATTCTCGCTACCTTTAGGTACACCGCCAGCATTGCCACAGATTGAGGAACATTGAGGTATCCATGACTAATCACTCGGGAAATATTGTTTTAATCGAGGATGATGCGCAGATTCGTCGCTTCGTCTCCTCTGCCTTAGAAAGTGAATGTTTCACTGTTTACTCTAGTGAGACTGGTAAAAAGGGGTTGATTGAGATCGGCACAAGAAAACCAGATGCCGTTATTTTGGATTTGGGTTTGCCAGATATTGATGGTTTAGAGATCATCCGAGAAACCAGAAATTGGAGCAATATCCCCATCATTATTTTATCGGCCCGCACACAAGAGCAAGAAAAAGTTGCCGCGTTGGACGCTGGCGCAGATGATTTTTTATCCAAACCGTTTGGTACGCAAGAGCTAATTGCAAGACTACGTGCGCAGTTGAGGCGCAGTAACATGGTGGGTGAAGTAAGTCATCACGGTATTTATGATTTTGGTAATATTAATGTGGATTTACCAAAAAGGCTCGTGACGAAGAATAATCAGCTCGTGCACCTTACCCCTATAGAGTTTCGGCTATTTTCAGAATTAATTAAAAATGCTGGTCGCGTAGTCACGCAACGACAGTTATTAAAAGAAGTTTGGGGTCCAAGTTATGTTGAGAATGAGCACTACCTTAGAATTTACATGAGTCACTTAAGACAAAAGTTAGAGGACGACCCAACGCAACCGGAACATTTCATTACTGAAATAGGCATTGGATTTAGATTCGTTTAATCGATCAAAAGGAGAGTCTGTTGACTCTCACAGTTAATGATTAGTTAAGTCCGCTTTGTCCCCCAAGCAGCCACTTAATTGACTAATTGACAGTCACGTACTTAGCTGAGTTTTCTGAAGGCATTGCGATTAACGATACTTTCATTTCGGCGACTTCATCCATCGGTGTCCGCCCAAAGAAACGTTTAAATTCCCGGCTGAACTGAGAAATGCTTTCGTAGCCGACTTTTCGAGATGCAGTGGATGCGCTCATGCCGTCTTGTAACATATGTAGTCTAGCCTTATGAAGACGGGTTGTTTTGAGGTACTGTATCGGCGTTGTTGCTGTTAGGGCTTTAAAATGCGCATGGAATGCTGCTATGCTCATATTGGCATCTTCAGCCAAAGCAGATACGTTTAAGTCGCCTGCAAAATCGCTATGTATGCGTTTCAACGCTTTGCCTATCTTGCTGAAATGACTTTGTTGCATTAACACTTCTCGAATAGCTGCGCCTTGTTGCCCTGTGAGTACACGATAATAAATTTCCCGCATGATCGATGCGCCTAGAATTTCAGACTCTTGCTGCGAGGACAGCACTTCAAGTAGCCTCAATATGGCATCTGATAGTTTGTCGTCCAATGCGGTGGAAACCATGCCTAATTGCGGAAACCCTAATTCTGAATTACCGGAATCTAGCGACAGTACTAATTCGGCAACCACAGCGAGATTAATGCGAATGGAGATTGCCAGCATAGGTTCTTCTATCGTGCCTATGGTTTCGCTTTCAAAAGGCAGGGGTAGAGATAGCACTAAAAATTGTTGCGGGTCATACTGAAACACCTGATCGCCAAGATAACCCAGTTTTTTTCCTTGTAATACAACGACAATGCTAGGTTCGTATAGCACCGGCATTCTAGCGATGTATCGATTAGCGCGCATAAACTTTACGCCATTCAAAATGGATAAGGTGTAGCCCTCGTTAGGCGCAAGTTTTAGTAGAAGGTCTATCATGGACTGCTGACGTGTCATGGTTTACTCCAATTTGGC
Source organism: Methylotenera sp. N17 (assembly GCF_000799155.1). NCBI lineage: Bacteria > Pseudomonadati > Pseudomonadota > Betaproteobacteria > Nitrosomonadales > Methylophilaceae > Methylotenera > Methylotenera sp. N17. The sequence continues at coordinate 980,388 of NZ_JUGE01000001.1, forward strand.
CTGTCATAAATGTGCAGTATATTAGGCATTAATTTATATTTAATGTCCATATTAGAATAGGAATAGGCAATATATAAAGAATTTTAGGCATTTTGTTCTTAATGGCGGAAATCTACACTTGCTGTTAGGTTCTTAAGCTACTGACACATGTGGAAAGTGACATTGGCAATGAACATTCGATTCGTTTTTTGAAAAGAGGGCATGATGCAAATCAGATACAAAGTATTGAGTGCGGTAATTCTTGCAACATTAGGTTTACATGCGGTTTCCAGTATGGCTGGCGCTGCAGATGTCGAGGCGAATTTAAGTAAACTCCATATGCCACCGGGTTTTAAAGTGGAGATCTATGCTGAGGTACCGGGTGCGCGACAAATGGCGCTTGGTACGAATGGCAATGTATATGTTGGCACGCGCGGAAATAACGTTTACGCCGTTGTCGATAAAAACAAGGACCACAAGGCAGATAAGGTTGTAGTGATGATGGATGACCTTAAAGTTGCGAATGGTGTCGCGATGTACAATGGCAATTTATATGTAGCAGAGCAAAACAGAATCACACGTTATGCAGCGCCAGACTTTGACTTGAGCCTGCCATTTAAGCAAATGCGTGAAGTGATTTACGATAAACTTCCAGACAAGGCGCATCATGGCTGGCGCTATATTACATTTGGACCAGACAGTAAGCTTTACGTCACGGTTGGGGCCCCATGCAATATTTGTAATGCTGAAGGGATTGAAGCCAGTATTATTCGCATGAATCCGGATGGCAGCAATGTAGAAACGTTTGCTAAAGGGGTTAGAAACTCTGTTGGCATGGATTTTCAGCCTGGCACCAATGTCTTGCACTTTACCGACAATGGGGTGGATATGATGGGAGATGATATCCCCCATGATGAATTGAATGCAGCGCCCAAGAAAGACATGCACTTTGGCTTCCCATTCTTTGCGGGTGGAGAGGCTAGACAATCTGAGTGGAAAGACAAAACGCCGCCTAAAAATGTCGCTTTCCCAGCCACTGAGTTCCAAGCCCATAGCGCTAATTTAGGGTTTAAATTTTATACTGGTAAACAGTTTCCAACTGAATATCAAAACAATGCCATCATTGCGCAGCATGGTTCATGGAATCGTTCTAAACCAGTAGGCTACCAGCTTATGCGTGTTACTTTTGATGACAAGCATCAAGTAAAAAGTAGCGAAGTCTTTATTGATGGCTGGTTAGCCAATGGTGAAATATGGGGACGCCCAAATGATGTATTGCAAATGCCAGATGGCTCGCTGCTTGTCTCTGATGATTATAATGACATCATTTACCGTGTCAGCTATGGTGAGCAATCCGCACCAGTTGCTAAGGCAGTGAATGGTTCAACCAAGACATTAACCGGTTTGCAAATGCCTGAGTCATCCATTGCCCACCCGGATGGTCGTGTGTTTATCACCGAAATTGGTGAGTTTGGTAAGAATGGTGATGGTAAAGTAACTGTAATGAATACCGATGGCTCTACCAAGACACTTGCGGATGGTCTAGATGACCCCAAAGGCATTGATTTATTTAACAATCAGCTATACGTGGCCGATGTGAATCAGGTAGTGCGTGTTGGCTTAGATGGTAAAAAGACAGTCATCGCGAAACCAACTGACTTTCAGGATGCTCCAATCTTCCTGAACGATATTGAAATTGATGGTGTAGGTAATGTCTATGTCTCAGACAGTGGCGACGACAATGGCAAGCATGGGGCGATCTATAAAATCACGCCTGCTGGAAAAGTCATTCAAATCATCAATGATAAGTCAGGTATCAAACGCCCTAACGGCTTACTGATGGATGGCCCTAATAAACTATTGGTTGCCGATTTTGGTACTGGCAAGTTGTTTCAGGTTACCTTTGATGGTGCGTCCAACAAACCAAAAGCAAAAGTCACGTTGCTGAATAGTGGATTTGGCGGTGCAGATGGGTTGATTCGCGATACAAATGGTGTTTTATATGTCAGCGATTGGGCAAGCGGTAAGGTTTGGCAATTGAGCGAACCTAAAGCGACACCGCAATTACTCACAGAAGGTCATCAATCTGCAGCAGATATTTCATTGTCTATCGATGGGCAATTTATCCTGATGCCGGATATGAAAGCAGGGCAACTGGTGGTATTACCCATATCAAGCAAATAAAAAAAGGTAAGCATGTTTAATGTAGTTGGTATAGCTTTAAAACGTCCATACACGTTTGTGGTCATGGCCTTGTTGCTGCTCATTGCTGGCATACTGTCTGCGCTACGTAGTCCAGTAGATATCTTTCCGGAGATTCGTATTCCAGTGATTGCGGTGGCATGGCAATATGCTGGCTTACCGCCAGATGACATGGCAGGGCGTATTACTACGCTATACCAACGCAGTCTCACTACTACTGTGAATGACATCGAACATATTGAAGCCAACTCTTATACTGGCTTTGGTATCGTTAAAATTTTCTTCCAACCAGGTGTGGATATTGCCACGGCAAATGCGCAAGTAACGGCTATTTCACAAGTGGCGACACGCCAAATGCCAACGGGGACGACACCGCCCCTTATCATGAATTATAATGCGTCAACCGTCCCTATCTTGCAGATTGCTTTGTCTGGCAAAGGCCTCACTGAGCAGAATCTGGCTGACTTAGGGTTGAATGCGGTTCGTTTACGTTTAGTCACCGTGCCAGGGGCTGGGGTGCCTTTCCCTTATGGAGGCAAAAGCCGCCAGGTTCAAATTGATCTTGACCCATCAGCGATTCAAGCGCGCGGCCTTTCTGCACAAGATGTCTCTAACGCCTTGGCCGCGCATAACCTGATATTGCCTGTGGGCACACAAAAGATCGGCAGCATTGAGTACACGTTAAATCTCAATAACTCAGCAGTTGAAATTGATGACTTGGGAAGTTTACCCGTCAAAGTCGTCAATGGTGCAACGGTGTATATCCGTGATGTTGCGCAGGTGCGTGATGGTAATCCACCTCAAACCAATATCGTGCATGTGGATGGAGGACGCTCGGTATTGATGACCATTCTTAAAAATGGTGCCACCTCTACACTGTCTATCGTGTCTGGCATTAAAGACAAGCTCGAAGAAATCAAACCCACCTTGCCAGAGAATTTAATTGCTACGCCGATTAATGACCAATCGTTATTTGTACGTGCAGCCATCAAAGGCGTAGTGTTTGAAGGTGTGCTTGCAGCTGTCCTCACTAGCTTAATGGTATTGTTGTTTTTGGGGAGCTGGCGCTCTTCATTGATTATTGCAACTTCTATCCCGCTTTCAATATTAGGTGCCATCATTGCGCTTTCTGCCATTGGCGAAACGCTCAATATTATGACACTGGGTGGTTTGGCGCTGGCAGTGGGTATATTGGTCGATGAAGCCACCGTGACGATTGAGAATATCAACTGGCACTTAGAGCAGGGCAAAGAGGTTGAAGCCTCCATCTTAGATGGCGCAGCACAAATCGTGACCCCGGCATTTGTGTCTCTATTGTGTATTTGTATCGTATTCGTCCCAATGTTTTTCTTAGAAGGCGTATCACGCTTCTTGTTTGTGCCAATGGCAGAAGCAGTGATGTTTGCAATGGTGACTTCGTTCATTTTGTCGCGAACGTTAGTACCAACGATGGCCAATTACTTACTTAAAAAGCATGCACCGCATACCGATCAAGATGGCACCGTAACATTACCAACCAGAAACCCTTTAGTACATTTTCAACGTGGTTTTGAAGCGCGCTTTGAGCGTTTCCGCGCAGGTTATAAAGGCATATTAGAGCTGGCTGTCTCGCATCGCCGCATCTTTGTAATGGGCTTTCTGGCTGTCATCATGCTTTCATTTTTGCTGATTCCATTTCTTGGCCAAAACTTTTTCCCTACGGTAGATAGTGGGCAGATATTGATGCACGCACGCGTGCCTGTGGGTACCCGCGTGGAAGACACCGCCATGCGATTCGCAAATATACAATCTGCAATAAAGAAAGTGATTCCAGCCGATGAGATCCTGACGATTGTAGACAATATTGGCATTCCGATTAGTAGTATCAATATGACCTATAACAACACAGGGCTGATAGGTGCGCAGGATGGCGATATACAGATTGCGCTTAAAGAACACCATGCGCCGACAGCCGACTATGTGCGTAAATTACGTGAAATATTACCTAAGCACTTCCCGGACACTACATTCTCTTTTCCGCCGGCAGATATCGTCAGCCAAATATTGAATTTTGGTTCGCCAGCGCCGATTGATTTACAGATTCGTGGGGGTAAGCTCGCCGATAATTTTGATTATGCCAATAAGCTATTGGCCAAAATTAAACTTGTGCCCGGCGTTGTCGATGCGCGCATTCAACAGTCACACACTCGGCCTGTATTTGATATCAATCTTGATCGAACGCGCTCACAAGAGGTGGGCATTAGCACCAGAGACGTGACCAATAGTTTGGTCATTAATTTAGCCGGTAGTTCGCAGGTATCGCCCACATTTTGGCTAAATCCAACCAATGGCGTGTCTTATCCTATTGTGTTACAAACCCCGCAATATCATCTAGATAGCCTAAATGCTTTAGCTAATTTACCTATTAGTAGCGTAGGCGGTGCTCCACAGACATTAGGGGCGTTGGCAACGTTTAAGCGTAATACCGGTAATGCGGTTGTCAGCCAATATGATATTCAAGCCATGGTCCAGATCAATGCCACTACACAAGACCGTGATTTAGGTGCCGTGGCGAAAGATATTCGGCAAATCATTGCTGATTCAGCAGACCACGTGCCTAAAGGTGCAACGGTCGCGTTATTGGGTCAAGTCAAAACCATGGATAGTGCGTTTTCTGGCTTGTTATATGGTTTGCTTGGTGCCATCGTATTGATTTACTTGCTGATTGTGGTGAATTTCCAATCATGGAGCGACCCATTTGTGATTATTACCGCGTTGCCAGCAGCACTGGCAGGTATTGTCTGGATGTTGTTTGTAACCTACACACCATTATCTGTACCGGCTTTAACTGGTGCCATTATGTGTATGGGGGTGGCTACTGCCAACAGCGTGCTAGTCATTAGCTTTGCGCGCGAACGACTCACGCAATTAGGGGATGCTACTGCAGCAGCGATTGACGCAGGTTTTGTGCGTTTTAGGCCTGTATTGATGACAGCGCTCGCAATGATTATTGGAATGACGCCAATGGCATTAGGTTTAGGCGAAGGAGGGGAGCAGAACGCCCCCTTGGGTCGTGCAGTGATTGGTGGCTTGATTTTTGCCACGGTTGCCACGCTGTTTTTTGTGCCTGTCGTATTCAGCATTGTGCACAGGCGCTATAACAATCAACTTAGTCACAAACAATCTGTACCCAATTCAACTGGAGAATTTCATGCAGTCTAATCACAAAACCTCTGGTAGCAAGTTATCAAATAGGACTTTGCGCATAAGCGCTGTACTCGTGGCCATTGTAGCGATAGCGCTTGTCGTCGTCGGCGTGACGACTCGTGCTAATCACTACGCCAACCTGAAAGCGCAGACGGATAAGCGAGCAGTGCCTACAGTGAGTGTCGGTTTGCCAGTGAATACGAGTGAAGGGGCGTCTACGTTAGCATTGCCAGGCAGGTTTGAAGCCTATGCACGTGCACCTATTTACGCGCGTGTGGGTGGCTATTTAAAAAACTGGAAGGCTGATATTGGTACGACAGTAAAGGCTGGGCAATTGCTAGGTGAAATCGAAACGCCGGATTTAGACCAAGAGTTACTGCAAGCCAGAGCTGATTTAGCCAGTGCACAAGCGAATGTTAGCCTAGCCGAAACGACAGCCAAACGCTGGCAAGAAATGTTAACCACACAGTCTATTGCTAAGCAGGAAGTGGACGAAAAAGTAGGGGATTACATCAGCAAACAAGCCATAGTAAAAGCAGCAGAGGCAAACGTGAACCGTTTGGTGGCGTTAAAAGGGTTTGCACGCATCGTTGCACCATTTGATGGCTCAGTGACTGCACGAAATACGGATACTGGCGCATTGATCAATGCTGGCAGCAGTACGGCACTCCCGTTGTTTGAGATTTCTGACACGCGTAAATTACGCTTGTATGTCAATATCCCGCAAAATTATGTCGCCAGTATTAAAGTGGGTACGCAGGCAAAAATTACCGTTCCTGAACACCAAGGAAAAACTTACACTGCAATCATTAACTCTACTTCAGGGTCTATTGATGCTGCCTCTGGCACTACTTTAGTACAGCTTTCAGTAAACAACGCTGCAGGTGAGTTATTGCCAGGCGGGTTTGCCAATGTCAATTTGGATTTGCCGAGCAATACAAGCTTGCTGAGTGTGTCCGCAAGCGCATTGATCTTTGATCAAGCCGGGTTACGCGTTGCGACTGTAGGCCCAGATAATAAGGTGATGCTAAAAGCGATTACTATTTCACGCGATTTTGGTAAAACCATCGAGCTGTATTCTGGTGTGGCGGCCAATGATCGTGTGATAGAAAATCCACCGGACGGTATTTCGAATGGCGATCTAGTTAATATTGCAAAGACAATCTAAAACCATCTAGCGCATTATGCCTGATGAACAACCGCCATTTAGAGTGTTAAATGGTGGCCTAATTTGTTCTTTTTAGTCGCGAGATATCCTTGGTTTGAATCATTTAGCTGCGTTTGAATCGGGATGAGTTGATTGACTAAAATGCCTAGTGATGCGAGCGACTCGCTTTTAGTTGGGTTGTTAGTCATCAATTTTATGGATTGGATATGCAATAATTTAAGTATGTTAGCTGCAACATCATAGCTTCGGTTGTCTATTGGAAGTCCTAGCGCCAAATTCGCATCTACAGTATCTAAGCCTTTATCTTGCAACGCATAAGCGCGGATTTTATTGGGTAGGCCAATGGCTCTGCCTTCATGACCACGCAAGTAAATGATGATGCCGGCGCCTTCATCACGAATGCGCTGCTGGGCTAGTTTTAATTGATCGCCGCAATCGCAACGCGTAGATGAAAAAACATCTCCTGTCACGCATTCGGAATGGACTCTAGTCAGCACATCTTGTTTGCCTTCTAGGTCACCCATGACCAGTGCAATATGTTCTAAATCGGTGTCTGCGTCTTGATATACATGAATTTTGTAATTGCCAAACGCAGTAGGTAAATCAGAGGTTGAGAGTTGAATGATGTCGCTCATTATTTCGTTTTAATATGCTATCCAGTTGATTTGTCAGATTATCTGAGAGCGCTGATGGCCCCCATTTTAATTAATTTCGCTCTAATAATATTTCGGCTCACACCAAGTAGTTTTGCTGTTTGCACTTGATTATTGTGGCAATGATTATAAGCTGCTCTGACCAATGTGTCCTCAAAATGCTCATATAAATTACTTGAGTAGCTTGATGAAGGTGTTGTTGAGTAGTGGCCTAGCGCTCTATGCTTGAGTTCAGATGGGGTTAATCTAAAGGAATATCTCTAGGAAAGTAGTGCAAACCATTTCGCTACATTAGATATATTTATATCGATATACTTGAGATGTATTAATTAGACGAGTTTATACTTCAGTACGCAGCCATGTGTGACGCTTTGAAGTTTAAACTATTAATTTATTGGATTATTACTGCGAATTAATCGTTTAAGATTAACTGGCGTCCCCACGGGGAGAGAAAGCATTTTTTAATAATTATGCTTGGAAGCCACATCTAGCTTAGCTTTGAAACTTTTAGAAAAATTTTTTACAGCGTCGAATCAGTGACACCATCAGTGACACTTTCTCCTATAAAAATTAATGAATAAATCCAATTGAAGCTTTGATTTTTTGCGCAACTTGGTCAAAATCTTCAACCCTTAAACTACTTCTTTTTGCAATGGCTGCTCGTCCTAAACCGGTCTCAAGAGATAGCATAATTCTTCTTGGCGACAGTTTGATTAGATAGTCGGTCACATCATCACTTAACTCAGCATCAAACTTTGATTTAAGCAGTTCTGACTCGCTCAATATAGCACTATAAATTCTGCTCGTAATCAATCTTGCTTGGTGACTATCTGGCTTAGGTATTCTAAACATCCTCACTCTAGATAGAATTGCCTCAGGGATTGTCTCCTCGGAGTTTGCAGTCAAAATCCACGTAATTTTACTCGCATCAAGCATCAAATCAGGCAGTGATTCATCATTAAACGACTTCGCACTGGTAACTTCCAACAAGTTATAAAGGCTATTAAGTGGATTATACTGAGAATGTACATTGGCCTTATCTAACTCATCAAGCACTACCACTGGGTTGCCGTATTTCTCATTGGTCAGCAAATTAAACACAAGGCCAGCCTTACTATTGCTCCAAAAGTCTGCACTGCCCACTAAACCCGCACTGGTTTGTTGATTCTCCATCCGCATGACTCTAAAAGGCACATTCATACAACCTGCCAATGCTTGTGCAAACATGGTTTTACCCAAACCGGGTGGGCCAAGTAACAGAGTAGGGGGGATTTTCGGCACATTCAATTCGTTCGATAGTGCCTGAATGCCCTTAAGCATGTCTGTAACTTCCTTAAAATTAGGAAAGTTATGTTCAAGCTCATCCAGTACGTGCGGTATAGGTTGAATAACCTTGTTAGGGCCAATTTTGAGTAGTTTGTTTAGCGTTGTTTTTACTTTATTGGCATCATCTCTATCTCGATATTTGTTCTGCACATCAGCCAATAACTCCTTAGCTTGGCTCACACTAAATACATCAATACTATTAATTGACTGCAAGTTAGATTGATTAACAGTCTCGGTTGAATCCATTCCCTCGTTTACGACTTCTGCTGTATCAAGTTGTTTTTCAATATCATCATTGTCAGTCACCTTGCTATCGGCATCATTGCTCTTTTCATCTTTCTGCTCCTTTATCTTGGTACAACCGCAAGTCGGCAACTCATGGTATTTGTGATTTTTCATTTCAATATCGCTTCCACAATCCACGCAAACAAACTCACTCATGCTGCGTAACTCCTCAATTAAGCTTTCCACAGCCAAAGCTTTAGCCTTTGCCTTGTCGTCAAATGCACATTCAAGGAAAAGTTGAAGCTTGTAGTCACGCACGGCAGCAAAAAAATACTGAATCTTTTGCTGTGGATTCTCTGGGCTTAGTAATGCCTCAATTTCACAGCAAGCGCTCTCAAGTAGTTGAAGCCACCCATTCGGTAGTCGTATACGACGGTTTCCAACCCATGGATGTCTCTTTACCAATGCATCTTCAAAAGTTGTTTCTCGATAATCTAAAAGCATATTCTTCTTCTTTCATTTTTAATTTTTTCATTGGTGGCTTTCCAACTATATTTCCGGTCTGTTTCATTCCATGCAAACCCAACGGCACGTTTACCCTTGTAAGCTTTTTGATGGTCATAGTGGTCAGCACTGAATTTGTCAGCAAATCTCACAATATTTGCCAGCGGGGTACAAGGTTGAAACCCATAGCGACTGCCTGGGCTCGAGCAAGTCCAGATATGCCTTAGCGCATTGGCTGCATCTGGCCAGTCTCTATCAAGCGCTTTCAATGCAACTGCGCAAACTTCAAGGGTCAATTGATCGTGACTCACCATTTTTCCAAGATTTGTAGTTTTCATGTTGGTCGTATACGACTTTGTTTTACCAATGTCGTGAAGCAACGCTGCAACAACTGTGATATCGCGATCCTCAGTGGAATCGTATCGTTGCAGTGTTGCTATCTCCGCAGCTTCAATACTGTGTTCCATCAATCCCCCCACATAATTGTGATGATGCTCTGTGCTCGCAGGCAGCTCTAAAAATGCACTCATGATCTTTTTATCGCTAAATACATTTCCCAAGAACCTATTGAGGGCAGGGGACTGGATGCTATGCATTAATTCCATCAATCTATTTAAGTTAATTTGTTCGATGTCCATTTGGTTAGTTGCCAATTCATGGTTGCGTTTTGTTTTAACTATCACTTGTTTCACTGAGTTGCTCCTTTTATATATCTACATTTATCAAAGTTATTTGCTGAATTTGTATCTTGTCTATTGTGTAGACAAGATACATCGTAACCACTAGGGTTTCATGTGTCAAGTCTAAAGTGTAGACAAATATCAAAAATATTGATAAATGTTGTAAACTAAGAAAAATGATTAATAGGGGTGTGCAATGGTCGATAACTCAGCAAAAAATGCTGTTGAACGAATACAAGTGAATGTTCGTGTAGATGGTGATTTAATACGACTGCTGGATGAAAAGCGTACAGAACTTCTAGATAAAGTTGGTTCAATACCATCACGCTCAGAAGTAATACGCATGGCCCTAGAAGAATATCTAAATAAAAAATAGCAATAGGTAAAGTAATGGCAAAAGATAAAGAACAAAAAAACCCACTAGAAAAGCAACTCTGGAAAACCGCAGATATACTCCGAAAAAATATTGATGCGGCTGAGCACATGAGTATTCCAGCGAAAAACGCCACCCAGAATTATTTCAAAGTTGCCAGTGATTAATGTTTAATCTATACCAATTTATTTAACGCATACTTTGGGTACAAAGCCGCCTGTTAGTTAGGGTTTTTAGAGGGCAACATTCGGCCCAAAACAGTCATATATAGATTCGTATTTCGAATAATCCCAACTTCAATTAAAATCATTTTTGTTAATGCTCTGACTCTAAATTCACTATTAGAATTTTGGATTAATTAAAGCCAACTCATAAACTTAATAACAAAGGTTAACTGTGAAAAAATTAAATATCTTTATCATTGCAATTGTTCAATTCTTGATTGTTGGTTGTGCTGGTAATGAATTCATGACAAAAAACCTTTCTACAATTAGCTCCGAAAATAAGATCATCTTTAATGAAGATCAGACTTACTTACAGAAAAGAGGAATTGGAGTGATGTGGAAAGAAGGGTTGAAAAGAGGCGTATACAGGCCTGAACTCGAAAATGAGGCTGGCACTTTCTACAGAGGTCCTGAAGGGTGTGTAATCCAATTTATGGAAGCAAGTTCCATGGGACCTTTTGATGGAGGCATTTGGATTCCAAAAGATAAAATTAACAACCGTCCAAGAATTTACTATTATTTCAATTTTAACCATGAAAAAGCTATCAAGGCTGGTGGAGCTATTGTAGCCTTATTGCTAGCGCCGTCAGTTGGCGATATTACTATTATGCCTTCTGCTGAGAATGGCACATTTCTAGATGAAATCAGCATTACTAATTTTTAATATTAGGATAGTTACTTGAGCCCATTATCAAGCGGTACACGTTAAAGAGCACCATTTATCACAAACTTTAGGTTTAATCATGGACGGCTTCAGAAAGTTATTATCAATGTTGCTAATCTATCCAGCTATTTGTTTTGGAGCCGAAAGTATGAGTTGGAAATTTGACCAATCAACATACGTTGCAACAGTGACAACAAAGCAGGTTATGCATGAGAAACTCCCTATTTGATGGTTGTACACTATGCGCATGATCATTCGTGGGGGGGGTTACTTGTGGTACAACAAAGAAATCTGAAGACATAATGTTGGTTGGTATTGGGCAAGTGGTGGACCTTGACCCAGCACTAGAATCTATCGCAGATTTGCCAGCCGATTGGAGTGCTCAAAGAAAATCAATAAATTTAAGCTGGGTTCGTATTAAAGATGAGTAAATCTAATCCATTATCAACGTGCAATATCTTAAGGGTCACCTCAAACCAAGCACGATGGAGAGGTCATTTGTGAAAATCAATTTTGCACTGGCATTTATTCTGTTGAGTCTCACTGCGTGGGCTTCGCTTAACACAGTCGAAGCATTCCCTGTCAAAAGAAAACAAGTGCTTACTGGGGAATATACAAATGTTGCTGCTTCTGATAAAGCTCCCAAAGTTATATTTCGGATAAATCCCATATATCCTGCGAAATTTATCAATAGCGGTATAGAAGGCAGAGTTAAAGTCTTTTTTGTTGTAGATATCCAGGGTATCCCGGTTCAGGTTCAGTACATAGAAGCAACAGATTTAGCGTTTGCTCAAGAAGCGATAAATGCAGTAAAAGAGTGGCGTTTTGAACCAGCATTGAAGGATGGGGTTGCTGTACCTGCTTGCGTTGTGGCATCAATAGTTTTTCTATCAAATGCCTCTAATGGATAATGGCGCCCCTTAACTTAGACATTAGGCCAATTAAACTATTACGGAATAAAGAAAATATGAATCAAGTGATTACAACAATAAAAAGATTAACAGTTTTTTTTGCTTTTCTTTTTCTTTCAGCTTGCGCTAGTTATTCGCACATTCAAAACTATCCCGAAAAACAAGCAATCAAAACAGTTGTGATTGCCAAATCTCCATTATCTAAAATGTCTGATCTCCCTATGGGCGTATTCTATGATGAAGAAAACCAAATCATTGTTAGTGGACACCAAAAAGGAAGCTTTCTAGGTATACTTTTTGGTCCATTAGGAATGCTTGCCACTGATCAGGCTAACAAGGCCGCCGGAGAATCGCGATTCGGTTCAACAGTCAAGAGTAATACAAATGATTTAGTTCAAATAACCCAAAATGAGTTGAATGAACTTATTGCCTCTGGTTCTTCGCCCCTAATTAAACTTGGCAGCGGTAACGCAGATATTACAATCTCCCCTCATGCTCAATTTACGGTACTTCCATCAGGCAAAGCAAAGCTATACGCATTGCTAAAAGTAGATATGAAGAACTCAACAGATGGTACGAATTGGTCGGCTCGTTATTGGTCAATGGCTCCAGGAGAGTACTTTATTGAAGGAAATGATGGCTGGATGACAAATGGACGTTTTAGTGAGGGCATGCAGTTCGCACTTAAAAATGCGATGAAAGTATATTCAGCGGAAATTCACAGCACACTCACGGGAGCAAAAAAAATTAAGGCAAAGGGTATGTTCCCGTATATAGGCAACCCAGTAGAAATGCCATTTATATCTATTTACGAAACCACCGACAAGATTATTGGACGGCTTGCAGCAGGAGATGCAGTTACCTTTTCAGGGACACATATTTTGTACAAAAATGACTATGAAATAAGTGATACTGATTTTCAAGACCCTCGTAAATAGAACATACAACAATACCTAACCCATCTTTTAAGCAGGACGCATAACGGCGCACCTAAATTCAAACGTTAACTATAAATAATGAAAATTTACTGGTCTATTATTACTATATTTAGTTTGTTTATAATTGGTTGTGTAAAAACTTCCCCTTACATCAAACCCAGTTCTGAGAATAAAGCCTTTATTGAATTTCCTAAGTCAGAGTTCTCTGATGGCTTTGTTCAATATATGGAAGATGGTGAGAATTGTGGTGATATTAAAAGTTTCACTGATGAAACTAATCCACTTAAAAACTTTGAAGTTGCGATGGAGGTACCAGCTAATAAGCGTATCGCTTTTAACATAATTGACACCAGATTTCTTACATCATGCAATGTTATCTTATCTTTCGAACTACCCAAAAATTCTAAATATCGATTCAAAAAGAAATGGGTTGGCGAGCACTGTTATGCTTCATTAGTAAAAATATCAAATGGTGAAGAAACGGATGGAAGTGATGCCAAAGTAAAACAAATGATACTGACAGGGTTAAACAATGATAGTTGTAAAGTAAAAAATAATGCTAACTCATCACTCAGCGAGACGCTTAACGGTACTCCTTAATCAAACATTAGTCATCAAGCCTTAAAGGAGATTAAATTGGATCAAAGAGTAGTAGGTTTATGTGTTTTTGTGGCGGCGTATGTTGTTGTTATGGGCCGTAAGCGGCATTTAAAGCAGTGCAACTGAGCGGCTGCTATGGGGATTTATGAGCCATCGTTATTGTGTTAATAATCTATTGGCTCCATCTTATAGGTATGATTGGCGCTCTTAAATTCTAATAGGTGGTATAGCCTCTATAATTTTGGGTGGAATACACAGAGTGCAAACACATTATATTAGGCTTAATCTTTCTTAAATATATCTCCGATTCGTTCGAGCAACACTTTGCTAAATTGAAAGAAGGTGAGGGTGAATACGAAGGCGCAGATTCGCGAAAATACAAGTATCGATTGGACCATTAAAGAAAACGTAAAAGCCAAACTCAAAGTAATTGCTAAACGCACACTCAGACAGTTCGGCTACCCTCCCGACATGGAGCTTTTGGCTATTGAAACTGTGTTGATGCAAGTCGAAAGGGTAGCGGACGAATTTGTAAACGTTTAGTCCTTAAGATTTTCATTTTGATAACCACGCAATAAATCTTCAAGTGCGGTTACTTACCCGCTCAATAATCATAATCTGGACATTTACCCGCCCAAGCATATTTTTTTACTTTATCTATCCTGTTATTATTAACCCTAACGGATAGAGGTTTGAAGTCGGTTTTGTCCTCGTAAGATTTTATGCTTGCTTGTCTCTTCTGTGAGGATTGTTTTTTAGAGGAAGTCATACTTAATCCTTGGAGAACTTAAAGTCTTCGATTTATGAATGTAATCCGAATTTTTAGCCTTTTTGGGTGGCCTTACTGGATTTGTTGCCTCAATGCTTAGAGGTGGGATTCTGTCAATGCCAAGTGTCGATGAACCATAGGTTGATTTGGTGTCTGCACTTTGATGACCTAGCGCTAACGAAATATCATCTCTATCAATATTAGAGCTTTTTAAATTTGATGCAATCTGATGACGAACTGAATACGTAGAGATTATCTTCTTTGCCTTCGTAGCTTTTCGTTCAATTTTTTTACCATAATTCCTTACAGCATCTTGAATTTGTTTTGAGTTTGCAAAGTAGAAACCTGGCTGCAGACCAGCTACAAATGGATGGTCTTTCGGGAAGGTCAATTTTCTGAACTCTTGACCCGATTTTCTATCATCGCTACATTTTGAACCAGCAATTGTAATTGATATGATATCGCCCAATATTTCCACCTTAATACCTGCAGAATTTTCAGACTTTAATTTGTTTGCAAACTCTGAGGGACGACATCCAGTAAGACACATAATCCTAATGTGACTTGCAAATTTTGATCTGAAAGATAACGATATTAGCTGGGCTAACCAATCATCATCCAATCCTATTATTGAATCTCGTTTTGTGTCTTTTACTGACTTGTTACATTGAAGTTCACCAATCTTATACTTGAGCTGGTTTGCATGTGCATCAGAATAGGTTTTTTGTACAAGCTTGTATAACTTGATAGCTTTATTTGGAGCGGTAATTGAAAACTTAACAATTTCTTTCGCTGCACAATAACGAAATGAACATCTATGAAAAGATCTTGTGTTTTTACAAGACAAGTTATTTATATCATTGATATCCAATCTTGGCTTCTGAGTGATCGGTTCGTTTTTGGTGTACATACGATAAACCCTTTTATACTGAGTTATCGTTGCCTCTTTAATGTTAACCCTAGCCTGATTTGCTAAGAATGATTCTGCCCATTCCTTAGCTAGCATTAGTTCTGTTGGCTGTTTACTCTGTAGCCATATATTCTGTATCGGAAATCTCATTTTTACTCCTTTGTGAGCCGAATTGACTAATATCCGGGTGATTGAGAATTTCGCCACCACCGTGGCGAAAAATCTCCCTCACCCTAGTATTATCGTGAGTAAAAATCGTCACGATAATACGAATAAACCAAGCAGTTTTGGCTCACCTTTTTCTTATTTGTTTTTGATTCCAGCATTCATTTTGTACCTGCTAGCCTGCAGATATTTTTACTGGTACTCAATTTCAAATTTGAAGCTTTGGTTGCCAAATTTAACCGATTTCATTTGTGGTTTAACTGTGGTTGTACGTATAAAATATCATCGCTTAACCAACAATTAAACATAATTAAGTTATTGTTTTTATTTAATTGTTTTAAATATATTAAAACCAATTTTGTTGATTTTGTTTGTATCAAAATTTCACTTATGGGCCTGATCAATTTAGGGTTGTTGTATAAAAGACACATCGACATTTTTATATTTTTTTCATGAGTTTTATTGATTGTTTACAGTAAATTGATTTAAATTTTTTTTTGAGTATTAAGTTCCTTAAATCTAAGTTGCATCTGTGGGTTTGAATTCAATATCAACCTGAAATTTGTAGTCTTTTCGCAGTAGAAATGAATACACTGCAAATTAAAATGTTTAATCAAAGGTGAATTTAGGGTGAATTTGTTCAATTGCTAAAACCCTTGCGATTACTGGCTTGTAGCTGAATTTCAAAGCGTTGTATTTTGTTTAGTAAGAGTTGTAGCTGACACTTGATGTGTTGTGGTTAGTTAATTTTGCTTACTTGATAGCAAGCGGCTGATTACTATATGTTTACTATTTGATTTGTAGTCGTTTCGTAGTGGAAATGAATACACTGCAAATTAAAATGTTTAATCAAAGGTGAAATTTGGGTGAATTTGCTAAATAGCTGAATTCCTTCTAAATAGAGGGTTCTAGCTGATTTTTAGAGTGTTGTATTTTGATTAGTAAGTGTTGTAGCCGACGTTTGATGTGTTGTGGTTTGTTCTTTTTGAATTATTGAAGTTCACCTACTGATTAATATGTCATTTGTATTCGTTTTGTTGTTGAAACGAATACACTGGAAAATGAAGTGTTTAATTAAGGGTGAATTTAGGATGAATTTGTTCAATGGCTAAAACCCATGTATTTACGGGGCTGTAGCTGAATTCTAAAGTGTTGAGATTTATTTGAAAAGTGTTGTAGTTATTTCACAAAGCGTTGTTAGTGTCATATCAATTTCCTAAATGAAAAAAGCTCTTGTTCTAATGTGAAAGTATGGTGGATGGTTATAAAGTTATGCCTTGCTTAGTTGCAAGCACAGCAATTAGCCCGATACTTTGACTATATCTTTCCAGTTCGTTGTATACGACGGACTTTTATTTTCCTGCTTCATCTTCCAAGGCCTAGTAAAGCCTTCACTGGCAAGCTTAATCGATTCCTTGCCCATTTTCCTATTGATCGCATCCATGGCCTGCATAAGGTTGGCAGATTTAGCTGAGGTGTGCACCACGCTGAACATGTCGGATTGCACGCCTTGAGCTGGCACTAACTCGCCTAGCATCACTCCAGCCTTCGCGTAGTTGTAGTTGGGTTTGTAAAGTCGTTTAAGTATCCACAGCGCGATGTTCACTAACTGCATGGTGTCATTAGTAGGAGAGGAGACGGGGATCGTCATGCCATTGCTATAAAAGGAGTCCTGCTCTCTGAACGGACTGGTTCTGATGTACACATACACTGACCCTGCAAAGGATTGCTGTTTTCGTAGTTTCTCTGCTGCTCGGCTCATATACAAGGTAATCGACTCGGCCAAGCTTTGGTAATCACGCACAGGACGGCCAAAGCTACGTGAACTGAGTATTTGCTTTTTAGGCGGTGCGATTTCCTCCAACTCAATACACACTGTGCCGTTTAGCTCTCGGACGGTCTTTTCCATCACAACGCTAAACTGTTGCCTTAACTGCTCTGGGTCGGCTTGCTTTAAATCCAATACGGTATGAATACCTAATGCATAGAGCTTTGGGGCTAGCTTTCTACCGACACCCCACACTTCACCCACAGCTATCTCACTCAGAATCAGATTTAATGCAACATCATTCATCGTATTGAAATTACACACGCTATTAAAGTGTGCACGCTTCTTTGCACAGTGATTAGCAAGCTTGGCTAGTGTCTTTGTGGATCCTATACCTACGCATACTGGTAACCCAGTCCACCGCAAGATACGTTTGCGCATCTGTTGGCCATAGCTGATTAAGTCACGTGATTGAAAGCTGGTTAAATCTAAGAAGGACTCATCTATCGAATAGATTTCCTGGTCTGGACTGAACTGCCTGAGGATCGACATCACTCGATTGCTCAAGTCAGCATACAAAGCATAGTTAGATGAGTAAGCAATGATGCCGTGCTGTTTGGCTAAGTCTTTAAACTTAAACCAAGGTGCACCCATGCCCACGCCCAGCGCTTTCACCTCATTGCTTCTCGCCACGGCACAGCCATCATTGTTAGATAGCACTACGACAGGCTTATTAATCAGCTTAGGATTGAATACGCGCTCACATGAGACGTAAAAGTTATTCACATCAATCAGTGCAATATTGCGTGGCGGCTTTAGATGGTGCATTTAATACTCAGAGTAGATTCAATAAAAACACAGTGACGTAGGCACTACTCATGAAATTACGCAGTCTTCATTCATGATGAGTGATAGAGCTAATTTTTAACCGAGGTGCATAATGAATACATACGAACAAGACATATCGTCGGTTCAAACAGACAAACACTTTGGAGATTATTATGTGGACAACACCAGCAGCTACAGAAATGCGTTTTGGCTTTGAAGTAACAATGTACGTAATGAACAAGTAATACAGAGTTCACGTACTTCCGAAAGCCTAGCCTAGCTAGGCTTTTTTGTTTTTAAGTAGACTGGTCTTCGATTTCATCTGCTTTAAGTTTATAAAACCATCGTTTCCCACCTTTGTTGGTCTCTTCTTCCAGTAAATCAAACAGCTCAGATGCAAGTAAAACGTCTTTAAATGTTTTGAATCCAAACTGCTCTTTCAACTTATCAAAAGCACCTGGAAGCACCTGCTTAATTTCGTTTCCGGCATTTGCCAAAGATGTCCAACCATCTTGTCTTGATGCGTTCAAAGCAATCTCTACCAATTTTTGTACTAAGTTACTTTGTTGGATAAACATCAAATCAACTTGCTTAATACCTGCTGGCGAATTGATAAAGTCATATTGAGCTTTTGACGATTCAGCAAATCCATTAACCATTACCCTCAGGTACTCATGCTCAGCGACAATGCGCTCACGCTGGTCGTCTAAAAATGCATCAATCTCGATATAACGATCGATTGATTCGTGGTTCACCTCACTAAATATGTGGTGAACTAGATGATTACGCTCATCCACTAGGTCTTTTAATATTTTTCTTCTGGTCTCGATATACTCTGGCGTGGTTTCAATATTAAATCTTGTCCTGACATGTTCTTCTTTAATGTTTCCCAAAGAATCATTTGATGTTTCTTCTGCTTTTATTTTTTCTGCAGTCGTGTAGATGTTCTCTATGAGGTTCTTAACCAATGGACCCATATTGGAGCTATTGGATTTCTCTCTCTGAATCGCCACTAATTTTATAGACACTCTTCAGCCGTTTTCTTGAATTGGTTTTCGTAGTCTATCGGAGATAGCAAGTTATTGGAATTATGACGTCGTTTTGAGTTGTAGAACAACTCGATGTAATCAAAAATATCCTGCCTTGCATCATCGCGATGATTGTATATTTTGCGTTTGATCCTTTCCCGTTTTAATAATTGAAAGAAGCTTTCAGCCACAGCATTATCGTGGCAATTTCCGCGTCTACTCATGCTGGACTCAAGGTTATGTGCCTTCAAGAATATATCCCAATCCTCGCTGGTGTATTGGCTACCTTGGTCAGAATGTATCAGCACTTTATGTTTAGGTTTCCTGCGCCATACCGCCATCAGCAATGCATCCAACACCAGCTCTTTAGTAATGCGCGATTGCATGGACCAACCCACAATGCGTCGTGAGAACAAATCCATGACCACAGCAAGATAGAGCCAGCCCTCATGGGTACGGATATAAGTAATATCTGTTACCCATGATTGGTCTGGCAATGTGGGATTGAATTGCCTATTTAACGTGTTGGGACTGGTTATATAAGGCTTGCCACCATAATGCCTAGGCTTACGGTAGCCCACCTGCGCTTTTAAGCCGTGTGCATGCATCAAGCGATAGACGCGGTTAACCCCAATACGCTCACCCAGTGCACGCATATCACTATGTACTTTACGATAGCCATATACGCCACCGGACTCTAGCCAACATTGCTTAATCAAGCCTGTTTGGCGTTGATCGTTCTTATGGCGAATTGAGTGCGGATGTTTTAACCAGGTATAGAAGCCGCTGGGATGCACCTCTAGCATCCTACACAGCCATCTTGTCGGCCAACAGTCCTGATGATCTTTGATAAAGGCATACCTTACTCGGACTGCTTTGCGAAGTATGCCGCGGCTTTTTTTAATAGATCACGCTCTTCTGTGACACGTTTCAGCTCTTTACGTAGCCGGTTGAGTTCAGCTTGTTCCGCATGTTTGGTTTGGTGGGTTGCTGCGTCGGGTCCGAACTTCTTCACCCACGCATAGAGGCTGTCAACAGTCACATCAAGTCGCTTTGCCACATCGGAGACTGTATACCCCCCTTCAGTGATTTGACGGACTGCTGCTAATTTGAATTCTTCTGGATATCGTTTACCGCTCATTTGTCGCCTTTCTTTGGTCGCCATTATTACGGCTCAAAGGCGTCTAGTAAACTAGTGGCGATTCACTCTTTAGTTTGGCAATCTTTTCTAACTTACTTACAGGGCCAGCAAGATTGTTAATAGAATTTAGATGTTTGAGTAACTTTTCAACTTGCTGGAATAGATATAAGTTTCTTCCCGCTTTTCGAAATACTTCGTTGCGGATTGATAAGAGCTTCTCATCCTGATTGGTCGAATCTGTCACTGAATAATGCTCGCTACCATGAGGTTTATTTATACTTCCTAAACGACCCTGTCACCACACCCCAAATCTCTACATGCATGTGCTTTTTAACTTCAATCGGTTTGTATTCACCCGATTTGTTAGCCGGCAAAAGCAGGGGAGAACCGTCTTTTGAACGCCCTAAAGTTTTGATGGTGAATTCACCATCGACGATTGCGAGCACAATGTCACCAACGTAGGCCAGTTTAGAGCGGTCTACCACAGCTTTGTCACCAGGGATTAGTCCAGCATCCACCATTGAATAACCTTGTATGGTCACAAAGAACGTGGCGTCTACCTGCTCGATAAGATAGTCATTAGGACTTAACCGTGTTTCTACATGGTCATCGGCAGGGCTTGGAAATCCAGCTGGTACCTTAGAGTTGAATAGGGGAATATGGATAGTTTTTTGATGCAGCAAGGGCAATATAAAATCACCGACAGCATCTATATCAATCTTGTGGTCATTAGTTTGCTGTTTACGTGCATAGGCTTCTAAAAAGTCTGCGATGACAGGCTCTTGGCTAGTAGGGACGCGAATGACTTTGGTAGGCTCTTGGAATTTACCAGTGCCCGTTTTGCGGCCCGATCCTTCGCGGTATCCGCCTCTTTTCGCTTTAATGTTTTCTGATTCGTTTTCCATTTGGATATTGTAACGATAATCAAATAGATGTAAAGTTAATTGAATATAAAAATTGCTTATTAAACTCTATGACATATACATCCAAATAGCTGACTTAAAAAGATGTAAGTTTATCAAGATGAATTTAAGATTCTCTTAGCTGGCAAGCTTTGTTTTATGGCTTTAGTAAAATGGCGATATTCACCAAGCATAATTATAGGCTTAGTAATATATAGTTCTGATAATTGATAAATTGATCTAGTTTGATCTGCAAGTGGCCAAAATATTCGTAGCGGCCAAATCAATCAAAGCTAACCTAGCCAAAACAGGTTTAATCGTTGGAAGTAGACAGGTGAAACTATTATGACCATCAATGTGTTTTTGGATTGCGAGTTTACCAACTTCGATCAGCCAAAACTGATCTCGATTGCATTGGTCACAGAAGACGGCAAACAAAGCTTCTATGCCGAGTTAACAGACACCTATACGCTTGCCGATTGCTCTGAATTTGTTATCGAGAATGTGTTACCTCTCCTAGATGCCCAGGAATTCTCTTTGCCAGAGAATGGCGGCTACTCTAACGTTCATTCTAAAATGGCATTTGCTCAATGTAGCGAATATATGAAGCGTTGGATTGATTATTTAGATGAAAAAGTTGTAATCTTCAATGATGCTGCACACTATGACTTCACATTTTTAACTGAGGTGCTTTACGACAACTGGCCAGCGCAGCTGCGCAAGAAATGTCATCAGATATCTGCAAGAACTATTGAAGGCCAGGAGCGATACGAAAATACCACAAACGAAGAGTTCAAAAATGGCTTTAGGCAGCACCATGCGCTTGATGATGCAAAGGTCATGATACGCGCTTTTAGAGCCATGAACAGGAGACACAATGCTAAATTTTATTAACACTTTCAATGCAGAGTTTCTGACCAAAATTAACTGTTACCTATCTGGCGACGAAGCGATACATCTGCTCACAAACCAATTCCGTGAACCAACAGAATTGCGATTTGTTTGTGCAAGCAGAGAAGGGTATGCAACGCTGGTTGATAACTTATATAACAATGATATAGGATCACTGTTTTTATCAGGCATGGCGCCAAAGCTTTTGGGAAATATTAAGGGTGACATGTACGGTAGATACATGCTGGTTGAATTCGACGGCAACCCCATCAAAATCACGTTTGCAAACGCCATGTTTCCGGTTACTAGCGAACCTAGCTCATTACCTCTGGCCACACTTTCAAAAGAATCTTTGTTTACCGAGAAGCTTACGGCTTTAGATGAGCACATCGACCACCCAGACTTGCTTGAACAGGATTTCCAGGACCTAATTGCAATGCAGAGAATTTGGGGTGATATCCAAGAGTCTGTTTTAACAAGTGCGGGCAGTAGGGCAACAGAAACTTACTTAAAAAGACTAAACACAAATTTATCCTGAACCGTAACAATAATTCAAAATAGAACAGTTTTGTCATTAAATAACAGGGGTGAATCGCTACAAGTTATGTGGACACTAATTTTCCGTTGTCTTGAATTGATTGTATGTCTATTTAGTCTCATAAATCCCCATAGCAGCCATTCAATAATCAAAATTTCCATATCAAGCAACTTCATGGAAAATCACTTTACATTGCCTCTTTGACTCTATAATAATTGGCTGATATCAACCGCCATTATGGTTAATATCAACCAAACTCATTAAGGAAATATTCCCTGCTGATTAATTAATCGTATTGAATTCATATAGTTAATTTCGGGTGTTGTAACGGTATAAAACTTGCACGCAATTGAGTTGTTAAATAATTGCGGGACCCTAAATGCCTGTTTTGAGCAAATGAATATGATGTTTTGGTACGGCATTGATTTGCGCTGGGCTTATGCCGATTTATTACCAAGTATCTACAGACAAACAACATGTAAACACTCGGCATACGACATTTTGCATGATGCTTTAGTACGTTTTGCATTAAGCAGTAACGTTAGTCGCCAAGAAAATCCTCATGCCTATCTGCGAACAATTACACAAAATTTAGTGGTCGATGGGTTTAAACAACGCTCGCGTTTTGTGTCGGCCTTTGATGCCAATTCAAATCATGCCGAAACCAATAATGATATTGAGAGTTTGCAACAGCTTGATTCAATCCCATCAGCAGAGCATCTGCTAGATATTAAGCAACGGTTACAAATTGTGCAAAACATCATGGATAAGCTGCCAGCAAAATGCAAACAGGTGTTTTGGTTATACCGTATTGAGTCAATGCCACAAGAAGAAATTGCAACCGTCATGAATATCTCTAAAAATATGGTGCAGCGCCACATGATGAGAGCGATGTTAGATTTTATGGAAGCAAGAGACATAGTCTCGTAATATCAATGCATCAGGCTCAACAAAAAAAGACACTTCGTGAAACCGCCATTAGTTGGTTTTTGCGCATGCAGCAGGTGGATTATGATCACCCAGACCGTGGTCAATTTGAAGCTTGGTTGATGATGAGTCCTATCCACCAAATTGCATATGAAGAAGTCGCCAAAACTTGGGAAGTATTTGATTCAACCGAAGATCTCAAGTCACTAGATGCGGCAATGGAGCAGAAAACCTTTTTAGATAAGAAAAAACGCAGCAATAAAATCACACAATCAATTGGCTCCTTATTGGCTATCACGCTTATCGCTTTTGCAAGCCTTTTTGCGTATCGCAGTTGGCAAGCGCAACCCATCATGGAAGTAGTCAAAGTTGCAGACATTGGGCAAATCAAAAATGAAGTACTAGACGATGGCACCAAACTTAATCTCAATGCCAATAGTGAGCTGGAAATTACTTATTTCCGTGATCGACGCGTCGCAAAACTAAAACGTGGCGAGGTAATTTTTGATGTGGCGCGTGATGAGAGCCGTCCATTTATTGTAGATAGCGGCTATGGGCGTATTACCGTGCTAGGCACCAAGTTTGCAGTCAATCGATTACAAAAACTGATTCGCGTTAGTGTGGACCACGGTAAAGTGCAAGTGGATGCGCTAGACACTACAGGCGCTTCACTAAGTGCGCCATTGGTGATTACAAATGGGCAAGTCGCAGAGGTGCATCAAAACCACCCACCAACACGCACAAACCAACTGGCTAGTGATGCATTTAGCTTTACCGATGGCATTATCACGTTTGATAAAGCAGGGCTGGAAGAGATTGCAGAGACTTTATCAAGATACCGTCAGCCACAAGTTAGCGTGCAAATGCCATTAACTAGCGATGCCGAGATAACCGCTGTGATCAATAAACAGGACGTGGAGAAGTTTATTGCCAACTTGCCTAATATGGCATCAGTAGGCATTGAAAAGTCACCTAATCAAACATTGATTCGGCAATCCAAAAATTAATTAGATAATTTTTAGATATTTTTTCAATTCAGGCATCAGTCGATTTCTTATTAAACAGTTAAACAAGTATCAACACTGTTTTTTAGGAAATTGGTATGAAGTATTCAAAACGACAACAATTAAAGTCTTTGGCTTTAGCCGTTTCAGTCTCAGGCTCGGCTTTTATGAGTGGTTTGTTGCTACCAACATCCGTTCAAAGTGAAGAGTTGAACACCAAACTACCAGCCACGCAAGATAACCACTTCAACCTACCTGTTACTGTTGATCTGCCTAAACAGCCTTTATCAATGTCTTTAAAGGAGTTTGCGCGTAGCTCAGGGCTTAGCCTTTCATTTGATAATAAATTAGTAGACGGAAAAACAGCGCCAGCCATTAAAGGCCGCATGACTCGAAAAGAAGTGTTGCGAGAACTACTCTCAAACAGTGGATTAACGACTGAGCTTGATGGTGATAGTGCAGTCTTAAAGAAAATCCCAGATACTGATAGCACCAACATCCAATTGGATCAAATCAATGTACGCGCCAAACGTTTTTATGAGGTAGGTCCACTACCTGGTTTAGGTCTCACCAAAGATCAAATCCCTGGCAATGTTCAAAGCATTACCGCCAAAGAAATTAAAGAGTCACATTCATTAAGCCTTACTGATTTAATGAACAAAAAATTGCAATCGGTTAATGTAAATGATTACCAAGGCAACCCATTTCAGATGGATGTAACTTATCGCGGCTTTACTGCAGGCCCACAGATTGGTACACCTCAAGGTCTCTCAGTGTTCTTTGATGGTATTCGAGTCAACGAGCCCTTTGGTGATGTTGTCAATTGGGACATGATTCCCATGAACGCCTTAGCTAGCGTGGATGTGTTCCCAGGCTCTAATCCCATCTTTGGTTTAAACACGCTAGGCGGCGCTTTCACGCTCAAAACTAAGGATGGTTTTAACAACACAGGAGTAGATGCTGAAGTGCTGACCGGCTCGTTTGGTCGTAAACAGTTGCAAGTGGAGGGCGGTGTTAACAACGGTACATTTGCCCTTTTCGGTGCTGGTAATTTCTTTCTAGAAGATGGCTGGCGCGAAAACTCTCCGAGCAAGGTTAACCAACTTTTTACTAAAGCCAGCTATAGAGGAGACAAGCTAGATATTAACCTCAGTACCTTGTGGGTGGGGACTGATTTAGTAGGGAACGGTTTGCTTCCTAGCCAGATGTATCAGCAAGATCGCAATGCCTCATTCACTTCCGAAGATACCACTAAAAACAGGCTCAGTCAGTTTCAACTTTCTGGTAGCTATTTTGTGAATGACAATTTCACTATTACTGGGCAAACCTATAGAAGAGATAGTAAGCGTAGATCTCTAGGCGCAGATGCATATACCGACGGTTTTGGCGATACAAATTACGTCCTTCGTAATTTAGACCCTGGCGAAGAGTTCACTTGCCAGTATCTCAGTACTAACCAATACCGCATACCCGATTATTACGTGCTGGATATTGACCCGCTCACTGGGTCAAACGCATTTTTAGATGATTTTAATGCCAATAGCGGCGACCCTGCTTATGATCTTTATCAAAGAATTAGTGATTTCGCAGGTGTCATCACAAAAAATGGTGAGCTTACCGCGGCATATGCACAAGCAGCAGAATACAACTTTAACTATTACAAAAATGATGCCGACACACGAATTTCTCGTCCCAATGATCCTGTGCCCATCAATCTTGGACCAATAGAAACCTATTCCAATGGCGATTTTTCTTATCAAACCTTGGATCAAACACTTTGGAACTTTCCCAAATCTTATGCTTTGGATATAGATCCTAATATCGAAGGTAATTTTAATTATTTTTATACAACTGATGGTGTAAAACACATAGTAGCTACCATTGCACCTATAAATAAGAGTGCTTGCTACAACAATCCACAATTACTTGTTGCGCCTACAAGTCCTACAGGAACCTCAGCGGATAGATTCCGGCCTGATGGCAATGGTTTTGCTGACCCTGGATTGGTTGAAGGTACGCCAGTTGCATTACTAACTGATAATAATATTAAGCAAATCGTCGATGGCGGTTCATTCCAATTTAACTGGAATCTAGAAAAGCACAAGTTTATGGTAGGTGCTTCTATTGACGTTGCTAGTGCTAGTTATACCAATAGCCAACGCTTAGGTTTGTTTGATAATAATCGCAAGGCATATCTTTCACCCGAAGGCATTCGTGACCAATATACAGCGGCGGATGTCCCAATTTCTAATAATGATTTTGATGGTACTTCTGTCACTAAAAGTATTTATGCCAGTGAAACTTGGAGCCCAATTGATACATTGCATATTACTGGCGCTATACGCTATAACGACACACATGTAAAAAATAAAGTAGCTACTCGAACAGCATTTACTTTTTTCGACTTGGCAAACTATCAATCCAGACCAGATGATTTTGGCCTTTGTTTTGGTAGCGCGGCTAACTGTCCTAGCAGTGGTTACAGACAAAGTGACGGTAGCAAAGTACTGAAACCTGCAGAAACAGAAAAATTTAGCTATTACTCACTTAACCCCTCGTTTGGCGCAAGCTGGCAAGCCAAAGAGAATTTAAATGTGTATGGTAATTTTGCACAAGGTACCCGCACACCTAGCGTAATTGAGTTGGGCTGCGCATTTGATAGAACGCCTATATACAGAGGTGGGGCAGCAGGAGATCCAAATGATCCCGCAAACTATGTAGCTAAAAGTTTACAAGAGAACCGTTCTTGTTCTTTACCCACAACTTTATCTGGAGATCCATTCCTACCGCAAATTAAAGCAACCACCTATGACATTGGCTTGCGAGGTAGTTTTAAAGGTTTATTAGAAACAGATAATTTGCAATGGAATTTAGGGGCATACCGTACCAACCTCAAAGATGATATTTATTTGGTTGGCATTGGTGGTACAAATAGTTTTTTTGATACCGTCGGTAAGACCAAGCGCCAAGGCATAGAAGCTGGATTATCTGGCAATTTAGGCAAGTGGGGATTTGGCCTTAACTATGCGCTCACTGATGCTACCTTTCAAGATACTTTCGACATTATATCGCCAAATAATAGCAGTGCCGTTCAGTTACCTCTTTTTAGTACAGGAAGAGAAGCTTTTAAATCAATTACCGTGAAGCCAGGGGACCGTATGCCTGGCGTACCGTTGCATAATTTAAACGCCAGTATGAATTACGAAGTAACGCCAAAATGGCAAGTCGGTTTGAGCGCAGTGTTGCACAGTGAAAGTTTTATACGCGGTAACGAGAATAATAAACACAAACAGGGTGTAGCAGAAACTTACGTCATTAGTGTGCCAGATGGTGTTGGTGGGTTTGTGCCTGTAACTGCAACTAGACAGCCTTTTACTAACCCCGGAAAAGTGGCGGGTTACACCGTATTTAACTTGCAAACTAGCTATAAGTTTAATAACGAATGGATAGCTACTATGCAAATTAGCAATTTGTTCGATAAAGAATATTTCAGTGCTGGTAGGTTAGGGCGCAATCCATTTTCACCAAGCATTAATGGCGCCATTGGCCCTGGCGGTTATAACCATAATTCTGATGACTGGTTAGCATCTAACTTTTTGGCACCGGGTGCGCCAAGAGGTATCTGGTTTAGCTTGCGGTATTCGTTTGACCCTAACGCCAAGCCTAGCTTTTAGAGCCTAAGCTGTAGTGACCTACCTGTAAATAATGCTGCTTACTCATTGCTAACAAATACATTAAAACAAGAACATTAATAACAACACTCAAAGGAACCCCATGCTCTTCCAACTCCCCAGCATCATCGATAGCGTACTCATCCTACTCGCCCTCATGTCTATCGTGGTATGGGGAGTCGTCATCCATAAATGGGTGAGCTTCTACCAACTCAACAAACGCAATCATCTATTCCTAGAAGAATTCAGCCAAGCAGAAGATCTGCAGCATGTACGCGCTAATACCAAACTCACCGATGGCAGCTTGGCAAGGATTTGCCAAGCTGGCTTGGATGAATGGAAACGTTTACGCCTCAGTGTGAACGCATTTAACCATGACGACAGAAAAGCACTGGTCACCGCCGTACTCCAACAACAAGCCCATATCGAACAATCCCATACCGAGAAAGGCCTTGCCATCCTTGCCAGCATTGGCTCTACAGCCCCCTTTATTGGCTTGTTTGGCACGGTATGGGGCATCATGCATGCCCTCAAAGACATCTCCAGCAAAGGCTCAGCAGGGCTTGATGTCGTCGCAGGCCCGATAGGGGAGGCCCTCATTGCCACTGGCATTGGTATTGCCACTGCTGTCCCTGCTGTACTCGCTTACAACTACTTCCTCAGACAACTCAAAAGCTCCAATGCCCAAATCGAGAACTTCGGCATTGCATTTCACTACCTCATCGTGAAATCAGGCATGGGTGCCAAACTACCATGAGCATGTTACTCAGCAATCAAGAAGACCAAGTCATGAGCGAAATCAACGTCACCCCACTGGTCGATGTCATGCTGGTATTACTCACCGTGTTTATTGTGACCGCACCCTTGCTCATGAACGCAGTCTCCGTCAAGCTACCGCAAGCCAATGCCCACATTGCCAAGACCGAACCCAAGACCTTACAACTTAGCATCTCACCGCAGGGGGACATCACCCTCAACACCACCCCCATTACCATCACCGCACTCAGTGACGAACTGAATATGCTCAAAACCAGTACCGACCCAGCCATAGAAATCTATGCAGATGAGCAGGCTGCGTATGGCACTGTGGCGAAAGTCATGGCCGCCATACAACGTGCCAACATCACCAAATTTAGCTTTGTGATGCTGCCAGAGGCTACCAGCTCTTAATTCGCCAAACGTTCTGATTCATTCACCACACCTCTCCATGCCTACCTACCACCAATCATTTCTTGTGACGACACAAGACAATGAAGACCAATCCCTAGTCTGGGCATTATTCGCCTCCATGCTATTGCATATCGCCATCGCATACGTCTTTCCGTACTTTAACCAACAGAGCCTGCAACCACGCAGTACCAGCATACAGATCGAGTTAAACCCATTACCAGAACAACCCACATCTGCAGCAACACAACCACCAGCACCACCTGTATCACAAGCAGAACCACAGCCAGAAGAACAACCTAAGCCACCCATACCTATTCCACCTACCCCAGTGACCAAACCACTTAAAACGAAGACAGAGCATCCAGTAATCGCCACCCCCACACCAGTGCCTGATCCAAGCTACCAAGTCCCTGTAGAACCACAGACAGAGACACCACCAGACACACAGGAAGAAACACCCCCAGTACAGACATCACCGAACACTACCCCTGCTACAGCCAACCCCACACCAATACAGACTAAAACAGCGCCTACCAATACAGAGAAAACCAGGACAAGCACTACACAAGATGCCACGGCAAGGTCTAGTGAAGTAGCGACCTCAGACGAAGTATGGGATGGTTACGGTAAAGCCTTAGCAGCTATGGTAAACAAACTCAAACAATACCCGACTATCGCGATACGTCGTCATTTGGAAGGGGAGGTGCAAGTGATTGCCAGTTTTAGGCAAGGTAAACTTATTTCAGTCGAGCTAGCAGAGGCAAGTCAACATCAAGTACTGAATGAAGAAGCGATGAGAACGATTAAGAAAGCGATTGAGCAGGTGGCGTTAAATGCCAATTTAGAGCGTAAAACCTTTACGGTGACGATTCCTGTGGGGTTTAAGTTGGAGTAAGTCTAAACAGTGCTAACTCTTACTGGACGTCTGCTTTGTCCCCATAGCTGACCTCATGAATGTGTCGTATACGACAATAAATTACCTTAAAAAGCTGTTAGCCAACTCTTTGAGTTTCTTTTCGTCTAACTCCAATCCGCAATACTCTTGCCAATTTAACTTTTCAATCAGATTGGTTTGGATAGATTTCAGACTCAAAGCCTCTCTGCCATATACCTTATTATGAACACCTCCACCTTTATCATGACCTGTATACTGGCATTGATGAGCAAAGGGGATATCTAATTGATTCATGTGATCAATGATTGTGTGCCTGAAACTGTGGAATACCTTGTTATCACCGATTAGGCCGATCTTATTTTTGTACTGTGTAAACCACTTGCTTGGAGCGGCACCATAACCATTTTGAGCACTTGGTGTGATGTCAAATAACATTTCCTTGCCCGCTCTTTTTCTCATTTCAGCTAATTTCAATAAGCCTAATTTTTCTAAAGCGGGGTGAATAGGAATATCTCTCGGACTTGCATCTGTTTTGGTGCCAGGTAAGTGCATTACGTTTAAACCGGACTTGAAATAGATATGTTCTGTCTTTAAAGACGCTATTTCACCAATACGCGCGCCTGTATATAAGCCAATCAATGGAATGTAGAAATGCCATGGCTTTTTTGCATGTTCGATGAGACTATCAAAGATTAATTTCAGGTCATTGTTATTTAAATATGACCAGTGTTCACCTTTGGCTTCAATTTTAAAAGTTAGAGGGGTGGGGGAGTGATTTCTGCTTGGACTTGAAGCCCAGGCCGAGTAAGAGCGTATGAAGCTTAGATCGCGTTTAATAGTTGTTTTTGCTACTTCCTTTAATCTAGCAGGTAGCCACTTGTTTTCAATAACTTCGTCATTTAACTGTTCTGCAAGAAAATCATGACCAAGTAATTCTAATAGACCATTAAGAGTCGAAATAGCCATTTTTTTTGATTTTTCGGCTTGACTACTTTTTGACAACTCAAAAATATAGTCTTTTATCGAATCTACTAATTTAATAACTGTTTTTGTAGAAGTATCTGGAAAAGGGTGACTTGAGCCATTTTTTAATTGTGCTTGTGCCATAACAAGCATAACTAACGCATCTTTTGCACGTTCATGATCTTCTGGTGACCCGTCAGTTGTGATTTCCATACCATCTGAATTTGATTTGATGGTATAGCCTTTGATTTTTTTTAAATCCATAGCTGAAATTGTAGCACCTAGAGAATGTGCAGCAATAGTCGCAACGGATAAATCACGTGTCCTTAACGATACTCTCTTATCTATCCCTCCACGCTGTAAGCGCAAGTAATAAATACCATGACGTGACTTAACTAATCGAGATGTTAGATTCAATTTCAACAGTGACACTAGCAGTGACACTACTGATTCGACGACTCTTAAAAAATGACTTTAAAATCAAAGGCTAAGATAAATTGGCGTCCCCACGGGGATTCGTTGATTCAACAGTTAATTTAATAAAAATCAATGAGATATAAACATCCAAGTGAGCTTATGTGTAGCACTTTAGTGTAACAGATAATCATGTATAAAATTTTAATCTATACTATTTATTATAAGTTATCCTTAGAGGGTAATATGCACAAGAAATCTACTTATTATCGATGTAGTTGAGGAATCAAAAATGGCTCTAGATGCAACAGATGAATTAATTGATGCGGAGACGAAACTCCAGCAAGAAGATGACAATTCAGAAACACCTCCCTCAGATATTGTAGCCTTTAACGAGTTGAGATCGTGTGCAGACTTAACCAGAATGGATAAGACTAACCAGCTAATAATCAAACCAGAGTTTCAAAGAGATATTGTCTGGCCAAATACAGCGCAAACGAGATTTATTGACTCTTTAGTTAAACAATTACCAATACCTAGTATGTGTATTAGTTTGGATTATAAAACTGAAAAAAGATTGGTTATAGACGGGCTTCAAAGAATATCGACAGTAATAAAATTTTTGACAGATGATAAATGGAGATTGTCTGAGCTTGAAGATATTGACCCCAGAATATCTGGTAGAACAGCATTATATATAAAAGATAAATACCCGGATATTTACGGCCGAATAGAGAATCTTACAATTCCAATAACTGTGTTACGTTGCGACTACTCAAAGAAAAGTCATTTAAATTATTTGTTTACTATTTTTCACCGGCTTAATACTGGAGGTAATAAACTTAGCAATCAAGAAATAAGGAATTGTATTTTTTCTGGTGGATTTAATGATTTGTTAAAAAAGATTGTAAATCTTGATATAACTAAAAATTTATTTGTTATTGAGCCTGATAAAAAATATCGATATTCTTTTGAAGAGTTAATCCTTCGGACATTTTGTTTTGCTGAGACTTATGAGATTTATACCGGAAGGCTGGCAAAATTTCTGAATGATTACATGCAGTCTAAAAAGAATGTTTCAGAATTTGAGTTATTAGAAAAAGAACTAAGGTTAATCAATACTTTTGCGTTATTAAACCAAAAAATATTAGATGGAAGACCTCTTCCTAAATTAAGTAAAGCTACTACTGAAGCATTATTGGTTGGAATTTATAATAACTATGAAACGTTAATCGCCAGAACTGATCAAGAGGTTTTGGGGATGTATGAAGCTTTAAGAAATGATCAATTATTTTCTGTCGATAATTTAAAAGAAGGCCTTGCTGAAAAGGATAAAGTAATTGGCAGAATTAGAAAAAGCATTCAAATATTTTCATGATAATCAAGAAAAATATTTTGAAAACATTGACTGATTTAGACCGTAAATATAACCAGTCACTCATTTCACCAAATCCCAATGACTCGATATTTTTTTCTAAGCTAGCAGTTCTTGAGTATTGTGGGTGGATTGAACATTGCTTTGATGAGATTGTTTTAAGATCAGTTCAATCAAAACTAAAAACACAAAGATTTAAAGATGTCCTTAGGGAAAGGGTCGTTGGAAACAATCATGGATTTGAATATAAAAAACATTTTAGACCAATGATGCTACAAGCTATAGGTATTGTAAAAATGGAGGCTCTTGAATTTGAGTTGGATGTTTCAGGCCAATTGCCTGTCCTAGTAAGCGAATTAGATAATGTAAAAACTGAAAGAGATTCTGCCGCTCATACTTATTCGGAAAATTTATTAATCACTTACTCTTCCCCTTCAGTAACAATTCAAAGATTCAAACGTATATTTCCAATAGTTAAGCATACGTATTCATACATAGTAAATAAGATTTAGAGTGTGTTTTAGGCGCTATGAGTGGACTCTAAGATTGTAGCAGTTCAGCCTCTCAATAACGGACACACTATTTAAACTTGCGTACTGACCCAGTTACACCCCCCATATTTAGAAGAGTATCTCTCCCTGAATTTCGATAGGAGAGAATTTGGGGTTGGCGGGGAGTAGTCTAGGGCTTCCATCTTTAGACCTCGCTAAGGTCTTAGAGGAAATGAAAGCCCTTTATAAAGGTACATAGGCTAGTGCCATCGCAAGAACAACAAACAGACCTTTTTGGATTTACTTTAGATGACTCTAAGACAGCTAAGCTTATGGAGACCCTAGATAGTATTAATCAGAAGTATAGTAAAGGGACTATCAAATTAGCCTCGGAGGGCATTCATAAGACGTGGGTAATGAAGAGGGGTTTAAAAAGTCCGAACTACACTGGTGACTGGAATGAGATTCCAGAAGTAATCTAACCAAATGAGTGCTCAATGAAGTTGATTCTTATATAGAAACACGTAGAACTTTCCTAAAAGTACTAGAAACGCACCTAGCAAGGCAAACAGAATTGTAATGGCCTTAGCACTTCGCCCTTCGTTATTCAGAATCTCTTGAAGCTTTGCATCTTGTAAGGAGATGTCAACATTAGCTCGATTGATAGTGTCGTGGTTTCGGACTAAACGCTCGAGATTATCAGTAGAGTCAGGGTCGCGCATAACGAAAGAAATTTCCCTAAGTACATTTAAGGTTGCTAAATCAGCAATTCTTTGGTTATACGCCTGAGATTGTTGGGGATACTTATTGAACCAGTCACTTGTAATCCCTTGATAGAAAGCTGCTGTAAAGATTAGAGTCAATCCTAGTAGTTCTAGCATTAACCCTTTTGTTTCTTCGTTAAGTTTATTCATGTGGGCTATCCTCCAGTTGTAATGCTATTTGTACTTTGAGCTGTCACACAAACTATCCTAGGCCACCGATCATGCACCCAAGCGTACTCTTGCGGAGTATCTTCAGTGACCACATAGACCCGTTGGTCATCGTTATGACTGACTATAAGAGCTTCTATAGCTTTCCCCTGAGGTACGTCTATCCAGTGTGATACCTTCTCAGCGTCCTTCTCCATGAAGCTGTGAGCTGCTAACAGAACAAGGGTAGGGTTGTAGCGTTCCCACTTACCAAGCTCAATCGAGTCAGACCTAGCCCATCCACCTTGCACGAATGGTGCTTGTTCCTCTCTGCGTCTTCCCCATCTTACCCATTCAACACTTCCGTCAGACTTCAATACAGGAAGAGCTGCTTTAGGATTGGGGAAGTAGACCTTCCATTCCTTACCTGATGATTCTGTGTATCTAACACCTGAGCACATAGGGTTACCTCGTAGCCTTTCTCCAGTCCCAAGGAGGGGTAGGGTTAGGTTCAATCCAAAGACCAGTCTTAGACTCTCTAGCTTCTTCCTGAGCGTGTAAGTAGGAGAGCCTATCCTCTAAGGGTTGTTCCTTTTTGTACTTAGTATAGTGCCACGCTAGACCTCTCTTAACTTGCTCTAAATTAGCATCAAGTTCATTGACCCATACCTTACCTACTATTCGCTCATAGCGGTCATGCTTAGTCCAGTCCACCAGCACGGTCTTGTTATAGATTAAATCGGAAAGAGACCTCTTAGCGACCTGACCAAAGGGTTGCTTCTTCTCAGGCGCATCTATACCAGCTAATCTAACTTTGTATTGATTGTTGGTTGCATCAAGAACGGTGATGGTATCTCCGTCAGTTACCCCTACGACTCTCCCTTGGAGTAACTCTGCGTATGCTGGTGAGAGGTGTAAGAAAGCGAATAGGGTAAGGAAGAGTCTAGTCATCCCCGAATAATCTTACTTCTTTGAGAGGTGGTCAAGATTGGGATGAGTATCTCTAAGACCCCTTAAGTGAATCTTAGAGATACGCGCTTTAGATTAAAACTGTGCTTGTTTACGGCGGCGGGTAGCGAAGCCAATCACACCCAAACCTATCAATATCATTGCGTAAGACTCTGGTTCTGGTACGGCTGCTATAGGAGTACCCTCAAGGATTAATGCAGCAGAGTAATCTGAGCCAACAAGTCTAAGCCATGTTTCACCGAAGTTCCGAGTGTAAGCTACTTCAAGTGGTGAAGGTACGCCGGTCGAAAGAGCGCCATAAAAATATTGCCCATCTCTAACTTCAAATGAGACCCAGTAGTTACCTGCATCTACATCCCAAGTTAAATTGCTAGAACCATACCAGTTAGAGCCCTCTACTGAGAGCAAACTATGATAAAGCTCTTCTCCCGGTAAGCTGCTGACATCACTATAAAGAGCTACTGTAAGATTACCTGCGGTAGTTCCAAGAGAGAAATGGCTCCGAATGTCAGTGATGCTGGTTGCTTGAGATAAGTTGACTTTAAGTGCAACTGACTGATTGCAGTAGGGGTCTGGAATATTCTCTCTGCAAACCCTCAAACCTGACCCACCCGGTGGAGTGCCTGTATCAACTAAAACTGCACCCTGAGCAATTGAGCTAAACAAAAGCAAAGATAATAAGTAGGCGTTGATTTTTTTCATTATTAAGTCCCTTGTTATATTTTTTAGCGGTTCGAGTTTAGCAGGTCTTTTTAATAAAAGGTTTAGTCCGAAAGGGCTATTATTACTCAATAAGAATTATCTTTACCAAAGAAAAAATAGATACATAAACACAGATACCCTAAAGAATCATGAAGACCCTTTAGGATGACTGTAATTTATATCTACTATTTAGCGCTTATTTTTGCCAGATGCAATTTGTACGCCTGTGCCGCGTGTGCCCTTCAAATCGCGTCCTTCATTAGTGGAAATACTTTGTACGCCTGTGCCTCTAAGCCCGGGAAGGTTGTGTCCAGCATCGTCATCAACAATCTGAGTGCCAGTACCTTTGAAGCCTCGCATTGCGTGACCTTCATCATTAAGAACGAAACGCATCCCTGTACGTCTATCTATACTTGAAGCTAACTGTATACCTGTTCCTCTATTATCTTTATCTAGGTCTCGGTACTCATTATCCATTTGTATCTTAAGACCAATTCTTGGCTCTACTGGGTAGCACATCTGTAACCTTTCTTCTTAAGGTAGACTGAATCGCTACAAGTTATGTGGACACTAATTTTCCGTTGTCTTGAATTACTTTATGTCAGATTTTCCCTTCTCATAATCCCCAAAGCGGGCATTCATTAGAGCATTAAATAAACTTAGTTGCATCCGCATTTAGTATTAATTATTATACGGACAGAGCAATAGCTAACCTTAAGATTTAAAAAGAAAAATAACATGCCAAAATCAATTTTCAAATTATTAATATGCGGACGTCTGCGTCCGCATATTAACTGTTAGGGTCTTATGCCAATTTCTATGCCACTCACATTAGTAATTGCTTGGGTTTTATTCTTCGGCTTTATAAACACTCATCAGCGCCATGCCAACACTTTCAAAGGCGAATCTCAAAGTTATTTGTTAGCTCTCCATGCGTCGGTTTTACTTGGTACGTTAGTTGGTTTAGGGTTACTCATTTACTATTTTATTCAAGTTGCATGGTATTGGCCTTTTGCTTTATTTTTTCTCGGCAGTCTTGTTGGCGGTATTTTATTTGGCACATTGGATGCAAAAATCAACCCTTTAATTTTAAGCATTGTTGGGTTTATCGCTTGGCCTTTAGCTGCACTTTGGGGGTTCTATGTTATTAGCAATCTACAACCCTAACCCAACATTCAAGCGGGACACGCTAAAGCGTGCCCCTTAATTCAAACGTTAGTACTTAGGAGAGTTTGTGAAGCCCCTTTACCCAGATGAAGCATGGGATGTCACAGTTCAGTGGACTAAGCCCAAAGAATATGAAAGCCTAATCATCGAGGGCAGTCAATACGACGAATACGCCGATCTATATTTAATTTCGGCTAAATATTCAAAATCAACAGCGAAAGGTCTCTATATTGGCAAAACGTGGAAGCAGCAAGTTAGCACGCGCATAAAACAAAAAGACCATAAATCTCGATACGCAGCATTTACTGGCATATATCCTAATCACAAATTCTTTGTCAGTCATGGAATTATCATCATGAATAATGGAAAGCTTACGGAAAAAAGACTTGCAGATATTGAGCAAATTCTTATTTACTCCAATGATCCATCGCACTCAGGAAACGTCAAAAATTTCTACGCTCATGGTGTGCGTGGCTCATATTCAATAGAGAATACTGGTTATCGCTGTTCACTTCCCAAAAAGCTATGCTTAGGCGTGTTCGGCACTTATTAAGTTCTAACAAGGCGTTGCAACATAAAAACCCACCTTCGCTTTGCTACGGCATTTTTTTCCGGAGAACTTAGGCGTTAGGGTTATATGATTATAATTTTACTCAGAATAACAACTACAGGTTTGCTGATACTTACTACTTGGGTCTTAGCTGATGTTAATTTACCCGCCACCTGTTCAGCTGCAAACCCCTTTATTCGCGAGCAATTCAATACTAAAGTCGAAGAATTTAACCAAATGATGTCTAAAAGCGCCGAAAGAGAATCTAAAAACCCATCCCAGAATGAGTTCTCGTGCGCTGGTATAGGAGTGATTGACTATCACTCAGTTATGGATGGAGAGTTGTACTTCTATAATACGTCATCAAGGAAACTCATTAGTATTTGTGGAATGGGCTTATATATTTCTCCAATTCCAAACCAGCAAAAGAAATGTGGCGAAATATGTCCACCACTAGAGTGGAGAGCGAATGGTTGCGATGAGAAATATACAAAATATATAAAATCTCAGTAAATTGAAATGAAAGTTTTGAATGATAAAACAGAACGCCATATATCCTCTAACCCATCATTCAAGCGGGACGCCTAACAGCGTCCCTTAATTCAAACGTTAGGCATCAGAGAGTCACCACGCGACGGTCGATGTACATACATCAGGATGGTCACAACCAAAGGAGAAAGTAATGGCACGATGCACAGCACCAGTTCGAGGTCACAGTTCCGCAGCCGCCCGAGCGAACTGCCCTGCATGCAGTTCCCGCTATGGCGGCTATGGCAGAAGTTACGGCGGTGGCTACAGTTCGTCTTACTCATCAGGCGGTGGCAGCAGCTACAGCGGTAGTGGAAGATCAATCGGGAGCGGCAGTTCAAGGCCGCGCTGGTCGCGCGCCGGCTCGTCCGTCTCGTATACGCCAGCTCAAGTGGCGTCGCTCACACCGGTACGTGAAGCTGTTGAGATCCAAACGGCAACTAAGCCAGATCTTCGAGACTGTTTCCTCTGTCACGCCTGGGACGACCGGCAAGGTGCCGCCAAGGAATTGCACGATTTGCTCGAAGCGGCTGGTGTCAAGGTTTGGTTCAGCGAAAAAGACCTTGGCCTTGGCGTGCCCATGATGCGCGCGATCGACAAGGGCTTGGCCGCCTCGAAAATAGGACTCGTTCTGGTTACCCCCGCATTGCTCGCAAGCCTGCCGAAGGAAGGTGTTGCAGATAAAGAGCTTTCGACGCTCTTGCAAGGTAACCGGCTGGTGCCTATCGTGCACGGCACGACGTACACGGCACTTCGTGATGTCAGCCCCATGCTTGCTTCGCGAAGCGGCTTGGATACATCGGAAGACACAATGACGGTGATCTCAACCAAGATTGCCGAGCTAGTCGCCATTTGGAGCTGATATGCCTAACCCCTCCATCAAGCGGGACGACTAACGGCTCCCCTTGACTCAAATGTTCTACGTCCGATTTGTCCCTATCACATAAATCCCCTTAGCGGACATTAAGCCAAAACATCCGCTAGGTATAATCTGGAGTTAGAGGTTATCAAAAGGGCTAATCACTGATTTAGTTGCCTCAATGACATGTGTATAAATCATGGTTGTTTGTAGACTTCGATGTCCCAGTAATAGTTGAATCGTTCTGATGTCTGTACCTGAACTTAGAAGATGAGTTGCGAACGAGTGTCGTAATGTGTGAATAGAAGCATGCTTCTCAATCTTGGCCTGTCTTAACGCCAGCTTAAAAGCTCTCTGAATCGTGCTATCTGACATATGCCATCGTACTTTCTTATGACTCTCACTCCAGTCGCGCAACACACTCGATGGAAATACGTATTGCCAAGCTAAAGAACGAGAAGCCATCGGGTACTTTTTATAAAGTGCACCAGGCATAGCTGCAAAACCAGCGCCACGATTCAAGTCAGCCTGATGAATCTGAGCCACTTTCACTAAGTGCTTCTGTAAAGGCCCAAATAATTGTTTAGGTAGCAGGGTGGTGCGATCCTTACCACCTTTTCCGTCTCTTACACTTAATGAACCAGTCTCAAAATCTATATCTTTAACTCTCAAGCCTAAGCATTCATTGACTCTAAGCCCTGCGCCATAGATCAATTGCGCAATCAACTGACAAGTACCACTCATGCCATCAAAAATCATTCTTACCTCTGAAACACTTAATACCACAGGTACACGATGACGCTGTTGAACGCGTTGCAAACCTTTCATATTGCCTAAAGGATTTGCAAGAACATCTTGGTAAAGAAACACCAAAGCATTTAATGCCTGTGTTTGGGTAGAAGCGGAACAATATCGATCGACTGCTAGATGGTTAAGGAAGGCTTCAACTTCCGAGACCCCCATGAGATTAGGATGGCGCTTCTGATGAAAGAAGATAAATCGTTTAATCCAATGAATATAAGCCTCTTCGGTTCTGAAGCTGAAATGTCGTCGACGACAAATGGTAGAGACTAAATCAAGTAAACGAGGAGGTCGGTTTGTAGGAGTAGCTTGACCCCATAATTTTAGATCCTATGGTGGTGATAAAAAAGCCATTAGTTTACAATCAGAAAAAAGGTAACGCTCTGTCTCTATATTAATAATTTAATATAGAGACGCATAAACAATAAAACCAAAGGGAGCAAGGGATTCCAGCCATGCATATCAATTATCCAATTCCTAATATAGAGACCCATGGGTCTCTATAATTACTGTTAGGGTTTAATTTTGTCAGTCTATTTATTCAGCAAACTTTTACTATTGGTTTTATTTGCAATAGTATGTTTCGCTGGCTATTTGATAGTTAAAGCACTCCCGGAAAAAAATCCACTTCGCACTAAGCTCTTACTTTTAGGTACCCCGCATGTGCTAAAAATGGCTAAAGTCTCTGTGTTTATTGTAATCATTACTTATTGGTTAGGTGCTTTAATTCTTTATGGCTAGTTCTAACCTAACCCATCATTCAAGCGGGACGCCTAACGGCGCCCCTTACTTCAAACGTTGGGCATCATGGTAATTTCCAAAATAATCTTACGGTGGGGTCTACTGCTAACTGGGGTTGTGTTTTGCCTCATATACCTTAACAGTGCCTTCTATCGTGCTTGGGTTGCTGGCGGCCCTCCCACAGACAATCCCGAAGGCTGGCTTTTCAGTGCTGGTAACTATTTATCGTGGGCTTTTGCCTTTCTTAGCTCAGGCATTGGTGCGTTTGTTCTTATCAGCAAATTACCCTCGGTAAGTAGGGTCGCTTTGGTTTTTATTGCCCTATCAATCATTCTTGGTATTTTTCCAAGTGCACGAGAGTTTGTAGCAACAGATGCTTGTTTAGACTCAGGCGGCAAATGGCTCTCATCAGAACTTAGGTGCGCTCATGAGTAATATGCCCAACCAATCATTCAAGCGGGACTGGCTAAAGCCAGCCCCTTAATTCGAACGTTAGCTATCATGAAAAACACATATAAACTTTTGCTTACAATATTGCTTCTCTCATTTAGTTTTAACCTATTTGCAGAAGAAAAACCTACCGCTATATATGTCAAAATCAAAAAGGCAATCATGCCTATTGAGAGAGGTGAAAAATTTGAAGACCCGTTAAACGAAGCACTTCAAGCAAAACACCTAGGAGAGGTTATGGGTGGCGGCTCTATGTTAAACAAAGATGGTTCTATTGAATTTGTAGGTATTGACGTGGATTTAACCAACTTAAATGATGGAATTCCTTTTTTAAAGTCAAAACTAATTGAGTTGGGTGTACCAGAAGGAACAACCATAGAGTACGAATTTTTCAACAATAAAGTAGTTGAAACTGTGAAATGAAAGCTAACCCATCATTCAAGCGGGACGCCTAACGGCGCCCCTTAATTCAAACGTTGGGCAGCAAAAAAATGACTCGCATTCGACTTGAATACTTTGACCAAAACGAAAACTTCGCGCCTTGCCTGCCACGCGAGGCAACGGTTCTAAAACGTGTCGCAACAGCCAACGTTGATGATTGGTATCTTGTTGAACTTGATCAGCCTATTGAATACCAAATTAAGGTCGGGGATCCGTATAGATATAGGGGCGTGGAAACGAATCATTTACTAATCAGGTCACGCTGGGCCGATAATCAAATTGGAGACATAGAACCAACATCCGTTTTTATTGTGCTCGTCGAGCGAGAGCAGTTACCACTCGTTACACCAGTTCAAATTGAGCAGTACCATCATGTTGCGTGGGGTATGTGCCATACGCTCAGCAATGCTGCCCAACCCGGCGTTCAAGAGGGACTGCCGAAAAGCGCGGCAGCCCCTTAACTTTACGTTGGGCATAACGCTCTATAAACTTGCACCCTAACTACAAATTAACGAAAGATAAAAATGCGTTCTATCCTAATCAAAAAAATTTATATTGCTACAATTATCAGCTGCTTTGCATCTACCGGCTACTCGGCTGGTTTAGATGATATAACCAGCTATAAAAAAGAGACTGAAATTGAACAAATAAGTGTTGCACCATATACCACCCAAGAAATTATCAGCAAAGTGGCTGATCATCTTGATGAGGAAAATGTGTTTCAGGATGGTGAGTATGGGAAAGAAGTTTTTTTCTATCAAGATCCAAAAACAATTGCTTTTAACAAGGCGAAATTCGGGAATTGTGAAGAGTTTTATGTTGGGCAATCAAGTTTTGGGAATACAGCTTTTAACTCCACAGTAAAGTTCTTCTTTCCTAAAAGCGAAGAATATAAAGAAAATCTTGGTAGCGCGGTAAAAAGCGCATTGAAGCATTTAGAAGATCCATTTATAAAAGGGTCTTTAGGAGGACATTGCAAAAATCATTTAACCTATACTGCTGAATTAAAAGATTTTCTTAACTCAATCGCTCAAGCAGCCCCATCAATTTTAGAAAAAAATAAAAATAAAATAGCTGCTGCAAAGATTAAAGAAGAAAAAAGATTGGCAATAGCAAAATCAATAGCCAAAGAAAAAGCGGATAAAGAAGCAATAAGACAAGCTGATGTGCAAGCGAAAGATAAAGCAGAGAAATTAGGTATAGAAGCAAACGCCAAAAAACTCACCGCTTGTCAGCAAAAAGTTGAGTACCAACTTTACGAAGCATCACTTTTAATTCAACTCAACAATAATATTGCAAAAAATTCTCAAAAAGAAATTGACTCTCAAAAAGAAGGGGCAAAAATTTCGGGCATTGTTAATAAAAATGTGATGTATACAGCAGGAAATCGAATAGTTGGTGCTAAAGAATCCAACAATAAGCTTTTTGCAGCTTATAAAAAGTTGGGTGGAACGGCAAAGACATCCGAAACGGTTGTAGTGCCCACCAACCCATGTAAGTCTTTTGAATAGTTAAAAACTTTTGACTATTAGGTTATCTTTATTGTTGAAAAAGCAGAAATAGTTATTTCTTATCGCTGGGTAGGTGGTGAGCTTTAACATGCCCAACCCATCATTCAAGCGGGACGCCTAACGGCGCCCCTTAATTCAAACGTTAGAGCTATATGACATATGAATGGCAAGGAGATGATTCTCCACCAGAATTTGACAGTAAATTAGCTGATTCTTACATTGGCAAATACATACTAATTGGCGTCACTTATTTTAATAAAGAAGGCGCGCAA
This sequence comes from Methylotenera sp. N17, assembly GCF_000799155.1. Classification (NCBI taxonomy): domain Bacteria; kingdom Pseudomonadati; phylum Pseudomonadota; class Betaproteobacteria; order Nitrosomonadales; family Methylophilaceae; genus Methylotenera; species Methylotenera sp. N17. Next base: position 1,023,773 of record NZ_JUGE01000001.1, read on the forward strand.
TTAGAGCAAATTCAAATGCATGGAATTATTGAGTCAGCTAATACTGAGGGGTTAACTATTAGTTTAAAAGGTAAGAAAAGTGGTGAGTTTTGGGTCATGCCACCAGTTTTGAATGCAATTCAACCAGCTAAGCCAGGTTCATATTCATTACATTCCACAAGTGAGGTTATTGAAAATCCTGATTTACTTTCAACTTGGAGCGTTACCAGACCATGAAATTGGCGTTTAGCTCTAACCCATCATTCAAGCGGGACTGGCTAAAGCCAGCCCCTTAATTCAAACGTTAGGGGTCAAAGTAAGTATGAGGATTTTAATTGTCCTACTAATAATAATTGGACTTATGGGATGTGAAAGAAAATTGGAAAATAATAATTTGCCCAAAGATGCGCTACATGATATTGCCCAAGCCGAACGTGATTTTTATATTAGTGGCTACCTTGATTCGTACAAAAAATTCTCATCTGATAAAGAAGGTAAAAGCATTTTGGAGCTTCTAGTTAGACCTAACCAAATGCCTTGGCCAGACCCCTATGCTCAAGTTAGAGTTGACATGTTATCTAATCTGAATAATGAAGTAAAAGCAACACGCTATGAGCAAGAGCACCCAGTAAAAAATTTCAAAGTTTCATCTTTTACAGTGAACTCAATGAATGTTGATTTATATCCATTTGTTTGGAACAGAGTCGAGTTTCGTTCTACATACACCCCTAAAAATATTCAACTATTGACTGATTGGACGACTAAATGGATGGATCTAGAAGATAAAAATCCAGTTGATAAAAATGGTCTCAGTGGAGCTATTCATAGTGTCACTTACCCCAGCTCTAACAATAGTTTTTGGTATTTTATGGTCGATTTTGGCTCTGCTCCAACCCAATCACTTGATGAACTGTTAGCCGTACTCAGTAGTATGGGCGTAACTAATATTACAGTTGGCTCATTTTCACCTATTCAACAATAGCAAATGAATACCCCTAACCCATCAGTCAAGCGGGACTGGCGAAAGCGCGCTTTGAATATACAATTATTAATAACGAGGGTTGAGCCACCAATGTCGCCAGCTCCTTACTTCAGACGTTAGGCGCTTTGATGTTTCGACACGACTGCAAAATGGAAGAGTTTGAGTTGCTTGGCTCCCGCCACAACCCGATAGATCGTTTTTGGCCACCTTGGACTTTGGTCATTTGCAGGAAATGCAAAAAAATCCATGAATGGCAGATTCATTCGCAAGAGGGAATGCATGGTGGAGCTCTAGAATGCACAGCATTCCCGAGTAGTGATTACGTGGAGATGCAGTACGGCCTTGATGTCTCCGCAATAGAAGCAATTCTTTCTGGGCAAAAGCATCCCCGCAGATATGACTGGCATAAGGCTACCTACAATGACGCCTAACCTTTCGGTCAAGCGGTACGCTCCGCCGGCAAGCCGGCTCCGCGCCCCTTACCTCCAACGTTAGCTTTTAAACTTATGAGCATCAACGAACACTTGTTATCATTGATTTATCGTGAAGACATTACAGGTATACGGCAAATTCTCAGCGAGGGCGCTTCATTAATGGACACCGACTCTGATGGACGTAACGTGCTCATGCATACAATTCTAAGTGAAAACAAAAACTATGAACTCATTTCCATGTTTCTGAAAAGCGGTATTAATGTAAACCACAAAGACAAAATGCAAAATTGGAGTGCCTTGGCATTCGCAGCACGGGAGGCTAGTATCAACATTATCTCCTTACTGCTAGATAATGGAGCTGAAGTCGACTCACTAGATAGTTTTGGTAACACTCCACTTTGGCGTGCTGTAATGGCAAAAAGAGAGGAAGTAGTTAAACTTCTTGTTAGTCGAGGTGCAAATCCAGATTGTGTTAATAAATCTGGGATTAGCCCTTTGATTTTGGCGCAACAACTTGGCGTTTCATATTTTGAATAACGGCAAAGCTAACCCATCATTCAAGCGGGACGCCTAACGGCGCCCCTTAATTCAAACGTTAGGGGCTATGAAAAAAACTCTAAAAATTGCAGCAGCGCTTCTTATCGCATCAGTCATTTTCGCGGCTGGTTACGCTTTTCATGCATTTTCATTTTGGTACAAATCTCCAGTTTCAGTGTCCATTGAGAATCAATCTGGTCAAAGCCTTCAAAACCTGAAGTTAACATTTCGTAGTCAAATCTCTGGCAACCTAGACATTCCACCGCCTCAAAATGGTAAAGATATATTAGTAAAGTTTTTTCCATGGGGTGAGGGTAGCTTCACACTTGAAGCAACCCTTGAGTCTGGTAAAGTTGTTCAATACTCAGCGGGCTATATTGAAGCTGGTTACTTTGTTCATACGGTAATTACAAATAATGAATTTAAAAACCGCCCCTAACCCATCATTCAAGCGGGACGCCTAGCGGCGCCCCTTAATTCAGACGTTAGAGAATAATAAAAATATGCACAAGATAATTCTGGCAATAATACTAATCACAAAAATTACATGTTGCTTTGCTAATGAAAGTCCAGAAACGCCACTTCAACCGCCAGAACTTGCAATGAATAATTTTTCCAAAGAAGCCAAAGCAAGAGCAGAGGTTTTTGATTCAGTTGCAAAAAGATATGGTTTCATCGCGATTGATGGTCGTTTTGGTGGCGAGTTTAATAATGATAAGTTAGCGTTCAAAATTCAGGAGGGTAGAACGATATTATTATTGGGCTTAAAAACAACGTCAGAAGCAGGTGACTTGCAGTTAGATCAAGCCTCGATGGGACCTTTCCTGCAACTGTCAGATGACTGGGTGCTTGCAGTTATTCAATGTTTAAAAATAGATAGGTCGCAAGGATTCAAATCTGTAGCTCTAGAAGTTGCTCTTAAAAACAAAACACTTGACCGTGCTGTTCTCTTATATGACAGAAAGTCTAAAGATGTTAAGTTCTTGGGCGTTTCAGCTCCAAATAACTCTCTAACCCCTCATTCAAGCGGGACGCCTAACGGCGCCCCTTAATTCAAACGTTATGCCTAAGGAATTTCATGTGAGCGAACCGTCAAACGATCTTGAACTAATGCTGAAAAATGCCGCTGACGACCCAGCGAGTCGTCCTGAGTTCTACAAGGCATTAATGGAGGCGGATGTTTTCGTGATTGGATTCACCGATTCTGAAGGAGAGGGAGTGAGTACGATTCCCGCTGGTGCCAAGTTGTCGATAGTGAATTGGGAAAAGAACGATGGAACCCCAATCACCCCGTTCTTTACTAGTCTCGAATCACTACAGCGCGCATTGAAGGAAGAGTCGAAATATGTCGCCCTTCCTGCCAAGAATTTTTTTGAGATGACGCTCGGGTCATTCCTGGTACTCAACCCTGCCTCGCCGTATAGCAAGGAATTTTTTCCTAATGAGATACAGGCATTGCTGGAAACCGGCATGAACCATGCCCCGAAAACCAGAACAGTTCAGAAGGAAACGAAGGTATTGCTTGGTCAGCCAGCTAATTACCCATCAGCAATGATATCCGCCCTCACAGCGCTTCTCGCTAAGCACTCGGCGGTCAAGGCTGCGTACCTTTGCTTGATGCATGACCCCTCATCTAGCGAAAAGCCATCGTTAGTCGTAGGCTTTGAGGGCGACAAGGATATCAGCGAGGCCATGAAGGAGGCGGGCTCAGTGGCGGCGGACACTGCCCCAAAAGGAGAGTTGGTTGATTTTGTAGTGCTCAAAAGAGGCGAGCCGGGGATAAGTGATTACATGTTTGATTCTGTTAAACCATTTTATGAGCGTACTTGGGGCAGTAAATTGCGGTCACTATTTAGCCCGGGTAGGGCATAACAACTCATTCAAGCGGGACGCCTAACGGCGCCCCTTAATTCAAACGTTAGGTAAAAACACAATCAGGAGATACTTTTGTTATATCAAACATTCACGGCTTTGTTATTTCTTTTTGGCGGTATCTACTGCCTACTCGTTACATACAAACGTGTAAATTTACATCCCGATATTAATAAATCTAAGGATATGCTTGCAAAATGGGGAACTGCATATAAATGGGGTGGGTGGGTTTTAACAATTTGGGGCTCTTTGCGTTTGATGGCAGTTTTATTTGCCACATTTTCCTAACCCATCATTCAAGCGGGACTGGCGAAAAGGTGCTTCTATGAAATGTTTATTAATAACTTGGGTTGAGCCACCGATGTCGCCAGCCCCTTACTTCAAACGTTAGGCAACCTGTGTCGAAAAATGAAAAATATTAATATATTGCTAAGTAGAAAAAGAGTATTCCTTGGAGTATTAATTTCGCTTGCTATTATTTGTTACGGATTATGGCTTTTACCCCAAATAAATTCTTCAGTAATCGTATCGCATCAAACTGAAAATATTAATATGACAGATTTCTGGATAGCAGTTAGCGCTATTGCTATTGGTTTGCTTTGTGCTTATTTTCACTTTAAAAAGCTTTTTGATTGGAAGCCAGGGCTAGTCTTAGATTCTTTAGGTATTACAGATAACTCAAGTGGCACGCCCGCAGGTTTTATTCCATGGAGCGAAATTATTGGCTTTACAGTTTTTGAAATTTACAAGCAAAGAACACTTTTTATATTACTCAGAAACCCGTATAGCTTTATCGAGAATGCAAATTTCCTAAAACGTTTTATGTATAAGGCCAATTTTAAAACATTTGGTAGTCCGATAGGAGTTTCTATGAATACATTAAAAATAGATTCTACTGAGCTATACAATTTATGTAATAAGTATTTGGAAAACTTTGGCAAGCCTAACCCATCATTCAAGCGGGACGCCTAACGGCGCCCCTTAATTCAAACGTTAGGCATCCATTTGAAATGAGACTATTTGGTTACGCACTGCAGACAATAGGTCTTTTCACGATTCTAATATTTTATGTCACACCCGTGTTCATGCTGCCTTTCGTAAATGAGCTTCCTTACTTACACTATTTAACACTATGGCAGAAGGTACAAATTTCTTTTTTTATTTTCACATTAAGTTATTTTTTGATTATGTTTGGTGCAAAACCTAAAAACAGACGGGCGGCAAGATTATTTACCGAGGATGTAAAAGGTAAATTTATGACGACTTGTGGTTTCTTTGGGGCCATATTTTTTGGTGCGCTTTTTAGCGGCAATATAATGGGCTTGCTGGTTTTGCACACCTTGCCCACTCAGCCATATCTCAATCATGTACTCGTAGATGAAATGAAATATCAAGGTAGTAAACACAAATCTATCTTATTGACCTTGCATTCGGAAGCTGATGGGAAAACATATTATTTGACACTTGCGAAAAAATTATTTGATTACCCGAGAATAGAGGCTGGCAATAAAATGATACTCAAAGGTCAGCAAAACGTTTTTGGCATTTATGTTGAGCAATTTGAGATGGATTATTAACTAGTAAGGGTGTGCAAAAAAAAGTTAATGCCAGCATCGCAATTGTTTTAACTTTAACTGGATTCCCACGCAACGAGGACGGTTTCGATGCAATTAAAAGAGGCAGAAAGCAGTACGCCTAACCCTTCATTCAAGCGGGACGCCTAACGGCGCCCCTTAATTCAAACGTTATGCACTAAGGAGAAATGAATGAGTATCGTGGCTTACTACGGTCGTTTTACACCTAGTCAGATAGAAGAATGTGCGGCCACACCTGAAGCATTATCCACTGGCGCTATTGGTCATCTCGCAGGAGCTGAAATAATTGATATAGACCGATCATACGCGCCAATGGCATGGTTACTTTCCCCATGCAAGCGAGCAGAAGATGAACATAATGCCTTAATAATGCAAGAGTATTTTAAAGAACAACACGCACCGAAACCTTCATTATTATCAAAAGTCACAGGTTTTTTTGCAAAAAAACCTGAAACAATTCAAGAACCACAGCCCGCCAAAAAAATTGAGGAATTACCTCTTGATCCACCACTTATTGCAATTGAGGGTAGAACCGAAAAGCGTGACGAGCGATTCGATTTCGGATTAGGAGCTGCTGCTGTATTTTCTCCTGAAGAAGTGATTGTGCTAAACGACGCTTTGGCATCTCTTACAAAAGAAAACCTCGAACAGCACTACAACCCTGAAATCATGGATGAACAAAACATATTTCCAGGACAGTGGCTTGAAGAAGGGCGTGACCTTATGGAAACTTACGTTCTACCAAATTTTCTACAGCTCCAGTCTTTTTATTCAAATGCTGTAAAAAACAATCAAGCTGTTCTAATTTGGTATATTTAGTGCATAACCCATCATTCAACAGGGACGCGCTAAAGCGCACCCGTTAATTAAGACGTTAGAGCGCATATGAATGTTCAGTCACTAAAACGAAGAGCAAAAGCCAATACGCTTGAAGTTGAGCACATTCTTGAAGCGGCCATTGAAAAAACACCAGGGTTGGCTGCAACTTTATCAATCCTGGCTGAAGAATATAAATGGCCTAATGAAAATAGGCTTCCTGATGGGTCTCTTGTGGTGCCGTTTGGAAGGTGGAGCAAAATTGCAATCGTCTATGTAGAGGGTGGCTTCTCCTCACTAGTGCAATTAGCTAAAAGCACTGATGAGGCATCTTTCATACTCGCTTTAGCTAGACAGATAAAAACACAAGAATCTGTCAGTTTTGTTTTAACGGCATATAAACCTTTCATGATTGAGCCATCAAAAAATATAGACATATCAATTATGGTTGCGAGCGCACTAAATCTAATGCTGTCATTCAAAGATGCCGCATCTATATCAGAAGAACAAGCACAGTTCATTGAAAGCTTTCTGCTTACTCTTTACCCACTAGCTCATACCGAGGCTGCTCGTGCAATTGCCATCTTAGGTTTGCGTGGAGTAGGCAGTGAAAGTGCACTTAATTTTGTTAAAAATCTTCCTGAGCTCTCAGCAACGTGGGAGAGCTCTAGGCAATCAACTTTGAAAACATTAAGAAAACGAGTACGAAGTGCGCTCTAACCCATCATTCAAGCGGGACACGCTAAAGCCAGCCCCTTAATTCAAACGTTAGAGCTTAAAAACCTATGGGTCTTAGACAAGAGTTTCTTTTTTCGTATAACTCGCCCGAGGAGGTATTCACCTTTCTAGAAAGTCTTAGCAAGGCAGCAGTTGTAAACCGAAATTCTGACTTTTTTGTCTTTTCAAGCCTAGTAGGGCAACCTGAATTTACGTTTGATTGCGAGCTAACTCCATCAGGTATAGCATCTGACCGAGCAGGAAATTACTTCGATTTCCTGGGTTTTTTTGTTGAGGCCATTACTGGCCAATTTGGTAAAGTTGAGGTGCAAGACCTATGAGCTCTAACCCATCATTCAAGCGGGACGCCTAACGGCGCCCCTTAATTCAAACGTTAGGTTTTATAATGCAAATAGAATTACCAGCGCATTTATACGAACGAATTGGTCAGCTTTCTGCAGAAGGTGATGTACTTGCGGAAAAATCTGAATTTGAAAATGCTATCTCCAAGTACAACGAAGCTTGGGAAATCGTACCAGAGCCGAAAAATGATTGGGAGGCAAGCACATGGTTGCTAGCGGCTATAGGTGATGCCTGTTTTTTATCTGGGTTCTACACCTCTGGAATAGAGGCATTTCAGTATGCCCTTACTTGCCCCAACGGCAAAGACAACCCCTTTATTAATTTGCGTCTTGGCCAATGTCTATTTGAAAAACAAGATTTAACAAACTCCACCGAGTATTTAAGTCGTGCTTACATGCTGGAAGGTAAAGATATTTTCAGGTTGGAGAGTCCAAAATATTTCGAGTTCTTGAAAACAAAAATCCAAGAGCCTGTTTCTGGCGTATGGTAAAAAACCTAACCCATCATTCAAGCGGGACGCCTAACGGCTCCCCTTAACTCAAACGTTAGAGTGCAACAATGAAAATAGCTGGGCATGCTTTTGATTGTGAAATTGATTTATCACTTCCCGATAGTGAGGAGTGGATGGATGCCAACGTCAAAGTTAAAACCCATCAGTTTCAGGGAGCTTTTACATGTACCGTTCAAAAAAGTGAATGGTTGTTACTAATCGAAACACTCAAGAACCTAGAGGCCTCAGTCGGTAAAAGCACTGAACTAAAATGGTGGAACATGGAAGAAAATATCTATTTTGAGTTCAAACTTAGTGCATTAGGCTCTCTTGAAATAGAGTATAAATTTAGCCCTGAGAACTTTAGTGTCAGTCCCGTTCTTTCTGGTTGTTTTACAGCAGACCAAAGCTATATAAGAACGTGGGAAAGTTCAGCGCTGCAAGAGGTAGAAAATGGTCTCTAACCCATCATTCGAGCGGGACGCCTAACGGCGCCCCTTATCAAACGTTAGGTTTATTGCATGTCAGAAGACTCGAAAGTTCAATGCCAAATTCACGGGCAACAAGATGAAGCCTATGCATGCCAACACATCGTAAATTCTTTGCATACTGGAATACCTGTAGGGTTCTATTGGCCTGAAGATTCAGACCAAACTCATCCTGATGCTTGGTGCCATGAGTGTGAGAGCGCTCGAATAGAAGCAGGTGGAGACTGGACGCCTGAAGTAGAAAAGCTTCTTAGTATAAAAATACTTTGCGGTTCATGCTATGACTACGCGAAGTCTATTTGGAAAAATGCAGGAAAAGTAACGCAATGAGTACACCTAACCCCTCATTCATGCGGGACTGGCTAAAGCCAGCCCCTTAACTCATACGTTAGGGCTATATGTCAAAACACTGCTGCGAATCTATGGATTACTGGGCAAATTACAAATGTCCAGACCACACCAACATTTTTGAGTGTCCTGACAATCTTGTTACGTTTGATAGCAAATCAAAAAGTTATGGTCTTATAATCCATGACGGTGGTTCATCATCAATCGAAATGAAGTTTTGTCCTTGGTGTGGGGCAAGTATTGCAACAGAAAATATCGAGTAAAAGTGAGGTCATTTAAATTGCAAAGCTCTAACCCATCATTCAAGCGGGACGCCAAACGGCGTCCCTTAATTCAAACGTTAGAAGGCAAAGAAAATGTTATTTGAGTGGCCTCAAATATGGGGTTTTGGTCTTGCATTTGTAGGTCTAGTATTTCTGCTTAGACGAAAAATAGACGTTGGTATTCAAGGTCGTCCAACTTCTTATGTTGTTACTGGAAAGTGGGCAATTATTCTAAGTTTGTTAACAATTGTCTTAGGTTTATTTGTTGGGTTTCAAGTGCCTAAACAACTAAAAATCGATAGTTGTTTAGATAATGGTGGAAAGTATAATTATCAAAAAAGCTTATGTGAACATAACTAAAAATGAGTTTACTTATCGGCACTATGCCATTTAACCCATCATTCAAGCGGGGCTGGCTTTAGCCAGTCCCTTAATTCAAACGTTGGTCGTCAAATTCTGCGGCATCGTAAAGATGTCATCACATGTAGGAGGTAAAAATTATGAAACTTACTGGTGGTTGTCATTGCAGAGCCATTCGGTACGAAGTTGAAGGCGAGCCCCTGACTCATGCACTATGCCATTGCTCTGACTGTCGGCGGCACTCCGGCGCTCCGATGGTAGGATGGACCATGTATCCTCACGAGGCCATCAAGATTACGAAGGGCGCACCTAAGACTTACGAGTCATCGCAACATGGCAGACGGCAGTTCTGCCCAGACTGCGGGACAGGGCTTTTCTACTCGAATGCTTCTGTTCTACCTGGTCTAATCGACGTTCAGAGCGCAACTTACGATGAGCCAAATGCTGTTCCTGTGCGAATTCATATTCAAGTTGCAGAGCGCATCAGCTGGATGGAGCATGCGCACGAATTGACGAAGTACGATCGCTATCCACCGATTGAGTAGATGAGATGACGCCCAAACTGGCAGTCGAGCGGATTTGCGGGAAAGCCACACAGTCTTGTCACCTCCACGTTGAAAGTCTGCTTTGTCCCCAAAGCAGACCACATAAATGTATCGTATACGACAATAAATTACCTTAAAAAGCTGTTAGCCAACTCCTTGAGTTTCTTTTCGTCTAACTCCCATCCACAATACTCTTGCCAGTTTAACTTTTCAATCACATTGGTTTGGATAGATTTCAGACTCAAAGCCTCTCGGCCATATACCTTATTATGAACACCGCCACCTTTATCATGACCTGTATACTGGCATTGATGAGCAAATGGCACATCTAATTGATTCATGTGGTCAATAATTGTGTGCCTGAAACTGTGAAATACTTTGTTATCACCAATTAGGCCAATCTTATTTTTATATTGCGTAAACCACTTGCTTGGAGCGGCACCATAACCATTTTGAGCACTTGGTGTGATGTCAAATAACATTTCCTTGCCCGCTCTTTTTCTCATTTCAGCTAATTTCAATAAGCCTAATTTTTCTAAAGCGGGGTGAATAGGAATATCTCTCGGACTTGCATCTGTTTTGGTGCCAGGTAAGTGCATTACGTTTAAACCGGACTTGAAATAGATATGTTCTGTCTTTAAAGACGCTATTTCACCAATACGCGCGCCTGTATATAAGCCAATCAATGGAATGTAGAAATGCCATGGCTTTTTTGCATGTTCGATGAGACTATCAAAGATTAATTTCAGGTCATTGTTATTTAAATATGACCAGTGTTCACCTTTGGCTTCAATTTTAAAAGTTAGAGGGGTGGGGGAGTGATTTCTGCTTGGACTTGAAGCCCAGGCCGAGTAAGAGCGTATGAAGCTTAGATCGCGTTTAATAGTTGTTTTTGCTACTTCCTTTAATCTAGCAGGTAGCCACTTGTTTTCAATAACTTCGTCATTTAACTGTTCTGCAAGAAAATCATGACCAAGTAATTCTAATAGACCATTAAGAGTCGAAATAGCCATTTTTTTTGATTTTTCGGCTTGACTACTTTTTGACAACTCAAAAATATAGTCTTTTATCGAATCTACTAATTTAATAACTGTTTTTGTAGAAGTATCTGGAAAAGGGTGACTTGAGCCATTTTTTAATTGTGCTTGTGCCATAACAAGCATAACTAACGCATCTTTTGCACGTTCATGATCTTCTGGTGACCCGTCAGTTGTGATTTCCATACCATCTGAATTTGATTTGATGGTATAGCCTTTGATTTTTTTTAAATCCATAGCTGAAATTGTAGCACCTAGAGAATGTGCAGCAATAGTCGCAACGGATAAATCACGTGTCCTTAACGATACTCTCTTATCTATCCCTCCACGCTGTAAGCGCAAGTAATAAATACCATGACGTGACTTAACTAATCGAGATGTTAGATTCAATTTCAACAGTGACACTAGCAGTGACACTACTGATTCGACGACTCTTAAAAAATGACTTTAAAATCAAAGGCTAAGATAAATTGGCGTCCCCACGGGGATTCGAACCCCGGTCGCCTCCGTGAAAGGGAGGTGTCCTAGGCCTCTAGACGATGGGGACCTAAGAAATTACAACAACCGCATTTTACTATAAATCGTTCAATTCTGACACGATTTATTCAAATTTATGGTGGAGGTAAGCGGGATCGAACCGCTGACCTCTTGCATGCCATGCAAGCGCTCTCCCAGCTGAGCTATACCCCCGATTACCCTATTTGGTACCACTAAATTTGGGTTCTTTGAAACTGCTTCAAATCAAAGAAGGCGCAATATTAAAGACGGGCAGAGTAGTTGTCAATGATTTTCTGCGATTAATATTAATTAACCACGAATGTTGGATTGCGCGGAAAATTGCAACAGATCTACTAGTGGCTGAGGTTGCCAACCTTCTTTGCGATGCTCTGTCACTACGTTGGTGAAAATGCCGCCACGTACATAGAATTTAGCAGTTACCCGCATGAATTTTGGTTGAGTCGCGGCAACGAGGTCATCCAACATGCTATTGGTCACGGCTTCATGAAAACAGCCTTCATCACGGAATGACCACATATATAACTTGAGGCTCTTTAATTCAACACACAACTGATCAGGAATGTAGTCTAGATAAATAATGGCAAAGTCAGGTTGACCGGTCTTAGGGCACAAGCAGGTAAACTCTGGGATCTCCATGTGGATATGGAAGTCCCTACCTGAGTTTGGGTTGGGGAAAGTCTCCAGCTGTTTGCTAGGTTGCGCGGTAGGTTTAGCGCCTAAAGATTCGTTGTGCATAATGAAGAGCAGTTTTTGCGTTAAAAAAACGTTATTATAACGCTTAAAAATTAAACCATATTCATCAATCACGCTTTGCGCTTAACTCATTTAAAACTTGCCGGTTTCAAATCCTTTGTGGATCCAACGACCATCCATTTGCACGGCCAGCGTGTCGGTGTGGTGGGGCCGAATGGTTGCGGGAAATCCAATGTGATGGAATCCGTGCGCTGGGTGTTGGGCGAATCTTCTGCCAAGGAAATGCGCGCAGATGCCATGGATGCTGTGATTTTTAATGGCTCATCCAACCGCAAACCTATTTCTCGCGCAAGTGTGGAGCTGATTTTCGATAATAGCTTAGGTGGCGCCAGCGGTGAGTGGAATCAATATGCTGAAATCTCAGTCAAACGTGTGATTGAGCGCGAAAAAGGCTCCAGTTACTACATCAACAATACCGCGGTGCGCAGGCGCGATGTAGCAGATCTGTTTCTTGGTACCGGCCTGGGTGGCCGTGCCTATGCGATTATCGGCCAAAATACAATTTCACGGATTGTTGAAGCCAAGCCAGAAGAGCTGCGTATCTTTTTGGAAGAAGCGGCTGGTATCAGCAAATACAAAGAGCGTAGACGTGAGACTGAGCTGCGCTTGCGTGATACCCGTGAGAACCTGACACGTGTGGAAGACATTTGCCGCGAGTTGCAAAAGCAAATCAATAAGCTAGAAGTGCAGGCGGTAGTGGCGGAGCAGTTCCATCAGCTGCAAACTGCGCTAAAGCATGCAGACGGCCAGTTGTGGCTACTTAAAAAGCGTGATGCTGGGCGTGATTGGGATAAAGCAAAAACCAAAGTAGAGACTTTGGTGAATCAACTAGAAGCACAAATGGCAGCATTGCGTACCAGCGAGAGTCAGCTGGAAACTACGCGCCAAGCGCATTATTCTGCCAGTGAAGGCATTAACCAAGCGCAGGCAACCTATTACGAATCGAACGCCGAAGTAGCCAACCTTGAAAATCAACTCAAGCAGACCGAAGAAGCGCGTGAACGCATGCGCTTACAGTTGCAGCAGCTACAATCTACACTTGAACGTAACGCACAGCAATATCAGGCATTGCAAGGGCAGCTCAGCCAAAAAATGTCAGAGCTGACGCAAGCAGAGCAATTGGCTAAGCAGGCAGATGAGGCATGGCGGCTGTTAACGCAAGGGCTGCCCGCCAAAGAGCAAGCGCTTAAGCAGGGCAACGAGCATGCAAATACAAGTCAACATGCACTTGGACAGGCTAGACAGCGTATTCAGATTGAACAAAACAATGTGCAACATCTGACGCAAAGCCAGCAAGAGATTAAGCAGCGTATTGCGCAGTATCAACATACGCTGGCCAATCTGGTGAAACCAGATTTAACTGAACTGACGACGCATGAGACGCAGCATCAAGCTTTACAGAACGACATCCATGCGCGTGAGCAACTGATTCAGCAACTGGCGCAATCTGAGCTTGAGCATCAAGCAGCCTTGCAGCAGCAGCGTCAGGCATTGTTAGAAGCAGAGCGTACGTTACATCAGGCCGAAGCAGAAGCGCGCTCGTTAGAAAAGTTACAGCAATCGCTGAATCAGGAATCCAAGCTATCGCAATGGTTGGCGCAAGCCGGCTTGCAGCAGCATGCGCGCTTGTGGCAAAAAATTCAGGTGGATCCAGCTTGGAGCACCGCGCTGGAATCCGTACTTGGCGCTAAATTAAATGCGCTCATGACTGATAAAGCCGCGCAACAGCGTCCGCCAGGCGCTTTGGTGCTTGGTTTTGCAGCTAACCAGCAAGCAAAACCTTATGCGCACCAATCAGGATTAACGCCGTTGTTGTCATTGGTTACCAGCAAAGACGCGATGGTGATGGGCGTATTAAGTGATTGGCTGGCAGGTGTATATGTGCTTGATCAAGCTGCATCACTCAATCAGGCATTAGCGTTGTTAACTTCGGGGGAGTCGCTAGTGAATGCATCTGGCGATATTTATACGCCACATAGCGTGACTTATCATGGTGTACAAAACCAATTGCAAGGCGTGTTGGAGCGGCAACAGCAACTGGAAACGATTCAACATGCGTTACCTCGTTTGCGTGAAGCAGTTGAGAGCGCAAAGCAAACGTTAATTGTTCAAGAGCAAAAAATTCAGAGTCTCAAGCTAGAGCATCAACAAGAGAATACACGCTTACGCCAATTCACTACGGAGCTACATACCACGCAATTAGCGGTATCGCGCTTAAAACAAGCGCATGAGAATGCGGTGCAGCGCGAATCCGCCGTCTTGCAGGACATGCAAGCAGCGCAAGCTAAGCAAACGGAATTGGTTGGTCAGATTGAGGCCAAACAGCTAGCTTTAGGCCAACTCCGTGCGGAGATCCCACAACTTGAGCAACAGGCGGCAGCGCAGTCGGAAGCCAAGCAACTTGCCGAAAGCACGTATTTTGCGTTGCGCGATGAGATTCAACGTGCAGAGAAAAAACATCAAGAATGCGCATTCAATTTAAAATTATTAAATAATTTAATCAATGATTTAAATGATAAATTGAAAGTAAACTCAGAAGAAAAACAAGCGAGTTTACACCGCCAGACCGAAACGGAGTCGACATTGGCGTTGACGCCCATGGAAACGCTTAAAACCAATTTATTGGCGGCAGTGAATCAAAAGCAACTAGCCGAGGCCGCATTGGCTAATGCGCGTAATCATTTAGCAGAGCAAGAACAAACATTGCAAGCACAGGAAAGATTGCGCATGCAAAATGAGCAGCAATTGCACCCGATGCGTGATGCGTTGGAACAAAGCCGGCTTAAAGAGCAAGAAGCGCGCCTATATTTTGAGCAATGCATGACCGGGTTACAAGAAAATGGCTTAGCAGAAGCGCATTTGGCAGAGGGGCTCGCGGAGCAAACAAAAGCCAGCGAACTTGCCAATAAAACCATGCAATTGCAACGCGACATTGACGCCTTAGGCGCTGTCAATTTGGCGGCCATTCATGAGTTAGCTACAGAAAAAGAGCGCAAAGTATATTTGGATAGCCAAATGCAGGATTTGCTACAAGCCAGCGAAACACTGGATGATGCGATTCGCAAAATTGATAAAGAAACGCGCGGTAAGCTACAAGCCACATTTGATGAGGCAAACCGCAATTTTAATGAGTTATTTAATGTGCTGTTTGGCGGTGGTCAAGCCAAGTTGGAGTTGTTGGGCGAAGAAATTCTCGACACGGGCATTCAAGTGTTTGCGCAACCGCCCGGCAAGAAAAATACGACGATTCAATTGCTTTCCGGCGGTGAAAAAGCACTGACAGCCATGGCCTTGGTGTTTGCATTGTTTAGACTCAATCCGGCGCCATTCTGCTTGATGGATGAGGTAGATGCGCCACTGGACGATAGTAATACCGAGCGTTTTTGTAGTTTGGTCAAAAAGATGTCCGAGCGCACACAGTTTTTATTTGTGTCACACAATAAAATCACCATGGAAATGGCGCAGCAACTGATTGGTGTGACAATGCAAGAGTCCGGTGTTTCTAGAGTTGTAGACGTGGATATTGATGCTGCCATGCGCATGCAAGCTGCGTAGTCTAGGCTTTTAGGAGTATCATATGGGTAGTTTAATGGTTAGGTATAAATAGTAGATGTCAGATTTACTCATCATTTTAGTAGTATTGGGTGCGCTGATTGTGGTTGGTGTGTTGGCATTCAATTGGTGGCAAGAAAAAAAATACAAAAGCCGCATCGCTAATGATTTTAAGCCATCCAAGCGCGACGTGCTGATTGAGGATTTTCAGTTAAACACAGAAAACTTACGTCAAGCGCAAGCAAAGTCTGCCATTAAGCAGAAACTTGAGCCGAGTATCGATGAATTTTCGCAGCATGGTATTGCACAGCGTAAAGAGCCGGTATTTGAACACTCCTTATCTGACTTGTCAGATACTTCCCATGAAGTGACTACAGCCACGCTTGAGGCGGATACGCAGCTATCTGTCGAGGATATTGCATTGGAAGACATTGAAGCGTTTGGCGGTACAAGCCAATACACGCAAAATGAGCCAGCCACGCCTGATAAAGAAGAAACCACGCTAGATAAAACACCCGCCTATGTGATGGAAGAAGTCTCCATGCCATCTGAGTTGCATGCGCAGATTGATTTGATTGCGTTTTTATATGCAGCAATCCCTATCGCACAAGCCAAAGTAGTTGGCTTGGAGACGCAATTTAAAGAATTTTCTGAGCATATTTTTGCGTTTGGATTAACCACAGATGATGCGTGGATTCTGATTGATGAAGCCAAACCGGAACAAAACTTCACGCAATTAGCCTATAGCCTGCAATTGGCCGATAGAGGCGGGCCGGTAACACGTGCCACGCTCAATCGCTTTCAACACATGGTAGAAACCATCGGTTTAGATTTAAGCGCGCATGTGGAGTGGCAGGGGGCAGGCGATCCGCTAAATAATGCGATGTCACTAGATCAGTTCTGTATTGAAGTCGATAAAACGGTGGGGTTTCATTTGTTAGCCAACAACGGCGCTAGTTTCCACGCCACTAAATTGCGCGGCTTAGTGGAAGCGCAAGGCTTGCAATTAGGCAATGACGGACGCTTTCACCACCTACAAACGGTAAAGCCACATCAGCTAGAGTTTGCCATCAAAAACTATGAAGGCAATGCATTTAGCGCGGAAATGCTTAAATCGTCGGTGATGCATGGCATTACATTTCAACTGGATATTCCCACAGCAAAAAATAGTGCGGATGTCTTTGATAACATGGTGCAAATTGCAAAACACATTGCCAAAAGTTTGGATGCCAGCATTGTGGATGATAACCGCAAAGTGTTGGGTGATATTCAGCTGGAAAAAATTCGCCAGCAACTGAAAGTCATTAATGCCACCATGATTGCTAAAGGCATCATCCCAGGTAGCACACACGCCTTACGTTTATTCTCATAAGTACTGCAATGACGACCGCGCTCACGAAAGAACAGGCGAGTGCTGAGATTTCAGCTTTAAAAACCCAACTCGCACAATACGATTACCATTATTACGTTCTAGATGCGCCGCTAGTTTCCGATAGCGAATACGATGGCTTGTATCGCCAACTTACTGTGCTGGAAACAGCGTATCCGGAACTAGTCACATCCGATTCACCCTCCCAACGTGTCAGTGGCACAGCATCCTCGGCTTTTCAGAGTGTTCAACATCGGCAAGCCATGCTATCGCTCAATAATGCATTTGCTGATGATGAGCTTGTTGCCTTTGATAAACGCATTACAGAAGCGTTGGATACCTCGAAAATTGCCTACGCTGTTGAGCCGAAATTTGATGGCTTAGCCATCACACTTACCTATGAAAATGGGTTGTTTGTGCAGGGCGCTACCCGTGGTGATGGCTATACCGGTGAAAATGTCACACACAATTTGCGTACTATACGCGCTATCCCTGCCAAATTAGCTACTCAGCAGCCACCAGCGTTGTTAGAAGTACGCGGTGAGGTGTTGATGCTGAAACGTGATTTTGAACGCCTAAATCAAGCGCAAGAGGCGCAAGGCGGCAAACTGTTTGCCAACCCTAGGAATGCAGCAGCAGGTAGCTTGCGCCAACTGGATCCCCGCATTACTGCAACACGTCCATTACATTTTTTTGCGTACGGCTTGGGTGAGGCGATTGGTACGCCCAATTTCACCTCACATAGCCAAGCCATGCAGTATCTGGCTGATATGCATTTTCCGGTCAGCGATTTACGGGCTGTGAAACAAGGCGTAGATGGCTTGCGCGAATACTACGCGAGTATTGGTACCAAAAGAGCGACATTGCCTTTTGATATCGATGGCGTGGTATATAAAGTCGATGCATTTGAGCAGCAGACCGCATTAGGGTTTGTATCACGCGCACCGCGCTGGGCCATTGCGCATAAGTTTCCAGCAGAAGAAGCCACAACGATTGTGGATGATATTACTGTACAAGTAGGCAGAACGGGCGCCATTACGCCAGTCGCACGTTTAAAGCCTGTGTTTGTCGGTGGTGTTACTGTCACCAATGCCACGTTGCACAATGAAGACGAATTAAGGCGCAAAGATATTTATATTGGCGATACCGTGATTGTGCGCAGGGCAGGGGATGTTATTCCGGAGGTCGTTGCTTCTATTCCGGAAAAGCGCCCAGCACATGCACGTTTGTTTGTCATGCCTACCGTTTGCCCGGAGTGTGGCTCACATATTGAGCGGCCGCAAGACGAAGCTGTAGCGCGTTGTACCGGCGGCTTGTTTTGTCCTGCACAGCGTAAACAAGCAATTACCCACTTTGCATCACGGCGCGCCATGGATATTGAAGGCTTGGGCGAAAAGTTGGTAGACCAACTGGTAGAAGCTAATCTAGTGCATCGTTTGGATGATATTTATCGCTTAGATGTCGCCACTTTGGCAAACCTTGAGCGTATGGCACAGAAGTCTGCGCAAAACGTGGTGGATGCGATACAACATAGCAAGCAAACCACGTTAGCGCGCTTTATCTATGCGTTAGGCATACGTAACGTGGGTGAGGCCACCGCCAAAGACTTGTCTCAGCACTTTGGTCAATTAAGTACGTTAATCACAGCCAATCTTGAGCAGTTGCTGCAAGTGAATGATGTGGGCCCGATTGTGGCAGAAGCTATTTTGCAGTTTTTTTCAGAGCCGCATAACACCGCGGTGATTGCATCTATGCAGGCAATGGGCGTGACTTGGCCTGAACACGAAGGCAAAAAAACATCTTCCGGTGCGCTGATGAATCAAACATTTGTGCTGACAGGTACTTTGCCCACTATGTCTCGCGATGCAGCGAAAGCGTTGATAGAAGCGGCGGGTGGCAAGGTCAGTGGTAGCGTCTCTAAAAAAACGCATTATGTAGTGGCGGGAGCAGATGCAGGCAGTAAGTTAGAAAACGCGTTAACACTAGGCATCACCGTGCTGGATGAAGCTGGATTGATTGCGTTGCTGGCCGATGCCGAACAACAAGCTGCAACTATTCACCTAGATAACAAGTCAGATGAGCAGGTAATAATAAGCGAAACACAAGCAGGCATACAGAAAGCTTTATTTTAAAAATGACAAAACTACAAACAACATTAAATTTAAGTGTTATGACATTGTTATTATTGACTTTTAATGTCAATTCCGCAGAGGTGGATCCGCAAATCATTGCCTGTAATAGTGCATTAAATAATCAACAATATGAGTCTGCTATTGCAAAAGCAAACGTCGCAATCAAGCAAAAAAACTTAGCGGCACAAGGCATGATGTGTAAAGGGCGTGCTTTGTTGGCGATGGGTAAAACAGAGGAAGCAAAAGCCGAATTTACATTGGCGGATAAAAAAGCATCGAATGATTTTGACAAAACAGTTGCCAATTTATTATTAGGCAATTTGCACAAAAACCAGCACCAGTACCAAGAAGCCATCAAGTTATACGAAGCCAGTTTGGCATTTGCACAAAAAGACGATAATCGTAATTACACACGCGTTAGCTACAATCTTATAGGTGAAGCCTACGGCTTATTAGCCAATCATGAGATGGCTTTAAAATATCTTGAAGAGGGTGAAAAGCTTGCAATGAATGATAATGAGCGTGCGGATAGTTATGAGCGTCTTGCCGCAAACTACCAAGCACAGCAGCAGTTTGATCAGGCGATTGCGTACCAAATTAAAGGCATTACCATGCAGAAAAAAGCTGGTACATTAGACCAATATGCAGAAGCCAATCTTACCTTGGGCCAGATGTATACACAAAATAAAGATTTTATTAACGCAGAAGCAACCTTCGCCAAACTCATTCAGTTTAGCCAAGAAAATGGTGGTGCTTATTACGAAGCTAAAACCAACATTTATTTGGCACAAGCCAAATTAGCGCAAGGTGATAGCGCAACTGCCAAACAGCTATTTGAGCAAGCAAAGACTATCGCAGATAAGATCCAAGCGACTGATTTAACAGCGCTTATCGAAACATCACAAAAAAAATGATTATCAGCCCGTAAGTCTGCTCTGTAAATCACGACTAAGGTGTAAGCACATTAACATTTAAGGTGATTTAGCATGATTCTAGACAACAACAAACGTAACCCAAGTCAGATACAACCATCGGAAATCACACCACGCGAAGTGTTTGAGGATCGGCGCCACTTTATTAAAGCCGCTGGTGCTGGGCTGATCGCTGGTGCAATTGCTAGCACACAAGCCACCAAAGTGATTGCAGGTGAAATCAAAACAGATGCTAACGCCAAAAAGCCAGCAGCCAAAACTGGCGCCACACAAAAGACCCTCACATTTAAGAAAACCGCTTATGGAGAGGGTGAGAAGCTCACCAAGTTTGAAGACGTCACCACCTACAACAATTACTATGAGTTTGGCACAGACAAGTCAGACCCAGCCACCCACTCCACGTTATTTAAACCGCGCCCTTGGAGCATCAGTATTGAAGGGGCGGTTAAAAAAGCCAAAACAATCTCCATAGAAGACTTATTGAAACTTGCACCACTGGAAGAGCGCATCTACAGAATGCGCTGTGTAGAGGGGTGGTCTATGGTGATTCCTTGGGTGGGTTTGCCGTTGGCCAATCTAATTAAATGGGCAGAACCCACTGGTAATGCCAAGTATATCGAATTCATTTCTGCTAACGATGCATTAACGATGCCAGGGGTGCGTGTACCGGTGTTGGATTGGCCCTATGTGGAAGGGTTGCGTATGGATGAAGCCAATCATCCGCTGACGCTACTGGCCGTTGGTTTGTATGGCGAGGTGCTGCCCAACCAAAATGGCGCACCGGTGCGCTTAGTTACGCCTTGGAAATATGGATTTAAAGGCGCTAAAGCCATTGTCAAAATCCGCTTTGTAGAAAAAATGCCGGTCACCACTTGGGTAAAAACTGGCCCCAGTGAGTATGGATTTTATGCCAATGTAAATCCATTTGTGGATCACCCGCGCTGGACACAATCCTCTGAGAAGCGCATTGGCGCTGGCCTGTTTGCTGGCCGCATTAAAACAGAAATGTTTAATGGGTATCCGGAAGTAGGGCAGATGTACGCTGGCATGGACCTTAGAAAGTACTTTTAGTCATGTATGCGCAACGTGTCTTTTACGCCAAGTGTTTGATTTGGGTATTCGCCTTTATACCCATCCTTCGCTTAGTTTGGTTGGGCGTGAACGATGGTTTAACGGCTAACCCAGTTGAATTTATAGAGCGTTCCACAGGTACTTGGGCATTGGTATTTTTACTGCTGAGTTTAAGCATGACGCCAATTCGACTGCTCACTAAACAGGTCTGGCAAATTCAATTGCGTCGCTTATTGGGCTTATGGATGTTTGCTTATGCCTGCTTCCATATCACCACCTATGTTTGGCTGGATTACGGCTTTGTTTGGGCGGATATCGCCAAAGACATTATTAAACACCCCTACGTAATTGTTGGATTTACGGCGTATATGCTGACCATACCACTGGCGCTGACTTCTAACAGCGCCATGATTAAACGCTTGAAAAGTAAGTGGAAGACACTGCATCAAGCGGCTTATCTTATTAGCATATTGGTTATATTGCATTTTTGGTGGTTGGTTAAAAAAGATGTCACAGAGCCCTTTTACTATGCAGCCGTTCTGTGCATATTGCTGGGTATCCGCGTTTATTACAAAGCCATCGCTTCAAAAAATAAGTTGTAAGGTTTGGCGCAGTGTTGCGACCAATCAATACATTATTGATTAGGAGTCGACATGCAAGCCATCACAAAACTATCTGCGTTCTATCAAGCAGTCACCCAAGTGCTTAATGGCATCGGCACATGGTTACCCCAAACCATTTTGAGGCTGTTTATCGCTTGGGAATTTTCAGAAGCGGGCTTTGAAAAACTGCATGGTACGAATTGGTTTGCTGATATTGCATTCCCGTTTCCGTTTAACTTATTACCACCAGATATCAGTTGGGCTGTTGCCACTTTTTTTGAAATTATTGGCGCCGCTGCGATTGCATTTGGTCTAGCAACACGTTTCTTTGCTGTTTCATTATTCATATTAACCATCGTGGCGATTGCTAGTGTGCATTGGCCGAGTGAGTGGCATTCATTAGGTGAGCTGCTGATGGGGTATCGATTTTCAGACAAAGCAGGGGATGGCTTGGGCAACTACAAATTACCGCTGATTTATCTGATTGCATTGGTGCCATTGATTTTCAGTGGCGCAGGAAAATTCAGTGTTGATTATTTGCTACATAAATATGTGTACAAACAACGCACATAAGCGGTTATCTGATTTCAAGCGTTGAAGAGAAGGGGGCGTTGATGAAAACGCCCCTAATTTTTTCACTCTAACACTCTTATTGAACTCATTCTGTTATAGATAGTTGGCTAAAAAGCTTAGCCTGATTGCGCCCATTCAGCTTTGCCGAATAAAGCGCTTTGTCTGCTTCTGCCATTAACGACTCTGTAATAGAAATGCCCCAACGATCAAATGAATCATCGGTTGAGGTGCTCCAGTAGTCAGTAATCCCGAAGCTGCAGCTTAATTGAATGGGGTGGTCATTGTGCATAAGTGCTATCTGCCCAATATTCAGACGCACTCGTTCCACTAGGTTAAACGCATTCAGTTCATCACAATCCGGAAGCACAATCACAAACTCCTCACCGCCAATTCTGAAAAGCTGATCCGTCTCTCTAATTTCTGACTGTATCGTATTTGCAATCTCAATCAGCGCTTCATCACCCTTGGAATGCCCATACAGATCATTTACCTTTTTAAACTCATCCACGTCTACCATCACAAGGCTGAGTGTGTGATTATGGTGTTTGAGATGCGCAAGCCGTTTAGACATATACTCGTAAAATGCACGGCGATTGTATACTTTGGTGAGAGGGTCGACCCTTGCCAACGCTTCTGCTTCTTTGTACATCGTTTCTAGCTTTTGTTGAGCTAACTTATTTTCAGTGATATCCACAGCGATTTCCAATCTTACATAGCGGCCATCCACCCATTTAACGGCTTGATCTCGGCACTGATACCAGCGTTGCGTCACTGTGTTTTGAAACTCCCAAATATGCACGCCTGTTGGCTTGCCTTCTTCGTTAAGTAGCTTGGAGTTGTTGCAAAAGCTGCAAGGTTGCTCTTGGCCAAATTGGAGATACTGATAACACTTGCGGCCTAAAGGCACCCCCCAGCTTTTCTGACCGTAATTATTGACGAAAATTAGCTCATACGTCTTAAAGTCAGACACGTATACCAAGGCATCCAGGCTATTTAAAATTGTCGCAATACAATCAAATTCAAACTGCAAAGATTGCGCGTTGGCATCGATATTTCGATTAAAGAATTTCAAGATATGTTCTTTCACTACTCAGCCTCAATTCATTTAGAAAAGTTCTAAATGCCTGGTTTCTAGGCTATTTAGAGTAAGCCTGCTGGCAAAGTTGTGTGGTATTACAAGGTGCTGCTAGCGCCTAGTTACTTACAAAAGTAGGCTAAATTAATTATATGTAAAATACAGTTAACCCATCTGTAAACTATTGTTAACTGATAAATTCGAAAGATACTGAATGAAGATAAGGCGCAAGTTTTATGAGCTTGTTGTCTTGGGATTTCAGAAAACACTCAGAAGCTGAGTAGTCTTAATCTTACAAAACTTTGTGAATCTGCTGACAGTAATCTGCGAATGGAAAACTTAAACTAAGCATACCAATTAATAATATTCAGAAGGGATAGTCTATATGCTTAAATTTGCACACATGATGAATAAAAAGTCAGTAAATGGCTCAATTGTAGAGCTAGCGTTGGAATTTCCTTCTGAACCTCAACTAGCACCAAAAAAAGGTGATCCCGTGCATATCAAATTACCAGAGAACGATGTTGATGGTGTCATTGCTTCAGTCATCGGTCAGGATTTGCTAATTGATGTCGAGGGGCTGATATCTTATTGGGTTTTTAATAAAGCTGAGGCTTTGTCTGCAACAAAAGGTTTCAAGCATACGTACAGCGTGTTGTAAAAGCTTAAATCTAGATTGTTGATAGCGAACTCATTTTAAAAGCATTCAAAATCGCCAATATTCAAATGATTGATAATTCCTTCGTAGGGCACATTATTGCCATTCCATTACTTCGCATAATGTATAGAAGTGATAACAATCAGTGTGTGAAATGTTGTTGAATGGTCTTTAATTCTTAGCCGCTTTGCCGATGCGTAATAAGCCTCCTAGCAGTAAAATTTCATAATTACTCTTCATCTACACACATGAAAATGCGAACTCTACCAACCCCTGGATAAGTCATAAAAGAAGGCCCTTTAGCCATACTGCCGGTGTGAGGCTTTCCAAAAGGGTCAGCAGGGACGGTTGTACCTTTTACGCATAAAGCTTGCATATTAAAATTACAATCATCAGCAGTACCGTTTGTGCATTGCATGAAGTAGGGCTTGCCCTCGGTACCCTTATTTGAAAAGATTATGTATTCAGCAGGGTTAAGCTGAACTGGGGGCTCTGAGTTTGGATAGTCTGATTGCTTTAATATTGAAACCTCCCCAAGTCTAGCAACTGCGCTAGTGCTGATTAAAATTAGCAGTATCAATAACTTATTCATTCTATTTTCTTTCTTATTAAGTACTATTAACAAAACTGTTGCTCGCAGGGTATACCATCGTTATCACCATCCATTTTGGTGCCAGGGCAATTATTGATAAAGAAAGTAGCTTCTTCACAAGAGTGCATTTGAGAGCAGTGAATCCTACCATCGCAACTAAAATTAGATTTCGTTGTGGTGGTTTTAAAAGTATTTATTGATTGTGAAATAGTAGGGGAGTCAACCTCTTGGTCAGATAGCTGTTCCCTCTTTTGCTTTTCGCTAAAATATTGGTAGCCGAATAAAACCAAGCAAATGATCAGTATTATTTTCATTTAATAATTTATTGCTTTGAATTTAGTTATAGTTAACTCAACTTCGACTAATAATTCATTAAGTACAAAATCGACTGGATGGTCATCAAAATAACCATTTTTACCAAAAAATGCCTGAATAGATGGCAAGTTAAATTTTGTAATATTAGCTACGTGCTTGCTAACAGTCGCTATGTTTGGCTGGCTAATCATATCTCTGATATTTGCAAACATTACTCCAAATGGACTCCCATCAATATAAGTGCCTTCTAATCCAGTAGCCGTTCCTTGACCAAATACTAATAGCAATCTATGTTTATCAATATTATTGAGCTTGCTTAATGCCCATAATTTATAGTTGCCAGTTTCATAAGGTTGAATAGCATCTGAAAGTAATGTTATCGCTTTTGCAGAGTGCTTTTTTAAAATCAAGAACGACTCGCATTTTTCCAACTCATCTGATTTATTAATTATTGGAAATTGATAACGATTGGTTGGGACTCCATAATGAATAAGTATTTCACTGAATAGATGGTCCAGACTTGAGCGTAAATTATGTAAAGTGTCACCGATAGTTAAAGCAATCGACTGTGGTAGTGCTTTCGTAACAGTTAGAGATATGTTCGACGTTCCATCATTCAAAGGGCGTATTTCTAACTCGCAAAAATCCGATCTACTAAAATCCTGTAATTCATTCTGAATTTCTAATAAATGCTTTCGAGCTCTTTGTACTTTTAAATATGAGCTTTCAAAACTTAATTGCACATATCCTCCAAAAGCTTTTTTTTACTTTACGTGCCAGTTACACGTAAAGTATCGCTCAGTTTTGAGCTATAAGTACGCATTAAAAAAATATACAAAAACCTCTAAAACCCTCGCCAATATTGGCTTTCAGCCAATATTACCGTTTTAATAACTAGTGGAAAATAGGGAAAAAAGTACCAAAAGTTATCCACAGGGCATTTCTAAATCGGCTGAGCGCAAGCACTGGTGCGAGCTCCAGCCGATTTAGGTACTTGGATGGTATCCAAAATTACCTTTAATTTCTCCCAATGTATCATTATCGGAAATTATTTCCAACGTCATCTGTAATACCGAGTTCTCGTAGGAACTTCTCAAACTCAGGAGGCTTTTCTTGAAGACTCAGCGACATATCGAGCTTTTTCGGTTTTTCATGGAGCGGGGCGGCGCCGCCTAACGGCAGGGTACCTGCGCGAAGCGTAGGGGAGCCGTTACTTGCCGCTCCACGCTCGATGCTTGTAACTTCATGTGTTTGGGTTTTAGCCGCCCTACGTTCTGCGAGCCAACGGTTCGCCATCCAAAAGTAGTTTCCAATGTAACGAAGCTCGTAAGGCTTAAAGCCTCTGCCTTCAGGAGACCACAACGTGTCATCGCGCACAAACCAATCTTTAAAGTGCTCGTCATTGAATACATACCCTACTTCAATCTTTAAAGTCCTAAAAGCAGTGTAGGGGATGCGTACACGCCCTTTTTCCCAGTTCTGTAATGTCTTATGCGTGACATCTAGTAGCTTAGAAGCCTCTAAAGTGGTAAGGCATGCTCTACGACGCATCAAATAGAAGTCGTTGGGGTCAATGTATATGCTAGGTGATTTTAACGCGCCTAAAGTAACGAATTTTTTTGACTTTTTTGGTTTTTCTGAAAAGTTAGTCATTGAAGTGCTCCAAGATATGGAACCGGCTTAATGACTCTGATTTTTTCTTCGGTTGTTAATAAATTCATAAACATTTCTAACAACGCATGATGACGTAGTAGAAATTCATCTGGCATGAAGTCACTGGCAGAACCAATGTCTGATGCTAACGATGCTGCGATATGAATTATTTGCTCATGTGTGAGCATGAAGCTGTGAAGGGCTTCGGCATTTTGTGTGTGTGACATACTTGACTCCTTGGGTCACACGCCAATTATTTACTTCGCATAATGTATATTATGTTAAATAATACAAGTACCTGTTTATCAGGCACTATTAAATGTTGTCCTGATTATTTCCATGAATGCAGTAATGAAACCTGTCGTATTCACATTCGCTGCAATAAACAGGATACACGCGCAAAATGTATTCAAATAATAATGATTATATGAATTAGCTACTGTGTTACACATTTATAAAAAATATTAGGTTTCGGCTTTTCTTCGTCTAATATTTTCGCAAAAAATGCGATCATTAAACAAACAAAGACGCACAACGCTACAAACGTGTATATACCCTGCCATCCAAGAAAGAACATCATTCTCTCCTTTGCCATTTACCATATTCAATGGTGGCTTAGCCAAAAACCATAAGCCACGTCTTGCATTATGAAAGTGAAGATTCTTGTATCAAACTAGAGCAATAGTAATGATTTACAGAACCTTTAGTGGTTATTAATGGTACCGATTTTGAATAACTCCACTCAGCTACCTGACCATCAATGTCTACGTATAGGTTTTTTCCTCTGACTGATACAACTTCGCCACATAAGAATGAATTGTGCCGTAGCATCGCTATTCTTAAGGTGTCGCCCTTGCTAGGTTTATAGGTTGACTCTTGTGGTGTTTCAAAAGCGATGACTTCAATATTAGAGCCAATGACTAGTCTCGGACTCAGTATGTAAGCTGATCTATGCATATAGAAACCCTAGTGGTCTTATTAGAACCGACTATAAACCAAGCGAAAAATGATTGCTGTCGGACAATTCATCATTTTTTGTCAGAATGGGATTACTTCAACAAAGCTGTAGGAACTACTGATATTTATAGCTGTCGGTAATATCTTACAGACAAAAATAAATCAAATTCACAAGGGAATTAAGGAGCATAAAGTGAGTAATTTATTTGTTTCGTATGATGCTAAGTATTTACCTGCAATTGACTTCCCCTTTCCGCCTGTATATAAAGCGATTGAAAGTTTGGGGATGGCGATTAAGCTTCACCCCGCCCTTTGGTATATTTCATCTAGTTATACAGCTTCAGAGGCCTACGTGTTTCTTGGAGATTATTTAGATGAACACGAGAAGCTCGTGGTCATTGATGCATCTAGCAATGATTTTGTGAGTAAAGGGTACTTCGAGAGTTATTGTGTAGCTGACCTTTGGCAGCAGCCACTAATACAAAGCCCTTTGTGATTAACGACTTAATGCTATTTTTTTGAATTTAGATAATCTCGAATTTTTTGAGCATCTACATCGTCCGTGTCTAGTAATGGATTTCATTTCAAGTCGTCAATATTTTCTGCAACGGCATTTCTTTTGGCTAATAGCTTTTAATATCGACGTTGCCAATGCTTATCGCGCAAACCTATATAGACAAAATGTTTGAAGCATATTCGTCACTACCAAAAGTTGCCATAGTACTTTTGGACTAGACTTCGGTCTATGATGATAAGTCTCTACAAAAACACCAGTATCCGCATGACATTAGAAAAGAAATATTTAAAGTTAAGCGATTTGGCAATGGAGCACATTCAGCGAAAAAAAGATGCGCACAAAGGTAGCCATGGCAGCTTGGTAGTGTTGGGTGGTCAGGATGGCATGCTGGGCGCATTATTGCTAGCTACTCGCTCTGCGTTGTTATGTGGTGCAGGCCGAACCTATGCTTGCGCTATGGCAAGCATCATTGCGCCTTCGGTGGATATGATGTACCCAGAGGTGATGTACCGCAGCTTTGATAAATTGCCTGAATTAGCCAGCACGATTGATGCCTATGTGATTGGTCCGGGTTTGGGGCAGTCGGCGCAAGCCATTGCATGGATTATGTATTGTTTACAGCAGACTAAACCGTTATTGCTGGATGCGGATGCGCTTAATTTGTTGGCTACACATACCTCTCTAGCCGAGGCAGTCAAGCTACGTGAGGCCCCTACTATCATTACACCGCATCCGGGTGAGGCTTCTCGCTTATTGAATACAGACATTACACATATACAAAACAACCGCATTGCCAGTGCGCTAGCATTGGCTAAACAAGTGCATGGCATATGTGTATTAAAAGGTGCTGAAACTATATGTGCCGATGCCGATGGGCACTATTGGACTAACCCTACTGGCAACCCTGGCTTGGCCAGTGGTGGGACTGGGGATGTGTTAAGTGGCTTGATAGGGAGCTTGTTAGCACAAGGCATGCCCCCTATTGAGGCTGTTAAGTTAGGCGTTTATGTACATGGTGCCGCTGCTGATGCTTTGGTAGCGAGTGGCACCGGCCCTATTGGGCTTACCGCTTCTGAAGTTGCACTCAAAGCACGGCAGCTATTAAATATCTGGTGTGAAAACACTTCTATTTAATGGCAAAGGCCGTGACTGCATCCCCCTGCTTATAGCCAAAGATAGAACTACCGCCGCTTGCCACAGCAATATACTGCTGGCCGTTTACAGTGTAGGTGATAGGGGGTGCATTTACGCCCGCATCAGACTTGCCTTGCCACAATAGCTCGCCTGTTTGCGTGTTATAGGCATTGAATTGACCATTGCCCTCCCCTGTAAATACTAAGTTTCCAGCGGTTGCTAACACTCCGCCAATTAAAGGCTGCGCGGTTTTAACTTGCCACAGCACTTTGCCTGATACTAAATCAATCGCAGAGAGCAAGCCCCAGCGTGGGTCATTGGTAGGTTCGCTAGCGGCATAGCGGATCGCAGGTTTGCCTTCTTTACCGGGAGATTCATGTAAGGTGTATTTAATAGGCGCATGAATCGCGGCTACAAATACACGCTGATGCGCTTCATCCAAACTCACTGGCGACCAATTAGCGCCACCTAAGATGCCAGGATAGACCACGGTTCCCTCAAATGTCGCTTTTTTAAATAGGTTATGCTGTGGTACAAATGCGTCGGTTTTTTTCAGCAGTTGGCCAGTGGCACGGTCATGAATGAAAAACCAACCTGTTTTGCTGGCTTGCCCCACCGCAGGTATTTTTTTGCCCTGCCAAGCGTAGTTAAACAATACCGGCGGGCTTGCTAAGTCGTAACCCCATAAATCATGTGGTACTTGCTGGTAGTGCCATTTAAGCTTGCCGGTTTCGGTATCAAGTGCAATTAAAGAGACGGTATATAGATTATCGCCTGGGCGTGAAATATCGTTCATTTGTGGCGATGGATTACCTGTGCCGAAATACAAAGTATTGGTTGCAGAGTCAATGGCTGGCGTGCTCCATGCCGAGCCACCGCCGAAACGGGAGGCATCCGGATATTTGGCTAATTCGGTTTTTTCTTGCGCAATATCGCGGTTAAAGCTTGTGCCGTCATCGCTTGTCTCTGTAAACTTACCCTCCCAGCCCTGCGCAGGAATGGTATCAAACTGCCACACACGCTTGCCATTATTCACATCATAAGCGGCAAGAAAACCCGGACGACCAAACCGCCCTGTTACCCCAATGACTGCACCTAATGGTGCATCTTCACGTGGATTATCAATGTGCAGACCATACCCTACCCCGGTAATGCCCACAATCACTTTACCTTTGTACACCACTGGTGCCATGGCAATGCCTATCCCAGTACCGCCGGTGACTTTGCGCGCGCTATTTGGATCATTTTTGTCCAATGCATCTTGCCCTTCGGTCACGATGGCATTTTCTACTACATCAATATCCCACTCTTTTGCGCCGGTTTGCGCGTTGAGTGCAATTAGTCGTGCATCTACCGTGCCGATGAATACTTTGCCATTGGCTACCGCTACGCCACGGTTAGCAGGCCCACAGCACATTTGCCAGTCCTTGCGTCTATAGTGGGTGTAGCGCCATAGCTCCTGACCGGTTTTAGCATTCAGTGCCACCACATGGTTATAAGGTAGGGATAAATACATCACCCCGTTTTGGACAATGGGTGTGGCTTGAAATGTAGCGCTAATGCCAGATTTGTAGCGCCAAGCTTCTGCCAGTTTTTGCACGTTTTGTGTGTTAATTTGGTTGGCTGGTGAAAACCGTTGGCTGGTTAAATCTCGTCCATAGCTTGGCCAGTCATCTCGATTGGAAGTGGATGACTTGTTGGATGATGCACAAGAGACTAAGACTAACAAAGCCACTGTAGATGCAACAATATTTAAACAACGATTGGTTTTCATTTTTTCACTTTCACCATGTGTATACAGAACAGTATATACTAAAAATAATGTTTGTTAATAGTTGCCTATGCATTTTGAATGTCCGTTGCAAAGTGCTTGGTTTTTTTATATATGCATCATCACAGGAACAAATTTGGGTGGATGATGGACAAACAGGCACATTAGAAAACTACATGCAATTGCTGAGCAATATTTTTGCCAAAAGCAAAATATTTACAAAATATATTTAGTTAATGCGCTAATTAACATTGTGCATGGTAATCTACCCTATCATGTGTAAGCTAATATTTTTCGTAGCACAAAGTAAGCAGGTAATTGATAGAAGCCAGTGATATGCGTGTCGTGTTCTAGTGAAGCTATATATAACCAACATCAAAAAAAGGCTTGAATTCATGAGTTTAGCAATCAAGCTGGCAGAAGCCGGCAAACTTCCAGACACATTGGTGCGTAAAGGCATTCGTTTACTTACCGAGCAAAGGCTTAAAGATATCAATGCGCAAGACTGCGAGGCATCGATGGCGCATTTGACGCAGTTTATCGCCGGCATGCGTGCCTCAGCGCAGATTGCGCCTATGCCAGAATTGGCCAACGCACAGCATTACGAAGTACCAGAAGCATTTTTTCATTACTGTTTAGGCGCACAACGCAAATACAGCAGCTGCTTTTGGCTGGCCGATACCAGCACGTTAGATGAAGCGGAAGTGTTGGCGCTAAACCAGACCTGCGACCATGCGGACTTGCAAGATGGGCAAACCATATTAGAGCTAGGCTGTGGCTGGGGCTCGCTCTCATTATGGATGGCAGAAAAATATCCGAATGCCAACATCACAGGTGTTTCCAATTCTAACTCCCAACGTGAATACATTACTGCAACCGCAAAGTCACGGGGGATTACCAATCTCACTATCCTGACTGCAGATATGAATACGTTTGAAGCGCCCGCGCATTATGACCGCATTGTCTCGGTAGAAATGTTTGAACATATGCGCAACTATCAAGTACTGTATGGCAAAGTGGCCAGTTGGCTCAAACCAAAAGGCAAGTTTTTCAAGCATATATTTGTGCATCGCAGCACCCCTTATGCATTTGATGTGCAAGATGCAAACGATTGGATGAGCCAGTATTTTTTCAGCGGCGGCATGATGCCCAGTGATGATTTGCCTCTGTATTTTCAAGACCATATGCGTTTGATTAATCGTTGGCGCTGGGACGGTACACATTACGAAAAAACTGCAAACGCTTGGCTAGACAACATAGATAAGCATCATGACGAGATTACACCGATATTGGCCAACACCTACGGCGCAGATCAAGTAGAGGTATGGCGCAACCGCTGGCGTATGTTCTATATGGCTTGTGCTGAGCTATTTGGCTATCACAATGGTCAGGAGTGGTGGGTCAGCCACTATTTGTTTGAGAAAAGATAAATGTCCACACAACGCGTCATTATTAATTTTGTATTGTTCCAGCTGGCATGGCTAGCGTTTGTGATTGGGGCCGCCAACCAATTGCCCTGGCTAGGGTTTATTGTCGGCGTATCTTTGGTCAGTGTGCAGTTGATATTTGTACCTCACCCAGCTAGAGAGTTGCTTTTAGTGTTGACGATATGCGGCATAGGGGCTGTATTTGACCAATTGCTGTTAAACCACGGCGTGGTGCAATACCAAGCGCATGGCTGGTCAATCGGTTTGGTGCCGGTGTGGATTATCGGCCTGTGGATTGCATTTGCCAGCACCTTGAATGTCAGCATGCGCTGGCTGCGCAATTACCGCTGGGCGGCCGTGTTGTTGGGTGCTCTGGGTGGGCCTTTGGCGTACGTTGCAGCGCAAAAGTTAGGCGCTGTTACCCTCACCATTACGCCCAGTAGCCATATTGTGCTGGGTGTAGGCTGGGCAGTATTGATGCCGCTCATGATTCATCTCTCGAAAAAATTTGATGGGTATGCCCATGTTTAACTGGTCACTTTATCTTTACAGTTTGTATGCCATAGGTGCGTTTGCACTGTTTGGTTGGATGCTCAGTTTAATGACCAACAAAGTCAGCCATGTGGATGGCATGTGGAGCTTGTTTTTTGTGTTGGCAGGCTACTCGGTTGCCCTGCTTAACTATGAATTCACCATGCGCATACTGGTAGTGCTCACGTTGCTGAGTATTTGGGGGGTGAGGCTGAGTGTGCATATCTCGTGGCGCAACTTTGGGCATGAAGATCAGCGCTATGTGGTGATTCGTCAAAACAACGAACCCAATTTTTGGTTTAAAAGCTTGTATATCGTGTTTGGCCTGCAAGCCGTGTTGGCTTGGATCATTTCGCTTGCCATCTATGGCGCATTAGATGGTGAGACATCATTTAATGCTTTGGATTATTTAGGCCTGATATTGGTGGCATTTGGCTTGTATTGGGAGGTTGTAGCAGACTGGCAGTTGCAGCAGTTTAAGGCAAACCCTGCCAATGCCAATCAAGTGTTAAGCACAGGCTTATGGCGCTATAGCAGGCACCCCAACTATTTTGGCGAGTGCTGCGTATGGTGGGGATTTTACTTGTTTGCATTAGCGGCAGGCGCATGGTGGGCCATC
Source organism: Methylotenera sp. N17 (assembly GCF_000799155.1). Classification (NCBI taxonomy): domain Bacteria; kingdom Pseudomonadati; phylum Pseudomonadota; class Betaproteobacteria; order Nitrosomonadales; family Methylophilaceae; genus Methylotenera; species Methylotenera sp. N17. Next base: position 1,057,351 of record NZ_JUGE01000001.1, read on the forward strand.
CTTTCCCCTATATTAATGACTTTCCTATTGTTAAAAGTCAGCGGCGTCAGTTTGCTGGAAAGTACAATTACTGAGCGCCGCCCTGCTTATCTGGATTACATTCGAAACACTAATGCCTTTGTGCCGGGGTTACCAAAAGATGCAAACTAAATCGCTATGGATGACGCTCGCATTGCTACTCAATGCACCCGCTTACGCCAAAGACTGGTCGTTTGATGTGTACTTGGATAAGCAAAAGATAGGCACGCACACCTTCACTCTTGATGGTAACCAATTGAGCAGCCAAGCTAGTTTCAAAGTAAAAGTGCTGTTTATCAATGCTTACGATTATCAACATGCTGCACAAGAGACCTGGCAAAACGATTGCTTGACCAAGCTGAAAGCACACACTGTTGAAAACAAGGTTGTGATGGATGTAGACGCAGAGCGCAAAGACAGTGTGTTTGAGGTGAATTACAACAAAACTAAGCAAAAACTGCCTGAGTGCACTATGACGTTTGCTTACTGGAACACCAAAATCCTGACGCAAAAGAAACTACTGAATCCGCAAAATGCTGAGTATTTGGATACCAATATTCAATCTCTGGGTAATGAAACTATTCAAGTAAAAGGACGCTCAATAGACGCTAAGCATTACAAGATCATGGGTGCGCTGAATGGGAAAAATAAGCTCAATATCGAAGTGTGGTATGACCAAAACGATGATTGGTTAGCGTTAAAATCCATCACGCCAGAAGGTTATGAAATTAACTATAAACTTAAATAAATCATGAATTTAAAATATCTATTTAATGTAATTTATTGCTTAATTATTGCGGCGAGCATTAGTGCCTGCACAGGAAACGCTATGAACGAAGTCAAGCCAGTGAAGCAAGTTGAGCTTTCCAAATTTATGGGGGATTGGTACGTGATTGCGGTGATTCCCACCATGATAGAAACGCAAGCCTACAACGCGATTGAAAATTACCAATTGAATCCAGATGGTACGATTGCCACTACCTTTACCTATTACAAAGGCGGGTTCGATGGTCCGCTTAAAACCTATCACCCCAAAGGCTTTGTGCAGCCCAATACCGGTAATGCGATTTGGGGCATGCAGTTTATCTGGCCGATTAAGGCAGATTTTCGTATTGCTTACCTAGACCAAGACTATCAACGCACAGTGATTGCCAGAAATGCGCGTGATTACGTATGGATTATGGCGAGAACGCCAGCCATTGCGGCCACCGACTATGATGAGATGGTGCAATTTGTAAAATCACTGGGTTATGACACTGCAAAATTGAGAAAAGTACCGCAATCTTGGCCTGCAACGACTAAATCTTCGGCTGAATAATATGCATACGCTACGGATAGGTAAGCTTTTTAAATTTCTACTGAGTTGGTTTGATAACCAAGTGGCTTCTGACATGCGCATGCCAAACGTGCATCACATTGATTGGGCACGCGTGATTCCTTTCGTGGCATTGCATCTTGCTTGCTTAGGCTTGTTTTGGGTGGGTTGGAGCTGGTTTGCCATTGTCTTTGCCATTGCTTTGTATGCGGTGCGTATGTTTGCCATCACTGGGTTTTACCATCGCTACTTTGCCCATAAATCCTTTCAAACCTCACGTTTTGGTCAATTTGTATTTGCCTTAATCGGCGCAACGGCAGTGCAGCGTGGGCCACTGTGGTGGGCTGCGCACCACCGCGACCATCATGTACATTCGGACGAAGAGCAAGATGCGCACTCCCCTGTTAAACATGGCTTTTTTTGGAGCCATATTGGTTGGTTTTTATCCAGTGCCAATTTTGCAACCAAATTTGAACGCGTCAAAGAGTTGGCGCAGTTTCCGGAGTTAAGGTTTTTAGACCGCTTCGATATTTTGATGCCTATTGCGCTTGCTGTTGCTATTTTTATCACAGGCGAGTTATTGGCACACCATACCCCAGAGTTAAACACCAATGGGCTACAGCTGTTGGTATGGGGGTTTGTGATTTCTACTGTTGTGTTGTATCACGCCACGTTTAGCGTTAACTCCCTCGCGCACGTATGGGGCAAGCGGCGCTACCAAACGCGCGATCACAGCCGTAATAACTTCATCATCGCCCTATTTACCTTGGGCGAAGGCTGGCACAACAACCATCACCACTATCCGGGGGCGGCAAAGCAAGGCTTTTATTGGTGGGAAATTGATTTTACTTACTATGGTTTACGTGTATTAGCTGCGTGTGGGCTGATCTGGAATTTGCGCAAAGTCCCCCATAACATCAGAGAGTCCAAACAGTATCGTTAAGTCAGGAATTACGTTTTAGTCATGAAAATTGCCATCATTGGCAGTGGTATTGCCGGCAATACGCTGGCTTATCACCTGCACCCACAACACGAGATTACCGTTTTTGAAGCCAATGCGCATATTGGCGGGCATACCCACACCCATGATATCCACTTGTTTGGCAAGCCTTACCAAGTAGACACCGGATTTATTGTATTTAATGACCGCACTTACCCCAACTTTATTGCATTGTTGGATAAGCTGAATGTGAGCTGGCAACCCAGCGATATGAGCTTTAGCGTGCGCGATGAAGTATCTGGATTGGAGTACAACGGTACCAGCATGAATAGCTTATTTGCGCAGCGTAGAAACCTGCTTAAACCCAGCTTCTACCGTATGATTTTGGATATTTTGCGTTTCAATAAACACGCGGTTGAATTATTGAATGACGGCACTGAAATCACTTTGGGCGCTTATCTTGCACAAGGCCGTTATAGCCAGCCCTTTATTGAACATTATATTATCCCCATGGGCGCTGCTGTTTGGTCGACCGATGCAGCACAGATGCTGGATTTTCCTGCGCGTTTTTTTGTACGTTTTTTTCATCACCACGGCTTTTTAACGGTCAATAACAGGCCCAAATGGCGTGTGATCCAAGGTGGCTCAAAAAGCTATGTAGAAAAACTTACAGAGTCCTTTAAATCCAACATCAAACTTAACACGCCGATTGAAAGTGTGCGTAGGCTCAAAAATACAGTCAAAGTCAAACCAGTCGGTCAAGAGGAGCAAACCTTTGATTACGTATTTTTTGCCTGTCATAGTGACCAAGCATTGGCCATACTGGGCAAAGATGCAACGGCAGCCGAGCGTGAAATATTGGGCGCGATTCCCTATCAGGAAAATACAGTTTATCTGCACCATGACCGCAGCATGATGCCTAAGCGCAAGCTGGCTTGGGCGGCTTGGAATTACCACATCACAGCCAAGCCATCTGACAAGGTGCAAGTCACCTATAACATGAATATCTTGCAGGGGCTGCAGTCTGAAGCGCCGATTTTAGTGACGCTGAATCATGTCGATTGGATTAATCCAGCCAAAGTCATCAAACGACTCACTTATATGCATCCCCTATACACGGTAGCAGGTGCAGCGGCTCAAGCAAGACACGCTGACATCAGCGGGCACAATCGCACCGCCTATGCAGGCGCTTATTGGCGCAATGGCTTCCATGAAGATGGCGTAGTAAGTGCATTAGCCGCGCTACAGCATTTTGAGCAGTCTCAACATGGTAGCTAGTGCGATTTACACAGGCTGGATCACGCATCAACGCTTGATGCCTAAGCGCCATGGCTTTCAATACCAAGTATTTATGATGTATTTAGATTTGGACGAATTACCTGATCTGTTTAAAGAAAACCGTTTTTGGTCTTACAGCAAACGCAATGTGGCATGGTTTAACCGCGCAGACTATTATGGCAACCCCAGTCAGCCACTTAAGCAAGCCATCAGTCAGTTAGTGCAACAAGCCACCGGGCATGCAGTGCGCGGCCCAGTCAGGCTGCTCACTAACATGCGTTACTTTGGCCATTGCTTTAATCCTGTGAGTTTTTATTATTGCTTTGAGCCAGATGGCTTTACGCTACAAGCGATTGTCAGCCACATTACCAATACGCCGTGGGGTGAAGATTATGCTTATGTGCACGATTACCACGGAGTGAAAGAAACAAAGCTGACGCATAACGGCACCATCACTGGTTTTAAGCTATCCAAAGTGTTTCACGTCTCGCCCTTTATGCCTATGCAAATCGAATATGACTGGCGCTTTAAACTCGCTGACCAGGCCTTGCTGGTACACATGAAAAATATTGAAGCCGGGCAAGAGATATTTTCCGCTACATTAACGCTGGATCGTCTAGCACTTACGTCTAAACACCTTAACCGCATGCTGTGGCTGTACCCATTGATGACCGTCAAAGTGGTGGCCGCCATTTATTGGAATGCACTGCGGCTATGGTTAAAGCGTGTTCCTTTTTACTCACATCCCGATACCCATTCATCATGACTTCACACACGCTGCCGCAAGAAAAGCTGACCACCCTTTTAAAAGCGAAAAGCCGAGCTAAATGGGTGGCCGATGTTGCCAAAACGCAGGTACTCAAACGCCTGCAACAGTTACGTGTAGGGCAACTTATGCTAGTCGATGGTGAATCAATGCATACATTTGGGCAGCCCACTTCAATACAGGCCTCCATACATGTGCATGACCCAAGATTTTACGGCGAGATTGCCTTTGGCGGCAGCATTGGCGCAGGTGAGGCCTATATGCTGGGCTATTGGACAGCAGACAACCTGACCAATGTCATTCGTTTGATGGTGTTGAATCAACAGGTGATGGACAGCTTAGAAGGCGGGTATCAGTGGCTGACTAAGCCTATGTTTAAAATCATGCACTGGCTCAATAGCAATACCACTGAGGGTAGCCGTAAAAACATTGCCGCACACTATGATTTAGGCAATGCCATGTTCGCACTGTTTTTAGACGACACCATGATGTATTCCAGCGCGATATTCAACGCAGAAACTCACACCCTACAACAAGCTTCAGAACTCAAGCTAAAATCCATTTGCGATAAGTTAAACTTGCAACCCGATGACCATGTGATTGAAATTGGCACCGGTTGGGGTGGTTTTGCGATTTACGCCGCTACGCATTACGGTTGCAAAGTCACAACCACGACCATTTCTAAGCAACAATATGATTTAGCAAAAGCACGTGTAGCGGCTGCTAATCTGCAAGACAACATCACTTTGTTGTTAGAAGATTACCGTCATTTAACGGGTACTTACGATAAGTTGGTCTCGATTGAAATGGTGGAAGCTGTTGGCCACCAGTTTTACGATACCTACTTTGCAAAAGTCAGCAACTTACTCAAACCCAATGGTTTAGCGCTGATTCAAGCCATTACCATTGCGGGTCAACGTTATGCTAGCGCAATCCAATCCGTCGATTTTATTCAGCGTTACATCTTCCCCGGTTCTAACATCCCGTCTAACACAGCGATGCTGGATAGCATTACACGCATGACAGACATGCGCCTGTATGATTTAGAAGACATTGGCCCGCACTACGCCACCACCTTGCGCATGTGGCGGGAAAACTTCTTTGCAAACATTGCCGCTGTGCGCCAATTGGGCTACTCAGAAGAGTTCATTAAGATGTGGGAATTCTATTTATGCTATTGCGAAGGTGGCTTTACTGAGCGCGCCTTGGGTGATGTACATTTGCTGCTGGCCAAGCCGGAAAACAGACGCAGAACAGTACGCACTTAAACACCAGTTTGATAGCAGTGCGCCTGTTAACTTGGTGTACATGTACTTGGTGTTCATGTACTAGGTACACGGGTACTTGGTATACTGGCACCCATGCAAACTCCGCCATATCAGCCCCCGCCGCCAGCCCAAGCCAATGCTGTGGACTGGCGAGATGGCCAGCCCTACTCTACACGCTTTGATGATGTCTATTTCTCGACGGATCCAGACCACCCACAGCAAGGCATTGCCGAAACCCATTATGTGTTTTTGCAGCACAATCAATTAGAAAATCGCTGGAGACATCTGCAACAGCCAACATTCACGATTGCAGAAACTGGGTTTGGCACAGGCTTAAACTTTTTGTGTGCTTGCAAACTTTGGCTGGAAACAGCGCCTAGCCATGCCAGACTACATTTTCTCAGCATTGAAAAATACCCACTCACACGGCAGGACATGCAGCTGGCGCATCAAAACTGGCCAGATTTTCAAACACTGTCTCAGGCATTGCTCGCACAATATGGTGGCTTATGTGCAGGGGTGCATCGATTAGCACTCTTTTCCGGACGCGTGCTGCTCACACTGGCCATAGGCGATATGGCGAGCCAGCTTCCGCAACTCAATGCATCCGTAGATGCATGGTTTTTAGATGGCTTCTCCCCCGCTAAGAATCCGGACATGTGGCAGCCTGTACTGTATCAACAGATGGCACGTTTATCACATCGCCAAACCACGTTTGCAACGTTTACCAGCGCTGGTTTTGTAAAACGCGGTCTGGCAGAGCGTGGATTTATCACACATAAGGCTGCCGGCTTTGGGCGTAAGCGTGAAATGCTCTATGGGCAATTTTCTGGCCAAGGTGCAGCGTTATTATCACTACATCTTAATCAAACAGTCGCCGTAATTGGTGCTGGCATTGCTGGCTGTGCTACTGCCTATGCTTTGGCCCAACGTGGCATCCATGTAACACTCATAGAGCGGCATAGCCAAATTGCACAAGAAGCCTCTGGCAATCCTAAGGGTGTGCTATATCCGCGCCTTGCCGGGCACCCCAACGCGCAGGATCGCTTCGCACTCAGCAGCTATCTATACACCTTACGCCTATTAAAACAACTAGACTTAGCTGAAGAAAATTTTCAGGCTTGCGGCTTATTGCAACTCGCGTTTAACGCTAAAGAATCGGCACGTATTGCTGAGATCGCGCAACGTACCTTGAATGAGGATATTGTGCGTTTTGTCGAGTCTGCACAAGCGAGCGAGCTGGCCGGTGTGCCGCTTGCGCATGCCGGCTTGTATTTTAGCGAGGGCGGCTGGGTCAACCCAACTGCATTGTGTGCTGCGTTAATACAGCACCCCAATATCACGCTGTGCACGGATACGTCTGCACTTGAACTCTCACAGATAGATGACAAGTGGCATATCATCAACGCGCAGCAAGCTGTCATTACTGCAGATAAGGTAGTAATAGCCAACGCAAACGATGCGTTACGCTTTACACAAACCGCGCATTTACCACTCACCGCAGTGCGCGGGCAAATGACTACCGTGCAAGCCTCAGCAAATAGTCTCGCCCTAAACACAGTGCTATGTACGGATGGCTATATTACCCCAGCAAGCGCTGGGCAGCATTGTTTAGGCGCAACGTTCTCAGTGGGTGATACGACATTGGATCTGCGTGCAGAAGACAACCAGCACAACCTGGCCATGATTAAAAAAATGTCTCCACAGTTGGTTGATTTGCAGCATCAAGCCCATGCTGGGCGTGCTGCCCTGCGTTGTGCCACGCCAGATTATCTACCCATGGTAGGCGCGCTTGTGGATGCGCAATTATTATCTCAGCAGCCACCCAAACACAAAACCAATGCAAGTGCATTACCTTGGCATGCGGGCTTGTATCTGCATGTGGGGCACGGTACAAAAGGCCTCACCACGGCCCCACTTTGCGCCGAGCTATTGGCCTGCATGATGACTGGAGAACCGTACCCTGTTGAGGCTGACCTTGCCTTACAGCTCAACCCTAATCGATTTTTATTGCGTGATTTAGGGTTAAAACGACTGGTCAACTTGACTGTTTAAGGTAAACTTTCGCGCATGCAAAGTATTCAGCAGCTATTACAAGCCATTCAAGATAATCCACGCGACCCTAGCCTGCATTACGATCTGGGCGGGCTTTATTTGGCAGATATGCAGACGGATAAAGCGCGCGCATGCTATCAACAAGCATTGCGCTTGGCGCCCAATCATCCGCAAATTTTGTTACAACTGGGCAATACGGAAAATACAGCGCAACGCTACCAAGAGGCGACGGTGTATTTTAAACAGTGTATCGCCATAACGCCTGATGACGCAGCCGCTTATTACAATCTAGGCAACGCACTACGCGCCCTTGGCCAGTCTGAAGAAGCTGCAAAACATTACCGGCAATCACTCAAACTAGCCCCCAACGATGCAGACGCACACAACAATCTTGGCAATGTATTGCGCGATTTAGGTCGATTGAATGAAGCCATTGCTTGCTACCAGCAGGCATTGGCGATTAACCCGCAGTTGCATCATGCGCTGGCGCATTTGATTCACCAAAAGCAGCACATTTGCGATTGGCAAGGGTTGGACGCGGAAATTGCGCAATTACGCCAAGTGCTTGCGCAGTCGCCACAAGCGCAAATTCCGCCGTTTGCTTTTTTAGCCATGCCCGGCACTACTGCGCAAGAGCAACTGCAATGCGCAAGCCAGTGGGCACAACAGCAATTTGGGCATATCGCCCCACTTCCGTCTACGTATCAAGCATTTAAAGCTGTCAAACCCATTAAAGTTGGTTACTTGGCAGCCGATTTTAGGCTGCATCCGCTGGCTTTTTTAATCACGGAGCTACTTGCCGCGCATGACCACACCCGTTTCCATATTACTGCCTATAGCTACGGGCCCAATGACCATTCTCAAGAGCGCGCTGCCATACAGCATAGTGTGGACCACTTTGAAGATATTCAAACGTTCAGTGATATCGAAGCAGCGCAGCTGATGCAAACACAGCAAATAGATATTCTGGTGGACTTAACCGGATACACCAAACATAGCCGCACTGCAATTATTGCCCTAAAACCGGCGCCCATCAGCATCAATTGGCTAGGTTATCCCGGCAGTATGGGCAAGGTCGGCGCAAAAAGTGTTTTTGACTATGTGATTGTGGATGAAACCATTGCGCCGCAAGCAGAGCACTTCGCAGAAAAATGTATCTATCTGCCCTGCTATCAGCCCAACAATCAACATCGTCCAGTTGCCGAGCCATCCAGCAAATCTGCACTCGGAATACCGGAAGATGCGTTTGTGTTTTGCAGCTTTAACCAGACATTTAAAATCACCGCTGAAGTCTATGCAGTCTGGATGCAGCTACTGCAAGCAATACCCAATAGCGTATTGTGGCTGCTCGATTGCAATGTTTGGGCCAAAGCCAATTTAATTGCCACCGCCAACCAAGCGGGTATTGCTGCGGAACGCATACTATTTGCACCAAGAGTGCCTATTGCAACGCATTTGGCGCGGCATGCACATGCAGATTTATTTTTGGACACGCAACCTTACAATGCCCACACCACTGCCAGCGACGCGCTGTGGATGGGTTTGCCTGTATTGACTTGCATGGGCGAGACATTTCCATCCAGAGTGGCTGCTAGCCTACTCCATCAACTTGGTTTAGATGCTCTGGTAACACAATCGCTTAGCGAGTTTGCCGAGCGCGCACGCGCACTTGCGCAAGATACTGATCAGCTCAAAGCCGTTAAACAACAGCTCATGACACAGCGCAAACTGCTATTTAACCCAGATGTATTTGTACAAGCTTTAGAAACTGCGTATATTCACGCTTATAATAATTTATGCGCGCCACCCGATGTGTGACGTGTACCTAGTGTTAATAATCCGTATGATGATTTGAGTGTAAGGGGCAACATGGCTGTCATTGATATTTCGCCGGTCTTAAAGTTTATGGTGGATAAAGGCGCTTCAGATATTTTCTTTAGCACCAATACTGCTATTCATATCAATATTGAAGGTGAAAACTTACCAGTGAATGCGCAAATCATGGGGCCAGGCATGATCAAAGAGATTGCCTACTCACTGATGACTGCCGATCAAATCAAAGAGTTTGAAACCACGCTGGAATGCAATTTTGCCATTAGCAAAACCGATATAGGCCGTTTCCGCGTCAATGTGTTTCAGCAACGTGGCGAAGTGGCCATGGTGATTCGCCATATCAAAACCGAGATTCCTTCATTCGAGCAACTTGGGCTACCGCCGATACTCAAAGAGTTGATTATGCGTAAGCGTGGGCTGTTGCTACTGGTCGGTGCTACCGGCTCTGGTAAATCCACTACGCTGGCTTCCATGATTGATCATCGCAATGAAAACGCAACTGGCCATATTATTACGGTAGAAGATCCGATTGAGTTTGTGTATCAACACAAAAAATCGATTGTGAATCAGCGTGAAGTAGGCATAGATACGCTCTCTTTTGATAACGCGTTAAAAAACGCCATGCGCCAAGCGCCGGATGTAATTCTGATTGGTGAAATCCGCGATATGGAAAGCATGAAGTTGGCCATGGCATATGCAGAGACTGGCCATTTATGTTTGGCTACTTTGCATGCCAATAACGCTAACCAAGCACTAGAGCGCATCATCTCATTCTTCCCGCCTGAGATTAAACAAGGGCTATTACTCAGTGTTTCCTTGAATTTGGTGGGCATCATTTCGCAGCGCCTAGTTGCTGCAAAATCACAAAAACGTGTTGCAGCCAGCGAGGTGCTTATCAATACGCCCTACGTGGCCGAGTTGATTCAAAAACAAAAGCTGGGTGAAATCAAAGACATCATGGCGGACAATAACGACATTGGCATGAATACGTTTGACCAATCGCTGTTCCGCTTGTATGCCAACGGCAAAATTGACGAAGAAAACGCACTGACCAATGCGGATTCCCGCAATGACCTATCACTCAAAATACGCTTTGCTGCAGAAAGCAATAAAAGCTTTTAGCCAATAAAAATTTAGCCCAATATAAAGATCTAGCTTGGTGGCTCAGCGTTTTCGGGTTGCATGGCAGACATAAGTGCTGCCGCAATAATCAATCCGCCGCCTAGCCATTCATTCCAAGTCATCGCCTCGTTAGCCAAGTAATACGAGGCAACTGCGGCCACTACCAATTCAAACATAAACAATACCGATGCGCGTATCGCAGGCATTTTTGTCACGCCATACTGCACAAAAATCGTCGCAGAAGTCAGTAGCAATGCAATCAACACCATGAGCTGCCACTGTGTTGGATGAAATGCTGTCACCGGCGGGATAGATTGACCGAGTATTGGTAGCAGTACACAAGCCATACCAGCTACCCCAACCCATATCAGCATGGATTTTGCTGCAATGCTTAAATGGGTGGAGCGTCGCGTAATGACATTGGTGAGCGAAAACCCAATACCCGAAGAAAGTGCCAGCCATTCAGCTTGGTTGCGCGGTAGCGGCCAGTCTGTGCTGTTAAAATCATGTAGCATCACCAGCGCGCCAATCAAAGAAATGACGATGGCAATCATGCCTTGGCGATAAATAGGCTCTTTTAACCAGAGATGCGCCAATATCAGCGTCCACAGCGGAGATAAGTAAAACAGCAACATGACCCGCATGACTTCGCCATCAATCACGGCTAATACATAGCTCAGGTTAGTCCAGCCCGCCACAAAACAGAGAATAAACGCGTGCTTGGGTAACTGCAGCACGCCGCGCCAATGACGTGCAAACAACACACATCCCATCGCAATAGCGATGCTATACGTGTAAACACTGGAGACCACGCCAGAAAAACCAGCCTCTGCCATTAAACGGTATGGATACCAGATAATGCCCCAGCATACCGCGCCAAATAACAGCCCAAACACTGCAAAAAAGTTTTGATTATTGCTATTGCTCACTATAATACACACCTATGAATCCACATTTACAATTACTCCAGCCTTACCCATTCCAACGTTTACGCGATCTGTTTAAAGGTATTACCCCTAATTCAGCTTATAGTGCAATTAACTTGTCGATTGGCGAGCCTAAGCATGCCACACCTACACTCATTCAAGATGCGCTTGTTCACAATATTGCAGGTCTGGCCAATTATCCCACGACTATCGGTGTTTTAGCGTTGAGAGAAGCGATTTCCAATTGGATATCTCGCCGCTATCACATTCCGGCGCTCAATCCGGAGACTGCGATTCTGCCAGTGACCGGAAGCCGCGAAGCTTTATTTGCCTTTGCACAAGTGGTGATTGACGGCAGTAAAGCGGATCCGGTGGTGATTTCCCCCAACCCGTTTTATCAAATTTATGAAGGTGCTGCCTTTTTGGCTGGCGCTACGCCCTACTTTCTGAATACATTGCCCAGTGAGCACGCAGACCAAGACCATGTGATGGACATTGAAAGTGTGCCAACGGATGTATTACAACGTACGCAGCTGATATACGTATGTAGTCCGGGCAACCCCTCTGGCAAAGTCATGACTTTAGCGCAATGGAAAACGATTTTTGAGTTATCAGACCGCTATGGGTTTGTCATTGCAGCAGATGAGTGCTATTCCGAGATTTATTTTGAAGAAGGCAATCCACCACTGGGCGCTTTGCAAGCCGCGCATCTACTAGGGCGAGATTACAAAAATTTAGTGGTATTCAGCTCGCTATCCAAACGTTCAAACGTGCCGGGCATGCGCTCTGGCTTTGTGGCTGGAGACGAAAAAATCATCGCGCAATTTGCGCTCTACCGCACCTACCATGGCTGCGCGATGAACCCTGCAGTGCAAGCAGCTTCTATCGCCGCATGGAATGACGAAGTGCATGTGATTGAAAACCGCCGTTTATATGCTGAAAAATTCAATACCATGACCCCGATGCTCAACCAAATATGGGCGACTAAAAAGCCGGATGCCGCTTTCTACCTATGGGTACAAACGCAACAAGCAGATACGGAAGTGGCTGTTACGCTTTACCGCGACCTAAACATTACCGTACTGCCTGGCAGCTTTTTGGCGCGCGAAGCGCACGGCATTAACCCAGGGCAAGGCTTTATCCGTATGGCATTAGTCGCTTCATTGGACGAATGTGTAGAAGCTGGTAGACGTATACAGCAAGCATTTAAGTGATAAATTACTTTAATTAATACATTTAATTAATTGTTTTAATTAAATATTTAGTAAAATATTTCTACGTTGCACTAAGCCTAGGTATTCACACTTTCGCCAACTCTCTTTTTAAATGGAACTCACCTCAGGTCACTCCTGTCATTCATAGACAGGAGATGGTTTCCATCTTCTCGCTAGAACTTTCTATCAACAAGACTCAACACCGACTGAATGGAGAGCGTCATGAAAGTAGATATTTATAAAAGCGCCAGTAGTGCACACAAGTTTATCTCTGTACTAGCCAATAGCGATATTTCTAAAATTGAAGTACCGGACCCTGATTATGCCAAGTTGATTTTTGAAAGAGCGGCTGTTGACTACAAGGCGAATTCAGAAACGACGGCAGATATTAAAAAGCACGGCTACCATCTACATGTCGTCAAATATCCAATTAATTGAGTAAAGCATGACAAACGGCGTGTTAGCAGAAACCTAACACGCTTATTCTTTGCGTTTAGGCTCAAAGAATAAGGACTCAGAGCAAAAAGTTTTGTACGGCCTTCATGACTTGTGTATTCAGTTGCGCATCCAAACAGTCTAGCGCAAGCGTATCATCCATACCGCGTAACCAAGTCAGCTGGCGTTTGGCCAATTGACGTGTTGCAAAAATACCTCGGTCACATAACTCTTCCAACGAATATTGTCCCTGCATATATTCCAGTACTTGGCGATAACCCACACAGCGCATTGAAGTACTGTCCATGGTGAGTGTTGGATACTTTTCTAGCAGTACACGCACCTCTTCGACCAAGCCATCGTTTAACATTTGCTGAAAACGTATGGCAATACGCGTGTGTAATACGCTGCGGTCACTGGGGATCAGTGCAACCTTTAACACACGATAAGGCAATGTCTGCGCCTGCTGCTTGGCATGCAGTTGTGTCATGGTTTCCCCAGCAATCGCATAGACTTCTAGTGCGCGTTGTATGCGCTGCATGTCGTTAGGCATTAAGCGTGCCGCCGTTTCCGGATCTATTTGCGCCAATTTAGCATGCATGCCGGGCCAGCCAATAGCAGCCGCTTCGGCATCTATTTGCGCACGCATTGTGGCATCGGCTTCTGGCAATCCACTTAAGCCAGATACTAAAGATTTAAAGTACAACATGGTGCCGCCGACCAGCACAGGGATATTGCCGCGCGCCGTAATCTCATGCATCAAGGCCAAGGCGTCTTCTCTAAAGTTGGCGGCAGAGTAAGCACTGGTAGGCGGGATAATATCCACCAAAAAGTGCGGCGCCTGCTTTAACACAGCCGGCTCAGGTTTGGCGGTGCCGATATTCATGTCTTTAAACACCAGTGCAGAATCGACACTGATCAGTTCTACCGGTAGGTGCTGCTTTAAATACACGGCCGCATTGGTTTTGCCACTGGCCGTTGGTCCCATTAAGAAAATGGCAGGAGGTAACAAGGACATAACGGCCAGCAATCTATGGTGATGAGTTAATCGTATTTGATATATTTAAAGCGCGGGTCTTCATTTGGTGTACCTTCTAATGCAGAAGGCTGACCTTTAAACCCTTGTTTGTTGGGCTGCCATTGAATGGTTTCTTCAATTTTAGTCGCTAGCTCAAAGTCTTTATCGGTAATGCCTTTGGCGCTGTGTGTGCACAGTTTTACAATCACAAACGCATAAGAAACCGTTAAATCCGGATGATGCCATGCTGCTTCCGCTAAATGGCCTACAGTATTGACTACCATTAACGTGCCTTTCCAGCCACTGGTTTTAAATTTGCGTCTAATCCAACCGTCTTCTAAAAACCAATGCGGCAAGTCAGACTGAAGTTTTTGTGTGACTTCCGCCTCGCTATATACACGCTCGTGGGTTGCTGGTTCATCTGTTGTAGTCATATTCTGCTCCTATCGTTTACCCTAAAAATGCGTGCACTATTTACCACGCATAAACATTTTATCTAAATCACCCATACTCACCTGAAACCAAGTAGGACGGCCGTGATTACATTGACCTGAACGCTCAGTTGCTTCCATATCACGTAGCAAGGCATTCATTTCTGGCACGGTCAGGCTGCGATTAGCACGTACAGCAGCGTGGCATGCCATGGTACCCAATAATTCGTTTCTACGCTCTGTTAGCGCCCTACTCGCACCGTACTCGCGTAAATCACGCAATACGTCGCGCGCCAAGGTCACGGCATCAGCATGTTGCAACATAGTTGGCACCGCCCGTACTGCAAGCGTTGTGGGTGAAAGTACCGCGATATCAAAGCCAAGCTGCTGCAAGCCTCCAGCATCGCTGGCTAATGTATCTTGTACAGTCGCTACTTCTAGCCTATCTGCATTAAAACTTACCGGCAATAGTAGGGGCTGCATCGGTACCTGTTTGTGGTCCAGTGCATCTTTGAGCTTTTCGTACATGATACGCTCATGCGCAGCATGCATATCCACCACAACCAAGCCATGTTTGTTTTGCGCCAGCACATACACCCCATGAATTTGCGCAACCGCAAACCCTAGTGGAAATTCATCGATGTTGGTTTGCTGATTTGGGGTAGTACTGTTTTCAAATGTGTCGGCATAGCATACCGGGCTAGAAAATTCACGCGTATCTGTAGTCCCTATAGTTGGCGTTGTGCCAAACATGGTTTGATAAAAATTAGCTGGCTCGTTTGTTGCCAAATTGATTTGTGATTGATAAGTAGGGTACGGTGTTTGCCCATTGCTGGCAGTTGGCGCAAATGGATTGTATTGCGCCTGGCTGGCGGTGACTGCATTGGAGACACCAGTGGGCGTTGCCAGCGCCTTGTGTAGCGCATGAAAAATAAAACGATGAATCGCTTGACCATCTCTAAATCGCACCTCGGTTTTGCTGGGGTGCACATTTACGTCAACCAAACTAGGATCCAGCTCTAAAAACAACACAAATGCAGGATGGCGGTCATGATGCAGCACATCTTGATAGGCTTGACGAATTGCGTGGCTGATTAGCTTGTCGCGTACAAAACGCCCATTGACATACACGTATTGCGTATCGCGGCTATTGCGATTATAGGTAGGCTTGGCAGCAATACCCCACAAGCGTAAACCAGCGGCAGACTCGTCTAGCTGAATAGATTCCGCGGCGAATTCGGCACCGAGCACTTCGGTAAAACGCTTTTCCGGCGCACTCACTGCATAGCGGCTCAGCGCCCTACCGTTATGTTGCAACATAAACGCTACATCTGGGCGTGATAGCGCTACCCGGTGAAAAGCCTCTTCACAATGGCCAAACTCAGTGCCTTCGGTTTTAAGAAATTTACGTCGCGCCGGTGTATTGAAATATAAATCGTTCACTTCAATCACTGTGCCGGCATCTAACGCAGCTGGCTCAATGGTAGATACCTCGCTACCATCAGAAGTGATCCGCCAAGCATGTTTGGTGGTTTGCGCCCGGCTGCTGATTTGCGTGCGCGAGACAGAAGCAATGCTGGCCAATGCCTCGCCACGAAAGCCTAAGCTGGCGACTGCTTCCAAGTCTTCTAAGCTGGCGATTTTGCTGGTGGCATGACGCGTCAGCGCTAGTGCCAAATCCTCTTGTGCGATGCCACTGCCATTGTCGGCCACCCTTAATTGCTTCACGCCGCCTTGCATTAGCGATACTTGAATATCCGTACTGCCTGCATCTAAGCTATTTTCTAATAATTCCTTAAGCGCTGAAGCCGGGCGTTCGACTACCTCGCCTGCGGCAATTTGACTGATGAGCTGATCGGGTAAAAGACGTATTTGCATCACGCCATTTTACCTTAGCCTCTGTCACAAAGACCATGGCATAAAATAAGAATTTAGGCTAAATTCTGGGCATATGCATAACCAGCCATTACCTTTATTTGCCACGCAATTTACGCACGCACGCAAACTTAAACGCCATCATCATTTTTATGTGGGGCCTACCAATTCTGGCAAAACTTATCATGCGCTCAACGCGTTAACACAAGCAACATCTGGTGTGTACTTAGCACCATTGCGTTTATTGGCAATGGAAGTGCGAGATCGCTTGGTAGCGGCTGGCGTACCTTGCAACCTAATTACAGGCGAAGAGCGCGTAATAATGCCCGGTGCACAGCATACGGCTTCTACCATTGAAATGATGAACCCATCCAAAGTAGTAGAAGTGGCAGTGATTGATGAGGTGCAGATGCTGCAAGACCCTGACCGGGGCGCGGCTTGGACCCATGCGCTGGTGGGCGTGCCGGCAGCGCATGTGTTTATCTGTGGCTCCAACGCGGTGACCAAACCCTGTGTTGCAGCCATTTCGTCACTGAATGAAACGTACCAAGTGACGGAAACCACACGGCTCACGCCTTTGGTGGTCGAAGACGAAAGCATTTGCGGCGAGCGCTACAGCAAGCCAAAGTTAAAGTCCAAACTGCAAAAAGGCGATGCCATCATTGCTTTCAGCCGGAAAGATGTACTCACCTTTTCTGCGCGGATTCGGCAATGGGGGTTTACCGTTGCCAGCATCTACGGCGCGCTTTCGCCCGAAGTACGCAGAACAGAATCAGAACGATTTAACTTAGGGCATGCCGATATTTTGGTAGCCACTGACGCGATTGGGATGGGGCTCAATCTACCCATTCGCCGCGTGATATTTGCCAATACGCATAAGTTTGACGGTGTTGCATCACGTTTACTCAACGCAACTGAGGTGAGGCAAATTGCTGGCCGCGCAGGCCGCTTTGGGCTCTACCCTACTGGCTATGTCAACGTGTTTGAGGCCGATGAGCGCATCCATATTGCGCATATGCTGACGACCGATGACGATGCTAATTTAAGCAAACTGCCCGTCAGCATTGGCTTTGATCAGATTGAAACACTGGGTAACCAACTGCATACCGGCAAAATTGCTGAAATACTGGCCTATCATGAAGAGCGCAGCCGTTTTCAACATGCGCTATTTGCAGCAGCACCTCTTAGCAATCAAATTCAACAAGCACTATTAGTGGATGCATTTGCACCAGGCATGTCGCTTAAAGATAAATACATCTTCGTCTGTGCGCCTATCGCGCTCAATGTGGCATATGAAAAAGACTATTATTTGCTGTGTTTAAAAAGCGTTGCAGCATCGCAGATACGTGGTTTACCCATTACGCCAGATTGGCTGGCTGGCAACAGCCCAAAGCATTTGGAAGCCGCTGAGTTATTAAGCCATAACCTTAGCTTGTATGCATGGCTCAGTTTTAAATTTCCAAAAACGTTTACGGATGGGGAGCATGTGCAAGCCCTACGCCAACGCATTAGCCGATATATCGAAGGTGCCTTACAAACGCAAACCGGCTATGGTGACACGCAAAGAGAAGGTGAGCTGAGTCATTACCGCAAGCGCTAGCATCTGTGCAAACATTAACAATGCATTAATTAGATGACTTATTGACCAGAGCTGGATTGGCAGAAAAATATTTTTTCACGCCTGCCAAAATGGAATTCACCAGCTGATTTTGATAGTCATCATCTTTTAATTTGCGCTCCTCCTCCGGATTGCTAATAAAAGCAGTTTCTACCAAAATAGATGGCGTATCTGGCGATTTCAGCACGGCAAAGCCCGCTTGCTCTACGTGGCTCTTATGCAGTTTGTTGATTTCGCCAATTTTAAGTAATACGGCTTTACCCAGTTTAATGCTGTCGTTAATGGTGGCTGCCTGCGATAAATCCAGCAAGGTTTTGGCCAGTTCAGGATCTTTGCCGCCTAAGCTTACCCCACCAATCAGATCAGACTCGTTTTCCTTTTTAGCCAAATAGCGCGCACTGGCACTGGTTGCTCCACGCTCAGACAACGCAAATACTGAAGAGCCACGTGCTGCTGGATTGGTGAATGAATCCGCATGGATGGAAATGAATAAATCCGCTTTCAATTTGCGCGCCTTAATGACACGGCCTTGCAATGGAATAAAGTAGTCACCATCGCGCACCAATACGCCTTGCATGTTCTCTTCGGCATCAATTTTTTCTTTGAGCTTTTTAGCAATCATCAGTGTGATGTCTTTTTCATGTGTCCCGCTAGCACCACGTGCTCCGGGGTCCTCGCCGCCATGTCCAGCATCAATGGCAATGGTGATTAAGCGCCCTTTTTTCTTGATGGGCTGCTCTGGTTTGTTAGATTTAGTGTCTGCAGTTGCTACTGTGGTGGGCTCTGTAGGGATAGTCGCGTCGGTTGGGTTATCCGGTAACGGTTCAATAGGTGTTTCGGGGGTGGGTTCAATGGCAGGTAAATCTGCCTCTGCTGCTGTGCCGGATGGCAAAGGCTCCACCACTGGCTTAGGCGTGTCTTTTGCGGCGGTGTCTGCGGCACCACGTGACTCATGCTTTTCCAGCATTGCCATAATAGGATCTTTGTCCGGGTAAATATCCACGACTAAACGATGCTTGTAATCCCCCGCTGGCGCCAGCGCAAATACATTAGGGCTCACCTCGGCCTTTAAATCAATCACAATGCGCATCACGCTGGGTTTAAACATAGCAACGCGAATTTGTTTGATGTAAGGATCGCTGGATAAAATACGATCAGACAGTGTTTTAAGAATGGGGTTGAGGTCTACGTCTTCAATATCCAGCACCAAGCGATGTGGATTTTTTAAAATCAGTAGTTGATGCTTAATCGGCAACGGCGCTTCAAATGCAATCCTAGTGTAATCCTCCGCAGGCCATACACGGGCGGCAGTAATGCTATTGTTGGCGGCGCTTACCCATGGGCTCATTAGAAGCATGGATAACATTAAAGCTGTGCGTAAATGCTGAGTCACTGCGTGTTTAATCATGTGTTCAATTGCTGTAAAAATTGTTGTGCGTTAAGTGAGTTTGCCTGATAGCGCAATTGCCTACCTTGCGCTTGATGACTTAAAAAGATATCGATATCCGCTTGCGGGAGTAAGCGCTGCGCTTTCTCCGGCCATTCAATCATACAAATTGACTGCGTATTAAAATAATCTCTAAATCCCGCCTCTTCCCATTCCTCGTCATCAATAAGCCTATACAAATCAAAATGATAGATGGTTTTATTTGCAATTTGATAAGGCTCAACCAATGTATACGTTGGGCTTTTTACTTTACCCTGATAGCCCATCCCTTGCAACACGCCACGCACAAAGGTAGTTTTTCCGGCACCCAAATCACCATGTAAAAACACGGTCATCCCAGCAGGCAGGTCTTTCGAAAATGCTTGTCCTGCAAGCAAGGTTGCCGCTTCATCGTTTAAAACCTGTGTAAAATTGCACATATTCATGAACACTACTTTAGATAACGCGTATGCTCAATTGGCCGTCGACATTAAACGTTGGGGGCAGGCACTGGGATTTGCCGATATTGGCATTACCGATACGGATTTGAAGCACGCCGAAGTTGAACATCAACAATGGATTGATAAAGGCTTTCATGGTGACATGGATTATATGGCAAAACATGGCACTAAGCGCACGCGGCCCGCAGAATTAGTGCCCAATACCATTCGTGTGATTTCCGCACGCCTTGACTACAAGCCGCCGCAAGCTAAGGACAGCTGGCAAGTCATTGGTGACGGCCAGCAGGCCTTTATTTCACGTTATGCACTGGGGCGCGATTACCACAAAGTAATGCGTCAGAAGCTTCAGCAACTTAGTGATCAAATTGCTCAGGCTGTCGCCAATGTGGAATACCGCGTATTTACCGACAGTGCGCCAGTGTTAGAAGTGGCTTTGGCAGAAAAAGCCGGGCTAGGCTGGCGTGGTAAGCACACATTGCTGATTAATAAAAACCACGGTTCCTGGTTTTTTATCGGGGAAATTTACACCAACCTACCCTTACCCATTGATACACCAGCCAGTGCACATTGTGGCACCTGTACAGCGTGTTTAGATATCTGTCCGACACAGGCAATTGTTGCACCCTATAAAGTAGATGCCAGACGCTGTATTTCTTACCTCACCATCGAGCTAAAAACAGCCATTCCGATTGCGTTACGTCCGTTAATTGGCAACCGGGTGTATGGTTGCGATGATTGCCAATTGATTTGCCCATGGAACAAATTTGCGCAAGTCACGCCTGAGCAAGATTTTCATGTGAGACATGGTTTGGATGACATTACCTTGGTAACTTGTTTTGGTTGGAGCGAGGCTGAATTTAAAGAGAAGATGGCAGGCAGCGCTATTTACCGGATTGGCTACACACAATGGCTGCGTAATATTGCGGTAGGGCTAGGCAATGCCCCTACCACGCCAGAGGTGGTTCAAGCGCTTGAGATGCGCAAAAACGATGCATCTCCTTTAATACAAGAACACGTCATGTGGGCATTAAGTCAACACCAAATCACGCACACTTAATATTGACGTCGATCGACGAACAAGCTGTTGCCGATAGATTTCTTCGCTTGTTTTTTTGCACTATTCATCGCCCCCGCCACTTCATGATGACTTTTGAAATGCTCGGGAATCACTTTTACCGCGCCTATGGACATACTGCCAAATGGGAAAAATGCAATATTCCCCATGCGATCTTCTACACGAATACCACCTTGCGCCACATCTTTTTTGTCATAAAAATCAGGCATCACATTCGCAACGGTATTGAGCACTTCATGACACAACACCTCCCAATTTTCAGATTGAAACAACAATACAAAATCATCGCCGCCAATATGGCCGACAAAATCATGTTCGCTACTTGCAATGCCACTGAGCAAGCGCCCGACAAATTGGATCACTTCATCCCCACGTCGATAGCCGTAGGTATCATTAAATGGCTTAAAGTTGTCTAAATCGCAATAACAAGCAACAAACGATTCGGTATTTTCTAGCAAGCGATCAATATGCGCATTGATAGGCACATTGCCGGGTAGCATGGTGAGCGGGTTGGCATATCTGGCTGCATTGATTTGTAAATTGGTGATTTCTCTGAGTAAAGCATGACCACTGCCAGTGCCCACGTAGACGTCACCATCGACAATAATGAATCCGTTCAACAAGTACTTAGGGTCTGCACTTAAAATTAACTCACTTAGTGCATTGATGGTCATTGTTTTTTGTACCACCAATGGGTCTTTATCCATAAAGGCTGTGCACGATTTTCGTCCATGCAATTCTTTTTGATAACGCTTGGCAAAGCGATTGATCGTGTCATAACGGCTGATCAGGCCTACAGGTTTGTTGCTATCAACAACGGGGATCGAGTTGATGGAAGCATCGGCTTGAAACAAGCCGTAAATCTCATCATTTGTCATCTCGGCAGTGACTGCCTGCTGATAAGTGATGAGGCTGGATACCGTTGCTTGTTTGGTATTGTGCTGATAGGTGTCCATAAACACGCTAATAGCGCTTTTATTCAGCAGCACTTTTACATCATCGGTCAGCATGCATTGAAATTTTGGCAGCGGCCTGCCCAGTAAAAAGCCTTGCGCAAAATCTATTTTCAAGTCTTTAACTACCGCTAACTCTTCGCGATTTTCTACGCCCTCTGCAATGGTCAGCGCACCGGATTCAGATGCGATTTTCTGAATAGCACGCACAAACTCCATCTTAATCGGGTCATTTTGGATATTGGCAATAAAGTGCTTATCTATTTTGACAAAATCCGGCGATATTTCAGACCATAAACGTAAACTGGAATACCCTTCACCTAAATCGTCTAACGCAATGCCAAACCCAAGTTTGCGATATTTCGTCACCACATCACACAGCTGGCTATAATCGCGAATGCTCGAGCCTTCGGTAATTTCAATGAAAATTTGATTGGCACTTAAGCCAAAGCGATTGAGCTGTGCCAAGCTAAATTCTAGCGCGGGATTTTGCAGCGATAAACACTCCGGACTGACATTGACGAACAAACGGCCGGGCTGTGCGGATTTGGCATACTCCTGCAAAATGACATCGCGCGCGGCATATTCCATATCAAAATTTAAACCCGCCATATGGGCTGCATTGAACAATGCGATTGGCGAATGTAACTTAGATTCTACCGGACCTCTTATCAATGCTTCATGTGCATAGATGTCAGCGCCACTGATATTCACGATCGGTTGAAACACCCCAAGCAATTTCTTTTCAAGTAAAATCTCTGATATTTCAGAGGGTAACACACTAAGGCTCATACAATACTTTAATAGTAGAAAGACAGGTCACCCTACCATTCAGGTATGAAATTTTTATGACAAATGTGTGTTATGTAGCAATGCCAACTGGGCTGCACCCAACATGCCAGCAATATCATGCGTGTGTGAAGGTGTGACTGAAAGCTTGCCACGTAACACTGGAATAAGATCGGTTTCCAACTGAATATCAAATGCAGTTTTCATCAAATGCCAAGCGTGGCACATACCACCGCCAACCACAATGTTCGGAACATCCACTACTTTCACCACGGTTGCCAGCATTTGTGCAAGATAGATTGCTGCCTGCCGATAGGCTTCTAGTGCCAATGCATCTCCGTCATCAGCGCGCTGCGCTATTTCATAGGCAGATAATCGCTGCCCTGACAGTGTGTGATAGGAGGTGGCGACGCCGCTTGCTGAGGCATATTGCTCCACACAGCCATTGTTACCGCAACCGCATGGCCGTCCATTTGGCTCCACGATGATATGCCCTACTTCCATCGCAACGCCATGTTGTCCTGCAAAAGGCCGTCCTGCATGGATAAGCCCACCACCCAAACCGGTACCTAGCCCAATATAGATCAACCCTGTGTCAGGCTTGCCAGCCAAGCAATATTCGCCGTAAGCCGCTGCCAACGCATCATTCTCCACAATCACTTTTTTTTGCAACACCTCACCCAAATCTTGGGCTAAATTGACATGATCAAGGCCGGGGAAATTAGGGGATTGTGCAACGGTCTGTGTGTTGGGGTCTATAAATCCCGGGAAACCCATGCCAATGTGCTGCACGTCTGGAAACTGCACCAACACATTACGTATGCCAGTAGATGTGATGCTGATGATTTTTTCCCATGCTTGGGAAGGTGAATGCGTGTGGCAAATGTGTGAAAAATCGGCCTGAAAACGCGTTTCTTGTATTAACTGATGCCCTTCAAATACACCAACACGTAAATTAGTGCCGCCGACATCAATGCCAATTACGTTAGCCATGGCTACGGCCGGCCGCTTCGACAACCTCTTTCAATGCTTGCTGATGTTCCCATGACAGTTGCGGCCAAGCAAAGCGCCAATTCCAATTGTCAATCACAGTGCCTGGGGTGTTCATGCGGCAATCACTGCCTAAGCCCAATACATCTTGCATGGGGATAATTGCCAAGTAACCTTTGCTATGCATCACAAGCTCAATCAAAGCTTTGGGCATGACAGGCTCTGTATTTTGTAAATAACGATGTAAATGCTCAATTACATGTGCCTCGGCAAGGCGATACCAGCCAAGTGTAGTGTCATTATCATGTGTGCCTGTATATACCACGCTATTGAGCTCAATTTGTTCGGGCAGATAAGGGTTGTGCTCATCCCCACCAAACGCAAATTGCAAAATCTTCATGCCTGGCAAGGCGTACTTCAACCTTAAGGCATCTACCTCCGGTGTAATAATGCCTAAATCTTCAGCGACCAAATGGATGCCAGGCAGTTGTCGATAGATGCTTGCCAGCAATGCATCACCTGGCGCTATAGCCCAAGTCCCGCCTATCGCAGTATCTTCGTGCGCAGGGATTTCCCAAGCAGCCTCTAGTCCGCGGAAATGATCAATTCGAATCAAATCAAATAACTCAGCTTGCGTATGCAGCCGCTCTACCCACCAAGCGTAGTCATCTTTGGCCATCACATCCCACTGATAATGCGGGTTACCCCAACGCTGTCCGGTAGCGGAAAAGTAATCTGGCGGGACACCGGCCACTACCGTCATATGCATGTTTTCATCTAACTTAAATAGCTGTGGGTTCGCCCACACATCAGCACTATCGTATGCCACAAAAATAGGGATATCGCCAAACAACTGCACTTGTTTGCTGTTGGCGTAGGCTTTTAATGCAATCCACTGAGAGAAAAACAAGTATTGCGTAAATTGGATTAGATTAATTTCTTCTGCGTATTGGTTAGCCAGTTTTTCTAACGCTTGTGGAGAGCGATTTTTGAACTGCTTGGGCCAGTCAAACCAGCCTTGATGATGACGTTGGTCTCTTAGCAATAAATATAAAGAAAAATCATCCAGCCATGCGCTATGTTGTTGGCAAAACCGAATAAAGTCATCATAAATGGCGGATTTTTTGGCTGTTTCATACGCAACTTTGAACACCGTAATGCGACACTCATGGCTTTGTGTATGGCTAATCAGCCCCTGCTCTACTAGTTTATCTAAGCTAATAAATGCAGGGTTTCCGGCATGTGCAGACAAGCATTGGTAAGGTGAGTTGTCTGTATGCGGCATGTTAATTGGTAACGTCTGCCAAACGCAAATGCCAGTTGCCGCAAGAAAATCTACAAAGCGGTAAGCATCTCGGCCTAAATCGCCGGTAGGTAACGAGCTAATATGTAGTAGTACGCCTGCACTTCGTGTATCAATGTTGATGGGGTGTTTGCATGTTTCAGCCATTAAGCATCCTGTCCTCTGCGCATGGTGCCCGCATTTTCGGAGTTACCGCCCCCTTGGCTGATGGGCTGATGCAAGTTGTCAGGAATAGGTTGATTGAGCAATTGATACAAATTGATTAAGTTAAGCCGGTACAAACGATCAAAGCTCTTAACGCTATCGGATGCGTTGTAATCGCCAAACCACCAAAACCAATCCGACCCCTCACATATAGCCAATTGACGTTCGCATGCTTGTTGCTCCGCGGTCGGTAAAGCATTAATGGTTTGATCGTACACTTTCTTAGCCGTGCATAACAAATCCCACGCCAAGTTTTTGGCCTGGCTGCCAATCCAAGTGCTAAAGGTGCCGTACACCCAACTCCCGGCTGCTACTTGAGGCAAAATTTTTGCCGGCGGTAATTGGCCGGTGTGTTGCATCTTGAGGATATCGCTAAATGTCGTCATGGTGATAGCAGAGTGATTGGCTAAGGCTTGATATAACTCTTTAAGAAAATAATAGCCGTTGTATGGGTAGTATTCCCAAGCGTTTTCACCGTCTAAAATCACACTCACCACTTTGCATTGCCCTTTGGGCGTTGCGGCCAAAATCTCATCTAATGCGCGCATAAAGTCATTCACCGCATCGGTAGAGTGCATTTTGGCGTACTCAAAGCCAATCTTGTCGGAGAGTGCGTCATCCCTGAAAAAGCACATCACATCATTTTTACCATTGGTGACCCGGTATGGCTGATAAAGATATTGATGTTTGTCATCTGCGCTTAAATGCGACTTAACTAAGCTATTGGCTAACACACCTTGGCCCGTTGCCGCCCACTGGACACCATGCTCCGCAAGCAAAGACAATGCAGCATGAGATACGGCACCTTCTGCAGGCCACATGCCTTTGGGTACTTGCCCAAATAGAGTTTGATGGTAATCGCGCGCGGACTCAATGTGTGCACGCGCCCTATTCACGCCATCATCATAACGTGCATGCTCGGGCAATGGCGCGTCTGGCATGGCATCTTTTGTCGATGTGAAGTCGAGCAATAACGGTAATATCGGGTGATAGTATGGTGTGGTCGAAAGCTCTACCTGCCCCTTTTCCATCAACGCTTTGTAGCGCGGAATCAACCCTTGAATCGTGCTGGCAATCACATTTAACAATTGTTGCCGTTCTTCTAACGTAAATAACACGCCCTTTTGCATGAGGTGTTGAACAACACTATTTTCACGACGTAAACTCTCGCCACACCAAGCCAAGTGGTACCACACCAACAAATCCGCTTTGTATTGGGCTGATAAATAATGGAAATCATTATTCACCATGATGGGCTCGATGAGCTGGAAAAGTTGTAATAGGCGCTGATAATGCGGGAACGGACTCAGCATCTTTTCATGATGCGATTTAAAACAACTTTCCACGATGAGCCGGCATTGCTCGGGCGAGATATTGGATAAATCCGGCTCAACCAACAAGGCTAATAATGGGTCACGCAGTTTACCTTGTGAAAACTGTTCGGAATAATCCACTAGCTGCTCAAGCAAAATCGGCACAAAGTTAAAGCTAGCTCGCGCTTTAGGATTCTGCTCCAAATGATAGACCATATCGCTATAGTCTTTCATGGCATGTAGATAAGTCCAAGGTAGTACGTATTCGCCAGTACTTAAATCCCGATAATCCGGCTGATGCATATGCCAGTATAGATTTAAATAAAGTCTAGAAGAGGTTGGCATATATAGACTCATGATCCAAATAAAATACTTTAACTAAATATCATAATGCATTGTTTATTATACAACTCTGTACAAATCCTGCCCCAGCATATCAGGTGTAACCAATACAATGCCCTTCTCGGAAACATGGAAACGCTTAGCATCTAAGGCTAGGTCTATCCCGATTTGCATGCCTTCTGGAATTTCGCATCCGCGGTCAATCACGACATTTTTTAATACAACATTGTGGTTAATCGTGACCTTAGGCAGCACCACAGAACCCTCAATCGTGCAGTAGTCATTGACATGTACATCTGAAAACAACACTGAGCTTGTGACACAAGAGCCGCTAATTAAGCAACCGCCAGACACTAATGAATCTGTTGCTTTACCCGTGCGCCCTTCGTCGTTAAACACGAACTTGGCCGGTGGCAATTGCTCTTGATAAGTCCAAATAGGCCACTCTCTGTCGTAAAGATTTAGCTCCGGAATTACCTTGGTCAGCTCCATATTTGCTTCCCAGTAAGCGTCAATAGTGCCCACATCACGCCAGTAGTAGTTATTATCCAATGCCCCGACGCAACTATCGGTAAACCGGTGTGCTTGTATACGGTACTTGTTGATGATGTATGGGATGATGTCACCACCAAAGTCATGCGATGACTTTTTATCGCCCGCATCACGTATCAATTGCTCATATAAGAACTTAGCATTGAAAATATAAATACCCATACTGGCAAACGCTTGCTCTGTATTGCCTGGTATATGCTTCGGATTTTTTGGCTTTTCCGCAAACTCAATGACGCGATCTGTTTCATCTACTGCCAATACGCCAAACCCTTTTGCATCCTCAAGCGGTACATTAATACAAGCAATGGTCATGTCTGCATTACTGCGCGCATGTGTAGCCAACATTTTGCCGTAATCCATCTTGTAAATATGATCCCCTGCTAGCACTAGAATGTACTCACCGCCATTCTCTCTCAACAGGTCTATATTTTGATATACGGCATCTGCCGTACCTTTATACCAATCTTCTGACAAGCGCTGTTGTGCTGGGATAATGTTGACGTACTCATTGAACTCACCACGCAGGAAACCCCAGCCGCGCTGGATATGCTGAATTAAGCTCTGCGCTTTATATTGTGTAGCGACATTAATGCGGCGAATACCTGAGTTAATACAATTAGACAGTGGGAAATCAATGATTCTGAATTTACCGCCAAACTGTACGGCTGGTTTCGCGCGCCAATCTGTCAGGTTCTTTAAACGACTACCGCGACCACCTGCCAAAATAATGGCGACTGTGTTTTTAGTGAGGTTGCTAATAAATCGATCAGAGGGACGTTCTTGCCGACGATTAACTTTTCTACGTTCTTCTTCTTGAATGGATGACATCTTGATTTCCTAACCTAGCTCGTTACTATCACATCGAATTACATCTCAAACCCTTACAACTGCATTATAATCACCTTGACGGCGCTAGAACTTACTTTATCACATTTAATTAACAAAAATTTAAGAGAAAATTTTGGTAAAAAAAATACAATCCAGTTCTATCATCAGTAGCGATACATTGCATCTGCAAAGGGTGTTAGATGCCAAGCATCATGACCCTTTTAGCTTTTTAGGTGTGCACCGCATCGACGGTCAATTTATCTTAAGGGTATTCAACCCTCACGCAGATCAAGTACACGTCAATATCGATGGTCAGTGGCTAATGCTGACCCATAGCGACTGCAAAGGATTGTTTGAATTTACTAGCCCTACTGAATTAAGTACGCCCTGTTTGCTCAAAGTAGAGATTGGCAAACGTAGTTTTGAAGCTTATGACCCCTACACGTTTCAAGCCTATATCACGCAAGACGAGTTATACCTATTTGGCGAAGGCAAGTTAAAACAAGCTTATAAAACGTTAGGCGCGCAAACACGCAGTCAGCAAGGCGTGATGGGCGTACGCTTTGCCGTTTGGGCACCCAATGCCGAACGTGTGAGCGTGGTAGGCAACTTTAACCAATGGGATGGACGCATACATAGTATGCGCACGCACGGTAGCAGCGGCGTATGGGAAATCTTTATTCCACACCTCACCACCCACGATTTATACAAATTTGAAATCCGCAATCGTCATACCGGACACATTTTAGTTAAAACAGACCCTTACGGCGTGGAGTTTGAGCAAAAGCCGGGCACTGCTGCTAAAGTCAGCCAAAGCCAATACCAATGGGCGGACCAATCATGGCTGCAACAGCGTGAGAAGAACGATTGGCTACATACGCCGTTCAACTGTTACGAAGTGCATTTAGGTAGTTGGCAACGTAACGCTCAAGGGCATTTTCTAAGTTATCGCGAGTTGGCCAAAACGTTGGTACCGCATGTCGTGAACATGGGATACACCCATGTTGAATTATTGCCTATCACCGAGCACCCACTCAACGAATCTTGGGGCTACCAAACCACCGGTTATTTTGGCGTGACCAACCGCTTTGGCTCACCGGACGATTTACGTTATTTAATTGATACGTTTCACCAAGCTAACATTGGTGTGATTTTAGATTGGGTGCCTGGGCACTTCCCTAAAGATGATTGGGCGCTTGCGCGTTTTGACGGCACCGCTCTTTACGAGCACGAGGACCCAAGGTTGGGTGAACACCAAGATTGGGGTACCTACATTTTTAATTATGGACGCAACGAGGTCCGTAACTTTTTGATGTCCAATGCCTATTATTGGCTTGAAGAGTTTCATATTGATGGCTTGCGGGTAGATGCTGTCGCTTCTATGTTGTATCTAGACTACTCGCGCAAAGCTGGCGAATGGTTGCCAAATAAATATGGTGGTCGTGAGAATTTAGATGTGATTGAGTTTTTAAAACAACTTAATGTGATGGTGGGCGAAGACTTCCCTGGCGCACTCACCATTGCAGAAGAGTCCACTGCTTGGCCAGCCGTTTCTCGCCCGGTCTATGCAGGTGGGCTAGGTTTTAGCATGAAATGGAACATGGGCTGGATGAATGACACTCTGGCCTATATGGAAGAAGACCCTGTTCACCGTAAGTTTCATCACGACAAACTCACCTTTGGTCAACTCTATGCCTACAGTGAAAACTTCG
Organism: Methylotenera sp. N17; assembly: GCF_000799155.1. NCBI lineage: Bacteria > Pseudomonadati > Pseudomonadota > Betaproteobacteria > Nitrosomonadales > Methylophilaceae > Methylotenera > Methylotenera sp. N17. The sequence continues at coordinate 1,087,411 of NZ_JUGE01000001.1, forward strand.
TGCTGCCGTTTTCGCATGATGAAGTGGTACACGGTAAACATTCATTATTAGACAAAATGCCGGGAGATGCTTGGCAGAAATTTGCAAACTTACGCTTATTGATGACCTTGCAATCAACCTCCCCAGGTAAAAAACTCAACTTTATGGGCAATGAATTTGGGCAAGGCCGCGAATGGAACGTAAATACCAGTCTAGACTGGCATTTACTACAAGAAGACTATGAAGGTAAAGCCTACCACCAAGGCATTCAGCAGCTGTGTAAAGATTTAAACCATCTCTACCGCAACCAAAATGCGCTGTACAGCTTAGATTTTGACGTGCAGGGCTTTAACTGGATTGACTGTCACGATGCCGACCAATCAATTATCAGTTACATCAGGCGCGGAACCGACCATAGTTTTGCTATAATAGTGCTAAATTTTACGCCTGTACCACGCAATGCTTATCGCATTGGTGTGCCAACTGCTGGCAGTTACCACGAACTATTTAATAGCGATGCAGCCTGTTATGGTGGGAGCAATTTAGGTAACAACGCAGGCATTCAATCCGAATACGTTCCATGGATGAACCAACAGCACTCGATTGTGCTCACACTACCACCTTTGGCAGGCATCATCTTAACGTTAACGTGATTTTAACCAACGATAGACATTGATTTACAATTTACTTAATGAATATAAAAATATAAATGGCGACACTTACACAACACCCTAGCTGGCAGGCTCTGTGCCAACATCAAAAACTCACTTCTACGCAACACATGCGTGACCTATTTAACTCAGACCCTAAGCGTTACGAAACTTTCAGCATGCAGTGTGGTGATTTGCTACTGGATTATTCAAAACACCGCATTACGACAGAAACACTCAACTTGCTGTTCCAAATGGCGCGCGAAGCGAATATTGAAGGTTGGCGTGATCGCATGTTTTCCGGCGAGAAAATCAATATCACCGAAAACCGTGCCGTATTGCACACTGCTTTAAGAAACAGAAGCAATGCACCTGTGTATGTAGATGGTAAAGACGTGATGCCGGATGTGAATGCAGTACTGGCACAAATGCGCACATTCACAGAAAAAGTACGCAATGGCAGTTGGACTGGCTATACCGGCAAAGCCATCACTGATATTGTCAATATCGGTATCGGCGGCTCTGATTTAGGCCCTGTGATGGTCTGTGATGCACTCAAACCTTATGCTAGCCCAAACCTGAATGTGCATTTTGTTTCTAACATTGATGGCGCGCACTTAATGCGCGCGCTGGAAAAATGCAATCCGGAAACCACCTTGTTTATTGTGGCATCTAAAACATTTACCACGCAAGAAACCATGACCAATGCTACATCTGCACGTACATGGTTTTTAAATGCGGCTAATGATAATGCACATGTCGCCAAGCACTTTGTGGCCTTGTCCACCAATGCTAAAGCAGTAGAAGCTTTTGGCATTGATACTGCCAACATGTTCGCGTTTTGGGATTGGGTGGGTGGTCGTTATTCATTATGGTCAGCAATCGGCTTATCCATTGCGCTATACGTAGGTATGGACCACTTTGAAGAGCTGCTCGCTGGTGGTCATGCCATGGACAATCACTTTAAAACAGCACCTTTAGAACAAAATATGCCAGTCATTATGGCCATGATTGGCGTCTGGTATAACAATTTCTTCCATGTGGATACACATGCCATTTTGCCCTATGACCAAGGCTTGGCTAGATTTGCAGCCTATTTGCAACAAGCAGACATGGAAAGCAATGGCAAGTTTGTTTGCCGTGATGGTACCGATGTGCAATATAAAACAGGCCCAGTGATTTGGGGTGAAGCCGGCACCAATGGCCAGCACGCGTTTTATCAATTGATTCACCAAGGCACACAAATCGTCACTGCGGATTTCTTAATGCCGATTCACAGCCACTACCAAGTAGGCACCAATGGCGATCAGCATCACAAAATCTTATTGGCTAACTTTTTGGCGCAAACGCAAGCCTTGATGTTGGGTAAAACCAGAGAAGAAGCGCGTGCCGAACTTGAACAACAAGGCTTATCTGGTGAAGCGCTGGAACAGCTGTTACCGCATAAAGTGTTTCCGGGCAACCGCCCTACCACTTCGATTATGTTCGATAAACTGACGCCGCATACGCTAGGTAAATTGATTGCACTATACGAGCACAAAATCTTTGTACAAGGCATTATCTGGGACATTAACAGCTACGATCAGTGGGGCGTAGAATACGGCAAGCAGATTGCACAACAAATCTTGCCACTGCTTACCAATGATGACGTGATTGATCGTTTTGACGGTTCTACTAATGGTTTGATTAACTACGCAAAACAACGCACTTAAATTTCCAAGTCATACCACCAAGTCATATTGAGTACAATAAAAAAGCTGGGTTTCCCCAGCCTTTTTTATTTGTACCTGTTACATACAGATTAACGTAACTGCACACCTTTTTGCAGTGCATTCAATCCTAACGATTGCGCCATGCTTGCGCCTAGGCGTTTAGCAAATCGATCCACCACAGTCTCTTGATAGGTGAAGTCTACAATTTCCTCTTGCTTAATCACTTCGCGCGCGACGTAATCGGCACTGCCTAATGCATCAGCCAACCCCATTTTAATGCTTTGCTCACCGCTCCAAAATAAGCCACTGAATGTTTCCGGGCTTTCTTTTAAGCGATTTCCACGCCCTTCTCGCACCACGGTTTTAAATTGCTCATGAATCTCATTCAACATAGCTTGCGCAAACGCTTGATGTTTTGGATTGACTGGTGAGAATGGATCCAGCATTGCCTTGTTTTCACCCGCGGTGAGCAAACGACGCTCCACGCCTACCTTTTTCATGATTTCTGTAAATCCATAACCATCCATCAATACGCCGATAGAACCAACGATACTGGCCTTGTCTACGTAAATTTTATCTGTTGCCACGGCAATGTAATACCCACCGGATGCACAAATATCTTCCACTACCGCATATACCGGAATAGCTGGATGCAATGCTTTTTGGCGCTTAATTTCCTCATTAATAATGCCGGCTTGTACTGGGCTACCACCAGGACTGTTGATGCGCAGAATAATACCCTTCGTACCTTTATTTTCATAAGCATCATTAAGGCTACCCATCACCGCATCTGCATTCACTTCTCCGCCTGGCTCAATCACGCCTGATATCTCAATCAATGCAGTATGTGCACTGGATGGTGCTTTTCCATCCCCTAGCCAACCAATTATCATGAGTAACAAGAAAAATAGGTAAATAAAAGTGAGTAATTTAAAAAAGATAGACCAACGGCGGGCTGTTTTTTGCTCAGCCAAGCCAGCCAACGCAACTTTCTCTAGCGTAGTCTGCGCCCATTGCGGGTCTTGGTTAGCTTGTGATTGATTACTATCGGTTGTCATCTTATGGAATGCTTTCTAAATTTATAATAATTTCATCATTGGTTTCATACACTTCAATGGGCTGCAAAGACTTCCCCTTGCATGGCCCAAGCACGCATCTGCCAGAGTTGGGTTCATAATGCGCACCATGCGTAGCACAGATAATAAAATCTTGCGTTAAATTGAAGAATTTACCCTGTTGCCAATCTAACTCAATGGGCACATGCGCACATTGATTTAAATACGCATACGGCTTGCCATTAAATCTAACAACAAACCCTGTCGCCAACTCACCGCGTTGAGGCACATTAAAGCGCAAACCATCTGATTTTTCAATCAAATCACTGCTTTTAAATCGAATATTAGTGACTTTCATCCAGTAACCAAGTGCTTAAATCGTGAAAACTATTAAAAACATACTCAGGACTGTATGGGCTTAACTGCACAGCCGACTGTGCGCCATAGGTAACAGCGGCCGTATGCACACCCGCATTTTTAGCCATCTGCAAATCGTAATGCGTATCACCAATCATCAAGGTACGCTCAGGCATGACGACGAGCTCGTCCATTAGTGCATCCAACATTTGTGGATGTGGCTTAGAAAAGCACTCATCCACTGTTTTGGTTGCATGAAAATACTGCGTCAATCCACAGTGCTGTAGTGCCAAATTGAGGCCTCTGCGCCCTTTTCCTGTAGCCACAGCCAGTTTGTAGCCGCGTTTGTTTAACTCAATAATGGTGTCGGATGCACCCGGAAACAAGGGGATTTCGCTTTCGCCTGCGTAGTAATTAGTATTATATTGCGCGGCTAAATCACGTGCTTGCGCTTCAGGCAAATCACCAAATAAGGCATAAATCGATTCACGCAAGCCCAGCCCAATAATGCTGGTCGCTTTTGCAGGGTCCAATGCAGGCAAGCCTACCTGTTGCGCAGCTTTTACCAGCGCGTTGGTAATCATGCCTGTAGAGTCTGCTAGCGTACCATCCCAATCCCACACGATTAGATCATATTGCTTTTGCATCTATTGCTCGTTGCTTTCATTTTTTTGAATAAACTTTTTAAGTTCCGCAGGTAACTCAGCTTTTAGTTTGAGTTTTTCGCCCGAAATAGGATGGCGAATGTTGGTTTCTGCCGAGTGCAAGAACATGCGTTTTAAGCCTAGTTTGACCAACTGCTTATTCAGCGCAAAATCGCCATATTTGTCATCGCCTAGAATCGGGAAACCCAAATGCGCAAGCTGCACTCTTAGCTGATGCGTTCTGCCTGTGATGAGTTTCGCTTCTAACAACGAGTATTCACCTAAATTTTTCGTCAGATAAAAAATCGTTTCGGACACTTGTGCAGCATCAAACTTATCTTTTTTCGGATCTGTCACCACATTGACGCGGCGCTCACCATCACTGGTCACATATTTTTGTAAATCCAAGGTGACATGTTTCTTTTTCTCGGTCCAAACACCATGCACCATCATTACATAGCGTTTATCCATATGGTTGTTACGGATGGCTTCGTGCAAAGCGACCAATGCACTGCGTTTTTTGGCTAACATGAGTACACCGGAGGTGTCGCGATCTAATCGATGCACCAACTCTAGAAACTTGGCTTGTGGGCGCTCTAGACGCAATTGCTCAATTACGCCTCGGCTGACGCCACTGCCACCATGCACAGCAAATCCGGCCGGTTTATTGATGACCAGCATCGCGTCATCTTCGTACACAATCGCATCATCAAATTTACTGGTGACGGGTCCTGACACCACAGCTTGTGGCACATTGGCTACGCGGATAGGCGGCACGCGCACCACATCTTCTAAACTCAGACGAAAATCCGCATCAATTCTTTTTTTATTCACTCGGACTTCACCACTGCGCAAAATGCGATAAATATGGCTTTTTGGCACCCCTTTTAAGGCTTTTTGCAAAAAATTATCAACGCGTTGTCCAGCCGAAGATTCATCAATGACCAAATTGGCCGATGCAGTAGCAGATATCTCACTAGAGGGTGCGGTAATTGTTTCAATCAATGTGTTCATACTTTGCTTTAATAGTACTTCTAGCCTATACTGGTAAGGTTCTTAAGGAATGCATGCTTTATAAAAGCGCGTTTAAGAATATGTTTTATGAAACATCATGTTTTAAAAACAGTTGTGACAACAAATACTTGGTTAATACCGCTCGCCAATAAGTAGCGATATGTAAAATTTGCGCTATAGCCAACGCAGACAATTAAAAATCAAAGCGTGACTAAAGTTTGCTGAAAATTGAATTTTAACGAATTAATGCCTGATTCGGGTATTAATTTTTTGTGATGTCGTGCATGACACTAAATAATTGCACCCATATTATTATGAATTGCAGTTATATCGCTGGTCATCATCCAGCCTAGTATCACATATAAACGTAGGGCAAATACCCATGCGTAGACCACATCACGTTAACTTGCATTTAATCGATAGCGTTCGACTATCTTAAATGCGCAATCAGCGCTCTAGCTACCTGCTGGTTTGTCTGCTCGCTTAGCCCAGGAGCACACAATGAAAAGAATGTTATTTAATGCAACGCAATCAGAAGAATTACGCGTTGCGATTGTAGATGGGCAAAAACTCATCGATTTAGATATTGAACATGCGGGAAAAGAACAACGCAAAAGCAATATCTACAAAGGCGTCATTACACGCATAGAGCCTTCCCTAGAAGCAGCGTTTGTCGACTATGGTACAGACCGTCACGGCTTCTTGCCTTTCAAAGAAATCTCACGTAGTTATTTCCAAGATAAACCGGAAAGTGGTCGTCCACGCATTCAGGATGTGATCAAAGAAGGTCAAGAACTGATTGTTCAGGTAGACAAAGATGAGCGTGGTAACAAAGGCGCTGCACTTACCACCTATATCTCACTGGCTGGCCGTTATTTGGTATTGATGCCAAACAATCCTCGCGGAGGTGGTGTATCGCGCCGTGTTGAAGGTGAAGAGCGTAACGAGCTACGTGACACCATGGCACAATTAGAAATCCCTAACGGCATGAGCATCATTGCACGTACGGCTGGTATTGGCCGTAATGCCGAAGAATTACAATGGGATCTCAACTACCTGACCCAACTGTGGACAGCCATTGAGGAAGCTTCACATATTCAACCTGGCGCATTTCTAATCTACCAAGAAGGTAGTTTGGTCATTCGTGCTATCCGTGATTATTTCAGTGCGGATATTGGCGAAATTTTGATTGATACTGCCGATGTGCATGAGCAAGCCGTACAGTTTATGAATCATGTGATGCCAGGCAATGTGGCACGTGTAAAACTGTATCAGGATGAAATCCCCCTATTCTCTCGTTTCCAAATCGAACACCAGATTGAAACTGCTTTCTCACGTGAAGTGCGCTTGCCATCCGGTGGCGCGATTGTGATTGACCATACCGAAGCCTTGGTATCGATTGACGTGAACTCCGGTCGCTCTATCAAAGGCTCTGATATTGAGCAGACTGCGTTCAACACCAACTTAGAAGCTGCCGAAGAAGTCGCGCGTCAAATGCGTTTACGCGATTTGGGTGGTTTAGTGGTGATTGACTTTATTGATATGGAAAATCCACGTAACCAACGTGAAGTTGAAAATGCCTTACGTGACGCACTGCATTATGACCGTGCGCGCGTCCAAACCGGCAAAATCTCTCGCTTTGGTTTGTTAGAGTTATCACGTCAACGTTTGCGTCCTAGCTTGGGTGAAACCAACCATGCGACATGTCCACGTTGTAACGGTACTGGTCATATCCGTGGCATTGAATCTACTGCATTACATATCTTGCGTATCACGCAAGAAGAAGCGATGAAAGATAACAGCGCAATCATTCAGGTACAGTTACCAGTTGAAGCTGCAACCTTCTTGCTGAATGAAAAACGTGCTGATATCCACAAAATCGAACAGCGCATGGGCGTTGAAGTGATTTTGATTCCGAATATCCATATGGAAACCCCTAACTACAACATCATTCGCATTAAACATGATGATGTGAACGAGGAAACCTCACGCGCTAGCTACAAAATGGTAGAACTGCCTTCTGAGACAGACTACGTAAGTAGCTTGAACCAAGACAGCAAGCCCAACGTACCAGAAGCATTGGTAAAAGGCATTACGCCAGCCACTTCTGCACCAATTGTAGAGGCTAAACCAGAGAAGGCTGCACCAGTAGTAGCTAAAGCTTCTATTTTCGGCCGCATCAAAGCACTATTCGGCTTAAATGCTGATGAAGCAAAATCAGAAGCAGACAAACCTGCAGAACAACGGACGCAAAACCGTGAGCAACAACGTGATCGCGATCGTAACCGCAATCGCGATCGTAATAAAAATCGCAACCGTGATCGCAATGCCACAGATAAAAATGGTGCCGAACGCAATCCAAACGAGCGTAATGAACGTAACCGTAATGAGCAAGCAGCGCAACCACGTCAAGAGCAACCACGTCAAGACAAGCAACAAAAACCGCCTGTAGAGAAACGTGTAGAGGCCGACACTGCAGTTGAAAAAACTAATGATCAAATAGTTAATGCAACTGAGACCCCGAATGAGCAAGGTGTACCACGCCAAGAGCGTTCGGGTCGTCGTAATCGCCGTGGTCGCCGTGATCGTCGCCCACGTGATGAAGCAAACAAAGAAAACGTGCAAACGCCAGCCACAGCAGAAACTGTTGCAACTCCAGTGGTAGAAACATCAACCCAAGTCACACAGACGCCTGTTGAGACAAAAGCTGCTTCGGTAGAAATCGTCACGGCCGCGCCAACTTCAGAAGCAGCGAACACACCTGTAGCTAAAAAACCAGCTAACAAAAAACAGCGCGCGCCTAAAGCCAATGTAGAAGCTACGGATACTGTGACGACTGTTGAAACAGTTGCAGCAGCCACTGAGCCAGTGCAAGCTGAAACGCCAGTTAAAGCGGAGAAGAAAAAACCAGCACGTAAGCCAGCAAAAGCTAAAGCAGCGCAAACGCCTAGCGCCTTGCCAGCAAATCTAGCAGATGCTGGGCTACAACTGGTGGAGACCAAAGGTGAGTTGAAAGTGAACACACCAGCAGTAGCGACAGCTAAACCAAAGGCACCACGTAAGGCAGCTAATTGGAAGAAAAACGATACAGCGGCTACAGAAGATGCACCATTGGTGATGGTCGAAACGCAGAAATAACGTTTCAGTATCGCACAGTAAAAAAGGACTCTTAATAGAGTCCTTTTTTATTTTTGTGTTTTATTTAGTGATTACGCAAATATTGCACGGTGAGATAACCTAAAGCGGTCATGCACAGTGACCCAAACACATGTAGCAACACATGCAATGCTGCCCAACCATACTGCTCACGATGCAGCAATTGAAAAGCTTCGGCCGAAAACGTGGAAAATGTGGTTAGCCCTCCCAAGAAACCCGTAGTAATCAACAGCTTAATCTCAGGGCTCCACTCCGGTTGTTGCACCACGCCAGCCAGTGCTAAACCCATTAAATAGCCCCCTAACAGATTGGCAACAAGTGTTCCCAGCGGTAACACACTAGCATTCAGTAACACTGCCAGCCCCCAGCGTAACCAAGCACCTAACGCCGCCCCGATACCTACAGCAATAAACCCGCCTATCATTTTTCACCCTATGATTGATTCAATGAAGTATTTTTAGAAATATAATAGCAGTTGGCTACCAATTCCAAGAAAGAATATTTTGCGCGTTTTATTCGTTAGTTCTGAAATTTTCCCGCTCATTAAAACAGGTGGACTTGCAGATGTCAGTGGTGCTCTACCCGCCGCGCTTAACGTGGCAGATGTAGATGTCAAATGTCTGATTCCCGGCTACAGTGCGGTGCTGGATAAAGTTGAAAATCAAACCTACTTAGGCACACTGCAAGTATTCACACATTTGAGCTGTGATTTGATTCTTGGCGTGATTCCCAATACGCAAGTTGAAGTCATCATCATTAAGCACTCTGGGTTATTTGAACGTGATGGCGGCCCTTACACGCACCCACATGGCCATGACTGGGCAGACAACCCAATGCGCTTTGGCGCGCTCTCCAAAGTGGCTAGCTTACTCAGCCTGCATCAACCCTTTTGGAGTTGGGTGCCGGATATTGTGCATTGCAATGATTGGCAAACAGGGCTAGCACCTTATTACATGAAACAACGTGGCCTTACGCAAGCCAAGTCTTTGCTCAGCATTCATAACATCGCGTTTCAAGGCAACTTTGCACCGCATTGGATACAATCGCTTGAGCTGTCGCCACAAGACTACCAACTGAATGGCTTTGAGTTTTACCAGCAAGTCTCTTTTCTAAAAGCCGGGATTTTTTACGCAGATCAACTCTCCACGGTAAGTCCGACCTATGCATTAGAAATTCAAACAGAGGCCTTTGGATTTGGACTGCAAGGATTGTTACAAGTGAGAAGTGCCGACATCACAGGTATTCTCAACGGCATTGATACCGATGAGTGGAACCCTGGTGCCGACCCCTACTTGCCAGATCACTACTCTGAAAAAAACCTAGCAGGCAAAGCGCGCATTAAAACAACCTTGCAAGAAGCTTTACATTTGCATGTCACAGATAAAATGCCTTTACTTGGCGTAGTGAGTAGGCTCACGCATCAAAAGGGCTTGGATATTCTCATAGAGTCTATGCAAGAGTTGATTGACTTAGGCTGTCAATTTGCAATTTTGGGTGGCGGCGAAAAGTCTTTTGAAGCGCAGTTTTTAGCATTTGCAGAAAACAACCCGAACCAAGTGTCCGTCACCATCGGCTATAACGAGCCTTTATCCCATTTGATTATGGCGGGTGCTGACATCTTCATTATGCCTTCGCGCTTTGAACCATGCGGGCTCAATCAGCTATATGGATTGCGCTACGGAACGCCTCCTATTGTCTCTAACACAGGTGGCCTAGCAGATTCTATCTGCCATAGCGATGAAGTCAGCATTCAAAACAATAGAGCCACAGGATTTGTGATAGAAAATGTCAACAGAATGTCACTTTTGGTCACAATCAAACAGGCTTTGTCAAGATGGAATGACCGAAAGATTTGGAAAAAAATACAGAAAAATGGGATGAAAAAAGAAATTGGTTGGAAGAACAGCGCCAATGCTTACATTGCGCTGTATCAAAAACTCTTGGAATAAGCGTTTGGCTAGTTGGCATAGTTGATGCTTATGTATAACTAAGCTTCTCCAAAGCTAACTTCTCCTCCCTCGGGACATTATGTAGATAATGTCCTTTTTTTTGTCCGTAACTTCTTCAGTAAACTATTCTAAATTAGCTGTAAGGCTTACTTGACGATAAAGTGTTCGCGGTAATATTTCAGCTCATCAATAGACTCATAGATGTCGGCCAGTGCTTCATGTCTGCTGGCTTTTTTAAAGCCAGCATAAATTTCCGGCTTCCAGCGTCTGGCCAGCTCTTTAAACACGCTCACATCTAAGTTTCTATAATGAAAATAACTTTCCAGCTCTGGCATATAGCGCGCCATAAAACGCCTATCTTGGCAGATAGAGTTACCGCACATAGGAGATTTGCCTGCTGGCACATGCTCTTTTAAAAAAGCAATCATCTGCTCAGTCGCCATTTGCTCACTGGTCGTAGATGCTTTGACCTTATCAATCAAACCACTACGACCATGCGCACCTTTGTTCCATGCATCCATGCCGTCTAACACAGCATCGCTTTGATGAATCACGAACACTGGGGACTCACCCAACACGTTGAGATTTGCATCGGTCACCACGGCTGCCAACTCTAAAATACGGTCAGAATCAGGTAGCAACCCGCTCATCTCCATATCCAACCAAATTAAATTTTCGTTATTGACATTGTTATTGCTAGCGACCATCATGATTTCCATTAAAATACGGGTTAAAGACATAGACTGTGAACCATTTGCCTTGGGATGCTTCACAATCATGTTAGTTTAACTTAATTAGTGAATTTATAGACCTTATGGCAACAACATTAACATTTATTTTTGTGAGCTTATTAGCCATTACTACCTTGGTAAGACTTTGGTTAGGCAATCGCCATATTCAATACATACAATCGCACCGCCAACAGGTACCAGCTGCATTTACACAAACCATTTCACTAGAAGCACACCAAAAAGCCGCAGACTATTCCAGCGCTAAAACAAAAGTCACTATTGCAGAAACCGCGGCACACGCGATTCTTTTGCTATTGCTGACGATCGGCGGTGGATTACAGTGGATAGACCAAGTATGGACACAATGGCTACCCAATCAAGACATCATACGCGGTGCGTTGGTGATTTGCAGTGCGCTATTTGCCAGCACCCTGATTGAGCTGCCCTTTGACTATTACCGTACGTTTACAGTAGATGCGCAGTTTGGATTTAACAAAATGACGCCTGCTATGTTTTTTAGCGACATGTTCAAGCATGGCTTGGTAGGATTAGCATTAGGTGCCCCCATTTTATTTGCCGCACTCTGGCTAATGCAAGGCGCGGGCGATTACTGGTGGTTCTACTTATGGGCTATATGGAGTGTGTTTAACATTGTGATGTTGGCGGTTTATCCAACATTTATTGCGCCTTTGTTCAATAAATTTACACCACTTGCTGATATCACACTTAAAAGTCGCATCGAAAATCTGCTGACGAAGTGTGGTTTTAAGTCACAAGGCTTATTTGTGATGGATGGCTCCACACGTTCAGGGCATGGCAATGCCTATTTCACGGGCTTTGGCAGCAGCAAGCGCGTGGTATTTTTTGATACCTTATTAGACAAGTTGAATGCAGATGAAATTGAAGCGGTATTGGCACATGAGCTTGGCCACTTCAAACATCATCATGTCATTAAACGTGTGGTCATGATGTTCTCTATCAGCTTGATTGGCCTCGCTTTATTAGGCTGGCTTATCAACCAATCATGGTTTTACGCTGGCTTAGGGGTACACCAACCCAGTGACTATATGGCCTTGATATTGTTTTTATTGGTCTCCCCTACTTTCTTATTTTTATTGCGCCCAATCATGGCCAGCTACTCACGTAAAAATGAATTTGAGGCCGATGACTATGCAGCAAAACACGCAGATGCAAAATTCTTGGTAGACGCACTGGTTAAACTGTATCGTGAGAATGCATCTACATTGACGCCGGACCCTTTACATTCTGCGTTTTATGACTCGCACCCACCGGCAAGCATTCGTATTGCAAAACTCGCCGCTTATACTGGGAATCGTTAATCGTATGATGCATAAATGCATTTTCTTAAGCGCATTGCTAGCCTCTAGTGTTTGCTATGGTGATGCCTTGTTCAACAATGCAGATATACCTGCTGGTAAAAAACTATTAGAGGCGCACTGCATTCAATGCCATGCATCTAGTTACGGCGGCGATGGTTCGGAAATCTATACGCGCGAGTTGAGAAAAATCAAAACGCCTACTGGTCTTGTTGTGCAGGTACGCAATTGCAATACCATGTTAGATTTAAAATGGTTTGAGGAAGACGAAATAAACGTTGCAGCGTATCTAAACCAACAGTATTACCATTTTAAATGATACTTAATGGGCTAGTAGTCGCCGCTTTTGGTAAGCGGTATGAAGTAGAACTTGAAGACAAACGCCGCATCAGTTGCGTCACCCGTGGTAAAAAAACAGACATTGCCTCCGGCGATCAAGTAGAAATAGCCCTTACCGACCACCGTGAAGGTGTCATTGAACGCACGTTAGCCCGCAAAACCTTGCTCTATCGTAGTAACGCCTATAAAAGTAAACTCTTAGCGGCCAATGTCACACAAATCATCATTGTGCTGGCCACCCAACCTAGTTTTTATGAAGCGTTGTTGAATCGATGCTTGGTTGCAGCAGAGGAAGCCGGCATTAAAATATTGATTGTGTTAAATAAGTGCGACTTAAAAAACGATGAAGCGCTAGAAAAACTTAATCTATATACAGCGCTTGGCTATACCACACTCCCGCTTTCCGCAAACCAAGATATTGCGCCACTACTCCCATTCCTAACGGGCGAGCAAAGCGTGATGGTCGGGCAATCCGGCATGGGGAAATCCACCATCATCAATGCGCTATTGCCAAATGAAACGGCACGCACACAAGAAATGAGTGTAGCCTTGGATAGCGGTAAACATACCACCACCGCCACGCGCCTGTATTATTTGGATCAGCACAGCAGTTTAATCGACTCGCCCGGCTTACAAGAATTTGGGCTGAATCATATTTCGCAGCAGGCGTTGGAACAAGCATTTGTTGAGTTTAGACCGTATTTGGGCCACTGCCGATTTAACAACTGCAGACATATACATGAACCTGACTGTGCTATCCTAAGCCAAGTGAATTTGACCATTAGCGCCAACCGGCTGGCACAATACCAATTATTGACCGAGGAACTTCATCGCCCAATATCATGAACCGTACCGCAGTGATCTCTCACCCAGATACCTTGCTACATGTCATGGATGGGCAACATCCTGAATCACCGGCGCGCATTTCTGCCATTCAAGCTGCAATCAACGCTTCACCTATTCGGCATCAACTCGATTTTTACCAAGCGCCACTAGCAACTAGGCAGCACTTAACCCTAGCGCACGATCAAGCATACGTAGATTACATTTATGCCATAGCCCCCAGCGCTGGCATTGTGAAACTGGATGCGGACACCGCCATGGGCCCAGCCAGCTTAGAAGCCACCCTGCGTGCCAGTGGCGCTGCTATCTTGGCAACCGACCTAGTCATGCAGCAAAAAGCCCGCCATGCTTTTTGCTGCACCCGCCCACCCGGTCACCATGCTGGCAAGCGCAATAGTGCCGGTTTTTGTATTTTTAACCATGTAGCGGTGGGCGTGATGCACGCACTCAAACATTATCGTCTTCAACGTATTGCGATTATTGATTTTGATGTGCACCATGGCGACGGCACAGAGGATATTTTCAAGCAAAACCAGGCAGTGATGTTGTGTTCAACATTTCAGCACCCGTTTTATCTGCACAAAGGCGCAAACTCAAGAACAAACCGTATGATTAATGTGCCCTTACCTGCAAACGCCAGTGGCGAAGCATTTAGAGAGGCAGTCACTCGAGAGTTTACCCCCGCGATTGAAGCGTTTAAGCCGGAAATATTGTTTGTTTCCGCTGGGTTTGATGCACACCGCCAAGACCCACTTGCCAACTTAGCACTCGAAATTGAAGACTTTAGTTGGATTACGCGCTATATCGTGGCATTATCTGAAAAATATTGTAAAGGTAGAATTGTTTCATGCTTGGAAGGTGGCTATCATTTGCAGTACTTAAGCGAGAGTGTATTGGCGCATATTAAAACATTGAGCGAATCAACTTAAAATAGCCATGGACATCACCAAAGAAAAGGTTCTTTCAAACCAACTCAGGTTAGGCATGTTTATCGCTGACCTTGATAGACCGTGGTTAGGAACCCCCTTCTTGCTGCAAGGCTTTGTGCTTGAAGAAGATGAGCAACTGCAAACACTAAAACAGCTGTGTGAGTTTGTGTATGTAGATCGCACCAAATCCATCGGCGACCAATTTGGCAGTAAGGTCAAAGTGGATGTTGCTATCAAGCGTGAATCCGTCCCAGTGATTATCAAACAAGCAGCTAGCACCAAACAGCCTAACACCCGCGTGAATACGGCGCCCAAGGTGATGGTTAAAACCACAAATAACCAAAAGAAGACGCTTCAGCAATCCAATTTTTTTGAGATTATGAGTGCCATCAAAAAAGGTGAAATCACGCAAACCAATGATGGCATCATCTTTAATGTCAGAGAGGCTAAACCATCAGCGTCAGCATCAGCACCGCTCAATGGCACGCACAGTGCTGAAAGTACACAGCCAGATACCGATAGCAATGGAAGCGCACTTGGCTTCTTGAGAAATCTATTTGGGAATAAAAAAGAAAAGCTCAAAACACCTAAGTCTAATGGTGAAACAGACGATGATCCATTTGGGATTACCGAATCTGAAATGTATCGCATTCATATTTATCAAAATGAAGTGCCGCGTGTAGAGCAGGAAATGGCGGTGATTTACCCCACCTATGAAAAGACACAAATTGCCACCAAAGAAATCTTCGAAGCCATTGCCAATAAACAACACCTAGATATCAGCACGGTCTCCGAGGTGTTAGATCATATGGTGGATAGCATCAGCCGCACACCGGATGCGCTGATGTGGCTTGCCAAACTCAAAGATGCGGACAATGTAGCTTATGCGCAGGCGCTCAATGTATCGATCAACATGATGGCTTTTTCTAGCTTTTTAGCATTACCAAAACTAGAGATTAAAGAAATGGGTTTGGCTGGCCTGCTGCAAGACTTGGGCAAGGTAAAAATTCCGCAACGCATTTTGTTAAAAAATGCAAAACTCAGTCCCACGGAATTTGAAATTGCTAAATTACATATTGAAGAAGGACTGCGTATTCTGGCAAAAACATCGGATATTCCAGATTCTGTAATTGAAGTGATTGCACAACACCACGAGCGCTATGATGGCAGCGGCTACCCAAACAACCTAGATGGCGAGCAAATTCAAATACGCGCGCAAATTGCTGGCTTAATTGATACCTATTGCGCGCTCACCACTGATCGCAGCTACGCCAAGAGCATCCACAACCTGAAAGCATTGGATGAAATTCATCAGATGCGAGATAAATTATTTTCAAGTGAACTAGTCGAACAACTCATTCAGTTTTTTGGCATCTACCCCGTCAGCTCTCTGGTCGAACTGAATAGCGGAGAAATTGGCGTAGTGATTCAGCAGAATCAGGTGCGGCGCTTACTCCCCAGAGTGATGGTAGTGCTCGCGCCAGATAGAACGCGCAATGAATTTCCAGTTACCCTTGATCTATTAAACTCTCCTAAAACGCCAGATGGCGAAGTGTACAAAATAGTACGTGCGGTGACGGCAGATAGCCTAGGGCTGCATGCCGAAGACTTTTATATCTAATATCTAGCTTATGCGCCTACTCGATAGATTGGAAGATGGCGAACAAACGCCTTATTTACGTACGCTCGACATTGAATACACCGCAGAACATCTGGCGATCAAAGCAACGCAATATCAACTGGAAATGCATCAGCTACAGGGCACGTATCAAGCCGATGTAGATGCTATAGAAGCGTTATATCTAGCGCTGGATAACGAAGATAAAAACGATGCGCTGGAGCAGTTGTTTGTAGACATTGCGACTTGGCCAAGCACTATGTCATGGGATGCATTTTGTATCCGCATCAACACGTGTATCGCGCATTGGGTACAAGCCATTCAAGCCAATACCAAACTGACCAGCATCACCAGCTTGTTGCGCTGCCTCGCTCTCGGGCATGCATCAGGCACCGGCAGTACCAGCACGGCACGCCTTCACCTTTACCTATTTGAAATATTGAGCGAAAGTTTACATACCTATGAGCAGCATCAGATTCATTTTCTGTTGGATCATGATGCCATTACCAATTTGCCGAATACGCACCTGCTGATTCAAGCCATTGCGGAAAGCGCAGAACCGTCATCAGCTCCGGTCGAGTTAAGCCTGATCTCAATCCGTTTTTTAATCGAACGCGGCACCAATACAATTTCTCCGACATTGCCCCCCGCGCTCAGCATCAAAATTGTAGAGCTACTGACCACGTGTTTCCCAAGTGCCCACAGCTTGTTTCAGTCTGGCGCGTTGTTGTTTAACGTGTTGCTTGAAAAGTCTATACAGCCGCCACAAATGAATTTATTGATTGCTAAAATTCAACGTTGTTTTGAGCAAGTCATTCCTTTTGACCACCAAGCATTCATTGTCACCCCTGTGATTGGGGCGGCCATACAAACACAACCGAATGACTACGTGCACATGGTGGAACATGCCCGCATTGCACTTAACCATGCACTTACTAGTCAACTGGATGCTGTGATTTATACGCAAGCAATCTCCGATGAAGCCGATCATCAAAAGAAACTGGAACTAGATATTACCGATGCGTTCAACAATGAAGATCTAGAGCTTTACTTGCAGCCTATTGTTGGGTTGCCGGATGGACATTGTGTAGGTGCCGAAGTCTTATTGCGCTGGCCGAGTGCAAAGAGTAAAGGTATTTATCCCAATGTCATGGTGGAGATTATCAATAAAGTTGGGCTGGGCAAGATGTTCACGCGCTGGCTTATTCACTCGGTATGCCGACTAGCGCACCAACTGATTAACCAAAACAAGCTCTCGGTCTACCTAACACTCAACTTGCGCGCAGAAGATCTATACGATAAAGACTTGCCCTTGCTGATTCTGCAAAGTAGTCAGTTTTGGAAAATCAAACCGCAAGATTTGATTTTGGAAATCACAGAAAATGGCATTTTGGAAGAAAATGAAACCACACTGCATACTATTCAGCAAATGACGGACCATGGGTTTAGGTTAGCACTGGATGATTTCGGTACTGGCTATTCATCTATGGCGAGGCTACGCAATATGCCCATCTCATTGATTAAAATCGACCAGTCTTTTGTGCGTGATATTCATTTATCCGACAAAGACTTCAGAATGGTGCAATCCATGGCTTCTCTGGCAGAGAGCTTAGATAAAGAAGTGTTGGTGGAAGGTGTGGAAAACGAGGCCGCGCTGCAATTAATCAACCAAATTGGCATCACCAAAGCACAGGGCTACTATTTTTCAAAACCGATGCCCTTTGATGAATTTGTACAGTGGGCAAAAATAAATTCTGCGAGCTGATATAATTCAGCCATGCAAATCACTACACGCCTTGAATTTGATGCGGGCCACCGTATCCCAGACCATAAAAGCCAATGCCGCAACTTGCACGGCCACCGCTACGCCATCGAAATCACGTTATCCGGCGATATTATTCAGCAAGACCATGCTTCAGAAAACGGCATGGTCATGGACTTTTCTGATGTGAAGAAAATTGCACGTGAAACCGTAGTAGATGTTTGGGATCATGCGTTTATTGTCTATCTGGGCGACCAAGTTGTTTTAGACTTTCTGAACAGTCTGCCTAGCCATAAAACCGTAATCTTCCCCACTATTCCTACTGCGGAAAATATGGCGTCTGAAGCATTCAGGTTATTAAAAGCACAGTACAAAGATGTATACGGCAACCACCTCACACTTGAGCGCGTGCGCTTATACGAGACCCCTAATAGCTGGACAGACGCTGTCCGCTAGTCAAAACGCTGCACTTGTCCCATCACTTCATCCAATGCCAGCTCCCAAGAAGGCAATGCAACACCAAAGGTTTTGTTCAGTTTAGTCTGATCTAATCTTGAGTTACGTGGGCGTACTGCTGGCGTTGGGTATTCTGCAGTGGTGATAGCGCCCACCGTATCTGCTTTGACTCGCAATGGGGGCAAGGCAAATGCATCCGCCCGCACCTCATATGCCGCCAAAATGGCGCGCGTAAAACCAAACCATGTAGTACTGCCGGCATTGGTAAAGTGATAGATGCCTGATTGTGATTGATTATCTGTCTGCCAAGCATCTAGCAACTGATTGACTGCCGTGGCAATAGCATGGCTACTTGTAGGTGCGCCCCATTGATCGTCAACAATCTTTAATTGTTCGCGCTCTGCGCTTAATCTTAAAACGGTTTTCAGGAAGTTTTTACCGTGCGCACCGTATACCCAGCTTGTGCGTAAAATCAAATGTGGTAAACCAACAGCTTGTATCGCAACTTCGCCCATTAGCTTGCTACGGCCATATACGCTGAGCGGATTCACTGCATCGGTTTCTACATAAGGCGCTTCTTTATTACCATCAAACACATAGTCTGTAGAAAAGTGGATTAATCCGGCACCAATATTTGCGGCTTCTTCCGCCAAAATACCAGGGGCAACGGCATTAATCGCATGCGCTAACTCAGGTTCTTTTTCAGCTCTATCTACTGCAGTATAAGCTGCAGGATTAATAATAAGTGCTGGCCTCACTAGCTGCACGACACGACGAATGGCATCTGTATCAGCAAGGTCCAGTTGCTCGCGATCCAGTGCAACGATTTCGTGATGACCGCCTAGCGTGTGCTGCAAAGCATGGCCGACTTGACCTTTTACACCTGTCACTAAAATTTTCATGGGCTACCAGATGAATGGATTAAAGGAATTTTCTTGCATCACGCAAGCTTGAAGCAACGCTGTCTTTGGCCGACAACACTGGTTTAGCATCGCTTGGCCATTCGATACCAATATCAGCGTCATCCCAGCGAATGCTGCACTCAAATTGTGGCGCATAAAAATCAGTGGTTTTATACAAAAATTCGGCATGATCAGAGAGCACTAGAAACCCATGTGCAAATCCTGGCGGTATCCACATTTGGCGTTTGTTCTCTGCGGAAAGCAGTTCACCTACCCATTGACCAAATGTAGGCGAGGATTGCCGAATGTCCACAGCGACATCAAACACTTCGCCTTGCGTCACGCGCACTAGCTTGCCTTGCGCCTGTTCAATTTGATAGTGCAGGCCTCGCAGCACGTTCTTTGCAGAACGTGAGTGATTATCCTGAACAAAATCATAGTGTTGGCCTACTGCTGCATCAAACTGGTTTGCATTAAAACTCTCAAAAAAGAACCCACGATCATCACCAAATACCTTGGGCTCAAACACCAACACTTCTGGAATACGCGTTTGAATCACATTCATTAAAACACTTTCTCTGTTAACACTTGTTTCAAATACTGACCGTAGCCATTTTTAGCGTACTTGCTGGCCAACTTCTCTAATGCTGCTGCGTCGATAAACCCTTTGCGGTAAGCAATCTCTTCCGGACATGCAATTTTTAACCCTTGGCGCTTCTCGATGGTCTGAATAAAGGCGCCAGCTTCCAATAACGATTCATGCGTACCTGTATCCAACCAAGCCATGCCGCGCCCCATCACCTCTACATGCAAATCTGCCAACTCCAGATAATGACGATTGACGTCGGTAATTTCTAATTCGCCACGAGGTGATGGTTTAAGATTTTTTGCAATATCAACCACGCGATTGTCGTAAAAATACAAGCCTGTGACAGCATAACGGGATTTAGGTTGCGTCGGTTTTTCTTCCAAACTAATGGCTTGACCTGCTTGGTTAAATTCCACCACGCCGTAACGCTCAGGATCATTCACCGGATAGGCAAATACAGTGGCACCGCTTGTACGCTCAGCAGCTTTTTGCGCCATCAGCGCCAGCTCGTGCCCGTAGAAAATGTTATCGCCCAATACAAGGGCACATGGGTCATTGCCAATAAATGATTCGCCCAAAATAAAGGCTTGTGCCAATCCATCTGGCGATGGCTGTACTTTGTATTGAATGGACATGCCCCATTGACTACCATCGCCTAGCAATTCTGAAAAACGCGGTGTGTCTTGCGGTGTTGAGATGATCAATACTTCACGAATACCAGCCAACATCAGCGCGGATAATGGGTAGTAAATCATCGGCTTGTCATACACCGGCAATAACTGCTTAGAAACCACCTGCGTAACAGGATACAAACGTGTACCAGAACCACCGGCCAATACAATGCCTTTCATTGCCATTATGCTAGCTCCTCACCACGTTCTTTGTAATTCTGGCTCACCCAGTTTTTATATTCACCACTAGTGATATTGTTGACCCATTGTGGGTGCGCTAAATACCACTTCACGGTTTTATGAATGCCAGTCTCAAACGTCTCTGCTGGCTTCCAGCCGAGTTCTCGTTCAATTTTGGTGGCATCAATTGCATAACGCTGATCATGTCCCGGAC
This sequence comes from Methylotenera sp. N17, assembly GCF_000799155.1. Lineage (NCBI taxonomy): Bacteria > Pseudomonadati > Pseudomonadota > Betaproteobacteria > Nitrosomonadales > Methylophilaceae > Methylotenera > Methylotenera sp. N17. The sequence continues at coordinate 1,108,498 of NZ_JUGE01000001.1, forward strand.
GATCCACGACAAATGTAATTTGGTCGCGGTAACTGCCTTGCGCTTTAGGTTGTTCCTGATCCAGAATATCGCACAAGGTATGCACTACATCTAAATTCGTTTTTTCGTTCCAGCCACCAATATTATAGGTCTCACCTACTGTCCCGTCTTCTAATACACGCCTAATCGCGCTACAGTGGTCTGTCACATACAGCCAATCACGGACATTGCTACCATTACCATAAATGGGCAGCGGTTTACCTTGCAGTGCATTGTGAATCACCAATGGGATTAGTTTCTCTGGAAAATGGTAAGGGCCATAATTGTTAGAGCAGTTAGTGGTTAACGTTGGCAAGCCGTAAGTGTGATGATAGGCGCGCACCAAATGATCTGAAGCGGCTTTAGAAGCAGAGTATGGGCTGTTAGGCTCATAAGCATTGGTCTCTTTAAATGCAGGGTCTGTTGCGCTCAATGAACCATACACTTCATCGGTAGACACATGTAGAAAACGGAACTGCGTTTTATCGGTTGCACCGAGTGCACCCCAGTATGCCCGCACCTCTTCTAATAGATGAAAGGTACCGACCACATTGGTCTCAATAAACTCACCAGGCCCGTGAATCGAGCGGTCTACATGACTCTCTGCAGCAAAATTGACCACTGCACGTGGTTGATGAGCCGCAAGCAACTTTTGCACAGCCTCTCTATCACCGATATCTGCATGCACAAATACATGGTCTGGATTGTGCTGAATTTCTGCCAAATTTTCTAAATTACCAGCATAGGTCAATTTATCCAAATTAATGACTTTACCTAGTCCATGCTTCACCCATTCATTGACAAAGTTACTACCGATAAAACCTGCACCACCTGTCACTACGATACAATTTTTCATATTATTTCCATTATTCTAAAATCAATCCGGTGAATTCATCTCGGGCTAACATCACCTACCAAAGCTGCGCACCTGTTTTTTTCAAACCTTCTAAATAAGCCGCATGTGCCTCTAGCTCTTCACTTTCTGGCGGAAGCACTTTAATGCTGACAGCTTGGTGCTGATGCATCACCTGTTGTGACTGCGTCTCTTTGGCTTGCTGCAAATCCATCAACAAACTGTCTTGACCACGCGTCATTGCCATATAGACTTCAGCCAGCAACTCCGCATCTAGCAGCGCGCCGTGCAAGGTACGTTTGGAATTATCAATGCCAAAATGCCTACATAATGCATCCAAATTGTTACGCTGGCCCGGACGCGCGTCTTTGGCCATCTTCAATGTGTCAGTAATTCTATCGCAAAACTTCTGGATTGGCTGTAGCCCAATCCGGCCAAGCTCTGCATTTAAAAAGCCAACATCAAACGGTGCGTTGTGAATAATCAGCTCAGCATCTTTGATAAATCTTGTAAATTCATCGGCAATCGCATCAAAATGTGGCTTATCTTGTAAAAATTCCAAAGTAATGCCGTGCACTTCCTGTGCAGCCGCATCAATCTCGCGATCAGGGTTCAAATACACATGGAAATGATTCTGCGTAGGCCGTCTGTTAATCATCTCCACCGCTGCAATTTCTATAATGCGGTGCCCTTGATCTGGATATAAGCCTGTGGTTTCAGTATCTAAAAAAATCTGTCTCATCTACGTCAGTCCTAGTTGCTTTAATTTGCCAACACTTCTTCTACACCAAGGTTTGCCAAGGCATCAGCACGTTCATTACCAATATTACCGGCATGGCCTTTGACCCAAATCCACTCAATTTGGTGGGATTGCACAAGCGCATCTAATTGCTTCCACAAGTCTTCGTTCTTCACCGGTTTTTTGTCTGCGGTGCGCCATTGGCGTTGCTTCCAGCCAATAATCCACTCGGTTATCCCTTTTTGCACATAAGATGAATCGGTGTAAATTTTAATCTGACACGGGCGTTTAATCGCCTCTAGTGCGCGAATGACGGCAGTTAATTCCATGCGGTTATTCGTGGTTTGCGCCTCACCACCAAAGAGCGTTTTTTCTTGTGCGCCAAATAATAACAGTGCACCCCAACCACCTACACCAGGATTCCCTTTACATGCACCATCTGCGTATATTTCTACTAAATTGATTGTCATCTTACTATTGTGTTTTTTTGTTTATTTTTTGTGAAGGTTTTGTTTTTTGCTGTGTCGCCACAAGGGCAGATTTCACTAACGATTTTTTCCAGTTTGGCTTGAGTAAGGTCATGTTAACGACACGTTTTTTGGCCACAATGTAGTAAATACCGCCTAAAGGCGCATTGCACTTTGTAGCAAAGGTTTCAATACAGCGTTGCCGATGAATCCACTTCGTATCATTGATCGGCAAGATAAAGGCTTGTGTACCGCCATGCACAAACTCTAAACCTAGCAACGCCAACCAATCTTTAATACGCTTTAAAGACAGCGTATTGCCGCACCAAGGATAATGCTGCTTTTTAGAAAACAAGCGCCGCACACCCCAAGCACTCATCGGATTATAGCCTGTTAATATCAAATGCCCCTCAGGGACAAGTACGCGCTCTACTTCTCGCAGCGTTTGATGAGGGTTCTGACTAAACTCTAATACATGCGGTAGGCATAGCAAATCTATAGATGCAGAAGCAAACGGCAAAAATTCGCTCTCACACAACACATCACCGGCGCCAGCATCTGCACGTAAGCGCTTGGCAATACGGGATTGCTGTAACAAATCCATTTCGAGCAAGCCAATCTGCAAGGCATTAAAGCCAAAAATATCAGCGACGTGCTGATCATAAATGGCTTTTTCACTTGCAAGCAAATAATTGCCTAGCGGACTTTTTAACCAATCATCTTGAGTATTCGGGTACATTTATCAGTTGACAAATACTGGCAGAATCACAACCATGAGATACTCTGTTGGCTGTCGTTTGTTTAAGCATTGATACATGATCACTATATTCCCAATTCCTGCATTTGAAGACAATTATATATGGGTTTTACAACTCGGTCGCAACGTTGTGGTCGTTGATCCCGGAGATGCGACACCTGTATTGCAAGTTTTAAAAGAAAAGCAATTAGTGTTAAGTGCTATTTTAATTACACATCACCATCTAGACCATATTGGCGGTGTAGAAACTTTACTCGAACAATACCAAGTGCCTGTGTATGCGCCCAGTTATCGCGACTACCCTTTCCCACACACTGCAATAAAAGAAGGCGACCACGTTACACTGCCTGCAATTGAGCAATCCTTCAAAATAATGTGGTTACCTGGACACACGTTAGACCACATCGTTTATGTGAATGATCAGTTTCTATTCTGTGGCGATGTGTTATTTGGTGCGGGTTGCGGTCGATTGTTTGAAGGCAGCCCAGAACAAATGCTTCATTCATTACAGCGCATTAAGCAATTGCCTAGCACCACACAAATTTTTTGTACCCATGAATACACGCTGACAAACATTCAATTTGCACGTGGTTTGGAGCCCAACAACCTCAGATTGGCGCAACGTGAAACGCACATAGTATCGTTACGTAAGCAAAATATCCCAAGTTTACCCAGCACACTTGAAGAAGAAATTGCAACCAATCCTTTTTTAAGGTGTCTTGAAACAGAAATCCAACAACATATCAAGATGCAAAACGCATCTGAAATTGAAATTTTTACTGCAATAAGACAGCTTAGAAACCATTATTAATCAATAAGATAAATAAGTTAATCTAAGTAATACTTTTACTTGACTCATGCAATAATCGCCGCTAGTATTCAGTCATGTTTCAAACTTTTTATACTCTTCAAGTGTTATGACCCAATTTTTGCCATCACGTCACCCACAGCAACATTCCAAACGCGTACCCATTTGTTTGATGGGTTTGTGGTTAACGTTAGCTTTACCGCTGTCTGGCTTTGCTGCTACGTCACTACAAAGCAACGTTGCCGGCGATGAAATGCTTATTTTGGAAGACCATATTGACAGCACTTTAACGGCCGATCCAATTGAAGAGTTTATTCAAGAGCATGACGACACCAGCATCTATGTAGGTCAAGATGACTTGTGGGAGCGTATTCGCAATGGCTTTAGCATTCCCGATATCGATTCTGAATATACCGCAAAGCATGAAAACTGGTATGCCTCTAGGCCAGACTATGTAAAACGTATGCTGGAAAGAAGCCAGAAATACCTGTTTCATATTGTAGAAGAAGTTGAAAAACGTGGCATGCCTACGGAAATTGCCCTGCTACCCATGATAGAAAGTGCCTATAACCCACAGGCTTATTCACGCAGCCATGCATCAGGCATCTGGCAGTTTGTGCCAGCCACTGGCAAAGATTACGGCTTAAAACAAAACTACTGGGCAGATAAGCGTCGCGATGTAACCGCTGCCACCAACGCTGCCCTCACCTATTTACAAAGATTGCACGGCATGTTCGGCTCTTGGGACCTAGCACTTGCTGCCTACAACGCTGGTGAAGGCACAGTCTCCCGCGCTATCGAACGCAACCGCAAACAAGGCTTACCTACCGATTACCAGCATTTACGCTTGCCTGAAGAAACAAAAAACTATGTACCGAAACTGCAGGCCATTAAAAACATTGTATTCAAACCAGATGAGTTCGGCCTGAGTCTAGTAGATATTCCTAACAAACCTTACTTTACGCGCGTGCTTGCACCTAAACAAATTGATGCCAAGCTGGCAGCCGAGCTTGCTGAAATATCACCAGAAGAGCTTAGCGCTCTAAATCCGAGCTATAACCGCCCGGTCATTGTTTCTAACAATGAGGTACATCAATTGCTATTGCCAACTTGGGCAGCAGATCGCTTTAAAGAAAATTTGGCCAATTACGATAAACCACTGACTAGTTGGAAAACCTATTCAGCCAAGCGTGGCGAACGGATTGATTACATTGCAAGAAAATTCAATATTGGCGTGAGCGAGTTAAGAGAAGTCAATGATTTGACCGGCAAAAAGAAAATTATGACTTCACGTCCTATCTTGGTGCCCAACGGATTCAGTGCAGATGCCAATATTGTGCAGGCTAGCTTTGATGAAAATATTTCTGTGAAAGAAGACAATGCCAGCACAGAAAATGAATCTCGCGCTACAAGAACCATCCGTTATAAAGTAAAACGTGGTGATACGGTTTCTAGCCTAGCCGATAAATTTAATGTTGAAAAAAGCCATCTGCTAAGTACTAACCGTATCAGTGCAGGGCAATTAAAAGCCGGGCAAATCATCAAAGTGGTGACTCGCCAAGCCAGCACGCAACGCGCAAGCAGCCGTTATGTAGCAGGTAGCCATAAGAAAAAATACTCGACTACATCTTCTAGGTATATCAGCCATAAAGCAAAGAAATCGTCGAAAACATCTCATCGCAGAACTCGAGTCTCTTCCAAAATCCACTAATTGATTGGGGTCACTGTGTTTCATCTATCAACCACTCACCCCCTCTCAACTTGTGTGTATTTTCACAAACATATATTCACGGCCTTATTGCTTAGCTTATGCCTGAGTGCTTGTAATCAACCCCCACCTACCAAAGCAACCAAAGACTATGCAGCGCGCTACCCTAGCGTAGCAGGCGGCACCATGATTGGCGCGATGACCGCTGAACCGAGCGGCCTGATTTACATGGTTGCCGGAGAATCAGCCTCGGCCGCGATTGCCTCTAACATTTTTAATGCACTACTAAAATACAATGCCACACTAGATTTAGAAGGCGATTTGGCAGAGAGTTGGACGATTTCCGATGATCAAAAAACCATTACATTTAAATTAAAGCCCAATCTAACTTGGGCCGATGGACATCCACTCACCAGTGCTGATGTGCTATTTACCTGGAAATTGGTCATCGATGAAAAGACGCGCAGCCCTTATGCTTCCGATTACCAGTTGGTCAAAAAAGCAGAAACGCCAGACGCATTCACATTTAAAGTCAGCTACGATCAAGCGTATGCCCCAGCCTTGGATAGCTGGTCAGGCTTGCAGATTTTGCCAGCGCATTTATTAAAGGGCCAGGACATCCATACCACAGCATTTGCGCGCAAACCCGTGGGGAGCAACTACTATCAGTTAGATGTCTGGAAAAACGGTGAAAATATTCAATTGTCGCGTAACACCAAAAGTGTGTTGGGCCCAGCACAAATTGACAAGCTCATTACACGCATCATTCCAGATAACTCGGCACAATTTCTTGAGCTCATGGCAGATAATATCGACACCATGGGCTTAGACCCAATCAAATACTCACGCATCATTCCTTCTCGCCCTGAGCTACAAAAAAACCTCAATCTATACAAAGAGTTAGGCAATAGTTACACCTACATGGGGTTTAACCTCAAGCATAAACCGTTTGACGATATCCGTGTCAGAAAAGCCATCAATTATGCGATTGATAAGCAGGAAATTATTGATGGCGTCTATTTAGGGCTAGGCATTAACATTGCCTCTCCCTATAAGCCAGGTACGCGCTGGAGCAATGCTGCACTTAGCCCCTACCCTTACGACGCACAAAAAGCCAAAGCGCTACTCAAAGAAGCTGGCTTTATCGACACCAATAGCGATGGTATTTTGGAGCGCGACGGCAAACCTTTTGCATTCGAAATCATTACCAACCAAAATAAAGAGCGTGAAAAATCAGCCGTGCTGATTCAACGCAGGCTCAAAGATATTGGTATAGACGTTAAGATTCGTGCCATTGAATGGGCAAGTTTTATTAGTCGCTTTATTAAAACCGGTGATTTTGACGTTGTGGTGTTGGGCTGGGGCTTAGGTTTGGATCCGGATCAATATAGCATCTGGCACTCCAGCCAACAGGCACCGGGCCAGTTTAACTTTATTGGTTACAATAACCCAACCATCGACAAACTCTTAGAGCAAGGCAGAACCGAATTAGATCCGGATAAGCGCATGAATATCTATCACGAGTTTGCCAAGGTATTACTGGAAGACTGCCCGATTGTGTATTTATCAGCTGGATATGGGCTGACAGCAATGCATAAACGCATTCAAGGCATTGTAGATCCGATTCCCCCTGCTGGAGTGGGTTATGATTCACACAAGTGGTATATCCCTGAACCATTACGTAGAAATGAAATTAGCGCACAATAACTATGCTGACCTATCTGATTAAACGGGTGTTATGGATGATCCCCATGCTAATCGGCATTAGCCTGATTTCATTCTTTATTATGCATTTAGCTCCTGGCGATATCACCAATAACGAGGCAGCATTTAACCCCAAAGCATCGGAGGAATCCCGCCAAAAACTGCGTGAACTCTACAATTTGGATAAACCGGTCATTGTCCAATATGGCTTATGGTTAAAGCGCATGATACAGCTCGACTTTGGCAATTCTTTCGCTGGACATCAAAAACCTGTGTTTTGGCAAACTACAGATAAAGATGGCAACGTGACAAAGGGCATGATTCAAGAGGCGCTCCCCATCACGCTCATGATTAACATTCTCGGGCTCATCATTACTCTGCTACTCGCTATTCCGCTTGGCGTCATTGCCGCCAAACATTACCAAGGCTGGAAAGATCGATCGATCACCCTGTTTAATTTTATTGGCTTTTCCATTCCAGGCTTTTGGTTATCTTTATTGTTGATGTATTGGTTAGGCGTCATGAACAATTGGTTACCCATCTCCGGCTTACATAGTCTGAATTACGATACATTCGACACATGGGGGAAAATAAAAGACAGCATTAGCCATCTCATCATGCCAGTCATCATTCCATCTGTTACAGGGCTAGCAGGCATTACCCTTTTTGTCAAAAATGGCATGCTAGATGTACTTAGCCAAGACTTTATTACCACCGCACGTGCCAAAGGCCTGAATGAACATCAGGTTGTATACACCCATGCGCTTAGAAACGCGCTTTTGCCCCTCATTACCATTGTTGGCTTGTCTATCCCTGGTTTAATTGGCGGCTCAGTCATCGCTGAAACTATTTTTGCTATCCCAGGCATGGGAAAGCTGTTTTACGACGCCGTACTCATGCGCGATTTTCCCGTAGTCATGGGTGTACTAACCATTGGTTCGGCGCTGACGCTACTTGGTAATTTGATTGCAGATGTTTCGTATGCATGGGCAGACCCGCGCGTACGACGTGGTGTGGTGAAAGGCTAATATGCGTATAGACGTCATCAAAAAAGCGCTTTCCAACCCATTAGCATTGGCCGGATTTATCATCATCCTCACCATATTTTTACTGGCTATGCTCGCTCCAGTTATTTCACCTTACGACCCGGACGAGATCAATGTGAAAGCCATTCTGCTAGGGCCTTCATGGATTCACTGGATGGGCACCGACGGCCTTGGTCGTGACGTACTGAGCCGGATGTTACATGGCGGCCGTATTTCATTGCTAGTGGGGCTAGTAGCAGTAGGCATCTCTACGGCCATTGGCATACTTCTCGGCGCACTCGCAGGCTATTACCGAGGCTGGGTAGATACACTTATCATGCGTCTGGTCGATATCATGCTGTCTATCCCGAGTTTCTTCTTAATCTTGGCGGTCATCGCTTTCCTCACCCCCTCAATTATCAATATCATGATTGTGATTGGCTTGACTTCATGGATGGGTGTCACACGTTTGGTACGCGCAGAATTTTTGAGTTTGGCCGAGCGAGAATTTGTACAAGCCTCACGCACGCTGGGTGCAAAAGACATGCGATTAATCTTCACACATCTATTACCAAATAGTCTGACGCCAATCATCGTGAGCGCAGTGTTGGGTGTTGCTAGTGCCGTGCTGATGGAATCTGGCCTAAGCTTTCTCGGCTTGGGCGTACAAGCACCACAGTCTTCTTGGGGCAATATCTTGACGGATGGCAAAGAGTATATTCAATTCGCATGGTGGCTATCACTCTACCCTGGCATGGCGATTTTAATTACAGTGTTAGGGTATAATCTGCTTGGTGAAGGGTTGCGCGATGCGCTTGACCCAAGAAGTGGTTCAAATCGATAACCCTATTATCTTTTCTGATAGGCCAGATCGTGACAACCAATATCACTGGACAATCAATAATTAGGATAGATTATGGGCTTTCTCGCAGGTAAAAAAATTCTTATTGCTGGGTTACTCAGCAACCGTTCCATTGCGTATGGTATTGCTTCTGCCATGAAGCGTGAAGGCGCTGAACTAGCATTTACCTATCAAATGGAAAAACATCAACAGCGCGTGGCAGATCTAGCTGCCGACTTTGGTTCAACCATTGTGCTACCTTGCGATGTAGCAGATGACGCGCAAATTGATGCACTATTTCCAGCACTCGCCAAACACTGGGATGGTTTGGACAGCCTAGTACATTCTTTGGCTTTTGTACCAAAGGTTGCTTTGGATGGTGACTACTTAGATGCAGTCAATCGTGAATACTTCAGAATCGCGCATGACATTAGCTCTTACAGCTTCTCTGCTCTGGCAAAAGCAGCTTACCCGATGATGCAAGGCCGTGGTGGCAGCTTACTCACACTAAGCTACTTGGGTGCAGAGCGTACAATGCCAAACTACAACGTCATGGGCGTAGCTAAAGCTAGCCTAGAGGCCAATGTGCGCTATCTAGCCCAAAGCTTGGGACCTAGAGGTATTCGTGTCAATGCAGTGTCTGCCGGCCCAATTAAAACATTGGCAGCTTCTGGCATTGCAGACTTTGATAAAATGATTGGCTTTAACGAGCGCCACGCAGCGCTGCGTCGCAACGTTACGATTGAGGAAGTTGGTAATGCAGCGGCATTCTTATGTAGTGACTTAGCTTCTGGCATCACAGGCGAGATTACTTACGTTGATGGCGGTATGAACATCACCGCAGCAGGGCAAATTGACTAAGCCATCGTGATGTAATGGACTCTGTCATCATAAAAAAGCTGATGGTAACATCAGCTTTTTTTACATCAAAATAATACGTTGATTAATATGTGTTAATTACTCAGCCTTGCTAAACAGCACGCTCGTATTGACCTTAATGTTTTCTTTCGCTCTCAGAGATGCAGCATAAGCACTGACATACTCTGCTGCTACAGCCGCCTCGTATTCGGAAGCTGCAGTCTGCTTAGAGTCTGCATCATCCCCTAGCTGATTGCTGACGCCAATGACTTTCACAATCACATAGGTTTTGTTCTCATCCAAAAAGCCAGCATATGCAGGTAGCTTATCAGTATTGATTCTAAACACTTGATTCATCACACCATTGGATAGCCCTTGCGCATTCTTACGATCAACAATGACTGACGAAATCCAATCCAATGGTTCTTTTGTATCACCAGACTTCAGTTTAGCGAGTATAGACGCGCCCTTATCCGAGGCAAGCTTCACTGCTTGCTCAAGCTTCAATACCGCTTCAATACCACTTTTTACCTCATCAAAGCTGCGTGGCGCTTCTGGCTTATACTCAACAACACGTACAGAAACTAGATTGTTTGGAGACACCTCTACCGCTTCAGAGTTACGCTTTTCTTTTAACACTTCATCAGAAAAGGCCATATTCATTAATTTGTCGCTCTTGAAGTACTTAGCACCATCAGCGCGGCTCATCAGCTGAGTAGTTTGCAACTGTAAGTTATATTTCTTAGCAACTGGGGCCAGACTCGCAGACTGCTCGTACACCATATTGCTGAAGTCTTCAGACAACTCAGCGTATTTAGCCTGTGCTTTTTGAAAAATAAGTTCCGCTTTTATCTGTGGTTTCATCTGGTCAAACGAGGACGACTGACCGGTAACCCCATTTAACTTGATAATATGGTAACCAAACTCAGACTCAACCAAATCACTAACTTGATTGACCTTCATGGCAAAGACTGCGTCTTCAAATGGTTTCACCATCGCACCGCGCCCAAAACTACCCAAATCACCACCCTTGGTTGCAGTGCCAGTGTCTTGAGAGTTTGTGATGGCAAGCTCTTCGAAACGTTTAGGGTTTTTCTTCACTTGTGCTAATACATCAAGTGCTTTTGTTTTTGCTGCTGCTTTATCTTGCCCAAAATTAATCAGAATATGGCTCGCTTGGCGTTGCTCATCTCCTTGAAATTTAGCGGCATTCGCATCGTAAAACTCTTTGACTTCCTGATCGCTGACACTTACCTGATTCATTAAGCCAGCAGCTGACAATAAGGCAAACTCAAGCTTTACCTGCTCTGGCACTTTGAACTTATCTTTGTGTTGCTCGTAATACTGCTTTACTTGCTCAGGAGTTACCGTCACTTGCTTGATATAGTCCACAGCTTTTACATCGACCGTGCTCACCTCTCTCTGCTGAAAAGCAAACTGCAGTGCTTTCTCTGCAATCGCTTTTGGTGCAAATGCCAGTTTTGCTATCCCATCGCGCGCTTGTTGCGTCACCATATCACTGCGAATACCACTTTCAAACTTGGCCGCAGTTAACTTATTTTGTTGTAATGTTTTTTGGTACAGATCTTCTGAGAACTTACCATTTTCCTGAAACTCAGGCATGCTCAAAATGTGCTGGTTCAGTTGCTCATCGCTAATTTTAAAATGTTCGCGCTGTACTTCCTTATTGACTAGGCGGCGTGTAATTAAGCCATCCAGCACCGATTGCTTTAACGCAGGACTATCTAGCAGCGCTGCATCGACCTTCTGCCCCTCTGATTGCAAGCGGTTACGCACACTCTCAATAGAGTTGCTAAACTCCTGTACTGAAATCTTCTCGCCCGCTACTGTAGCAACCGCTACATTCCCGCCAGCCTGATTCAGATACGAGTCAATACCAAATAGGGCAAATGGTACTGTAATGATGGCTAGGATTGCTTTTGCCAACCATCCTTGGGTATGCTTTCTGATTGCGTCTAACATAAAAACAACATCTTTCAGTGACTTTAAAAGGTAGATAAATACTGCAATAAATTGGACATTAATTTTTGCCTAACAACCTAGCAATATATCACAAGCCTAGTGTGATTTCAGCTGATTGATGACTGAATACCCCAACAATTAAACAATGATTGTTAAATATGTGATGGATAGGAGCAAATAAAAAAAGCGAACCGTAAACGATTCGCTTTTTTAAGTGTTGGCGGAGTGGACGGGACTCGAACCCGCGACCCCCGGCGTGACAGGCCGGTATTCTAACCAACTGAACTACCACTCCAGTTGTGCTTTATATCGATACCCCTAAAAATAAAGAGTGCTAAACAACTAGCACTCTCAATATATTTTTAGGCGATATGTCTGTTAGTTTTTGGTGGGTGCTAACGGGGTCGAACCGCTGACATTCGCCTTGTAAGGGCGACGCTCTACCAACTGAGCTAAGCACCCTGCATAACTTTACAAACTAAACTCTATAAAACTTTGCAGTACTGTCTGATTAATTGCTTAATCAGTAAAAACGCTAGTTTACAGCATCTTTAAGCGCTTTACCAGCTCTAAATTTAGGAGAGTTTGCTGCGCTGATATTAATAGTTGCACCAGTACGGGGATTGCGACCAGAACGTGCTGCACGTTTCCCAACATAAAAAGAGCCAAAACCAATTAAAGTGACAGTATCACTCTTTTTTAGTGCTTTAGTAATTGCTTCTGTTGTTGCATCGAGTGAACGGCCGGCGGCAGCTTTAGAAATTCCTGCTGCTTTAGCAATTTGATCAATCAATTCTGATTTATTCACGTGTATCCCCTCAAAGGTTATTTTAAAAAATGTTACAGGCCTTCCTGTATTAGCTTTATATCAAGTGATAAAAGCCCATGTCAAGAACTTAACGATTAATTTGGGCGATTTTTGCCTAATTTAATGCGTAGTCAGCTGATTTGCGTCTTCTGAGCCTTCTTTTGATACGTTTGCTAGCTCCGCCGCGTTACCCTGTAAAGGTTTCGGCGCAGTTTCCAAAGCCAAGTCTAAGACCTGATCAATCCACTTTACTGGATGGATGGCAAGACTACTTTTGATATTATCTGGGATCTCAGCCAGATCTTTCTCATTGGCCTCTGGAATTAATACCGTTTTGATGCCACCACGGTGTGCAGCCAGCAGCTTTTCCTTCAATCCGCCAATGGGTAACACTTCCCCACGTAAAGTAATCTCCCCTGTCATCGCCACATCTGAGCGTGCAGGGATGCCCGTCAGCACAGAAACCAGTGCTGTAGTAATGGCAATGCCTGCGCTTGGGCCATCTTTAGGCGTAGCACCTTCTGGCAAGTGAATATGAATGTCTTTTTTCTCATAAAAGTCTTCATGAATCCCCAATCCGCTTGCACGACTTCTCACCACGCTCATCGCCGCCTGTACAGACTCTTGCATCACATCACCCAACTTACCAGTTGTAATGGTTTTGCCCTTGCCTGGCAGCACAACCGTTTCAATGGTAAGCAGCTCACCACCTACAGAGGTCCATGCCAAACCAGTCACCTGCCCTACTTGATTCTCTTTAGCAGCCACACCAAAATCATAGCGTCTCACGCCTAAGTATTGATCCAAGTTTTTGGGTGTTACATTGACTTTTTTAGGTGCAGCCTTGCTCTTATCTTGTTTTAGCAACAGCTCTTTCACCACTTTACGGCAAATTTTCGCAGCTTCTTGCTCCAAGCGTCGTACACCCGCTTCTCTGGTGTAGTAGCGCACAATGTCGCGAATCACAGATTCAGGCACATTAATTTCAGTCGCCTTTAGTCCATGCGCCTTTAACTGTTTAGGGAACAGATAACGTTGTGCAATATTTACTTTTTCATCTTCGGTATAACCAGCAAGACGAATAATTTCCATACGGTCTAACAATGGTGCAGGAATATTCATGCTATTGGCAGTCGCCACAAACATCACATCCGATAAATCATATTCGACTTCCACATAGTGGTCAGCAAATGTGTGGTTTTGTTCTGGGTCTAATACTTCAAGCAAGGCAGATGAAGGATCGCCGCGCATGTCTTGCCCCATTTTATCCACTTCATCTAATAGAAACAGCGGATTCTTCACACCAACCTTAGTCATGCTTTGCAACACTTTGCCCGGCATAGAGCCAATATAAGTGCGGCGATGACCACGAATTTCAGCCTCATCACGCACGCCACCCAGTGCCATGCGCACAAATTTACGGTTAACTGCTTTGGCAATACTTTGACCCAGCGATGTTTTACCAACCCCTGGTGGGCCAACTAAGCATAAGATAGGTGCTTTCAGCTTACCAACGCGTTGCTGTACCGCGAGATACTCTACAATACGTTCTTTCACCTTTTCTAGGCCGTAATGATCTGCATCTAACACTGCTTCAGCCGCTTTTAGATTTTTACTGATTTTGGTTTTTTTCTTCCAAGGAAGGTTCACCAATGTATCAATGTAATTACGCACCACTGAAGCTTCCGCTGACATTGGTGACATCATTTTGAGTTTTTTCAACTCAGCACTGACCTTGGCCAATGCTTCTTTAGGCATGGCAGAGTCTTTAATGCGCTGCTCGAGCTCCTCCATATCGGCATTTTCGTCGTGCTCGCCGAGTTCTTTTTGGATAGCTTTGACTTGCTCATTTAGGTAGTACTCACGCTGGCTTTTCTCCATCTGGCGTTTGACACGTCCACGGATACGTTTTTCCACCTGAAGGATATCAATTTCAGATTCCATCAAGTAGAGCAGATGCTCCAAACGCTCGATCACACTCAGCATTTCTAATGTTTTTTGCTTTTCTTCAAGCTTTAAGGTCAAGTGTGCTGAGATAGTATCGGCCAAACGACCAGGATCATTGATGGTTGCCAATGACGTAAGTATTTCCGGCGGAATTTTTTTGTTCAACTTCACATATTGATCAAATTGCGTGAAGACTGTGCGCATTAGAGCCTCAGCCTCGCTATCTTTGTCATCGGTCTGCTCTACTTTTTCCGCAAGTGCCATAAAGCACTCTTCTGTCTCCACAAAGCCAGATACGCGTACGCGGTGCAAACCTTCTACCAATACTTTAACGGTACCATCAGGTAGTTTAAGCATTTGCAAGACAGTAGCCATCGTGCCGATTTCATATAAATCATCGGCATCGGGATCATCTTTATTGGCAGATTTTTGTGCGACCAGAAGAATTTGTTTATTGGTGTCTGAGGCGATTTCTAGCGCCTTGACAGATTTTGCTCGGCCTACAAATAGTGGAATCACCAAATGTGGATAGACCACAACATCACGCAACGGCAATAATGGGATGAGCGCGCTCTGGTCTTCGGAAGATACTTGCAAAGTTTGTTCAGTCATAAATTCTTTCAATTGAAAACAAAGGGAGCGATATCACCAACTCACCCTTGTGTTTAAATGGGGAACATTCTTTGGTAGTTCAAGTGGTACAACTTAAATATATACCAGTTGCGTAGTATATCAATAGCTAATTCAAGTAATTTAACAAAATCTCGAACTAGCCTGCGTTTTCTACACGTTTTTCGGCTTCAGAATAAATCAGGATAGGTGCAGACTCTTCGTTAATTACACCTTCATCAATCACCACTTTGCTTAGATTTTCGATAGAAGGCAACTCGTACATAATATCAAGCAAAGCATGCTCTAAAATAGAACGCAAACCACGGGCACCCGTTTTACGCTCTAACGCCTTTTTGGCAATGACATGCAAGGCGGACTCTCTGAACTCCAGTTCGACACCTTCCATTTTGAACAGTTTCATATACTGTTTAGTTAATGCATTTTTCGGCTCAACCAAGATAGTCATTAACGCTTTTTCATCAAGTGATTCCAGTGTAGCCACTACTGGCAAACGACCGATAAACTCAGGAATTAGGCCGAACTTGATCAAGTCTTCAGGCTCCACTTCGCGTAGCACCTCACCGACTTGACGGATATCATCTTTGCTCTTCACTTCTGCGCCAAAACCAATGCCGCCTTTTTCTGAGCGATGACGGATCACTTTTTCTAGACCATCGAACGCGCCACCGCAAATAAACAAGATATTAGTGGTGTCCAACTGCACAAACTCTTGATTAGGGTGCTTGCGTCCACCTTGTGGAGGTACTGAGGCAACAGTTCCCTCAATCAGTTTCAGCAAGGCTTGCTGTACGCCCTCGCCAGAAACATCGCGGGTAATAGACGGGTTATCTGACTTGCGTGAGATCTTATCGACTTCATCAATATACACAATGCCGCGCTGTGCTTTTTCAACGTCATAATCACACTTCTGCAATAGTTTTTGCATGATGTTTTCTACGTCTTCACCCACATAACCAGCCTCAGTCAAAGTGGTTGCATCAGCCATCACAAACGGCACATCGAGTAAACGTGCAAGCGTTTGCGCAAGCAGTGTTTTGCCGGAGCCTGTAGGTCCTATCAACAGAATGTTACTTTTCTGAATTTCCACGTCATCTTTAGCTGTGTTTTCAGAAATGTGGTTATGGCCTAATCGTTTGTAATGGTTATATACCGCAACAGACAGGTTTTTCTTGGCTTGAATCTGACCAATCACATATTGATCCAATATCGCGCAGATTTCTTGCGGCGTTGGTAATGATTTGTCGGTGGCTTTAATATCATTGAGATTTTGAATTTCTTCACGAATGATGTCATTACATAAATCCACACACTCGTCGCAAATAAACACAGAAGGCCCAGCGATGAGCTTTTTCACCTCATGCTGACTTTTGCCACAAAATGAGCAATAGAGTAATTTTTCGCCTTCAGCTTTTGTTGCCATGCTTAATTCCTAAATTCAACTACTTTAAAAAATATATCGTTCTAAGCCGCGTCTGTGCGGGCAGAAATCATTTTATCTACCAATCCGTACTTCACAGAGTCTTCTGCGCTCATAAAGTTATCACGGTCGGTGTCATTGGCAATGGTATCTACTGGCTGACCCGTATGATGCGCCATGATCTTATTGAGCTTGTCTTTTAAATACAAAATTTCTTTGGCATGAATCTCAATGTCAGATGCCTGACCTTGGAAACCGCCTAAAGGCTGATGAATCATGACGCGTGAGTTGGGTAAGCAAAAGCGCTTACCTTTCGCACCTGCCGTTAATAATAGCGCACCCATGCTAGCCGCTTGGCCGATACATAAGGTGCTGACATCAGGCTTAATAAACTGCATGGTGTCATAAATAGCCATACCAGCCGTCACGGAACCACCAGGTGAGTTAATATAAAGCGAAATGTCTTTATCTGGATTTTCAGCCTCCAAGAATAGCAACTGGGCAACAATCAGGTTGGCCGTCATGTCATTCACTGGGCCTACTAAAAAAATCACACGCTCTTTTAACAGTCTTGAGTAAATATCGTATGAGCGTTCACCGCGTCCACTTTGCTCAATGACCATCGGGATATAACCCAACCCTTGTGGTTCAAAGATCTCTCTTGTGTTAGTCATAAAACTGCTCATACCTTTCACCATTATGCGCCTGCCATTAATTCGTCAAATTTGATTTTTTTATTGGTTACTTTTGCTTGATTCAATACCCAGTTCACCACGTTCTCTTCTGTAGCTAGCGCCGCTGGCTCATCCAAGCGTTTCACATCGGCGTAATACCAGCTGACCAACTCTGCTGGCTTTTCAAAGCTTTGTGCAAAAGTATCCACCATTGCGCGAATTTGATCCGGTGTCGCTTGCAAGTTATTGGTATTCACCACTTCAGCCAAAATTAATCTTAATGCAGCATTACGCTTTGCTTGCTCTTCAAACATTGCTGGCTCAAGCTGAATCGCTTTTGGATCCATGCCGCGTTGCTGTAGATTTTGCGCAGTGACTTGCATTAAACGGTTAATTTCAGAACCTACAATCGCTTTTGGCGCTTCAAACTCTGCCTCAGCAATCAGCGCTTGGAATACAGCCTCTTTTACGCGTGCTTTTACACGTTTTTCCACTTCTTGCGTCAAGCTTGCTTTGATTTCAGTTTTCATTGTGTCGATATTACCGTCTTCCACACCTAAGCTTTTAGCAAACTCAGCATCTACAGGAGGCAATACTGGTTGCGACACTGTATTGAATGTCACTTCATAGCTGACTGTCTTGCCAGCCAACTGTGCCGGATTGTGATCTGCCGGATACGCGATCTCAAATGTTTTTGTTGCGCCTGCTTTACCACCTAGTAAAGCATCATCAAAGTCTGCCATACGACCAGGCTCACCTAGCACCAAATCAATACCATTATCGGCCGTTCTTTCCACTTCTTTACCGTCAATAGAGGCAATCAATGCAATGTTAATACGATCACCTTTTTTGGCGGTACGTTTCACAGGCTCAAAAGTCACGCGCTGTTTCACCAACACGTCTAATGTTTTTTCAACATCAGCATCCGCAACTTCCAATGCTGGCTGCTCAATTTTCACTTTAGATAAGTCTTTTAATTGAATTTCTGGCAGCACTTCAAAGGTTGCGGTGTATTCAAAATCTTGCGCAGCTTCAGCAAACGGCTTGTGCTCGATGTTAGGAAAACCTGCAACACGCAATTTATTCTCTTCAACCGCATCACCAAAGCTGGTTTCTACTGCTTTGGAATACACTTCATCACGTACTTGATCTCCATAGTGTTGATTCACAAGGCCGATAGGTGCTTTTCCAGGACGAAAGCCCGCAAATTTTGCGGTGCGTGAAATTTGACTTAGACGCTGTCTAATTTGTCCTTCAAGCGGTGCCAAAGGTACTGAAATCGTCATACGACGTTCTAAATTACTAATTTTTTCAACAGATACTGCCATGTTGCATTTCCTGTAAAAGTTCGTTCAATTGAACGGTTGGTTATGGTGGCGCGATAATGACATCGCACATGTAGTTAAATCGACTTCAAATTGTTTTTGCTTGTAACGCCTAACCAATATGAGCAGGCAAGCGATAAGCGCAAAAAATAGCACTAAAATATATCACAAGTCGCCTCTGAAATAAACTCAAGCGTATAAAGTTATCTGTAGTTTGGCGTGTATCAATAGCAGATTCAAGCCTTAGGCAAGACTCACAATCGCCTCAATTTCCACCAGTACATCTCTTGGCAACTTAGCCACTTGTACTGTTGAACGTGCTGGCGTATGACTGCCAAAGGCTTCGCCATAGATAGCATTCATAGTTGCAAAGTCATCTAGATTTTTCAAAAACACCGTGGTCTTCACCACTTTGGATAAATCTGCACCGGCTTGTTGAATAATGGCTGATAAGTTGGCTAACACTTGTTGCGTTTGCAATGTGATATCACCTTCTACCAATGTGCCATCTGGGCGCAAGGCAATTTGACCTGAGGTATAGAGCACTTGCCCAACCACTACGCCTTGTGCGTATGGGCCGATGGCAGCTGGTGCATGTGGAGTTTGAATGATTTGCATAAATATCCTTATATGTCAGTACATCAACGATTCACAAAAGTTCATCGCATCACACTAGGTTGTTGCTGATGCGCTTGCTTTAAAAACAACAAAGGCCTCTCCTAAGAGAAGCCTTGTCATGGTGCGAAAGGAGAGACTCGAACTCTCACGCCTCGCGGCGCTGGAACCTAAATCCAGTGCGTCTACCAATTCCGCCACTTTCGCATGCGCTTGCTGTTACACATTCGCTAAAGACGCTATTGTATCTCAAGTTTGGTCTTTCGGAAAATAAAACCTGCGTAAATGCGGTTTCACCTTACTGAACATTGACAAACCAAGGCGTTAAAATGCACTATGTTGTTTCACTCAAATAAATAAATCTGTAAAGAATTAAGAAAAGTCACTATGTCCAATACCCAACAAATCGCAGAAAGCAATATGCTGCGAGCCGAATTAGAGCTTTTGATGAAAGAGCGCGAGACCCTTTTGATTATTGCTGGGGCTGCTGCTGGGTTGATTGCTGAGCTCAATACCGCAGATTTACCAATTCGCACAGTAGAAGCTGCCGATTTACTTGCGACCACCATCAACAAGTTACCTGAAGAGTCGCTTCAGGATGCCTTAAATGCGGTGCATGCCACCATTGATCATTAAGTACTAACGGCTTTGTCAGGCGAGTGCTTTCGCATGCAACCCACTTTCCGCAACACGTTCAGCATTTGCTCAATCACCTTAATTCTATTGGGTTGTGCGCATCAAACCTATTCCGCCAAACCATTAGATGCAGCACAATCCGCACGCAAATTATCACAAAAATCTTTAGATAATCCGGAGTTTAGAGCTTACCTAGTTAGAAACGGTGTGGCGGACACGGCTATTCCTTTTCAATCTTGGGATTTAAGTACACTGACGCACACCGCCCTGTTTTACCACACTAACTTAGTGGTAGTAAAAGAGAAATTGGCACTGGCGGAATACTCTATCCAAGCCGCAGGATTAAAACCAGCCTTAGGTATCAACGGCACCATCGCCCGCAGCGATCGTGCCAATGGTGACATCAACCCGATGTCATATGGCTTACAGGTAGACATTCCATTTGAAACAACTGCCAAGCGTGCCGTAAAAGTGGAAGAGGCTCAGCATTTGGCAGAAGTTGCAAGGATGGATGCTGCAGAAATCGCATGGCAACTGAGGCACCAACTGCAAATTGACCTCATTGATTATCAAGCACATCAGCATCAACTTACTTTACTGCAGCAAGAAATTGCACTTTACCGCCAACTGGTCGATATGCTACAGAAGCGTGTCGCCACAGGCTTAGGCTCCAATACAGAACTTGCACAATATCAACTCTTATTGCAAAAAAGCCAGATTCAATTACGCAATGAATCAGCTAAAACTGATGGGTATAAGATTAAACTTGCAGCAGATACAGGCTTGAGCTACGCACAGTTTAATGTCATCCCTATTGCCCCTTTGACAGAGGCTATTACAGCACAAGCACAATCTGAAATAACGGCACAAGCATTACAAACTGATGCTCTGATTAACCGCATTGATATTAGACGAGGGCTTGCGCGCTACGCGGTAGCTGAGTCCAAATTAAAATTAGAAATCGCCAAACAAGTACCTGATATCACTTTAACACCGGGCTATATTTTTGAATTTGGTGACCGTATTTGGTCACTTGGCTTGGGTACACTACTCAACTTACTTCAGCAACAGCCAACGCTTATTCATGAAGCCGAGCTGCTCCGAACCATCGAAGGCGCGCAGTTTGAGGCCTTGCAAGCCTCAGTTATTGCACAAGTGGAACAAGTGCATGCACAGTATCAACTCGCCATCACTACATTCGAGCACGCAAAAGAATCGCATGCAGCACAGCGCCTGTATATTGCAAGTATACAAAAGCAGTTTGACGCTGGCTTGATTGACCGTGTAGCCCTCACACAAGCGCAATTAGTGCTAAGCGTTGCCAACCAAGACCTGAATAATGCGACGTTTGATGTGCTGAAAAAACGCGCGCTGCTGGAAAATGTAGTGCAACGGCCACTCCCTTACGATAATGCAACTTTACGCACGGTAAAGCATGATGAATAAAAAAATTACACTAATAATTGGGTTACAAGCGCTGATTATTGTCACGCTATTTTGGGTCTTGGTCTTTTATAGTAAAGACGAGTATGAGGCCTACCAAAGCGAACAAGAAGAGGAAATCGAAAGCCCAAACCGGGTCACAGAAAAAGAAGGTATTAGTACGGTAGCGCTCTCGCCAGAAACGCAAGCCAACAGCGGGATCACCTATAGCAAGGTACAAAAAATCGCCTATCAAGGTGTGGTCAAGACTTACGGCAGCGTCATCTCTATCGATAAACTGGTTGAAGCGAAGTCACAATACATTGCCTTGTCTACAGAGCTGCAAATTACAAAAAGCAGCAGCCAGCAACTAACATCACAGTTTCAGCGCTTAAAAACGCTCAATGAAGATGACAAAAATATCTCAGACAGCGCCGTGCAAGAAGCACAGTCGCAACTCCATGCCAACCAAGCAAAAATTCAAGCCTTGGTACAACAGCAGCAAAATCTGAAATCAACGGTTCAACTGCAGTGGGGTGAACCGTTGACGCAACTAGTGGTTGGTGGACAAGGTTCGCCACAAGTCAATCAATTACTTACCCGTCAAAATGTGTTGGTACAGGTCAGCCTGCCCATTACTGCCAACACACCTGCGGCTGGCGATAGCATTCAAATCATCTCACTAAACGAGCGCGCTGCCAGTGTAAAGGCGCTATATATCTCGCCAGCAAGTACCGCAGACATTAGCGGTATAGGCAAAACCTATTACTATAGTGCGCCAGCAGAATCGCTACGCGTGGGCATGCGGGTACACGTAGTACAAGCCAACCGTACGCAACTGCAAAACGAAGGTGTTGTCATCCCTAGCAGTGCAGTGGTTTGGCATGCTGGCAAACCTTGGGTTTATGTGAAACAAAAAAACAATCAATTTATCAGGCAACCTATTTCGACAGACACAGAAATTGAAGAAGGTTGGTTTAACCAAAACATTGCTGCGGGCAGCCAGGTAGTGACCAGTGGAGCACAGCTACTACTCTCGGAAGAGTTTAAATATCTGATTAAAAATGAAAACGAGGATTGATATGTCTATATCAACCCAAATTTCCGTGCAGATGCTTATTGCAAAGCAGTGTGATGCCGTCATGATAATAAGGATACAAGGCTAATGCATTTGCTTGAAAGCACCCCATTATGATGTCCGCCATTGTTCGTTTTTCTATCCGCTTTTATGGTGTGATAGTTGGGCTGGCCATCCTGATTGTATTGTATGGCTTATACAGTCTCACTCGTAGCAATCTAGATGTATTTCCGGAATTCTCCCCTACGCAAATCATCATTCAGACCGAATCCCCGGGACTGTCTGCAGAGTTAGTAGAGTCGCTAGTCACGCAACCGATTGAGAGCAGTATATCTGGTACGGTGGGCGTGATTAACCTGCGCTCACAGTCAATTCCGGGCTTATCGATTGTGACCGTAATTTTTGATGAAAAAACGGACATATACCGTAATCGGCAAGTGGTGGCAGAACGCCTAAGTACAATTGCTAATCAACTACCCAGAGGCATTGTACCCAACATTACCCCACTCACCTCTTCTGCCAGCACGGTGTTGGGCTTTGGTGTCACCTCTAAAACGCTCAATTTAATGCAGTTGCGTACACTGGTCGATTGGACGATTACGCCTCATATGATGGCGATTCCAGGCGTGGCTGACGTGAATGTATTTGGTGGCCAAGTCAGGCAGTTTCAAATACAGATTGACCCAGACAAACTGGTGCGTTATCAACTCAACCTCAATGATGTTGTGCTTGCTGCACAAAAGGCGACTGGAGTGAGCGGTGCCGGTTATATCCAGAATAACAATCAACGCATTATCATCAATACGCAAGGTCAAGCGACCGATGCTAAAACACTGGCAAAAGCAACGCTAGTCCACCAAAACGGCGTGACCATTCAGCTAGGTGACATCGGTCGTGTGGTGGAAGGACCAGCACCATCGATCAGTGCTGCGGCTATTAACGAAGAAATTGGCATTTATCTATCCGTGCAAGGCCAGTTAGGTGCAAATACGCATGCCGTGACACTAGCGATTGAGTCTGCATTGCAGGAGTTAAAGCCCCACCTGCAAGCACAGCATGTGACCTTACATGAAGGCCTATTTAGACCCGCCAATTTTATTGAAACCGCTATTGACGGTGTACGTACCGATATTCTGATTGGTTCAATACTGGTCATTTCCATTTTATTTTTATTCTTATTTAATGCCCGTACCGCATTTATTTCTGCAACAGCTATCCCACTGTCATTGCTCACAGCCATTGTTATCATGAGCTATTACAACGTGGGCTTGAATATTATGGTATTAGGGGGCTTGGCCATTGCGCTGGGCGAGGTGGTCGATGACGCAATCATCGATACCGAGAATATTTTTAGGCGGCTGCGTGAAAACCGCGCATTGGCACAACCGCGGCCTATCCATCAGGTAGTGTTCCAAGCCTCTATGGAAGTCCGTAGTTCCGTATTATATGCCACCATCATTGTGGCACTTGTGTTCATGCCTCTACTTACCCTCTCTGGTGTCGCAGGCAAATTATTCGCCCCACTGGGGTTTGCTTATATTGCGGCCATTTTGGCGTCACTGGTTGTCGCCCTCACGCTCACGCCGGCGCTCTGTTACATGATGTTGGGGCATGCCAAATTAGAGACCGAAGACTCACCCATTATTAAATATATCAAACGCAACTATATCCAACTGCTGTATGTCATCGAGAAAAACTACAAAGCCATTATCACTATCAGCTTCATCACCATTGCCATGGGGTTAGGTGTACTTCCACTGTTTAAAAATCAATTTATTCCAGCACTGCATGAAGGCCACTTCATCATGCATATGACTGCAGTTCCGGGCACATCGGAAGAAGCATCGTTACGGCTTGGCCAAAAAGTGTCTAGCACAATCAGGAAAATCGATGGTGTTAAATCTGTGACCCAATGGGTTGGTCGCGCGCAAAACGGTGCAGACACATTTGGCACGCACTATAGTGAATTTGAAATTGAGATTGGTACCTTGGCAGGTGAAGAGCAAACGCGTATTTTGAACGATATCCGAGAGGCATTGGGCGGAGATCCAGAAGATGTAGATAACGATGGTATTGCTGAAGTAGGATTTGTCGGCGCCAACTTTGCTATTAACACTTTCCTTACCGAACGTATTGAAGAAACCATTTCCGGTTATGCGGCCAGTACAGTTATTAACATTTATGGTGATGATTTGGATGCGCTGGATCGTGATGCGCAAAAAATTGCGGGGGTACTCAATGCCACCAAAGGTGCAACTGATGTGTTGGTACAGTCTCCTCCTGGCACCCCACAAGTAGTGATACGACTCAGACCTGACCAACTTGCAGTCTGGGGATTGCATCCAACAGATGTATTGGACACGATACGTGCAGCGTATGAAGGCGTGCCTGTCTCACAAATATACCTAGGTAGCCGTGTTGTTGGCTTGAGTGTGTTGCTTGATTTAGAAGCACGGGACGATATTGGTGATATCAGCCGCATTCCGCTGTTTAATGCAGAGGGCAAATTACTACACCTCAACGATATCGCTTTCATTACGCAAGAGAATGGGCGCTCTAAAATATTACATGCGGGCGCAAAACGTATTCAAACCGTCACTGCCAATGTGGAAAACCGAGACCAAGACAGCTTTATACGTGAGCTGAAAAAACGAATTAAAACTGACATCAGTATCAGCCCCGGCAACTACCTTGAGTTCACCGGAGAAGCTGAGGCCAATGCACAATCCAGAGAAGATTTGATTGTCCATTCACTCTTGGCCGGCGTGGCAATTTTCCTGATGCTATACATTGCATTTGGTAAGTTACGCAATTTATTACTGACCTTTGCTAACCTACCTTTTGCCTTGATTGGCGGGGTATTGGCAGCACTATTTACCGGCGGCTGGATATCTCTTGGCTCTTTGGTTGGGTTTGTCACTTTGTTTGGTATTACCTTGCGCAACTCCATCATGATGGTGTCGCATTTTCAGCATTTGGTCGATGAAGAAAATTGTGTGTGGAATCTAGAAACCTGCATACGGGGCGCGTCAGAACGCTTGCCCTCGGTGCTGATGACAGCCTTAGTCACTGCACTAGGCTTACTGCCTTTGGCAGCAGGTAGCGGTCAGCCCGGTAGAGAAATCGAAGGGCCAATGGCGACGATTATTGTGGGAGGATTGATTACTTCCACCATGTTGAATTTACTGATTTTACCGACCATCATGCTGCATTTTGGTCGCTTTGAGAAATCGCAGCAAGACTAAGCTTCACTGTAATCAGCATCTTAATGCGTGAGCAAGTGCCCTACTTGCCGCAAGGATGACTCCTGAAAACCATTAGAGAATGCAGTGTAGTCACCTTTGTAAGCCACCCATGCCTTTACTT
This sequence comes from Methylotenera sp. N17, assembly GCF_000799155.1. Lineage (NCBI taxonomy): Bacteria > Pseudomonadati > Pseudomonadota > Betaproteobacteria > Nitrosomonadales > Methylophilaceae > Methylotenera > Methylotenera sp. N17. Next base: position 1,134,180 of record NZ_JUGE01000001.1, read on the forward strand.
GGCTATCCGCATTAAAGTGTGAAAATGCGGGGTCTATCACACCTTGGTCAATCATCTCTTCTAGACTAGCCGTGTGAGATGGTGGCTCAGATTTAACCAGTATCAGATGCTCTGCGGATATTTTTTTGGCTAGCCATAGCGCCAAACTGTCAGAAGTCACATCCCAACTATGCGGAATATCATCACCATCCGTCATGACCATTTTACTAGGCATCCAGACAATGCCGCGGTGTTGCCAACTGCGTTCTGCAATTTCCAGTTCGCTATGTGCGGGAACCAGCATAGGTACTTGATCAATCAGCAGCGTTCCAAATTGGTTCATCGCACTGACCGCCAGTGCATGTGCACAGGCATCAGTCATGGGCGTTTGCTGGGATACACTTCTGACCACATCAGCAAACACGCCACCACCTGGCACGATAACCACTCGCCCATCGCCATACTGCGCCACCAACTTTAGCCAGTGCTGCAACTCATCCGACCCGAGAAGGCTGCCCCCTAATTTAATCACCCACACGGATTTCCCCTTAGAATACGCTGTTGTTTTGCCAGTTATTATCTAGCTTATACAAAATATTGCCGGGACCATTGGCCTAATTTACGGCCAATTACGCGTTAATTATTGTTTTAAATCTAAAGTATCACGCTTTTTGTCATACTCACGTATGGTTTTACTCAAAATATCCATGGTCGTCAGGAAATTAGAGGCTTTATCTAAGGTTTCTTTATACTCTTTTTCGTAAGTGGAATCAGCCACAACACCACCGCCAGCATAAAAATGAATCTGCCCTGCAATAACCACGGCGGTACGAATAGCAATATTGATGTCCATATCCCCATCAAACCCAATATAGCCTATCGCGCCACAATAAATGCCTCGCCTATGCGGCTCAAGCTCTTCTATGATTTCCATTGCACGCAATTTGGGCGCACCAGTAATTGATCCGCCAGGGAAGCAGCCACGCAGTAAATCCAAAGCTGTATAGCGATAATCCAATACGCCAGTGACGAAACTCACCAAGTGATGCACATTGGCAAAACTTTGCAGATTAAACAGCTTTTCAGCTTTGACACTACCGCGTTCACACACTTTGCCAATATCATTACGCAGCAAGTCAACAATCATGACATTTTCAGCGCGGTCTTTCAGGCTCGTCACTAACTCAATCGCACTTTGCAAATCTTTATCAGGGTCTTCAAATCGAGGGCGTGTACCTTTAATTGGGCGTGTTTCCACTTGCTGACCAATCAGTTGCAAAAAACGCTCCGGTGAGGCCGACAGCACTTGTAAGGACTGCTGGTTACCAAAGCTTAAATCCATATATGCCATAAACGGCGCTGGACTAATTGCTCTTAAAGTGCGGTAGCACTGCCAGCTATCGCCGTCAACTTCAGCAGAAAAGCGTTGTGCCAAATTAACTTGGTAGCAATCCCCTTCTTGAATATAGTGCTGCACTTGCTTAAACGCTTGCTCGTATGTTTCTGCGTTAAAGTTTGAGCGCACTGCAGACGTAACTTGAAAGGTAGCAGTTTCCTCGTGTGCGGCTTGCTCACACAGCGCGCACAATGTATGCCAAACATCATTGCTGGTATAAAACTGATGTGAGACGATATGCGTAGTCTTAGCACGGTGATCCACCACAATCGCCCAATCGTAAATACCCACCATCATTTCCGGCATTTGTGTGTCATTGGCGGCAATACTAGGCAATTGCTCAATGCGTCGCCCTAAATCATAAGAAAAATAACCTAGAGCACCACCGGTAAATGGGTAATCACTATGCGCACTGGGCGTGCGTTGTAGCGTTTGCTTAACCAAAGTAAACGGATCTTCTTCAGAAATGGTTTGTTTGCCCGCATGTTCAACCACCGTTTGCGACCCTGTGGTGACAAAGGTCATGGCTGGGTCTGCCACTAATATGTCATAGCGCCCAAACTGACTCGCCGGCAATTGGGTGTCTGCGTGCAACATTTGTGCGCTGTCTAAGAACATCGGCCAGCGCATATGCTTAATGCGTGCAAATAATTGTGCACTGTCGTGCTGATAAGGCAGTGCATGTTGAATTAACGCCATGCTATGCCGCCAATCTCGCTACTGCATAAGCAGGAAAGCAATTAACGGCTTGTTGATGCGTAGTTGCATCTTTAGCTTGCACCAACTGCGCGCCATGAATAAACGGACGTTGTAATTCGTCAGCAAGCTCACGACACAAAAGCGTACCGATGCCCACGCCGACTATGGGGACAATGGCATCGGTAAGATGTGCATTCAATGCTGTCATGATTAGGTTCTTTTGTGTTTGTTTAAACTGCTGTGCAAGTGTTTTCCAATCAGTTAAGGTAGCATCTTCCACATCGTGGCCAATCATGCGCGCTAGCCGTCTTGCCGTGCTCAGAGGGGACCGATCTTTGCCATCGGCTGTCTCTGCCAAGTCCACCTCTGCTGGCAACTGCTCCAATAAGCGGTACACATCTGCACTGGTTGCAAAGTACTCAGCGGCCACGTAGTAACTGCGGTGATTAAACATAATGGTTGGACCCAGCGCCATGAGTGGTGTTCTCACAATACCAGTATAAATTAAGCCATGGCGCGCCATCCTTTGTGCATCCGTATATCCCACATCCAGCAAGCCATGCTGCTGAATCGGAATAACGTCAGTGGTGGTACTGCCAATATCCACAAACAAACCATCCGCTACTGTCTGTGCAATAAACGCTGCACTGGCATGCCAATTCATGGAAGCTATAGCGCCCGTGTTAGATTCTACCTCAGTGTAGGATAACCAACCCGTTTCTCCCGCATAAAATCTAGCATCCGCGCCCAACTGCGCATGCACTACCCTAGCAATCTCGCACACACCAGTATGGCGATTGGGAAAGTAATCCACCAACTCCCCAGTCATGGTTACTGCAGACACCACATTGGACGGTAACAATGCTTGTATCTGTGCCATCGACTGCACCAGCTCTTGTGGCCCACGCCACAGTGGGCAAGCCAGTTGATATACCTGATGCGCCAGCCCCTGCGCATCAACCAATGCAGCCTTGATATGCGCCCCACCAATATCCCAGCCGATTGTATAGTTATCTTTACACATAAAACTCTATTTGCTCTCGTTTGATGTCTGGCATTGAAAACGTAGGTGCCAGCATGGCATCCATCACCATAGCCGCAGGGTTGCACCCTATGGCTTGGTGCAAGTGTACGTAACTTGTAGTTAAACGCGGGTTGACTTCAACAATCGTTACCCCTCTCGCCGTTTGCGTATCTAGCAATAGGTCCACCCCAAAATACCCGATCAAGCCAGGTACGGCAGCCTTAATGTCGTTTGCCAGCAATTTCAATTGTGGCCAATAAGCGCTAGCGCCATTGATCCTGCCGCCGGTATAGCTTAGCTTTCCATCCTGCAACAGCATCCATTGTAAATTACAACTCAACACCACCACCTCATCTTTTAACCCCAACACACAAATACTCGCAGGCTTACCCGAGATATAAGGCTGAATCACATGTGTTTGCTGGCGCTGCTTGTCTTGAGTAAACCAAGTTTCAAGTGCAGCCATTTGATTAAATACATAGGTAGATGCGCACCCTGCACCATCATTCGGCTTAACTACCCAAGCTGGGTTGGCATCTGGAATCCATTCCGAAAAAAAATAAGTAGGGATGACTGGCAAATTAGCACGCCCTAATACTTGCGCGGTAAGGTGTTTTTGACTCGTTACGCGAATCGCTTCCGGAACGGGGCCGATCCAGCGCACTTGCAGGCTATGCGCCATCTCCGCCAATTGATACAAAATACCATCTGTCTCTGGTGCAACAACCCACACAGCATCAGCCTCAGCCATGCATTCACGCCAAATTTCCCATACATCGCAGTGACCGTCCACAGCAATGCTGCGCACCTTTGCATGAACGGGTGAAACACGACTGTCGTAGGTGGTCACTAACTGCCAGCCCTCAAGTTGGTCAAGGTCTCTCAGCAATGCATCTCGCATCAACATACCCTCTTGGGCCAAACTCTCTGGCAATGCAGCCCCCACAAAGCCACCGCCAGTGATAAACTCACATACAAATAAAGTTTGTTGTGATTTCATTGTGCATATTATTCCTGTGATTGATTTACTGAATGGTGTTGTTGTACACGCCAAGCAAGGGCAGCGCCATCAGTATCAACCGATTCAGTCGTCACTCACCGCCTCTACCAAGCCGCTAGATATTGTAAAGGCTTTTAGAGATATTTATCCGTTTGACACGCTCTACATTGCCGATTTAAATGCAATACAACACCTGCTGGGTACACCTAGCAATCATCGTCCCATTATTGATAATATCCTTGAGACATTCCCCGACCTAACGATTTGGATCGATGCCGGCATACAAGAAGCAAGTGATGTGCAGTCTTGGCATCATCCTAGGGTAAAGTCGATCATTGGCACAGAGAATATGCGGCAGATGGATGACTACTTGGCCATTGCACAGGGATATTCTGAGCATATTGTGCTATCGCTAGACTTTATGCCAAATGGCTACCAAGGTCCTAGCGCACTTCTGCAGCAACATCAGGATTGGCCCCAAGATGTCATTGTGATGACACTGAATCAGGTAGGCGCGCAATCGGGTGTCGATATCGCCACGCTCAACAAAGTTATCCGCTTGGCTAACAAACAGCGCATTTACGCTGCCGGTGGCGTACGCAATACGCAGGACTTGGCACAACTAAGCACCATGCTTGTCCATGGCGCCTTGATTGCCACAGCATTACATAGCCAACACATCACTGGTGCAGACCTATGTGCACTCCATAGTGTGGATGCAAAAAAGCCCGAGTAAGCTCGGGCTTTTTAATACGACAAACCGTTGATGACAAGCGATTACTCTAAGTTCGCATGAATCGCGCGCATACCTTCTTCGGTTAAATCTTTAGCAAAAATCAAATCAGCAATCGCCGCTTCGAGGAATACTAATGTTGAAAGCTCAAATTGTGAGCCCATCGGCATGCCTTTAGTGAGTGGGAAACTGCTATCGTTACCAATTTGAACTACTAAATCAGCAACATCCGCCATGGCAGATGATTTTTTCATTGAAATCACCACTAGTTTTGCGCCCACAGATTTAGCTTTTTTAACGAATGGCAATAGTGTTTCCGTGCCGCCAGAGCCAGAAACCAACACCAATAAATCGCCTGCTTTAATGGCAGGCGTCACGACTTCACCAATCATACTGACGTTATACCCTGCATGCACTAAACGCATGGCAAAAAAACGTGATACCAATAGTGAACGACCTGCGCCACCAATGAATGTACGACCAGCTTCTTCAACCAGTTTCAAAAGCTCAGCAGCTTTAGAATTGTCTGTTTCTGACAGGATGCTAGTTAATTTATTTAAAATCAATGACTGACTATTGCTCATAATATTTCCTTATTTAGTCTAGGCTTACGCGCCACAATTAGATAAAAAAGCCCGACACATTGCTGAGTCGGGCTTTTTAAAACTCACATCAATAATTGCTTATTGACACAGCGTTTAATTTAAAAGGCAATTAAGCGTGAGCGATTTTTGTGATTTCTGCAGCAGAAGCAGCAGGATCAGCAGCACCGTAGATAGCAGCACCAGCAACGATGATAGTCGCGCCTGCATCACGTACTTGAGCAGCTGTAGCAGCTTTAACGCCACCAGCAACTGAGATCTCAACACCTAAGTTCAAACCAGAAACCAATGCTAAGTCAGCAAATGGTGTTTGGCCAGCAGCTTGTTGGTCTAAACCAGTGTGCACGCCAATGATGTGTGCGCCTAATTTAGCAACTTCTTGTGTGCGTGCTTTTTTGTCAGCAACGTTGATCAGGTCAACTTGTGCTTTTTTGCCGTATTTGTTAGCAACGTCGATTACACCTTTGATTGTACCGATATCTGCAACGCCTAATACAGTCACGATGTCTGCACCAGCTTTGTAGAATGGCTCAGCTTCGTAGAAGCCAGCGTCCATTGTTTTCAAGTCAACTAAGATTTGGTTGTTTGGGAATTTAGCACGTAATGTTTCTACCAATTTGATACCGTTATGCTTAATGCATGGTGTACCGATTTCTAAGATGTCTACGTGTGGAGCAACTGTAGCTGCTAATGCAACTGTTGCGTCGAAATCTAGTGAATCTAATGCCATTTGGGTTTTAGCCATGGTTTTCTCCAAAGTTAATAAATATGTTTTTCTAAAATGCTAATTTCTAGCGAATTACAGAATTTAAGCAGGACGCTCATGTTAAGTGCCCTGCTCAATTATGTCAATGTTAAAGCAGCTTAATTACAACCATATGACCCATATGGGAATGGTTTAATTCCCGCGAAACTTATAGTTTTGCGCTTAAAGCAGCCTCTAGTTTGTTTTGATCAGCAACAAAGCCACGAATGCCTTCTGCTAATTTTTCTGTTGCCATTGGATCTTGATTTAATTCAAAACGGAACTGTTCTTCAGTCATTTTAGCTGGGGCTTCTTTTGTTTTGCCGCCATCTTTTAATACTTGTACTAAAGTACCTTCAGTCGCTGCTAAATCTTGCAATAAGTTTGGTGAAACTGTTAAGCGGTCACAACCAGCCAAAGCGATCAACTCGCCAGTATTACGGAATGAAGCGCCCATGACTACAGTTTTATATCCGTGCTCTTTGTAGTATTGGTAGATCGCGCGCACTGAAACTACACCTGGGTCTGTTTCTTGTGTGTATGTTTCACCAGTTTTAGCCTTGTACCAGTCTAAGATACGGCCAACGAATGGAGAGATTAAGAATACGCCAGCTTCTGCACATGCACGCGCTTGGCCGAAACCGAATAACAATGTGAGATTACATTGGATGCCTTCTTTTTCTAAGATTTCACCCGCTTTAATGCCCTCCCATGTAGAAGCTAATTTAATCAACACGCGGTCTTTGCTAATGCCTGATTCAGCGTAAAGGGCGATTAATTTACGGCCTTTAGCTACCATTGCATCTAGGTTGAATGACAAACGTGCGTCTACTTCTGTAGAGATACGGCCTGGTACTACTTTAGTGATTTCTGTACCGATTAACACAGCTAATTTGTCAGCCGCGTTTTCGATTTGTTGCTCTTTTGAACCGCCTTGCGCTTTTGCATAAGCAATTGCAGTCTCAATCAATGGCGCATATTCTGGGATTTGACTTGCTTTTAAAACAAGTGATGGATTGGTTGTTGCGTCCACAGGTTTAACGCTTTTGATTGCTTCCACGTCACCGGTATCGGCTACGATTGTTGTCATTGCTTTAAGTTGGTCTAATAAATTTGCCATTGCATCCTCCTAGAAAATTGCTTAACTTGATTGCGCCAAAAATTTAAGCTTAGCATTATAGCTTAATTTACCTAAGATGCATGGACAACTTACACAAGAAATAAAAGCAAATCCTAGCAGAGACAATTGAAAAACATTGTTAAGTGGCTTGTGTCGCTATAACGCACCATGAATAATGGCAACCATCATGAGAGTTTGGTGTGGTGTGTGATGTCAATCAGCGAAGACGATATTGCTAGCAATGCCCTTTCGTTACTTGGGGCCAGCAGCACTTGGGTGTTGGTGCGTCATCAATGGCTCATTGATAATATGCGTAGCATACTCACCGGCGAGCCCCCACCTCCACTTGAGCACCTCTATGAATTTGACGTGATCATCCCCAAGGATTTGAAGCTTCCGGACAATCTGATTCTCAGCTTCTTAGAAGTCAAACACACACTAGAAACTTTATGGCATAACACCGTCAAGGCTACACACCCCCTTTCAGGGAAAACCTTACTTGAGCAACTGGATCAATATCAGCTGCGTGCTCATCACTTTATGCAATCTACCAAAGAGGCTAATCAGCATTTGTGGCATGAATTCACCATGCGGGATTCGCTTACGGGCGCATGGTCAAGACTTACATTGCAGGCAAGTCTGACGCAAGAGCTTAAACGCCACAAGCGCTACCTTACACCATGTTCAATTGTGTTGTTGGATCAAAATAATTTCAAATCAATTAATGATTGCTGGGGACATGTCACTGGCGACCAAGTGTTGGCAAAAACAGCCAACATCATCGAAAACAACTTAAGAATTAATGATCAGTTATTCAGATATGGCGGTGATGAGTGGTTAGTGCTAATGCCAGCTACCACTGCAGGGATTGCCGAAGCTGCCATGCGACGTATTAGTCAATTTGTGGAATCCCATGCGTTTCAATCCCCCTCTGGCGAAGTGTTTCATGCAGGATTTAGTTATGGCATAGCTGAATCAGCAAACTTCCCTAGTGTTGATGATTGGATATCTGCGGCAGATCGTGAATTGTATTCAAAAAAGCAGCGTTTAACCGCGTAAAAGCACCGCCTACATGCATCATTCTTCCGAATGTGGCTGAAACTCAATGATAGGAATGCGCAAACTAAATGTAGTCGGCTGCTCCAAATCACTCTCCACCGCAATTGCACCCCCATGTTTTTCAATCACAGTTTTGACGAAATATAAGCCCAATCCAACGCCATCTGCAACCTCATCATTAGGCTTAATGCGCGAAAATCGCTTAAAAAGATAACGCTGCTCATCTTTAGATATCCCCGCACCATCGTTAGTTACAGAGAACAATACACTACGCTTATCAGCGTCCACCTTAAGCGCAATGCGTACCGTTGAGTCTACCGGCCCATATTTCACCGCGTTCAATATCATATTGAGCAATGCGCGATGGAGTAAGCCAAAGTTACCTAGTACCCATACCATACCATCTACCAAGACGCGGCTGAGCTCTATATCTTTCATTAAGGCCACCTCATAAGCATCATCAATAGCTTGATGCACAAGGCCAACAAAATCAATTTCATTAAACTGCGCAACATCCATCATTTCTGCGCGTGAGGCATGCAAAAAGCCTTCCGCCAAACCTAATGCTTGCGACAAAGGGCTATGTAATTGAGGCAGCATATCTGGATGCTGTTTCAGCGTCATCAGTGCACTCACAATAGGTGCACGCAAATCGTGTGAAATAAACGCCAACGTTTCTTTTCTATCGTTTTGTAAAAACCTCAACTGCTGTGAGGCAGCGCGCACTTGGTCAATGCGGGTATCAAACACATCATAATGTTCTATCGAATGCTCGGCAGTTTGCACAGGCAGCGCAATGAGGTTTTCTCGCAAATAGGCTAACTCAAAATCAAGAAACCGTTGCGCGGCCTCCAGCTTTCGCCAGCTCCATATGGGGTAAGCAATCATCAGCGCCACCAGCGCTGCTGCTGGCGGCATCCACACGCCAAAAAACTTGGGCACCATGCCAGAAATCAATGTAATCAAAATCAGAAAAAGCAATGTACATACAAAACCCGGCAAAGCAGGCAATTTTGGCATCCACAACAAAGGCATCAGGGCGACAGCTACCACAATCAATGTACTCAACCACAATGGCATAGACTGTATTAACCGGTCATCTCGAATAGAAGCGAGCACGTTGGCATGAAACTCTACACCAGCCATGGGCTGACCCCTTCCAGAAACTGGCGTAGACAGCAAATCATTCATGCCTAGTGCTGTAGCACCTACCAGCACAATTTTGTCTTTGAATAACCCGGCAGGAAACTCCCCCTTTAATACTTGCGCATACGAAATTCTAGGAAAATGTCCGGGTGGTCCAATAAAGTTAATTTTCCTCTGGTCTTTCCTCGCTAATGTAAAAGGGTTCACTTTGGGATCAAACGCTAAATCGAAGCGGTTTAGGGTGGGTTTATTTTCCGCCACATTAAGAACCGCCTGTGAAAATAGCTGCCAAGTGGGGGTACCCACGCCTTCAAACAAGTACACACTTCTTGCGATACTGTCTGCATCAAGCACTGCGTGCACGCTGCCCATATCAGCACTATGCTCAATTAAGCTTGGTAAAGGTAGTGTCTCTATGATTTGACCATTGGCACGCGTGGTTTCTAACAATACTGGCAACACCACTTTTTTAGACTGCGTAATAGCTTGTGCTAACAATGCATCTGCATCCGGAGATTGCAGCTCTTGTTCTGAGAAAACAATATCCATCCCAATCGCAGCGGGCTGCTCTGCATTGAGCCGCTGGATTAATTGCGCATGGACTGTTCTTGACCAAGGCCAGCGGCCAAGCTGAGATAGGCTATATTGGTCTATTGCAACAATAATGACATCATCCGGCAGCGCTTGCGGCAGTATCTTTTGACCAATATCGAAAACCAAGTAATCCACCCGGTCCAACACATGTGTAAGGTGAATAACGAGTGTAAGCACCAGCAGAATTAGCGCCGAGGACGCTAAATCATTAAGTTTTATATGATGAAATGTAAGCCCCAGCACTATTCCGGGTATGCATAGAATTCATAAACCGTGGCAGCACTCACCACCCCATCGCTGTCCGCATGACGGATATATAGAGTCTGCTTTCCGTACTCTTTGAGCAAGAATTGGTAGTCCGTCTCAACACCACGTTTAACCCACACATCTTTTTGCTGATTCGCATCATTGTCCAGATTAAATTGATAACTTAATCCATCCGCAGGCGGTAGCGTGTGAATGTTGACACGATTGTCAGCAACGTCTATCCAGAACTGGTGGAGATCCGGCTTGCTAGGTATAGGTCTGACGCTAAACTGCGCGACTTGATCAAACGGTCCCTGATCATCTCGCCCATCTGCTTGCATCTCTATACTTGCCACACGCCAATAATAAGTCGCTGGAGGCAATGACTGCACTGCCTGATACTCTGTGTTTTCGATGCGTCGCTGCTCAATGATGTGCTTAAAATCCACGTCTTTTGCAATGTCTAAGTGATAGGCCTGTGCATTGGCGACTGTCTTCCATTTGAATATTGGGCGCGCATCCCCAGTACGTTCACCTGCACTAGGCGAAACCAGTGCCGGCGCAAACGGCTGTGCATTCAAGGTAAAAGCATGCACACTCTCGTAACCTGCAATACCGTATGCATCACGTGCGTGCACACTCAGATAGTAATGACCATCAGGGATATCTTCAAACACTAGCTGAGGCTTGGCTGATGTGAATTCCGCCGTCAATTGATTGATTGTGACATCGGTCGCCACTTTACCTTGCCAAGACACTGCCGCAGCTTGATCTGGCATATCGAACACCACGGGTAAATGGGTAAATTGTGAGTTAAGGCTAGTGGTATCTACAGCAGAAAGCAGCATGGTGGGTGGCATCGGTGGCTTGCCTTTTTCTGCCTGACTACCAAACCCTGCATTCACGATGACTTCATTATCTGCTGCTTGCAAACTCACTTGACCTGCCAGCGTAGCTTGCAGGGTATGCGTGTCATCTGCATCCACGCGAAACTTCGTCCCACGTACAGCGGCGACTGCGCTAGGCGTGATAATTTGCATGGCATTGCCTTTGATATGTTTGGGATTAGCGACCGTTTCGGCCTGACCTTGCTGCAAACGCAGCTTAGTATCCACCATTGCGCCTCCACTATACAAGCTCATCGTATCTAATACCAACTTTGCATTGGATGCAAGGCTTGTCAGCGTGCCATCGGCAAACTGAAGCGTCACTTTACTGTTGTCTTTGGTGATAAGGGTCGCTCCAGGACCTAGCGCTTGGCCTAGCCGTAACGGAACTAATGTTGGCGGATTAGGTGCTTGCGCGCCCAGCTGCAAAAACACTTGACCACTGACCTGCACTGCCTGCGCTGAAGCTGGCACTTGTTTAACCAAAGTGAGTGGCACTTGTAAAATAAATCCAATAGGGATGCGATAAGGATCTTTAATATGATTAAGCCGCTGGAGCTTTATCCAATCATTAGGATTGATTAAATGTGCACGGGAAAAATGAATAAGATTATCGCCAGGATGCATGGCGTAACGCCATATCATATCGTTCTCAGCAGCATGCACACTCAGTGTTGAAAATGCATATAAGGCAATCAGTATTGAATGTGCAGCAGTCTTGTTTAAACCAGCTGATTCTTTCATAAAGAATTAATCCAACCGTTCTAAGCGATAACCTTGGTGATACACAGAGATCAAACGCCAACCAAAAGGTGGCAACAATTTCAGTTTACTACGCAAATGACTTACATGTACATCAATCGTACGGGTGTCGATATCTGGCGAGGAAGCCCAAACGACCTTGGTCAAGTGTGACCTAGACAATAGAACACCCATCTGGCTAAAAAAATACAGTGCCAAATCTGTTTCTTTTTCAGTAAGCTTGATAGGATCGCCTTCAATCTCGAACTTGCGTTTGTCAAAATCCACTTTTAAACCACCGTAAACACTGGTGTCTCGTGATGATAGCCTGGCATGATGGCGACGATACAGCGCGTTGATTCTGGCGAGCAATACTTTGGGGTTAGGTGGCTTAACAATGTAATCATCAGCGCCGGACTCAATCACAGAAACGACGTCCTCTTCTGAATCACGACACGTTAAAAATACTACTGGTGGGTAATTACCTTTTATTTTTAAACTGGCCAACACTTCGGTACCTGCCATATCTGGCACTTCCCAATCCAAAATCGCAACATCGTATTTTGCACCGTTGAGTGCTTTTAAGCATTCACGACCAGAAGGAAAATAATCAACATCATGTCCATCGCTTTGCAAAATCGCAGTGATTTCACTGGCAAATGTTTGATCATCTTCTAAAAATGCTATTTTCATTCAATCACCTATCAAGATTAACGCGGGGCGCATTTTTACATAATTATATGGACGAACTGAATAGACAAATTGTTAAATTTCGTTAAGCGCTTTAGTACCTCAGCTTTCACGCAACAACTAAGCTGTGATGTAGAAATAACGTAGCCACCGTTAAATCCGCACTAGTACCCGGGTTAATGCCTTGGTTTTTCAAATCACGGTCAAACGCTCTCAATGTTGGGAGATAAAGTTTAGGATTTTCTTGATTTAAAAAAGCCAGATAATGCTCACGTGCTTCTTTTTGCAACTGATCCGCCACCTCCAAGCCATATTTACGCGCAACATGACTATCGGTGTGATGCGCAAGCCAATACAAATAAACGGCTGTCGTAGCCCATGCTGGGCGGTCCCATCTCACTAGTGCTTGCTGATAGTGTGGCAACCCTTCGTGCAATATAGGGTAAAACTGATTGGCATATTGCAGCGCAATGTGATCTCTCAGTGCCGCTGCTTGCATCGCCTCTAACAAGGTGCATTGCGCTGATTCATGAATATCATGCTGTGCACTCTGCCCCAACCCACCGGGATTCGCCAATTGAATAGCGTCGAATGCCCATTGTGCGTCTTCAATGGTCGTATGCGCCAATACATCGGTTAGTGCAGCCTCAAAAGGCTCCGCCTGACTGTGTAGCGCAGCCTGTATCAATGGTGCACACAACAAAATAATGCCTAAATTGGTATTGCAGCCCACGGCTTGATGCGTTGCCGCAACAGATTCGTAGATACGCTGACCCAGCGAGAAAGATGGATTTGCAATCACATTTGCAGATACTTCTGCACTGGTGATAAATTGCTCAACGACCATGCCGTGTCCATCAGCAAAAATATGCACATTACCGGGCTTCAGCGCTTCCAGTTCAGCCATGCATGCATTCTGATACACCTTTGCAAGCCGTTGTGCAATGATGTGTTTAGGGTCGCTTACCATATCATCCGTTTGATTTATTTGATTTATCGATTAAGTCGTCTACCAATGTTTGCGCAATATCCACAGTGCATACACTTTGTAGACCACGCCATGCAGGAATGCTATTTACTTCTAGCACCCATAATTGATCATCCGCATCTCGGATAATATCCACTCCGCAGTAATCAATGTCAACGGCTAGCGCAGCACGCTCTGCCAACGCCTGAATCTCGTCATCTTCTACTAATAAACATTGGGCGCCACGTGCGACATTATGCAGCCAACCCTCGCCGCTCCGCCGCATAGTAGCAACTGCTTTATTATTGACGACAAACACGCGGTAATCATAATTATAAGCACCTGTATTCACCATTTGCTGTAAATAATACACGCCATCCACAAACATATCGCGTGGCAATGGCAGCGCATCCTGCTGCGTCACTAGGCGCACGCCTTGGCCCTGGGAGCCAAATAGCGGCTTGATAACTAACGAGGTATGCAGTTCTAGCTGGGCTGAGATAATATCGTGTGCCTGCTGCCTAGATTCACATACCCAGGTAGCGGGCGTTGGGATGCCGTGATGTTTCAACAAAAAACTGGTCATGCCTTTGTCTACGGTACGCTCAATCGCTTTCGCATCGTTATATATATAGGTGCCTTGCATGCGCAAAATATGCAATATATTCAAACGTGTAATGACTTGCTGCAACGTGCCGGCGGCTATGCCGCGAATAAAAGCGAAACTTGGTTGTACTGGAAAATGTGGGATGTGTATGCTTGCTTGTTGCCCAGACAAATCAATCATACAGTCTTGCAACTCTACAAACACAGCTTCTACGCCACGCGCGGCAAATGCATTGCTAAGCGCAACGCCATGCCAGCCACCCTGCTGGGCGGCTTCGTCCGTAATAATGGGGATTCTCATTTAGAACAAATTACTTTAACTAATAAATTTAAACTATTGATTTATAATATTTTTAGTTAAAAGACTGCTCTAACAACGCTTCGTTAAATTGCCCAGCAAAATAGCTATGGCCTGTGTCTAAATTAGTCACTGCTACTTTGGCTGGCGAGAACAATAATGGATCAATTTTATAAAAATCCATATTCACTGCTTTAAATACTTCAGCAAACGGGCGGCCGTAATCTTTAGATGAACTGCTTGGCAATGATTTTGCTAACGCTTCTGCCGCCTCATCTGTGCATTTCACATACAAATGTACAAATCCACCAAACAATATCGCATCATTGGTTCTACCCATGCCAGTTAAAAAGTCCGGAGAAGGCGCAGGAATTGGCGCAACACCATATCCATCCACTAATTGATGCAATGGAAAATGCACTGTATGCAATTTGTGTAAAGCCACTTCCAATATGCGCGCGGTAATTTGCACCGTCCCCGCCAGGCTTCTGGTAGGCGTTAAAATAAAAGTTAATTCATTTGCCGGAATTTGCGTGTCTCTGGCCACTTTTTCAATGACTTCTTTAGGTGGAATTTTGTCTGTTTCCAGCACCAAGACCGTTTTTTTAGCTGCATCCTGATATTGAATCTCAGAAAAAATCTCTTCACGTTGCGCCAGCGCACGTGCAGGCCCGCTACCTAACGAGAAAAATTTCTCATGGGAGAGTGCCCAGCCCGCATACTGACTGCCTAAGCAAGCCACTACGGGGCTCATCGCATGCACTTTCACGCTGAGTGGCCAGTTGGCAAAAGTAGTGTTGTTTTGCAAAGTAACTTGCCCAAGCCCACCCATGCAGATCTCCGCCACAAGCCGCCCAGCCTCTAAACCGCCTTTTGCTTGAATGCCTGCATCAATCAGCGTAGCACCTGTCTCGTGTTTGGACACTATCACCTGCAAAGCATCTGCTTGTGCGATCATCCGCTCAACTATTGGTAATGTGAGCGCATGAATACTCATTTTTGATGGATTTGTATTGTTTTGATTTTGCATCGGAACCCCCGTTTTACTATCTTAAATAATGCCAGCTCTGGCTTGTACCAAATGCTTAGCTTCTTGTACATTATCTGCCGATGACGTCACCGTACAGATAGGCATACCAATCTCAAAATACTGTGATTGGCCAGGAATATCACTCACCCACTCCGGCCAAATTTTATCTTTAGCAATCTGTACTGGTTGATGCGCATACACAATATGGTGCGCTTTAGACTGTGTGCTCAATACCAGTGTCGGCATGGCCTCAATACCAAATGCACTAACATGCGATGCCATCAATGTGCCTTTCTCTGGTGCATACAAATCCACGGTTGCACTTAGGCGTGGATTGATTTCCAGCATCACCAATTGTTCGCCATCGACCACCGCATCTACACTGTTCAAACCTTTAAGGTTGAATTGCTTACTGGCTAGCGAGACAAACCGCTTAAAGGTTTCAACCAAATGTGCACTTAAAATAATTTGACTGACCGCCCCACCATACTTAAAAGGCGTATGCTTATCTGCATCTACCCATTGTTCATTCATGCCAATCACTTGTACATCTTGTTCACTGGCTAAGAATAGACAAGAAACCGGTGTGCCGATTTGCATTTGTTGAAAATATTGATTAGATTTCAACGGTGCTTGATAGGCGCTAGCCCATTGGATATGCGCACCACCACTCCCGCCAACCTCTTTCACCAGCCAATCATCTAGCACGCAGGGTTGATTCATTGAAATAGCTGGCGTTAAAAACTGATTCGCATGGCAAAACGCAGCAAATATTTCGGGGTGCTTACTTGCTTTTATAGTATCTGCAGAATTGCCTAATAAACGGAAGCGTTGACTGATGCTAGCTAGAAGATCAGGCTGCGCTTCAAACCCTGCGCCATAGCAAACACCAAAGACATCTGCAGAATCTATTGCATCTAATGCACGCAATAAAGCTTGTGCGTCAAACCGATGGCCAGTGCAGGCCACCTGAATACATTGCTTGGCCATGGCTTGCGTGTCTTGATCGACAAACGCATCCACAGCAATCACATCAAATCCGGCATCCTTTGCAGCTTTTACGTATGGCCGGCTAGATATTGCAACAATAACGAGCGTTTTATTTGGCATTGGCGCAAGCAAAGTCGTAGGCATCATGATAATCAATATGCATGGGCACATCACTGCTGAGCATGCGTTGTAACAACTTGTGTTGTGTTACATATTTAAGCTGACCAATGGCTAAGGCGCCGAAGCCTGCAATCGCAGTACCTGCAATCACATCTCCATTCGCCATCACATCCACACCTTCTATCGCAGAAGGCGGCACTGCGTTTACGTCTGCCACTACTTTCAAGCTGGAAGATTTTGCGAAATGATCTAGGCCTAACACACGTACACCTGCCGGTGTTGCGCACAAAGCAACACTGGCTTGCGCCAACGCTGTTTTTTTGGCGGCATCGCTACTGCCATCCGCTACAGTTAATTGCACGTCATAACGTTGCTGCATGTTATCCACATAGGCTTGCATGCTGGCTGTGTCTGCATGTGCCATCATCATAATTTTTGCGCCTTGGCGCGCAGCAATCAGTGCGGCGGTAGAGCCAACCGTGCCGCTCGCACCAAAAATCGCAATGGTTTGCTGGCCTAATGTTTGCTGGCTCTTTTGTAAATGCGCGTCTACTTTTGCCAACATTGCCGCAGCTGTTGTAAATGCGCCGGAAGGATCTGAAAACGTAGACATTTCAAACGGTTTAAACATAGCGCTTCTGGCCGCTTTTTGCATATCGAGTGCTAAGTGAATATCGCGTCCGCCGAAAAAAAATGCTTCTTGTTTAATCCCACTTGGGCTTCTAGAGAAAATCGCATCTTGCGTCAGCGCAACCACTTCATTCAACAGCACATTGGTATAAGGCATGATCTTTTCGTACCCGGCATCAAACGCCATATTGACATCAAACGGGCTTGCATTTTTGGCTGCTGTCACAAGGTGTAATATGCTGATTTTATTCATAATTCGTCTTCTTATATAAAGTAATCGAAAAAATTTATTAATATTGTATTTCTAATCATGCACTTTAACCGCAACACAACGCAACCAAAGCCATGATTAACCTAGCAATTAGCCTTTATTTCTAATATTAATCTGCGCACCGTGATTGTTTGCCGTACATATTTTCCATCGTAACGACATATCACTAAAGCGAGCCTGTAGGCGAGACAAATGCATTTGTGCTTCTTGTTGGTTAGCAAATACAGCAAAGCCTGTCGGCCCCCAAGAGCTTTGCCCAGCGCAGTGAATACCATGCGCCAACAAATCACCCAAGACCGCAGTCACTTGCTTGCTCGCGTAGCGCCCTCCTTGCACTGGCGCAAAATAATCACCATTGTAAGCCTGCAATGCCGATACAGCTTTACCAAACGTGGCTAAATCCTGCTCCACAAGCGCCGGTAATGCTTGCATCAGTAATTGGTGGCTTAATTGCTGCGTGTTTGGTAAGGCATGATCCGCCAATCGCTTGAACGCCTGCAACTCCTCGTCGCCATGCACGCCTGTGTGTTGGTCATCGAATATCAACAAAATACGCCATACTTCTGGAAACGCATGCTGCGCAATAATAGGCGGTACGACTGTATGAGAATTGCTACCTGCATCCAGTACAACACCACCCGTAGCAAATGTACCGATGCCAATCCCAGAGCGCGCACCGCGTCCAATTAAGCCGGCAATATCGCGTAAAGGTAAATTTACGTTAAATAATGTACTGATTGCGGTACCAATCGCCAGTGCCATTTGCGTCCCAGAACCCAAGCCGGCATGACGAGGTATTTGCTCAATCACCCGGACATGTACAGGCGTATGTATCCCGGTATGCTGTAACAACAGTTGCTTGGTACGTTCAATATAGCTAGGCGCTGCCTCACCTTCACCGATAGATACTTCGACACGCGTATGCGGTGCTTGCAGGCTCACGCCCATGCTGCCAAAGCGGCGCCCTATCGACCCGTTAAGATCAAAAAACCCCATATGCAACCTAGCGGTGGTGATCACTTCAACGGAATGCGGTAATGAATTTGATTTCATGATGCTCTAACAAATAAGGGTTAATTCTTGAGTGAATCGCACTATACCAAGATTTCATCAATGGTTTTAGTCAATTCTGACTAATCAAGCAACGTGACATCAGTGGCCTAATTTGGCATAATGAACGTAATAAACGCTTTAATTATATTCAATATAAACCTGTCTTCACACGCAAATTTAGTGTGGGTTGTTAAAACAATATTAAGGGATTCGTATGTCTAGCCATGTCATTCCATTTGAAAATCTACGTAATAGCGATGTACCTTCGGTTGGGGGTAAAAACGCTTCACTAGGTGAAATGATTTCTCAATTAAGTGCTAAAGGCGTACGCGTTCCAACCGGTTTTGCAACAACCGCTGATGCGTACCGTGAGTTTTTATCACAAGGCGGTTTAGATAAAAAAATCAATGATTTACTAGACAAACTTAATGCAGATGATACGCAAGCATTAGCCAAATGTGGTGCGCAAATCCGCGGTTGGATTATGGAGGCACAATTTCCGCCTGCATTACAAACAGCCATTGCAGAAAGCTATGCTCGTTTGATTGAGAAATCTGCCCCGGGCACTACCTTTGCCGTACGTTCTTCTGCGACCGCAGAAGACTTGCCAGATGCCTCATTTGCAGGCCAGCAAGAAAGTTTTTTAAATATTCACGGCTTGGACAATATTACCCACGCAATTAAAGAAGTATTTGCCTCTTTATACAACGACCGTGCGATTTCATACCGGGTACATAAAGGTTTTGTGCATGCAGATGTAGCGCTTTCAGCGGGTGTGCAGCAAATGGTGCGTAGCGATATCGGCTGTGCAGGTGTCATGTTTACGATTGATACGGAATCAGGCTTTAAAGACGTGGCATTCATTACCTCCTCTTATGGCTTGGGTGAAACTGTGGTACAAGGCGCCGTCAATCCGGACGAGTTCTATGTACACAAACCATTATTGGCACAAGGCAAACCAGCAATCGTACGCCGCACCATGGGTTCCAAACTCATCAAAATGGTGTTTTCAGATGCTACGCAAGCAGGTAAATCAACCCATACCATTGATGTAGATCCAGTAGATTCTGACCGCTACTCACTCACGGATGCAGATATTTTGGAATTGGCTGGCTACGCCATGACCATTGAATCTCATTACGGCTGCCCAATGGACATTGAATGGGGTAAGAACGGTTTAGATAACAAGCTGTATATCTTGCAAGCACGCCCAGAAACAGTGAAGTCACAAGAAGCCAATAACAACGTAACCGAAACTTACAAATTACAAAAACACTCAGCTAAACCATTGGTTGCCGGCCGTGCCGTGACACAAAAAGTGGGCGTGGGCCCAGTACGCATTGTGTTAGACCCTGCACAAATGCATGAAGTACAACCTGGCGATGTGCTAGTTGCCGACATGACAGACCCGAACTGGGAACCCGTGATGAAACGTGCAAGCGCGTTGGTAACGAACCGCGGTGGCCGTACCTGCCACGCTGCGATTATTGCGCGTGAATTAGGTATTCCTGCCATTGTAGGCTCTGTGAATGCGACAGACTTGCTGCGCGAAGGCGAGATTGTGACCGTTTCATGTGCAGAAGGTGAGACTGGTTTTGTCTATCACGGTGCCTTCGATTTCGAAGTCAGCACACAAACAAACAGTGCTTTGTCTAAACCACCATGCAAAATCATGATGAACGTAGGTAACCCAGACATGGCGTTTAGCTTTGCGCAAATCCCGAATGACGGTGTAGGCTTAGCGCGCTTGGAATTTGTGATTAACAATATGGTAGGTATTCACCCGAAAGCTATTCTGAATATCGACGCCATGCCGAAAGCCATTCAAGACACGATTAAGAGCCGTGCGCGTGGCTATGCTTCACCTAAACAGTTCTATATTGATAAAGTAGCAGAAGGTGTCGCCACCATTGGTGCAGCGTTTTACCCAAAACCAGTCATCGTGCGTACATCTGATTTCAAATCGAACGAATACAAAAAACTGGTCGGCGGCGAGATTTACGAGCCAGATGAAGAGAACCCAATGATTGGTTTCCGTGGTGCGGCACGTTACATGGCAGAGGACTTTAAAGAGTGCTTTGCTATGGAATGCCAAGCCATGAAACGTGTGCGCGATGAAATGGGTCTCACCAATGTTGAGTTAATGATTCCATTTGTACGTACCTTAGATGAAGCGAAAGCTGTCACAGAAATCATGGCAGCCAATGGTTTAAAACGTGGTGAAAATGGCTTGCGCCTCATCATGATGTGTGAAATTCCATCGAATGCATTATTGGCTGAGCAGTTCTTAGAATACTTTGATGGATTCTCTATCGGCTCTAACGACTTAACGCAATTAACACTAGGCATGGACAGAGACTCTGGGATTTTGGCCGATGGCTTTGATGAGCGTAACGACGCGGTCAAAGTGCTACTAAAAATGGCCATCAGCACCTGTAACCGTCTTGGTAAGTATGTGGGCATTTGCGGACAAGGCCCTTCTGACCACCCTGACTTTGCAGAATGGCTAGTTGCGGAAGGTATTCAATCCGTTTCCTTGAATCCAGATACTGTTGTTGCCACTTGGCAGCGTCTAACCAAAAAATAGTTAGGTGGGCATTGTGAATCGTACCGTTTTCTTTATCTCAGATGGCACTGGCATTACTGCTGGCGCCCTCGGTAAATTGCTTGAGCACTTTCCCAGAACACACTTCACACAAGTGCGCATGCCATTTACCGACACATTAGATAAAGTGAAGTTGGCGAAACACGCAATCCAGGAAGTGACAGAAGAGGATAAAATCCGCCCAGTTGTGATTATGTCGGTAGGCAATGTTGAGCTGCGCCAAGCGTTGAAAGACATTGATGCCTACTTTATTGATTTATTCAATGTCTTTATTGATCCATTGGGTGAAGAGCTGCAACAAAAACCACTGACCGGCGCAGGCATTGCGCACAGTGTCATGGGTAGCAATTATCACGAGCGCATGGAAGCAGTGAATTTCACGCTGAACCATGATGATGGCATGACCAACTCTGGCTTAGAAGAAGCACAGGTGATTTTGATTGGTGTATCACGCTGCGGTAAAACACCTACCAGCGTGTATTTAGCCATGCAGTTTGGCATTAAAGCCGCTAACTACCCTCTTATTCCAGAAGACTTTGAGCGTGGCTCACTGCCTGCGGTATTGCATAAGCATATCGATAAAATATTTGGATTAACCATTAAACCTGAGCGCTTGCACTCTGTGCGCAACGAGCGTCGCGCAGGTAGCTTTTATGCTTCTTTAGATAACTGTAAAAAAGAAGTCGCAACGGCCGAAAACTTAATGCGGAATGCAGGCATTACTTGGGCTGATTCTACCAGTCGCTCTGTAGAAGAACTTTCTGCCATCATTATGCAGAAGATTAGACAGCCAGCTAAAACAGCGGCATAATCCATCGCAAAATAATAAAGCCACCCTCAAATCGGGTGGCTTTATTATTTTACAGGCTTCAAATAGGGTTTAATTTTACCTAAAATCTCTTTTGAATCCGGCAGCACACTACTCTCGTAGGCATATACCTCTTTACCACCAGGTAAAATGACATATTTATAAAAATTCCATTGTGGCGCTTGACCAGTTTTGGCAATCAATTGTTGGTACAACGGATTAGCATTCGGGCCGGTCACATTGCTTTTTGCCATCATCGGGAATTTCACTGCATAAGTTAACTTACAAAAATCACCAATTTGCTTGTTATCGCTCAACTCCTGCTTAAAGTCGTTGGACGGAAATCCAATCACCATCAAGCCTTGGGCTTTATATTGGCTATACATACCCTCCAACGCCTCAAACTGTGGTGTGAACCCGCATTTGCTGGCCGTATTCACCACTAAAATTGGCTGCGCTTGATAATCACACAAATTAATCTTCTCACCTTGTAATGTCGTCAGTTGCTGATTATAAATACCGTCACAAGACTGCGCGGAGTTCACATAAGTAGTGCCCAACAACAATAAGACACTACTTATGATCAAAATACTGCGCTGATATCCAGTTGCAAACTCACCCATATCCATACTCCTTTTTTGGTTCAACAGATTGACTGCTAACACACACAATCGTTCACCTCACATTAACGCACTATTTCTATGCGCATTTGTACTAATACTGTGCATTTTTCATATATATAGCTATGCAATACATGAGGTTAAGGCACATACCACCTACTTACGCATGGCATATTAATTGCTTATATTTTCCCTGAAGTTTTACGCAAAATCGAAGTATCTCGAAAGCAACAAGCCTCTTGTACAGATTCAGATACCACATTCGCAAATACCCCTACCGGTTAATAACCTCAAATAACATGGAGACTTAGATTGAACTTGAGTATTATTTTTACTGCCCTTGCCATTTTTTCAGGGCAAGCATTGGCTACATGCAACACAGTCATGGGTGGCTGCACCACAGAACAAGCCGTGAATGTGGCCCCACATATGCATTCCGACAGCAATAAAGCTGCAACAGCCACACCTAGCGCGCCTAGCACTAACAACGCAGTAGTCAATAAAAATATCAAAAATGCTAACGCGGCTACCCCAGCAACAAAACCAGCCACTAAGAAAATGTAACGGCATTTCTTCTAACCTCGCACTTTTCGATGAGGTTTGATTGCAAGACAAAAACAGGCAGCTTACTTTACTGCCTGTTTTTTTATGCCCGTTCTGCAAGAACTGGTGCGAAAAATGTTAGTTTCTATACGCATATGTCTAAAATTTGTCAGTCATATTAACCAAACATTGATGCCTTAGCACGAATACAGGTTGGTTCAAATCAATGATAAGCGGCTTTTTTACCTCTCAGTTTTATCTATTTCGCTATTTATGCATCGTTTCTCAACAATTTAAGCCCATAACAAGCTTGGCACGCAATATGCTTTTGTATAACTAAGTGATGAAAATTGCTTAATTACTAACAGCAAGTTGAAGGGAAAACAACATGCCAACCGAAAATGTAAAAAAAGTAGACAAAATTAAAGTGATTGATCAAATGCTAGAAGATTTTGCAGGCGATGAATTTGATGATTATCAAGAAAGCTATCGTGGCATGAGCAGTGGTAACAAACACTATTCTGCAGATGAAGACACCGTCTCTCTCGATGATATTTATTAATCACCACGGATTGCTAAGCTTTACTTGTCACACCCGATAACCTGCGTTTGACGCACTTCATTTTCGTCTCAAGCTGCCGTTAACAGTCATACAAGAGAAGCATTTGCAAGACGCATCTCTATTGTGAGCAGAATTGAGGCCAACATGAGACTATTGAGCGCACTATTACACCACGCATGGCTTGCCATTACACTTAAACACCATGGCGTAGGCATGCCTACCCAGCCCATGGGTGCAATTGCACTTGTGAGCCTCTACATTGCTTTGCTGCTGACGAATATCAACATGCAACACACGTTAACTATTGAAAGCGTGGTTGGTATATTGTTTGTTGCGCAATTTTATATCTTTAGCTTAAGAAACCGCATTGTGGGCCTAATCATCTTGATTGGGATTATTGCGAACGCGCTCATGCTCTGCGCACAATGGTTAACAGACATTCCTCAGCAACAACTGTTTTTGATCACGCTATTAGAATACGTGATGATTTTTTCTGCCATGCTCAATGTCATCAAAGACCTGATGAGCACCAACCACTACTAATTTCTTGGCTTTGCTTGTGGATGACGTGTGAGAAACACTCGCCCGCAAAATGCCAACAGAACAAGCATCACAAGGTAAACTTCTTGGGTAAAAAAAACCCCACACTTTCGTATGGGGCCACCCCTTGAGGAGGGAAACTAGTATGAAGACACGTTCACACATATTAGTCTTGACACAAAATATAATATCACACTAATGAATAGTGCGCTAATATAACAGATGGCATCATGAGTGAAATCAGAACATGAACTGCCGCCTAAATAGGCAATCAATACTTACGCAAGCGCACAAATAACATTTCTACTTATTTACACCACCATACGCGTGATTAATATTCCAAACCTAATCTCATCCTGCATTGCATTATTGATGTTGGCAAGCACAGCTTGCTCGCCCATTAAGGTGCTGAACAGCCTCATACCATCACAGGGTTACACCATCAAAGCTGACATTGCATATGGCGCACTTCCGCGGCAAAAAATGGATATTTATCTTCCCAAAATGCCGATCACCGCAAACAACCCTATGCCAGTGATTGTATTTTTTTATGGGGGCAGTTGGGATTCTGGTGAAAAAGAAGACTACTTATTCGCGGCTGAAGCATTTACTTCCAAAGGCTATATGGTGGTCATCCCTAACTACCGCGTATACCCGGATGTCAAATTTCCAGAACTCATGCAAGACCCGGTCAGCGCGGCCAAATGGGTAAAAACGCATATCGCCGAATATGGTGGTGATGCCAATCAGATCATGATGGTAGGACACTCGGCAGGCGCACACTTACTTGTGATGCTGGCACTTAATCCCGATTACTTAGCACAAGTTTCACTCAGCCCGAATGCCTTTAGTGCTTATGTAGGGCTGGCAGGTCCGTATGATTTTCTACCGTTAAAATCTACCAGATTAAAAGAGATTTTTGGTCCGGATAAGACACAATGGACTTCCCAACCAATTCACCATGTGCGAGGCGACAACCCACCACTATTGCTAGCAGTAGGCTTAAAAGATGGGACAGTGTGGCCGCGCAACACCTTTAATTTGGCACAAGCCATCCGTGCACAGCATGGACAAGTAGAAGTCGTTGAGTTTCCGCATTACGGACATGTTGATATGGTGGCTAAGCTTGCTAAACCATTACGAGGCAACAGTGAGCTACTGAACGCAATTGTGCAGTTTTTAGAAGCTAACCGTAATCTATAGGTGGTTGACCAACAGCTTTATACTAATCAACACTAGCAGGCACGCAAATGTGCGTCTGATAGTAGCCACTGGCAGTTTGTGCGCAAGACTTGCGCCGTAACCTACCGTAAATACACTCACAACAGAAATGCACAAGACCGCAGGCAAATAAACATAACCTACTGTAATAGGTATGCTGCTGTGCCAAGTAGCTATTGGCCCATTGAGAATATACCCTGCCGTACCGGCTATAGAGAGCGGAAAGCCTAATGCAGCCGACGTGCCTATCGCTTTTTTAATATCGACATTACGGTAAGCAAGATAAGGCACAGTCAAAGAGCCGCCGCCAATCGACACCACTGAAGAAATCGCGCCAATAGCAAACGCAACACTAGCCAACTCCAATGGATGAATTCTCACATGCTCGACTGAGGACTGCGGTGCAGCCTTAAGCATTTGCCACGCGACAAACACCAAAAACACAGAGAAAATCAACGACAGCACAGCACTATTGAGTTTGGCCACAACAAATGTGGTACAAAATGCGCCGAGCACCACGCCTATGGCCATAGACTTTACATAAGGCCATAACACGCCTTGTTTGCGTTGATGTGATCGCAAACTGAAAAATGAAGTAATGACAATACAGGCCATGGAAGTGCCGAGCGCATAGTGAAAAATGAGGTCAGGCGGAAAATGTAATACGCCTAGTACTGCAGTAAAAAATGGTACTAAAACCAGCCCCCCGCCTATGCCTAGCAATCCGGATAGTACGCCTACAATGGCACCAGTCAGTAAAAAAATCAGTACGAGTTCAATGGTCATAGCGGCAGTAAATATGGTTATTTATTCAGTATAAAAATGGAAGATATGCTGCCTGTACATCTCAAGCTGGCAATTGGGCGAACTTGGAATGTATCACTCTATCGATATTAAATTAAATAATATTCGATTATATTTTTATACCAAACGCAGATGAAGCCTATGATGGATGGACCACTTACGCCCAAGGCCTGCACGCATCATGTGAGATAATACTTACGGAGGATTGCCCATGGACGTAAACCACAATACACATATAAACACCCAAGCCCCTAGATCTATCTCCATCACACAAGCCATGCTTTATTGGCTCAAGTTAGGATTTATTAGCTTTGGTGGTCCGGCAGGTCAAATTGCCATCATGCATCATGACTTGGTAGAGAACAAACGTTGGATTTCCGAAAAACGCTTTCTGCATGCGCTTAATTATTGCATGGTGCTGCCCGGCCCTGAAGCACAACAGCTCGCTACTTATATTGGCTGGTTAATGCACCGTACATGGGGTGGCATCATTGCTGGCACACTGTTTTTTCTCCCCTCTTTTTTTATTCTGGTGATACTGGCTTGGGTTTATATGGCCTATGGTGCAGTACCTGCAGTAGCTGGCGCCTTGTACGGCATTAAACCGGCAGTGGTAGCCATTGTATTATTTGCCGCATACAGAATCGGCGTGCGCACGCTTAAAAATACAACTACGTGGACGATTGCTACATTGGCTTTTTTAGCCATTTTTGCATTAAAGCTCCCCTTCCCGCTCATTGTGCTGGCAGCTGGCTTGATTGGTTACTTGGGTGGACACTTATATCCCACGCACTTTAAAATTGGCGGCGGACATGGTGCCACTCAACACACATACGGCCCGGCGCTGATTGATGATGACACACCTACACCGTCACACGCTTTTTTTACTTGGCGTAAAGTATGGAAAATCACGCTGATTGGGCTTGGCATTTGGTTGAGTGCAATGCTGCTATTGATTAGCAACTATGGCTGGCAAGGTGCCTTTACACAAATGGGCTGGTTCTTTACCAAAGCAGCACTACTTACCTTCGGTGGCGCGTACGCGGTACTCCCATATGTGTATCAGGGCGCTGTAGAACACTACCAATGGCTGAGCCCAACGCAAATGATAGATGCATTGGCATTAGGAGAAACCACTCCCGGCCCGCTGATTATGGTCGTCACATTTGTCGGCTTTGTCGGTGGCTGGGTAAGCCAAGTATTTGGTGCAGATGCCCTGCTTTCCTCTGCATTGATAGCGGCTACCGTGGTCACCTTTTTCACGTTCCTACCAAGCTTCATTTTTATTTTGCTAGGCGGGCCATTCATTGAAACGACGCACGGCAACCTTAAATTTACCGCCCCATTGAGCGCCATTACCGCCGCTGTAGTTGGCGTAATCTTGAACCTGGCACTATTTTTTGCTTACCATGTATTTTGGTCGCCAGATAATTCCGCAACACTGGATTGGTTCTCAGTCGCATTGACGGCAATGGCTGCGTTTGCCATCTTTAGATATAAAGCCAATGTGATTGCAGTGATTTTAGCGTGTGGATTTTTGGGGATGTTATGGCGTCTTTTTTATTAATCTATTAAGATTAATAAAAATAAATAAATATTTGATTTTATTTGAAATAGTTATTTATACATTACTAGCAAAGCGCATTTAATAACCACACCCCTCAAAACTTATTCAATATCATTCATTGTGTAGCTAGCCAGCTCTGTAATGTCAGCATCCCAAGCTGGGCATTGCCTTGTGGTGTAAGCGATTGATCATCTATCACCAAACCAAAGTATGCTGATTGATCATCCTGCACTACCTTGCGGGTATCCTGCTTGGCGCTTAGTGCTGTAGACACAGCGTCATACAAAGAAATTTTCTGAGGACCCGCAATATCAATGATGCCATTGACAGGTTTTTCCAAGGAGATGGTGGCTAGTATCGAGGCCACATCTTCTGCTGCGATTGGTTGGAACAGTGCCGAAGTTAATCGCACGGTCTCTCCTTCTGTAGCGGCATGTGCAATGCTGGTTAAGAACTCAAAAAACTGAGTAGCACGAACGATTGTGTAAGGAGTTCCCGACGCTTTAATCAGATTCTCTTGTACGAGTTTTGCCCGGAAATAGCCACTATCTTGTAGGTTTTCTGTGCCTACTACAGAAAGCGCAATATGATGCTTAACGCCTGCGGTTTTTTCAGCTGCTGCAATGTTTTTTCCAGCAGTTTCAAAAAAATGCATGACAGCTGTATCTTCGAAAGAAGGTGAATTGGCAACGTCGACTACAATATCAGCCCCTTGTAGCACCTCTGCCAGGCCTTCGCCAGTAATGGTATTCACGCCCGAGTTTGGAGAAGCTGGCGTCACTTCATGGCCTAACTTCCGTAAATTGCCAACGAGTTTTGTTCCAATTAAACCTGTACCACCTATCACTACGATTTTCATATTTTCTTCCTCAGTTAGCCAAATGCAAGATGTTGACGTGACATTGTAATGGTGAAAGAATATGGCGGAAATGACATACATCCCTAATTATCCGCCATCGTCCCAAAAACATGAAAAACTAGTAGTCTTCCTAGCATTTCCACACATGGGTTTACTTGATCTAACAGGAGCGCAAACTGTGTTTTGGGCGGCTTCAAGGTATATGCAAGAAAGAGGCTTGCCACCATATGACCGACACACCATCAGCCTGAATGGCGGCCTTGTGAGCAGCGCAGAAGGTGTCGCATTGGATACAAGGACGCTAGCAGATTTTTCCGATGCTGACATCCATACCATCATTGTGCCTGGCTCCCCACACATCATCGAAGTGCTGGAGGAGTCGGCCACGCTAGCACTATGGTTACGCAAAAGGCATGTCAGTGTTCGTCGTATTGCTTCAGTGTGTAGCGGAGCATTCCTACTAGCGCAAGCAGGCTTGCTAGAAGGCAAGCGTGTAGCTACGCATTGGGCAATGCTGGATTTACTGCATGCACGGCACCCTTCTATCAAGGTTGATGGAGATGCCATATTCGTTCAAGAAGGCTCCATCTGGACATCAGCAGGCGTGACAGCGGGGATCGATCTGGCACTTGCACTAGTCGAAGAGGATTGTGGGCGCGATATTGCAATGAAAGTGGCACGCGAATTAGTCGTGTACATGAAGCGCTCAGGTGGGCAATCCCAGTTCAGTGCACTGCTGCAATCGCAATCTGGTGATGCTTCGTTTGATGTACTTCACCAGTGGGTTTCGAATAGTCTTCAAATGAAAGATCTGACCATCGATACCCTTGCCGCTCAGGTATGTATGAGTCCTAGAAACTTTGCGCGTGTCTATAAGCAGAAAACTGGGAGAACGCCAGCCAAAGCGGTAGAAATATTTAGGCTTGAGGCTGCACGACGACTGTTAGAAGATTCCCTTCATAGCGTTCAGGAAATCGCCAATCGATGCGGCTTTGGTGATGAGGAGCGCATGCGCATTACCTTTCATCGAAATCTGAATGTATCGCCTTCAGAATATCGAAAAAGGTTTTCAGCTAAATAGCGACTATCGGCGTGGAGATTTAGGTGGCTTCAACAGCAGCTGGGTAAGTCACCACCATATGAAATAAAAATGCCCATGTTGCAATGCAAACATGGGCTGCTTAAAGCACCTGGCAAATTAAAACAAGTAGGTAAATAACCAATACAGTGAGCCAGATAGCAACATGGCCATCGGCAGTGTCAACACCCAAGCCGTCAATAAGCTCTTGATTGTTGACCACTGCAGGCCAGATTTATTGGCTGCCATGGTACCGGCCACGCCAGAAGACAATACATGGGTGGTGGACACTGGTAGGCCATACATGTCTGCAGCACCAATCATGCTCATGGCGACGAGCTCAGCCGATGCACCTTGTGCATAGGTCAAATGTGTCTTACCAATTTTTTCACCCACAGTGACGACGATACGCTTCCAGCCAACCATGGTGCCCAAACCAAGCGCGATGGCCACTGCAACTTTGACCCATAGCGGGATAAATTTTGTAGAAGCATCTATCTCTTTTTTGAATGCAGTGACATTCTTCTTGGTATCTTCATCAAAACTAACCGCTTTATCTTTATCAATCAGGCGGATAGCCTCTGAAGTTAAGTACATATCGTTACGCACGTTGCCTACGCTTTCACTTGGTACGCGGTCAAATGTACCGTACTCTTTTACTTGGCTACCGATTTGTCCGGTAAGTGCGGCCAGCGCAGGTAACACATTGGCGTTGTATTCTTTAGTGCGGATATAGTCAGAGATGGCTTGTCGTGGCTCTGCCGGTGCAGCTGCAGGCGCAATTTTCACCAATGATTGTTGTGTCACTTGCGCCACAGCAACGAACTGCGTCATCTGGTCTACAGGCATTGCTCTATTCAAGGCATATGCCATGGGCACAGTACCCACCAATATCAGCATGATTAACCCCATGCCTTTTTGGCCATCATTGGAACCATGCGCAAATGACACGCCAGTACAGGTGAGTATGAGTAATCCACGAATCCATACAGGTGGAGGTTTGTTACCTTTGGGCTCTGCATACAACTCTTTATTTTTAACAAATGCTTTTAATGCCAGCAATAGCAGCGCTGCAAACACAAATCCAATCATTGGAGATAGCAACAAAGAATAGCCGACTTTAGTGGCTTGCGCCCAATCCACACCACTGGTACCTGTGCGCCCATGCATCAAGGCGTTAGCCACCCCTACACCAATAATAGAGCCAATCAATGTATGGGATGATGATGCCGGCAAACCTAGCAACCATGTGCCTAAATTCCATAGGATTGCCGCAATTAGCAACGCAAACACCATGGCAAAGCCGGCACCAGAACCCACTTGCAGAATGAGCTCAACGGGTAATAAGGAAATAATGCCGAATGCAACTACCCCACTGGAAAAGAGTACGCCCAGAAAATTGAAAAACCCTGACCACACCACGGCAAAATTGGGCGGGAGAGAATGCGTGTAAATCACGGTGGCTACTGCGTTTGCAGTATCGTGAAAGCCATTGACGAACTCAAACCCCAGTGCGATTAACAGCGCAACTCCTAACAATATATAAGGCAGTATGGTGGTGGTTTTAACGCCTGTATTCGTCACATCATTCATCAGGCTGATTGCTGTAAATGCCAGCCCGCCAATTAACAAAGCAACGAATATAATCGCTGTCATTAACCCTGGTTTATGATCAAAATTTGGTTTGATGGGTGGGCTGTAGCTAAGCGTGTTCATATTGGATCCCGACATAATTGATTGTGACTATTCTTCGCTAATTTGATGTCAGTTTGATGACATAGGCTGGTATTAATATACTTCAGGGACAAAGAGCTCTTTAGGTACGGGCATCCGCACATAATCTTCGTGATGTTCGCGCTGTGGTAGCTCAATGACGGGCCGCTTGATTTCCTCATACGGCATCTGATTGAGCAAATGGTGGATACAGTTTAATCTAGCTTTCTTCTTGTCCACTGCTTCCACAATGCGCCAAGGTGCTTCTTCGATATGCGTGCGTTCCAGCATGGTTTCCTTGGCTTTGGTGTATTGCTCCCAACGACGGCGCGATTCTAAATCCATAGGGCTCAACTTCCATTGCTTCAATGGGTCGTGCGCGCGCCCTAAAAAGCGTAAGTGCTGTTCTTCATCTGAGATTGAAAACCAATACTTAATCAGCTGGATTCCAGAGCGAACCAGCATGCGTTCAAAATCGGGGACAGATCGGAAAAACTCTTCGTACTGCGTATCGTCGCAAAAGCCCATCACGCGCTCGACACCGGCGCGGTTGTACCAACTGCGATCAAACAATACGATTTCGCCTGCGGCCGGGAGGTGCGAAACGTAACGCTGGAAATACCATTGGGTACGCTCACGTTCGTTGGGTGCTGGAAGTGCGGCGACTCGACAGATACGTGGATTTAATCGTTGGGTGATGCGTTTGATGACGCCACCTTTACCTGCAGCATCGCGACCTTCAAACAGAATGACTACTTTATGACCAGTTGCGGCCACCCAATCCTGCAGCTTAACTAATTCGCCTTGGAGCCTGAATAACTCACGGAAATACTTTTGACGGTACCTTTTTTGCTCTGCTGTTTGGTCTAAAGCACCACTCTCCAGAATTTCGAGATCGCGATCACCGAGCTCTAACTCCAGCTCTTCATCGTAGCTATCAATCAAATCATTGTGAATACGGCGGACTATTTCATCGTTACTTAGGCTCATTATTATGCTCACCAACGTAGAGTGTTAAGCATAAACGGTGAAAATGACAAATTTGTGACGTATTGAAGCTACCAGCAGTTTTAGCGACTATGAATATTCACTTTGGGAATGCGATACGCTAGCCAAAACGCTACCAACACAAGGCCAGTAATAAACCATTGGCTGTCATGCACGGCAGTGACCAGCGCCTCCCTAGCACTGGTCAGCAAATGCAATCCTTCGCTCTGGCTTAAATGAAATAATTGTAAAAACTGTGTTGATTTTTCATGACTAAATAATATCTGTGGGTTGTCTAGGCTAGGCGCTAGTTCCGGGGCGCTTTTCAAGGTTAATAAAGTGTGTATTTTCGAGATATATTGACTTGAAATAATTGAGCCAATCACCGCTGCACCCATCATACTTCCAACCATCCGCATTGACTGTAGCATGGCAGTAGCAATGCCAAGCTGTGTTCTAGCTGCACTTGCTTGCACGATAAGCGTTAAGTTTGGGAGCAATAATCCGATGCCTAACCCGCCCAATGCCATTGCGCTAAAAATCATGATATGCGCTGTTAGAATAGTGACTTGTGTCATGGCTAATGCTGATATTAAAAATGCGGCCAACCCAACATATATCACTACGTTGGGGGAGTCTATGCGTGACATGATTCTTCCATTCACGATACTGCCCACCGTAATAAAAACGGCCAAAGGCGTAACCAAAATACCGGCTTGATTAGGGGAAAGCCCGAAGCCACCTTGAAACATGAGCGGCGCGTAGTACATGATGGCAAATAAACAAAACCCCATCATGGATGACAGTGCAAAGACCGGACCCAGAATATTATTCTTGAACATGCCTAATGGCAGAATCGGGTTCTCACAACGGCGTTCCCACCAAAATAAAGTGAAGCCAGCAATAATGCCAAGTACGCCTAATGGGATTAGCAGCACAGAATATTTATCTTGTAACAACCATTCAACCATCAGTTGTAAGCTACCAAGTGTTAGCGCAATTAAAAAAGCCCCTAGCCAATCCATGCGTGATGGCGGCTGATTTGAATAACGGATTTTTGGTAAAAAGTACCAAATAAATGCAAGGCTTAATATACCGACAGGTAGATTCACAAAGAATACCCAGCGCCAACCCCAATACTCCGTGAGATAGCCGCCAATCGATGGGCCAACAGCGTTGGCTAACCCAAATGCGGTGCTGAATAGCACTTGCCAACGTAAACGTTCATGGGTGTCTGGAAATATGTCTGGAATGCTTGCAAAAGAGGTAGCGACTAACATACCACCGCCAATCCCTTGCAGGGCCCGAGCAAATACTAGTTGAAGCATGCTTTGCGCCATGCCACAAAGCATGGATGCCAGTGTAAATAACACGATGGCAATGACAACAAATGGCTTACGGCCATATTCATCGCCTAACTTACCAAAGATGGGCACCGCAATGACTGAGGTAAGTAGATACGAAGTACCAACCCATGCATAGAGCTCAAACCCATTGAGCTCTGCGATGACAGTGGGCAATGCGGTGCCTATGACCGTTTGATCTAGCGCCACCATCACGAGTACGAAACAAAGCCCCATCATGGCTAAAAGTTTTTGTCTAAAGTCTCTAGGTCTTGCTGGCGCGTCGTTGGCTTTCAATGACATCTTTTAAAATTTAATCCTGGCGAAGCTGCTGAGTTGATGCACTGAAATACATGCACTAAAAATATGAGTGTAATGGAATTAATAATTGAATTTCTACCCTGTAGATATCTTTGTTGATATCTTTTGTATTTTTAATGGTTAAATTATTGAATATAAATTACTAGACAACTGGTCTACTAGTTGATATTATTGCGGCATGAATACAGTAAACGACAATATGGATGTGCGTGGCCATATACTGGAAACCGCTCAGAACATTATCAGCAGAAAAGGTTATTCTGCTGTTGGTTTGAATGAGATTCTGGCAGCAGCTGACGTTCCTAAAGGCTCCTTCTATTATTACTTTAAATCTAAGGATGCCTTTGGTGAAGCCATGCTCCAAAGCTATTTTGAAGAGTATCACGCTAATATGGATGCAATACTCAACGCTGAAAATCAGACCAATAGCCAGCGCATTTTAAATTACTGGAACCATTGGCAGGAATCGCAAGCCAGCTTTGATTGCCAAGGTAAGTGTTTGGCCGTTAAGTTGGCTGCTGAAGTTGCGGACTTATCTGAAGCCATGCGCTTAGCACTTAAATCTGGGACCGCAGGCATTATTGATCGATTAGCAGAGGCTATTGAGCGTGGGAATGCAGATGGCTCATTAAAGACTAAGGTTGAGCCCAGCAGCTTAGCGCAGACACTTTATCAAATGTGGCTGGGCGCGAGTTTAATGGCTAAAATTACACGAGATATGGCACCTATTCACAACGCAATGACCTCCACAAGAAGTCTGTTGCTGGTGTAATTGGCATTACTTTTTAATATTCATAATTTTTTATTTAACTCAGTTTTTTATACTTTATTCAAACCAGCTATTTTTTTAATTGCATTATATACGACCGGTCTAATTGTTGGGAACCGAGCGTATTTTATTATCCCAACATTTAAAAGGTAAACGCATATGAAAATTCTAATCGTACTCACTTCTCATGATCAACTAGGCAGCACCGGAAGAAAAACTGGATTCTGGCTAGAAGAGCTTGCTGCCCCCTACTACGTTTTTAAAGATGCAGGTGCAGAATTAGTGCTTACCTCCCCTCATGGTGGGCAACCCCCGCTAGACCCAAAGAGCAATGAGCCTGATTTTCAAACCGAAGCGACCCATCGCTTTGAAGCCGATGCAGCAGCAAATACTGCCTTAGCCAACACCATACGTTTAGATACGATCAATCAAGCGGATTACGATGCAGTATTTTATCCAGGTGGCCATGGCCCATTATGGGATTTGGCTGAAGATAAGAGTTCCATACAGTTAATATCAAGTGTATTGGCAAGCCATAAACCTGTAGCATTGGTGTGCCATGCGCCTGGCGTGTTAAGACATATTAAGAATGCTGACGGTACGCCACTTGTAAAAGGTAAGAAAGTCACGGGTTTCAAAAACTCGGAAGAAGCTGCGGTTGGGTTATTAGAGATTGTGCCATTTTTGGTAGAAGACGAATTGATCAGCAAGGGTGGGCAATATTCCAGCGCTTCAGATTGGGCATCGTATGTGGTGCAAGACGGAAATCTTATTACGGGCCAGAACCCTGCTTCTTCTGCCGAGGCAGCGAAACAACTTCTACAGTTTCTAAGTAAAAGGACTTGATGATGAGTGCTTATGTGGTGATGATACGGGAGCGCACACTGGACCAAGACGAAATGGTGCTGTATGCCCAACTAGCGAAATCAGCGCGGGAGGGGCATCAGGTCACTCCTTTGGCTAGATATGGCGCGATGGAGGTTTTAGAAGGTTCTCCGGCCGAAGGTTGTTTGATTCATGAGTTTCCAACAATCAAAGATGCGCAAAATTGGTACCACAGTGCCAAGTACCAGGAAGCACTTAAACATCGACTTAAAGGCGCTGAATATCGTGTTTTAATCGTTGAAGGTTTAGAGGCTTAAGCAAATTAAATATAACAATGGACAATCAATGATGGGCAATATCAATACTTACCTGATGGCTACTATGGCTGCAATATTTTGGGGTGCTAACTTTAATTTAGCAAAACCAGTGGTGGCGGAGATGGGCCCCTATATTGCTGGGGCTAGCCGCTATATTCTTGCTGCAGCCATTATGGTGCTGATTGCGCTGATCAGAAAAGAGAACATTCCACTACGACATTTGAAGGCTTATCTGACTTTAGGCGTGGTGGGTGTTTTTGGATTTAATTTGTTTTTCTTTTTAGGGATGGAAACCACCTCTGCTATCAATGGCGCACTCATCATGGCATTAAATCCGCTATTAACAGCTATTTTGGCGTATCTCATACTGCAGGATAAACCCTCTAAACAACAGATGATTGCATTCCCCATTGGCGTGGCTGGCGTAGCGATTGTTGTATTGGGTGCCGGCGCACACTTAACACTCTCTATTGGCGACCTTTACATCTGCATAGCCAATGTAAGTTGGGCGCTGTATAACGTGCTCGTTCGTCAAGTAATGCCTAAGAATGTCAGTGGCATAGCCAATACGGCAGGCATCATGACTGTAGGTGCAATCGCATTGAGCATCGCCGCAATATTGCAAGGTGATCGCTTTGTAGTGCCGACACTAGCTACGGGCGCCTCACTCGCTATGATGGCAGTGGGCGGCGGTGTCTTGGCTTATCTTTTCTGGAATGCAAGCATCGCCAAATTAGGGCCATCAAAAGCGGCGATTTTTATGAACCTAGTGCCTGTTACCTCCATGGTCATCGCTACGATTGAACGTATACCACCCAATAATGCACAGGTGCTAGGCGCAATCTTAGTCATCAGCGCGGTAACGTTTAGCTCGTTTTCACAATCAAAATCGACATCATGATTTGAAAATTCAAACGCTGACAACAGCGGCAATCAATTAGAATGTATGTCGCTGTTTTTTCGTAATTTATTGACGTAATCTACGCCAACTTAATATCACACCAGTGAGGCTGAATATAAATCCAGTGACAGTAAACAAAATCACTAGAATCGTTTTTAATTGCGGCGTTTGATTTAGTGCTGGGAAGTGTTGTTGCCTCAGATACAACTTACTGAATCTGCTGCTTCAATATCAACAGCTGGAAATCATGAGAAAAACCTCTGAATGCGCTTTGCTAGCGCCAAGTCTTTAAAAGCGATAGATACAAAAAAACCCGCATTTAATTTTATTAAAGCGGGTTAGAGCAATTGCAGATGATGTTTGAATTATGGATTATTGAATGGTACCAAACTGCTTGAGCAATGCGCGTAATACGTTGCGACTAATGCCAAGTACTCTAGCAGTTTGCACTTGGACTTCACCCGTTTTACTAGACGTTTATTGACTTCCACTTTGTAGCTTTTCGAACGCCATCGGACTTAGTTGATTAAGATGACTGTGCCGACGCTTACGATTGTAAAACACTTCGATGTATTCAAATATCTCTGATTTAGCTTCCTCTCTTGTTGAATAGATTTTTCGTTTGATACGTTCTTTCTTCAAATTACTGAAGAAAGACTCAGCGACTGCATTGTCATAGCAGTTTCCACGTCGACTCATGCTGGGGACTAAATGGTTATCTTTACACCATCTTGCAAAGTCATCACTACCAAATTGACTGCCTTGGTCTGAATGAATAATGACAGCTTGCTTAGGTTTGCGCCGCCAGACTGCCATCAGCAATGCATCCAATACAATCTCAGTGGCCATCGTGGGTTTCATCGACCAGCCAACTACACTGCGGGAGTACAAATCAATCACAACGGCCACATATAACCAACCTTCATAAGTGCCAACATAGGTAATATCCGTTACCCAAGCGACATCTGGCTGATTGACAGTGAACTGCTGTTGTAGACGATTAGGCGCTGCGATTGACGGTTTGCCTGACTTATATCGTGGGCGTCTGTAACCACATATGGATTTGAGCTTGGCTTGGTGCATCAAACGTGCAACACGCTTTACACCACAGTGAAAGCCAGCTTCACGTAAGTCTCGATGAATACGTGGGCTGCCATAGATACCGTAACTGTCATCGTAAGATTGTTTAATCTCAAGCAGCAGCTTACTGTCCTCTATTGCTCGATTTGAGTGTGGCTTAACTTTCCAAGCATAGTATCCACTGCGATGCACCTTTAACACTCGGCACATGCTCGCCACCTTAAACTCAGTACAGTGTTGATCGATAAAAGTGTACTTCACTCTTGGTGACTGGCAAAGTACACGGCGGCCTTTTTTAGAATGTCACGTTCTTCTGTGGCGCGTTTTAATGCTGCATTCAATCGAATGACTTCTTGTTTTAAAGCCATCACATCTTTATTCACTACGGGTTGCTATTGTAGCTCAGCTTCTTTAATCCACTTGTAAATACTTTTAGTGGATATCCCTAAACGCTCTGCAACCTCTGCAGTATTGTGGCCGCGTTCTGTGATTTGTTTGATAGCTTCAGCCTTGAATTCGGCCGTATATCTGATGCCCTTCATTTTTAACTCTCCATTCCTGTTTCGACATTATGATATGTCTATTGAAACGGGTGAAGTCCAACTTGATTGCTTTTGCAATACTCATACGTTTGCAACACTACTTTTTGAATAAATAAATCATAAAGCTGATCGGGCTCTTGTCGAATTAAATCATTGATTGATTTTTCTAATCGCTGATCTGAAGATAGCGCATGTTCACCATCTGACATATGCGTCTGCTGTATAGAAGGCAGATTGAGATCAAACGGCTTTAATGTTTTCCCATCGCAGACCAGTAGCGCCCGATGAATCACATTTTCAAGCTCACGAATATTGCCTGGCCATGGATACTCAATGAGATGCTTTAATGTATCTGAAGTGAGCTCCGGCTTAACCGTATGCAAGCGATTGCGATAGACCTCAAGAAAGTGTTCAACCAAAGGCAATATATCGCCCCTGCGCTCTCTTAAAGGTGGAATCTCAATCGGCACTACTTTAATACGGTAATACAAGTCTTCCCTAAAACGGCCTGCATTCACCGCCTCGGTGAGATTGACATTGGTGGCTGCGATCAATCTAACATCAATCGGAATTGGCTTCCGTGACCCAATAGGAATGACTTCACGCTCTTGCAACACTCTTAGCAATTTCACTTGTGTAGACAATGGTAAATCACCGATTTCATCCAAAAACAAAGTACCGCCATTCGCCGTTTCAAACCATCCTTTTTTAGAGCCCACTGCACCGGTAAAGGCACCTCGCTCATATCCGAACAACTCACTCTCAACCAAAGTTTCTGAAAAAGCGCCGCAATTAATCGCCGCAAACGGTCCTTCTCTGCGCGGGCTAAGGTTATGCAAATGCCTTGCCACCAACTCTTTACCAGTGCCCGTTTCTCCTTTTATCAGCGCAGTAGCATTGCTAGGCGCCACTTTTTCAATCAGAGATAATAGCTGCTGTGATTTTTCATCAGCAAATATGAGCGCGCTAGCACGTATGGAAAGGCTAATTTGCTGTGGATTCGGGAATTGGATAATCGACTTTTTTGTCCAGTCAGATTCCGAGCTAATCGCCTTATCAAATTGAATTCCGTGCATTTTTTTATCAACTAAAAACAAAACGGAAATGTATCACCAAGCAAATATATTATAAAATAATATTAAATTATACTTTTATAACAAAAAAGAATATAACTGCAGAAATAAAACATACCTCGCAGAAATAAAACATACCTCATTGTTGAACACGTTCTTGAATGTCTTTTTGACAGCTATCCAAACGGACTTCTGAATCTTGAATGCAATGGTCTAGTGAACCCAGCTGTTCTACTCTATGTTAAAACACGGGCGTCTATTTTTAAACCGCCAGCAAATACAGAAGTAGATTGGGTAATCAGGTGTTGATACAGTCTTATTAAATGCTTACCTAATGACAACACCCCATGGCAAATTGCCTACTGGGATTTCACCGACTATTTGATTCGTTGATGTATCAATCACTGATATGCTATTACTACGTCCATTAGCCACGTATAGCTTTTTACCGTCAGGGGTTAGCGCCATATTCCACGGGCGCTTCCCTACAGCAATTGTTGTAATCACAGTATTGTTAGTGGCGTCAATCACGCTAATATTATGATCACCACCATTACTCACATATACACGACTACCATCATGCGACACCTTTATACCGTTTGAGCGTAAACCAACGGGGATGCGATGCAGAATTGTCCAGTCGCCGACAGAGACTACTTCGACTAAGTTAGCGGCTTCATTGGCAATATAAACCAGCTTTCCGTTTGGCGAGAAGCCAATTCCTCTAGGGTGCTTGGTCGCTTTAATCAAATGTACAGATTGATATGTTGAGGTATCAATCACATCCACATCACCGCTTTCCTCATTGCTCGCTAACAACCAATTACCTTGAGGAGA
Source organism: Methylotenera sp. N17 (assembly GCF_000799155.1). Taxonomy (NCBI): domain Bacteria; kingdom Pseudomonadati; phylum Pseudomonadota; class Betaproteobacteria; order Nitrosomonadales; family Methylophilaceae; genus Methylotenera; species Methylotenera sp. N17. The sequence continues at coordinate 1,174,721 of NZ_JUGE01000001.1, forward strand.
GTATTCACAATGTTCTGGGTTGCGGCCTTGTGTTTTTGCGGTATGCGATAATTTAACGGTTGCTAAGTCCACAAATGAAACCGCATTTTCTTCCTCTAGACAGGCGGCTAATGTTTTACCATCCGGAGAAATACTAATCCCCTCAGGCTCATCCCCTACCTTCACTAACGCTTCCTGCTTATGCGTTTCTAAGTTCACCACAGCGACGGCATTTTTATCGCGGACCACGACATATAGTTTTTTGCCATCTGGCTGAATAGCAACTGCCTGAATTTTCTTACCAAACTTCCCTTTGGCGGGCAATTGATATATCACTTTATCTGAAGCAGTATCAATCACTGAAACTTTGCCATCTTTTTCATTGGGCACGTAAGCTAATGGAGCAGCATATATTTTAAATGCATAAGTACTTAATACAACGGATAAAAGGGCAGCAGTCTGTAATGTTTTATTCATATGTCTTTTTAATATCGGCAATCAATTATTCAATGGCGCATCAATTTTAATAGGTAAATTTTTACAATCACTTATCCCTGCGTCTGTATACAGGGATACTAAACCTATATCCCGAATTTCATACGTCAAAACTCACTAAAAACATTAGGATTTCTTCCCTAAACTTTATATAAGTAGTTCAACAATTAATTTATAAGCGCTATTCCACGTAAGGATAATTTTCCATGGATAAGATGAAAGACTCCCGTTACATCCCTAAATCAATAACGCTAAACTAAGGTCTCGTTATCTCCAAACTAACGGCTATTTCAATCTAAAGCTAGATTGGCAATAGAAAAAGCCACGCACCTTATATCGCGTGGCTTTTTATTTTCTTCATATTTCTAGCAATCTTAACTATCAACAATCAGCCCATGTTTCATTGCCAGTCGCACCATTTCTATGGGGCTAGACACTCCGAGCTTTTGTTTAATAAGTGTGTAGTAGTTTGCAACTGTTTTCTGGCTAAGCTTCAGCATGTCGGCCACCTCTTCTACACGCTTACCCTCCACCAACAAGCGAAACACTTCAAACTCACGAGAAGTCAGTTGATGAATGGGGTCTGTATCACCTGTAAGCGTTTGCATAGCAATTTTTTTTGCAACGCCTGCACTAAGAAAAGTTTTTCCTCTTGAAACATCAATGACGGCTTGTAATAAGTCTTCTGCCATGCCGGTTTTTGTTACAAACCCTTTAACCCCTGTTTTAAGTGCTTGTGATGCAAACGAAACAGCCTCATGCATTGAAAAAATAATAATTTTTGCATGACTATATCGCTGCAATATCCTTTTCGCTGACTCTATGCCCCCCATGCCTGGCATAGAAATATCCATGACAACAATATCAGGGTTCACTTCACCATATAACTGATAAGCAATCTCTCCTGTAGCTGCCTCTGCTACAACCTCAATGCCATTGCTGTTTTCTAAAAGTCGCCTTAACCCAGACCGCACCACAGCATGATCATCTACTAACAAAATCTTAAGATGTCTCATTACAGCCCCTTATCATCTGAATTAAATGACTTCTTAGGTAAGATAACGCCAATTTTGGTACCTCTTCCTACTACACTATCTATATGCATAGTGCCTCGTAATCCTTGCACCCGCTCCATCATTCCAGCAAGACCATAACCCTTTGTGTGCTGATTAAAATCAAAACCATTGCCATCATCTTCAAACTCCATAAACACATGCTTTTCATCATGCTTTATTTCTATGTTTAATTTTCTGGCATTGGCATGCTTACTAACATTGGTCAAACATTCCTGCATGACTCTATATGCAGTTACAGCTGTGGTTTCCTCAACACAACCCGTAATGTTAGCAATGTTGTGGATTAATAGCGTATTACTATTACGCTCGCGCCAATGATGCGCCAACTCAGCCAATGCCAAACTCAATCCTAATTCATCTAGAACTCTGGGCCGTAACCTTTGCAATAGATCATGAATGGTATTCATCATCTGTCTAGTCACAGCACCGATAGCTTTGGCGCTTTCTTTAGCAGTCACTAATGTTTTAGCTGCAAATATCACGCTCGCATCAACATGGATAGCTGTTAAATACTGCCCTATTTCATCATGAATATCTTGTGCCAATCGTTTTCTTTCGTCTTCTTGCAAATTAATTATTTGCTGGGTCAGGCGATGATTATTCACTGTGCTTTGTTGCAAAGTATCTGCCATCAAGTTAAATTTAGAGCCAATTTCCTTTAGCTCAACTTGCTTAAACTCAGGCAATCTACTTTGAAAATTACCAGTTTCAAGTTGCGTCAGCGCCGAAATAATTTGTTTGACTGGTTTAAAAGTGTACTTCACAGCAATGTAGGCAAATAGGTTCATCAACACGAAAAAAATAGCTACTAAGGTTAACAGCCCAACCGTATCATCCCAAACCTCAGCCATTTCAAAGCTAGGGTCAGGCGTAACGACTAACTCACCTAAAAATCGGCCATTTAAAACAATATTCTTTCGTGTTTGCGAGACGCTCAGTGTGGACAAATCCATTGCCTTAACAAACCATTGCGGCGGCTGATTGATGTCAGTTTTATCATAGGCGTTTTTATTTGTTTCACGTAATCGACCACTCGCATCATAAAAATCTATTCTAAGATGACGGATATTGCCTAGATTTTTGAGTCTAAAAATCGATGTTTGGCCTTCGGCTCCTGGGCTCAGCCACCCAAAATCAGAACTATAATGAATGATTTCTGCATCTAGCAAATGTAAAACTAGATTCGAGGTTGACTCAATTTCAGCACGTACATCTTCTCGAGCATTATGGGTAATTGAATAAAAACTAAGTGCTAATAATGACAATAGCAATCCAGTAATCATTAAATTAAGTTTTAACTGCAGACTCATGGATAGGTACTCAAATTAACGCAGACATAGTATAGGTTCTTGCAGCATTGTTCTTGGGAAAAATTCCCGACCTCAATAGCGCCCTATTGGAAAATAGCCTAATAACGAATGAAACTGCAATTACAGTTCTATTCAAACACAGTCAAATAAACACTGAGACCCTTCAATTGAAACGGGTGTTAGCACTTGAGTGTTTGCACACAAGATTAACGCTTTCTGCGCCTATATAACACATAAAAAGTTAAAAAAGACAGTAGCCCGGGAATAATATATTGAATCGTATAGCCAATCAGTTTAGGCGCTACTGAATGCTCAGGCACAATCATATTCACATCTTTTAATCGTGTAGGCTTAATTGTCACTTTGGTAGCATCAAAAGTTAGCCATTGCAGTATGTTACTCACAAATTGCTGGTTACCACCCTTACTCAAAGACTGACTTGTAAGAAAATGTGAGTCACCTACAACGACAATGCGCTGGACCTTTGCGTTTAACTTCCGTTCATATGTTAAGACCACATGATGCGGAACAAGCGTAGGCTCTACAGTGCTCGCTTTTTGACCTTCTGCATCACTCGTTGTGACAACCAATACTAGCGGAGTCACCTTCCAGCCTTGTTCTACTGGAGGTTGGCCATTGATTTCGTGTGGCCAACTGAATATCGTTTTCATTGAAAATTGCTGTGTAATTGGATGTTGCGCATAATAGTTAGCATAGACTTCTTTGCTAACCTGCGATATTTTTTGTGAAGAATTTTGCTGGATGATTGCCTCTGAAACTTTAAGCCCCAATCGATCGGCAAGCTCAGACAGGCTCACATTTACATGATCATCTACCATCCATAGTAAATTTCCGCCTTGATCTATAAACTGCTGTAGTTGCGTCACTTTACTTGAGGTTAGTGAGTCTGATGTGTTGAGTATTAACGCACCCAGTTTTGCGGCGTTCAAGTCATCCGATCTTTCAGTGATGCCATAACCTTGCTGATTTAACGCCCGCTTTAATGCGAGATAATCACTATTGTCTTGTGATTGGGACTGATTAGCTGCATCAAGCAATGCAATACGCCGGCTTTTAGTATGCGATAACTTCAAAAGCAGATTGGTAAATCTCTCTTCATTGATTGGTGGGAAAATATGCATTGATTGTTGCTGGTACTTGACTACTATTTCGCCATCAATCGTGATATTTTCGGAACGCGCTAATGCTGGGTTCTCGTGTGTACTGAATATATTCAATGAAATATTGGGCTTAGTCCGTTGATAGCGCGCAATAAAATCCTGCATACTTTGACGAAATTGATCACCATGGGTCATGTCATCCTTAGAGGCAAACACAGTCATTTGGATAGCATCTGGCATAGACTTTAAGACCGAAATACTTGGCTGTGACAAGCTGTTGCGGTTGTTTTGCGTTACATCCACGCTAAACAGATACTGCTTAGAGAAATAGCCCATCAACAAACACAAGCATAACATTACGATCAAACATGATTTGGTATGCATTACCCAATGCTCGAATGGTTGGTGTAGATGCATAGAAGTTCCTTTAACGCTATTTGCAAATTTAACCATATACCCTCTGATGCTCTAATTTACGGACGGTTAAGAACACAAAAGAAAGCGCTACTAAGAGATAGAATGCAATGTCTGCCGTATTTAACAGGCCAACAGCAAATGATTTATAGTGTTGCATCATCGACAAATCAGACCAAATAGTGTTGGGCTGTTGTGCAAAAATATGATCCAAAAACAAGAGCATGATCAATACAAGAAATGAGAGTACTGCTGCCAGAATGGGTTGACGCGTTAAGCTTGAAAAAAACAAGCTAATGGCAGAAAAGCTTGCAATCAGCAAACTTAAACCTAATACGTTGGCAAAAATATATCCGAAATCAATATCTGTCCATGCATTTAAAATGCAGATAATCACAACTAAGTAAGCTAACATCAGCGCCAAAAAGAGTATTAAGCTTAAAAATTTCCCCACTACAATTTCTGCAAGCGAGATAGGCGCACTTAGCATAAAAGGCATGGTTAGATTTTTTTGCTCTTCAGAAAATAGCCGCATGGAGAGCAAAGGAATAAAAATCAGCATAATGAAAGAGGATGTGCCAAACAAATTAGATCCTATGTATTTCGTGAGTCCAATTTGTTCAACGATAGGGATATTTCCCATCATCACTTGCATATATTCGCTAAGCGATTGGGTATATAAAATTCCCATGACAATTGCATATATCGCCAACATACCCCAACCGATATAGCTGGCAAACAATACTTTTATTTCTTTTCTAATCACGACAAAGATCATGTCAGCAATTCCTTCACTCTGATTTTGTAATCTTTAAAAAAACATCTTCTAGCGAAGTTTGCTGCTCGCTGATCAGAAACAATCCCCAATTATTTTTTACTGCCAATCCAACAATCTCCTCAGCTGGCGATGCATGTTGATATTGAACAACCAAGGTATTTTCATTTTTGTAATCCACACCAACCACATGTTGAAGCTCAGTAATGGCTTGAAGATTGACGGGGCGTTTAAACCCGACAACGAGTGCGCGTGTTTGCATGTGCTGCTTGAGTGTTTCAATATCCGACTGATAAAGCGATTTCCCCTGCTCCAGAATCTGCACATCGTCACACACCATTTCGACTTCTGGTAATAAGTGCGTAGAAAAAATCAAACTGGCGTCTTGGGCAATGTCACGCATTAAACTTCTAATCTGCCTAATTTGAATTGGGTCTAAACCAACCGTCGGTTCGTCTAAAATAACCACCATAGGTGAGTGAATAATGGCTTGAGCTATGCCTACACGCTGCTGAAAACCATTGGACAACTGCTCTATCACACGCCGCCCCACTTCGGTTAATCCACACCGCTCTTTCACTAAAGCAATGGATTGTTTCGCTTTACGTGAAGATAACCTGTGAAAACTTGCCGCAATCTCAAGATACTCATCGACTGTCAGCTCTTTGTACAAAGGACGCTGTTCTGGCAAATAGCCAATCAACGCTTTTGCTTCAGTTGGCTTACGCAAAATATCAATACCACAAATACGAACAGCACCATGTGAAGGCGCTAGATGACCTGCAATCATTCTCATGGTTGTGGTCTTACCGGCGCCATTGGCGCCCAATAACCCCAGCGCTTTACCCTGCTCTAGAGTAAAGCTTAATTCACTCACCACTTTGCGGTCTTCATAGATGCGGGTAATAGCATCGACTTCTACAGTTATGTTATTCACAGTACAACTTTTCATGTCTAAAGAAGCTGGCAACGTCTATTGCCAGCTTGATTCCAAATCCTCAATGAGTATCTGCCAACCATATTTATTTAAATATGGTTACTAGATTTCCCCACCAGCGGCGCAGTGTATTCGCGACCTCTCTTGAGTCAGCCTTACTTACTTTTTTGGTGAGCTTGCCTCCAAATTTGCAAGGCCCTGCTTCACATATGCATTCACCGCATTACGTGCTGCTTCATCATCCGTACCCGGAGGTGGCTCATTAGTCGTATCAACGCGATAGTAGCGTACCATCCAGGAAACACGGGTACCTGAACCCTCAGCTTTAATGCTAATGCGTCCATTTAACGAACTCACTGGCATGGCTTTGGTATCACTGTTGGCTCCTAGTCGATAAGAAATTTTCATTTCGCTAACCAATACCTCGTCAAACTCTTCATAGATTTTTCCACCTGATTTGAGCGTTAACACTCGCTTATTCTGTTCAGGCGCTTCACATGTGGTGACCGAAGGATGCCAGTCTTGAATCGCACAAGGTTCGCTGAGCTTTTTCCAAACAACCTCCGGTGACAAATTTACCAATACAGATTCATCTGTTTTCTGTGGTGTAGGCCCGTGTGCAAGCGCAGTAGATGAGACAACACATAACAAACTAACTAGATACTTCATTTTTTCTCCTTAATAAAACTAAACGACTGATACGTTGGTATACCCACTTTGGAATGAGATAGAGAATAGCCATTAGCAAACAGATGGTGGCCAACCATGGCCTTAAGTCGATCTGAGTCATTTGCCATTTGGAAAATTGGCTCGAATTAAAGAGTGATGACATCGTGCTCAACTGGTCTAGGGTGATGTATTCCAAGCCAGTCTGATTCGCTAGCTGCGTTAAATGTGCTTTATTCAATGCAGACAAATGCGCATTTTCTGCTTCTGCCGGGTTATTACCATGCGGTGAGTTACGACCGTGATAGCCTTCCTCCATCTCTAATACTGAGAGTGTCTTTCTGTTCACACCAAATGTTGCAAATCGCATCACTTCTTCTTTATCCCAATATCCAGTGACATTATTTTTCTCATCCAACTTAGGAATAGGCGCAGGCTTATCTCCCCCTACACCGAATATGGCTCCTAATACTTGTCCTGCTTTCCCTTCAAACTTAGGTGTATTGTCTACGCTCAGGGGCGGTGCTTGATGACCGTCAGTTATAAATGCCAAGCGAAGATTTGAATCAATTTTCTTCACTTTAGTGATTGCGTCAAACAGCCCGTGTGCTATAAATGAATCGGCAGCCCAAGCCATGCGCCAATCCAATTGCGCTACTGTTTCATCTAATGCATTAAAGTGCTGACAGACTTCCAGAGGCTTTAATACAGTAACAATGGAGCGTTCTGTAAATACACCTAATGCCACTTTTGATCCGCAAGGAAAATGACTTAACGCTTGCCGTATCGCACGCTTGGAAAACTCAAGGCGGCTCATTGATTTTCCATCTACCCAATAATCACTCACATTCATACTTTGGGTAATATCCACCACCACAAACCAATGATGCACCGGCGATGGTAATCGTATGGCTGGCTTAAACATGGTAACCACTAGCATGAGCAATATCGCCATCAAGCAGATACCGCGATAATCACGCACATATGGCTTTAGTTTTTTTAAACTCAAGGCATCCCTCTCGGAAAGCCCGGGATAGAAGGCCAACCTTTTTGCGGCAACCCCTCTTGCTCTTCTTCGTCTTGATGGCCTTTGCGTTGTGACGATTTAATGTCTGGTGCAAGTCTGAACACCAACTCCATGTTGTACTTAGCCTCAAGCCAGTTGGGGTCTATACTTAGCGCATTTCGGTACCCATCTTTGGCCAACGCAAGCAATGGCATCACTTCATCCCATGCGCCATAGCCTTGCGCATCTAGCAGTCGCAAGGCTTTTTTTAACCGAATATTTGCGCTGTTGTAATAAGCTAATTTTTTGATGTCTGAGTCTGCCACGCTCAGCACTTGGGTATATAGGTCTAATGCTTTTTGCTCGTACGCTAATTTCTGCCCTAATTTCCAAGCATTCATCAATCTATAAGATTCTGTTTGCTGTTGACTAAGCGCGTGTGCATTCAAGGCCTGATTGTATTGATAGTGCTGATAGCAACGGACGGCAGAAAGAACAAACACCAATAAGGCTATCACTAGCACAAGGGCTATTTTCCAATTGAATCGATACGCCATGTGCGAACCTCCGTTAAATACAGCCCTGAAATGACAACCGTGGCAAGTAAAGCAATTACGTAAAACAGGTGTGCCATGTCTTTTCTTGCAATCACTTCCTGATACTTAACTGGCTTATTTTTTAATTTGGCGATAGTTTGCATCGCCAGCTTTACCTGAGCCGGGTCTTCTGCCATATAAGCGTGATAAGGCACACCCAGTGTTTGAAAATATTGGTTTAGCGCATATTCCGGCGCAGCTTGATCGTCATCTCCCTCTAGCTTTTCGTGTAAACTCGACCCATTTTTAGAGCGTAAATAGATCCAATAGAGTGATGCGTTCTGACGTACAAATGCATTGCGCAGGAAGTCTTGTGTTTTGGCATCCAGATGTGCGGCACCATCCGAGACCAATAGCACCACCCTAGAACCGGTAACAGGCTGGCCTTCAAAAAAATCAAGCGCCATTGCCAGTCCTTTGTCTACGGCTGTAAAACCCATCCCCCCCACTTCTGTTGCACTTAAGCCCGACAATACTGCTTCACGATCATGACTCAGGGATGCAACTAACATGGGTGATGTACTAAACGTAATCATGCCAATCAGGTCTTGACGACTACTTTTTGTAAACTCAGTTAATACGCGTCGTGCAGCCGCCATTTTGGAGGCACTGCCGCGCTCAGGACGGTCTGCAAAATCATCATTCATACTTCCACTTCTGTCGAGTACCACCATAATGTGCGCACCATTGCCATAACGATCTATCTTTTGCTCACCCAAATAAGGCTTACACATAGCAATTAATAAACACGCCACTAACAGCGCACAACTGATGCGCCAAATACGTTCTATCCATACAGAAAATGGATCTTCGGGAATCATGTAAATAGAGGGATATTGAAACTCGCCTTCTGTTTTAACAAGCCAAGGCAACAACACGAGTGGCAACAAATACAGCGGCCAAACTTCAGTGATCTGAAACTCATTGAAAAGACCAATCATTACCCTTGCTCCAACTGCATGAGTTGTTTAGCAAAACTTTTCAACTCTTTTACAGAGATATTGAGCGGTTGATTAGCAAACAAGAATACGTCCGTGGCATTAAAAAACTGATGAATTTCATGTTCCAACTTGGCGTAGTGTGGGTATCTAATAAACAGAGAAGACAGTTGCTCTGTACTCATGCTGGACTGCATAGTGGCATCGAATGCATTTCGAATAGCTTTTACGGCTGCATATACCGCTGTACGGCCTTGATCCTTGCGTAAAGCACCAATTTGACGGAATGCTAAGCGAAACGGTTGGGCATGTTTAGCACCAAAGGCCAGCCAATCATTCTTCCAGGCAAGATATATCAGCGCCCAAACCATCACCAAGGCACTGATAGTCATCGCTACAATATCCGCTGTGTAGGCTTTAGCTGGCGGCTTTGCATCTGCGCGCGGTTTGAGATGTGCTTCATCCAGCACAGTTGGAATCACTGGTGACACTATGATGGATGCTGCTTTTACGGGCACTTTGATGGATGTCTTATCCTTTACAAACTGTAAAGCCAATGCACCCAGTTTGTAGCTGCGCACTTCTTGTACCGATCTAAAATTTTGCCAATATAAATAAATGGTAAATTGTGTACGTGTGCCAAATTTTTGCTGTTTAGTATCTACTTTCACCAAATCATAATATGTTTTATTCCCCACGCTTGGCAGTGAAGAAGCATCTAACACATAGCCACTCGGCGCTTCAATAGTCACGGTTTGTAAGGTAATGTCTGCTAGGTGATATCCAAGTTCGCGCGTTTGGCTATGCACTGTAAATTGTGCCTGTAATGCCTCTACCGTTGCAGTTTGTGCTGCACACGAGATCGCCCATACCAACAGGCACAATAATTGAAATATCAATCGCATCAATAGTCCTCCAACAAATGCTGAGTCATCGCTTCACTATTAAATTGATTTAATACAAAAAAAGGAGGCCTGGTTCCAAAAGCTCTAAACAGTTGTGCCAAGTGTTCTCGACGATTTAGGTAAGCATTTTCGATTGCCTTTTTCAACCTAGGACGTAAGAAAACAGGACGAGTACCACGCCCCTCCATATCGTTCACTCGCATCCATCCCCAATCTGGCAATTGGCTGATTTCAGCAGTATCCCAAAGCACTACTGGTACCACATCATGCATGGCTAATCCATGCAAAGACTCTGTTAGTAAAGCATCGTCCATATGAAAATCAGAGATTAAAAAAATCAATGAGCGTCTTTCAGGTAGCAGTTCAGTGACACGGGGCAAAGCTTTAGCGCCTGCAGGATGCAAGGGTTGAGTGCTACGCATTTTGTGCACAATATCGTCAACTACGGATACGCGATAAGCGCTTGGCTCATAAATATCCATACGTAATGTATCGTCTGCAGCAACGCAACCAAAAGCATCACCATTGCGCGTCGCCGACCATGCAATGGCTTGCACAATGTCGGTTGATAATTGCCATTTGTTTTGTTGCCCGACAAATTTCATGGATGCAGACATATCCACCACAGCAAACACTTGTATGGCATAACGCTCATGAAAGCTTCGCACCATGAGTTGATTCGGGACTGTATTTAAAGAGGCCTTTAAATCTAAGCGCTTAGGATTAAAATGCTGCATCAGTGGGACATGCGCGTTGAAGTCAGTATTACCACCTTTCGCTTTGGTCGAGTGGCTGCCTACACGCCCTCCCCGGGTGCGCCATCCAATGTGGTAGAAGAACTCTTCCATCAATATCACCAAGGATGTAAGTCTAAGGAGCCGTTACGTGAGATAACACCGCATCTAGCAATTTGGGCGCAATATCATTTCGTCTTAATTCATAGGCTGGTGTAAAAAATATACGGTGCATCATCACCGCATGAAATACGCTACGAATATCATCTGGCGTCAAATAGTCACGCTGCTCTAACCAAGCTCTTGTACGCGCGGCAGTCATTAGCATACCAACACCGCGTGGGCTAGCACCACCTGCAATCAATCGTGGCATATCAATACCATCTAATGTGATACCGGCTGCAACAGGGTCTTTTAACGTACGCCAAAGATGTACTGCATAATCTTGAAACACAGGCTCTGCGCGTACATGCTTTTGTATCATCTCAAACATCGTATTCATCGCCGCAAATGGCACAACGCCTTCATATAAGCCTGTAATCATCTTATCCACTTGCTGAAACTTAACGTCAAACATGAGGGCGCGCTGCAATTCAAAATCATCCGGCGCGCTGATGTTAATTTCCATAAAAAAACGATCACGTGCCGCGGCAGGTAACTCAAATGTTTCTTCACGCTCTAAGCGATTTCTGTCTGCAAATACCGTCAGATGCGGGAAATAATATTCACGATTAAATGCATGTGCTGAACGTTCAGCCATTAAACGTAACAACATAGAATGCGCTTGTGGTCTTGCTCGATTAATCTCGTTGAAAAAGAAAACCGCCAACTCTTCACCATGCTGTAGCAATGGCCCAGGCGCCACCGATGGCTGTCCATTTTGGTTGATATAAGCGTGGTATAAAAAATCAGAAGGCATCAGATCGACAGCACCTTCTATACGTTGATATTGCCCGCCCAACAATCTTGCAGCGGCTCTTAATAATGTTGTTTTACCAACACCCACGTCGCCTTCTAATAAGACATGGCCGCGTGATAAAACTGCAATGGTGAGCAACCTCACTTGATGGTTTAAGCCTAGAACAATTTGATTGATTGCATTTTCAAATAAGATGACTTGCTGGCGGTATACGTCTAAATCCATTTTGTTTGAATCGGTCATAAGTTTCTTTAATATGAGTGCGCGGGCTAGCGGTAAAAATTGTGTTTCATCAATGGTGGTAATCACCAGAATGAATTAACCGATGCTTCTCAGCATCGGTTAATGTTGTCACTCAGATTACTCTGCGACGTTATAATCAAACTTGCCAGTTGCTTTTGCATTTGCAATACGCTTTTCATTACGCGCATCCATGGCTTTAATCGAAGCTTCTTGTTTACCCACTTCTACTGGATCATGTTTTGGATCGTATTTTGATCCAGCAATTTTTGCCGGAAAGCCAGGTTTAGCTTCCCAGCAATTGCCAGCTTCTTTACAGTTTTGTCCGTCATAAGCCAATGCTGAGCCAGATGCAACCATCGCGCCCGCAAGTACTACCAAAGTCATGATTGTTTTCATTTAAATCTCCTTTTCATATGGTTGCTGGTGTTGCTGTCTACTTGTAGCAAGCCACCAGTCAGCTCACTACAAATTTAAAACTGGTGAATCTATTTTTTCCATTTCGCTTTTTTGGGGTCTCCGCTGTAAGCACTTCTCAACCAGCTCATGACCTGCAGGATTTCATCTTGCGACAACAACCCCCTTTGCGGCCCCATCATGCCCTGTCCGCCTCCATAGATAGTCTCGAACAACCCTTTATCTGTTGCGTTGTTTGGGTATGTCCAATAATCATCCGTAAGCGCCGGCCCTAGTTTCCCCTCAGCTAAGTGACCATGACACCCCGCGCAAGCAGTAGAGAAAATGGTGTACCCACTTTTATTGATGGCTTCATAGTCGTTGTAAGGGTTTTTACCCGTCACTTTGAATGCTTTGACTGCAGGCGTGTCATCGCCTTTTTTATCATTAAAATCCAAAGGATCCCCAGAGATGGTGCCACGAAAATCAAGCATCGGCCCAGGTGGCACCGCTATCGTTGTAGGCTTGTTTGCTTCAGCCAGTTTGAGATGCTCTGACACAGCTTCTTTTTTTGCATCCTCGCTAACCATGCTGTGACTATCAAGCTCTTGTGCTGAATTACAGGCCGCCAGATACACTGTCAATCCCACTGCTGCAACTGCAGTATGAAATCGAACATCTCTCACCATAGAAAAACTAAACTTCATATTTTTACTCACTTATTCAATTAAAAAACTTTGTTTATTAAAGCAATGGAATACCTTCTTTTTTTAGCACTGCTTCAATCTCAACCTTTTTGTCATCAATCACTTTGTTCAACGCTTGTTGCAATTCAGTGTCACCTTTTCTCACACCCATCACTACGTCATAATGCATAGGCACTTTCACGCCATTGGATTTCTTCGCATCATCTTTAATCAATTGCATTTTTAACTTGGTCTTTGCCTCACGCACATAACGAGCAGCCTCTGGCGCCCACAACTCAGCAGCGTGTAGCACTTGGCTCTCAACATCGTTGACCAACCTTGATGGCTCAACTCTGATGTAGTTATTTCGCGTCGATTTATATCCTTGAATCTCTGCAAAATAGTCGAACATGTCATCAAAACGATTAATCTGAAGCAACATCACCTTGCCCGGACTGTCTGGTAAAACACCTATCCGAAATGATTTGGCTTTCAACATTTCATCGTTCCAAGAAGAAATATCAATTTCACGGTCTTCTTTTGTCACAAATACATAACCGCTTTTAAAGTAAGGCTTGGTTTTTAAAACCCGCGGGTCAGCCGCATCCATACCAAACACAACATCACATTTGTTCTTATCTAAAAAATCACGTACGGAATATCTTGGGTCTTTCCAAAATACAAATTCCACTTTTTTATTGAGCCCTTGCCCGATCACTTCGGCTAGTGCATTCTCAAAGCCCTCTTTTTTCACATTAGAAAATGGCATTTCATTTTCACCGGCACACACACGCAACTCATCTGCATGTGCCTGCGTTGCAAGAAAACACAACACACCGGCTACCATTGAAAACAAACTGAATACCTGCTGTTTTTTAAACATAAAATTCGCATCGCCTTATTAATATTGCCAAAAGTGGTTACTCATTCGTCAGGATCTGTACCCAACATTTAGTTTGACCGTGGCGCTAAAGGTGAATACACCTCAGAGCGCCACAGTTTCCCTATTTAAAAACTACAGACTGAACACCATTAAACCGCCACCCATATTGGTGTGGTTTTGGAGCTCTTTAAATGCACCTACTGCACCCAAACCAGCACTTGGATCGGTTAAGTCAAACACCAAACCTACACCAGGCCAACCACCTACACCGTACATACTGCCGACGTATTGTTTGCCTTTAAATGAGTAAGTCATTGGCGAACCGATACCACCTGAAGGCATTTTGAATTTCCACAACTCATTACCGTTGGTTTTATCCAAAGCTTTAATATGGCCATCAAGTGTGTTGTACCAAACCAAGCCGCCTTTGGTGTATAAAGTACCGCCCCAAGCAGCAAACTTCTCCCACTTCGTCCATTTAACGTTGCCTGTTACGGTGTCAAATGCACGAACCTGACCCATCTCTTTCTTAGTTGGGCCATTTGGGCCAGGGTACATCGCTAACGTTGCACCAACGAAGAATTGACCTGCACGGTATGGCAACATGAACGGCTCCCAATCCATACAAATATGGTTCAAACCTGCATAGAGCGTACGTGATTCAGGATCGTATGAGTCAACCCCTTGGTTATGGAAACCCATCGCTGATGGGCAAATGTTGGTACCTTTGTGGTCCATGCGTGTTGAGAACTCTGGATCACGTACTGGCAAGCCAGACTTCAAATCTACTTTCTTAAACACGTTCACTGCTGGGTCCACTTTATCTGCCAAGATGAGCTCGCCAGTATCGCGATTTAATGTGTACATAATGCCGTTGCGGTCAATATGTGTTAACAGTGGCGTCACTTTGCCTTTTACCGGCTGGTCAGTCAGCACCATTTGGTTTACACCAGCAAAGTCCCATTCATCATGAGGTGTTTTTTGGTAACCCCACTTTGCCATGCCGGTATCCACATCACGCGCCCAAATCGTCATAGTCCATTTGTTGTCACCAGGACGCATCGTTTCATTCCATGGTGCTGGATTACCAGAACCGTAGTAGAACAGATTTAATTTAGGATCATATGCATACCAACCCCAGTTAGTACCGCCACCAATCTTCCATGCATCACCTTCCCATGTTTTGGTACCCAAACCAAATTGACCATAGTGCGGATTTTTTTCATTGAAGTTTTTAGCTAGACGAACAGACTCATCTGAACCAGTAGCAAACGCACGCCACTTCAGCTCGCCTGTTTTTAAGTCCACAGCATTCACTGCACCACGTACACCCAATTCAGCACCTGAGCAACCAATCAACACCGTATCTTTAACGATATAAGGTGCCTGCGTAAGCGTCATCCCTACTTTAGGATCGCATAACTCAATTTTCCAATTTTCTTTACCGGTTTTAGCATCCAATGCCAAAAGATGGCCATCCGCTTGTTTTTTCACAATCTGACCAGCGCCATAGGCCACACCACGGTCGACAATGTCACAACACATCACTGCTTTTGTAGAAGCATCTTGTTTTGGCTTGTGTGACCAGACAATTTTGCCTGGATCATTCAAATTGATTGCATATGTATTATTTGGAAACGCAGAGTGAACATACATCATGTCGCCAATGACCAACGGTGCGCCTTCGTGCCCATGCAAAACACCCGTTGAAAAAGACCAAGCCGCTTTTACATTTTTTACATTATTTTTGTTGATTTGCGTCAAATTACTATTGTGCTGACTAAAGTAATTCCCAGTTTGAGTTGCCCATTGATTTGGATCTTGTACTCGCTTATCCAAATCAGCATCTGCATATACAGCATGACTTGTCGCCATCGCCAGCAGACCCCCTACGGCCACCCCTATCAGTTTGCGCTTATTCATAAATGTCCCCTCTATAAGGTTAAAATTAAAAACCAACCATCACGTCAGTAATGGTGCAACCGAATAGTGAGCCTGCACGACCAATTAAATAAGATGAATGATTCCCGCTAACCTGATAAAAGGTTCCCTTTCGTCATGTTTTGTTACAAATTACTTAATCTTTCTTACTTTTTTTCATTAGCGGGAAGGATTCACTATTCTGAATCAAGCGCAGTAAGTAAAAATGCCAAACATGAATACCTGTAGAAATTTTTGGGTGAATCTCAACCCAGTCAAGCGTGATGTAATTGTTTTATCTTCGATCATCGTGTTGTCCTATACCACAATGATGTATATCGACCTGGCAGAGCTAATTTCAAATAGCCTATCTGCTTACGAATATCTGCAATTGGACGAAATCCCTTATCTCATCTTGCTGGTTGCTTTATCCTTGGCCATCTTTACCAAAAACCGGATGGCTGATTTAAAAAGAAGCATTCACTTAAAAGAGTTGGCAGAAGAAAAAAGTGCAACGCTGCTCGTGGAAAACCAACTGTTAACACAGCATGTCATGGAAGTTCAAGAGCGAGAAAGGCTAGAACTTGCGCGTGAGCTACACGATGAAATTGGGCAATATCTCACCGGCATCAGTTTGGATATCGCGACACTGACGGCATATCAAGATGAACGTATTGCCCTACTCGCCAATCGAATTTCCAACAACTGTCGCATGACACGCAATATTTCTAGAAAATTGATTAGACGCTTGAGGCCAAGTTCGCTGGATAGTCAGGGAATCAAAGGCGCAATCCATGCAACGGTCAAAGAATGGATCAGTTATCACCCGCAGATTCGCATAGATACTGAGATTGATAGCTTTACAAAAGATACAGATGAGAAAACCAACATCACGATTTATAGAGTCGTGCAAGAATCCCTGACCAACATCGCCAAGCATGCTCAGGCAAAGCATGTGAAGCTTGCATTGCTATTTAATACATCTAATCAAAGCATTCATCTTGCTATCCAAGACGATGGGATTGGCATCCAGCTGCAATCACGCCCTTTAGGATTTGGTCTGATTGGTATGCGCGAACGCGTTCATGCCGTGCATGGCCAACTATCCATTCATTCCAACTATCCGCGTGGCACTTCAATTGAAGTAACAATACCGCTCACGCCTTTTAATCAAAATTTAAGGTAACCACACATATGAACTATCACACGAACAAAACCATATTACTCGTTGATGATCACGTTGTTGTCAGACAAGGGTTAAAAAACTTATTACAACAATGGGGATACACTGTGGTTGCAGAAGGCAGCTCCGGGGAAGAGGCCATTGTTCTGTGGCAGAAGCATCAACCCAGCCTTGCTATTATTGATTTAGATATGTCTGGTATTGGCGGTTTAGAAGCGTTAAATCGTATTTTATTGCGGGATAAAAGCGC
Organism: Methylotenera sp. N17; assembly: GCF_000799155.1. Taxonomy (NCBI): domain Bacteria; kingdom Pseudomonadati; phylum Pseudomonadota; class Betaproteobacteria; order Nitrosomonadales; family Methylophilaceae; genus Methylotenera; species Methylotenera sp. N17. The sequence continues at coordinate 1,192,150 of NZ_JUGE01000001.1, forward strand.
AAAAATTTTGATTTATAGCATGCATGAGGACAGTATTTTTGCCATGCGTGCCATCCAAGCCGGCGCAAAGGGGTATGTTATCAAAACCGATGATGCCCAAACCTTGTTAGATGCAGTGAGTAAGATTATCAATGGTCAGCGCTATATCGGCCAAAAACTTGCGCAAAACTTAGCCATTGATCATGTCAATGACAATCGACGTCCCTTAGAAAAACTCTCAGCTAGAGAGTTTGAAGTATTTCGACAAATTGTTGATGGCAATTCACTCACTCAAATTTCGAACAGCCTTAATATTTCTTATAAAACGGTTGCTAATATTCAGACACAAATTAAGCAAAAGTTAGACGTGCAAACTACAGCAAATTTGGTACATTTGGCTATATTACATGGCGTAGTAGGCAAGCGGGAACCTTTGGCATAATCAAGAGTGAATCATTCCCTATTCAGTCAAGTAGCATCTCTATAGCATAGCCACTTCAATTACAACCTTTTGTAAAGTCGCCGCTATGTCAATGATGAAGTCTCTGCGTATTTTGTTTAGTCTAGTCTTAATAAGTTTATCCGCCATATCCCATGCAAAATCTAACGTAGCTAGTGAGAAAATCATCTATTCAGAGCAGGAGTTTATTCAAGCGTTTGATGGAAGATCTCGCAGTGAAGTACAGAAAATATTAGGCAAACCAAACAAAAAAGAAACGGCCGTACGCCCTATGGGCGCCGACCAATATACGGAAAAAGCGGGCAATACCAGCTTAAAGAAAGATGCCATTGAAATGTGGTACTACAGCAAAATAGTGCGATTTAACAGTAAAAAAATTTACAAAACCATTGAGCTAACCTTTGCCAACGACAAATGCATCAATTTCTCTTTTGCATTCTAGATCACAAATATTATGTCGACTATTACGCTAAACAAACACAATTTTAAACATACCATTGAGCAAAGTAACTTTGTGATTGTATTGTTTACTGCCGATTGGTGTGAGCCATGCAAACTGTTTGATACAATATTCAACGATCAATCAAACAGTAACACTGAGATTGTATTTGGCAAGGTTAACATCGACGATGATCCGTTGATTGCAGATTACCTTAATATACAACAAGTCCCAACTGTACTCGCCATTAGAGAAACCATTATTGTCGATGGCATCCATGGCGCCATGAATTCAATTGAGTTCATGCAGATGATTCGTGTATGGGCAAACATCCGTACCACTGAGTTTAATCGGCATTTTTCAAATACAGGCAAAAACAACATTACTGATGCCACCATCAGTGAATAGTGATGCGCGTAAAATATCTCTTTGTAAGTTCGCTATGCTTCATATCAAGCCATTCAACCACTTTGCTCGCAGACAGTTCTCGTCAACCACAGGATACGGTCAAGCAAAATCACACACCGGCTCGCTCATCAGCCCACATAAAAAATCTTGCTGCTTTATTCGACCAACATGCTGATGACCTTCAGAAGTGGATGGAACAAGTCTATATATCCAATCCACATGAACTTGAAAAAAGCACCAAGGTTAGTGCACATGAAATGGCTGACTGGGTTTTTAAAGGGCCTTTTAACTGGAAATTTGACGCTATTCAAGAACTACAAGCACGCGAGGCATTGGTAATAAGTGTATCTGCAGATTTCAATGGTGATCGTATTTTAGCTTTCATCACAGGCACGTATACATTGCTTGCCCAGTATTATCAAGGGCATCACCCACTGCCACATAGGAAGTCATTATTAGAGGCTACCCAAGATATACAAGTAGCGTTGAACGCATTAGTAAAAAACGCAAATAATTCAAATGCTAGTCTAGCAATATCCAGTATTGATTACGACGCCTTCACCGCCATTATCCACAGCATTAAATCCGAGATAAAAATGATTGAGCAATAAAATCCGCCATTCACTACTTCATAAAATTTACTGTATTAATACAATGTATCTCACACACCTATTCCTCATTGTGTTTTCTCTCCTATCACTACCAGGATGTCAGAAGGATAACGCTGACACCCCAATCGATAGTGTTACGCAGGTTGTACAAGTCAATCCTGGGGCGATCGATATTCAATCCTTGTATTCCATCTCATTCCTTTCCCCGCAAGACAATAACATTGCAGCCAAGTGGCTCGTTACTCAAGACCAAAAAGATCGAGTCTATAGCGTCATTCCAAATGCTATGGAAAATCAGTTTCAACAGCGGCTGGACTACTTATCCACACAGTTTAAAGAAGAAAAAAGGATTATCGCCAACCGCATTGTTCAGACACGTGACCTATTGGAAAAATTTAATATTTCAACTAATTTTCTCATGCTGCTAGACGGGATGATTGCTGTGAAACAATCGCACCTGATTGGTAATTTTGGTGATTATTGTCAATTTTATATTAACTTGAGACAGCACAACTACGAGCATGCTGAAGCTGTTAAAAAAATGAAATCTCTCTCTATTTCTCATTAAGGCCGTCATGAAGCATCCTTTTACATTTGATTCTCCAAGCTTGGTTTTCATCATGTTAATCAGCTACTCGGCACTCATCGGTGCCGAACCAGCCGACGCAGAGACGCCGGCACTCTCTTTTATTCAATTAGTTGGGAAAGAAGATGCTGACTGTGCAATGAAGGACGGTCAGATGATGCTACTGGCTAGCAGTAGCCAAGATCACACTATAGAAGTGTGGGTCGATCGTTGGTTTATGGAGGTGCAGACCGCAGACCACACCAAACATGTTTTATCCATTGACACTCCGACAAGCCTACTTGGCTGCTCTAACACATTATCAGGTAAACAGCGCTGGACAATTCACAGTGCAAAAGTTTTGCCTTAGAAAAGAGTAGCTACTGCGCGCTGCGGTGCAGTGGGCCAAAGCACTGCTCCAAGTAAGCTGACTCATCAGCACACATGACTAAACTATTCCCAGTATCATCAAACCGTACATAGTGCACCGCGCTTATACCAGACTGTGAGACTTCACCATCACAGTCTTTCTCATCATTGGCGCGCGTGACCTGGTGCTCTAACTTATAAAAAGCATATTCACTATGTTCATCCGCAATAAAATAAATACTATCTGTCACTTGTTGTGCGCTAGACGCTCTCAAATGACCATCTCTGGAAAACTCGTAAGTTTCAACACATCCAGAATCGGGCAACTGGTAACGCCATGTGCCAATAATGGAAAATTGAGGGAATGTAACCAGCCCGTGCAGATGCTCCTGATTTGCATGTAAGGTAACAGCGCTTAGACCAAGTAACAGTATGAATAGATACTTCAACATTTCTATACCTCGCAATACGTGCAAATGTGTTGTTGAAATATCATAAAATATCCTTCTATATTTACATCATGATAATTTGAAATTAACTCTTGGAGTTTTTCCTTCTAAAACCATATAACCATATGTTTTAATGAAGCATTCAGTTAAACAGTCGCTTTCCACTAATGTACCTTGATGAATGTGAGCTATGAAAAAAGCCATTACATTGATATTAGTTTTGACCCAGCTTAATGCACACGCTGTCATCAATGGTCAAGAAACATCACCCAACGATGTATTCTCAGTCAAACTTAACATTAAACACCAGCATTGGTTGAACTCAGTCCAAGAGTGGGACAAATATGAATCGACCTGTAGTAGCGTTATTGTCGGCACACACCCTTTAACAATCATCACTGCAGGCCACTGTCTAAAAGAAATTGAGTTAGATCCCAACAATCAGCTACCTAAAATCACCATCACTGACACCAACTTTGATCAATTAGACTCCATCAATATCAGTAATGCTTTTTATTACCCATTTAGTGAAATTGAAAACAACTTAGCGCTTGATGTTGCCATTCTGGTTTTCGACAAATCACTACCAAAAAATGTGAAATCTGTGTCAATTGACACAAACCCAAACCTTGGCGATGTATTGGTGTGCGGCTTTGGTAGTGCATCTAACGAAGCCGTGTTATTTAACCCACGCTGTAGCGTTAAAAAAACCTTAAATAACTTAGATGATTTTTATGCGGTGATGCCTAAACAGTATGAACAGTCGGACCCAATGCTACATATTAAGGCAAGAGCCCAATTTCACTACAAACAAGAAATTATCAGCTCTCTAGATTACTTAACTGCAATCAATCGGTTGGATAGCAAGCATCAATATTCGGCAGCAGAACCGATGCCTACGCATGGAGATTCAGGCGGCCCATGGTTAGCCAAAACAGCGGATGAGGGTTTCTTGCTAGTAGCCATTACAAGCTACGTGGAGCGTTTTTACAATAAAAACGATGACTGGTCATTCTTTGCTAAAGAGGCTCCTTTAGACGATTACCCCTACATTGCCTACGGCGTAAAGTTTAATAGTCCAGAAGTAAAAAGTTTAATCGAAAATGCGAAAGCTAACGGTGCTGATATCACACTCATAGACACTACAATAAGATGAAATAAACCATTATTGGTTACATTTTTTAACCACCTTTCTCCTAGATAGTTTATAGGTATATTACTCTCAACTTAAAGCCTAAGGCTTTATAAACCCAGATGATACCGCGAGTCACACTGCTAGAAATTAGGTTTGGCATAGGGGTCAAACTGCCAGTTCAGGCTAAACCAAACCCCGCGTGGTGCGCTTGGAGATATAAAGTTTGTACTTAGCCAATCGTTAGAGTTATGGTTGAAGCCATCTGGTCCGATTGCGCCATCAATACTAGGCGAGAATGGGTTACGTCCCAGCCGACCAGCGGTAAAATATTCTCTATCAAACAAGTTATTCACCAGCATGGTCGCTGTCCACTCCTTGTTGAATTTGTAGCTGGTCTGAAAGTTAAATACTGCATACCCTGGTACAGTGCCTGGGTTGCTGGTAGGCTGGCGTAGAGCTCGATTATCTACTCCGACCGAACCTCTGCCTACTACTTCCACCCCTACTTTATGTTCATTGTTCTCATTGCCGCGCACGTAGCTCTTGGAATGTGCCACCGCACTTAGCCCGACCGTCCATTTATCGGTCACGTCATAGCTAACGCTGGCATTCAGGTTATGCAGGGCAACGCCCGGCATACGGCTGCCTTTTTTTACTTCTATGACATTGCCATAACCACTTACAAAAGTTGAGCTGCTATTGTCCTCGCTGATCATATTGAAATTATTTTCAAACGTGGCGTCAGTGAGGCCGTAATTCAGGCTGAACCCCAATTTATCTTTTTTACCGGAAAGACCGGCTTCAATACCGCGGCGACGCGTTCTGCCAATGCTGTCAAAAAATCCAGTACCATTACCATAAGTTACAAAATAGATATCGTCTTTTAAATCAGTCTGGTAAGCACCTAGATTCCATTGCAAGTCCTCAGCACCTAGTAAGCTCTTGAATGTACCACGCATGCCCAAGTCATAAGTGGTGGCTCTAATCTGGGGTAGGAATGGGTCGCCCGAGAGCGTGGTGGGAAGCGTGCATTGGCGATTCTCAGCAATGCTTCTGGGTACCATGGTATTGCCCGGTCCGGGAACCAGCGTTTTGTCAAAGGCACAACCCAACTCAATTACACTAGGGGTACGCGTGCCCTGTGCCCAATTGGCGAACAGATTGAGATTCTCTCTGGCTTGCCAGGTAGCACCTAATTGAGGATTGAACGAGTAGAAACTGAATTTCTCAGTCTCTGCTGCATCTACCGTCTTGAAACCAAGGAAAGGCTTGTTATTTGCGGGCGGACGATTAACCGTGCAATCCCCTTCACATACGTTGTACCTATCGGGGTAGCTGATCAAATCGCCAATACCATAGTTGTCATTGCCATACCGAACAGCAATCTTGTTGATGGTCTTGGTCTGGTTATAACGGCCTGAAGCACTGAAGTTCCATGCTGCAACAGGTGACCAGGTCTCGCTGAAATAAATACTTTTGGTGGTATTAGTACCATTGAAATCGTTATTCTTAAGCGGTACAAAAGCGCCGATAAACATGGGATGCGCCTGTGCCGGATCCAGATAGGCCTTGCGATCCGTTGTGAGGAAACCCAGCTGGCTGCTATTATTATATTCAGCACTGGCTGCATCGATTGAAGCACCCACCATGAATTTATGTTTGTCAAAATTCCAGTTGAATTGGATGGATGCGCCATCCACAATTTGCTTAATCTGGTTATCATTAAAGATAGCAGTAGGAACACCCTCAACGACACCTGGTTGACCTTTACCAGTTACCTGATCGTAGCCGCCGACTGCGCCATCAATAGGAACTTCCAGCCTGTCAACATCCCTGTATTGTTCTAATGCAAGACGGCCAGCATTACACTCATCATTGTTTGCAGGTGCTGCCAATACCACGATATTTTTAATAAAGCCGCCAGGGTTGGCTGGATCAGGTGTAAAAAAATAATTATCATCAGTGAAGAGCGATAGATCAGAAATATTACTCCCTAGCAAAGCTGTATATTGTGATGATCCGAAAAAGCTCTCACCAAAAGCAAAAGAAGGTAGAGGATTTCCGGACCCATCCAACACCAGATTGCCTGATGAATCCCTAAGCGGTGTTACTGGGCCCTGAATCTTGGATATCTCCCTGTTATAAATGATGTTTTCATAATAATTTTTGTCAAATGCTATTAAATCCCTCATCCTTATCGCCATCTCTTCAGGTAAAGGTATATTGGCATTTGACTGGTAATCTGCTGGGTTTATGTAAAAACGGCCATCAGGATAAGCAGGGTCGCTACCATAATTATTGCTAATATCGGTATAAAACTGCGTTGTGGTGATATCTGCATTACCGTTCGCATCTGCCTGCACTGGAATAACATAGTAAAGTGGCACGCCTTTTGTAACAGCAGATTCTGCAAATAAACAGGTTGTTTCTGCACCTGGCTGATGTCTTATCTGCCGTACCGCATCTTCTCGTATATCCGTAAACACATCCGCTCCAACTTGATGGCGGTCACTTTTTCGACGGTAGACTTGTCCTGTTACGCTGAAGGTATCACTTGCCTGGAATGCGCCTGATAACTGGAATTGCGCCAAACGATTATCGGTCGTATCGGGACTGCTAAATACGCTACTGGGATCTTGAGCATACATCTGGCTAGGCAACAGGCCATTGCCCACCAGTTCGGTTTTTACCAGTAAAGTACTTAGATTAAGGTCCAACTTGTCGCCGCGATAACTGGCCTTACCGAAGAATTGATTTACCTTGCTAGGTGAGTTGTTCCGCCAGCCATCTTCTATAAAAAAATTGCCAGCGCCAAAAAAAGCAAAGGTACCGTTGTTGGTGCCGCCTTCAACCTGTAATTGCTTACGGCCATAGGAGCCTGCAAGCACTTCAGCATCTACACCCGTATTGTTGAACCCATCCTTGGTTTTAACTGTAAATGCCCCGCCAAGTGTATTCAAACCATAGATTGGGTTGGAGCCAGGGAACACATCCACACTGGAAAGCGCATTCATGGGAATCATGTCCCAGTTGACGACATCGCCAAAGGGTTCATTGACACGAATACCATCGAAGAACACTGACAACCCCTGAGGCATGCCGATCTGCGGGCCTGCGGTAAAGCCCCGGTATTGCACATCCATTTGAAACGGGTTGCCTTGGTAATCATTCACAGTCACAGACTGTAGCTTTTTGTTCATTAAGTCAGTAATGCTGAGTGAGTGAGACTCTTTAATCTCTTTGGCAGTGATACTTTGTACGTTGCCGGGGATTTGGTCTTTGGTTAAACCTAGGCCGGGTAATGGGCCTACTTCGTAGAAGCGCTTGGCACGGACTTGAATCTCATCAAGCTGTAAAGTTTGGGAATTTTGATCTGGTTCTTGCTTGATCACAGCAGAGTTGCCGTTGATATTGAGTTGCAGACCACTGCCTTGTAGTATCTTTTTCAAAGCATCCTGTGGGGACAGTAACCCTTTAACAGCAGGTGCAGTTTTATTTTTAGTCAGTTCACTATCGAACGAAATACTTAAGCCAGTCTGATTACCCAATTGCCGAATCGATTGATTTAAAGGCTGAGAAGGTAAATTAATCTGTAATGGGAAACCGGATGCATCTGCCGCTGTGGGTAGCTGGGTATTAAGTTCAGCCGCATGCAGCTCATGTAAACCTACTTGGCCAATATCCAATGTGGATAACACGGCCCATGCCAACAAGCCACGTTTTTGTATGATCTTTCTCGCCATTGCCAAATTCCTGAATTCGTTTTAATACTGCAATGACGTTTTAGGTAGGCAATTTAGTGATGTCTTAATTTAAGAATTTTTATTTTCTTGAAGAAGTGCCTTTGATTATGGTGGCTTTGGATGTTTGCACAATGCTAACAGGTGCCATTTCAGGCATCTGATTGATAAAGGTCTCAATCGCATCCGCCTTTAGCATTGAGGAAATATGCACTTTAGCGGATACTGGTTGTTCTACTATTAGTGGCAATTTGCGATACCTGGATAACGTCTCTGCGATTTCATCCATATCTGCCTCTTCAAAAATCACCATCCCCTTTTCGAAAGCGAATGCATCAGACGCTTGGCGTTGTACGTGCGTTGGCTCGCTGCGATAGGCGTTCACTTCCGCAACTTCACCATCGTGTAATATCAAAGAATCTGGACTTTCAATATTTTTGGAGTCATGCTGCTCAACCTTCACCGTTCCATGGTCTACGCTAACTCGCACGAGTTTTTTCATACGGTTTACTGCGAATCGGGTGCCTAATACCGTAATTTTCGCTTTACCACTATCAATGATGAATGGACGGCGCTCATCACGCGCAACATCAAATATGGCTTCACCTTGCTTGAGGTTGACCAGACGTTGGTCACGATAATACGTGACTTCAATTACCGTACCCATGTTCATGGTCAATAGAGTGCCGTCATTCAATCGTTGAGACTTGATTTGTCCAACTTCAGTCTGAGCCATCATCTGCATGGTCGGTTGAGCACGCCAGCTTTGAAAACCCAATAAACCACCAAGGCCAATAGCAACAGCAGCCATTAATCCAACAATATATTTTTTGACATGCTGAGACCGTTCAGCTTTTTGGAGATAGATATTTTGCTCTGCAACACCGGCTAGCTTTTCAAGGTCACTGGTAGAGCCAAAAGTTTCCCACATTTTCGAGATGTCGGCATACGCTTGTTGATGTGCTTGGCTAGACATCAACCACTGTTCAAATTTGCTTCTAATAACATCGTCAGCTTCGGCATCTCGAATTCGAATGAACCAAGCAATAGCCGATTCACGTAGTTTATCTGTATGGTTACGTGGCATCATTACCGAATCTGATCTTGTAATTTGGTTAAATCCAACATTGCCCGTGTGATATGACGCGACACCATATTGACAGAGATAGAAAGCTTGACGGCGATTTCTTTAAGAGCCAACTCTTCTATTCGGTATAACCAAAACGCTTCTCGACACTTTGGTGGAAGGCTATTGATAACCATTTGCAAAGCTTCTAGTCGTTGCTTGAGAGAGGTTAACTCTTCTGGGGATGGGGCCAGTTTAGTGACATCATTTGTAAAGTCCTGAAAACTAAACGCTTCATTAGGTACAAGCGGTATAAATCTTTTGTTTGACCTGCGATCATCTGATACGAGGTTTTGTGCAATTATTCTGAGGTAAGCATGGGGTTTATCCAGATTGATTGCTGTCGGTGAAATGGCAATTTTCAACAATGCATCATGTAAGATATCGTAAGCTCGATGGTGACATCGAATGTCGCTATAGATAGCCGGCAATAACTCACAATATGCCCATCTTAAATTAATACCATGCCATTCAATTGAGGAATTCATCGCTGAAGCGTTTCCAGATTCTTTCAAGAACCCCAGCAAATACCATTCCCATCAATCAATAAAAATTCAACCTATTGATTATAATAATTTTTTACATACACCATCTATGCAGCCAGACTTATTTAGGTTGTTTACAGCCATACAACTTGGCTAAATTTAACCATCTTATAAAGTGGAGTAATCAATACCTAAGATGCAAAGTTTGAATGGAGGGAATTAGGGTCACGAATACACTGACTAGCAACCCTAATATCTAGCAATTAAAGATTAATTCACTGCGTCTTTCAGTGCCTTACCTGCAGTGAATGCAGGCGCATTACGTGCAGCCACTTTAAGTTCTGCACCCGTACGTGGATTGCGGCCTGTGCGTGCTGCACGTTTGTTTACTTTAAATGTACCAAAACCAATCAAGGTAACTGCCTCTCCTTTTTTGAGTGAGGATGTAATGGCGGATGTCGTGGCATCAATCACGCGCCCCGCCTCTGCTTTGGTGAGTCCTGCATTTTTTGCTATTTCAGCAATCAATTCTGTTTTATTCATTTACACTCCTTTTTGTTAGTTGTTGAATGACAACGAACCCTTACTTTGCTGGGTATTGAATGGCGTGTCAATAAATAGACGTATAGCACTACTCTAGTTTAAAGCCTATCAGAATTTTGACTGTAAAGGTTTCCCCCTAAACTTGCATTCAAAGCCACCTGTTCAATCGCTCTTTTAATCGTTCTCATCGCCACTTCATTTAAGACTTAATGTGACTGGCACCTGTCTGGTTAAACACTTCTAATAACATGCCCTCAATACTAAAAGCTAGGCTTGGCATTGGGGTCAAACCGCCAGTTCAAACTAAACCAAACACCTCTTGGTGCACCTGGCGCTAAAAAGTTAGCGCTCAGCCAGTCATCAGAATTATAGTTATATCCACCTGAGCCAATTGCACCGTTAATGCTGGGGGAAAAAGGATTACGTCCTAAACGTCCTGCACTGAAATATTCTTTATCAAAAATATTATTCACCAGCATGGTGGCAGTCCATTCTGAATTAAATCTGTAACTTGTTTGGAAGTTGATTACCCCATAACCATCTACCTTTCCCGGATTACTGAATGGTTGGCGTGATATCACTTGTCCTGCAACATTGGTGTACACCTCTGTCACCCCTGCACGATGACTGTTATTTTCATTTCCTCGAATAAAGCTTCCCGAATGTAAAACCGCGCTAAACCCTACATTCCATTGATCAGTCACATCATATGCTACGCTCGCATTTAGGTTATGTAGGGGTATACCTGGCATACGATCACCAGGCTTAACGGTAATACTTCTAAATGCTTCTAGGTCGCCTACAGCAAACAGTGCAGCATCCGGCACAGAACTACTATTATTTTCTGAAATCATTTTAAAACTGTTTTGAAACGTTGCATCTGTCAAACTATAATTAACGCCAAAACTTAGCTTATTGATCTTGCCTGAAAGACCAGCCTCTAGGCCGCGACGACGTGTTTTACCTACCGTATCAAAAAAACCTGTGCCATTGCCTAATGCAACAAAATAGATATCGTCTTTTAAATCAGTTTGATAGGCACTCAGATTCCATCTAACGCTATCCCCAATTGTCCCGCGTAAGCCAATATCGTAAGTTGTCGCTTTAATTTGAGGTAAATAAGGGTCTCCGGAAAGCGTTGTAGGTAGCGAGCATTCACGATTTTCTAGCAAGCTTTTAGGAATATCCACCATTTCTTCTGGGTCTGGAATCAAGTTACCATTTTTATCTCCACCCCATGTTTTTGAACCGCTGGGTCTATGATCAAACGCACAACCAAGTTCGATTACACTAGGTGTACGTGTACCTTGCGACCAATTGCTGTAAATATTGAGGTTTTCTTTCGCTTGCCAAGTTGCACCTAAAGACGGGTTAAAGGAGTAAAAGCTAAACTTCTCAGTTTCTGCAGGTTTTAATAATTGGCTACCGTCACTTATTCTATATCCCGTTGTTGGGCAGTTAGCCACACTACCTAAACACAAATTGAAAAAATCTGGGCGCTGCTGGTAGCCTGAAAGCACATAATAACTACCGAATACAGTGCGGCTGGCAACAGTATTCTTAACGTGTGTATCGTTGTAGCGAGCGGATCCAGTAATATTCAGTGTATCTATTGGGCTCCACGTTTCACTAGCGTAAATACTTTTAGTGGTTGAAGTGCCTTCAAAATTGTTATTCGCAATACCAATATCAGCAGCACCGTACTGGTCACGAATACCTTCTGGTGACAGGTAGGCTTTGCGATTATCATCAAATAAACCTAAACGTTGGCTATTAGAGTAACTGGCACTAGCCGCATCGATTGAAACGCCCACCATAAATTTGTGATGTTCCAGATTCCAATTGAGTTGTAATGATGCGCCGTCTGTTTTTTGTTTGATATTGTTATCAGACAGCACGGAAACTGGCGTTCCTTCAACCACCCCTGGTGCATTGATACCGTGACCATCCGGGCTTACAGGAAGTCCATTTTCGTTTAGAACATTTACATTGTAGCTAGCCCCTTGACACACATCCTTATTGATTGGGGATTTGGTCAAGACAACATGTTTAACACCGTCTGGCGTATAAAAAAAGTTCATATTGACTTCAAAATCGGGAAATAAATCAAAAGTATTGCCTCGAAGAATGTCATAATTAAATCCTAATGTTGAGTAAGAGGACTCCCCGTTAGAGTATGAAGTAACAGGCCCTAAATCCACAGGTGTTGGGGCGCTTTGTTCTCGATATAGAAACGTATCAATAAAGTTTTTCCAGTAATCAAAGCCATTTCTTGCTTGCTTTGCATACTCATCATCCAGCGTTCCATTAAATGCAGTTGGCGGTAGCAATGCTAATGAATCGTTCATGTCGTACCCAGGGTTACCACTATTTGCAAAATAATCCGCCATAAAAGGATTAGAGGCGTAATCAAATGGATCAGCTAAATCGATAACATAATAATCGGGCAATTGATATTTATTCGTACTGAGGAACTGACAGGCCACTACTTCACCGGGGTTCAGGTTTCTCTTCACTTCATTAGTCTCGTTGTCAGGAAATCCATCCACATATGCATCAGCACCCAAGGAATGGCGATTACTGTTACGGCGATAGACTTGTCCTGTAACTGTAAAATTATCGTTCACGAAGTAATTGCCTGACAACTGAAATTGGCTAAGCCTGTTTTTGGTGGTATCTTCAGACGTGAATGAGGCATTTCGATCTTGCTGATACATTTGGTTAGGCAGCAACCCATTCCCTACCAAATCAGTCCCCACCCATAAGCTGCTCAGGTTAAGGTCCAGCTTGTCTCCCCTATAGCTGGCTTTGGTGAAGAGTTGATTGACTTTGCTAGGTGAGTTCTCACGCCAGCCATCTTCCAGAAAGAAGTTACCGGCTGCAAATAAACCGACAGTACCGTTGTTCCAGCCACCTTCTACTTGTAGCTGTTTACGGTTAAAAGAACCATACAGTACTTCTGCATCCACACCTGCATTGTTAAAGCCGTCTTTGGTTTTAAGGGTGAAAGCACCTCCCAATGTGTTTAATCCAAAAATAGGATTAGAGCCTGGGAATACATCCACACCCGCTAAGGCATTCATAGGAATCATGTCCCAATTCACCACATCGCCAAACGGTTCATTCACACGGATACCATCAAAGAAAACACTTAAACCTTGTGGTGTACCAATCTGTGGCCCTGCGGTAAAGCCACGATATTGCACATCCATTTGAAAGGGGTTGCCTTGGTAATCATTCACAGTCACAGACTGTAGCTTTTTGTTCATTAAGTCAGTAATGCTGAGTGAGTGAGACTCTTTAATCTCTTTAGCGCTGATGCTTTGTACATTGCCGGGGATTTGGTCTTTGGTTAAGCCCAAGCCAGGTAAAGGGCCTATCTCGTAGAAGCGTTTGGCGCGGACTTGGATTTCGTCGAGTTGAATTTCTTTAGCGCTACTCGAATGCTTTGCTCCAAGATCAGGAGTATTGTCTTTGTTAAGTGGAGGAACAGCTTTATCTAAGTAAAAGCCACCACGTTGATCATTCACCACTTCTAATCCAGTACCTTTGAGCAGTTCTTTAAAGCCATCTTGTGTATTGTAAACACCCTTTAAACCTTTGGTTTCTTTGCCTTGCGCAATCTCCGGAGGAAATGATAAATACACGCCTGAAGAGCGTGCAAATTGATTTAAAGCATTATCTAAGGCGCCAGCGGGGATGTTATATTTTTTATTTGTTCTAACACTTGTCTCATCTGCTTGTGCTTCTGTGCTGGTTATCGCATAGATAGAAACAAGATGGAATAGCAGTGCAAATAATGTGCATATGTTTTGTTTTGCAATATATTTTACTGAAAGTTTTCTGTGATTCATTCGTTTCACCTTTAAGAATCAAGTAGAAATTAGGGTTCTATTTGATATACCGAACGAGATCAAAAAAACTGTAAAAAATTTTAAAACATTTTTTAATAGCGCTTATTTAGCGTAGTCCAATATCGCATGCGCTTCTCTGCGACTATTGGTAGTGTGCGTTCCAATGACACAATCACCCTGTCAGGATCATTGATTGGGAATACTCCTGAAATCATGAGATCAGCCACAGATGCGTCGCAGATAATCTTGCCAGAACGATAACGATCCAACTCTTTTGCAAAATCAGCCAGCCGTGTATTTTTTGCAACGATCACACCATCTGACCATGCAGATATGTCTAGATCTGCCTGAACGATGGGACTTGCCTGTGACGCGCTAAATGTAAGCTGTTGATCTACATCAAGGCGAATAGCCATTGTGGTGGTATTGGGGCGTACTTCTACTGCTTTTTCGTACACTGCAACTAGCGTAGCGTTTTCTTGTTGATGTACCAAAAACCGTGTACCTAGGGCACGAACATTACCATGGGCAGTTTGAATGCTAAAGGGTCTATATTCGCCATCTAAGTGGCCAGTGGTAATTAATACTTCGCCCTTAAGTAGTTTAACAAGCCGCTGTTGAGTATCAAAACGAATGTCAACGGCGCTGTCTGTGTTCAGCAGTAGCGCTGTGCCGTCGGCTAGCATTACTTTGCGCTGCTCACCCACATTGGTACCGTAGTCTGCAATCAATTGTTGCCATGGCGCAAATTGATACCCACCAAAGGCTATTGCGCCAGTGCCCGCCAAAAGCAATATTGATTTAAGCACTAGCCGTCTGCTTTGCAGTTGATGATAAGTTGAAGCATTATCTAAAGTGGCATGCGCAAGCGCTTTGGGAATTGTTTTAAAGCCTCCACTTAAGCTTTCTAGCTGCTGCCACGCTGCTTCATGCAATGGGCTTTGTTTAAGCCATCGCTCACAGTTAGACAAGTCTTCACTGCTTGCAATACCGGATTGCATGATCACCATCCATTTAATGGCCTCTTGCACCGTTGCCGAATCAGGCGAAGTATGAGCGCGATTAGTCACTTGTATTGATAGCGCACTGCATAGCAGGCCAAGAATGTTTGTGTCATGTGTTTTTGAACACTGCTCAAAGAGATGTTTAGTTGCTTTGCAATCTCAGGGTAAGTCAGACCATCTAGCTGAGAGAGCAGAAATATTTTACGCGCCTTGCTTGATAAACCATCAAGCATACGGTCAATTTCGCAAAGTGTTTCTAAAAGAATAGCCCTGTCTTCAGATGAAAGTGTTTGCTCTTCGGACAGGTATACCAAAGCGCTTAAGTAGGCAGCTTCTATGGCCTGACGCCTATAGTGATCCACAAGCAACCCTTTAGAGATAGTAGTCAGAATCGCTCTGGCTTCTGACAGATAGAGATGGTTGTGTGAGGTTAAAATGCGTGTAAAAGTATCTTGTGCTAAATCAGCAGCCTTTTGGGGGCAACTGAGTTTTTTATAAAGCATGCCGACCAACCAGTTGTAGTTGTTAATATAGACGTCTCGCACCGTTGACGTACTTATCTTTGAAGTATTGATGGTGTTTAGTGTGTCATTTAACTTAATTGAACTCAAAGTATCCATACTGCGCTGGTAATGTTTTCACTAGAAAGAGTTTGAAAATATCAAGTACCAGCAAACTTTATTCCAACAATTTAAAACGAATTAACTAGATGAATTAATTGAATAACCTGTGAAGATGAGTTTGAACTTTAAATAACTATGGTTGAATATAACCGCAAGACGGTTAATATGAACCATCTTCTTCAATCTCACACTATCGTAAATCCCTTTAGTTTAATTAAGCAGGTGCAGTACGGTGGTAAGGGCAAGATTTCAGAGGAGTCGAAATCTGATGTTACTAAGCGATTAGAAGCACCCACACAAAACATTTACAAGTAGACAAGTGCATCAGGTCCATCCGAACAAACAAATCGAAATAAATAATCCAAAATTCGGGAAAAACTCCCATATGCACAAACGGTAAATTTCATCATGCTAATGGCTAGGGCTTGTTTTTACCACTAGGAACGTTTGAATTAGGGCGACTTAATTTAGACGGGGTAAGCAAACCCTAACAGCACTGCTAAACTTGCATGTTTATCTCTTGCTTTAAAGCATCTCTTCGGAGGTGCTTTTTTCTTTTGGAACTATAGGTAACACAAAGTAACTCATCTGAACCCGCATAGTAAGGTCGCTTTTATTTTCTCTGCTAACTCTACTTTGCTATTCTTTGTATCTGGTAATCACCCGCCTATACTCCCCGCTTTAGAGTTGCTTACTTGCAATCTATGGAAACTCAACAGATACGGGAACAAAGCCGCTGTTGAGTTAATCTATCGTTTCAGAAATGCTCTACCTTAGTTTATATTTAATGGCGAAGTAGTACCCGGGCTGAAAGCATTTACAAAAGACCCGATATTGGACGCACTTTTTGCTAGGATAGAGTACCACTACGACTGAATCGCCACTAATTTTATAGACACTCTTCAGCCGTTTTCTTGAATTGGTTTTCGTAGTCTATCGGAGATAGCAAGTTATTGGAATTATGACGTCGTTTTGAGTTGTAGAACAACTCGATGTAATCAAAAATATCCTGCCTTGCATCATCGCGATGATTGTATATTTTGCGTTTGATCCTTTCCCGTTTTAATAATTGAAAGAAGCTTTCAGCCACAGCATTATCGTGGCAATTTCCGCGTCTACTCATGCTGGACTCAAGGTTATGTGCCTTCAAGAATATATCCCAATCCTCGCTGGTGTATTGGCTACCTTGGTCAGAATGTATCAGCACTTTATGTTTAGGTTTCCTGCGCCATACCGCCATCAGCAATGCATCTGACCTGCCCCCTGTAACACTACCAACCGATTCTGAAAAAAAGTCCGTTTAAAAATCATGTTGCTTGTCTAAGTTTTTGTGCATAAATAGCTGGTGGAATGCGCCCACAGCTACTATGCGGTCTTACTTCGTTATAATCTCTGCGCCAGGCTGATATTACCTTCCTAGCTTGCGCCAATGTTTCAAACCATTGTTCATTTAAGCATTCATCTCTAAATTTACCATTGAATGACTCAATATACGCATTCTGGGTTGGCTTACCAGGTTGAATCAGTAAATGCTCTATACCGTTGGTGTGCATCCAGCCCATAAATACACGACTGGTAAACTCGGGACCACCGTCGGTTCTAATCGCCTGTGGAAAGCCTCTAAATATTGCCGCTTGCTCTAAGACTCTGGTGACATACAAACCACTGATGCCATGATCCACTGCAATATCGATACATTCATGGGTCTTGTCATCTGCGATTGTTAAACACTTGAGCTTGCGTCCATTAGCTAAGCTGTCCATCACAAAGTCGATACTCCACACTTGATTAGGCTCATCAGGTATTAGCAACTCTGCACGTTCTGTGATGGGTCGCTTGGCTTTCTTACGTCGCTTTACCGTGAGCTTTTGCTCAGTGTAAAGACGATAAACGCGTTTGTGATTCACCGCGTATCCTTCAAACTTGAGCATATCGTGGATACGTCGATAGCCAAATCGCTTACGTTCATGAGCGAGTTGCTTAATACGCTGCCGAAGTAATACTGTTGCTTCTTCATCCTGCGGCGGGTTGCGCCATGATGATCTAGATAACCCCACCAAGCTACAAGCTCTACGCTCTGACAACATGCCAGCATCAAGGATACGTTGTATGCCTACTCGTTTTGCTTGTGGGGTTAGCGCTTTACCCCAAAAGCCACTTTAAGTGCGGAGATATCCAAATGCGCTTCTGCCAGCAGTTTCTTAAGATCCGCGTTCTCGCGTTCTAATGCACGAAGACGTTGTGCTTCGGTGCTGTCCATACCACCAAATTTGGCGCGCCAACTATAAAAAGTACCAACACTGATGCCTTCTCGCCGACATAAGTCGGCAATTGGAAATCCTGCTTCTGCTTCCTTCAAAAAACCAATGATTTGTTCTTCTTTATATCTGCTCTTCTTCATTACGCCACTCCTGAAAGTGGACTTTATTTCAATTTAGATTGGTATGGCAAGCGGGGAGCAGGTCAGTCTTACTTTGATAATTCCCTATAAATTAACTCTTCAATTACAATAAATAGGGTCATTATCTTCTCAAATTTAACTTTCTAGGGTTAATATTTATGAAAGTAAAGAAACAAAAATACTAACCTTGAATAGCGCATATGTATAAAAAAATAATAATCTTATTCCCTCTAATTTTCTTTGGTGCATGTAGTCATTACATTCATACTACTAGTGCAAGAACTAGCGGGAATGTATCAGATCACAATAGGCTTCTAGAAACTCTCACAATTGATAAAGTTAATAGAGATTATTATTTGAACTTTGGTAAAAGTATTTATCCAAAAGTATCGAATCTACCCAGTTCAAATGATGTTGAAAATAAGGTTTGGGCCCCTCCAAAAATTATTAATATGACGAATGCTTTTTACGAAACGGATAAGATCGGACAAGAAGGAAATGTTTTAATTGCAACTTTAATTTCAGAAAGTGGTGAAGTTATCATTTCCAAAATTGTGGAATCATCAAATGATAATTTGAATAAGTCTGCAACGGCAACGGTTACACGATGGAAAATTCTTCCAGCAACAATTGATGGTAAACCTAGTAAGTCAGTATTATTTTTACCTTTTACTTTTAAAAATGACCCCGATTCCTCGCCCGATCAAAATTTAGCAAAAGGTGTGATAGGCGATGCGCATGCCTTACAAAGCTTGCTAATTGGAACGTGGCGCCCAGACCCATATTCCGAACTCAGGCCTCCTTCAAAATCGACATATCACGATGACGGAACTCTTGAGTTTGTTGCATATAATTCATACAAATGCGATGTTCTTTTCAAAGCGAGTGGTGTTTGGCGAATTGAAGACGATGAACTTCATATCTTAATGCAATCAAGCGAGCGAACAGACCTTATGCCAGTGCCACTAGAAATAATTGATGAAGTGGTTTCAATTACTGAAAGTTCTAAAGTTTTACGTGCAAAAGATAATGGAAATATTCAACATCGTATTAAAAGTGATGTTTGCAACAACAAATAGTTTTGGCAGACTATTTTTCATTACAGCAGACAGTGTGTGTCCGAATTGAAATGTTTATCAATGGAGATAGATATTCAGTATCTGAAGGATGCAAAAGAATGACTGCTTTGGGGTGTGAGTTCAATTCAAATAAATTTTAAAAGAGTAATGCATCTGTTTTCTTTATAATTTATTTATTAAAACATGTAGTTTCTGAGCTTAAAGTAAATGCACATGGCATTGTCTGTTTCCAAAGAGGATTATCCAAGTCTGCTGTACAACCAGCGTCTTCTAGTAAACCCTGCGTACCATCACTGCTGCATACCAGCACAATGGCATGATTGAAATCCCTGTTTATCTTTAATGTATACCCATCGAACGGATCTAATAAACCCGGATCGTCAACTGTTGAAAGTTTTAGCAACTCCTCATCACTCAAAGTTGCTGGAGGATTTTCATAACGCACTGTTACTTCAACCGCCTTACTCAATTTGGTTAGTGCGGATGCTTGGATATACATAGCTTCCGAATTGTTTTTATGGCTGACGCCGACACATCCGCTGAGCAGGCCAATAAAAACTATTTTGATCGATAGGTGTTTCATTGATGAGCTAAACCCAATAGACAAGCTTTTCATGTTGATCCCTTCCTGTATCAAAATTCCAGTTACCGATCACCTGTTTGTATGCGTTATCGTTCGCCACTATCGCTCTGGCAATAATTGCCCAGACATTACCAACATTCGCCACGGCTTGGTCAAAAATATCGTCATAATGCATAGGCCCGTTTGGGGTATGTAAATCCTCAATATATTGCATGTCGATTTCTTCTGGATTGGGGTAAGTCAATCCACAATTCACTGCCACGTGTCTGGCCAAGGGCAATAATCGATGGCCCTCCTCACCAACTTTATCCACCATAAAGTCAAAGGCTTGATGCCATTTATTGATGTCTGGTGGATTTTCTATAAAAGCTTCTGGATAAACATCATTAAACATGTTCGACCAAAGGGTAGATATCGCAGAGTCCACTACACCCGCTTTTCCGCACTTACGAATACCAGAGTCAAAGTGTTCCGATATGCCTATTTTGCTGAGCTTAAGCCGCTGAAAAATATAACTGTCTTGATGCATTTCACATCGTCGATGCGCTGTTTTGTTTTGCGCATAAGGACCAACTTTGAGCTCAACAATCGGGTGTATGGTCACATCTGTAATCATATGGGCAGCATAGCCAAGCAGCCATGCAATGGCTTTACGTTTAGGCAAACCATCATTCATGGCTTTGATATTGGCGATACCAGCATGGATCATTTCACCACTACGGGTGTAATGCATGCGGTCAGCCCATGGTAGTGATTTCTTGTCGGTGATAGCTAAATAGGGATAATCTGGACTTACCGCACCCAGTTCACAGAATTTAAAATTCCGGAGTAAACCCGGAATAATTTGAATTGGGAAATTGGGGATTGCCTCAAGGCGAGGTGTCTCACTCAATAAGTTGACGAGTGTAATGTGAGCAAAGGCACCTGGCATTAATTTCCCAATCAAGAAAAACTTTTGTAGAGAATAATAGAGTTAACATAAATTGCAAGTGTAATCAGTTACTGCGTTATCCATTTACAGTTAGGCGCTTTTTGTTTGTCTGAACATATACAAAATCACACATCCGTGGTGGATTATTTCGATTTGAGAAATCTTGATAAATCCAATTAAAAAATCTCAGAATTAGGGAGGAATCGAAGTTTGAGAATACCTATATTGGCTTGAGCCCCGCATGGTGCGGGCTTTGTGGCTAGGAATGATTAATATGCATGAAAAGCATGACTTCTTGGCGGGAGGGAGGGATTACTAAATTAAAGAAAAACATAGGTTGCGTATAGAAATATAGAGTTTAAATAAATAAGTTACCCCTAAAGTTACCCCAATCTGTGACCTATTAAGCTTAATAATAGGTTTTATAGGTCTTATTAAAATCACTGAAAACTAAAAACTTAAATGTCTCCTTAGGGGTGTGAGTTCAACCGGTCGATGCAACACGTTATTCTTATACAAAAGAATGAGGTGTTGAAAAATGAAATACAGACCAAGAATTTATTACAGTGATGAGCAAAAGGCCATCATGTGGGATCGCTGGAAAAAAGGTGACTCGCTGCATGATATAGCCCGTTTATTTGACAGAAATCACTCTTCAGTAGGGCGTATATTATCTCTGACAGGTGGGATAAGACCGCCACAAAGAATACGTTCACATCTAGCTTTATCACTATCAGAGCGTGAAGAAATTTCCAGAGAGTGTAACAACACCATCTTTTACTTCTACGCCTATTTCATTGGCATTAATAGCACTATCCCATTTAAGTTCTGCCATGACATCACTTTGTAACTGTGTATCTGTTTTCATAATATTGATTCCAATAAATTTAGGGAATTCAATATTGGCTCTTTGTCATTCATATATCTGTTCGATGACGTACTTAACCATCAAATAAATTCAGAACCTTTAATAATAATCGTATTATGTATCTATAAGATTTCTCAAATGAGCTGTCTTCTTATTTCTTATGTGTGGCGTCATACAGACGCAAAGCACTAAAACATTTATGCTGTTTACAAGTAGTAGACTGATAAATAAATGTATTACTCGCAGTAGGTAATAGCACGTAAGAAAATTGGTTTTACCCAAAGATAGATTCAATTCAGAAATTCTTTAATGCCTAAATTTAGTAATTATTTGCGAGCGAAAGCGTTTCGATACAATGAATATTGACAGCATGATTTGGGTTAACTTTGCAATTGCACTAGGCATTGGTTTGCTGATTGGCGCTGAGCGTGAGCGAAACAAAAGTACTGGTTTAGATAAGTCCTCTGAAGGGATACGCACATTTACCATTGCAACTCTGCTCGGCGCGACGACTGCATTCATACACTTCTGGCTGTTTATAGTAGCCATTTTATGTGTGTTAGTGTTTGCTGCAATTGCATACTACAAGCAACTAACCAAGCACCCAGGAATCACCACAGAAATCGCCCTGATTTTCTCAGTGATTTTAGGTGGTCTATGTGTAAGCGCTCCTGATGTAGCAGCACCTTTGGCGGTACTGATGGCTATTCTACTTGCTGCAAAAGATACCATTCATGGTTTTGTATTACGCATATTATCCAAAGCTGAGTTAAACGACTTTTTAATTTTAGCGGCATCAACAGTCATCATTTTACCTTTAGTGCCAAACGATTTTATCGGGCCATTCAATGCAATCAACCCGAGAAACCTTTGGCTGATCGTCATTTTAGTGATGGTCGTTGGCGCGCTTAGCCATATGGTATTGAGGTTGGTAGGTGCCCGCATTGGCTTGCCACTGGTCGGATTATTATCAGGTTTCATTTCCAGCATTGCTACTGTGACATCCATGGGCGAACGTGCGAAAGAAACACCCGCTTTGCAGGGTGGAGCAATTGCAGGCGCAATATTATCAAGCCTAGCGACCATTTTACAGCTGGCAATATTGCTTTTAGCCGTTAACCCGCCCACATTACTCGCACTCGCGTGGCCGCTGACCTTTGGTGGGGTATCAATAGCAGTTTATGGGTTAGTGATGAGCATTAAATCATTTCAAGAAAATAAATCTGAGATACAGAGCCAAGCAACTAAAACCTTCAAACCCACAACTGCGTTATTGCTATCTACAATTATTGCAACAGTACTGATCATTTCATCTGCATTAAAAGATTGGTTTGGACTAGCTGGTTTAATTGCAATTTCAGGTATCGCTGGTTTAGTTGATGTGCATGCGCCTACGATTGCGGTAGCAACACTCGTGGACACAGGTAAATTGGCTACAAGCCATGCGGCAATCTCTATTTTGGTTGCATTTTCATTAAACTCAGTCACTAAAGCATGTATGGCGGTTATCAGCGGCACTCGACAGTTTTGGCAGCAAGTCATTATCGGCTTGGTCATTCAAGTGATATTCACTTGGTTAGGATGGTGGTTTACTATATGAAATTAAATGTTTGATTTAATGTATTCATTTAATGCTATTGAAAGTGCGAGTAATGCTTCGTATTTCAACATTTAACATCCACAAAGGCTTTACACAGTTTAACGCTCGGTTTTCTTTAAAAAACCAGCGTGAATTGCTTAGGAAACTACATTCTGACATTGTCTTTTTACAAGAGGTGCAGGATGTTCATATCAAACACAATCAACACGTTAACTCTCAATCTATTTCAGGGCAACTGCAATACTTAGCAGAAGCGACTTGGGCAAACTATGCTTATGGCAAAAATGCAGTTTACCCAGCAGGCCATCACGGCAATGCTGTGCTATCCAAATACCCTATTATTCAGATTCATAACCAAAACATTTCTGCACATGCATCAGAACATAGAGGCATGTTACATTGCGAAATTAAGCTACCAAATTCAGATCTGCCAGTACATACAATATGTGTCCACTTAGGCTTACTAGCTATGTGGCGACGCCAACAACTAGATCTAGTAGCCGAGTATATCGAGCGGAATATTCCGGTTGATAATCCATTGATTATTGCGGGTGACTTTAATGACTGGGTCATGCATCAAGGATCAACATTTGCTAAACGTCTAGACGTCACAGAGGTCTTTCAACATCATTCTGGTAAGCCTGCAAGAAGTTACCCAGCATGGCTGCCAATATTAAGATTAGATCGTATCTATGTAAGAGGATTTCATGTGGAACGTGTGCAAGTGTATTCTGGACCAAGGTTCCTCAACATTTCTGACCATGCCATATTGTCTGCAACCCTAAAGAAAACATAATGCATTTTACGCATGGCAATAAGATCAAGCTTTTAAGAAATGGCCTAGAGTACTTTGCGGCACTGGAAGATGCTATTCAAAATGCAAAGCATGACATTTATGTACAAACATACATTTACCAAGCAGATGCAACAGGTATCCGTATTGGAAACGCGCTTAAAGACGCCGCAACGCGAGGTGTCATTGTTAATCTTTTATTAGATGGATATGGCTGCAAAGATCTGCCCGTGACATTCAGGCACGAATTGCAGCAGTATGGTATTCATGTCAAGTTGTATCGCCCCAACATTTCACCTTGGACATTGCAAAAAAGTCGATTAAGGCGCATGCATCGAAAAGTGGTCACTATTGATGGAGTCATGGGTTTTGTGGGCGGTATCAATATCATCGATGACATGGATGTACCGCATCACATTGCGCCACGCATTGATTATGCACTGCAATTAGAGGGGCCAATATTAGACAGTATTGTCACGAGTGTACAAAGACTGTGGCGCCGAGCAACACTGTCACTGATGCAGCATATCGACTTAAATTTCAACAATCCATCATTAAGCGCAAAACAACCAATCAATCAGCATGGCATAAAAGCTGCATTTGTGGTGCGTGATAATCTATTGCACAGGCGGGACATTGAAAATGCTTATAAATCCGCCATGTTGCAAGCAACATCAGAAATCACTATCGCGAATGCCTATTTTGTTCCTGGCAGAAACTTCCGACAGGCGTTGCTAAGTGCCGCGTTAAGAGGTGTCAAAATCAAACTGCTATTACAAGGCCGTCAAGATGATCTTTTAATGTTTGCCATGCATGCGTTGTATAGCCAGCTGTTGAATGCAGGCATAGAAATATACGAATATCGCAAAAGCTTTATGCACAGCAAAGTGGCGGTGATAGATACTCATTGGGCCACGGTAGGATCTTCTAATATTGATCCATTTAGCTTGATGTTGGCATATGAAGCCAATGTAATAATCGAGGATGATGATTTTGCTGCCACGTTAAAAAGTGATATTGAAAAATCAATCAGCAGTGCACATCATGTCACTATTGAAGAATGGGAGAACAGCAATCGATTAAAGCGTTTTTTTTCTTGGATCGTGTACGGAGTGCTGAGAGTGATGTTGAATGTCATTAGCACTTCTAAAACATCACATCCTTAAAGGTATTTGAGTGGTCAGTCACCAGCTCATCACAGAATATGTATAGTTGCTACTCTATCTTATTCAGTGAAACGCGATAAGCTTCTAGTTTTACTTCATAGTTTTCGGCTGACCCAAAAGCTAAAAAATGTGCATAGCGTGCATGTGTGCCTAATACTTTTCTTGCATGTTTGATTGGACAAAAATATTGCTCCGTTCTCGCCACAATCTCGCTGATGTAAGCAATCATGCCGCTACCATAGGCACAATAGGTACAGTGAAATTTCTCTATAAAGTTGAGATAGTTGAGATGTTGCCGATCAAAAACAATATAATCAGCTCGCTTTACTTTCTTAATACCATAAACAGGAAAGCAAGTAAGTTGGTAAAAAGTAATAAAAATATCTGTAATCACTAGCGGAATAATCATCGAGTAGATAATTGGCCCAGTAATGAGATTTTGCGGACGACTTGTCACCAGCCAATGAAAAAAGTTCTTTTTAAGGATCAAGTGGGTGAGTTTGATAGATTGTTCAAACTCAATTCTTTTTCCTTTTATTTGGAAAAAAATCTTTGTCTGCTGGTCATAATCAATCTACACTTATATGTGCGTTAGCGCACTTAATAAAAAATTCAGCTGGCTTCTTGGTTGGGAACTTTGCTAATAGGTGATCAAACAGTTGTTAACTTCTGGGCAAACCAATCAATGTTGGTAACTTGCAGTTGTGTAGTGCACTCAACCAGATGGAGTCGAGCTAAATGTCTGCTTAGGGGATCTCTGCGGTTATGGGGATTGTGCATATATGAGAACAAAGTAGTTACTTAAGCTAACCCGTTTAGATGTTCATAAAGTATGTAACTACCAATACCAATCAATACTACTCCACCAAATACCTCTGAACGCTTACCTACCACGACTCCTAATACCCGACCAAGCATGAAACCTATTGTCACCATCGTAAAAGTTGCGACACCAATTGCAACTGCAGTTAAGATAATGCTTACATCAATAAAGGCTAGACTTACCCCAACAGCCATTGCATCAATACTCGTGGCAAACGCTGTAACTGCGAGTACGAGAAATGAGTGTTTGCTGGGTTTTTCTTCAATAGAAGTTGGTGTCTGAATGCCTTCATAAATCATATGAAGCCCTAATACAGCAAGTAATGTAAAAGCTATCCAATGATCCCAGTCTGCAACGAATTTTGAAGCAACACTACCTATAAGCCAACCAATTACTGGCGTTATAAACTCAATTACCCCAAAAATAAGTCCTGTTCGTACTGCTTCTGATAATTTTGGCTGATGTAGTCTAGCGCCTTTGCTGATAGCAGCAGCAAAAGCATCGGTGGACATTGCAAGTGCGATGAGTAAAATAGAAGTTAAATTCATGATGGGTTCTCTAGTCGAGACGAGAGCTGTAAACGCCATCGCGCCCGACTAAAAGTCGCGTTGACATCCATTAGTCTCGCCAACCGAAAACGGCTATCTGCACCACGACAAAAGTCGATTATGTTGATACAGACACTTCATAAAAGAAGCAGGCTACTCCCTAAAAGTTAATTCCATTTTAACTGAATTTACAGAATTTAATCCTTTTTGAGATCAGGGAGCATTCTAGTTAAAGTATTGTCACCTTTAATGAAGTGATGAAATAGTGCTGCTCCTGCATGTAAGGCGATCACGTAGTACCCAATCTCGCCTATAGTCTCGTGAATCTCTTTTAATGTATCTTCGTACCCTTCGTTTGCTGCGATAAGTGCAGGTAACTCTAGCCCAAAAAATGGGATGACTTTGCCCGCAGCACTCAAAGTAAGCCAACCTAGTATCGGCATGGCTATCATCATGAAGTAAAGAAATGCATGTACAGCTTTTGCTGTGATTTTCTGCCATGTATTTAGCTCTGGAATAATGGCTGGTGTGCTACTAGACAAGCGAGTCCAAATACGAATCGAGACAAATAACAAAACCGTAAGGCCAAGCATAAAATGTAATGCTTTCATGGCTTCACGTGGATCACTGCCTTTGGGAAATAACTCTCGAAGATTAATTGTGGCATATACAGCGATTATTAATAGCAACATTAGCCAATGTATTGCAATTGTGAGTTTGCTGTAGCGTGCAGCATTTGAACTTGTATTCATTTTAACTTCCCTTTG
This sequence comes from Methylotenera sp. N17, assembly GCF_000799155.1. Taxonomy (NCBI): domain Bacteria; kingdom Pseudomonadati; phylum Pseudomonadota; class Betaproteobacteria; order Nitrosomonadales; family Methylophilaceae; genus Methylotenera; species Methylotenera sp. N17. The sequence continues at coordinate 1,219,499 of NZ_JUGE01000001.1, forward strand.
TAACGATTATTTTCTAATATTGAATGTTGCCATTTAAACTTTAACCTACTAAAGTCTTAGTCATTTAAGTGGCATCGTAATTGCTTCGCACACGACGTCACGCCAGCAAATAACTAAAAATTATAGACAACACCCACACTTACCACATTGGCATTTATATTGTGTTTGTTACCACTACTCATGTCGACAGCCGCATTATAGTGATCCCACCCTAAACGCATTCCAATATCCTTATTTAAATTATATTGACCACCAAAACCATAAGTAACACTTGTTCGACTTGCATCATTCATAGGCGATAAGCTTGAGGAAACTGTACTTTTGGTCGCCGCAACACCGAGTTTGCCATATAGATTAAACTCTTCGTTTACAGGTAGGTAACCAATAGCCGACAAACTCAATGCATCGGCTTTTGCGCTACCGCTTACATTGTCTGTCACTTTACCAATACCAGTATACTGTCCCTCTACACCGAAATATTGATTCAACTTGTAACCAAGTACAAGTCCACTCACAAGAGACCTACTTTTATCCAAGCCGTTGGGTGTATTGAAATCAGCTTTACCAATTCCTATATTTAGACCAGCATAAAAGCCGTAATCTTCAGCGAATACTGAATGAGAAATTGATATAAATCCAAGTATTACCAACATTTTTTTCATATACACGCTCCATTAAAATTACTTAAGCAGTAGCAACTTAAATGCCACAGGCAATTAAATTTTACGAACCATGAACTATGTATATATAAATCATGTAGTTAGGTTTTTTCAATTTAAAAATAAATGTAACCAGCTTAATAAACTGTGCAAATTTTGCATGATTTAACCGGTATTTGACGCAGGATATATGCAAAATTTGCACTTTTAATTCTCAATAAATTCACTTTCCCTTTATAAATCAAATAGGTATATATTAGGAATGCAATTTGCTCTAATTCCTAAAAATATACTTATTAGATAGCGTTAGAGGAAACATGCCAGCAAACTTTCTAAATCGTTTGTATCAGCCACTCTCTCAGAGAAGTAAAGCGCAAACACAAACTTTTGCCATTTTATTAGTGGTCACATTTATTATGCTGTCTGGTAACTTTTCGTTGTTCCATGGCATTTTCAACATCTATCCACTGACACTTCATAATCTTCCGTTTCTCATTTCATTAGCGTTATTTTTTACATCACTCACTGCAATATTTTTCTTACTCATTAGCCTCGGTAAATGGACGCGTTGGATACTTGCTGCTTTCCTGTTGATCGCATCCCAATCGGCTTATTACATGGATCATTTGGGTGTCATCATCGATACAGTCATGATTGACAATATCGTGCAAACAAATAGCAGTGAATTTTCAAGCCTCGTTACTTCTACGCTAATTCTTAGAACTTTTCTTTTGGGTGTTATTCCAGCCTGGTTAATATTGAAATATTGCCCAGATCCTCTTAGTTTTAAAGAGGAATTGAAATCTAGACTACGCTCAATATTGCTGTTCTTGCTAGCCATAGTTGTACTGGTTATTCCGTTTACTGCGGATTACACATCATTTATCCGCGAACATAAAATCGTGAGGTTTTACTCAAACCCAACCTATTCAGTTTACTCAGCGATTAAATACGCTACACAACAATCGAGTATATCCGTTCATACCTTGCCATTACTTAAGACCGCTGAGGATGCTGTACTTTTAGACCCGTCTACCAGTAAAAAAGAATTAATCATCATGGTGGTTGGTGAAACAGCGCGTGCTGATAGATTTTCATTGAACGGCTATAAACGCATTACTAACCCCGAGCTATCTAAGCAGGACATTGTCAGTTTTAGCAATGTTTCGTCTTGTGGTACATCTACAGGCGTCTCGGTGCCTTGTATGTTTTCATCATTGGGTCGAGCAAAGTACGATAAAGAAAAAGCGCTTGATCAAGAAAACGCACTAGACGTACTTGCAAAACACGGTATTGAAGTTTTATGGCGCGACAACAACTCTGATTCCAAAGGGGTGGCGACGCGCATTAAATACGAAGACTTTAAAACACCTACGCTAAACCCAATTTGCAAAGGCGAATGTAGGGATGTAGGCATGTTAAGTGGCTTGGACGAATATATCGCCAAAAATAAAGACAAAGACATGATGATTGTTCTACATCAAATGGGCAATCATGGACCAGAGTATTATCGCCGTTATCCCAAGGAATTTGAACGTTTTAAACCAGCTTGTCAGACTGGAGAGCTAAGAGATTGCACCCAAGAAGAAGTGGATAACGCTTACGACAACGCAATCTTGTATACCGACTACTTCTTGTCAGAAGTAATCAATTTCCTAAAAAAATATGATGAGAAGTATGAGGTTGCAATGTTGTATGTGGCTGATCACGGTGAATCCTTAGGCGAGCATGGTATTTACCTGCATGCCGCACCCTATATGATTGCCCCCAAAGAACAAACCCATGTACCCGTCATTGCCTGGACAGGTAAATATTTCGACTATAACTTGAGCGACATTAAACCTTATAAAGATACTGCAATTAGCCATGATGACTTATTCTGCACACTACTCATAGCTTATGAGCTTGAGTCCGATATGTGTGCAGGCAAAAATGCCATCTTCGCAAAAAATAAGATGTTGAAATCTTATGCGCTATCTGATGATACTTTGGATAAAAATGTGGACTAGATAAATATGGAACGCTGGATCATCTATGCATTTATCTCGATGTTATTTGCTGGCTTTACTGCTGTCATCGCAAAGCAAGGCTTAGTTGGCATATCTGCGGAATTAGGCCTCACACTAAGAACCCTGTTTGTCTGTGTTTTTATCATTGTATTTGGCTTAATGACCATTGCCCCCAATGAAGTAAAGTCACTGCAACAAGCTAATTATTTATGGCTGTCTTTATCTGCTGCTACTACTGCAGGCTCTTGGATTTTTTATTACAAGGCACTCAAAATGGGGGATGTAGCCACAGTAGCACTCATTGATAAAGGCAGTGTGGTGGTATCCGTACTACTAGCTTGGTGGCTGTTTAAAGAAATCATCACGCTAAGAATAGTCATAGGTGCAATGCTGATTGTCACTGGCATCATGGTCATTTCCAAGAAGTAAAATAAAAATGGGGGCTATATTGTGAGAGTTGCGGTCGTTGGAACAGGTTACGTAGGCTTGTCGCTGGCTGTGCTTATTGCGCAGCGTCACCAAGTGATTGCGCTTGATATCGTTCAAAACCGTGTGGATATGCTTAACAACCAGCAATCTCCTATTATGGATGCTGAGATTCAAGATTATTTAAGCAATAAACCCCTACAATTTAAGGCAACGACAGACAAACACACTGCTTATCAAGATGCAGACTTTGTCGTGATAGCCACCCCAACTGACTATGACCCTAACACCAACAGATTTAACACCGAGTCTGTAGAGAGTGTGATCAGCGATGTAGCTTTAATCAACCCAAAAGCCGTGATTGTGATTAAGTCGACTGTGCCGGTTGGTTATACCGAGAGAGTAAAAACGGAATTCAATAATGAGAATATATTTTTCTCACCAGAGTTTCTGCGAGAAGGTAAGGCTTTGTATGACAATCTATACCCATCACGGATTGTTGTAGGTGAGGTGAGCAAGCGGGCTAAACTATTTGCAGAGCTGCTTATGGAGGCCGCATTAAAGCCAAAGGTCGATCTCCTATTCACACATAATACTGAAGCAGAAGCAATCAAGCTGTTTTCAAACACTTATCTCGCGATGCGGGTCGCATTTTTTAATGAACTAGACACTTATGCCCTGATTCACGGATTAAATACGCGAGAGATTATCAATGGCGTCTGTCTGGATTCGCGTATCGGCAACCACTATAACAATCCATCATTTGGTTACGGTGGATATTGCTTGCCAAAAGATACTAAGCAGTTACTGGCGAATTACAAAAAAGTACCTCAGAACTTAATTAGAGCCATTGTAGAAGCCAACTCCACCCGCAAAGACTTTATTGCACAGGAAATTATCGATTTAAAACCCAAAGTAGTTGGTATTTATCGTCTCATTATGAAAGCCGGCTCGGATAACTTCAGGTCATCTAGCATACAAGGCATTATGAAGCGCATCAAAGCAAAAGGGATTGAAGTAATTGTGTATGAACCCGTGCTAGAAGCAGACGATTTTTTCCACTCAAAAGTTTTCAAAGATTTGACACAATTTAAGCAGCTATCAGATGTTATTGTCAGCAATCGTATGTTACAAGAGTTAAGCGATGTATCGCACAAAGTATATACGCGCGATTTATTTGGGAGTGATTAGTTGAAGATTCTGCTAACAGGTGCAGCTGGCTTTATCGGTATGCATGTCGCACGCATTCTGCTGGAGCGTGGTGATGAGGTGGTAGGTGTAGATAATCTGAATGATTACTATACACCGCAGCTCAAAAACGACAGGCTTGCTCAGTTACGTGGCTTTGCAAATTTTAAATTTATTGCATTAGATGTTGTGGATGCCAAGGCGCTACAGCAACTCTTCAATCGTGAGCAATTTCAACGTGTCATCCATCTGGCAGCGCAAGCGGGTGTTAGATATTCGTTAACAAATCCTTCCGCTTATATTCAATCTAATTTAGTCGGTTTTTCTAATATCCTTGAATCTTGCCGACAACACCAAACAGAACATTTGGTATATGCCAGCTCATCTAGCGTATATGGTAGCAATAGCCATATGCCATTCTCAGTGCATGACAATGTAGATCATCCATTGAGCTTATACGCAGCCACAAAAAAATCGAATGAATTGATGGCGCATGCTTACAGCCATTTATATGGCATACCTACCACCGGCCTGCGTTACTTTACTGTATATGGGCCTTGGGGGAGACCGGACATGTCACCTTGGCTATTCACTTCAGCCATACTTTATGGGAAACCTATCAATATATTCAATCATGGCAAAATGCAGCGCGACTTTACCTATATTGATGATATTGCTGAGGGTACTGTCAAAGTATTGGATCGAATTGCAGAGCCCAATCCCAATTATCTTACCGACTCACCAGACCCGGCCACAAGTTCTGCACCTTACAGAATCTACAATATTGGCAATCATCAACCGGAAGACTTGATGCTCTTTATTGAAACCTTAGAAAAAGAGCTAGGAGTCACTGCCGTAAAAAATTTCATGCCTATGCAAGCTGGCGATGTCCTAGCCACCTATGCAGATGTCGATGATCTTCAACGTGATGTTGGGTACGCACCTAGCACCAGCTTGCAAACAGGTCTCAAGCAATGGGTTCAGTGGTATCGCAACCATGCCGAAGGCGTTTATTCATAATAACTAATAAGACTTTATTACACACATGAAACAGCTATTTAATCGGCTTTCTGCTTTGCTAAGCAAACGATGGGTAATATCAATACTCTTGGTTGTGTTGTCTATCGGCGCTATTGGCCTACACAGGTATTTTCATCCAAACATCTACCGCATTCCATCTAATCCTGACAATGCACAAGAAATCAATTTTTTCGCATTAGGTGATCAAGGCTCTGGCAGCTTAGAGCAAAGAGCCGTTGCTGACGCAATGGAAAAAGTGGCAAGAAAGAATAAAAATCTAGATTTTGTGGTACTACTAGGTGACAATTTTTATATCGACAAAAAATTGACTGAAAGCAGCGATGAATGGAATACGATGTTTGAAGAGGTCTATTCTGGCGCCTATCTAAGTGCTGTTCCCTTTTACGCAATATTAGGCAATCATGATAAAGATTTATCCTTTAGCGAAGCTACACACCCAGAGATTGAATATTCAAAAAAAGCACTGGGCTCAAATCGTTGGCGCATGCCTGCACACTACTTTCATAGTGACTTTGGGAATATTAATGGACGCCCGCTACTTCGTATCGTTTTTATAGACACAAATGCATCAGCCAATGAAATGGCAATCCAAGCAAATTATGTACGCGAGCAATTCATCAACAATCCTGTACAGCCCATCTGGAAAATAGTGGCTGGACATCATACTATTCGCACTTGTGGTAAACACCTTGAAGATAAGGCCAATTTGATAAAAACACTTCTACCAGTTTTGCAAGAAGCTAAGGTAGACATTTATCTGTCAGGTCATGATCATAACCAGCAGTTGATAGTCAAAGATAATGAACCGACATATGTCATTAACGGGGCCGGGGGCAAGAGTCTATACGCACAAAAAATACATTCGGATGACTTGCGTTTTTTTAACGAAGCGTATGGTTTTGTCAGCCTAAAAATCAATCCCACTACACTTAATATCAACTTTTATAATAAGAGTGCGAAAAATGTTTCATCACATGTGCTATCAAGAGCATGTGATCGCTTGAAGTCTGATTGCCTCAAAGCGGTTAATTAATGCCACCAAATCACGCCAATCTATATCGTGTACTGCTGATAGCAACAGCGCTGCTTGGTATAGCTGTGTTTTTTTGGGGATTAGGCAACATACCCTTTCTGTCATTTAATGAAGCTCGCAGAGCAATCCCTGCCGCCAATATGATCAAAGAGGGTGATTGGCTATTGCCCAAATTGAATGGTGAGCTTTATATCACCAAACCACCCCTGCTCTATTGGTTATCTGCCACAACTTCTCTTCTATTCGACGTGGTCAACGAATGGACTGCGCGTATCCCATCTGCCTTGTCTGCCTTTGCAACTGCATGGTTAGTCTATAGTTATACGCGACGTCATTTTGGCGCTTGGTCAGCGTTGTTTGCATTGCAGATAATCATTGCGAATGCTGGCTTTGCTATGCTCGGACGCCAGGCTGGCATAGAGATGCTATTAACTTTTCTATGCTTTAGTGCGCTGATTTGCGCATTCAAATATACATATGAAGAAGTCGGCAGGAAATGGCTACTATTGAGCTATTTTTTGTTAGGGTTGGCAGTACTCACCAAAGGTCCAATAGCGCTGCTATTCGTTACTTTGCCGCTGTTGGTCGATGCACTTTATCAACGTAAACCGCGCCAATGGCAAGTACTCCGATATCCCTTGGGATGGTTAATTTTTCTCGCGGTAGGCGCATCATGGTACTTGGCTGTCACTTGGAAAATGGATTTCGATATATGGCAATCCACTGTTCAGAAAGACATGGTGACCAAAATATATGGCAATTCTGGTGAGCCAGTTTACAACTATATTTTATGGTTGGCTGCAGATTTTTTTCCTGCATTTTTTCTAATATGCATCAGCCCACTCACGACATGGAGAGCGTGGAAGCAACGTGATGTTACGATTTCTTTAATTGTTGCGTTACTTGTACCATTCTTAATTTACACGGCTTTTAGTGATAAACATGCAAAATATCTCTTACCAGTTTACCCAATATTCTCCATCTTGCTAGGTCACAAACTAAGTGAGATATTCCTGAAAGCAGGCAATCAACTAAAAAATTTGATACTGGTTCTATCCATGTTAATGCCTATCGGCTATGCCATATTTTATGGAGTGGCCGAGGCTAAAGTCTTCCACTACCGTTACGAGACATTACCGCTCATAAAAAGCTGGTTTGCAGAAGAGGCAAGCCATATACCAATGTTCGGATATAAACATTTAGACGAGCGTCTGATTTACTATGCCAATCGCAACATCCCTATTATTGACGATACTAAATTAGCATCATTAACAACAATGGATGCCATACTGCTGGTAGAGGATTCAGGTATTCTAAGACTAAAAGCCGTAGCGCAATGTACTATAAAAGAGTTTAAGCCGTACCTAAGTAGAAAAGGAGCTTTGGCAATATTAGGATTCGGTGCAGCTTGCCAAAGCGCTGTAGTATTACCGTCAATGAATTAATAAATAATGGCAGTATACCCACTAAAAATTGCGAACTCTTAAACTTAATCACTCCTCATCATAAAATGACTAATCTCATACATTTACTTAGCGTAGTAGTCCCAGTTCACAACGAGGCGGAAAACATAGCGCCCTTAATTCAAGAAATAGAAGATGCGCTTTCTGATTTCGTGGCGTTTGAAATCGTCTATGTGAATGATGGTAGTAAAGACGATACAAAAAAACGCTTAGCTGAAGCGAAAGCCCGCCACACAAAACTCAGAGTGATTACGCATGCGCATAGCTGCGGCCAAAGCACTGCCGTACGTACAGGCATTCAAGCTGCTAGAGGTGACTGGGTGGCAACGCTGGATGGCGATGGTCAAAATGACCCAGCAGACATTAAAAAATTGATTGCTGCAATTGACAATGGAGTGGATCTGATTGGAGGCAATCGTCGTCATTCAAGACGTGATACTTGGATAAAACGTATATCTTCGGTGATAGCCAATACTGTACGCTCTAAACTATTGAGAGATTCCACGCCGGACACAGGTTGTGGCCTTAAATTAATCAGGCGCGAGGTTTTTCTCGATTTACCTTACTTTGACCACATGCATCGCTTCTTACCTGCGCTGGTTCAGCGGCGTGGTGGGCGTGTTGTCTCGGTACCTGTCAGTCATCGCGACAGAGAGCATGGACAATCCAAGTACGGCACCATCGATAGACTGCTTGTCGGCATCGTTGATTTATTAGGTATGCTCTGGCTCATTAAACGATCTAAGCGCCCAGTAATCTCCGAGGAGTTAACATGAACCAAGGCTTAGGATACTACCTTGCACATCTGATATCGCAATGGCAACACTACTTTGGTGGAATGGACAACATAGAGTTGATTTGGCTAGTAGTTGGCTTATTGGGTCAGTCTATGTTCATGATGCGTTTTGTCGTTCAGTGGATACACAGTGAGCGGCATCAGAAAAGTGTTATACCGGTGAGTTTTTGGTACCTAAGTCTTGCGGGTGGACTAATCGTTTTAGCTTACGGTATTCATAAAGTGGAGCCCGTGATTATTCTTGGGCAATTGCCAGGCACATTTGTGTATATTCGCAACTTGATGTTAATCCGCAAAGAAAAAGAACACAGCTTTTAACTATAGCTTAATCAAGATGGTGTATGCGCTTTTTCGGACAGAAGCTTTGGCTTCCGTTTGCATTTCTGGATTCTTCTGAGAGCCAACTGAGCAAGTTGAGCCTTAACACTCTAAGGTCAGCTAAGGGGATTTTATGGTGGTTATGGGGACAAAACTGCCATTAGGTTTTTAAATTTCAGCTTTCCGATTTTACAAGCCAGCGTGAAAGCAATGTAAAAAGCACCTCGGGTTCTAGTGGTTTATGTAACACAAGGTAACCCTCGTTTTCTGCCTCTATCAATTCTGGCGAGTTAAACTCCCCGCTCACCATTGCGCCAGATGCCTCGGGGCAACGCTCTAATAAGTTGCGTAATACGTCAAACCCGCTTTCTCCAGCGCGCAAGCGCTGATCACACAAAATGGCGTTAGGCGTAAAGCCTGCGTCTATAACCTCTAAAGCCTGTTTGCCAGACTCAACACATCGCACACTAACGCCCCAAGTGTTAAGCAGCGATTCCCAAGCGGTGATGACCTGAGGGTCATCATCGACAATTAAGCACGTACCCGATAGTTTTGAATTGTCAGATTTAAACGCGGGCGATGTAGTTTCACTCATAATCCTTACTGATTGCAAACTACCTGTCATTGCGGGTAAGCGTAACCAAAAATGAGAGCCTCGATTTAAGCGAGACCTAAACCCATACTGACAGCCCATCATTTCACAGCAGCGCGCCACCACTGCTAAGCCCAAGCCGTGGCCTGCACTATCGATACGCCAAGCATGTTTGTTACGATAAAACGGTGAAAAAATATGGCTGCTATCTTCTGAAGCGACACCGACACCTGTATCCCACACGTCAATCTGCCAATCAACGCCACGTTTGCGCACAGCCATTAACACGCCACCTTGTTTGGTATAGCGCAAAGCATTGTGCATTAAATTCATGACAGACTGGTGTAGCAACGTTCCATCTACATTCACCATTGCATTGCCACCGCTGTGGCGAGTACGAATATCTAGATTTTTAGCATGTGCTTCTTCATTAAAGAGTGTGGCGATTTCTTGAATGAGACCATCCAAATAAACGTTGCCTGCACTTAGCTTCACCTGCCCGAGCTCTATTTTAGATAAATCAAGCAATGCGTTAAACATTTGCGTTACCGAACGCACACTCTGCTTTAAATCTTTGAGTGCAGGCTCAATCAATTTGTCTTGATTACGCCTTGCAATTGATTCAATCAAAAAGCCCATGGCGTGCACCGGCTGGCGTAAATCGTGGCTGGCCGTGGTGAGAAACTGGTTTTTAGCTTGCAATGCGTTTTCGGCTGCAATTTTTGCAATGCGATAATTTTCTGCCAGTTTCGCGCCTTCATCTTCTAAAGTAATTTGCTTAAGAAAAAACTGATGCCCCAATAGCGCATGCCTATACATCGAAATAGCGTAAATAATGCCGAGAAAAATCAAAATCGGCCAATGAGATGGAAATATCCACGGCATCAAAAAAATACAAATGCTCCAGCAAGGAATAAAGAGGTAGAAAAACGCGGTGAGAATAGGAGTGAGATGGGTAGCAAAAGCTGCAATAATGGCTGCCACAGTCACCAAGTACAGTAAATTAAACTCAAAGGGTACTTTTCCCATAAAAATAAAAAAAGGTAGTGTTAAGCCAATGCCGTGTGTGAACGTTACGCCATTAATTGCGGCCAGCCATTTTGAAGGTGTTAGCGTGTGATTGTTTTGTTTACGGTTAATTTGGTAGGTTTTTCGAAATAAACGAATACCAATTGCAGCAAACATGTAGAAAGAACCCCAGACAATCAATCCAAGAGTATCCACCTTTAATGTATACGCCCAGATTGTCAACGCAACAGCGCAAAAAGGGATGGAGCTTATACCGAAGACTAAGGAGTGAAATCCTAAATCAATCAATCGCATTTGACCATCTTCAGTAAGCTGGTCGAACTTTAAACTATTGTTTTGACTCACCTTATTCCAATCTTCTGCCACGCAGCTTAGTCATCGCTTCCATTCGATTATTGACACCTAATCTATTTAAAATACCGGTAACGTGCTCTTTGACTGTTTGTTCAGTCAGGTTTAATGCCTTTGCAATGCGCTTATTGGGCAAGCCATTCATCACCATGGATAAAATTTGCCCTTGCCTTGCCGTTAAACCAAGCTCTTGTGCGGTCACAGGTAACTCATTGGGCTGATAGGTGTTTAGAACTCGCTGCTCTGCGCTATTAAACCAAGTATCACCGTTCATAATGGTGTTAACTGCATGCACGAAAACTTCAGGGGCTTCTTGTTTGTGAAGAAACCCCTGCACCCCTGCTGCATGTACTTTATTTTCCACTGCAACATTATCGTCAGCGCTAATCACTAATAGGGAAGTGTTTGGGTATTTTGTCTTAAGCTCGCTCAACAGTATTAATGAGGCGCCACCTGGCAACCAAAAATCTACCACAATAAGAGATGGCAAGACACTTGTGGCAAGATGCCTCCAAAGGTCTTCCACATCGTTTACTGCAGTCACCAGGCTAAATGCGCAATGCGATTGCAGAAAATCAGCAATCCCACGCGCCACCAAAGGATGGTCATCAATCACAAGCGCAGTCTGTTGTGTGGTCACACCTTACCTCGAATAGCGAACAAAATATTCGTCACCATCATAGCAAATTGCCCAACACACTGGGCACCCTACTTTGGTAGGGTTGTGCGATACGCCATATGTTCTGATAATTCCCTCTAGATTTTCTCGGCTTAGACGAGATGAAACTTTAGACACTGTATAGGAATATAAAATGAAGCAAACGAAACTCATTATTGGTGTAGTTACTTTGGCGTTGGCTGGGTGCGCGTTGGTGAAAACCAACCAACTTTCTGACGACGTGTTAACTCAGAGAACTGCATTTACGCTTGGCTTAGATAAAAGTGAATTCACTATTACAAATCGGCAAGAGCCTAATAAAAGTTCAGAAGTTTATTATTTGGTAACCACTAAATCGGGCAGAAAATTTAACTGTTATGTCGCTGCAGGATTCACTTCGATAGTAACGCCCAATTCAGACGCCTCTGATGCAGTGTGTAGTGAAATAGGCGGATCGTCTGGCAGCTCTAGTGGCAATAGTAAAGGTAAGGCATGCAATGCTTTACTTAAAGCAGCTGGCAAGTGTTAATCATTTAAGGAGCTAGATGATGCGTGCGATTGCTTGTGGAATGATATTGTTATCAATGAATACACTCAGCTATGCCGATTTGGCATCAGATCTTCGGCAGCTAAGAGGCGCGATTTCAGAAACAGCGCAAACTGGCAAAGAGCTAGCTAATCTAACTGGCGGTACAGCTACCGCATCGCCTCAGAGCGTGCCAGTCAATGAAAATGCTACTGTACAAACGGGTGTGAACGAAGGGGATATTTTGATTGGCAAACTGGCCAACATCAAATTATTCAAAGAACCCTCTAAAAAAGCAGGCAGTATGGGCACCTTAACAAAAAGTGATGAAATGATTTACACTGGCACTCAAGCCAATGGCTTCTACTCTGTCGCTACTGCCAATAAAGGTGACGGTTGGGTAGAAAAAGTGCTTGTTAAAAAACGCTAATACACAAAATGGTGCTGAAAAATTGGGGCTTTGTATGAAAGTTAACTTAACCTAGAAACCTATCTCTGGTTATCACCCGCATCAGCAGTCACTTACTAAATTACACTTGGTAAACTCCAAAACTTCAACGTACTCAGTTGAAGTCTTATAAAATGTCCGTTAAGGGGATTTACGAGATGGGGACAAAGTTATTGTCAAAAATATTAAGAGAAGTTTCACCCCCCCCCTCTTTAAAAAATTACCTCCGCGCAAAATTGGATGGAGAAGACGGTCTAGCTTTTTAAAACTGTAGAGATTTTACCCGCCCCCCATAAAAACTACATGAGTTCTATCACCATAATTTATGGCTGGTATGGTATTAATAGAAGGTTCGTATTTTTTACTGGAATTCGACATCGCAAAATCTTTTAACAACAGTATCTTTTATCTTAGTTTTAATAAAATAAAAAAAGTGTTGGGTAATATTCACCTCTATCCCTTTCAATCAACAGTAGATATTACCCATTAAAGTTTTTTCCAACTTAACTTTCAAATTTTAAATAGCCTTTATAAGGGAACCCTATTTTAGTGAAGTCAAACTTGGGACTTTCGTTTAAAGCTAACCAAGTAACTGCGTAAAGATTTGCTTTGTTAGGTAAATGGCCTTGCCTAGTTTTAACTATCAACAAAGCTCCTTCTAATTCCTTGGCAGCCTTACGGATAGTCTTGTCACTTCTCCACCCTCGTTTTGATAAAACTCTCAACGCAGTGGTCAAATCACCATTATTGGTAATTTCACCATATCTACTTCTAATCTGCGCTGCTAAATCAATTAACAGTGCCTTCGCAGTTATTGAGAGAGATGCATAAGCCTTTCCAAAAAGTACGTCTAAGGGTAGCCATATGCGTGGACCTGACATTTTATCTTTTAAACCAAGAGCCTTTGTTTGTTTTGAGTGACTACTTCCCATAATTAACCTCCTTCTCTGGTGAAATTAGTGCTCTAATTTCACCCACATTAAAAGTGGTTGTTCTGGTCGTTAATTTATAGGTTTTGATCCGATTCGACTTCACCAATCGCCAGACTGTTGCACTACTGACACCAAGTAAAGCTTTCACTACAGGTAGTCGAACATATGCACAATTGGGGTACTGATCAAAGTCCCTCAAACTAGGACTTATTGTTTCTTTCTTATTCATGAATACTCACCCTTTCTCAAGTTTGCTCGCATCAGCCCCTGCCATTGCGAAAAGGTGAATTTAGTTTTAATACCAATCCCCGTCTAAGCCATTAAATCTAGTATTTAATGGTATTGACTTATGCAAATTTCTGTGTACGCATATCCACCAAAAGTCTTCCAGAAAAATCAAGTTTAAAATAGACATAATGTAATATCTCACCATTATCTATCCATACCTCTCTCGTCTCCCCTTTCTCAAAACGACCATTTTTATAACTCAGTTTCTTTCCGTTTTTATCCGTAGCATTTCTTATATCAATAACTTCCCATCCTTCTTTTTTCGCTCTGGTGATTAGACTCCGAACTGAACCAACTCCCTTATAAAAGTACTCTGCGATTAGCTCCGCACTGCACGAATAATTCAATGCAAAATACATCAAATGAATCCTTTTATACTTTTGTCGGCCTCTGCTTCTTGGCTCGAGTCCCGTTGTCAGCAATTCAATTACTTCAGGAGTAATTTCTCCACCGGATTTTTTCTTTTTCAAGAACCAGTCAATAATTGCTTGATTAGCCATTCGACTCTCCTATAAGAAGCTCTATAGAAACAAATACAAATTGTTTGTAATTAGATCAAGTAGACCGAATTGCATCTAGATAATCAGCCCAGTGCTGCATCATTAAACTTCGTTGTTTGAGGTAAAGGGCATGGTTATAAGCTGCACTAACCTGATTACGCTCTTGATGGGCTAGCTGTAGTTCTATGTGAAGGTGTTCAAAGCCCTGTTCATGCAAAGCTGTGGAAGCTACACCCCTAAAACCATGCCCAGTCATTTTATGTTTGTACCCAGCAATCTCAAGCGCTTTTAGGATTGTATTGTTACTCATCGGTTTGCTGTGATCGTTTTGATTAGGGAAGACCAGTTCACAATGCCCCGATATTGCTTTAATGGATTCTAAGGTTCGTATGGATTGCCTGGATAAAGGCACTATGTGGGGTGTTTTCATTTTCATGCGCTCAGCTGGAATGCGCCATTGTTGTTCTTCCCAGTCAATCTCGTTCCACTCAGCTTCTATCAACTCAGTAGTTCTAACAAAGGTGAGTGCCATTAACTTGACCGCCAGTCTGGTGAGAGGTTGTGACTTACTCGCCTCAAGAGCCCTCAGAAGCTTAGGTAGCTCTTTAAGATCAACTCTTGCATAGTTTTCTTTGGGTTTGCTTTGAATGATGTCGCTAGGTTTAACATCAGTGGCTGGATTACGCTTTACCTTGCTATCCCCATTGTGCGCTATAGCGTATCTGAATACCTGGCCTATGGTTTGATGTGCACGCTTAGCAATATCTAACGCACCACGCTCAGCGATGGCTTTGACGGCATAAACTATTTGGTGTGCTTCAATATCTGCGACAGGTAGTTTACCTAAACTGGGATAGATATCCGCTTCCAAACGTCTTCTTACATACTCTGCATGACGAGGAGTTTGACATGAATGCCAATGCTGCCACCATTTCTTAGCCCATACTTCGAAGGTATTGGTTTGGCTGATGCGCTTTTCAGATTTAACTTGCTGTCTTTTTACACTGGGATCTTGTGGAGGGTCGCTCGCCAATAGGACTCTGGCATCATCACGTTTACGCCTGGCATTTACTAGAGGTACATCAGGATAAGTTCCTAACGATAGTAATTTTTCTTTACCATCAAAACGATATTTGAATCGCCACCATTTACCGCCTGTTACGGTAATCTGCAGATACAAACCACCCTCGTCATAAAGCTTATAAGCCTTATCTTTGGGCTTTGCTGTACGTATTGCGGTATCTGTTAAAGCCATATTGGGGTAACTCCAAACGGGACAACTACAGTTACCCCCAATATTACCCTAATAATTGTTAAGATTACAAGATATTGCCTGATGCAATGTGATAGAAAAAATCCATAAAACCACTGATTAATATAAGATTTTTAATTCCGCATGCTATGATATGAAACTAACTTTTGGCGGAGAGGGAGGGATTCGAACCCTCGACAGAGTTGCCCCTGTGCCACCTTTCCAGGGTGGTGACTTAAACCGCTCATCCACCTCTCCGAACAGGATGCGGATTATATAGTATCTGTGTTTCCGCTCCAAATACTTGTAACGAGTTTAGCGTTTATTTTTAAGCAAATAGGTGTTAACCAGCCCTTTGCCCTTTACCTGTACATCGTACCGAGTCTCAAACGTATAGTCGTCTTTCAATAAGGCATAGGTTGATTCTGATACTTGTATTTCATCCACCAATCCAGTTTGTTCCATGCGGCTGGCCATGTTCACCGCATCGCCCCAGATATCATAAGCAAATTTGCTGGTACCAATGACGCCAGCCACCACTGCTCCGCTGCTAATCCCAATACGCATCCGTAAATGATGGCCTGTTTTATGGTTAAACTCAGCCAACGCACCACGCATTTCACAGGCCAAAGCAGCCACAGTGTTCGCATGGTTTTCTAGGTAGACAGGTGCGCCACCCACCACCAAGTACCCATCACCAATGGTTTTAATTTTTTCTAACTGGTGCCCTTCTGCCAAGTAATCAAACATCGAGAAAATACCACTCAACAGGTTCACCAAATCAAACGGCGTCATGGTGGCGCTTAATTCGGTGAATCCGACAATATCAGCAAACAAAATAGTGACGGAAGGATGGCTATCAGCAATGCGTTGATCCTGATTTTTAAGGCGCTGCGCGATAGAGGTTGGCAAAATATTAAGCAACAGCTTTTCCGAGCGTGCTTGCTCCAATGCCAATGCCTGCAAAGTGCGCTCTTTTTGTGATTGAAAATAACGCATGGCGGCATACAGAATACATGCCGTACCAATAATGTTCATCAAGAAGAAAGTATCTTTCACATTAGCAGGCATCGGCATCAAATTACCCACAAACAGATCGTTAAATATCCATGAGAACATTGCCAACAACACAAACAATATGAACCAAGGGGTAGATTTACGGGTCCCTAAAATCATTAAAGCGCCAATCGGAGAAAGAATACCCCAGATAGCGACACCGCCGGCTGCTTGATACCCACCAATGGTCCACTGCAGAAAGAAAGGCATCACCAGTAGCATGATGAGTTGCGTAAAAATAAAGTAGTGATAGCGTTGGGTGCGATAAAACACAAACAAGCTGACATAGGAAAAAATGAGATAGACGTAAGGTGTTACGGCCATTAAGGCGTAACCTTCACCCAAACCAGAGATAGTAAATATCCAAAAAATACTGACTGCGCTCTCTGCCAGCACGAGCATAGACAGAATGGTTTTACCGAGCAGCTCATCATCTTGCGTGATGATGTTTTGCTGCGCAGAGCGTTTAATCACGCCACGCAACTTGGGCAAAAATCGTTGTAAGAGCGCGATCATACTGGCGGAATGGGGATGCCTAATAGGGGATTATATAGATGTGATTGCCACTATAACCTAGGTGCAAAAATGTTGCTATACACCTGTATGGGTGTGCTAATTTATGTCTTATAAATATTTAATTGATTAATGCACAAAGTACTTGATTTACCAATTAGTAAGGTTTAATGTTGAAGGATAATTCGCTATCAAACTCCTTTATCTACAAGGGTTTTGAAGCAATTAGCAGGCGATTGAAATTTGCTTTCAATCATATGGGGTGCGTGGCAGTTTCGTTAGATAATTGATAAAAAAACTATAGGAGTTAGCATGAGTTTGGATATTTTAAAAGGCTTGGGTGTAACCATTCCTTACAAAAGCAAATACGATAATTTCATTGGGGGCAAATGGGTTGCACCTATTAAAGGTGAGTATTTTGATGTCATTTCACCGATTACCGGCAAAACTTACACCAAAGCTGCACGCTCAAGTGCAGAGGATGTTGAGTTAGCATTGGATGCTGCGCATGCAGCTGCCGAGAAATGGGGTAAGACTTCAACTACGGAACGTGCCAATATTCTATTGAAGATTGCAGACCGCATTGAAGCCAACTTAGCCCTCATTGCCACGGCCGATACCATTGATAACGGCAAACCGATTCGTGAAACCATGAATGCGGATATCCCACTGACGGTAGACCATTTCCGCTATTTTGCCGGTGCGATTCGCGCGCAGGAAGGCGGCATCAGTGAGATTGACCATGATACTGTGGCCTATCATTACCATGAGCCACTAGGTGTAGTGGGTCAGATTATCCCTTGGAACTTCCCAATTTTGATGGCTGCTTGGAAACTAGCGCCAGCATTGGCTGCCGGTAACTGTGTGGTATTAAAACCTGCCGAATTCACACCGATTTCCATTCTCATTATGATGGAAACCATTGCCGATTTACTGCCACCTGGCGTAATCAATATCGTGAATGGCTATGGCCGTGAAGTGGGTGCACCACTTGCCAACAGCAAACGTATTGCTAAAATTGGCTTCACTGGCTCCACCGCTACTGGCCGCGCCATTGCAACGGCAGCCGCCAATAACTTGATCCCAGCTACATTAGAATTAGGCGGTAAATCTCCTAATATCTTCTTTGCAGACATTATGGATGAAGATGATGCGTTCTTTGATAAAGCAATTGAAGGCTTGGTGTTGTTTGCATTTAACCAAGGCGAGGTCTGCACTTGCCCATCACGTGCCATTATTCAAGAATCTATCTACGACAAGTTTATCGCCCGTGTATTAGAGCGCGTAAAAGCCATTAAACAAGGCAACCCGCTTGATGCCAACACCATGCTAGGCGCACAAGCTTCGCAAGACCAGTTAAACAAAATCATGAATTATATTGATATTGGTAAACAAGAAGGTGCTGAAGTGTTGATTGGTGGCAACCGCAATGTGCTGAGTGGTGATTTTGCAGAAGGCTACTATGTGCAACCAACCTTGCTGAAAGGTCATAACAAAATGCGCGTATTCCAAGAAGAGATTTTTGGGCCAGTGCTTGCAGTCACTACATTTAAAGACGAAGCGGATGCATTGGCGATTGCGAATGACACTATCTTTGGCTTAGGCGCTGGTGTATGGAGCCGTAATGGTACTACCGCTTACCGCATGGGTCGTGGCATTAAAGCAGGTCGTGTGTGGACAAACTGTTACCACGCTTACCCTGCCCATGCTGCATTTGGTGGTTATAAAGAATCTGGTATCGGCCGTGAAAACCACAAAATGATGCTAGACCATTACCAACAAACCAAAAACTTGCTGGTCAGCTATAACCCTAACAAATTAGGTTTCTTCTAATTGATAGATAATTATAGGCTTAGGTAACGATAGGTATTGTGCAATTAAGGGGCGGGCTTACTCGCCCCTTTTTACTTTAAAATAAATAGGTGATTGGTTTGGAGATATGAAATGATGGCTGAACGTCTATCCGCAACCCTGCCTGCTGTCGCATTAATCGACAAACTGGTGGCAGAGCATGGTGAAATTATTTTTTTACAATCCGGCGGATGCTGTGAGGGCAGCGGCCCATTATGCATGCCAAAAAATGAGTTTCACCCTAGCCCGTCCGATGTGGTGTTAGGTGTACTGGGTACAGAACAGAAGGCGACTTTTTATATGGGGGATAGCCACTTTACGTTTGCAGAAAATATGCACACTATACTAGATGCACAACCCGGCTCCAGCGGCTCATTTTCATTGGACTGTGGCAGTGGGTTTGCCTTTATTACGCAAGGCCGATTGTACTCTGATGAAGAACTAGCCAGCCTCCCACCTGTGGTGAGAGTTGGCTACCGATAAGAATTGCGTTAGAAACCTAGACTATCTAGCAAATCATCCACTTGCTCTTGGCTCGCCACTACATCTACTGTATTGACTGGGTCAATTTGCGGACCATTCATCAATGAATCATCTTCTTTTTTGTGCACAGGCGGAGAGAAATCCACTAGCACTTGCACCAATTGTTTTTCCAGATCTTGCGCCAGCGAAGTGATTTTCTTAATCACTTGGCCAGTCAAATCTTGGAAATCTTGCGCCATCATAATGTCCATCAATAAGGCTTTGGTGGCTGCCGTGTTTTTCTCGGTTAACGCTAAAAACGCTAAAGTCTCTTGGGCTACACCGTTATATTCTGACTTTAATGACGGCTTATCCAAAATAGCCTGCCATTGCTGCGTCAATTTAGCAGCCTCTGTCGATAGCTCCGTTTGCAGCGGTGTGGCTTCATCGGTTGCATTCAATACACGCTCTGCAGCCTGTTCCGTCATGCGGGCAACGTAGTTTAGACGGTCACGCGCATCCGGGATTTCCGATGCTACTTGCTCAAGCATCTTATCAAAACCTAAACCACTCAAATTATCATGCAGCGCACGGGTAACATGCCCGATACGGTTGAGCATTTCATCATGAGGTGGAATATGTGGCATGATCTCTGGCTGCGGCGTGTTCTTATTGATTGTTTGTGCCTTCATGATTAAGCTCCAGCCTTCTCAAGCTTCTCAAATATTTTAGATAGCTTTTCATCCAGTGTTGCTGCGGTAAATGGTTTTACCACATAGCCGTTGGCACCCGCACCTGCGGCTGCAATAATGTTCTCTTTCTTGGCTTCTGCCGTCACCATCAACACCGGCAAATGCTTGAGCTCTGGGTCAGCGCGAATACTCTGCAACATGGTCAATCCATCCATGTTCGGCATATTCCAATCTGACACCACAAAATCAAAATCACCGCCTTTTAATTTACTCAAGCCAATGGCGCCATCTTCAGCTTCCTCTACATTGCTGTAGCCAAGTTCCTTGAGTAAATTGCGGACGATTCTACGCATGGTAGAAAAATCATCGACCACTAAAAATTTCATATTGGGATTTGCCATGTCTTACTCCGTCACCATTTATTCATTAAAATCGATTGCGTATGCTTGTTTAAGCTTGCACCTTACACACATATCAGCGCCTAACTATATTATCGGCAAATATCTGTAAAGCTTAAGTCTAAAGTAACTCTATAAAAGCCTATTTATTCAGTCATTTAATACCATGTTTGGCATTGCTCATTACACACGTAAAGCGCGTGTGCCGTGTTCGGTTAAATAATCTAATACTAATTTTGGCAGCGCATTTAAGTGTGCAACTTCATCCACGCCGCCATGCGCAACTGCCTCTCTCGGCATACCATACACCACACAGCTTTCTTCGTTCTGTGCATAGTTAAACGCGCCGGCTTCTTTCATTCTTGCCATACCTGCGGCGCCATCTTTACCCATCCCGGTCAAAATCACACCAATCGCATTTTTACCGGCGTAGCTTGCAGCAGAATCAAACAGCACATCTACAGATGGCTTGTGTCGATTCACCGGCTCGGCATCACTTAGTTTGGTGATGTAGTTTGCACCACTTCTGGCCAGCAATAAGTGCTTATCACCAGGTGCAATATAGGCATGGCCTGGTAACACGCGTTCACCATCTACCGCTTCTGTCACCGAAATTTTGCAAAGCGAATCTAAACGATTGGCAAAGGATTTGGTGAACCCAGCTGGCATGTGTTGTGTAATCAAAATGCCAGGACAGTCCGATGGCATTTGCAATAAAAACGATTTAATCGCTTCTGTACCACCTGTAGAAGCGCCAATAATGATGAGTTTTTCACTACTAATCAGCGGGTTTTTCAGCATACCTAGCGTTTCACCCTGCGCGGCTGGCTTGGCAGAACGCTGTAAGCAAGCTACCTTGGCTTTTGCTGCTGTGCGGATCTTATCGGCAATAATCTCGGAATACTCACGCATGCCTTCGCTAATTGCAGTTTTCGGCTTGGTCACAAAGTCTGTGGCACCCAGCTCTAATGCGCGCAGTGTAATTTCTGAGCCACGCTCTGTTAGCGTGGATACCATCAGTACTGGCATCGGTCTTAATCGCATCAATTTTTCTAAAAAATCTAGCCCGTCCATTTTCGGCATCTCGACATCCAATGTCAGTACATCTGGATTCAGTTGCTTAATCATCTCGCGCGCAATCAACGGATCTGGCGCGGCACCGACCACTTCCAGATCTTTCTGTTGGTTAATCATCTCCGTTAGCAAGCTACGGATGAGCGCAGAATCATCAATCACTAAGACTTTGGTTTTCATACAATACTCTCTAGTTATTTCATCTAGTTGCAAGCAACACGGTACTGGCTGCAATACACATGAAATGGGTTAGAACAAGTCCACTTCACCGCCCACATCATTGGTTTTGAGTTTGCTTGAGTAAGCTTCTTCACGTTTCACCAAGGTGTAGTTGTTCAATTGTTTCAGTTTTTTCACTAAGACTTTTCCGGTTTTCGGGAAAAAGTACACTTTTCTTGGGTAGATATCCAACAAGTCTTCACCTGTAACGCGGATACCTTCATCTCTTAAATACTGTTTCACAAACGCGGCGTTACGGTCGCCTACGTTATTGGTAGTAAAGCTTCTGAGCACATTGCCACCGCCAAAGATCTTGGCTTCCAGATTCTCTCTGCGCGCGCCATTACGTAGGAGCTGGTTAATCAGCACCTCCATCGCATAGGTACCATAACGCATGGACTCTGATACTGGACTGTCCCGATCTGCTTTCGCACTATCCGGCAACATAAAGTGATTCATCCCGCCAATGCCACTCACGGTATCGCGAATACAAGCCGATACGCATGACCCTAACACGGTAACAATCAACATACTTTTGTCAGTATAGTAATATTCACCTGGTGAAATCTTGGCCGCATCGATATCAAACGTGCGGTCGTAATACAAGGTAGTAGAAACCTCTTCGTGCATCACGGTCATACCATTGCCTCATGTTTTAGCGCGGCAATACGGCTAGTGCTATTGGTATTTTTAAGTTGATACACTGTTTTACCTAGCAGTTGCAGCGCATTAGAGACGTATAAAAAGTTCTCTGAGTGGCCAGCAAATAATAAGGTTTGTGGTTTCATGAGCGGCACAAAGCGGCTCAAAATTTTGGTTTGTGTAGGCTTATCAAAATAGATCATGACATTCCTACAAAAAATAGCGTCGAATGGCTCTTTGATTGGCCATTGTTCATCCAGCAGGTTCAGCTGGCTAAACGTAATTAAACTTCTTAATTCATTGCGCACACGCACACTGCCTTCGTTTTGCCCTGTGCCTTTTTGAAAAAATTCTCTGCGTCTTTTCTCAGAAAGTTTGCTCACGCGCTCATAGGGATACACGCCTTTAGAGGCTGTGGCCAGCACGTTGGTATCAATATCTGTCGCATAAATTTCTACAGGTGGTTTGAGTGTGCCAAACGCTTCGCATGCTGTCATGGCAATGGTATACGGCTCCTCACCTGTGGACGCTGCTGAGCACCAAATACGGATGGGCTTTTGCAGTTTAACTAAGTGATCAGCCAAAATTGGGAAATGATGTTCTTCTCTAAAAAAAGAAGTCAGATTAGTAGTCAACGCATTGGTAAATGCTTCCCACTCATCTGCATTTTGTTGCTGTTCTAACTCATCTAAGTATTGCTTAAAAGAATCGTGGCCTACGGCACGCAGTCTGCGGCCAATACGGCTATACACCATGTCTGTTTTTGCATCTGAGAGTGAAATGCCAGCGTGCTGGTAAATGAGTTTACGCACTCTGGAAAAGTCTTGCGCAGTAAATTCAAACTCCCGTTCATCTTGGTATTTTTCTTTTAACATTGCATACTTTCATATCAAAACTATCTGTTCAACATCACCCCAGATGTTGAATGCCAATCCATCACAGTGCGCAATCAAAGGCTAAAAAGCCTAAGATTGCTTACTGATTATTGATGTCACCATCATTAGTCGTGCGCTACAAGACCTTTACGTTGTTTCATTTGATCTAAGGCTTTGTCAGCTGCATCTACTACTGTTGGTTTTGGTGTCAATGGATTACGTGATTTCATTTGCTCAATCGCTAATGCATAAGCATGATCTTCTACGCGGCGATTTTTAGTAGCTGCAAATGGATGCAATGCTTCTTTGTAATGTTTCAACACTTCAGCAGCTTTTGGCTCACGTGCAATTGCACTCTTGATTGCCATTTTTGTTGCGCGGTAGTTCCAATCTTGAATACGGTCATCCATATCCGCTTTATGATCGATAAACACACCTACGCAGATATATACGTCATCCGCTTCTTCAATTGGAATAGTGCCATCTTCAACACACTCCATTACTGCCATGGCTACACCGCGTTGTGCTGGGCCAAACATTTGCACAGCTTGACGACCATCTTTAATCGTCACTTTGTTAAACATCACAGTGTTTGGTTTTACCATCATGTTTGGCGCTGCAATCGCCAATAAACCGTTTACTCCTTGTTTTTGATCGGTGAGCGTACGACAAAATGCGTCTTCTGCAGCGCTACCGCGTGGGCCCATGACTAAGTCAATGTGCGCCACATTTTTTAAATCTAGGCCTGAACCATCTGGACGTTCTTCGATGACTAAACCTTCACCAATTAATACACGATCAATTACAGCCATTTTATTTCTCCTAATATCAACATTCAAAAATTCGCAACCCATACCCCTGTCGCACTTGTTTTACTTCTACTACAGTTACTATTTACTACTACTTCTAGGCTAAACAAATTCTAGAAAAAGACTGCTTAACCATTGCTAACCTTCAAATACTCGGTTTCATAACGTTGTTGCTGACCACTTTCAAGACTAAATACACTCACTGTTTGTGTTAGCTCATCTGCTTGCTCCATCAATGACTCTGCAGCAGCAGCGGCTTCTTCAACCAGGGCAGTATTTTGTTGTGTCACATCATCCATCTTCATGATGGCATCATTGACTTGGGCAATGCCCACGCTTTGTTCACCAGAAGCGGCAGCGATCTCAGCAATGATGTCAGACACGCGGCGCACCGATGCCACAATTTCCTGCATGGTTTCCCCTGCCATTTCCACTTGTTTGGTACCCTCTGTTGTCTTGTTCACAGAGTCTGTAATCAGCTCTTTAATCTCTTTTGCTGCAGTAGAGGAACGTTGTGCCAAGTTACGCACTTCAGCAGCTACCACAGCAAAACCACGGCCTTGCTCACCGGCACGTGCTGCTTCAACAGCAGCGTTTAACGCCAAGATATTGGTTTGGAAAGCAATGCCGTCAATCACACTGATAATGTCTTCAATTTTGCGTGCGCTCTCGTTAATCGCGCTCATGGTATCCACCACTTGGCCTACAGCCTCACCACCTTTGACTGCAACACTAGAGGATGCCAATGCCAGTTGATTGGCTTGTTTGGCGTTCTCTGCATTGAGTTTTACCGTGCCGGCTAACTGATCCATGCTGGATGCAGTTTTTTCCAAGCTGCTGGCTTGCTCTTCAGTACGGCGGCTTAAATCAGAGTTGCCTTGTGCAATCTCTTTTGCTGCCGTGTTAATCGCATCTGCAGCAGATTTCACTGTGATGATCGGGCCCACAATCATTTCCAGCGTTTCATTCACGCCTTCTACAATTTTGCGGAAATCGCCTTGGTGACGCGTCACATCAGCACGTACGCTAATGCGGCCTTCTTTTGCAGCATCTGCCAGCATTTGTGCATCGGCATTCAGTGCTTTCAAATTCACACGTACTTGCTCAATCGCCTCGTTCACAAATGATTTTTTACTTGGGAATTTTTCCAATGGTGCATCAAAATTACCCTCACCAAATTGTTTCACGCAAGCCAATGCTTTTTCTGTCAAATCGATCTGACCAGCGACAATCGTGTTCACCGCACCGGCAATTTCAGAGAAACCACCTTTAAACATATGTGCATGCAGTGACATATCGATATTGCCTTTGGCATGCTCTTCAGTTACCCACTTCACAGACTCTAAGATGCCTTTGAGCTTGCCTTGCAGGCGATCTAGGTTTTTATTGATCTCGGCTTTTTTGCCAGGATATTGCTGAATTTCTACAGCAAAGTTACCGTCACCAAGCATTTTCATCACTTGGATCATTTCATCTTTTTCTTGCACGTGTGCATGCACCATGCTGTTCACGCTATTCACCATTTCGGCATAGGCACCAGCATATTTCACTGCATCAATATAGACATCCACATCGCCCGCATCATGCTGTTGAGACATCTCTTGCATATCGGCAATAAAGGTTTTGATGTTGGTACGTAATAGTTCTACACCTTCATTAATAAAGGCGCGTTTGCCCGGGAATTTCTCAAGTGGCGCATCAAAATTACCTTTTGAGAACTCAGCAATACATGCAGTCACTTTACGCATCACTTCGGCCTGATTCGCCGCCATGTTGTTCACGTTTTCTGCCATGGTTCTATAGCTGCCTTGGAATTTAGCGGTATTGATGACTTCATCGATATTGCCTGCCTTGTTTTCTGCAGACATATGGCTTTGTGCTTCAATCACGCTCTTCAAGGTGAGTTGCATTTGCTGCATAGACGCCATCAAACTCGCGCTATCACCTGCTTTTATAGAGATTGGGCTATTCAAATCCCCTTGTGCAATATGGTTAGCAATGTTCACTACATCTGTCGGTTCACCACCTAACTGTTGTAATAAACTGCGGGTGATGTAGTAACCCAAACCCAATATTGCCAATACCACTAACACAGCAATCGTTAACGTAAATGTTGCAGAAGCACTCTTTACCGCAGCCGCTTCTACAGCGCTCGCTTTTGCCAACTCGACGTTGTACGCAATATGGTTTGAAATATGTTCATTGGCTTTTTCTGCCGGCGCACGAATCGCAATGTACAACTCACGTGCCACGTCTTTTTTATTCAAATTAGATGCATTTAGGATAGGCTTCATACGCTCAAAGTAGAGTTCGATACTGGCACGATCTTCTGCAAGTAGAGCCTTATCTTTTTCGTCCACAACCAACGCTTCATAGCCTTTAAGTTTTTCGGTTAATTCCGTTTCCAGCGCACTGATTGCATTTTCTACTTCGTGCATCTTTTCTGGTTGCGTCAGCATGGTGTGATTAGACACACGCACACGTAACACATTGAATTTATATCGAATATCTGCCATTTTCAAAATGCTTGGTAAGCTATTTTGATTCACAGAATTCGTCTTATCAAATACCGCATGCAGTTGATATTGACCTACCGTAGCCAAGCCAATCAACCCCAACATACTGATCAGCACTAGCAACATCATTTTTTTCGCAACAGTTAGCTTCATATCTATTCCTTAATTAAACTCTTTTGATTTTGCTTAAATTAAAACTCTGCCCAATCATCATCCGTACCCGTTTTCGCGTAGCTCTGTGCTGCAACTGGTTTGGCTTGTACCTGATCCGATTTATGTGTTTGGGCCGGTTTGTGCACTTGGGTCGGTTTGCTATAGGCAACACTGGCTAATTTTGCTGATGATTGATGATATGAAGCAGAGCTGCCTTCAATACTAAATACGCTCACGGTATTCATTAGCTCGTCTGCTTGCTCCATCAAGGATTCAGCTGCCGCTGCTGCTTGTTCAACCAATGCAGTGTTTTGCTGTGTAGTGTCATCCATACGAATAATGGCGTCATTGACTTGTGAAATACCCACGCTTTGCTCTTGTGAAGCCGCTGATATCTCGGCAATGATGTCTGCCACATGTTTTACCGAAGTCACAATCTCTTGCATGGTGGCACCGGCGTTTTCTACTTGCTTAGTACCTTCTGTGGTTTTGCTGACAGAATCGGTGATCAGCTCTTTAATTTCTTTGGCTGCACTGGCAGAACGTTGTGCTAGGCTACGTACTTCGCCTGCTACTACGGCAAAACCACGGCCCTGTTCACCTGCACGAGCTGCTTCTACCGCAGCGTTTAGCGCCAAGATATTGGTTTGGAAAGCAATACCGTCAATCACGCTGATAATGTCTTCAATTTTGCGTGCGCTCTCATTAATCGCGCTCATGGTATACACCACTTCACCCACGGCTTGACCGCCCTTCACTGCCACATCGGAGGCAGTAATGGCTAATTGATTGGCTTGTTTTGCGTTGTCGGCATTCTGTTTCACAGTGCTGGACAACTCATCCATGCTGGACGCTGTTTTTTCTAGATTGGCGGCTTGCTCTTCGGTACGGCGACTTAAATCGGAGTTACCTTGCGCGATTTCTTTAGCAGCCGTATTGATGGTTTCTGCAGCCACTTTTACGGTGGTGATTGGGGTCACAATCATGTCTAGGGTTTCATTCATACCCTCTACAATTTTGCGATAATCACCAAGATGACGTGAGGCATCAGCACGCACAGACACACGACCATCCCGAGCAGCATCAGCCAACAGCTGCGCATCTTCGTTCAGATTTTTTAGGTTGCTACGCACTTGCTCAATGGTTTCGTTAATAAATGCTTTTTTGCCAGGGAACTGCTCTAATGGCGCACTAAAATTACCCTCACCAAAGGCTTTGACTACCTGCATCGATTTTTGATTCATATCCAGCAAGCCAGCCATCATTTTGTTGACGGACTTAGCGAGCGTACTGAAATCACCTTTAAACATGTCGTCACGTAAGGTCATGTCTATGCTGCCTTTTTCGTGCTCGCCACTCACCCAATTCACAGACTCAATCAGGCCTTTAAGATTGCCACCAATTTTCTTGATGTTCTTGTTAATGTAGGCTTTTTCACCTGGGAATTCTTTAATATTGGCTGAGAAATCGCCGTTGCCGAACTGGCTGACACATTCCATGACCGCTTTATTCTCGTCGATATACTCATTCACCATGCTATTGACGCCAATCGCCAACAAGCGATAGTCACCGGCAAACTTGTCTGTATCTATCACAAAGTTGGTGTTACCTTTGCTGTGCTCTTCGGCCATCAAACGCATATCAGAAATAAGTGCGTGGATATTGCCACGTAGCCCTTCTACACCCTCATTGACCAAGGCCAATTTGCCTGGGAATTTCTCTAACGGCACGTCAAAGTCGCCTTTTGCAAAGCTATTGACGCAACTTGTCGTTTTGGTCATGACCGCTACATGGTTTGCCACCATACGATTGATGCCAATGGCCATATCGCGGTACGCACCTTTAAACTTGCTTACATCGATATTCGCGTCCACATTGCCTTGCTGATGTTCGGCATCCATACGTGCCATTTCACGGTCGATCTGGATAAGCGTTTCTGAGGCAAGCGCCAGTGCGCCAATGACATTGGCACCTTGATTGGAATGTGATGTATTGGCACTAAAATCACCTTCGGCAATATGTTGGGCCGCTGCCAATGCTTCTGAAGCCTCACCGCCAAGCTGACGGATGACATGCGTCACTACAGCAAATAAACCGGCTAATGCAATGCTCAATGCAATGAATGCCAATACTAAGGATTGTGTGCGTGCAGATTGCACTTGTGCAGGCACTTCAGTTTCAATGACTTTATAAGCCTTGTCATTCAATACGACTAATTCATCAATCACCGCACGGTGTTGTTGATAGGCATTTTTAAGGTTATTCAGCGCAGCATCAATACGTTTGGCATCGCCAGAACGCACGGCTGGAATCAATTGATTATCACGCACACGAATGAATGTCTCACCTGTGGGGATGAGTGATTCTGTCAGGATTTTTTTCAGCTGTGGTTGTGTCTCTACCCAGAATGCAGCGCGTTTGGTAAAGGCCTCTGACAATTGCTCGCTTTTATCAATTAAAGGCTGTAAAGGCGCATTTTTAATGGCTGCCATCTCAAGCGCAACCTGCCAAGACTCAAGCAAGTAAGCGGGTGGCGGCAGAATATCTGCCGCCAAATTTTTATGTGCCTGAATGTTTTGATAGACCTCACCATTGACCAATACTTTATCAAAAGCACGGTCTGCCATGACGCCAGCAAACGCAAACCCTAATACCATGACGCCAATCAATAACAACAGTTGCGTCTTTAATTTCAAACTGCGTAATTGGCTCATCACAATATTTTCCTTTTTCATTGTTGCCATGTTGCATCCTTAATTTCTTCAACCACTATTCAAATGTATTATGGGTGGACGCAAGCTGTTTTATATTGGCGATTAAGTAGGCTTAAACCGCTCAATTCTTGCGTCACATGCTAAAATTAAAACTCTTCCCAATCACCATCATCCGTGCCTGTCTTCATCGATACTTTGGTAGGCGCAGGTTGACTAAGTGGTTTTGATTGGACAGCTGGTTTTGATTGCATAACCGGTTTAGAGGCGCTACGCATTGGACTGTGTGTTGCACGACGATCCGTACCTACAGTATCCAACTTGAATACGCTCACCACTTCCGACAGCTGATTGGCTTGTTCCAGCAATGATTCCGCTGCAGCTGCAGCCTCTTCGACTAATGCCGCATTTTGCTGCGTCACTTCATCCATGCTGGTCACAGCTTGATTCACCTGGTCAATGCCTGTAGTTTGTTCTGCAGAAGCCGCTGCAATCTCACTGATAATGTCGGCAACACGCTGTACAGAAACCACGACTTCTTCCATCGTAGTCCCCGCGTTTTCCACCAATTTGGTGCCTTCGGCTGTTTTATTGACAGAGTCGGTAATCAGTTCTTTGATCTCTTTGGCCGCACTGGCAGAACGTTGTGCCAAGTTACGCACCTCACCCGCCACCACTGCAAAGCCACGGCCTTGCTCACCAGCACGTGCCGCTTCTACCGCAGCGTTTAATGCCAAGATATTGGTTTGGAAGGCAATACCGTCAATCACGCTGATAATGTCTTCAATTTTATGGGCGCTCTCGTTGATGCCTGTCATGGTATTCACCACTTCGGCCACCACTTGACCACCTTTGACAGCCACACCAGAGGCGGTAATCGCCAGCTGATTTGCTTGTTTTGCGTTGTCCGCATTTTGTTTAACGGTGCCAGCCAACTCTTCCATGCTGGCTGCTGTTTCTTCTAAGCTAGAGGCTTGTTGCTCTGTGCGCGCAGACAAATCGCTATTGCCGGTGGATATTTCGCCAGCGGCAGTGGCAATTGTTTCTACGGCCGCTTTAACGGCGGTAATGGGCGCCACAATCATATCCAGCGTTTGATTCACGCCTTCTACAATTTGACGGAAGTTACCTTGGTGTTGCGTGGTATCTGCGCGTTGGGTCACACGGCCTTCGGTGGCCGCTTCCGCCAGCATATTCGCATCGGTGACCAAGCGATTGATCGCATCGATACAAGTGTTTAAGTTAGTCTTAATGACATTAAAGTCGCCACTGTAATCATCGGTAATCTTCGCTGGGATATTGCCTTTAGAGATGTTCTCTACATACTCTGCAGCCATGTTCAGCGGGTTAATCACAGAGTCCAATGTAGCATTGACGCCTTCCACAATCTTACGGAAATCTCCCTGATGTTGATTTGCGTCTGCACGCGTCGCCAGCTTGCCTTCTACTGCGGCTTGCGCCAAGCGTGCAGCATCGGCAACTAAAGCATTGACTGCATCAATACAGGTATTGAGGTTATGTTTAATGGTATTAAAGTCACCACTGTAATCGTCTGTAATTTTCGCGGGGATATTGCCCTTAGAAATGCTATCCACATAGCTAGCCGCAACGTTAAGCGGGTTAATCACAGCGTCTAATGTGTCGTTAACACCTTGTACAATCTTGTAGAAATCACCTTGGTGTTTACTTGCATCGGCACGGGTAGATAAGCGACCCTCTACAGCTGCATGCGCTAACATATCGGCATCCGCTACAAGCGCTTGGATATTGGCACGTACCTGCTCAATGGCTTCATTCACAAACGCTTTTTTACCTGGGAACTGTTCCAGCTCAGCGGTCAGATTACCTTCACCAAATGCTTTCACTACTTGAATGGCTTTTTGGTTCATCTCAATATGACCCGCCACCATTTTATTGATGCCTTTGGCCATGTCTGAATAGCCGCCTTTAAAGCGTGTAGCATCTACGGTGCAGTCAATATCGCCCGCATCATGTTGCTGGCTGACATACTGCAAAGATTGCACCAAGCCGTCTAAGGTTTTTTGTAAGCTGCGGATAGAGTAAGCAACACTGGCTTTGTCATGCTCAGCCAACTCAATTTTTTGCGTTAAATGGCCTTCTACAAAGTTTTTGGCAATCACAGACAGCGCAGCTGGCTCCATGCCAAGTTGCTGCATTAAATTACGTTTGATGTAGAGACCAATGCACACCACTGCTGCCAAGATGGATCCGGCAATCACGAGTAACAGCAACACCGCGCCAGCCTTCATTTCTGCGGCTTGTTTGGCGCTAGCTTGGCCTAACTCAAAGTTGAACTCACGGTGCTCTTTGATTGCATTTTGAACTTGCTCTACCTTGATGGATGACGCCAACAAACTATCACGCGCATTATTTTTCTTATTCGCCAAAGACAGTGTGAGTACTTCACCACCCATTTGGTCGTACTCGGCCAACATGGCAAAATCTTTATCGAGATAAGCTTTATCTTTCTCGTTACTTACATTGTTTTTTTCGTAACCTTTAAGCGTAGATGTCAGCAAGTTATGTGTTTCAGCTACTTGCGTTTCAATCACTTGCATTTTGGCGCTATCGGTATTCAGCATATGCTGCCAAATCAAGCTGTTTAAGCGCTCAAATTGTGCGAGTGCACGATCCAACACTTCTACGCTCGGGGCTGAATTTTGATTTGCATAATTGGTGGTTTCGTAAATGCGGTTCATTTGAATATAGCTGACACCCGCCAGAGAAAACAACCCGACCGCTGCTAACAAAATTAGCGCATACATTCTATTGGCAACACTCATTTTTTTCTCCAAACGATATTCATTTCCAAATTTCCCAGTTAATTAGGTGTGTTATTAGTTGTCTTACTTTACTCATTTAACGACACCATTTTGTACTTTCTGAAGGCCATTTCATTACTAGAAAAGCATCGTAAATACCCCTCTTTTCCAAATCAGATGTCACCCAATGCCTGTAAACCGTTTCCCCATAAAAAATGCCCCTCAGCGTGATACTGAGAGGCATTTTTAGTTGTACTATTTTTCGATTAAATCGATCGATTAATTTAGCAATTAAGCTATCAAAATTACACCTTATTTACTCACTAATTTTTTAGTTTCTTTAGAAGCATCAGCAACCTCAGTTTTTTTCTTAGCGGCAGCATCTGCAACAGCATTACCCTTCATGTGTGCTGCAGTGGCTTCCGGGCTACCTTCTTCATAACATACGCGGCCCATCATAGACACTGTGCATACTTCCGCTGCTAGTGCTTGCTGTGTTGCTAAAGCTAAAACCAATGTTGTTAATGTTGTTGCTACTAATTTAACTGCCATAAACACTCCGTTACTAGGATTAAAAAAGGTCTAGTTATTGATCTCGTACAAATATCTCATACAAAAATCTCGTACAAAACTAAACCACTTATTAAAATTAACGGAGCGGCTCCTACAATCTTTAAGACTTTTACAATGTAGTTACAAATATTTTTTTACTCGCAATACACCATGATGCATATTGACGAAATGTCTTTGAAACCCGCGTGAATACATCATTTTTGCAACATCCCATACTGACCCATACAATAAAAAACAGCGGGCATTTAGCCCGCTGTTTTATGTCCACTGATTTGCTTGCAGATTGGTTTAAAACTCTTCCCAATCTCCGTCATCTGTACCGGTTTTCATCGATACTTTTGCTGGGGCTGGTCTTGCAACAGGTCTTGCGGTTGCCACCGGTTTTGGTGCGCTGCGCATTGGACTGCTGTGTGAACGACGCTCATGTTGAGCAGCACCTTGCAGTTTAAAGCTACTAACCACATCCATTAAGCTAACGGCTTGGTCAACGAGTGATTCAGCTGCTGCTGCTGCTTCTTCCACCAAGGCCGCATTTTGCTGTGTCACTTCGTCCATGCTGGTAATCGCGTTATTCACTTGATCAATACCAGCACTTTGCTCACTTGAAGCCGCTGAAATCTCACCCATGATGTCCGTCACACGTTGTACTGATGACACAATCTCAGTCATGGTGTTGCCAGCATTTTCAACCAGGCGTGTACCCTCTTCTACTTTGCTGACAGAGTTAGAAATTAACTCTTTGATCTCTTTTGCAGCACTGGCAGAACGTTGTGCCAAGTTGCGCACTTCACCCGCCACCACAGCAAAGCCACGGCCTTGCTCACCCGCACGTGCCGCTTCTACCGCAGCGTTTAATGCAAGAATATTGGTTTGGAAAGCAATGCCATCAATCACGCTGATAATGTCTTCAATTTTGCGTGCGCTCTCGTTAATCGCGCTCATGGTTGTCACTACGTTGCCAACCACTTCGCCACCTTTGACTGCTACACCAGAAGCCGCAGCCGCCAATTGATTGGCTTGTTTAGCGTTCTCTGCATTTTGTTTCACTGTAGATGAAAGTTGCTCCATGCTTGAAGCCGTTTCTTCTAGTGATGAAGCTTGTTGTTCAGTACGTTGTGATAAATCGTTATTGCCTGTTGAAATCTCACCGGCAGCAGTGTTAATGGTTTCGCCTGCTTCACGTACAGATAATAATACTTCTGTCATCTTATCCATGAGTGAGTTCACGCCATCGCACAAGCTAGCAATTGCACCAGACTTACCTTCTAATGGCACACGGCTTGTTAAATCGCCAGCTTTGGCAGATTCAATCACATGTTGCGTTTCTTCAACCGCAGCTTGTAACACATCAGTTGCTTTATGTTGTTCAGTAATATCAATAGCAAATTTAACCACTTTGAATGGCTTGCCATTCATATCAAGAATTGGATTGTAGCTAGCTTGTAGCCAAATATCTTGACCAGACTTGTCCACACGTTTGAACTGACCAGCTTCGAATTCTCCAGTATTCAGTTTTTGCCAAAAATGTGTGTATTCGGCAGAGCCACGATAAGTAGGCTCTACAAACATACTGTGATGTTTACCAATGACTTCAGACTCTTGATAGCCCACAGTATCTAAGAAGTTTTGATTGACTTTGGTGACATGGCCGTCCATCGTGAACTCAATCGAAGCCAAAGCACGATTAATCGAAGCCAATTGACCAGCATTATCCGCATCTAATAACTTATATTTGGTCACATCTGTTGCGTACTTCACAACTTTAAATGGCTGGCCATCCAAATTTAAAATAGGGTTGTAGACCGCTTGCAACCAAACGTCTTTTCCTGATTTGGTAATGCGCTTAAACACACCAGCATTCGCTTCGCCTTTAGCCAGTTTTTCCCAGAATGTTTTGTACTCTTGGCTATTTTTGTAGGACTCTTCTACAAATTGGCTATGGTGTTTGCCAACAACTTCATCTAGTGAATAACCCATGGCTTTAGAGAAATTATCATTGGCTTTCAGAATATTACCTTTTAAATCAAACTCAATAATCGCTTGTGTGCGGCCAATCGCACTTAACTGACCTTCGTAATCAGCATTTTTCATTTTCTCTGCGGTTATGCAATAAGAGTAGATAATGACTTTAGGGGTGGGTACATGACTACCTTGTACAGGCACATAAGTGGATTGAAACCAATACTCTTTAAGGTCTTTGGCTATACGTTTAATTTGACGCGTTTCACTTAAGCCTTTATTCAGCTTTTCCCAAAGTGCTTTGTAATTCGCACTTTGTGCCGTGCCTGGATCCAGAATCATGGTAATGTTTTTACCAATGACCTCGTCTTTGCTATAGCCTAAAGGTCCTAAGAACTGCGCATTACAGTCTAATACGATGCCATTAAAATCACATTCCATCACACCAAACGTTTCGTTTAAAGCCGCTTCACCAGCTTGTAGCATTTGGGTATGAAACTGAGATTCTGTCACATCGGTTAGGTAAGCAACCGCTTTCATGAGCTTGCCTTGTGCATCCAGCACTGGTGCAAAATAACCTTGAAACCATTTTTCTTGGCCAGCTTTATCTTGCAATTTAAATTGCCCAGTATGCGATTGTCCTTGTGCCAGTTGCGACCAGAAAGTTTGATATCCAGCATCTGCGGCTTCAGCACGACTTAACAAGACCGTATGGGCTTGTTTAACTAACTCATGTGCTTGATAACCTAATGCATTCAGTGCATTGGCGTTGACAGAAACAATCGTACCATTCGCATCATACTCAATCACGCATCTGGCTTTATCAATCTCTTTCTTCAGCGCTCGAAATTCCGCCACCTCTTCTTTCAGCTTTTGTACACTGGTGGTTTGACTGGCTAATTTATCTACAATACTGGATAACATAAAATTCCCCCTAGGCTGGATGAATATGTATTAATGGACAGCAGCGTCGATAAGTTGCATTTCTTGGCTACTCATCAGTTTTTCAATGTCCACAAGAATGAGCATGTGTTGCTCAACTGTTGCAAGTCCTACAATATATTTGGTATCAATACTGGTCACTAACGAAGGTACCTCGCGTAGCTGCTCTTCTTTTAATGCCATCACATCAGATACACCATCGACCACGATGCCCACAATACGGCCACTCAAGTTAAGAATAATCACGACTGTAAACTCGTCATATTCCACCTTGCCTAAATTAAATTTGATGCGTAAATCCACAATCGGCACGATCTTGCCGCGCAAATTGACTACTCCTTTAATAAAGTTTGGGGTATTCGCAATTTGCGTCACTGCGTCGTAACCGCGGATTTCTTGTACTTTGAGAATTTCCAGTCCGTATTGCTCTGTGCCTAGCACAAAAGTTAAATACTCACCTGCGGCGCTCTTAATGCCTGCGCTCGTGTTGGTGGAAACCGCTTCAGTATTCGTGTTCATTGCATTCACTCCTTATGCATTCGCTGGATTTGAAATGGAGGGGACAGCTTGATGCGAAAAAGTCGCAGCCCCAGTAATATAATTGGTGGTTTGGCCCATCTGAATAATCGCAGGCACATCCAAAATAAGCGCTACTGAGCCATCGCCCATGATGGTAGCGCCGGATACGCCTGGTACTTTCTTAAAGTTGGTTTCCAAACTCTTAATCACCACTTGCTGCTGACCCACTAAACGATCGACAAACAAGGCTGATTTTTTACCATCCGCTTCAATGAGCACTAAGACGCCTTGTGTTGGATCTGTAATGTCGGTGTGATGATTGAATAAGCGATGCAGCGCAATAATAGGCAAATATTCACCACGCACATGCACCATATAGCCTTCACCTGTGACTGTTTTAATGTCTTCTGCTTTAGGTTGTAATGTCTCCACAATTAAGTTGAGCGGCACTACATAGACGCTATGACCAAGTGAGACAGACATACCATCTAAAATAGCAAGCGTCAGTGGTAACGCAATCGAAATTGTCGTACCAAAGCCTAAAGCAGAACGAATCTCGACCACACCACCCATGGCAGTAATGTTTCGTTTCACCACGTCCATCCCTACACCTCGGCCAGACACATCGGTCACGACTTCAGCAGTTGAGAAACCTGGCGCAAAGATCAGTGAATACACGTCGCTATCCGACATGTTCTCATTGACAGCTAAGCCATTGGACTGGGCTTTGGCTAAGATTCTGTCGCGGTTTAAGCCTGCTCCGTCGTCTGTCACTTCAATCACAATGCTGCCGCCTTTGTGTGCTGCAGATAATGTCAACACACCGGTTTCTGATTTACCTGCGGCTCTACGTTTTTCTGGTGTTTCAATACCGTGATCCACACTGTTACGCACTAAATGCGTTAATGGATCGACGATACGCTCGATCAAGCCTTTGTCTAATTCTGTGGTTGCACCAATGGTGACAAACTCTACTTTCTTGTTCAACTTGCCTGCTAAATCGCGCACCATGCGTGGGAAGCGTGAGAACACGAAGTCCATTGGCATCATACGAATCGACATCACAGACTCTTGCAAATCGCGTGTATTGCGTGTGAGCTGACCAACGCTATTGATTAAGGCCTCGTTCTGCACTGGATCCAATGCGTTCACACGCTGCTCGATCATGGCTTGAGTAATGACCAGCTCGCCAACTAAGTTAATCAGTTGATCGACTTTTTCAATCCCGACACGAATCGATGTCGTTTCCGCATTGGCTGGCGCTTTGTCAGACTCGCGTCTGGCTAATGTACGTTTCTCTGCTGGCTCTGCGCTACCTGCAGCTGGTTTAGCCGCTTCCGCTTTGGCCTCGACAGTAACAGCACTGGCACCTGCATTTTCAGCCGTCAATTTAGTGTCGTCACCAATGAGCTGCGCTTTCTCTGCATCTGGATGTGGTTTGAATGGCGCAAAGAAACCGTAGCCTTCTTCTTGGCTCTCTTTACCATCTTCGGCAAACAAGCCATAGCCAACCTCTTCCTCTACTTTCACTTTACCATTGGCAACGGGCTCTGGCTCAGCTTCGACTTCAGCAGGTGCTGAGGGAGCAGGAGCAGCCACGGCAGCTTCAGGTGCAGCACCTGGCGCATTGCCCAAGGTAATGACCAAATCATCCGGATCTAAAATAAAGGAACAGATAGAAACGATGTCATCTTGTGTGGAATCAGTAATTAAGGTCAATACGTAGCGATCATTGGCACCTTTTGCCGCTGTCACCTCACCTAATAGCGCTAATTCATCTTTAATATTGGATAAATCTTTTTCTGAAATTTCTGGCAATGCCACATTAAACACTTGGTGGCCTGGTGGTAAATCGATGGCGATATCTGCCGCAACAACCGGTGCTGGCGCTGCCGCAATAGGCGCGGGCGTTTCAACAACTGGCGCAGTCTGTGGTGCTGGCGCGGCTTGTTGAGCTGGTGCATCTTGGCTTGCCTCAGACAATGATTTCAATACCATTTTGACATCAGCCACTTGGTCTTGATCTACATCTGTCGCATGGCGATGTCCATCCAGCTCCATTTTCAACACATCTTTGGCAGCCAAAAATGCGTCTACATGTTCACCGGTCAATTTCATTTCATTCTTACGAATTTTATCCAACAGGTTTTCCAGCACATGCGTAATTTCAGCCATGTCCATAAAACCAAATGTTGCAGCGCCACCTTTAATGGAGTGCGCTGCTCTAAAAATCGCATTTAAATCTTCTGTATCGGGCTGATCAATATCAATCCCTAGTAACAGGCGTTCTGCTTCAGCAAGCAGCTCATCTGCTTCATCAAAGAAGACCTCATAAAACTGACTCATGTCTATTGTCATTGTGGTACCCCGTTTTTCATTGTGTACGTCCGGCTTGCATCTATTAAACTCGCCCAACGTTGCGGATATCTCTTCATCTCTATACTTTATGAACCAATTACTTTTTGTACAACTTCGATCAAACGCTTCGGATCGAACGGTTTAACTAACCAGCCATTGGCGCCAGCAGCTTTACCCTTAGCCTTCATTTCGTCGCTAGACTCAGTGGTTAGCATCAAAATAGGCACCTTTTGGTATGAACCCAATCCGCGTAAATTTTTAATTAAAGTCAGGCCATCCATAATCGGCATATTTTGATCAGTCAGCACAAGGTCTACTGTTTTTTCTTTGGCTTTGTTTAAGCCATCTTGTCCGTCTACCGCTTGCAACACATCGTAACCAGCAGCTTTAAGGCTAAATGCCACCATTTGACGAAGTGAACCGGAGTCATCGACTGCTAAAATTGTTTTTGCCATTTCGTACTCGCTTTTATTTTGTTAAAAATTACTACCCAAAAAATAGAGTGATACTTGTGCCTAGAACAAATCAATATCGCCGGTGGCCATATCTTTTTGTCCCACTGCTTTTCTTAAATTGCCTGAAAGTGCATGACTACCAGCATGCAAAATGTCGTTGATATTGACCAAAAACTTGGCAATATCATCATGCTCACGCTGTGCGTCCATGTCATACCCATGTTCAGATAGCTCTTGTAATAGCGCTTTCAAACCATTCACACGATTGATCGTGCGGTGTAATAATTGACTCGTCATGTCTTGAAACTGCATACCCGTCACCACTGAATTTACTTCATTACCAATCTTTTCCTCATATTCTTCAATTGCAAAAGTCATGGCTTCATCTAACTGGCCAGAGGTCACCAATAAATTATGTTGGTGT
The DNA here is from genome assembly GCF_000799155.1 of Methylotenera sp. N17. Lineage (NCBI taxonomy): Bacteria > Pseudomonadati > Pseudomonadota > Betaproteobacteria > Nitrosomonadales > Methylophilaceae > Methylotenera > Methylotenera sp. N17. The sequence continues at coordinate 1,258,992 of NZ_JUGE01000001.1, forward strand.
GCAATCAAGTCATGAATCTTCATAAAACTGGTGCTGAGTTTCTCAATCGCTTCATTCAATAAAAAAGCGGTTTGCTGTAGATCAGATTCCACTTCGACCAAATGCTGATTACCGTGGTTAGCCACGGCTGTCAAAAGCGTTCTTAACTCATTGATGGGTAATTTATTCATTTCCATAACATCATGCCTCATTGCACTTCATCTCAATTTGTTGAATACCGTTGTAAAACCAGCTTAATTGTTGCACTACTTTGGCGATACAATACCCGCTGGCAATACCACACCAGCCTGATTACTCGTTATATCCGCATGCTCACTCTCTGCATCTTTCAGTGCATCTTCTTCTGCTTGCTTATTCATTACCACCAAGCTAATACGTCGATTGGTAGGATTAAATGGATTCTCTTTATCATATAAAGACGCAGAAGCCAGCCCCACTACGCGGAGTAGTTTTGACTCATCCATACCGCCTGCAATCAGTTCGCGGCGTGAAGAGTTCGCACGATCAGAAGACAGTTCCCAATTGCTATACCCTTTGTCGCCATTCGGATAAGGTGCAGCATCGGTGTGCCCAGATAAACTGATTTTGTTTTGCACGCCATTCAACATTTTGCCAATTTCATGGAGAATCTCTTTAGCATACGGCTGCAAATCAGCTTTAGACGATTCAAACATCGGACGATTCTGTTCATCTAAGATTTGAATACGCAGGCCTTCAGGCGTAATGTCTAACATCAACTGACTTTTGAATTTCTTTAAGGTCTCGCTTTGATCAATCGTTTGCTCAATCTTTTGTTTCAAATCTTCTAATTTCGCTTGCTCCGCTTTTTTCAATGCTTCTTTTGCATCTTCAATCGTGACTGTTTTCTGCTTACCTGGCGGGCCATCCACTGGTTTGACCTGGCCTTGTTTTTTGGTGATGTCTCTACCACCCGTGTTTTTAATCGCTGAATCCGTGACGCCCATCGCAGGGCCGCCCATCATGGCGACCTTCAATGGTGTTTTAAAGTATTCTGCAATGCCTTCTTTCTGCGCTTTAGAGGTAGACCCCAACAGCCACATCAAAAGAAAGAACGCCATCATGGCTGTCACAAAGTCAGCATAGGCAATTTTCCATGCACCACCATGGTGGCCACCACCACTTTTTTTAATCTTCTTAACAATAATCGGTGCAATACGATCTTCAGCCATAACTGCTTCCTCTAACTATCTATTACGTCAATTCAATCGAATTATTTAGCTGCTCTAGCTTGTTTTACATGGTCTTCAAGTTCCGCAAAACCAGGACGCTCTGTGGAGTACAGCACTTTACGGCCAAACTCAACGGCAATGGCTGGCGCATAGCCATTCAAGCTTGCCAACAGCGTCACTTTGACGGTCTGGAACATCTTGCTGGACTCTTCTAATTTCTGCTCAAGCAAACCAGATAACGGGCCAACAAAACCATAAGCCAACAGAATCCCCAAGAATGTCCCCACCAATGCGTGCGCAATCAAAATACCTAATTCAGCTGGCGGCAATGCAACGTTTTCCATGGTATGCACTACCCCCATCACTGCAGCCACAATACCAAAAGCGGGCAAGCCATCGCCTAGTTTGGCAATACAATGCGCAGGCACATGGCCTTCCATATGGTGTGTTTCAATCTCGTTATCCATTAAGTTTTCCACTTGGAATGCATCCATATTGCCGGACACCATCAAGCGTAAATAATCGGTAATAAACTCAACCAAATGATGGTCGTGCAGGATTTTTGGGTATTTGTTGAACAAGGCACTGGATTCAGGATCCTCGACGTCCTTTTCGATTGACATCATGCCTTCTTTACGGATTTTGCTAAGAATCTCAAACAAGAGCGCTAACAAATCCATGTACAGGGATTTGGTATATTTGGAGCCTTTAAAGATAGTAGGGAGTGCTTTTAATGTGGCTTTGAGTGCTTTTGTGTCGTTGCCTACAATAAATGCACCGACTGCACCACCAAAAATCATCAGCACCTCCAGCGGCTGCCATAAGCCACCCAAGTGCCCTCCCGCCAGCGCATAGCCACCAAAAATGGTGCCGCACACTACGATGTAACCAATAATGACAAACATGTTATCGTCTCCGAACAGCCAATAGAAAACTTCTTAAATTGGTATCAGAATAACAAGTGCGGACAAAAATCAATTGAGGGAATAAAGGGCATTTTTCAGGCTTTTAATCCTGTTCATCCGTGATGCTTTAAATAGGCACTATGTATTGCTGGAAGGATTGGGAACTTACGAGAAGCGTGTAATGACGCAGCTTTAACGCTTAGTGGCTAACAGTTATGCCATGCGCCACACAAACAAGTCAGGTGTAGTATCGCCGGTCTGAATAATCTGCTCTGGCATGACATTGGGAATATCAAACTCAAGGCTGACCAACAGTGTGTCTTGACGCATTTCTTGGCTGGCTTTTTCCCACAATTGAGTCATCGCTGCGGGTGATAAGTAGGCAAATACAACGTCATAGTCTGCAAAATTTAAGGCGTGATAACTACCCAGTGTAAAGGTGGCTCGCGAGCCTTTCAAATAAGCTCTTACTTTGCTGATCAACCAAGGTAATGGTGCAATTTCAATGCCTTCGACCATATCATTGGGGCGGTGCTGCGCAATGTAGGTGGAGACATCACCCAAGCCGCTGCCAATATCGATCATGCGTAAAGCATGGTGTGGACGATGTTGTTGCATCAAGCTGTGCAATGCTTGCCATACGGCAGGACGGGAAGGATAAAACGGGACTTGTGTTTTAAATGTGGTCCAATACAGGGCCATGGTCACCACAAATCCAATGAAATATACGCTGCTGGGCACATGCAAAATGGACATCAGCCATAACGCCAGCGGGAAGAAAAAGTGAATCCAGCGCCACCATACTGCCATGCCTACACAGGTGGCAATAAACGTAGCAAACATGGACTGCAACAAGACCAAAGAGAACACATAAAACGTCATGTCAGCTGTTAACATTGCGCTCTCAGCCGGTGCACTCATTTTGGCGTACATCAATATCACACCAAATGCGGCAGACTGTACTAACAGTGCTAATAGCGAAGGCGTCTTACTAAGGCTTTGCAACGCACGCTGATACCAAGCAGTGTCTTCAAAAAATGTGTCTGGACGGTGTTGGCTATGAAGTTGCATTTGCGCTCGCCTCAATCATTCAATCTATACAATTAAGCTGTCATAGAAACTAATTTGTAGCTTAACTCTTTGGCTTTTTTGGTTTTGCCTGCACGTGAAGGCACATGGCATAAGTTACATACATAGTGTTGATTCAAGTCGTAGGTGTTCACAATAAAGTTGCCACCGCAGCAGTTACATGCATTGAGTTTCAACATTTTGCTTTCTACAAAGCGTACCAAGGTCCAGGCACGTGTCAGTGAAAGCACTGGCTCTACATCTGCATCTGTTTGGCCATCAGTCACTTGTTGCAAGTACAAACCGTAGGCTTTGATGATGGCTTGAATACCGCTTACATCTGCGTAATCCACCATGAATTTATAGATATTATAAAAAATGGAAGAGTGGATATTTGGCTGCCAAGTTAAGAACCAATCGGTTGAGAATGGCAACATCCCTTTTGGAGGTGAGCAGCCTTTCATTTCTTTATAGAGTTTAATCAAGCGCTCGCGCGATAATGTGGTTTGTGATTCTAGGAGCTGTAAACGCGCGCCTAAACGAATCATTTCCATGGCCAATTGAATTTGTTCTGCCTCATTGACTACGCTTTTCTTTTGCATGATAAACCCCTTATTCCTTAATATCTTTTAGAGATCGAATGTCTCAAAAACTAAGCCATTGCATCGGCAGTTTGGCCTGCCATCAACACTGCTGTATGTAGGTGTGCTTGTGCACGATCTTTAGTGTAGTTAGTCAACATGCCTAAAATATCGCTATCATCAAAACGGAAGCGTGCTAACATCATGTTGGTATTACACAATTTTAGAAGTTGTAAGTTGCTCAAGCCTTCTAACAAGTCTGCAATGTCTTTGCTGATACCTAAACGGAAAATTGCTGTTGCTTTATCGGAACGAATTAATTGTTGTGCCAACATTAAGTAGTTAAGGTTTGCATCTTTAATCTCTAACATCATTTCTTCTTGATTCATGATTGACCCCATTCTTGTCTGGTTAACTTTAAAAACATGTTGTGTTGCGTTAGGCGTACTTTGAACTTATTGATGCCTAGCAACAATTGGGGTTTGTCGGTTAATTACGTAAGTGAAACGGACGCGAGCACGTAGGCGTTTGTCCTACAAACGCCTACGTGCTGCTGATGGGTTATTTTAAAATCAATGACTTAGACATCATCACTTAGTACAAGCGTGATGCTAAATACGGTTAAAAATCGACTTTCATTGCATTAAATTCCAAAAATAGTTTAAAAATAATTAAAGTTTATCTACATAGTGTCGTTACATGGTGTCGTTAAATAGTGCCGTTACATCGGGCTGTCGCATCTCTGCCACCAATTGCAATTGCCCGTGCTCACTTTTTTTCATCTATTGACGCATTAACTTCACTAACGGCCCGCCTTAAAAAAACTTTAGGGGAAATTTAAAATATTTTTAAAAAAGTTCATAAACCATTGAATTTAAATAATAATAAAATTAAAAATATTTATTATTTGTAGAAAAAATGCATCTTTTCAAACAAAAAACATGCTACTGGACAAAAGAAAGGGGGGGATAAACCCTTTTATTCTCAAGATGTAATTGTCATGAGTTATCTAATAATTCAATCATCCACTAAGAGGTAATGAATAGTTAGAGATCATCATGGCTGAAGAAAGCGATTTAGAAAAAACAGAACAGGCCTCCCCCAAGCGATTAGAAAAAGCTAGGGAAGAAGGCGATGTGCCCCGCTCTCGCGAGTTGGCGGCATGTGCTGTGTTGTTTGCTTCTGGCTTGAGCTTAATGATGATGCAGCAACCTCTGAACACCGCATTAAAGCAATCGCTACGTTCCGGCTTAGAGTTTGACCGTACTGTAGCATTTGATCCTGCCGTACTATTAATGCGCGTCTCGCATACCGTATTCGATTTATTGATTGCATTTGCTCCACTGGCATTGGTACTACTTGCCGTTGCAGTTGCGTCTCCTATATTAGTAGGCGGCTGGGTATTCAGTAATAAAGCATTCGTGCCGCAATTCAATCGCCTGAATCCATTACAAGGCATCAGCAATATGTTCTCTAAAAATGCTGTGGTCGAACTTATCAAGTCCGTAGGCAAAGCCATCATCGTTGCTGGTGTTGCTTACTGGGTAGTCAGTAACGACTTAAAACCGATTCTGTCACTTTCTAATATGCCGCTAGAAGCTGGCATTGGTGAAGTAAGTGATTTAATGCTCTCAGGCTTCTTAACGATTGTGGCTGCATTGATTTTTATTGCAGCAATTGATGTGCCTTATCAGCTCTATCACTACGCTGAAAAACACAAAATGACCAAAGAAGAGATCAAACAAGAATCTAAAGAAGCCGAAGGTAATCCAGAAATCAAAGCCAAGATTCGCCAACAACAACGTGAGATGGCACGCCGCCGCATGATGTCAAAAATCCCAACAGCGGATGTGGTCATCACTAACCCAACCCACTACGCCGTTGCTGTGAAATACCAAGAAGCAGGCATGAGCGCACCGATTGTAGTGGCCAAAGGTGCAGATGCTGTTGCGCTTAAAATCCGTGAGATTGCCAAAGATAACAATATTGTCACGCTCGAGTCTCCTAAACTTGCCCGTGCCTTATATGCTCATACAGAACTAGATCAAGAAATCCCTGAAGCTTTATATGCGGCAGTGGCTGAAGTCTTAGCGTATGTATTCCAATTGCGTATGTTTAAACAACAAGGCGGCTACCAACCAGAAGTACCAAAAGCCTTGCCAGTACCTGATGCACTAGACCCACATAGCTTGATCCCAGCACCTAACTTAATGGCACAAGGAGGCTTAGCATGAACAACTTACCTCCATGGTTAGCCAATATGGGCGCACGTTCCGCTGCCGCACCAGTCATCATCATCATGCTATTGGCCATGATGATTTTGCCATTGCCAGCGATTATGCTGGACGTGTTCTTCAGCTTTAATATTGCGTTGTCTATCTTGGTCTTGATGATCGGTCTGCAAACTAGAAAAGCTTTGGACTTCATTGCTTTCCCTACTGTGTTGCTGATGACTACCATGTTGCGCTTATCCCTCAACGTGGCTTCTACCCGTGTAGTACTGACAGAAGGTCATACTGGCCCAGACGCAGCAGGTAAAGTGATTGAAGCGTTTGGCCACTTCTTGATTGGTGGTAACTATGCAGTGGGTATCGTGGTATTCATTATCCTCACCATCATTAACTTTACCGTGATTACCAAAGGTGCTGGCCGTATTGCAGAAGTCGGCGCACGCTTTACTTTAGATGCGATGCCAGGTAAACAAATGGCGATTGATGCGGATTTAAACGCTGGCTTGATTGGCGAAGATGAAGCACGTCGTCGCCGTACCGAAGTGGGCCAAGAATCTGAATTCTACGGCGCGATGGACGGTGCCAGTAAATATGTACGTGGTGACGCGATTGCTGGCATCTTGGTCATCATCATCAACATTGTCGGCGGGTTGATTGTGGGCATGGTGCAACATGACCTGCAGTTTGGCGATGCCGTTAAAAATTATACTTTATTAGCCATTGGTGATGGCTTGGTCGCACAGATCCCTTCACTCATTATCTCTGTCGCGGCTGGTGTGGTGGTATCACGCGTAGCCAACAACGAAGACATTGGCGGTCAACTGATTACCCAACTATTCAATAACCCAACTGTGATTTACCTGACTGCAGGCATTATCGGTGGTATTGGTTTGATTCCAGGTATGCCGCACTTTGCGTTCCTATTATTGGCTTCTATTTTGGCCGGTATTGCGTATGTGGTGGACAAACAAAAAACACAAGCAGCGCTTGAACCAGAAGTAGAAGCACCGGCAGAAGTGGTGACCGAAGTAGAAGAAGCCAGCTGGGATGATGTAGTGCCGGTCGATATCGTGGGCCTAGAAGTGGGTTACCGCCTGATTCCATTGGTAGATAAAGCACAAGGCGGTGACTTGCTTAAACGCATTAAAGGTATCCGCAAAAAATTCGCACAGGAAGTTGGCTTCTTAGCACCTACCGTGCATATTCGCGATAACTTAGAGTTACGCCCAAACAGCTACCGCGTCACCCTTAAAGGGGTTGAGGTAGCTACAGGTGAATCAAACTTTGGTCAGTTTTTAGCGATTGATCCAGGAACGGTGACAGGCCAATTAGAAGGTGCCGTAACGACAGACCCTGCCTTTGGTTTGCCAGCAGTGTGGGTAGATGCCAACATGCGTGACCATGCACAAGCCATGGGCTATACCGTGGTAGACGCTGGCACCGTGATTGCCACACATTTGAATCACATGATTTCGATGCACGCAGCCGAGTTATTAGGCCGTGAAGAAGTACAAAAACTCTTGGATCACGTAGGTAAAGAATCACCTAAATTGGTTGAAGACTTAGTGCCTAAACTCTTATCGTTCGCACTCGTACAAAAAGTGCTGCAAAACTTACTGACAGAAGGTGTGCATATCCGTGACATGCGTACTATTTTGGAAACGCTGTCCGAGCATGCAATCCAAACACAAGATGCTGGCGATTTGACTGCGCTAGTACGCGTGAAATTGGGTCGCGCCATTGTGCAAGACTTGTTCCCAATTGGTAACGAAGTGACTGCCATGACGTTAGACGGCAACCTAGAGCGTATTTTATTGCAAGCCTTACAAAACAATGCAGCCAACAATACATCTATAGAGCCAGGCATTGCCGAAGCCTTAGCCAGACAAGCCGAGACTGCCTCTAAACAACACGAACAAATGGGCTTAACGCCTGTGTTATTAGTGCCAGCGCCATTACGCGCAGCACTTGCAAAATTTTTACGCCGTTCCGTTCCACATCTTCGCGTGTTGTCACACGAAGAATTACCAGATTCAAAAACCATTCGCGTCACTAGTCTTATTGGAGGTCAAGCATGAACATTAAACGATTTTTCGGAAAAAACTCACGCGAAGCGTTGAGCATGGTACGTAAAGCCTTAGGCGAAGACGCGGTAATTATTTCTAACCGTGCCAGCAATGGTGGCAATGAGATTCTTGCAGTCAGCGAGGCAGACATGCACGCGATGGCTAACCAGTTCAGCCCACTCAGCGCAGATATGCTGGATAGCCCGACCATGCAGCTCCCACAAGAAACGTTTGAAGATGAAGAGGAAGAGGATTACGCGGATGCGCCTACCCTGCTTTCCATTCTCAATCAAAACAAACGTGCTGTGAAAGCACCAGAGTTTGTGCCAGAAAAACCCAAAGCAGTAATGCCGGCAGCCAAAGTTTCGCCTAGACAAGAAACTTCACCTAGACGCGCACCTATCGCACAACCCAGTTTTGATATGCAAGCAAATGACGATATGAGTGGCTTGTCTCACCAAGAGTTAAGTCAACAATTTAGCATGATGTTGAATGAAATGCGTGGCATGCGTAGCCGTGTGGAAACACAGTTAACGGCCATGGCATGGAACAACAATCTGCAACACAACCCGGTGAAAGCCAAAATATTGAGCACTTTATTAGCCGCTAACTTTAGCGCATCACTTTCTAGACAGTTGGCAGAAAAATTGCCGAATAGCCTAGAAATGAACCGCGCATTGGCTTGGATCAAAGGTGCATTGGCCAGAAATCTGGATACGATTAAAGACGAAAGCGAATTATTAGACCAAGGCGGCGTATTTGCTTTGGTAGGCCCAACTGGCGTGGGTAAAACCACTACTACGGCTAAATTGGCAGCGCGTTATGTCATGAAGCATGGCACACAAAACTTAGGCCTCATCACTACAGATGGCTACAGGATTGGTGGTCATGAGCAACTGCGTATCTACGGCAAGATTTTAGGCGTGATGGTCTATGCAGTGAAAGATGAAGCCGATTTGAAAATCGCCTTGAATGAACTCAAACACAAACACTGCATTTTGGTGGATACCGTAGGTGTGAGCCAACGTGACCGCATGGTGACAGAACAAATCGCCATGCTTTCTAAAATGAATGTGAATATCAAAAAATTGCTGTGCCTGAACGCTACTTGCACCGGTGAAACATTAACTGATGTGATCCGTGCCTATAAAGGCCGCGCGTTGGATGGCTGCATTATCACTAAATTGGATGAAGCCGCGACCATTGGCAATACCTTAGACGTCATCATCCGCGAGAAATTAAAACTGTACTACACCACGCACGGTCAACGCGTGCCAGAAGACATGCAAGTGGCCAACAAAGTAGAGTTGATTTCTAGAGCATTGACATTGAATTCGACCAGCTGGCCTTTCCAATACTTGGAAGAAGAATTGCCATTTGTGGTGGCCAATGTAGATAACTACGCAGATTACGTGAAAGCGACGGAGGTGAACCATGCTTAATGTGCCACAAGACCAAGCGGCTGGCTTACGTAGGATCATGGCGGCGCCTGCGCCACGTATTATTTCTATTATCTCGGCTGCCGCTACGCAAGATAAATCTCGTCTGATGACGAATCTTGCAGCATCGATCAGCGACCAAGGCAATAAGACATTAGTCATCCATGCCTCTAAAGAGTCTTCTGAGACTTATTATGGCATTAACGCCCTACCTACTTTGGTGGATACTGCCGGTAAAAAAATGGGATTAAACAAAGCCATTCATTTATCGCAACATGGTTTCTCCATTGCCAAAATGATGCAGAAAAGCCAATTGGATCAGATGTTGAATCACACCATGAGCGAATACTTAACCCAAGTATTTCATACCTTGGCCGATCAGTACGAGATTTTATTGGTAGACGCTTCACTCAATAAGGCTCATTTACTACCCATTAGTTTGCTCAACGATGGCGAAATTATTATCCAGCTCACGCGTCAGCCAGAATCGATTAAAGATGCGTATGCCATGATTAAAAAGGTCTACAGTCAATTAGGCCGTCGTCACTTTGGCATCATTGTGGACGATGCTACTGAACAGCAAGCCAAAGTGGTGTTTAACAATATTTCATCTGTGGCTAAACGCTATATGCGCATTGATTTAGAGTATTTTGGTGCGATTCCCAAAGATGATCACATAAGCAAAGCCTCGCAATTAGGCCGATCTGTCATCGATGCATTTCCATTGGCAACCGCCTCTAACGCGTTTAAGAAAATGGCACTTAAATTAGATTATAAGCACGCTACTCCTGCAGATTTTACGCCTGCACAATTTGCCTGAATTTAGGCCAGAGGTTATTTATGTATACAGTTACTGGTAAACACGATCAAAAAAGTGAAATGCTGACCAAGCATGCCACCATGGTGAAAAAACTCGCCTATCAACTCAAGGCAAAACTACCGCCCAGTGTTGAGCTAGACGATTTAATACAGGCTGGCATGATAGGACTGCTGGATGCGATTAACCGTTATGAAGACACGCATGGCGCGCAATTTGAAACGTATGCCGCCCAGCGTATCCGTGGTTCTATGTTAGATGAGTTGCGTAGCGCAGATTGGCTACCGCGTAGCATTCGCAAGAATATGCGTGATATTGAAGCAGCTATCCATCAGTTGGAACAACAACTTGGCAGAGCACCTTCAGAAAACGAGATTGCTAAAAAGTTGGATGTCTCGCTCAATGATTACTACGAAACACTGGGCGATTGCCAAGGCCATCAACTGGTGTATTACGAAGACTTTCATGATGATGAAAGTGGTGGTGAGCACTTTTTAGACCGCTATGTAGACGACGAGAACAGCGACCCGATCAAAGGCCTGCTGGAAAGTGATTTCCGTGATGCGCTCATTGAATCGATTGAAGCGTTGCCCGAGCGTGAAAAAATATTGATGGGACTTTACTACGAGCAAGAGCTCAACCTCAAAGAGATTGGTGCCGTCATGAACGTATCCGAATCCCGCGTATGTCAATTACATAGCCAAGCGGTTGGCCGCTTACGTGCACATTTGAAAGAAAGAGCATGGACTGGGGTAGTTTAGCTGGCCTAGCCATTGCCCTGCTCGCACTGGTTGTTGGCCAAGCGGTAGAGGGTGGGCAAATTGCCTCATTGGTACAGCCAGCTGCGCTGCTGATTGTGCTATTTGGCACTTGCGGCGCAGTATTGCTGCAAACCAATTATGCAAGCTTTATAGAAGGCGTAGTGATGGCGAAACATGTATTTATCACGCCACATGATGATCGCCGTGAGTTGGCTGCACGCATCAGCGCTTGGGCCACATATGCACGTAAAGAAGGCATTTTTATGTTGGAAAGTTATTTAGGCCGCGAAACTGATCTGTTCATTCGCAAAGGCTTACAACTGATGATCGACGGTACACCGCCTGACCGTATTCGTGAGATTTGTGCGATTGATATCCATTTTTATGAACTCAAACAACGCAATGCCGCCAAAATTTGGAGTGCAGCGGGTGGCTACGCGCCCACCATTGGCATTTTAGGTGCAGTAATTGGCTTAATCCATGTGATGGAAAATTTATCTGACCCCAGCAAATTGGGCAGTGGTATCGCAGTTGCCTTTGTCGCCACCATTTATGGCGTAGGCTTTGCTAACTTAGTGTTTTTACCCATCGCCAGCAAGCTTAAAGCCTTGATTACGCACGAGATGATGCGCCGAGAAATGCTACTGAATGCCTGGGTATCGATTGCACGCGGCGACCATCCGAAAATTGTGGAAGAGCGTTTGCAGTCTTACTTACACTGATGTGACGAATCATGATTAGAAGAAAACCACTGGACGATGATGACGATAACCCAGACCGCTGGTTAGTATCGTATGCAGACTTTATTACCCTGCTGTTTGCCTTTTTTGTGGTGATGTATGCCATTTCATCCGTGAATCTCAGCAAATACAATGCGCTGACTAACGCCATAGATACTGCATTTAGCGGCGATAGCGCACCAACAGTGCCACAGCAAAAAAAAATAGACGTAAAACCGCAACCGGAAAAATCGCTGATTAAACCATTACCACTGAGTTATTTGTATCAAGAGAAATCGAAACGTGAGCGTGAAAACATGGCTAAGTTAGGCGTTGATCTTTCTAACAAGCTTGCACTGATGATACAGGATGGTAAAGTACAAGTGATGCAAAATAACCGTGGCGTGCGCATCGATATTAACGATAGCGTATTGTTTAACTCTGGCTCCGCAGACCTTGCAGATTCTGCTGTGGAAATCATCAACGAAATCGCAGTGATTTTGAACGCCAACCAACGCTTGATTCAGGTAGAAGGCCACACTGACGATACGCCGATACATACACACCAGTTTTACTCCAACTGGGAGCTCTCCGCAGTACGTGCCAGTACAGTAGTACGCATGCTAAATGCAGCAGGCGTAGTAGAAACGCGTTTAAGCGCACTAGGCTACGGCGCCACCCAACCTATTAGCAGTAGTGACACCGAGTTTGGTCGGGCAAAGAACCGTCGCGTATCGATCATGATTTTGTATGAGACAAAAAACGAATTGCAAGATACGCTAGAAATTAAACCTCAAGAAATTAAACCTCAAGAAGTCAAACTGCAAGAAATCACACCACAAGTGCCATAACTGGCCTGCGTATTATTGTTTACTCAGCTTTAAAATTGCATTGAATTGCTCAATGGGCAATGGCTTACCAAAAAAGTAACCTTGGTAACGACGGCACCCATTGGTAAGCAAGAGTTCGCGCTGCTCATGGGTTTCTACCCCTTCCGCAATCACGCCGATGTACATACTTTGCGCCATGGCAATGATCGTACGCACAATCGTCCTATCGTGGCTATCTGTCACAATATCGCGCACAAAAGACTGGTCTATCTTAAGCTGATAGAGCGGTAACCGTTTTAAATATTGCAGCGATGAATAACCCGTACCAAAATCATCTAGCGAGAACTGCACGCCAACCTGCCCCAGCGCATTCATGTACTCTACGGTTTCTTCTACATTTTCCAACAACATGCTTTCTGTCAGCTCTAAGCGCAAATGCATCGCATCAATGCCATGTTTTTGTATGCTGGCTTTCACTTGCTGCACAAAATCCACTTGTCTAAACTGCTTGGCACTAATATTCACAGACAAAGTCAGCTCACGGGTATTGGGATCCGCCTGCCATGCTTTGATTTGTGCACAAGCGGTATCTAGCACCCATGTACCAATCGGGATAATCAAACCACTTTCTTCCGCCAGAGGAATAAACTCGGCCGGCGAAATCATGCCGCGCTCTGGGTGTAGCCAGCGAATGAGCGCTTCCGCACCAAATGGCTGTCCTAAATGATCGACTTGCACTTGGTAGTAGAGTTTGAGCTGGCATTCGTTGATGGCTTTTCTCAGCTCTGTTTCTAAACCCACCAATGCTGTGATGTTGGCTTGCATTTTAGGGTCAAAGAACCTAAAGGTATTGCGCCCTGCTTTTTTGGCCTGGAACATGGCAATATCAGATTGTTGCAACACATCCTCTGCATCCATTTTCTGCTGCCCAAACAGGGTAATGCCCACACTGGCGCTGCTATGATGTTTTTGCTTGGCAATCGTGAATGGTTTGTTCAGTACTTTTAAAATACGATCTGCGACAATTTCTACTTGCTTGGCCGCCTCAATCAACTCACTACTTAGGTTTTCGACCAGCACAACAAACTCATCGCCACCTACGCGTGCAATCGTATCGGCAGCTTGCAGATTGGCTCTTAAGCGATTGGCCACCTCTACTAACAGCATATCGCCTATATCATGGCCGCGTGAATCGTTCACCGTTTTAAACTGGTCTAAATCCAGATACATCAGCGCACTATTGGCCCCAGATTCAAGATTCATCGCCATGGAACGCTTGAGTTGCTCAAATAAGAATCTGCGATTGGGCAAGCCGGTGACGTCGTCATAATAGGCTAAGTGCGCAATCTTAGAAATGGATTCGCTACGCTCTAAGGCGATGCTGATCAGGCGCGCGGACTGCTCAATCAATATCATGTCGTACTCATCCGGCGCATGCGCCTCATGGTGATAAATGCCAAAGGCACCCAGCACATTGCCTTTTGCCCCAATAATGGGCTCCGCCCAACTGGAACCAATGCCATATTTCTGGGCAATTTCTCGGTTCTTAGTCCAGTAAGGATGCGTCATCACATCCTCTACAATCACCCGTTTTTTAATAAATGCCGCCGTACCAATCGAGCCCATTCCCATGCCGATTTTCATGCCTTCTAGTGCATCCACAAAGCCTTCTGGCAAACTTAGGGCAGATACTACTGTCAGTTGCTTTCCATTCTCCGCAAGCATGGCAATCAAACAAAACATAGAGGGATTGAGCTGTTCAATACCCGCTACAATACTATCTAAAAGCACTTGCAGGTTTTCTTCGCGCACCACCAGTTCCAGCATGCGACTTCTAAATTGCTCGTAATTTGATATCCGCCGACGGTTAGAAATATCTCTGGCAAAACCCACTGTACCCACGACTTTGTCTTCTACAATGACTGGCGATTTGTAAGCTTCAAACCATAAACGATTACCTTCCACCTCTATAATTGCATCCAGCGTCTTGGGCTCACGGCTAATCATGACCGCTTTGTCCTGAGATCTATAAGAATCAGCCAAATCAGGCGGCCAAAAATCTGAATCGGTTTTGCCAATCACCTGCTCTAAAGTATCGGCACCGCATGCATGCAAAAACGCCTCATTCACGGTTAAGAATCGACTATCTTTGTCTTTTAACCAGACCATGAATGGGAAATTATCCAACAAAGAACGTTGATACGCTTCTTTCTGCCTCAGCTCAAAATCGGCCTGCTTGCTGGCGGTAATATCAAACAACGTCATTCTGACCATCGCATGGTCTTCAGTCACATGCGTACGTACGCATGTAAGTTTTACATCAACATGTGTCCCAGTTTCTTCGTCTGCTAACCCAATCTCAAATGCCAGCTCTGCGCCCTCTTGCAACGCTTTTAATGCAGCAAACTGTGATTGCCAATACTTTTTATCTTGCTGCGCGACATAACGTGCAAAGCGCTCTTTACCTAGTTCTTTGCGCTTAATACCAAGAATAGACCTAGCTTTCCAATTGGCTTCTGACACCATGCCTTGCTCATTGACTGTTAAATAGCCAATCGGGGCAAACTCGTACAAATCCACATAACGCTCACTAGACTCCAATAATGCATGCTGGGTTTTACGCAGTTTCTCTTGTTCTTGTTTACGTTCAGTAATAATGTCAAATACACCCAGTAGGCCAATAATCTCATTACGCGCATTGCTGAGTGGCACTTTGGACTTCAGTGCCCAATCATGTTTGCCTTGGCCATTGGTGACTTCTTCCTCGTAAAACAACTTAGGCACACCCGCGGCCATAATCGCAGCATCATCCTGCCTAAATTTTTCGGCATGCGCTGACGGAAAAAAGTCCTCATCACTTTTCCCATAAATTTCAGAAGGGTCGCTTAAGCCCATTTCTAAGGCAAATGCTTTGTTGCAGCCTAAATAACGTGAATGTTTGTCTTTCCAAAAAATTCTCGATGGCGCAGCATCAATCACGGTAACCAATAAATAACGAGACTCTTCAATGGCATTGTGCAGTGCGTTTTGTTCTGTAATGTCTCGGATCACACACACAAAATTGCTGGCTGCATTATATTCATCCAGCACCGGCGTGATGGTGAGCTCGTTCAGGAACGGGTTTCCCTCTTTGTGATAGCTGATGACTTCCCCAGAGAAAGAGAGATTCTGTGTAAGTAGTTGCTGAATTTCTAATAAGGCATCAGCATTGGTATGCGCCGAGTATAAAAAATCCAAATGCTGCTCTTGCAAATCACTCAGCAAGTAACCAGTGATTCTAGTAAACGCATCATTGACCGCTACAATTTTCCGGTTAGCATCGGCCACCAATACACCCTGAGAGATGGCACGGAAAGCATAGGCATCAATCCGCAGCTTCTCTTGTGTTTTTTTCTGTTCGGTCACATCGCGCACCAACACAACATAGGTGTGCGCATCATCGTCTTTTACATTATTTACCACAGACAACTCAAACCAGCGTTTACCTTGCAAAATCTCCAAACTAAAATGCTTATCTTGAGAGCGTCCGTGCTGCTTAGCTTCTTGTATGGCGGCTAAAATCGCTTCACAAGCCTGCGATGGCAGAAACTCATGAATGGGTTCGCCCATAAAAGCATTTGGCGAAGCGGCCAACAGCTCTTGCGAGGCCGAATGCACCAATAGGCAAATGCCATGCTCATCGGATTCAAACAACAAATCCGGAATGGAACCCAGTTTTGCGTGTAATGCAATGCCACCCATGATGGCCGCTTCTTTTAGCTGTTTATTCTCGGTAATATCTTTGATATAACCGGTCCACAATATACTGCCATCCGGCTCTAACTCAGGCGTAGAGTTGCCAAACAGCCAACGTACCCTGCCATCTGGCAAATGCACACGGAACTCGCACTGCCAAGCAGACAACTGTTGTGCAGATTGGCGGCCAGCTAATATAAAGCGATCGTAATCACGTGGGTCAATGCGCGTAAGCAATGCGCTGGCATCGTCTTTCACATCGTCAGGGTTAAGCGCAAACAGCTCTTTGATTTGTGGACTGGAGAATGGAATACTGGTGGATTTATCAGACTTCATCCGAAATTGATAAATCATACCTTGTAAGTGCAGGGTGATTTTTGAAAGCAGGTCTAAAGCGTGTTTGCCAGCTTTATCCACAGATGGGTCAGTAGGTTCCATATTCAACTTTCAATCTAATCAAGTCAAACGGATTTCTACTTGCTGCAATTGATAAGCCTACTTGTGTCAAGCCCATTTAATCTAGAAAACCACACGTATGTTCAAAAGCAACGATGTTCAACTTATTGTTTTTATTGTATAAACATACACTTATTGATGTATATTTATGGAGTAGATTTAAAGCAGAATGATGCTAACATTCTTGATGGTTGTCAATTGATTTGTAAAACTTTATTAAACAACGAGTGAGCTGCGCAGATAATGCTGTGATTTAGCTTGACCGTTTTTACCGTAGGTATCTGTGCGTACAGATTCGCCTTGTAAATGGCCTAACACCTGTTGATTGCGATTGAAATGTTTATTGATGAGTACGCCGTTTAATCGATTCAATTCTTTTGCTTGCACTAAAGCCTTCTGAAAAGTTTCCCAAGCGCGGTTCAATATTGGCTTGGCTTGCGCTTTTAGCCATTGTGCCATGCCTTTTTCATTCGCTTCGTAGCCTTGCTGTGCCAATGCATCATAGCGATTCTTAGCTGCAACGCTCAACTGCTGCAACAGCACCAAACGTTTATCAATCAGTTGTTCGATTGCATCAATGTCAGACACCACTAATGCAGCCTGCTCTTTTTGCAAATCAGACAATAGTTGATTCACCAATAAGGCATCTTGTTCAAACGTGATTGCCGAACGTGATGCTTGTGCTGCTGATGATGGTGCGTGCATAAGTAACCTCGATTTATTTGTTTTTCAGCAAATCTTTCACAGTATCAATCAAGCCATCCGCTACTTTCTCTGAATTGACTTTAAATTGACCACTTTCAATCGCCGATTTGATGGCATTGACTTTTTCTGTATCAAACACGCCAGAAGTGGAGACTTCTGAAGCAATTGCTTGCAGTTGTACAGACATAGGAGACAAGGTGACATTTTCGCTTGATGCAGCCGCGACTGTAGACTTGTTGTCAGCTACACCACCTGTACTGGAACGCTTGCCAGCACTTGCTTTGTCAGCACTCAGTGTATCTACACCGTGCTCCAGTTTGTTTTTGATGGAATCATTAATTTTCATGGTGAAATCCTTTTCGCGAAACACTATGCTCAATCTGCCTAGGTAATCTATGTATTGATTAATACATCTCTATATGAGTGGTATCGGCATAGTTTAAGCGAACTTTAATCCTTTGTGATGATTTTTTTAATTCCCACTAGTTTAACTTAAATTTTAAAAATTAAACTTTTTAATTCAACATATTAAATAAACTTATTAATAGTTTACTTCAACTTTTCCACCGGTACGGGCAATGCCTGAAATGTACTGCCCATTACTGACTTTAACCTGTACTACCTGACCATCACTGGCCTTTGCCATGGCTTGACCTTCTGCTGAGACAGAAAACCCCTGTCCTTGCGAGATCACCATCACCATTTGCCCCTGCTGCACTACCGGGCTGGCTTTTAACATGTCTTGTCGTAGCACAGTGCCTGCACGCATGGAGATGTTTGCGGTACGTCCAACAGCTTGACTGGCTTCTGTGAAAATACCCGCTGGCAATTGCGTTAAATCACCAGTCTCAAACATCATGTCTTGTGCAGTAATTTGCTGACCTTGCACTAATGGATTTACAGCGACCAAATATTGCGCTTGTACGCTCACAGTTGCTTGCACATAAATCGTCCACTGTGGTGATGAGCAACGCACACCCACGCTGGTCTTGCCCCATGGGCGACTGCCACTGGGAATAAATACATTAACGTCACCACATGCGGCTAACTTGAGGTTAGGATCAATGGCACCGGCTTTGATATCGACTTTGCCAGGGTACCCGACCGTTTGCACGGCTAAGAATGCAATGATTTTTTCTTTGAGTAGGGCTAGATTTTGTTTGTTGGGTACTTGCTCATAGGCTGCCACGCGGGCAGCCCCCGCCTCTTCTGCAAAAGATAATGGACTCACCATCATGCAAGCCGCGCTACAAACGCATGTCAACCACATGATTTTAAATGACTTTCTACTGATCATTTGCATAATCAACATCCATATCTACATTGAATTAATGATGCATTCTACGCATTTGCCGTACAACTAAAGGCAAGAAAAGGACGGGTTTTATCCGTTTACTTGCAAAATCAAATAGCAGGTATGCGTCTTAAACTTACGGCAAGACTGATACAAGAATACCCAATAAATAGGCATAAGCGCTTACTCGGTGTTCGATGGAAGGAATTGCAGATGTTAAATAAATTAGATGCAGCTTTAAGTTTTCACCAAAACGCGCTACGGGTGCGTAGCCAACGCCAAGAAGTGATTGCGGCCAACATTGCCAATGCGGATACGCCTAATTATAAGGCGCGGGATATTGATTTTAAATCAGCCATGCAGAACGCACTGACGCAAGGCAGCCAGATACAAGGCGCGGTAAGCGATGGCTTGAGCAAAACCTCATCCATGCATATCAATGGCGCAGGTAACAATACATCTGCCGGACCCAATGAGCCGCTGTTCAGGCCGATTATCCAAGGCAGCGTGGATGGCAATACGGTTGATATGGATGTGGAGCGTAATCAATTTGTAGATAACGGCCTGCGTTATGAAGCCAGCCTGACCATGATTAACGGTCAGATTAAAAAGATGCTTACGGCCATCACCGGCCAGTAATTTTCCTTTATAAAGGAGTGAATGATGTCTTTATTTAACGTATTTAATATTTCCGGTTCCGCCATGAGCGCGCAATCGCAGCGCTTAAACACAGTCGCCAGTAATTTGGCCAATGCCGATAGCGCCACCAGCGCCAATGGCAAACCTTACAAAGCCAAGCAAGTCGTGTTCAGCGCAATACCCAGCGCCTCACCTGCTGCCAATGGCGTTAAAGTCAATAAAGTGGTTGAGGATAACTCGCCTGGCAAAGTGGTGTACGACCCCAAGCATCCACTAGCAGATGAAAAAGGCTATGTGACGATGCCGAATGTGAATGTGACCGAAGAAATGGTCAACATGATTTCGGCCTCTCGTGCTTACCAAAACAATGTAGAAACCATGAATGCGGCTAAAACAATGCTGATGAAAACACTCAGCCTTGGCCAATAAATATTACTGATCCATCTAGCCCTATTTAGACAAGGAAACCCAAATGACAACCGTACAAACCAATGCACCGTCTCAAACGTTATTAGATAACGTCAATGGTACTAAAAAGACCAATACCTCGACCGTAGGTGATGTTCAAGATCGTTTTATGACGCTGCTGGTGACGCAGATGAAAAACCAAGACCCTTTGAACCCAATGGATAACGCGCAGGTCACCAGTCAAATGGCGCAGCTATCTACTGTGACGGGCATTGATAAATTAAACGAAACCATGTCGGCATTAATTTCAAGCGTACAAGTGGGTCAGTCTTATCAAGCCTCCGGCATGATTGGGCACAATGTATTGGTCTCCGGCAACACGCTATCCACAGAGGGCGCAGGCGCTTACTTTGGTGTGGAGCTACCGGTTGGGGCAGACAAATTATCTATCACCATTAAAGATGCTGCAGGCAACACTGTGCGTAATGTTGAACTAGGCGCACAAAGCGAAGGCACTTTACCACTGACTTGGGATGGCAAAACCAATGATGGCGCCGTTGCAGCCACTGGCGATTACAAAATTGAAGTAAGCGCCACAATTGGCGGCCAAGCCGTAGATGCCGCTGCACTCAGCTACGCCAAGGTATTAAGCGTTTCTAACATCAATGGCGGCATTAAGCTCAATTTAAGCAATAACAGCTCAGTCAACACGGCTGATGTGAAAGAGATTTTTTAGTCATTAAGTTTGTGTCACCCACCCATATTTATTTGTATCAGTTTTAGGAGAACACCATGAGTTTTCAACAAGGTTTAAGCGGATTAAACGCAGCATCAAAAACATTAGAAGTGATTGGCAACAACGTATCGAATGCCAACACGGTTGGGTTTAAACAATCACGTGCTGAGTTTGCCGATGTATTTGCTAATTCACTGACTGGCAGCGGCACTTCACAAATTGGGATTGGTACCAAAATTTCTACAGTGGCCCAGCAATTTACACAAGGCAATATCACTGGCACCAACAATCCTTTAGATATTGCGATTAATGGCGGTGGCTTCTTCCGCATGAGCAATGACGGCGCGATTACTTATACTCGCAATGGTCAATTCCAAATGGATAAAGCTGGCTATATTGTGAATAGCGAAGGTAACCGTTTAACTGGCTATACAGCGGATGCATCAGGTGTGTTATCAGCTGGCGCACCGTCAGAACTCAACATCAACACCTCTGATTTACAACCAGAGGCCACCACTGAAGTCACTGGGATGGTGAACTTGGACTCTAGAAAAACTGCGTTGACTGCTGCTGGTTTTGATCCTGCAGATCCAACAACCTACCATAACTCTACTGCAGTCACGGTGTTTGATAGCTTAGGCAACGCACATAATGTACAAAGCTTTTTTGTAAAAACTGGCGCTGGCACATGGGATGTATTTACCACAGCAGATGGCGTACCTACCACGACATTGCCTACCCCTACTTCAACACTTACATTTAGCGGCACAGGTGTTGCACCTACTTCCGCACCTGCATTACCTACCGTTGGCTTTACACCTACCACCGGCGCAAACCCTGTTTCACTGACATTAGATTACAGCGACAGCACACAATTTGGCTCAGACTTTAGCGTGAGCGCGCCTAAAAAAGACGGCTACTCCTCAGGCAGTTTGGCAAGTTTTAGCACCAGCAACAACGGCATGATTATTGGCCGTTACACCAATGGTGAATCACGTGTATTAGGCCAAGTCGTATTGGCCAATTTTGCCAATCCAAATGGTTTGCAATCATTGGGTGGTAACGCTTGGGCAGAGAGTGGCACTTCTGGGGATCCATTGGTTGGCCCGCCAAACACTGGCAGTTTTGGCGTATTGCAATCTTCAGCAGTTGAAGATTCGAACGTCGACCTCACGGCAGAACTGGTCAATATGATTACGGCACAACGTGTTTATCAAGCCAATGCGCAAACCATTAAAACGCAAGACCAAGTATTACAAACCTTGGTGAACTTACGCTAATTTAATTAATTAGCGCTAATAGCTAAAAGTGCTTTAAAGGAGTAGACGATGGATAAAATGATATACACGGCCATGACAGGCGCAAAACATATCCTAGAACAACAGGCGACGACTGCGCACAACCTTGCCAATGCCACCTCTACTGGCTTTAAAGCACAAGTGGATTCGTTCCGTGCTGTGCCAATTATCGGCCAAGGCCTGCCTACACGCGCTTTTGTGGTGGACTCCACCGTGGGTGCGGATTTCAACTCCGGTGCGATTGAGCACACTGGCCGTGATTTAGATGTCGCAGTACAAGGCAATGGCTGGCTGGTAGTACAACGCCCGGATGGCTCTGAAGGTTACACCCGCAACGGCGCGCTTAAAGTCAATGAAAATGGCGTATTGCAAACCTCTAATGGCCTGACAGTCATGGGCGATGGCGGCCCCATCAGCATTCCACCCGATGTGACTGTATCGATTGGTAAAGACGGTACTATTTCATCGGTTTCTAACAACACCCTACCCGGCCCCTCTAGCGTCATTGGTCGTTTAAAATTGGTGAATCCCGATCTAAATAACCTGAAGCGTTCTGAAGAAGGTGTCTTTGTCACCAAAAACGGCACGCCGGCACCTGCAGACGCTAATGTCAGCGTGGTCGGTGGTGCGTTGGAAAGTAGCAATGTCAACGTCGTGGACTCTATGGTCAACATGATTAGCTTAGCCCGCCAGTTTGAAATGCAGATGAAATTGGTATCAAGTGCTGAGAATAACGCCAATAAAGCCAGTCAACTCTTCAATATGAGTTAGTTATGCCTGTATTAACATGGTGATAAGGTTAAGCAAATTGCTTACAACGCTATGTGAAAGGATGCATGATGATACGCTCACTTTGGATTTCAAAAACCGGTTTAGACGCGCAACAAACGCAAATGGACGTGATTGCCAATAACTTGGCTAACGTCAGTACCAGTGGGTTTAAACGCTCACGCGCCGTATTTGAAGATTTGCTCTATCAAAACATTCGCCAGCCTGGCGCACAGTCTTCACAACAAACACAATTGCCTTCTGGCTTACAGATTGGTACTGGGGTAAAACCCGTGGCCACTGAGCGTATTTTTACGCAAGGCAACTTACAACTCACCAGCAATGATAAAGACGTGGCGATTCAAGGCCAAGGCTTCTTTCAAGTACTGCTGCCAGATGGCACTACTGCTTATACCCGTGATGGTTCTTTTCAAATGGATAGTCAAGGTCAATTAGTCACCTCTAGCGGCTTTCCGGTACAACCTGCCATTACCATTCCAGCCAATGCACAAAGTCTCACCATTGGGCGTGATGGCGTGGTATCGGTGACCACCACAGGTGCTACTGCGGCCACCCAAATTGGTCAGCTGCAACTTGCTACGTTTATTAATCCGGCCGGCCTCATGGCTAAAGGCGAAAACTTGTATGTGGAAACCACGGCTTCTGGCAATGCCAACACCAATAACCCAGGTAGCAATGGCGCTGGTTTGCTGACACAAGGCTATGTAGAGACTTCTAACGTGAATGTGGTGGAAGAGCTGGTCAACATGATTCAAACGCAACGTGCGTATGAGATCAACAGCAAAGCCATTACTACGTCTGACCAAATGCTACAAAAACTCACGCAAATGTAATGGTTGTTTAACCACCTAGCGAGATGCATATGAACAAGTTATTGAAATACGTATTACTGATTGCGACCATGGCCATATTAGGCGCATGCTCCATTACGCCAGATAGCATCGTGAAACAGCCAACCACGGCCAGACCACAAGCCGCTGCTGCAGTACCTGTGAAATCCGGTGCGATTTTTAATCAAGCCGCTTACCGCCCTTTATTTGAAGATCGTCGCCCACGTTATGTAGGTGATACCGTCACGGTGACGATTGCAGAAAATACCTCTGCTACCAAAGCAGGTGGGAGTTCCGGCAGCAAAGACGGCGAAATTGATGCTTCCATTGCTTCCTTCTTAGGCAAAGCTATTCCAAAAGCCACTATGTCTGCAAGCTCAGCTAGCAGCTATGAAGACAAAGCCGCGGCCAATTCTAGCAACGTATTTAATGGTGCCGTGACTGCTACAGTGGTCGAAGTGTTACCCAATGGCTTCTTAGTGGTGAGTGGTGAGAAACAAATCTCGCTGGATAAAGGCACAGAGTTTGTACGCTTCTCCGGTGTGGTCAATCCAGACACGATTACGATTGGTAACGTAGTGAGCTCTACCAAAATTGCAGATGCACGTATTGAATACCGTACGAACAGCAAAATTGATGCGGCAGAGGTTGCCTCTATGTTCGCACGTTTCTTCTTGAGTATCAGCGCACTGTAAGGACCTATCCCATGCATGTTCAATCTTACAAACTGATGCAACATATAAGTCACCTCATCTCTGGGGTGCTTTGTGTATGCTTAATCAGTGCAGCAATGTTTGCGCCCAGTGCACAGGCAGAGCGCTTAAAAGACATTACCTCTATTCAAGGCGTACGTAGCAACCAATTGATTGGTTACGGCTTGGTAGTAGGCTTGGATGGCACTGGCGACCAAACCACACAAACCCCTTTTACCGTGCAAAGTATTATCAGCATGATGCAACAAATGGGTGTGAATTTACCACCCGGCACCAACCTGCAACTTAAAAATGTGGCTTCTGTGATGGTGACCAGCAGCCTGCCTGCATTTGCACAACCTGGTCAAACCTTAGATATTACTGTCTCCTCTATGGGTAACGCCAAGAGCTTACGTGGCGGTACCTTATTGATGACACCACTCAAAGGTGCTGACGGACAAATTTACGCCATTGCACAAGGTAACTTGGTGGTGGGCGGTGTAGGTGCTTCTGCTAATGGCACGCAAACACAAATCAATCACTTAAGCGTCGGTCGAGTGTCTGAAGGTGCTACCGTAGAGCGCGCCCTACCCAACCCTATCGCACAAAGCGGTAGCGTGAATTTAGAGTTAAAAGAAAGCGACTTCTCTACAGCGAGCATGGTGGTGGATGCGATTAACCGTCGTTTTGGCCAAAACACAGCGTTTGCAGAAGATGGCCGTGTGATTAAAGTGCGCACGCCAGAAAACACTAACCGGGTTGCATTTCTAGCGTCTTTAGAGTCGATCAATGTCACACCGTCTGCTACGCCTGCCAAAATCATCTTGAATGCACGTACTGGCTCCGTAGTAATGAACAAGGCCGTGACATTAGACAGCTGCGCAGTTTCTCATGGCAATCTGTCTGTGGTCATTAACACTGCACCTGTCATCAGCCAACCTGGTGCATTCTCAGATGGCACAACGGTATCGACAGCGGTTTCACAAGTCGACATTACCAAAGAGCCTGGCAAAGTATTGAAATTAAACAGTGGTGCCAATTTATCTGATGTGGTCAAAGCATTGAATGCGATTGGCGCGACCCCGCAAGACCTGTTAGCCATATTGCAAGCCATGAAAGCGGCTGGCGCATTGCGTGCGGAACTTGAGATTATCTAACCATGATAGACGGCGCAGACTTAACCGGAAAAGTAGCGTTTGATGCCAACGGCTTGAATCAACTCAAGCGCGCGGCCAAAGAAAACTCGCCCGAAGCACTCAAAGCCGTTGCCAAGCAGTTTGAATCTGTATTGATGAATATGATGCTGAAAAGCATGCGCGATGCCAACCCGCAAGATGGTGCGTTTGATAACGAGCAAAGCAAGATGTTTACTTCGATGCTCGACCAGCAATTGAGTAGCAATTTAAGCGCAAAAGGCTTGGGGCTTGCCGACGTGTTGGTGCGCCAACTGAGCAAAACCACACAAACAGCAGTGGATAACGTAGGCCAGATGTTAGAGAAAGTGCCCGCCTCTGCCAGCGATTTAGTGGACAGCCTGATTGCACCACATTTATCGAATTCCACAGATAAAAAAACTAACGCAGTCACGCCAACCGATAGTACAGAAAAACCAGCCAAAAGCAGCAGTATCGGTGAAAGAGTCACAGAAAGCATCTCAGGCTTTTTAAAAGAAATGGTGCAACATGCCAAAGCTGCAAGTCGTAGCACGGGCATGCCATCACATTTAATGCTAGGTCAAGCTGCATTAGAAACCGGTTGGGGCAAAAAAGAAATCAAAGCAGCGGATGGCACACCCAGCTATAACTTGTTTGGTATTAAAGCCACTGGCAACTGGCAAGGTAAAGTAGTAGAAGCCACGACCACAGAATATATCAATGGGGTAAAACAAAAACGTATTGAAAAATTTAGAGCTTATGACAATTACGCAGAATCTTTTAAAGACTTTGCCAACATGATGAAAAGCAATCCGCGTTACCAACAAGTAGTGGCGAATACGCACAATGTTGAACACTATGCACAGGCCATGCAAAACGCTGGTTACGCGACAGACCCTGCTTATGCGAAGAAGTTAAGCAGCGTGATTCAGAAAATTATGTCTACTTAAGCGGTGATAATGCATGTAATAAAAAAACCAATGCGCATTAAAGTTTTGAAAGATAGTGCCGTTAGGCAACTTATGAGGACTAAAAGGACCATATCATGGCTTCCAATATATTAAGTATCGGCAAGAGCGCACTTAACGCTGCGCAAATTGGGCTCAGTACCACTGGGCATAACATTGCCAATGCCTCTACGCCTGGCTATTCCCGTCAAATAGTGGTGCAAGCAGCAGCGCAAGCACAGAACTTTGGTTATGGGTTTATCGGCCAAGGTGCAGAAGTCACTGGCGTAACACGCGTGTATAACGAGATTCTTGCTCGCCAAATGATTAGCTTGCAATCAACCAGTGCAGCTTATACCACCTATGGCAATCAACTGAATGCGATTGACAACATGCTGTCAGATGAAGCCTCAGGCTTAAATCCGGCCATGAACGATTTCTTTGCCAGCGTACAGGCATTAGCATCTAAACCGAATGACATTCCAACACGACAAACCATGCTGTCCAATGCACAGTCATTGGCTAGCCGTTTAAATAGTATGGATAGCCGCCTGAATGAAATTGAACAGGGCGTGAATAACCAATTGGTCTCCAGTGTCAATTTGGTCAACAACTACGCCAAACAAATTGCCAGCCTCAACGATATTATTGAGCAATCGATCAGCACGACAGGTAATGTGCCGAATGATTTAATGGATCAGCGCGACCAGTTGATTTCTGAATTAAGCAAACAGATTAAAACCACGGTTGTACAGCAAAACCAAGGCACATATAACGTTTTTATAGGCAATGGCTTACCTTTGGTTGTTGGAGAAGACACTTATAATCTAGTCACAACCACTTCGCCAACAGACCCATCACGCATCGAAGTTGGATATCAAAGCGCATCTAAAGTCACTGTATTAGGTGCATCCAATTTATCTGGTGGTGCAATAGGCGGTTTGATACAGTTCAGAAGTGAATCGCTCGACCAAGTGCAAAACCAAATTGGCCAAATTGCTGTGGCATTGGCAGGCGCATTCAATACACAACATGCGCAAGGTTTAGACCGAAACGGTGACCCAGGTGGCATTTTGTTTAACATTCCTGTGCCCGTTGCCACAAGCAGCAGCGCAAACACCAGCAATGGCGAGTTAAGCGCACAAATTGTGGACCCAAGCTTGGTGACAAGTAGTGACTATCGCGTGCAGTACGATGGTAGTAATTATAAAATTACGCGCTTGAGCGATCAAACCTCTCAAACGTTTGCTAGCTTACCGCTAACCATAGATGGGTTAACTATCTCGCAAGCGAGTGGTACCAATAATGCGGGTGATGACTTTTTAATCCGCCCGACTGCGAATGCAGCAGCTACGATGTCATTAGCCATTACCGATGTGAACAAACTGGCAGTGGGTAGCCCGGTATTGAACCCGACATTAGGGGTTGGCAATACAGGTACTGGTGCCATTAGTGCAGCAAAAGTGGATGGCACTTATGCAAGTAGCCCGCTCAGCACAGCGCTTAACTTTACCTATACCAGTGGTTTACCAAGCACACTCACACTAGCACCTTCTACATTACCGGTGACTGTGACTTATGGTGGCGTTAGCACCACCTACCCTGCTGGCGCGCCTATCACTTATACCAGTGGTGCAACCATATCCGTCGCAGGAACTAGTTTTGCAATTTCCGGCGCGCCTGCCAATGGCGATCAATTCAATATTGCACCAGGTACAAGCACAGGCAGTGCTGACAACCGTAATGGCTTATTGTTAGCTGGGTTGCAAACCGCCGGCAATGTGGCGATGACAGGCTCCACGAGCAAGAACACGTTTACCACTGCATTCTCACAAGCGGTGAGCAGCGTTGGTAATAAAACACGTGAACTTAAAGTCACTGGCGAAGCAGAAACCAAAGCATTGGCACAAGCTACAGCGGCGATGCAATCAGAATCCGGGGTGAACCTAGATGAAGAAGCCACTAACTTAATTCGTTACCAACAAGCGTATCAAGCAGCGGGCAAAATGATGCAAATTGCGAGTGATTTATTTGATGTATTACTGCAAATCGGCTAAAGACGTCGTAGCAAAAAGGAAATAATATGCGTATTAGCACCAATACTTTATTTGATAGCGGCATTCAAAAGATTACAGGCTTGCAATCTGATCAAGCGCGCTTGCAAGGTCAAATTTCTACCGGAAAGCGCTTTACAACGCCTTCTGATGATCCTGTAGCCGCAGCACGCGTGCTTGAGATTTCGCAGCAAAAAGAAATGAATGCAACCTACGCAAATGTGCGTACCGTGGCTAAAACGAATTTAGAAACCATAGAAGCTAACTTAACTAACATCACCAATTTGATGGTGGCCGCACAATCTACATTGGTTGGCGCAGGCAATGGTGCTTACTCTAATTTGGAACGCAGTTTTGTGGCAACAGATCTCAAAAACTCGCTGGAAGCACTAGTAGGCATGGCTAACGGTAAAGATGCTTATGGCAACTACCTATTTTCTGGTTTTAAATCTGAAACCGCACCGTTTACGGCCAACACCACCGGCGCAACTTACAATGGTGATAGCAATGTGCAGCAACTGCAAGTAGATTCACAGCGCCTGATGGATGTGAGCGTCAGCGGTAGTCAGTTGTTCTTAGCCAATGGGAATGACGTGTTTGCCACGCTCAATGATATCGTCAACTTGCTCAACACGCCGATTACCGATGCCACTACCCAAGCCAATTTTTCTAATGGTTTGGCTACAGCCATTACTAAAATGCAATCGTCTGTAGACAACATCATGAATGTACGCGCTAGCGTGGGTTCTAAGCTCAATGAATTAGACAACTTGGATATCTCTGGGCAAGACCGTGATTTGCAATATGCAAGCTCACTGTCAGACATTCAAGATTTAGACTACGCGGAAGCGCTATCTGAGTTCTCTAAAAATCAAACCATTATGGAAGCGGCGCAGAAGTCATTCTCTTCTACCGCGCAACTCTCGTTGTTTGATTTTATTTAGTCCGAATTAAGCTAGCTTAAATAGCTGCGTGCACCTTTCCATGTGCAATATGCATCACATGGTCTGTTAACTGCGTAATTTCGTCCATGGAATGGCTAACATAAATCATGGGAATCTCTACCTCTTCGGCCACGCGCTTTAAATAAGGCAAAATCTGACTTTTTAAGCGTTTATCGAGCGAGGCCAGCGGCTCATCCAGCATCAATAAACGTGGTTTGCTCATTAAAGCCCTGCCTAGTGCTACGCGCTGCTTCTCACCGCCAGATAATTGATAAGGCTTTTGCCTTAACAAACTACCCAACTCTAATAGGGCAGTAATTTCCTCCAAGCCTTTTTGCTGTGCGGCGGATTCAAACCGGTGCGCGCCATAGCGTAAGTTTTTTTCTACAGACAAATGAGGGAACAAGCGATGATCTTGAAACACCAGCCCGATTTGGCGCTGATGAACCGGTATGTCTATCTTTTGCTGCGCATCAAACAAGGCAACACCATCAATCACAATACGGCCACTGTCCGGGTGTGCAATGCCGGCGATCACGTTTAATAGCGTTGATTTTCCGGCACCAGAAGGCCCAAATAGCGCAGTGACTCGGTGCGTGAGCGCAACATACGCATCCAGCTTAAAACGCTTTCTACTGAGTGTGGCGACAATCTCAATCATCTTGATGCTCAATATGTCGGTTGGCTTTGCGTTCGAGCTTCTCACTTAACATTAAAGCCCCTAGCGCCAGCAACAAACTCAAAATCACCAATCTCAGCGCTGGAATATCGCCATCCGGCACTTGTGTGTAAGTGTAAATAGCCAATGGCAGCGTGCGCGTCTCCCCTTCGATATTACCCACAAAGGTAATGGTCGCACCAAACTCTCCCAAGCTACGGCTAAATGCCAGAATCAGCCCAGTAATGATGCCCGGCAACGCCAAAGGCAAGGTAATGGTGAAGAACACACGCAAGGGATGCGCGCCCAAAGTTTGGGCTGCAATTTCTAATTGGCGATCGACCTGTGCGATGCCTTGGCGCGCAGCACGTACCAAAAGCGGAAACGCCATGACCGCCGATGCGACCACCGCCCCCACCCAAGTAAAAGCTAAGCTGATGCCAAAATACTCGTATAAATACTTGCCAATCCATCCCTGCCGTCCCAACAGCACCAGCAAGATAAAGCCTGGCACCACGGGTGGCAGCACCATAGGCAAATGCACCAAACTATCTAATAGTGATTTTCCGTAAAAAGACTTACGTGCTAGCAACCATGCTGTGGCAATCGCTGGAATGCTGATGACAAGCACACAAAAAATTGCTACTTTCAACGAAAGTAGCAATATGGTGAGTTCTGCGGGCGTAAACTTAACCAGCTCTAACATCTATGTTGTATATCCTGCCATTGATCAAAATATCCGACTGTTGTCTCGAAAAAAATTACCCGTTTATTTTGCAAGTACTGTAAACCCATATTTGGTAAACACGGCGTGCGCCTGAGGCGAACTCAAGTAACGATAAAACCCAACGGCATTGCTACTAGCACCTACCACCAAGCCTAACGGATACACAATCGGCTCATGGCTGGATTCCGGAAACTTAGCCACAATCTCCACTTTATCCGAAATATTCGCATCTGTCTCATAGACGATACCTGCATCACACTCACCACGCTCTACCAGCACCAGCGCAGAACGCACATCTTGTGTACCGACCAGTTTTGGCGCAAGCGATGACCACCAATTTAAAGCCGTTAAGCTTTGCTTAGCATAAATACCCACTGGTACAGCCGCAGGATCCCCTGTGCACAGCTTGCCAGAAAAGGCCGCAGCAATATCAAAGCCCTTTTCCATATTCACTTTAAAGCGTTTACCTGCAGGCGCAATCAATACCAGCTGGTTACCCAATAAGTTGACTTGTGTATTGGCTTGTATCAATTTTTTGTTTTGCAGATATTGCATCCACTGTGTATCGGCAGAAATAAAAATATCTGCAGGCGCCCCCTTTTCAATCTGCTTAGCCAATGCAGACGAAGCCGCAAATGAAGTACGTATCTCCGTTTGATTAGCCGTATTCTCTTGCTCGTATTGCTTAGCGATTTGGCTAATCACATTGGTTAAGCTGGCGGCAGCAAACACC
This sequence comes from Methylotenera sp. N17, assembly GCF_000799155.1. Lineage (NCBI taxonomy): Bacteria > Pseudomonadati > Pseudomonadota > Betaproteobacteria > Nitrosomonadales > Methylophilaceae > Methylotenera > Methylotenera sp. N17. The sequence continues at coordinate 1,290,398 of NZ_JUGE01000001.1, forward strand.
TTGATTGAGTCATCTGCATAGGCAACACGCATTGGCATCCATGCAGATACACATAAACTGACTAAAACTGCTAATTGCTTAATCATGAAATCACCTCTGTCTTCATTTGTATTAAAACGCACTCACAGAAATCTGTGTATAAAAGAAATCTGAATCATCACGACGCTCAGGATCCGTCAATTGCGATGTGGTCTCGGTGAAATCACCTGCCCAAAAATGTGCATAGCCCATACCAACGTTGACATATTTCCCCACTGGGAAGCGCGCAAGCAAATCAAATTCTTTGCCTAAATTTTTACCGCTCCTACCCGTGGTATCTCTTAGATTACCGCCTGCATTCCAGCGATCTTTTGCACTGTCCAAACGATACCAACCAAAGCCGGTATCCATTTTCAAACCGGGCAACCAAGTGACTACAGGTTCAAACTCCAAACGCACTTTGGGTGTTCTAATATTTTCCATCTGGATATAGTCATTGTTCGACCATGGCCTAGCAAAACCAAACAAACGTTCAAAACGCTCATTGCTGCCATCTGTAGGTTGCTTATCGCCACTTGCTACGCCATAAAATGCGCTCAAACGCGGTTTCCAAGGATGTGTAAAGGTATAACCGATTTCTGCATTATAGGCATACGCATCATGATCTAACGCTTCAATAAACACACCAGCATTGCTAAGGCGATCCTGATGTCCCCATTGTTGAGCATAGCTTGCGTCATAGTCCCAACCGGTTTTTCCAACAACGCCATAAACCCGTAAACCAGCGGTGTGAATTTCCCTATCAATTTTGGTGTTGGCCGCAGCCGCTTTGCCGTTAGCGTCATATTTCACTTTGCTGCCATCTTGCTTTAGCAATAGATAATATGGCTGCAAGGTCACGTATTCTGACCAACCACGCCAATCAGCAATCACCCCATAAAAATCTTGTGAGTGATCGACTTCATCCAGCTGCGTAGATAATCGCTGCATTGGCTTCATGGCGAACACATCAACTTGCCAATCGTTCTTTTGTTGACCAATGGTGGCACGTACACCCTGAAAATTGTTCGTGGTATTACGCCACTCGTTTCGTGCAATTAAGCGGCGATCCAAATATTCAAATGCCTGGCGGCCAGCTTTAATGCTGACAGTACGCGCATTGCCCAAATCGTCTTTACCCAACGGGGTGTTATCAAAATACAGCTCTGCATAGGCTTGAATCGGCTCTGCATAATTGATATCACGTGTATCAAACTCACGTGTAAATTGGCTATGGTTACGACGTGCATCTTCCACCTCTATGGCAAAGCGCAGTGGATCCAAAATATTCTTCACACCCAGATAGCCACGTGTTCTTAACAAAAATGGCTCATCAATACTGTCACGAGAACGCCGGAAATCATTGTCACGGTATTCGTAACGAAACCGGTAATCCAACCCAACATCTAACCAATCCACATCGGCAAATGTGTCATAGTCTTTTAACCATGTTTTGTTCAACTGTTTCACATAGCGTGGTGGCTCGGTATCGCGCAAGGTGCCATAGCTTTTCCGCTCTACATAGTAACTAGCTTTAGTATTGGTATCTTCTGCGTACAGTTGTGGTGTGAATGCCCCACTTATACTCATGATCAGCATGCTCAAATAATGCGTTTTCTTCATCCCTTGATTACCTATTGTTCTCGTTATTCCCATTTAATCATAACTATCGCTATATTCAAATAGGAATAGCGATAGTTATGATTAAAAAGAATGAAGTGAGGCGAGTTTATTTAAGTGCAGCGCTGATTTTTGTAATCTCGGCTTGCGCGGCTAGTTGAGATTTCACGATTAAATCTCGATAGGATTTAAGAATGGTTCGGCCAAACTCCGTAAGATGCGCGCCCCCGCCGTGCGCGCCACCCGGAGAGCTATGAACCAAAGGCTCGGTAAAGCATTTATTCATTACATCGACCAACTCCCATGCACGCCGATAAGACATTTTCATTTGTTTGGCGGCAGCAGAAATAGAACCGCAAGCGTCAATAGCTTCTAGCAAATCGGCCTTGCCTGGCCCCATTGCCACCTGGCTGCCAAAGCTGATGCGAATTTTAAGTGCTGGCGTTGTCATGAATTTGCCCGTAATGCCGATAGAGCAAATATCATATTTGAAAACAGGCGAAATTTCAGCCTGTTTAGAAATAATATTATTTTGTGATTTGCAACATATGGCTAGCACCTACATCAATCATCTTCTCCAATGGTTTGACAATGGTAGGCAGAGAAACTGCAAGTACGATAAAGCCGATGCTGATGGTGATTGGGAAGCCGATTCCAAAGATATTAAGCTGCGGTGCGGTTTTGGTGAGTATGCCTAGCGCCATATTGGTAATGAGCAACGCAGTGACTACCGGCAATGCCAAGAGTAAGCCTGAACTAAAAATCGTCTCACCCCAACTGGCAATTTTCATGGCATCAATGCCGTGACCATCCACTGCAATAGGCATCGCGGTAAAACTGTTCGCAAGCACCGAGACAAACATCAAATGCCCATCTAAACTTAAAAAGACTAACAAGCAAATCAATACCAAAAATTGGCTGACTGCAGTGGTTTGCCCTTCTGATTGCGGATCAAAAAAGCTGGCAAACCCTAAGCCCATGCTCATGCCTATCATGTGTCCGGCCAACTCAATCGCCACAAAAACTAAGCGCATAGCAAAGCCCATGGCAATGCCAATCATAAACTGCTGCACTAAGATGAGTAAGCCCTGAAAAGAAATGATATCTAAGGCAGGCATGGCGGGTATGGCAGGCATCATCGCTAGTGTTAGCACAATGCCATAACCCAGCCTGACACGTTGCGGAATAGCGGTATGGCTAAGAATAGGCGCTACTGCGATAAAACCTAAGATGCGTGTCAACGGCCAAAGCAGGCCGACAATCCATGCTTGTAATAAATCGCTGCTGATTGTGACCATACTGCGGAATCGTGATGAGGGTTAATTAACTGGAGCCGCTGATTAGCCAGCCAATGTTGGAATACTGGTAAACACGGTGCGCATGTAGTCCACCATGGTCGTAAGCATCCATGGCCCTGCCACAACTAATGAGGCGACCACGCCAACCAACTTTGGAATGAACGAGAGTGTTTGCTCGTTAATTTGTGTCGCTGCTTGAAAAATACTCACAACCAAGCCAATGATGAGCACTACCAATAACACAGGCGCTGCCACAATCAAGGTGGTTTGCATGGCTTGCCCTGCTAAGGTCATTACACTTTCTGGCGTCATGATGTTTCCTTTTTATATACGTTTAGTTTTTGTATGTGTCACTGGATGTTTTAGCTAATGAAAGCTTTGTACCAGCGAACCCAGAATCAGTTGCCAGCCATCGACCAGCACAAATAACATGAGTTTGAATGGCAGTGCGACAATCGCAGGAGACACCATCATCATGCCCATCGCCATCAATACGCTTGCTACCACCATATCGATAATCAAGAACGGGATGAAAATAGCAAAGCCAATTTGGAAAGCCGTTTTCAGCTCACTGGTCATAAAAGCCGGCACCAATACGCGTAATGGCACCTGCTCTGGCGAGGCAATATTTTCAACCTGCGCCATATTGGCAAACAAAGCCAAGTCGCCTTCGCGCGTTTGTTTCATCATAAAGGTTTTGAGTGGTTCTACGCCTTTTTCCATGGCCACTTGCATGGTGATTTTGTTTTCAGACAATGGTTGATAAGCATCCACATAAATCTTGTCGATCACCGGGCTCATCACAAAAAATGTCAAAAATAAGGCCAAACCGATTAATACTTGGTTAGAAGGTGCAGATTGCGTACCCAAGGCCTGACGCAACAAAGACAGCACGATGATGATGCGTGTAAACCCGGTCATCATCAAAATAGCGGCAGGGATAAACGTCAGTGACGTCAGTAGCACCAGCGTTTGCAAGCTGAGTGTGTAATCTTGACCACCGCCAGCACTTGGAGTGGCATTAATAATGGGCAATCCATTTTCTGCCAGTGCAGCCAACGGCAGCATCCATAAACAGAATGCAATGACTAGAAAACGTAAGACTGGGTGTTTAAATCGTGAGATGTACATAGTTGTTCGCTTTAATCTCGTATTATTTTTGAGGGTTCTTTTGCATGGCTTGCTTCAACCAATTGGTAAATGGCTGTAGCGGGTCATGTTTCGGTGTAGGGGTTACCGATGTATTGGTATTGGCGGCTAGCGTCGCTGTCGCATCCGTATTAGGCTCTACGTTGGCAATGCTATTAACCTGACCATTGGCCACGCCTACTACTAGCCAACGCCCTGCTACTTCCAATACCACCACACGTTCGCGTGTGCCTACACTCACGCCGCCCACTACTTTAATCACAGAAGGTTGCGCAGTTACGCCAGGTAAGAATTTTTTAGCGCCCCAAGCAAACAAGGCCATGACACCAAGCACAACCACCAGTCCCATCACCATTTTTAATACACTCATGGTGGGGCTTGGTGCATTTGCAGTAGCAGCCAAGCCAGAGATGGCATAGCTGTTTAATACCAATAGTAAGAAAGCACGTAATAACATAATGACCTTTTGCTTGATTGCGCAATGCACTCAACCCTTGAGTGCACGCAAACCATTAACGGTTGATTTTGCGGATACGCTCAGCTGGCGTAATGATGTCAGTGAGGCGGATACCAAACTTATCGTTCACCACCACCACTTCACCCTGTGCAATTAAACAGCCATTCACCAGCACATCCATCGGCTCACCGGCCATGCCGTCTAGCTCCACTACAGAACCTTGTGCCAGTTGCAATAGGTTTTTAATCGCAATTTTGGTGCGGCCTAATTCAACCGTGAGCTGTACTGGAATATCCAAAATAAAATCGATGTCATTTTGTGTATCATGCAATTTATTGCTGGGGCTAAATTCGGTAAAGACCTGTGCCTTTTCAACGGTTTCTGCCTGCAATACTGAAGATTCAGCCGTTGCCTGCTCCGCCATGGCGGCACCCCAATCATCTTCCGCTATTGTTTCTACGCCGTTATCTGCCATTGTTTCGTCCATTTCTGTTTGAGTTTCTGCTGCTGAAGGATTAGTCGCCATTGGATTCGCCCCTTATGTATTCACTAGAGTTTGACCGTAGTAGTTTTTCTACGCGTAACGCATACTGACCATTAAAAATGCCGTATTTACATTCCATGACAGGAATGCCGTCAATCTGCGCCTCAATGGCATCATCAATACTGATAGGAATGACATCCCCAGCTTTTAAATTCAATATTTCGCCCAAATGCACTTTGGTTTTGGCCAAGTCCGCCACAATTTCTACTTCTGCCGCTTGCACTTGCTGCGTCATCAATTTGACCCAGCGCTTATCCACGCCTAACACCTCACCTTGTAAAGATGAAGTCAATAAATCTTTAATCGGCTCAATCATGGAGTAAGGGATGCAGAAGTGCATCTCGCCACTGGCTGGGCCAAGCTCGATATTGAAGGTGATTGCCACCACCACTTCATTAGGGGTAGCAATATTGGCAAACTGCGTGTTCATCTCAGAGCGGATATATTCGAAATTTAGTTGGTAGACTGGCTCCCAAGATTTACCATAAGTTTCAAAAACGATATTGAGAATGCGATGGATAATGCGTTGCTCGGTTTGCGTGAAATCACGGCCTTCCACACGTGTGTGAAAGCGACCATCGCCACCGAACATATTGTCCACCACTAAAAACACTAACGTGGGGTCTAACACCATCATGGCTGTACCACGTAGTGGGTTAGCATGAATCAGATTCAGATTGGTTGGCACCACTAAATTACGGATAAAGTCGGTGTATTTGATAATACGCACAGGGCCAACAGAAACCTCGACCGTACGGCGTAAAAAGTTAAATAATTCTATGCGCAATAAGCGGGCAAAGCGTTCGTTGATAATTTCCAGCGTAGCCATACGGCCACGTACAATGCGCTCTTGCGTGGCAAGATTGTATGAGCGCACACTGTCTTGGTCCGCCTCTTGTTTATCGTCGCCTTGATCGCCTTCAACGCCTTTGAGTAAGGCGTCAATTTCGTCTTGTGAGAGAAATTTATCTGACATAGCGTGCTCGATTGATCTTACTGAACCACGAAAGAAGTGAACAACACGCCTGTAACTTCTTGCGGTTTTTCACCAGCAGCATACGGTTTTTTCACTTCGGCCAGCATTTCTTCGCTTAGCGTCGCTTTGCCTTCAGAAGTAGAAATGTCTGATGCTTTTTTGCTGGTCAATAACATCAGCAAGCGATTTCTTACTGCGGGCATTTGTAACTTAATATGCTCAGCCACTTCTGGCCCAGCCACTTGCAAAGTCACATCCATTTGCAAGAATTTTTCATCGGGATCCGGTTGCAGATTCACGGTAAATGTTTCTAAAGCTAGGAACACAGGTGGCTTAGGCGCCTCTACATGTTTTTCGGCTTTTTTATCGGCATGTTTAGGCTTCATCAAATACCAAGCCGCACCGCCACCAACGCCCGCCAACACCAGCACCCCAGCTATGATAATCACTAGCTTCTTTTTAGAGGATTTAACCGGCGCTTCTGCTTCTTCGCCGCTCGTGTCTTGTTTTGGATCTTGTGCCATGTGTAATACCTTTCAACTCAATGACTACCTAGCTAATCGCACACCAAAGTGCACGTTGTATGGTGACATTATGAGAAAAAAAGTGCGTTGAACATGGTTAGATAAGAGATGTAAAAGACCGTCTAATCTCAGTTTTCAACGTATGGGCTGCCATTTGGCAACAGCAGTCCACCTTGATTGACGCAAAATCACACCCACGGCCCAGTATAAGACGAGGCCATAGTGATAGAAGTCTATTAGGCGAAGGTATCTACCAGGCCATTAGAAACACGCTGCACCACTACGCCGCTGCTAACAGTCTCTTCTGCTGTGTTTGTTGCCTGCGTCGACTGTTCTAAACGCTGCTGCGCACGCTGTTGCATGGCTTGCTCAAAATGGCGCTGTGACTGCGCTTGTGAGCTCACTTGCGCATTGCCAAGCTGCATACCAGAGTCTTGCATTTTATCGCGCAACATATTCATGCCATCCTGTAATGCTTGACGCACTTCCGGATTATCCGAAATAAAGGTGGTATCCACTTGATCATTCTCTACTTGGATCACCACTTGCAATGGTCCCAAATCCGGTGGGTTAAGTGTCAGTGTTGCAGATTGATCACCCGCACCTACCATCCACACCACTTTCTGATTCACTGCTTGGCTCCATTCAGGCCTACCAAATGGCGTTGGGATTTCACTAGCTGCAGCCACGCTGGCTACCATATTGTCTGATAACTTATTAGCCACTGGTGCAACGGCTGCCATCTGAACCGGTACCGATTTCATTTCGATTTCTTTAAACTCTTTGTCGCGCACCAAGGTTTGATTAATTGCTTGATCGCCTTTTAAGGGCACAGCCTGATCATCAGCAGCTAGCTCCGGTGCTTGGTTGCTGCTATCGGCTGATTCGTGCAAAGCAGTATCCGTGACTTGCGCGCTTTTAGCTTCTACACCCGTCCAAGGCAATGCATTTTTCGCAGAGGCACCGGCACGCTCACCCAACGCTAACTCACCACTTGCAGCAGGATCAGTTGCTACTGCATTGGCTTGCTGAGTATTCAACTGTGCGGCAGGCTGCAAGCCCATTTGCATCAATATTAAGTCTTGTATCGGCGGCAAATTTTCTTCAGCTTTCTCGTCTAAATCTGCTTTCGGTATCAACGTCGATTCACTTAACACCACGCCATCCGCTGCAGCACTGTCTGTATCCGCTGCTTTGTTTGGAGTGGTAGCCGTGTTGCCTGCGGGTTTAGCGCTATCGGCAGCCTCACTAGCCTCTGTTTTTTGCTGCTTTACCTGTTTCTTTAATAGCTCGGCAAATGCATTCGGCGCACTGTTCACGGCACTATCCGCGCCTAAATTGGCCATATTGTTTTGATTAGCCGCTTGTTTTGTCGGTGCCGCTTTGGCGATCTGTAATGCTAAATTTTGCATATCACTATTCCTAGTTAGCTATATTTCGTTCAGTTAAATAACACTGTATTTACTTGGCTTGCCGGCCAATACGGCTGGCAAACTCATCCATTAATCGTTGCTCTTTCTTTTGCGTGGCTTTCAGTTGCTTATCGCTATCACGCTGCTCTAACACATCGTAAGAAAGCTTTTTGCGTTGCGATTCTTTCCAACGCTTTTTCTGTATCAATACATGGTGCTGTGCCGATACCAACATTTCAAACTGCCCTTTTACCGCTTGGTCCAACTTGCGGAAAAACCCTTGAAAGTTTTGGTACGCTTGTGCGCCAATGCCGGTTTCTAAACTCTGCTGCAAGTTCTTGCTATAGTCGTTACGGTATTCCACCAACAAATCGTATTTAGATTGCGCTTCATCGGCAATTTTCATGGCTTCTGCCAATGCCTCAGTCGCTGTATCCACTTCTTTTTGGGCAATGTCTTTTAACATACTCATTACACCTGCGGCGCGTGTTGCCATACTTCATTACCCTTCTCATGACGCTCATTGTTATTGTTTAAATGAATTTACTTACATTAATCTGCCAGTACATGCGCTAAAAACTGCACGCTTTCTTCCATATCTGCACGCTCAGAAATATCTTGCTGTAAAAATCGCTCAATCAATTCGTGTTTTGCAATCGCTGTATCCAACACAGAGTCAGACCCCGCCTCGTACGCGCCCACGCTAATCAAATCAATGCTGCGCATGTAGCGCGAATTCAATTGCTTTAACTTACGTGCTAGTTTCTGATGATCCGGACTCGTAATGTTATGCATAGCGCGGCTAATGGATTGCTCCACATCAATGGCTGGGTAATGGCCGCTCTCGGCCAAACTACGGCTGAGTACAATGTGGCCATCCAAAATCGCACGGGCCGCATCCGCAATGGGGTCTTGTTGATCATCGCCTTCGGTCAATACCGTATAAAACGCAGTAATCGAGCCTTCACCTTCGGCACCATTCCCTGTGCGTTCTACTAACGCTGGCAGTTTTGCAAATACAGAGGGCGGATAACCTTTGGTCGCCGGTGGCTCGCCAATGGCTAAAGCAATCTCACGTTGCGCCATGGCATAACGTGTAAGTGAATCCATGATCAGCAATACGTTTTTACCTTGATTGCGGAAGCTCTCGGCAATCGTGGTCGCGTAGTTGGCGCCCTGTAAACGCATTAGCGCAGAAGCATCAGCAGGCGCTGCCACAACAACAGAGCGTGCCAAACCCTCAGGCCCTAAAATTTGTTCAATAAACTCTTTTACCTCACGGCCCCGCTCGCCAATCAAACCCACTACAATCACATCCGCAGTGGTGTAACGTGCCATCATGCCTAGGAGTACACTTTTACCTACGCCGGAGCCAGCAAATAAGCCCATGCGTTGGCCACGGCCTACCGTGAGCATGCTGTTAATCGCTCTCACACCTACGTCCAATGTTTCTTGAATAGGAGCACGTGACAACGGATTGGTCGGTCTTGCACTGAGTGGCGCACTCTCGGTCACTTCAATTTTTCCCAAATTATCCAATGGGTTACCAGCACCATCCACTACGCGACCTAGCAACGCATCGCCCACTGGCAAATGGCGTGCACGGTCATTGACTCTGCGGCGAGGTGGTCGGCCTGCGGTAGGTTTAGGTAAGGTTTCAGCCACATCCATGGCAAAGACTTTGGCGCCTGGCACCACACCATCTACACTGCTTTGTGGCATTAATAATAAGTGTTCGCCATCAAAGCCCACTACTTCGGCTTCTACGCGGCTACCTTCAGATAAAGGTACATAACAAGCGCTACCAATCGGCAATTTAATGCCAGCGGCTTGCATCACCAAGCCCGTCAGTTTGGTAATACGCCCAGCAATTTCCAGCGGCTCTACAAGTTGCAGCACCTCGTTGCAATCACGTAGGTAGCTATGCCAGCGCTGATGATGCACATTTTGCGTAGATTGCATCATGGCAATAACCAATCATCATGTTTAGCTAAGGCTTCAGTAATACGTTTCCAACGCATGCCATTGCTGGCATCAATTTGATTAGCACCGGTTTCCACCAGACAGCCGCCACGTTCAATGCTGCTGTCTTCCTGAATCTGCCATTGTTGGCTTGAAATTTCTTCTGCAAGATATTCACGCAAGATATGTGCATCTTCGTGATGTACCAAAATACGTGCTGGCTTTTGTACGTGTGGTAAATAATGAATCGCATCCACCACCACTGGAATGACGGCTGCAGCATCTACATTTAACTTCACTTTAAGCATGGATTTAGCAATATCCAGCGCCAATGCAAGTAAATCTTCCGCAATGGCTTCATCGGTTTTTTCTAGCGCTTGATTAAAATTTTGCATGATGGTCAAAAACTGTTGGCGCTCTTCTTCCGCATGTTCTCTGGCTTTGGCCATACCCACGGCAAAGCCCTCTTGCACGCCTTTGGTGTAGGCTTCTTTACGTATATTTTCAAGAATCGCATTCACTGCGTGATCTGTTTCTTCCAACTTTTTCTTAGGCTTAGCAGCCATTGCCGGGCTGGGTTTATCCTCACCAAAGGATGACATTTCCCAACGTTGATAGGCTGTTTGTTGTTCTTTTGGAATCGCCATATTTGCCATCTATTACACCTTTATAATTACACTGCTATACGTACTGATCGTCTGTACCCTTGCCAGCCAACATAATTTGGCCTTCATCGGCAAGTCTTCTTACAATTTGCAGAATTTGTTTTTGTTGTGCTTCCACCTCAGAGAGCTTGACTGGCCCTTTGCTCTCCAAATCTTCTCTCATCATTTCTGCCGCGCGGGTAGACATGTTCTTGAAGATTTTGTCGCGCATTTCTTCGGTAGCACCTTTTAGCGCAATAATCAGCATTTCAGATTGCACTTCACGCAACATGACTTGGATACCTTTGTCATCAATATCTAAAATGTTGTCAAACACAAACATTTCATCCATGATTTTTTGCGCCATGTCATCGTCGTAATTTTTCAAACCTTCCATCACGCTGGCTTCGTTGTCGCCGCTCATGTAGTTCATAATCTCGGCCGCCACTTTAATGCCGCCCATGGTTTGTTTTTTGATGTTCTCATTGCCTGTCAGCAACTTGGTCATCACATCGTTCAGTTCTTTTAGAGCGATTGGCTTTACACCATCCAACGTTGCAATCCGTAACATCACGTCCTGACGTAACCTATCGGTAAAATGTCCAATGATTTCAGATGCTTGGTCTGGATCCAAATGCACCAGAATCGTAGCAATAATTTGTGGGTGCTCATTTTTAATAAACTCCGCCACAGTAAACGCATCCATCCATTTCAAGCTCTCAATGCCGCTGGCATCGCGCGATGACAAAATGCGGTTGAGCAAGTTAGAAGCTTTATCGTCACCCAAAGCCTTGGTTAGCACAGAGCGGATATACTCATCTGAATCCAAACCAAAATCACTGCTCTGCTCGGCCTCAGTTAAAAATTCCGTCACCACAGTCTCTACTTGTTCACGCCCTACTGATTTCATGGTGGCCATGGCCGAACCTAGTTTTTGCACTTCTTTCGGGCTCAAATACTTCATCACCTCTGCGGCGCCATCTTCGCCCAAGGTCAGCATCAAAATTGCACTGCGCATTACACCGGCATCACTCATATCTGCTACTCATTTCCATTTGTCCAATTGGAGACCACGCTTGCTACCATTCTTGGGTTATCTTTGGCTAGCTGCTTTACCACTTCAAGATTTTGCGCATAACCAGGTGCACCCAACGTCATTTGAGGTTGTCCACTGATATTCACAATTGCATCTTGGCCAGCCTCTTGCTGTGCCTGACCCAACATTTTAGGTTGTGACAATGGGCTAGAAAGTTTGGCCAATAAAGGCTTAAGCAAGCGTGTATACACCAAGAACAACACCACAATACCCACCAAGAAGCGCAAGCCATCTTTGCCATATTCCACAGCCACTGGGTTTTCCCACATCGGTACCTCTGGTAGGATTTCAGTCGGCTCACCAGCAAACGAGCTATTCACTACGGTAAGTGAATCACCGCGTTCTTTGTTAAAGCCCATGGCCTGCATGGCTAAGTCATTAATCTGTTGCTTCTCAGCTGCTGTTAATGGGCGGTAAGTCACTTTGCCTTTCTTATCAGTGACAGGCATGTTGTTGACTACCACGGCTACGTGTAAACGTTTCACGCCACCTTTAGGCTGCTGCACATATCGTACGGTCTTATCTACCTCATAATTGGTTGTGGTATTTTTTTGTGTGCTTGTCGCTGCACCACCTGCATTGGCCGTAGCGCCAGCTGCATCTGCCGATGTATCGATCGGTGCGGTTGAATTAGGTGGTGGTTGGTTAGATAAAGCACCTGGCACACCAGAAGCCTCTGCACCTGAGCCATTGCTAGACTCATTGCTTTGCATACTTCTAATCGCCATATCATCTTGTTTGTAATTAGGCTTATAAGTCTCAGCTGCTTGCTCAGTGGTAGAGAAATCAATCTCAGCGCTGGCCTCGGCACGTACGTTTTTAGCACCCACAATCGGCGTGATAATTGACTCCACACGACGCGCAATGCTTGATTGCATATCATCGACATATTTAATCTGGGTTTGATCTAACCCATTCGCCCCTTGTTTTTTAGAGGTATCTGAAAGTAAGTTGCCATTTTGGTCCACTACCGTCACATTGGTCGCTGGTAAGTTAGGTACGCTGCTCGCTACCAAATGCACTACCGCTGCCACTTGTTGTGGGTCTAAGGTTCTGCCGGGGTGTAAATTAAGTAATACAGATGCGGTTGGGTTTTGTTGATCACGCACAAATACGCTAGGTTTTGGAATGGCCAAATGGATACGCGCTACTTGCACCGCTGCAATCGCTTGAATGCTGCGCTCAAGTTCGCCTTCTAGTGCACGTTGAAAATTCACTTGCTCTACAAATTGAGAAACACCAAATTTTTGGTTCTCTAATAACTCAAAACCAATATTGCCACCTTTAGGCAAACCTTCAGAAGCCAGTTTAAGGCGTGCGGTATGTACTTGCTCGGCAGGCACTAAAATGGCAGAGCCGCTTTCAGAGAATTTGTATGGCACATTCATTTTCTCTAGCGCTGCGACAATCGAGCCACCATCTTTATCAGAATAGTTAGAGAATAAAATGCGGTAATCCGGTTGTTGACTCCACATCCAAAATACCACCATCACCGCAACTACTGCGGCCACGCCAGCCAGCAGCATAAGTTTGCTGCCCAACTGCGCTGCACTGGGTAATCCGTTGCCACTTACTAACACGGCGTCGTTGCCTGCTGCCATTGTGTAACCTCCAAAAACATCCTGTTCCAAAAGCATCTCTGCTCAAAGTGTTGCTGCTGCTAACTACACACACATCACCTTTACGATTGAGTACCATTATGCCGATATTGCCAATATTCAATTTTGGGAATAAAGCACTTTTCCCTCGCCTATTTCAACGCTGGCTAAAAATCAGAGGTGCTACAGTGTGCATAAGTCAAAAAGTATGTGTGCATAGCAGACATACCAATGAAGCAACATCATTACTGGAGGTAAACCATGAAAGCCGGTGGAATAGATTCAAGCAGAATAGAATCCATGCTTGCGCAACTAAAGGCAGCAGCACAAGGCCCACGTGTTGGGCAAGAGAATCCTATTGGTGGTGGGTTAGGTATTCAAAAGTTAGATAGCCCACAATCGTCAACCAAAGTAAGCTTTACCGATGCATTGAAAGCATCGTTAGATCAAGTCAACCAAGTGCAGGTAGATGCAGAAAAATTAGGCAAAAACTTTGCCATGGGGGACGACAGCGTCAGCTTGTCAGATGTGATGATTGCAGGACAAAAAGCCAATATCTCGTTTCAGGCCACTGTGCAGGTACGCAATAAATTAGTATCTGCTTATCAAGATATGATGAATATGCAGGTGTAAAGTTATAGTCAAGTATTGATACAGGGCCTTAACCCTTGCTAGATTGGCTATGCGTACGTATCCAATCAGCAAACTCAGCTTCCGATATTTCACCCGCAGCAACTGCCAGCATGGTCAACACACAGGCGACATCATCTGCAGTCAGCACATACCCGTTCAGCACTAAAAACAGTTCCGTTGCAACAAACGCAGTACGCTTGTTGCCATCTAAAAACGGATGGTTCTTAGCCAGCCCCACACCATATGCCGCAGCTAACTCAGCATAATCGGGGGCTCCATATGCAGCCAAATTGGGTGCCCGCTGCATTGCAGACTCAAACATACCTTGGTCTCGTATACCAGCAATGCCGCCATGCTCAGCCAACTGCTCGTCATGTACTGCCAACATCACAGCACTATCCAACCAAACCCAGCCAGTCATTTAGCTAACTCGCGCAGTACATTACGTCGTGCCTTCATTATCTTGCGTGCGGCATCCATTTGCGTTTCAAAGTTTGCGTCATTCGGCGTAATCGCAATACCACCTGGCGTATCAGTTAAAAACACCGTATCGCCCTTCTCCAGTTTCAGCCTTGCCAATACCTCTTTTGGCAAAATCAACCCAACAGAATTACCAATTTGTGTAAGTTTAATACCTTGCATGTTGTGCTCCCAAAGTTATAACAAAAGTTATAATATAACAATTGTTATAACATAGCAAATTCAAGCGCTCATTGTATCTAGTGGGCTAGCCACACCCTGCCCACCTTTGTTCAACACATGCGTATAAATCATGGTAGTCGCTACATCGCTGTGCCCAAGCAACTCTTGCACAGTGCGAATATCGTAGCCGCCTTCTAACAAATGCGTGGCAAAGCTATGCCGCAGTGTATGAGGCGTAGCAAGTTTAGTAATGCGCGCTAAATTCACTGCTTTTTTTACTGCACGCTGTACAGTTTTTTCATCTGCGTGGTGTCGCCTAATCACTTTTGATAACGGATCTACCGATAACTTAATGGATGGAAACACATACTGCCAAGCCCAATCTTTACCTGCATTGGGGTACTTTTTATCTAATGCCATGGGCATAAACACTGCACCAAGTCCTGCTGCCAAATCCTCTTGATGTAACGCTTTAACTTTAAGCAAATGTTGCTTTAATGGTTCAATCAATGACTTAGGCAACATGGTGACTCTATCTTTAAAGCCTTTTCCCTCACGCACTAAAATCTCACACCTTGCCAAATCCACATCTTTAACCCGCAACCGCAAGCACTCCATCAGTCGCAAGCCACTGCCATACAGCAAACTGACCAACAACCACATAGTCCCGTCTAAACGATTCAATAAAGCTTGTACTTCATCCCTGGTTAACACCACAGGTAATCGTTTAGGTGCTTTGGCCTGAGTCACGTTATCTAACCAAGGCAACTGAACACCTAGCACCTCTTTATACAAAAACAATATCGCACTTTTAGCTTGATTTTGCGTGCTGGCAGAAACATTACGTGTTACAGCCAAATGAGATAAAAAGGCCTCTACCTCCGCCGCACCCAAATCTTTTGGGTGACGCTTGCCATGATGCCAAATATATCGTTTAATCCAATCCACATAGGATTTCTCTGTGCGTAAGCTGTAATGTTTAACACGCATACGCGCAGCAACTTGCTCAAGTAACTTAGGGGGCTGAGATTCTGCAGGTGTATTTATCATATTGTTTTATTCTTTTTTAGGTGTGATAAAAATAGATTAACCATTGAATTAATGATGATAATACAAATTAAAAACAATATAGACACCTGTCCAACTATTTTTTATTGGACGTTTCTGGGGTCTACTTTACGTTAGCCAGCAGCATCGGTTTCATGGCGCATCAACGTCTCCGCGGGTTCTTGGCACCTCTGGTCTTGGCAGGCCGCCGTCAGGCCTCGTGCTCTGCTGGCGGCGCTCGTCTTTTCGCCTTCTCGGGTTTTCGTAGCTCCATGCCTGGCGTTGTCGCCACTTTGAGTTGCCGCTCAGCGCTGGCCCTGCCTTCGGCAGCGCCGGGTCTGGCTTTCCTTTGGGGCATCGGCTTTGCCCATGCCGCCCGCTTTGCCGCGGTGCTCCACAATGCTTTTGTGCATTCCGCTCTGCTCCTGGCTAACCCTGCGGTCAAGGGGACGCACAACGGCGGGCTTGGTTTGTCTGTCTTCGCTGGGTCCGTGCCGCCGTCGTGCGCCCCTTACCTCACACGTTAGATTTATTAACAATCAAAGTGAATTATGTCATCTGAAGAAAAAGTCAAAGGACCTGCCTCGTATTTCCCTTCGATAGAGAAAAAGTACGGTCAGCCTATTGCGCATTGGTTATTGCTTGTGGGCAATCTGAAAGATATGAAGCACATGGAAATGGTTAACTGGCTTAAAACAGAACATAAAATGGGGCATGGGCATGCCAATGCAATCGTCGCTTATGCGCTTGCAAATCAAATAAAGTAACAATATCTCCATCCATCTAACCCTTCATTCAAGCAGAATGCCTAATGGCGCACGTTAATTTTGGTGTTAGGGTTTACAATCTAAACACCATTTATCAAGGAGATAGCAATGTCAAATGAAGGGTATCACGAACCAATCAGTGAGCTTACGGATGAAACCAGAGATATGCACAGGGCTATTACATCACTTATGGAAGAGCTAGAAGCAGTGGATTGGTACAACCAAAGGGTTGATGCGTGCAAAAATAAAGACTTAAAAGCGATTCTTGCACATAATCGAGATGAGGAAAAAGAACATGCAGCAATGGTGCTTGAATGGATCAGACGGCAAGACCCTAGTTTTGATAAACAACTAAAAGATTACTTGTTTACAGAAAAACCAATAGCACATAAA
Organism: Methylotenera sp. N17; assembly: GCF_000799155.1. Lineage (NCBI taxonomy): Bacteria > Pseudomonadati > Pseudomonadota > Betaproteobacteria > Nitrosomonadales > Methylophilaceae > Methylotenera > Methylotenera sp. N17. Next base: position 1,307,178 of record NZ_JUGE01000001.1, read on the forward strand.
TAAAATGCCTAATCCATCATGCGAGCAAATTACTCCATGCTAACTGGGCATATTTTGTCAGCTCAAAAGCTGGGTGGTATGCCATAGGTGATTGCATGCCTCAGTATCAATAAAGGCCTTAAATGTGGTCAAGCTGTTTCGCAGTTAGACGCATCAAGCGCAGCCGAATGATGCGCGTTAGATGATAGGAAACGTTATGACAAAGTATTTGGTAGCTATACACCGCCCTAACGACTATGACCCATACGTTGCAGAAGATGAGGCCATGTCACGCGATATCGACGCACTTAACGTTGAGATGGTCACTGCTGGCATCAGAGTTTTTGTAGGCGGTTTGCAGCCAATCAACAGCGCGAAATCACTGCGGTGTGAGACTAATAGTGAGGTAAGCATGGCTGACGGGCCATATTTAGCTACCACGGAACACATAAGCGGTTTTTGGGTGCTGGAAGTAGCTAACTTAGAACAAGCGTTGACATGGGGCCGCAAAGCAGCCGTCGCTTGTCGTGCACCAGTAGAGGTGCGTCCGTTTCATTGACGGAAAACCTAAATTGGAAATAGTGAAATGGATGACTGTAGAAACGTCTGCGTGTTGAATAGAAAACACTTAAAAAATAGCCTTACATTATCTAGTGCAGAATATTCTAGAATGCATCTTTCAACTTATATACAAACAACAAACTAACGCCCATGGAAATCCTCTCTACTAAGCTACTTTGGGAAATTTTAAAGCACGCAAAATCATGGCTCACAAACCTAGATCGAGCGAGCAACGATAGAAAAACACAATCAGTTAAAGCGGTTAGAAAAGTCATTACCGCCTCAAGGGAAACCGCTGTGTATATTCGTAGCATAAAAGATACTGGTCAACCCAACCACGAGACGGAGGCGCGCTTATCTGTACTGTGGACTGAGTTGGGGTTTGAGCTGCAAGACATTGGCATTCACAAGCTTGCTAAGCGTTGCCAAATTAGAGGCAAACATTGGTCGGATCCTCATCATTACGATCAAGATTTTCTACAAAAAGCGGATATTAGCTTAGAAACTATGGAAAAATTGGCCAATGAAATACTGATACAGATCAGCCGCTAGCGCTCGCCAGGCAGCATGTACATAAATATTCAGGATTAAACACCATGTCTAACTTGCAAGTGACTGAAATTAAAGCGTTTGTACCATCTAAGGACTTTGAAGTATCCAAACAGTTTTACCAAGACATGGGCTTCACCATGGCATCAGAAGGTGGTGGTGTCGCTTATTTTCATTATTCACACGTGAGTTTTTTGCTACAAGATTATTGTACTGAAGGTTTTGCCGAAAATTTTATGATGCACATCTTGGTTGAAGATGTGGATGCGTGGTGGGATCATATCAATCAACGTGACTTGGCAAACAAGTATTCCGTTAAGCTTTGGCCAATGCAACTTCAGTCATGGGGCATGCGTGATTTCTGCATTACCGATCCGTCTGGTGTGCTATGGCGCATTGGTCAGAATGTAGCCTAAACTGAATGATTCAAAACTAATGCTAGTATCAATATAGTAGGAGCATATATGTTAACGACCTATCACGGCAGTTGCCATTGCGGCGCTGTGACTTTTGAAGCAGATTTAGATCTTACTCAACACTCCTACCGTTGTAATTGCTCTATTTGTAGACGCACACGCTTTTGGCCAGCCATTGCCAAGCCTAAGCACTTTCGCTTGCTGACTGGCGAATCTGAATTAACCCAGTATTTGTTCAATACTAAAAAAAACCATCATTATTTTTGCAAGCACTGCGGCGTGCGGTGCTTTGGCGTGGGTAACGACACACCCATTGGCAAAATGTACGGGGTCAATCTTGGCTGTTTAACTGATGTAAGTGACGAAGTGCTGGAGAATACGCCCATTGTGTATGTGGATGGACTGCACGACAATTGGCAAAATGCACCTACGTTTTATCGACACCTTTGATGGCTACTATTGAGGTATATTAATGAATCATGACGATGGAACCCAAGGAATACGCATGAAACTTGCATACCGTGCACTCACTATTGTTGCTGCATGTTGTTTTACCCTGCTAGGCTGTAAAGAAAGTGCCCCGCCTGCACCTACTACCTATGGCACCACCACGCCCAATGACCATACCACCTTTGAAAACTTTACCGATACTTGGGCAGGACAATGGAATGGCCCGGAAGGCACGTTTTTGAAGATCGATGGCAGAAGAGGTGTTTATACGCTAACGATTCAAAACCTAGATGGCCCCAGCACCTACGAAGGCAAGTCTGTCGATCACCGTATCCGCTTTATGCGTAATGACAGAGAAGCCTATATTCAAGCGACAGATGGCGCAGGCACAGGCATGAAATGGCTTGCAGAAAAACAAAACTGCCTAGTGATTCGCGCGGGAGAAGGCTTTTGCCGTGATTAATTAGTCGCAACATTAAGCGCTGTTGATTTGCATCAAACGGCCTGTGTCATATGGGCACACAATTAACGTAATTTTTATCACCACCAACACTAGATATGAACACTGCATTTATATTAAACGCCTGCCTACATATTCATGCTGCCATTGTGGCGCATGAGGCAGATATTGAATCATTAGACCGTGCCATTGGCGATGGTGACCATTACATCAACATGAAGCGTGGCAGCGAAGTAGCCGCTGGCATGTACAACACATTACTGCCCTTACCCGCAGATGAGGCATTGAACAAAATTGGCATGAAGCTATTAAGCACCATTGGCGGTGCATCCGGGCCTTTATTTGCCAGTTTTTTCATGAGCATGGCCAAAACCGCGCAACAAAATGGCGCGAATACACCATTAGAAATCGCCGCAGCGTTTGCAGCTGGCGTACAAGCGATTATGCAGCGCGGTAAAGCCAGCGTGGGTGAGAAAACCATGTTGGATGTATTAGTACCAGTCTCTACTACTTTTACCACACTGGCCGCACAAGGCAAATCCAGCCAAGAGATCGCCACCGCGCTCAAACAAACCGCAGATATTGGATTGGAATCTACACGTAATCTGATTGCGACCAAAGGCAGAGCTGCTGGTTTAGGTGAGCGAGCCATTGGCCATCTGGATGCCGGTGCCAAAAGCTGCCAAGTCATGATACATGCGGTATGTGATTTAATGCTTAAAGAAGCCGACGCATAAAAATATTACTGCTTAAAAAGGTCAATCTATGAAAAAGTTTATTAACCAAGTAGACCAAGTGCTCGTTGAGAGTCTATCCGGCTTTGCTAATGCGCATCATGATTTGGTCACGTTGCATGTGGATCCCACATACCTGACTCGCCGTGAAAAAGCCGTGAACAAAGTCGCTATCGTGTCTGGCGGTGGCTCTGGTCATGAGCCACTACATGCAGGCTATATCGGCTATGGCATGTTAGATGCGGCTTGCCCAGGACAAGTATTCACATCCCCTACACCCGACCAGATTTTGGAAGCAGCTGAGGCCGTGCATACCGACCAAGGGGTGCTGTTTATTGTTAAAAACTATGCGGGTGATGTGATGAATTTTGAAATGGCTGCAGAAATGCTACCGTTTCAACACGCCACCGTACTCACTAGCGATGATTGTGCCGTGGTGAACAGCACCTATACCACTGGGCGGCGTGGGGTAGCAGGTACAGTGATTGTAGAAAAATGTGTAGGCAGCTTAGCCGAAACGGGTGCAGATTTAGCAGCATGCAAAGCCTTGGGCGATAAGGTCAATCAACAGACGTCCAGTATCGGTGTGGCACTCACTAGTTGTACAGTCCCTGCCGCTGGGCGTGCTACCTTTGATATTGCCGATATTGAGCTGGAAATGGGCGTGGGTATTCATGGTGAGCCTGGGCGTAGGCGCGAGCAAATGCGCGAGGCTGATGCCATTGTGCATGACTGTATTCAGGCTATTTTGGCAGACTTTGCCACCAAAGGCCTCACCCATCGCCAAGACGTTTTGCTTCTGATTAATGGCTTTGGCGCGACACCACTGATGGAATTGTATTTGCTTTACCACAGTGCAGCTAAATTATTGGCAGCGCATGGTGTACGTATCGAACGCTCATTGGTAGGCAACTACACCACCGCATTGGATATGGCCGGCGCATCCATCACCGTTTGTTTGCTAGATGACGAGATTAAACAACATTGGGATAGCCCTGTGCATACCGCAGCGTTGCGTTGGGGGCGTTAATGCGTAACGTTTTAGTAACCGCCACGCGATCAACACAGCTACTTTAAACACTAGCCCAAAACATAGTTCCACAAGCTGGAGACTGCCGTTTGCTGTGCCACAATCTCCGTCGTAGGTACCTTAGCGTCTTTGCCTTGTAGTTTGCTGCTATGAATAACTTTACGATATTCGCGGTAAGCATCGGCCACCGCTTCTGCCGCATCAGCATCTATTAATTTTAATGTTGCCAAGCGATGCAGTAAGCCAATATTACCAATATTTTCAAGCAGTTGGGGATGATGATGTGCATGCAATAACACCAAATATTGCACCATAAACTCCACATCGATAATGCCGCCTTTATCATGCTTTACATCAAATACCGCAGCTTTAGGTGGGTGACTCACGCGCATTTTCTCGCGCATCTGCACGACTTCTTGCTTTAATGTGGCCTGATCACGCACTTGTAACACTACTTGCTGGCGGATAGCTGCAAACTGCGCACCTACTTGCGCATCGCCAGCGACGAATCGGGCACGCGAAATAGCCTGATGCTCCCACACCCAGGCCTTGTGCAACTGGTATTCAGCAAACGCCTGCACACTACTCACAAGCAAACCACTATTACCATCGGGGCGCAGCTGCAAATCGGTTTCGTACAACAAGCCAGCATTGGTTAAGCTGTTAAACCAGTTGTTGATGCGCTGGGCAAACCTCGCATAAATCTCTGCTGCCTCTGGGTGGTCGTCCTCATACAGAAAAATAATATCTAAATCAGAGACATAACCTAACTCTTTGCCACCTAATTTGCCATAACCGATGATGGCAAATTGCGGAGTATCTTGATGTTTAAATTTAAGCGTAGGCCAAATGGTCTGCAAACTCACCTGCAGAATCAGCTCTGCTAGCGCACTTAAATAGTCCGACAATGTTTCCAATGCCAGCAACCCACCTACATCTTGCGCGGCAAAGCGCAATACCGCCGCATTTTTGTAGTGGCGCATCGTGTCCATCTGCGCCTCGGTATCACCATCCAGTGCGCGCATTTTTTTAGTCAGCTCAGCTTGCATGGCCACAAAATCAGGTGCGTCATACAGGCTTTGTGTGTCCAGTAATTCATCTAACAAAATTGGGTGTGCAGTGAGATACTGCGCCAACCATGGACTAGCCGCGCATAATTTAATGACAAGCTGTAACGATTCTGGAAACTCCGTCAGTAGCGCTAGATAGCTGGCGCGACGGCAAATGCTTTCTAATAAGTTAATTGCGCGCAGCAGTGCAATATCCGGTGTCGCAGTCTGCGCTGATTGATAAATCACCAGCGGCATCAACTTATCAAAGCGCAGTTTGCTTTGTTCTGGCAACTGCTGATAACGGCTACTGGCATGTAGTGCGCGTAAGCGTCGGACGCTTTCCAACGGCTCTACAAAACCAGATGTTTTCAAATCCTCTGCCGCCGCGTCTTGCCCGACGGTACCTTGCCAAATCGCCGTTTCCGTTAAAAATTCTTGGTGTCCGGTATCGCTAAAGGTCGCATCAAAATGGGCCTGAATGATAGCGCGGTGATGGTTCAACTGTGCTAAGAACTCTGCCCATGTTTCTAAGCGCATCATCCACACCAAACGCTGTTGTGACGCCTCAGAAGTGGGCAAATCTTGTGTCTGTTGATCATCAATATACATAAGCCGATGCTCAACGTTACGTAAATAGAGATAGCCCTCCGTCAACTGGTCTACCGCTTCTTGCGGAAGCACGCGCTGTTGTGCCAATAATTGCAACACCTGCAATGTGGGTTTAATTTGCAAATCGGTGTCTTGCCCGCCACGAATCAGCTGAAACACTTGGGCAATAAACTCCACCTCGCGGATACCGCCCCGACCTAGCTTAATGTTATTTTCCAAGCCCCGTTGCATCACATCGCGCTGAATCTGCACTTTTAAATCGCGCATAGAAGCGTACGCATTAAAGTCTAGGTATTTTCTGAATACAAAAGGCTTCAACACGCGTGTTAAGGCTTTGTCTGGGCCAGCCACCACACGCCCCTTGATCCAAGCATAGCGTTCCCACTCACGCCCGTAATTCTGATAATAATCCTCTAGCGCATCCAAGCAGCTTACCAACGCGCCTTCAGAGCCAAATGGCCGCAAACGCATATCCACCCTGAATACAAAGCCATCCTCGGTAATGTCATCTAGCGCAGCTATTAACTTTTTGCCTAGCTTGGTGAAATACTCCTGATTGCTAATGGATTGCGCGCCATCAGTCTCGCCCTCTTGCTCATAGGCAAAAATCAAATCAATATCGGAAGAGACATTGAGTTCTGCGCCGCCGAGCTTGCCCATTCCCACCACAATCAGCGGTTGCGTCTCCCCTGCCAGACTCTTAGGCAAGCCATACTGCGGCTGGAATTGCTCGGTATAGAATGCAATGGCCTGCTGAATCGTCAATTCTGCTAACGCAGAGGTCGCCATCACGACTTCCTCAAAGTCTGCCAAGCCATTTAAGTCTCGTACAATCAGGCGTGCCATTACCTGCTGGCGTAAACGCCTTAATTGTTGTTTTAAAGTAGTTTCATCAAAAAAAGTTTGCTTGCTCAGGTAAGCTTGCATGTCTTCTAATAGATATACTTTATGTAGATTGTTTAGCAAATCACTCACTAATTGCGCATCTTTTGCCATTAATCGGGTGACGAACGGACTGCATTTCACGGCATGGAGCACATATGCCTCATCCCTAGACGCAGCGCGGTTTTCTGATAGAATCATGTCCAGTGTTAGCATGCTTTTTTGTATCTTTTATGACGGTTAGTATTACTCAATAAATTTAATTATATGTGCGTTGCAAAATATTAGGGGAGTTGTATGTCAATTGAATCCGTACTTCATGAAAATCGCGTATTTGAGCCCAGTGCAGAAACTGTGAAAACAGCCGCTGTCTCTGGCATGCAAGCGTATACGCAGCTATGCGCAGAGGCCAATGCCGATTATGAAGGTTTTTGGGCAAAACTGGCACGCGAATTACTGATATGGCACAAACCCTTTACCAAAACACTCAACCAAGACAACGCCCCCTTTTATAAGTGGTTTGAAGATGGCGAGCTGAATGTTTCGGCTAACTGTTTAGACAAACACCTCAATACTATTCCCAACAAAACTGCCATTATTTTTGAAGCTGACAATGGCGATGTCAAAACGGTGACTTACAAACAGTTGTACCATCAAGTATGCCAATTTGCCAATGGTCTAAAAACGCTCAATCTCAAACTAGGCGATCGCGTCATTATCTATTTACCCATGGGCATTGAAGCTGTGGTCGCCATGCAGGCCTGCGCGCGCATTGGCCTCACCCACTCCGTAGTATTTGGTGGATTCTCTGCCAAAAGCTTGAACGAGCGCATTATTGACGCTGGCGCAGTCGCTGTGATTACTTCTGATGGTCAATTCCGCGGTGGTAAAACTTTACCGCTCAAGCAAGCGGTTGATGAAGGCATTGCCATGGGCGGCTGTGACAGCATTCAAAAAGTGATTGTGTTGAAAAAAACCAGTCAAGAGATTCAATGGGCAGCCAATAATATTTGGTGGGATGACTTGATTGCTGGTCAACCTGACGAATGTGCACCAGTGATGGTAAATGCAGAGCATCCGCTATTTCTGCTATACACATCTGGCTCAACTGGCAAACCTAAAGGCGTGCAACATGCGTCTGCGGGCTATTTATTGCATGCCATGAATACCATGCGCTGGACGTTTGATGTAAAAGCAGATGACATCTATTGGTGTACGGCAGATGTGGGCTGGATTACCGGCCATAGCTATGTGACCTACGGCCCACTCGCCATGGGTGCGACCCAAATCGTGTTTGAAGGCATTCCAACCTACCCAAATGCAGGTCGCTTTTGGCAAATGATTCAAAAACATCAAGTGTCGATTTTTTACACAGCGCCTACTGCGATTCGCTCATTGATTAAGGCCGGTGAAACTGATCCAGCTACACACCCCAGCCAATACGACTTGTCTAGCTTACGCTTGCTAGGTACTGTGGGCGAGCCGATCAACCCAGAAGCTTGGATGTGGTATTACGAGCAAGTGGGCGGCAGCCGTTGTCCCATTGTCGATACCTTTTGGCAAACAGAGACTGGCGGCCATGTGATTACCCCTTTACCAGGCGCAACGGCATTGGTGCCGGGCTCCTGTACACTACCCTTCCCCGGTATTGATATAGATGTAGTCGATGAAACTGGCAAAGATGTACCATGGGGTACCGGTGGTTTACTGGTCATCAAAAAACCATGGCCATCCATGATTCGCACCATCTATAACGACCCTGAGCGTTATAAAGCCAGCTATTACCCCGCTGACTTGGGCGGAAAAACCTATCTGGCCGGCGATGGTGCCGTGCGAGATGCCAAAACAGGTAACTTTACCATCATGGGCAGGATTGACGACGTGTTGAACGTATCTGGTCACCGTCTTGGCACCATGGAAATCGAATCTGCCTTGGTAGCCAACGCGCTTGTTGCCGAAGCTGCCGTGGTAGGAAAACCCCATGATATCAAAGGAGAATCCGTCGTTGCCTATGTCGTGCTTAAAGGCGCACGCCCGTTAGGTGACGATGCTAAGAAAATCGTAGCAGAGTTACGTGAGTGGGTAGGCAAAGAGATTGGTCCGATTGCCAAGCCAGACGAGATTCGCTTTGGTGATAACCTGCCAAAAACCCGTTCCGGAAAAATCATGCGCCGCTTGTTACGCAGCTTAGCCAAGGGCGAAGAAATCACGTCGGACATTTCTACATTAGATAACCCAGCCATTTTGGAACAACTGAAAGAAGTCGTGAAATAAATGGAAGGTTTATTGGTGATGGCAGCATTGATTCTTGCTGCCATTTTTTTGATGCGGAAATAGTCCACATAGCCCACTTGAGGCATAGACAATCCATTTACTTTTGTTAACATGGCTACCTGTGCATAACATACTGTTTATCCATGAACATTATCAAGCAGCTCTCTTTACTTAGAAGAAAAAATCTAAATCAAGTCAAAGACTATGGCTATACCAAGCCTCTACCCATGGGCAACAGTATTCCCAAGGTTATTCACCAAACTTACTTTAGCCGAACCCTACCCGAAGCAGTACAAGCCAATGTTGACCACATCCGGGCGATGAACCCGGACTGGGAATATCGCTTTTATGATGACGCGGATATCGACGCTTATATTCAAGAATACTTTCCTGAGTTATTCAGCATCTTCAAAAAAATCAACCCTGCCTATGGCGCAGCCATGGCCGATTTTTTTAGATACCTATTGCTCTACAGAGAAGGTGGCGTTTACCTAGACATTAAAAGCAGCATGGATAAGCCGCTCAATGAGATCATCCAAAAAGATGACTACTACTTACTGAGTTACTGGAAAAATGATGCTGGCGACAATATGCAGAACTTGGGTAAATATGTCGATATCCCCGATCCATTGGGTGAGTTTCAGCAGTGGTATATTGTGGCTGTGCCGGGCCATCCCTTCTTAAAATCAGTGATTGAAACCGTATGCCATAACGTGATGCGTTATAACCCGTTTCTTAACCACACCGGTCATTTGGGTACATTTAGAGTCACAGGACCCATTGCTTACAGCTTAGCCATTGCGCCCCACTTAAATCAATACCCTAAGCGATTAGTGCGCTCCAATCATGATTTGCACCTGGTTTACAATATCTTCACAAAATCAGCCACGCATGAACATCATGTGATCTACAAAACGCATTATTCCAAACTCAGAAAACCCATTGTGCTGCCTTCTAAGTTTTTTGCGCCGATTCTGAGTGTTTACTTACCCATTAGCGAGCAAATATCGGGCTTCTTAAAATATTTTGTCTAATTAAACTGCTGACATTTGGTATCATTCTGCCTTCAAACTATTACCCGCAGATTCAATATTTATGAGCACAGCAGATCTCAACAAAATAGAGGTCAGACGTACCTTTGCAATTATCTCTCACCCGGATGCCGGTAAAACCACCTTAACTGAAAAGTTACTGTGGTTTGGTGGCGCTATTCAGGTGGCTGGTGAAGTACGTGGACGCAAAGCTGCGCGCCACGCTACTTCTGACTGGATGGAACTCGAGAAGCAACGTGGTATTTCCGTCACATCTTCCGTGATGCAGTTCCCGTATCGCGAACACATGATTAATCTGCTGGACACCCCCGGCCATGATGACTTTTCAGAAGACACTTATCGCACGCTGACGGCAGTGGATTCTGCGGTAATGGTGATTGACTCCGTTAATGGCGTAGAAGCGCAAACCATCAAACTGCTCAATGTGTGTCGTATGCGTGATACACCAATCGTCACCTTCATCAACAAATTAGACCGTGAAAGCCGCGCGCCCATTGAGCTGTTAGATGAAATTGAATCCACATTAGGCATGGAATGCGCACCCATGACATGGCCCATAGGCATGGGGAAAACTTTCCGTGGCGTGTACCACTTACACAACGACGAAATTTCTTTTTTTGACCCACGCGCCGAAAAAGGTACCTCTGAAATCATCAAAGGATTAGACAACCCACGCTTAGATGAAGTGATTGGACGCCAAGCAGAAGAGTTGCGCATTGATATCGAGCTAGTACGCGGTGCATCACATAGCTTTGATAAAGAACGCTATTTAAGTGGCAAACAAACACCGGTGTTTTTTGGCTCTGCCATTAACAACTTTGGCGTGCAATCGCTGTTAGATGCGGTGGTCGATTTATCGCCCCCACCCCAATCACGTAAAACAGCCACACGAGAAATTGCCGCCAACGAGTCCAAGTTTTCTGGATTTGTATTTAAGATTCAAGCCAATATGGATCCAAAACACCGTGATCGTATTGCGTTTTTACGTGTGTGTTCTGGCCGTTTTGAGCGTGGCATGAAAATCAAACAAGTGGCTACCGGTAAAATGCTGAGCGTCAATAATGCGATTACCTTCATGGCGCAAGACCGTACCACCATGGATGAAGCGTACTCAGGTGATATTATTGGGATCCCCAATCACGGCACGATTAAATTGGGCGATACGTTTACCGAAAATGAGAATCTCAAGTTTATTGGCATCCCTTCGTTTGCACCGGAATTTTTCCGTCGTGCACGAATAAAAAATCCAATGAAAATGAAGCAGTTGCAGATTGGACTTAAACAACTTTCTGAGGAAGGTGCAGCGCAACTATTCCGTCCACTGCTCTCTAATGACTTAATTCTAGGTGCGGTAGGTATGCTGCAATTTGATGTAGTAGCCCACCGTTTGGAACACGAATATGGGGTCGATATGATATTTGAACCCTATGATTGCTATACAGCGCGTTGGTTAAAAGGCAGTGATGCTGACCTGAAAGCGATTGCAGACAAGTATGGGTTTAACGTAGGATTAGACAGTGCCGACGATTATGTGTATCTGGCACCGAACCGGGTGAACTTGCAAATGGCGCAAGAGCGCTATCCGGACATTCAGTTTATGGAAACACGTGAAATCGCTTAAGACAATGGATGGGCACACATTCATATGCAAAAGTCCAATCTAAACATTATTAATTTAAGTGATCTTTCGGCTGACTGGCATTGGCTGAGAGATGAGTTCAAGCATTTACCAAACAAGTGGGCGCACTACACTAGTTTAAACACCAAGCTGCCCAAGCGCTTGCCTAAGCGACAATCCATTGCCCGTTTTATGACGGCCACGCAAGCCGTACTTGACGCAAAAAAACAGCCCAGTTTGCTGGTATCCCATGGCCCGCGCCCTACTTATTATGGCGCGCGCATGGCGCAGCACCTACACCCGCAGCTGCCCCATTTGGCGTACTCCTTTAACTTTACCGATTTACCCACTGGCTTTCAGCACAAAGCCATGGCTAAGGCGTATCAGCAAATCGATCGCTTTGTGGTCTACTCATCCCTAGAAAAGAAACTCTATGCAGATTACTTCGGTATCGCACTTGAGCGGATTGATATGCTGCATTGGTCAGTGCACGCACCTACAGTTCCACACGATGAGCCACCGATTGAGCAAGGCGACTATATTTGTGCATTAGGCAGCCAAGGACGGGATTACGAAACACTGTTTGCGGCCATGCGCACACTCCGCCATATCCGCTTAGTGGTGGTGGCCACTGCGGATAGCGTACAACATCTTTCAGTGCCAGAAAACGTCACTATACGCACGCATATCCCACTGGCGCATGCGCATAATATTTTGACGCATAGCCGCTTGATGGTGGTGCCATTGCGAGACAGCCAAGTGCCATGTGGTCATGTCACCATTGTATCGGGGATGTTTTTCAATAAAGCCATGATTGTCACCAATTCTGAAGGTGTGCATGACTATATTCAAGACCAAAAAACGGGGGTGTTTTTCAACCCTAAAGAAGCCAATGACTTGGCTGAGAAAATTCAACAGCTATGGGATGACCCAATACAAGTCAACCGTTTAGCAGCCACTGGCTATGCATTTGCACTTGAACATTGCACCGAAAAAAACGTTGTACGCTACTTTGCTGACTATCTTAGCCATCTACAACATCTATAGTAAAACAAGCCTGCATGAAATCTACCAAAGCGCTTATTGATTGCCCTTGCGGCTCAGCTAAGGCTTACGCAAGCTGTTGCCAGCCATTACACCATGGCCAAGCCGCCAAGTCTGCGGAAGCGCTGATGCGCTCACGCTATGCGGCTTATGTACTGCATCTTGAGAATTATCTTTTAGCGACCTGGCACCCGAGCACCCGTCCAGACAGCCTTGATTTAGCACATGACGATATCAAATGGTTAGGTTTAGAAGTGTTACGAGAAGAAGTTACCAGCCCAAGCACAGCCATTGTGGAGTTTATTGCACGGTACAAAGTAGGCGGCACACGCGCTGAGCGCATGCATGAAGTCAGTGAGTTTGTGTATACCAATGCTTGGTACTATGTTACGGGTCAAACCAATTAGCTTATATTGGCAATACCCTATACTGGCAATATCATCGTCACACTGAAACCATGAGGTTTCAGATTTGCAGCCCACACCTTACCACCATGCGCTTCAATGACTTGTTTAGTGATTGCCAACCCGACGCCATGTCCAACCACTTGACTACCTGAATGCCCACGCACAAAAGGTTTGAAGATATCTTCCAACTCAGTTTCGAGCACACCTGAACCCTGATCAGTAATGGTGATTTCTATTGGTTTGCTAGTAGAGTGTGACTTGCAATCTATATTGACGATAGAATCATTAGGCGCGTACTTAATTGCGTTTCGCACTACATTTTCAATTGCACGGTGCATCAAATCTTGCTGTCCAGAGATTTTAACCGTTTGCGGTGCATTCAGTGCAATACGAATGCGTTTATTAGAAGCCTCAAACGCAGCGTCCTCCACAATCATATCCAACAACTCATTTAGCAAGAAATCTTCTTTTTTAAGATCCACCATGCCAGACTCAAAGCGAGACAACTCAAGCAACTCACCAATCATCTTATCCATACGATTCGCCTCCAGCTCAATACGAGCAAGCGAGTTTTCTGCTTTTTCCGGCGTTTGCAGCGCCAGCCCTAACGCCATATGTATTCTAGCCAACGGCGAGCGTAGCTCGTGCGAAACATGGTGTAAGAGTCGAGTCTGCCCTTGCAGTACCGTCCCCAGTCGGCTAGTCATATGGTCAAAATGACGGCCTAAATCGGATAACTCATCTTTACGCGACCCCATTTTATCGGCCACACTGATATTGAGAACACCACTCGCTGCGTGTTCAAATGCAAGACGCAATGTTTTAATGGGCTTAGAAAAGTACCAAGCCAGTATGGCAGCAAACAGTGCACTTGCAAGCGTACCTATCAGCAAACCTTTCATCGGGAATTTTGCCAGCGCCTTAAACAGCGCATTCGAATGCCCAAAGCGCTTGAAATATGATGGCCTGCCACCCTCCTCAGGTCCGGGTGGAGGTGGCAGTCCGGCGCGTGGTCGATTCGGGCGAGATGAAACGACAAAAATCAAATAAGACTGTTGGTTGGCTAACGTTACTTTGGCTACATTTTCTTGCGTCCCAGATTTGATAGACTGTTGCGCGACGTCTAACCATGATGCGTCGAGCTTTCGATTGAGCAGATCTTGCTCACCTTGATCGACTACGTATACGTGATGTGCAAGCCGTTGTGACTCCCATCGGCTAAGTAGTTGCTTGGTTGCTTGAATTCCGCCTAATTGTAATGTCGATTGCGCCGCATCTATTAACGATTGGCCCATTGGTGACTGGTCAATACTGGGATTTTGATTGGTAACATTAAACAAGACAAAAGCACTAACACCCAACGCTGTCGTCAGCTGCGCTAGAAAGAAAAATAAAAAGAACTTCCAGAACAAACGTCCCATGGCTTACTCTTTCAGCAATTGATATCCCATGCGATACACTGTTTGTATCACATTCGGGTTATCGGAATATTGTGCGATTTTTTGCCGGATGCTACTGAGATGTACATCAATGCTACGATCAAACTTGGCCAATGGCCTGCCCAGTGCCTGCAACGATAGCTCTTCTTTTGACACCACAGCCCCTGCGTGCCGTGCCAGTATTTCAAGCAGATTAAATTCTGTGCTGGTGAGGTCGAGCATATGATTTTGCCATTCAGCACGCCGTTGCGAAGACAACACTTTCAGATCACCGACAGTAATCACATAAGTACGCGAGGTATTTGACTGTATCCTTCTGAGGATTGCACGCACCCTTGCCACCAACTCTCTAGGCGTACACGGCTTAGGCACGTAATCATCTGCACCCAACTCTAAGCCTGTGATTTTGTCATTATTGTCACCCTTGGCCGTCAACATAATGACTGGGATGCTACTGTTGGCACGAATATTTCTTAATGTTTGAATGCCATCCTGAATCGGCATCATCACATCTAATATCATCAGATCAAAATTGCCAGCCAACACATACTGCTCGGCAGTCACACCATCATGCGCAACAGTTACATCAAAGCCTTCTTGCTGTAAATACTCTTTGAGCATACCTGCCAACTCAACATCATCATCAGTCAATAGTAACTTATTCATTTTATATCTCTAGATCAACATCTTATCGGCACATCATAGCGATTAATCATGCGCATTAACAAGTGTAAAGAAGCTGTTTTACGCAACTTTACACCACGTGAATTTTATTCTGGATAAGGAACCTTTACATGTTTTTACGTCATCTTAACAGCACTTAACAAGAAGGTGCTCCAAAATGCAATTGTCTTAATTGAGACATATTTTTGAAAGGTAAATGATGAAAACAACATTAAAAACATTATTAGCTGCAGCATGCATTACCATGGCTGCAACTGGTGTAGCGATTGCTGACCAAGATGGCAATGGCGAGAGATCTGGCCACTGCACAAAAGGCGGCCATCATAACCGTCACCATGCAGGCGCCCACGGATTTGGTCAGCCACACTTTTTACATGGCATTACACTAACATCAGAGCAAGAAGATAAAATCTT
This sequence comes from Methylotenera sp. N17, assembly GCF_000799155.1. Lineage (NCBI taxonomy): Bacteria > Pseudomonadati > Pseudomonadota > Betaproteobacteria > Nitrosomonadales > Methylophilaceae > Methylotenera > Methylotenera sp. N17. Next base: position 1,322,832 of record NZ_JUGE01000001.1, read on the forward strand.
TGCGCTTAACCATGCAGAAGTGCCAAAAGTACGCGATCAAATAAAACAACGCCAACAGTTGCATCAAGAACTTAGACAAGTGAGCCAAGCCCCACAATTTGACGAAGCCAAGGCCAAAGCCATTGCAGACAAGTTAGCGACGTTAGAAAAAGATGGTGCTTTGAATCGCGCTAGAACTGAAAACAAGGTGTTGGCCGTACTCACGCCAGAACAACGCGAGCAAGCGCTTAAGAATAAAGAGCAATTTAAAAAACATCGCGAAGATCGCCAGCCTGCCGGCTTTCGTGGTCACCCACAACAGCATCCTGATGTAAGAAGCTAAGCTACAGCAAGGCTCTACGATGCATTGATAGCCAGATGACTTAACCCATCTAGGCTAAAATAAAAAGACCACAGTGATGTGGTCTTTTTATTGCCGGTGAATGATCAAGTGCTTATACCTGCTCAAATGCTTCACACAACTGACTGAGCAACTGCCCAAATAATGGCAACACTTCATCTTTATCATGCGGGCTATCATCATCGGTACCGGCAACCACAAAGCTCACTGTCATCTTATCCACATTCTCTCTGAACTCTGCCCAATGCTCGACTTCGGCATCGCCAATCAGCTTGAATTTGTTTAAGCCAGACTCAATAATCTCCACCAACTGTGCATCACTGATACCGGCAAATAAGGTTTTTGCTATCGTAATTTGCGCAGTTTGGTAATCTGGCGTGATATCTTCTTGCGTCAATGGCATGGTTAAGAATGCAAATAGCAACAAACCGTAGGCTTGATACACACTCAACATATCAAAATTTTCTTGTAACTCTTGCCCAGGCTGACGCCCTGCTTCCTGAATCGCTTTAAACGTCAAAAAACTCGCCAAATAGTGCGCAGCATCCACCGCATCAAAATCGTTTAAATCAATGGTGGGTTTAGCGCCATCATCATACGTTTCTGCCAAGCAAATGGCATGTAACAATTTTAACCGTTGGGAATACGTCATTTCATTCATACAAAATACCTATCAAAAAATTATTGAATTTCCGGAAGTGCTTCTAATGCTTCGTGTAATGCCAACCACTCTAGCTCGGTGGCTTCTATTAATGCTGCTAACTCAGCTTGGCGCTTTAAATGCTGTTGCAATTCTACCTTACGGCCAGGCTCATAGAGCGTTGCATCTAAAGCACTGGTATCTAAGCTTTGCTTTTCGGTCTGGTACTTTAGCAGCCCTTCGTCAACCTGTGCTAGGGATTTAAGCAATGGCCTGCGTGCAAGAATACGCGCCTGCCGATCTGCTTTATTTTGCGCATATTCGTTCTTTTTCATTGGTTTTTCGACGGCATCAGCTGCAGCTTGCTGCGCTTTAGAAGAGGCTAGCCAAGTTTTATAATCATCCAAATCTCCGTCAAACACCTCCGCTTTGCCTTCTGCCACCAACACAAAACGGTCACAACTAGCCCGCAATAATGCGCGATCATGCGAGACCAAAATCACACCCCCCACGTAGTCTTGCAGCGCCAACGTCAAGGCATGACGCATCTCTAAATCCAAATGGTTGGTGGGCTCATCTAGTAATAATAAGTTGGGGCGTGTCCAAATAAGTAAAGCCAGTGCTAGGCGTGACTTTTCCCCACCAGAGAAGTTAGTACAAGGTGAGCGAGCCATATCGCCCTTGAAATCAAACCCACCTAAATAATTCAGGTGCTCTTGCTCTCGCGTCAATGGGTCTAATCGCAGCATATGCTGCAATGGTGATTCATTTGGGCGTAATTGCTCCAACTGATGCTGCGCAAAATAGCCAATGTTGAGGTCTTTACCTTCTACCCTTTTTCCAGTTAAAGGTTGTAACTCAGCAGCCAACGCTTTAATCAATGTAGATTTACCCGCTCCGTTCTTGCCCAGCAACCCAACACGCTCACCGGGACGAATTGTAAATGCGACTTTGCTCAGTATGGGGTTATCCGCATAACCTATCGTCACGTCATCTAATACCAGAAGAGGATCTGGCGCACTGACCGGCACACGGAATTCAAAGTTAAACTGCGAATCTATATGGGCGGCAGAAATCATCTCCATGCGCTCTAATGCTTTGATCCGGCTTTGTGCCTGACGCGCTTTGGTGGCCTGTACACGAAAGCGGTCAATATAGCTTTGCAAATGCGCGACTTTACGTTGTTGCTTCTCGAACATGGCTTGCTGCAACGCTAGTTTTTCTGCGCGCTGCCGCTCAAAATCACTGTAACCGCCACGGTACAAAGTTAAACGCTGTTGCTCAATATGCAGAATATTATTGACCACGCTATCTAAAAAATCACGGTCATGCGAAATTAGCAACAAAGTGCCACGATAATCACGCAGCCAGCCTTCCAGCCAGATCACTGCGTCTAAATCCAAATGGTTGGTGGGCTCATCCAATAGCAACAAGTCAGAACGACACATCAGTGCACGCGCCAGATTCAAACGCACGCGCCAGCCACCGGAGAAATCACTCACGGCACGCTGTAAATCTGTTTGTAAAAAACCTAAACCATCCAGCAAGGCAGCAGCGCGCGCTTTTGCACTATAACCATCAATGTCGCTTAAACGCTGATGCAACTCGGCAATCTTTTCGCCCGCATGTGCGGCCTCTGCTTGCACTAATGCCTGCTCTACCTCGCGCAGCTCAGCATCGCCATCCAACGTAAAGTCGATAGCTGACTGCGTCAATGCTGGGGTTTCTTGCGCAACGTGTGCCACTATCCAGTTGGGGGGAATCTCTAAATCGCCCACCTCTGGGTGCAGCTCTCCACGCAGCAGTGCAAATAAAGAAGATTTGCCTGCACCATTTGCACCGGTCAACCCCACTTTATGCCCGGGATGCAATTGAAAGGACGCCTCTTCAATGAGTATTTTGGCACCGCGCGTGAGTGTTAACTGTTTAAATTGAATCAAAGTGTATCCAAGTATCGATGGCTACAACATGCTGAAAATTCACCACGCCGACCATTTTTGACAAAGAGCGTTATTTTAAAACAATCTAAGCCATATGCTTAATAGAACTTAATGTTTTCTTTCCGTTCCAAGCTATAAAATAAAGTAAAATAGCGCAATATCCCTATGCACCCACCCATTATCACTTCATGACTATACGCAATATCTTTCGATGGGCTGCTTACCTCGTTGCATTTCTCTCGTTACTGATAATACTTGCAGTATTAGTCATACGCTTTTTTGTATTTCCTAATATCAACAATTACAAAGATGACATCGCCACCTACGCCAGCAAAACCATGCAGCGTAAAGTCACCATTGGCGACATCAGCACTGGCTGGCACCATCTCTCGCCGCGCGTTACGCTCTCCAACATAGATATTTATGATGAGCAAAACCGACCAGCGCTCACCTTGCAAAAGGTAGATACGCAACTTTCATGGTTAAGCATTGGGCTGCTTGATTTAAGACTTTCAGAACTCACTGCCTATGCACCTACGCTGATCATCCGCCGCTCAAAGGAAGGTGTGTTTTATTTGGCTGGTGTTAATTTAAGCGGCCGTGGCAACCCTGATTTTGCCAACTGGCTACTGGCGCAGTCTAATGTCGGTGTACAAAATGCAAACATCACTTACATTGACGAGCTCAGACAAGCGCCCCCACTCGTACTCAAGAAGCTCAACCTAACGCTAAGTAACTCTGCCTGGAAAAGTATCTTTGGAAGGCATGAGTTTAAATTAGACACATTTTCCTCTGTTGGCACAAAGCAACCCATTAAGCTTTCTGGATATTTCATTGGGCGAGACATGTCAAATATCAAAGATTGGCGCGGCAATGTGCATCTTGCTGTGCAAAATACTGACATTTCCGTGTGGCGCGCATGGGTAGACTATCCACTAGAAATCAAAAGTGGCATGGGCAATGCAGAAGCCGATCTGCATTTTTCTGCTCTTGCGATTGACGAAATAGAAGCAAATATTCGTTTACAACACCTTAGCGTGCATCATGCGCACACTGACACACCACTCATCGCACCCAAGCTACAAGGCCATTTGGGTTGGAAGAAAACCAAAACAGGCGAAACATTGACTGCAAAAGATGTGAATGTCGCATTCAATACGGGTTTAAAGGTTGAGTCTGCCAACGGAGAGTGGGAGCGCACAACTAAGAAAAATCAAGCTTGGATAGATGCTTATGTGTCTCTACAAGCGCTAGAGCTCAGTAAAGTGGTAGAAACTGCGCGCTATTTCAAACTATCCCCGCAATGGATGGAATGGATTGAGGGTATTTCACCAAGCGGAAAGTTAACCACTATCAAAGGTGCGCTCTCTGGCCATCCTAATCAACTGCAAAACTATGCGTTGTCGGGCGAGTTTAAACAACTCAGCATACAACCCTATGGGAAACTGCCCGGATTTAACAACCTCACCGGAAATATCGACTTAAATGAGCGTAAAGGCGAAGTGCAGTTTGATACACATGCTGCCGCCCTAGACCTCAAAGATATCTTACGCTGGCCTGTGCCTATCGATTCACTACAAGGCGCCGTTGAATGGCAAACGAACAAACAGGGCACTACCCTGTTTGCTGACCAACTCATCGTCAAGAACCCCCATATTTCAGGGGTCATTAAAGCCAAGTTTGCGCATCAACAAGGCAAAGGTGACTTTTTAGATTTACATGCAACATTTGACCAAGGCAACGCCAAATTTGCGCCTTTTTATTACCCGATTATCTTAGGTAAAGAAACATTGCACTGGTTAGATACTTCCATCTTGGCTGGGCGCGCCAACGATGTAAATGTCATTATCAAAGGGCGTTTGGCAGACTTTCCCTTTGTCAACGCAAAAAACCAGCCAGATGCAAAACTTGGGCAGTTTAAAGTCACTGCGCAAATCGAAGAGGCCCTGATTGAATATGGCACAGGCTGGCCACTGGTTAGAAACTTGAACACGCAAATGCTGTTTGAAGGCAAACGCATGCTGCTAAATGCCAACAAGGGAGATATCCTTGGCAACAAAATCATCAGTAGCAAGATTGAAATTCCTCAATTAGATGCCGATTGGCCTATGTTGCATATTGCCAGCGTGGTTGAAGGACCTGTACGTGAGGGCATTAAATTTGTGAATGAAAGCCCGGTCAAAGAAGTCGCCATGGGCTTTACCGAATCACTCAAAACAGCTGGCGATGGGCATTTGGATTTGGACTTACTGATTCCAATGCAAGATTTAGAAGCCGCCAAATACAAAGGGGCTTATCAAATTAAAAATGGCACCTTATTTGCCAATGATGAAGTTGGATTGCCCGAACTGAGTAAGATCAACGGCACGCTGAACTTTACTGAAAATGGCTTAAATGCAAATAACATCAGTACGGAAGTGCTGGGTGGACCAGCGCGTATTACATTGATGACAGGGGCAGAAAAAAGTCTGCAAATTAGCGCTAGTGGTCGCATTAACGATGCTGGAATTAAGAAAGTAATCTCACACCCAATCGTTAACGCCTTACAGGGCACCACCGATTGGAAAGGTGACATTCTCATCAAGAAACCGCTAGCGGATTTCACGTTTTCATCCAACCTAGTAGGCATGGCCGTGAATCTGCCTAGCCCCATGACCAAAGCCACTGGCCAAATCTACCCGCTACGTATCGATAAAGTGCAGCGCAGTGCCGATAACGATGAAATTAACATGCAATATGGCGATCTCATTTCAGCCAAGATCGCTCGCAATACCGTAGATGGAAAATGGGCGATTGATCGTGGCGAAATTGGCATTAATACTCCAGTTGCTATTCCTGCCGGCAAAGGCTTGGTACTCAAAGCCAAACTGGACACTTTTGATGTAGACGAGTGGCTGGCATTCTTTAAACAAAACACGCCTAGCGATGCGCGAGGCACGAATGCGCTACCACCATGGCTGAGTCAAGCCGATGTGTACGCTGGCACCTTGAATGTGCTCAACCGCGACATCCACCAATTTAAAGCAAGCGCCAAGCCTTCTGCTAGCGGGATTAAGTTCAATATTCAAAGCCAAGAAATGACGGGCGATGTGACATGGCAAACCGAAGGCAACGGAAAAATCACAGCTAAACTCAAAAACTTAGTGATTCCTAATGTCACAGGTAAAGAGGATGCCTCCGCCAAAAAGGAAATCAAACGCGTCACCAAACAATATCCCGCGCTGGATTTAGATGTCGAGAACTTTGAAATTGGCGACAAAAAGCTAGGTGCGCTAACCGTTGATGCCTTTGAGAACGGGGACGACTGGCAAATACAAAAACTAAGCATCAGCAATACGGATTTCACGCTATTGGCAGATGGCACTTGGCATAACTGGACACGCAGCCCCAATACTACATTCAAGTTTAACTTGCAGTCCGACAGTATTGGTAGGTCACTGAGACGTTTTGGTCAACCAGATGCCGTAAAAGGCGGGAAGGCTACGCTCTCCGGCCAGTTACGTTGGCCTGGTAGCCCACATGAATTTGAGACTTCCGGCCTCAACGGCAATTTAAAACTGGAAGCAGAAAAAGGGCAAATTGTGAAAGTGCAGCCTGGCGTGGGTCGCCTGTTAGGATTGCTCAGTTTACAAAGCCTCCCTAGAAGACTGAGCTTAGATTTTAGAGATTTGTTTAGCGATGGCTTTGCCTTTGACAAAATCAGCGCCACAGCAACAGCCACGGGTGGTGTCTTACGCAGCAACGACTTTTATATGACAGGCCCCGCTGCCGAAGCCAAAATTCAAGGGGAAACCAATTTAAAAACCGAAACCCAAAACTTGAAGGTCACCGTGATTCCGCATGTCAGTGACTCGCTTTCGCTTGCTGCACTTGCAGGCGGGCCTATTGTGGGTGCCGCTGCATTTGTTGCGCAAAAGATACTAAAAGATCCCTTTAACAAAATTGCCTCGACCGACTATGTCATTACAGGCACATGGGACAACCCACAAGAGATAGAATCAAAGAAAGATGCGCCACAAAAACAGGACATCTTGAACACACGTTAATTGCTAGCAAAGAAAAACATCATGGAAAGTAAGCAAAAATTAAAGACTGTTAAAAAAGACGCTATGTTTAAAGTGGCTGCCGTTCAAATGGCATCAAGCCCACACGTCTCGTCTAACTTGGTTGAAGCAAAACGCTTGATTGAATTGGCCGCAAAACAAGGTGCCAAAATTGTGGTACTGCCAGAGTACTTTTGTATCATGGGCAACAAAGAATTCGATAAAGTCACCGTGCGTGAAAAACCGAACGATGGCCCTATTCAAACTTTTCTAGCCAAAACGGCCAAACAATACAAAGTATGGATTGTGGCTGGCTCGGTTCCGCTGGTCAGTAATTTCCCTAATAAGGTTAGAAACAGTTGCTTGGTCTATAACGACAAAGGCGAGCAAGTTGCACGCTATGACAAGATCCATCTGTTTGGCTTGGATTTGGGTACAGAACATTATCACGAAGAAAACACCATTGAATCCGGTGATCAAATTGTCACGGTTGAGACGCCTTACGGCAAAATCGGTTTGTCTATTTGTTACGATTTACGCTTCCCGGAGCTTTACCGTGCCATGGGTGAGGTCGATATGATTATGGTGCCCTCTGCGTTTACAGAAACCACCGGCAAAGCGCACTGGGAAAGTTTAATACGTGCGCGCGCCATTGAAAATCAGTGCTATGTTGTCGCTTCGGCACAGGGTGGTTACCATTTATCCGGGCGTGAAACCCATGGCAATAGCATGATTGTAGACCCTTGGGGCGTGGTGCTAGATCGCTTACCACGTGGTTCTGGCGTGGTGATTGCCAATATTAACCGTGAGTATCTGAGTAGCCTGCGCCAAAGTTTGCCTGCGCTCAAGCATAAAACCATTAGAGCCATTTAATGGCTTTCATGATGGCGCATCAGGTGGATATTCCACTGCGCCATACATGCTGCCTTGTTAATATGTGTGTTATTTTATTAGAAGTCCATTTGTAAGAAGCAAACCATGAGCACACGCACAGACCAGAGCCATCTGGAAACAGCACAGGAACTATTACTCAGACCCACCGGTATCGATACTTCATCGCTACAAGAGGTGCTGGGACAAATGATGTCGCACCAGGTAGATTATGCCGATTTGTATTTTCAATACAGTCGTAGCGAATCCTGGGGCTTGGAAGAAGGTCAGGTCAAGTCAGGCAATTTCAGCATCGATCAAGGCGTAGGTGTGCGTGCAATCAGCGGTGAGAAAACCGCCTTTGCTTATTCAGATGACATTAACCTGCCAGCCTTACTTGAAGCAGCGAATGCTACCAGATCAATTGCGGCATTGGGAACAGAGCAAACGGGCAAAACCGTACTGACGCGCCAAACGCCTTCCCTTTACTTACCACAAGACCCGATTGCCAGCCTCAGCGCAGACGCTAAAGTGAAATTGCTTGAGCGCCTAGAACAGTTTGCTAAACAAATCGATACGCGTGTGACACAAGTCATGGCCTCTATTGCCGGTGAGTATGAGGTTGTGATGGTAGCGCGCAGCGATGGTTTGATGGCTGCGGATGTGCGCCCATTGGTACGTATTTCCGTGCAAGTGATTGCAGAACACAATGGCAGACGCGAGCAAGGTTCTAGTGGTGGTGGTGGTCGTTTCGATTACAGCTACTTTACCGATGAAGTCTTGCACGATTACGCACAAAAGGCAGTGCATCAAGCCTTGGTGAATTTAGATGCACGCCCTGCCCCTGCGGGCAGCATGACGGTAGTACTTGGCGCAGGCTGGCCTGGCATTCTGCTCCATGAAGCGATTGGACACGGCTTAGAAGGTGATTTTAACCGTAAAGGCAGTTCAGCTTTTAGTGGCATGATCGGCAAACAAGTAGCGGCCAAAGGCATCACGATTGTCGATGACGGCACCATTGCCGACCGTCGTGGTTCGCTGAGTATGGATGATGAAGGCAACCCGACTAATCGCACTGTGTTGATTGAAGATGGTATTTTGCGTGGCTACATTCAAGATGGTCTGAATGCAAGATTAATGGGCATGCCCTTAACCGGTAATGCCCGACGTGAAAGCTATGCACACATCCCCATGCCGCGCATGACGAATACCTACATGATGAACGGCGACAAAGATCCGCAAGAGATTATTAAATCTGTCAAAAAAGGCCTGTATGCTGCTAACTTTGGTGGCGGTCAAGTCGATATCACCAGTGGTAAGTTTGTATTCAGTGCCGCCGAAGCTTATATGATTGAAGATGGCAAAATCACCTATCCGGTAAAAGGAGCCACTTTAATAGGTAACGGTCCGGATGTGCTCACACGCGTGAGTATGATTGGTAACGATATGGCCTTAGATTCAGGTGTGGGCACTTGTGGCAAAGAAGGCCAAAGTGTGCCGGTAGGCGTTGGGCAACCCACGCTTAAAATCGATGGCTTGACAGTGGGAGGCACTGTTGAATAGGATGTAAACAAGTAGCAGACACCGATGACTTAGGACAAAGGAGAGCACGATGGCAACAGCAAAAAAAGTATCTGAGGAAAAAACAAAACCAAAAAAAGCAGCAGCTAAACCAGCTGACAAGGTAAAAAAGGCAGTTGCAGCTAAACCTAAAGCAACAGCAGCTACCAAGAAAACCAGTTCAGCATCCAGCTCGACCAAGGCAAAAAAAATCGGGGATGCTGAACGCTATAGAATGATAGAAGTAGCTGCCTACTATATTGCAGAGAAGCATCACTTCTCAGGTAACACAGCAGATTATTGGATACAAGCAGAGCAAGAAATTAACGCGAAATATCCCAAATAAAAAAGGCGCCTTGAGCGCCTTTTTTAATATTGCATGTCACCAAAGTGACTGATGATTACTTCATTACGCGGTTACGGTATTCACCGGTACGCGTATCAATCTCAATTTTGTCGCCTTGGCTTACAAATAATGGTACTGGAATTTCAAAACCGGTAGCAATTTTCGCTGGTTTCATCACTTTGCCTGAGGTATCACCCTTCACTGCTGGCTCGGTATAAGTGATTTCTCGCACCACAGTGGTTGGCAATTCGATAGAAATCGCTTTACCGTCGTAAAAACGCACTTCGCATGGCATACCATCTTCCAAGTATGGCAGCGCGTCTTCCATAAACTCAGCATCCACATCATATTGGTTGTATTCAGCATCCATAAATACATAGGTAGGATCTGCAAAGTAAGAGAAAGTCACTTCTTTTTTCTCTAACACAATCACATCAAATTTATCTTGTGCTGCGTATACGTTCTCGCTCGGTGCCTCTGTCAGCAAGTTTTTCATTTTCATTTTAACGACAGCAGAGTTACGGCCAGATTTATTGTATTCGGCTTTAACGATTACCATCGGATCGTTGCCAATCATTACCACGTTACCCACGCGAAGGTCTTGTGCGATTTTCATAATATTGAGTTAGAAAAATAAAATTTTAGAAGCGCGCATTATACGCAATTTTTACAAATTATTGCAAAAAATCACCAACTTAGAAGCCAAATCGGTTTGGCTAAAGAGCGTTCGACTCGCCTCTTGAGTGGCCGCGTTAATCGATGACCATGCCGCTAGATAGTCATCCCAAACAGAAGCCTGAAACGCTGTATCCTGCCAAGCCATATGCATGGCTTGGCTGACATTCAGAGCTGTTATTGGCATGCTCTGATAATGTTGCGCTAAAAAGGCTTTCAGCTTAAGCACATGCGCGCCCTCTTCTTGCAGATAAGGCTGCCAAACAAATGGTTTTCCAGCCCAAATGGCACGTACCCAGCTATCTTCACCCCGCACAAAATTAATGTCACAACGCGTGAGCAATTGGTCGTAATCGGCTTGTGATAAAAACGGTAACACCTCTACCGTTAATGCACCATGGCTTACCATTTGGCCAACCTGCAACGATGTCTTTCCAAAAAAATCAGCGACTTGAGGCAAAATCGTGGTGGAAGGCACATAGCAATGCACAGGCTGCTTACCTTCTGCAATTGCACTAAGTAAACTTATGATAGGAGCATGCGGATAACAAAATAGCGAAACTTTGCACGCATTTACAGCTTGCTTAGCAGGCGGATGCAAAACGGGTGGTATGTGGCGCTCACGAATCAGCCCACCTGTAGCTTGTGTAAACCCTGGAAAATAAAAGTGGCGCACCATACCATTTGCCTGCGGTGAGGGCTTGGCATGAAAATCTTCTGCCCAAGCTTCAGCCGTCAGATACTCTAGGTTCACCCATCTGGATTGCTGTTGTTGCATAGCAGCAATGTATGCTGGTGGCAAGCCACAAGCAAAAGCCTCAATGACCATGTCTGCCGCATCAGAGAAATCTGCATCCGTACACCAATGCATCACACGGATATCTTCTACCCTCTGTTCAGTAGCCGCCAAGGTGAGTGAAGGTATCAAGCGTTGCGCCACTTGCAAGTCATCCACCCACAGGCGAATATCCAATTGATGCTCGGATTGGAGCTGACGTGCTAGACGCCAGCACACGCCAATATCGCCAAAGTTATCGACGACCTTGCAAAAAACATCCCAGCGCTGCGTCATATCAGATAAGGTCAATCCCAAAAGTTTTTAAAACCATAGCATAAACACCAAATATGCCGATTGAAATCGCCAGACTCAAAAATAAGCTCAACCAGAAATTGTATCGGGTTAAAAAATACGGCATCAACAAAAACATAGGTAAGGTTGGAATGACATACCAGAACGTGTAATAAGCGTGATTTGAAATTTTAGCAATCGGCTGCTGCTCATAATTTAACCAGATCAAAGTAAATACTGTAACAAGCGGTAAAGCTGCTATTAACCCACCCAGTTTAACGCTCAGCTTAGCTGCTTCAGATATTACCAAAATCAAACCAGCCGTCACTAAGTACTTTATCAAAAAATACATTGCGCCCCCTTTAAATACCTAACTGCTCAATACAGTTAGGTATTAGCGATTGTTTATAAAATAATCGGTGCTACAAATGCAAAAAAGCCGCCTACCAGAAATATCAGTACCGAAAACACGTAAACACGCCATGAAACTTTACGCGCTTTCATACATGCGGCTGCCAGCGCAGGATCGACTGGGCAAGGTAAGCTTCTAGCACGCCATTGCAGCATGCCTGAGACTATCAACATGCATGCTGCAAAAATAAACACCACTACTTTATGCTCCGAAAACCACACAAGCTGCGGTACATTGGCGACTAGGCTCGACATTGCAGCGCCTGCACCAATGCCTACCAGCAGTGCAGGTAAGGCGCAACAAATCAGCGTACCGCCACTGGTGAATAAGGAAAGCACTGAGGCTGCTTTGGTATGCTTGAGATGCGTCATCTCAGGAGGATGCGCTGTCACTTATTTGGCTCCTTGCTTGGATTCAATCTCTGCCTTGATATGCGCTACTGGATGATCCGTGATTTCAATTGCAGTCACATCATAACCAGCATCCTTAATCAGATCTTTCACTGTACTCTCCGGCAAGGTTTGGCCTTCTTTTAGCTCAACCGCGACAATGCGCTGCTTTAAATTGACATACACATCTTTGGTTTGTGATAGCCCACGCATCTTTTTCTCGATGCCTTGTGCGCAAAACGCGCATACCATGCCATTGACTTTTGCTTGGATAGTTTGGGTTGCAGCCATGGCCCATTGACTGAACAATACAGTTGAAACAAGTAAAACAATGCTTAATTTTTTCATGATAAATGCCTTCAAATTTGCGAATTAAAATATATACATAAAGTTGAAACGTGGTTCACGTGCGTTATTCACACCCGCCTCAACAAAGTAGTTTTTGTTAACCAAACGTAGCATGGGGGTGACTTCTACTTTGTCTGATAAGCCGTTCATATTGCGTGCCTCAACAATTAACCAAGGCTGTGTCTTATCGTAATCGGTTTCGTAAAAGGAGAAGCCAGCGCGCGCACTGGTAAAGTCGTGGTTGATATCGGACGCGCGATAAAAGCGATGTGTCGCTGCGAAGTAAACACGCGTGGTTTCATAATCAAACTGAATACCAGGCGTAATCATGACCTTGCTAACATCATGATGCACACCTTCTTGCTTGTCTTCGCCTTGCAGCGCCCCTACTCCACCAATAAACCATACATTGGCTTGTGCATGCGGCAAGTTCCATCGCTGCAATAAGCGTGTGTATATCACCTCTTCCAACGTGCGGGTTTTGGTTTTATCGTCTGCGCGCATATAGGTTGCGCCCACGCCCAATGCATCTCGCGGGGTGATGGCGTAGTTAATAAACGACTCACGCCAGTGATTATTGAAATCGCCCATGGCCATATAGGAATCGTTAAATCCCATCGGCCCGGCAATGACATATTGACTCGTCATCAGGGCTGCGGCAGTTAGCCACAGCCTTGTTAAGACTTTGAAAAACATAGATTTCCTTTCTATCAAGTAACAGTCACGTCCATGTATAGACGTGACAAAGCTTTACTTAAGAAAGGAATATAGGGGGACGTTGTAGGCTAGGTAAGGTAATAGAAGCGTATGAAAAATGTGCTGAGCCGATTAATGCAGTGACACTAGGTAACATGGCTGCTTTATTACGCATGGGTAAAGCTGCAATCGCGCACAAATTTGTACATAAAGTATTGCAACTGGTTTTACATGCGGTAGTTGAGGACTTACTATGGTCTACGTCTGCATCAGCATGCCCACTGCTCTGCGCCATGTGTGCATGACATGGCATTGCATGTGTTTGCGCTTGAGTCTGCTGCATTTGCTGTATTTGCATCGTGCTATTGCACACCAACATATTTGCCGCAGCAATACCCTGTAGCGGCATAACCAGCAGCAGGACATAAGCAAACAAACGTGAAAAGCGAATCAACATGGCGGATATGATAACAGTCTATGTATTAAGTTCAATGCAGAAGTATTTGTTAAATGGCTGGTTAATAGTGAATATCAATCACTTCAAACGCTTCTTCTGCTTTGGGGGTCGCTACACGTACGGTATCACCAACACTTTTACCTAACATGGCTTTGGCTAATGGCGATATCCAGCTGATATAGCCTTTGGTCGGCTCGATTTCATCTTTGCCGACAATGCGATAGATATGCTCGCTATCATCCTGTAGATTGAACAAGGTCACCCATGCGCCGAAAAATACTTTCTCTAAGTGCTGCTGCAAGCTGCTATCGACCACCTCGGCTAAGTCCATACGCCGCATTAAATGGCGGCAACGGCTATCAATCTGACGTAATCTGCGTTTGCCGTAAATATAGTCACCGTTTTCACTGCGATCACCATTGCCAGCAGCCCAAGATACGGTGCGCACCACTTCTGGACGTTCTACTTTGTACAGCTGATGAAACTCTGCCTGTAAGGCAGCGAAACCCTCTGGTGTGATGTAATTTTTCTCGTCGCTTGCTGCCATAGTTACTGAGGTTCGTTTTTCTGAATCATCTCGATTTGCGGAGTATCCAACAGCTCAACATCGCTCACAAAATGCGGTGTCTCGGCAAAGCAAGAACTCGGCACACCCAAATGCTCTTCATAAATTAAGCGTACGCGCTTACCCACGGTTTCATTGATACGTTGCGCGACTTTTTCATCACGCACGGAAAAAAAGAACTTTTCCGCTTGCGTGCCTGGCATGGAAACCAGCACCAGTTCACCTTCATAAGTTTTACACACCCAACCCTTTAATGAGAGCTTTTGCACGTACCCTGCGCGCTCACCGGATGAATAGACCCATGTCAATGTTGCCCATGTGTAGAGTGCAAACAATGCAATGGGTATCACAATCAGACCAATACTGTATTTCAAAAATTTTGCCAAACCACCCAACATATCTTCCCTTTCAAGCACTTTCTTTGATAACGCCCATTATCCAACAATCCGCAGATTTAATTGTTAATTTTTAATCGTTGCGCCTGCTCATCCATTGGCATGGTCGGTTAGAATGTGGCAATGTTAGCACAAGCCCATAGCCCGCTCATTTTATGCTCAACCACGCGTCTAGCACGTAGCCTGCATCTGGATTATCAGCGTAAGCAAACAGAAAGCGGCTCGCAGCAGTGGGCAGCCCCGCAGATTGATACGCTCACACAGTGGCTGCATCGTTATACCGGCTTTGCTTTATTGGCTGGCGAGATTGATGCTGATTATTTCTCCCCTAACACTCTAGATAGTTTTACTGAGACCATGCTGTGGCAACAAGCCATTGAAAGCTGTCTTGCCAAGCATGCCTTTTCTGAGTTGTTTGATGTTCCGAGTTTGGCACAATCGGCCATCGCCGCGAACCAGATGCTGATTCATTGGCAGATTGAGGACGCACAACTTAGCGACTACTTTACCAGTACCGAAACCCGTCAGTTTTTGCGCTGGCGCAATGCATTTTTTAAACTTTGCGAACAACATCAAACCGTCACTCCCGCGTGGCGATTACAGCAAGAGATACAAGCACTTACGCAATGCCAAAGCCCATTGCCCCGCCACATTCAACTGATTGGCTTTGACCGTATTACACCGTTAGAACAACGCTTAATGGCGATTTTGCAAAGCAAAGGCATGACTATCGACGTGCGTAAACTAGACATTGCCGATGCACAACTCATGCAGATTGCGCTGCCCGATTTGCAAGCCGAGTGTCGCGCAGCAGTCGCTTGGGCCAAGCAGTACCTAACGCAACGTCCACAAAGCAACCTTGCCATTATCTCGCCAGTGCAAAATGAGGTACGACGCGTTTTAAGTGATCTACTAGACGATACGTTTCATCCGGAAGCACTGCATGCGCATCAATATGAAACGCCTAGAATTTACGATTTCTCGGTAGGCATGATGCTCAGTGAGCATAGCATGTGCCGCACCGCGCTAAACCTACTACGTTTGGCAAGCAGCCATCAAACGCTGACACAAACCGACATCAGCCCACTATTACTTGATGTCTACTGGAGTGACTTAACCGAATTAGACGCGCGCAGCCTTGCCGATGCACGGATGCGTAAAAAACTGATGCGTACTTTTCACTTAACGCAATTGATTGCTTTAATAGAACAAAGTAACGACTTGCCGCACTGCTTTGCCCATTTGCAGTGGCTACACGCCACACAATCACAATGGGCAAAGCCTCAACCGCCTTCCGTTTGGTCAACACGCTTTGCAGAACTGTTAGCCCATTTACACTGGGCTCAAACACGCCCACTCAGTAGCCATGAATACCAAGCCAAACAAGCGTGGGATGCGGTGTTAGAAGCATTTGCAGCACTTGATTCTTTAACAGGTGCTATCAGTGCAAGCAATGCCTTACAAAAGTTGTACCAGCTTGCCCGCAGCAAAATGTTTATGCCAGAAGCCATTGGTGATGTGCGTATTCAGCTATTGGGCATGTTAGAAAACCTGAGCCAGCCGATTGATGCAATATGGGTGATGGGGATGAATGACCACTTGTGGCCTCCGCCTACTGATTTGAATCCGCTCTTGCCTGCCACGTTGCAGCGAGAGCTACTCACGCCAGGCGCAAGCCCCAATGCACAAAGTGTGTTTGCACAAGCCATCCACAGCCGGCTGTGTCACAGCGCGCATGAGGTGACATTTTCTTGGTCGCACAAAGCGGGAGAGCGTGAATTACGCGTTTCTCCCCTATTAGCGAATATTCCCAGTGTGGCGCACGCACCGCAGGCCAACACCATGGCAGAAAACCTTGCAGAGCCGCAAGCCATGCAGATGCTGGATGACGCGCTAGCACCGCCTGTACATGCAGATAACAAGCTGCGTGGCGGCACAAAACTGCTAGCAGCCCAAGCTGTATGCCCGGCTTGGACATTCTATCAATACCGCTTAGGTGCAATGGCGTTGGAAGAACCCAGTGACGGTTTAGACAGCATGACCCGCGGCAATTTAGTGCATACCGTTTTGCAGCATTTTTGGCTAGCGTGTGGCGATCTACAAACACTGAAGCAGTTGAGCCATGATGCGCTTGATAGCAACATTCGACACGCCGTAGAAAAAGCACTGCAAGACATTGCCCAAACCTTACCTAAGCAACTAGTACGTATCGAGCAACATCGCCTGCAACAACTGCTACGCGCTTGGCTGGCCATCGAAATACAACGAGAAGACTTTACTGTGAAAGCATGTGAGGCTGTCTACCCGATTCAGGTGGCCGGATTGGCGATTGAATGTCGCATCGACCGTATCGACAAGCTTGAGGATGATGCATTGGTCATCATCGACTACAAAACAGGCGCCAGCGACCCCAAAACCAGTAGCTGGGTCAAAGACAGAATCAATGAACCACAGCTACCACTCTATGCGTCTATTGCCTTAAAAGACAATGAAGTGGTCGCCGTGTGTTTTGCCAAAGTGCATGCAGAAGAATGTAAATTTAGCGGCTTGGCACAAGAGGAAGGCATTCCCAATATTACACCGTTTGAAAAACTCAAAAGCAACTCGCCATTTAAAGCCTTCGATACCTTGCCTGCGCTCATCAGCCATTGGCGTAGTAGTTTAGAAAATATTGCCGAAGAAATCCGTGCGGGCCATGCAGGCGTCATATTTGAAGACGAAAACGATTTAATGTATTGCGATGTAAAACCCTTATTGCGTTTACCAGAGCGGCAATTACAGTTTGAGATGCAACGTATGGAGGCATCTGCCAAGGGTGCAGGCAATGCATGATATGAGTCCACAAGCGCTGATTGGATTGGATGCAGACAACCGCCTAAAAGCGCTGGATGCACGCCAATCGTTTATTGTAGAAGCGCCAGCGGGTGCCGGAAAAACCGAGTTATTGACGCAGCGTTATCTTAAATTACTTGGCACAGTAGAATCGCCTGAAGAAATCATTGCACTTACCTTCACCAATAAAGCCGCGGCGGAAATGCGCAACCGCATTTTACAAAGTTTGGAAGCGGCCGAGCAAAACACACCGGTGGATGCGCCACATAAACAGCAAACACGCGCATTGGCGTTATCGGCCTTGCAACAATCCGGCCAAAAAAACTGGCAATTGCTCACACAGCCCTCCCGTTTACGCATTTTAACTATTGATGCGTTATGCAGCAGCCTGTCTGCACAAATGCCATTGCTTAGTCGATTGGGTGGGCAACCACGTGTAGCAGATGATGCCAATACCCATTATCTAGAGGCCGCCAAACGCACACTGGCCATGGTCGCACAAGAAACCAGTCTGGATGCGCCCATCAGCACTGTATTGGCGTTTATGCAGAACGACACGCAGAAGCTTGCGCAATTATTAAGTGAGATGCTTGCCAAGCGTGAACAATGGCTGCCACTCACCTCACAGCACCAAGCATTAGATTTGGATGAAATATCCAGCCAATGCGCACATATCATCCAAACCGTGATTGAAGAGAAATTAGCGCTGGCTTACCAAGTACTCACCCCTCATCGCCAAACCATATTGATGCCAGTAGTGCGATTTGCAGCAAGCAATTTATTAGATGAAACCCATCCACTAAAAGCACTGCAAGATTGGCAAACCCCTTTAGCACTGCATGCGCAAGCGCTTCCCCACTGGCTGCTCTTGATTGATTTTTTACTCACCGACAAAGGGACGTTTCGTAAGCCTGGTGGCTTAAATGTGAATTTAGGGTTTCCAAAAGAGCATGCAGATAAAAAATCACATGTAGAAGTGTTTGAGCAAATTACCGAGATGATAGGCGACCCAGATGCCTTACATGCGTTACGTAGCTTGCCCATGCTCAATGACGCAGACTTACACCAAAATAGCGTAGTCGTCAGCGCGTTTAGCCAAGTGCTGCAATTGGCGGCTGCGCATTTGTGGCAAGTATTTCAATCGGCCGGTGAGGTTGATTTTGTTGCGATTTCACGATTAGCCATCAATGCACTGCGTGACGAGGATGGCGCAACAGACTTAGCGCTGAAACTGGATTACAAAATCTCGCATCTATTGGTCGATGAGTTTCAAGACACCAATGCCACGCAAAAAGAATTGTTGGAGTTATTGACGGCAGGCTGGCAACCCAATGACGGCAGAACGCTGTTTTGTGTGGGCGATCCCATGCAATCGATTTATCGCTTCCGTAAAGCGGATGTCAGTTTGTTTCTGCAAGCAGCCACCCATGGCATTGGGCAAATATCACTACAACCACTCAAACTCACGCGCAATAACCGCTCGCATCCGCAAGTGGTGGATTGGATTAATCAAAAATTCAAATCCATCTTCCCCCCTGCCGACAATACGCTAGAAGCGGCTATTAGTTATCGCGAGTTTATTGCCACGCGCGATGCCATTGATCATGAAGGTGTACAAGTACACGCGCTGGCGGTAGAAGGCGATGAGGAAAGCGCAGCCGTTTACACGCATGAAGCGCATTATGTCGCCGCACTGATTGACCAAGCACAACGAGAACACCCCTCACAAACAATAGCCGTGCTCGTGCGTTCACGTACGCATCTACACGCGCTGGTCTCGGAAATTCGCCGCCATTTCAATCACTTAAAGTTTCAGGCGGTGGAAATCGAAGGCTTGAGCCAACGCCAAACTGTGCAAGATGCGCTCTCGCTTACACGCGCCATGCTGCATCGCGCAGACCGCGTACATTGGCTCAATATATTACGCGCGCCTTGGTGTGGCTTAACGCTTAATGATTTACATGCATTGTGCGCACATGACCACCGCGCTACCATTTGGCAGTTGATGCAACGTGCGATATCTAGTGAAAGCGCACTAAGTATTGATGGCCAAGCGCGCTTAACGCATGTGCACGCCATTTTAAACCAAGCATTTAATGCGCAAGGCCGTGTGCCATTGCGCCGCTGGATAGAAAGCACTTGGCTGCAGCTGGGTGGTGGTAGCACGCTCATCAGCGCAGGGGATAACCGCGACATTCAAGCATTTTTTGATTTAATAGAAACGTTAACGCAAGGCCATTCACTGGATTTTACGCAACTTGAAACAGCCATGGAAAAGCTGTACGCCGAGCCAGACATTACCGAAAATGACCATTTGCAATTTCTCACCATCCATAAATCCAAAGGCTTGGAATTTGACTGTGTCATTCTGCCGGCGCTGAATCGCAAACCTCGGCATGCCGATTCACCACTCATGCTGTGGGAAGAGGTGCAATCAGAGGCGCATACACAATTGCTAGCTGCACCCTACAGCAAAAAAAAGAAAAACAGCGCGCCCACCATTTACGATTACATCAAACAACTAGAAGCCACGCGTGCCAATAACGAAACAGCGCGGCTGCTTTACGTGGCGGCCACCCGTGCTATCCGTCAACTGCATCTGGTAGCAACGGTCAAACGTAAAGACGGTGACATCACGCCAGTGAAACAATCGTTATTAGAACTGCTCTGGCCAAGCGTAGGCGCTGCGTTTATGCAAGCAGAGCCCATCCGCTTACAAGAAGACGCAAGCTCACTGGCAGAATTTACGCCGCAGCTCATGCGTTTACCTACTGTGCAAATGCCTGCCATATTGGCGCAACACAACACAGCTAAACCAATGACGAGTGCATACCAGCAAGTCAGTCCAGAACCAGATAGCGCTTCTACATCATCAACGCTAGCAACTGACAAAGGCACGCTAGCGCACTTGTATATGCAGCTCATCAGCAATATTGGGCTTGATCAATGGTCGATTCAGCGACTCAATGATTGCAAACCTGCGATGGTACACTGGCTGTTACAACAGAGACACTCTCAGCCGCTAAGCACAAGCGCCGCCGATGAAATCATTACTATGTTGCACACCACATTGACCAGCCACGATGGGCAATGGGTATTAAAAGCAAGGCCAGATGCTGACAATGAGCTTGCAATTGAAGCCCTTAACAACCAAGTGATTCAAAAGAAAGTGATTGACCGTACATTTATAGAACATGACACGCGCTGGATTATCGATTACAAATCCATCCCACTGACGCCCGGACTGTCTGATGCAACGCTCCAGCAAATGGCCGAACCATACCGGGAGCAATTAGAAGGTTATGCAGTGCTATTTAAACAACAAGGCTTAACCGTACAAAAGGCCGTGTTCTTTTTAAGTGTGGGTAAATTGGTGACGCTAATATGACGTCTTTGAAATGCTGGATATTGATTGCAACGCCTATATTGTTGAGCGCTTGTGATGAACAATCTCATGACCAACCCAGCAAAGATTTAAAAGTAGTCATTATTCGACATGCAGAGAAACCTGCAGATGGGGATAACTTATCTTGCCAAGGGCAAAACCGTGCACTGCAATTATCGCAGGTGCTCCATCAAAAATTCAAGCTGCCCGATTACCTGTATGTGCCTTCACTTGATGCGGATAAAAACACATCGCATAGCCGCATGTTTCAAACCATTACTCCGTTTGCGGTGAAGTACAACTTAACCATCAACAGCAAATATGAGGATAACGATTATGAGGGTGTTGCTAACAATGTCTTCAAAAAGCGAGGCACAGTACTCATGGTATGGTCTCATCAATCCATCCCCAAACTGGCTCGTGCGCTTGGTTTAAAAGACGCACCGCAGTGGGAAGATGCTGATTTTGATTCGATATGGATACTCACCTATCAACATCACAAACCCACACTCACGTTAGATCAAGAAGGGCTCAATCCATCTAGCAATTGTGATTACTAGCCGCTAGTGCTCATTTTTAAAATGACGGTGAATATACCAAGCCAGAAAAATCACCCCTAGCGCTGCAATCACATAGTGAGACTCGTGGAAATACACTTTCAAGTCTTCCCAGTGTTCGCCAGTCTTCATGCCAATGTAACCCAATGCGTAACACCAAATCAGCGAGCCTACAAAGGTGTAGCTGACAAACTTGGTCATGTTCATCCGCGCCACTCCGGCTGGGAAAGCAATAAACGTGCGGACTGCCGGCAATAGGCGCGCAATAAAAATAATGATTTCGCCATGATTGGCAAACCAGCGATCTGCCATGTCTAAATCTTTTTTGCTGATGAGTACATATTTACCGTATTTTTCAGCCAGTGGTCTGCCACCAAACAGCCCCACATAATAGGCTGGAATAGAGCCCACCACACAGCCAATCGCACCCGCAAGCGCAATGCCCCACAGTGTCATTTCGCCTTTACTCACCAAAAATCCAGCAAACGGCATGATGATTTCTGACGGTAACGGAATACAGGCAGATTCGATGGCCATCAGTAATACAATGCCACCGTAACCCATGGTGGAAATCACAGAAATAATCCATGCGGCAACTGCAGCAAGCGCTTTTTCTAACATAGTGAATCACTCTTTAATTTGAATAAAAACGAATATAGCATTGTTTTGTGAAATCCATCCGCAGGCTACGCATCTAGGCTATGTAATTTCGTTACAAGCACAACCATCTCAAGCAAACTCTTTCAATAAAGTTTTCACCAATTCAGCACGATGATTCACATTACCAAGCTGTACAGATACGCGCAGTTTATCCGGGCCATTCATACGGCAGCGTCTATCTCGTTGCAGTAGGTTGACCAGTTTCATCGGGTCAATGTCTGCTTTGATATTGAACTGCAATTGAATGGCTGCATCGGAAGCATCAATTTTAATAATGCCAAGTGGTTTGGCGGCAATACGTAATCGATGACACGCGATCAGCGCTTCTCCAGGCTCTGGCAATAAGCCAAAACGGTCAATCAACTCTTCTTGCATCGCATCCAGCGCATCATCATCGTTACAGTTGGCTAGGCGCTTATAAATCACCAAACGTTCATGTACATCCGGGCAATAATTATTAGGTAGCAACGCAGGCGTATGCAAGTTGATTTCTGTCGTCACGCCAAGTGGCGCATCCAAATCGGGCTCTTTACCTGCTTTAAGCTGCTTCACTGCGTGGTTGAGCATATCGGAATATAAGCTAAAGCCTATCTCTTGCATCTCACCACTTTGGCTATCACCTAGCAACTCCCCTGCTCCACGTATTTCTAAATCGTGCATGGCCAAATGAAAACCTGCGCCTAAATCTTCTAGCAATTGAATCGCATCCAAACGTTTTTGCGCTTGCGGGGTGATTTTGCGGTGCGGGTCTGTGAGTAAATAAGCATAAGCTTGGTGATGGCTACGCCCCACGCGACCACGCAGTTGGTGCAATTGCGCCAACCCAAACATGTCGGCTTTGTTCATGATGATGGTATTGGCGGTGGGCACGTCAATCCCAGTCTCAATGATGGTGGTGCACAGCAACAGGTTTGAGCGTTGCTGATAAAAATCACGCATCACATACTCCAACTCACGTTCACGCAACTGCCCATGGGCAATGGCAATACGCGCTTCTGGCAGTATCTTCTCCAGCTTTTCTTTTTGCACAAAGATGGTATCCACCTCGTTATGCAAAAAGTACACTTGACCGCCGCGCTTAAACTCGCGCATGACCGCCTCACGGATAATGCCATCGGAATAATCGGTATGGAATGTTTTAATCGCCAAGCGCTTTTGCGGCGGCGTAGAGATCACCGAGAATTCGCGTAAGCCTTCCATCGCCATGCTCAAGGTACGCGGTATGGGCGTTGCAGTGAGCGTCAATACATCCACCTCTGCACGCAAGGCTTTCATCTGCTCTTTTTGGCGCACCCCAAAACGATGTTCTTCATCTAATATCGCTAAACCAAGGTTTTTAAACTTCACATCTTTTTGAATCAGACGATGCGTACCGATAATGATGTCGATTTTGCCATCAGCTAGACCACGTAATGCTTCTGCTTGCTCTTTCGCCGTTCTAAAGCGCGATATCTCGGCAATCTTAATCGGCCAATCGGCAAAGCGATCACAGAAGTTCTGATAATGCTGCTCAGCCAATAAGGTTGTCGGCACTAATACGGCTACTTGTCTGCCGCCCATTACCGCCACAAAGGCAGCGCGCAATGCCACCTCGGTCTTACCAAAGCCCACGTCACCACACACCAGCCTATCCATGGGGCGACCAGACTGCATGTCTTTAATCACATTCTCAATCGCTTCTAGCTGGTCTGGCGTTTCTTCAAACGGGAAGCCTTCACAGAATGCTTCGTAATCATGCAAACCCAAGGTAAATGCATGGCCTTTGCGTGAGGCGCGTTGCGCATATAAATTCAATAATTCGGCTGCAGTATCGCGGATTTGCTTAAGTGCTTTTTTCTTGGCCTTTTCCCACTGCCCACTACCTAAACGATGCAACGGCGCACTTTCCGGCGGGCCACCTGAGTAGCGTGAAATAAGAAATAGCTGTGACACTGGCACATAGAGCTTATCTTCACCAAAATATTCCAGTAGCAATAATTCGGTCTCGCCCTCGCCAAAATCAATATTGACCAAGCCTTTATAACGCCCTACCCCATGCTGCTCGTGCACCACCGGGTCATCTAAACGTAACTCGGACAGATCTTTGAGCATGCCCTCGGTATTGCGTGCTTTTTCTTTGTCCCGACGGCGCTGCTGGCGTACCGTGGAGGCATAGAGTTCAGCCTCGGTAATCACAGCATAGCTGTCATCAATAAAGCCTGCATGCAATGCGGACACTGCCAGCATGATAGACGCTTTAGATTGTGTAAATTCAGCCCACGATTCGCAAGTATTTATCTGCAATCCATGCTCGTTAAACAGCTGCAACATGGTTTCTCGGCGCCCTAGACTTTCGGCCACAATCAACACTCGCTGCTTGGTTTGGGCAATAAACGTATTTAATTTATGCAGGGGATGCTCAGCGCGCCTATCCACATCAATCGCAGGCAAAGGATTCGCCGACTCTAATTGCGCTTGCACGATAGAAAATTGGTGGGTTTGGCTAAAAAATGCATCAGCCTTAAGCAGCAGCACTTCTGGCTGCAATATTGGTTTCTCTGGGTCATGTGCCATCAAACGATAGCGCGAAGTGGCATCAAACCAGAAGCTTTGCGCCGCTTTATCCAAGCCACCATGCAAACACAATACCGCTTGTTTTGGCAGATAATCAAAAATCGTTGCGGTCGCATCAAAAAACAATGGCAAATACCACTCAATACCCCCACTGGCAGTGCCTTTGCTCACGTCTTTATAAATTTTGGCGCGCTGCGGGTCACCCTCAAAATACTCTCTAAACTGGCTTCTGAACTTGGCAATACCAGCTTCATCTAGTGGAAACTCACGCGCTGGTAGCAATCTGATTTCTGGGACAGGGTAAAGACTACGCTGCGTATCAATATCAAACGTACGTATCGTCTCAATTTCTGCATCAAACAAATCAATACGGTACGGCAACACACTGCCCATGGGGAACAAATCCACCAAGCCGCCACGCACGCTGAACTCACCTGGGCTCATGACTTGGCTGACATGATGGTAACCCGCATGTGCACATTGATTTCTGAGGGCTTCTAAATCGAGTTGCTGCCCTTTTTTGAGCATAAAGGTATGCGCGGACAGAAACGCAACAGGTGGTAAGCGTAACAAGGCCGTGGCCATGGGCACAATAATCACGTCACTGACATTCTGACTGATTTGATACAGCGTCGCTAAACGCTCTGAAATTAAATCCGGATGGGGAGAAAACACGTCATACGGCAATGTCTCCCAATCTGGCAATAAATTCACTTTTAAATCAGGCGCAAAAAATGGAATTTCTTCTAATAAACGCTGTGCTTCAAATGCATTGGAGGTCACGATGACCAATGGGGCATGTGTTGTTTTTAAGCGACAAGCCAGTGAAGATAGGGCGACACTATCTAAGCCATTGGCAGCATAAGAAAAACGTACAGGATGACCAACCGATGGTTGAGATAAGACCATAAATGAATGTTGAAAAATAGCTAAGATGAAGAAGAAAAACTTGGATTAACACCAAACATTGCCTATTATAACTGTAAGCGCGTGGATAGATAATGCGATTTCATAGCGACATCTACGTACTTGCCGCAATCTGTGTCTCAGCGTGTCATCCATGCGCCGCACATCGTGCTGATCATTGCTGCAACAGCAATATTTATAGCAGTACAGCTTCAATAGGGGGAACACCACAAATGAACGAAAAACAACTTGTTGCCATTCATGCCGCAAGCTATGTGCAATCGGGCATGCTGGTCGGTTTGGGCACCGGCTCTACCGCAAATTTTTTTATTGAAGAGCTCGCGCGCAAACAAAAAGAAGAAAACCTCAACGTCACTACCATTGCCAGCTCCAATATCAGCATGATCAAAGCGCAGAGCCTTGGACTCACCGTCATCGGCTTACAGCAAGTGTCTTCTATTGATTTATATGTCGATGGTGCAGATGAAATTACACCGAGCATGGCATTGCTCAAAGGTCGCGGCTACGATTTAGTGATGGAAAAACTACTGGCCAAAGCGGCTAAACAGTTTTTGGTGGTGGCAGATAAAAGCAAACTGGTCGACCATATTGGCACCAACTTCCCTATTCCCATTGAAGTTATGCCATTTGCCTGGCAAGCAGCCAAAAAAAGTATTGAAGCCCTAGGCGGCGTGGGTGAGTTACGGCCAAATGCTGCAAAGGATGGCCTCAGCATTACTAGTTATGGCAGCTTAGTGTTAGATATGCGCTTCCCATCTGACATAGATGAAGTGACGTTAAACCAGTGTTTGAACAATATTCCCGGTGTGGTTGAGCATGGCATCTTCAGTGAGTTAGCCCATGGCATTCTCATTGCAGATGCTGGTGCTGACCAGCAAGTAGAAGAGCGCTGGAAGTAGCCCGCGCTACTTGCCTATACTCTGAGATTGATCGTGCGTTTGATTCAGTTAGCCTACGGGGCTGTTGTACTAACGCTGCTAAGTTGCAGTGATGAAGCCGCGTTATCCGCACAAAAAAAAGCGCATGAAGCCAATCAAGCGCACGTTATTCGCTTTGTCACCATCAATAGCCCCAACACCTACTTTGTGAATGAATACGATACATTAGCTGGATTGGAATATGAGCTAGCGACACGTTTTGTTGAGAGCTTAGGCCCAGACTATCAACTTAAAATCATTGTGGTCGATAGTTTCTCAAAAATCATTCCGGCATTGCTTTCTAATAAAGCGGACATTGCCGCAGCCGATATTTCAGTCACCAATGAGCGCAAGAATATCGTCGATTTTTCCGAGCCCTTCCATGATGTACAACAGCAGCTCGTTTATAACCGCGATAAAAACCCACCACCTAAAACACTCACTGCATTGGAAGGCCACATTATTGCTGTGCCTGCCGGCACTAGTTTTGCAGAGCGTATCCGCAAGATAAGTAAACAGCACAGTGGTTTGGTGTGGGATGAAATTGAAAACACCAGTTCAGAGCAGCTGCTGGAAGCATTGGCCAATCAAGAGATTGATTACACGATTGCGGACAGCCATTTGCTGGCGGTGATGCAGTATTACTACCCCAGTATCAGCCCCGCTTTTGCCGTGGGCGATCCTGAAAAAATCGCATGGGCGATGGCCAGAGGCAAAGATCCGGTACGCATGCAACAAATCAATGCCTTCTTTAAGAAAATTCAACAGGATGGCACATTACGCAACTTAATTGACCGCTATCACGGCAATACCAAACGCTTGAAACCGTTTGATGTAAAAGCTTTTTTGACGCGCACGCAAACCATTTTGCCAAAATACACACGCTTATTTAAGGATGCGCAAGAGATTACCGATGTCGATTGGCGACTGCTGGCGGCGATTAGCTACCAAGAGTCGCATTGGGATACCTATAGCACCTCGCCCACCAATGTACGTGGGCTGATGATGTTAACTGAGCAGACTTCAGACATGATGAATGTGACGGATAGACTCGACCCCAAACAAAGCATTCCGGCTGGCGCCAAGTTCTTTTTGTGGATGAAAGATCGTTTTCCGGAGCGCATTCCAGAACCAGACCGTACGTTTATGGCGCTGGCCGCGTACAACAATGGGGTCGGACATATTGAAGATGCACGTGTGCTGGCGCAGCGCTTAAAACTCAATCCGGATAGCTGGGCCGATGTAAAAACGACGCTGATGAAGCTGAATGACCCTAGATACTATACTCAAGCTAAGCATGGCTACTGTAGCTGCGGCGCACCTGTTATCTATACAGAATCTATACGCAGCTACTATCAAATTCTCATCAAACACCTACCCAGCCATACGCCGGATATTGATCCATTTAAAATTGCAGCACGTTGAGGCCAGTGATGCCTAAGGTCAGTGCTGTTTAAATATGAAGCTGCCGAGATTATTTAAGCTCAAACAGTAATGGCTGTTTTCCCGCCCATATAAGCCTGCAACACTTTAGGAATCGTCACACTGCCATCGGCATTTTGATAGTTCTCTAACA
The DNA here is from genome assembly GCF_000799155.1 of Methylotenera sp. N17. Taxonomy (NCBI): domain Bacteria; kingdom Pseudomonadati; phylum Pseudomonadota; class Betaproteobacteria; order Nitrosomonadales; family Methylophilaceae; genus Methylotenera; species Methylotenera sp. N17. Next base: position 1,350,984 of record NZ_JUGE01000001.1, read on the forward strand.
CCGCTACCAAAGTACGTCCTACCGCTAACCCAGACCCATTTAAGGTGTGTACTAGCTCTGGTTTACCTTGTGCATTTCTAAATCTAGCTTGTAAGCGACGTGCTTGAAAGGCCTCACAATTGGAGACAGAGGAAATCTCACGATAGGTATTTTGTGCAGGCAGCCACACTTCTAAATCATAAGTTTTGGCTGCGCCAAAGCCCATATCCCCTGTACATAATGAAACGACACGGTAAGGCAATTCCAACGCTTTTAAGATATTTTCAGCATGGCCAACCATTTCTTCTAACGCTTCATAGCTTTTTTCAGGGTGCACAATCTGCACCATTTCTACTTTGTCGAATTGGTGCTGGCGTATCATGCCTTTGGTATCTTTACCGTAAGAGCCAGCCTCAGAACGGAAGCATGGTGTGTGTGCAGTGAGCTTAATCGGCAGCGCTTCAGCCGCTACTATTTCATCGCGTACCGTGTTAGTCAATGTCACTTCTGATGTAGGGATTAAATAGAGCTTGCTGTCATTGTGTGCCAGTGAAAACAAATCTTCTTCAAACTTGGGGAGCTGACCAGTACCAATCAGCGTTTCTGCATTGACCATATAAGGCGTATAGCACTCGGTATAGCCATGCTGTTCGGTCTGCGTATCCAACATAAACTGTGCAATAGCACGGTGTAATTTTGCTATTTGACCACGCATCAACGTAAAACGCGCACCCGACAATTTAGCGCCAGTATCAAAATCCAAACCTAGTGGTGTGCCTACATCGGTATGGTCTTTAATCTCAAAATCGAAGGTGCGTGGCGCACCCACTTTACGCACTTCCACGTTATTAGTTTCATCATTTCCTACAGGCACACTTTCATGCGGCAAGTTCGGCACATTCAATAACAGGTTTTGTAATTCCGTTTGTATTTCAAGCAGTCTTGCTTCGTCTGCTTTTAATTGGTCGCCCAAACCAGCCACTTCTGCCATGATGGCACTGACATCTTCACCTTTAGATTTGGCAATGCCGATTTGCTTGGAGGTATTATTACGCTTGGCCTGTAAATCTTGTGTGCGAGTTTGCACTGTTTTACGTTCAGCTTCTAACGCAGTAAAAGTAGCCGTATCCAATACAAATTTTCGGCTGGCCAGTTTGGCTACCACATTGTCTAAATCATTCCGTAATTGTTGAATTTCTAGCATGAAGTTCTCTATTTCTTATCTTTTTGGTTGCGTTGCTGTTGTTGGTCTAATTCGCGCAGACGCGCTAATTTTTCCGCTATTTTACCTTCCAAACCGCGCGGTGTGGGTGCATAAAACTGAATCGGCTGTAAATCTTCTGGGAAATAATGTTCACCCGCCGCATAAGCATCTGGCTCATTGTGCGCGTAACGGTACTCTTTACCGTAATCCAGCGCCTTCATTAACTTGGTGGGCGCGTTACGCAAATGCAATGGCACCGGGCGCGATTTATCTTGCCCCACAAACGCTTTGGCTTGATTATAGGCCATATAAGCTGCGTTACTTTTAGGCGCAACTGCCAGATAAATCACAGCATTAGAAAGCGCCAATTCCCCTTCCGGCGAGCCTAAACGCTCGTAAATCTGGCAAGCTTCTAGCGCCATGGTTTGCGCGCGTGGGTCGGCAATGCCAATATCCTCCACCGCCATACGAATAATGCGCCGACCTAAATACAATGGGTCTGCGCCACCATCAATCATGCGTAAAAACCAGTATAAGGCGGCATCCGGATTCGACCCACGTACCGATTTATGCAAGGCGGAAATCTGATCGTAAAAAGCCTCTCCACCTTTATCAAAGCGCCGCATCTTACTCGCCATGCTCGCTTGCAGAAACGTTTCGTCTATCACTTGGGTGTGACTGGTAAGTGCGCTATTAAACAAGCTCTCTGCAAAATTCAACAGCCTTCTTGCATCGCCATCGGCATAGGCCAACACCTGTTCGGTCACTTCAGCATCCAACTGAATCTCTGGTGCCATCAGCAAACGCGCACGCTCTAATAGCTGGCCCAGCTCCGGCTCAGATAACGCATTGAGCACAAATACCTGCGCGCGGCTCAATAATGCGCTGTTCACTTCAAACGATGGATTCTCGGTAGTCGCACCAATAAAGGTAATTAGGCCGCTTTCCACAAATGGCAGGAATGCATCTTGCTGGCCTTTGTTAAAGCGATGTACTTCATCTACAAATAAAATGGTTTTACGCCCATTGTGTTGAAGCGTTTGGTCTGCACGCTCAACGGCTTCACGAATATCTTTAATACCAGAAAGCACAGCAGAAAGTGGAATGAATTCCGCATCTGCAGTTGCCGCAATCAAACGTGCCAATGTGGTTTTTCCTACGCCTGGCGGCCCCCACAGAATCATAGAGGGCAATTTTCCAGATTCAAACGCGCGGCGCAGGGGTTTACCCTCGCCCAAAAGATGCGTCTGTCCGACCACATCGTTCAGTGTTTTGGGGCGAAGCTGCTCAGCCAAGGGCGCTTGTGGACTCACAGGTTGAAATAGGCTATTCATAGGGTGATATTATGCCGCGATTTACTTAACCATTTACCAATTAAAATCACGGCGTATGTTAATACTCATGGTGGCGCGCTCAAATCCATTCAGCTCGATATTGGAATCATTCTTGATCAGACTGATTTGCGGCTTGACTGTCCAATAGCGCGCGGGCACGTAATTCACACCTAACGTGATGTCGTATTGGTCGTCTTTACGTTTGCGCAAAAAAGCCAAGTCTTCCGCCTGATAATCCCGCGACTCGTACCCGGCAGACATATAGGCTAGCCAACTTGGCGCCACAACTAACTGCCCACCTGCCCGAACACCATAAATATCTTGATCTAAAAAACGTGTATTTGAGCGCACTGCATTTTCTTGCGCAACATAGGCACCTAAAAATATCACTGGGTTTGTGGCTGCATCAAACGCATGCGCATAATTGACCCCAAGCACATAGCGATCCGCATCGCGAATCGGGCTATCGTCGTATTCCAACTTGGCATATTGCCCATAAACACTGGCTTGATTGGCCGGATCAATATTTTTCTGCCACTGCGCAATCGCACCATAAGCACGACGGAATCGCGAATCATCCACATAAAAGTGGCCATCTTGTGCGGCAATCGTATAAATATCATCTGCCTGCTTAATCTGCACACCAAGGTTTAAATCGATAGCGCCGGTTTCAAATGCTTGGTAATGCTGATTGATTTTTTTTGCAAACTGCACATTGCCGATATACGCTACTTGCGCTGACACCGGGATACGAAAACCCGCGCCACCCGCCATGTTGAAAAAGCTGTCTGATTGCCTTTTGGCATCGTCGGCCAACGCAAAATTCAAACCGCCAAATACCGGCAGCGCGATAGTGTTTGCGCTGGTCGCACTGTTGATATTGCTATCCCAACCCAGCCCACCTTCCAAATAAGCGCTAAACGTAGTGGATAAGCCCATGGCTTTATCAATGGCTGCTAAATATTTTTCGATGGCTTTGGCAGTTTCTGCAGAAGGATTTTGGTTCAGCAAGTACCCAAACTCTGATTTGGAGGTATCAATTTCGCCCAAGTAGTAATGTGCTTTAGCCGCTTTGGCCCGCGCTAGCTGATGGTCTGGCTCAATGGCCAATGCACGCTCAAGTGCAAACATGCCTTCGGTGTAATGGCCACTTTCTACGGCTGCGCTTCCTAGCAGCACATCAAAATTCAATTGCCCTGCCAAGGTTTTTTCTAAGGGGAGCAGTTGCTGGTAAGCCGCCTCATAGTTGCCAGCGTTGAGTAATGCCTCCGCCTGTTGCATTGTGGCTGCGTCTGCCGATGTCTCTGCCGCAGCGAGCGGTGTAGCGATGAATGCAAGTAGTGCAACTGCATAGCCAAAACCATAGGTGTGGCGGCGCAGCATGGTGCCTGCTTATTCGCCCACCACATCCACCCCTTTAGGTGTGGTGAACAGGAAGGTTTGCGTGGTTAGCGCCGGATTGCGTTCAATTTGATTGAACGCAATATGCGTGACATGGCTAAAGCTATCGTACAACTCCATTTTTTTGAGCTGCCCTTCTTTAAAACCCAACAATACGCGGTCAAAGCCGCTTTCTTTATCTTTAGGTAAAGCCAGCACCCACGTCAAATCGTCTTTACGTACTGCGTTTTTAAGCGTAAAACTTTTCTCAACGGCCTCGCCACCAGCCAACATCGCCGCAGGGCTGGAGCCTAAAGTCTTGCTTAAATCGCGTACCGTGACTTGTTGCAAGTCCACGTCATACAAAAACACTTGCTTACCGTCACTGATAATCTGCTGTTCGTATGGCTTTTGATAATCCCAGCGAAATTTATTTGGCCGTTGCAATTGCATCGTGCCTTCTACCTTTTGCACTTTGCGGCCTTGTTTATCCACCACCTCTTGCTTGAACTCTGCACGCATCGATTGCGTATTCAAGAAAAAATCTTTCAAGCTACTTACACCATCAGCATAAGCCATGCCCGCGCTTGTTGCAGCAAGCCACAGTGTTGCTGTTAATACGTATTTACTCAAATTCATTACTCTTGACTCCCAGAGCCGCTATTCACTAATACTTCTCGATTGCCATTGCTTTGCATAGCTGAGACCAAACCCGCACGCTCCATCTCTTCAATCAAACGTGCAGCGCGGTTATAGCCAATACGTAGCTGGCGCTGTACAGAAGAAATCGAAGCGCGACGACTAGTCAGTACAATATTGACGGCTTCATCATACAAGGGATCTTTCTCACCGCCGGTATCACTCAGTACGCTGCCTTCGCTGCTCTCTTCTGTTTCATTAGTGAGAATACCTTCAATGTAATTTGGTTCACCTTGCGACTTCAGGTAGTTGACCACCTTATGCACTTCTTGGTCAGACACAAATGCACCGTGAATACGTTGCGGGAAGCCAGTGCCAGGTGGCATATACAACATATCGCCCTGACCCAATAGCGCCTCTGCGCCCATCTGATCTAAGATGGTACGCGAGTCAATTTTACTTGATACCTGAAACGCCACACGGGTAGGAATATTGGCTTTAATCAAGCCGGTAATCACATCTACGGAAGGACGTTGTGTCGCCAACACCAAGTGAATACCAGAAGCACGTGCTTTCTGCGCCAAACGTGCAATCAGCTCTTCCACTTTTTTACCTACTACCATCATCAAATCCGCTAGCTCATCAATCACCACCACAATCAATGGCATCTCATCCAATGGCTCAGGGTCATCCGGCGTTAGGCTAAACGGATGCGGAATGGTGGTATCTGCTTTTTTCGCATCATGAATTTTTTGGTTGTAACCTGCCAAATTACGTACACCCAACATGGACATCAGTTTGTAGCGACGCTCCATCTCGGCCACACACCAATTCAGCGCATTGGCGGCTTGGCGCATATCCGTCACCACTGGCGCTAACAAATGCGGAATGCCTTCGTATACCGATAGCTCCAGCATTTTCGGATCGATAAGAATCATGCGCACTTTGCTGGCTTCCGCTTTGTAGAGCAGGCTTAGAATCAACGCATTGATGGCGACTGACTTACCAGAACCAGTGGTACCCGCAACCAATACATGTGGCATTTTGGCCAAATCTGCCACCACAGGTTTACCTGCAATGTCTTTACCCATGGCAATAGCCAGCGGCGAATGCATATCAGCATACACTTGGCTGCCCATAATCTCTGAAAGGCAAACGATTTGGCGTTTAGGGTTAGGAATCTCTAAACCCATACAGCTTTTGCCGGGAATGGTCTCTACCACGCGAATACTCACCACAGAAAGCGCACGTGCCAAGTCTTTGGCCAAATTAGTAATTTGGCTACCTTTTACACCAGGTGCTGGTTCAAATTCATAACGCGTGATCACAGGGCCGGGTTGCGCTGAAAGGACTTTGACCTCAATACCGAAATCGACTAATTTACGTTCGATTAAACGCGAAGTGAAATCTAAGGTTTCTGCAGATTGCAGCTCAATAGTAGCTGTTGCTTCATCCAGCAAATGCAATGGCGGTAGCGAGCTGTCTGGCAGACTATCAAACAATACCGTTTGACGTTCTTTTTGCACGCGCTCACTTTTGGGAATTTCCATCTCCGGCACTTTGATTTCAATCGGTGGGCGGTCCTCCGTACGTTTACGCTCAGCCTCAATAAACTCATCCCGTTTGATTTCTACTTGCTTACCGGCTTTTCTATCTTGCCAATCGTAATATTTCTCTAATGCCCATGCATGCGCGGCCAATACCCACGCACCCAGTTGTTCGGTGATCATAATCCATGACCAACCTGTAAACAGGCTAAACCCAATGGCCATCAAGATAATTAAGCACATGGTAGACCCAGCAAACCCGAACATGCTATGCAACATGCTATCTACGGCATTGCCAATCATGCCGCCTTGTGTCAGTGGAAACTGGGCGGGTAAAGCTAGCAGGTGTCCGGCCTCAAATGCTGAAGAAGCCAGTAATAACAAAGTAAAGCCGATTAAGTTAAACATCAGGAATGGGCGCTCACTGATCGTGGTCCCCAAGCGTTTGTAGACCAGCCACATGCCGTAAAAGGCTAACACTACCCACCACCACGCGGAGAAGCCAAACAGGTATAACAACATGTCAGAAACCCATGCACCCACCGCCCCACCAGCATTATCCACAGGGGCACCTTCGGTCGCCATATGTGACCAAGATGGATCTTGCGGAGAATAGGTGATGAGAATGACTGCCAAATACAAGCCGACCAGTACCAAGCCCAGCCACCATGCTTCTTTGACTAAACTGGCGCCATGTAATGCTTTTTCACTAGGCTCCGCCTGAACTCGACCGTTGGATACTGAGGTTTTTTTATTAAAAAACAAGGTGTTATGAACCCTATATAGAAACGAAAGAAGAAATAAAATTATTAAACGATTATAACAAAATCAAATTGCACTAAGTGTGTCTAATCCTTAAAATAGTCACTTAAATAACAAAGGAAACACTATGGATACAGGCATTAAACCACAAGATCGAAAAGTCATTGCAGAAGGTTTGTCTAAACTGTTAGCTGATACCTACACGCTCTACCTCAAAACCCATTACTTTCACTGGAACGTGACAGGGCCAATGTTTAATACACTCCATCTGATGTTTGAAACGCAATATACCGAACTAGCCTTAGCCGTAGATTTGGTGGCAGAACGTATCCGCGCATTAGATGTGTATGCGCCAGGCACCTATAGTCAATTTTCAAAACTCACTTCTATTCAAGAAACAATAGATGTACCTAAAGCCAATGACATGATTAAAGAATTGGTAGCTGGTCATGAAGCGGTATGTCGCACCGCACGCAGTGTGTTCCCTGCAGCCGATGCAGCAGCGGATGAAGCTACTGCCGACTTACTGACACAGCGTTTACAGCTACATGAAAAAACTGCATGGATGTTACGCAGCCTGCTTGAATAGGCGTTAAAGTAATACAAATGGGTCTTTAAATTGTATTTAAAGACCCCATCTCATAGCTAATATTCGCAACGAAAGTACATTCATGGCAACAAAACACGCGCACTTACTTATTTTGGGCTCAGGCCCGGCTGGCTATTCGGCGGCAGTCTACGCAGCCCGCGCAAACCTCAAACCGGTACTCATCACAGGTATTGCACAAGGCGGTCAGCTGATGACGACCACCGATGTAGATAACTGGCCTGCCGATGCCGATGGCGTGATGGGGCCAGAGCTAATGGCGCGCTTTCAAAAGCACGCCGAGCGTTTTAATACCGAAATGATTTTTGATCATATTCACACCACACATTTGACCGAAAAGCCAATTCGTTTAGTGGGTGACTCTGGCGAATACACCTGTGATGCACTGATTATTGCCACAGGTGCATCTGCCAAATATCTAGGCTTGCCATCTGAAGAGAAGTTCGCCGGCAAAGGCGTTTCCGCCTGTGCCACTTGTGATGGGTTTTTCTATCGTAATCAAGAAGTTGCCGTGATAGGTGGCGGCAATACAGCGGTAGAAGAAACGCTATATTTGTCCAATATTGCCAGCAAAGTTACGCTAGTGCATCGTCGCGATAAATTTAAAGCCGAGGCGATCTTGGTGGATAAACTGATGGAGCGCGTGAAAGAGGGTAAAGTGGTACTGGAAACTTTTCAGACATTAGACGAAGTATTGGGCAATGAAACCGGTGTAACTGGTATGCGCCTTAAAGATGCCAACAACGGCAGCACAAAAGAGCTAGCTGTGAATGGCGTGTTTATTGCCATTGGCCACCAACCTAATACCGAGATTTTTGCTGGCCAGCTTGAGATGGAAGGCGGCTATATCGTGACGCAAACCGGTCGCCAAGGCAACTTTACTGCAACCAGCATTCCAGGCGTATTTGCGGCGGGTGATGTGCAAGACCATATTTACCGTCAGGCCGTGACCAGTGCAGGCACCGGCTGTATGGCAGCCTTGGATGCTGAGCGCTATTTAACCAGCTTAGCCTGATTACAATAAAGTAAGGTAAATCACGCTTAAAAACGCACAACGCTGGCGATGCTTGCTTGTGCGTTTTTTTATGGAGTGTAGATGCAGTGACTGCCAAAGATGACAAACCGACAAATAAAACTAGCACCCCTCCAGAGGAGGATATAGCGCTGTTTTATGAAGCCGTTAAAGGTGCGCGCCCGGTGAAGGCCAATCGCTTATTGCACCCGGTTAAAAAACCCAAACCCATTCCTAGGCAGTTGCTCAAAGATGAACGTCAAGCGCTGGCAGACTCACTGAGCGACCATTACTACCCTGCTGAAGAGTTAGAAAGTGGCGAAGAGTTACTGTATCTGCGCGATGGACAATCGCCCTTGGTATTGAGCAAGCTGCGGCGCGGACATTGGGTAGTACAAGCCAATATTGATTTACATGGCTTGATTGCGGATGAAGCACGCATGTACGTCTCTGAGTTTATTGCTGACTGCAAAAAACGCAATATCCGCTGCGTGCGCATCGTGCATGGTAAGGGCTTGGGCTCAAAAAATCGTGAGCCAGTACTCAAACATAAACTTCGTAGCTGGCTGATGCAAAAAGATGAAGTAATTGCCTATGCACAAGCCAAAGCCAATGATGGCGGCAGTGGCGCAGTGATTGTGTTATTGAAGGCGTAAACTAATAGTTTATTTGTCTTGGTTCGGCACATAGTTGCCAGTTAATCCAAGTTGTCCATAGACTGCTTAGGGGACAAAGCAGATAGTCAACCATTTGAATTAAGGACGTCATATCAGATTAAATGACTCTGGATTGTGCGTATGAACAAACGTTGCAAAATCATCTGGTGTTAATGGCTTTGAAAATAAGTAACCTTGAAGTTTATCAGCGCCAAACTCGCGACATAATCTAGCCTGATCAAGTGTCTCAACACCTTCAACAATCACCTCAAGATCTAGACTTTTTGCCATTATGATGATTGCCTTTAATACTTTGCAGTCTGCTTCACTTTCTGGCACATTTTGTACAAATGAACGATCTACTTTTAGTATTGATGCAGGCAACCATTTTAAGTAGGCCATAGATGAATATCCAGTTCCAAAATCGTCTATCGCGACCTTCACACCTAATGCTTTGATGCGATTCAAGAGTGAAGCCGTTTTTTCGAAATCCGAAACAAGTACACTTTCTGTCACCTCTATAGTGATACACTCACCCGTTAGGTGAAAGCTCTCTAGGTCACGCCTAATATCATCATGCAAGCTCTCACGTTGCAATAATTGTTCACTAGCATTGACTGCTAACACGAACTGGCTACCTACCACGCCATTTTTTCGCCATTGAGCTAGCTGCATGCACGCCAACTGTCTATTGTCTGTATCAATGGCAGCTATATACCCAAGCTCTTCTAAGATATCAATAAAATCTCTTGGTGGTAATATGCCTCTTGTTGGATGGTTCCAGCGTACAAGCATTTCTGCTCCACACACTTGTAAACTTTTAGCATGAATGACAGGTTGGTAATATTGTACTAGCTGAGTTTGAAAACGATGTGAGCGCAACTCTCCTTCCAGCATAATCCTATGTAGAATCTGAACTTGCAAGATTTCACTGAAAAAATGAAAGCCATTACGTCCTTCACGCTTCACTTGATACATGGCCAAATCAGCACGCTTTAGCATGTCTTCGGCCGTCGTGGCACATCTAGGATACGTTGCAATCCCAATACTACAGGTTATAAATTGCTCCACATTATTCAGTAGAATAGGTTCTCGCACACGCTCAATCACTCGCTGTGCTAATGCGCCAACTGAAGTTTCCGTTTCCAAATCATGCACAATGATTGCAAACTCGTCACCTCCCAGTCGACAAACTACATCCCCTTCCCTAACAACCTCCAGCAGCCGCTGTGCTATTATTTGTAACAATTGATCGCCTGAATCGTGTCCCAAGCTGTCATTAATCAATTTAAAGTTATCAATGTCCAGATACACTAAACCAAGCTGAAAGTTAAGTCGATGCGCTCGCTGAATCGCTCCACGTAAATGCTCTTCAAAGTAATAACGGTTCGATAAGCCTGTCATGGGATCGTTTTCCGCTAAGTACTTTAAGCGTTTATGTGTGTCAATCAGCTTACTGGCAAGTGCATGCCGTGCCTGCGCGTGAATTAGCGCCTTGGTCAAATGTCGTTCGGAAAGCTCTTTTTTCAGTAAGAAATCTTGCGCTCCAGCAAATATACAATTTTTTTCGATGATTTCATTGTCTTCCATGCCTGTCAGTATGACTACGGCTGCATGTTTGTCTGTATGTTGCGTAATTTGACTCAACACATCAAGACACTCCATGTCTGGCAAACGATAGTCTAGCAACACGATATCGAACGTACTCTCGTCGAATAACTTAAGCGCTCTTACTGCAGTATTAGCATGCACGATATCTTTGACTAGCTTTGGATTTCGCAACACACGGACCACTGCCATCCGATCTAATTCATCATCATCAACAAGTAGAAGTCGCATCTTGCTTATTCCTTTGTGATTGGTAACTCGACCAGTCGCCAATAGTGCTCAATTAAGCTAATCACCTCAAGAAAGTCCCTATCCATATGCTGCTTGAAAATATATCCAGCAACATGCTTGCGATAAGCGGCCACTAAATCCTCATCTGATTTTGAGGTGGTCAAAACAAATACGACTGAATGCGTCAGTACCTCATCTGCACGGAGCACTTCCAGAAACTCCAACCCGCTCATGCGCGGCATATTTAGATCTAGAAAGATAATATAGGGCGCAGGTATCGCCCCAGCCCGTAGCAATTCCAATGCCTCTCGACCATCTCGTGCACGGTGCGTGACGTTAAAGAGACTTAACTTACGTAATGCACGCTCTAGTGCAATGGCGTCGATATCATCATCATCAACAATCAGCAATGTGACCTCTTTATAATTTTGTTTATGATGGACTTGCAGAGGCCAGTCTCCCCTCTATATTGATTGGCCAAGTGAAGCGAATAGAAGTACCTCGTATTCCATCGGAAACAATTCCTGTAGTACCACCGTATGCTTCCACAATTTTTTTAACTAGCGCCAACCCCATACCACTACCCTCTACTTCGTCACGCGGCCGCAGCGTTTGGAACATGATATAAACCCGCTCTTGATACTCTGGTGAAATACCAGGGCCGTCATCGGTCACGCTAAATTCATAGTAATTTTTACTTACTACACGCCAACTTAGATTGATGTGACCTTCTGTCCGATCATGATGCTTAATCGCATTTGCAAACAAATTGCGGAGCACTTGCTCTAGAGGGGTTGCAAGGGTTGTAAAAGTGGGTAGGTCTTCAGCAACTACAAGCGTAAAGCCTTCAGGGGGTGCTTGCATCTCAAAAACATTTTGTGCCAGCCTGCCAACCTCAACTTGACTCGCACTTCCTTCCAATCGTCCTGCACGTGAATAAGCAAGCAAATCATCCAGCAAATGCTCCATCCTACGAAGGCGTCCACGCAATAAATTCATATGGTCTGGAATAGCGTGGGTTTGTCCATTATTGAGATCCTCTTCAATCCAATGCGATATCTGAAATATACCTCTCAATGGTGACTTAAGATCGTGTGATGCGACATAAGCGAATGTTGCCAATTCTTTATTACTACGTTCTAACTCATCACGATGCTCAGCTAGTTTTTCACTTGCTTTTACACGCGCTGAGATATCGGTAATTGCAGACAGCACTTTCACCCCATCATCTGTTTCAATCGGGTTGAGTCCTACTTCTACTGGAAACTCACTCCCGTCCTTGCGCCGACCATACAGGTCTCGACCTGTTCCCATGGCGCGGGGACTTAGGTCTGAAAAGAATGAAGCTCGGTGATGTGGATGCTGGTGACGAAATCGCTCGGGAAGTAAGATATCAATGACTTGGCCAAGAAGCTCGTCTCGGCTATAACCAAAAATGATTTCGGCCTGCGTGTTTACCATTTCAATCAGGCCGGCCTTGTTCACCATTACCATAGCATTCGGTGCGGCTTCTACCACCTGACGAAAACGCTCTTCCATCCGCTTGCGGGCCGAGATATCGGTAATTGCAGACAGGACTTTTACGCCATCATCCGTTTCAATAGGATTGAGGCCTACTTCTACAGGAAACTCACTCCCATCCTTGCGACGTCCATAGAGATCTCGACCCGTTCCCATGGCGCGGGGACTTAGGTCTGAAAAGAATGAGGCCCGATGATGAGGATGCTGGTGACGAAATCGCTCTGGAAGCAAGATATCAATGACTTGGCCAAGAAGCTCGGCCCGGCTATACCCAAAAATGATTTCAGTCTGAGTATTTACCATTTCAATCAGGCCAGCTTTGTTTACCATCACCATGGCAGTGGGCGCGGCTTCTACCACTTGTCGGAAGCGTAAGTTTGCTCGCTCGATATCCCCAATGCCATCGTTCATGACAGGACCTTTTTGACCAAACAAAATATGTTTGATTATGTTATTTTAAATAAATTATACGCTCTTATATCTTATATAGTATCTATCTTAGGACGATTCCTTTTGCGCAAATAAAACTTAACAAATACAACAAACTGTAAATAAAGATCAAGATGCTTCTTAGTTTTCATAATACTAGTACTAACTCAAAATGTCCGCTATGGGGATTTTTGAGACATTCAGTAAATTTTAGTAACACCTCTCAATTGGGCCGAAGCCTGCCATTAATTCCAATCTAATCCAACAAAAACCCACCACTTTGGTGCGCCCATAATTTGGCGTATACACCATTGAGCGCTAGCAATTCAGTATGACTACCCTGCTCCACCACTTTGCCCGCATCTAACACAATTAATCGATCCATGGCGGCAATAGTAGACAAACGGTGCGCAATAGCAACAACGGTCTTGTGGTCCATCAGTTGATCCAAATGGCTTTGAATGGCAAGCTCCACTTCCGAATCCAGTGCGCTGGTAGCTTCATCCAATAGCAATATCGGCGCATCTTTCAGCATCACCCGTGCAATGGCAATACGCTGGCGTTGGCCGCCGGATAGTTTCACGCCGCGCTCGCCCACATGTGCATCATAACCGGTGCGGCCTTTGGCATCTCTTAGTGTCAAAATAAAATCATGTGCCTCGGCACGTTTGGCAGCCTCCATCATGTCATGTTCGTTAGCATCTGGGCGCCCATATAAAATATTATCGCGCACAGAGCGGTGCAATAGCGACGTATCTTGCGTGACCATGCCGACATTAGCGCGCAAGCTGTTTTGCGTCACCTGCTGAATGTTTTGACCATCAATCAAAATTTGTCCGGATTGAATATCATAAAAACGTAATAGCAGATTTACCAAGGTAGATTTGCCCGCGCCCGAACGACCAACCAACCCTACCCGCTCACCTGCATTGATACGTAGATTAAATGCTTCCAGCAAGTATGGTTGGCTCTCATAGCCAAAGTGCACATCATCAAACACGATTTCACCGCGCTTTACATCGATGGTTTTGGCATTGGGCGCATCTTGCACTTTATGCATGGCTGAAAGTGTATTGATGCCATCCTGTACCGTCCCGATCTGCTCGTACAGTGAGGTCATCTCCCACATCACCCAATGGGAGATTCCATTCAAACGTAAACACATGGCGGTAATTGCAGCGACTGCGCCCATGCCTACTTTTCCTTGCGTCCACAGCCACAACGCCATACCGCCACAGCCGATAATCAGCAGCATGTTTAAGAAATGGTTAATGGTCTCCACACTACTGACCATTTGCATCTGTTTTTTTACCGTACTTAAAAACTCATCCATGGCGGATTTTGCATAGTTTGCTTCTCGCCCTGCATGTGAGAATAATTTGACGGTACTGATATTGGTGTACGCATCAGTAATGCGTCCAGTCATCAACGCGCGCGCATCGGCCTGCCGTTGTGAGACCTTAGCCAGACGTGGAATGAAATAAGTGAGCGCGCCTATATACAATGCCAGCCAGATCAAAAATGGCCACACAATCAGCAAGCTAAAGCCGCCTACTACCGTCACAATGGTGACAAAATAAATGACGACGTAGACCATAATATCGGAGACGATAAACCAAACGTCGCGCACTGCTAGTGCAGTCTGCATAACTTTGGCGGAAACGCGCCCGGCAAATTCGTCTTGGTAAAAACTCATGCTTTGGCCTAACATCAAACGATGGAAACTCCAACGCAAGCGCATGGGAAAGTTGCCCGCTAAGGTTTGATGCTTGAGTAAAGTCTGTATCCAGATCACCGCGGTACTAAATAACAAAATACCGGCTAATACTAACAAATCGTGCAAGTGCTGATGCCATAAATCTTTGGGGGCGATATGGCTTAACGTATCTACCACCTTACCCATCATGGCGAATAGCAATGCTTCAAACGCGCCAATCAAGGCAGTGAGCAACGTCATGCCCAAAATAAACGGCCGCATACCTTGCGTGCATGACCATACAAACGCCCAAAACTGTTTGGGCGGTGTACTGATGACCTGCTCAGGGAACGGGTTGACGAGATTTTCAAACCAACGAAACATATACTTACACTTAAATTATTTGGGAATGGGTTATTTCAACGCGATCAAGCACACGGCTTCTGCAGCAATCCCTTCACCGCGGCCGGTAAAGCCTAACTTTTCTGTCGTGGTGGCTTTGATGTTGACTTGCTGGATAGCAATCGCACAATCCTCGGCAATATGTTGCTGCATTTGTGCCGTATGTTGGCTAAGCCTAGGCGCCTCGCAAATCACTGTGGCATCAACATTGCCGACCACATAGCTATGACTATGCAACAAAGCCACAACATGCCTGAGCAGATTACGTGAATCAATGCCTTTGTAGCGCGCATCACTGGGGGGAAAGTGTTTTCCGATGTCACCTAATGCTGCTGCTCCCAGCAACGCATCGCAGATCGCGTGCAATAAGACATCTGCATCAGAGTGGCCATCTAATCCACGCTCGTACGGAATATTCACGCCACCGATAATGCAGGGGCGACCCACCACTAAGGCATGCACGTCAAAACCGTGCCCAACTCTAAAAGGGATATTCATTTGGGTTATTTTCACTCAGTTATTAATGCATTAAGCACAGTGAGATCTTCGGGATAAGTGACTTTTAAATTACGTAATGCGCCACGTACTAATTTAGGCTGTAGTCCAATCGATTCAATGGCTTGTGCTTCATCAGTAGGCACGCCATGAAAACTGGCTAAAGCATCTCTTAAAATTGCCAATTTAAACATTTGAGGTGTTTGTGCTTGCCAAAGTTGCTCGCGTGGGATAGTTTTTTGCGCACGTTGTGTCGCGTCAGCTAACTTCAAGGTATCCGCCAGAGGCAAAGCGAGTAACCCACCCACTTCATCGTCTCCCAAGCTCTCAATCAATAGGTTTAACATTGCTTGGTTGAGGCCAGGTCTTGCTGCATCGTGCACCAACACCCAATCCGTACCTTCAATTGACTTGATTGCATTTAAACCATTTAACACAGTCTCGGCCCGCGTTGTACCACCACATGTGTGTAAAGTCGTTTTTGAACCCAATGATATGTCCAATGCTGCCCAATAACGATCATTGGGGCTTAGCAGCACATGTACTGACTGAATAGATGCAGATTGCTCAAAGGTATGAATCACATGCTGAATCAATGGCTTACCATTGAGCTTCAAGTATTGTTTTGGAACCTCTGCACCCATGCGAGCGCCGCTTCCCGCTGCAGGAATAATGGCATGAAATTTTGTCATGCCACATTTTAACATGCAGCCTAAGCAATAAGACTGGAATAACCAATCGTGTGACAATGTAATTGATACGTATTAAAAAAGGCGCTCTAGGCGCCTTTTTTAATTACTCACTAGAAATTACTCTAGGCCAACTTGCAATTACTCTTGGCCAATTTGATAGTTTTCATAGCTAACTTCAACAATTTTGCCTGTTGTTGCGTCTACTTCTACTTTAATCTCTTCACCATCAGCTTCCAAAATATCAAATTCGTAAGAAGCTTTACCATCTGGCTCTAACTCATACTCTACTTCTACTACTTTGCCTGGATGTGCTGCCAATGCAGTGGCTTTCGCATCTGCTTCTGATACTTTAGCTAGAGCTGTGAATTTTGCATCATCCGCTTTTACTTCTTCTTCGATTTCAGTTATTTTGCCTGTTTTAGCATTGCACTCAATATCCCAGGCTTTACCGTCAGGTGTTTCAATATCAAACTCATACACGCCTGCTTTTTTCTCAGATTTGTATTCTACTTTGACAACTTTGCCATCATGTTTAGTCAGCGCTGCTTTTAAGCACTTACCTAAACTATCATAGCTTTTTGGGGTAAATGTCTCATGACCAGCGTTGGCAGTGGTAGCAAATGCAGCCGCCAATACTGCAGCACCGAGTGTTAAACGTAACATATTTCTCTCCTCTAGGATTTTACAAAAAACTTGCCTATATAGTATGAGACCAGCATTTAAAAGTTCAATAGGTAATTGATTCTTTTACATTTTTTTTACATATTTGGTTATATATAGCCAAAAAACAGATCTAAAAATGCACTAAAAGCACCACCAACGTACATTATGTAAAAATTGTCTTACCTATGCCAACTTCATTAGGTCAACAAAAAAGCCCGCGATTGCGGGCAATTTAGAAACCGAACGATGTATATTGCAATATATCTATACTGCAATTAATCCTCTGAGCGTGCAGGAATTTTATGGATACTTAAGTCTGCACCATCAAATTCAGCTTCCGCATCCATCCGAATGCCGACAAACTTTTTGAGTGACCCATACACAACAATCCCGCCAATCACTGCAACTGTGACACCTAGCAACGTGCCCGCCGCTTGCGAGGCAAAACTTACGCCGCCTAAGCCGCCCAATGTTTTGGCACCAAAAATACCCGCAGCCAAACCACCCCAAGCGCCACATAAACCGTGTAATGGCCACACACCGAGCACATCATCAATTTTGAGGCGATTTTGTGTCAGCGTAAATGCCCATACAAACAAGGCGCCAGCCACCAAGCCAGTGGTCAAAGCGCCCAACGGATGCATAATATCGGAGCCTGCACATACCGCCACCAAACCAGCTAATGGCCCGTTGTGCACAAAACCCGGGTCATTCTTACCTAAAACCAATGCAGCCAATGTCCCACCCACCAGTGCCATCAGCGAATTGACCGCAACCAAGCCGGAAATACCTTGTACCGCCTGCGCAGACATCACATTAAAGCCAAACCAACCTACTGTTAAAATCCAAGCACCCAATGCTAAAAATGGAATATTAGATGGCGGATACGCATGTAAGCGACCATCTTTGGCATAACGCCCAGTACGCGCGCCCAACAAAATCACTGCAGCCAGCGCAATCCAGCCACCCATGGCATGCACCACGACAGAGCCGGCAAAATCATGAAAATTGGCACCAAAGTTTGCTAATAGCCAATCTTGAATACCGTAATGCTTATTCCAAGCAATGCCTTCAAAGAAAGGATAGACAAAACCCACTACCAAGAAAGTGGCTGCAATTTGTGGGTTGAATTTAGCGCGTTCGGCAATCCCGCCAGAGACAATTGCCGGAATCGCTGCAGCGAATGTGAGCAAAAAGAAAAACTTCACTAAATCGTAACCATTTTTAGCTGCCAATACCTCAGCGCCACTATAAAAGCTGACACCATACGCCACGCTATAGCCAATAAAAAAATAGGCAATGGTAGAAATAGAAAAATCTACCATGATCTTGACCAAGGCATTGACCTGGTTTTTACTACGTACGGTGCCTACCTCTAAAAATGCAAAGCCAGCATGCATGGCAAGCACCATAATGGCCCCTAATAACACAAATAATACGTCGTTGGCTGTCACCAATCCCTCCATGACTATCTCCTTAAATCGTTATATGGATTATTTTTATTTGCATGACAGAAAGCAAAATGCACGCCAAAAGGCAGTGTATTGATTTTTAAAGACTATTTATTACGGGGGTTTATAATTTGCACAAAAAAAGTGCTATGCACTGTGCATTGCACAAAATATGTGCATATATTTGATTACAAGATACTCACTTTACTGACTTTGAGCACATGTTCTCTAGCATCCGGATTGCCAGACCAGAAGTTATAGAACTCTCGCACGACGACCAAAAACAGTTGTCGCGTTTTCTTAAGCTCAAACAAAGGTGTCGTTGCATCTACCGCGATACGGTATGCGTTTTTTTCGGTCAATGGCGCATCGCGCAGGCGTACTATTAATATTTTGGCAAATTTGATACGGACATCAATCGTTTCAGCATCCGCAACTTCATCGGTGAGCGCTTTGAGGTAGGATTTAATGGCCCAGCTTTCTGCCGTGGAAAATTTTTCCTGGTCGATATTCTTCCATAAGTCAGCCAAAGAAACTTCAGCAGGCATCCAATCTACCGGGTGTAAATCAAACCCGCCTTCTGAATTCAATTGGCTAATGGCTCTGATATCTGCCATCCAGAAAGGATAGAACTCACGTGCAATCACGAGATTGGCTGGCCAGTCTGCTGCTGCCTGCCCTTCCATCAGCTGTTCTAATGACTCTCGATAGACAGTGCCGGCGAGTTCTTTTCCTGCAAGATAAGGCGTCAATTGTGACAAGAATAGCTCTCGCTGAGAGATGCTTTTATCGTCACCACCTTTACTTCTTAACAGCTTAAAATAAGCAGCTATTGCATCATCTTCGCGCGTTTTATTCATTTTTTGATGATAATTTGAGGATTGTTAGCTAATATAATTCAAGTGGGCAAATATTCAAATATATTCTTGCCGCTGTCTATACCCATATCAACATTATCATGCAGGGATTCTCTTGGAAATTGCTCTATTACTTATATTAATTGGCTGTGCCTGGTTTTGGCTAGATACCATTGCAAAGCGTGAGGCTGCGATTCAATATGGCCATACGTTAGCGCAACGGTTTCAGCTACAACTACTAGACGAAACCGTCGCTTGCACCAAAATCAGCATTGCGCGTGATGCGCATGGCCATGCTCAATTTTTGCGCGTATATGCCTTTGAGCTCAACGCCAACGGTGCTGAGCGCATGCAATGCACGTTACAGCTGCTTGGCAAACACTTGCATAGTTGGGATATTCCCCCATACCTGCAAACACTTCAATAACCATGTCGTCTTATGTGGGCCGCTTTGCCCCCTCTCCCACCGGGCCTTTGCATTTTGGTTCATTGGTAGCTGCGGTCGCTAGCTACTGCGATGCCAGAGCCAACCAAGGGCAATGGTTGGTGCGCATTGAAGACTTGGATAAACCAAGGGAAGTGAAAGGCGCAGCACAAGACATACTCCATTGCCTAGAAGCCTACGGATTCAGTTGGGATGGCGAAGTCATCTACCAAAGCAAGCAAACTGCGCATTATGCAATAGCGCTACAACAGCTCCAAGCTTGGGTGTATCCATGTACATGTACCCGTAAGGAGATTGCAGACTCGTCCACCCGCCAAGGTATAGAAGGCTTTATTTACCCGGGTAATTGCTTGCATCACCCCATTAAGCCACAAGCACCTGTGGCTTGGCGTGTAAAAACACAAGATTTTGTAGATCACTTTCATGACAACATTCAAGGTGCACTCCATCAGCAACTTGCGACAGATATTGGTGACTTTGTTTTAAAACGTGCAGATGGCTTGTTTGCTTATCAGTTGGCGGTAGTGGTAGACGATGCAATGCAGGGTGTAACACACGTGGTACGTGGGGCAGATTTGCTGTACTCTACATCTAGGCAACGCTATCTGCAACTGTTGCTGCAGTTGCCTACGCTAAACTATGCGCATATCCCGATTGTGATGAATGCTGATGGCGAGAAACTGAGCAAACAGACATTAGCACCTGCCATACTAGCCAACGATGCCAGCACGCAACTACTCAATGCGCTCGCCTTTCTGAAACAAACTCCTCCAGACTCGCTACACAACGCCACGCTTGCGACTATTTGGGCATGGGCCATTGCACATTGGGATATTCACAAAATCACCGCCTAATAATATTTAGCACACTAACATTTAGCTAGCTATATTATTGATAATTATTCTCATTTTTATTACCATTCTAAAAATTGTAAAAAAAATCAATTAATTGTTAGGATTATCAATGATACAAAGCGCTAACGCTTCTGAAGCTACACCAAACTTTCAACTTAAAAAGCTGAATAATGCTTTATACAACAACATTCGCTTTGTGGTCGCATCTACCCTATGCTCATTTATTGCCAACATAGCCTTGGCAGAAGATGTCATAGAACTAGACACAATTACAGTGTCAGCTAAAAAAGATAACGACACAAAACCAGTACAAGGCTACAACGCCAAAAAAAGCTCTGCTTCTACTAGAACAGATACGGAATTACGTGATACACCCCAATCCATTACCGTGATTCCACAAGATTTAATTCAAGATCAATCGATTCAAAGCATTTCACAAGCCGTGCAATATGTGCCGGGTGTGCAAGCAGCTCAAGGCGAAGGTAACCGTGATGCATTGATCTTCCGTGGCAATGCCACGACTGGCGATTTTTTCTTAGATGGCTTGCGTGATGATGTGCAAACTTACCGCGACTTTTACAATATAGACCGCTTAGAGGTGTTAAAAGGCCCCAATGGCATGGCATTTGGACGTGGTGGTGCAGGCGGCGCAATTAATCGCGTGAGTAAGCAAGCTGGCTGGACACCGATTAGTGAGTTGACTGCTAGTTACGGCGCGTATAACCAAAAACGTATTACCGGTGATTATGGCCAAGCCTTCAATGATGAAATCGCTTTCCGCGTAAATGCTGTGTATGAGAATTCAGACTCTTATCGTGATGGCGTGAATTTAGAGCGTTTTGGTGTGACGCCAACCGTGACGATACGCCCGGATGAAAATACAAAAATCATCGTTGGCATGGAGTATTTTAAAGACAAACGTGTGGCAGACCGTGGTGTACCTTCAGTGAATGGTCCTGGCAACTCAACATTGAAAAATCGCCCTTATAAAATCGGTGACTACGACACATTTTTTGGGAATGCCCATCTAAGCCCTACTGAAACTGAAACGGTCGCTTTCAATGCATCCATAGAACATGCTTTTGATAACGGCATCAGCGTTAAAAATAGTACACGCTACGCCAACTACAATAAATATTATCAAAACGTGTTTGCCAGAAACTCCGTGACCAACGTCGGTACTGTTCAATTTGGTGCTTACCTTGATGAGACAGATCGTGAAAACATCATCAACCAAACTGACTTAACATACAATGCAAAAACAGGCTCTGTTGAACACAAACTGTTATTCGGTATGGAGTTGGCAAAACAAGATACAACGAGCAAACGTTTTCAACCAACAGTGGGCTCAACCAATATTGCGACTGTAGTTTCCGCAAGCAATCCATATCTGCCTTCTGCCTCTTTTTCCGCTTTGGCAACCAACAGAAAAAGTGATGTGAGCGTAGCAGCCTTTTATTTGCAAGATCAAATCATTTTTAGCCCAAAATGGCAGGCGATTGTTGGCTTACGAAATGATAACTTTGATACGGACTTTACTAACTTATTAGACAATACCGAGATTAAAGTCAGTGATAATTTATTATCACCACGCGCGGGTCTGATTTTCAAGCCAGTAGAGGCTATCTCCATTTATACCAACTACAGCGTTTCCTATGTGCCACGTGCTGGCGACCAATTAACCTCTTTAACGCCGAGCAATGCATCATTCAAGCCAGAGAAATTTATCAACTATGAAGTGGGTGCGAAATGGGATGTGAATCCGAGCTTAGCGCTAACGGCTGCGGTGTACAAATTGGAACGTGAGAATGTTTTAGTTGCTGATCCTAGCAACCCAGGCGCAAACTCTATTTTGGTTGATGGTCAAGAAACCAAAGGTATCGAGCTTGGGGTTTCTGGCGACATTACTGACAAATGGAGCGTATTTGGCGGTGTTACTTTTCAAAAAGGTGAGATTACCGAAACGCAAGCAAACACAACTGCAGCAAATGTCATTGCTAAAGGCGCAGAATTAGCACAAACGCCTGACCGCACCCTATCTCTATGGAACAAATATGAGATTAACGATATGTGGGCGGTGGCTCTAGGTGTTGTCAGCACATCTGATCGCTATGCACAACTGCCAACCGTATCACAAAGCACAATATTGCCAGGCTACACCCGTTACGATGCAGCAGTCTTTGGCAAGTTCAGTGAGAAGTTACGCCTGCAGCTCAACATTGAGAACATCACTAACAAAGAATATGCATTGTTCTCACATACCAATAACAACATCACGCCTGGTTCACCCATTACTGGCCGTGCAACATTAATTTACAACTTCTAATATAGAGGCAACTCACCAAACTATTTACTCAGCCCATGCCACACATGGGCTTTTTTATATGCAGCAAATATAGAGATGTTAAAATAGCGGCATGCAAACATATCAAGACACCTTACACCCATTTATTTTTGACAACACGCCAGTGCGCGGTAACGTGGCGCATCTTAATGCTACCTATATCGACGCGTTACAGCACCAAGCACTGCCGCCATTACTAAAGCGTGCATTGGGTGAGCTAATGACTGCGAGCGCACTGCTGATTTCCACCCTTAAAATGGAAGGTGCGCTGATACTACAATTACAAGGGCGTGGCATTCTCAAATTATTGGTAGTGGAGTGCAGCTCTGATTTGGAAATGCGCGCCACCGCGAAATGGGATCAATCACTGCTGGATAAAGAAACAGCACATCACGACACCACATTTAAACAACTGATTACGCACGGACAATTTGTGATTACTCTAGACCCAAAAATTGGGGAGCCGTATCAAGGCATTGTACCCATTGAAGGCGACAGCATTGCAGAAATGCTAGAGCACTACATGTTGCGCTCACAGCAAATTGACACGTCTATTTGGTTGCATTGCGATGGCACACAAGCAGCTGGTATGCTATTACAAAAGCTACCCAATCAACATGCAGAAGATATAGACGTGTGGAACCGAGTCAATCAGCTGGCCAATACGGTGACAGACGCAGAGCTGATGCTCGCCCCCATTGATTTACTTACACGCCTGTTTCACGAAGAAGAAGTACGCTTATTTAGCGCCCGCACCACCAAAGCCTTTTGTAGCTGCACCCGTGACAGTGTGGCCAACATGCTCACCATGCTTGGGCACGCCGAAGTGGACACCATTATTGAAGAACAAGGCAGCATCCAAATTCATTGCGATTTTTGCAACAAACATTATGTGTTTGATGAACAAGAAACAGCTCAACTATTTGAAGAGAACGCTGCAAGTATTAAACATTAATGTGTTTCAGTCACTGGCGGAACAGGCTGTTGAATATTTCCCAGAATAGCTTCGATATCCCAAGTCAGGTTTTTACAGTCCGTACAAGGATGCTGTTTTGCAAATTGCTCTGCCAGATGAATGCGATGTTGGGTGTCAGGATGTGAGGACAACCATTCCGGTACCTGACCAGTCTTAGGTTCTTCCTTAGATAAGCGTTTAAAAAAGCTCGCCATACCATTGGGTTGAATGTGCTGCTTTAATAGCAACTGAGCACCTTTTAAATCCGCTTCTGCTTCTACTTGCCGGCTAAAAAACTGCGTCGAGACCTGATGTGCAATCAAAATCATCGCTGCATTGGCGTCACCAAGTACCAGCATTACCACTGCAGCTACACCTGCGCTGTGCATCATGTTCTTAAGTGCATGTCGTTGCTCTACATGCTGCACCTCATGCGCCAGTACCGCGGCTACTTCGTTAGCATTACCGGCTTTTTTAAGTAAACCAGTATTCACAATCACAATACCGCCGGGCATGGCAAAAGCATTCACCATGTCATCTTTAACCACCAGCCATTGGTAAGTATAAGGCGAGCCTTGTGTAAGTTGATTGCCCACCGATTTAACAAAATCCACAGCAGCACCAGAAGTAATGATGTCTTGCTGCCTATTGTAGGATGCCAGCACAGCCTTACCCATTTTCTGTTCGGTTTCTATAGAGACACGATTAGCAGCCCAACCCAACATACGGTCGTATTGCCAAACCCCGATGCATACAAGCAATACAATCAAACCTGCACCGTAGATCAAACTGTTCCATACTGTTTTTTGGCTAAAAGTCGCAATACGCCACCCTTTAAGCCCAGCTACCAATGGTGCCGGTAGCAATCCAAGCAGTTGTTTTTGCGCATCAGGAGCACCTGCAATTACCATATAGACACCGGCAGTACCCTGCCAATGTAGTTGCAACTGGTCATGATCAAACCCGCCTATATCAGCCTTGAGTACAGACAACGGCACCGCTAGCTGATGTGAGGCAATACTGATGCTATGCTCATTGATAGCGCAGGTAGTAGCCACCCCGGCATGTGGCAAGCCGGGGCCAAAGAGTAATACGGGAACAGCGTGTACCATTGCGCGTTATTTGCCAGCGAGTGTGATGAACACCACTACGATAATAAAGATGAGATAGAGTTTGCCCCAGACAGATCCTTTGCTCTTGCCGGAAACGGCTGCGTTGAGAATAACCTGACCTAAACGATTCATTGGTAGTGATTGCACCCAGACGCGACCTGGCCCAGCCACGGTGGCGTAAAACAAGCCTTCGCCGCCAAACAAGCTAGTCTTGAGTGTACCAGTGTATTTAATGTCATAGCGCACAGTAGAAGACATAGCCACCAAGCAACCCGTATCAATTTTTAGACTATCGGTAGGGCCAAGCTCCACCGCTTTAAGCGTGCCAGAGGCATGGACAAATACCGTGCCCTCGCCACTGATTTTTTGCATGATAAAGCCTTCGCCCCCCAACAAACCGACACGTATACGTTTTTGGAACGCCAGTGTGATTTTTTGCCCAACTTGTCCAGCCAAATAAGCGCCTTTTTGGCAAATGAGCGTACCGCCCTGCTCTTGCAGCTGAATCGGAATAATCTGACCAGGGCTAGGCGCTGCAACGGCTACATCTTGCGCCACAAAGCCCTTATTGGTATACACGCTACTAAACAATGACTCACCGGTAAAACGTCTTTTAACCGCATTCACAAAACGGCCAATAGCACCGAATTTAGAGGCGCTACCATCGCCTAATACTGCATTCATCTCAATTGCCTGATCGGTATACATCATGGCGCCCTGCTCGGCCATCATTTGCTCGTCAGGGGCAAGCGTGACTTGAATATACTGTAAACCGTGGCCATGAATGGTGTAGTTAAGCGCGGTCATTGTTTTCCCTTGTTATTGTTAAGTATTTAAAAATAAGTTACACGATTAGATAAGCTCAGTGGCACTGAGCTCAGCGAAGCTGAAATTTAACATAGCATGCAGTAGTGTAGCTATGCTTGCACTATATTAAATTAACGACAATATTGTGGATTAACGACAGGATTGTGGTAAATATTCGTCTGGAATCGTGGTCTTATCTTGGCCTTTTACCACCATGGGCGTAGGTCCTTTGGCGTGACCACATACCCAAGTCACTGGCACAACCGTGGACTCTTCAATGACCGCAGGCCGAATGCTGAGTACTTTACCTTGAAGCTTAGGGTGTATTTTGTTGCCAAGCGTCATGTGAATTGCACCACCCTCAACCACCAAAGACGATACATAATTACTCACCATCTTATCTGCACTGGGTAATCCTGCTGCCGCATTGTCGGCAGGAAAGGTTTTATTGTTTTTCCAATTGCTGGCAATCGGCTCCTTGGCAGCATCTGCCCACGGCACAGTTGCCGCTACTTGTTCCTTGAGAATACGCCCCAAGCTGGAGGGGATGGCAATCATCGCTAAGATAATCAATATTGCCATCACTACCATCATCTCAATCACACTAAATCCGTTACATTTAATAGGGTTACTTTGCATATTTACTCCTGTTATCACGTCACATCCGCTGGCGTTGGCACTCAAACAAACAAATGGCCGTAGCGGCTGCAGCATTTAATGATTCCACCGCCAAAGTACTGGCATTCGCCATGGGAATCGTAATGGCTTGATCTGTCGCGTTGATAACGGCAGGACTTAAACCGGCCCCTTCATTGCCTACCACAAACAAGCTGGGCGTTTTAAAGTCCTGTGTGTACAAAGACTCACCGTGCATGGTCATGGCATAGCGCTTACCTTGAAACGCGGTAAGCGTTGCCGACAAATCTACTTGTTCGACAACAGGTAATACAAATTGTGCGCCTTGCCCTCCACGCAATGCCTTGGGCGACCAAGCATCGGTACATCCTTTAGACAAATACACCACCTGTACGCCTGCAGCGGCGGCTGTACGCAGCATACTGCCCATATTGCCTGGGTCTTGAATATCTTCCAGCATCAACGCAAAGTGCACTGCTTCAGGCAACGCAATCGTCGGCTTTTTCACCAGTGCCAAAATACCCGTACTGGCAGCCACCGGAGTAAGCTCTGCAAACATCAGCGTGGGCAACATCATGGTGTTCACATCTTGCAATTGCTGCATCAACTGTGTGGCTTCAAGCGCGCTTTTTCCTTCTGGAATAATCAGCAGCTGCGGCTCACCAAACACCTGCAAGTAGGCTTCTATCAAATGCACACCATCCAATAGCGTCAGCCCTTCACGTTGGCGTTCGCGCGCGTTATCTGCCAGTTTCTTCAGTTGTTTGAAAACGAGATTATCGCGGGAAGTGATGTGTTTAAACGCCATGGGCTCAGTTCTTTACATTTATTAACTGGCATTCTAACCGATGCTTATTGTGAAACATAAAATTTGGGCGTAAATTTGCAGCACAACAATAACACTTTTATTTTCTGGAGGAAGTTCATATGTCATTAACAAAACGTGCAGTTGCAGAACTCATTGGTACATTTTGGCTAGTATTAGGAGGATGTGGTAGCGCAGTGCTAGCTGCAGGCATTCCTGAACTAGGGCTTGGTTATTTAGGCGTTTCTTTTGCATTTGGCTTAACCGTGGTGACTATGGCGTATGCTATCGGCCATATCTCTGGTTGCCACCTGAATCCTGCGGTTTCTATCGGTTTGGCTGCTGGTGGGCGCTTTAAAGCAGCGGAGCTTCCCCACTACATCATCGCACAAGTCATCGGCGCAATTTTGGCTGCACTGGTCATTCGTTGCATTGCCAGTGGTGCAGAAGGCTACGCTGGCGGCTTAGCGTCTAATGGCTTTGCCGAGCACTCTCCACATGGCTACAGCATGATGGCAGCACTAACAACAGAGATCGTCCTGACTGCTATGTTTTTGTTTATTATCATGGGTAGCACAGATAAACGTGCACCAGCAGGCTTAGCACCACTAGCAATTGGCTTTACACTCACATTGATTCACTTAATCAGCATCCCAGTCACCAACACTTCCGTTAACCCTGCGCGTAGTACAGGTCCAGCTTTGCTAGAAGGCGGCATCGCGCTTGACCAATTATGGTTATTTTGGCTGGCACCGATTGTAGGCGCAGTGATTGGTGCTTTGGTATACAACTTTATTCAAAAAGAGTAGTCATCATTAGTGAAATAAGTATTAATCAGTATTAAAAGCCCACGTCATGTGGGCTTTTTTTATGCACCCGTTATAATAGCCGTATGGCTAAAAAACTCGATTTAGAACGTATCCTCCATAAGCAAGGCTTTGGTTCCCGCAAACTCTGTCGCATCATGATTATCAACGAAGAGATTACCGTTAATGGTGTACTTTGTGATGACCCGGATATGGAGTTTTCATTAGAAAATTTAAGTTACACCATTAAAGGAGAGCCGTGGGAATACCACGAAAAATCGTATTTAATGATGCACAAGCCCGGCAACTATGAGTGCTCTCACAAAACACAGCATCACCCCACCATTTACAGCCTGTTACCTTTTCCGCTTGTAGAAAGAGGCGTCCAATGCATAGGCCGGTTAGATGAAGACACGACGGGCTTGATATTAATCTCAGATGACGGGCAATTCATTCATCGCATGAGCTCGCCTAAACACAAAGTGCCAAAAGTGTATGAAGTGACCTGTAAGCACCCAGTCAGCGATGCGCAAATTGCACATATCCTTAATGGCGTACAGCTGGTGGATGAAGATGCGCCGATTGCCGCACTTGCTTGTGATCGGATCTCAGAACATATCATTCATATGACCTTAGCAGAAGGCAAATACCATCAAGTCAAACGCATGGTTGCCGCTATCAGCAATCGCGTCGATGGCTTAAAGCGTATCCGAATTGGCCGCTTATCTCTGCCTGACGATTTAAAACTTGGCGAATGGCGCTGGTTAAGCGATGAAGATATCGCCAATTTAAGCGCCAGCTAGCGGTGGCAACCCACCGCTAGCTACTTATGCTAACCAAGCCACTATGCCAAGCCATTATGGTTGCGGATAAATAAACTTACCAAATACCGCATACACAGCCTGACTGTCTTGAATGATCTTTGTGATATTGTCAGCCTGTTGTTTGGATTCCACATTGCCAGACGCGTTCACAATCCCTTGCTCATCAATTTGAATATCTAATTGGCTTACATCGATTTGGTGCTGACTTAACGTAGCTTGAATGTTTTGTTTGAGTACACCCGCTGGCAAATATTGATATATCGGCTCATTCAGATTGGCAAATGCGCCACTTGTAGCTAACAAACCCAATGTAACAAACAGTGATTTTTGCATAAACATATTGTCTCCCTTCAATGTTGATTAACGACAAGTCCACTTTATGCGTAAACCAACGATTCAAATATCGGTAACACGCCTAAACTCTTGTAAGAATCCTCCTTCATTGAAACAAATCTTGCACATCTAGGCCGCAAATATAATGCTCGCTTTTCTACGTTAAGCTCGTATAATGCGCTCACCCAACACATTACCAATCAGTGTTGCGGTTCTTTGATACTTCAAGTCACGATGACTCTTTAATTCGTCTGCCTCGATTGGTGTTGCTTAAGCAACTGGCCGTCG
Organism: Methylotenera sp. N17; assembly: GCF_000799155.1. Lineage (NCBI taxonomy): Bacteria > Pseudomonadati > Pseudomonadota > Betaproteobacteria > Nitrosomonadales > Methylophilaceae > Methylotenera > Methylotenera sp. N17. The sequence goes on from NZ_JUGE01000001.1 coordinate 1,380,358, forward strand.
CAGGAAAAAACATTACATGAATACCCCAAACACAACACTTAGCCAAGTTAATGGCCAAGACACACCTTTACAATTTGATCAACTAGGATTGGCAGCGCCTATCTTGCGTGCGATTCAAGAAGCGGGCTACACCACACCAACGCCGATTCAAGCCAAAGCTATTCCACAAGTACTCAACGGTGGCGATTTATTGGCTGGCGCACAAACCGGCACCGGCAAAACCGCAGGATTTACGCTACCCATCTTACATATACTGAGCCAGACACCGGCAAGCAATCCAGCCAAAAGCAAACCACGTTGCTTGATGCTGACACCTACACGTGAGTTGGCCGCACAAATTGAGGAATCCGTTCAAACCTACGGTAAATATCTACACTTAAAATCCATGGTGGTATTTGGTGGCGTGAGCATCAACCCACAGATTAATCGCTTAAGCCGTGGCATTGATATTTTAGTAGCCACGCCAGGCCGCTTATTAGATTTGGCCAATCAAAAAGCTGTGGATTTATCCGGCGTAGAAATTTTGGTATTGGATGAAGCAGACCGCATGCTGGACATGGGCTTTATTCATGACATTAAAAAAATCTTAGCCATGCTACCCAAAAAACGCCAGAACCTATTGTTCTCTGCAACGTTCTCTGATGAGATTAAGCGCTTGGCAGACAATCTACTGAACAGCCCAGCGTTTGTGGAAGTTGCCCGCCGCAACACAGCCTCTGAGATGGTCACGCAAACCGTGCACTTGGTAAAACAAGCGCACAAAAGTGCGTTGGTGAGCTATTTAATCAAGCAAAACAATTGGGAACAAGTACTGATTTTTACACGTACCAAACATGGCGCAAATCGCTTGGCAGAAAAGCTGGTGAAAGATGGGATTCCTGCTGCAGCCATTCACGGCAACAAGAGCCAAGGCGCACGCACCAAAGCACTGGCTGATTTCAAAAACGGAAACATTCCTGCGTTGGTCGCTACTGATATCGCTGCGCGTGGCTTAGATATTGACCAGCTACCGCAAGTCGTCAACTTTGAATTACCCAACGTGCCGGAAGACTATGTGCATCGCATTGGCCGTACAGGGCGTGCCGGTAGCACGGGTGCAGCTATTTCTTTGGTCGATTTTGAAGAGTCTAAATACCTCAAAGACATTGAAAAGCTGATTAAACGTGAGATTCCTAAAGTCACGGTAGAAGGCTTTGAACCACCCGCCAAATTGGAACCTGAAGCACCTAGACCGCCAAGACCAGCGCAAGGCCGTCGTCCGCAAAGCAATGGTCAAAAGCCTGCGAATGCGCGCAATGCCGGACAAGGTCAACAGAAAAATACCAACCAATCACATAAGCAAGGACAGGCTAAGCCAAAATCACAGAATCAGCCACAAGGGCAAGCAATGCCACATGGTCGATTAATCTCTGAAGCAGCCAAACATCAAGCCATGCCACAAACCCCTTTGTTTGCGCCAAAACCGGTGCACCGTGGTGGTAACCGCGGGCGATAATCAGACACTCTCCTACTTATTGATACATCCGGTGTATGCGTTAGAATAGCTTTAACTTAAGCATAGCTTTAACTTAGCACCGGATGCAGCCCATGAACACCATACACCTCAGCATTGTGCCCATCTATGCATCTCTGCTCGCTTTGCTGTTTATTTATTTGAGTGTCTTGGTAGTCAAACAACGCAGGCTACATCGCGTAGCCATTGGCGATGGCCATAAACCTTCTCTCAAACGTGCGATTGCTGTACAAAATAACTTCGCACAATATGTTCCTTTCAGTTTGCTATTGTTAAGCTTGATGGAAATCAATCATGCACCAGCTTACTTGGTGCATACGCTATGTGCGTTACTGCTGTTTGCGCGCTGCCTGCATGCCTATGGTGTGAGTCAAGAGCCAGAGCCTTTCCGTTATCGAAAAATCGGCATACTCACCACCTTTGGTGTCTTAGCGACTGCTGCGTTATGTTTACTCTATTCGGCCTGGTTTGCATGAATATTTGGGTAGATGCAGATGCTTGCCCGGTGGTGATTAAAGAGATTCTGTACCGGGCTGCCAATCGCACTAAAATCATGACTACGCTGGTAGCGAACAAATCTTTGCGCGTGCCAGTCTCACCTTATATCAAATCACTGGAAGTCCCCAAAGGCTTTGATGTGGCTGATAATCGTATCGTGCAGGAACTCGTTGCGGGCGATTTGGTGATTACTGCAGATATCCCATTGGCGGCGCAAGTGATTGCAAAACAAGCGCATGCACTTAATCCGCGTGGTGAGTTCTACAGCACCGCCAATATTGCTGAGCGCTTAGCCATGCGCAACTTTATGGAGGAGCTGCGTGCCAGTGGTGTGGAAACTTCGGGCCCGGCTGTATTTAATCACAGTGACCGACAACAATTTGCGGCTGAATTAGATCGCTTTTTAGCACAGGTTCGGCCAAACAAGCACACATAACCGAGAATACTGATGAACAAAATACTGAGTTGCTTATTACTGTGTATACCCATGGCGTGTATGGGCGTACCAGACAACGTAAAAGTAGTAGATAACGTAGATGCCAGCCAGTATTTAGGCACTTGGTATGAAATAGCGCGTTTAGATCACTCTTTTGAGCGTGGACTTGAGCAAGTCACTGCCAATTACAGCAAGAATGAAGATGGCAGCATCAAAGTAATTAACCGCGGCTATAACCCCATTAAAAATGAATGGGAAGAGGCAGAAGGCAAAGCCTATTTTACAGAAGCGCCGAATAAAGATGGTAGCTACAAAGGCAAACTCAAAGTTTCATTTTTTGGTCCGTTTTATGGCGCTTATAACATCATGGAACTCGACAAACCCTATTACAACTACGTCATGGTATGCGGCCCAGACAAATCTTATTTGTGGATACTCTCACGCACGCCACAGCTCACCTATCCCATCAAGCAAGAGCTCATGTCCAAAGCCAAAGCACTGGGGTTTGAAACGGACAATCTCATCCATGTAAACCAAGTGCCGGACACCCGCGTATTTAAAGCAGGGCCGCATGTTAACTAATTAACAGAGCGGCGCCTATCCTTTGCGCGCTTCTACCTCTGTAATCACCTGACAAGCTAAAGTGCTCAAATACGGGAGCGATTGCAAGGTCAGCATCAGCACCCATAACTGGGCATCCAGATTATGGAACCCTCTGGTAGCCAGCATGGCCATACTTGCAAAAATCAATGCCAACAATAATGCCAACTCTTCGTAGATGGGTTTAAAAATATCCCATTTGGTGCCCGTAACTTTTCCTTTTGCTGTCACTTTAAATACACCATGTTTCTGAATCAGCCCCATCATCACACCACGGGCAATTGCATGTGACAAGCCTAAGCTGGCCAATGATGCTCCCCAAATATCCAACCAGCCACAACGCATGGTCTTGCGATAGAGAATTGGCCCTAATGCAGCTTTAATCACCAAGAAGCATAAAATCGGCGTAATCATAATTGCCACCGGCAAACTGAAAGCATTAGGGAAAGCCAGCATAGCCACCGTCCAACCGATGGAGCCCAACGTAAAAAACAACTGCAGTGCATCCCCCAGCCAGCCAAACCAGCCGGTTAAAAAGTGATAACGCTGTCCAAAGCTTAGTGTAGAACTCCCTACTAATTTAGGAATATGGTGTTTAAGAATCTGCATGGCACCAAATGCCCAGCGGAAGCGCTGCGATTTGAGCGCACTGAAGTTTGCCGGCGTAAGCCCGCGCCCAAACACATCATCCACATAGCGTAGCTCGTAACCACTCTCTAGCAAGCGCAGGCCAAGCTCAGTATCTTCACAGATGCACCACTCAGACCAACGCCCATTGTCTACAAGCGCTTGATAACGTACCAGCGTCATAGTGCCGTGCTGAATCAAGGCGTTACGTTCGTGGCGATGATGCATGCCGATTTTAAAGAAGCCTTCAAACTCCCAATTGCACATCCTTCTGAAAAAGTTATGCTCCCAATCACGGTGCGCTTGAGGCGCCTGTACCACAGCCACTTTTTCATCTCCAAAGTGCGGGACTAAATCTGACAACCAATCCGCCGTAACCACGTAATCGGCATCCACCACACCCACCACTTTGGCCTGTGGATTTGTCTGTTGCAAGGCAAAGTTAAGTGCGCCCGCTTTAAAGCCAGGCCAACTTGGCAAGTGGAAGAACTTAAAGTGTTCTGGCAAAGTGGCCATATAAGCCTCAATCGGCTTCCATTTGGCTTCATCTTTGGTGTTATTGTCCACCACGATCACCTCAAAATGGGTGTAGTGAAGTTTGGCTAAGCTATCAATCGTCGCAATCACCATTTCTGGCGGCTCGTTGTAGCAGGCTAAATGGATAGACACAAACAGCTCTTGCTCAGCAGGGACTGGTGTTGCACGCTTAAATGCCCTGACCCATAAGCCTTTGAACATCACCTCACTAAACTCGACAGCGTAAATCATCAATACGGCAGAGGTCAGCATCATGCCGATAATCAAGCCCACCAGCACAATAAAGTCTCGCAAAGTATAGTAGTAATCGCCTGGCAGATTCCAAGCCACAACCAAGGTGGTGATGCAGGCTTGCAGTAATATGGCCATTGAAATCTTGCCGCCTAAGCGCCAGTGTCTAAAACGCCAAGCGATGAACATGATGGGGAAAAACGCAATGACGGTCGCCCACTTGGCCTTAATTACCCAACGGCTGTCTTTTGGCACAGCGCCTTGTAACGAGTATTTAGGATGCCGATGCGCATCAAACATCCCCCAATAGGCGCCAGCCCAGCCCTCGATTTGTTGTTTCCATGGCTGATCAAATGCTTCCATCAAATAATAGTCGTAGTTTTCATAGGCAGTCTTTGCTAAAAACTCACGCACAAAGCGCGCCTGATTGACTTCTGAGGCTTGCGCACCGCCGATGTCGGGACCTCCACTGGGCCAACCAATCTCGGTAATGACAATTTTTTTGCGTGGATACGCGTTCATTAACTCGTTATAGCGTTGGATCGCATAGCTGACTGCATTTTCTACTGGTACGCCTTCATGGTAGGGCAATAGATGTACCGCAATAAAATCCACATGCTTAACCAGCTCCGGATTTTTCAGCCAGATATGCCAAGGCTCTGCCGTGGAAATCGGCACTTCGGTCGCATTTCTGACTTTATCTAAATACGGAATCAGCTGCTGTAAAGTCAGGTCTTTTCTTAATAGCACCTCGTTACCCACAATGGCGCGTTCGATATTGGGATAGAACTTTAACTTCTCTTCTAACGCGTCTATTTCACGTTGATTCATGTCATGGTCTGCGTTAACCCAAGCGCCTGCGATGACTTTAAAACCAAGCTTAGAGGCCAGCGCAGTAATCTCAGAATTATCTAGCGACCCGTATAAGCGAATATGGTTGGTCAACGGATTCATCAGCTTTAAATCCTTGGCTAATTCTGCCGTACTAGGAAACTGACGATCTAACGGGCTTTGGTCTTCTTGGTAACCACTGTAGGCAAACCCGCGCACAAGCGGCGGTGCTTCCAATAAATTGCTTGCGCTGTTGGTCAGTGCCCATATACCAAAATGGGCAGCAGCTACCGACAATGCAAACAGCAGCGGAATAAAGAGACGTTTCACAAAATTCAACATAGATAAGACCGTAAGCAATTCTTTGGATGGTTATTGTTTTTTAAATAACAGGGGAACAGTAAATAGCACGAGTACGCCCAGCCAGTAGGCGGCATTGTAGTTAAGTGGCTCAATTAAATAGCTAACCAGAGCTGTTGTCAGCGCACCCACACCCAACACCAATGAGACTGGATTAGTAAACCTTAACGGCGTTTTTGCCAACCACAAGCCGAGCGAAAATTGCAATACAGGCAATGCGTAAATCATCACAGGAAAATCGCGATAACGTCCATCCACCGTGAGTAAAAGACCTATCGCTAGCGCACCTACCAACAGCAATACCACCATTAGCTTAACAAAACGTACCGCTTGCGCTGACTGCTGATAAATGAGTACAGGTAAGCTCAATAGCATCAGCCATGCTGCTAATACGGCACCGCCCATCGATAACCATTGCAAACCCATGATAACGCTGGCGAGTGGACGCCCTGCTGTGGGCACACAACTTAGTGCGCCGAATATTGATCCATCACCGCATAGCGCACCCAAGTACTCCAGCTGCAATAAGCTGGTCACGCCAGCCAATGCGCCAAGTATTGCCATGCCTATATACGACGGCACATGCTTTTGCCCCACCACGAACGTGACTGCACATAATATAAAAGCGCCAATCGCTGCAAAAAGCGCTGGCATAATGCCGTCATGTCGATCAAATACTGGACCAGTCAAATTAAACTTGGGGCTTAGCTCGGTATCGTATATGCCCCAAAAGCCACCAACCGCGCCCTCCAACCCACGCTTCCACGGTTGATCGAACGCTTCGATCAAGTTGTATTGCCAATGCTTTTGCTCAGCCTCGCGCAAAAAGGTTCTGATATAACGCGCTTGGTTAAGCGCACTTGGAATCGAAGTGCCGCGTTGACGCCCAGTGGAAGGCCAACCCGTTTCACCAATCAAAATAGGCTTACTGAATGCCGTATCTAATTTGTTCATTACGATATTGGCATGTTGAATCGATTGCTCTACCGATTGCGGATTGTTCTCCCAATACGGCAGTAAATGAATCGTCACAAAATCGACTGATTGCTCTAGATTACGATGGTTGAGCCAAAATTCCCAGACATCGGCATACGTCACGGGTACTTTGGTCAATTGCTTTGCGCGCGCGATATACGCTTGCATCGCTTCTTCTGTTTGCTCGCCACGTAGCAACACTTCATTACCAACAATAACTGCTTTCACGGTATTGGGATATTGATTGGCCAATGCAGTCGCAAGATTAATTTCTTTATTGTTATCAGCGGCAGTCCAGCCTATCCATGCGCCTACCAGTACCTTCAGCCCTAACTTTTGTGCAGCTGCTGGTACATAATCCAAGCCTTGGCCTACTGAGTAGATTCGCACGCAATTGGATACTTTGGCTATACGTTCAAGATCTGCATCAATTTGAGACTGTGTGATGTGAGTGCCAATTTTAAATGGCGTTTGATCTTTGCCGTAATATGGCGCATAAGAAACGCACTGTACTTTAGCCGCAGCATCCACAGGCAATATGGCGTCTGGCACAATTACTGGCTGATTTTTCTGCCAAAGCCACGCACCTAAAAGCACCAGCAAAATGAGATTGAACAGGGTAAATTGCCACAAAACAGGTGGCTTATGGTTATACATAGGTTGAAAATTCCATTAGATAGACGTGATTGATAACTTATCGTGTCTAAGAATCCAGTATGATAAAGCAGCGCTAGAATAAAAACAAAAAACGATGTAAAAAAACGTAGGTTCCTTACGTCATATTCTTGTGGCAAGTTACAATAGCAATTACAGGGGCAATTCTAATTTAGGTAAACGTAATTTATGGTAAAAGTTCTAATCACAGCATGTTTGTTTGGCTTCATAGGCATTGCACAAGCCAAACCAACATTTACTGGTGTTAATTTTAGCGGGACATACGAGTGTAAAGGCAACAACGAGCAAGTGGGAGATTATCAAGTCACCGCTATTTTTAAACTCAACCGCATTAGCAGCCATGACAAGATTGGTGCTTATGATTTTAGTACCGACTCAGAAAACGCAGTAATTTATCGCGGACAAGCCATTGCAAATGGCACCAAGCTAGCACTTTCTTATAAGTACAAAGAAGGTAAATATATTGAATACAGTACCGGCATTGCCGAAATGAAGAAACTTGGCCGCAATCGCTGGAGCTTCCGTAATATCTATTATGAGCCAGATGACAACGGCGGCAACTATGGGTACGAAGACTGCGTGATGCAGACACCAGTTGCGGCCAAACCTCTGGCCAAGCCATTAAAAAAACGATAATCACTCATCTAAAGCGGCACTACTACCACGGGATAGCGAGACATTATGGCGCGCTATCAACGTTGCAAATTGTGGGCTAGACAGTGCCGCATACTCATGTAATCTTGCTGTGAGAATAGGGTCTGTTGCATCTTTGAATGACGTACCCTCTGCAGGATGACACATCACAGCCACTGGCTTGCGTATTGCGTTAGCTGCCTGTATCCAGCCAGCCAACTTACTCTGGTAGGCTAAAGCATCCACATTAAAACCGTACACACCCAGCAAAGTATTCGTGTATCGAACCCCATTCAAAGAAGCTAACTCTTGGAGTGTTGAAGCCCCCAACCACCGAATAATCATGCCCTTCACGCCATCTGCCAGCGGCGGTACCGCAATACGTAACCACGGTAAACGGGTAGGATAACGCGCCATCAATTCTTGAATGAGTACTTTTCTAATTTGTGGCAATTGATGCACATGCTGATGCCCATCAATATAATCCGGTGCCATGCCTAATGCCTGCTCAAATGCATCCAGCTGCGCTTTAATCGCATGCCGGATAGCAGACTCATCCAGCAGTCTAAACTTGGTTTTCAGTATCAAAGCCGCCAAACCATGCTTGAGCGGTTGCGTATACTGGGTGAAATCCAAATGCAGGCCAATATCCGCTGATTGTTTTATCTGCTGCGTGATACGTGTTGCGGCTTCTGGCCAACGCGGACTGAGTGTCAGGCAAGAGAATGCAGTCACCCTACCCATACCCACCAGATTTAGAATGCCGGTATCAATCGCAGCGCTTTGTGCGTAATCATCTGCTGTGATAATAAGGGTAGTCATGTGTGTGAAAAAGCCCAGTAACGGCTTAATAAATAAGTACTAATCGCCACTACCACCATCACGATGGCCAGAACCAGCCAGAACGGCAGTGTCGTATAGCGCAGGCTAAGCAATACTAATGTCTGGTTTGCTAAAAACCCAAATACGGCAACACTTAAAAACTTAGGCAACGTATGCTGATGCGCTTGATTCAAGCCTGGAAAAGACAACGTACGGTGCCCAATATAGCTGACCGGGAACGCGCAAACAAACCCAACGATATTGGCCCAAGCAGGCTGGATGTTTAGATAACGTTCTAATCCCACTGCGACGACATAATGCACCAAGGCCGCTAAAGCCCCGACACAGGCAAACCAAGAGACTGAGCGTCTTAACTTATCTAAATCGGCATGCATGCGTTTAGCGCAAGCCCTCTGGCCTGCTTACTTCTGCAACAATGTAAGGTGGTCGCCCTTTGACTTCATCATAAATTCTCGCGAGGTATTCACCCAAGATGCCAATAAACAGAAGCTGGACACCAGACAAAAACATCATGCTGGCCACCACCGTTGGCCAACCTGGTACCGATTCATGGAAGAACAGCTTATCCACCACCACCACTATCCCATAGGCGAATGAAAGCAATGCCAAAATAACGCCTACCGCACTTGCCAATCGTAATGGCAATGAAGAAAAACTGGTAATGCCTGTCCACGCCAGACTCATCAGCCTGAGCCTAGAGAATGCGCTTTCACCATGGGCTCTGGGCAAGGGTGTAAATGGAATACCGATTGACCGGTAACCGACCCAGGCATAAATGCCTTTCATAAAACGATTGCGCTCTGGCAGCGCGCATAAAGCGTTTACAACGGCACGATCCATCAAACGGAAATCACCGGCATCTTTGGGAATATTAATCTGTCCGCTTGCGCTCATCATGCCGTAAAACAGTTTTGAACCCCATTTTTTAAATCTAGACTCGACTTCGCGGTCTTGTCGCACCGCGTACACCATATCGTAGCCCTCTCGCCATTTGCTCAACATCTCACTCAGTAGCGATGCCGAATGCTGCCCATCCGCATCCATGCAAATCACGATATCGCCCAGCGCATAGCTTAGGCCAGCAGTAATGGCATACTCTTTACCAAAATTGCGCGAAAAGCGCACCAAGGTAGTGTGAAGCTTAGCAGACAGTGCTTTCACAATATCCGCGGTTTCATCTCGGCTGCCATCATCCACCACCACAATATCCCACTTTGTACTCAACGCAGTTAAGGTATTGGCAATATTTTGTATAGTGCTGGTAATTGCCAGCGCTTCATTATAGGCAGGTACAATCACCGTCAGGTGCGGCTCCACTTGAAGCCTGCTATTAGATGCTTGTATGAGCGATGTATTCTGCATGTTCATCTCAATTGGGTGCTGGCCTTGCATAACGCGCCTCTCCTTCCAACTGTCTCCTATCTTTTACTACTGCCAATAGTGTACCAAGCCGCTTTACTTCTGCAATCACTTTACCTTGTAATACTTGATCGCAGTTCATATTGGTCGATGACATATAAAAATCTGCGGCATCCCAGTTTTTGGTCACCTCAAAGCGCTGATCTAAATAAGCGCTGCCTTGAAACGACTCTGCACATACCGCCACCAAATAAGGCGCTGTTCTAGCAGGTATCGGTGTGCTCATGAGCGCCTTGGATGCTTCACGTAAACTACTAGACCAGTAATCGCTCTCCCATTGCTTTTCGGCAATGGCAGGGTTGCCGGCTAAATGGTTATAAAAAATATATTCGTATGGATGCAGGTGAATCAGCACACTCAATGTCACCACAGATAAAGCCGCTACTACCGTGGCATATGCCAAGCTTACACGCTTAGACCATTGCAACGCATTCAATGCTTGATCAATCCCCAACGCTGCTAATACTGCCAGTGGCGGCAACACAAAGGTAAAGTGTCTCACGCCATTATACAAAGCTGGCTTAGTGATCAGTACAAATGCCAGCGGAAAAGCCACGGCAATCACCACAGGGCTTAACAGCAGCGCATGTTGAGAGCTTAAATAGCTACCTGCTTTTTTATAATTGGCCATCGCCACTAGGCACAAGCTTAACAAGCCTAATAAAAATACTTCAGGCAACCTGACCATTAAATAATTAAGCAAATAGGTTCTTGGCACTTCTCCTATACTGGTGACCGTACCGTCATCGATGGTCAACATATTAAATGAAAAGTTTGAGAAAGCTTTGATCGCCTCGGCCGGATGATCCGGTGACATCACTCCCCATGGCCAAAAAACGGCCATGATAGCAAAAGCAACCAAGCCAGCCGGTAACAAATACCATGCACTGACTGATAAGCATTGCACTCTAGCCGACCAGTTTTTCTTTACAATTAAACTGGCAACCAACAATGCTAAGATTAAATACACGACCGCAAAACCACCGCCAATACGCATGCCTAAGGCGCACCCTACCGCCACACCCAACTTCAAACTTATATTGAGTGGGATTTTAGGCAAGTGCCGGGACAACTGCACGGTGTAATACAGCGCCCAAGTCATGCAAGTGGCAAATGGAATATCTTTGGTATGCGTAAACATGGCGCCGCTCCACGCTGCCGTCAGTGCCAATAGCAATAAAGCTAAAAAGCCAGTACGCGTAGAACCAAGCGTAACAGCAATTTTATACACGGCTAAAAATCCCAATAGCCCGAAAGCTGCGGAAAGTAAGTGCCGCATATCCCACAGCCACATGGTGGTCAGTTTTTCAAGAATCGCGGCAATGACATCAAAGAACCCTCCATATAAATAAAGATTTTTATAATGAAAGGCAGATTGGTTACTAAAGCCGGATTGGTAAAACTCTAATAAAAGACGCCCATACACATGCTGCACCTCCTCATCGTTACTGATACCGTAATGACGAAACGTCAGCAAAGTAAACAATACTAAGATAACGAAAATGCCATAACTAGCGATGCGATATTGATTGGAATGCATGGGTAATGTGATCAATTAATTTTTATAAAAAGTGCGTGATTATCAACCAAATTTACCAGCAACGGAAGGGAACCAGCATGTGTGATGCAATTATTGTGCAATGAATGCTAATCTATAGCCAAAAGTAGATTGACTTAACGGAGAGAGACATGACCAAAGCTTGGTATTCGCATCTTGCAAGAGCCATTGCGCACTTCAGTGGAAAGCCCATCACATTTGCTATTGCTGCTGGGGTTATTCTTGTATGGATCATTTCAGGGCCGCTTTTTAACTTTAGCGACACCTGGCAGCTAGTGATTAACACTGGTACAACGATTGTGACCTTTTTGATGGTGTTTTTAATTCAGAACACGCAGAACCGAGATACTGAAGCTATTCAAGTCAAACTAGATGAATTGATTCGTGTTACCAAGGGTGCTCACAATGCACTGTTGGATCTAGAGGAAATTGAAGAGGAAGAATTGGATGCTTTTCGCACCAAATACCAAGCCCTTGCAAAATCAGCCAGAGAAGAGTTATTGCAAGGCCTAATAGATACTGACATTCCGGAGGCTTAAACATATTACGTTTCATACCGGGTATGCTGTGACCACGTACAACACTAAATCACAGCTACAACTCTATCCATTGTAGCTATGAATGAAAGCATAAAAAAACCACACCAAATGGTGTGGTTTTTTGAGCGAGCAATGCTTAATTTAATTCAAATGGATTAGCCTTTGACCACTAAACCATTTTTAACAGACTTAACGCCTTCAATCGAGGCCACTACTTCTTCAGCTTTTGCTTTAGTAGCTTCATTATTCACAAAGCCGCTTAGAATGACTTCACCTTTGTAGGTTTCTACACTAATTTTCAGTGACTTGAGTGACTCTTCGGCCAATAACTTCGCTTTAGCTTTAGTAGTAATCACACTATCACTCACGACTTGTGAGACTTTCTTTTGACCAAGTTCGGTTTTAATTTCGGCATATTCATCTTTATCCAGTGAGCCGTCATGGTCTTTATCTGCTTTGGCAAATTGCTTACTGTTCAGCGATTTGTCTTTAGCAGCCTCTGGCCAGGTCAGTAAGCCATTACCGCTTACATCTAACTGGTTAAACTGTTCTGCGTACGAGGTTTGACTATCTTGCACTTGGTCAGTATCAAATGCACTGGCGTGAAATGAAAAACCAGCTGCCCCCATGGCTAATATAAGTGTTGTTCTCTTAATGTTGGCATAATTCATGTTGTATCTCCTCTATGGTTTGCATACACAAAACTGACTGTGTTTTGTTGATGCCATAGTAGAGAGTCCAAACGCCTACGTCAGTCGAACATTCTCTGATTCTGCTGTCAGAGGAAGACTACAACGTGGTGAATGTAGGTTCGGATAATTTCACATCCAAAGGCAGGATAGCGCGCGTAAACAGCCCCTTGCCTATCCCACTGGACACTTCAAAGTGTCCGCCAATGGCTAAAACACGATGACGCATTCCACTCAAACCGTGTGTAGTTGCTTCGAGTTTATCTAAATCAATGCCTACGCCATTGTCTTGAATTTCGATTTTCAAGTGCTTGTCGTCACTGATCATATGAATAGACAGTGTGGTTGCTTTGGCATACTTATTACAATTATTGAGTGTCTCTTGCACAATGCGGTACGCCACCAAACTAATGGTTTCATGTATCACTGTGCCTTCGTCTGGTAATGTTATCGTGAGCTCCCATTGGTTGCGTTCAACCGCATCGTCAATCAATGCACGCAATGCAGGCCAAAAGCCAAAAGTTGAAATCATAGCAGGATGTAACTCTTGCACTACTTGTCGCTTAAAGTTAATGCCTTGATCCAAATAGGTATTGGTTTTTTTGAGTTTGTCCGCAATTTCCGGATGGGATTTCGCCAGAGATTTAATCACCCAGGCGATATCCATTTTAGAAGCGGTAAGAATAGAGCCCAACTCATCGTGCAACTCTCTGGCCAGCTTGTGTCGCTCCCGTTCTACATCGGCCTGATAGTCTAAGGCTAGGCTACGCAACAGCTTGCTTTGCTCTATCGCATGTTTCTCATGTTGTAGATTCTCATCGGATAACTGTTGCTGTAGTAAGGCCTTATCTGCCAACTCTTTTAATAGCTGCTTAATCACCAGCACCACTAAAAAAATCAGCACAATCGGCCCAGCAATAACAGAAGTGCGAATGACCATACGCGTTAAATTACGTGCCTCATATACCACTTGCAAACGCTGTTTCAACGCGTTTTGCAATAACTCAATGTTGTGGTTAATGGTGTGCATCTGCATCAAACCACTGTCTAGCTTCACAATTTTCTTGGCATCCACCATTTTGCCATCGGTCGCAAATTCCAGCGTCACATTCATTTCGGAGATTTTGGCGCCCACATCGGCAGATAGCTTGCTTAAAATCGTCTGCTCTTTTTTATAGGCTTCAGCGGGGGTTAATGCAAGCAAGGCGGTATTGATAGATTGCAGGCCTTTTTTGGCGTCATCCACACCTATATCATAAGGTAGCAAATACTCTTTAGCGTTGGTCAGTAAGTAGCCCCGTTGCGAACTTTCAGCTTTATAGACACTGCTCTGCAACTGTTGCACCTCTTGCATCAGGCGATTCAACTGTGCGATCTCTGCTGATTTTTCCGTAGCCGTATGCAGCCAATTCTCATTAAAGAATAAGCTAAAGATGGTAACAATGAGAGAAACACCTAATAACGTAATATTGCGGCCGCCAAAGATATTGAACAGTTGGTCTAGCTTGGCAAACATTAAATTAACGAGTTTTTGCATTGCGTTACATTCTTTGAAACAGGACCGTCAGCATAACATGCTTCACCTGTTTTACCTTTTTGTTCATGGCACTTCTTATCTCCACATACTTGATCCCCACATACGTGGGTGGCCTACGTGTAGGCGCTTTCCTACGCTGAATTCAGACGTTCCCCACTCACTTTTGCCAGCCAATCTTCTTAATATGGCAACACGTTGTAGGCAATCACTCAAGCCCTACGTTTTTAGGAGAACACCATGCTTCATTACACCGTAGTATTTTTTGTCATTGCGCTTATTGCCGCAGTACTGGGCTTTGGTGGCATTGCAGCCGGTGCTGCCAGTATCGCCAAAATACTCTTTTTTGTATTTTTGATATTGACCATTATTTCATTTTTAAAATCCAGAGGCTAATCACTCATTATTAGTGAGCACCTTTTAGTAAATGATTCATTTTTTAGGAGTCCATCATGTTTAATTTAGGTAAAGAACCCGTCACAACAAAAGCTGATCAATTGGCGCAGGAAAGTAACAAAGTTGTGGAAAAAGTAAGCGACAAAATTAAAGCGTCTACCACTAACCTGTCCGACAAAGTCGTCGATAAGACTGAAGAGGCGAAAGATCAGGCGCAATCACTCATCCATAGCTTAAAGTCCCTTATTAATGAGCACACACAAGCCTCTAAAATAAATAGTCTAAAAGATCAAGTGACAGACAAAGCCGCCGAACTGAAAGCAGTAGTCACCGATGAAGTGGTGAATGCTTATGCCACGACTAAAGAACGTGCTGCTGAAACTGTGCGCGAAAACCCAGTAGGTACACTCGTACTGGTTGCGGGGGTAGGCTTGCTATTGGGTTATGTGTTAGGCTCAAAGCAATCTTCAAAATAAAGAAAGCCCAGACCATGCTTGCATCTATCGTTAAATTTGTTGCGTTCTATCTTATTGGCAACCGTATTTCCGAAGCGAAACAAGACTTACGTGACGTAAAGGAAAATGCGGCAGATTATGCCGAGAGCCGAGTCAAATACATTAAGCAGAATGTAACGCGCGATGTGCAACGCATGGTGAACAGCTTTATTGGGTTTTTAGTGATGTTTTCCGCGATTATTTTTAGTGGATTGCTGGGCTTAATGTGGCTGTTTGCCACGGCCTGGCAAAGCCCGGATCGCAATCTAATTTTAGGAGTCGCTATGTTAGTGCCGTTGTGCATCAGTGCACTTATTTTTGGTGTAATTAAAACCTCTTGGAAGGAAAAGCCACTCTTAGAAGAAACCAGCGAACTCATCGCAAAAGATTGGCAATCGTTTAGACTAGGATTAGACGGCACAGCCGACACCTCAGATGAAGCAAACCGCTAGTCCAAGCGGTTTTCAATATGTGGTTTAATCAACAAAATATTTGCTTAGTTGGGAATTGCGCATGAAAAAAATTCTATTGGTCGATGACCATAAAATCGTATTACAGGGTTTGCGTAATTTAATCGCGTTGGAATCTGACCTTGAAGTTGCTGATGAGGCCACGTCAGGCGCAGAGGCGTTAAACCTTATTCGTAAAAATAGATATGATATTGTCGTGCTGGATATTTCCATGCCCGATAAAAATGGCGTGGACACCTTGCGTGACCTCAAGCATATTGCACCCGATTTGCCGGTACTGGTACTCAGCGGCTATGCCGAAGAGCAGTATGCGCTCAACTTGATGCGTAGCGGCTGCAAAGGTTACTTGTCTAAAGATGCTGACTCAGATGAAATCATTCTTGCGATACGTACCATTGCACAAGGCAAGCGCTATATCTCATCGCAGTTAGCTGAACTCATGACCAATGAACTCAGCCATCCATCTGAAAAACAACTGCATGAGCTGCTTTCCGAACGCGAATTTCAGGTTTTTTTCAAACTAGCCAGTGGATCTACCCCAACAGAAATTGCAGAAGAATTGCATATCAGCATTAAAACTGTGAGCACTTATCGCACCCGCATTTTGGAAAAAATGAGCTTAAAGACCAACGCAGACCTCACTTACTATGCCATTAAATATGCGCTGGTCACTTAGGTTGTGTAGGACAAAACCCGATAGAAGTACTTGAGATGATGTTTTAAACTGTGAAATGTCGAACGTAATAGTGAAGATTTTATATATATGATGCGTGTGTTATTGGTGGAAGATTCTCGGTTGTTGCGGGAATCGATTATAGAAATGTTGAAAGTCTGCGAACATGTTTCGATAGACGATTATGCGACCAATAAAGAGGACGCGATCCAACTGCTCGACACCAAACAATACGACTTTATGATTGCCGATATTGAGCTAGCCCAAGGCAATGGTTTTGAAGTGGTCAAACATACAATGAACCCGGATTACGCTTTCAAAGCACCGCTAACACTGATGCTGACCAACCATGCGAATGGCTACTACAAAAGCCTTGCGCGTCAGTTGGGCGTTAAATACTTTTACGATAAATCGATGGATTTTGAAACCGCCATTCAAACCATCGAAAACGAATCTAAGTATTTCGTATAGCAATCACCCTAATATAACAATCATCTAGTATAACAATCATCTAGCCACGCGCTAACGCATGTTGAGCGGCGTTAACTTATACCCGGCTTTTTTAAATGCGGCGATCAACCCTGAGTTACCCGCCAAATGTGATGCGCCAACCGCGATAAAGGTTGCTTGTGCGTTAGCTTTAGCAATACCACGTTCTGCCATCACCACATTGCGCTCATCAAGCAGCTTGGTACGCATTTTTTCCCACAATGGTGCTGGTAACATGCCCCCTGTGATTTGCGCATCTAAATTGGCAATCTGCTCAGCATCCCCTTTTAAATAAGCACTCATTAGTCTTTCAAAATCCTTTTCTTTTTGCTTTGGCGTACGCTTAAGTACCGCACGTAACATAACCATTTGCTCATCTAAGCTAAAATCATCCATTACGCCAAAGTGCTCTTGGGCTGTCTCAATGCCTTCCACATCTTTCGACAAATCTTCTGATTTGGTCATAAGTAAATTATCTTGTGCAAATGGTGTCTGTGGTTTGGGCAAATCAAAAATAACCGCCAATAGCCACGGTTTCATCTGCATGGCAGCGCCTAGGTGCATGACATGAAAATCTGCCAACTCACGCACTTGCTCAAATTCTTCATTCGTCATCAGTTGAGCGATATTGCCTTCTTGCAACATCAACAATTTGGGGTCTTGACTAGGGGAGACTTCCATCATGAAGGTGTCTACCTGATTCAGCGCATTGAGCACCTCTGGGGAAAACTCAGTGACGCGATTGTCATCGGTATGCATGGTGCCAAACAAATAACTGGTCACGCCAGCAGGCGATTCCATTTTCCAGAACAACCCTTTTTCTGCGGCTTGCGCTGTCAGTGCACAACCCAATAATATCATTGCGATGCAATATTGCTTGATTGAGTCAATTCTCATGATGGCCTAAATGGTTGTTGAACTGTACTCATAGTCTATACAAATCAGTTGATAGTTCAAACATATCCATCTTCAAGTATAATTTTCTATCATCTAAAAACCACAATAAAGAATCCATATGTCAATTCACAAGTTCAGCACGTCTCTCCTATTGTTACTCCCGTTATTGTTTACATCAGTTGCTTATGCAGGGCCAGCTGCAGATGCTGTCGGGACTTGCTTGGCAAACTCGACAACGGGCAAAGATAGAGTGAATTTAGCAAGATGGGTATTTGCGGCAATGACTAAGCACCCGGAAGTCAGCAGTATCGCCAACCTACCCCCAGAAAAGCTAGAGGAGATCAATATGACCAATGGCAGACTATTGACGCGCTTACTTTCGGTCGATTGTAGAAATGAGATTAAAATTGCAACCGACTTAGAGGATCCCACAGCACTTAGAACTGCTTTCGAGTCGCTAGGTAGACTAGCCATGCAAGAGCTCATGAGCAATCCAGCAGTTGGTGCGGAATTTACATCTGGGTTGAGTAAATATGTAGATATGAAGAAAATTCAAGACGCTTTAAAATAAAATAAGACGCTCTCAAATAACATAGCATCTTAAAATATCCGGCGCTACATTTTTATTGCCAGTTTAAATGTAGCGCTTATTTTGATTTCTTAAACGCTGGTCTAGCCGCATTTTTAAAATTGGCAAAGGTTTTCGGCAACGGTTTGGCTTTAAAGCTCGTCCCATCTGACTGCTTAATATTCGCCATTACCGCTGGCTGGAACGCTGGCACCAATTGCTTTTTACCCGGCCCAATCAAATCGGCTCTGCCCATGCGTTTAAGCGCCTCACGCAACATCGGCCAGTTGGCTGGGTCATGGTAACGAATAAAGGCTTTATGTAGCTTGCGCACACTGCCCGATTTGGCCACAGGCACATCCTCGGAGTCCCCCGTCACTTTGCGTAGCGGATTCTTGCCTGAATGGTACATGGCGGTCGCCATCGCCATTGGTGTGGGCGTAAAGTTTTGCACTTGGTCTAATCTAAACTCATACTTTTTGAGCCAAAGCGCTAAATTCAGCATGTCCTCATCCGTGGTTCCCGGGTGTGAGGCAATAAAGTAAGGGATCAAATACTGCTTCTTACCTGCTTCAGCACTAAACTTCTCAAACATGGCTTTAAATTCATCATACGCACCCATGCCAGGTTTCATCATTTTGCTCAGCACATTGTCTTCTGAGTGCTCAGGCGCAATTTTTAAATAGCCGCCCACATGGTGCTGTACCAGCTCTTTAACGTATTCTGGCGATTTCACGGCAAGGTCATAACGCAAACCAGAACCAATCAATATCTTCTTCACGCCTTTAATGGCACGCGCTTTGCGATAGAGTTGAATCAAAGCGCTATGGTCTGTATTCAGGTTTTCGCAAACACCTGGGTATACGCAACTGAGTTTACGGCAGGCTTTTTCAATGGTTTCCGACTTGCAGGCAATGCGGTACATATTGGCGGTCGGGCCACCTAGGTCTGAAATAATTCCTGTAAAGCCATCCACTTTGTCGCGGATTTCTTCAATCTCTTTGAGAATAGAATCTTCACTACGGCTTTGAATAATTCGGCCTTCATGTTCCGTAATCGAACAGAAAGTACAGCCGCCAAAACAACCACGCATGATATTCACAGAGAAGCGGATCATCTCCCATGCAGGAATTTTGGCATTTTTATACAGCGGATGCGGCTTACGTGCGTAAGGCAAATCGTATACATAATCCATTTCTTTGGTGGTCAATGGAATGGGCGGTGGGTTCAACCACACTTCACGATCACCGTGCCTTTGTACCAATGCACGTGCATTGCCTGGGTTAGCCTCTAAATGTAACACGCGCGAAGCATGTGCATACATGATGGGGTTGGCAATTACCTCTTCATAGCCTGGCAATCGCACCACTTGTGTTGCACGGTCGGCTTTCGGTTTGCGTACAATCTGAATCGGGTTGGTACCCTCAGGCATTATCGGTTTAGCAGGCTCAGTCGCACAACTGGCATCGGCTTTACCCATTTTCATTTCATAGGGGTCTACCGGTTTATCCACCACACCAGGGCGGTCTAGCTTGGTACTTTCAATTTCAGACCATCCTTCTGGAATGGCTTTACGCAAAAATGCAGTGCCACGAATATCTTGAATTTCGCTGACTTTCTCACCTTTTGCAATGCGGTGACTGATCTCAATAATGGCGCGCTCAGCATTTCCGTACACTAAAATATCTGCTTTGGAATCCACCAAAATAGAACGACGTACTTTATCCGACCAATAATCGTAATGGGCAATACGACGCAAGCTGGCTTCAATACTACCAATCACCAGCGGCACATCGGAATACGCTTCTCGACAACGTTGTGAGTACACTAGCACTGCACGGTCGGGGCGCTTATTAGGCGCAGCATCTGGCGTGTAAGCATCGTCCGAGCGAATTTTACGGTCTGCAGTATAGCGATTGACCATGCTATCCATATTGCCTGCGGTAATGCCGAAATACAAATTGGGTTTACCTAATACTTTGAATGCACTCGCATTTTGCCAATCGGGTTGCGCAATAATGCCTACGCGAAAGCCTTGCGCTTCTAGCAAGCGCCCAATCAGTGCAATGCCAAAGCTAGGGTGATCTACATAGGCATCACCAGACACTAAAATAATGTCACAACTATCCCAGCCCAGTGCATCCATTTCGGCGCGGGTCATGGGTAAAACAGAGGCTGTTCCAAAACGTTTTGCCCAATATGGGCGATAGGTATGAATCGGCTTGGCTAAACTATCGGTGTAGACTTCCATAGGGCAACTATTTTACGCGCTAATGATTTGATTTAAAAGCTTTTTTTGATGTTGTATTTAAGTACTAGCCGTACTATGATTGAAGTATGAATGCAATAACGAAAAAAATAAGCTATCAAGTCACCGGGATGACCTGCGGTGGTTGCGTTAAACGCGTTCAGGCCACCTTATCCCAATACGCATCGCATGTAGACGTCTCACTTGACCCCGCACTAGCGACACTGCACCAGCCCAATGCAAATATCGATGAATTGAATCAGGCACTTAGCCAAGTGGGGCATTACACATTAAGCACAATAGCATCTCCAACTGCACCTACCACTTCTATTGAATCAAGCTCTTGGTTCAGTACCTATCGGCCACTCTTATTGGTATTCGCCTATATTTTGCTCGTTTGTTCAGCGGTTGAATGGGTAGCTGGCGGGTTTGTACTGCACCGATTTATGCCAAATTTTATGGCAGGTTTTTTTCTGGCTTTCTCTTTTTTTAAACTGCTTGATCTGCCCGGATTTGCCAGCAGCTATGCCATGTATGATGTACTCGCCAAACGTGTTCCACAATACGGCTATGCCTATCCGTTTATTGAGTTGAGCTTAGGGATAGGTTACCTCATTCAGGGCGATAGCCGTTTACTCAACCTCGTGACTTTTATCGTCATGGCATTTTCCACCTTGGGCGTACTCATTGCAGTGAGTAATCGCCAAAAGATCCGTTGCGCTTGTTTGGGCGCTGTATTTAATTTACCAATGAGCACCGTCACTATTATCGAGGATTTGCTGATGGCTGGCATGGCGTTATGGATGCTGGTATCCATCGGCTAATCCTCAATCTATGTGATATTTGTTACGGGTATCGACTACAGAAGATTGAGGTACGGCCGATACTAATCATTGAGATGACTGAATCTTAATTCCTATAAGAATAGCCTGACTAATAATATGAACAAATTGGCAATATGAATCAATCGGCAACATGAAAAAATTAGCTTTTTTCCAACGCTTCCTACTACCACTCTTGCTTGTCGGCCTATTTGCGGTTCTTTCCACCACGGTCTACATGTTCACGCTTAACATGCGTGAAATAGAAGCAGATGCGCATCAGGAAACCAATGAGCTTGCACACCTACTCACCATGGCCAAGAGTTTGGTTGAGGAGCGCGTGCACTCCTCTATGGAGCTATTGAAAAAAAATAGCGAGGCACTTGGCACCCCGCATATTCGTGGCACTGTTGTGCTCAATGGCGAGACGATTCCTAACTTAACGTTTGCTGAAGAAGCACAAATCCGACAAAGCAGTTTGGTCGATGGTGTCACGAGCATCGGCAATGGCACAGCCACCTTGTTTGTCAAACACCACGATGCTTTTATTCGCATTGCCACCAACGTCAAAATCAAAAATAGCGCACGTGCTGTCGGCACACAATTAGACCCTACTGGCAAAGCCATTCCATTTTTACGCAAGGGAAAAGCTTTTTACGGCGTGGTTGATATTTTGGGAGAGCCCTACATCTCAGGCTATGAGCCGATGTTTGACCAAAGTGGTACAGTCATCGGCGCATGGTATGTCGGGTACAAAGTAGACGTGAAAGCGCTGGATCAAGCCATTAAACAATGGTCATTTTTAGACACCGGCTTTGCTGCTATCCGTGATTACAATCATCAGTTGCGCTTTGTTTCAGAACGCACACAGCCATTAGCGGCACAATCCATCCTCAATCAAACAGATGATCGCTGGGTCATTATTAAAAAACGTATTCCAGATTGGAATTTTGACGCTTATATTGCCTACCCTAAACACGAAGCCTATTTGCAAAGCATAGGCAACCTCTATCCGATTTTGGTGCTAGGTAGTGTATTTGGCTGCGTGCTGTTGTTATTGGCATCGCATGCCATTAAGCGCTTTGTGCTTAAACCCTTGGGCGGTGACCCGGAAACTGCTTACAACCTTGTACACCGTATAGAGCAAGGCGATTTTAATGATGATGGCACGCATGCACCCCCAGATACATTGATAGGCAACATGCTCACCATGCGCCAGCGCATACACGATATGGTGACAGAACTTACGGAAAATGCTGATCGCCTCCGCGTGTCTTCCAGCGTATTCGAGCACGCGCACGATGGTATTTTCATTACCGACTCCACAGCGCGTATTATTGAAGTGAACCCTGCGTTTACCGTGATTACAGGATTTAGCCGAGAGGAAGCCTTAGGCAAAAACCCAGAAACACTAGGCTTTGCCTATCAGATCGAGGCGTTTTTCTCTCAATTTTTTGAATCTACCAAGCAGCAAGGCGAATGGCAAGGCGAGGTATGGAACCGTCATCAGAACGGCGAAACCTATATTGCCTGGCTAGATGTGTTTCCCGTACACGCCAAAACCGGCGAGTTTCAGCACTATGTCGGGTTGTTTTCTGACATTACGCAAGCCAAAGAACAGCAAAAATCTCTGGAACACTTGGCTTACCATGATGCATTAACCAAGCTACCGAATCGCATTTTGTTTTCAAACAGCCTGCAAAAAACGTTAGCACATGCAGAACGCACCAAAGAAGTGGTGGCTATTTGCTATTTAGATTTGGATGAGTTCAAACCCATCAACGATCAGTTTGGTCATGAAGTGGGTGACCAATTACTGGTGATGCTGGCAGAGCGTCTACAATCAAGCTTACGCAAACAAGATACCGTGGCCCGACTTGGGGGTGATGAATTTGCCTTACTGCTGAGCGGCTTACACAGTACAACAGAGTATACAGAAACGCTGGACCGTATTTTGGCGGCGATAGAAGCGCCCTTTCATATCGCCAATCATGCGTTCTCTATCTCGGCCAGCATAGGCTATACCGTGTACCCAGGTGATAAAAACCCACCGGATACATTATTGCGCCATGCCGATCACGCCATGTATCACGCCAAAACGCATGGCGGCAAACAATACCACCTATTTGATCTACAGCTCGCCCAATTATCACGCGATAAACATCAGCTCAAAGAAGATATTGCGAAAGCACTCTCCAACAATCAGCTTAGCGTCTACTTTCAACCACAAATTAATGTACGCACCGGTCAGGTCGTTGGCATGGAAGCACTGATTCGCTGGCAGCATCCACAAAAAGGCTTATTACTACCCAATGACTTTTTGCCGCTGATCGAAAACACACACCAAATCATCGACATCAGCGAATGGGTGATTGAAAACGCACTGGGCCAATTAAAAAAATGGCACCTAGCTGGGTTTGATTTTTATGTGGCGGTCAACATTGCCGCGCATCATTTATTGGATAAAGGTTTTGAAACTAAGTTGGCGGCCATGCTCAGCAAATTTCCCAACGTGCCACCGCACTACTTAAACCTTGAAATTACAGAAAGCGCAGCGATTGGCGAGATTAACAATGTTACCCATATCATCCAGCAATGTAAAAAATTGGGGGTGACGTTTGCCATTGATGATTTTGGCGCCGGCTACTCGTCACTCACCTACCTACGCCGTCTGCCAGTAGACAGCATCAAGATTGACCGTTCATTTATCAACGGCATGCTAGTCGATTCCGAAGACTTAGCTGTTGTGAGCAGCATCATTACACTCTGCAAAGAATTCAAACGCACCGTCATTGCCGAGGGTGTCGAGTCTGCAGACCATGCCCAAAAACTGATGCAATTGGGGTGTGACCTAGTGCAAGGCCATAGCATTGCCAAGCCTATGCCAGCCAACAAGGTCATGCAGTGGGCCAAAGCACACGCTCCTTTCAAGTTTAGCTAAACATGACACCTGCCATGACCGATGCCTACTATCAACTACCGACCGGCAATGTACTAGCATTGAATCGGCACAATGCTTTTCCGCCACTTCATCAGGCATTAACAGAACCCAATGGCTTAATTGCCATTGGTGGTGAGTTAACCATGACACGTTTGTTAGACGCGTATCAACAGGGGATTTTCCCTTGGTTTAGTGAGGGCGAACCGATATTATGGTGGAGTCCACATCCGCGCATGGTGTTGTATCCAGAGGAACTAAAGGTCTCGCGCTCACTCTCAAAAACAATTCACAAGCAATTGTTTGAAGTACGCATCAATACTGCGTTTCGTGAGGTGATAACTGCTTGCAGCGCAACGCCTAGGCCTCAGCAATCCGGTACTTGGATTAGCCCAGCCATGATTGACGCTTACTGCGAACTGCACGCAGCAGGCTATGCGACTTCTGTGGAGAGTTGGCAAAACGGTGTGTTAGTGGGCGGTTGCTACGGCATTCAAATACAGCGTATGTTTTATGGAGAAAGCATGTTTCACCATGTGTCAGAAGCATCTAAAGTGGCGTTTGTACACTTAGTGCAATACCTTATACAACAAGATGTTGGGCTAATTGACTGCCAGATGCGCACGCCTTTATTGACACAATTTGGCGGACGCGAAATTGAACGCGATCTGTTTATTCAGCAACTGCAAACACTTACACAAGTCCAACATGACGCTCCCTAACGAACCTTCCCTGCAAAAACTACAGTTCTATGTCACCACACCTTATCCGTGTGGTTATCTGCCCAACCAGCTTGCGCAAAGCTTAATCGCGTCTCCGCAGTCATTGGTCAATGCGCAGGTGTACAGTGGCTTGATCCAACAAGGGTTTAGACGTAGCGGCAAATTTGCCTACCGCCCACATTGCGAACATTGCCATGCGTGTACACCCGTGCGCTTAGTGCTTGCACGTTTTTCTCCATCGCGCAGCCAGCAACGCGCGTTTAAACAACATCAAGAGTTATCGGTGAGGATACTACCGCTGGATTTTCACGATGCGCACTTTAGTCTGTATGCGCAATATCAGCAATTACGGCACCGCGATGATACGGCAGGCATTGCAATAGAAAGCAATGAAGCCGAGCAATACCGCCAATTTTTGTGCCTAAGCAATGTAGAAAGCTTGATGATTGAGTTTGCTGACGCACAAGGGCAAATCAAAATCGTCAGTGTCATTGATGTTGTACAAGATGGCGTGTCGGCCGTATATACATTTTACGACGCAACCGATGCTAAAAATAGTTATGGGACATATGCCATTGTGTGGTTGACCGAATGGATCAAAACGCTAGAATTGCCTTATTTGTATCTGGGCTACTGGATAGCGCAGAGCCAAAAAATGGCTTATAAACAACGCTTTAAACCTCAAGAACAATTGATTGATGGTGAGTGGGTAGAAAATAATCATATAGCATGAAGCCATATGATTTAAGTTTCTAATGGGTCAGCCCAACTGCTGTAACCTTTAAACTGCGCAAACACCGCCTGCATTTCTACTTCACTGAGTATATAAGGCGTACCCAACTGCAAGGCACGCCAATATTGCTCCGCCAGATTCTCCACTTCTATTGCAATCGACAAGGCTTCAGCTAAGTCTTTACCAAGCGCAATCACGCCATGGTTTGCCAGCAGGCAGGCTTTACGTGCCTTCAACGCCTCAATCGCTGCATCCGAGAGTGCTTGCGAGCCAAACAGTGCATACGGTGCACAACGAATATTGGCACCGCCGGCCACGGCAATCATGTAATGAAAAGCAGGGATTTCACGATGCGAACATGCCAGCGTCGTGGCAAACATGCTATGCGTATGCACCACTGCATTGACTTCCGGCCGTTGCTGCAAAATATCACGATGGAACCGCCATTCACTGGATGGTTTCTTATCGGTTTCAGCGATACCATCTAACCCCATCTGTACCATGGTTGTGGCTGATAATGCATCTACCGGTACACCAGAGGGTGTAATCAAAAAGCCCGTTGCATTGCGCACGCTGACATTGCCAGAGGTGCCTTTATTGAGTCCGGCCTGCTGTAATTGCTGTGCCGTTTGTAATAACTCTGTTGCTAAATGTGTGTCTGTTTGAAGCATAGTGGCGATCAATGCGACTGTAATGATGTAAGCATATCAGGCGCGTACACGCCTTTTTCAGTAATGATGCCTGTAACCAATCTGGCCGGTGTCACATCAAAGGCCGGGTTAAGTGCTTGGCTTTGCAATGGAATCACACGCACATTCTCAATAGTACCTTGTGCGGTCAATCCCTGTATCCACGCCACCTCTTCCGGATTGCGCGCTTCAATTTCAATGTCCAGCAAACCGTTTTCTATTTGCCAATCAATCGTAGGGCTAGGTACCGCCGCATAAAAAGGGATTTGCTGATCAAACGCCGCCAATGCTTTCAAATAGGTGCCTATCTTGTTACAGACATCGCCTGTACGCGTGACGCGGTCTGCACCCACAATCACCATATCCACCTGCCCATGCTGCATCAAATGTCCACCGGCATTATCGGTAATCACAGTATGCGGTACGCCATGCTGGGCCAGTTCCCAAGCCGTTAAGCTCGCCCCTTGGTTACGCGGGCGCGTTTCGTCCACCCACACGTGCACAGGTATTCCCGCATCATGTGCAGCATATATCGGTGCCAGCGCAGTGCCATAATCCACCGTGGCTAACCAACCAGCATTGCAATGTGTCAGAATTTGCACCGGTTTATCTGTATAGCGTTTCTGTATACACACCAAACCATGTCGCCCAATTGCCTGATTTTGCAGCACATCTTCATCAGCCATGGTTGCCACCTCCTGCCATGCACCATCGCGACGCAATGATGTTGGCAGCTGCGTTAAGTAAGTCTGCATACGCTGAACCGCCCAAGCCAAGTTCACGGCAGTGGGCCTACTTTGTAATAACTGTTGTGCTGCCATAGCCAGCGCAGCATCCGAAGTATCTTGATTCATAGCCAAAGCAATACCATAAGCAGCAGACACACCAATCAAGGGTGCCCCCCGCACTTGCATGGTGTTGATGGCGGTCACCATTGCAGCAACGGAATCTATGCGCACCAGCTCAAACGCAAATGGCAAACGTGTCTGGTCAATAATGGTGACATAGCGTGTTTGGGTGTCTGGCCAGATGGTGCGGTAATGTTGTTGCTCAACGTTCATAATATAACCGTTAGTTTTTTTAATGAAATTGCAAGCGGTTCAAATGAAAAAAATATCAAAAAAATAATTGCATTTTTAAAATAAATAATATTGATTTTTTCCATCCACAAAATCTGTGGATAACTTTGTGGATTACTGTGTCTTAAAAACGTAACTTACCATTTTATAAGGACTTTTTCTAAAAGTTCATTTTTTAATCTATTTTTTTTATTAATAAAATCAATTACTTACAATATCCCCTTGGTTTAATAACACTTTTTAACGAAACTTAATGTAACACTTCAAGTGGTGTGCATAAATACGCTAATTTTGGAAAAATATCGATAGAATTTTTGCTTGTATTTTCAATGATTTGCGTCACATGCATCCCCCTTAACTCAGCCAAAATCTCAGCGATTTTCATTAGCTCTTTTGGGCTATTTCTACCCTGTGTACCTAGCCATTCCGGGGGAATATCTGGCGCATCTGTCTCTAATACAATCGCATCCATGCCGACTGCTTTGGCTAGCGCTCTGATCTTGAGCGCACGGGTGTAGGTCATGGCACCACCAAATCCTAGCTTAAAACCCATCTCTACAAACATCTCCGCTTGTTGCAAGCTGCCATTAAACGCATGTGCTATCCCGCCACGTACGCTATGACGGCGCAGATGCTTGAGCACATCGTCTACCGCACGTCGTACATGCAGAATCACCGGCAAATCGAAATCCCGCGCCATTTTTAATTGCTCGGTAAAGA
The DNA here is from genome assembly GCF_000799155.1 of Methylotenera sp. N17. Classification (NCBI taxonomy): domain Bacteria; kingdom Pseudomonadati; phylum Pseudomonadota; class Betaproteobacteria; order Nitrosomonadales; family Methylophilaceae; genus Methylotenera; species Methylotenera sp. N17. The sequence continues at coordinate 1,408,793 of NZ_JUGE01000001.1, forward strand.
AATAGCTTTGCGTTTCTGCATTTTGCTTGGTGACAAAAAAATCCAAACCAATTTCACCGACAGCTACCAGTTTATTTGATGTGCCTACATGCTGCGCAATCAATTGCCGCAAAGTGTGCATGTCACTCGGTTGCGCTGCATCAATGTACATCGGGTGCCAGCCAAGCGCGTACCAGCATTGTGGGTATTGATCGGATAGCGCTATTACTGTTTGAAAATTATTGGCACACACTGCGGGCACAACAATGGCTGCAACCCCTTGCGCAATACTCGCCTGCACCTGCGCATCGCGGTCGGCATTAAATTCAGGGGCATCCAAGTGGCAATGTGTATCAATCAACATATTAAGTAACTGCCGATGCGTACTCTGGCAGTGCCAGCACACGAATATCCGCCCCAAACTGCCTGATATCGGTAATGTTTAAATCAATGGCTTGGGACATATGCGTGAGACTAGGCATTGCCAACATATTGTGGGCTTGCCCGCCCATCAATTTAGGGGCGTAATACATGAGCAACTCGTTCACCAACTGGCGTGCGATTAGCGCGCCGTTTAATCCTTGCCCAGCCTCTACCATCACCTCGTTCATTTGGCAGTGCGCTAGGTGCTTTAACAGCGTATTTAGACACACCTGCCCCTGTGCATCTGCCGCATGAAACAAAGTGACACCCTGATCTGCCCAATAAGACGTACGTTGTAGGGAGTCCGTGGCGTAGGCAATCATAGTAGATCCGCCTTGCATAATGCGTGCATCCATAGGCATGCGCAGCTGACTGTCCACCACCACGCGCAGTGGCTGGCGTGTGTCAGGAATATCACGTACGGTCAGTTGAGGATTATCGGCAAGTACAGTACCGATACCAGTGAGTATGGCACAAGACCTAGCGCGCCAGTGCTGCACATCCAGACGCGATGCTTCTGAGCTTATCCATTGGCTGTGGCCATTTGCCATCGCGGTTTTGCCATCTAAACTTGCCGCGATTTTGCAACGGACCCACGGCATTTGCTGCGACATACGCAAAATAAAGCCAGGATTAAGTGCCTTTGCTTGTGTTTCCATTAGCCCATGCTGGGTTTCAATACCATGCGCTTGTAAATAGGCCAAACCTTTACCCGCTACCAACGGATTTGGGTCCACCATCGCCGCAATGACTTTGCCAACTCCGGCTTTGAGTAGCGCATCGGCACAAGGCGGTGTGCGACCGTGGTGGCTGCAAGGCTCTAGCGTGACATAGGCAGTTGCACCACGCGCATGCTGTCCAGCTTGCTGTAAGGCATATACCTCAGCATGAGGCTCTCCCGCCTTGAGGTGTGCGCCCTCACCTACTATTTTTTGTTGATGAACAATGACACACCCTACCCGCGGGTTAGGTGTGGTGGTATAGAGACCGCGCTCCGCCAGTTGCAAAGCACGCTGCATGTATAGATGATCAAGTGCAGAAAACATACTGCATTGTAATGGGCGGTGCGGGCATTACACAATAAAGAAAATGTGGATTTACGCTAGGTGCTTGCCTAGCGTAAACAGGCGTTTAGTGTGAGGAGATACGAGAATGCATCAAACGGCCATTCTCATCAAAGAAAATACGCAAAGCATGGTACACATGCATACACTTGCCTAAATCGTATTCAATGGCATTGGTGTCTTCTAGGCTGGGGCGCCCAAGCAAGGCCATCACGGCTTCACGTTGCGCGCCTTTAATCAGAATATGCTCTTTTAAATCATAGGCCATGTCACCACGCTTGCACTCTTGCTCCAGAGTAGCGGCGCTCTGCATCCATCTGGTTTGATCAAACTTTTCACTACCAAACACCGCTTGGTCTTTAAACGCCCACCAAGTAAAAAACACTATAGTGAGCAACAACGTGAATACAGCCAGTGCAATCGAAGCAGCATTTATTAGTTTCATCGAGCTATCCTTATCTCAAACGCATGCGTTTATTTTTTCTTACGTGGTATATCCAAATCACGAATCACATCATGGAAGTCATCCACATCGGAGAAGCTACGGTACACCGAAGCAAATCGAATATAAGCCACTTTATCCATGAGCTTAAGCTCTTGCATGACGCTTTCCCCTAAATCCCGCGCTGGAATCTCACGCTCGCCCAAACTGAGGATTTTTTGCACGATATGGTCTAGCGCTCTGTCCACGTATTCGGTTGGCACTGGACGCTTGTGCAATGCACGCGTAAATGACAACCTTAACTTATCGCGATTAAATTCCTCACGTGTGCCGTTTTGTTTTACCACTTGCGGCATATGCAATTCAGCCGTTTCATACGTGGTGAATCGCTTGTCGCAAGCGCTGCAGCGGCGGCGGCGGCGAATAGAATCACCCTCGTCATTAATACGGGAATCAATGACTTGGGTATCGTTGTCACCACAAAATGGACATTTCAAGCGTTATGCTCCGTACACAGGGAAGCGACTGGTTAAGGCATGCACTTTTTCTTTGGTTGCAGCAATCACGGCTTCTGAAGTTGGGTTATCCAATACATCTGCAATCAAATGCGCCACTTGCTCAGCCTCTGCCTCTTTAAAGCCACGTGTCGTAATCGCAGGTGAACCGATACGGATACCAGAAGTCACGAATGGGCTTTCTGGGTCATTAGGAATCGCATTCTTATTCACAGTAATGTGCGCTTGACCCAAATAGGCATCGGCTGCTTTACCGGTTAACCCTTTTGGACGTAAATCCACTAGGAATACATGTGACTCAGTACGGCCCGAAATAATACGTAAGCCGCGAGCTGCTAATGTTTTCGCCATTACATCAGCATTTTTAAGCACTTGCGCTTGATACACTTTAAACTCAGGCTGCTGTGCTTCCAAGAACGCAGTGGCTTTACCAGCAATCACGTGCATCAATGGGCCACCTTGCAAGCTCGGGAACACATTTGAATTCAGCATTTTCTCGTATTCGGCTTTGGCTAAAATGATCCCACCACGTGGACCGCGTAAGGTTTTGTGCGTAGTTGACGTCACAAAATCTGCATGCGGCACTGGGTTAGGATAGACACCTGCCGCAATCAAACCAGAGTAATGCGCCATATCCACCATGAAATAGGCGCCCACTTTTTTGGCAATCTCAGCCATGCGTGCCCAATCAAAACGCAAGGCATACGCACTGGCACCACCAATCAGGAGCTTTGGTTTAGCTTCAATGGCAATACGCTCCATTTCATCGTAATCAATCTCTTCTTTATCATTCAGGCCATAGGCCACAATGTTAAATAGCTTGCCTGAAAGGTTAGCCGGTGATCCATGGGTTAAGTGACCACCATGACCTAGGTTCATCCCCATCACGGTATCACCCGGTTTAAGGATAGAAAAATACACGGCTTGGTTAGCCTGAGAGCCTGAGTGTGGCTGCACGTTCGCGTATTCTGCGCCATAGATTTGCTTTAAGCGATCAATCGCCAATTGCTCTACTTGGTCTACATATTCGCAACCACCGTAAAAACGTTTACCTGGGTAGCCCTCTGCATATTTGTTGGTCAATTGAGAGCCCTGTGCTTCCATCACCGCTGGGCTGGTGTAGTTCTCTGACGCGATGAGTTCAATATGCTGATATTGACGAACGACTTCGTCTTCAATCATCTTGGCTAACGAAGGATCTGCGATTTTTAAATTGCGAGAAGTGCTAAACATGAGAGGCATCCATAAAGCTGAAAATTTAGAAACGTGAGTTTAACATGATGTATATGGTGCATAAACAGTCATGATTACTTTATGTGTGGTGCACATATGCACCATTTTGGTTCATGCGAACCACCACACACCACCTCTAAACCAGCACTTAATATCAGGCTTTTCAATAACCCATTGAATTAAATAAACTAAATTACTTGGCACGGTGTTTGCTAAACATAAATTAAGCGCATATCTCCAAAATCGCTCCCCCTAGGCCCAACACTCGTGTTGGGCATTTTTTTGCCTACGGCAGTATTGCTGGCCCATTGTGGCTACTTACCTCTGCATACCAAGCAGGCTATAATCGCATCTGATTGGCTTAACCAAGGATGCAACATGAAATGGACCGATAGTCAGCGCATTGCTGAAGCGCTATACGACAAACACCCCGAAGTAGATCCTAAAACTATCCGGTTTACCGACTTGATGGAATGGACATTGGCCTTGGATGGATTTGATGATCTACCGGCCCATTGTGGTGAAAAGATTTTAGAAGCGATTCAACTTGCTTGGATAGATGAAGCCGAATAGCACATGTTTGAAGCGCTCTTCTTATTATTTGTAAAGCACTTTGTATGCGACTTCCCATTGCAAACTTCTGCATGGATGTATCGCAACAAAGGCATTTATTTACATTTAGGTGGGATTACACACTCTGCCATTCACGCGCTTGGCACTTGGCTGGTACTGGTTTTTTTTATTGGCGAACACGCCTGGCTTTACGCGCTGATCGATTTCATCGTGCACTACCATATTGACTGGGCAAAGCTACAACTCAACAAACGCTTTGGCCTGCGCCCCGATAACAGCAATTGGTTCTGGATTCTTTTAGGATTTGACCAACTTGCGCACCATATTACTTATTTTGTGATTATTTACTATGCATTCAACTATCAATTTACCTAAAGAAATTTTCAAGGCCTATGACATTCGCGGCATCGTCGGCAAAACGCTTACGCCGGAAATCGTCGAGCGCATCGGCCATGCCCTAGGTTCCGAAGCCAAGCACCGCGGCCAATCAGAGATTTGCATTGGCTATGATGGCCGTTTATCTGGTCCGGAATTGGCGGACGCATTATCCGTCGGCATTCGTAAAGCGGGTATCGATGTGGTGAATTTAGGTATGGTCGCCACCCCCATGGTGTACTTTGCTGCACACTTTCTTAACACGCAATGTGGTGTCATGGTGACTGGCAGCCACAACCCGCCTGATTACAATGGCTTAAAAATGGTGCTGGCAGGAGAAACGCTTTCTAACGAAGCGATTCAAGGACTAAAAGCACGCATTGAAAACAATCAACTGACCTATGGTGAAGGCTTAGAGCGTAAATACAGCATCGCAGATGACTACATCCAAACCATTAAGGCCGATATCAATCTGACGCGCCCACTGAAAATTGCGGTGGATTGCGGCAACGGTGTGGCCGGTGCATTTGCAAAATCACTTTATAACGCCATTGGTTGCAGCGTAGATGAATTATTCTGCGAGGTGGATGGCCATTTCCCTAATCATCACCCAGACCCTTCTGTGCCCGAAAACCTAGAGGATTTAATCAATGCGCTGAAAACCAGCCGCGCTGAAATTGGCTTAGCATTTGATGGCGATGGCGACCGTTTAGGCGTGGTGACAAAAGATGGCAAAATCATTTACCCAGATCGCCAGCTGATGCTGTTTGCAGAGGATGTATTAGCTAACAACCCCAATGCCAGCATCATCTTTGATGTGAAATCGACCCGTAACTTAACGCCATGGATTCAAGAAAAAGGCGGGCAAGCGGTGATGTGGAAAACCGGACACTCACTCGTCAAATCCAAGATTAAAGAAATCGACGCCGCACTTGCCGGTGAAATGAGCGGCCACGTATTTTTTAATGACCATAAACAAGGCAAAAAACGCTGGTATGGCTTTGATGATGGCCTCTACTCTGGCGCACGCTTGCTAGAAATTCTGAGCCGCTTCCCCAACCCATCAGAGATTCTGAATAAACTACCGGATAGCGTCAGCACGCCGGAACAGCATATCCATATGAACGAAGGCGAACCACATGCCTTGATTCATACCCTACAGAAAACGGCTAATTTTCAAGGCGCAAATGAAGTGATTACGATTGATGGCCTGCGTGTGGAATACCCAGACGGCTTTGGTTTAATGCGCCCATCTAACACCACGCCTGTGATTGTATTGCGCTTTGAGGCCGATAGTGAAGCAGCACTCAAACGCATACAGGCACAGTTTAAAGAGATCATTTGGGAAGCTGCACCGCACGTTGCCATTCCATTCTAAATCATGTCTAGACATACCCTAGTGATTGTATGTATCTGGGTTGCGCTGGCGAGTGTCGTGTACTATCTGGTTGACCGCATTCAGCAGCCCAATACCTTACAAGCCCTAGGGCATGACCACACCGTGGTACTCAAAAGAGGGTTGGATGGCCACTACCGCGCCGAAGCATTGATTAATGGCGAACAAGTAGATGTACTAGTCGATACCGGCGCAACCGGTGTCGCCATCTCACAAGCAGTAGCAGACAAACTTCAATTAAAAAGCCTCACCGCAGTCCGCACCAATACAGCCAACGGCACCACAGTGGGCTATATGGTGCGCCTCTCTTCCGTTAAGCTAGGCGGCGTGGAAGCCAATAACGTATCTGCCATGATTGCCCCTGGCCTAGAAGGCGATGTCTTACTTGGCATGAGCTTTTTGGCGCGCATGGACGTGCGCTTATTTAAAGGCGAGATGACGATTCGCCAAGTTGAATAAAAATATAAGTTTTTGTTTTTTATAGCTATATTTTTTCCTGATGTGTTTTATGTAAGTATTCCTCACAAGGTGTGACTAATGGTGGCTAGCTAGCCACTTACACATTTAATATTCACATTTTAATATTTGAGGAGCTTTACCATGAAGACACATTTAAAACTATCCACACTGGTTGCAACCATGCTAATGGTCGCAACTACACAACTAATGGCAGCTGAACCGATGCTAAGTACTGGCGGTTATGCGACCCAACTGCAAAAGCTAGAAATGATGAAGATGCTGGACGCAGATGGCAACCATATGGTCACCATTGCTGAGTCAGATGCTTATTACAACAGTATTTTCGATGCATTGAACAAAGACCAAGATGACTCACTAGACGCTAAAGAATGGGCTGGCACGACAAAACAGACCAAGCTTGATTTAGCTACCGGCGGCTACACCCGAGAGCTGCGTTCAATGAAAATGATGAAAATGATGGATACCGATGCCGATCACTTAGTAACACGTGAAGAGTTCTTAAATCATCACCGTGCAATCTTCAACAAAATGGACACGTCGACTGACAAGCAATTGGATGCGCAGGAATGGGTGGCTAAAGTATTTGGCGGTCACTAATACTCGTAGCAATTCACTTAATTAAGTAACTCTCTCGTATTAAGGCCGGCATCGCTGGCCTTAATCGATTAGCGAATAACGCTACAATTTATTGCGCCAACTCTGCCGCATCCACCACCACTTTGTACAACTGCAGCTCCTGCTGTGTTTTTACCGTTTCCCCTACTGCAATCTGGTTACGTTTACCCGGTGCAACTCCATTAATAATCATCGGTCTGCTTTGCGCGACGGGCCTGCCTGTTTTTGCATCATATTTAATCATGCGCACTTGCACCCTGCCAATTGGCACCGCTGTGGCATTTTGCACTACGGCATACACAGCACCATTATTATCGGCCACAGGGCCAGACTGAATATACTTAGCAGGATTACGCGGTAGATCAATACGCACCGCACGCGCATTGGCGTCTTTACCTATATCCGAATCTGAGCCTGCTGCCGTTTGGTAGTGTTTGAGGGCCACATCGGTTTCCCCGCGTCCTTCTGCAATTTGCCCAAGCAAATCATGCCCTGGCGCCGTTGGAAGCAGCGCATTAGCACGATTTAAAAATGGTTCAGCTTCTGCTTTTTTACCCATATTAAATAAAGCAATACCGCTTTGGATATGCGGCTTAAAATAATCCGGCTGCATTTTTATGGCTTTATCATAGTAGCCCAATGCTTCTTGTGGCTTTTTCTGCGTCAGCGCAATATCGCCCAACAGCTCTTGAAATCTTGCCTCTCTAGGCTCGCCTGCAATTGCCTGATTCGCTAATTTAGTGGCCGCTGCGGTATCGCCTTTTTTAAGGGCAACCAATGCATCGTCATAAGCTTTATAAGCAGCGCGTGTGGCCTTTACTTTACCTACTTTTTGCGCATACGCCTCTTTACCCCAATCACCTCCGGCACCAATTCTGGCCAGTGTTTCCTTGTTGGCATCTACACGTTCTTGTGATGGTGGATGGCTGGCAAATAACCCTGTAATAAAGTCGCTTTTCTTACCTTCGCTCAAACGCACAAACGTCTCCTGCAGTGTTACCGCTGCAGTAGGGTCGTACCCTGCTTTTTTCATATATTGCATGCCATACAAGTCTGATTCTGACTCTGCATCACGTCCATATTTACTGGTAGCCAGCTGTGCGCCTAGCTGCGCCCCACCTACAATCAAATTAGAGTAATTCGTGTTTTGTGCGCCTATCCCCACCGCAATCATAGCGCCTTGTAATAAAATACCGCGCTCCATGCTTTTAGCGCCATGCCGAGCTGCGGCATGCACAATTTCATGCCCCATCACTGCCGCCAACTCCGCCTCGCTATTCAGCTCATATAACAATCCACGGTTAAAAGCAATTTTGCCCCCAGGCATCGCCCAAGCATTCGGAATCGAGTCATTCAATACCACGAATTCATAAGGCAAATCTGGTCGATCCGAAACAGCAGCCAGACGTTTACCTACCCCTTGTACGTAAGCCGTTAACTCAGGATCAATCACATAGTCGCCCCCTTGCGATTGACGTGCAGGTGAATAGTTTTGCGTACCAATTGAGATCTCTTGTGCTTGAGACACAAATTGAAACTCGGTTTTTTTGGTGACAGGATTGGTACCGCAAGCCGTCACTGCGACTACTGCCCATAGGCTCAGCCATTTGCATGCATATCTCATGATTTTCCCCTTATGCACTTGTTATTCTTCAGCCAACTAAGTAATCACCGTAGGTGCTGAGCGTCCAGTTTTTTCCACAAGCTGCGACAGCTTCAATGCCAACTGAATCATTTCCGCCAACGCCACCTGTGCATCTAAATGATGCTGATTGGTGTCTGATTCAAAAGCCTCAAGATAGATGCGGATGGTCGCGCCCTCTGTGCCAGTGCCGGACAATCTGAATATGATTCTTGAGCCACATTGGAATAAAACGCGTATGCCTTGTCCCCGGCTGACAGAATGATCGACCGGATCTTGATAACTAAAATCATCACAAGTAGCCACAGTATAGCGACCAAACGTTTGACCAACCAATGTCTCGAATTGCGCTTTCAAATGTGCCATGACTGCATTGGCTTGTTCAGTCGGAATGCCTTCATAATCATGGCGGGAATACACGTTACGGCCATATTCCGCCCAATGCGCTCTGACTATCGCCTCTACACTTTGTTTGCGCGCAGCAATAATATTCAGCCAGCACAACACCGCCCATAAGCCATCTTTTTCGCGCACATGATTAGAGCCGGTACCAAAACTCTCTTCACCGCATAGCGTTACCTTATCGGCATCCATTAAATTACCAAAGAACTTCCAACCGGTAGGTGTTTCATAACAGGCGATATGCATTTTTTTGGCAACGCGATCCACCGCCCCACTGGTTGGCATAGAGCGTGCAACACCCGCCAAACCAGCTTTGTAGGCGGGAATCAAATGCGCGTTGGCTGCAATAATCGCCAAACTATCAGAGGGGGTGACGAAGAACCCTTTGCCTAAAATCATATTACGATCACCATCCCCATCGGATGCTGCCGCAAAATCGGGCGGATTGGCCCCATAGACAATCTTAACCAACGCTTCGGCATACGTCAGATTTGGGTCAGGGTGACCACCACCAAACGTTTCTGAGACCTGACAGTTCATTAAGCTGCTGTCAGGTGCGCCTAATCTGTGTGCGAATATTTCCTGTGCATAAGGCCCTGTGACTGCATGCATGGCATCAAACTGCATGGTGAAGCCATTGGCAAACAATGTGCGTATTGCCGCAAAATCAAACATGCTTTCCATTAAATCGGCGTAATCACGTACTGGGTCAATCACTTCAACACTAAAGCCATCAAATGCTGTGAGCCCAATTTTATCCAGGTCGACTAATGGCAGATCGACTAATTGATATTGTAGGATGGCCTTTGAGATAGTAAAAATAGCCTCTGTGATTTTCTCAGGCGCAGGCCCGCCGTTGGGCGTATTGTATTTAATGCCAAAATCATCGTCTGGCCCAGCCGGGTTATGACTTGCAGACAGAATAATGCCGCCTAATGTTTGATATTTGCGAATCACATGCGACGCAGCAGGTGTAGATAAAATACCGCCTCTACCCACCAAGACCTTAGAGAACCCATTAGCAGCGGCCATTTTAATAATGGTTTGAATCGCTTGCGCATTGTAATAGCGCCCATCACCACCCAGCGTCAACACAGCACCTGTCGGGATGTCTAGCGAATCAAAAATACTTTGTACAAAATTTTCTAGATAATGCGCTTGTTGGAAAACTTTGACTTTTTTACGCAGACCGGATGTGCCCGGTTTTTGGTCTGGAAAAGGCGTGGTGCTGACAAGACTGACTTGCATGGAGATTCCTAAACTAAGCGATTAACAGAGGGTAGTTCATTAAGATGAACGGTTCAATAGAATATAAATCAAGTTCAGGCGAATCACAATTGCCAATATGGATATTTACACAACATGGATATTTACATAAAAGAAACAGATACAAAAAAACCAGCATATGGCTGGCTTGTGTGTTTTATTGCTTATATAAATTGGAAATCACCGTTATAGTTTAACAAACTAAACGGATGTCGATATGGCAATGAAACGATTTGCTGAGGATATCGTATCTTTTATCCGACTAATGCTTGCTCAAAACTTTCAATTGGGACTGGTTTACCAAATAAATAGCCTTGATAATTTGAGCAACCTTCCCTCAATAGTATTTGCCGTTGCCCTTCCGTTTCCACACCTTCAGCAATTACATTTAACTCCATTGTCTCAGCCATTGCAATAATCGTACGTACAATTGATTTATCTATTTCATCATTGGCGATATCCCGCACAAACGACTGATCAATTTTGATTTGTTCCAGCGGGAGCTTTTTAAGATATTGCAAAGAGGAATAACCGGTGCCAAAATCATCTAAAGAGAATCGCACACCTACTTTGCATAAAGTATTCATCGTATCAATGGCTTGGTCGACATCATGCAACAACAAGCCCTCTGTAAGCTCAAGTTTAAGCAGTGTCGGGTTTACATTAAAGCGTTGCAAAGCGAGCTTCACTTGATCCACAAAGTAGGATTGCGCAAATTGTTTGGCACTGACATTGATAGATAAACCTAGCTCACGCGTGTGAGGTTGCTGTTGCCAGTCGCGTAACTGAGCACAAGCAGTATTGATTACCCAATCGCCTATTGGCAATATCAAACCAGTTTCTTCACTCAGGGGGATAAAGTGGATGGGGGAAATCAATCCGCGTTCAGGATGTATCCATCGAATCAAGCCTTCTGCCCCCACCGCTTTACCTGATGCGTCTACCTGAACTTGGTAAAACAGTTTAAATTGCTCTTCTCTAATGGCTACCTGCAGTTCTTCTTCGAGTAAAGCTCTCGCATTAATCACTTCTTGCATGTGCGGGTCATAGAAGCGGATGGTATCTCCCCCTTCTTTTTTGGCTTGATACATCGCAATATTTGCCTGCTGCAACAACTCCTCAACCATCGATTCTTTGCGGTTAAACAGCGTCACACCAATACTTGAAGTACAGACATACGGATTTTGCTCAAGCTGGTAAGGCTTATTTAATTCAATGAGAATTTTATTGGATATCGCTCTCGCTTGGGCTGCTGCCTCAAGGTTACGCGTACTCAGTGCTTGCAGTAGGATGACAAAGTCATCGCCGCCTATGCGTGCCACCGTGTCAACTGCGCGCAAGCATGCCGCTATACGCTTGGCCACTTGCTCAAGCAGTAAATTGCCAGAATCATGCCCGATGGTGTCATTGAGTGTCTTGAAATTATCTAAGTCTAGGTAAAGCACTGCGCCCTCTTGGCCAGTTCGGAGGCTTGTGGATAAGGCTTGCTGAAGACGATCTACGAGTAGTTTTCTATTAGGCAGCTTTGTGAGCGGATCATAAAACGCCAGTTCATTCATCTCGCTCGTACGTTTTTCCTTTTCATCATTTTGAAACGCAAGCTCTTTGTTCGCTTCTATTAGCTCTGCAGCACGCTTGCTTTTTTCCTTACTTTGGAAAGCCAGCTCCTTATTAGCAACAATCAGTTCAGCGGCTCTTTTACTTTTTTCTTTGTTCTGAAAAGCTAACTCTTTGTTTGCAATCACCAGCTCGGCTGCGCGGTTTTCTTTTTCTTGATTTTGGTACGCAAGCTCGGTATTGGCTATCACTAGCTCTGCCGCCCGCTTTTCCTTTTCTGAATTCTCATAAGCCAACTCACCATTTGCAATTGCAAGTTCTGCCGCCCGCTTTTCTTTTTCTTCATTTTGAAGAGCGAGTGCTTTATTTGCGGCAACTAACGCCAAATTTGCTGCTTCAAGCGCGGAATATTTTAATTCTAATACTTGTACCGATGCACTCAATTTAGATCAGCCAAATGATAAAACAACTGACTTGGCGGTGTGCTATGTTTGAGATGAGTTGACTGGCAATGTGGGTAACGCACTCTAGTTAGCATGATAACTTTCTGTTTTTATTATTCGTTATTAAATTTAGACCGATATTATCAAGTATGCAGAATGAATATAGGCGCTACTGATACTAGGCTCATGACAGCCAAAATGCAATGCATGCAATTCAAATTGCTAAAATTATGTGTTTGTTTTGGGAGTTTTGCGCATATAGTCAGAAAGCTGTACGGCCTTCTGGGAGAATATTATGGTCTCTATCTGAAATACGCTGATTAATCTACAAATATACCTCTGCCTCAACCCAAGCAGGGTTACATACATCGATATTTACTGGTTTTAAAAGTGCCTTCCGTTAATCAATTAGCTATAGAACGTTCGGTTAGGCCTGCCTTATTACAGACCTCAGACTTGTGTATCAGTCGCAATGTTTGCGCACTCACTCATTGTCTCCTTAACACGACTTAAGCCATTGGTGGAAATAATTATGCGTTGCAAAAACGCTGCTTTTCACTGCTTTTAGAAGTAGGGCGGAGAGTGGTGATTTTGGATTCGAATTAGATGTTACGCTTTGATTCAAGCACCCCTATGAGCACCCCTAAAATAAAAAAACCACTCAGTGAGTGGCCTGTCTATTTGTTTCTATTGGTCGGGACGGTGTGATTCGAACACACGACCCCTTGCACCCCATGCAAGTACGCTACCAGGCTGCGCTACGCCCCGATCCTTACTGAAACTTCAGTGCAGGCATTATAAATCAAAATAGCCATACGCCGAATGTAGAATCAATAATTTTAACAAAAAGGGGAATAGAAATCAGGCGCGCAGCAACTGTATAACTTGGCGAATCTGCGCACGCACCTGCGTCAAATCAACAGCGTCAGCAAATGGCGCAGCCATAGATTGGGCTATCGCCACTACCGGAGCAGCGACTGGCGCTGCTTCAGTAGACTCTTGCCCATCTAAACGATTGCGTGCGCCACTGATGGTAAAGCCTTGCTCATATAACAGCTCACGAATCTTACGGATGAGCAACACTTCGTGATGTTGGTAATAACGACGATTACCACGACGTTTCACAGGTTTTAACTGTGTGAATTCTTGTTCCCAATAACGAAGCACATGTGGTTTGACACCACATAACTCACTCACTTCACCAATCGTAAAATAACGCTTGGCTGGGATAGGTGGCAATTGTACTTTGGGAGACTCTTCAACCATGTTTACTCACTTTTAAGTTATTGATTCGCGTAATGCTCTTCTACTTTAGTTTTTAACTTTTGGCTTGCGTGAAAGGTAACTACACGTCTTGCAGTAATCGGGATTTCTTCACCCGTTTTTGGGTTACGACCTGGACGTTCTGATTTTTTACGTAACTCAAAGTTACCAAAACCAGATAATTTCACACTATCGCCTGCTTCTAACGCGGTACGTACTTCTTCAAAAAACGCTTCTACCATGTCTTTAGCTTCACGTTTGTTGAGCCCAACTTGCTCAAACAACAAATCGGCTAAATCTGCTTTAGTTAATGTCATGAACTCCCCTAACTACTTTTTACTTAATTCTTGATGGACAGTCGGTACTTAATTACGTAACTCGGCACCAAATTGATTTTCGAGTATTTTTAACAACTCAGCCATTGCGGCTTCGGCTTCGGTGTCGACCAAAGTTTTATGAGTATCTTGTATAAGTACAAGAAATGCAAGGCTTTTTTTGTTTTCAGCGATACCTTTTCCTTGGTAAACATCAAACAATTGTATCTGTTGCAACAATGGAATTTGTGCCATTTTCACTGCATCGATAATGGCTTGCACTTGCACATTAGCATTCACGATCACCGCAATATCACGTCTCACCCCTAAAAACTTAGAGACTTCTTGGTATTGCGGGACAGAAGCATGTAATAACGCGTCCACATTCAGCTCAAACAAGAACGTTGCTTTAGGGAAATTGTAATCTTGCTGCCATTTGGGATGCAGTTTACCAAACCAACCTTGCGCTTTCCCATTGATATAAACACGCGCAGTTTGTCCCGGATGTAGCGCAGTGTGTGTCTCTACGCGATACTCTGCTTGCTGCTTAGTCAGTGCGTCTACCGTGGCTTTTACGTCATAGAAGTCTACTTCGCGCTTATCGGATGCCCATTGCTCAGGCTGAAAGTCGCCATAAAATAAACCAGCGAGTTTCTGCTGTTCAGCATAGCCCTGTGCAGCCGTGTGGTAGCTACTACCCACTTCAAACAACAAAGCACGGTCTTGTTTGCGATTCAGGTTATAACTCAATACATCTAGCAAACCGCCCCACAAACCACTGCGCATCACACTCATATTACTAGCAATCGGATTTTTCAACGGGATTGGCGACGCATTTCCGAGCAAATCACGCTCCCAAGCCTCATCCACAAAGCTATAGGTGACCACTTCTTGGTAGCCTTGCGATTGCATTGCATCACGCAAACTAGCCACATTTAAGCGACTTTCAGATTGCTCGAGCATCGCCAAATTGGCATGTGGCGTGATGGCCGGTATTTTGTCGTAGCCGTATAAACGGGCAATTTCTTCTATCAAGTCTTCTTCGCGTGCGATATCAAAGCGATAGCTTGGCGCTTGCACTAAAAACACATGGTCTTGCTCGGTAAATGTGAAGCCTAATTGCGTTAGCAACTTACCTACCGTTGCATAGGGAATATCAATGCCTAATACGGATTGTATACGGTCATAACGTAATGTGACTTGCTTACGTACTGGCAGTGTTGCAACCGATTGCGTGATTGGACCAGCTTGACCGCCACATATAGAAAGTACCAAATCCGTAGCGCGTGCCAATGCGTTGGCTGTATTACCAAAATCCACACCGCGCTCAAAGCGATAAGATGAATCCGTGCTCAGCCCAATGCGGCGGGCTTTGCCAGCGCTTGCATCTGGTGAAAAGAAAGCACTTTCTAAAAAGACAGCTGTGGTGACATCTGTCACTGAGGTAGGCTCGCCGCCCATAATACCAGCCAGTGCAATCGCACCGCTATTGTCAGCAATCACTAAATCATCCGCAGCCAATTGCACAGTATTGCCATTTAATAGTTGTAATGACTCACCCGCTTTTGCCAAACGTACATTCACATTGCCTTGCAACTTGTCCAAATCAAACGCGTGCATGGGTTGCCCCAGCTCTAACAACACATAATTAGTGATATCGACTAAAGCGCTGATGCTACGGATACCGCTACGCTCCAAGCGACGCACCACCCAATCTGGAGATTGTGCTTGTGCATTAACACCGGTGATGACACGTCCAAAATAAGCCGGACATGCCTCGGTTGCCTGTACTTGTACTGAAATACTTTTGTCTGTGGTGATTGCTGGGGGTTGAGTAGTCGGGACACTTAATGGCGCGCCCGTCATGGCCACTACATCTCGTGCAATACCCAGAATACTCAAACAATCTGCACGATTAGGTGTCAGCTTCAATGTAAAGAGCGTGTCGTTCAAATCCAAATAATCACGAATATCCTGACCTACTGGCGCATCGGCAGGCAATTCTAACAACCCTGTTGCTTCTGCTGCCAAGCCTAACTCTTTGGATGAACACATCATGCCAGATGATTCCACACCGCGCACTTTAGCTTGCTTGATGGAAATACCAGGTAATTCCGCACCCACCAATGCACAAGGCGCTTTGAGGCCAACACGCGCATTAGCTGCACCGCAGACAATTTGTAACGTTTCTTGGCCAATTTTTACCTGACACACTTGTAAACGATCCGCATCGGGATGTTTAACGGCAGACACAATCTCACCCACCACAATTTTCTCAAAAGCAGGCGCAACAGGGGTGAGCTCTTCTACCTCAAGCCCAGTCATCGTCAGCGCATGGCTTAATGCTTGCGTATCCATCTCTGGATTAACAAATGTACGTAACCAATTTTCTGAAAATTGCATAAGAAACTTTACTTAATAAATTGCTGCAAAAAGCGCAAATCGTTGTTAAAAAAGTGACGCAGATCGTTGACACCGTAACGCAGCATAGCTAAGCGTTCTACGCCTAAGCCAAATGCAAAGCCACGGTATTGCTCACTATCAATATTCACATGCTTGAATACTTCCGGGTGCACCATGCCACAGCCGCCAATTTCCAACCAGCCGCCATTCCAACTCATGTCCATCTCCGCAGAAGGTTCTGTGAATGGGAAAAAAGAAGGCCTGAAACGCACGGTCAAATCATCGCGCTCAAAGAATTTTTGCAGGAAATCCTGCACCACACCTTTTAAATTGGCAAAGCTGATATGTTCATCCACCCACAAGCCTTCTACTTGGTGAAACATCGGTGAGTGCGTAGCATCGGAATCCACACGATATACACGTCCCGGCGCAATGATTTTCAACGGAGGCTGTTTGTTTTGCATGTAATGTACTTGCACGGGTGAGGTGTGCGTACGCAATACATGCGATTCATCCACATAAAAAGTGTCGTGCATGGCGCGCGCAGGATGATTTTCCGGAATATTCAGTGCGGTAAAGTTGTAAAAGTCAGTTTCGATTTCCGGACCATTTGCGACATCAAACCCAATGGAATGAAACAACTGCTCAATACGTTGTAACGTTAAGGTAACTGGATGCAATCCACCACGCGATTGTGTGCGTGCCGGCAAGGTAATGTCCAATGATTCACTGGCCAATTGTTGCGCTTGCGCAGCTTCAAGAATCGCTTCTCTACGTGCATTCAGCGCTTGTTCAATGGCTTGTTTGACTACATTGATTGCAGCTCCAGCCGCTGGACGCTCTTCAGCGCTCAATTTGCCTAGGCCCTTGAGCGCATCTGTGAGCAACCCTGTTTTACCTAAATACTTTGCTTTTGCATTCTCAAGCGCAGGTAATGCATCACATGCAATAAAATCTGTTTGCGCTTCTGCGATTAGATGATTTAAATCTGACATGTTTGCGTTTGCACTCAATCAAAAAATTTATCGGTCAAAAAAATTCATGCTATAGCACTTAATCTTTGCATGAATAAAAAAAGAGGCCGCAGCCTCTTTTTTTAATTGGTTTGTTTAGGCGCTTAAACCAGTTTTTGCCAATTCAACAAACTTTGCAAATGCAGCCTTATCAAATACAGCTAAGTCAGCGAGTACTTTACGATCCACCTCAATAGAAGCCTTTTTCAAGCCATTCATGAAGCGGCTGTAAGTTAAACCTAACTCACGTGCACCTGCGTTGATACGCGCAATCCACAATGTACGGAATTGACGTTTTTTCTGACGACGGTCACGGTAAGCATATTGGCCAGCTTTCATTACCGCTTGCTTAGCAATACGGTATACGTTTTTACGGCGGCCACGATAGCCTTTGGCTGCTTTTAATACTTTTTTATGTCTTGCGCGAGCGATGACACCACGTTTTACTCTAGGCATATCAGTCTCCTTATTGTGTTGGCATCATTGCGCGAACGCGTTTGACGTCAGTTGCTGAGATGATAGAAGTGCCACGTAATTTACGTTTTTGCTTCGTCGTTTTTTTCGTCAAAATATGACGTAGGTGGGAGTGAGTACGTTTTACTTTACCGTTCCCTAAGAACTTAAAGCGCTTTTTGGCGCTGCTCTTGGTTTTCATCTTTGGCATTTTTTTCTCCTTGAGAGTTGAATAAAGAGTGCTTGGGCATGCCTTTTCGCCGTATCACTCATAAAAAACTTGTTTGTTACTTATTCGGCTTTGTCCGATTTTTTTACAGGTAATTTTTTCGCCGGAGCCAATACCATCACCATTTGACGGCCTTCCATTTTCGGAAACTGCTCTACTACCGCATGCTCCTGTAAATCTGCCTCAACACGTTTTAATAGCGCCAGACCAAACTCTTGGTGCGTAATCTCGCGACCTCTAAAACGCAATGTAATCTTTGCTTTATCGCCCTCTCCCAAAAAGCGGATGATATTACGTACTTTGATGTTGTAGTCACCATCGTCAGTACCTGGACGAAACTTCACTTCTTTAATTTGTACTTGTTTTTGCTTTAGTTTTTGCTCATGCTGGCGTTTGCTTTCGGCATATTTAAACTTGCCGTAATCCATCAACCTACATACAGGTGGCGAAGCGTTCGGTGCAATTTCAACCAAATCAATATCCGCCTCTTCTGCCTTGGCAAAAGCTTCTCTCAAGCTCACAATACCAAGTGGTTCACCATCCACACCAATCAAACGTATTTCGGGCGCTGTAATATCACCGTTAATGCGCGTTTCTTTATCCTGAGCTATAACTATCCCCTAAACAAATAAATTAAGCCGTGTTCCAGACAATTTAAACCTTGGCTGCTATCTCTGTCTTGATGCGTTCAATAAACGCTTCCAGAGACATTGAACCCAAGTCTTCACCTTTTCTGGTTCTCACGGCTACATGACCATTTTGCATTTCACGCTCACCCGCTACAAGCAAGTAAGGCATCTTTTGCAAACTATGTTCGCGTATTTTATAGGTAATCTTCTCATTTCTCAAGTCAAAATCGCATCGAATGCCATTTTTCTTTAAGATTTCAACTACTTGGCGAATATAATCGGCTTGACCATCTGAAATATTGAGTACCATGGCCTGCACTGGCGCCAACCAAGTTGGCATTGCACCCGCATAGTTTTCGATCAAGATACCTAAGAAACGCTCCATAGAGCCAACAATTGCGCGGTGTAACATAATTGGGCGCTTGCGTGTATTGTCTTCCGCCACGTATTCAGCACCTAAACGCTCTGGTAAGTTCGGGTCTAATTGAATCGTGCCGCATTGCCACAGGCGACCCAGTGAGTCTTTCAGTGTAAATTCGATTTTTGGACCATAGAAGGCACCTTCACCTGGCTGATACTCAAACTCTAAGCCATTGATTTTAAGCGCGTTAGCAAGCGAAGTTTCTGCCCTATCCCATTCCTCATCGGTTCCGATGCGTTTTTCTGGACGCGTAGATAACTTGACCAACACATCTTTGAAGCCAAAATCGTTATACACCTGATATAGCATTTTGATAAAGCTCGCGACCTCAGATTCCACTTGCTCTTCGGTACAGAAAATGTGCGCATCATCTTGTGTAAAACCACGCACGCGCATCAAGCCGTGTAACGAACCTGATGGCTCATTACGGTGACATGAACCAAACTCTGCCAAGCGCAAAGGCAAATCACGATAGCTATGTAAGCTGCTATTAAAAATTTGAATATGGCCAGGGCAGTTCATCGGCTTGACCGCATAATCGCGACTTTCTGATGACGTCACAAACATATTGTCGCGGTAATTCTGCCAGTGACCGGACTTTTCCCACAGGGTGCGATCCATCACAGTAGGCGTACGCACCTCTTGGTAGTCATGACTACGAAACATGTCACGCATGTATTGTTCGACTTCCTGCCAAATACTCCAGCCACGCGGATGCCAGAACACCATGCCTGGCGCATCGTCTTGCATATGAAAGTAATCGAGTTGCTTACCGAGTTTACGGTGATCGCGCTTTTCTGCTTCCTCCAATTGGAACAGGTACGCATCCAACTCTTCCTTGTTGCGCCAAGCTGTGCCGTACACACGTTGCAGCATTTCGTTATTGCTATCACCACGCCAATAGGCGCCGGCCAACTTCATCAGCTTAAACGCTTTTAACTTACCAGTATTGGGCACATGCGGGCCGCGGCATAAATCGGTAAAGCCACCTTCAGAATATAAGGAGACATCTTCACCCGCAGGGATAGAAGCAATAATCTCTGCTTTGTAATGCTCACCAATCGATTTAAAGTAGGCAACGGCCTCGTCACGCGGCAGCACTTTACGTGTGACTGGCTCGTCTTTTTTCGCCAGCTCTACCATTTTCTTTTCGATTGCCACTAAGTCTTCCGGCGTAAACGGACGCTTATAGCTGAAATCATAATAGAAGCCATTGTCAATCACCGGCCCAATCGTCACTTGCGCATCTGGAAACAGCTCTTTAACTGCGTAAGCCAATAAATGCGCAGTTGAGTGCCGAATGACTTCCAAGCCTTCAGGATTTTTGTCTGTAATGATGGCCAAATCAACATCTTGCTCAATCAGATAGCTGGTATCGACTACTTTCTCACCCACTTTGCCAGCAAGTGCTGCTTTGGCCAAACCCGCACCAATATTCATGGCGACTTCAGCGACCGTTACAGGCTGATCAAACTGTCTTACAGAACCATCTGGCAATCGAATATTAGGCATAACACGTCCGAAATCTATCTGAATAAAAAGCAAAAACAATAAAAGCCGTTAATTATAACGGCTTTTATAAGTTAATTTGGTAGGCAGTAGCAGATTCGAACTGCTGACCTCTTGGATGTCGACCAAGCGCTCTAACCAACTGAGCTAACCGCCTAATACTAGACTAAATTCTTAATTGCTTAAGAGGTGCGAATTCTAGCCGATTATGCACGTTGGCGCAAACCCAGCCTGCTATAATTTTGCAATGCAGACGAAAATACTTTCAACGACAGATGACGACAAGATTGTCACTACATTAGCAGAACAAGGCTATGTCGTTATTGACGATTATCTACCTGCGCACACCATTTTTGCGTTAGCAGAAGTAGCTCGAACTAAGCTATCCAATCAAGAAATGGCGCATGCACGCACAGGAAAACAAGCGGAAACACGCCAACATATCAGAGGCGACCATATTTGTTGGTTAGATGAAAATAGCCCAGATATTGCCATTCAGCAATATTTTGTGCATATGCAGCATTTAAAACAGCTGCTCAACCAACAGCTATTTATAGGGTTGGCGTCATTAGAAACGCATTTGGCCATTTATCCAGTTGGCGCTGTGTACCAAAAGCATCTTGATCAATTTAATGCGGGTGGCTCTGCACAGCTCAACACCCGCAAAATCAGTTCTATCTTATATTTAAATCAAGACTGGCAGCCTAAGCATGGCGGCGAATTAAGACTGCACCTTGATAATGAAGAGTGGATAGATATTTTGCCAATTGGCGGGCGACTGGTGTTATTTTTATCGGCTGATTTTTGGCATGAAGTGCTGCCTGCGCATCGTGAACGCCTAAGCTTAACTGGTTGGTTTAGAACACGCGAACCACAATTACTTTAATGACTCGATTAGACGCACATACAAACTGGGGCTAGCATAACCATCTTGAGGTAAGCCATGTGCGGATTGATACATGCGAATGGCCTCTTGCGTTTTTAAACCGGGGAAACCATCTGGCGGCCCACTAGGAAACCCCAGTTCATTCAATTTGCCTTGCAATGCCCACATTTCGTTAAAACTTAACGCACCCAACTCAACATCATCTTCCACCGCAATATCGGCCACCCCCACCAACTGCTCTGACAAATAGGCAACTGCCAACGCATAGTTCACGGAACGGTTCCAGTCCATCACCACATCAAAATTGCTGAATACCATCAATGCCGGACCACGCCAGCCTTGCGGTAATAAGATGGCCGCATTTTCAAGATTACGAATATGCGCAGGCACGTATACGCCTAACGCTTTCCAAGCGTCCACATGCTGGCGGTAGTTAAGCTTTGCTAACCGATAATCAAAATCGGCAGGCAGATCCACTTGCACCATAATAGGCTCATCACCACGCCACCCCGCTTTGGCCAGATAATTGGCTGCGGAGTACATGGCATCTGGTAACGATTGCCAAATATCCACGCGACCATCGTGATTCGCGTCCACGCCATGTGCAATCAACGTAGAGGGCATAAACTGCATATGCCCCATCGCGCCAGCCCACGAACCTTGAATACGCACAGATGTTGACGCATGACGCGCATCAGCTATGCGCATTAAATTGAATAGCTCGTTACGAAAAAACACTGCACGCCGCCCTTCATACGCCAATGTCATTAAAGCAGAGGCCAAATCAAAATCACCTTGCATCTTGCCATAGTGTGTTTCCATGCCCCAAAACGCAACGAGCACTTGCTTAGGTACGCCATAGCTGGACTCCACTTCTGCCAATAACGGTTGATGCTGGGTCAATAAATAACGTCCGCGCTCAACCAAACTTGTGTTCACGCGGCGATTTAAATAATCCAAAAAGGTAGAGATAAATTCAGGTTGAGAACGATCCAATTGAATGACACGTGGCAACAGTTTGGCATGCTTAAAAGTGGCATCCACGGTTTTTTTAGAGATGCCCTCACGCACTGCATCCGCCTTTAGCTCTTGCAGCCACTCCGTAAAAGTTTGTTGTGTGTCTGCCTGCGCAACAGTTACACATAGACTCAAGACAGTGATGATAAATAGATGTCGCATTGACTAGAGTATAGTTAAATAAGTGTTGAATAACCGTGCTGATAGCTTGGATAACTCAGCACAAAACCGGTGTCTCGTAGCCGCTCATTGGATAAGCGCTTACCTTGTGTTACGGGCGGAATACGCACATTCTTTACATTACCACCCATGTTGGTTGCCAACCAAGTCAGGACTTCATATTGCGCTACGGGCAAATCATCCGTCACGATGTACAACGGGTGTATAGATTGATTACCTAACACTTGCCCAACTAAAAAAGCTGCAAACGCTGCTGCATCATCCCGATGAATACGATTCGTCCATTGGTTCTCGGCTGGCCATCTTGTTTGATCTTTTGCCAGATTGACCAAATATAAGCGTCCCGGCCCATAAATTCCAGACAATCGCAATACCGTGCTTGAACAAGGCAAAGCTGACAGTAGCTGTTCTGCTTCCAACAGTCGCTCACCACCAAAGTCTGTCGCAATCGCTGGTGTCGCTTCATCTAGTAGCGCGTCTGCATGCTGCCCGTAAACACGGGTACTGGAGACAAAAAATACATGTTTTAATTGTGGGCCAGACTGTGATTGCAATACATTACGCAAGCCCTGCACATAGTGCCGATGATAGTTTTCATCCGTTGGCGCACTGGCAGCTACACAATACACAATCACCTCTGCAGTTAACGGCGCAAGCGTGCCCTGCTCGGTCACATCGGCCTGAATCGTATGCATGCCCAATGGCAATGTGCGCGTACTTTTACGCACACCAACCACTTCGTGGCCAGATGCATGTAATCGCACCGCGATTTCAGCGCCCAAGTCACCGCAGCCTACCAACAATATCTTAGCCATGTTGTGTTAAATATTTCTCTGCAAACAACATAGCCACGATGGTTTTACCATCGGTAATCTCGCCATCCAGAATCATCTGCATACACTGCGACAAACTCATCTCAAACACTTCCAGCGCCTCATCAATATCGCGCTGATGCTCGCCAAGCGTGAGACCCCGCGCTAAATACATATGAATCACTTCATTAGAGTAACCGATACATGGATGCTGCAAACCAAGCTTTACCCACTGTGCAGCCGTGTAACCAGTTTCTTCCAGCAGCTCGCGCTGTCCTGTCGTTAAGATTGCTTCATTTGGATCAATTTTACCCGCCGGCAACTCAATAAACACTTGATGTAGCGGGTATCGAAATTGCCGTTCGAAAATAATATTGCCATTGTCTAATAGCGGCACCACCACTACCGCGCCAGGGTGCAGCACAAACTCGCGCTGACTATGATGCCCGTTCGGCAATCGCACCTGATCGCGTTTGACTGTGAGCATACCGCCCGAGGCAATCACCTCAGAGCGAATCGTGTGCTCTTCCAAATTTACCTTGTTCACCGCCATTTAAATCGATGCCGCTTTAAACGTGTCACATTGGCGCATATCGCCAGTAGACAAACCTTGATTAAACCAATGCATACGCTGTTGAGAAGTGCCGTGGGTGAAGCTATCTGGCACGGCATAGCCTTGTGCTTGTTTTTGCAAGGCGTCATCGCCAATGGCTGCCGCAGCAGTCATGGCTTCTTCCACATCGCCAGCCTCTAAAATACGGTTCTCGCCATCGGCATGATTAGCCCAAACGCCAGCATAACAATCTGCCTGCAATTCCAAACGCACGGAATATTGATTGGCCTCCGCTTCACTCCGAGCTGACTGACGCGCGCGTTGCACTTGCTCGGAAGTGCCCATGAGGTTTTGGATATGGTGCCCCACTTCATGCGCAATCACATAGGCTTGCGCAAAGTCGCCTGGCGCATGAAAACGGTTTTTCATTTCTTGATAAAAACTTAAATCGATATACACTTTTTGATCGGCAGGACAGTAAAATGGCCCCATTGCCGCCTGCCCTGCACCACAGGCAGTACTAGTCTGCCCTGTAAACAAAACCAGTTTAGGCGCTGGGTATTGCTGGCCAGATTGCTGAAATACCTTATCCCACGTTTGCTCGGTACTCCCCAATACTTTGGCCACAAAGATTGCCATCGGGTCATCCTTAGGAATAGGCTGCGCTTCAGATGTCTCCGTTTGCTGCAACCCTTGCCCAATATTCAAGACGACCGAAGGATCTACGCCAAAATACATAGCCACCAAAGCAAGTACTATCGTACCGACACCAATGCCTTTACCGCCGATACCACCGCCACCGCCACGCCGATCTTCAACATTACTACTTTCTTGTTGGTCATCTAAACGCATTTATACACTCCTTATATATTCACACTATTGCGATACAACTAATCGCGTATACATCCTCAAAAAAGCTTATCGAAGAGATAGTTAGCCACCAAGCCAGCAGCATAGCCCACCACCAATACAGGCAACACCATCAGCTCTTTTTTCCAATCCAAAATGCCAAACCGTTTTAGGTAGAATAAAATTAACGGAATGGTGGACAAGGCACTGCACGCAATAGCCCATACCGCACCTTTAAACCCATATAAATGGTACATGCTAATACCCATGACATACAGGCAGACCAAATTGACGAATATCAGGCTACTTTGTAACTTTGGTTTACCCATGGCCAAGAAACACTCCCCTGCCAAGCGATAACGTACTTCAAACAAACTGATGGCCATGATCTGTAATATCCACCCTACAGAATGGTAGCGATCATCATAAAGAATTGTCACGATCGTATCTGCCGTCACAAACAAAAAGCTGCAACTAAACATTAAAATCAAGTCAAACGGCAGTCTTAATTTATAAAAAACCGATTTCAACGCACTAGGGTTGTCACGAAAAGTCTCACTCAAGGCGGGAAAGCCAACGGAGTGAATTAAGCTACCAATCAACTGCACTACGGCACCGACTAACAATCCAGCAATGGCGAAATAACCTAAAGAAGCTGCATCTACTAAGCCGCCTAACATCAGCTTATCGCTACTCATCACCAAAAAACCCATGATGGAGGATATAAAAATCCATTTCCCAAAGTGGAAAATGTCGTCCATGATCGTTTTGTCCCAGCAAAACCGGTTGCCTTTGCCTTCAATCATCAGATAGCTCGCGATGGTTTGAGAAAGCGTTGCAACGATCGATCCAGCTACTAACGCCCAGACATCCGGCCTAAAGTAAGCCCAAATCATCATAGCAAAAAATCCGATGACTTGGCTAATGAGTGAAATCGTCACATTGATTTTGAGGTTTAAATTTCGATTACCAAATACCAACTTGGTAGACTCGTATCCGGAAATGACCGAATTAATGCCGATGATGGCAATGATGTAAGGAAATGCCGGGTCTATATATACGCTATTGGCTGGCAACATCTGTTCGTAAGCAAGCAAGTAAAACACAACGGCCACCACTACAGACAATAACCAAATCATCCAACCCCTGACGACTTGAATGGTCCACACAGTGTTCACAAACCGCTCGTCTGAACGCTTGTTCTGAATTAAAATTTGTCTGAGCCCAATATCAGACAATAAATTCAAACCGAAAATAAACACGCCTGCCAACGCCATCAGGCCAAACATTTCTGGCGCTAACAACCTTGTCATAATCAAGTTACTGACGAACCGGATGACTTGTGTGAGCGCGTTACCACTAAAAATCCACAGACTTGAACGAATAACTCTATGCTTGAATGATTGCGATTGCATGCGGTAACTTTATAAAAAACAACAGGTTAAAATGGATGACTAACAAAACGATAGAAACTTAATTGAGATTATTAGAAAGATAACGTAACTTATTAATTATTTGTAATATTTCGTAACAATTTTTTAAGAAAAAATGCAATTTATGTCTTGACAGATTCGCATCATTATATAGAATGTTAATCATAACAAAATAGTATTAATAGTACCTCCCGTACATACATATAAAATATATTCAAAGAAACAAGGGTCATTAGTAGTAAGAATTAAAGAAGTTGGAGTTACCCAAATGAATATAACCCAATCCACCAGAACAGGGCTCAGCTCCTTGCTTCTGCTTGCATTATTAGGTTCTAGCAGTAATTTATTAGCAGATGTTTACCGTTGGCGCGATAGCAAAGGCGTCATGCAGTATTCGGATGTGCCCCCGGCAGCAATCACTAACAAACGCTCTGAAAAGATTTTGTTAAATATTATTAAGGATGGCAATCTCTGTGCAAATCCAGCAGAGCTTAAAGCAGGGAAGATTGATAATAGCCCCATTAGATTGAATATAATATGGAACACCGTTAGTAAAAACCTTACACAGACGGCCAGTCCATCAACGACCACAAGTACGACTACGTCTACAAATACAAGCACATTCAAACCAATTGCTTCAAGTACGACTACATCAACACCTAATGGGGTCGCAATAGCTACGTTAGGGTGGAAGGCTAAGGCAACTACTGGCGGCTCTACGACTACTGGTGGCTCTACGACTACTGGCGGCTCTACGACTACTGGCGGCTCTACGACTACTGGTGGTTCTACGACTACTGGTGGTTCTACGACTACTGGCGGCTCTACGACTACTGGTGGTTCTACGACTACTGGCGGCTCTACGACTACTGGCGGCTCTACGACTACTGGCGGCTCTACGACTACTGGTGGTTCTACGACTACTGGTGGTTCTACGACTACTGGTGGTTCTACGACTACTGGCGGCTCTACGACTACTGGCGGTTCTACGACTACTGGCGGTTCTACGACTACTGGCGGTTCTACGACTACTGGTGGTTCTACGACTACGAGCACCACACTGTTAGCACCTCCTAAGGTTGCAGTATTTTGCAATGGCAACATGGAGCAGTGCACAATCCCTGCAGGGGTCACTGCAAAAGTGTGGTTTGGGGTAGCTACAAAATGGACGACCAAAGAAAATGTAACAGGCAGCATCGGTTGTAATGCAACTGTGATGGGTGACCCGAAATCTAGCGCCTATAATCGTTGCTTCTACGTAGACAACAAACTGCTGGAAAAAGTACTTGATCCTAAAGGTCAAAACTTAATGCCTGCAGTGAATACAGCGCTAGCACCTAAAGCTGCGGTTGGTTTCTCAACAAAAATGCTTAAAGCAGCAACCATTCCAAAACTTGAATCGTTCCCTTACGCTGGCGCATTCCGTATGAGTTGCGAATATTCACATATGAGCAATGATGACCCGATTGTGTATCCTGGTGTGCCGAATGCAACACACCATCACACGTTCTTTGGCAATACAGCTGCAAATGCATACAGCACGAATGAAACATTGCATAACTCTGGTAACACCACTTGTGCTGGCGGCATTTTGAATCGCTCTGGTTACTGGATGCCTAGCCTGATTAATACCGCTAATGGCGCACCAGCAAAACCAAGCGTGGTTGTGGTGTATTACAAGGCCATTGATGATAAAAGCGGTGCGTATATCAAAGCACCACCAGCAGGACTACGTATGATTGCTGGCAATGCTAAACCATTAGCAGTTGCCGATGCACAAGGCGGTTTCTACTGCCAAGACCAAACCCAAGTAATGAACCCAGCCAACTGGGGGATTATGTGGCAAGGTAGTCATATCAAAGGCACTTGTGGCGGCGCAAATCAAATGTTACGTTTGATTGTGAGTTTCCCGCAATGCTGGGATGGTAAAAACCTTGACAGTCCAGACCACAAATCTCACATGGCTTATGCTTGTGGTGACGAGTGCGAAGACGCGACAGGCAAAGTGACCAAATCTGCAAACTCTTGTCCGGCTAGCCATCCTGTGGCCATTCCGAACATCACCATCAATGCAGACTTCTTCAACTTGGATGCTGCCGCTAAATACCGCTTAGCTAGTGATAATTATAGTACAGCGTATCCTGGTGGTTACTCATTACATGCTGACTGGATGAACGGTTGGGATGAAAATACGATTGGCCGTGTAGTGAAGAACTGCTTGAACAACCCTAGAAATTGCGGTGGTCCAAACTTAGGTGATGGTGAAACTTTATATGGAGTGAATCAGGACTAAGTTTCTGAACGTGTAAGGTTGTAATTCAAATAAAAAAGCCATGTGAATCATGGCTTTTTTATTGCTGGTAACTTTTAAGCTTCATTTACTTTGCTACACATGCTGCATTTAATTACACACTGACATTAACGCTTTTTCCACAGAATCTTATAAATAAACCCAGGAAATGCAAACACAAGGAACAGGCTAAATGTCACTGCGTAAAACTCCCAAGCCTGCGGGTTCACCTGCCCGTACGTCTTATACTCAGCATACTTGGCAATGCCGCCTATCACAACATATAGCACTAGCAGCTCAAGTAGACACCACGCCAAACTCTTATGGCCAGCTTTGAG
Organism: Methylotenera sp. N17; assembly: GCF_000799155.1. Taxonomy (NCBI): domain Bacteria; kingdom Pseudomonadati; phylum Pseudomonadota; class Betaproteobacteria; order Nitrosomonadales; family Methylophilaceae; genus Methylotenera; species Methylotenera sp. N17. The sequence goes on from NZ_JUGE01000001.1 coordinate 1,437,790, forward strand.
TGGGGCTAGATAAAAGACTTTATCGGTAAACCAAGGTGAGTTTGCAGCTACAAAAGCAAGCAAAAGGATGGTGATTTGTGTCATAAGGGTATAAGAGCTTTGAAGTGCGAGTGGCTACTGCAAACTGGTGACGATGGATAAACCACAGAGATTCATCAGCACTTGTGGCAACAATCCAATCAGTAACAATGCCAACGCATTCATGCCCAATACAAATTGCATATCGATAGGTGCATGAATCGGACTGAGGTCGGTTGGCGCATCAAAATACATCAGCTTGACGATGCGCAGGTAGTAAAACGCACCCACCACGGCCATCAATACGGCCAACACCACTGCCCAAGTAAAGCCTGCCTGCCATGCGGCCTGCAGAACGGTAAACTTTGCATAGAAACCGATTGTGGGTGGTATCCCTGCCATGCTAAACATGGTGATTAGCATCATAAAGGCGGCCCAAGGGCTGCGTTGATTTAAGCCTTTAAGGTCATCTAGCTTATCAGCTTCAAATCCTTTACGAGACAGCAACAGGATCATGCCGAAACCGGCCAATGTCATTAACACATACGCTGAGATATAAAACAGGCTAGAAGCAAAGCCATTGAGATTTGCGCTCATTAATCCGAACAACAGGAAGCCAATGTGCGAGATGGTGGAGTATGCCAACATTCGTTTCAGATTTGTTTGTGCTATCGCGCTTAAATTGCCAATGATGATAGACAGCAACGCCATGATAAGTAACATGTCTTGCCAGTCTGCCGCTAACGGGTACAGGCCCTGTGCCAGCAAACGAATAGTGATGGCAAATGCCGCAAACTTAGGGACAGAGCCAATTAATAAGGTAATAGAGGTCGGAGCGCCTTGATAGACATCTGGCACCCACATTTGGAACGGCACGGCACCAAACTTGAACGCCAACCCAGCCACTACAAAGACCAAGCCCATAATCAGCACAGGATTATGTTGCCCAATATTCGATATCTCCACTGCGATTTCTGAAATATTCAGGCTGCCGGTCATGCCGTAAATCATACTCATACCATACAGCAGCATGCCGGAAGCGAGCGCACCCAATACAAAATACTTCATGGCAGCTTCAGAGGCGCGTGGGTTATCTCGATCAAACGCAACCAAAGAATACAAGCATAAAGACAATAGCTCTAAGCCCATATAAATGGTCAGCATATTCTGACCGGAAATCATGATCATCATGCCCAGCATGGAAAATAGCACCATGGCGTAGTACTCACCACGGAACATATTGCGCTGCTTTTGATATTGGCGTGTATACACCAACATAATTGAGCTACCGAGATACGTCATCAGTTTGAGCACATCGCCTAAACTATCATCCACAAACATGCCGCTAAACGCATAGCTCACGCCCAATGTGTGGGTTTGAAACGTAAATACCGCTGCAGCAAACAAGGTAAATTGTGCCAAGCTGTAAATTACAAAGCGGTTTTGCGGTTTAATAAATAAATCGACCAGCAAAATAAACATGGCCATGCACAGCACGGTCAGTTCAGGCAGCACATTGAGAATATCGTATTGAAAAGTTTCCATCGTTAGATACTTGCTGCAGGCACACTGCTTATGATTGGTATTTTAGTGGTTTGCATATGGGTCAAAAATTCTGCACTGGTGGCTTGTAATAATGCGGTAATAGGCTCTGGGTACACACCAAAACCAATGACCAACAATGCCAACGTTGCCAGAATTATAAATTCTCTTGCGTTAATGTCGGTTAATTCGGCCACATGTGTATTGGCGATTGCGCCATAGAATACGCGTTTGGTCATCCATAACGTATAGGCCGCGCCAAAAATCAAAGTGGTCGCTGCTAAAAAAGCTACCCAGAAGTTAAACTTAACCGCAGCTAGAATTACCATAAACTCGCCCACAAAGCCCGATGTACCTGGCAACCCGCTATTGGCCATGGCAAATAACACGGCAAATGCAGCAAAGATCGGCATGGTATTCACTACGCCGCCGTAGTCAGCAATTTGGCGGCTATGCATACGGTCATACAGCACCCCCACACATAAGAACATGGCGCTGGAAATAAATCCGTGGGAAATCATTTGCACCACTGCGCCCTCCAACCCCAGCTGGCTAAACATAAAGAAGCCTAGTGTGACAAACCCCATGTGTGAAATCGAGGAATAAGCAATCAGCTTTTTCATGTCTTTTTGCACCAATGCCACCAAAGCAATATATACAATCGCAATCAATGACAGTGTGACCATGGTATTGGCAAAGTAATGCGCCGCATCCGGTGCAATCGGCATGGCAAATCGTAAAAAGCTATATCCACCCAACTTTAGCGCGATGGCCGCAAGTACCACCGAACCACCGGTAGGCGCTTCAACGTGCGCATCCGGCAACCATGTATGCACAGGCCACATCGGGATTTTGACAGCAAATGCCATAAAGAAGGCAATAAAAATCCAAATCTGCGCACTCATGCTAATCGGCAACGCATAGTAATCTGTAAGCGCAAAACTACCTGTTTGATGGTACAGGTAAATAAATGCAACCAACATCAACAATGAACCAAGTAGCGTGTATAAGAAGAATTTGATGGTGGCATAAACGCGGTTTGGGCCACCCCAAATTCCAATCACCAAGAACATCGGGATCAGCATTGCTTCCCAGAACACATAATACAAAATGGCATCTAAGGCACTAAATACGCCAATCATCAGGCCACTCATGATTAAAAACGCAGCCATATATTGTGCAATGCTTTTGGTAATCACTTCCCACGCTGCAATCACCACCAATACCGTGGTAAAACTGGTCAATAAGATAAGGGGTACAGAAAACCCGTCAGCACCTAAGTGGTAGTAGATATTAAACGCAGGGATCCATGATGCACTTTCCTCAAACTGGAACGTACCAATCTGCAATTGGAACCCAGTGTAGAGCGGAATCGTCACTAAAAAACTAATGACCGCGCCAACCAGAGCGACCCATCGTGTTCGATTTGCGTTTTGATCACTACCAAGCAATAAAACAATGACGCCAGCCAAAATAGGCAACCAGATGGCAAAGCTTAGTATGTGTTGATTGAATAAATTCATGTGCAACTTTTTTAGTTGATTTTAATAAAGAATGTTAAAAACAAAAACACGCCGATAATCATGGCAAATGCATAGTGATAAATAAGACCAGACTGCAAATGACGCACTTTGCTCGATATTTTTACAATCAAGTTTGCCGTGCCATTGACCATGGCGCCATCGATGAGTTGAACATCGCCAATCTGCCATAATTTGCTGCCTATAAAACGTGAGCCTCCTGCAAAAAAGCGCTCATTAAAACTATCGAAGCCGTATTTGTTTTCAAGCACTTGGTAAATCAAATTACATTTACGCTGAATCGTGGCAGGAATATCTGGGCGTTTCATATAAAAGAACCATGAAATCAGCACACCAGAAGCGGCTAACGCAAATGGTAGTGTCAGGAAACCATATAACGCCATACCTGCTGGACTATGTAATAGTTCATGGTAATGGTGAGCCAAGTGCTGCATGGCCGGATGTGCGTTGGCATCCACAAAAATCACCTGATTGAAAAAATCACCAAACAGCATGGACTCAATCGCGACATAGCCCACAATTGCTGAAGGAATCGCTAGCAAAATTAACGGTGCAGTCACTACCCAACCAGGCTCATGCGGATCGTCCGTAGGCGATAGGCCATGGTGGTGATCATCGTCATGGTGTGCATGTGCGTCGTGATGCACTTCACGCCACTTTTCTTTACCATGGAACACCAAGAAATAGAGTCTAAATGAGTAGAAAGCAGTGACGAACACGCCTGCTAACACTGCAAAGTAGGCAAATCCACTGCCATTGATATGCGAAAACTTCACTGCCTCGATAATGCTATCTTTGGAATAGAAGCCAGCAAAAAATGGTGTGCCAATCAGCGCGAGTGAGCCGATCAAGGAAGTAATCCAGGTAACTGGCATGTATTTTTTCAAGTTACCCATATTGCGGATGTCTTGATCATGATGCATACCCATGATGACTGAGCCAGCCGCTAAGAATAGCAATGCTTTAAAGAATGCATGCGTCATCAAATGAAAGATAGCCACTGAGTAAGCAGACGCGCCAAGCGCTACGGTCATATACCCTAATTGGGATAAGGTGGAGTAAGCCACCACACGTTTAATGTCGTTTTGAATAATGCCTAAGAACCCCATAAACAAAGCGGTGATTGCACCAATCACCATCACTGTCGACAATGCAGTAGTGGACAATTCAAACAAAGGCGACATACGGGCCACCATAAAGATACCTGCAGTTACCATGGTCGCAGCGTGAATCAATGCGGAAATAGGCGTTGGGCCTTCCATAGAGTCTGGTAGCCACACATGCAATGGCACTTGCGCAGATTTACCCATGGCACCCACAAAGAGCAAAATACAGGTCACAGTCATCAACGACCAGTCAATATTCGGTAAAATCTGAACCTGCGCACTGGCTAGTCTTGGTGCAGCTTCAAATACAGTGGCATAGTCCAAACTACCAAAGTGGAATAGCACCATGCCAATGCCGAGTAAAAAGCCAAAGTCGCCTACACGATTCACTAAAAAAGCTTTGAGGTTCGCATAAATAGCAGTGGGTCTGGTATACCAAAAACCAATCAGCAGGTAGGAGACCAAGCCTACGGCTTCCCAACCAAAGAACAGCTGCATGAAGTTATTGCTCATGACCAACATCAGCATAGAGAAGGTAAACAATGAGATGTAGCTAAAGAAACGGCTATAGCCAGGATCTTCATGCATATAGCCAATGGTGTAAATATGTACCATTAACGATACAAATGTCACCACAACCATCATCATGGCAGTGAGGTTATCAATGAGAAATCCCACTTCAAAGTTAAAAGCGCCAGAAGTAAGCCAGCGATAGACTGTCTCATTAAGCGTAAAACCATGCATGGTTTGATTCAACACATAGGCGGATAAGACAAATGCCAGCCCTACCCCAGCGATGGTCAGCACATGTGCATAGTGTCTGGGCAATTTGCCCCCAAACAAGCCCACAATCGTTGCTGCAATCAGTGGCAGGATAGGAATCAGCAATAAAATTTTTGACATACTCATATTCATTAACCGTTTAAATGGTCTAAATCATCTACGTTAATCGTACGTAAATTACGGAACAGCACGACTAAAATAGCTAGTCCGATAGCCGACTCTGCTGCTGCCACGGTTAAGATGAAAAACACAAACACTTGGCCGGCAATATCGTTTAAGTAATGCGAGAACGCAATAAAATTCAAATTGACCGCCAACAGCATTAACTCAATGGCCATCAATAAAATAATCACGTTTTTTCGGTTGAGAAAAATGCCGACTACACTGATAGCAAACATCAGTGCGCCCAGGATAAGGTAATGAGATAAACCGACCATGTTATTGTTTCCCCTCTGCAGGTGTATCCGTCACAGCTGGTGGCTCAACTGGCAGCTCTACTTCGGCCGGCATGCTGACGATACGTACCCTGTCTTGTTTACGCACTTTCACTTGATCTGCTGGGTTCATCGATTTATTGTCTTGGCGATCGCGCAATGTCAGCACAATGGCTGCCACAATGGCCACCAGCAGTACTACAGAAGCCAATTCGAATGGCAATAGATATTCGGTATACAAAACACGCCCCAACTCAGCCGTATTGCTGTAGCCAACCGGCTTGCTCACCGCATGCGTAGGACTAAAATATTTGCCACCCAGTACCATGGCCATTTCCACCACCATCAGCAGGCCAATGAAACCAGCCATGGGCAAGTACTCCCAAAACCCTTCGCGCAGCTTGTCTACATTGATATCCAGCATCATGACCACAAACAGAAAAAGCACCATCACCGCGCCGACATAGACCAACACCAGTGCAATACCCAAAAATTCAGCTTCTAATACTAACCAGATGCCGGCAGCCGTAAAAAAAGCCAATACCAAAAATAGCGCGGCATATACTGGGTTACGGGTAGTGATAACACGTAAACCTGCGAACAGTAGAATGGCAGCCAGTGTATAAAAAACAATATCAGTAAATACCATGGCAATTACCTAAACGTCTTATCTTGCGCGCGGTCTGCGGCAATTTGTTGCTCGTATTTGTCGCCAACTGCTAGCAGCATTTCCTTGGTGTAAAGTAAATCACCCCGTTGCTCGCCGTGGTAGTCAAATATGCGCGTTTCCACAATGCTATCCACCGGGCAGGACTCTTCACATAGTCCACAGAAAATACACTTGGTTAAATCAATGTCATAGCGCGTGGTTCTGCGGGTATTGTCTTCGCGCTGTTCCGATTCGATGGTGATGGCCATTGCAGGGCAAACCGCTTCGCACAACTTACAGGCAATGCAGCGTTCTTCGCCATTGGGGTAGCGACGTAATGCATGCAAACCTCTAAAGCGGTTAGATTGCGGTGTACGCTCTTCCGGATATTGGATGGTGATTTTACGTGCAAAGAAATAACGTCCAGTGAGCGCCATGCCTTTCAGCAACTCCCAGAGCATCAAACTTCCCAATGTGTTTTTAATAGTATTTAGCATATTAGTGGAACAAATAACCTAATGAGGTTTGCATCATGGCACCGACGAAAACAATCCAAACCAATGTGATTGGAATAAAAATCTTCCAGCCCAAGCGCATAATTTGGTCATAGCGGTAACGTGGGAATGTTGCACGGAACCACAGGAACATGAACAATAAAAACGCTACTTTAGCCAGCAGCCACAAGAAGCTATCTGGAATGAAGGGTACCGGTGACAACCAACCACCTAAGAACATCAACGCAGCCAACATTGATACCAGAATCATATTGGCATACTCAGCCAAGAAAAACACAGCAAACGCCATACCGGAGTATTCCACATGGAAGCCCGCCACAATCTCAGACTCACCCTCAGCCACGTCGAACGGTGCACGGTTGGTCTCAGCCACCGCACTAATAAAATACACCACAAACAACGGGAACAATGGAATGAAATACCAATGCCAGAAACCACCAGCCTGACCCAGCACAATCTTGCCTAGATTCAAGGAGTTGGCGCACATCAGCACCCCCACCAAGGTAAAGCCCATGGCAATCTCGTAAGAAACAATCTGCGCCGCAGAACGTAACGAACCTAAAAATGCATACTTAGAGTTAGAAGCCCAACCGGCAATAATCACTCCGTATACGGCTACTGAAGTCATGGCCAGAATGTAAAGCAAGCCAGCATCGATATCCGCCAGCACCATGGTGGCATCAAACGGTACCACGGCCCAAGCAGCAAACGCAGGTGCAATGGCGAGCACAGGGCCTAGGAAAAACAGACCTTTATTGGAAGCCGTTGGCAGAATGATTTCTTTGAACAATAATTTCAGGCCATCGGCTAGTGGTTGCAATAAGCCCCAATAGCCTACCCGGTTTGGGCCAATGCGCACCTGCATATAGCCAATCACTTTACGCTCTGCCAACGTTAAGTACGCAACAGCGATCATCAGCGGCAATACAATCGCTACGATTTTAATCAGTGTCCAAGTCACTGTTTGCACAGACGGCCAGTACTCACCAAAAAATTGCGCTAAAAACGCCATCATGACACCGCTTCCATCATCGTGGTTTCATAAGGCTTGTAATGTTCTTCCGTCGTTTTTTCAAGGGTGATATCCCCCATCAAATCGCCCAACCCTACGGTCAGCTCATGTGATGCTGCTACACGTACGCAACCTTTAGCCACATGGTGATCTAATTTCACTTTCAGAACAGCACTACCACGGTCTTGTTTTGCCAATACAACGTCACCTTCTACCAAGCCGAGTAACGCCATTTGTTCGGCGCACATTCTAGCCATTGGGCGAATGTTGTATTTGGTTTTTTGCAACGGTGGCGAACGACGCACAATTGGGTCTGACTCGTACTGTGGGACTTCCCCAATGCGCTGCAAGCCTTCTTTTTTGATGTTAACCTGAATTTCAACCAACTCTTTTAGGTTGTTATTCAAACTGCGCCATGCTACTGCGGATGGTTTCTCGCCATTGAAGATTTTATTTTTCACTTCTTCACTGCTATTAAAATCAAAACCTTCCAGCCCCAACGTATTGGCTAATACGCGTAGTACTTTCCATGCTGGACGACACTCCCCTAATGGTTTGGTCACTGCTTGGAAGCTTTGAATACGCCCTTCCATACTCATATACGTACCGGAAGTCTCAGTAAATGGTGCTATTGGCAATAAAATATCTGCATTTTCTAGCGCTTGTGATTTATAAGCAGTCAACGCAACTACGCACTCAGCTTTGGCCATGGCGGCTTTGGCTAAGGCGGCATGTTGGCAATCCAATTCCGGCTCAATATTGAGCAACATATAGGCTTTGCGTGGCACCTCTAGCATAGCGCGCGCATGCATTCCTGTCGCACTCGGCATTACGCCCATCAAATGCATCCCGGTACTATTGGCTGCCGCTGGCAAAATACCGCCCTTAGCACCAGAGATACCAGCAATCGCTTCCGCCATACTGTACATCTCGGTAAAGCGTGGGTCACTGAGCCCCATATTGCCGATAAAAATACCTACTTTTGGTGCAATCAATACCAAGTCTTCGCTGATACCAGCCAAGCTCTCGGCCATGGCTTGTGTATTAGGGCGTACACGAATCTCTTCTAATAATTGATTGAGTGATGGTGGTAGGCACAAGGAAAGCTTTTGTAAGCCAGACATGGCTTTGAGCACTTGACCCAGCACATTGACCATATCATTTGGGCGCACAATCACTTTATGCGCAATATCCATCAATGGATCATTGTCCAGCGGGCTGACGATACAAAGCTCGGCGCCATTGGCAACGGCTTTACGGAAGCGTTGCGCAAGCAATGGGTGCTCATTTCGGATATTGGAACCAATCAATAAAATGCGATCAAGCTCTTCAATCTCTTGAATATTACAACCCATCCATGGCGTACCTACACGTTTGCCATCCAACCTAAAGTCGGTCTGGCGTAAACGATAGTCCACATTGCCGCTGCCTAAGCTATTGGCAAGTTGCTTAATTAAATAGCCCTCTTCCATCGTGCTATTGGGGGAAACCAATACGCCTAATGCATCTCCGCCATGTTGTGTGGTAATGTCTTTGAGCTGGCCTGCAGCAAACTCTAATGCAGTTTTCCAGTCGGTTTCTTGCCATTGTCCGTTGTGCTTAATCATCGGCACTTTTAAACGGTCTGGGCTATTGAGACCTTCATAGGAGTAGCGGTCACGATCTGATAACCAGCACTCATTAATAGACTCTTTTTCACGCGGCAATACACGCATGACCTTATTATCTTTGACGTGTACTTCAATATGTGAACCCAAACCATCATGTGGCGCAATGGATGGGCGGCGTGTGAGTTCCCAACTACGGGCAGAATAGCGGAAGGGCTTGCTGGTCAAAGCGCCCACTGGGCACAAATCAATAATGTTGCCACTCAATTCAGAGTTCACGGATTTGTCGACATACGCTGTAATCTCTGCATGCTCACCACGGCCAACTAAACCAAGCTCTTGCATGCCACCCACTTCTTTCAAGAAGCGAACGCAGCGTGTGCATTGAATGCAACGTGTCATATCGGTACTGACTAACGGCCCAATGTTTTTATTGAACACCACGCGTTTTTCTTCTGCATAACGTGAGCCACTGGCACCATAGGCCACTGCAATATCTTGCAAATCGCATTCGCCACCTTGGTCACAAATTGGACAATCCAATGGGTGATTAATCAGCAAAAACTCCATCACGCTCTGCTGTGCTTCCACCGCGGCTTTACTGCGCGTGTAAATTTTCATCCCATCGGCCACTGGTGTGGCGCAAGCTGGCAGAGGCTTATTAAATTTTTCAACTTGCACTAGGCACATACGGCAGTTGGCTGCGACCGATAGTTTTTTGTGATAACAAAAACGCGGAATCGCAATACCCACTTTATCAGCAGCATCGATAATCGTGCTGCCGTGTTCGACTTCTAATGGTTTGCCGTCTATTTCAATATTTAACATGTAGATACCGTATTGTTTATCTCGTCGCGATTACTTACCGTCAACCATGCTTTTGCCATGCTGAATATAGTATTCAAACTCTGGTCTAAAGTGTTTAATAAAACTCAGCACAGGCGTTGCTGCTGCATCCCCCAACGCACAAATAGTGCGCCCAGAGATATTATTGCTCACGTCGGTCAGCAAGTCTAAATCTTCCATCTTACCTTTGCCATCGACAATACGTGAGATGACGCGGTATACCCAACCTGTGCCCTCACGACATGGCGTGCATTGCCCGCAACTTTCTTCATAAAAGAAATAGCTCAGGCGTTTTAACGCTTTGACCATACAGGTCGTCTCGTCCATGACAATCATGGAACCTGCGCCTAAGCTGGAACCGGCTTTACTCAAGCCATCATAGTCCATGGTCGCATCCACTATCGCACTGGCAGGCATCACCGCAGTAGAGGGCCCACCCGGAATCACCGCTTTTAACTGACGGCCTTTCCAAACACCACCGGTCATTGCTAGCAAGTCAGCAAATGGTGTACCCATTTTAACTTCGTAATTGCCTGGCTTTTCTACGTGGCCAGACACTGAGAATAACTTAGTACCGCCTGAATTCCGCACCCCCAAATCAGCAAAGGCTTGGCCGCCGTGTTGCAATATCCAAGGGATAGAAGCATAACTCTCTGTATTGTTGACATTGGTAGGTTTACCAAACACACCATAGCTGGCTGGGAATGGTGGCTTAAAGCGCGGCTGGCCTTTTTTACCCTCGATTGATTCAATCAGCGCAGTCTCTTCACCACAAATGTAAGCGCCATAGCCATGCACCGCATATAAATCAAAGCTGAAATTAGAGCCAAATAAATTTTCGCCAATGTAGCCAGCTTTACGTGCTTCAGCCAGAGCCAGTTCAAATGACTCATAATCTTGCCAAATTTCACCGTGGATATAGTTATACCCTACGCGCGCGCCTAACGTATAAGCGGCAATCGCCATGCCTTCAATTAGCTGATGTGGGTTATAGCGGATAATATCGCGGTCTTTAAATGTACCTGGCTCGCCTTCATCTGTATTGCAGACCAAATATTTGGTGCCGTCGTAGTAACGCGGCATAAAGCTCCACTTGAGTCCTGTTGGAAAGCCAGCACCGCCTCGACCACGCAAATTGGAGATTTTGATTTGACTGATTATGTCTGTGGCTTTTACCTTCTCGGTCACCAGGCGTTTTAACTGTGCATAGCCACCTAGTTTTTCATAGGTTTCTAGCGATGCCGGATTTTTCTCTGTAAGTGTGCGCAGTGTGAGTAATGTCTGGCCTTTTAAATCCGTCATCACAGGCTTCGCTGTTGCTTTCTTTAACGCAGCCATTATGGAAGCTCCTTCAAAATCTCATCCACTTTTTCTGGCGTTAAAAACTCATGCATCTGCGTATTATTGACATGCAGCAACGGTGCGCCGCCACAACAACCCATACACTCACCTTCTTTTAAGCAAAACTTACCATCAGCAGTGACTTCATTAAAGCCAATACCAAGCTTTTCTTGAAGATGGTCTACGATGACATCAGCCTCACGCAACATGCAAGAAATATTGGTACACACCGTAATTTTGTATTTGCCTACGGGAGACAACTCATACATATTGTAAAAAGTAGCCACTTCCATCGCCGCAATTTCCGGGATACGTAAGTATGTTGCCACCTCAGTAATACTCTCTTTAGATAGCCAGCCACGCTCTGTTTGCACAATACGCAGGGCTGACATCACCGCTGCTCGACGCTGATCGGCAGGGTACTTGGTCAGTTCATACTCTATTTTTTGAATAGCTTCTTTACTTAACATAATCTTTATTAACTCACCACAGAGACATCGAAGCGCAAAGAAAATCTTTTTCTCATATCACTTGAAAAAGTAAAGTTTCTAAACAAGACGAGTAGCACAGCAAAAAAATTTGCGCCGCATAGACCAACTATGTAAGCAGATTTTTTTGTGAAGCCACGCAGTATTGTGACGAAAGTTTGCTTTTTCATCGGTCTATCTCACCAAACACAATATCTTGCGTACCAATAATCGCCACCAAATCTGCAATCATGTGACCTCTTGTCATTTCATCTAGCGCAGCAAGATGCGGGAAACCTGGTGCGCGTATTTTTAAACGATAAGGCTTGTTCGCGCCATCGGAAATCATGTAAATACCAAACTCACCTTTTGGATGCTCCACCGCGGCATACGCTTCGCTGGCCGGCACATGAAAGCCTTCGGTAAACAGCTTAAAGTGATGAATCATATCTTCCATGTTGGTTTTCATGCCTTCACGGTTAGGTGGCGCTACTTTATTGTCGTCCGTAATGACAGGGCCGGGATGCTTACGTAACCAATCGACACATTGCTTGATAATGCGATTGGATTGTCTAAACTCCTCAATTCGCACCAAATAACGGTCATAACAATCGCCATTCACACCAATCGGAATATCAAAATCTAAATCAGCATAGACTTCATAAGGCTGTTTTTTACGTAAATCCCAAGCAATACCAGAGCCACGTAACATCGGGCCCGTCATGCCAAGCGCCAATGCGCGCTCAGGCGTCACCACGCCAATACCGACGGTACGTTGCTTCCATATACGGTTGTCCGTCAGCAGTGTTTCATACTCATCTACATAAGCGGGGAAACGGTTGGTAAAATCCTCAATAAAGTCCAATACTGAACCTTGGCGATTTTCATTGAGTTTTTTGATTTCATCGGCACTTCTAAACTTAGTTGTTTCATGCTGAGGCATTTTATTAGGTAAATCGCGATATACGCCACCCGGACGGTAATAAGCGGCATGCATACGTGCACCAGAAACAGCTTCATACACATCAAATAAATCTTCACGCTCACGGAAAGCATATAAGAATACGGTCATAGCACCAACATCCAATGCATGCGCACCCAACCATAATAAGTGATTGAGCACACGCGTGATTTCATCAAACATCACACGGATATACTGCGCACGGATAGGTACTTCAAGGCCCAGCATTTTCTCGATTGCCATCACATAAGCATGCTCGTTCGCCATCATCGACACATAATCCAAGCGGTCCATATATGGTACGCTTTGCAAATAGGTACGATTTTCGGCCAGCTTTTCTGTGGCGCGGTGTAACAAGCCAATATGTGGATCAGCACGCTGAATCACTTCGCCATCCAACTCCAATACCAATCGCAACACGCCATGTGCGGCAGGATGTTGCGGCCCAAAGTTCATGGTGTAATTACGAATCTCAGCCATGATGGAATCCTTCGTCGCGAATCACACGCGGCACATTATTGCGCAACTCGATGGATACCGGTTGATACACCACACGCTGCTGCACTGGGTCATAACGCATTTCAACGTTGCCTATCATGGGGAAATCTTTACGGAACGGATGACCGACAAAGCCATAATCTGTCAGCAATCGACGTAAGTCCGGATGGTTCTCAAACATCATGCCATATAAATCAAACGCCTCGCGCTCAAACCAGTTGGCGACCGGCCAAACATCAATCAGGGTGGTGAAAACAGGAAAATCGTCATCTGCAGCAAATACACGCACACGTACACGCTGATTGAGAGAGACTGAAAGCAAATGCAGCACTACAGCAAAGCGCGCACCCTGCCACTGCCCATCCCCATACTCGGAATAGTCGACACCACAGAGGTCAATTAACTGCTCGAATTTCAATTCAGCATGCTCGCGCAACTTGTAACAGGCGGCGATCATATCCGTACACTTCACTTCAATGGTAATTTCCCCTTGCGCAACCGTGTGCTTGGTCAATACATCACCAAGGGCAAGTTTAATTTGTGCAGAGAGTTGTTCTAATTTGGCAGACATGAATAAGGGTTATCCAATAGGCAGATTTATCGAGCAATAGTATTGGTTCTTTTAATTTTCTTTTGCAACTGAATAATGCCGTAAAGCAAAGCTTCGGCAGTGGGCGGACAACCCGGCACATAGACATCCACCGGCACAATACGGTCACAACCACGCACTACAGAATAGGAATAATGGTAGTAGCCACCGCCATTGGCGCAACTGCCCATGGAAATCACCCAGCGCGGCTCTGCCATTTGGTCATACACCTTACGCAAGGCCGGTGCCATTTTATTGACCAAGGTACCCGCCACAATCATGACATCTGACTGACGCGGACTAGGACGAAACACAATACCGAAACGATCCAAATCATAACGAGAGGCGCCAGCGTGCATCATTTCCACTGCACAGCATGCCAAACCAAACGTCATTGGCCACATAGACCCAGTGCGCGTGTAATTGATGACCGTATCGAGCGTGGTCGTCACAAAGCCTTTTTCTAAGACGCCTTCAATACTCATACGCCCACCTTGTGATGACTCAATCCCACTCTAGCGCACCTTTCATCCACTCGTAAATAAAGCCAACCACCAGCACAAACAAAAAGAGCATCATTGCCCAAAAACCGGCCAGGCCAATCTCTTGAATGACCACTGCCCATGGGAATAAAAATGCAATTTCCAAATCAAATAGGATAAATAAGATAGCGACCAGATAGTAACGCACATCAAACTTCATACGCGCATCTTCAAACGCTTCAAAACCACATTCGTAGGGGGAGTTTTTTTCTGAATCTGGTCGGTGAGGAGAGACCAATTTACCAAGGATTAGCGGACCCAAGCCAACACCCAAACCAACCAAAATAAACATCAAAATAGGAAAATAGTTTTCTAGCACTGGTCAGCCCTAAGCTAATTTACATCAATCATTACATTTTTTGGGTGAATGCTTACGCATCCATACTGCAGACTATTCACTTACGCTATTACTTAAATACTGCTGGTGCCGTCGGCGAGACTCGAACTCGCATGACTTTCGTCACTACCCCCTCAAGATAGCGTGTCTACCAATTTCACCACGACGGCAATTACAACACATACCTTTTAGTTAGTTTGGAATATCCTTAGCAGCGTTTCCTTTTGCTGGCGCTTGTGGCGCAGGCACACTAGGGGTATCCGCCGC
Organism: Methylotenera sp. N17; assembly: GCF_000799155.1. Lineage (NCBI taxonomy): Bacteria > Pseudomonadati > Pseudomonadota > Betaproteobacteria > Nitrosomonadales > Methylophilaceae > Methylotenera > Methylotenera sp. N17. Next base: position 1,452,845 of record NZ_JUGE01000001.1, read on the forward strand.
TGGCAGTGGACTTACCTGTATTGCTGGCGCTGTAGTTGCTTTCACTACGCTACCATTACCAGTACGATGACTCGCCAAGAAGGCCAAAGTTAGACTGGTCACAAAGAAAATAGCCACAAACACAGCCGTCAACTTACTTAACACATTTGAGGAACCTGACACGCCGAAGAGGCTACCAGATGCGCCGCTACCAAATGCTGCGCCCATATCCGCACCCTTACCGTGCTGAAGCAGCACCAATCCGATCACTGCAGCGGCAGCAAGGATATGCACAACCAATATAATTTTTTCCATAGTATTTTTTCTAGATTTACAGCAAGGATTGCTCAGCCATCGCCTCACTAACATCCTCTGCTGCCTGACATATTTTGACAAAGTCTTGCGCTTGAAGAGAGCACTTACCTACCAAGCCCCCATCAATGCCGTTCACAGAGAATAATTGTACCGCATTTTGTGGATTTACGCTTCCCCCGTACAGTATTTTTAGGGTGTTTTCGATGCTTGCATCCGATTGCAAAAGCTTATATCGGATAAAGGCATGCATTGTCTTTGCTTGTTCTGGCGTCGCTGCCAAGCCTGTGCCAATCGCCCAAATGGGCTCGTAGGAAATAATCGTATGCGCAAACACACCTGCACCAAATTGACGAATGATGGTGTCCAATTGCTTCCCGACCACCATTTCCATCACGCCAGCCTCACGCTCAATCAAGGTCTCCCCCACACATAACACAGGCGTTAGACCGTGCTGTTTGGCTGTCATAAACTTGTCCGCAATATTCTCATCCGATTCGCAATAAGCAGTACTACGTTCGGAATGCCCAAGAATCACATATTGCACGCCAAAATCCAACAGCATCTCTGCACTTACTTCACCCGTGTATGCGCCACGCTCAAACTTGCCCATGTTTTGCGCACCCCAAGCAATAGGGGTACTACTCAGTAGCTGCTGCGCTTGTGCTAAATAGGGATAAGGCACACACACCACTACTTGTGTATGTTTGAGTGTTGAAAGCTCAGCCAGATAACCACGTAGTAGCTGCTCGTTTTGTTTAAGGCTGCCATGCATTTTCCAGTTGGCAATGACGATTTTTTGTGGCGTGGACTGATGAGAGTGAACTGACAATGGACGTGACCAATAAACGATAAGCAGCCCGAATTTTACGCTTTGCCTTACCATGCAGCAATAGCATTTTTCCAGACTTTTATAATGAAAAGCCCCTATCCATCATGGCAGGGGCCAGCTATGGTGTAACACGCTAACGAAAGTTAGCCATGCAATGCAGGGTAATCTGTATAGCCCTGCTCTGCACCGCCATAAAATGTATTACTGTCTGCTTCATTAAGTGGCGCATCTTGTTGAAAGCGCTCCACTAGATCCGGATTGGCAATATACGGCACACCATAAGCCACAACATCGGCATGTCCGCTGGCAACTGCCTGATTACCGCGTTTTTTGTCGTAACCTAGATTCGCCATATAAGCGCCCTTAAATTGCTTGCGAAACACAGAAAAATCAAATGGATCCGCTTTGCCTCCACCGTGAATCCCACCTTCCACCGCATGTAAATACGCCAAGTTAAACTGGTTGAGTGCATTAGCAACATAATTAAACACCGCTTGCGGATTGCTATCGTTCATATCGTTAAACGGATTAACCGGAGATACGCGCACACCCACTTTATCGGCGCCGATGACATTCACGACTGCTTGCGTGACTTCCAGCAACAATCGCGCACGATTTTCAATGCTGCCACCGTACTGGTCAGTGCGGTGGTTTGTACCATCACGCAAAAACTGATCAAGCAGGTAGCCATTGGCTGCATGAATCTCTACGCCATCAAACCCAGCTGCAATCGCACTCTTAGTGGCATGCACATAGTCTTGCACAATGGCAGGCAGTTCAGAGACATCCAGTGCACGCGGCTCTACATAATCGACCAACCCTTGGTAAGTAAACGCCTGACCAGCAGGCTTGATGGCAGAAGGCGCTACTGGCAACGCTTGATTAGGCAATAGACTTGGGTGAGAAATACGCCCGACGTGCCACAACTGGATCACAATCTTGCCGCCTTTAGCATGCACGGCATCCGTGACCTTTTTCCAGCCTGCCACTTGGGCATCCGTGTAAATCCCCGGCAATGCAGGATAGCCATGCCCCATGGCAGAAATAGGCGTCGCCTCCGTCACAATCAAACCGGCCGAAGCACGCTGCGCATAATAAGTAGCGTTAATGGCTTGCGGCACACCGCCCTCACCGGCACGATTACGCGTCAATGGTGCCATGACGATGCGATTTTTGAGAGAAATGCTGCCTAGTACAACAGGAGAAAATAAATCTTTACTCATAGAAACCCTTTACTATCAAAATGGAGTGTTTAAGTTCATAAATCACCGACAGCTGATTACTTAGCTTTTACACCCTCAATTAACAAAGTGATTTCAATGTCATCACCCACTGGGCTATTCGCTTTTTGCATCCAAGTAAAGCCGTAGTCTGAAGCCTTGATAGTGGTATGTGCTTCAAACCCAGTGCGTTGGCCACCCCAAGGGTCTGCGCCAAAACCCAGCACTTTGAAAGGGATGGCAATCTCTTTTGTAACACCGTGTAAAGTAAACTGCCCTGTCATAACACCTTCTGTGGCGCTTTTGGCTTCCACCTTGCTACTAACGAAGGTGATTTCACCAAACTTTACCGCATCCAGATATTCTGGCTTTTGAATGTGCTCATCACGCTTAGCGTTTCTGGTGCTGATGCTCGCTACGCTGATTTTTGCATTGACACTGGAGTTCGCCAGTTGTTCGCGGTCAATTTTGACCACGCCTTGTACATCACTAAAGCTGCCGGACGTTTTTGATACCACATGGCGAATACTGAAATTGGCAAAGCTGTGACCTGCATCAATATTGTAAGTCTCTGTAGCTGCATACGCATTGGCGGTTAATGCAAAACCCGATGCAATACTGAGTGCCACTAATAATTTCTTCATACTTAAATTCCTCATATTATTTGCTCCTATTATTTTAATTAATTAGATATTTTTAGCCGTACATTTTCTTAGTGATGGTCGCAACACGCTCACCCAAGTGCTCTGCGGTGAGCAAATCACTTTGTATCGGCGCCACATCAGCACCTTCATCGGCATTGGCTTGTGCCATTGCGCCTAAAAAACTGCCCAGACGATTCAAATCGTTCACAGAACCTTTGCTGTTATTGTTACCCGGCAACAAATCCTGCCCAACCCAAATCATGCCGTGCTGTGCCGCAAACACTGCCAACTGCACTAGCGTATTCAGCTTATCGCCGCTTTGGCTGGCAGAGGTGGTGAAACCTGCTGCGATTTTGTCTTTCCAATCTCTGGTATACCAAGCTTTAGAACTCGCATCCATAAACGCTTTGAATTGCGCGGAAGCAGAACCCATATAAGTCGGGCTACCAAACACAATGGCATCCGCAGCCTTTAAAAGTTCCCATTGCTGTTGTGCTTCTTCCGCATTGAGCAAATGTACCGTCACGCCTTCCACCTTAGCTACACCACGCGCAACGGCTTGCGCTTGCGCCCCGGTATGCCCATAACCACTGTGATACACCACTGCTACTGTTGTCATTTTGTTCTCCATAAAAATATAAAATTAACTCTTTGGTTTTTAATTCTGTGATTAACTGGCGTCCCCACGGGGATTCGAACCCCGGTCGCCTAGCCTGAAAAATCTCTTAAGTCTGCAACTCTGGTAAATCAAATAGCAATACTTCACTTTCTTGCTGCGCTTGAATTTCAATTGCTTGTTTCGCATCCAGCATCACCGCGTCGCCTGTAGAGAGCACTTGTCCATTCAGCGTTAACTGCCCTCTTGCCACATGCAAGTAAGCACAACGCTCTGCCTGAATGGCATAGTTGAGTGCATTGCCTGCTTGCAATACTGTTGCCCATAATTCCACATCTTGATGAATCATTAATGAATGTTCACGTGCATCGGGTGACGCCACCAAACACCAACGGTTAAGCTTTTTCTCTGCAGGAATGCTCTGATCTTGATAACTTGGTGGCAACCCATTTTGCGCCGGTATCAGCCAAATTTGCAGCAAGTGCGCTTGATCTTGGGCGGAGGCATTGACTTCACTATGGCGAATACCTGTGCCGGCTGTCATGCGTTGCACATCACCAGCGCGAATCACTGAGCCGTTACCCATGCTATCTTGATGCTTTAACTCACCTGCCAACATATAGGTAATGATTTCCATATCGCGGTGTGGGTGCATGCCAAACCCCATGCCACCGGCCACTTTATCTTCATTGATCACGCGTAATACAGAGTACTGCATATGCGCAGGATCAAAATATTCTGCAAACGAGAATGAATGATAGCTATCCAACCAACCATGATTAGCATGGCCGCGGTCTTGTGATTTTCTAACGGTTATCATATAGTCTTGCTCAACCTTTCTTATTCAATAGGATTGAATTGATTGATGCATGATATCTATAGAAAAAACTTATGAATAGCGAATTATTTTGCCCAAGTTATTCAAAAAATATGAACAAGCCTTTGATTGAAATGATTGCATGCTCAAATTATCCATAGACGCGTTAGAAGTAATTGATGCGATTGCCCGCAAAGGCAGCTTTGCTGCAGCGGCTGAATCGTTGTACCGCGTACCGTCAGCCGTCACCTATACCATACGCAAGTTAGAAGAAGATCTCGGCGTGGCGATTTTTGATCGCAGCGGTCATCGCGCCAACTTAACCGAAGCCGGTGCTGAGCTACTTAAAGAAGGACGCTATTTATTGGATGCAGCCCATGCGCTTGAATCCCGCGTCAAACGTGTGGCCACTGGGGTTGAAACCGATATTGGGATTGCCATCAGTGATTTATTCAGCAACGAAGCTTTGTTTAATATTTTGCAGGACTTTTATGCACAAGGCTTTGGCACTCGCATTAAAGTCATGCGTGAGGTATTTGGTGGGAGCTGGGATGCGCTCATTTCTGGTCGTGCTGATATTTCAATCGGCGCCCCTGGTGAAGCCCCCCCAGGTGGTGGCTTTAGCACCAGTTTGCTAGGGCAATTAGAGTTTGTGTTTGCAGTTGCGCCGCATCACCCGCTCGCATTACTGCCAGAGCCACTCAATAACCAAGACATTATTCAATACCGTGCGGTAGCCGCCGCTGATAGCTCTCGTAACTTACCCCCACGCACTTCTGGTATTTTGTCTGGGCAAGATGTGCTCACGGTATCTGACATGCAGGGTAAGCTACAAGCGCAATTAGCTGGGTTGGGTGTAGGCTACCTTCCCATCAAAATGGCGCAGCACTATGCCGACCAAGGGAAACTGATCATTAAAGAAGTCGCCGAAGCCAAAACCTTGGCCCCTACTTTTTTAGCGTGGTCTATCCAACGAAACAGCAGTATGGGTAAAGCACAACAATGGATGTTGAAACGACTAGCGCAATTAACACTAGATGAACTGCTGATGTAATGCCAAAATATACATTCACTCTTTGAGGACACTTCATGTCGCAAGACCAATTACCAGAAGAATTCGCACCGCTCAACAACATGGCAATTAAAGCCATGCTTTGGCTCAATGGCTTTGCTCACGTCATTATTGGGCTGGCGCTTGCCATCTCTATTTTGATGTTTACTTGGTTGTTCTTTATTGATGTCAAAGAAGCCGCATATGCACACAACCTAGTGCATGGCTTTTTACATGCCCTTGGCACACTGATGTTGCTGTGGGCCGTATCAGCGCTGATTTCCGCTGAAATCCGCTACTTACGCGGTCATAAATTACTAGTCGAAACATTTATCGAAGTGGTGTTGGTCATGTTTTTACGCAAACTGATTGTGATCCCCGTACAAGACGCCTCGCCAACCTATCAAGAAATTGGTATTTGGCTGGGCGGCGCATTTGTCATCGGCCTTGTCTATGTACTGGTGCGTTGGGCAGACAGGCAGCCTAATAATCAGCATGAGTGACACCTTATTTATGCAGCAAGCCATCTTGTTGGCCGAAGCTGCTGCTGAAAAGCAAGAAGTCCCAGTAGGCGCGATCGTCGTAAAGGATGGCGTCATCATTGGCCGTGGTAGCAATGCGCCCATCGGCAATCATGACCCCAGTGCCCATGCTGAAATCATTGCGTTACGAGATGCAGCCCAACATCTTAACAACTATCGGCTAGTGGATTGCACCCTATATGTAACACTGGAGCCTTGCGCCATGTGTGCCGGCGCGATTCAACATGCGCGTATTGCTCGGCTAGTGTATGGCGCGGCCGACCCCAAAACTGGCGCATGTGGCAGTGTGGTGGATTTGATGGGCGAGCCTAAATTAAACCATCATTGCGAAGTGACGAGTGGCGTGGAATCGATTGAATGCGGGCAATTATTAAGTGATTTCTTTAAAAAAAGAAGGGGTAGTAAATAATCCTTCACTGATTGTTGTAGTGATGCTGGCAGACACATCTTGCCTGAAGCTTGCTGTGTTACGCTAAAAGCGTATCGCCAATAAAAAAGACTCAAGTAAATTGAGTCTTTTTTATTGTTTGATTGATGGCTTAAAACTTCATGCGCATGCCCGCCCCTACGCTGCTTACATCGTGATAGAAACTGGCAATTGGGAATTTATCACCGGAGAAGTGGTTATTGGTATAAGCCACATAGGTGTCAAAGCGTTTGTTAAAGCGGTAATCAGCCACCATAGTCCAAGTGTCGATTTTACCTTCGGAATTGGTTGAAACGGTCGGACCCTCAATAGCATCAAATTTGGTTTCGTAAAAACCTGCTGAAGTGGATAATCCCGCCAAGACTGGCACACGTTGAGAAAAGTCGAAGCTGGCACCGATATAATAGACATTATTGTCTTGTTGATAGCCGGGTTTCAGCGCAGAAGTGACCACACCACCAAACACGGTTTGATCAAATAGTTTGTTGTATTTGATAGATGCATCTGAAGACGGCTTTAAGCGATACCACTCCCAACCACCCATGACTTTGATATCTTTGGTCGGCGTCCATTTCAAGGTAAGCAAAGTCGCCTCTGTGTTGTAAAGTGCTGCAGAAATCGTGTCGTTTGCTAATGGATTGCCAGGAGCCGCGTTACCCGCTTTTACTGCATCGTCAAAACGATCGTAGGCAAACTGCACACCAAACAGACTGTTCTCATACCCTAATTGCGCGGTATAGCCGTAACCTTCTGACGTACCTTCAGCATTGCCAAACTGATACATCCCAGCATAGTTGACTTTGCCATGCCCCTCAATTTCATAAGTATTGCCGTACTTAACTGAGTTTTTCATGCGTGAATTTTCAGAAATCCCACCGCCGCCGCCAATCGTGCCGCTTTCGCCCAATGGTGAAAATGTATCCGCTTTACTGTTGGGGTCATATGCCGCAGTAATTTCAAAGAATGGATTGTACTGGGTACCGTATGACACTCGACCCAATGCACCACCGTCTACGCCTACCCAAGCTTGCCGTGCAAACAGCTCGCCGTTCATGGAAGAGTCTGCATTTACACTGGAATTAGCGTTGGCACCAGAGTTATCCGCCAGTGTTTGCGCGGCATCGTGGAGTTTCATATCAATCGGGTTAAACCCAGCTTCAAATTGATACACGAATTTAAAGTCATGTTCCAACATCTGAAGTTTAGCCACTTCGCCACGCAAGCCAAGGCGCGAAGCTTGCAAGCCGCCATTCACCCATTCGGTTCTAGAAGTCACTCGGTCCGTCACTTTAGCACCGGAGTAAGGGTAAAAATTATTGGGTAGCTCGTAGTTCTCTGGCAGCGAATGGTTGATACTGACACGCGCCACATCCAGAATGCCATAGACTTGTGCATAAGCCGGATGGTCACCCAGATTAAAATCCATCCGGAATGGCGCGTCGTCATTGATGAAGCGTGAAACAAATGAAGGGGAGTCCTGTTCGTTTTGGCTGGCTTGGTCTGCTGGGTTTTGGCCATGCGCAGCCATGGCTTGGCCTATTGCCAATGGTAGCAGTGCTAGTTTAAACAAGTGTTTGATCATCATCTTCCGTCCTTATAAGCAATGTGATTTGAAGCAAATGGATGACCAGCATTTTGAACCGCCAATATGACACTTACATGACATTTTGGTGACATATGACTATTAGATATATAGTCCGACAACTGCGCTCTTATTCAGAAACCAACCATCCTCTATACAGCATTATCCACAGAGAGAATTGTAATAAAAAAACCCGCCGTGGCGGGTTTTTTACTCACAGATTGCTTAGTCGTTATTACCAAATGACATCAAAATGCTCAGCAAGTTAGCAAAAATGTTGTAGATGCTGATGTACAGAGACAACGTTGCCATCACATAGTTGGCTTCACCACCGCGCACGATATTGTTCACTTCATACAAAATAAAGCCAGATGAAATCAAAATCACCACGCCTGAGATAGCTAATGATAAGGCTGGAATTTGGAAGAACATATTGGCCACAATAGCCACCAAAGCCAACACCATACCAATCATCAAGAACTTGCCCATGTTGCTCAAGTCACGCTTAGTCGTAGTTGCAATACCCGCCATGGTTAAAAAGATTAAGCCCGTACCGCCTGCGGCCAAGCCTACCAACTGAGCGCCATTACGCAAATGTAAGGCGTGTTGTAACAGTGGGCCTAACATCACGCCCAATAAGAATGTGTAACCTAGCAACAGTACAATGCCTAAGCTATTGTTACGGTTTGCGGTAATGGCCATTTGCATACCAATGGTCACTAACATAAACGCACCAAACGCCATAAATGGGTGCTGCGCAATAATACTGAAATTGATACCCATACCGATGAATGCACCAATCACGGTTGGAATCATGGTTAAGCCAAGCAAAGCATATGTGTTGCGCAACACTTTATTTTGCGTTGTGGATAAACTACCCTCGCGACCTAATACTTGCATATTGTCTGACATTACTTTTTTCCTTTGTTCATAAATTGCCAAATGGCAACACATTTAAGATAACGGCATTAGCAAAAAGTTTCAAGTGAATTTTTTGCGCATATGCCATTCAATATCAATGATATTGAAATACTAGGCAAAGAGATCGCCTTCTTTTTTCCCTACCATCGCTACGCGTTTTACCGCATCCACATACGCATTGCCTTCACGTAATTGCGTCATACTCTGTGGATGATGCGCACCATGCATACGCGCTAGGCGCGCGGTACTCTGTGCAGGCATTTTCCATACTAAGTTGTTCAATAGCTCATCGGCTAAATCAGGCTTATTGCATAACAACACCATATCGCAACCTGCATTTAACGCAGCCAAGCTGCGGGTGGTGACATCGCCACCTACTGTCGCGCCTTCCATACTGAGGTCATCGCTGAATATCACACCATTGAAGCCTAAACGCTCACGCAACACTTTTTGTAACCACTTGCTTGAAAAGCCAGCAGGCTTGTCGTCTACTTTGGGATAAATAACATGCGCAGGCATAATCGCAGCTAAGCCTTCATCAATCATTTGTCTAAATGGTTGCATATCATTTTGCGCAATTTGGTCAAACTCGCGCTCATCAATCGGAATGCTGACATGTGAATCAGCCACCACAAAGCCATGCCCCGGAAAATGTTTACCCACGGCCGCCATACCGCCTTTTTTCAGCCCTTGCATTAGGCTGAATGCCAGTTCATTTATGGCTTGCGGGTCACGATGAAAGGCTCGATTGCCAATCACCAGACTATCGCCATAATCCATGTCTAGCACGGGCGTAAAACTAAAATCGATGCCATGCGCACGCAACTCTGCTGCCAGTACAAAACCTGCTTCTGTCGCTAGTTCACGTGCTCTTTTAGGGCTCTCATCCCAAATATGGCCAAACTCACGCATGGGTGGAATCTTGGTAAAGCCTTCTCTAAAGCGTTGCACTCGGCCACCTTCGTGATCCACTGCAATCAACAAAGGAGGCTGTCTTACTGCATGAATGCTAGCAGTCAGCGCTTTTAACTGCTCGCAATCCACAAAGTTACGTGCAAATAAAATCACACCGCCGACTAGTGGGTGCTGTAAACGACGAATGTCATCGGCAGTTAATGCTGTGCCGACTACATCTAACATGACGGGACCTAAACTCATTGGGGTTCTTCCAAAAAATAGTGCCAATTAATATCACTGGCATTTTAGCTTAAAGTGCCTGCTTCTTCGTTCTAAAATCACTGTTTTGAATCATGGCTGTCAGAATGTGTAGGAAACTTCTGATAGCAATTTAGGAAAAACGACCATATTTGGCCTGAAAAAAACCCGGTTTAATGATCACATCAATAAGAACAAAGGAACATGCAATGGGTCGTTACACAGTCTTTGGCTACTTGATGCAAGTAAAAGGCAAAACAAAAACGACTGTCGGCAAACTAGCCGGCAATCGTTTATGGGTGTTATCTGGCAAAAAAGATAGGGTTGCCGGCAAACTACAGGCAAAGTACAGCTTGAGCTTTGATGAAGCCAAAACCATTAAAGATTGGAATCTGTTTTAGACTTTTATTTCAGCCGATACAGCGATGTCACTTCTTTTGAACGTGCCGGATATAAAGGATCAGACTGATCGCTCGCTTTTGCATGTTTAGGCGCAATGCTAAGCTGCTCTACAATAGTCAGCCCAGCATCAGCGATCCATTGTTGCAAGGCGTCTGGCGCACGCAACCCTAAATGCTCTGCCAAATCGGACATCACTAACCAAGCTTCGCCATCTGCATTAAGGTGCGCTTTAACGCCTGCCAAATACGCTTTCAGCATGGCACTATTCGGATCATAAATAGCATGTTCTATAGGTGCATTGGCTTTCGCTGGAATCCATGGCGGATTACACACTATCAAATCGGCTTTTCCTTCTGGGAACATATCTGCCTGCTGAACACTGATATATTGCGCCAAGCCTAACTGTTGAATGTTCTCAGTGGCGCAGCGCAGCGCACGTTCACTATTATCGGTAGCAAGCACTTGTTTAATACCACGACTCACCAAAATGGCAGCAATCACGCCTGTACCTGTACCAATATCGAAAGCGACTGCTGGGTTATTGAGTGGTGCTTGATTAATCAATTCCAAATACTCACCACGTACGGGTGAATACACGCCATAGTGCGCATGCACGTTGGCTTGCAAGGCATCGATATACACCCCTTTTTTGCGCCACTCGTGTGCACCTATCATACCCAGTAACTCTCTTAAAGAAAGCAATAATGAGACTGGCGGTTTATCGCGCTTTTCATCCAGCACCAATGCGCCTAATACTGCTTCTTTTACATGAGGCGCACGATTTAAGTCGCACTTCACATGCTGCAACTCAATGAGTATTTTATTGGTGATGTTGGCCCGTTGAATTTGCCTAGCACGATGTTGGTGAAATGCCTCGGTCAGATTATCTGTCGGCTTAATCGGCTTGCGATCGACACGGCGTGTAATGGCTTGCAGTAATTGTTTTGCATTTTGAAAATCGCCACGGTACAGCAATGCAGTACCTTCGCAAGCTAGCTTATAGGCTTCATCGGCTTTGGTTTCATCATTGGCAATGACAATATGCTTAGGCACCGCCAAGTTTGCTTCTGATTGCCAGCTCGCTTGCTGCGTTTTATTTTTTTCTTGCCAAGTGGCGGTTTGAAACTGTGTCAATGAGTATCCTTAAAGTACATCTGGCTAAAAAGTATAACGAGCTGCATGGTTGAAACGAAACGCGTGAAACGTTGAGATCGAGAAAGTTAGGATTGTACAGCGAGACTGCACGCATGACATCAAGTAGTCACAACCCACCTTGTTATTTAGCGTGTTGTCTCTAGTGTAAACGGGTTGAAATCGGTGTCTTTATCGTAATAGTCTTCGCGCTCGGCCTTTTTAAGAAATGCCACAACCTGATACACCACGGGCGTAAATGCGACTTCCACCAATATTTTCGCAATGAGTTGCGCGCCTATCACCAAAGGAATTTTATCGTTGGGGATAATGCCCGTATTCCAAAACGCCAGCGGCACAAACATCACCGTATCAATCGCTTCACCAAAAATGGTACTGGTAATGGTGCGTTGCCATAAGTGTTTACCCGCGGCGATGATTTTCATTTTGGCCATGATGTAGCTATTGACGAACTCACCTACTGCAAATGCGACCAAGCCAGCCAGTGAGATACGCCAAGTACTACCTAGCACTACCTCATACTCATGTTGATTTTGCCAGAATGGCGCCGGCGGTAATGCCACAATCATCCAAGCCATTAAGCTGGCAAAGGCTAACCCTGCAAAACCGGCCCAGATCACACGCCGACTGGCTGCATAGCCATAGACTTCAGTCAGAATATCGCCAAAAATAAACGAGATGGGGAAAAACAAAACGCCAGCACCAAATGTCAGCGTTCCCAATAATGGCGCGTCTATTTGCGTGACTTTGGCAGGGCCGATAAGATTAGAACATACCAACACGCAGACAAATGCTGCCATGATCAGGTCGTAATATTTGTACTGTTTACGCATAAATGATGGCCATAACAGAGAATATATAAAATAACGTTGATAGCTCAACCAAGCGTCTATTTAGCATTTTTCTTGCTGACTTCATCAACAATTGTTTGTGCCTCTTTAAGTTTAGTGTATTGGTTAAGCTCTTGCTGAATACTTCCTTTATTGTATAGCGATGGGTTTGGTGTATCAAAATTACCCCAGTATGCTGCAGGCTTCTGATCGATAGAATGGACAGTACCATCGCGCTTAAGCTGTTCTAATTTCAACTCTATCGCTTGCCGATCAGCTTCGTTAATTTGGGTTGGTTCAGATTGACTACAAGCTCTGACCACCTGGAGTAAGGCAAATATCAATAGCCAAATTAGCCAAGAATTCGTTTTAGAGTCCGTCTTTTTAGTTTTGGCGCTCTGTTGAACAGCTGTCTTACGACTTTGGTAATCTTGCCAAACAGTATGCATAGCATAGTACTCTTCATGCCAAAGTATGTGCTTGTGATCTACCCAACCGAACTCGCGAACCAGCACTTCTAAAGGCTCATCACAAAAATCATCGATTTTTTCCGCGACCTTATTAATCAAACAACGCTCAAAAAAGTGTTTTGAATCAAGAGCGATCAACCAATCATCTTTTAGTCGCTCATTTAACAGCTCGCGCGCTTTTGTTGCGGTAAATGTTTGTAGCAATTCGTCACACAGCGCGCCAGCCCTTTTATCAGCCTCCTGCCACAAATTAGCTTGCAAACGCTCTTGTGCTACCGTCAAAGGGTCTGTGCTGCGCTCCTCATGTAACTGAACAGGCGTTACTGAATCGTTTGCAATTTCCGACTCTTCTTGCTCAACCAAATAGTCTGCTGCCCAGCCATTTTCTATCGCTTGAATTGCTTGTTCATAAGCACCTCGAAGCACTTGAAAAGCCGCAGGATCATCTTCAGGATTGATAGTTTTTAGCTTAACTGCATAAGCACGTTTAATTGCTTTAACATCGCTGGTTGGCGCTATGCCTAATATAGTCCACATCGTGTTGAAATCGCCTTAGCTTATAGCACTGGCTTACCTTCTAAGCCATCTGCATACTGATTAATTTTCGTCCTTATATCTGCAATTTCTTTAGGATCTTGTTTTTCCAGCACCATTTCAAATGCATTTATCCACCCTGAAACGACTAATCTCGTATCACCCAGATGTTGCTCATAAAGCCTGTATAAACGTGATAACAAGGCTTTGTTTTCAACTTGCTCTCTAGGGCTTATTTTAAGATTCTGCAATCGCTCCAAGCTGACTTTCACATCGTCGTCAGTCATTGCTCCAGGAGTTTGCTGTATGACTAAATCATATCTTTTTTGTGTGGCAAGCTCAGTCACTTCAACTTCTAACAAGCCATTAATATCATAGGTAAAGCGCACCTCTAAAGATCGACTTTCATTTCTACTTCTCGCTTTGGCTAAAGGTATTTTTAGCTCGCCCAACGGCACATTCTCGCTCACTTGTCGGCTTTCACCTTGATACACTTTAAGCAATATCAATTTTTGATCTGGAGTGAGCGGCGAAATAGGCTGGGAGCGACTTGCTGGAATGACTGTATTGCGCTCAATAACAGGTAGGTACACGCCTTCAAGATACTGTCCAGAGGCCATCTGCTCTGTAGTCTCTACCCCCAATGTAAACGGACAAACATCCGTCATTACAACATCATCCAAGGCTGAATCTCGCATTTTTAGGCCTGCTTGCACAGCGGCACCCGAAGCAATTGCTTCGTCTGGGTCTATATCACGCCTTGGAAAACGCCCTAGCATTTTTGCAACCAACCGATGTACGATAGGCATACGCGTAGCACCACCGACTAGCACAATATCAGCTAAATCAGCCGCCCTTAACTTAGCATCTCGCAAAGCACGTTCTATGGGTTCTCTTAAGCGGCTCAGCAAAGGGCTGGCTAGCTCCTCAAACTGATTAGTATTGATTTGCCACACAATTTCTTTCGCTGCATCTTTATACACAAATGTGGCTTCATCCGCCAAGCTAAGCGCTCGCTTTACGCGCTCCGCTTCTGTACGCAACTTAGCATGTTGCTGTGCGCTGAGTTTTTCTGATATTAATCCTGCAGGTTTCCCAGCCTGGTCTATAAAAGCATTCACTAATAAGGTAACAAAATCCTCGCCACCTAGGTGATTATCGCCAGAGGTTGCTCGAACTTCCATCACGCCAGAGAACATCTCAAGTATAGAAACATCGAAAGTTCCGCCACCTAAATCAAACACTAAAAACTGACTCTCAGCCTCTTTATCATGCATACCGTAAGCTAAAGCAGCGGCTGTTGGCTCGTTTAACAAACGCTCTACCTTCAGGCCAGCTAACTCTCCTGCCAAACGGGTGGCTTTACGTTGGGTATCGTTAAAATACGCAGGTACGGTAATAATTGCCTCATCAACCTGCTCCCCCAAAAAGGCTTCTGCATCAGCTTTAAGCGTTTTTAAAATAACTGCTGAAAGCTCCTCAGAACGAAATTTCTTTTTACCCAACGTAATTTGCTTATGGGTACCCATATATCGCTTAAAAGCCGCAGTTGTCATATCAGGGTGAGTAATAAGTCTGTCTCGTGCGGCCAACCCTACTAACAAATCACCATGTTCATCAATACTCACACACGATGGTGTTAATACATGCCCTAGTGAGTTAGGAATTAACTGAGACTGCCCATCTTTCCAAACGGCTACAAGGCTATTAGTTGTACCTAGATCTATTGCTAAAATCATTCACTACTTTCCTTTTTTGTTTTTTTAAACGCTCTTCACATCCAGCTGATCGCGCAGATAATCCCCACCCAGATTAATCGCCAGAATCAGGCTCATCAAACTTAAACCGACAATCAAAACGTAATGAGGTGCCACTAGCATATAGCGCACTCCGTCTCGCAACATGGCGCCCCATGAAGCACTCGGCGCTTGTATGCCTAACCCTAAAAAGGAAAGACTGGCTTCTGCAATCATGATACTGGCTAAGCTATAAGTCGCTTCTACCATTAACAAAGATGTTAATAATGGCAATATATGGCGCAACATCAAGCGGAATGGCGTGGCCCCTAAAGACTCTGCAGCTTGTACATGCTGCCGATTACGCAAGCTTAAGGTTTGACCACGGGCTAATCTGGCATAGCTGACCCATCCTGTGAGGCATAGCGCAAAAACCAAATTCAACATACCCGGCCCCAACACTGCAGCAAAAGCGATGGCCAGCAAGATGCCAGGAAACGCTAAAAACACATCGGTAATATGCATGAGCAAACGGTCTACTTTGCCCCCATAAAAACCAGCCAACACACCCACGCTGACACCAACCAACATATTCACCAGCGTGACTACAATGGCTACCAAGAACGAAACCTCGGCACCACGTAGCACGCGTGCCAATATGTCTCGCCCCAAATCATCACTGCCAAACCAGAAGTGTAACGATGGGGTAGCTAAAATATGCTGTAAATCGATCTCGTTGCCATGCACTTCTAATACGCGTGCTAGCAATACAGCACATGCCCAAAACACTAACACACTAATCGCAAATGTTTTGGCCATCATGCATGCCTCATCCGTGGGTCAGCAAACCGATACAACACATCCGTCAGCAGATTAACCAATACATAACTAAGGGCAATGATAAGTACGCAAGCTTGCGTGATCGGATAATCACGTTTCTCTATACTCTCTACCAGCAACCTGCCAATGCCATCCCAGCTAAAAATCGTTTCCGTAATCACGGTGCCGGCTAGCAAGCTCCCCATTTGCAAACCCACAATGGTGATGATGGGCAATAGGGCAGCACGTAAAGCGTGTTTCACAATCACCGTGCGCTCACTAAGCCCTTTGGCACGGGCGGTGCGGATATAGTCCTCGTTGAGCACTTCTAACAAACTAGTACGTGTCATGCGGGTGAGGATTGCACTTAAGCCAAATCCTAACGTCAGCGCGGGCAACACAATGGATGTTGAATGATCCATGCCACTCACCGGTAACCACCCTAGCCATACTGCCAAGAGCAACATGAGCAATGGCCCTAGCCAAAAGGCAGGCATGGCAGAAAAGCGTACGCTGATGATTGTCACAACAAAATCTTGCCAATGCCCTGCATGCAATGCTGCAAAAATTCCCATGGGAATGCCTATCAGCAAACCAAGCGCAAGTGCCACAAGTGCTAGCTTAATTGTTGCAGGATAGCGCGCTTGAATCAGCGTAGTAATCGGCGTTTTGGTATGAATAGATTGCCCAAGATCCCCTTGTACGAGCTTCTTTAAATACGTACCAAATTGTATGACCAAGGGTTGTGTTAATCCTAACTCCTCACGCAAAGCAGCACTGTCGGCTGCCGTAGCAGACTCACCCAGCATCACTTCCACCGGATCGCCCGGTACCAAATGAATCAGCAAGAAGGTGAGCAACAACACACCAAACACGACAGAAAGTAAGCTTAAACAACGGCTAATCAATATTTGGCCCCGCATACATATTGCATAGACTACGCATTCTGAATGTCTACCGTAGTGCCTACTGGCACCTGCTCAAACAGTTGAATGATATCGGCATTACGCATGCGCACACAGCCATGCGAGCCGATGGTGCCTAACTGCGTACTGTCTGGCGTGCCATGAATATAAATATAGCGCTGCATGGTATCGACATTGCCTAATCGGTTTTTGCCGATTTCTTGCCCGCTCAACCATAAAATGCGTGTCAATATCCAATCCCGGTTAGGAAATTCTGTCATCAGCTCAGGGGTGAAAATTTCACCGGTTGGGCGCCGTCCTATAAACACGGTATTGGTAGGTGCGTCAGTCCCAATCTTGGCACGGACAATATGCTTACCTAGCGGCGTGCATCCGCTGTCTTTTTCGCAGCCCACACCGTTGGCAGCAGTGGAAATTGCATACTCGGCCAACAATATAAAACTGTCATCAAACAAATAAAGTGTTTGTTTAGGAATGGAAATTTGGATGTGCATAGTTACGTGTATTTTACGGTATTCTTATCCAAGGTAGTCAATCAGCATATCTGGATACTAAAATTTTATACGGATATGATATATATCAACGTGATGTCAGATATCACAGACTACACTTCAAGGCGTATGTTTTAATTCACTGCTGTTAAAAAGCTGGGGGAGTATATTGAGGCATTTTGAGTTTCATAAGTCGCATCGCATTGCTTGGTTGCGTGCCGCAGTGCTAGGCGCAAACGATGGCATTGTCTCTACCGCCAGTTTGATTATTGGCGTAGCAGCTGCGCAAGCAAGCCATTCCTCTATTTTACTGACTGGCATTGCTGGTTTGGTGGCGGGGGCTATGTCTATGGCCGCTGGAGAGTATGTGTCGGTCAGTTCACAAGCGGATACTGAATCTGCTGACTTGGCAAAAGAATCGCATGAACTGACACATGAGCCGGAAAGTGAGCTAAAAGAACTCACCGGCATTTACATAGGGCGTGGATTAAGCGCGGATTTAGCACATCAGGTGGCGTTGGCACTGACTGCACACGATGCGCTTGGTGCCCATGCACGTGACGAACTTGGCATGTCTGATACAGTTGCAGCCAAACCACTTGTGGCTGCAGTCGCGTCTGCGGGCACGTTCGCCGTCGGTGCAGCGCTACCGCTCATAGTGACCGCGCTGGCCCCGCAACTTTATCTGATCAAAGCCGTCACCGGATTATCCTTGTTGTTCCTAGCCATACTGGGTGGCTTAGCCGCAAAAGCGGGCGGTGCAAAGCTCATCACTGGCGCAAGTAGAGTCGCATTCTGGGGAGCGCTTGCCATGCTGATCACCGCCATGGTAGGCAAGCTATTTGGTGTGGCGCTTACTTAAGCAATTGAATAGTCGCCAGCCCGTCCCAATTACCATCCGATTGTGCAGCATAGTCACGCACCGGCGCTCGATACGCTGCAAACTGTCCTTCGTACCATAGTGGAATATAAGGCAGTTGCTGATGAATACGCTGTGTGACGGCAGGCCAGCTCTCTTTTACCAGCAGCTGGTCTAACGTTACATCACTATACCGGCCACGATTAAACCCATGCGGTGGAGTCGCATTGCTCGCAAAGGCTTTGGCGTAGATTTCTGGCGTTTTAATACCCACCCACGTTAAGCCATAGACCTGAAACTGCCCTTGCTTTATCTCTTCAAAAAAGGTGCCCCAATCTAAGCTGCGGATTTCCAAATCAATGCCTGCTGGCGCCATTTGCGCTTGTAATATGGTGGCAAAACGTACCCGTTGTGCATCGGTTGAGGTTTTGTATACCAGCTTGAGTGGCAACTGAATGCCTGCCTCACGCAACAACTGTTTTGCATACAAAGGGCGATATGCATACGGCGCTAACTGACGGTTACCGGCATAATGCTCGGGCGGTAAAATGGCCTCTGCTAAGCGCGTCTGGTCTACCATCACCTGCCGCACAATCGCTTGCCGATCAATCGCATGTGCCAGCGCTTGCCTCACTTTCAGTTGCTTAAGCACGGGGTCTTGCATATTCAGGCCTAGGTAAGAGAAGTTCGAGCCTACATGTGATTTCACCGTAATATCCGGTTTCGACTTTAAATAGCCCACCAGTTCCGGCGGCAAATCGCCTTGCAGCACATCCACCTCTGCGCGCAGCAACTTGAGCACGCGCACGGTTGGGTCTTTGACTTCTGTGAGTGTTATCTGCTGGCCATCTGCCACCCGTGCTAACGTTAAGGCGCTCTGCCAACGGACAAACTTGAGTGGACCGCTGCCAATGGGCGCATGGGCAAAATCATGGCCTTGCGCAATGCCTGTCGCCGGCAAAATACCAATAATGAGCTTCTCAATAAAGTGTGGGTCCGGCTGCTTCAAGTAAAAATGCAATACTTGGTTGGACACCACTGCTATGCGTGCAATATGTTCAAATTCGGCACGATGCGGCGCATCTGGCAAGGTGAGAAAACTAGCATAAGTGGCTTTCACATCATGCGCAGTGAGCAATTGGCCATCATGAAACGCAGATTGATGCTTAAGCGTAAATTGGTAATGCAGCGGGCTGAGTTGTTGCCAACTAGCAAGCGCAGGTACGGCTTTTGAGCTTGCATCAAACTCGACCAAGCGTTCATACAATAAGCGATTCACGCGCTCGGAAGCAGCATCTGTGGCATAACGCGGATCTAAATTCAACGGCGCTTGGGCAATAGCCATCCGTATCGTAGCTGGCGTACTTGCAGGCTGAGTAGGTGTGCACCCCAGCAGAACAAATGATAAGCTAAGTAAATAGGCGAAAAATTTCATCCACGCAATTTTACTTGATATTCATCTCACTCTAGTAAAGTCTATTACATCAACACCTTACAAGCGTATGTGTAAACACCATGCCTTAGAGAAACTCGTGCAGCTCGACTTCCATCTGTTTTGCGTATTCTTCTGATGCTTTGATGACATTGGCCAATAACTGATCTGCCTTCACTGGACCCATTGATTCGCAAATGGCCACATAGGAAAAGTTAATGATCTGCCGCATGGTCTCTAGGCTATAACTCAAAGGCAGTGCCGATGCACGCTTGTCTAACCAGTCTCTTAAAAAGGCTTTTCTTAATGCATCTAAATTCAGCTTATCCAACTGATTCAGTATGGCTAAACGCACACTCAGTACCTCTTTTTCGGCCAGCGCGCCCAATAAGTGACGGAACAAATGCACAAATACGGTAGTGACATCATCGCAACCGTGTACCGCTAGCGGCATGCTGGCCACTTGATGCTCGGCAATATCAAAGGGATCTGGCAGCAAGTCTCGCTCTGGCATATCTAGCGCTTTAAAAATGGAGCTCAAGATATGCGTACGCTGTGAGCGCAGATCTTTATCTTGGCAACATTCTGATAAAAACTCAGTGAATGCAAACTTGGGCTTATCGGAATATTTGACTTGCCACAAATGCATCGCCGCTAGCAGTGCGGCATCATCAAAATATGGCCGCATGCCCGTATAGATGGCTCTGCGCCTCGTTTTTAAATCCATAGCGTATACCTGTATCTCATTGTATTTACCGCTAACACTATCATTACAGTTTCTCTAGCGATTTAAGATTATCTGAAGAATAGGCCGTGGCATGACTAAACTCGGGATAGCCAATCTCGCCATGTTCAGTAATATCCAAACCGCGCTGCTCATGCATCGCACTCACGCGTAATCCTGCTGTTTTTGAAATCAACCAGTACATGCTAAATGCTGTCACAAACACCCACAAAAATGCAGCTGTGATGCCGATGACTTGCACCATGATTTGATGCGGGTTATACATGTTGCCGATTAAGAATAGACCAGCGGCCAAAGTACCCCAAGCTCCGCAAAATCCATGCACCGCCACTGCGCCCACCACGTCGTCTAAGCGCACGCGTTCTAATAGCATTACCCCTAACACAGACAACACGCCGCCAATTGCGCCGGTGAGCACAGCATAGGGAAGCGCCATACTGGCACAACCGGCAGTTATCGACACCAAGCCTGCAATACTGCCATTGACGGCGTTTGTCATCAGTGCTGGCTTGCGCATCACATAGCTAATCAGCAATGCCCCTACTGCACCCGCTGCACCTGCCATGTGCGTGTTCAATAAAATATGCCCAAGATTTGTGCCTGCCGTGAGTGTACTGCCCCCATTAAAACCAAACCAGCCAAACCACAACAAGAAGCCACCAATCGTGACATAGCCCAAATTATGGCCTGGCAAATCCCGCACCTCTCCATTGGCACCAAAGCGTCCTAAGCGCGGGCCAAGCAACATAATCGCAGCCAATGCACACCAACCACCCACAGAATGCACAACAGTGGAGCCTGCAAAATCAATGAACCCCATTTGTTTTAACCAGCCATGATCATTCCATGCCCAGCCGCCATAAATAGGGTAGATCAGCGCGGACATACCACATGTGCCAATCAAATACGCCACATAATTAGTACGCTCTGCCATGGCACCACTTACAATCGTAGCGGCCGTAGCGGCAAACATTATCTGAAAAAACAATAAGTTAAAGTCCCAATCCGGGGCTCTGGCCAAACCAAATAAATCTGTGCCAACCCAACCTGTGGGGCTGCTGCCAAACATCAGACCATACCCCACCAGCCAAAATAGTAATGAGCCTACACACAAATCCATGTAGTTTTTCATCATCACATTCACCGTATTTTTTGCGCGCGCCATACCGGATTCCAGCAACGCAAATCCGGCCTGCATCAAAAATACCATGGCCCCTGCAATCACCACCCATAGGGTATGAATCACTTTGGCATCCACGGTTTCAGCAACGCTCATCAGAGGAAACAACACACAAACCGCACTTAGCATCAGGGCTAATTTTTTAGATAATGGCATAGGCTCTTCTCAAGATGTATTCATGATTGAAATATCAATCTGCTACAGCAATAAGCGCGCCAACTATCAGCGCACTAGCCACATGGGCGGCCATATGACAAACCAAAACAGTTCACGTATGATGGCTTTGCAATTTTCTATGACAACAAGAGAGGAAGAAGCATATGAACGGAATCATCCAGTTAATAGGTAGAGTGATGTTGGCATTGATTTTTATACTCGCCGGCGTCGGCAAGATTTCAGACCCGGCAGGCACCGCCGGTTATATGCAAGCCATGGGTGTGCCAACCGTGTTGTTATGGCCGACTATCGCGCTAGAACTGCTGGGCGGCTTGGCGATTGCTGTTGGCTTTAAAACCAAATACGCAGCGTTTGCGTTAGCTGGATTCTCGGTAATCGCTGCCGTTATTTTCCACAGCAATTTCGGCGATCAAATACAAACCGTCTTGTTCTTGAAAAATATTGCCATGGCCGGTGGCTTGCTACTGCTAGCAGTGAGTGGAAAAACAGCCTACAGCATAGATAAGTAGCAATACGTTAATCTAACTGACAGTAAGCAAAAGGCGATGCACCTGCATCGCCTTTTTTACACCCCGCTTGTATTAAGCATCTTTGAGCGTAAACAGCGCAATAGACTCCACATGTGCAGTGTGGGGGAACATATTGATAACCCCTGCCGCAGCCAAGGTATAACCCTTTTCATTGACTAGCACACCTGCATCGCGCGCCAGTGTGGCCGGATTACATGACACATAGACAATACGCTTAGGTGCATTGTCAGCCGTGATTGCTTTGACCAACTCAAACGCACCATCGCGCGGTGGATCCACCAGCCATTTATCAAAACGGCCTAGCTCGGTCAAACTAGCTTCGGTCATTTTGAATAAATCAGCCACGCCAAACTTCACATATTTAATTTGATTTAACTGTGCACTCTCGTTAGCACGCTCAACCAAATTAGCCAACCCTTCCAAGCCCAATACCTGTGCACCACTACGCGCAATGGGCAAGGTAAAATTGCCAATACCACAGAAGAAATCTGCGATTTTTTCATCGGCCTGTGGTGATAACAACTGCACAGCGCGACGTATCATCACTTGGTTGATTTGCGGGTTGACCTGCGTAAATTCGTTAGGCTTAAACGGATAAGTCAGGCCAAACTCTGGCAGACTATATTGCAGCTGTGCACCAAAGCCATTGCTTGCATGCGCCTCTAATTGAGTCGCATTAGGATAAAATGGCATGATGGTGTCCGGGCCTTTGGTTTGCGTCCACATCTGCACTTGGTGCGTATCTGCAAAAACCTTTAGCAGTTGCTCATCTTCACTGGTTAAGCCAGCCATAATGCGGAAAATCAGCACGATGACGGGATGATGATTGATGGCTTCACCCACCGCCAACTCAATTTGTGGCAATTTATCGCGTAAGCTCAATTGCAATATCATCTCCTGCAAAGGCTGAATCAATGCCGACACTTCTGGCACCAGCACTTCACAGCTATTCATGTCCGACACAAAGCGCGTGGCTTTTTCATTAAAGCCCACCAGCACACGCTGTTTCTTCTCTACGTATTTGACACTCAAACGCGCTTTGTGACGATAGCCCCAAGTGGGGCCATACAATGGAGGCAACATATTGACTGGTTTTACCTTGCCAATATGTTTGAAGTCACTCTCTAACAAGCGCTGCTTGGCGGCCACTTGCGCGGCAAAATCCAGATGCTGCAATTTACAGCCGCCGCATATCCCAAAGTGCCGACATTGCGGCTTGACACGCTGGTTACTTTGCTTAAACACTTGCACCACATTGGCCACTTCAAACGTGTGTTTTACGTGGTGGGATTGATAGCTGACATGCTCTTGCGGCAAAGCGCCATCAATAAAAATAGTTTTGCCATCCACATGCGCTACACCACGTCCTTCCTGATCGAGCGATTCGATAAATGCAGTTTGGATAGGTTGGGGCGTGGCAGACTGACGGGATTGATTACGGTTTCTTCTCATAGCCGCTATTTTAGCCGATGCGCGCGCAGAATAGACACTCTCATATTGATTAAACCTGTTAAAGCTAGCATTCACGCCATTATTGAGCTTGGTTAGTGCAAACGAGCTATTGCGGCATATCCCCCAAATGGGTAATGTGCGTACTTATTCGTCATAGCTATTTTGGGGGCGCACCATGAAAACCAGAGCGCGGAAACAAACTAAAAACAACCGTTTAAAATATGCATTATTCGCCATGCTAGGATTGATATCGCTGCTAGCTTATGCTATGCAATTCAAACCAAACCAAGCGATGGAAAATGAGTCCACTGTAAAGTCGGGGCATGGTATTGGCATCCCATCTATTCAAGCAGCAGAAGCCCATACGCCATTTATTCAACGCTGGGAAAAAGCTTTTAGCCAAATAGACCCTGTGTTGCGTGAGAGTCCTTTCAAACATGCTAACTTTTTCCAAGAAGGCGAGATTGTCGCTTCTAATGACGTGTTCGATTTACCTACCGAAGAGACAGGTGCAGGTGTGGCAAAAGGGTTGGAACAATACGTCATGGATTTAGAAGACGCAATTGCGGCTGGTTTCATGCCTCATCAAGATTCGGGTAATTTTTCTGGTGGTGGTGTCGGCGGCGCAGGCGGTGGTGGCAGTGGAGGCAAAAATAAACAACCAATTTACTTGGTCAAAAAAGAAGATATCGACCCTAATAATACCCATCAGGAAGGCGGCCAAGATAACGTATCCGCTGTACCCGTACCACCGGCTATTTGGTTACTAAGCTCAGCATTGCTTGCATTAATGGGCTTGCGCCGCAAGCACGCTGTGTTGTAAAAAGTTAAGACGAGCGTGGGAGATAATATTTATTACTTCCACGCCTTTAAGAACTCTTGCCAGTGCTCACCTGAATAACCACTCAAGGTATCCCGCACCAACTGTACTTCTTTTTCATAGTCAACTGGACTCAAGTGGCCACGCATCAGCTGAAACCGTAAAAAAACCAAATAAGTATTGGCCACATCGGTCTCGCAATAATTGCGTATCGCCTCAATCTCACCTGCTTGATAAGCGCCCCACACTTTACTGCCATCCATCCCTAACTTACCGGGGAATCCACATAATTGCGCAATTTCATCCAACGGCGCATTGGCGCGGGCATTGAACATCGCAAGCACGTCCATTAAATCCAAATGGCGCATGTGGTAACGGCTGATGTAGTTATTCCATTTAAAGTCTTTATCGTCCTCACCCAAATCCCAATAACGCGGTGCCTGTATTTGGTTGATCATTGCGCGGTAATGCAAGACGGGCAAATCAAAACCGCCACCATTCCATGAGACGATTTGCGGGGTGTATTTTTCTATGCCATCAAAAAAACGCTGAATGATTTCTGCTTCTGTTGATTGTGCATCGCCCAGCGTCCACACCCTAAATTGATTGCCTTCACGCAATGCGCAAGAAATCGCACAAACACGGTGTTGATGTAGCGGTAAAAAATCACTACCGTTATGCTGCCTGCGCTGATGAAACGCAATATTGGCAATTTCTGCTGGGGTAACGCTATCAGGGAGGTTATACAAAGTGCGAAGGCCTTCCGTATCCGGAATGGTCTCAATATCAAAAATCAGAGTGGGCATAATCATGCCCGATAGCTTACACTAAAAGCACCGGCTTGGCCTATGCCAAGCCTTGCTGTCACTTACAAACCGATGACGACCACTGGATGAATTAGGCGAACTCGACTTCTCGTTCTACGGTTTCTTCCACAATCGTTTGCATCATGTCTTCTTGCATTCTATGCAAGCGAATGACTGCTTTGATTTCATCTTGCTCAAACATCAAGAGCGCATAAGCTATTTGTTGATTGGCTTCTAATGGAGTGAATTTGCCAAAGCCATACTGTTGATTACGAATGACTTGCCAGGCACCTTTGGGTTCAGCAAACTCAGGTCGTGCAAAGTGATGGGCAATTTGGCTAGAAGTCATGCTGTTCAGTGCATAACGGCTATCCTCCGCCATCACTGTCCAACAGTATTCATCGGCTACGCTGGTGTGTTGCAACTGCATCAAACACCATTCGTCTCGCGCGTAGCTCAGTTGAATCACGCCTTGAATCGTATCTTCATACTGATTCATTACATAGAACACACCTTGATCATCCAAGGTGATGGCTTTGCCATAGGCAGGTAGCACATAAAGATTACTTGGCATCACAACACTCCCTTTACTTTTGAGAAGTTAGGTTCAGTGTATGTGATTGTGTATTGATTTAAAACGTGAAATAAATGTGCATTCAGGGTTCAGTTTATAAAACTCGTCTTACCCTTGCAGTCATTTAGCTGGCTGGTGTAGCTAGCTTTAATCCAACAATACCGATAATAATCAACAGCAAACTGGCAAGCCGACCCCAATTGGCCGACTCATTGAACAAGACTATGCCCAATATTGCGGTACCCACTGCACCCACGCCCACCCATACAGCATAGGCGGTGCCCACTGGCAGCGATTTCATGGCCAAGCCAAGCAAGCCTACACTAATCACCATGGCCGTCACTGTACCTACGGTAGGCCATAGTCTTGTAAAACCATCGGTGTATTTCAGGCCAATCGCCCAAATAATTTCAAACAAGCCTGCTAATACCAATATCAACCAATTCATCTATTTAGCTTTCTTAATGCAATATATATGTTATTTTTTAACCCAAGCACCCTCTTTTTGATAGAACCAACCCGCTTGTGCTTTATCAATCCAGCGCCCGGCAAAGGTACTTTGAATCTCCCCTTGCCACTCCGGATGGCCATTGGCGGCTGCAATTTCCTTGTAGAGTCTAGCGCGGTCGCTGTTTTCATCTTTCACCAGCCCAGCCAGCCCACCACGCTGAGACAGTGGCACGGCACTGGCATCTTTCACTGCAATATAGCCATCTTGTGTCAAGCCAATGGCACCAGACCCATAATATGATTGCAATTGTGCATGGCGTGTCTGCATACTGGTTTTAATAGCAGTGATTACCGGCGTATTCGCTTCTAGATCAGGCGCCGCCTGTAGCAAGCCTACACCACCCATCAACGTCATACTCAGCAAACCTGTCAATAATAGTTTCTTCATATAAACTCCTTAGGGTGTCGTGGTGGTGGGCGCCGCTGCAGGAGGATTTTGCGCCCCCTCTTGCTCTTGTTTCAGTTGCCAGACTTCATCGATGATTTTGTCTGCCGCTTTTTCTGCCGCCGCTGCCGGGAAATATATATTGATGGTCACGCATGCCGGCAGCGCTACTACCGCTAACAACCCTGCTATTACCAGCCAAGTTTTCCCAAATTCAATTTGTCTGCGTCTCATTCTGGTTCCTTTTGATTCCACTGGATTACTCCCTACATCATCGCCTAAATGTGCGATGGCTTATTGTACGACAGCCTTGGTATTACCGTCGGTAATGCGTTGCATTCTGGCCAGCAGATCTTTCCAGCTGACATATTGCGTATAACCATTCACATTCACGGTAGGTGCACCTTTACCTTTAACGATGACAAAGCCACTTGGCGTTGACTCCACCCCGCCCATTTTGCAAATATCCTGCCTTAATTGACAGCTTAACCCAATTTTTTCGTAGTTAAACTCTTTAAAAAATCGCAAAAACGTACGTTGTAACGCAGCAGCCGTACCTTCGCCCCCTAAAGCGGTGATGTTTTCCACCGCGCGTTGCGAGACCTTTTTCAGATGCTTGCCATCCGCTGTTTGAATAATCGCATCCATGTACACCGGCTTCCAATTCTCCAATCGTAAATCTTTGACATCGCCTTCCAGCTTGCCTTCAATCGAGCCAAAATTAAAAGTACGTGTCAAATCACCCAAGTCAATATCGCGCATGGTCAGGTTGGCATAGAGTTTAGGCGCCACACCAATCGGGCGGTCTATGCGCAGATCCGACATGGCGACCATGCCGTTGAACATATTAAACCGCATTTGGCCGTCCATATTCAGTTGTTGATTAGCGTAAGTGATCAATGGGATTTGACCATCGATGTGCCCTTTCATTTCCGGCCAGCCCAACGCTTTGCTAAAGCTATTCATGCTAATGGGCTGTAGCTTCATTTGTAAGTGCCACACCATGCCATTGCCTACCCAAGCGGCAGACACATCTTCAAACTGCAACGCACCATCTAAAATGGGGAGGTTCAATTGTGGTGTCACAATCGAATAGCGGTTTACTTCTGCTGCTAGATGCGTAAGGCCCAAAGGCAGCTTGAGCAAATGTCCACGCTCATACGCCAGAAATATCTGTTTGGCTTGGTTGTAATCCCAAGGGATATGCGCATTAAGATTGGTAAAACCGAACTTTCCATTCAAGTCTTCGATATTGGCGTTCTCGATATTCAGTTCAAAGTTTTGCGGTTGCAAATCTTTTACTTCAAACTCCCAGTCTGCTTTGCCTGATACGCGCAAATTACCAAACACCGACTTCTGTGCCATCGGTTGGATAAATGTCTGATACAACCCAGCAAAATCGACATCACGCGCTTTCACTTTAATGTCGTTAAACGCTTTGGTTTGTACATTAATATCGGCGCTTGCCGAGAGTTGGCCTACGCCGTTGATTTGCAAGTTGGCCTGCTGAATATTGAGCATGGGGGCTTGATATGTCCCTTGAATATCAAACTGATTGCCGGCCTGGCCAAAATAGAATGGTTGCCAGAACAACTCGCCTTCTTTCCAGCTGAACACACCCTTCCACGACCATTTAGACTTGACTAACTGGGCTGATAATTTGACGCTACCAGTTAGCTTATCGCCTGCATGCAGCCCAGATTCATCACTAAAACTGACCTGCTTGAACTGGATATCTGCTTCCAAACCGTTAGGCTGCGGTAAAAAATCAATGGTAAACGGTACACGTGTGCGCTCGCCTACATATAAGCCATCTACACAATGCCAAGTATCTTTTTGTTTGTTGGGTGGAATCAAGCAATGCAAACTGAAGTTAGCCCACTGCTTATCTGACAGCGGCTTAATCTCTGCGTTAAAGCTTAATGTGGGCTGTAAGGTTGTCTGACGGTAATCCAGATAAATAGTAGGATTGCGCGCATCAAACTGTGGGGAAGAGATTTGTCGCGCTTTCACCAGTAAGGTCGTATTGGCTTTTAAATCCAGCAGAATATGTGCATCGTCTAGCCGAGCCGTTCCATATTGCAAGGTCTTGGCATCAACAATTGCCTGTTCATTGCCAGACAAATCCAACGTCACTTTGGCATCGGCCAGTACGGCTTCATCGTAAGTAATGCTATCTGCCGTGATGCTAACCCCGGTGAGTGCATACGCGTTTGCACACCACAACACACCAATAAGGGCTACGCGCCACATCACTACGCCGGGAACACGCCTGTCGACAGATATCTGTCACCCCTGTCGCACACAATACTCACAATCACGGCATTATTGACTTCTCTGGAAAGCTGTAATGCACTATATAACGCACCACCACTAGAGATACCAGCAAAGATACCTTCTTCTACCGCCAGTTTTCGTGTCACGTTCTCCGCCTGTTGCTGACTGACATAGCGTAACTCATCCACGCGTTTCGGGTCGTAGATGGTCGGCATGTACTCTTCAGGCCATTTACGAATCCCTGGAATCTGCGAACCTTCTTCCGGTTGCACACCAATGATTTGGATATTGGGGTTCTGCTCTTTTAAATAGCGCGAAGTCCCCATGATGGTCCCGGTGGTGCCCATGCTAGAGACAAAATGTGTAACTTGCCCTTCGGTATCACGCCAGATTTCAGGGCCAGTACCTTCGTAATGCGCTTGGGGATTATCCATATTGCCAAACTGATCCAGCACAATACCCTCACCCTCGGCCTGCAGCTTCATTGCGACATCCCGCGCCAATTCCATGCTGCCATCTTTAGGGGTCAGCACCAATTCCGCGCCGTAGGCTTTCATGCTTTGCCTGCGCTCCACGCTTTGGTTTTCCGGCATCACCAACACCATTTTATAGCCCCGCATGGCGGCTACCATGGCCAATGCAATGCCGGTGTTGCCGCTGGTTGCTTCAATCAAGGTATCACCAGGTTTAATATCCCCGCGTGCCTCTGCCCGTTTAATCATGCTATAGGCTGGGCGATCTTTGACTGAACCAGCCGGATTATTGCCTTCAAGTTTCAGCAAAATGGTATTGCTCTTGTTCGGGTTCATGCGTTGCAGAGCAACCAAAGGCGTATTGCCTACAAAATCATCTAATGTTTTAAAATTTGGTGTTTTTATATTCATTTCTTCATCACAAATCTGGCCAGTAACGTTACAACTGCAACAATAACCGGCCCAACAAACACGCCATAATATAGCGCATGGGCAATACTTGAATTACGTCCGGCATCAGCATACGCATGCCAAAACGTAAAAGGATTAAACCAACCGTAGAGTAAACAGGCCAATATAAACAGCAAAAAAGCTATCCCACCTAGTTTAAGGCTTGCCAGCCAGCCTCTTAATGCAGAAGGTTCCGCATTATGTATGTCGCGCTCACTCATGCTTTGGCACTTTTTAGCAACCAGATAGCGTAGCCGGCAAATCCTACAAAGCAAATCAAGGCTAATTGCGGCAGCGTTAACCCAAGCAACGTCCAATCAATGGCAGCGCAATCTCCGGTACCGCGAAACAGCAATTTGAATGCTTTTTGTAGCGGAAAATTTTCAAACATATAATCAAAACCCACGCCACAATCGGCAATCATGCTTTCTTTATTGGCTTGCAAATACCAGTGTCGAATCGCAACCCCTGCACCGCCTAGCGCTGTAAGCACTTGCAATAGTGCGAATATTTTTTTCAACACATGAGCAGGTGGAATAAAGGCAGCGATTAAAAACAATACCCCCAAGCTCATAAAGACGATACGCTGTGAAATACACAACGGGCAAGGCTCTAAATGATAAGTCGTCTGCACAACCAAAGCCAACATAACAATAGCAAAGCAGGCAGCAAATCCAACCAAATAACCAGATTTACCTTTTAAGCAGCGTGAGATACAGGATGTCATTGCGTGGTCTTTCTTGCATAAATACGGTTTAACAAAACGAAATTGTAATGGATAATAACGCCTATGGCAGTTTCTGACAGCACTCCGCAACAAAAAATCCTCACCGTCAGTGAATTGAATCGTCTCGCGCGCGAAATCCTCGAAATGAGTTTTCCGCTGTTTTGGGTCTCCGGTGAAGTTTCCAATTTCACACGTGCCGCTTCCGGCCACTGGTACTTTTCATTAAAGGATGCAGGCGCGCAAGTACGTTGTGTGATGTTTAAAGGCCGCAATAGCTACGTCGATTTTATGCCAAGAGAAGGCGATAAAATCGAAGCGCGCGCCACAGTAACGCTATACGAAGCCAGAGGCGACTTTCAGCTGACCGTAGAATTTATTCAAAAAGCTGGCTTGGGCACACTATTTGAAGCCTTCGAGCGCTTGAAAAAAGCATTGAGTACCGAAGGGCTTTTCGATGCCGCGAGAAAGCGGCCGATTCCGCAGTTTCCTAAAGCAATTGGTATCGTGACTTCTGCTGATGCTGCTGCACTGCGTGATGTACTGACCACATTAAAGCGCCGCAACCCCAATATTCCGGTGATTATTTACCCAACGCCGGTACAAGGCAAAGGTGCAGCAGCACGCATTGCAGAAGCGATTGATATGGCCAACCAGCGCGCTGAAGTGGATACATTGATTGTGTGCCGTGGTGGCGGTAGCTTAGAAGATCTATGGTCGTTTAACGAAGAAATCGTTGCGCGCGCCGTGTATCAAAGCCAAATTCCGGTCATTAGCGGTGTGGGGCACGAAACGGACTTTACTATTTGTGATTTTGTGGCAGATTTACGTGCAGCAACGCCCACAGCTGCAGCGGAGATGGCTTGTGTCGACATTGTCACACTGCAAAACAATTTAAAACAAATTACCAAAACCATGTATCAACGTATCGAAAGACTGATTCACACGCACACGCAGCGACTTGATTATCTGGCAAAACGCCTCATTTCACCCACACAAAAGATACAGGCATCTCAAGCCCATTTACGACAATTATCACTCCGACTTGCAGCCGGTGGTGACCGACAGCTTCGGTTTCACCAGCACCGCCTGCAATCGCTGTCTGAGCGTCTCCATCTACTTAACCCAAATCAAGTGCTCAGCCGCGGCTATGCTATTGTGAAAGATGCACATGACACAGTGGTCTCCGACGTACATCAGTTAAGCCATCAACAGTTGGTTCACATTACGTTTGCGAATGGCGGTATTCACGCAAAAATTCATGAGAAAAATAGCCCTTAATGGCTATTCGCGTACCTTTACTTCACTGGTTAATTATGTAACCATTTGTTTTCAAAAATTATTATCAACTTTTTTACTTTGATGACAGACTATGAATTATTCCAGCAATGATCTCGCACAGTTAAAGTCAGATTTTGAAGACAAAGGCTTTATCGTCCTCAAGCACTTTTTTGCTCAAGACGAAATGCCTGCGCTACTGGAATATATTTTACAGGCTGAGCCTTCTGAAGGCCAAGGTGGCTTATCCAAAGGCGCCATGCAGTTTCGTAGCAACTTATTCTACAAAAGCAAAAATATCCAAAACTTTATCACTCAGCAAAAAATGGTCGATGTATTACGCCATCTGATTGGCAACGACTTTTGGATTCGCTGGGATCAAGCTGTAGGCAAAGGTCCGGGCGCACCGGTATTTCCATGGCATCAAGATAACGGCTATAACGAGCTTTCCTGCGAGCATTTCCAGTTTTGGATTGCAGTCACCAAATCTACAGAACAAAACGGTACGATTTTGATTTCTCCGGAGAGTCACCTAAAAGGCCGCTTGCCGCATACATTTGATGGCAAACATACTTGCTACCAAGGTGAGGTTGACCAGTCGATGATGATTGAAGCTGAACCTGGCGATGTATTGTTGTTTTCATCGCTCACCTTACATAAAACATTGCCTAATGTGACTGCAGATGATGTACGCTGGGCTTATGTGCTTGAGTTCATGTCACTGAAAGACTATGACCCTGGCGTACCCAAACCTTATTTTGTGGTTTCTAAAGAAGGTAAGCCATTTGGCGAGTTTGTACACCACCATCCTGCTAAAAACATGTTCACTGAGTTGGAATATCAGCTCAGAAAACTGAAAGGTCCTGTCAGAGTGGCACTCCAAAGAGTGAAGAAAGCTTTTGCGCCAACGGCTGCCTAAGTTACTTCCTGGTTACGTTGTAAGTTACTTTGTTTCGCATTCAGAAAGACTAGCTAGCAAGAAAACTGTAAAATTAGTGAATGCGCTAGTGTGTTTATTTCTCAATATGTTTATCATACGCCTTTAGATTAGGTATCTACGTACTCGCCATCTATGCAAAACCAATCTGTTGCAAAACAACCTCTGCACGTACTATCCATGGCTGCGCTCGGGGTTGTTTTTGGTGATATCGGCACCAGCCCACTGTACACCATGAAAGAAGTATTTTCTGTCGGGCATCATCCCATCGCACTCACAGTAGAAAACGTGTACGGCATTCTTTCGCTGATTACCTGGGCACTCATTCTCATCGTTTCCATTAAATATGTGGCCTTCATTATGCGTGCGGACAACCGCGGTGAAGGCGGCATTATGGCGTTACTGGCATTGGCCAGCCGCAACGCCGACCACAATCCAATCAAGCAACGCAAAATCATGATGCTAGGCATTTTGGGTGCGTGTATGTTTTATGCCGATGGCATGATTACGCCAGCGATTTCTGTACTTTCTGCGGTAGAAGGCTTAGAGGTAGCGGCGCCTAGCCTACATACACTGATTGTACCCATTACCTTACTCGTACTACTGGGCTTATTTTGGACCCAAAGCAAAGGCACCGCCGTGGTGGGCGCATTCTTCGGCCCAGTCATGCTGTTATGGTTTGGCACACTAGGCGTACTCGGGGTAATCAATATCTCACACGACCCCACCATTCTCAATGCCCTCAACCCGATCTACGCCATCAACTTTTTTGCGCACCAACCTTGGACAGCCTTTGTAGCACTAGGCGCGGTGGTGCTGGCTGTCACTGGTGCAGAAGCGCTGTACGCAGACATGGGACACTTTGGTAGACTGCCGATTCGGCTTGCTTGGTTTGGCTTTGTGCTGCCAGCCTTATTACTTAACTACTTTGGACAAGGCGCACTGATTCTGCATGATGCCGCTACCGTACAAAATCCGTTCTACCACCTAGCCCCTGACTGGGCATTGTTCCCACTGATTATTTTGGCCACACTTGCTACCGTGATTGCCTCGCAAGCTGTGATTACCGGCGCATTTTCAGTGTCTCGCCAAGCTTTACAGCTTGGGTATTTACCACGCATGCATGTCACCCACACCTCTGCCAGCGAGCAAGGCCAAGTCTATATGCCGCGCGTAAACTGGGGGCTAATGGTTGCGGTCATGGTCTTAGTCATCAGCTTTGGCAGCTCTGGTGATTTAGCAGCAGCGTATGGTATTGCCGTGACTGGTGACATGGTGATTACGACACTACTGGCAGCCATCGTGTTCCATGAAATCTGGGGCTGGAGCAAACTCAAAACCGGCCTACTGGTCACGTTATTCTTAACGGTGGATTTAGCTTTCTTTGGCGCAAACGTACTGAAGATTCCTGACGGCGGCTGGGTGCCACTCATCATCGGCACTATTATTTTTATACTCATGCTGACATGGAAAACCGGCCGACGCTTACTCTACACGCGCCTAAAATCCGAGTCGATGGAGTTGATTCCTTTTATTGATGCCATTGGCGCTCACCCGCCCACTAGAGTTGGCGGGTTCGGCATGTTCATGACGCCTAATCCGGAAGGCGTACCCCACGCGCTGTTACACAATCTCAAACACAATAAAGTGTTGCACGAAAAAGTAGTTATTCTGACCGTGCGTTTTACTGACTTTCCTCACACCAACTCACAGGAACGTGTCACTGTAGAGGCGATGCCCTATCAGTTCTATCGCGTGTTGGTGAATTACGGCTTTAAAGACGAACCAGACTTGCCGAGAGACTTACTACTTTGTAGCCAGCATGGACTAGAGTTAGATACGATGGATACTTCCTTTTTTATCGGCAAAGAAATTTTATTAGCCAAAGAAAAAACCGAAATGTCGATCTGGCGCAAAAAGATTTTTATCGCCATGTTCCGCACCGCAGAAACCATTACTAACCAATTTAAACTACCACCCAATCGCGTGGTCGAACTGGGTACGCAAGTAAAAATTTAAAGCCCCAATGGCTGAATCAACCAAAATAAAGTTGATGCGTTAGTACCATCACCACAATAATGCAACACAACAATGTTTGAGGAGATTTTATGAAAACGCTGCACATCACACTCATTTCCACCCTACTGCTAACGCTTGTCGCTTGTGCCACCACCACCAAAGATAGCGTTTCCGGGGTAAAACGCTCTCAATTCATGCTGCTCCCGGCAAGCAGTGTGGACACGATGTCTGCGCAGGCTTATACCCAGACACTCAAAGAAGCTGAAAGCAAAAAGACCCTGAACGCAGATAAAGCCATGGTAGATCGTGTGCGTCGTATTTCTAACCGGTTGATTGCACAAGTCGGCGTGTTCCGCCCCGATGCAGTGAACTGGAAGTGGGAAGTGAACGTAGAAAAAAATGATCAGCTCAATGCCTACTGTATGCCTGGTGGAAAAATCATGGTGCTATCTGGTTTAGTTGAAAAAATCAATGCCACCGATGACGAACTAGGCGCGGTGATTGGCCACGAGATTGCCCACGCGTTGCGTGAGCATGGGCGCGAACGTATGTCGCAAGCTTATGTACAAGAGTTTGGCTTACAGGCTTTGGCCGCCATGGTAGGCGGCACAGCTGGTAGCGTAGCCGCACAAGGCGCTGGCATGGGGTCGCAATTATTCTTCTCTCTCCCTAACGGGCGTGAGCAAGAACGTGAAGCTGACAAGATGGGCCTAGAACTGGCTGCACGCGCTGGCTATAACCCTGATGCAGCCGTCACGTTATGGCAAAAAATGAGTGCGCAATCGAAAGACGCACCGCCTGAATTCTTTAGTACGCACCCGGCTAGCGCTAATCGTATTGCCGATTTGAAAGCGCTTGCACCAAAAGTAAGGCCGCTATATGAGGCAGCAAAAGCAGGCAAATAAGCGTTTACACCTGTAAAAAATACTTTCAAAGCACACCGCCTGTCGGTGTGCTTTTTTTCATTTAAAAGCTATACCCATACAGCCTAATCATGAGCATCATCAAAGATAGCTTGCACTTAAACTTTTGGTGTACAGACAATTAGTTTAAAATGCTACCTTTTGATGCGCGACACTTTTGCGCATCCGTTTAACCTTATTCTAAATTCAACCCTATTCTAACCATCGATTAAGAGAACATTATGGATCCACGTCAAAGTATTATCGAGGCAGCATTTGAAGACCGCGCCAATATCAACCCTACCAACGCTTCTGCTGAAATCAAATCCACAGTGGCAACTATTCTGGCAGATTTGGATGCAGGTAAGCTGCGTGTAGCCTCACGCGTGGGTGATACCCAACAATGGGAAACACATCAATGGCTCAAAAAAGCGGTACTACTGTCTTTCCGTTTAGAAGACAATGTATTGCTAGATGGCGGTTGTACTAAATACTTTGATAAAGTGCCGCCAAAATTTGCTGACTACACCGAAGAAGACTTTAAAGCTGGTGGTTTCCGTGTAGTACCCAATGCGATTGTCCGTCGCGGCTCATTTATCGGCAAGAACGCAGTATTGATGCCATCTTACGTCAACATTGGCGCTTACGTGGGTGATGGCACCATGGTAGACACATGGGCCACAGTCGGTTCATGTGCACAAATCGGTAAGAACGTTCACTTATCTGGTGGCGTAGGCATTGGTGGTGTATTAGAGCCAGTGCAAGCCGGCCCAACCATCATTGGCGATAACTGCTTTATCGGCGCACGTTCAGAAGTAGTAGAAGGTGTGGTGGTTGAAGACAACTGTGTGATTTCAATGGGTGTTTACATTGGTCAATCCACCAAAATTTACGATCGCGAAACCGGCGATGTATTCTATGGCCGTGTACCTGCAGGCTCCGTTGTCGTTTCAGGTAACTTACCATCTAAAGATGGTAGCTACAGCCTGTATTGCGCTGTGATCGTGAAAAAAGTCGATGAGAAAACGCTAGGAAAAGTAGGCATCAACGAATTGCTCCGCGGCATTTAAGCATGCTCGCACTTGTCAGGTAATGGCTTAAATTACAGACATTGCAGTGAAATGAGGCACATGGATATACAGTATCTATGTGCCTTCATTTTATTGAAAAACTCAGTACCACCGACATAAAACTGCACGTTCACACCACAAAAAGTTAATCCCACCATTCGATTTTTAGCTGTACCAATACCGTTAAAACCGTTCGATTCTCGTCGGTAAAAACAACCACAACACACATCAAAAAGCGTTAAAACCCATCACGCTACGCGTCAATAAAAACAATCTCAAGCTATTGTTTTTATAAGCATTTATCCCAACCATTTCACACCAAAAAATAATCTGGCACGTCTATTGCTTATCACTAGCAACTTCAATCCAAACCGAACATATAGACAACACATGCTTTCAGAATTTAGTAGCTCTATACTGCTGATTTCGCTCATGGCGGGTGCCCTGGCTTGCTTTGCCACGTTTGGCTTTGTCGCGTCTCTATATAAAGCCAGCCCAAGACAATACAAACGATTATTGACTGTGTATTCCGCGCTTGTTGGCGTAGGTTTATTCGCCATTCACTTTATGAATATGCGTGCATTCAACCACAGCTACATGCATGAGCTTTCTTATTTGTATTTATTGTTAGCGCTGATTTGCGCCAGTACGGTAGGCGTGTCTGTGTTACATACAGCCAATCGTCATACTTTACCCATTTACTCTTTGATTCTTGCTGGCCTGCAAACTGGTATTGCTGGTTTTGGTATCTTTATTTTCTTTACCAAAGCCATGCTGCTAAATCAATTCGAGATTTTATTGCTCCCCGCGATGTTGGCAGTGGCGATTGCGGTTGGCGTTGGCATCTTAGGCATCATCACGTTTTACTGGCTTAAAAGCTATGAGGGTGCACATCGTTATTCTGTGCGCGCATTCTTTTCTATTCTGATCTCTATTGGCATTCTCTCCACGCACCTTGCTTTCAATACCAGCATTGCAAGCACAGGCGAATACGCAACCGATAGCAGTGTATTGAACTCCAGCTTTATTACCATGCTGTTTGCCATGGTGTTGATTTTTGTATTCTTAACCGCGTTTATCGTGGTGGTGTTTTACGATCGCCTGAACCCCAATATCGCCAAACGTATTAACTTTAAAAACACGACGTCGACGTCCAATACATTGGATTCGTTTGATCCGCTGACAAAGCTGCCTAACCGCAATGCGTTGAATCAGCACTTGCAACTAGCCGCTAACCGTTGTGACCGTCTCAATGACAGCATGGCACTGGCGTATATCGACTTGGATCACTTTAAGCCGGTGAACGACTCATTTGGCCACCACGTGGGCGATTTATTGCTGATTGAAGTTGCCGAACGCTTTAACTCTTCTATTCGCAATTGCGATTACATTGCACGTGCAGGCGGCGACGAATTTGTTGCTATCCTGGGCGAGATTGATGCACACGAAAGCATCGTAGCAGTAGTGCAACGCATGATTGATGCAGTCAAAGAGCCATTCTTTATCGAAGGCCATTTAATTGAAATTTCTTGCTCAGTAGGCGTTGCCATCTATCCGCGCGATGGCAATTTGGAAAAGCTGAAAGTAAGCGCTGATGCCGCCATGTACAAAGCCAAAGAAAATGGCCGTAATCAATTTAGATTCTACGATGCTGAAATCGAACAAGCTTCTGATGAAATGCAAAAAATCAGAAAAGAGCTATTGGATGCGATTGAAAAAGATCAATTCACACTGCACTTTCAACCTAAAGTCATCGCTAAAACACAAGCGCCGGCTGGTGCAGAAGCCTTGCTGCGCTGGAACCACCCGACCAAAGGCTTGCTCACGCCTATTTACTTTATCGAGGCCGCAGAACGCTTTGGCTTTATTGACAAGATTAACAACTGGGTATTGATGCAGGCGTGTAAAACCATTGCAGATGCACGTGAGCACGGTATTGCCTTGAGCTTATCCGTCAATTTATCGCGCCAGCAGTTTCGTAATGCGTACTTGGTAGATGACATTAAAAAGGTCATGGAACAATATCAAGTGCCTCCGCAAAGCCTTATTTTCGAGATATCTGAAACG
This sequence comes from Methylotenera sp. N17, assembly GCF_000799155.1. Classification (NCBI taxonomy): domain Bacteria; kingdom Pseudomonadati; phylum Pseudomonadota; class Betaproteobacteria; order Nitrosomonadales; family Methylophilaceae; genus Methylotenera; species Methylotenera sp. N17. Next base: position 1,491,970 of record NZ_JUGE01000001.1, read on the forward strand.
CACGCGATTCATAACCAGAATCAGTTTAAAAAATTGCTCTCTAAATTCAAATTTGCACACCTCAAAGTGTCCATTGATGACTTTGGCTTACATCCATTCAGCCTGACTTACTTGCAGAATCTAGAAGTCAGCGAAGTGAAATTAGACAAATCATTTACTTCTGGTGTGGCCAAATATAGCTCTGCGCTTGCCATTGTAGATGCGGTGGTCAAGTTAGCCCACGCGCTTAATTTAACGGTGGTGGCTGAAGGTGTGGAAACCGATGAACAACGCCAAGCGCTTACCACAACGGGTTGCGATCAGATGCAAGGTTATTTCTTTTCCAAACCGGTGCCAACCGCGCAGCTATTTACGATCTACCACACGCTCAATCATCGTTTCAGCGAAGTGGGTGAGTATTCGATTAACGACTACTTACCTCAAGAAGCCTACCCCGAAGATACCTAAGCATTTCCGCATCCATAGCAAACTCCCTGATAAAATAGCGTTTTAGATTTTAGGGAGTGGGGATGAAACTGTACGGCATACCCAATTGCAACACCGTTAAAAAAGCACGTGACTGGTTAGATACCCACCACATCGCCTATGAATTTCACGACTTTAAAAAACAAGGCATTTCACCAAAAAAGCTCCAAGCTTGGCTAGACCAACTACCAGATTCCAAACTGATTAACCGTGCTGGCCTCACCTGGCGTGGGTTAGACGATACAACCAAGCAAAGTATTATAGACAACGCCAGCGCAATTGCATTGATGTCCGCAAAAACTTCTGTGATTAAACGCCCGATTTTAGAAAAAGACAGTAAAATTATTGCTTTAGGATTTTCAGAAACCGAATACAGTGCGCTATTCAAACAGTAAAATAGTCCAATAGCACACCGTCCATAAGAAAGACTTCACCATGTCAAACACGCTAGACCTTGCGATTGACTTACTTCAGCGCCAATCCAACACACCGGAAGATGCAGGCTGTCAGGAGTTAATGATTTCACGCCTTGCGCCCTTGGGCTTTAAGATTGAGCGCATGCGCTTTGGCAATGTGGATAACTTCTATGCACGTCGTGGCACAACAGCGCCACTGATTGTGTTTGCAGGACATACCGATGTGGTGCCGACCGGCCCTCTGGATAAATGGCACACACCACCGTTTGTACCAACAATCAAAGACGGCATGCTCTATGCACGCGGCGCCGCCGATATGAAAACTTCACTGGCAGCATTTATCACCAGCATAGAAGAGTTTATTGCTGAAAATCCAAACCACACGGGCTCAATCGGCTTGCTGATCACCTCGGATGAAGAAGGCGTAGCGGTAGATGGTACGGTAAAAGTAGTAGAAGCCTTAAAAGCGCGTGACGAGCATTTTGATTACTGCATTGTGGGCGAACCCACTAGCAATAAAGTGGTGGGCGACATGATTAAAAATGGCCGTCGCGGCTCACTCTCAGGCAAGCTGACTGTAAAGGGCATACAAGGCCATATTGCCTACCCGCACTTGGTCAAAAACCCTATCCATTTGGTGGCCCCTGCCATTAAAGACATGGTAGATACCGTGTGGGATCACGGCAATGAATATTTCCCGCCCACTAGCTGGCAAATCAGTAATATGAACGGCGGCACTGGCGCTACCAATGTCGTGCCCGGCGAAGTTGAAATATTGTTCAATTTTAGATATTGCGCTCTAGTAAACAATGCTGGCAGCACAGAAACCAATTTAAAAGAGCGCGTACTCGCCATTTTGGATAAACACCAACTGGAATATGATTTGGAATGGGAACACTCCCCTAGCTACATTACGCCGCGTGGCAATTTGGTAGAAGCCATTACCGAAGCCATTCAACAAGCCTACCAAGTGACACCTGAGCTTTCCACCACTGGCGGCACCTCAGATGGCCGCTTTATTGCAGACATTTGCAAACAAGTGATTGAATTTGGCCCACTCAACGCTACTATCCACAAACTCAACGAGTGTGTGGGCGTGGCCGATATTGAGCCACTCAAAGAAACTTACAAACTCACCATGAAGACCTTACTTAAATGAATGCCTCCCCCAGTATTACGCAATCGTTAATCACTATTCGCGATTGGCTACGTTACACCGTCAGCCAGTTTGAGCAGTCAGATATTTTCTTTGGTCATGGTACTGATAATAGTTATGACGAAGCAGTATGGTTAATCATGAGCGCATTGCATTTGCCACATGACACACTTGATAACTTTTTGGATGCAAAGTTGACAGAACCTGAACGCAAGCAATTGCATCATTTGCTTGAGCAGCGCATTACCAAACGTGTGCCTACCGCTTACTTGGTACGGGAGGCTTGGTTGCGCGGCTTTAAATTCTACGTCGATGAGCGTGTGATTGTACCGCGCTCTTTTATTGCCGAATTGCTAGAGGATGGCTTTCAGCCTTGGATTGAGTTTCCAGAGATGGTGGAATCCGTTGCCGATATTTGTACAGGCAGCGGCTGTTTAGGCATTTTACTTGCCGACACTTTCCCGAATGCGCAGGTGGATGTAGTAGATATTTCACCGGATGCGATTGCAGTGGCCAATATTAATATTGCTAACTATGGCTTGCAGCAGCAAGTGCATGCGATTCAATCCGACATGTTTGGCGCACTGACTGGCAAGACTTACGATGTGATTATTAGCAACCCGCCTTATGTGGATGCGCCTAGCATGGCGGAATTGCCAGCGGAGTATCGCAATGAGCCGCAACTTGCATTAGGAAGCGGCACTGCCGGATTGGATCACACGCACACGCTATTACGTGAGGCCGCGCAGTATTTGAACGATGATGGGATTTTGGTGGTGGAAATTGGGCATAACCGTGAGGCCTTGCTAGACGCGTATCCTAACTTGCCATTTACTTGGCTAGAGGTTGCATCTGGCAACCAGTTCGTATTTCTACTCACCAAGGCCGAGCTGCTAGGCGCGGCATAACTGAGTCGAGCTAGCCGCGCCCGCGATTCCTATCGCTTTTCTTTTGCATAGCTGGTGGCGCCAAATCGGTCGACTGTCGAATACGGCGATTGACTGGTTTTTTAGCGCTAGGTTTTCTAGCAGCATTGTCTCGACCATTTGATGTACGATCTGATGACTCTTTACTGCCGAATTTAGCGCCTTCACGTGCTGCACCAGATCGGGTTGTATTGGGTCGCGCTGAGCCTTCTGCATCCAACTCGCGTGGCACACGGTTCAATACACTGCCGCGCTGCTTACGTACTTTAGGCACAAACACTGTAGTCGCTTTGTCTTTCTCACGCTGCGTCAGCTGTTTAAGTGGCGCTTTGGGTACAGGTAAACCTGCCCACTCTAATAACTCCACCACTTGCTTTTGTTCCAGCTTTAACATGCTGCCACGCTTCACGCGCGGAGGTAAATTTACTGGGCCAAAGCGTACACGCATTAAACGGCTGACTGGTAACTGAAACGCCTCAAATAGGCGACGCACCTCACGATTACGGCCCTCACGGATAATGACTTGATACCAATGATTTGCGCCCTCGCCCCCTTGTGCAATGATACGATCAAAACTGGCAGGGCCGTCTTCTAACTCAATGCCTTGGGTCAGCATGGCCATTTGCTCTTCCGTCAACTCACCAAACACGCGTACCGCGTATTCGCGCTCCACTTCATAACGTGGATGCATAAAACGGTTGGCCAACTCGCCGGAGTTAGTAAAAATCAACAAGCCGCTGGTATTGATATCCAAGCGGCCAATCGCAATCCACTTACCTTGCTTAATCCGTGGCAACTTATCAAATACGGTGGCACGGCCTTCCGGGTCATCCTGACTCACAATCTCGCCTTCCGGCTTGTGGTAAATCAATACTTGAGGCAATTCCGCTTCAAATGGTAGTCGCAATGGACGGCCATCTACACGCACCATATCATGCGCAGTCACCCCTGCACCCACTTGCGCAGTTTGCCCATTGATCGTCACACGACCATTGGCAATCAGCTCTTCCATATCACGGCGAGAACCCAAGCCTGCCAATGCCAACAGCTTATGTAACCGTTGTGTATGTTGCGGCAACGCTACACCATCAGCATCCACCTCCACTGGGGCGGCTTGCGGGGCTTTTCGGGTAGTATCACGTTGCTGTTTAAAAGGGCGTGCCATAAGAGAACTCTATTTTGAATCGTGCTATTTTACCGCAGATGAGCTTGATTCTTATGATTATTTCTAGTTTAGGGCCAAACACTTAAGCGTGTGCGTACTTTAGTTGCAGTTGCACTTGCTGTTGCCCCTTATAGTCATTGATCTGTAATTGATAGACCGCATGCACTTGCTCAGGCAATAATTCAGCCTGATTAAAGTAAATCGCATCGTAACGCGACTGGCCTTTCTGCAATTGTAGCTTCAAGTGCTTTTCGCCCAAGATACGCTGACTGACCACACGAAATTGGTCATAAAACATCGGTGGTGGAAACCCTTGCCCCCATACCTGTTTCTCTAATAACGATGCTGTTTCCAAGGTCATCTCATCTGGCGTTAGCGCGCCATCCGTTTCAATAGCTTCTTGTAAATCCTCCACCGTGATATACGTGCGCACGGCAGTCTCAAATGCCTGCTGAAATGTGAAAAAATCAGTGTCACGTATGGTTAACCCTGCGGCCATGGCATGTCCACCAAACTTAATAATTAATGTCGGATGCTGCTTAGTCACATAATCCAATGCATCACGTAAATGCAATCCCGGGATTGAGCGTCCGGAGCCTTTTAACAAACCCTCGCCTGCGGATGCAAACGCAATCACCGGCCGATGATATTGCTCTTTGATACGTGACGCCAAAATACCGATGACACCCTGGTGCCATTCTGGCTGATAAATGCTAAGGGTAAACCTATCTGCGACTGTGACCTCTTCCAAATCGGCCAAGGCTTCCTGCTGCATCCCCGCCTCGATTTGACGTCGTTCCACATTGAGCGCCTGCAACTGTTGTGCATCAGGCATGGCTGCTTGTATGTGATCAGCCAACAAACAACGAATGCCAAGTGCCATGTCATCTAGTCGCCCCGCTGCATTTAATCTTGGCCCCACATAAAAACCTAGATCTTGCGCGGTGACTTTATGCATATCGCGTCCGGCACACTGCAGAATCGCAAGAATGCCCGGGCAACAGGCACCCGCCCGAATACGACGTAGCCCCTGCTCGACCAAAATACGATTATTGCGGTCCAGTTTGACTAAATCTGCCACTGTACCCAACGCCACTAAGTCTAACAATTCGGCTAACGGGTATGGCTGTGCAGCGTCCATACGGCCTTGCGCAATCAGTTCTGCACGTAACGCCAATAATACGTAAAACATCACGCCCACACCTGCCAAATGCTTGCTGGGAAATGTGCAACCACGCTGATTGGGATTCACAATACAAGTCGCCTGCGGAGTAGCTTCTGCTGGCAAGTGATGGTCTGTGACCAACACTTGTATCCCCAACGCATTGGCGTGCGCCACACCCTCTATACTGGCAATGCCATTGTCCACCGTTAAAATTGCATCTGGCTTAGATTGATGGGCTAGTTGCACAATTTCCGGCGTGAGTCCGTAGCCATATTCAAAACGATTAGGCACCAAAAAATCTACTTGGGCGCCCATGCCACGCAAGCCTTTCACCGCAACCGCAGTGGCTGTTGCACCATCTGCATCATAATCGCCCACCACTAATATTTTGCGTTGCTGCGCAATTAACTCGGCTAAACATTTAGCCATGGCCGTGTTTTGCATGAGTAAATGCGGTGGAATCAAATGCTTGAGCGTACTTTCCATAGACACTTGCGAATCCACACCTCTTGCCGCCAATAACTTGGCTAATAGCGGATGCACGCCTGCATCCACCAGCATTTGTGCGTTTTCAGTTGAGTAGTGCCGTGTTTTAATGAGTTTGGTCATAATGCGCTACCAGTGATGCGATGGTGCGAGGCTTACGCCAGAGCTTCCAGCGATCGGATGATGTAAGTGTGACCTGCAACGTGCCTTGTGCTACTGGCCAATAGCAATCTAATCGCTGTATTTTTTTAAAACGTACATTGTCGTAAATAGTGTCCCAATCCACTATTGAATCATCCTCTACCAACATACATGCCGATTGCACACCTTGTTGTAATACCTCGTTGATATCTTTGATCGAAGATTGCAGAGTAACAGGCGACTTTACCAATTTAATATCAGGCGATGTAGGTGGCAATGTGTCTGCACTAACACCGGAAAACCAAACACTATTAACTTCCGCCAACCCATGTTGCGCGCGCTGCTGATTGATTGGATGCTCATGCATCAGCATTTGCACCTGATTCATGATTTGCCGCAAACGCTGTGCATCGGGGCCTGTTGGCATATAGCGTTGAATATTGCGTTGTAAGGCCGCTTGTGCAAAATGTGTCTGCAGTTGCCAAACATGCGGTGTTTTTAAAAACCAATACTGCTGTGTGTGGCTTGGTAAAAACTGTAACTGTTCTTCTGCAAAAAACTGATTCAGCAAATCAGTAAGCGTGTTGTACTCATCTGCGCTAAGTTTAACCAAGCCCTCGAGCGCAAATGAATCACGTTGCAAAGACAAATACACAGGCTGTACTAATAATAAGCTGCCTGATAGCAAGCTGTCTTGGTCTGCACTTAACGTATCATTTTCGGCTGATTCTGCCGTCCATAACCAACGCGCCAAGGGCCATTCGTTTTGCACGCCTATCCCCAGTTGCTGTAGCCACAGCGTATCGGTCACTTGCTCTAAAAAACGGGCATGACCGAGCGTTAAAATTTTGCTTTTACCCGAATGGGGAGTATCTTTTGCTTGGCTTCCCAAGTATCCTATCTGATAGATAGATAAGTTCATGATTATTAAGTATTCAGTATAGAAAATATGGCTGGCAAGACGACTCGCACAAGCAAGCAGTATTGTATAATGCAACCGCCTGAGAAGATTGACTATTTATCTAAGCACCATACAGTTTTTTCATGCTTAACCTGTCAATCACGTTCTAGTGTCATCACTCGTGAGAATAAGCCGATGAAACCACACCTATTGCTGAGTTTGTGTTTACTATTGTTGGGCAGCGTCAACGCGTTTGCGGATGATGCCACTCAACTTGCCTATTTGCCTGAAGACGACTATTTGGGTGATGTGCCACAAGTGCTGACCATTGCGCGATTACGCCAATCCGCTTCGGATGCCCCGTCTGCCTCTACCATCATTGATCGCGAAACCATACGCGCAGCCGGCATTATTGATTTACCTGAGATTTTTAGATTGGTGCCTGGCTTTTATGTAGGCACCAATGCTGGTTTTATTCAAAACACCAACCATGTGGTGAGCTACCACGGGCTGACCGATGCTTATTCAAGAAGCATGCAAGTCATGATTGATGGCCGCTCTATTTATCAACCACTATATGGTGGTGTGCAATGGAGCGAGATTCCTATCACCATCAATGATATCGAACGCATTGAAATTACACGCGGCCCCAATGCCGCCAGTTACGGCGCCAATGCATTTTTAGGCACCATTAATATCATTACGCAATCACCCACCGGCGCTAACGGCAATCGTGTATCCGTTAATCATGGCAATGGCCGCAATGAGGCGTTCTATCATCATTCTGGAAAAGTCAGCGACCTCAGCTACCAAGTCAGTACAGGCTACCGCGAAGACGATGGTTTGAGCAATCGCTCTGACTTTAAACGGACAAACCTAATCAATGGGCGTGCCAATCTCAAAATTTCTGATAAGCATGACATTGATTTTCAACTGGGGTATGCGCAAGGCAAGCGCCAAGAAGGCGATGACCAACCTGATGCTCTGCTGTTTATGCCGAGAACGCATGATATCAGCAACCATTTTGAGCTGGTTAAATGGAATATGCACTTGACGCCTAAATACGATTTCTACGTACAGGCATTTCATACCAGAGACAACAGTGATGACGTAGTGCCCACAGCCGTCTTACCGTTTCCAGTATCTCCTAGTGTACAGACCTATCGTAACCCATATCACTTCGACCGCTATGATATCGAAACTCAATTATCGGCCAATCTAAGCGACAATTTTCAATATGCAGTGGGCGGAAGCATTCGGCGTGATCGCTTATATTCGCCATTTTGGATAGGCAGTAATAACACACAAAACTTTGATTTAAGAAGACTATTTGCCCAAGCGCAATACGATGTTCACCCTAAGCTGACACTCAACGGCGGCTTTATGATTGAAGACAATGATTTTACTAATACCGATTTCTCCCCCAGAGCCAGTATGAACGTGCATGTCACCCCAAATCAAACTGTTCGCTTGGGCTACTCAGAAGCATTCCGCACGCCAAGTTATTTGGAAGAAAAGTTTAGAGGCAGCGTATTAGTCACCACAGCATTTCCACAAAAACTTTTATACCAACGCTTTTTTGATGAGGGCAATTTAAAGCCCGAAAAAATACAATCACGCGAGATTGGTTATGTCGCCAAATGGGACAGGCTTTCGGTAGATGCCAGATTTTTCCACGACACCATCAGCAACTATATTACCGAATTTGATAACAACAGTTTTGTAGCGCCTGCTGGCACTGTATTAGTAGGTGGAGATGTTGGCACATTTCGCAATATGGGCTCACTAGATATGCGTGGCTTTGAAACACAACTGAACCTAGCGCTGGGCGAAGATACCAAACTGATGGTGAACTATGCGCATATTAAAAATTTACCCAACAACGTCAAATCTAATGAAATAGATGATTTGATTGACGCCACCCCCAGAGACATTTCCAGCTTTTTGCTTTCGCATCACTTCTCAGACAATTGGGACGCCAGTTTTGCCGGTTATTACAATTCACCAGTCAGAGCACTGGGAGATGGCAACCCTGTCGATAGCAACCACCGTTTTGATGCCCGCGTGGCCAAGCGCTTCAAACTATCCAAGTGCGATGGTGAGGTTTCACTCAATATCCAGAACATCACAGATCGCCATGAGAAAGAGTTTGCAGACTATAACGTTCTACGCCGACGCGGCTTCGTCAATGTGAGATTGGATTTCTAGCCCGTGAATGTGATGTCTTATTTCAGTATGCGTGCACGACTACAATGCCTGTTCGGCCTAGTCGTCTTGTTTTATTTTGGGCTCAACCCCATACACGCTTACGCCTGGAGTAACGTCACTATTCTGACCACCAATGATACGACTGCCGTAGCAGAGTTTGTCAAACAGCTGAAGATAGAAATTAACGAGCAGAGTGGGATTAAAGTCAATGTCTCTAAAAACGATAGCGGCTTATCGATTAACATCCCTAAAGATACTTTAGTCGTGGCGGTTGGCACACAAGCGCTTTCTTATGCGGGCAACCTAGATGAAAGTACGCCCGTGATAGGCGTATTGGTGCCTAAATCCAGCTATGAAAGCATTTTAAAAGAAAGTGAGCGTAGCCCAGATCGTTTCTCGGCTATTTATTTAGATCAACCTTTTACACGCCAACTCGCGTTGATTCGCGCTATTTTCCCTAACTTGTATACTATGGGCGTATTGCTTGGTCCGGTATCTCAGTTTCAAAGTAATGATTTACAAAGTGCCGCTAAAAAATTTAATATGGAAGTGAATATCCGCCTAGTCAATAAGGCCGATGAGCTTCAAAGTAACTTGGAAAAACTCATGATGAGCAAACAGTTGCTGCTCGCGATCCCAGACCCTTTGATTTATACGCGAGAAACCGCACAAACCATATTGCTGACCACTTATCGTCACCAAACACCGGTCATTGGCTTTTCACAATCGTATGCTAAATCTGGTGCAGTGGCGGCTGTATTTAGCAGTCCAAAACAGTTTGCATCCGAAGTAGCCAACACCATCAAACAATTACCTAAAGACCATGTAACATTGCCGCTAGCAAAAGCGGCCAACCAATTCTCCATTGAAATTAACCGTCAAGTTGCCCGCTCGCTTGATATTCGAATTGCTGATGATGCTGTAATTTATCAGCAAATGTTAAAGGATGAAAAATGAGCTTTTTTAATAAGCTTGGTATTAAAGCAAGGATGATGCTACTAACCGTAGTGCCAACGTTTGTGATTACACTTTTCTTGACGGCGTATTCAATTTCAAAAAGCATCAATACACTCAATGACTCGCTGAGCGACCGAGGCCGCATTATTGCCACACAAATTGCCCCCGCCAGTGAGTACGGCGTACTTTCTGGCAACATCAACTTTTTACAGACACTGATTCAGCAAACCATCTCGCGTGAAGATGACATCATTTCGATTTTAATTACCAATACAGAAGGCGTTCGATTAGCCGTTAGCGGACAGATCCCGTATCAAATCAAGCCCAATGTCAGCAATGACTTATCGATTAAAGAGATTAATCAAGCCGAATACATTGTGTCTAACGCGCCGGTGATTCGTAATGTGGTGGAAATTGACGACTTCTACGATGGCACCAATAACATGTTGGAAGCGAATAAACGTGCAGAGGTCGTTGGTCAGGTCTATGTGGCATTGAGCAAAGACCGCATTAAAGCCACCAAAAAATCCATGATTTGGAAAAGTTTGCTGTTAGGTCTCATTGGGTTTCTGACCAGCAGCATTTTGGCTTACCGTTTGGGGCGCAGTATTACCAACCCTATTATTTCGATGGCGGAATCTGTGAAGAACTTAGGTGCCGGGCATCTAAATTTACGTGTGGACGAAGATGCCGCGGGCGAGATTAAAACCTTGCAGCTTGGGCTTAACACCATGGCCAACCATATTCAAATGGCGCATGATAGTTTGCAAGACCGCGTACACGATGCAACACGCATGTTGCGTCATCAGGCACAGCATGATGCGCTGACTGGTCTGGTCAACCGACAAGAGTTTGAGCGCCGCCTGAATGTGGCTTTGAACGATGTCAAAATCAGCAATGCGCAGCATATTTTCTGCTATATGGATTTAGACCAATTCAAGGTAGTGAATGACACCTGTGGACACCGTGCCGGTGATGAATTGTTGCGACAAATTAGCCTGATACTAAGCCAGCGCGTGCGTGAAGAGGATACCTTTGCCCGCCTGGGTGGTGATGAATTTGGCCTATTGCTCACCAATTGTGATGTGCAAAATGCCCTGCTGATTGCAGAAGAAATGCGCTCCATGGTGGAAGATTTCCGCTTTGTGCATGATAACCGCATGTTTAAAATTGGCGTGAGCATCGGCATGGTCGAAATCACATCCGAGATGCAAGATTTGGGTGACATTACCAGCTATGCCGATGCCGCCTGCTATGCAGCCAAAGACAATGGCCGTAATCAGATTCACCTGTTTAGACACCATGATGATGATTTGGCGAGACGCCATGTGGAAATGGAATGGGTATCGCGTATTAACTCCGCGATGGATGAGAACCGCTTCTGCCTGTATTGCCAGCCTATCTTGCCGTTGCAGGATGACAATAACAATATCTTTTATGAGATCTTAATTCGTAAGATTGATGTCGACGGCACCATTATTTTGCCGATGGCGTTTATCCCATCGGCCGAGCGTTATCACTTGATGTCTAAAATCGACCGTTGGGTCATCAACAAGACGTTCTCTATTTACCATCAACTCATTAATACCAATGAGCAACATGACTTCTTACTGACCATCAACTTATCCGGCATGTCACTCAGCGATAAGGGTTTGCTTGGGTTTATCAAAGACCAGTTTGAGCTATACCAAGTACCGCATACTAAAATTTGTTTCGAGATCACAGAAACCTCAGCCATTATTAACTTAACCAATACCATTACATTGATGCAAGAGTTGAAAGCCATCGGTTGTAAATTCTTATTAGATGACTTTGGTAGCGGTATGTCATCATTTGCGTATCTTAAAAATCTACCGGTAGATTTCTTAAAAATGGACGGTGGCTTTGTCAAAGACATTACCCGTAATGACATTGATTTGGCCATGGCCAAATCTATCCAAAGCATTGCCGAGGCAATGAAAATCAAAACCATTGCCGAGTTTGTGGAGGATGCAGAGACCATGAAGTTACTGAAGAAAATGGGCGTCGATTATGGTCAAGGGTTTTACTTAAGTAGCCCTATGCCAATTGAAGCAGCACTTGGCAACTTTAGGCAACTTAGCTTATTGCAACAGTCTCAATAGCTGGCTAACTGATACATTCCAATAAAAAAGCCGTACTTTGCAGTACGGCTTTTTGTTTCAAGCTGATTACCAGTATTGGCGATCACGCTGTTTACCACGTCCACGGCCAGGATGGTTGTCGTCATCCCATTTTGAGGGTTTGTACACCACCTCGGTCACGTAGCCACTTGGTCTTACCGCAACATTGACCGGGATAAAACGGCCAGGATCACGTTCTGTGACAGTCGTATATTGGCGACCATTGTATTCATAATTCACCAAATAGCCTGTAGTCACAGATTGCCAGTTATCGACAGTCACGCAACGCTCAACTGGTCTCGTTTCCACACGCTCGCGGCCATATCCAGCATCACGGTTATCATAACGGTCACCTACAACCGCACCTAAACCAGCACCTACCGCTGCAGTCGCAATACGTCCGTTACCACCACCAAAGCGGCTACCGATTAAACCACCGGCAATACCACCCACAATGGCACCTGCATTAGAACGGCGTGGCGCTTCATAGTAGCTCTCACGCACATATTCGGTACGGCACTCTTGACGCGGGCTATTCACGCGTTCAATTTGTGGTGTCACTGAGAGTACACGTGCACGGTCTTCATATTCGTGGTCAGCTAACGCTGGCAACGAAACAGACGTTGCTAATAAACCTAACCAAATACTGTGATGCATTTTAACGCTCATTTCATTCTCCTCTGAGTATTCTGCTTTATTGGGCAGATAAGCACATAACGAGTTGACCATGGCCGTTGACGACAAGTAATTGTTAATAACTTGTATCTCATGAAAATCATGAGCTGGTTGTAAGATAGTGAAATTGGCTACGTGAATTTAGTTTATGTGACTTTAGTTACTGTGAGGAATGCGTACCCGCCTATACTAGCTGACATCTGCTGACACAAGCAGCTCATCACTATTGGGGGCTATCATGAAATCATTCAGTTACTTTATTACCATCACAGGCCTACTTTTCTCATCATTGGTTTGGGCTGGCGAGCTTGGCAACAACTGCGCCACAGGGCTATCGACTGGCGCTATGATGAAAACCAATTGCGAGGTCAATGCGCTATACCAAGGTAAAACCTATTGTTTTAGCAGTGCTGCTGCTAAAGAAACTTTTTTGACGAACCCAGACATGGTGATTGAAAAAGCAACCGCCTTTTATGCAAAAAACGCAGAACCAGAGCGCGAGAAAATTACACAAGAAGCAGCGCTTACACAAATTGCCAGCAAACAATGTGATTTAAGCAACAAAGATGCAGGCTACTTAATTTTTAACGGCATGGATTTACGTCACTGCAATATGCAAAACGTCAGTTTTTTTGGTGCTGAACTCAAAGGCGCCAATTTAAGTGGGGCCAATTTATCTGGCGCCTACCTTAATTTGGCGCGCTTAGAAAACGCCAACTTTACCGGTGCCAATTTAAGCAATGCCATTATCTTTCAAGCCATATTTAGTAAAACCAATTTTAGTCAGGCCAATTTAAGTAATGCCAGAATGATAGGCACCTTAGGCAATGTGGATATGCATGAAGCTAACATTAGCAAAGGTCGCTTTGGCCTAGACATGGGAAACCAACCGATGGGACAAATGAAGTTTGACTCTGTGGGCGGCAACTTTGCTGGTGCTAATTTTGAAGGGGCCGATTTGAATATTGCAGCCTTTGCTTTTGGCGATTTGCGTGGCGCCAATTTGCGCAATACTAATCTCTACCGTGGTGATTTAAATAAAGCGGATCTAACAGGTGCGGATCTTACCGGCGCCAACTTAACCGATGCTGAAGTAGATGGTGCTATATTTAAAGATGTCAAAGGCTTAGCCACGGTTAAAGGCTTTGACACCACCAAAGGTAAATGTATTGATTGTAAAGTGACGCTATCAGAGAGCGAAGCGCCTGCGGTATCTAAAACAGCGCAACTACAAGCACAAGCTTGCGTGATGCAAATACAACATTAATGATTGGCCATATTCAATAACTGCGCGCGGTCTTGGATATTGACCTGACCGCGCCCCATGGCCACCCAACCTTTTTGCTCAAACCGTTTTAATTGTCGGCTGACCACTTCACGCGCGGTGCCTAACTCATCTGCAATTTGCTGATGGGTGCGTGATACATTATTGTTGCCTGCATCTAATAATAGCTTAGCCAAACGTGCATCCAAGGTATGAAATGCGACCTCATCCAACAACACGATTAAATCACTGATGAGCGCACCATAATTGGTCATCACAAATGTTCGAAACACTCTAGAGTCAATCATAAGCTGATTGAATGCAGGTGCTGGAATAACAACATCACGAATTGCCTCTTCGACCACGGTAGATGCCGGGTAATTGCTGTTCCCCAGTAAACAGGTAGTGGTTATGACGCAGGTTTCGCCGGCATTGACGCGGTATAGCAAGATCTCGCGCCCGCTAGACGACATTTTGAACACACGGGATTGCCCAGCCAAACGCATGACATAAGCACCACACGCCCCGCCTTCACGATAACCCACCGTACCAATTGGCGCTTCTACGATACGCGCATATTGAGCCAATAGCGCCTTTGCTGGAGATTCTAATGCCTCCAAGTCCGGGAACATCGTTAACCACTCAAGCGAAATTGGTGCGTTTTGCATCGTTGTCTCCTATGATTGACGTGCATTGTAACGCTAATGATTCAGCTTGTGCACTCATACTGTGCGCACAAACGAAGCTTACCCCTGCAGCAGAGTATCCTCATCTACGCCACATTTGCGATTAGCCGGTACGGCAATATCAATCATCTTTGGTTTTGGCAAATTAAGCTGTTGCATCAGTGCAATAAATGCCTCTCGCGTTTTGCCAGACAAACGAGGATTAATCGCTTTCTCTTGCGCGATGCAACTCACCCACCTACCTTGATAATCATGCGCCGGATACACCAAAGTCTCATCAGGTAGTATGAATAAGCGCTGTGTAATACTGTCGTACAGTGTACCGGCATCCCCACCTTGAAAATCGGTACGGCCACAGCCATTAATCAACAGCGCATCTCCGGTAAATACTTTGTCTTGCCATACATAAGAGACGCTACCAGGGGTGTGACCAGGGGTCGCTATTACTTTGACAGATTGCTGCCCCAACTTAAGTACGTCGCCATCATTGAGTTGCAAATCTGCACTGGTGGCACCACATTGTTGGCTGACCGCAGTTTGGATGCCGAAGCGTTGACGCAGTTTGCCACTAGCGGTGACATGGTCTGCATGTACATGGGTTTCCAAAGCATACTTCAACGTCACGCTTAACTCTTCTAATAGCGCAACATACACCTCCATCTGACAATCGACCGGATCGATCAATGCGGCTTCTTTTGTTTGGTCATCCACAATCAGATAGGTAAATGTAGAAGACTCTCTATCCAACAATTGCTTAAACATATACACTCCGATTAAAATATTGAAAAACATTATATATTAAAATATAATATAAAAATATTAACCATGACGATAACTATCACACAATCTAATATTAACTTTGACGAACTCCGTGCTTCGGCCGACAAAGCCTGCAACTTGATGCGCGCCATGGCCAACACGGATAGACTGATGTTGCTTTGTCAGCTATCGCTAGGTGAAAAATCCGTGGGTGAATTAGAAAGTATCTTAGGCATACACCAGCCCACGCTCTCCCAACAGCTTACAGTATTAAGAGAGGCTGGTTTGGTGACCACACGGCGCGAAGGAAAAAGCATTATTTACAGTATCTCTAGCAAAGCCGCCATGGCGGTCATGCAAGTATTGCACCAGCAGATCTGTACACAATATACCAACCCTTAACGATTGAAGGAACACGCGTTATGGCACTTAGCATCACAAAAATCTCTGATGATTACAGCACGGCACCGCAAATTAGCCCGAGCGATGTTGTAGAAATCGCACAATTAGGGTTTAAGACCATCATTAACAATCGTCCGGATTTAGAAGGTGGTGCAGACCAGCCTAGCAGCGATGCAATTGCTGAAGCTGCAAAACAGCAAGGCATTCATTACGTCTATATTCCGGTGATCCCTAATCAAATTCAAGCGAGTCAAGTGGATGCTTTCAGTGCAGCGCTATCCGTCTCAGCAAAACCAGTACTCGGTTTTTGCCGTACGGGCAATCGTGCAGCTCAAATGTATACGCGCGCCACGGCCCAACGCAATACCCAAACAAACACGCCATTTCAAGCTATGTGTGCTTGGATAAAAAGCAAATGTTTGATTACCCGCTTTGTACGCTGGGTAAAAGCCAAGCACGCATAGCATCACCGTCATTTTATAATTATTAGAAAGCCCAAAAAAAATGGACGCACAAACGAATACTTTTGAAGTTGTGATTGTTGGCGGCGGCTCTGCTGGTTGTGGCGTCGCGGCCAGTCTATTAAAGCGCGACCCCTCGCTCTCGATTGCTATTATTGAACCGTCCACACAACATTACTACCAGCCAGCTTGGACATTGGTAGGCGCTGGTGAATTTGAAGCCAACAAAACAGTACGTGATATGGCAGATTGCATCCCGAATGGCGTGACTTGGTTAAAAGCAGCGGCCACGACGTTTGACCCAGCTACCCACCAAGTCCATACAGATCACTTAGGCGCTGTGACGTATCAGTACCTGATTGTATGCCCGGGCCTCACCCTGAATTGGGATGCGATTAAAGGCTTGAAAGAGTCTTTGGGCATGTATGGCGTCACATCCAATTACCGTTACGATTTAGCGCCATACACTTGGGAACTAGTGAAAAAATTTCACTCTGGCACCGCCATTTTCACACAGCCTGCCATGCCGATTAAATGCGCTGGCGCACCACAAAAGGCCATGTATTTATCTTGCTCACACTGGGAGCATAGAGGCTTGCTAAGCGGTATCAATGTAGACTTTCATAATGCAGGTGGCGTGTTATTTGGCGTAAAAGACTACGTTGAACCACTCATGCAGTATGTGCGACGCTATGGCGCGCATCTTAATTTCAATAGCACATTGATTGAGGTCGATGGCCCGAAAAAAACAGCCGTGTTTCAAATCAAAGATGCAGATGGCAACACGACTATCCAGAGCAAGAGATTTGATATGTTGCATGTAGTGCCGCCACAAACAGCGCCCGCATTCATTAAAGCAAGCCCGCTTGCCAATGCAGATGGCTGGGTCGAAGTCGATCAGCACACTTTGCAACATGTACGCTTCCCCAATATTTTTGGGCTGGGTGACGCAACCTCTACCCCCAATGCCAAAACACTGGCTGCGGTGCGTAAACAAGTAGTAATCGTGGCTGAAAATCTTTTAGCGCTTAAAGCTGGGCAAGCAATGCCTTCACGCTACGATGGCTATGGCTCTTGTCCGCTAACTGTAGAAAAAGGCAAAATAATTCTGGCGGAATTTGGCTATGGCGGCAAACTGGTGCCCACCTTTAATTGGGATTCCACCAAGCCGAGATGGTCTGCATGGATATTGAAAAAATATATTCTACCTACAGTGTATTGGCGCTTAATGCTCAAAGGGCGAGAGTGGCTTGCCCGTTGCGGCGCCTGCGGCTAACCCGTTTTGATATCAGAAATTAGCTTAATCAGCGCTGGTTTAGGCGCACTGGTCGGATGCATCTTGGCCCTCACAGGCGCAGGAGGCGCGATATTAGCGATACCATTACTTGCGTTTAGCTTAGGGCTTAACTTACAACAAGCTGCGCCCATTGCTTTACTCGCCATCTTTACCGCAGCATCTATTGGTACTTTACAAGGGTTAAGCCAAGGCTTAGTAAGGTATAAAACAGCATTGCTGATCGCATTGCTCGGTATCATTTGCGCGCCGTTAGGTGTGATGTTGGCCCATTGGTTACCACTCCCTCTGCTCAGTGGGCTGTTTGCAGGGATACTGATTAGCGTTGCACTGCGTAGTTGGCAATACGCAAAATTTGAGCAAATCGATAATAAAGATACGCCACCGCCTGCATGCACCATCAACCCAGCCACATCTAGGTTATTCTGGACAGCACGCTGCACTTGGCGACTGCTGTCTACCGGCGCATTGGCAGGACTATTATCAGGATTGCTTGGGGTAGGCGGCGGATTTGTGATTGTGCCTAGCTTGCAGCGCGCCAGCAATTTCAAACCTCAGGTGATTGTCGCGACGACGCTAGCCGCCATCGCGATGATTACAGCCAGCAGCTTGGCTTTGCATGGCGTTAAGTCAACTATCCATTGGCAGATAGCCCTTCCATTCACATTCAGTGCAACGATAGTTATGCTTGCACTAGGTACATTCAGTGAAAAAATCCCCAACGCTATCCGCCAAAAAGGGTTTGCAATACTGTGTATCGTTGCAGCGTTTTACTTGGCGGCCAATGCGGTTATTCTTTGAAAAAGTGTCTAATCGGCAAAACGTTTAAGTAGCTCTAAACTTAAGCCAACGCCAAAACCATTGATATCCGACAATACAGCGCCCAACCCGCCTTTGCGATTATAGGATGACAAATCAATATGCACCCACGGTACATCATGCTCAATAAACTTGCTTAAAAAGCGTGCTGCATGAATGTGATCCGCGCCACCTTCTAACGTACATTGCTTAATATCGGCAATATCGCTGTCCAAATCCACATCGTAGTCCTCATCAAAAGGAAAGGCGACAACGCGCTCACCCACTGCATCACCAGCACCTACAGTCTTGCAAGCCAAGGCTGGGCGATTACTCATAATACCGCTCATGCGATCCCCCAATGCGGTCATCATGCTCCCAGTCAGGGTAGCAAAATCAATGATCAATTCGGGCTTAGCACGACTTGCTAAGGTAAGCGTATCTGCTAATACCATGCGCCCTTCTGCATCCGTATGCACAACCTCAATGCTCATGCCATTGAGTGCAGTGACGACATCATTTTGTTTGTAAGCCAATGGGCCAATGTGGTTTTGTGCAATCGCCAGCCAGCAGTCAATCTTAATAGGGAGCGCCTGTTGTGTTGCAGCTAGCAGCGTACCCACAGCCACAGCACTGCCATTCATATCTTCGTGCATGCCTTGCATATACTTTGCAGGTTTCAGGTTATGGCCGCCAGTATCAAAGCATATGCCTTTACCCACCAAGGCAATATGTTGCTTTGCGTCATTCGGCGCATACGTGATGTGCACAATCGCCGCATCTAGCGGGTCAGACCCTTGCGCTACAGCAACAAAAGCACCAGCGCCCATTTTCTTGAGGGCTGCCATGTCAAACTCTTCGTATTGCCAGCCATGGGTATTGGCTAGATCCAGCAGTTTTTTTCGGTAAAGTGCAGGCGTCAACTCATTAGGGGGCAATATGGTCAAGCTACGGCATAGCGCATTCCCCGCCACTCTCGCATTCACTCGCCCGTAAGCATGCTTTGCTTGATAGCCATAAATGGCAACCTCAGTTAACATATTGTTTTTTTGGTCTTTTTTTCGCGTAGGTAGTTGTACCGCATTCACTGTCACCACGTAATAACTTGCACATGCATTGGCCTCGCGTACAACCTCATCTCCATAGACAGCAATCGCAATATTGGCAGGCGACTCATCCAGCAGTGGCTTCACCGCCTTAGCTAATAGTGCGTGTTTTTGAAATACCGTTAACGTAGGCAACACTATCACCACGCTGGCTATGCCGCCATTCGTCAGCTCAATTTGCAAGGGCGTTTTCTGCAAATCTTTCCATTCCCCTGCTGTACGTGCAAGTTTGGAAGTAACAATTTGTAAAAACGGGCAATCATTTTGCGTTTCATCCCCCAAAACAATCAATATGTGTTTTTCTAACGATAGCGACTGTTCGCTACCGATAGGTGCATGTTGTGATAATTTTAACGACATTCAATCCCTTTGTACTCTTATATAAGATGTATAGAAAAGCTAGCAAAACCAATTTTAAATCCGCCATAAGTCACTGTTTTAACTTGACCAAATGGCATAAAAAAGCCACACTAATGCTTAAGAACAACCCAACTCACGTTAAGTAGCTACCCCATTGAACACATTATATGCCTAGCAACAATACTCTTGTTGTAGGCGCTTGTTATAGACGCGCACTATTGCGCCTTGTTTTTAGCGCACAATAGCGCGATGGAGAAATCTCACGCATGGCAACAAACCCGAGTAACAATCACTTACAAGAAACAGATCCGTTAGAAACTCAAGAATGGCTAGACGCACTCACCTCAGTGATTGAAACAGAAGGCACTGAACGTGCACACTTTCTGTTAGAAGCGATGATTGATAAAGCACGACGCTCTGGTAGCAACTTGCCTTACAACGCAACAACCGCCTATGTAAATACCATCCCAACCCATTTACAAGCAAAATTGCCGGGCGATCCGGAAATGGAACGCCGCGTACGTGCGCTGGTACGTTGGAACGCCATCATGACGGTATTGCGCGCCAATGAGAAATCGCCAGGTGTAGGTGGACACATTGCCAGCTTTCAATCTGCTGCTACTTTGTATGACACGGGGTTTAACTATTTCTTCCGCGCTGCCAATGAGAACTTTGGCGGCGATTGCGTCTACTTCCAAGGCCACTCCTCACCAGGCGTATATGCCCGCGCTTTCTTAGAAGGCCGCATTAACGAAGAGCAAATGGATAACTTCCGTCAAGAAACTGGCGGCAACGGCTTATCTAGCTACCCACATCCTTGGCTGATGCCGGATTTCTGGCAATTCCCAACCGTTTCAATGGGCTTAGGGCCATTGGCTGGGATCTATCAAGCACGCTTTTTAAAATACATTCACGACCGCGGTATTGCCGATACCAGCGACCGTAAAGTATGGGTATTCTGTGGTGATGGCGAAATGGACGAGCCTGAGTCATTAGGTGCGATTTCATTGGCTTCACGCGAAAAATTAGACAACCTTATTTTCGTCATTAACTGTAACTTGCAACGCTTGGATGGTCCGGTACGTGGCAACGGTAAAATCATCCAAGAACTGGAGTCCGACTTCCGTGGTTCTGGCTGGAACGTACTCAAAGTGATTTGGGGTTCTTATTGGGACCCACTGTTGGCCATGGATAAAGATGGTCTACTCAAAAAACGCATGGAAGAATGTGTAGACGGCGAGTACCAAAACTTCAAAGCCAAAGGCGGTGCATACACGCGCGAAAACTTCTTTGGCAAATACCCAGAACTGAAAGAAATGGTCGCCGCCATGTCCGATCAAGACATCTGGCGCCTGAATCGTGGCGGTCATGATCCACATAAAGTATTTGCTGCGTATCACGCTGCAGTCAACCATAAAGGCCAGCCTACAGTAATTTTAGCCAAAACCGTCAAAGGCTATGGCATGGGTGACGCAGGTGAGGGTCAAAATACAACCCATCAACAAAAGAGCATGGATATTGAGTCACTCAAAAAATTCCGCGATCGCTTCGACTTACCACTGACTGACGAGCAAGTCGAAAACCTATCATTCTACAAACCAGCAGATGACAGCCCAGAAATGAAGTACATGGCGGAACGCCGTACTGCAATGGGTGGTTTTGTACCGCAACGTCGCCGTAAAGGTAACGAACTTACCGTGCCTGAGCTATCAGCCTTTGAGAACATGCTAGGTGCGACCGGTGAGCGGGAAATCTCGACCACCATGGCGTTTGTGCGTATTTTGTCTACATTGGTACGTGACAAACAAATTGGTAAATATGTGGTGCCAATTGTGCCAGACGAAGCACGTACATTCGGTATGGAAGGTATGTTCCGTCAGCTCGGCATCTATTCATCAGTTGGCCAGCTATATGAGCCAATGGACTCTGACCAAGTCATGTATTACAAAGAGTCTAAAGATGGTCAGATTTTAGAGGAAGGCATCAACGAGGCCGGCTCATTCGCCAGCTGGTTAGCCGCTGCTACGTCTTACAGCGTGACCGGCACACAAATGATTCCGTTCTACATTTACTACTCTATGTTTGGTTTCCAACGTATTGGCGACTTTGCATGGGCAGCAGGTGATAGTCGTGCACGTGGCTTCTTATTAGGCGCAACCGCTGGTCGTACCACATTGAATGGTGAGGGTTTACAGCATGAAGATGGCCATAGCCATTTGATGTCTGCAACGATTCCTAACTGTGTCTCTTACGACCCAACATTCGCCTACGAATTAGCTGTAATTATTCAAGAAGGCTTACGTCGCATGGTACAAAATCAAGAAGATGTGTACTACTACATCACCTTGATGAACGAAAACTACAGCCACCCAGCCATGCCAGAAGGCAGCGCGGAAGGCATTCTCAAAGGCATGTATAGCTTTAGCAAATCCAAAGCCAAAGGCCCTAAAGTGCAATTGATGGGTTCAGGCGTAATTCTGCGTGAAGTGATTGCCGCAGGTGAGTTGCTAGAAAAAGATTGGGGCGTATCGTCTGATATCTGGAGCGTCACCAGCTTTACAGAACTGCGCCGTGAAGGTATCGATGTAGAGCGCTGGAACTTGCTCAACCCGGATCAAAAGCAAAAAACCAGCTATGTTGGCCAGTTACTTGCCAAAGCAGAAGGTCCAGTCATCGCTTCTACTGATTACATGCGTTCATTTGCCGATCAAATTCGTAACTTTGTACCTAATCGCTTTGTGACTTTAGGCACCGATGGTTATGGCCGCTCAGACTCACGCGAAGCCTTGCGTGACTTCTTTGAGGTAGATCGCTACCACGTTGTATTAGCGGCATTAAAAGCATTGGCTGACGATGGCAAATTACCTGCAAGTAAAGCGGCAGAAGCCATTAAGAAATATAACATTAATGTTAACCGCCCCAACCCTGCGACCATTTAACGTAGAGTTTGCGAGTGTCGCGCATCGAAGCAATTCTTGTGCGCGGCAACTTTACGCTACATATGATTGCCCAGAATGATTGAGTGCGCTGCATAGTGCATAAATTGGATCTGTTAATGAATCTGAAACACCGGTTAATACGTAAAAGAAACAAGTACTTGCTATTATTAATGCTAATAATAAATACCTTTAGCATTACCTCAGCATTTGCACAACAAAGCTTATTTAATGTTCCTTCAGTAGAAACGACAGAAAAAAACAAGTACTTTTTTCAAGAGCAGGTGGACTTATTTTCTAAAGGGGTCGCCAACACCACCTTAGACTATGGCTTAGGACAAGGATGGGAAACTGGCCTGACAATCCCTGGCGTCAACTTTTACTCAGGAGACCAAGCCGATCCGATGCTATTAGTGAATGTGCAAAAAGGATTTTATGTAAACGAATCTTGGAAAGTAGGCGTCGGTACGCAAACTGGCTATACCGTGCCATTCCATGATTCCAGCACAGAGTTCGCTACTTTTAACTATTGGAACAATGCCTTTGATTTAAATGATTGGGGCAAATATTACTTAGGCGTCTATTCAGCCAATAAAGCCATTACGGGAAACAGCGCAAATACTAACTTTTTAGCTGGCGTAGAACTGCCTTTTACTCAGAACGTCCACATCATGGCAGATTATATTGGTGGCAAAAATGATATTGGCGCAACCGCTATTGGTCTTGTTTGGTATGCCTCCAAAAAATGGCAATTTTCAGCGGGTGGTCAGTTTTCTAACGACCATCATTCTAAAGACGCCTTCCAAGGCGCTATTGTCGAGTTTACTTTTGTAGAGCAATAAAAGCGTAAAATTCACATGAAAGTTTTATATAATTAAGGGCTATGAAAGCGTAATGACAATGACAGAAAACCTACCCTCCTGTTGCTTTTTAGTCTTACGCTTTTAAAAAATAAAAAGGTACTTTATGAGTTTGAAAGAAATTTTAGTCCCGGATATCGGTAACTTTGACAGCGTGGATGTGATTGAAGTACTGGTCAAAGTGGGCGACACCATTGCAAAAGAAGACTCGCTCATTACTGTAGAGTCTGACAAGGCTTCCATGGACATCCCCTCCTCGCTCGCTGGCGTGGTGAAAGAAGTTAGCATTAAAGTGGGGGACAAAACCAAACAAGGCGCTTTGATTTTAACAGTGGACACCTCGGCGGAAGCCGCGCCAGCGGAGAAACCTGCTGCGCAACCAACCGCAACACCTGTCGTTTCCACTGTCAAAGTGGACGAGAAGCCTGTGGCCATTCCACAGCCTAGCCACCCTGTTGCCGAGCCACCAGCAGTGATCCAACCGAAAGCCACACCTAATCCGGTGGCGGCTTCTAGCGTAGCAGCTGACGGAAAATTGGCACACGCCAGTCCATCTGTGCGTAAATTTGCACGAGAGTTAGGTGTGAATTTAGCGTTAGTCAAAGCCTCTGGCCCTAAACACCGTATTTTACAAGCCGATGTACAAGCCTTTGTGAAAGGCGAGCTTGCCAAACCGCGTACCGAGACCATGGGCAGCGGATTATCCACATTGCCTATGCCTGTGATTGATTTCAGCCAGTTTGGCGAGATTGAAACCAAACCGTTATCACGCATCAAAAAACTATCCGGTGCTAACTTGCATCGTAATTGGGTCACTGCTCCGCATGTGACACAGTTTGACGAGGCTGACATTACCGATTTGGAAGATTTCCGTAAATCCATGTTGGCGGATGCTGAAAAACGTGGCGTGAAATTAACCTTACTTGCTTTCTTGATGAAAGCGGTGGTCAATGCATTACGCACCTACCCTAACTTTAACGCATCACTTTCACCAGAAGGCGATAGCCTGATTTTGAAACAGTATTATCACGTAGGCTTTGCTTGTGATACACCTGATGGTTTAGTGGTACCGGTAGTACGCAATGTCAACCAAAAAGACGTGATGGATATTGCCCGTGATTTAGCAGAGCTCTCTGCCAAAGCGCGCGAGCGCAAACTTAAAGTAGAAGAGATGCAAGGTGGCTGTTTTACTATTTCTAGCTTGGGTGGTATTGGCGGCACCATGTTTACCCCGATTATCAATTGCCCAGAAGTGGCGATTTTGGGTGTGTCTCGTGCGTCTATGCAGCCAGTCTACAATGCAGAAATGAAAGGCTTTGAACCAAGACTGGTCATGCCACTTTCACTCTCTTACGATCACCGTGTGATTGATGGTGCAGATGGGGCGCGCTTTACTAGCCACTTACGTATGATGTTAAGCGACGTTCGCCGTCTCTTGCTCTAACAGGAATTTTCATGAGTAATATTGTAGAAGTTTTAGTACCAGATATTGGTAATTTTGAATCTGTTGATGTCATTGAAGTGCACATCAAAGCGGGTGACACCATCGCCAAAGAAGACTCGCTCATCACCGTAGAGTCAGACAAAGCGTCGATGGACATCCCTTCCTCACATGCAGGGACAGTCAAAGAAGTCAAAATCAATGTCGGCGACAAAGTGGCCAAAGGTACCGTTGTTTTATTATTAGAAGCGGAAGCCGCAGCGAGTGCACCTGCAAAAGCAGAGGCTGCAGCGCCTATTGCGACACCAGCGCAAGTTGCAGCGCCAACACCGGCAGCACCTGCTGGCAATAACGATTTATCTGCCCAAGTGGTCGTGCTGGGCTCAGGCCCCGGCGGTTATACCGCAGCCTTCCGCGCTGCTGATTTAGGCCTAAAAGTGGTCTTGATTGAGCGCTACTCCACATTAGGTGGCGTATGTTTAAACGTAGGCTGTATTCCATCTAAAGCATTGTTACATACGGCAAAAGTCATTACAGAAGCAGAAGAAACTGCACACCACGGTGTCGCCTTTGGTAAACCGAATGTAGATCTAGAGCAATTGCGTAACTGGAAAGCCAATGACGTAGTAGGCAAGCTCACCGGCGGCCTAGCAGCCATGGCTAAACAGCGCGGTGTGACCGTGGTCAATGGCGTGGGCAAGTTCACTAGCTCACATCAAATTGCCGTGACTGCAGCAGATGGCAAAGTGACTACAGTTGGTTTTGAAAACGCCATTATTGCAGCGGGCTCTCAAGCCACGAAATTCCCAGGCGCACCAGAAGATGAGCGCATCATGGACTCCACGGGCGCATTAGCTTTGGCTGATATTCCAAAACGCATGCTTGTCATCGGCGGCGGGATTATCGGCTTAGAAATGGGCACCGTGTACGACGCCCTTGGCACCAAAGTCAGCGTGGTTGAGTTTATGGATGGGCTGATTACCGGCTGTGACCGCGATTTAGTTCGCCCACTGCAAAAGCGCATGGAGAAACGCTTTGAAAGCATCATGCTCTCTACAAAAGTATCTAAAATTGAAGCTAAGTCAGACGGCATTCACGTGAGTTTTGAGGGTGAAGAAGCGCCCAAAGAAACACAAGTATACGACCGTGTGTTGGTTTCCATTGGTCGTCGCCCAAATGGCAAAAATATCGGTGTGGAAAACGCTGGCGTTGCAGTAGATGACCGTGGTTTTATTGCCGTCGATAAGCAAATGCGCACCAACGTATCGCATATCTTTGCGATTGGTGACATTGTTGGTCAACCTATGCTGGCACACAAAGCCACGCACGAAGCCAAAGTAGCGGCGGAAGTGATTGCCGGACACAAAGTAGAATTTATAGCCAGCGTGATTCCAAGCGTGGCTTATACAGACCCAGAAGTGGCTTGGGTAGGGTTAACAGAAACAGAAGCCAAAGCCAAAGGTATCGAGATTGAAAAAGCCAGCTTCCCATGGGCAGCAAGTGGTCGTGCGCTTTCTATTGCGCGAACCGAAGGCACTACCAAGCTAATTTTCGACAAAGAAACCCACCGCGTGATTGGGGCTGGCATTGTCGGCATCAATGCTGGTGAGTTATTGGCCGAAGCAGTATTAGCAATTGAAATGGGTGCGGATGCCCATGATTTAGGCCTGACCATCCATGCGCACCCTACACTTTCCGAGACGATTTGCTTTGCAGCCGAAGTCAAAGAAGGCACCATTACCGATATGTTGCCGCCCAAAAAACGCTGATATTCACTTAGCTAATTATGTCCAATGATCATTTTTCAGCACAGGACTTATTACTAAGCTTAGAAAAGTTACTCCCAGCAGACAGAGTCTTTACTGACCCTGTCGATTGCTTCGCTTACGCATACGACAACTCCCGAAACTACCACAGCCCAATCGCTGTGGTATTTCCGCTTAGTGCAGAAGAAGTCTCTAGCGTTATTCTGTTATGCAATCAGCACCATTTACCTGTAATCCCAAGAGGCCGCGGCACTGGTACAGCCGGTGGTAGCGTGCCAGAGATAGGTGGCGTGGTCATGTCGTTAGAACGCATGACCAACATCCTCAGTGTCGATGGCGATAACCGCATGGCCATTGTTGAGCCCGGCGTGCTTAACCAGACCTTGCAAGATGCCGTGAAATCAGCCGGATTTTTCTGGCCGCCAGACCCTTCCAGCGCCGCGTATTGCAGCATCGGTGGCAACCTCGCCACTTGTGCTGCTGGACCACATGCAGTGAAGTATGGTGTCACACGCGACCACGTATTAGGGCTTAAGGCAGTCACAGGCAAAGGCGATATCATCCGCACTGGTTGCTACACCAGTAAAGGCGTAGTGGGCTATGACTTGACCCGCCTGATTATTGGTTCCGAGGGCACTTTGGCGGTGGTGACAGAAGCCACGCTCAAACTCACCCCACTCCCCAAGCACACTGGCGGCATCACGGCAGAATTTGTGGACACCTACAGTTGTGCTAAAGCCATCGCAGCCATTATGGCGCAGCCGTATACCCCAAGCGCGTTAGAATTTTTGGATAATGGCGCGCTGAACCTGATACGCAACAAACACAAAAACTTACTGCCAGAAAATGCCAAAGCCTATCTGATGATTGAAGTGGATGGCAGCCAACAAGAAATTATTGAAGCGACCGAAGCGATTTTACAAGCCTGCCAAGTCAATGGCCTGATTGAAGCAAAACCCGCGCATGACACCAAAGCGTTGTGGGCTGCGCGTAAAGCACTGTCACCCCTGCTGAAAGACATAGCACCAAAAAAAATCAATGAAGATATTGCAGTGCCAGTATCACACCTGCCTGAATTGCTGACTGGGTTGGAAAAACTGAGCAGCCAGTACCAAATCAGCAACGTCAATTTCGGTCACGCCGGCAATGGCAATATCCATGTGAATTTACTGGTAAACCCCGATAACCCGGAAGAAATGAAACGCGCCTATGCCTGCTTGGACGAGGTGTTTAGTTTAGTACTATCGCTGCAGGGCACGCTCTCTGGCGAGCATGGCGTAGGCATGGCCAAACGCCCATTTGTATCGCGCGAGATTGATGCCGTCACCATGCAGTTGATGAAGCAAGTCAAACTGACGTTTGACCCCAATAACATTCTGAACCCGGGCAAGTTATTCCCGGCAGATAACGCTTAACCAAATAGGCAAAGCCTAGCTAAACACTAGGGCAAGTGGCCTCTTTAATCGCAGTACCGGGAAAGTCAGGCTGATTCTTTTTAAGCTGGCCTAACAAAGTACGGGTCACCCCTTCTAACACTAGCGTAGAATGGCCGTTACCTTGATTGCGTACCGATTTCACGACTTCACGTACGCCACGATGGCGCAAATCGTTCACCAGATTGGTCGCCAATTGCTCATCCCTAAATACGCCGAATGAGATTGCATTACGCCATTTTGGCTCTTGCACCACAAAAAAATCCTCAATCCCCAACGTCTTTAATTCATCTGCTTTTTCTTGTGCAGCGGCATCGTTGGGTAATGGTGGTTTATACACCCAATAACGCACGGCCTCTTGAGATGATTGTTGAATGACTTGATGCTTGATAGATAAAGCGTTGATGACCGTGACTACATCGTTTAATTTTGCTGGCTCAAAAATCCCCCACTCGTAGCATGCAGTAGATTCATTCACAATGACAGCAGGTGCGGTAGAGATTGGCGTTGCAGAAATGGCCTCTTGTCGTTTTGGCATGGCTTCCACCTCTTTTGGTGTGAGCAGTTTCATTTTTTCCGGCAGAATATCCGGTTTGATTACAGAGGGTTGTGGTGGCGCAATGACATCGATATTGAAGTAAATAAAAGCCACTATATTCACTAGTAGCAAAGCCCAAACTAACACTCTCATGCCATTTCTCTTTCCATGCGCATCAATCCACGTAAAACCAAATTATCCACAATAATTGTCTTTTCTGCCAAGTCAGCTGGCAAATGTTTAGCCAACAACTCGGCATCTCCACCACTGAGTAAAATAGCTGGGGCTTGCTGATCAAGCGCCTGTAATAATTGCCACTGCCGCTGAATCACCCCAATCACTGCTGCTAAGCAGCCGGTATGCATCGCATCCTGTGTGTTGGTAGGAAAATCCATCACACTCCCGTCCATCACATTCAGCTGTGCCGTTTTTTCTGCCAATGTATTCAGCATCACACCTACTCCCGGCATAATCACACCACCCATAAAATTAGCGTGGTCAGCAGCTTTAGGCACGCTGAGTGCATCAATGGTCACCGCCGTGCCAGCGTTAATGACTAAGCAGCTCGCTTTTTGTTTATCGTAGGCAGCAATCAGCGATACCCAACGATCCACACCCAACGCTTGGGGGTAATCGTATCCATTACGCACACCACAGGCCTCATGGCTGGTCTGCACCATTGTCACTGGCGCATCTACAGCTTGCATCACTTCGGCTAGTGTTTGCGCCATAGCATCCCCTGCCACGTTGGCAATGCTCACCTTATGCACCACTTCAGCTAAGCTAGCAATTGTAGAACTGGCGACATCTTGATTCAAACAGACGTCAATTTCTGTCAACATGTGGTTATTTTCGGCCAACACCCATTTTGTGCGCGTATTCCCAACATCCACCAGTAAGATCATGATGCACTCCTCAAACTAATTTCACCCGCAGAAAAACGTTGCAAGCCAAACGCGGTTTCCACCAACAAGATACCATCTTCGGCAATCCCCTTCACCGTGCCTTGGGTCTCCACGCCATTGGGCATGAGCATACGCACCGCCTGATGCTGATAGGCATGATGCCGCAACCATTCATCACGCAAACCCAAAAACCCCTGCTGCTCAAACTGCTGTAAGCAATCACTGATATGTTTAAGTGCCAATCCCAGCATCTCGCTTGGGCTAATTGGTGTATCGCGCAAGCTCGCCACATCCGTCGCAGGTTGATCAATACTATTGAGCACGTGTTTAGGTAAGTTTAAATTAATCCCCACGCCAATCACAGCGGCACTAGGCCCTTCCATATCGCCTTGCAGTTCAATCAAAATCCCTGCCAGCTTTTTGCCATTCACTAATACATCATTTGGCCATTTCAATTGCACCTCTGTCAGACCTAATTGATGAAGGGTACGAATCAACGCCACGCCCACCGCCAAACTTAAGCCGGACAATGCAGAAGCGCCGCACTGAAAACGCCACAGCAGCGAGAAGGTTAAGCTAGCCCCCAGCTGCGAAACCCAAGTACGGCCGCGCCTACCTTTGCCCTGTGTTTGCATGTGCGCCGCCACACAAGTTACATGCGCAGCACCTTTGGCCGCTTGCTGCATCAAATAAGTGTTGGTCGAAGCCACCTCATCTAATATCACCACATGAAACCACTCACGCTGCTCACCAATCGCTTGCAACACTTGCGCGTGGTCTAACAACACAACCGGGTGCGGTAGTTTATAGCCACGTCCACGTACTGAAAACAATGTGATCCCCAACGATTGCGCATGCGCCAGTGCATTAAAAATGGTGGCACGCGAGACATTAAAATGCTGCGCCAAGGCCTCTCCCGAATGGAACTGTCCATCGGCCAAGCGCTGTAAAATGGGGAAAGTAAGTTTGCTCATATGGAATGCCTAGCAGTGTAGCACAGCCCTTTTTGTTTATACCCGGCGTGCATTCGGGTAAATTGCTGGCTTCAGCGTTTAATCTATATGCTGATTTTATTTAATGCATGCCTGCATGGGTGTAAAATAATTAAAAATTTAACTAGAAATCATTATGTCAGCAGAAAAAGAAAATATCCCGTCAGGTTCCAATTTTATCCGTGCCATTATCGAAAAAGATTTGGAGCAGCACAAATTTAATCACAAAAAATGGGCAGGTAGCCCAGGTGGTGCTGAACATCAAAAAGCTGGCCAAGTAGATACGGCCAAAATCCGCACGCGCTTTCCGCCAGAGCCCAATGGTTACTTACATATCGGCCATGCCAAAAGTATTTTTTTAAACTTTGGTTTGGCGCGCGATTACGAAGGCATTTGCCATCTACGCTTTGACGATACCAACCCGGAAAAAGAAAGCCAAGAATACGTAGATAGCATCTCCGAGATGGTGAGCTGGCTTGGGTTTGGCTGGGAGAATGGCAAAGAGAATAACCTCTACTTTGCCTCTGATTATTTTGATTTTATGTACCAATCGGCAGAAGCGCTGATTACGCACGGCCATGCCTATGTAGATGCACAAACTGCCGAAGAAATGCGCATCAATCGCGGTTCACTGACTGAAGCTGGCAAAGATTCACCTTACCGCAATCGTAGCGCGGAGGAAAACTTAACACTGTTCCGCGAGATGCGTGACGGCAAGCACCCAGATGGTAGTTTGGTATTGCGCGCAAAAATTGATATGGCATCGCCCAATATCAATATGCGTGACCCAGCCATTTACCGCATTCGCCGTGCGCACCACCACAACACTGGGGATGCATGGTGCATTTACCCCATGTACACCTTTGCGCACCCGATTGAAGATGCCTTGGAACAAATCACACACTCCATCTGTACGCTGGAATTTGAAGACCAACGCCCATTTTATGATTGGCTGATGGAACGCTTGGTGGAAGCAGGTTTGCTCAGCAACCCAGTGCCGCATCAATACGAATTTGCACGCTTAAACCTCACCTACGTGGTACTTTCTAAACGCAAGCTGATTCAACTGGTAGAAGAAAAACACGTGAGCGGCTGGGATGACCCTCGCTTACCTACGCTGGCAGGCGCGCGCCGCCGTGGCTACACGCCAGCAGGGTTTAAGTTATTTACCGACCGCATTGGCGTGAGCAAAGCCGATAGCTGGATTGAATACACCATTTTGGAAGACTGCATGCGTGAGGTGTTGAATATAGACGCCGAGCGCCGCATTGCCGTACTCGACCCGATTAAACTGGTGATTGATAACTATGACGATAATAAGTCTGAAGATTGCTTTGCGCCTAACCACCCACTTAAACCAGAGCTAGGCAAACGCACCATTCAACTATTCAAAGAGTTATGGATAGAGCGCGAAGACTTTATGGAAGTACCGAGCAAAGGCTTTTTCCGACTCACGCCCGATGGCATGGTGCGCTTGCGCTATGGCTATGTGGTGAAATGCACGGGCTGCGAAAAAGACGCACAAGGCAATGTCACTGTGGTGCATTGCGAATACTTGCCCGATACCAAATCAGGCACACCGGGTTCTGATAGCGTGAAAGTTAAAGGCAATATCCATTGGGTGAGCGCCGCGCATGCGTATGAGGCTGACATTAGAATGTACGACCGCTTATTTAAAGAAGCTAATCCCGGCAGTGGCGATAGAGACTTTTTAGATGATATCAATCCAAATTCAGTCACTACCATTCAAGCGCAATTAGAGTTAAGTTTGAAAGACGCTAAACCCGCAGAGAGCTTTCAATTTGAACGCCACGGCTACTTTGTGGCAGATAGAAAAGACAGTGTAGAAGGTAAGCCAGTGTTTAATAGAACAGTGACACTACGGGATACTTGGCAGAAGTAATGAAAAAAATCATCATTATCGCAGGCCCTAACGGTGCTGGTAAAACCACCTTCGCCCGCGAATACCTGCCCAATGAAGCCAACTGCCCTATTTTTATCAATGCTGACCTAATTGCCGCAGGCTTAGCCCCATTTGCACCAGAAACCGCTGCCATTAAAGCTGCAAGATTGATGCTAAAAGAAATTGAATTAAATGTGAAAGCTGGTAATAACTTTGCTTTTGAAACGACGCTTTCTGGCAAAACTTATGCAAAGGACATCGCGGAGTGGAAAAAGCTCGGCTATCACATCACCTTAGTTTTTTTAAGTTTGCCAAACGCAGAGTTTGCAATTCAACGTGTAGCAGCAAGAGTGGCAGCAGGTGGGCATAACATTCTAGAACCCATCATTCGCAGAAGATTCAAAGCTGGTATCGGTAATTTTGATAGAATCTATAAACCACTATCAGACACTTGGGCTTTATACGACAACTCAGGTGAGCAACCTATCTTAATTGAGAGAAAGGATAACTAATGCAAAGTAGCAAAAAAGTCAGCCCCGAATTACTTGGTATAGACCAAGCGCTTCAGCGCGCTGCGGTCAATGCCAAACTACAAGCAGAACGTCAAGGTTTGCCTTACGTGGTATCTCGCGAAGCGAGTACTGGTCAATTTGTGAGTAAAAATAAAAGTGTCACAAAAGCAAAATAAATTTGAGCGCCACGGTTACTTTGTGACTAATAGAAAAGATAGCGTAGCAGGCAAACCAGTGTTTAATAGAACTGTGACGTTAAGGGATGCTTAGTCGAATGACTAAAGCCATATCAATAGGCGTGGCTTTTATTTTAGGAGTGGGCGCCGGATGGATCGTACAGGGTCGGCACTGGGACACTTTTCTTACATCTTACATTCCTGCATTAGCAACACTATTAGCAGCTTTTTATGGTGCTAAATACGCATTTCAATTCCAAAATGACAAAGAGCTAAATGAAATTAAAAGGCGTAACCTTGAACACGTTAACTCAGTAATTTTTGATTTGATGCGAATGGCAAATGCCCTTTTTGTCTATAAGCGAGATTTTATAAATCCGATTAAAAATAGCCCCAATTACTTTATTGAATTGCGCCCATCACAGCCTTTAGAAAAGCTGGTTCATCTAAAGATTGAAGGTTTATATTTTTTACTAGAAACAGAGCACAGAAACCTTGTGGGTGAAATCATAGCTGAGGAGGAGAAGTATAGAAGTGCCATTGATTCGATTAACGCTAGATCTAAATTTCATCTAGAAGAATTCCAACCAGCATTAGAGAAATATGTATTATCCAATCACCATACCGTCGATTCTATAAGAGCCTTAGTTGGTGACCGTATCTATGTCAGCTTAAAAAACTCTAGTGACACCATCATAGACCAAGTGGATGATTACACAATAAGTATTGAAAATATTGGCAATAAACTTACTCAGTGCATCAAACAAATTTACCCAAATGATGTAATCATTAGCTTCAAGCTGCCACGAGAGTAACTTTATACATGCTCGAAAAAATCGCACTCTCTCAAAGCTACCGCCTTCTCAACCACGGCCCCACCACTCTCATCACTTCTTCTCACAATGGTAAGCGCAATATCATGGCAGCGGCTTGGGCATGTGCTTTGGATTTTGACCCACCCAAAGTGACGGTGGTGATTGATAAAAATACCTATACACGTGAATTGATTGAAGCATCTGGCACGTTTGCCATTAACCTACCCTGCGTTGCACAGATTGATTTAGTACAACAGCTTGGCAGCAGCTCTGGCAGGGATTTGCCCGATACCGATAAGTTTACAGTGCACAAATTAACCACCTTTGATGCACAACAGATTGCCGTACCTTTGCTGGAAGGCTGTGTGGCTTGGCTGGAATGCAAAATCATCCCCGAACCGCATAATCAAAATACGTATGATTTATTTATTGCGGAAGTGGTCTCAGCTTATGCGGATAAACGCGTGTTCTCCAACGGGCGTTGGCACTTTGAGGGGGATGACCAAGAAACTTTGGATAAGTTACGCACCATCCACCACGTAGCAGGCGGCGCTTTTTTTGCGACAGGCCAAGCCATACAAGCTGGTCAACCCGATTAATTTTGTTAGGCCATAGGCATGAAAAAAACGCGCGCGAATAAGCTAAAAAAGCTCTCTAAAAAAATTGGCATGCCTC
Source organism: Methylotenera sp. N17 (assembly GCF_000799155.1). Lineage (NCBI taxonomy): Bacteria > Pseudomonadati > Pseudomonadota > Betaproteobacteria > Nitrosomonadales > Methylophilaceae > Methylotenera > Methylotenera sp. N17. The sequence goes on from NZ_JUGE01000001.1 coordinate 1,526,854, forward strand.
CGGGCAGCCTGATGTACATTGGCGATGAAGATACAAAAGCCATCAAACCCACCATTACCAAAATGGTGTACACCGCTGATGAGTTGGTAGAGTGCCAGTTAGATGCTGCGACATTAGCCAGCTTTAAGCCTGACCCGAATAAAAAGCTGTGGCTGAATATGCATGGCGTGCACGATGCAGAACTCATTAAACAGGTAGGCAAGCTGTTTCAGCTACACCCACTGGTGATGGAAGATATTTTGAACACCGAGCAGCGCCCGAAACTGGATGAGTTTGAGGATTATCTGTTTTTGGAAACCCGCCATTTTCATTACGATAAAGAGGCAATGGCGGTGAACTCCGAGCAAATCAGCATGATACTAAGCAAAAATGTGTTGCTCACCTTTCAAGAGCGCCCTACCGGTGCATTTGAGCCTGTGCGTGAGCGTTTGCGCACCAGCAAATCGCAAATCCGCACTTTGGGCGTCGATTACCTGGCCTATGCTTTGTTAGATAGCGTGGTGGATAGGTACTTTCATGTGCTGGAGGATGTGAGTGAGGCCAGCGAGCATTTGGAGCAACAAATTCTGACCAAGCCGAGCAATACTGATTTACAAAACATTCACCAATTGAAGCATGTAAGTATTGAATTGCGACGTGCCGTGTGGCCGCTGAGAGAGGTGGTGAATGGTTTGATTCGCAATGAAAAGAACTTGTTTAATCAGGCAACCCTGCCGTATCTGCGCGATGTGTATGACCATACCATCAGTTTTATTGAGGCACTGGAATCGATACGCGATTCACTGGTGGGATTGATGGATATTTATATGGCCAGCATGAGCCAGCGTGTAAACCTTGAATTACGCGCACTGACAGTAGTGACCATGCTATTTATGCCAGCCACGCTAATTACCGGCATATTTGGGATGAACTTTGACAATATGCCGTTTATTAAAGACAAAGATGGCTTTTGGTTTGCCATTGGCATTATGCTGATTATTGCCTTTTTGATGCTGCTGATTTTCTGGCGCCGGCAATGGGTAAACCGTAGCATTTTCTCTGCCGATGACGTGAACAACCGTTAAAGAAACCGACACTACTTAAGCCACTGCGCGTATTTTTGGCGTATTTTGGCCGCCTTAGGCGCAGCCACTGCCACACAGTATGGCTGCGTAGGGTTTTTGGCAAAGTAATACTGGTGATAATCTTCTGCCGGATAAAACGTGGTGGCGGGCACCACTTCCGTCACAATCGGCGCGCTGTATACATGCGCTTCATCAAACTCTTGAATAATCTGTAATGCACTTTCACGCTGCGCTTCATCCAAATAAAAAATCGCCGAACGATATTGGGTACCTACATCTGCGCCTTGACGGTTAGGTGTGGTGGGGTCATGCGCCACCAAGAACACCTCCACCAATTGCCCGTAGCTGATCTCCGCCGCGTTAAAGTGAATTTGTATGCCTTCTGCATGGCCGGTATCGCCATTACAAATGGTTTTGTAGGTCGGGTTAGGTGTGTGGCCACCAATATAGCCAGAAACCACTTTGCTAACGCCTTTTAGCTGTGTGAATACGGGTTCTGTGCACCAGAAACAACCCCCGGCAAAAATAGCAATTTGTTCGTTACGCATATCCATTTACCCTTTAAAATAAATAACTCAATTCCATATTGCTTAGTCTGTTTTGTAGTCAAATCATTGCATATCTTTTTAAAATAATTAGCATGACCTTAAACGCCCTGTATGTCGATTTCAACTCTTATTTTGCTTCTGTAGAACAGCAGCTCCGACCAGAGCTGCGCGGTAAACCTATTGGCGTATTGGCAGTGCTGGCAGAAACCACCTGCTGTATTGCCGCCAGCAATGAAGCCAAGGCCTTTGGCGTTAAAACTGGCACGATGGTGCGTGATGCACGTAAGTTATGCAAAGACATTATTTTTGTGGAGGCACGCCCGCCGTTGTATGTGGAGCTTCACCACAAACTGATTGCAATAGTGGAAAGCTGCACACATGTAGAAAAAGTGTTATCGATTGATGAAATGGTGTGCAAACTAACTGGCAGCCAAAAAGTAACAGAAAACGCACTTGCGCTTGCCACCAAAATAAAGCGCGCAGTTTATAAGCAATATCCTTACATTCTGTGCTCTATTGGCATTGCGCCCAATACATTCTTAGCCAAAACTGCATCTAATATGCAAAAGCCTAATGGTTGTGTGGTGATTGAAGCGAGTGACATTCCCCATAAGCTATACCCGCTTAAATTGCGCAGCTTAAATGGCATTGGCCGCCAAATGGAAGAACGGCTCCAGCGCTACAAAATCCATACGGTGGAGCAACTATATGCACTGAACCGCGACCAATTGCGTAGTGCTTGGGGCAGTATTGAAGGCGAGCGTTATTACGATAAGCTCCGCGGCATAGAGCCTTACTACGTAAAAAATGCGCGCAGCAGCTTAGGCCATTCTCACGTATTGCCGCCAGAACAGCGCAATATTGCGGGCGCGAAGGCGGTATTACACCGCTTATTGCAAAAAGCCGCTATGCGCATGCGTAGCTATGCCCTACTGACGACACGCATGAGTGTCAAAGTAAAGTTTAGAGATCACCCTAGCTTTTATGGCGAAAGCGGCATCTCCGCAACCGATAACACCTTATCACTCATACAATCTTTAGAAACCTTATGGCAGCGCTACCCGCAGCACCTGACAGAGCCAGTGGCGGTAGAGGTGAGTTTTAGCGGGCTATCTAACACCAACGAAGCCGCTTACGATTTATTTGCGGAAAAGCCTGCAGAGACAGAGACGAAGTTAAACAAAGCCATGGATATGCTCAACTTGAAGTATGGGAAAAACACCGTGTATTTTGCGGGCGCGCATCAGGCGCTGAAAAGCGCACCCATGCGCATTGCGTTCAACCATATCCCCGATGTGGTGGTTGAGGATGACGAGTAGCCTTATTTAATTGCAGCGACTGAGTGGCTCTGTATCTTTACCGCGGCTCAAATCATCGTTCACTCTACGCATGCTCAAGTCTTTGGAATAATCACCTCGTGTTAGCTCTGCCGTACGCTTGCCAAAAGACAAATCTGCGGTGTGAGCACCGCGCGATAGGTCATCTCTTTTTTTGCTGAACACCAAGTCTTGCGTATAAGCCCCACGGCTCAATACATCATCATAGCGGCGCATGGATAAATCAGGAGAATACTGCCCATGTGTCAGCGGCACATTGATTTTACTAAAGGTTAAATCATCACGCCGATGACTCGTACTGAGCTCGTCTGTTTTACGGCCCATAGATAAATCATCCAGTACGCGGTTATAGCTAAGGTTGTCTTGCGGACATTTGCTATTGTGCGATGTGCATGCAACACAGGCCTGTAAGTCTGCATCGCCAGCATTTGCAAGCGGCTGTAGCAGTATACTTAAACAAAAAAACGTGATGACTCTCATCCGCTTATCTCCAGTGAGCGATAGTTGACTATACCGCGCACTTTTCGCAATTTCAAGTTTATCTCTGTTTAACACCTTGGTTAAGTGATTCGCTGTTGTACTTTAGCTGCTGCCCTAGAGTGCTGTCCTAGGGCACAGCAATCGCTTCCGGGATGTATGCAAAATACCATTCGCCATAATATTTTTTATTATTCAGATGGCGCAGATGTGGGCGAAATCCGGCAATTTTAAAAGGTGGTTTATCTGACAAACTATATACGCCCATGATGCCGCCACTCGGTGCTTCCACAATACCCCAACCTTCGCGTTGGGTAATCGGGTCTGTATATAGCTTGCGTATATGTTTTCTAGAGGTGGGGAAACGGTTGTCGGATAACAAAGCTTCCAGATTGGGCGGATATTCTTTAATCACACTGGGGCTTTGGTTGTAGTAGCGCCCAATGGCCAACCGATAGGCCTCCCCTATCCGGATAAGCTCCTGCTCTCTTTCTCGTTGTACAGCATCACGCCACTTTACGCCGGCTTGTGCCAGCGCAATACCACTCATCATAATCAACAGCAGCAGGCCAATTAAAATAAACCCACTGGCTTGGTCTAGCGCTGGCTTACCATGTTGCATAGGCAGTACCGTCTTCTGCAATCTCGGCCGAGCCACTATAAATATCCGCTACAGCCCCCTGCTCATTTGGATCCGCCGGCGGCGTAATGATCCAAGTTAAGTTGCTATCGGTGATAGGGTCTGGCGGGATACTCCGCAGATATTTGTATTGCACTAACTCTTCTAGTGTATTGGGGTAGGTATTTCTATCGCTGTAAAACTTATCAATCGCTTCACGCATGGTATTCAAATCGTGCTTGAGTGTCGTTTCTTTAGATTGCGTTAAGTAATGAAAAAAGCGTGGCGACACCACACTTAATAACGTGGCAATAATGGCCAGCACGACTAAAATCTCGACCAAGGTAAATGCTTTAAGTTGTTTTTTTCTTACCATGTGTTATACGGCTGCTGATTAATACCCAACTGTGCTGAGCGTGAAGAAATATCATAGACATCTGTGGCAAGTTCGCCTTGTGTACCATCGTAGGCGCGCACCAGCCAGGTTTCCTCATTCGAGATTTCTGGGTCCTCTGCAAAGGGGTCTCTTGGAATACGTCGCAAAAAAACCAACTTTTTCTTGGCTGGATCCTGACTGTTTTCAACCCCATTGGCCAATGCACGCAGCGTAGGCGGATAACCATTGTCGTTCTGGTTTTTTTTGATCAAACCGTCATCCGCTGCCTGCTTGTAAGCGTCAATCGCATCCCGCATTTGCCACAACATTCTACGTAACTCCTGCTCTTTTTGTCGCTTAGCATTGATCTGCACCATAGGGGTTGCCGCCGACACCAATAACGCCAGCAAGGCCAACGCCACCAGCAGTTCCACCAAGGTAAACCCTTGATAACGGTGCGATTGATGTCTAAGGTATAGCATCATTATGGGTTAACTGGCGTGGTAGAAACGGGCGGATTAAATAACTGATTGGCAAAATCCGCATCGGTTCTAGCTTGCCCGGATTGTGTGGTTTGTGGTGTGGCGACAGGTGGTGGAGTGACCTCTACGCCAACCACAGCTGGTCTGGCCGAGTTCACGGTTGCGCTATGGTTCACACCAGAAGGGAATAAAGTATAGGTAGCGCTTGCCGGTAAAATATTGTGCAAAATCCGTGGCGTAATCAGCAGCACTATCTCGTTCTTGCGCTTGTCATTGCTATCGTTACTGAACAACTTACCAATAATAGGCAAGCTGCCTAAACCGGGTAACTTTCTTTTGGTTTTTTGCTCATCATCACGAAATAAGCCCGCCAGTATCTGTGTCTCATTATTTTTCAATTGCAGGGTAGTATTGGCGTTGCGACTACCTATGGTATAAGCCAGCACGCCGTTATCGGTTCTCACTTGGTCGGTGATATTGCTGACCTCCATGCCCACTTTAATGCTGACCTGATCTTGCAGTTGCACCACAGGCTCTACATCTAGCTTAATGCCCACCTCAATGTAATTGACCGTTTGCGACACGAAGCCCTGTGCATTGGCAATACTGGTCAGCACCGGTATTTTGTCACCCACATGAATTTTTGCCCTGTCACGATTTTTAACGCGAATCTTTGGGCTGGCGAGCAAATTGGTGTCGGTATCTTGATGCAATAAATTCAGCACGATGGCGGGGTCGTTCACCGAGAACACGCCAAAATCCCCATTAAAATGACGCAACTCCGTCAGCGTTAATTTGCCAGCCTGAGGGATGACGCCGCCAGCATTGCCAATGGCATTGCCTTGTACACCTAATCCAATCTGGCTTGGATATTGGATGCCCAGCTGCTCCAGATTACGGCGATTAATTTCCATCACCTCTACTTCCAGCATCACTTCCGGCTCGTTCAAATCTTGCGAAGCAATCAGCTTTTCGGCAACCTTTACATTGTCCAATGTATCGCGCATCACTAGCGTATTCAGCTTTTCATCGATATACACATCTTTGGCCTTCAGCACCGTTTTGACCAAATTCAGCGCGCGTTTGGCATCCATATTGGCCAGATAAAAACTCCGCACAAATAGCTCTTCGTACTCTTGTGCGCGACTCAGTGGATAAATGAGCAAAGTATTTGCGTTTAATATTTTTTTACCTAACTGATGGCTGGTTAACATCACGTCAATCGCATCTTCAATCGGCGTATCACGTAAGAACAGGTTGACGCGTATCGCCTCGCTCAGCTCTTGATCGTACGAAAAATTGAGATTGCCTGCTTTGCCGATATATTCAAATGCATTTTTAATGGGTGTGTTTTTCAACTCCAGCGAGATCGTCTTTTTAAACGATGACTGCATGTTAGGCGCCACGCTATGCTTACGGCTTTTATTTTGTTCCAGCTGCTCATAAAGCGCTTTTGCCTCTTGGTGCAAAGAATTTTCTGCCAAAATCGTACGTAACAAATAGTCAGCCTTGGACATATCATGAGCAGTGAAAGCAGCCTGCGCGCTACTCAACAAGGTGGCATGCTGATGGGCTAAACGTGTTTTCTGCAACCCTTCTGACGCGGCTTTGCTGGTAGGGTATTGTGCTAAGGCTTGCTGATAAGCCGCTTCCGCTTCTGTATATTGTTGCGCGGCATACAAAGTATCTGCGCGTTGAATCACTGCGGTCTCTTGCTTATCTTGCAAAATTTTGAGCCAGTTTTTATACTGAGGATTATCCGGGTTCTGCGCTACCAGCGTCGTCAAGTCTTGCACGGCCAGATCGTAACTGCCCTGTGCAATTAAACGTTTAACACCCTCGAACTGCGCATCGGGCTGCTGTACCCGCGGCATATCCGCACAACTGACTAACAACAACCCCATTGCAACTACTGCATATTTATTCATTAAAATGCTACTCCACTGTTTGATCATTCATGTGTGATCACTCATTTGCCTAAATGCTAATTCGCCCGAATACTAGTTTGCTCAATTGCCTAAAGACTCATTTACCAATTTAAGTGTGTGCTGTATTTTTCCGTTCTGCAGCACAAGCAAACTTTCTGTCAAACGACGGACTTTCCAACCGTTCGCAAAGTGATCTCCTTCGCGTAACGAAAACTGGTTGGTGCCATCGGTTAAAAACACTACCCACTGTCTACCATCCAATACCCGGCCATCATAAGTGTATGGATTCACTGGTTCCGGAATGCTCACTGGCGCAGCAGCTGTATCCATTTGCATGATCAGTGGGCTAAACAAATCCACCGGTGGCGAGGTGTCAGCCTGACGTAACAAGGGCTGGGGGCGCTGGGTGTCCTGCGCTGTTAATACCGTTGGTACTTTGTGAGCCAATACCACATGAGTTGACCTAACATCGGCAACCGGAGAAGCCTCCTGCTCTTGTCGATCAGCCCACCAGCAGGCAACCAATGTCAGTGCCAACCCCACCCAAACCATCAATTGTCTGGGCATTACGGCTGACCCTTACGCAAATAGAGGGTGAACTCAATTTGCGATTCCACTTGGTCACGCGTTGCATCTTCGCGCTGCAATTTAAGCTCGGTCAGCGCCAGACTGGGGTACGCATTGAGTAATGTGTTTAAAAATTGACGAATCTGAATGTAGTTACCTTTTAAAGGCAGCTTGATGTGTTGCACCACCAAATGCGCGTCATCGACTGGAATAGACTTAAACTCAGCATGTTCAAATACCATGCCGAGGCTATCCGCCGACCGTAGTATTTGTGCGCTGATTGCATCTGCCTGACGTTCATCCGGTAGCAGGTTATAAAATTTCTGCGTCAGCGCTGATGGCTTCTCTTTTGCCGTACTAGGCGCTAATGTTGGCAGTGGCTGGCTCAGTTCGCTTTGGAGCTTGGTATGGCTTTGTAACGCTACCAGCACAAATATCAACACTACAACAGCGGCAAAAAGCATGCCGATGCCCAATTTGGTGTAAGTGTCCGTGTAACGGATTTTGTAGATGGCCGATTGTAGCTTTAGCGCTAAATATCCCATAAGGCCTCCACTTCAAAAGCAACCACTGGCATCCCATTCAAATGGGTGGATTCACTCGACTTTAGCTTCACTTCTTTCATCATGCCGAGTTGGCGCAGCCCTTCCATATAAGCCCAAATGGCTTCACGGTTGGTGGCCAAGAGCCTCAATTGAATGAGTTTTCTTTTCCACTGCGGGTCAAGCGACATCAGCCTAATATCGTCTCTATGTATGGATTCCATGCCTTTGAGCAACCCCGACCAAGGCAGAATAATATGGAGAATGGCTTGCTGTGCAGCTGCGCTCTCAGGCTTATGCATCACCACCTCAGCTGCGGATACTTTCTGCCGCAACTGATCGGCACGTAGTGTTAATCTTGCTTGGAGCATGTCGTTTTCGGCCAGTATTTTCTGCTGCCAAACCAACGCCATCAATAAAGCAAGCAGACCTAAAGTTAATACCATATAGCCGCCTGGCGTCGCTTGATTGCTGCGAATGTGATTGAGTTCGAGCATGTTCATAGCGCACGACTTACTAATGAAGTTTGTGGATAACGGGGTGATACCGCCTGTGGTGGATGCAAGTCAATCACGCGGTATTGCGGAAGCTTGATGTTGCTTGCTACTTCAACATTGCTATCAACAAACACCGGCATGTTTGCTCTGTCTGGCGCGATGACAGACTCCCGGACAATCCACTTTTCTATCTGAATCGCAGCGGATGACTCCATGGGCATGCTATGCACAGCACGCCATATACCAGCCTCCATGCGCGCAATGGTGAAGCGTGTAGGCTCAAGGCAAACAATCCACCCATGTGCTGGCAAACGATGTTGATGCATATGCGCCAACGCTTTATTGGCAGTGAGCATCAATTGCGGATACACCGCCTGGAGCGGCATGTTGGCTTTAGCAAATGCACTTTCCAGCCCACTCAACAAGGTCTGGTGGATTGCGCTGGCTAATGCAGGCTGTCTGTAGCCCGCGTGATGCGCTGTCATATGCCAATCTGCACTGGCATCGCCATAACTTTGCCCAAACAAGTGCGTCATGTACGCCTGCATTTCTGGCTTAGTGTTGATGGCATCACTCCAAGGGATCACCAGATAGCGGCTAAACAGGTTAGCTAAAATTACAACCGGCACCACTGGCTTACCTTGGTATTTTTCCAAAATGCTTTCAAGCGCAGCAAAGAGCGTTGGAGATGCCTCCATACTTTCCACTGGGTTTAATAAATCCAGCTGTTCGTGGGCCACAGTCTCCGGTTTAAACCCTTGCAGTATCGATCGTTTGATCAGGAACACTTCAATGGAGTCAACGGACAGCACCACTCTGAGCTCTGGCCTGAATAGCATGGCAAGGTTAGCCGGGCAATTAAGAAATAGATCAGACCAAGGAAGTAACACGGTTCATCTCCTGTAGTGTGGTTTCGCCAGCCTTCACCATATCCATACCCGCTTCACGCATGCTGCGTGTACCATTGGTTCTAGCCATTTCCTTCAACTTGCTAATCGGTTCTTTAGCAACAATCAGCTCACGAATTTTGTCGTTAAAACATAACAGCTCGGCAATCCCTTTACGTCCTTTGTAGCCGCTGCCGTGGCACTGCCCACAACCCTGCCCTTTTTTAAATTGAAAATGGCGCACAGCATCAGGGTCTAATCCTGATTTTCTGAGTAATAGTTCGTCCGGCTGATCATCTACTTTGCAGTGCGGGCAAATCACTCTGACCAAGCGCTGCGCCAATATGCCGTTAATGGCGGAGACAAAGCTATAGGCATCTACCCCCATATTGGTAAAACGCCCAATCACATCAAATACATTATTGGCATGCACGGTGGTCAGCACCAAGTGGCCAGTCAAAGCCGATTGCACTGCGATTTGTGCAGTTTCACCATCGCGAATCTCGCCGACCATAATTTTGTCAGGATCGTGACGCAAGATTGAGCGCAGCCCGCGCGCAAAGGTAAGCCCTTTTTTCTCGTTGACGGGAATTTGCAGCACACCGGGCAATTGATACTCCACCGGGTCTTCAATGGTGATGATCTTGTCTTGCCCGCTGTTGATTTCAGAAATAATGCCGTAGAGCGTGGTGGTTTTTCCGCTACCGGTTGGGCCAGTGACTAACAACATGCCATAAGGCTCTTCGGCCAATGTACGGATGCTTTCCAGCATATGGGGTGCAAATCCTAGTACATCTAAGCTCAAGCCTTGTGCCTCATCACTCAAGGCTTTTCTGTCGAGGACACGTAATACGGCGTCTTCCCCAAATATGCTGGGCATAATCGATACGCGTAAGTCAATTTCACGCGGCTTACTATCACCCAGCTTGGCCTGCACCTTAAAGCGCCCATCTTGTGGAATACGGCGCTCAGCAATGTCGAGTTCCGACATCACCTTGATTCTGGAAATCGCCTGTTCGGCTTGCGTTAAGCCAGCAATGCCGCCAACCTCAGTCAACACGCCATCAATGCGGTATTTCACCTGTAGCCCCTGCGGGCTGGTTTCTAGATGGATATCACTGGCGCCTGCTTTCAGCGCATCGTAAAGGGTTGAGCGTACAAACTTGACAACTGGGCTAGTGTCTTCGCTAATGGATTTTAAGGAGAGCTCTTCGATAGATTCTCCATCTTCGCTTTGTGTTGCATGCACGTGCGCGACATTATCCAGCGCACGCATAGTGATTTCATGATGCTGCAAATAAGCGGTAATGTCGTCAGTATGTGCCAGCGCCCAACGTACAGGCTGTTTGATATAGGCATCTAGCTGCGTGGGTAGTAATGCATCAAATGGGTCGGCACATACAATAGTGAGTACACCATCTTGCGCACTCAGCAGAACACAATGCAATCGGCTAGCCTCAGTAAACGGCAAGAGGTTAAACTGCGGTTGCAGCGCATGCAAATCAAGCGCAGCAAGTACCGGATATTGCATCAGCCTGCCCAGCGCACGGACAAAACCATCGGCTGGTAAACCGCTTTGTTCCTCTAATACATTTAATAGCGGCCTACCGGTTTCACCCGCCATCCTCCGTGCATCTTGTAACTGCTGTGCAGTAATAGCGGCAGTCTCATCCTGCACGGCTACATGGGGGAAAGCCACCACTTGCGCAGAAGGCATTGGCTTAATATTGACCGAACTCACTCTATCCCTCCTGCCAGTTCAAAAATAGGCATGTACATCAGCACCACCACCAACCCAACAATCAACCCAATGACTACCATCAATGCAGGTTCAAGCAGCTTGCTCAGCCATTCCACTTTGCGTGCAGTCTCTTCATCATAAAATGCGCCAATACGTTCCAGCATCTCGTCCATACGGCCGGTGCGCTCACCTACCCGTAACATGCGATTAGAAATTGAGGTCGTCATGCCATGCTGCTCCATAGCCATGGATAATGGCTTGCCGTCTTTCACATCATGGATAGCATTTTTTAGTGCGATTTGCAGATTGGCAGGCAATAACGATTGCACCATCTGCATGGCAGTGGTGAGTGGAATACCGCCTTGCAGTAGCATGCCCAATGTGCGGTAAAACCGTGCTAATTGATAAATACGGATGGCTTCGCCCATGGTTGGGATTTGCCATATTTTTTTAGCTATCCAAGCCCGGACGGCTGATCGAGACAACAAGAACATCAGCCCGGCACTGCTTGCCAAGGTAACCATGAGCACTTCTGACCCATGCGTTTGCAACAGTTGCCCCCACTTGAGCAACATCTGACTGGCCCAAGGTAAATTTTGCCCGGTATTCTCGTAAATGCCGCTGAATCTAGGAATCACATAGCCCAATAAAAACAGTACAACCAATCCCCCCACTACCATCAACAACGATGGATAAATGGAAGCGGCAATGATTTTTTTACGCACCGCATCCACTTGTGTTTGATAAGCCACATGCCGGCGCAATGCCTGCGGCATATCGCCAGTGCGTTCACTAGCCCGGATCAGCGCCACATACAGTGCGGTAAATGTTTCTGGCAAGCGCTCTAGCGCCTGGGACAGCGGCAACCCTTCGTACAGCGCCACTTTCATTTGCTTAAAAACAGCCACCGATTGCACCTGCTGTTCTTTTTCAGACAATGCTTCAATGGCTTCCATCAGGCTCATGCCAGACTCCAGCAATGCCAGCAACTCTTGGCTAAACAACATGACATTGAAGGTATGTTTCTCAAATCGAAACGCTGTGATATCTGCCAACTTGAAGCCAGCGCGCTGAATGCTCAGAATCTGCAAACCCTGCGATTCAGCTAGTTGCTTTGCCGCACTGACATTTGGTGCCTCTAACGCCAACGCGCTGACCTGGCTGCCCTGCATGACTTTCAACTCAAATTTCATGGCAATACCCGTATGACATGATTACCAGTTCCCAACATCTGTATCCGCATCTAGGCCACCAGCCTGACCATCGTTACCCAAGGTCCAGACATCGTAATCGCCATGCTCGCCCGGATATTTGTATTGGTAAGCCCTACCCCAAGGGTCATTGGGGACCTTTTTAGCAAGATAAGGACCATGCCACTTATTTTCTCCACTAGGTGCGCTGGTAAGTGCGGCCAAGCCCTGCTCAGTGGTTGGGTAATGCCCCATATCCAAACGATAGGTATCGAGCGCTTTTGCCAGCGCTTCGACTTGTGCTTTGGCAGCTTTGGTTTCAGATTTACCCAATTGCGCAAAATATTTAGGGCCAACATACCCTGCCAGCAAGCCAATAATGACCATGACCACCAATAGCTCTAGCAATGTGAACCCTAAGTGATGGCTACTGGATACTGGCTTGTGTTTCATGTTGGTTCCTTGGGGTTGTGGTAATAAACATCGCACTAATTTTTGTCAGCTCGCCTTGATTCAACAAGCCGCTGCTAAACTTTAAATTGACCAGATCATTGATCAGGCTATATTGCGATTTAGTGAGCTCAAGCTGATTGCTGAATAATTTCTGTTGTGCATCCAGCACTTCAATATTGGTTTTAAACCCGGCAATGAATCCTTTTTGTGTACCTTCCATCGCCACACGGGATGATTTGACGGCTTGCTGATACGCATTGATGGTTTGAAACTGCGTTTCTACACTGTTGTAGTATTTGCGTACCTGATACTCCACCTCACGCGTTTTGGCGGTCAGGGATTCTTCGGCTGCTGTCAGCTTATTGGCGGCCTGCCGTACATTGGCACTCACATATCCACCAGCAAACAAAGGCACATTCATCTGTAAAGCCACAGTTGTGGTATCAAAGCGAGAGCCCAAGGTGTTGTTACTATCATTCTCGCTGTAAGAACGTGCACCCACCAGATCCAGTGTTGGGTAATGCCCGGCACGCCTTTTTTCGAGCTCCTGTTTTGCTACTTCAAGCGTATGTGTCGCCGCCGATATTTCTGGGTTATGTTGAGTTGCCATCCCCAGCCAATACGTCATGTTTTCTTCTTTTGGCAAACTGATGGGCAATTTAGAAACTATCAGCTCTGCCGATAACGGGCTGATTTCTCCTGTGAGTATTTGCAGCGTATTCAAATGCTCGTTCAAGTCGTTTCCAGCCTGTATGGTTTCTACATTGGCAATATCCAGATTGGTTTGCGCTTCGTTGATTTCCACCACAGTACCGCTACCTTGTGTGTATCGTTTCTCTGCTTGGCGCAGTTGTTGGCTAACCGCTGTTACCTTGGCGTTGAGCAAGTTGACCTTGGCACGTGCATACAATATCTCTAAATAAGTTGACGTGAGTTTGAGTATTAACTTTGCATTTTCTTGACGCAATAGTGACTCTTGCGCACTAACAAAAGACTTTGCGCCACCGTAAATAGCCCAAGTTTCTTTATTAAAAATGGGCTGGCGTACCGTCAATCCATAATTCTCTAATCGGTAATCTAAATTAGTTTCTATCGCACCAATGGCGGTTTGCGTGGTTCTATCGGTAATACCACGACCACGTGAAAGCGCCATCTGCACTTTGGGGTAGAACAAGGCTTTGGCTTTATTCAACTCTTCCCTGTCGGCCTCGGTATTTACTAAGGCCGCACGGTAATCGGCATTGTGTTCCACCGCTTTTTGATACAGGCTGTTTAGGTCTTCTTCTGCCCACGCTTGCTGGCCAATACACCATAGCAATACCATGACACTGATTCGCCACATCGTTATTCTTCCTTCATCGAGGCAGCAATGCGCTTACTGAGGGGATGCATCAAATACGCAAACAACGTGCGTTCGCCGGTTTTAATCACCACCTGCACCGGCATACCTGGTTGTAGTTGATGCCCTTTTAAATCCTGCATGCCTTTCGGTGTAATAGAAACGCGGGCTAGATAATAAGTCGTTCCGCCATCTAGCGTGCCGGCTGGTTTGGTGAGCAAGTCTTTAGAGATTGTCATCAGCTTGCCTTCGGCCAATAATTGCGGGCTATTAGCAAAGGTCGAAAACCTAACATCGGCCGCCAACCCCACTCTGATCTTGTCTATCAGGTGTGGCTGAATTTGCGCATCAATAATCAATGGCTCGCCCGATGGCACAATATCCATTAACTTTTGGCCAGCCTGAATAACCGCACCTACGGTATGTACTTGCAAGCCGACGACTTGGCCAGAAGCCGGTGCCCGAATCTCGGTACGTGCCAACTCCTCTTGTAACGACTTTACCTTTTGCGCATCAGACTCTACTTGCAACCGCACTTGCGCCATGTCGCCATCTGTCTCTTTTTTCTCTGTTTGGATGCGCGTAGTGATTTGCTGGTTAAGTTCTAAAATCGCTTTATTGGCGCGCAAGATATTGGCTTTGGTATTTGCAATGTCGCCATATACTGCGGCCACCTTTTGCTCAAGATCGTTCTGCTGATTACGTGGCGCAAACCCCTCTTTGGTGAGCTCTTTGATACCGTTTAGTTGGTCTTGCAATAGCGCCAGCTGCGCTTGCTGGCTGGTGAGCACCCCTTCATACCCTTCAATCAGCGCCTTCTGCCCAGCAATGGATTCGCGTCTTGCCGCAGTATCAGAGGCCAATGCGCTACGCCGCGCCATTAACAGTTGAGATTGATTCTGCATGTGTTGCTGTATCAGCGGGTCTGTCTGCTGTGCCTGTAAATCCGGATGAAACTGAATTAAGGTCAAGCCCGCTTTTTCTGCCTGCAAACGCCCCTCTTGCGCACGTAACCCGGCATAGCGCTGCCTAATTTCTTCGTAACGCGCTTTCGTACTGGTATCGTCCAGCTTAAACAGCAAATCGCCCTGATGTACCTCTTGCCCTTCTCGCACCAATAACTGGCTGACCATGCCACCGTTCAAGTGCTGCACTACTTTGTGATTCGTTTCTACGCTCACCACACCTTCTGTCGGCACCCCTTCGTCCAACGGCGCCCATATTGCCCAAGCCAGAAACCCAAGCAGCCCGATGAGCAACACCCATACGCCTCTGCGTGTATGGTGGTGTGCTTGTACGTATTGCTCAATAGAATGCACATTTTGCGGAGCCTGCACGGTTTCTGAAGCTGTTTTGGCTGAAGCTATGTTGGCTGAAGCTATACTGGATTGTGTAGTCATAGTGTTATGTTGCATTCGCGACTGAAATGGTTTGAAGTTGGTTGAGATACGCGATGCCCGCGTCTCTTGGCCCGCAATGTGCGACCTCGCCCTGTTTTAAAATCAACAGGTCATCGGTCACCTTTAATAAGCTGGAGCGATGTGAGATCAATACAATGGTTTTTTGCTTGGCCTTGAGCGTTTGTAGTGCCTGCATCAAGCTGGCTTCGCCAAACTCATCCAAGCTGGCATTGGGCTCATCCAGCACAATCAAAGCAGGCTCTTTGTAAATGGCTCTTGCCAAGCCAATGAGCTGTCGTTGCCCACCAGACAATGGTGCACCATGCTCATCTAAGCGTGTGTCATAGCCTTGTGGCAGATGCAATATAGATTCATGCATGCCCACCGCTTTGCATGCGGCGATAATATGTTCTGTCTCCAGCAAGCCAAAGCGCGCAACGTTTTCTGCGATGGTGCCCTCCAACAATGACACCCGTTGTGGTAAATAGCCCACGCTTGTATAGGCTGAGAGCCCGGCCTGGGTCTGTATCAATTGTTTGCCAAGCAGATACTGCCCACTTTCCGGCGTGACCAGCCCAACCAAGGTACGCGCTAGCGTGCTTTTGCCAGAGCCGGATGGCCCCATGACATTTAAGATACGCCCCGGCACAATTGTCATTGAAATATGTTTAAGTACTTCAGCATCGCCCAACTTCACGCTTAACGCTTTCAGTTCGATGTGATTAGCCGAATCAGCATGTGGCGCAGACGTACTTGGATGTATCTGTAAGTGTTGGCTATGCAAATGCTGGCGCTGCCGAGCTAATAAATCGCTTAGATTGCCCGCTGCGGTTTTTGCCGTGATGTATTGCCGCCAAGTGTGCACAATCACATCAAACGGTTGCAGCGCACGCGCAATCAATACGTTAGAAGCAATCATGGAACCCACGCTAATATCACCGCGGATAGTAAGCACGGCAGCAATGGCCAGCATGAGCGACTGCATGGTGTAGCGCACAAGTTTGTTTATAAACTGGCTACGGTTTTGTATTTGTTGAACACGCGCGTCTTGCTCACCCAATTGATGGTTTAATGCTTGCCAACGTTGAAACAACGCATTGAACATACCCATGACATGGCTGGTTTGTAGATGGCGAATTTTGTGATGTAAAAACAGGTCCGTTTGTTGCTGCGCCGCTGCATAACCCTGCAATGGCACTTGGCTTTGCCGCTGATTCCATAACGCAAGCACAAACTGAATCAGGCAAAACACTACGGCGGTGGCCCCTAATACCGGGCTCAAAATAAACAGCACTGCAATGTAGATCACACTCCACGGCATATCAAAAAATGCAAACAAACCATTGCCCGTCATAAACTGCCTCACGGCAGTTAAGTCTTTTAAGGCTTGCGCCGGTGCTTGCAAAGTGTGTCCGGCCGTAGAAAATGCTGCACCAAACACTTGCTTGCCATAAGTCATATCAAAGCGCACCCCAGCCTTAATGGCGTGCATGGAGCGAATCCACTCAGCCAAGGCCATCAGCGCAATCAAAAACACGGTCATGCATGTCACCGCAATCAGCGTAAGCGTGTTGCGGCTCACCATGACGCGATCGTAAAGTTGCAGCATATAAATGGTGGGTACCAACATCAGCACGTTGGTCAGCATGCTTAACCACGCCATGTGCATAAAGGTTTGCTTAAATGGCTTCAGTAGCAAACTAGCATCCACTTTACTGTCAGGCTGAAATAGATACGCTAAGACCTTGCTCATTTGCTGGCCACCTTTCCACCGGATGTTTGAAAGCTGGCCAATACCTCTTTAGGTTTACCAAAGCGTATCATCTGCCCTTGCATCATCACTAGCATCCAATCCGCTACACTCAAGATATGCTGCAGGTGGCTGATGACGACAAACGTAGTACCTTGTTGCTTCATGCTAGCAATAGCGTGATATAGCGCTTTCTCGCCAGCAGTGTCCAGATTTGCATTGGGCTCATCTAGCACGACCACTTTAGGCGCACCATACAATGCGCGCGCTAGGCCAATGAGTTGACGCTCGCCACCTGAAAGATAAGCGGCCTCGCGCCCAATCACTGTGTCTAGGCCATTGGGGAACCGGCTCAGCAATTCATTCAAGCCCAATAAAGTCACGACGTCATGCATCGCCTGCTCGTGATGCGCACCAAACCTGCAAATATTCTCGGCAATCGTACCGTCGAACAAATCGACTTCTTGTGATAAATAGCCAATGTGTGGCCCTAGCGATTGCTTGTTCCAAGCATAGACATCAACGCCATCTAAACGCACACGACCGGAAGTGGGCGGCAATAAGCCCACCAGTAATTTGCCCAGTGTAGTTTTGCCAGAGGCGGATGCACCTGCAATCACTAGCACATTGCCCGGTGCTAATTGGAGTTGCACATTGCGAATAAATAACGCTTGCGACAAGCTATCTACTGCATAGCTCACATTGTCCACTGTGACTTCACCGCTGGGGGCTGGCAATGTCATGCCTGTCACGGGTTTTTCTGCCTTGGCAAATAAGCTTTCTAGCCGGATATAGGATGCTCTGGCTTGTACCAGCATTTTCCAGTGGCTGACCAATTGCACCAAAGGCGCAAGCACGCGCGCAGCCAGAATGGAGGCCACAATCATCATCGCCCCACCATTGAGTAGCTCACCCGCGATCACCAAGTAACACGCCACGCCTAAAATCACACTGCTTTGCAGCGTTTGTAAAAACTTGGAGATAGCCGCATTTTTACCAGCCAGCTCAGAAGCTTGCGCCTGATTCCATAAAAAGCCGTGTTGGCTTTGCAACCACTTTTGCTGAATAGGCGCCAGCATATCCATGACTGTCACAACATCGCTATGCTGTGTCACGCTACTAAAATAACGCTGGGATTCAATGGCATGCTCGTTCGCCAGTTTCATTTGCGGCTCTATATGCAATTGATTATTGAGCGTAATGAATAACTGAATCGCTAGGCCGAGTAGGGTTAACACACCTAATACCGGGTGAATTAAAAAGACCACCACTAAAAAAATCAAACAGAATGGTGCATCCATCAGGCCTAAAAACGCAGAAGAATTCAATGTGTTTTTAAGGCTGGAGAAATCGGAAAAGACCTGCTGAATAGGAAAAGCCGGATTGCTTAACTTTGCGGCAAAACTGCTTTCGAACAACTTTGCCTGCAAGCTTTGTTCAAAGGTTTTTGCTGCGGCCTGTAGCATTTTTCTGCGCTGCCATTCTAGTGCTTCCATCACTACATAAATAAAGGTGACCAGCACAGTGAGCATTGCTAACGTAGTGATATTGCGGCTGTTGATGACGCGGTCATACACCTCCAACATATACCAGGAGGGTGCCAGCACCATTAGGCTAGTAAAAAAGCCAAACACAAATACTTTGCGCCAAATAGGCCAAAGCAAAGGCAAGGTCTGCTTAATCGTCTGCAGTTGCGACAACATCATGTTCACGAGGGATAACTATTTAACATGTGGGTGCAGGCAAGTTGCCTTGCCCGCGCCCTATCGCATTAAGCAATAATAAAGTCAGAAGTAGACAAGGTGCTTACGCCTGTCAACACTGCAATATTCACTGCCGCTCCGGCACCATTACCATCCGCATCGTAACTCAGCGTTTTGCTCGTGGTGTTGTATACCAGATAGTCATTTGCATCTTGAGCAGTACCGCTTGCATTCACACGCAGCATGCTTGAGTTAAAGCCAGCCAATTGGCTGTACTGATCCAAATGCAATTCCAACTTATCCGTACCACGGGTAAAGTCAGTAATCGTATCTACACCTGTCAGGTTAAAAGCTGTGTTGGTATACGTTTGCACGCTGGTAGATGAACCAGTAACGACTTGCTCATACACTTTGCCAAATACAAACTTATCCGCACCGCCATTACCAGTCAGCGTATCGTTACCGCCATTGCCCACAAACACATCGGCTTTGCTGGTACCAATAAATTTCTGTGTATTAGCGTTACCTTCAAAACGTAAACCGTTAGTCGTTACACCAGAAGCATCGACAACTACGTTATTGATGGTGCCGCTGTTATTACCCAAGGTATTTGATAAGTCAGAAACAGAGCTATTGGCACGATGGTAATAGTGGTCATTCAATAATTGAAGCGCGGAGTCTTCAACATTTAAACGGCCCACAGTACCGCCCACTTGCACTACTTCCATGGATTGGAAGTTAGCGTTATTGAGCACAATAGTGCCATTGGCTTGTGTGTTAGCGCCAATGCCGGTAGTAATACGCAATGTATCTACACCTGCACCACCCACAATCAAATCATGGTTAGCGCCGGTAG
Source organism: Methylotenera sp. N17 (assembly GCF_000799155.1). NCBI lineage: Bacteria > Pseudomonadati > Pseudomonadota > Betaproteobacteria > Nitrosomonadales > Methylophilaceae > Methylotenera > Methylotenera sp. N17. The sequence continues at coordinate 1,546,610 of NZ_JUGE01000001.1, forward strand.
CAATCCACTCTTTATTGCCATCATCCGCTTTAGAAGTTGTGCCTTGTACGCCACTGCCAAAACCACCGATGAGGAAAATGTCGTCACCATCTTCACCATACAATTTATCGGCACCACCGTGACCCACTAACAAATCATTACCATCGTTTGCGTAGTAAGTGTCATCACCTAAGCGCATCGTTGCATTGTCTACGCCTTCACTACCATACACAGTCTCGCTGGCACCAGCTGATTCATTGGCACCATCAATGCGCGTATAGCTACCAGCTTCACCTTCGCTGGCATCGTAAATCATATCGACGTTATGGAATAAATTAGCGATTGAATAGTCATCAAACTCAAGCGCAGCAGCATCGTAAGTCACAGGTGTAGCACCTACAATGGTAGCGGCTGGCTCAAATGTGGTTTCTTCATACTCCAGCTCAACAGTGACAGTTTCGGCATCACCACCAGCAACACCGTAAATGTGTAAACCTGGATTGATAAATTCACGATCCAAAGACTCACCATTATTTTCTAATTGCTCAGCTGAAAGAGTAATGTTGACACCATCTGCCAATTCAATGCGTTCAATTCCAGAAAATTGGATTTCCTCATATTCACCACTTTCTGTAAATTCAATAGTGTCTACCGCGTTGTAACCGGCAATAGTCGTAGCGAATGTGCTAATCGCACTAGATCCAGGCCTTGTTACAATATTCAAACGAACATCAGTTTCGGTTTGTTCAGCAATTTCTTGGTCCTCAAGCTCGACGAATTCATTGTTGACGGTATCAAATACATAAAGCTCTTCTGTCTCTTCGTCTTCCTCAACTTCAACATAACGAGCTTCATCACCAGCATTATCAAATTCTGAAACACCGCCATCAATCACTATATTTTCGCCATCTTCGCCAATCACGAAAGTATCATTACCGTCACTGCCAATTAAGATATCGTTAGAAGTTGCTAAATATAAGTCGCCTACCACCGTCTCATCACCAAGTGAGCTTTCCGTGCCAGAAATGAAATCAAAGCCATCTCCGCCATTCATTACATCATCACCTTCGCCTCCATAAATAGCGTCGTCTCCAGCCCCACCAAGTAAAACATCATTACCGTCATCACCAAATAAATTGTCAATACCATCACCGCCGTACGCTACATCATTACCTTCGCCTAAAATAATATAGTCATCACCAGCCCCTCCGTAAACGGCATCATTGCCTTCACCACCAAGTATAAGGTCATTACCAGACCCACCCCAGATAGCATCATTTCCTTCAGCACCATCAATAAAGTTACCTAGATTATTACCAATAATTAAATCATCGCTAGACGTCCCTGTATATTCAGTTTCTGTCGCGTTAAATTGTTTATAAGCCATATCAATACTCCTAAAATTAATTTAATCCACAGCGAATTAATCGCTAATTCGCTGTGGTATTTTTTGTTCAATAATTAAGTACAACTATGGGACAATTGTTGCAGGTGCACTTGGTGGTACAAAGCCAGTCGTCGTGACTGAAATAAATGGCGACTTTTCTTGACCAGTTTGACGTACGCGGATTGCGTTCGGACGTGTAACTGGCGCTGCAGTAGTACAAGCTGCTTTTACATAAGTCATTGCAGAAATAGCCTGCGAACTACCATCATCATCCACAGCATTTGCATCAAATGTAAAATCAATCCAAGCATCATTTACATCAGCGGCTTGCTGAGTTGCTGTTGGGTTTGCAAGACAAGCAGGAGGAACAAACGTGATAGGAGCAGTACCGGTGAAGCGGCTTACCCCATTGATATCTACTGCACTACCAAACCCTGGTAAAGCCAAATATCCTGTACCAGCAGTACTACCCCCAGCATCGCCACAAACTGGCGAGGTCGCTAAAGCCCGATGTTGTACAGAAGTGTAAGTACGACCAATGCGATACACTGGTGAAGCATTAGGCGTTGTAGCCGTAATTGCATATCCTGCATCTATCACCAAACCATCAAAACCTGCGCGGGCAAGGTCATTCACCTCAAAAGTTTGGGTGCCTCCGTTCACGGTATCGTAATCAGAGCTATTCATAGTTGCTTTTGCGCCATAAATACATATAGGGGTTGCTGTTACGGGCGCTGTTGCAGCAGGTTTACGCCACACATATTCATTAACTGTACCCACAGTTTTATTGGTACCACCTGTTTGGGCATTGTTCACCACAATTGAGCGTGCAGCTGTTGTCACTAGCGTATACCCAGTTTCTGGTGATGTAGGATCAGTTGCAGGCGCTGGATAGTAAGCGCAAGTATCATTAGTTCCAGCACCCGGTGCTACAGGTGCGCCAGCACCACTACCCGAACCAAAGTTACCTGTGGTATTACAAAGTGTGTAGGCCGTTGTTCCAAAACCAGTGGTTGGTATATTTACCAAACCCGGCAATGCTAATGCATAGGTAGAACAACTTAAAACTCCAATAATTGCCAACTTCATTTTAACGTTTATCATAATAATTCCTTTTTACGTTACAATTAGCAGGCATTTGTGGCTGCCTGCAACACCAATTCACCTCAATCTGTGTTAGCGCCTCGTGAGTACTAATTTTGATTTCAGTTGAATTCTTTTAAAGTGGCTGCAAATGCCTTTAGTTTGGTGGCGTAATTACTGCTGGTGCAGTAGGTGGTACAAACCCAGTGACCTCCACCGAGATAAATGGTGATTTCTCTTGACCAGTTTGGCGCAAGCGAATTGCATTCGGGCGTGTTACTGGCGCTGCAGTGGTGCAAGCTGCTTTTACATATGTCATTGGAGATAACGGCTGTGGATTTCCTGCGTTCACATGTAACGTAAAGTCAATCCAAGAACCATTGGGTGCAATTGGAGGATATACATCAGCGGCTTGTTCTGTTGCTGTTGGATTTGCAAGACAAGCAGGAGGGGAAAACGAAATTGGAGCAGTTCCGATAAAACGGCTTACGCCAGCTACTGCAGCTGAGTTGCCAAATCCAGGCAAAGCTAAATATCCTGTACCTGGAACACCGCCACCCGCATCTCCGCAAATAGGCGATGTTGCAAATGCTCTATGCTGTACAGAGGTATATGTGCGACCAATTCTAAAAACAGGCCCCGCATTTGGCGTGGTACCAAGGATAGCATAACCCGCTTCTACACTTAAGTTATCAAAACCACCACGCGCTAGATCATTTATTTCAAATGTTTGAGTGCCTGCATTGATGGTGTCATAGTCCAATACGTTCATGACAGTTACCGCTCCATAAATGCACACTGGCGTTGGTGTTACTGGCGTTGTGGTAGCAGGTTTACGCCATACATACTCATTAACGATACCTACAGATTTATTAACACCCCCAGTTTGGGCATTGTTCACTACAATTGAACGCGCGGCACTTGTTACTAGTGTATATCCTGTTTCTGGAGGTGTCGGGTTAGTGGCAGGGGCCGGATAATAAGCACAAGTATCATTGGTGCCAGCACCGGGTGCTACAGGTGCGGCAGCACCAATACCGGAACCAAAGTTACCTGTGGTATTACAAAGTGTGTAGGCACTTGTTGCAAATCCAGTCACCGGGATATTGACTAAACCGGGCAGTGCTAATGCATAGGTGGAACAAGTTAAAACTCCAAAAATAGCTAACTTCATTTTAACGTTTATCATAATATTTCCTTTTTACGTTACGATTAGCAGGCATTTGTGGTTGTCTGCAACACCCTTTAACGCCAGTCTAGTATCAGAACACTGCTGAGCTCGCATGAGTCCCTTAGCCGATGAATTGGTAATGTTTCTATTTTTTATTTGGGTCAAACTGCCAATTCAAACTGAACCAAATGCCTCTTGGGGCACCTGGCGCAATAAGATTAGTGCTTAGCCAGTCGCCCGAATTATGGTTGTAACCACTTGGGCCAATAGCACCATTAATGCTGGGTGAAAATGGGTTTCGACCTAAACGACCTGCGCTGAAATACTCTTTATCAAGCAAGTTGTTAATCAAAATAGACCCTGTCCATTCTTGGCTAAATTTATAGCTAGTTTGAAAATTAAAAGTAGCGTAGCCAGGCACTTTTCCAGGGTTATTGCTCGGCTGACGCGGAAATAAAACATTTATTAATTGGCCTGGATTACTTGGATCTGGTATTTCAGCGGCTATAAATTGGGTGACCCCTTTTCTATGTTTGTTATTTTCGTTCCCACGTAAAAAACTCTCTGAATGCAATACTGTACTGAGTCCTACTTGCCATTTCGGTGTCACTTCGTAATTTAAGCTGGCGTTTAGGTTATGCAAGGGCACTCCAGGCATGCGGTCACCTGGCTTTACTGTAATAAATCTAAAAGTATCACTATTGAAGTTTTGGCTTACAGCCACAACAGAACTACTATTGTTATCAGAAACCATATTGAATGTATCCTGAAAAGTTGCATCAGTCAGGGAGTAATTTAGCCTGAAACTGGCTTTGCCAACTACGCCAGAGAGGCCGGCCTCCAAGCCTCTCCGGCGTGTTTTCCCAATAGTGTCGAAGTAACTACTATTCCCACCCACAGAGACCAAATAAATATCATCTTTAAGATCAGTTTGATATGCTCCTAAATTCCACTCCAAACGCTCCATACCTAATAAACTTGAAAAGCTACCACGCATACCAAGATCGACTGTCTCAGCTTTGATTTGTGGTAAATAAGGATCCCCTGAAAGTGTAGTGGGGAGTGTACAGGCGCGATTTTCTGCCAAGCTTCGTGGCAATGGAGCTGTTGTACCATCGGCAAACACTAATAACTGGCCAGATGGCCTGCTATCAAAAGCACAACCCAGCTCAATCACACTTGGTGTGCGCGTGCCTTGTGACCAGTTACTGTATAAATTTAGGTTTTCTTTTGCTTGCCAAGTGACGCCTAAAGATGGATTAAGCGAGTAATAACTGAATTTTTCCGTCTCAGCTGGTTTTAATAATTTGCTACCATCCCCTTGTCGATATCCTGTAGTTGGGCAATTGTCTTCACTACCAAGACATACATTAAAATAGTCTGGGTAAGCGCGATATTGGGCAAGATTAAAAAAGTCAAAGGCTGTTCGGGTGGCTACTTTGTTTTTGATATGCGTGTCGTTATACCGGGCTGATCCAGAAATATGCAGCGTGTCAATCGGGCTCCACGTTTCGCTGGCATAAATACTTTTGGTAGTAGACTTCCCATTAAAGTTATTGTTAGCTATATCTATGTCTGCTGCCGCATACTCGTCCCGGATTTGGTCGGGGGCTAAATATGCTTTACGATTTTCATCTAACAAACCCAGGCGCTGGCTATTGCTGTACTCTGCGCTTGATGCATCAATCGAAGCCCCAACCATGAATTTATGTTTCTCGAAATTCCAGTTGAATTGTATAGATCCACCGTCCGTTAATTGATTGATATCATTATCGGTCAGGATAGATACTGGTGTACCTTCAACGACTCCTGGTTCCGCAGTACCACCACCATCTGGGACTATAGGTAGCCCAACAGGCCCTGCATATGCACCATAAGGCCTTTTAATTTCCAATGGCCTACTTTGATCAGGCGCTGTTTGGAGCGCTTCCAAACATTCAGCCTTGTTGATAGGCGCTACTGTCATAACAAAATGCTTAACGCCATCGGTGGTATAAAAATAGTTAATACTCCCCAGCGCTTCAATTGGATCCACATCAAATACGTTAAATTTCGAAAGGATATAACTTACACCTTGTGGAGCGCTGTAAGCAGCTTCCCCATTAGAATATGATGTGATTGGCCCAACCTCTGGTTGAACAGCATTACTGCCCTGAAAGAGAAGTGTATCTGCTTGATTTTTCCAAAAAGCTATCGTTTCTTGTGCATGCCTTGCATATTCAGGCGTTAGCTCACCGTTTTTTCTGATGGTGGGGTTAGGTTGTGATGTATAAAAATTAAGGGCAGCATTTACGTCATATGCCGGATCCCCGCTATTTATTAGATAATCTAAAACAAACGGATTAGAACTAAAATCATTTGGATCAGCCACATCAAAAACATAATAATCAGGAATTTTGTAAGGATTAGTACTTAAAAACAAACAAGTAAATTGCTCTCCAGGCGCAAGATTACGTTGTATATACTGCTCACCTCCAAACCCATCTGTATAGACATCAGCCCCCAATGCCTTTCTTTTACTATTTCTGCGATAAATCTGACCTGTAATCGTAAAATTATCATTGACAAAGTAGCTGCTACTTAACTGAAACTGGCTCAATCTATTTTTTGTGGTGTCTTCGGATGTAAATGAAGCGTTGCGGTCTTGTGCGTACATTTCACTAGGTAACAGGCCATTCCCCACCAGATCCGTCCCTACCCACAAGGTACTGAGGTTTAGGTCTAGCTTGTCTCCTCTATAACTGGCTTTTGTAAACAGTTGGTTGACCTTACTCGGAGAATTTTCGCGCCAGCCATCTTCTAAAAAGAAGTTGCCTGCTGCAAACAAACCAATGGTGCCGTTGTTCCAGCCACCTTCAGCTTGGAGTTGTTTTCTGCCGAAGGAGCCTGTGAGCACTTCCGCATCAACACCAGCATTGTTAAAGCCATCTTTAGTTTTAAGAGTAAAGGCGCCACCTAGTGTGTTAAGACCAAAGATGGGATTAGAGCCGGGGAATACATCAACGCCTGCTAGTGCATTCATGGGAATCATGTCCCAGTTGACGACATCACCAAAGGGTTCGTTTATACGGATACCGTCAAAGAAGACACTTAAGCCTTGAGGAGTGCCGATCTGCGGGCCTGCGGTAAAGCCACGGTATTGCACATCCATCTGAAACGGATTGCCTTGGTAATCATTCACAGTGACTGACTGTAGTTTTTTGTTCATTAAGTCGGTAATGCTTAATGAATGAGACTCTTTGATCTCTTTTGCACTAATACTTTGCACGTTACCGGGGATTTGGTCTTTGGTAAGACCTAAGCCTGGTAATGGACCCACCTCATAAAAGCGTTTGGCGCGTACATTGATAGTGTCTAACTGGATATTCTTGTCGTCATTTGAGGCACGTTCTATATAAGCATTCCCCTCATCAATTTTAGCGGCTAGCCCACTGTTAGCCAGAATGCGTTGTAGCGCTTCTTTGCGAGACATTCGTCCTTTGACCGCAGGGGATGTTTTACCCAATACCAAATCGCTAGGGAACGCGATATTGAGATTAGTACTTTTGCCTAATTGATTGAGCGCAGCCGCTAGTGGCTGGCTAGGGATATCAATTGTCACGGGCACAGCAAATACAGCGTCTTGATCAGCCGGCAATTTAGTATTCAGTTCTGCAGCTTCTACGTGAAACTGCACAAATATCCAACACATGCACACCACTACGATGGCTAATATGGTTTTGTGAACCGCGCCCAAGATATCCATTCTTCTTCCTCAAAAACTATATATTTTTCTATTTATCGTTTGAGGAAAGAAAACCCTGACGTGGATAATAAAAAATAATTACTTTTTTATTATTTATATAAAGTAGCTAGAGGTCTTTTGCTAGAGAATTGCCCAGCATTTTTCGCCATGTATGCAAATACAGCAGCTGTATAAAGGTTGAAACGTGATTACTATTAGGTAAGGGGTGGTTACAGCGTAGGGGCGATCTGACTAAAATCTAAAGCTTCGTGTTTGCGCTCTCAATGACAGTCTGTTTAGTTTGATTGTGCACAATTACCGGGGCAATATTGGGTAGCCCTTGTAAGAACTCTTCTGCATCTTGCACGCTGACAATAGCAGAAATATTATGAGAAGACTGTCCGTCAGCCACCACAGGCCGTGCGCGGTAGCGCGACAAGGTGTCTGCAACCTCATAAGTATCCGCCCACTCAAATACTAGCTTACCGTTCACAAACGCAAAGGCATCTGCTGCACGGCGCTGCGTAATAACCGCCGTCTGATTAGGATAGACTTCTACTACTTGACCATTAGTTAGTAGTTTGGCGCTATCTGCAGCCTCTGACTTAGGCATAATGGGCTCAACACGCACGCTACCGTGATCTACGCTAATCCGCACCAGTTTGCTTAGCTTGTTGACCGCAAAGCGCGTACCCAATACCGTTACTTTGGCCAGCTCAGTCTCTACTACAAAAGGGCGATTAGCATCTTTGGCAACATCAAAAATTGCTTCTCCGCGCATAAGATGCACGTGCCGCTGATGCCGATAAAATTTGACTTCCATTTGGCTATTACCACTTAAGGTTACACGGCTGCCGTCATCTAACGTACGCGTGGCTATATTGCCTACCGGCGTATCTGCAACGATTTGGACGGTAGGCTGTTGCAGCCATACCTCGTATTGTTTGTTTGCAAACAACGCAAACAATCCCACAGCACAGATTGCGACCACATGGGCAATGTGCTTGACCACTTTTTGGCGTTTGGCGGATTTTTCCAGAAATGCATTTTGCTCCATTGCATCAGCTAACTTTGCTAACGACTTGGGCGATGCCAATTGATCCATGGTACTGCAGATGCTTTCGTACTCGGCTTGATGCATAGGACTCGTCGTTAACCAGCGCTCAAACTCCCCCCGCTCGGGCGCATCCGGTTCTGCATCTCGCAAACGGATATACCAAAGCGCTGCGGCTTCGCTGGAATGAATGGCTTTCGACATGGTTAAACTATAGCAGTTTTTGTTTGGCCGCGCGCAAATCCAACATGGCGCGAATCATATGCTTCTCTACCATATTGAGACTAATGCCAAGCTTGTCTGCAATCTCTTTTTGTTTCAGGCCATCCACATGAAACAGCCAAAACACTTGCCGACATTTTTCAGGTAGTAAATCAACGATACGTTGCAAATAGAAAAGTTTTTGCTTGGTTTCATACAACTGCTCTGGTGAATAATCCGTTGTACTTTCTTCTAGCGCCACTTCATCATAAGGCACAAACTTAACCTCTTGGCGATATTGATTCACCAATAAATTGTTCACAATGCCGTTTAGGTAGGCTTGTGGCTCAGTATCGCGGTACGGGCTTCTAGAAACCGCAAAATAGACAATGGCATCTTGCAAAATATCAAATGCTTTATGTTTGCAAAATGTATGCCTGCTGATTCGGTTCAGCACATCCGAATAAGCCCATTGAAGATCTAAACCACTCCAAGTAAGTGCTTCGCTCATATTCTTCTTCTATTAAAACTTAAGAGTGCTATATAAATAGCAAAAATCGCTCCCACGACTAGGCTAGATTCAAGCTACTGATTTACTTTAAGAAATTAAAAAGTACCGAGACAAGGGAAGCCAAACTGGTTATATACAACCACAAGTAAAGCAAATTGGTGGTTCCATGGATAAAAACATTCAGGTTATCTATGGCTCTGCTTAGGCTGACCATCCAATGCAGACAACCGGCATCGTAAAGAGATATGTAAAGGATACTAATAGGCGTAAAAAAAGCCTTGATATTCAAGGCTTTTGTATTTGGTGCCCGGGGCCGGAATCGAACCGGCACGACCTTGCGATCGAGAGATTTTAAGTCTCTTGTGTCTACCAATTTCACCACCCGGGCGGGTGATTACTGCTGAATTTGTTGCGGAGCGTATTCTATCACTGTATCGCGCATTTTTACCGTAATCGGGACGATTTTTTTAATAATTTTGTCATTTATTTTCATATAAGCAAGATACAGTACGTGATCAATAGAGATATGAAAGAGTGATAATTCTAGATACAAAAAAAGCACCCTAAACTGGGTGCTTTTTTAAGCGGGCGTATCTTTATGGATTGACTAACTCACGCAAAATCTTCCACTCGCCACTGGAGTGTTCCAACTCCAAAGTTTTATTCACGTTATCGGCAAAGCCTTTTGTAGCAATTCGCTTAGCATTACACACATCACAGCCTTGGCTATTCTTTTGTTTTAATAGCTTATAGTTGGTCACACTATATTCTTGGTGGAATGTTGCTTTTGCTTTATCGCCTTCGCAAGTCACTTGCACATTCGACAGTGCTAAGTTAATTTTCCCAGGGGAAGACAAACGTTGCTTACGTTGCTGCTCCCACGCGCTTCTTGTGAGTGGGGGCTCAGGGTTGAATTTTTCTGAGTAAGTTTTGATATAGGCATCATAGTCTTTTTGACGCCATGCAGTTGCCCAATTGTTCACTTGTGCGGTTACCACTTCCGGTGAACATGCTCCAGCTGTGGCAGGCGCTAATGCAGTGGTTCTATCTGTTGGTTTAATCAACTGGCGGTTAGTGACATTGAGCGGTTTGGCATCTGCCAAAATAGCGGCTTTATCAATTGTCACCGGTACGGCTGCAACAGCCTGACAAACAGTGGCGGCATCTACATAGTCTTCACGCTTTACTTCAGGTAAGCCTTGTCTGGCTGAGCCAATTCTATTGACCAGCTGACCTTGCCCAGCAAACAATCTCGCATAGGCATTCATCAAGTCATATTCGGTATTGGCATAGCTACGCTTTGCCTGAAAATACTCATTTTCTGTATCGAGCAAATCCAATAAGGTTCTTTGACCAATATCAAATTGCTTTTGGTAAGCTTCTCTTGCGTTTTCAATAGATGCACGATGTTGATCGCGATAAGTGATTTGCTCTTTTAATTGGCGGATATCGTTATAAGCAATGGTGACGATTTGACGCGTATCGATACAGGCTTTATCACGCAAATCATTGGAGCGATTGAGTTTTTCCAATGTTTGGCTAACTGCCGCTTTATCAGAAAAGCCATTAAACAGGTTAAAGTTCATGGTCAGCTCTAGTAAATCCGCTGCGCTGGTACTGTTCTCACCATCAGAGCTGGTACCCAAATTTTTACGCGCTTGCAAATCAAAGCGGGGCAAGTAGCGCGCCTCTTTGGTTTTCACTTCTTTTTGTGTGGCTTGAATATCTTCTATGGTCGAGAGTAAATCTGGATTGGAAAGATAAGCCACTTGCAATGCCTCTGTTGGGCTAGGTGCAATTTCACCTGCTACAAACGCTGGCATTTCTAGCGTTTCTGGCGGCAACTCCCCTAATAAGCGTTGTACTCTGGCAGTCACTTCATACAAATTAGTGGTTTCTGTTAGCAAGTTAGCCTCAGCTAATGCTAAACGACCTGACGCCTGCTCTAAATCCACACGTCTCGCTACGCCAGCATCTACACGCTCTTTGATTTTGTCATGATATTGCTTGTGAATGACGTAGTTGGTTTTTGCATATTCGGTGAGTTGGCGATAGCGCAACGTATCGATATAAGAGCGCACAAATTCCAGCGTAGTATTTTGCATGGCACTTTGTAACTCGTAATACCGTACTCTTTGCGCATGTCCTAAGCGACTGACTTCATTTGGCGTTGCAAAACCATCAAAAATCATCTGTCTGAGGACTAGTTCGTTGTTGGATCTTGGAATAGCAGTACCATTACGGCGGCTAAAGCCACCATCCATATCCTCTTGCCTACGGTAGCTGCTGACAATATCCGCTTTAGGTAGATAACCGCCCTTGACCACATCGCGTTCGTAGCCCGCACCAGTGTATTCATGGTACTTGACTTGTACTTCCGGATTGGCGGAGATGACTTGTTCAACCATCTCTTTGAGCGTCGTCAATGTTTGCGACTGAGCGCTGAACGAAAACCATGAGAGTGTTGCAAATACAATAAACGGTTTCAGACTACTTATTTTTTTCATCAAGTGAGTTCACGGATCTTTATAACATTATAGAAATCATTAGGTTAGTAAAAAAACCTGAACTGAATATACTATACATAACTTTCCAAGTAAAGAAAAAGGGAGCAGCCAAATCGCGCCGCCCCCTCTAAAAACCATCAAACAGTGTTAATAAATGTTAATCCACAACTAAAGCACCATTGGCCAACATACGTTGTAGCAAATCTGTTTCATTGCCAGCTGTTGCGCCGGTCGCGGTATACAGGTTAATGCCTTGCAAGACAATACGTTGATCCTCTTGCGCTGCACTATAAGTGCCGCCAGTGAATCCACCTGCCGAGCTAATTCGGATTTCGGTATTGCCGCCATTGATATTAATATCAATATAATTCAGCAAGTTACCAATATTAGGAACGCTTCCGGTATTCAACAAGGTAGAGGCTTCGCCTTGTAGTAAATCGCGTAAATCTAGCGCATCTACTCTTGTTGCATTAAAGTCGGTCACTGTCGCATTGCCAGATCCACCGTAACGGAAATCAGTCACAGTATCGATGGCCGGTACACCTAACGTGCCTTTATCAGCAAGATTCCATTCAAAAATATCTTTACCAAGCGTGCCATTGGCAGGTGTGCCAGTGTCGCCTGTAAGCGTATCATTGCCTGCCCCGCCTATGATGCGATCATCGCCCAGCAAACCCATTAAGGTGTTATTACCATCATTACCGATGATTCGGTTATTGACAGCATTACCTGTCACGTTGGTGTTAAACGATCCACTTAGCGTAACGTTTTCAAAGTTGGTGGCAATGGTATAGGTACCGGGATTATAAGTAGCTGCAATCTCGATATTGTCAGTACCCTCATTTGCATTCTCAACAATCACATCGCCAGCACTGTCTATGCGATAGATATCATCGCCCAAACCACCAATCATCGTATCGTTGCCAGCGCCACCAATCAGAATGTCAGCACCGTCTCCACCATACAAGGTATCGTCACCGTCTCCGCCATCTAGGTAGTCAGCTCCGCCATATCCGTACATGATGTCGTTACCGCCAAAGCCTTGGATATAGTCTCGCCCTTCTGCACCCGTCAAAGTGTTGGTGTTACCATCACCATCCAACACAGAGCCTGTCCGCAAGTAGTATTGCTGATTGATGACATCGTCTTCAACAATATCCTGGATACGTGTATCTGTAATATTAGGCAAGTTAGCTGCTGAGAAGAACGCAATACTATCTAGCGAGAATGGTACCCATGTTGAACTGGATGTCAGTTTAAACTCAAACTGCAAGTTGGCATTACCGCCTTGTTCCCAATACAACAACTCAATTGAGGTGAATCCGGAAATCAAATCGGACACTTCCACGTTGGTAAACGTACGTGTGGTGGGTGGTTGATTGCCGTCAAACTCAATCAGCGTTTCACCGCCGACTTTCAATCTAAAGCCATCATCCGCATAGACTCTAAAGTCGTAGTTACCACGCTCTAGATACGCAAACCCTGTCATTCGGATAATCGCATCTGTGGTTGTGCCTAAGCCTGTTTGTGTGCCTACCGTTGCGCCCACTGGTGTGCCTGTTTGCACTACGGCAGTTGCAGCATCTGTGTACAAGAAGTTAGACAACTCTCGATTGGTTAACGTGTAATCATAGCCTGGCAAACCAGAGCCTGCTGCGGTGTTAGGGTTAGTACCCAAGTTACCGTTCACAGCCCTATCATTGCCAAACTCGTCTGTCTGCAAATCATTACCATAATTTAAGCTACGTACACTAAACCTTACATCGGCTGCATTGGTTGCTGCTGCGTTAGACGTCCCTACGATATTGCCAGGGCCACCCATAGCCAAATTACGGCCATTGATAATCGCAGTCACATCTTCTACCGATTCAATATTCGCGCTTGTCCCCAATGCCGTTGCAGTACCATCATCAGCATGCACACGATTACCGGCAACCACGGTTTCGTTGTATCCGTAGTATTCACCCATCAGACCATCTGCAACAATCGCTACTGGCACTGGTGTAATCGCGGTTAAGTCTAAGGTACCAAGAACGGCTACTGAAATCGTGGCAGTATCAAAGCCGCCATTGTTATCCGTAATCCGATACGTGAAGACATCATTGACTGTTTGCCCACCCAAGATGTTTTGCGTCTGGATGCGGCTGTTGTCCAAGGTGTAGGTATAAGTACCATTAGAGTTAATCACCAACGTGCCATAAATACCACTGACTGTAAGTGCAGAACCTAATGGCACTGCGCCCACCACGGCACCTGTACCTGCCACTGCCCCAGTGATAAACAGCGTATCGTTATTAGGATCAGCATCAGCTACATTGCCACTGCCACCCAATATCGCGTTGCCCGCCAACACTGAGTTCACAGTGTCTTCCTGCAAGTTGCTAACCGGTACATCGTTGATTGCATCTGGTGCATTATTGACATCCGTAATGGTGGCTGTGCCCACAGCAGAGGTATTGGTAGTAACACCTACCGTCCTGGTCGCTGTCAGCGTAAAGGTTTCACTGACTTCAGTAATGTTGTCTTGCGTAATTGGTGTACGCACCAATACATAAGTACCATTGATTGGGATAGTCGCAGTAGTCGCATTGCTCCAAGTAGCGCCATTGTCTGTCGACACTTGAATATTGGTCGCACCTGCTGCACCATAATCTACGCCGCCGCCAGTGGCTGTGCCATTAGCAAGCGCCAAACTGAAGGTAGTCGCCACAGAAGACGGATTGCTGAGTGACACAACGAATTGCGCAAAGCCTGCTGTTTGATCTGACACAGTAAGACTGGACACGGCTAATGTTGGCGTATCGTTATCCGTACCACCTGCCCCTGCACCATCATCGCGTATCGTACCGATACCGATACCATCAGCAATCGTCGCATTGGTTGCACCACTCAAATTGACTCTAAAGGTTTCACTGCCTTCATATATATTGTCGTTCAGAATAGGCACTGTAATGGTTTGCGTGGTGACGCCAGAGGCAAAAGTTAAGGTACCAGAGCTGGCAGTATAGTCACTACCAGACAATGCTGTTTGATTCACCATGCCGTAATTCACGGTCACCGTATTACCGCTTGCTGCACTTAAGGTCACCGTAAACGTCATGGTACCGGCAGCCTCATTCACGGTGACATCGTTAATCGTTAAGCTTGGGGTAGGATCATTATCGGTAATCGTACCCGTGCCTGTCACACCGCCAACCGTCAGCAACAATGTTTCATTTGGCTCATCCAACGTATCATTCACGGTTGGAATACTGACGCTGAAGCTTGTCACACCACCGGGAATAGTAATCAGCCCGGTGCCTGAGTTATAAGTCACGCCATTCGTGAAAGTCATTGCGCCATAATCGGTAGGCGATGCCGTACCGCTGAGCGCTAGCGATAAATCAACGGCAGCAGCGTGGGCTGAAATTGTCACGGCGTAGGATAATGTCGCCCCTTCTGTCACCGTAGGGCTAGAGACGGTGATTTGCTCATCCACAATGGTGGCCGTGCCGGTAGCATTTGTATTGCTGGTAGTGCCAGTGGTGACATTGGCAGATAGCGTAAATGTCTCGTTTTGAAGCTCGGTACCACCAGTGTTTTGGTTGATAGCTGTGCGAACAAGAACAGTGGTTTCTCCTGCAGCAAATGTCGCCGTGTTTACACCAAACGCCGACCAAGTCACACCACCATCGGTAGAGACCTGCATACGAGTGTTGTTGCCATAATCTTGGGTAGAGCTAGCCGCTGGGTTTGCTGTGCCACCGCCAGTGGCTGTACCATTGGCAAAGCTTAAACTCACTGTGACTGCACTGCTACTTGGGTTAGACAAGCTCACAGTAAACACTGCGTTGAGGTTATCCACTTCCGCGACTGAAATATTATTTACGCTCAGTGCAGGCGCCGCATCATCATCATTGATTGTACCCACGCCGGTAACGCCGCCTACGGTCAAGTTGTAGGTCTCATTAGGCTCATCTATCGCATCTTGAGTCGATGCGATAGTTGCAGTAAAGCTAGTAACGCCAGCTGGCACAGTTAATATGCCACCACTTAAAGTAACGCCATTTGAGAACGTCACAGCACTGCTGTAATCCACATCCGACGTAGCTGTACCACCACCCAAGCTATAAGCATACGTAGTCGCCACACTAGATCCATTGGTCAATGTAATGGTATGCACCAAATTACCGCCCTCTGTTACGCTTGCAGCGCTCACGCTCTGGATAGTGGGCACAGCATCATTATCAATAATGGTGCCTACGCCTTGGGAATCTGCAATCGTCGCATTGGTCGCACCGCTCAAATTCACAAAGAATGTTTCATTTGGCTCATCAATGGCGTCATTATTAATGGGCACGGTAATGGTTCGTGTCGTTTGCCCTGGCGTAAATGTCACTGTGCCTGTGCTATTAGTATAATCAAGTCCTACTCCAGCCTGAGCCGTACCATCTGCAGTGGCATAATTTACGGTAACTGTTTGTCCTGATGCCGCTGATAATGTCACGGTAAATGTTGCAGTGCCCGCTGATTCATTCACGGTCACATCGTTAATGGTCAGGCTAGGCGTTGGGTCATTATCGGTAATGGTTGTGGTAACACTACCATTTGTGCCGCTCACCACGATACTTTCAAAATTACCTCCAGTTGCAGAAGCAATGGTGACCGTAAAGTTTTCTAATGGCTCATCTAACAAATCATCAATGGTCGCAATATTAAAATTAGCAGAGCTGCTCCCGGCAGGAATAGTCACGGTAGCTACGCCCGTATAGTCCGTTCCGTTTGCCGCCGTACCACTATAAGTTAAGTTTATCGTCACCGCAGTTGTCTGCGCCGGGCTGGTCAGCGAAACCGTATACGAACCTGATGCGCCCTCCGTCACATTGGCACTTCCAGAAATACTCACAGTGGTCGCATCCGCATCTTCATTGACGGTGGTGCTGACGGTGCTGCTGGTGGTCAAGGCTTCGTAGGTGCCGCCACTGGTGCTGGCAATACTGCGCACGACGGTGGTGCTGCCTTGCACATAGACGTCATCCGCACGGACCACGACTGGCGCACTGGTGCCGCTGGTCTGACCGACGGCGATGCTGATGGTAGTGCCGTTATCTAAGGTAATGACGAGCGGACTGCCAGTCACAGCATTGGAGACCGTGGCGGTGTAGGTAATGGTGTTGCCTTCTAATACGCTGCCAGCAGAGGCGGTTAAGGTCACGGTGGTCGCATCCGCATCATCGATGACGGTGTTGTTGACGGTACCGGTGGTATTGACCGCTTCGTAGTTAGCACCACTGGTACTGCTGATGGTGACTGGGCTCAAGGTTTGTGTGCCTTGGGCGTAGGCGTCGTCAGCACGTACCGGGACCGCAGCGCTGTTGGCGCTGGTTTGTCCGACAGGGATGGTGATGGTGCTGCCGTTGCTTAAGGTCACGACCAATGGTGTACCGGTCACGGCGTTGTTGACGGTGGCGGTGTATACAATGCTGCCGCCTTCGCTAATGGCGCTGCCATTGGTGGCAGAGCTTAGGGTCACGGTGGTCGCATCCGCATCTTCATTGACGGTGGTGCTGACGGTGCTGCTGGTGGTCAAGGCTTCGTAGGTGCCGCCACTGGTGCTGGCAATACTGCGCACGACGGTGGTGCTGCCTTGCACATAGACGTCATCGGCACGGACCACGACTGGCGCACTGGTGCCGCTGGTCTGACCGACGGCGATGCTGATGGTAGTGCCGTTATCTAAGGTAATGACGAGCGGACTGCCAGTCACAGCATTGGAGACCGTGGCGGTGTAGGTAATGGTGTTGCCTTCTAATACGCTGCCAGCAGAGGCGGTTAAGGTCACGGTGGTCGCATCCGCATCATCGATGACGGTGTTGTTGACGGTACCGGTGGTATTGACCGCTTCGTAGTTAGCACCACTGGTACTGCTGATGGTGACTGGGCTCAAGGTTTGTGTGCCTTGGGCGTAGGCGTCGTCAGCACGTACCGGGACCGCAGCGCTGTTGGCGCTGGTTTGTCCGACAGGGATGGTGATGGTGCTGCCGTTGCTTAAGGTCACGACCAATGGTGTACCGGTCACGGCGTTGTTGACGGTGGCGGTGTATACAATGCTGCCGCCTTCGCTAATGGCGCTGCCATTGGTGGCAGAGCTTAGGGTCACGGTGGTCGCATCCGCATCTTCATTGACGGTGGTGCTGACGGTGCTGCTGGTGGTCAAGGCTTCGTAGGTGCCGCCACTGGTGCTGGCAATACTGCGCACGACGGTGGTGCTGCCTTGCACATAGACGTCATCCGCACGGACCACGACTGGCGCACTGGTGCCGCTGGTCTGACCGACGGCGATGCTGATGGTAGTGCCGTTATCTAAGGTAATGACGAGCGGACTGCCAGTCACAGCATTGGAGACCGTGGCGGTGTAGGTAATGGTGTTGCCTTCTAATACGCTGCCAGCAGAGGCGGTTAAGGTCACGGTGGTCGCATCCGCATCATCGATGACGGTGTTGTTGACGGTACCGGTGGTATTGACCGCTTCGTAGTTGGCACCACTGGTACTGCTGATGGTGACTGGGCTCAAGGTTTGTGTGCCTTGGGCGTAGGCGTCGTCAGCACGTACCGGGACCGCAGCGCTGTTGGCGCTGGTTTGTCCGACAGGGATGGTGATGGTGCTGCCGTTGCTTAAGGTCACGACCAATGGTGTACCGGTCACGGCGTTGTTGACGGTGGCGGTGTATACAATGCTGCCGCCTTCGCTAATGGCGCTGCCATTGGTGGCAGAGCTTAGGGTCACGGTGGTCGCATCCGCATCTTCATTGACGGTGGTGCTGACGGTGCTGCTGGTGGTCAAGGCTTCGTAGGTGCCGCCACTGGTGCTGGCAATACTGCGCACGACGGTGGTGCTGCCTTGCACATAGACGTCATCGGCACGGACCACGACTGGCGCACTGGTGCCGCTGGTCTGACCGACGGCGATGCTGATGGTAGTGCCGTTATCTAAGGTAATGACGAGCGGACTGCCAGTCACAGCATTGGAGACCGTGGCGGTGTAGGTAATGGTGTTGCCTTCTAATACGCTGCCAGCAGAGGCGGTTAAGGTCACGGTGGTCGCATCCGCATCATCGATGACGGTGTTGTTGACGGTACCGGTGGTATTGACCGCTTCGTAGTTGGCACCACTGGTACTGCTGATGGTGACTGGGCTCAAGGTTTGTGTGCCTTGGGCGTAGGCGTCGTCAGCACGTACCGGGACCGCAGCGCTGTTGGCGCTGGTTTGTCCGACAGGGATGGTGATGGTGCTGCCGTTGCTTAAGGTCACGACCAATGGTGTACCGGTCACGGCGTTGTTGACGGTGGCGGTGTATACAATGCTGCCGCCTTCGCTAATGGCGCTGCCATTGGTGGCAGAGCTTAGGGTCACGGTGGTCGCATCCGCATCTTCATTGACGGTGGTGCTGACGGTGCTGCTGGTGGTCAAGGCTTCGTAGGTGCCGCCACTGGTGCTGGCAATACTGCGCACGACGGTGGTGCTGCCTTGCACATAGACGTCATCCGCACGGACCACGACTGGCGCACTGGTGCCGCTGGTCTGACCGACGGCGATGCTGATGGTAGTGCCGTTATCTAAGGTAATGACGAGCGGACTGCCAGTCACAGCATTGGAGACCGTGGCGGTGTAGGTAATGGTGTTGCCTTCTAATACGCTGCCAGCAGAGGCGGTTAAGGTCACGGTGGTCGCATCCGCATCATCGATGACGGTGTTGTTGACGGTACCGGTGGTATTGACCGCTTCGTAGTTAGCACCACTGGTACTGCTGATGGTGACTGGGCTCAAGGTTTGTGTGCCTTGGGCGTAGGCGTCGTCAGCACGTACCGGGACCGCAGCGCTGTTGGCGCTGGTTTGTCCGACAGGGATGGTGATGGTGCTGCCGTTGCTTAAGGTCACGACCAATGGTGTACCGGTCACGGCGTTGTTGACGGTGGCGGTGTATACAATGCTGCCGCCTTCGCTAATGGCGCTGCCATTGGTGGCAGAGCTTAGGGTCACGGTGGTCGCATCCGCATCTTCATTGACGGTGGTGCTGACGGTGCTGCTGGTGGTCAAGGCTTCGTAGGTGCCGCCACTGGTGCTGGCAATACTGCGCACGACGGTGGTGCTGCCTTGCACATAGACGTCATCCGCACGGACCACGACTGGCGCACTGGTGCCGCTGGTCTGACCGACGGCGATGCTGATGGTAGTGCCGTTATCTAAGGTAATGACGAGCGGACTGCCAGTCACAGCATTGGAGACCGTGGCGGTGTAGGTAATGGTGTTGCCTTCTAATACGCTGCCAGCAGAGGCGGTTAAGGTCACGGTGGTCGCATCCGCATCATCGATGACGGTGTTGTTGACGGTACCGGTGGTATTGACCGCTTCGTAGTTGGCACCACTGGTACTGCTGATGGTGACTGGGCTCAAGGTTTGTGTGCCTTGGGCGTAGGCGTCGTCAGCACGTACCGGGACCGCAGCGCTGTTGGCGCTGGTTTGTCCGACAGGGATGGTGATGGTGCTGCCGTTGCTTAAGGTCACGACCAATGGTGTACCGGTCACGGCGTTGTTGACGGTGGCGGTGTATACAATGCTGCCGCCTTCGCTAATGGCGCTGCCATTGGTGGCAGAGCTTAGGGTCACGGTGGTCGCATCCGCATCTTCATTGACGGTGGTGCTGACGGTGCTGCTGGTGGTCAAGGCTTCGTAGGTGCCGCCACTGGTGCTGGCAATACTGCGCACGACGGTGGTGCTGCCTTGCACATAGACGTCATCCGCACGGACCACGACTGGCGCACTGGTGCCGCTGGTCTGACCGACGGCGATGCTGATGGTAGTGCCGTTATCTAAGGTAATGACGAGCGGACTGCCAGTCACAGCATTGGAGACCGTGGCGGTGTAGGTAATGGTGTTGCCTTCTAATACGCTGCCAGCAGAGGCGGTTAAGGTCACGGTGGTCGCATCCGCATCATCGATGACGGTGTTGTTGACGGTACCGGTGGTATTGACCGCTTCGTAGTTGGCACCACTGGTACTGCTGATGGTGACTGGGCTCAAGGTTTGTGTGCCTTGGGCGTAGGCGTCGTCAGCACGTACCGGGACCGCAGCGCTGTTGGCGCTGGTTTGTCCGACAGGGATGGTGATGGTGCTGCCGTTGCTTAAGGTCACGACCAATGGTGTACCGGTCACGGCGTTGTTGACGGTGGCGGTGTATACAATGCTGCCGCCTTCGCTAATGGCGCTGCCATTGGTGGCAGAGCTTAGGGTCACGGTGGTCGCATCCGCATCTTCATTGACGGTGGTGCTGACGGTGCTGCTGGTGGTCAAGGCTTCGTAGGTGCCGCCACTGGTGCTGGCAATACTGCGCACGACGGTGGTGCTGCCTTGCACATAGACGTCATCGGCACGGACCACGACTGGCGCACTGGTGCCGCTGGTCTGACCGACGGCGATGCTGATGGTAGTGCCGTTATCTAAGGTAATGACGAGCGGACTGCCAGTCACAGCATTGGAGACCGTGGCGGTGTAGGTAATGGTGTTGCCTTCTAATACGCTGCCAGCAGAGGCGGTTAAGGTCACGGTGGTCGCATCCGCATCATCGATGACGGTGTTGTTGACGGTACCGGTGGTATTGACCGCTTCGTAGTTGGCACCACTGGTACTGCTGATGGTGACTGGGCTCAAGGTTTGTGTGCCTTGGGCGTAGGCGTCGTCAGCACGTACCGGGACCGCAGCGCTGTTGGCGCTGGTTTGTCCGACAGGGATGGTGATGGTGCTGCCGTTGCTTAAGGTCACGACCAATGGTGTACCGGTCACGGCGTTGTTGACGGTGGCGGTGTATACAATGCTGCCGCCTTCGCTAATGGCGCTGCCATTGGTGGCAGAGCTTAGGGTCACGGTGGTCGCATCCGCATCTTCATTGACGGTGGTGCTGACGGTGCTGCTGGTGGTCAAGGCTTCGTAGGTGCCGCCACTGGTGCTGGCAATACTGCGCACGACGGTGGTGCTGCCTTGCACATAGACGTCATCGGCACGGACCACGACTGGCGCACTGGTGCCGCTGGTCTGACCGACGGCGATGCTGATGGTAGTGCCGTTATCTAAGGTAATGACGAGCGGACTGCCAGTCACAGCATTGGAGACCGTGGCGGTGTAGGTAATGGTGTTGCCTTCTAATACGCTGCCAGCAGAGGCGGTTAAGGTCACGGTGGTCGCATCCGCATCATCGATGACGGTGTTGTTGACGGTACCGGTGGTATTGACCGCTTCGTAGTTAGCACCACTGGTACTGCTGATGGTGACTGGGCTCAAGGTTTGTGTGCCTTGGGCGTAGGCGTCGTCAGCACGTACCGGGACCGCAGCGCTGTTGGCGCTGGTTTGTCCGACAGGGATGGTGATGGTGCTGCCGTTGCTTAAGGTCACGACCAATGGTGTACCGGTCACGGCGTTGTTGACGGTGGCGGTGTATACAATGCTGCCGCCTTCGCTAATGGCGCTGCCATTGGTGGCAGAGCTTAGGGTCACGGTGGTCGCATCCGCATCTTCATTGACGGTGGTGCTGACGGTGCTGCTGGTGGTCAAGGCTTCGTAGGTGCCGCCACTGGTGCTGGCAATACTGCGCACGACGGTGGTGCTGCCTTGCACATAGACGTCATCCGCACGGACCACGACTGGCGCACTGGTGCCGCTGGTCTGACCGACGGCGATGCTGATGGTAGTGCCGTTATCTAAGGTAATGACGAGCGGACTGCCAGTCACAGCATTGGAGACCGTGGCGGTGTAGGTAATGGTGTTGCCTTCTAATACGCTGCCAGCAGAGGCGGTTAAGGTCACGGTGGTCGCATCCGCATCATCGATGACGGTGTTGTTGACGGTACCGGTGGTATTGACCGCTTCGTAGTTGGCACCACTGGTACTGCTGATGGTGACTGGGCTCAAGGTTTGTGTGCCTTGGGCGTAGGCGTCGTCAGCACGTACCGGGACCGCAGCGCTGTTGGCGCTGGTTTGTCCGACAGGGATGGTGATGGTGCTGCCGTTGCTTAAGGTCACGACCAATGGTGTACCGGTCACGGCGTTGTTGACGGTGGCGGTGTATACAATGCTGCCGCCTTCGCTAATGGCGGTGCCATTGGTGGCAGAGCTTAGGGTGACGGTGGTCGCATCAATCGTATCCAACACGTTAGTTACCGCAGGTGTAGGATCAATCGAGCTTAAAATTCCACCGCCACTTAAGGCAGTAATCGTCGCACTAACGGTAGTAGGGTCAATATATGGGTCGTCCGATCCGGCAATCGATAGACTGACCGAGCCCGTGGTTCCTCCAGCAGGAATAACGATGCTTTGTCCATTAGACAAAGTCACAGTCAAGTTACTGGTCGGCGGTTGAGTGATAGTGGCGGTGTAAGTGATGACACCTCCAGCTTCTGTGATGCTCGGCGTGGCTGACAATGTGACGGTTGCAACATCGTTGTCTAACAAGTTAGTGGTAACGCTGCCATTTGCTGCGCTGACTACAAGATTTTCAAAATTGCCACCACTAATAGCACCTATCCCCACCACGATCGTTTCGCTACCTTCTGCTGCAACGTCATCTGTAATAGGCAAAGTAAAACTGACACTGCTAGCGCCTGCCGGAATAGTGACGACGGCTATACCAGTGTAATCACTGCCATTGCTGGCTGTACCAGCATAGGTGATGTTGATAGTCAGTGCAGTCTGTGCTGGGTTGGTGAGCGATACCGTATAGCTGGCTGTACCCCCTTCTGTAGCACTTGCACTGCCTGTAATGCTGATGGTGGTGGTATTAATCGTGTCTGTCACGTTGGTGGTAGCTGGTGCCGGATTCACGTTCAATTGCTCAAAGTTGCCGCCACTGGCACTGCTGATGGTTTTGCTAACAGATCCAGCATCCACGTACACATCGTCTGTCGGCGCTGCCAAAGTGGTGGTGCCGGTAGTTGCACCAGCCGCAATATTAATCACTTCGCCAGTAGATAAAGTGACAGTCACTGCTGACTGTGCAGGATTGCTCAAAGTCGCGGTGTATATAATGCTGCCGCCTTCAGCTACCGTAGGGGTTGCTGTTAATGTTACCGTTGTCGCATCTACGGTATCTGTAATCGTCGTCGTCGCGGGGGCAGCATTGACTACAAGGCTTTCAAAATTACCACCTGTTGCAGAAGTAATCGTGAGTGAGACAGTGCCTGTATCGACATAAACATCATCCGTCGGTGCTGAGATTGAAAGCGTACCCGTTGTTGCGCCATTGGGAATCGTAATCGTGCTGCCATTACTCAATGTCACAGTGACTGCACCTTGCGCCGGACTGGTCAATGTTGCTGTGTATACAATGCTGCCACCCTCAGCAACACTTGGCGTAGCGGACAAACTCACAGTTGTGACATCAATAGTATCTGTAATATTGGTCACTGCAGGTGTAGGATCAATCGAGCTGAGGATACCGCCGCCGCTTAGCGTAGTAATCGTAGCGCTTACGGTAGTAGGGTCTATATATACATCATCACTCCCTACCAACGTGTAATTGCCTGTGGCAGAGGTCGCGCCTGCCGGAATAGTAATAACAACCCCATTATCAAGCGTCACGGTGAGTGGGCTGGTAGGTGCTTGCGTGATGGTCGCAGTATAGACAATGGTGCCACCTGCCTCCGTAATGCTAGCAGTTGCAGTCAAGGTCACGGTAGCAACGTCGTTATCAAGCAAATTAGTTGTGACAGAGCCGTTGCTGCCACTCACCACTAGGTTCTCGAAATTACCGCCAGATACAGAGCCAATACCCACCACTAAGGTTTCGGAGCCTTCTGCCAATGCATCATCATTCATCACAATATTGAATGTTGCACTGCTCTGCCCTGCTAGGATCGTCACACTGGTGACCGCAGTATAGTCTGCACCATTCGCGGTGCCACTATAGACTAAGTTAATTGTAGTATTGGTTTGCGCTGGGCTGGTCAAGGAAACCGTATATGTTGCCGTACCATTCTCAAGGACAGAAGCCGTACCGGTAATACTCACTGTTGTGGTGTCAGCCGTATCCGTAATCGTTGTATTGACTGGCGTAGTATTCACTGCCAAGTTCTCAAAGTTACCGCCAGTTGCACTTGCAATAGACCGAGTCACGATAGAACTATCTAAATAGACATCGTCAGTTGGTGCCGGAATGCTGATAGAAGCCGATGTTGCACCCGCAGCAATGACAATAACCTCGCCAGTAGACAAAGTCACAGTGACTACTGTACCTGCCGGGTTACTTAAACTTACTGTGTATACAATCGCACCGCCCTCAGCTACGCTGGGGCTTGCAGTTAAGGTTAGCGCAGTGGTGTCCACCGTATCGGTAATTATTGTGACTGCCGGCGTTGTGCTTACAGTCATTGGCTCAGCGCTACCAGTCACAGTCGTGATTGTCGTGCTGATCGTAGATTGGTCTAAATAAGGGTCGTCATTCGGTGCAACGGTATAGGTTGCAGTGCCAGTGCTGGCACCTGCTGGAATCAATACAGTTTGACCATTGGAAAGCAATATTGACATGGGAGCGGTGGCAGCACGGCTCAATGTCACGGTGTAAATAATATCGCCACCCGCCTCTGTCAGTGATGAGGTAGCGCTTAAGCTCACGCCCAATGGCGGAAGTGAAGGCGTTGTCGTTAATCCGGTATTATTTAAATCAAGGTTCAACTCATCTTGCGTACGCGCACGAATCGGCTCATCTTGTAACTCACCATCAATATTGTATTCGTATGCAAAGCTGAATTGATTGAGCACATCATTGATGCGAAGCAAATTAACGAAGCCAAAACCGTAAGAATTTCTGCCGCCAGCATTGCCTGCCGCCGTTTCTTCCAGCACTTCGTTCACGTCCTGGCCAGACTCAATGGCTTTGACTACACTCTCAATGGTGGCCAAATCCACAGACCCATCTAATTTATCTTGCGCAAAAATTGTGGCTAAATCTTCGGTCAGCGCCACAATTTGATTGGCTGGAATATTAATATTTCGGCCATCGTTCATCGATAGCTCGACCAGCGCGCCAGACATGGTCTGGATGGTATCGCCCAACTCAACGGAGTCACCTAACTGAAGCTCTCGCTTTTCACCATTGTCTTTAGTGATGTAAGCGGTTCCTGTTAATGCAACAACTTTTCCGATGAGTGCCATGGTTTTATTCCAAATAATTAATTAAAAACAGCAAGTCAAATTGACCACACTGGCATTAAACACAAGTTTTTACCAAAAAAATATTGTACTAACGGCCAATACGCCTACTTTTTAGAACTACCCAATAAAAGCCAGTTTGATTGTGGCTTTCAAATACGTCTGCCACTGTAAAAATAGCGAAAATGGGTTTTCCTTATGGTTAAATAGGTGCATTCTCGCTTAAGCGGTGGTAGCACCTTGTTTTGGAGCAAGTTATTTCAACACCTGTGACCAGCATTGTTCATGTTATCGATCGCGCGCGCATGTTGATATGCATCATGCTCGGATTCTGCTGCGTCGCATACCTGTATGCCGGTGGCGTGCAATTTAATCGCTTAACCGAACTTGCCAAACAGCGCTATGGCGACCACGCCGTGCAAAGCATAGGCGAGCTCAACCAAGCACTCAATCGCGTCAGTAACGCATCTGACGAAGAAAAGCTTATTGCGATTAACGGATTTTTTAATCGAAAACTTGAATTTGTTGACGATTTAAATTTATGGAAGCAATCCGATTACTGGGCGACCCCGCTTGAATCGATTGGCATGCAGGCGGGCGACTGCGAAGACTTTAGCATTGCCAAATACGTATTTTTAAAAGCGCTGAATATTTCCAATGAGAAATTACGCCTGACTTACGTACGCGCGCAACTGTATGATCAAGATGTAAAAGTCGTCAAAGCCCATATGGTGCTGAGTTATTACAAAACCCCCACGTCAGAACCCCTTATTCTGGACAATCTGATTCCGGATATTTTACCTGCATCGCAGCGACCAGATTTAAACCCGATTTTTAGCTTTAACGATAAAGGCCTATGGGTAGGCAGCAGCACGCAACCCAAAGCCAGCTCACAACAACATTTATCAAAGTGGCGGGATGTGTTGTTACGCATTCGTGCAGATGGAATAGAATAAAAGAGTTAAGGAAAAGACCATGTCACTCATTCATCAAATTCGAATCGCATTATTTCTTGTCATTATCGCAACGGCGGGTGGCAGTTTGATTTTTAGTACACTCGACAGCAAGCAATACCTAGAAGAAGAGCTGCAGAAGAAAAATCTGGACAATGCCAACGTGCTGGCACTTGCTATGTCACAAATGGAAAAAGATGCCACGATGATTGATTTATTCATTTCGGCACAGTTTGATGCGGGTCATTATCGCTATATCGGTCTGTTTGACCCCAATGGCAAACTGATTACCGAGCGTGTCAACCCCAACAGCAGCACCATCGCCCCTGATTGGTTCACACGCTGTGTGCCGATTAACGTCACCCCAGGATTCTCGAACATTCAAACTGGCTGGACGCAATACGGCACGGTGCATGTGGAAAGTGATGTGAACTTTACCTATGACCGATTATGGCATGCGGTCAAAAACATGTTGATTTGGGTGTTATCCATTAGCTTAATTGCCTATATTGCTTGCGGACAGTTGTTAAGAAGGATTTTGAAACCGCTGGATGATGTGATTGGGCAGGCGCAAGCAATTGGCGAGCGTCGCTTTATTAATATTCAAGAGCCCAAAACGACAGAATTTAAAGCCGTGGTAAGAGAAATGAATCAGCTTTCCACACGCGTCAAAGAAAATCTGAACAAAGAATCTGAGCGCTTGGATGAATTACGTTTAAGAATCAATTATGACGATGCCACCGGCTTAATGAATCACGATTACTTTATGAATACGGTTGATTCAAAACTGCACCAAGAAAGCTTTGGTGAAGGCGCGCTCATTATCATCCGCATTTGCAATCTTGCTGAGATTGACCGCGATATTGGTTACCATCAAACCAATTTAATGCTCAAAAAAATCAGCGGCGCCATCACCTCCATTTCCAGTCACCAAGAAGGCTTGATTGCAGGCCGTATTAGTGGGCGCGATATTGCAATATTTTGCGACCAACCCAAAGATGAGTTTGTATTAGCACAACACTTTAAGGAAAACTTACTGGATGCGATGACACTCGCGCACACCGAGTATCAAGCCCCGCTATTTGCTTGTGTAGTCACTAAGACTAAATTTACCGATGAAAGCCAACACTTATTTAAAGCACTCGACTTTATTCTAGAGCTCTCGCATCTCAACAACGCACAAAACTTCCGTATCGTAAATGCGAACAGTATTGTGGCCACTAAACACCAATACCTCAACGAGTGGAAAACATTACTCGGCAATGCCATCACGCATCATCGAGTCAAACTAGAACATTACCCAGTGCTCACCATTCACGGCGAGCTCATTCATTACGAAAGCCCCGTCCGTTTGCAGCTAGAGGAAAATAGTAAATGGCTATCTGCTGGCGAGTTTATTGACTGGGCCATTCAACTCGACTTAATTCAATCGATTGACACGCTTGCCCTAGAAACCGCAATAGGCTTGCTAGCGCAGCATAACCTGCCCATTTGCTTGAATATATCCGAAAGCACGATGCGGGACGCTACTTACCTTAAAACAGCGGAAAGGCTCATTCAACAGCAAGGCATCAACACTGATTTATTGAGTTTTGAAGTCCCGGAAACCGCCGCCTTTAACCATCTGAATGAATTTAAAACCTTTACCCGTCAACTCAAAATGCTGGGTTGCCGTGTGGGTGTGGAGCATGTGAGTTTACGCATTTCACGCTTGGGTGAGTTACACGACCTCGGATTAGACTATGTGAAATTTGATGCCTCTCTCATCCGTGGCATTGATATCAACGAGAGTCATAAATCATTGTTACGTGGGTTATGTTTAATTGTGCACTCAATAGGTATCTACACCATTGCCGAAGGGGTAAATACAGAAGCCGAAATCGCAGCGTTAACAGAAGTGGGCATGGATGGCCTGACTGGGCCGGGTATTCGTATGGACGAGTAAGCATACGCGCGCCAGTTAGAAATACAGTGACTATGTATACGTCAGGTAGATTAGCGTAAAAGCTGGTGTATTAAATTTGATAATTTTGGTTGAGAATTAACGCCAAGTGCAACCTATCTTTGACTTTTAGTTGCTCAAAAATAGAAGCCAAATGCGCTTTCACAGTACGGTCCGTAATATTCAAAATACGGGCAATCTCTTTATTGCTTAGCCCTTTGGCGGCCTCTACCGCCACCTCTTTCTCGCGCTGCGTCAGCTGATTCAACAAGCTGTTGACATGCGAGTTATGGCTAGTGGTCATTCTGGTCGATACTTCAATCAACTTTTGTAATAGCGTATTCCCCAACCACAGTCCGCCGTGTGCAATGACAGTTTTGATTTCAGCCAATGCTTCTGCGGTCGCGTAAGCATGGCTGTAACCTACTGCCCCCAAACTCAAGGCATATAAGGCCTCTGCCTGATCCGGCGCATTGGCCAACACCACGACTTTTGCATTGGGATAAAGCGTGGTAATGCGTTTGATTGCGCCTTGCATCCAATGCTGGCGGTCTTCGTTCATGTGTAGCCAAAATACCAGTTGTGCTTGATTGGCAGTGGTTGAGACCTCACGCACACACTGGCAATCGGTGAAAGCTTGTTGCCAGCCAGGTAATGGCTGAGACAGTGTGGTAACAAAAATATCTTGCATAGTTGTAAGGGATTCTTTTTATCGCTCGCTGAACGCGTAAGACTTTGCTTTTAATACTGGTTTTAACAGATACGATAAGACCGTTTTTTTGCCCGTCAATATGTCCACCTGCGCCATCATGCCCGGAATGATCGGCAAACCTTTGCCAATGACAGATTGCTGGGTACGCACTTTCACAATGTAATAGGCATTGCCTTTATCATCCACGGTTGAATCCGCAGCAATGCTATCCACCACGCCGTTTACAGTACCATAAATGGTGTAATCATAAGCGGTGAGCTTAATAATGGCGGCCTGCTCGGGCCTGATAAACGCAATATCTTTGATTTGGACTTTGGTTTCTAAAATCAAACTATCATCCGTCGGCACCACTTCCATTACTTCTTTACCCGGCTGTATCACACCGCCCACTGTATTGAAAAACAAGCGGCTCACTTTACCATTCACTGGAGACTTCAACATGGACTGCTTTACTTTATCGGTAAGCGCCACACTGGTTTGGGTGAGACTATTCACCTTGGCCGAAGTGTCATTGAGCTCAGTTCGCACTTTACTTAAAAAAGATTGCTCGGCTTCGGCAATTTTACGTCTAGCCTCAGAAATAGAGACTTGGATCCGGCTAATTTGCGCGCGCGCTTGGTCAATGTCTCCTCGTGCTCGCGTTGCTTCCCGGTCTAATCTTAAAATATCGATTTCCGATACCGCGCCACTGGCCAGCAAGGGCTTGTTCGCAGCCAACTCTTTACTGGCCGACTCATAAGTCTTTTCTGCAATTTCTTTTTTAAACTGCACTTCTATCAATTCCTTTTCACGCTGTACCATTTGGTCGCGCGCAATATTCACGGTGGAATCCAACTCTTCGCGACTGGCCAAATATAAAGCACGCTCTTGCTCATAGACTTGAGGCATATCTTGCTGCACCTGTGCAGGTGGACTATAACTGGTGCCATTCGCCAGTGCCTTTAATCGTGCCTCTTTTGCTAACAGCGCTAAATACTGCCCCTGATTCTCTTTGAGTGAGGAAGCCGCGCGCGTTTCATCAATCTTAATCAGCGGCGTCCCTAGCTTCACTACATCTCCAGCTTTGACTAAAATTTCCGAAACAATCCCACCATCGAGTGATTGGATTACCTGCACTTGACGTGACGGCACCACACGTCCTTCACCACGCGAAATTTCATCGACTTGTGCAAATGCTGCCCATACCAACAACGCCACCATCACAGCCAAAATGGTGTAGAGCAACTTTTTGGCTTTAAGCGGCGTTTGCTCAACAATGGCAATATCCGCTTCTTGATCCCAAGCCAAACTTTCTTGCGTTTCCGCTGGAATAACTTTATCAATCATCGAATGTATAGGCGTTGCCAGCCAATTACGGCCGCCAAATACACGGGTAAACGCCCCAATCTTTTTAAATAAGCCCTCACTCATCTCAATTCCTCATCAATGGGCTTTACCCACTTTGCCTGCACGTAACGCTTCGATGACATCTTGTTTCTTGCCATCTGCCACTACGCGGCCAGCATCAATCACAATGAGACGCGTGACCAAATCAAATAATCCCGAACGATGGCTAATCAACACCATCGTGTGCAGGTGGGTAGCCTCAGCCAGTCGTTTTTTCACTGCATCTTCGCCAGAGTGGTCCATCGCGCTGGTTGGTTCATCTAACAACACAATCGAAGGCCGTGTAATAAACGCCCGGGCAATGCCTACGCCTTGTTTTTGGCCACCGGAGAGTGTCTCGCCACGCTCACCTACCAACAAATCAAAACCTTTGGGGTGTGCATTGGCAAACTCATCGATGCCGCCTACATGCGCTGCCGCCAGTACAGCAGCATCATTGCTATGAGGGGCACGCATGGCAATGTTGTCGCGCAATGAGCCATAAAACAAATGTGTATCTTGTTGTACGTATCCTATACTGCGGCGCAACTCGGCCGGGTCTATTTGTCTAGAATCAATACCATCAATCAAAATCGCGCCTTCTGTAGGTTTATACAGACCCAAAATCAGCTTATTGATGGTACTTTTGCCTGAGCCCATGCGCCCCAATAAAGCCACATGTTCACCGGCTTTAATTTTGAAAGACACTTTAGTCAACGCCAGCTCTTCTGCGCCCGGATATTGAAAACTGACTTCTCTAAACTCAATATCGCCACGGAACGATGGACGAGACAAAAAGTTAGCATTAGCGGGACGCTCTACTGACTTATGCATGATCTCGTCTAACGATTGCAATGAGGTAGACGCTGTGTGATATTGACTCAACAAGCCAGCTGTTTGCGCAATGGGTGCCAATGCCCGAGAAGCCAGCATCGTAGTTGCGATCAAGCCCCCCATCGTCAAATCACCACTCGTGACCATATAGACGCCTAGCAACACCAGTACCACAGTCAATATCTGTTGAATGGCATTAGAGCCGTTATTAATGGAAGAAGCCAGTAAGCGCAATTTACTGCCCACCTCAGTGAGATAGCGTGCACTATGCTCCCACTTGCGTTGCATATTGCCTTCAATACCTAAGGATTTAATAGTTTCCAAGCCCACCAAGCTTTCTATCAGCGTGGCATTACGAATAGCACCAGCGCGGTACATGGTTTCTGATAGCTCATGCATTTTGGTCTGCACACTCAAGGCATATACCAGCATGATGATGGCGCCGATCACAACGGGCAAGACCATGACCCAATTAATCCAGGCAATGACGACAATAAAAATAATGCCGAACGGCAAGTCAATTAAAGCGGTGATGGTGGCAGAGGTAATAAAGTCTCTGACACTCTCAAAGGAACGTAGGTTAGAGGCAAAAGAGCCTACAGAGTTTGGCCGCTGATCCAAATGTAGCCCTAGCACTTGCTCCATGATGCGCGCACTGAGCTTGACATCAATCCGTGCACTGGCCCAATCTAGGAAAAAAGCGCGCATGGTACGTAAAATCAAATCACCCACCACAATGATGAGTACACCCAAGCCCATGACCCACATGGTTTCAATCGCGCGATTTGGCACAATTCTGTCGTATACGTTCATCGTAAATAAAGGCATGGCCAGCGCAAATATATTGACCAGAAGAGCGGCCAACATCACATCACGGTAAATGCGCTTATTCTCTGCCAACGTACCCCAGAACCAATGTCTTAAGCGCACCTTACCTACCTCTGGTGCGCGTTGATCAAACATATACTTGGGCTTGACTGTAATGAAATAGCCGGCATATTTGGCTTCTAATTCAGCCAAAGGCAAATGCGTTTCAGCATCGCCCAATTCAGGAAAAATCACATAGGCGGTATTGGTGGCGTAATCAATGCGGGCAAGCTTACATGCCTCATCATTATGTAGCAGTAGTGTGACGGGTAAGAATTCTTTACGAATAGACTGTAGCGGCTTTTTAAGCACGGTGACCGAAAGTCCCAGCCGCTCAGCTGCGCGTTTAAAAATTGCTGGCGTCATTTTGCCGTTAGGCAATGGCAAGCCAGCAATCACCGCATCTTTAGTAGTCGTAATATGATGGGTTCGGCAGGCCAGCATCAAACAGCCTAAGAGTGAATCAAAACTTGCATCTTGCT
This sequence comes from Methylotenera sp. N17, assembly GCF_000799155.1. Taxonomy (NCBI): domain Bacteria; kingdom Pseudomonadati; phylum Pseudomonadota; class Betaproteobacteria; order Nitrosomonadales; family Methylophilaceae; genus Methylotenera; species Methylotenera sp. N17. Next base: position 1,579,558 of record NZ_JUGE01000001.1, read on the forward strand.
GATCTGCCAGATCTTCTAAGTGCATTTGACTGTTTTCCAAATTCATTCAAGTAACCTGTTTAGTACGAAAATTCGCGTTGTTATTCTTAAACACGCACTAATGTAACAACATTTCTGGGGGACTGCCAGTAAATTACTATTGCGTAGGAGACAGGATACATAAACTGGCACAACACCAAAGCATTGAATAACGAGGTATTTACTGCGGACTTAGGTATTTGGAGGCGCGAGCCGGAGTCGAACCGGCCTAAACGGCTTTGCAGGCCGCGGCATAACCGCTTTGCTATCGCGCCGTGTCTTTCAAACAAAGCTGAAAGATTTAAGCTAAAAAGGGAAAGCTACTTGTTGTGCTTTCCCTTTTTAATATTTGGAGCGGGAAACGAGTCTCGAACTCGCGACCTCAACCTTGGCAAGGTTGCGCTCTACCAACTGAGCTATTCCCGCATGAATCATTACGTCGTGTGCCGTAAAGAAGCGAGCATTTTAGCGATTTTAAATTTAGTGTCAAGGCGCATTTGCAGGTTTTATGACAATATCCTGCGAATTATTTGTCTTGACAATTTATTTCATCGAATCTTTCATCACCGGCCATGCCGCTTTTAAATAATAAGCCATTGATACCAATGTTAAAATTGCTGCGATGATAATCAGCACTTGCCCAACGAACTTGGTGTTGAAGTGCCCAATATTATCGTAATAAAGTAGTAATAAAATCGCTAGCATCTGTGCAGCAGTCTTCACTTTACCAATCATCGCCACTGCCACGTTGCTACTTTTGCCAATATTGGCCATCCATTCGCGCAAGGCACTAATGGCAATCTCCCGCCCAATGATAATTAATGCAATCACTGCGCCTATGCGCTCAAACTCCACCAACACAATCAAGGCAGCAGCCACCATCAATTTATCGGCCACCGGATCTAAAAAAGCACCGAAGCCGGACATTTGATTAAACCTACGTGCCCAGTAGCCATCAAGCCAATCGGTAACGGCGGCCAACGCAAATACGATAGTAGCAGTGAAGTTTACCCAGTGCGCTGGAAACGCAGCCAGTGTCATGGCATCTTTAGGTAAATAGAAGATTCCCACAAATACAGGAATCAAGGCAATCCGCAACACCGTTAAAATATTTGGCACATTCCACAACATAGTTTTAATCACTTAATGAAATTGATCATAGATTTTTTCTGCAAGAGACTGGCTCACACCATCTACTTTTGCAAGTTCATCTATGCTAGCATTTTTTACGCCGTCTAAACCACCAAAACGGGTGAGTAGCGCTTTGCGGCGTTTAGCACCAACACCCTCAATGTCTTCCAAACTAGAAGTGATCCGCGCTTTGCCTCGTTTGGCACGGTGCCCCGTAATGGCAAAACGGTGTGCCTCATCACGGATACGCTGTAATAGATGCAAACCTTGATTGTCTTTTTCTAAATTGAGCATTTCGCCGGTATCCGAGAAAATCATGGTCTCCAGCCCGGGTTTGCGCTCCTCGCCTTTCGCGATCCCTACCAGCAAAATATCGTCCAACCCGACCTCTTGCATGACCTCAATTGCAATCCCTAATTGCCCTTTACCACCATCAATAAACACCAAATCCGGGCGCTTACCTTCACCAGCAGCCACTTTCTTATAGCGTCGTGTCAGCACATCGCGCATCGCAGCATAATCATCCCCCGGTGTGATGCCTGTGATGTTGTAACGGCGATATTCGCTGTTTTGCATATCACCTTTATCAAACACCACACAGCTGCCTACGGTCGCCTCACCCATGGTATGGCTAATATCAAAGCATTCAATGCGTTCTACGGTTTCGGATAAGTTTAATGCTTCACGCAAGGCAATCAATTTGGCTGCTTGATTAGCAGAGGAAGCAGCACGTTGCGATAACGCCAGTTCCGCATTGGTATCTGCCATTTTTAACCAGACACGTTTATCGCCAATGGGATTGGTAATAATCTTAATTTTGCGTTGCGCTTGCTCGCTTAACACCTCTTCAAAATCTCTGGCTGCAATCTCCATGCCACAGACAATCATGGGGGGCGTATTTTGTGCGGTGTAATGCTGGGTAATAAACGCTTCTATCGTTTCACTCAGTTCAGCATCCTGACTGTTTTTTGGGAAAAAGCTTTTATCCCCCAAGTGACGGCCACCACGAATCATCACCAAGTTAATGCAATGCTGCCCTTCCAATGCCTGGCAGGCAATGACATCAGCGTCAGATACAGTGAAATCGCTCACAAACTGCTTGGCCTGCACTTGCCGTAAGGCTTGCATACGGTCACGAAACACCGCAGCAGCTTCGTACTCCTGATTGGCGGCGGCTGTGTTCATTTTATCGCCTAGCACATCCATCACCTCACTGGTTTTGCCTTCCAGAAACAACGCCGCATGGTGCACATCTTGTGCATAATTTTCTTGATTGATGTAATCCACACAGGGCGCGGTACAGCGCTCGATTTGGTATTGCAGGCAAGGGCGTGACCGGTTAGCAAATACCGTATTTTCGCAAGTCCGTAACTTAAACACTTTTTGTAGCAGCTGTATGCTCTCACGCACCGCCACTGAGTTAGGGAAAGGGCCAAAGTATTGACTGCGCCCTGTAGACTTGGTGGCTTGGCGTTGCGTCCCACGATGAAATGCCAGCCTTGGAAAAGCATCACCTGTCAGTGCAATATAAGGGTACGATTTATCGTCCCGGAACAGGACGTTATAGCGCGGCATTAAGCCTTTGATCAGATTATTTTCCAGCAACAACGCTTCGGCTTCAGACCGCGTCACCGTGGTTTCAATCTTGGCGATTTGCGACACCATCATACGTGTACGCGGGCTCGGCAGATTTTTATTAAAATAGCTGGAAACGCGCTTTTTAATGTCTTTTGCTTTGCCTACATAAATCACCACCTCTTCCGCATTCATCATGCGGTATACCCCAGGCAGATTGGGCAGGTTTTTTAAAATAGGTTTAGGATCAAACATCCTTGCATTTTAGCATTGGCTTGCCGAGTTAAGCGAAATCGGCGTAACGACTATTCAACGTAACATGCCTACTCGTCCAGCAGCTTGCCACCTATCGCCCAGTCTTCGTATTCCACTTCTTCAAAGGTAATGTAAGTGTAATTAGCGGGTTTATGCGCTACGCGCGCCAAGGTTTCGGTGATTTCTTTGGCAATCTCCGCTTTTTGTTCGCGGGTGACAGCGCCTGCAAGTTTAATATTGACGTATGGCATGGTTAACTCCTTGTGGTTTACTCAACGGTATTACTGCGACCTAATAGATAAGCAACACTGATAGTAGCCATCAATGATGGTGTTCATGGCTGTTGTGTTGGCTTTCGCCACGAATATCTAGCCAAATATCTTTGATTAAACTCATGGTCACCAACAACAAGAGCACAGAAATCACCAAAGAAAGTAATGGATCAATCGCCAGCCAACCAGTGTAATAGATCACAACACCAGCCATCAGTGCCGCCACCGAGCCCAACACATCGCCCATCACATGCAACAAAGCCGCACGATGATTGAGATTATCCTTACCGCCATGATGATGGGCGTGATGGTGCAAACGCTGGGCGACGATTAAATTAATCACCAGCCCAAAAAATGCGATCAGCATCACATAGCCACCGGCCACCACATACGGGTGTTGCAAGCGATCAAACGCCTCAATCACAATCCATACGACCACTATCACCATGAGCGCCGCATTTAAGATAGAAGCGATGATTTCAGCACGACTATGCTTGGCCTCGCGACGCGCCTTGGCTGTACGATGGGAGGCATACATGGCTAAGCCCAGCGCGAACACATCGGAAAACATATGCCAGGCATCGCCTAGCAAAGCCAGCGACCTTGTCCATATCCCACCGGAAAATTCGATGACTGCAAACACGGCAATTAGAATAAAGGGTATTAAAAACGGGTTAGCATGCTGGTGGTCTTCTGCATGTGTATTGTCTTGTGGATGTGCATGCGTGTGATGCATGTCGGCGTCATGGTTGTGCGGTGTAGTCATGCCAATATGCTACCCCATGGCCAGCAAAGTGCCAATAAAAAAGCAGCTTTTTTAAGAAGCTGCTTGATTCAAAACCTTGCGTGATTTAGATGAGGTTAACGTGCTTTTTGCACACATTTATCATGTGCAGCTTGGCGATGTACACGCCATTTTTCTTTCATCGCATTACGCTCTACATCATCAATAAACCCATCATTATTCGTATCCTGACGTTTAAAGCGTTCTTGCAAATGCTGATCGCGTACAGATTTAAACTCATCAAAGCTGATTTTTCCATCTTTGTTAATATCGTCTTTTAATGCATCTTGCGCTGTCTTTTGCTCGCCACCTTCTTGATGGTTTGCGTAAATGCTCATGGTGGTGAATGCAAACCCGGCTGCCGCTGCAAGTATTAATAATGTCTTTTTCATGTTCATCCTTTGTGTATAAAAAGAAGCCCTACAGCTTACAAAACGCAACCGTGCATTATTTGTCGACAATCTCACGTAGAGATAACGGTTTAGTCTTTTATAATAGCCATCATTTAATCGTTGAATTTTTATGCTGAGTTACCGACACGCATTCCATGCAGGCAATCACGCCGATGTACTGAAGCACTATGTGCTGAGCTTAGTACTTGGCTACTTCAATCAAAAAGAAAAACCTTATTGGGTCATCGATACGCACGCAGGCGCTGGTATGTATGCGCTTACAGATGGTTTTGCGCAAAAAAATAGAGAGTTTGAAACGGGCGTTGCCCGCTTAATGGCTTCAGACGCTTTACCTGAATTAGTGCAGCGCTACTTAGAAGCGGTAAACGCAGTCAATACAGAAGGTTCGCTTCAGCTTTATCCTGGATCGCCACAGATTTCTGCGCATTTTTTGCGCGACCATGACAAGCTGCGTTTATTTGAGCTGCACCCAAATGACTTTAAGCTGTTGCAGCAGCATTTTGCGGGTAAGCATCGTCAAATTAAAGCCGAGATGGTCGATGGATTTCATGGTCTTAAAGCCTGTTTACCGCCACCCATCAAACGCGCCGTGGTATTGATTGACCCGCCTTACGAGCTGAAAGAAGACTATCAGCGTGTCGTGAGTAGCCTGCAAGATAGCCTCAAGCGATTTGCAACTGGCACGTATTTGGTTTGGTATCCGTTACTGCAACGCCCGGAACCCGGCGCGATGGTGCAGGCACTGCAACAACTGAACACGCAAAATTGGTTGGACATACGTTTACAAGTAGAACAACCGCATGCAGATGGCTTTGGCATGTACGGGAGTGGTATGTTTGTCATTAACCCACCTTGGCAACTACCGGAAATACTCAGCAGCAGCATGCCCAGCATTACTGAGCTATTGGGTTTGGACGCATCGGCACAGTTTAATCTCGAGTATGCCATCACATAGTCATACACTTCAGGTAAAATCCAACTTTTGATTTCGAGTACATCGCACCATGCAAGAAAACACCAACATTAGCCCAAGCCAGTACAAACAAAGCAACATCATGACCAACATTTTGTTTGGTAGCCGCTGGTTACAGCTGCCTCTTTACTTAGGCTTGATCATTGCACAAGCCGTATATGTTTACTTTTTTGCAGTAGAACTTGTGCATTTGGTGGGCAAAACTGCCACCATCAGCGAAGCCGACATCATGTTGATTGTGTTAGGCTTAATTGATGTAGTGATGATCTCAAACCTACTGATCATGGTCATTGTGGGTGGGTATGAAACCTTCGTATCGCGCTTAAACTTAAAAGGCCACCCGGATGAGCCAGACTGGTTATCTCACGTGAATGCCAACTTGCTTAAAGTCAAACTGGCTACCGCGATTATCGGCATTTCATCGATTCATCTGCTCAAAACCTTTATTAATGCTGCAAATTTGAGCAACGATGTCATGATGTGGCAAACCATTATCCACATGACGTTTGTGGCTTCAGCGGTTTCGATTGCTTATATCGATAAGCTGATGACACACGCGGATGACAATAAGCACTAATACTTATAGCGAATATGGCGAGGAGTTCCCGTCTCCTCGCTCACAGTAAATGATTGAACGGCAATGGTTTTCTCATTCTCAGTCTCAATCCTCACCCGCCACTCTCCTAGCGATATATTTTGCTTGTAGGTATAGCCGCGATAACCATTGTTACGCCCACCGTTTAAATCAAAGCCAATGCGCGATTGCGTCTGCCAACCGTTTTTCTTTGAATACAATTGCCAGCGATGATACAAACGCACCTCTAGCCCTGCTGGTGCAAATATGGGAGAAAAGCAATATAGCCGCTGTCCGGGCACTACTTTCAGGTGGTTACTTGTCTTGCGCCAAAACTGCCATATCGGGCCACGCTGCTGGATAATAAAGTAGTTGCCGTCTTCTTTTTTCACGTCATAAGCAATAGCAACGTCGCGTGTCACCAATGGCACCGGAGGAATCATATCCGCAGCATACGCCAGCATGAGCACCCCGGCAATCAGCCACACCGGCAGAATGCTGCCCAGATTCTGCGGAGTCTTGGAATACAGATAAATCACCAAACTCGCACCCAAAATCGTACTGAGATAAAACCAAATCGGATGCACGCTCCCGAATAGAAACGGCAACAGAAAGTTAAACAGTAAAATGGCGCACAAGCCAAACAGCGCCCAGCTTAAAGTAAATCGACGATACGCATTTTCTAAGAACTCATTGGCAATGAGCAACACGCCAAGAAGAATTGAGGTTAGGAAAGCCAATGCATGATTAGCGCTTTTAAAGTACAGAATAAACAGCGCACTCAACAAGCTACCATACAAAAACTGAAGCGCTAGATAAGGCCAACCTGTTGTAAAAAACCAGTGCAAACGTTTGGGGATAGTCGTTTCGTCTACCAAAATAAAACTTGGACGACTCATGATATACAGCAACATGCCCGCCGCAAATAAATACCCGGAAAAAATCAGCAAGTCAGATGTGGCTACGCTACGGCCAATGGTTAGTGCATCCCATATAAAGCCTGAAAAAAAGAAAATAGCAGGTAAAAAGCCTGCTATTTTCTTTGAAATATCTTTTAACATATTGAATATATTAAAATATTATAAAAATACAAAATAGTTACCTTTTAAAAATTCTTGTTGGTTGCGCTCTTTTCAGTGAGACCTGATATAAGTCAAAATAGCCAGTTTCAAAGCAACGTCTAGCACCATCAAAATATGCAAGATACTCATCAAAAAGTACCTGCCCATATTGCGCTATTAGCGCTTCTTTATTCTGCAACATTTTCTCACTCCAAGCTTGTAAAGTAGGTACATAATCGTGACCAATTCTACTTACGGCAGATATTTCATATTTATCTATCACAGCCTCTTGGAGATCACTAATTGACGCTAATGCAGAGCCAGGAAATATCTTATGTACAAGCCATGAATCTCTTAGCTCATCAATATTATTTGGGAGTCTTGTAATAATAATTGTCTGAAGTCCGACATAGGCGTCGGGAGTAGTAACACTTAAGCACCAATCAAAAAACTGCTTATAGATTTCTCGTTGTTTACCAGAAATACTGTCTTCATACGTAGCAAAATGTTCGAGACAGCCAATAGAAATAACTGCATCAAATTTAGTTTCTGGTGGTTGAAAGTCTTGCCATGCACATAGCTCAGCTGATGCGATTGGATTATTTGCACTATTTACATACTCTAGCTGCTTAGTACTGAGTGTTAAGCCGTGCACATGGGTATTAGAAAAATTTTCATTGATATATGTTGATAGCCCTCCCCAGCCGCATCCAACATCAAGAACCTTGCCACCGGACTTTACGTGGGAATAGTTGCAAAGCCTCTCAAACTTATCTGTTTGAGATTGCTCAATTGTTGTTGCGGTATCCCATACACCACATGTATATCCAAGATACTTATCATCAAGGAATAACGCGTAAAACTCATTATCTACATCATAGTGCTGTTCAATATCTTCTTTCGTAGCCATTACTATCCTTGTGAGTTCATATGCATTAAATATAGCGACTGCTGTTTTTATAAAAACAGATATTAACCTTAAACAATTACTACTCCAACTGAAAGTCATTTAAGTTTAAAGCGAATGTGAATTTTAGAAAATAGTTAGGTTTCCGTCATTAGTGATGACATTCCTACTCACAACACCAAAAAAATCACATTTACAAATACTATCTATATGTTTTTATTAGAATTAATGAAGAAACTATACTGGCATATGAATTGCTTCTTAAGATAAAAAATATTAACTTTTGAGGAGTATTGGAAAATGAATACAAGTCTATTTTTCAATAGCATTTTAATGCTCTGCAAAGAAATTGCTTCCCCATTCTTATACGCGTTCAAACATATTGAATTTAGCAAGCATGGCGATGAATATCAGCAAGCTGTTTTTAGGCTGTTCATCATCACGTTGACGCTAGCATTTGTATCCATGTCATACGATCAGGTTAAACCTGTTATTTACTTTGCTTTAACAATATTTAGCTTTGCCTCGTTAGCGTTCTTAGTACATACCAGACTAAACTCAGCACCAAACCTCAGTCGTCAATTGATTACAATGCTATCTGATGTATTAGCTACATCATTTGCTGTGCATCTTACCAATGATATTGGAGGTGTATTTATTGGTGTATATCTCTGGCTAATTATCGGCTACGGTTTCAGATTTGGTCGTCAGTTATTGATTGCAACCTACATTGCCAGCTTGACTGGGTTTGTCATTGCCAGCCTCAACAGCCCATACTGGCAATCGCACATGACAGGCTTTTATGGCTTGCTATTCACGCTTGTGTCTATTCCTATGTATGCATTGGCTTTGCTCAACCGATTGAAAGAGGCCACTTACAAGGCAGAGGCTGCCAGCCGTGCAAAAAGTGAGTTCCTTTCACATATCAGCCACGAGATCCGCACTCCGCTTAACGGGATTGTGGGTGCATGCAGCTTGTTAGAGGCCTCTAACCTAGATAAAAACAATGCAACGCTCTTTAACGTGATGAAGAACTCATCTAATGTATTGCTTGAACTTGTAAATAACGTGTTGGATTTATCAAAAATCGAGAGTGGCAAAGCCGTTGAGCACAAAGAGGATTTTTACTTACAAAACCTGATTCTGACTACTGTCAACTTATTCGAGACGCAAGCCAATCATAAAGGCATTGTCATTGACTATGACATTGCGCAGGACACCCCATTAAAATTGCACGGCAATTTATTGCATACCAAACAAGTGCTGATTAACTTAGTGGGTAATGCCGTTAAGTTTACCGAACAAGGCTCTGTCTACGTAAGGGTGACCGCTGCTAAACATTCACAAGGTAAAGTGATTGTCCGTTTTGAGGTCAAAGATACCGGTATCGGTATTTCAAAAGAATCCTTACCACATATTTTTGAGAGCTTTACGCAAGCCGAAGAATCTATTAAATACAAATTTGGCGGTACAGGTTTAGGCACCACTATCTCTAAAAAACTAGTGGAATTAATGGATGGTGAAATTGGGATTGAGAGTGAGTTGGGTCAAGGCTCTACTTTCTGGTTTGAGATTCCATTAGATGTTGTCACCAATGAGGACACTGAAGGTCAGGTTTCATCTGAAATCATTTCTTTCAAAAAAGCCATGCAAGCCAGCAAGAGAAAACCTTGCCGTATTTTGGTGGCAGAAGACAACGAGACCAACATTCTCATCTTGTCACAAATGTTGGCACTGGGTCAGCATCAGTTTGATGTTGTTAAAAACGGCCAACAAGCGCTGGACAAACTCGAAGAGACTACTTACGACTTAATGATTTTAGACTACAACATGCCAGTAATGGGCGGTTTAGAGGCGTTACGTATTTACCAAGCCATTAATGTTGGCTTGCCACAAGTACCTTCCATTATTTTGAGCGCCGATGCCACACATAACACTATTGCCGAATTCGATGAGTTGGGCGTTGCCGCTTACCTCACAAAACCTATCCAAATTGATGCGTTGAATCTTGCCATTGAAGAAGTGGTTGCAAAATCCAAACAAAAATCTTACCGCGATGCCGCACCTGTGGTCTCATTTGCCGCCAGCAAAGAGCAAGTGCTCAGCGAAGAACCAAGTGCAATCATTGCATCCTACACTGGCAATACCGCACTTAACTTGGCACGTTTGGCAGAGTTAGCTTCTATTAGTAAAAATGCAGGGTTTGTTGAAAGCTTGATTCTAGGCTTTATTGAAGATACCGATAGAAACTTGAGCGACTTGAAAGTGTATGTGCAAGCGCTAGATTTTGCGAATATTCATGACACGGCGCATGCGATTGCAGGGAGTGCAACCAACATTGGCGCTGAGGAACTCAGCCAGATTTGTGTAGAGTTAGATGACATTACACCAAATGAGATTTACAAGGTGCCTACATTGTTTGCGCAAGCTAACCATGCATACCAAAACACCAAGCTAGCGTTTGCAGATTACCTTGCGACGCATGCGCAGCAAGCTTCAGCAAATTAGTAGTGCAGAAAAACAAAAACAATCAATGAATTATGAAGCTGCGCGTTTGATAGAAACAACATTGTCCGCCACTGGCGAAGTATGTGGCATCGGTGCAGTTAAGTATTGCTTTTCTTGGCTGTAGATAAAGCGATCCATGATGCTAAATTCACGCTCGCCTAGTTTTAAAGCGGTATCTACCCAAATTTTGGTGATATCCAACAGCTCGTCATAAGTAATAGGGTTGACTCTATTTTTGGCACGTTGCGCAGCCAAATAACCGTTAAAGTAGCGTTTGTTTTTTTCAATCCATTCATACACCGCTTTTTCACCTTGACCGTCATCGACTAACACATCGACCAAACCAAGCTCAAACGCTTGTTCGGCTGTATATTGTTTGCCTTTGAGGATCATTTCGTCAGCGACTTTCATCCCTGCTTTACGTGCAACTAAACTATAGCCGCCCATACCAGGGAACATGTTGAACAAAATCTCAGGAAAGCCAAAATAGCTTTTGCGTTCAGCAATGATGACATCGCTGGCCAACGCACCTTCCAAACCGCCGCCCAAAGCCAAGCCCTGAACCAAAGTGATGTTGACGATAGAGGAGTTATTGAACCGTGACAGCCTGCTATGCAGAATATCAATGCCTTTAATTGCGTAATAAAGTAAAGCGTCTTTGTTTTTATTTAAGGCTAATTCACGAATCAAGGCAAGATGCCCGCCTAGATTGAATACATTGGGTGTGAGCGATGCTGCAACAGAATACTTCACTTGAAAAACACGGTCATTGGAGTACAACACGCCCGCAGCTTTTTCAAGCTCTTGCTGGTGTTGGGTTAACTCGTGAATAATTTCATGGTTGGCACAAGGAATGATATTTTTCTGATTAAAGTAGGTCCATAAAACCTCATGGCTTTCATCATATTTTAACGATAACTGCTTAAAATGATTACTTAAACCAAATTCAGAAATATTCATTAAAATCTCGCACTTTAAACAAAGCTTTATGGCATTATATTCTAGTTATTTAAAAATAATATAGCCGAAAAGGCGAATTGTGATAAGGATACCGTTGAATGAGCAAAGAAGTTGTCAATAAAGACGAAATTAAAACGTTTTTAACTGAAATATTTACCAAAGAAAAAAATATCCCCGCAGAAAAGTTAACCGCAGAACAAGCTTTAAAGGATTTAGACATTGATTCTTTCGGCTTTCTTGAAGTGATTTTTAGTATTGAGCACCAATACAACATTTCTTTCCCTAAAAATTATGAGCATATTGTGACGGTACAAGATTTAGTCAACGTCACACATGACTTAATTGCAGCAAAAAACTAAGTTTTTAGTATGAAACACCAACGTCGTGTAGTGGTAACCGGCTTTGGTCTGGTGTCCCCCTTGGGCAACACCATCGATGAGTTATCCGCAAATGTATTTGCCGGAAAATCTGGTATTCAACAATTTGTCGGCCCATATTTAGATAAACTCTCCTGCAAAGTGGCTGCACAGGCGGACTTTGACCCTACCCAACACTTTGAGAAAAAAAGTGACTATTCCATTCTCGACAGAAATGGGCAAATGGCGCTACATGCCAGCAAAGAAGCGGTTAAACACGCAAAACTTGATACTGATAGGCTGAACAAATTACGCACTGGCGTGTATGTAGGTACTGGCATGGGGGGTATCCATTCGGTAGAAGATGGTTACCAGACGCTATTTGTGGAAGGTGAAAACCGCTTAAAGCCTTACACCGTATTGATGTGCATGTACAACAGCGCAGCGGCAGCTATTGCTACCCATTTTTCCATTTCTGGCCCTAACCTTACTTTCTCAACAGCATGTTCATCCTCAGCAGTTGCTATCGGCCAAGCGATGAAAGACATTCGTTATGGCGAAATAGATGTGGCATTGGCTGGTGGCACCGATGCGATTTTGGCCTACGCCAGTATTAAATCGTGGGAAGCGATTCGCACGCTGGCCGGAGAAGACAAAGAAGATATCAGTAAATCCTGCAAACCATTTTCCGCCAACCGTACTGGCTTGGTGATTGGCGAAGGTGCAGCGACGGTGATTCTAGAAGAGTTATCCCACGCACAAGCCAGAGGTGCGCATATTTATGCAGAGATTGTGGGGTATGGCGCAGCCAATGATTTTAAACATATTGCCGTGCCGTCGGTCGAGGGTCAGGCCGCAGCCATGCAAAAGGCTTTGGATGATTCTGGATTAAATCCTCAATCAATTCAATACATTAACGCACATGGCACCGGCACAAAATTCAACGACGAAACCGAGACCAACGCCATCAAGCAAATTTTTGGTGATCACGCTTACCAATTAGCAGTCAGCTCAACTAAATCCATGCATGGTCATTTGATGGGCGCAGCGGGTGTGCTAGAAAGCATCATCACATTATTGGCCATGCAGCGCAACGAATTACCCCCCACTATTAACCTGCAACAAGCAGACCCTAAGTGCGATTTAAATTACGTACCTAATCAATCACAAAAAGTAGACTATTTAGAATACGCCATGTCCAATTCGTTTGCATTTGGTGGCACTGGCGCAACACTAATCTTCAAAAAAGTTTAAGGTTACACTTTAAGCCAATACTTTTAACTCGCTACCAGTGCAGGGGCATAAAAAATTTCCGGCCTTATTCTCTTTAACGTAGAGATAATCCATGTGATTTATTTTTAAATCATACTTTTGCTGCAGCCTTGTCGTATGTATTCATTAAACGTTTGCCTAAAGCTATTGAAGTCGACGTTGGTGACTGTTAATGCGCTTTCCAAATAGCTATGTGGCCTACCGCACAGAATATTTGATGCTTGCTAAGTAATATGCGTTCAAGTAGACACTCGTTTATGCGCAGCTGCTATTCAACGCAATTAGATTAAGGCAAAAAATGCAAAACAAAATGATTAAAATCGCAATTGCAGCAACTTTAGGGTTAACCTCGCTCGCATCCACTGCAGAAGATATGTACCGTGGCGCTTGGTATGCTGTGCCAGGAATTAGCTACATGAACACCGATAATGATTTAGAGGCTGACAATGGCCGTGGTGGCTTTATCAGCATCGGTAAAGAAGTGAGCCCAAACTGGGATTTCCAAGGTCGTTTAGGTTATAACCGTGCTGATGAAGACACTGGTCTTCCTGGTGTTGGTGGTAAATACAAACAAACAACACTTGGCATAGATGCTTTGTATATGTTTAGCCGTGATAAATTCCGCCCATTCTTATTGGCTGGCGTTGGTGCAGCTCGTAACAATGTTGACTATAGCAATGCAGGTATTGGAGATAAGACCAGAACATCTTGGTTGGGTAGCGTAGGTTTGGGTGCGCAGTACTTAATCAGTGAAGAGTTTGGTTTACAAGCTGACTTACGTCATCAGTGGAGCAAATCAGATGCTAAAAATGCAGCACGTACCATTGATGCAGATGGCACGATTGGTAATACAGTGTTTAGCCTAGGCGCTATCTTGCGCTTCGGTGCCCCAGCACCTGTAGTAGCTGAAGCGGCCCCAGAGCCGACACCGATTGCGGCTGCTCCAGAGCCCATGCCAGAGCCAGAGCCAGAGCCAGAGCCAGAGCCAGAGCCAGCTCCAGCTCCTACAGCAGTTGCTGTTGCTGTTGCTGAACCATGTAAGCCAAAATTTGAGACAATTACGCTTTCTGCTGAAAAACTATTTGGTTTTGATAAGGCCAAACTGCAAGATGGTGCCAAGCCTATTCTTGATGGTGTTGTTGCGAAACTAAAAGAACACGAAGAATTTAAATTGGTGATGGTCACTGGTCACACTGACCGAATTGGTTCAGAAGCTTATAACCAAAAACTTTCCGAGCAACGTGCGCATCAAGTAAAAAATTACATTGTTTCACAAGGTATTGATGCCAGCCGTTTGCAAGCTGTTGGCAAAGGTGAGTCTGAACCCGTAGCAGATTGCAAAGGCATTAGAGGCAAAAAACTAATAGAGTGTCTAGCGCCAAACCGTCGTGTAGTGATACTGGATGAAGAACAGCATAAAGTTGAAGGTCAAAATGCTTGTAATTAAGTAATCACTAGCATCACTGAACTCGTTTTATTTTCTGATTTAATTAGCGCATGTTACCTACTACATTAACTCTAAAAAACAGTTCAGCTTAAGCAAAGCACTCAACCCAGGCAAGTTACATACTTAGTTGGGTTGAGTGATATACCAAATTTAACTAGACAGACTCAGCAATCGGAATGACTTTCTTACCCGAACTCAAAGTATCTAACGCAGCTTTGTACTCGGTCATTTGGTGGAAATTCAAATACTTATAAATTTCTGCCGTATTGGCCAATTTATTACCGACCGTTTCCAAGTATTCAGCGTGGGTAGGCATGCGGCCCAACTTAGCACACACAGCTGCCAATTCTGCCGAACCCAAGTAGACACGCGCATCTTTACCCATACGGTTATCAAAGTTACGTGTACTGGTAGAGAATACTGTGGCTTTATCTGCCACGCGTGCTTGGTTACCCATACAGAGTGAACAGCCCGGCACCTCGGTACGCGCACCTGCAATACCAAAGGTGGAGTACACACCTTCGTCACGCAGTTGCGCTTCATCCATACGTGTTGGCGGCGCAATCCATAAGCGTGTTGGAATACCACCTGCGCCATCCAGCACTTTGGCTGCTGCACGGTAGTGGCCGATATTGGTCATACAGCTACCAATAAATACTTCATCAATTTTGTCGCCCACCACAGCCGTCAATGGCTTGATGTCGTCAGGATCGTTCGGACAAGCTACTAAAGGCTCTTTGATTTCATTCAGATCAATTTCAATGACGTGCGCATATTCTGCATCTGCGTCCGGTTGTAGTAGTTCTGGTTTAGCTAACCATGCCTGCATATTCTCAATCCGGCGTTGTAGCGTACGCGCATCTTGGTAACCATTTTCGATCATGTTTTGCATCAACACAATATTAGAGTTGAGAAACTCAATCACCGGCTCTTTATTCAACAATACGGTACAGCCATTGGCAGAGCGCTCTGCAGAGGCATCTGCAAACTCAAACGCTTGCTCCACTTTTAAATCTGGCAAGCCTTCAATTTCTAAAATACGGCCGTTGAATACATTTTTCTTACCTTGTTTGCCAACCGTCAATGTACCTTCTTGAATCGCCGCATAAGGAATCGCATTCACCAAATCACGCAGCGTAATGCCTGGCTGCATGGTGCCTTTAAAGCGCACCAGCACTGACTCCGGCATATCTAAAGGCATGGCACCAGTTGCGGCTGCAAACGCCACCAAACCAGAACCCGCCGGGAAGGAAATCCCAATCGGGAAACGCGTATGAGAATCGCCACCCGTCCCTACGGTATCAGGCAAAATCAAGCGGTTAAGCCATGAGTGAATCACACCATCGCCCGGTTTTAAACTCACACCGCCGCGGCTGGACATAAACTCGGGCAACGAATGTTGTAATTTAATATCGACTGGTTTTGGATACGCAGCGGTATGACAGAAGCTTTGCATCACCAAATCACTGCTAAAGCCCAAGCACGCCAGCTCTTTCAACTCGTCACGCGTCATGCCACCAGTCGTATCTTGCGAACCGACCGTGGTGGCTTTTGGCTCACAATAAGTGCCGGGACGCACACCCGCCACACCACACGCTTTACCCACCATTTTCTGAGCAAGCGTGTAACCTTTGCCAGTGTCTTTGGCCGGGATTGCTGTAATAAACGTAGTTGGTAAGGGCAAGCCCAGTGATTTGCGCGCATTGGTGGTCAACCCACGGCCAATAATCAATGGAATACGGCCGCCGGCACGCACTTCATCCGGCAAAGTAATCGGATTCATTTCAAATGTTGCAATCACTTCACCAGACTCAGACAACACTTTGCCTTCATACGGTTGAATAACAATCACATCGCCCGTTTTCATTTTGCTGACGTCGCATTGAATTGGCAATGCGCCAGAGTCTTCAGCGGTATTAAAGAAAATAGGGGCAATCTTGCTGCCTATCACTACACCACCAGTACGTTTATTGGGGATGTTGGGAATATCGTTACCCATAAACCATTGCACTGAGTTAATTGCAGATTTGCGTGAAGAACCTGTACCCACAACATCGCCCACATAGGCAAGCGGCAGGCCTTTCTGCTTAAGGGCTTCAATGGTGTTTAAGCCGTCTGGCATTTTGTTCACCAGCATGGCTTTGGCATGCAATGGAATATCCGGGCGGCTCCAAGCCTCTTGTGCTGGGCTTAAGTCATCAGTATTGGTTTCGCCATCGACTTTAAACACGACGACTTTGATTGCATTGGCCAGCACCGGCTTGCTGGTGAACCATTCTGCATTGGCCCAAGAGGTAATCAGTGTTTTTGCGTGGGTATTCCCTGCCTTCATCTTGGCTTCCACGTCATGAAAAGCGTCAAACATGAGGATGGTATTAGAAAGCGCTTTGACGACCTGTGCCGCCATATTGCTATCCAACAACTCTACTAAAGCTTGCACGTTATAGCCGCCCAACATGGTACCTAGTAACTCTACCGCTTTATCTGCAGATACCAAGGGTGAGCTGGCTTTACCTTTTGCGATGTCAGCCAAGAAAGCTGCTTTGACATAGGCCGCTTGGTCTACGCCTGCAGGAATGCGATTGGCTAGTAACTCAAGCAGCAAAGCATCTTGCCCGGCTGGGGGTGACTTGAGTAAATCAACCAACGCGGCCACTTGTTCTGCATTCAGGGGTAATGGGGGTAATTGTTGTGCAGCACGTTCCTGCACGTGGGCTTCATACGCTTTTAACATGTGTGTAGACTCGTTTCTTAATGGATGAAATCATTATAAACCAGCCTAATCTTGCAAGCCGTTTCACATTTGTAAAAACGCTTAAATTTAGGTAGCTAAAATAAGGCTAGTTTGTTGTGTTCTGGTAAGTTTTATCTGAGTACAACTCTTTGGCAAATGGGGTACTGCAACTCTTGCCACTGGCAGAAGATTCCCATTTATCCAACAATTCTTTTTGGTAGCCAACGCCATGCTGCTTTTCCAAATAGGCACGCACTTCAAACACGTCTGCAAATCCGTTGTGGTCTTTATCCATCAACGCCACCTGATCCTCTACCGAAGGACCAATATATTTGCCATTGGCATCGGTCAGGTAATCCAGCATGCTCTCTGCCTGCACATTGGCAGAAGCGAGTAGCACGCCCAAAAAGTATAAACGTTTTAACATGAGTTTCTTATCCGTCATTTTACTTATAAGACCCATATTAAAACAAATCGTGCGGGCAAGCTATGTGACTTTTAACACATTAAAAATCATGGTTTACACTGCACGGATTGCTATTTTTTGCTGCCACTGCGCAGGGCCAGTTTTGTGTACCGATTCACCTTGTGCGCTGACTGCAACGGTGACTGGCATATCGACCACTTCAAATTCATAAATGGCTTCCATGCCCAAATCTGCAAATGCGACTACGCGTGATTTTTTAATGGCCTTACTCACTAAATAAGCAGCCCCACCCACCGCCATCAAATACACGGATTGGTAGCGTGCCATCACCGCAAGCGCCTCATCTCCACGCTCTGCTTTGCCGATTGAGCCTAACAATCCAGTGTTCAGCATCATCTCAGTATAATCGTCCATACGGGTTGCGGTCGTCGGGCCAGCCGGACCAACCGCCTCATCACGCACCGCATCTACCGGGCCTACGTAATAAATAAAACGATTAGTGAAATCCACTGGCAATGCCTCACCGTTAGCCAGCATATTGGCAATGCGTTTATGTGCTGCATCACGCCCTGTTAGTATTTTACCTGTCAGCAATAGCGTCTCGCCCGCTTGCCAAGTCAGCGTCTCTGCCTTGCTGATTGTGTCTACATTGACACGCCTTGCCTGCGCGCTCGGCTTCCAGTGTACATCGGGGTAGATATCTAAATTGGGCGGTGCTAACTCTGCCACACCGGTACCATCCAACGTAAAGTGCACATGACGGGTGGCTGCGCAATTAGGGATAATCGCCACAGGCAAACTAGCGGCATGCGTTGGGTAATCCAAAATTTTTACATCCAGCACTGTCGTTAATCCGCCCAAGCCCTGTGCACCAATCCCTAGCGCATTCACCTTTTCATACAACTCCAAGCGCAACTCTTCGATACGAGACAGCTTTTCATTTTGCGCACCTTTGGCTTTTAACGCATGCATATCAATGGGTTGCATGAGCGATTCTTTGGCCAGTAACATGGCTTTTTCTGCACTGCCGCCTATGCCTATACCCAATATGCCAGGCGGACACCAGCCGGCTCCCATGGTAGGCACCACTTCCAGCACCCAATCGACAATACTGTCGTTAGGGTTCAACATCGCTAACTTAGCTTTATTTTCACTGCCACCACCTTTAGCGGCCACGGTGACCTCGACCGTATTGCCTTGCACCAACTCCACATGGGTAATCGCTGGGGTATTGTCTTTGGTATTTTTACGTCCACCAGCAGGGTCGTTCACAATACTGGCGCGCAACGTGTTATCCGGGTGTAAATAGGCACGGCGCACACCCTCATTCACCATGTCTTCTAGATTCAAATCAGTTTCAAACTGCACCTGCATGCCCACTTTAACAAACACCACCACAATGCCGGTATCCTGGCACAGTGGACGTTTACCTTCTGCACACATGCGTGAGTTGGTTAAAATTTGGGCGATGGCATCTTTGGCGGCTGGCGACTCTTCAATCGCATAGGCCTCACCCAAGGCTTGGATGTAGTCCTCTGGGTGATAGTAGGAAATATATTGCAACGCATCGGCGATGCTTTGAATAAAATCTTCTTGCTTAACGATAGTCATCTTGAGCTTTTGCTGGTTGCAATATTCGGGCTAATATCTTTACGTAAAATTTTACCATTTTTTGTGCGTGGAAAATCTTTTGCCAAATACACCGTTTTGGGTGATTTATAGGCTGCCAAGTGTTGTTTGCCATAGGTAAGCAAGTCATCCGGGGTCACTGCTGCATCTGGTTTAGGGATCACGTAAATCACCACTAGTAACTTGTCTTTTTCAAGCTCTTCACCTACTGCTGCACAATCCGCTACTGCAGGGTGCCCTTTGTAGACTCGCTCGATCTCATAAGGGGAGACGCGATAACCAAAGCTTTTGATGATGTCATCCTTACGACCTAAAAACCAAATGTAACCATCTGCATCGTATTTGGCGTAATCTCCGGTGAAAAAGTAGCCATCATGCTTGTATTTTGCAGTTTCTTCTTCTAAATTCCAGTAACTCAGAAATAAGCCTGGGTCATGATCTTTCACGCAAATCATGCCCTCTTCCCCCACAGTCACTGGTTGCATGGTTTCTGGATTCAGCAAATGAATCTCATGCCCTGGCTGCGGAAACCCCGCTGAACCCGGGCGAATTGGACGATACTTGCTCTGAGAAAGATAGTAAGAGAATTCACTCATGCCTACTGCTTCATAGATATCCAAGCCAAAACGATCACGCCACTGCGCAAGCACTTCATCGGAGAGGTGCTCACCTGCGCTCATGTAGTGCCGCAAACTCTGGATATCGGCTTGTGTTGCACTTGTTTTTTGAATGAGCTGACGGTAAATAGTAGGCACGCCAATAAAAATGGTGGCTTGATGCTTTTGAATCAAATCCAGCCATTTCTGCGCATCATTCTTACCCTCATGCACGATGACCGTTTTACCTAAATAGAGCGGATCCATCAAACCGGTGCCCAGCACATATGTCCAGTTAAATTTGCCGGAATGCATGATACGGTCTTGTATCTGCTCGCTATAGTTAAACCAAAATTTTGCCGCTGGCTGACGCCCCAGCAAAGCACGGTGTGCATGCAGCACCCCTTTGGGGTAACCCGTGGTGCCAGAGGTATACACCAAATAAGCCGGATCATCGGCTTTGGTCGTATGCGCTGGTGCTATCTTATCAATCGCCAGCATGCAATCTTCCAAGCGCTGCACGTTAAGTGCCGCCGCTTTCACCTCTGTCACGTTTTCTAGCTGCGTGACCAGCACATGGTTAAGGTTGGCAATATCTGCCGCATTTTGTGTAATCTGCCCTGCCATCACATTCCAAGCAGCGGCATCTGTTACCAGCACTGTTGCGCCAGAATCTTTTGCCAGATACGCGACTTCTTCTGCGGTAAGCAAAGTGGAGGTAGGCACAGAAATCGCCCCCATCTTCATGGCACCTAAAAAGGCAATCGGATAATCCAAACTATTAGGTAGACGAATCAACACGCGATCGCCCACCTTAACCCCTAAGTTACGCAGCACTTGTGCAAACTGATCAGTACGCAGCGCCAACTCTGCAAACGTAATACTAGACGTGCCCAAGGTATCATCTTCTACAATCATTGCCACGGTTTCAGCGCGTGCCGTATTCAGGTGCGTATCGGTACAAGCCACGCCAATATTGAAGTAGCCTGGAATGTTCCAAATCCATGGTGGAAAATCAGTGAATTTATGCATGTATGACCCCAAAATATCTTTTACTTATTTTTTCCCTAGTGCAAACAATCTACGTATTGGCGTTAACCCGCACCCCAAAAATTCAGAATTTACCGATGAAGCGCAAGGCGCACAGCGCGCAGAAAGCGGAATGTACATGTAGTACATGAGCATTTTGAGCTCTGCGCAACATAACGATTCGCGGTAAAAATGCATTTTTATAAAAGCACGCCATAAGGCCAGTTCTGACGTACTACTTGTGCTGGCAATAATTGCAAGACATGTAGGGCAAATTCCATATCGCTGGTTTTAAGTGCGCGCAACGCATGCGCACGTAGCAGCGTTTGCAAGGCTTTACCAAACATAGGCGGATCCAGCATCTCCCCTTCAAATTTAATGGCACCGCCTAGTAGCGCATCTGCCTCAATCGCCGCTTTTAAAATACTGACTTTCTGTGTGATATCCGTCGGCGATGGGGTGTATGCGGTTTTACACAAATGAATGTGGCCTGGATGAATCACTTGTTTGCCTGTGAGCCCCATTGCAGCTTCTTTACACGCATGCTTGTACACCACACGTGATTCGTTATCGCCATGCAAATCCAGCCAACGGCGGACATCATGTGGCTCTAAAAACTTCTCTGGCATGATGTTACTGCCAATGAGGGTTTCCACTCCGCCAATCACGCCCTTACCTGCAATCCGTGCTTCAAATAGCAATTGGTTGATAAAGTAAAACAGCTCTTCAATCCAGTTTTCTGGGGTAATGTGTATCCCCATCGCCTTTGAGAAGTCATGGATACCAAACACCACATGTTTGACGGTGTTGTATTGCATTAAATCTGGTGCAATTTTGAGCGACTTTGGGTGCTCGATAATCGGCTGAATGGTGATGTTGGGATTAATGCTAATCAAAAAGCTAGATAAATCACGCACCTCGGCTGCACCATATGCTTCGCCTGCTTTCGCGAGCATCACCACATCAATATATTCGCCCATATCACGTACCAGCTTCATGTCTTCCTCGTACTCATCGGTACGGAAAGAGTTGGCACGAATGGCAATCGTCACGCGTTCATTGATTTTTCTGAGCTGAGGCAGTTCTTTGCGCAGTAACTCGCGGCTCATTTCCTTTTGGCGGCAACCATCTTCCAAGTCAAAAATCAGCGTATGCGCGTTGGTAAAATGCGCATGCTTTTTCATGCGTGCCGAGGCTTGCTCCATGTCTTCATAAATACCCAAACTTGGGGCATATTTTACTGGCGGATAATACAGTTGTATGCCAGGCCAGTAATCCCCCAAAGCGCGCGCATCCAGTGCAATAGGCTCTTCACCAATGTGCTGTATCATGCTTCCTCCTGTTGTTTTTGCGCACTGGCTAAGCTTAGTTTTTGCAATACACCTTCCAGTGCCACCTCATGCTTTACCCGTCCAACGCTTTGAATCATGGCCCAAAAATCGCCATCCGGTAATTCCAGCATCTCATCAAACACTTCCATTTCTGCCAGTGTGAGACCGCCAAATTGCTCTTTTATAAAACGCTGCAAGACAATATCCAGCTCTAACATGCCACGCCTGCAACGCCAAGCTAAGCGCCTTTGTTCTGCATCTTGCATAATTTCTGCATTTAACATCGTATCCACCTCCAACACATGACGCCTATATTTTTCTCTATAAGACTTTGATACCAAAAATCTTTTTACCGGTTTTAGACTTGGCTTCTTTGTTTTCTTTGGCACGCTCGATTTTTAAATCTTTAATTTTTGCAATGGCCGCATTCGGATTCAGCTTTTTCGGGCACACATCCACACAGTTCATGATGTTGTGGCAACGATACAAACGATACGGATCTTCCAGATTTTCCAAACGCTCTTCTTCTGCTTGATCGCGTGAATCTGCAATAAAACGATAGGCCTGCATCAATCCTGCTGGTCCAACAAACTTATCAGGGTTCCACCAAAAACTTGGGCAAGAAGTAGTACAAGCACCACACAAAATACATTCGTACAAGCCATCTAATTTCGCACGGTCTTCTGGGCTTTGCAGACGCTCGGTTTCCGGCAGCGGATCGTTATTTTCCAAATAAGGTTTAACGGAGTTGTAATGGTCAAAAAACTGCGTCATGTCCACCACCAAATCGCGAATCACTGGCAAGCCCGGCATGGGACGCAACACAATCGGCTGCTCTAAATCCGCTAGCTTGGTAATACAGGCCAAACCATTTTTGCCATTGATATTCATCGAGTCACTGCCACACACCCCCTCGCGGCAAGATTTACGCAAACTTAAGGTGTCGTCTACTTGTTTGATACGCACCAAAGCATCCAGTAACATTTGGTCACTGTCTTCCAAAGCAATATCGTAGTCCTGCATATAAGGCTTTTTATCGACATCGGGGTTGTAGCGATAGATGGAGAATTTCATACTAATACACCCTTTTCTTCGGCTCAAACGATTCAACAGTCAGCGGCTTTAATCGCACAGGCTTGTATACCAAGCGATTGCCTTCCTTGTAATGCAATGAATGTGTGAGCCAGTTTGCATCGTCACGCTCTGCAAAGTCCTCACGCGCATGTGCACCGCGACTCTCCTTACGATGTTCAGCCGCATGCATGGTGGCCACAGCCGCTTCCATCAAGTTATCTAGCTCCAAAGCCTCGATACGTGCGGTATTGAATACTTTACTTTTATCTTTGATTTGCAAATGCGGGATGCGCTTGGCTACCGCATCAATTGCGCTGACACCTGTTGTTAGCAGTTCAGGGAATCTAAATACGCCACAGTGTTTTTGCATGGTTTTGCGCATATCGGCACCCACTTCGGCCACGCTCTCGCCATTCTGTTGACTTTCCAGACGCGCAATGCGTGCAAGGGTTTTGTCTGTGGCGTCACTGGGCAATGGTTTGTGCGCTTTGTTCTCACGAATTTCGCTCAACATTTTATCGCCAGCCGCTTTGCCAAACACCACTAAATCCAACAGTGAATTGGAACCCAAGCGATTAGCGCCATGCACGGACACGCATGCACACTCACCTACTGCATACAACCCATTGACGATTTGCTCTGACTGTCCATCATGCAAGACCACTTGGCCATCTAAATTGGTGGGAATACCGCCCATCATGTAATGCGCAGTCGGTACGACCGGAATTGGATCTTTAATAGGGTCTACATTGGCAAAGGTTTTCGCGATTTCGCGAATACCCGGCAGACGTTTATTGATGACCTCTTCACCCAAGTGATCGAGCTTTAGATACACCGCATCTTTGTATTTACCTACACCACGGCCTTCTTTGATTTCTGTCGCAGTTGCGCGCGAAATCACATCGCGACTGGCTAAATCTTTAGCATTTGGTGCATAACGCTCCATAAAGCGCTCACCTTCAGAATTCACCAAATAGCCACCTTCGCCACGTACGCCTTCCGTAATCAACACACCTGCATTGAGTACGCCTGTAGGGTGAAATTGCCAAAATTCCATGTCCTGCAACGGCAAGCCTGCACGTGCCGCCATGCCCAAACCATCGCCGGTATTAATAAACGCATTGGTGCTGGCCTGAAAAATACGACCTGCGCCACCGGTAGCAAGTAAAGTGGATTTGGCGTGAATTAGATGCAAATCGCCAGTTTCGATTTCCAGCGCAATTACCCCTAATACATCGCCATCGGTATCGCGAATCAAATCTAGCGCAAACCATTCAATCAAAAATTGCGTATTGGCGCGCACATTGCGTTGATAGAGGGTATGCAACATGGCGTGGCCAGTTCTATCTGCCACCGCACAAGTGCGAGAGATCGGTTTTTCACCAAAGTTTTGTGTCATGCCGCCAAATGGGCGCTGAAAAATCCGCCCATTGTCTAAACGGTCAAATGGCATGCCAAAATGCTCTAACTCAATAATCGCTTTGGCCGCATTTCTACACATAAACTCAATGGCATCTTGGTCACCTAGATAGTCAGAGCCCTTGATGGTGTCATACATATGCCACAGCCATTTATCCTCGGCCACATTGCCTAATGCTGCAGCAATGCCGCCTTGTGCTGCCACAGTATGAGAGCGCGTTGGGAATACTTTGGATAGCACCGCCACCTTGGCACCAGCCTCAGCCAACTGTAGCGAGGCGCGTAAACCTGCGCCACCCCCGCCAATAATGACTGCATCAAATGTATGTTGTTGGATTGTCATCGCCACTAATTCATCTTTATCAAAATCGTTACCATCCAAATCAAATCTACGATCAGTGCTAGCTCTACCAGCAACTGCATATAAGACCTGACGACCACATTGAACACATAATCTTTCAGCACATCACGCACACCTAGCCAAGCATGCATGATCAAACAAATCCAAAACAACAAGGTTGCCAACCGCCACCACCAAGGGCTAAAAAAAGCATGCCATTCTGCATAGTTGGCAGGCTGTTGAATCGCCACCAGCAACACAAGCACCAAGGTGTATATCGCCATCGCCACTGCGGACAAGCGCTGTGTCAACCACTGACGCATGCCCGGATAGCGATCGGTAAGCAACTCAATCAACATAAGCTGCTACCAGATGCACCAAGCAAATACCAACACTGCCACACCGACCAAGCCCAATACCACACGGCTTGAAAAACGCGCTTTCTGCAAACTCGTCATCCAATGTACATCCATGGCCAAGTGACGGATTCCCGCAAAGAAATGATGAAAAAACGCCCAAGCCAAACCAATTAATATTAGTTTGAACGCCCAATGCTGTAAGCCGCTTGCAATCATCAGGTATTGCACTTCACTTGCCAGCGATTGTTGCAACACCCATAACACTGCAGGCAGCATTAAAAACAGCATCACCCCACTTGCGCGATGCATGATGGAAACCACAGCATTGATCGGCAAACGAATCGTCAACAGATTCAGGTTTTTAGGCCGTTTTTTGATCGGCTTGTTTGCAATCATTCTGCCGCCTCTGCTACTGCCGTGGAGACATACTTCATCAATCGTGGGTCAAACGGTTTGGGAATAATGTAATCTTTGCCAAAACTCAATGCGCTTAGCTGGTAGGCTTTTAACACTTCTTCCGGCACCGGCTCACGTGCCAGCGCACTCAAGGCTTTTGCTGCGGCAATCTTCATGTTCTCTGTGATTTTTTTTGCCTTAGCGTCTAAGGCACCCCGGAACAAATAGGGAAAGCACAGCGCATTATTCACTTGGTTAGGAAAATCACTGCGGCCAGTCGCCATGATCAAATCATCGCGCACTGCGTGGGCTAAACTAGGCAACACTTCAGGGTCTGGATTTGCCAAAGCAAATACAATGGGATTGCTGGCCATGCCCTTAATCAACGCAGGATCCAGCGCATTTTTGGCAGATACCCCGATAAACACATCCGCATCGGGCATCACATCGGCCAACACTTTATTGTTAGAAGGCACTACGGCCAACTCACGATTGTTGTCGTGTAAATCTGGACGATTGGTATCCAACACACCACTTCTATCTACCATGGTGATATTGGTCGCACCCATTAACTTGAGCAGTTTTGCACAGGAACAACCCGCCGCACCCGCGCCTAAAAACACAATCTTGGCGCGGGCTAGCGTTTTGCCTTGGAGCTCCAAAGCATTGAGCAGTGCAGCAGCCACAATGACTGCCGTGCCATGCTGATCATCATGAAATACCGGAATATCCAGCCGTTTTTTTAGTTCGTTTTCAATATAAAAACAGTGCGGCGCTGCAATATCCTCTAAATTAATACCGCCAAACGTAGGCGCAATATTCACCACGGTTTGAATAAACTCATCTGGCGTTTTCGCATTGACTTCAATATCAAACACATCAATACCGGCGAATCGTTTGAACAACACCGCCTTGCCTTCCATCACCGGCTTACTGGCTAAGGGACCCATATCGCCCAAACCTAGTACCGCAGTACCGTCGGTAATCACCGCCACCAAATTACCTTTGTTGGTATATTTGTAGGCATTTGCAGGGTCAGCATGAATTTCACGTACTGGCTCCGCCACCCCTGGAGTATAGGCTAAAGACAAATCATCTTGCGTGGCACATGGCTTGCTGGAGTCCACGCTTAGTTTTCCCGGTGTCGGAAATTGGTGATAGTCCAAAGCGCGCTTTTTTAAATCGTCCATTGCTTATTCCAATTGGTAGATATTTTAATTTTCAACTATTCGACAATCAGTGCTTTTCAAAATTTACTGCAGCTAGGCGGGTGAGTGCAGACAGCGCAACTGGCACGGCAAGCGAACTCAACAATGCTGATGAAGATTTTTCAATTACTCCAACTCACTCATGTAGTGATGATCATCGGTAAGGCATAATCCTAACCGCCACTCCATTGGCTTATCGCCATAAGTAAAAGACACTCGCTCTATACTTAATAACGGGTAGCCATCCTGCAAACCTAGCGCCTTAGCCACTTCTTTATCAGCACCCACTGCTTTCAAACGCTCTTCTGCGCGAATCATGCGAATACCAAATTGCGATTCGTACATGCTGTACATGGAGCCATTGCTTTCTTCCACTTTGGCGCTATTTAAGCCTTTAAATGGTGCAGCCGGCACAATAATGTGATCATAAATAAGCGGCCTACCGGAGAAAGTCAGCAAACGCTTGACTTCAATCGTTGCCGCCCCTGCTTTAATATCGAGCACTTTTGAAATATGCGCACTGGCTTTGGTCTTTTCACAAGATAAAAACTCATTTTGTAGTATTTCTTTTTGACCATTCTCTGCGGTCAGACGTAAAAATCGCAGTTTAATGTCGTCTTCTTTGTGTGTAGCAACAAACGTGCCCTTGCCTTGACGGCGAATCAAAATGTTTTCGGTAGCCAGACTATCAATTGCCTTACGCACCGTGCCTTGACTCACTTTATAGCGCTGCGCTAAATCCACCTCACTGGGAATCATTTCACCTGGGCGCCATTCGCCACCTATTAGGCTTTGTGTAATGAGCACTTTAATTTGATCGTATAACGGCCTATAGCTAGGGGAGTTAAATTGCTTATACATATTAATCGTCCTGTGCATTAAATTTTCGTGTCCCATATTCTTTAATTAACACCTTCATTTGCAATTCAAATTAACCACTTGCAACACCGCTCAAAACTGCACACCGTTGCTTAAGCGTATTTATATCACGCACAATGTCCGCTGTCTACTGTTTTATATCTTATATAAGACATAAGATATATGTTGACACATTTGAAATTAACTCTATATAATCAATTTCAATTAACAACTCACCTGTAACCTACTACTGGATAAACATGATGGAATACTGCCTACGCCCCAGACGTTCTATGCTGTATGTACCTGGTTGCAACACGCACTATTTAGAACGTGCGCGAACACTGGCTGCTGATTCTGTGATTTTGGATTTAGGCGATCCCATCTTAATCGACGCAAAAATCCAATCTCGCGAGAATGTAGTGGCGGCCGTAAAAAAAGGTGGCTACGGCAAACGCGAGGTCGTCGTCCGCGTCAATGATTTGGATTCGATTTGGGGTGCCGATGACATTAAAGCAGTGGCCAATATTGGCGCCGATGCCATCTTGTTTCCCAATATAGAATCACGTGAAGATGTATTAAGGGCGCAGCAGGCTTTAGACGATGCAGGTGGCAGTCATATGCCTATCATGGTGATGATTGAAAGCCCGATTGCGGTGTTAAATGCAAAAGAGATTGCTTCTGCTTCAGATCGTATTATCTGTATTGTGATGGCCACTTCCGATTTAATCTCTCAGTTACACGCACACGTGACACATGAGCGCTCAGCCATACTGACCTCACTATCGTTAGTGATTCTAGCTGCACGCGCTTACGGGCGATGCGTGATTGATGGCATTACCAGCGATTTTAAAAACATGCATTCTTTTGAGTATGCCTGCCGTTTAGGCAGAGACATGGGCTTAGATGGCAAATCGTTAGTGCATCCGGCACAAATCGCCTACTGTAATGATGCATATACGCCAAAAGCCACAGAAGTCGCGCATGCGCGCGAAATCATTAAAGCGTTAAAAGAAGCAAACGCTTCTGGCCAAGGTACGGTGGTGGTCAATGATAAATTGGTGGAACACCATCACATCAAGGCTGCGCAGCGTTTAATTCAGTTGCATGAGTCAATAGCCGAATTAGAAGAGGAGTTCATCTGATGACACACTCTAACAAAATACATCACGGGCGATATTTTGAAGACTTCACACTGAATGAAGTCATTCAGCACGCCACACCACGCACCATTACCCAAGGTGATACCGCTTTATATATTGCACTGACGGGTGAGCGTAACCCATTGTTTTGCAGCGAGCCATTTGCACAGTCACTGGGTTACAAAACAATGCCAGTGGATGACTTGCTCGCATTTCATATTGCCTTTGGCAAAACGGTGCCAGATATATCTGTGAATGCAGTGGCCAATTTAGGCTATGCCGATGTGCGCTTTTTGCAACCCGTATTTGTCGGCGACACGTTAAGCACTTCTAGCCAAGTCATTGGTTTAAAACAAAACTCCAATGGCAATAGTGGCGTGGTCTGGGTACGTTCTACCAGTGTAAATCAAAACAACATGCCGGTAATAAGCTGGGTGCGCTGGGTAATGGTGCACAAAAAAAACGAACACGCACCGGCACCAGATACTGTGATACCAACGCTACCTGAATATGTGCCAGCAGACCAATTAAGCATACCTAATGACTTTTGTGCACATAATGAAATCAGCGTCGCCACAGGCGGTCAATACTTTTGGGAAGATTATCAAATAGGCGAACGCATCCATCACCCTTCTGGATTAACGATT
The DNA here is from genome assembly GCF_000799155.1 of Methylotenera sp. N17. Classification (NCBI taxonomy): domain Bacteria; kingdom Pseudomonadati; phylum Pseudomonadota; class Betaproteobacteria; order Nitrosomonadales; family Methylophilaceae; genus Methylotenera; species Methylotenera sp. N17. The sequence goes on from NZ_JUGE01000001.1 coordinate 1,609,253, forward strand.
AACGAAAGTGACCATACCCTGGCCACGCACTTATATCAGAACAATGCGCGCTTGCATTTTGATGCACATATGATGAAAGACTCCGTCATGGGTAAGCGATTGGTATATGGCGGTATCGTCATTTCGGCTTGTCGCGCCATGAGTTACGAAGGCCTAGAAAACGTATTAAGTGTGCTGGCCATTAACGGCGGCACGCATGCCAACCCATGCTTTGCTGGCGACACCATCTACACACTGACCGAAGTGCTCGACGCATGGGCGTTACCCAATCGTAGCGATGTCGGCGCTTTACGTTTACGCATGGTGGGCCTTAAAAACTGTGGCCCAGTCAGCTTTGAATACATCAAAAAAGACACTGGCTATCACACGCATGTGTTGTTAGACCTTGATTACACAGTGTTAATACCACGGAGAGAGCAATAACATGAGCAACTCAACCAAACCACACCCCAGCGAGGCTTTATTTGGTGGAGAAAAGCCATTTCCTTTAATACCCGCTTGCGAGCATTTTGCTGGTAGCGAGAAACTCATCCTCAAGGCGCTTAGTCTGCAAGAGAGCATCGGCCAAGTGTTTGATATTACTTGTGATTGTGAAGATGGCGCTGCCAGTGGACAAGAGCGAGATCATGCAGAAATGATTGTGCGCGTGCTGAATTCCGAAGCCAACAAATACCAGATGGCGGGTGCGCGTATTCACGATTACACCCACCCCGCTTGGAAACAAGACATTGACATTCTAGTGGGCGGTGCGGGCAAGGTCTTAAGCTACATCACCATTCCCAAATGTACCGATATCAGCCAAGCCAAAGAGATGATTGCCTATTTACAAAAAATGGCCACCTTTCACGGCATTGAGCGTGTGATCCCTGTGCATATTTTGATTGAAACGCATGGCGCACTCAACCAAGTACATGAGATTGCCAAATTACCTTGGCTACAAGTATTGGATTTTGGCTTAATGGATTTTGTCAGTGCGCATCATGGGGCTATCCCGGCCAGTGCAATGCGCAGCCCCGGCCAGTTTGACCACCGCTTGCTGGCACGTGCCAAAACAGAAGTGGTTTCAGCGGCACTCGCCAATGGTGTGGTGCCTGCCCATAACGTTACACTAGATTTAAAGAATGTAGAAACCACCTATAGCGACGCATCCCGTGCACGCAACGAATTTGGCTTTATGCGCATGTGGAGCATTTACCCAACGCAGATTCAAGCCATTGTGGATGCGATGAAACCCAATTTTGATGAAGTGGCCGATGCCGCCAATATTTTACTGACGGCACAAGCCGCCGATTGGGGTCCTATCCAATACGCCGGTGAACTGCATGACAGAGCCACTTATCGCTATTTCTGGGAAGTCTTGCAAAAAGCAAAATTGACCAATGTGGCGATTTCTGAAGAAGCCAATGTCGCATTTTTTAATTAATCGTGTTTCTATTTAAGTACAGGTTGAGTTAACCATCATGACACCAACACTCTCTGCTGGCGCCCGTTTTAGAGCAGCACTGGCCGCCGAAAAACCGCTACAAATCATCGGCGCCATCAATGCCTATCACGCCATGCTTGCGACGCAATCTGGATTTAAGGCTATTTATTTATCTGGCGGTGGCGTGGCAGCAGGCTCTCTTGGCTTACCCGATTTAGGCATTTCTAGCCTTGAAGATGTGCTGGTCGATGTGCGCCGCATTACCGATGCAGTGGATACGCCCTTGCTTGTCGATATTGATACCGGCTTCGGCGGTGCGTTTAATATTGCCCGTACCATCAAAAGCGTGGCCAAAGCAGGTGCAGCCGCGGTGCATATTGAGGACCAAGTGACTGCCAAACGGTGTGGCCACCGCCCCAACAAAGCCATTGTGAGCTTGGATGAAATGGTAGACCGCGTAAAAGCAGCTGTGGATGCCAGAACAGATGCTGATTTTGTCATCATGGCACGCACCGATGCATTAGCAGTTGAAGGTTTGCAATCTGCCATCGACCGCGCCTGTGCTTGCGTTGAGGCCGGTGCCGATATGATTTTTCCAGAAGCCATGACAGAACTGGGCATGTATAAGCAGTTTGTAGATGCCGTGAAAGTACCCGTGCTCGCCAATATTACCGAATTTGGCGCTACGCCACTGTTTACGGTAGATGAGCTGGCTGGCGCGGACGTAAGCATGGTGCTGTACCCGTTGTCTGCATTCCGTGCTATGAACCAAGCTGCGCTGAATGTATACCAAGCCGTGAAAAAAGACGGTACGCAAAAGCATGTATTAGACACCATGCAAACACGCATGGACTTGTACGACCACTTGGGCTATCACGCCTTTGAACAAAAACTCGACGCTTTATATAAAAAGTAGGGAGACCGAGATGAATACTACTACAGACCCCATCACGACAACTGATGCACCCAAAAAGAAAAAAGGCGTAGCGCTTGCTGGTGTATCCGCTGGTAGCACTGCGATTTGTACAGTGGGCCATACCGGTAACGATTTACATTACCGTGGCTACGATATTATCGAGCTGGCACAACATGCCACGTTTGAAGAAGTCGCTTATTTGTTGATCCATGGCGAGTTGCCCAACCAGGCACAACTCACTGCGTACCATCAAAAGCTCAAAAAGCTACGCGGCCTGCCCAATGCGCTTAAAACAGTATTGGAACAGATTCCAGCCAATGCGCATCCAATGGATGTCATGCGCACTGGCTGCTCCATGCTTGGCACATTAGAACCAGAAGCGGCCGACCGGAATACAGAAGCGGCTAAAACCTTAGGTGATCGACTGATTGCCTGCTTTGGTTCTATTTTGATTTACTGGTACCACTACAGCCATAAAGGCGTGCGTATTGAGGTGGAAACCGATGACGATTCTGTCGCCGCACATTTCCTACATTTATTACACGGCAAAAAACCATCTGCATTGCATATCAATGCCATGAATACCTCGTTAGTGCTGTATGCAGAACATGAATTCAATGCCTCTACCTTTACTGCGCGCGTCATCTCAGGCACCTTGTCCGATATGTACTCTTGCATTACGGGTGCGATTGGTGCATTGCGCGGCCCCAAACATGGCGGCGCCAATGAAGCGGCCATGGAAATCATCGAGCGCTATAAAACGGCTGATGAAGCAGAAGCCGACATCATGGCGCGTATGGCGCGCAAGGAAATCATCATTGGCTTTGGTCACCCGGTGTACACCATTGCAGACCCGCGTAATGAATCCATCAAAGCTGTCAGCCGCGCATTGTGTGAAGCTGCCGGCAACATGAAGTTATTTGATATTTCTGCACGCATTGAAGAAACCATGTGGCGTGAGAAAAAAATGTTCCCCAACCTAGATTGGTACAGCGCCTCTAGTTATCACATGATGGGCATTCCCACCGGCATGTTCACGCCTATTTTTGTGATCTCACGCACGACGGGCTGGATTGCACATGCGATTGAACAGCGCATTGATAACAAAATTATCCGCCCGAATGCGGAGTACACAGGGCCAGAAAATAGGTCATTTGTCCCACTGAATAAACGTTAATTAAATCGCGGTACTCACCAATTAAGTTGCCTTTAGCAGTCAAGGTTTTGAGTTATAGCGCAAGGCGATAGCCATGCAAAAACCGAGATAGTACAAGTAGTACAGCGAGGCCTTTTAAATGACGAGCAACACCGCAATACACTCAAACACTTATTGATAAAGGTAACTAGCATTATGTCAGCGCATATCTCTAACGTCCGTCCCGCTCCCGATCAAGTAATTGTGGATATCGCCAACTATGTAGCGGATTACGAAATCAACAGTGATGAAGCCTTTGATACCGCCCGCAACTGCTTGATGGACACACTGGGCTGTGGATTTGAAGCATTAGACTACCCTGCTTGCACCAAATTATTAGGCCCTGTGATTGCAGGTACCATAGTGCCGAATGGCGCAAAAGTACCGGGCACCAGCTACCAACTTGACCCTATTTTAGCGGCGTTCAATATTGGCGCGATGATTCGCTGGTTAGACTTTAACGATACTTGGCTGGCGGCCGAATGGGGCCACCCTTCTGATAACTTAGGCGGCATTTTAGCTGTGGCTGACTATATATCACGCAAAAACATTGCTGAGGGCAAAGCACCACTCACCATTAAAGATGTGCTGACTGCCATGATTAAAGCGCATGAGATTCAAGGTATATTGGCATTAGAAAATAGCTTTAACCGCGTAGGTTTAGACCATGTGATTTTGGTAAAAATCGCCTCTACTGCTGTCGTCACCAAGTTACTGGGCGGCAATAAAGAAGATATTATCAACGCCGTATCTAACGCGTTTGTGGATGGACAAAGCTTACGCACTTATCGTCACAGCCCCAATACTGGCTCACGTAAATCTTGGGCAGCGGGCGATGCCACCTCACGCGCAGTGCGTTTGGCTTGGATGACACTACAAGGTGAAATGGGCTACCCCTCTGCACTCACCGCTAAAACTTGGGGCTTTTATGATGTGTTATTTAAAGGCAATGCCTTTAAATTCCAACGCCCTTATGGCTCTTATGTAATGGAACAAGTACTCTTTAAAATCTCGTTCCCGGCCGAATTCCATGCACAAACCGCAGTGGAGTGTGCGTTCCAACTGAATGCAGAAGTCGGTAATAAACTGCAAACATTAGAACAAATCGCACAGATAGACAAAATTGTAATTACCACACATGAATCTGCCATTCGCATTATTGATAAAACCGGCCCATTAGACAACCCAGCTGACCGTGACCACTGTATTCAATACATGGCAGCAGTAGGTTTGTTAAAAGGCAGCCTCACTGCGCAAGATTACGAAGATGCTGCGGCTGCAGATCCACGTATTGATGCAGTGCGTGCCAAAATGGCCTGTGTGGAAAAAACAGAATACACGGCCGACTACCATAACCCGGAAAAACGCTCGATTGCCAATGCCATTCAAATCTTCTTTAAAGATGGCACCAGTTCCAGCAATATCGCTGTGGAGTATCCAATTGGTCACCGCCGTCGCCGTGGTGAAGGTATTCCAGAGTTGGTGAAAAAATTCAAAGTCAATTTAGCACGCCGTTTTGATGCTAAAAAACAGGCTGACGTATTGGCGCTATGCCTAGACCAACACAAACTGGAGCGTACGCCAGTGAATACATTTGTGGATATGCTAGTGGCTTAACACATACTTGTAAGTGGTTTTCTTAAACACCTTGTTTGAATAGTGATTTAACGGTAGGAAGTAAAATTGTTTTGCCTGCCGTTAATTTTGCTAATGACTAAACGCAATTCCGGTAAAGTTTTTGCGATAGTCATAATTATAAGTTGGGCACACCGCACCTCCAACACGCTTGTAATCTAGCCAATAGCATTTCCCATCACCATCTACTGATACTATTTCTAACACCTCTCCAAGTTGACCTGGAATAACTTGCGCTTTGACAAAAGGAACGTTTTTGTCATGCATAAATCCTACGTATCTCAATTTATCCAAATTTGGAAAGTCTTTTTTAACCAAAGAATTAATACCCGTAGCACCACCATCCTCATAACTAAATTTAGTCCACGTAGTCACCAAAACATAGTCTTCAATGTGAGTACATCTCGGATCTTTATTATCAATAACCTTTTTGCAGATAGATTCTAGGGGATTAATTTTCACACCATAAATATCAACAAACTCATCGGAAACAGTAGCATCAATAACACTAGAGCCATAGACAATTCCAGATTGATCTGTATTATTTACCATGTTCTTAATAGCGCTGCCGGTAGTTCCGCACCCTGAAATCATGCTAAGCATTAGCATCAAAACTACATTCTTTACTTTCATAATGACATCCACTTCAATAATTAATCTAACTATACTATTCGCATTGCCATGCTGTTATTAGTAGTATTTATAACCCACAACATTATATCGGGTTAATTACAAAACTTAAGTTCGTGTGATTTTATGTGCTTTTATCTTTTCAACGTCTATGATAAAGCTAAGAACGCTAGCCTCTAATACCAAATCAAAATTAGCACTGTGATTTATCAAAATAGACTAGAAATAGCCTTTTAATACGCCAATCAATTTGCGCACGCATCCTCTACCCTACTAGCTTCCCACAAAATCGTGGGGCGATTGCAAGTAAACAGGTAGATTGATGATAGAGATTCAACATTTTATTTATCGCGATGGCGATCCCACTCCGCTGCTTTATGGCACTTATGACCCTTGGTTGGTTGCGTTATCCGTGACCATTGCCATCGGCACATCGGTGCTAGGCATGCAGTTGGCGCGCGTTGCGCGCAAGCAAACTTCGCTATTGCTCAAACAGGCCTCTATCATTGCGGGCTCTATATCATTGGGTGCCGGCATTTGGGCCATGCATTTTATTGGCATGATGGCACTCAACCTTTGCACGCGTGTCGATTACGATACGTTCACCACCATACTTTCCATGGCGCCTGCGGTAGTGGCTTCTTGGTACGCACTATATTTACTCTCGGGCGACAAACTCACTTACCAACGCTTATGGTTAGGTGGCACGTTGGTAGGCGCTGGCATTGGTGCGATGCACTACACCGGCATGCTGGCCATGCAAATGGCGCCTGTTTTAAAGTTTGATATCCAATGGGTACTTGTTTCTGTTGTAGTAGCCGTAGTACTAGCCACCAGTGCGCTGTGGACAGGCTTACACCTCAATCAACAAAAACGCCTGTCTTCTCTCTACTCGCTAGTGTTAAGTGGCAGCCTGATGGGCATTGCCATTGCCGCTATGCACTACACTGGCATGGCTTCTGCGCGTATTCTGGGCACTGCCGATCAGCAATATAACGCGCTCAACAACCACTCATCTTCATTATCGCTGGGCATCTTTCTGGTCACAACGCTCATTGCAATTCTGGCTGCGGCCATCAATGCGCTGATTCACTACAAACAAATGCTGCATTCGCTGCAATATAACCAATCGCGTTTACGCACTATTTTAGAGACGGCGGTAGATGGCATCATTACGATCGATATGAACGGACGTGTCCTGTCTTTCAACCATGCCGCGGAGCAGTTGTTTGGCTGGCAAAGTGAAGAAATGCTGGGTAAAGACACAACTATCCTGATGCCCAAAGCATACAGTGTGCGCCATAACCATTTTTTAAAAAATTTTGGTAAGAATGGACAAGCCAAAATCTTAGGGGTTGGACGCGAGGTTACCGGGGTACGCAAAGACGGTTCAACTTTCCCCATGCGCTTAGCAATTGGCAAAGCTGATATTCCTGGTGAAACGGTGATTGTTGGATTCATCACCGACTTAACACAACGTAATGCCATGAAAACCGCAGTGCGGGAACGTGACGAACAATTACGTTCATTGATGTCAAATATTCCCGGCGTTACCTTCCGCTGCCTGTATAACCAAGACTGGAAAATGTTGCTGATTAGCGAGTCAGTGAAAGATCTTACCGGTTGGACGGCTGAAGATTTCTTGAAAAACAAGCTGTCATTCAGTTCATTTACCCATTCTGATGATTCCACACGCATCGCCACAGAAGTAGAGGAAGCACTAGCCAAAGGCGAGCACTATGCCATCGAATATCGCATTCGTCACCGAGATGGCCGTGAAAAGTGGGTCTCTGAAGTGGGTTGTGCGATTCGTGATAAAACGGGTGCTGTGCAAATGCTGGATGGCGTGATTTTGGATGTGACCGAAAACAAACTCAAAAATGCAGAGTTTGAAAGTATCGCGCGTGCCATCAATCAATCGACCAGCGTCGCCGAATTTACGTTGGATGGCATGATCCTAGACGCTAATCCTAGGTTCTTAACGCTTTTAGGCTACGAAAAACACGAGATCATAGGCCGACACCACTCCATTTTTTGCTCTGCGCAAGATGCAGCGTCTGAACGCTATCGTAATAAATGGCAAGCGCTGAACGGAGGCGAATTTGTGCAAGGCGAATTCAAACGCCTCGGTAAAAATGGCTCCGAGCTTTGGATTCATGCTTCCTACAGCCCAATTTTAAATGCGGATGGTAAGCCCAGCAAAGTATTGATGTTCATGATTGATATCAGTGCGCGTATCCGTATGGAAAACGACCTAAAAGAGGCCAAATACAAAGCCGAGCAAGCTGCCAGCGCCAAGGCCACTTTTCTAGCCAACATGAGCCATGAGATTCGCACCCCCATGAATGCAGTTATCGGTTTCAGCGAAATCATGATGGACACCAACATGCAAGATGAGCAACGACGGTACATGCATACCATTAACAGCTCGGCAAAATCATTGTTGCATTTACTGAACGATATTCTGGACAGTGCGAAGCTGGAAAAAGGCAAACTGGAGCTGGAAATCGTAGATTTCTCTCTACATGAGTTACTCGATAGCATTATTTCTACGCTGTGGGTGCAAGCCCGACGTAAATATTTAGAGCTGCAACTCGAATTGGCCCCAAACGTTGCTCCATATTATGTGGGTGCACCCGATCGTATCCGCCAGGTATTGATGAACCTGCTTGGCAATGCGATCAAGTTTACCGAACAAGGCCATGTTAAGCTGGTCGTCACCCAATTGGATCACCAGCAAGTATCGTTTGCCGTCATGGATAGCGGCATTGGCATTCCTCAAAATCGCTTAGATGTGATTTTTGAACCATTCACACAAGCAGACTCATCCATGAGCCGTAAATTTGGTGGCACAGGATTAGGGACCACCATCAGCAAACAGCTAGTGGAACTGATGGGCGGGCACTTAGTGGCAAAAAGCGAGATTGGCTCTGGCAGCTGTTTTACCATGATTCTGCCGTTGCAACTTGGCACAGTCCAAATAGAAAAAACAAAGCATCAAGCCTATGCATTGCCTGCCCTACGTATCCTTGTGGCGGACGACATTCGCCAAAACCTGGATTTGATCAGCATTTTGCTGGGCAGAGATGGTCATCACATTACAACCGCTAGCAATGGGATTGAAGCGGTGCAGTACTTTAATCAGCAACCATTCGATTTGATTCTGATGGATGTGCAAATGCCTCAGTTAGATGGCTTGGGTGCTGCAACACAGATCCGAACCATTGAAACGGCGCAGCAGCTTGCACGCACACCCATCATTGCACTGACAGCCAGCGTGTTGCAAGAAGACCGCACTGCCGCTTACAAGGCTGGCATGGATGGCTTTGCAAGCAAACCTGTTGATATTGATGCGCTTACCCGTGAGATGATACGCGTACTCAACGGACATACTTCCACTGGCGCGGATACTCCGCCAAGCCTACAACTGCATACAAAAAATGACACCATAGACTTGGAAAAAGGGCTGGCTTTATGGGGCAATAAACCGCTTTATTTTCAAGAGTTAGCGCGCATCGTCGCCGACATTCCACTGCAAATGGCGCGTTTAGATAGCACGCTTGAGCAGCAGAACCCTCAGCAACTTGCTGGCTTGGCGCATGCAAGCAAAGGTATTTGCGGCAATCTGGCACTGCCCGCACTGTATGCACATTTCGCCATACTAGAAAAACAAGCCATGGCCGGAGATTTGGTCAGCGCAACCGATACGTTGCATCACATTTCTACAGCTTGGCACACATTGCGCACATGGCTAGCGGCACAACCAGCAACAACTCCTGCAAGCATGATGCAAGCAGATGCAGCAGCCTATGATATCCCTATGCTGCAGACACAATTAACAGCGCTGGCACAAGCGGCTCAACTCGCTGAATTAGATGACAAACGCATGCAAGCAGTCTCCACAATGGCGCCGGCTATATACCAACCTACTATCCAACTTATTTTGAATGCCTTTAACGACTTTGAATTTGAACTGGCGGCAACACATATCGTGCAGTTGCAATCGCAAATTCAAAGCGGAGCACACTGATGACACATCCTGCAATACTCCAACCAAGAGTGCTGATCGTTGACGATGAGCCCACTAATCTCAAAGTACTGAAACAAGTATTACAGCAAGACTATCGTCTGAGTTTTGCCAAAAATGGCGCTGATGCACTTGAGCTTGCCGCGCGTGAATTGCCTGACCTGATTTTGCTAGATGTCATGATGCCGGAAATAACCGGGTATGAGGTCTGCCAACAACTGAAGTTAACCGCTAGCACCCAATCTATCCCGGTGATTTTTGTCACTGCACTGAAAGACGAAGTAGACGAAACTAAAGGCTTTGCGTGTGGTGCTGTGGATTACATTACCAAACCTATTACACCGGCTATTGTGAAGGCACGCGTGCGCACCCATCTTTCGCTAGTCCGTGCCGAGGAACTGAAAAAGACACATCTGCAGCTCATTCAAAGGCTAGGACGCGCTGCCGAATATAAAGACAACGAAACCGGTATGCATGTGATGCGTATGAGCCACATATCAAAAATACTGGCACTGGCATTAGGCTTTAATGAAGACTTTGCCGATAAGTTATTACAAGCCGCACCCATGCATGACATTGGCAAAATCGGCATCCCCGACCATATCTTACTCAAGCCAGGTCGCTTAGATGACGAGGAGATGCGCATCATGCAGCAACACCCACTGATTGGCGCTGAAATTTTGGCGAATACAAACTCAGAGCTCATCAAACTCGCACATTCTGTCGCGTTGCATCACCATGAAAAATGGGATGGCACTGGCTACCCAGCCGGCATCAAAGGTGAAGCAATTCCTATCGAAGGCCGTATTGTGGCGGTGGCTGATGTGTTTGACGCACTAACCAACAAGCGCCCCTATAAAGAAGCGTGGCCTGTGGACAAAACCATGGATTTTTTCAAAGAACAGCGTGGCAAACATTTTGACCCAAGCATAGTAGATGCCTTGGTGCGCGAGTTAGACCACATTTTGCAGACTGTCTCACAATGGCAGGATACCTAGCTAGCGAACACTAGACAGAGCAAAAGCTGCCCAGCCCGGTATCCACCACTACAATCTAACCCTTACCACGGCAAGCCTTCACCTTGGTGAAAGAAGCCACCTGTTGGGCCATCTGCTGCCAGCAATGCCAAGGCAACACTGGTTTTGTAACTGTCTTCGACTTCCATCGGTGCACTATCGCCACCCAGTTCTGTTTTTACCCAACCTGGATGCGCTGAATTGACTTTAATAGCCGTTCCTTTTAATGCGTGTGCCAAATGTACAGTATAAGCATTGAGCGCTGTTTTAGAGGCGTTGTATGCGAATGATTTAGCGGGATCAATTGGAGAGTTTTCCATGCTATGCAGAGTGAGTGAGCCTAAAATGCTGGATAAGTTAACAATACGGCCGGCGGCTGAGCGCTGTATCAATGGCAATAGTTTTTGCGTTAACGCAATCACCGCAAACAAATTCACATGAAAAGTATGCTGCAATACTTCCAGACTAACTTTGCTACTGTTGTTATCGCCCATTAGTTGCTCTTCACTAATACCCGCATTATTCACCAAAATATCCAACTTGCCATAATGCTGTTGCAGATTGTCATGTACCGCATCAATGGTGTGCGCTAGATCTGCATCGTACTGCACCGCAGTTGCTTCGTACCCCAGCGCTTGCAACTGCTTTGCAGCAGCCAGCCCTTTTTCTACATCACGCGCACCCAACACTACTGTTACGCCAGATGCCGCCAAATTTTTAGCGGTTTCAAACCCAATGCCACGGTTAGCGCCAGAGATAAATGCTACTTTTTTTGTGTTTTCCATGTTCATATCCTATATTATTTACCAAACAGTAAATAAATAATGAATGAATTTCATTCGGGCGTCAACAAATATTTTTACCAAGTGGTACAATATAATAAATATGACAGTGGATATCCATTCAATTGAGCAATCAAACACAAGACAAAGTAAGCAAACCGCGCGGACGCCCGAGTGAGTTTAATCACGAGGTGGCTCTGGAAGCAGCATTGAATGTGTTCTGGGCGCAAGGGTATGAGGGTACTTCGATGGCCGACCTGACAGTAGCGCTTGGCATTAATAAACCGAGCATCTACTCAGCGTTTGGCAATAAAGAGGCTCTGTTTAAAAAGGCATTAGCCAAATATGCACAACAGCATGTGCGTGTATTGCCAGAGGCGTTAAATGCCCCTACTGCCAAACAAGCCGTTGAAGCGTTCTTGACACATGCTGCCAGACTATTGACCAATCCAGATACACCTAAAGGCTGTTTGATCGTACAAGGCGCGCTGGCGTGTAGCGAAGATGCGAATACAATCCACGCACTGTTAGCCGACCATAGAAAAAATTTAGAAGCCGCCTTTGCCAAACGCTTTGATTTAGCCAAAGTGCAAGGCGATCTCAACATGCGTACAGACAGTACGGCGCTTGCTAAGTTGGTGACCACCGTACAACAAGGCATGTCGGTACAAGCCAAGAGCGGCGCGAGCAAAGACGAGCTGCTAGCGGTAGCTAAGCTGCTATTGCAATCCAATGTGTTTGGGTAATCCAGCGCGCAAGCATTTCTTTCATCCGACATGTTCAGTGGCAAATTCATGTAAAATAACGGTTTTCCGAAATCGTTAGTTACGTGTTATGTCACTCACCACTTTAAATGCACTCTCCCCACTTGATGGCCGTTATCAACCCAAATTAGACGCTTTGCGCCCGTATTTTAGTGAATACGCACTCATTAAACATCGCACTTGGGTAGAAATTGCATGGCTCAAAGCCTTGAGTGCAACAGCAGCGCTTAAAGAGATTGCGCCATTTAGCGCTGATACCATCAAAGAGCTAGATGCTGCCATTGTAAACTTTAGCGAAGCAGATGCCGCACAAGTAAAGGCGATTGAAGCGCGCACTAACCACGATGTAAAAGCCCTAGAATATTGGCTCAAAGAAAAATTCGATGGCAATCCAGAAGTCAAAAAAGCCAGTGAATTTATTCACTTTGCCTGCACTTCAGAAGACATCAACAATCTATCGCACGGCTTAATGCTCAAACACGCACGCGATAGTGTGATGCTGCCGTTTTTAGACCAATTGATTACACGTTTGACTACATTGGCGAACGAATTAGCAGCAACCCCCATGCTCTCACGCACGCATGGCCAAACCGCTAGCCCAACTACACTTGGTAAAGAGTTAGCCAATGTGGTGTACCGATTAAAACGTCAGCAAACACAATTAAAAAACAACGAAATCTTAGGCAAAATCAATGGTGCGGTGGGTAACTTCAACGCACATTTATCCGCCTACCCTGAGTTTGACTGGGAAAGTTTTGCCAAACAATTTGTGGAGTCATTAGGATTAACCTATAACCCGCTGACCATTCAGATTGAACCGCATGACTATATGGCTGAGTTGTACGACACACTCGCCCGCATCAACACCATTTTGATTGATTTGAATCGCGACATTTGGGGTTACATTTCTGTAGGTTACTTTAAACAAAAAGTAAAAGCGGGAGAGATTGGTTCATCTACCATGCCGCACAAAGTTAACCCGATTGACTTTGAAAACTCCGAGGGCAACTTGGGGATGGCCAACGCCATTCTGCGCCATATGGCAGAAAAACTACCCATCTCGCGCTGGCAGCGTGACTTAACCGACTCGACCGTATTGAGAAATATGGGTGTGGGCTTTGGCTACACCTTACTCGGTTATGATTCTTGCCTACGCGGTTTAAACAAATTAGAGGTGAATATTCAACGCCTAGATGAAGACCTGAACAATAGCTGGGAAGTCTTGGCGGAACCTATCCAAACCGTGATGCGCCGTTACGGCATTGAGAATCCGTATGAGCAATTAAAAGAACTCACACGTGGTAAAGGCGGCATCAATCAAGCGTCATTACATGCATTTATTCAAACGCTCGACATTCCAGCAGAGGCAAAATCAAACTTATTGGCACTCACGCCAGCCAACTACATAGGCAAAGCTACTGAGTTAGTAAAGAAAATGTAATGGCAATCATCACTGAAGCAAATGCTACGCTTGCTGTCCTTATTGATGCAGACAACGCACAAGCATCTATTATTGAGGGTTTACTTTCAGAGATTGCAAAGTTTGGTGTTGCAAGCGTCAAGAGAATTTACGGGGATTGGACCACGCCGAATTTAGGTCAGTGGAAAACTGTTTTACTCAATCACTCTATCCAACCGATACAGCAGTTTAGGTACACAACAGGCAAAAATGCTACGGATAGTGCCATGATTATAGATGCCATGGATTTGTTGTACACCGAAAAGTTTGATGGCTTCTGTATTGTATCAAGCGACAGTGACTTTACGCGTTTAGCATCTCGCATTCGCGAATCAGGGAAGCGAGTGTACGGATTTGGCGAGAAGAAAACACCCATGCCATTCGTGGCTGCCTGCGATCGCTTCATCTACACAGAAGTGTTCTCGATTGCAGAAAGTGCGGAAAAAGAATCCACTAAAATACCTAGTCATAAATTACGTCAAGACCCTAAGCTGATTAGCCTGTTCCAAGTTGCAATAGATGCGGCTTCAAACGAAGATGGATGGGCGAATCTTGGTGGGGTCGGCAGTAACATCATCAAAAATGCCCCGGATTTTGACCCACGCAATTATGGCTATGCAAAGCTGGCTGATTTAGCAAAAGCCATTGAACTGTTTGATATAGAAAAGCACCAAACCCATTTGCTGCTTAGAAATAAACAGAAAAAATAATCTGTTTCATAACTTCCTAATTGTTTTTAAGGTGTGAAGCCTATCGTTTTAATCACGCACATTCAGTATTTTCAGTATTTAAAGCATCGTTGGGCGCTATTACGTGCTGGCGTGCGATTACTGTTGTGCGTATTTTGCTTATGCAGCACATCCGTCAGCCTTGCTGACACCAGCACACTGCTGCACATCAAAAAAAACTCACCATACGCAACCACCTTCAAAATCTCACTGGCGCCTGACCAAACAATAGATACAGACGCCCTGCAAGACTTGCTCAAAACGCATTTGACGATTCATGAGGCATTAGAAAACACACGGTTAAATCAGGCGGAATGGCTGCGACTTGTGCAAGAAGCACCTAAAGAGATCAAAGAGTTACTGGAAACAGAGGGGTATTTTTCAGCAGAGGTAAACATCGAATCCTCGCCAACGCAAGATACGAATGAAGCGGTTTTTGTGATTACCCCCAACCCAAGAACACAGGTGCAAGAGGTTAGCCTGATATTCAAAGGTGAAATTGCGCATGCGCCGGCAGAGCAATCCCCATCATCCACCACATTAACGCAAGGCTGGTTGTTACCCAAAAGCACACCATTTACACAGCAAGGTTGGTCAGAAGCCAAGCGCGCATTACTGACTGCCATGCTGGGAGAACGCTACCCCAATGCCAAGATTGAATCTAGCCAAGCCATCATCGACCCAGAAACGCATCAAGCCAAACTCAATTTAACTGTCGATAGCGGGATTGGTATACATTTGGGTAATTTGGTCATTGAAGGTCTTCATCATTATCCGGAATCGCTGGTGCGTAATCTCAATCCCATTGAGTCGGGCATGCCATATAGTCAAAGTACACTGCTCAAACTTCAAAACACCTTACAAGAAACCGGTAAGTTTAATCGGGTGACTGTCAGCGCAACCACTCAGAAGCCTAACCAAGATGGGTTAGCCGATGTGGTGGTGAATGTGCAAGAGCGTGAACAAGAAAGTGTGAGCATTGGCGTGGGTGCAAGCACTAACACCGGTGCACGCGTGGTTTTAAACTACACAGACCGTAACTTATTTGAGCGCGGCTTATTGTGGGATACCTCATTGCGGCTTGAACAGCGGCTGCAAGCAGCCACTTCCAGCATCAAGCTCATGACGGATGCCAGTGGCTACCGCGACAGCATTAACAACAGCTTGGTACGTACCAATGTAGAAGGCCAAATCACAACGGCCGTTAATAATGGCGTCAAGCGTAGCTGGGGCGATCGTAACTTTGAGCAGTTTATCGGTGCCAACTTGCTGTACGAATTTCTGTCTATTGATGGTGAATCTACAGAGTTTAACAAAGCCGCTACGTTTGCTTATGGCTTAAGCCTGCGGCGTTTAGACCATGACCTGATTCCGACCAAAGGGGTGATTTTTAGCTCGCAGTTTCAGATGGCGCCAATCGAACGCTTATCTGATGGGCGATTCTTACAATCACAAGCCAAGTTACAAGGCTTTTATCCGCTGGGCCAAAATACACAGTTTTTAGGTCGGTTAGAGATTGGCGTGGTCACAGGTTCTGACAGCGTACCTGCGACTTATTTGTTTCGTGCTGGTGGCGATCAATCCGTACGTGGCTATGCGTTCCAGGCATTGGGCGTAAAAGATGGCGATGCCATACTGGGCGGGCGCGTACTGCTTACCGGCAGCACCGAGCTAGTGCAGTGGTTTACCTCATCCTGGGGCGCCGCAGCGTTTGTAGATTTTGGTAATGCCGCCAACAGTTGGCATGATTACAAACCTGCATATGGTTATGGTTTTGGGGTGCGCTGGAAAAGTCCGGTGGGCCCGGTGGGTGCCGATATCGCCTATGGTGAAGAAACCAAAGACTATCGGCTGCACTTTAATTTAGGTGTGAGTTTTTAATAAATGAATTTACGTATACCACACTTGCAATCGCGTTCGCGCTGGCCGCTTATGCTTTACGCGTTGTTGCGCACATGCAGCGTATCTGCGCTGTGCCTGTCGCTCATCATCACGCCACAAATGGTACTGGCAGCCAACTTACTGGTGTATTCCAACCTCAGTGCGCTTGAAATGGATTTGGGCAACGCTATTCTGCGAGTCGATCGTATCGACTCCAATCTATCAATCAGCTTAAATACTGCTGGCGAGCTCACGGTCTCGCGGTTTCATGCCAAACGCGCCAGTCTGACGTTTAAGCCATCACCTAAAGCAGCCAATCCATCAACTTCCAATACACTTCCTGCCAATATTGCATTGCCCTTACCTATTCAATTGCAACAGGGGCTGATCGATGAGTTGACGATTTTACAAGCGGACGAATCGCAAACACTCAAGCAGATTCAATTCAATCTACACGCTAACGACCAAAGCCTTGCGCTTGAGTTACAAGTCTCAGAAAGCCCATGGGGGCAATTACATACCGCAGTAGACATGGTGAATAAAAAGCCGTTTGCACTCAATGGCTGGCTGAGTGCGCAGAACACACAAGCCAGCACGCCTTATCAGCTCAAAGCCAATATCAGCGGAGACTTAGCGCAAATTCACGTCACTGCACACCATCTTTACCAGCCCGAAAACAGTGGTTTTGCCATCGTTCCGGCCGATCTCAATCTGCATCATGACAATCTCATCAAACTGACTGCAGACATTAGCTTGCAGGATCAGATGCCAGCGCATTTAGAGGTTGCATTGCAAGCATTAAATGCCGCGCATATCCACCCGCAACTGAGCGGCCAACTCAATCTTTCACTCACTGCGGATGGCATGTTGAGTGGTCAACAACCACTCAAAGTGTTATTGCAGGCGCACGACAGCCAATTACAGCAGCATCCGCTCATCCTGAATGCAGAAGCGACGCTCGTGGATTTTGTACTTTCATCACTCAATCTTGATGCACAATTAGCCAGTAACACCCTGCATGTAGAAGGTGGTTTGAATGCCAATGACCCATCGCATAACACGCTGCGTTGGCAAGCCAACTGGCCGAGTCTCAGCCAAGTTATGACGGGTCTCTCCGGAAAAATCAGCAGTCAAGGCGAACTCACACACAGTGGTGATGACTATCAAACGCATTACCAGTTGCAGGCTGAAAAACTTCGTCTTCCAGATGCAATACAGATTGGCAGTGTGCAGGCGCAAGGTCAGTTCTCTACCATAGCGCAGGCGCCTTTAGACAACAAAATTACCATCACTGGGCTACACAAAGGCGCCTCAGCAGATGCAGCTACCCATGCTATTAACGCGCAGATAACACTGAATGGCAGCTTGGCCAAACATACGCTAACACTCTCCACAGAGAATACAGACACGCAGCAAGCAACATTTGGTTTAGATAGCGTGATCGAAGGCGGAATATCAGCACAAGGTTGGCAAGGCACGTTAAGCAAGCTCACTAGTCGTGACCAAACCTCCATACGTCTAGCGCAGCCTGCGCCTATGCGTTATAGCGCAGAGACCGGCTTTGCAATGCAGCAAATGCAACTCAAAGTGCAAGAAGGCACGATACAGCTCGACGCTTTGCACTACCTTTCGGCGCAGACGGCAACAGCCAACAGTCCTGCCCTAAAAGCGCGCTTCAATACGCAGGGCCGCATTGAGCAACTGCCAGTCAAAGCATTACAAGATTACCTTGGGTTGACCAATCCCAATGTAGAACAAAGTCTGACGCTTAACGGGGCATGGAACGTTGATATTGCCGAACAAATCAACGCAGATATGACGCTTACACGTGCAGATGGCGACATTACATTGCATGATGTAATTCAAAAAACCAAACAAAACTTAGGGTTGAGTACCATCCACCTACAATCCAAGATTGTGAATAATCAGCTCAATGCCAGCGCCACAATAGAATCACAGCATGCCGGGAACATTCAGGCCAGTGCCGCCACAACCTTCACTAGCACTGCACATGGCTTTGCACTCAACCGAAGCGCACCATTGGCATTGCATGTAGAGGCAAACTTACAGCACCTGAATTGGCTAGCCTTGCATGATGCGAGCACCACCTTGGATGGGCAGTTGAATTTGAAACTGGATGGCCATGGCACGTTAGCTGCGCCAGAATTAGACGGCTATTTGCGTGGCGAGCATTTAGCTGTACAAATCCCTAGCCAAGGGGTGTTACTTAACAACGGCACACTCAATGCAAGCTTTGCCAAGGAAACACTCACCATCACCCAACTGGATTTTGAAGGAAAATCAGGCACATTACGCGCGCAGGGGCAAGCCAATCTGTTCAAAAACCCGGCGCAGCTCAATCTGCAGGTGCAGGCCAATCGCTTTACTGCGTTATCGCGCACAGACCGCTTTATCGTGCTGAGTGGTGAAGGCGATATGCAATTGGCAAGTGGGCGTGCGCTGATTAGCGGGCAATTTAAAGTGCACAACGGGCTATTTGAATTGCCCAAAGCAGGCAAGCCTATCTTGGATGACGATATCATCATTTTAGGCAAACAAACCGAAGAGAATCCGACCAATATTGCACTTGTATTGGATGCGCTAAACATTGATTTTGGGCGTAAGCCAACTGCGCCCTACGATGAAGCACATCACTTTTTACTGCGGGGACAAGGCCTTAACGGCGCACTCAGCGGACAAGTGAAGCTCTCAGGCAATCTACAGCAATTACAGGCGTTTGGTGCGCTTGAAGTCAATGGCACCTACTTGGCTTACGGGCAATTATTAGACATTGAAACCGGGCAAATCAACTTCAGCGGCCCTATTTCCAACGCGGGCCTAAACATTGTAGCGATGCGCAATTTAGAGCCGACCAAAGTAGGCGTGAAGCTCACAGGCGATATCCAGTCTCCAGAACTGAAATTAGTCTCGGACCCGGAGACCAGTAACGATGACAAGCTTTCACTCTTAGTGCTTGGCCGCCCCATGTCAGAAGCAGGCAGTAGCGAACTCGCGTTGCTTTCAGTGGCCGCAGGTGCACTCTTATCGCAAGGAGACTCAGTACCGTTACAATCCAAGATTGCAGGTATCGTTGGATTTGACAGCTTGGATGTCAAAGGCACCAACGCCACCAACTACAGTGTTAACATCGGTAAGCGCATTAATCGTAAATTAGTAATTGGTTATGAAAAGAGTTTGTTTGGCTTACTGAATGTGGCTAAACTCACTTATCAGCTGACGCGCAGAGTGGCCATAGAAACCAAAGCCGGCTCTGAAAACGCGCTGGATGTTGTGTATAGTTTCGACTTTGACTAACGCAATCCAAAAGTATCATAGAAAAAAGCATGATAGAAAGTAGTGTGCATGATAGAAATTCTAGTGTTGTATTACTCTCAAGGTGGCGCCGTACGTGACATGGCGCAGCTGATTGCCCGTGGCGTGGAAAGCGTTAACGGCGCAAAAGCGCGTGTACGCACGGTGCCTAAAGTATCGGCCAACCATGAAGCTACAGAGCCGGATATTCCTACCAGCGGTGCACCTTATGCTGAGCTAGCTGACCTGGAAGCTTGCGCAGGATTAGCACTAGGTAGCCCTACCCGCTTTGGCAATATGGCAGCGCCGATGAAATACTTTTTAGACGGCACTGCTGGCTTATGGCTAAAAGGCGCACTGATCGGCAAACCAGCCGCAGTATTCACCTCCAGCGGCTCTATGCATGGCGGCAATGAAACCACCTTAATCTCCATGATGTTGCCTTTACTACACCACGGTATGCTGATTACTGGTCTGCCTTATTCCGAGCCGCAACTCAGCACAACCACTACAGGTGGCACACCGTATGGTGCCAGCCATATTGGCGGCAGTATGGATGACCGCCCGATATCGGATGATGAACGTAAGTTGTGCATTGCGTTGGGTAAGCGTTTGGCCGAAACGGCGTTAAAACTGAGTTAGCCTATATATGTCACTCACCCTAGAAGCGCAGCGGTTTTTATTTAGCACCCACTCCGGCATTCTCTCTACGCATTCTGCCAAGTTTACAGGTTACCCTTTTGGCTCTGTTGCGCCATTTGTGCTCAATCACCAAGGCATGCCGACTATTTTGATTAGCAGTATTGCCGAGCACACCAAAAATATCTCGCACAATGCGCATGTTTCTTTGTTGGTATTTGCCGGCGCCGAAGACTTGCAAGCCAATGCACGCCTAACATTATTGGCCAAGGCCGAGCAAACCGATAAGCAGAACCCACTGATGCGTGAACGTTATTTACGCTATCTGCCGCAAGCTGAACAGTATTTTGATATGCATGACTTTACGTTTTATACGCTGTACATCACGCAAGCGCGCTATATTGCCGGCTTTGGCAAAATGGGCTGGATGCATGGAACTGACATGCAATTACCCACGCATCCACTGATGATTGAAGAGCAGAGCATTATTGAACACATGAACCACGACCACGCACACAACCTATTGGCCTATTGCCAGCACTACCATGATGTTCACGCCAATTCAGCAGAGATGATTGGTATAGACACCTTTGGCTTTGATGTGCGGGCGCATACCAAAACCGCACAACGTTTACGCTTTGATTTTGAAACACCTATCACCAATGCAGAAGAAGCAAGAACTGCGCTGGTGGCCATGGCTAAAGCGTGCCGCACATGATACGCCTACTTCATCTAGGGGCGAGCGTCAGCTTAATCGCCCTAATTATGCTGTGTGTGGCTTGGGAGCTTTGGCTAGCGCCGCTAAAAACAGGCGGCAGCATGCTTGTGCTTAAAGTGCTGCCGCTCCTAGTACCTTTGTTTGGCATTTTGAGAGGCAAGCGCTATACCTTTCAATGGGCCAGCATGCTCATTTTGCTTTACTTTACCGAAGGCACCGTCAGAGCATGGTCAGAGCATGGCTTATCGGCAAAGCTGGCTGGTTTGGAGATCATTCTGAGTCTCGTTTTTTTTGGATGCGCTATTTTCTATGCAAAATGGATAAAAAACCATTCAAACAAAAGCTTAGGAAGCAAGAAATAACCGGCGAGCGGGGAAAGTGCAAGGCGCACGGAACGCAGAAACCGAGATAGTATGCAGTATACAGCGAGGTTGCGAGTAGCGTGCAACGCAGCAATTTACCCGCGCAGCCACTTATTTCTTGCTTCCTTAAGTGATTTGCCCGCTGACAAGCTGCTTAAAACCATTATAATTAATGCATGCGAATTTTAATTTCTAATGACGACGGCTACTTTGCGCCTGGCCTTAGCGTCCTTGCTTCACACCTAGCCAAGATTGCCGACATTACCGTAGTGGCTCCCGAGCGTAACCGCAGTGGTGCCAGCAATTCGCTGACCTTAGATCGCCCACTGAGTGTACGCAAAACCAGTCATAATTTTTACTACGTCAATGGCACCCCTACTGACTGTGTGCACATTGCCTTAACCGGCTTGATGGATGAGATGCCGGATATGGTCATCAGCGGCATCAATGATGGCGCCAATATGGGGGACGACACGATTTACTCCGGTACCGTCGCAGCCGCCATGGAAGGCTATTTGCTGGGCATTCCTTCTTTTGCCATTTCGATGTCGCAGCATAACGCTATCCACTTTGAAACAGCTGCACGCATTACAGTAGAACTGGTGCAGCATTATGCCAAGACACCACTGACTTCACCCACATTGCTTAACATCAATGTGCCGGATCTGCCTTATGATGAGATTAAAGGGCGTGTAATCACTCGCCTAGGCAAGCGCCATAAGGCTGAGCCAGTAATACAACTTAAAACACCACGTGGGGAAACTGTCTATTGGGTAGGCGCTGCCGGACAACCCAATGATGGTGGTGAAGGTACGGATTTTCACGCCATTGCACATCAGCAAGTGTCTATTTCGCCTATTCAAGTAGATTTAACCAAACATACGCAACTTGCAGCACTCAACGATTGGATACAGAAGTAATTACCATGGCATTACTCAGGCCTACAACTAAATCTGGCATTGGCATGACCTCATTGCGAACACGTGATCGCATGCTGACTCGCCTGCGTGAGCAAGGCATTAAAGATGAAGTCGTACTCTCGGCCATTGGTGAGATTCCAAGACATATTTTTGTGGATGAGGCCTTGTCTATCCGTGCGTATGAAGATGTTTCCTTGCCGATTGGTTTTGGTCAAACCATTTCACAACCTTATATTGTGGCGCGCATGACAGAGGTGCTACGCAATGGCGGGCCACTCAATAAAGTATTAGAGATTGGTACCGGATGTGGCTATCAAACTGCAGTGCTGTCCAAAGTATCCAATGAGGTATTTTCGCTGGAGCGTATTCGCCCATTGGTGATGAAAGCACGCAGTCATTTGCGCACGCTCAAATGCACCAATGTCAAACTGGATCACGCGGACGGTAGTATCGGCCTCACTGACTATGCGCCATTCAATGGCATCATTGTCACCGCCGCCGCTAGCCATATTCCTGAAGAGTTATTGGCACAACTCGCCATGGGCGGCCGCTTGGTTATTCCTGTTGGCACCACCACGCAAACCCTTTACCTGATTGAACGCACCCCTACCGAATTTAAACAAACCAAACTAGAAGCGGTCAAATTTGTTCCCCTTCTAGGTGGTACAAGTACATAAAGTCTCATGCTACAAAAATCTCTACTCGTTATACTCACACTGACTTTAATCGCTTGTGCAGGCATTCCACCCGCACCCGTCATCGATCGTGACACCTCTGCCAATAAACAAAGCGCGCCCGTCGCAAAAGAGCCTACCGGTAGTGATTGGCGCCCAAATAGCTATACCGTCAAAAAAGGCGACACCCTCTATGCGATTGGGTTGGAGTTTGGTTACGACTATAAAGACATTGCCAGCGCCAATAATTTGACACCACCTTACCCTATTAGAGTCGGTCAAAAATTGATCTTGCCGAGCAACGGCAATGCAGAGAAAAATGTGAGTACGACTGAAAATGGTGTAGTGGTCACCCCCATTAAAACTGAGCCGGTTGCCGAAACCAAACCAACAGCACCAGCGGTGACGCCTATCCTTAACCAACCCAAGGCGATGCGTGAACCGTATAGCATAGAAGCGCTTAATCGCGCCTCACCCAAAGGTACAGAGCCTGCGCCAGCTGTAAAACCCAGTGCCACTGACACAGCTGCAACCAAGCCTACCGAGAGCAAAGTAACGGGCGACGATGCAGTGACCTGGTCTTGGCCAACCAACGGCAAAGTGATAGCAAGTTTTAACGAAGCCTCTAATAAGGGCATTGATATTGCCGGTACTGCAGGCCAAGCCATTGTGGCAGCCAGCGGCGGCAAAGTGATTTATAGTGGCTCTGATTTACGCGGCTATGGCAAACTCATCATCATCAAACATAATAAAACCTTTTTATCGGTCTACGCGCATAATAATAAGCTGTTGGTAAAAGAAGGTCAGCAGGTGACCGCTGGCCAAAAAATTGCAGAAATGGGCAATACCGACAGTAATACGGTGAAGTTACACTTTGAAATTAGACAGCAGGGTAAATCCGTTGATCCTGCTAAGTATTTGGCACAAAATTAACGTAAGACTTTGCTGAGGCACATCTATGGATCCGAACAAGTACGCTAAAAACGCCAAAATAAACCCGAATAGCAAAGTCGGCACAGCAGGTTCCATCATCTCATTTCTACTGATGGTGATTGGGCTGATAGGTCTTGGTATTGAGCTATTTAAAGATGGTAGTGTCGTCAAATCTTGGATCGGCAGCCTGTTTGAGTCAACCGTAGGCTTGTTGATGATCCCTGTGATTATTGCGGCAGCTTGGCTCTTTAATCGCTGGACTTCTTCTCCGTCTAAAACTGAAAAAACAAAAGCAGGCGACATTCCCATGTATATCATGATGGCGATTGGCGCTTTTTATGTGTTTCGCATCATCACAACTGGCGGATTCTAGTTGTTGATATAAGAAAAAAGCCACGCAGTTGCGTGGCTTTTTTATTCACATGTATCCGTAGATTATTTTTGATTGGCCGCGTAATACTCACGTACCGGCGTCATGTCAAACTCACGTGCCCATTTGATAATTTCATCAAAAGCTGGCGCACCAATTTCACCTACTTGGGCATGAATGCCAGCTTGCTCACGAATCACTAAAATGCCTGGGATTTGATTCACTTCAAAATACTCAGAAATTTCAGGGTCAGTCTCAGTGTTTACCATACCAAAGACAATATCAGGGTTTTTCTCTGCAGCGGCTTCAAACGTTGGGGTAAAAGCCACACATGGATCACACCATGGCGCCCAAAAATCGACAATCACAAACGGATTGTTTTCGATGGTTGATTTAAAGTTTGCTTTATTGAGTGTGAGCACAGCCATACCAAAAACCCCTAATATTTCTTAAAATAATTGTCTATTTTAACAGAGACCTACACAGAAGTAGGCGAACGCAGCGTTGACAATGCGAAAAATGATGAAAATCGACAGTTTATGTACTGAGAATGCAGGTTTTCAAAGTGGTTTTTTGCGCACCGTATACACAAAAACCATCTATTAGAGGATGGCTTTATCCCATGCCCCATTAAAAAATAACTCACCTAATGGGCGACGCTCTCTTGGTGCCAATTCACGTTCACGCAAATCTTCAGGCAAGCTATCTGCAGACCCTGCATACCCAATCGTGACCATAGACATCAGCGTAAATTGTTCTGGTACCGCAAAAGCCGTTTGCGCTTTCGCAACATCAAATCCACCCATCTGATGCGCAGCTAAGCCAAGTGCGGTTGCTTGTAGGCATAGATTTTCTGTTGCCGCACCTGTGTCATAAGGCGCCCAGCGATTGGGTTTTTGGTTGTGTCCAAACAAGGTATTTGCACAAATCAGTAGCAATACTGGTGCGTGTTGTGCCCATGTTTGATTACCTGGCACCAAGCAATCAAGTGCCTTTTTCCAAGCGTCTGGGTTGGTGGTTTTATCGCACACCACAAAGCGCCAAGGTTGATCTCCAAAACAAGAAGGCGCCCAACGTGCAGCTTCTAACAAGCTAATGATTTGTGTTTGGGACACTGGCTTATTGGCATCATATGCACGTGGACTCCAACGGTTAGCAAGCACATCGTGAATCGTCGTTTGTGTAATGGCTGGTTTATGCATGGCAGTCCTTTTTAATGTAATGATTTTTTGAGTTGATACAGCAATTCTAATGCTTGTTTAGGCGTCAGGTCATCTGGTTGTAGCGTCTCAATTTCCGTCACAATTGGATGCATTGCCGCAGGCATCGGTTCCTCAAAGGCCGTAAACATATCGGGTTGATGCGCATTTTGTGCAATTTGATTATTCTCTAATTGTAAAAGTTTACGCTTCGCTAGCTGCACAACACTTTTAGGAATACCCGCTAACTGCGCTACTTGAATACCATAGCTTTGATTCGCAGCGCCCTCTTCTACCTTATGTAAGAACACAATGCCTTGACCATGCTCCACCGCATCCAGATGCACATTGGCCGCATGTTTGGCATCATCCACAATGCGCGTCAGCTCAAAATAATGCGTAGCAAACAAGGTGAGTGATTTATTGTTATCCAACAATTGTTTTGCCACTGCCCATGCCAAACTTAATCCATCAAACGTACTGGTACCGCGCCCAATCTCATCTAACAGCACGAGGCTTTTTTCGGTAGCATTGTGCAGAATATTCGCCGTCTCGGTCATTTCCACCATAAAAGTAGAACGCCCGCCAGCGAGATCATCCGAAGCGCCAATACGGGTGAAAATACGATCAATCTCACCGATATTGGCCACACTGGCCGGTACAAAGCAGCCGCAATACGCCATCAATACAATCAACGCTGTTTGGCGCATAAATGTCGATTTACCGCCCATGTTCGGCCCGGTAATCAGCAACAACTGTCGATATGGACTAAGCGTTACATCGTTGGACACATAAGGCTGTGAGATGCTCTCGACCACAGGATGTCGCCCTGAGACGATGGACAAGCCGGCCTCTTGCGTAAACATAGGCTGCACATAGTGCAATGCTTGCGCGCGTTCGGCAAAGCAGCACAATACATCCAAACTGGCCACCGCACCTGCATTCATATGCAACGCGCGAATATGCGGTAGCAAGGATTCCAGCACTTGCTCATATAGCATTTTTTCGCGTGCCAGCGCTCTGTCATTAGCACTTAAGACTTTGTCTTCAAACGTTTTAAGCTCAGGGGTAATAAAACGCTCTACATTTTTGAGCGTTTGGCGCCTACGGTATTCTGGGGGCGCATTCTCAGCTTGTGCACGGCTAATTTCAATATAAAAACCATGCACACTATTAAACTCAACCTTTAGATTTTGTAACCCGGTACGTGCCTTTTCTGCGGCCTCGTACTGGAGTAAGAAATCGCCATGGTTGGTTTGAAGATTGCGCAACTCATCTAGTTCAGCATCGTAGCCATCTGCAATCACTCCGCCCTCGCGTAACACTACGGAAGGCGCTTCACGGATGGCATTTTTTAAAGTATCCACCACCGCGCTGGGTGCCTGCAAGCTTGCGCCCAAGGTTTGCAGCAACGTACATTGCAAATTAGCGAGTGCAGTTTGCAACATGGGCAACTGCAATAAGCTCTCACGTAAGCCGGACAAATCACGCGGTCTTGCTGTCTTCAGCGCGATACGCGCAGTAATGCGCTCAATATCGCCTACAAGCTTTAAGCTTGCTTGCAGCGGTTGCCACGCATACGTTTGCAATAACTCAGCAACCGCTTGGTGACGCATGTGCACATGCGTTTTGTCTCGCAACGGATGGTGTAACCAGTGGCGCAGCAATCTGGCGCCCATGGCAGTTTGTGTGGTATTGAGGAGGGAGTACAGTGTTGGTGAGGCTTCGCCTCGGATTGTGGTATCAATTTCTAGATTACGGCGGGTAGCGGCATCTAGCTGCACATATTGACTGGTTTGCTCAATCGACAAACCAACGATATGTGGCAATGCGGTACGCTGTGTATGCTTCACATAGTCTAACAAAGCACCGGCGGCGGCAATTGCCGCGGGCATTTCATGACAACCAAATCCGGCTAGATCCAAGGTATTCAGTTGTTGTGTAAGTGTACGTTGTGCGGCATCCAAATCAAACTGCCAAGGCGCCAAACGTTTTTTAAGTGCTTTATAGTTAGCCAATGCCGCATGCTGAAATGTTTCCTCACATACGATTTCCGCCGGATGGATGCGCTCTAGTTCTTGCGATAACTGGCCGGTAGCAACCTCACTCAATACAAAATCGCCTGAGGCTAGGTTTAGCCTTGCCAATCCAATGACGCCATCACCCGCATAGATACTGAGCAATGGTTGATCACGCGTTTCATCCAACAAAGCGGCATCTGTCAGCGTACCCGGCGTCAGGATACGCGCAACCTCACGCGCCACCGGGCCTTTGCTGGTAGCAGGATCGCCCACTTGCTCACAAATTGCCACTGCTTCGCCCATTTTGGCAAGCTTCGCTAAATACTGCTCGGCTGCATGATAAGGCACACCAGCCATTTTAATCGGCTCGCCATTACTGCTACCACGACGGGTTAAGGTAATGCCTAATAGACGCGAAGCTTTTTCTGCGTCATCAAAAAAGAGCTCGTAAAAATCCCCCATACGATAAAACAGCAACATATCCGGATGTTGTGCTTTGAGCGCCAAATATTGGCGCATCATGGGGGTGTGTTGTGCGAGTTGCTGCGCTGGCTCTAATGGCTCAAGCGGCGTTAATGGTTCAGGGGCAATCGACACAAGCGTACGTACTACTCAAGTGTAGGTGTTTTAATACGTTCTGTGAGGTGTGGTGCAATCACTTGCAACATTTGTCCAAACACTTTGGGGTTGCCGGCGACAATATTACCAGTTCTTAACCAGCTTTCGTTGCCTTCAAAATCGCCGACAATACCACCCGCTTCTTGCACCAATAGCGCACCCGCAGCGATATCCCAAGGCGATAAGTTGATCTCAAAGAAACCATCGGTATACCCAGCAGCTACATAGGCCAAATCTAATGCAGCAGAACCTGGACGGCGCAAGCCTGCCGTTTTTTTGGCCATGTCTTTAAAGATTTCTAGATAAGTATCTAAATAACTGAAATCTTTGAATGGGAAACCTGTTGAAATTAAGCCGTCTTGCAATTTACTACGATTCGTCACACGAATGCGCTTGTCATTTAAAAACGCGCCACGGCCTTTTGTCGCGGTAAACAAATCATTGTGGACAGGGTCATAAATCACAGCTTGTGTGAGTACGCCTCGTTCTTGCAGCGCAATCGAAACGCAATAACAAGGAAAGTTATGTAAGAAGTTAGTGGTACCGTCTAAAGGATCAATAATCCAAATACTTTCAGCATCCACATTGGTTTTACCACTTTCCTCACCATAAAAGCCGTGCGTTGGGTACGCTTCTTTCAAGATGCTGATAATGGCATCTTCGGCCGAACGGTCTACTTCACTGACAAAATCGTTGTAGTCTTTGGTTTGCACTTTGAGCGCACCTACGTCTTGTGACGCGCGGTTAATAATCTTGCCTGCTTCTCTGGCCGCTTTGGTCGCAACATTTAATATGGGATGCATTATTGATGGTCTTTGCGTGATGTACTGTAAAATAGCATTTTAGCATTTAAGCCAGCTTATCCAAATATCTAGTTGACCAACGCCCAAGTTAACCAAAAACTTATGACTGAAGACCTATTGACTGATCGCATTTTTAATCACATACGGATTGTACTTTGCCAAACCAGCCATCCGGGCAATATCGGATCGACCGCACGCGCCATGAAAACCATGGGCTTGAGCCGACTCTACCTAGTACAGCCTAAGCATTTTCCTGATAGCGAAGCCAATGCTTTAGCAGTGAATGCAGCCGATTTATTGGATACGGCTGTGGTGACACAAACACTGGAAGAAGCCATTGCCGATTGCCAATTTGTGATTGGCGTCAGCGGCAAACAGCGTTCACTCTCACAACAAGTTGTGACCGTACGTGAAGCGGCTGCCGAAGTGAAAGACATTGCAGCGCATCAAGAAGTGGCGCTGGTATTTGGTACAGAAATGAGCGGCTTATCCAATGAAGAGGCGAACCGCTGCCACATGCTGGCCACTATTCCCGCCAACCCGGAATACACCTCACTCAATTTGGCACAAGCCGTGCAAATTATGTGTTACGAACTGCGCATGGCGATCACTACAGGCGATCTGCACTACCAAGAAAAGACTGCTGAACTGGCCACGCAAGACGACCTAGAACGCTTTTATGAACACATGCGCGAAGTGCTGGAACATATTGGCTATATTAACCCACGCGCACCTAAAAAACTCTTTGAACGTTTACGCCGCTTATACGGACGCACCCGCTTAGAAAAAGAAGAGGTCAATCTATTGCGCGGCATTCTCACCTTAAGCGTGACCCCAAAAAAACATACTAAATATTGATGCCGCTAATTAACCTAGTAATTTATTCAACTATTACTTTATGGCATAATAGCGGATTGATTTTTCAGCCGTGAACTTATGTTTAATCACTTAAAAGAAGATATCTCAATTGTATTTGACCGCGACCCGGCGGCGCGTACGCATTTCGAGATTCTTACCACCTATCCCGGTGTACATGCCTTGATTATGCACCGCATTAGTCACTGGTTCTGGACTAAACGCTTTTACTGGCTGGGCCGCATGCTGTCTCATATTGGCAGATGGCTGACTGGCATTGAAATTCATCCCGGTGCAACCATCGGTCGCCGTGTGTTTATTGATCACGGCATGGGTGTAGTGATTGGTGAAACCGCTGTGATTGGCGATGATTGCACGCTGTATCATGGCGTCACATTAGGCGGCACTTCATGGAACAAAGGCAAACGACACCCCACGCTTGAAACAGGCGTGGTGATTGGCGCAGGCGCCAAAGTACTGGGCCCTATTACGATCGGCAAAAATGCAAAAATCGGGTCTAATGCCGTAGTAGTAAAAGATGTCCCAGACAACGCAACTGCTGTAGGCATCCCAGCACGTATTCTGGAAGAGGAAAAGCAGAAAAAACGCGACGATACAGCGCAAAAAATCGGCTTCAGCGCATACGCTGTCGGCAACGATGAGAACGACCCCATTACCAAAGCTATTCATAGCTTGCTAGACCACGCCAATAAGCAGGACATTGAATTGACTGCACTCAAAGCAGAACTTGCCAAACTCAGTGATGCGCAATCTGAAACTGATGTGGGTCAGGCATTTGCTACCAAAAAGCCAAACGTTTCCTAGCCTCGCAGTTTTAGCACACATTGAAGGTGTGAACTAAGCCCAATAATAATTGACTAAATTAGTAGGTTATTATAAAATAGACTCTAATTAAAACGGTATATTGATATTATGCGATTGACAACAAAAGGACGATTTGCGGTCACTGCAATGCTAGACATTGCATTGTACGAGGCGGACAAGCCAGTCACATTAGCAGGCATTAGTGAGCGTCAAAGCATTTCGCTCTCTTATTTAGAGCAATTATTTAGTCGCTTGCGCCGCCAAGGCTTGGTGACTAGTGTGCGTGGACCTGGTGGCGGTTATCGCTTAGCCAAACCACATCACGAGATTTCGGTATCTAACATTATTACCGCCGTGGATGAGTTGATTGATGCTACGCAGTGTGGCGGTAATGAAAACTGCCACGACGAAGGCCGCTGCATGACACATGACTTATGGACAGCGCTGAATGGCAAGATTTTAGAGTACCTGTCTGGCGTTACCCTTGCCGACATGGTGGATATGCAACGTAAAAATGGACAATGTGAAAACGCAGTGGTGTTTGCACCACGCAAATGTGCGACAACAGAGGCATTAAACGCTTAATGAATACTGTGTATTTTGATCACAACAGCACCGCCGCACTGCATCCGCAAGTGCTGGAAGTGATGTTGCCGTTCATGACTGCACAGCATGGCAACCCGACCAGTCGTCACGTATTTGGTCGCAATGCACGCGACGCAGTCGAGTACGCAAGAGCGCAGGTTGCTGAGACCGTGGGCGTACAAGCTTCGCAAGTGGTGTTTACCGCTAGTGGTACAGAGGCCAATAATTTTGCAATTCGAGGAATCGCTGGCAATTTAGCACCAAGCCAAATGTTGTATAGCAGCATTGAGCACCCATGTGTGTCTCGCCCGGCACTGGCATTGCAAACCAATGGCTGGCAAGTAAATAAAATTAAGGTCGATCCGCATGGGCAGTTAGACCTAGAACACCTGAATGCATTATTGCAACGCCCGACAGGATTGATTTCTGTGATGCTGGCAAACAATGAAACCGGCGCATTGCAACCACTGACTGCAGTAACAGCAGCAGCTAAACAGCACAAAGCATTTGTGCATACGGATGCGGTACAAGCGTTAGGCAAGGTGCCTGTGGATTTTTATGACTTGGGTGTGCATGCAATGACCTTGTCCAGCCATAAAATTGGCGGCCCATTAGGCGCTGGCGCTTTAGTACTCGATAAACGTGTAGACATACAACCGTTGCTGTTGGGCGGCGGACAAGAAAAAGGGTTACGTAGCGGCACAGAAAACGTAGCTGCGATTGTAGGGTTTGGTGCGGCATGTGCAATTGCACAGCAACAATTGGCTGACTATCAAACACACACCACGTTGTTACGCAGTCAGTTAGAAGCAGGATTGCATCAGCTAAAAGCCACTGTATTTGGCGCAGAAAATGCGCAGCGTTTACCGAATACCAGCTTTTTTGCTTTTCACCATATTGAAGGTGAGACATTGGTCACCGCGCTAGACAAAGCCGGGTTTGCCGTTGCGAGTGGCTCAGCCTGCTCGAGTGATAGCACAGAACCCAGCCATGTATTACTGGCGATGGGCGTAGAAGAAGAACTAGCAAGAGGCGCTGTGAGAGTGAGCTTAAGTGCGCATAACACCGTACAACAAGTAGACACATTTTTGGCGACCTTAGCGCAAGAAGTAAAACGATTAAAAGCCATGACCGCGATTGCGGCGTAGCTAGTTAGCATCACAGGTGATGCAATGACAAATTATTTAAATTGAAGCGATTGGAAAGTAAACAATGTCAGATAGAGCACCGATTTATTTAGACTACTCTGCCACCACGCCGGTTGATCCGCGTGTTGCAGCTAAAATGATTCCGTTTATTACGGAGCATTACGGCAACCCTGCATCACGTAGCCACCCGTACGGCTGGACCGCAGAAAAAGCGGTAGAAAACGCACGTGAAGAAGTAGCCAAGCTAGTCAATGCTGACCCACGTGAAATTGTATGGACTTCAGGCGCAACCGAATCCAACAACTTGGCGATTAAAGGCGCAGCAAACTTCTATGCCGCAAGTAAAGGCAAGCACATTATTACTGTAGCTACTGAGCACAAAGCAGTGATTGACACTGTGCGTGAGTTAGAGCGCCAAGGCTTTGAAGCCACTTATTTAGAGCCTGAGCCAAATGGCTTGGTTGATTTGGAAAAGTTTAAAGCGGCGATTCGTCCTGATACGGTATTAGCCTCTGTGATGCTAGTCAATAACGAGATTGGCGTGATTCAAGACATCACTGCGATTGGTGACATTTGCCGTGCAAACAATGTGATTTTTCACGTAGATGCCGCACAGGCAACTGGTAAGGTAGTGATTGATTTAGAAACGCTACCGGTGGATTTGATGAGCTTTTCTGCACACAAAACCTACGGCCCTAAAGGCATTGGTGCATTGTATGTACGCCGTAAACCGCGCATCCGCATTGAAGCGCAAATGCACGGTGGTGGTCATGAGCGCGGCATGCGTTCTGGCACATTGGCTACGCATCAAATCGTGGGCATGGGCGAGGCGTTTAGAATCGCACATGAAGAAATGGCAGCAGAGAACGAGCGCATCCGTATGTTACGTGACCGTTTGTTGCATGGCTTGATGGAAATTGAAGAGACTTATGTGAATGGCGATTTAGATCATCGTGTACCGCACAACTTGAACATGAGCTTTAACTTTGTAGAGGGCGAGTCACTCATCATGGCCGTCAAAGACATTGCCGTGTCATCTGGCTCTGCATGTACTTCTGCCAGTTTAGAGCCAAGCTATGTACTACGTGCATTGGGTCGTTCAGATGAATTGGCACATAGCTCAATTCGCTTTTCGATTGGCCGTTTCACGACGCAGGCTGATGTGGATTACACGATTGATTTGCTCAAAAGCAAGATTGGTAAGTTACGTGAGTTATCCCCATTATGGGAAATGTTTAAAGATGGGATTGATCTGTCCAAAGTACAATGGGCAGCGCATTAAAATGCTTCTCTTTTCTCGCCTAGCGGCGTTGTCGAAAAGCTTGCATAGCAATGCTATGCGGCGCTTCTCTCCGCCTTGCTAGTCAATAAAATAGTGCGCATTTAGTAGTCAATAGAAGAGTTTTATAATTATAAAATTGAAAAGGCAAAACAAATTCAAGGCAGCGAGGCGAAGACAGTACGACTAGTACGGCAAGCCGAGCTAACGCAGAAGTTGTGAAGCATTTTTAATTTAAGGAGAACGGTATGGCATATTCAGACAAAGTTTTAGACCACTATGAGAATCCACGTAACGTGGGCTCTTTGGACAAGAACGCTTCCAACGTAGGCACCGGTATGGTGGGTGCGCCAGCGTGTGGTGACGTGATGAAGTTGCAGATTCAGGTCAATGATGCTGGCATTATCGAAGATGCCAAATTCAAAACCTATGGTTGTGGCTCTGCCATTGCATCAAGCTCTTTGGTCACAGAATGGTTAAAAGGCAAAACCTTGGACCAAGCAGCAGAAATTAAGAACTCTGCCATTGCAGAGGAATTGGCATTGCCGCCAGTAAAAATTCACTGCTCAGTATTGGCAGAGGATGCGATTAAAGCAGCGGTGGCCGATTTAAAATCTAAGCAACCTGGATCAAAAGAAGCAGCTTAAGTATGGCGATAACACTGACAGAAACCGCAGCAAAACGCGTTGAAAAGTTTTTGGCCAATCGTGGCAAAGGCATTGGCTTGCGCTTGGGCGTCAAAACCACTGGCTGTTCCGGCATGGCTTACACGCTTGAGTTTGTGGATGAAATGCACACAGAAGACATGGCGTTTGAAAGCCATGGCGTGAGAGTGATTGTTGACCCAAAAAGCCTAGTCTACATTGACGGGACAGAGCTCGACTTTACCAAAGAAGGCTTAAATGAAGGGTTTAAATTCAACAACCCCAATGTGAAAGATGAATGCGGCTGCGGCGAATCGTTCACCATTTAGCAGCTGCGGCTGATCTCTACATCACGCGTAACGTCTTTTTATGTCACACACTGCCCATCACTTTTTTGAACTACTTGGCTTGCCGCAGCAATTCAGTATTGATTTAGAGGTGTTGCAACGTAATTACCGCAAAATCCAAGCAGAAGTGCACCCGGATAAGTTTGTGACAGCGACACCAAGCGAGCGCTTGCAATCAATGCAAACTGCAACCTTGATGAATGAAGCCTACCAAACCCTAAAGCACCCGACCTCTCGCGCAAGGTACTTATTGCAGCTACAAGGCATTGAGACATTAGAGGACAGCAATACGGCGATGCCGGCTGATTTTTTAATGACACAAATGGAGTGGCGCGAAGCGATGGAAGATGCGCAGCATGCGCATGACATTGACGCCCTAGAGGATTTACTGCGCACCATGAAAGCTAGCGCCAAGGCGTTGCAAGAAGAGTTTGCAGATACCGTATCCGGGAACCCACAAGCAGCGGCGCAGTTGGTTAGAAAGCTCAGTTTTATTGATAAAGTCAGTGCTGATGTGCAAGAGATCATCAGTCGATTAGAAGATTAAAGTAAAGAATTCACATGGCATTACTGCAAATTTCCGAACCAGGCATGAGCGCCGCGCCCCATCAACACCGATTAGCGGTGGGGATTGATTTAGGCACTACCAACTCTTTGGTGGCCACCGTGCGTAGCGGCATGAGTACGGTGCTCCAAGATGAGCACGGTCATTCGCTATTGCCTTCTGTGGTACGCTATTTGTCAGAGAACGAAATTGTCGTGGGCCATGAGGCACAAGCCCAGCAAAGCAAAGACCCCGTTAATACGATTGTCTCAGCCAAACGCTTTATGGGCAGAAGCTTACAAGACATTGCTGATCGTGCGCATATCCCCTACCGCTTTGTGGCTGGAGATGGCGTACAGAGTATGCTGCAGATTGAGACACGCGCAGGCTTAAAAAGTCCGGTAGAGATCTCAGCAGAAATTTTAAAAACCCTCAAACTACGTGCTGAGAAAGCATTGGGCGGCGAGCTGGTAGGTGCAGTGATTACCGTGCCCGCCTATTTTGACGATGCCCAACGCCAAGCTACCAAAGACGCTGCCCGTTTAGCGGGGTTGAATGTGTTGCGTTTATTGAATGAACCCACCGCAGCAGCCGTGGCTTATGGCTTAGACAATGCCTCTGAAGGCATCTATGTGATTTACGATCTTGGCGGCGGTACGTTTGATATTAGCATTCTGCGCTTATCCAAAGGCGTGTTTGAAGTGTTGGCCACCAATGGCGACTCTGCGCTTGGCGGAGATGATTTTGACCACCGTATTTACTGTTGGGTACTAGACCAAGTGCGCGCCAGCCAACAACACTTTAATCCGCTGAATGAGGAAGACACACGTTTACTTCTGACCAAAGCGCGCCAAGCCAAGGAGTGGCTCACCGACAATCACGAGGCACAGATTCTATGTAAATTGAGCGATGGCAGCCTGGTCGATGTGACACTTACGGTGGATAAGTTTTTAGAGCTCACGCAAAATCTGGTGACCAAAACCTTAAGCCCGACACGTAAGGCCATGCGCGATGCAGGACTAGACATTGAAGCGATTAACGGGGTGGTGTTAGTGGGTGGCGCCACACGCATGCCGCACATCCGTCATGCAGTAGAAAATTACTTTAAACAAGAGCCGCTGACCAATTTGGATCCCGACAAAGTCGTCGCATTAGGCGCGGCTATTCAAGCCAATGTGCTAGCAGGTAATCGTAGCGATGATGAATTATTGTTATTAGACGTCACCCCGCTCTCACTGGGCTTGGAGACGATGGGCGGATTGGTCGAAAAAGTCATCCCTCGCAATAGCACCTTACCGATTGCACGCGCGCAAGAATTTACCACCTTTAAAGATGGTCAAACCGCCATGAGCATTCACGTGGTACAAGGCGAACGTGAATTGGTCTCCGACTGTCGTTCTTTGGCGCGATTTGAATTACGCGGCATTCCGCCGATGGTGGCTGGCAGCGCGCGCATCCGTGTCACTTTTCAGATTGATGCGGATGGCCTACTTTCTGTCAGCGCGCGTGAACAAACCAGTGGCGTAGAAGCCAACGTAGTAGTCAAACCATCCTACGGGTTGAGTGAAGACACCATCACGGGCATGCTGCAATCCTCGTTTAGCGCTGCAGAGAGCGATAAGCAAGCACGCGCATTACGCGAGGCCACCGTAGATGCCGAACGTTTGATAGAAGCCATTCAAGTTGCGTTGACGCAAGACGGTGCTCAACTGTTATCGGCAGAAGAGCAGAAAACGATTCAATTACAGATACAGGCATTACAAACGCTGAATCAGGGCAAAGATAGTCATGCCATCCATCAAGCTACCGAAGCGCTGAATCATGCTACCGAAGCATTTGCCGCACGCCGCATGGACGCTTCAGTCAAACAGGCGCTGGCCGGCCAAGATGTAAATACTTTAGAACTTTAAGCGGAAATTAAACCATGCCACAAATTATCGTATTGCCCCATGTTGAGTTATGCCCAGATGGTGCCGTGATTGAAGCCAACAAAGGTGAGTCTATCTGTGAAACCTTACTGGACAACGACATTGATATTGATCATGCCTGCGACAAAGTGTGTGCATGTACCACATGCCATGTGATTGTGCGTGAAGGCTATCGCTCACTGAACAACCCGCAAGAGAACGAAGAAGACTTGTTAGATAAAGCATGGGGGCTAGAGCCGTTATCACGCTTGTCTTGCCAAGCCATCGTGGGCGATACCGATTTAGTGGTAGAAATTCCAAAATACAGCATTAACATGGCCAAAGAAGGGCATCGTTAACGTTATAAGCACCCATTAAAAAACCGCCTCTCGGCGGTTTTTTAATTTACTGCGTTTGAATAAGCAAACTCAGGCTTAAACTTTGAGTGTGTCTTCCAAAAATTTCACTTTACCAGTTTCCAAATCATATATCCCGCCGATAATACCAATCTCGCGCGACTCAATCATGTCTGCAATGATATCGCTCATGCGGATAATGGAATCAATTTGATATTTGACATTCAAGGCATTAATTTTTTCAACGAAGTCTGGATTTTTGGAGTTGCGTTGCTCAGCCGCAATCGTTTTCTCATGACGGATGGAAGGTTTGATTAGATTAATAATCTCACCAATATGGCCATCTTTAAAGTCATCACATGCTGCTTTCACTGCGCCACAACTGGTGTGCCCCATCACCACGATTAATTTACTGCCCAAATACTTTGAGCTGAACTCCAAACTTCCCACCGCTTTGTCCGATGCAATATTACCGGCCAAACGTACGCTGAAAATATCGCCCAATGCCTGGTCAAACACCAACTCTACAGGTGCACGTGAATCGCTACAGCTTAAAAAAGACGCAAACGGATGTTGTTTATCACGCGTGATGCGCAACAAACTTTGGAAGTCTTTTTCCACAGAATAGTTGTTGATAAAACGGTGGTTACCTTCTATCAAAATATCCAGCGCCTCGGCCGGGGTCATTTTGTCACGATCAATTAAAGGATGTTTATACATATTTCCACTTTCTTATTAGTTGCATAGTATTAAGCGCGTTAAGACTTAGATTCAAGACTTAGGCTCAATAAATGCAATGGTTTCAACATCAATGTTTTTGAGTTTTGCGTGCAGATGATAATCACGAATAAACTCAACCACATCATACGAAATCGATTTGCTATTAGAGCAATCAATAATCACTTTGGTATTGCGGGGAATCGCTTCTAACGCAGAGATAATACTCGCCTTGTTAAAAAACGAGACCTCTTCTGCCAACACAATATGATGCACCTCGCGCCCATCTTCGGTCTTAGAAGTAGATTCCTTCATATAGTGCGAATTGCGATAGCTGTGATGTAACGTAAAGACAATGCCAACCACTAAGCCAATGCCAATTCCAGTCAGTAGATCGGTGAGTAAAATAGCAATCACTGTGGCAATAAAGGGTGCAAACTGCTCCCAACCCAACTTATACATGCCGGTGAATAAAGAAGGCTTGGCCAATTTGTAACCGACCATAATCAGAATCGTCGCCAAACTTGCTAACGGAATCATGTTCAACAAACTGGCGATGGTAATTGCGCTTAACAATAACCATATGCCATGCAGCACTGCGGATAATTTAGATTTAGCACCAAAGGTAATATTGGCTGAACTACGCACAATCACTTGCGTAATGGGTAGACCACCAATCAGCCCAGAGAGCACATTGCCTATTCCTTGCGCTTTTAATTCAGTGTTGGTCGGCGTCACG
This sequence comes from Methylotenera sp. N17, assembly GCF_000799155.1. Lineage (NCBI taxonomy): Bacteria > Pseudomonadati > Pseudomonadota > Betaproteobacteria > Nitrosomonadales > Methylophilaceae > Methylotenera > Methylotenera sp. N17. Next base: position 1,648,224 of record NZ_JUGE01000001.1, read on the forward strand.
CGTTTAATGGGGTCAAGCTTGTCGGTCGCCTCTACGCACAGCAGCGTTTCTAAGCTGGCCACAATCGCCATCACAAATCCTACTTTATAAATCTCAATATTAGAAATTTGCGAGAAATCCGGAGAAGTAAATTGACCCAAAAAGTCTTTTAAACTATCGGCAACAGGTAACTCAACAATTTGATCCGGTGCCAATGTAAAGTTCAGCACACCGGTTTGGAATAAGTAGTTTAAAAGAATACCCAGTAACACCACTACAATCGGGCCTTGCAGAATCTGAAACACTCTGTGCTTTTTACTGAGTACGGTATCCCACAAAATTAAAATGGCAATAGAAATGGCCGCAATAAACAGTGCACCTGGAGTCAATAAATTCCAAGCATCCATCAGCGATGTAAACGTATTGCTGCCATCGGCCTGAAAGAAAGACTCATTGCCCTCGTAATCAAAGTCGTAACCAAGTGCATGCGGAATTTGCTTCAAGATAATCAGCAGGCCAATCCCCGTCAACATGCCTTTAATGACGGATGAAGGGACAAAATAGGCAATAAAGCCTGCTTTAAAAAAGCCTAGTAAAAACTGGATAACGCCTGCGACGACGACGGACAGTAAAAAGGCCTCAAACGAGCCCAAGGTACCGATTGCGGTAAGCACAATCACGGCTAAACCTGCAGCAGGGCCACTGACACCTAGCTGAGAACCACTGGCAATACCAACCACAATACCGCCGATAATGCCGGCAATGACACCGGAAAACAGCGGCGCACCAGAGGCCAATGCAATGCCCAAACACAGCGGCAGCGCTACAAAAAATACGACGATACTGGCAGGGAAATCACTATTAAAATCTTTAAAAAAACCGAAAAGCTTTGATTGCTGTGACAGGCTTGTTGACATTTATTCTTATCCTAAAACATTGAAATCAAAAGAATAACCATAGTGAAGTATCACCACGGCCGTGATGTACTTCATTATAGATTCTAAATATTAAAATTTAGTTTCTAAAACATATAATATTTGGTGTTCTGCCAGAAGCAAGAAATTATATACGCACCAAGGCGGCAATTCCGTCTTGGTGTGATGCAGGCCACGTATTCTATTCGCTACGGGATACGGCCTTAGTTTGGCCATATTGGCCTACTTATTACCCTCCAAATAAGGACGCTGCCCCAGCATACGAATACGCAATTGCTGATATTGGGTAGGCCCTGCTTTCTCCTCATGCGCTTCGTCTTTCACCAGAGTCGCGCCTTCCCAGTGCTCTGCCTTATTGGCACTTGCATCCGAGCTAGGGGCTTGGTACGGACGTTTAGAAATATGCTGGTTGATGATGCTGTGCTCATGATTCTCTTCAGCTTGCGCTACACCTGCTGTCAACACACCTACTGTCAACAATAGCGCAGCTGTTACCGTACCAATCAAACCTATGCTCTTCATTACCATCTCCTTATGCATACTTAATTCATACCCATCAATTAGTATGGGCGTTTTGATAAATTGCTAAGACGCTGTGCTTGCTGTTTTTGATCTACAGCATTGCCATCTTCGTTCACTTCGCCACGTACCAATGTTGCGCCTTCAAACTCATTAGCTTTTTGATAAGCACTATCAGGAAGCGGTTGTGCATATGGGCGTTTTGAAAAATTTTGGTTATGGACATTCTTTTTGTACGCATCTTCAGCATGTACAGCACCAGATACCAATAAAGCGACTGAAGACACAATGACTGCTAAATTTAAACTTTTCATTTTCTCATTCTCCAAATTTTAGTTATTTCGGGCGATTGATTGCTTTCCCGATGAAACGCATTATGCATGACGCCCATCAACTAAAAATCTACCATTATAGGTAGAACGGTATATACTACTTGGCATATGCCGAATGACCTACCAGACAACCAAAACCAGCCAATCGACACGGACCAGCCGACCAGTGCGCGTGCGCTTAGGCAAAGCGTTAAGCAAATACAGGCCAACGATGCGCATACGCGTACCTACCTTAGCCTAGGCCAAGCATTATTTGAGCGTGGCTGGGATATCAACACCGCCTCTAGTCTACTACGTTCGCTTTGCACCTTGCTTTCTGCGCAACACGCGCTACTGGCTATTGAAAGCTCTGGCAAACTAGTCGTATTCAGTCAGCTTGGTCAAACACTCCCTGTGGGTGCCAGAATTCCTATGATGGGCGTGCTGGCCATGATGCTGAAAAATCCAGTGCGGTTTACTCTATATGAACATAAGCACACGCAACTCTGGACACATGGAGATGTCAACCACCACGAATGCCTGATTCCTATTGCTTTGGGACAGCATGGCAAAGGAGTGATTGGACTCTCTGGCAAAAAGCTCACCCTGGGCACGCCAGAGGTGGAAACTCTACAAGCCATTGCTGGCCTGCTAGGATTAGCAATCTCGCAACATCAAGGGCCGGCGCGCACAGAAGCTGACCTGACTATCCTCGAAGCGCTCACGCCTAGGGAACGTGAAATTCTGGCGCTACTACCTGCAGGATTCAGCAACAATGAACTTGGAGCGAAGTTGGGCATTGCGCCAGGCACGGCTAAAATTCATGTGGAGCGCATCTTGAATAAGCTTGGGGTAAAAGATAGAACGCAAGCAGCCGTGAAAGCCGTCGAGCTTGGCTACAAGTCGTCATTTAAGACTATTTAGCATACATTTTACTGATGAATAATACGCAACCACCTACCAAAGTAAAAACGTTCCAGCCGCTGAGTTGGGTGGCGCAGGCTTGGCAAGACTTACCTTTGGGCATCAAAGGCGTGTGCGTGATCACCTTGCCCTTACTTGTTTTATTGGCCTCACTTGGCTCTTTATATGTACGTGAGCAAGAATCCACACAATTAGAAAACAAGCTCCGCGTTGCCCTGCAAAACCAACGCGATATTCAACGCGTGCATACGCTGCTGATTGAAGCCTCTACTGGGGTGAGGGATTATTTACTGACTGGGGACAAACACTTCTTGGATATCTTTTTTCATGTGGAAAGTAAGCTTCCTGCAATATTGTCGGCGTTGAAGATTCAATTGGACAATGATGCACAAAGAGCGCGCCTAGCCAACATCAATCCCTTGGTTGAGCAAAATCTACATGATTTGAGAATACTCTCTGAATATGAGTCCAACATTGCTTCGGATGACCTCATCGCCAAGTTTAAATCTCAGGTGAGTACACTGGATAAATTACGATTCGAGATTGAACGCCTCAATGCAGAGGAAGCGATTTTAGTGGCCAAAGATCAGCAGGACGTGGTCGATCAGCGTCAGCGTCACATCAACATTACACTGGTTGCCGCAGTATCCGGCATCATTGGCTCTATTCTTGCCGTATGGATATTCTCCGGCACGATTGTCAGGCGCGTACGCTTGTTGAGGGATAGCGCAGGCCACCTTGCCAAAGCCGAGGCGCTGGACTTACCTTCTAGTAGCCGTGATGAGCTTGGGCAACTGTCTGACGAGCTAGATCACGCATCGCAATTGCTGGTTAAAAATATCACAGATGCCGTGCAAGCCAGACAAGAGGCTGAAGAAGCCAGCGCATCCAAAAGCATGTTTTTATCCCGAACCAGTCACGAGTTAAGAACACCACTCAATGCCATTTTAGGGTTTGCCCAATTACTGGAGCAAGACTTATCGCCGGGAAAGCAGCGGGACAGCGTATCGCTCATATTAGGTGCAGGTCAGCACTTGCTCAAATTAATCAACGAAGTGCTAGAGCTTGCCAAAATCGAATCCGGCGAGATCTCTCTGGAGCTCACACCGACTGCGGTGAGCACTATGTTGGAAGAAGCCACGCGCTACATTGCACCGATAGGGAAAATCCGAGATATTGAAATCAAATGCGAGATTGCCCCAGATCTTTGGGCACTGGCCAACCGACAAAAGCTGCTGCAAGTAGCGCTTAATTTGCTGTCTAATGCGCTTAAATACGGGCCTGCAAATTCTACTGTACGACTGAATGCATACAACCGTCATAGCAATATCATTATTGAAGTACAAGATGAAGGTGCAGGCATTCCCACCAAATTAAAAGAACGTTTATTTACCCCATTTGACCGATTAGGTGCAGAACAAACCAAGGTGGAAGGCACTGGGCTTGGACTTGCACTTTCCAAACACATTATGCTAGCCATGCATGGCAGTATTCACGTGGCAGATGATAAGAGTTTATTCTGGATAGAAATTCCAGCATGCGAGCCTAATATAACCACCAACGCGTTTTCACATCCGCATAACAAACAGCAGGTACCGCTTAACCAAAAACACACCATATTGTACGTAGAAGATAATGTCAGCAACCGTGCACTGGTAGAAGCCATCATTCAGCGTCAGCGTGATTTACGCATCCATTGTGTGTCCACCATCAAAGACGCCAAACAGTATTTAACAGAAGCCATGCCATCGCTATTGCTGATTGATTTGCACCTGCCAGACGGTTCTGGAGAAAGCCTTGTCAGTTACATTAAGGAAGCACCAGCTTATCAGCATATTCCCATTATGATATTAAGCGCCGATGCCCTATCAAACACGATTGAGCGATTGAGAAACGCAGGTGTAGCGCACTATATTACCAAGCCCTTGGATGTGGCTGCGTTTAACAAAAAAGTAAGAGAATTGATTGAAACTTAGCAGACTAGACCATACTTAGACTAGACCACACTCAGAATAGAATATGAACGAAGCCGATATATTAAACGCCAAAATTTTAGTGATTGATGATGCAGAAGCCAACTTAAGACTGCTGGAAGACTTGCTGGCAAGAGAAGGCTTTCATCAAGTCATCAGCACTGCAGAATCCGCACGCGCTTTAGACTTATTTAAAGCATTTGAGCCAGATCTTATTTTATTAGACTTAATGATGCCGGAGCTAGACGGCTATGCAGTATTAGAAATGCTGTCTCGCCATATCTCTAAAGATGAATACTTGCCGGTATTGGTATTGACTGCGGATGCAACTATTGGCGCCAAAAGAAAAGCGCTGGCGCTTGGCGCTAAAGATTTTCTGACCAAGCCGTTTGATAATATCGAAGCCATGCTAAGGGTATGGAATTTACTGGAAACGCGAATGCTGTATCGCCACTTAAAATCACTCAATACCGAGGTGCGACCTGTTCAACACGCACCGCAAGCACCTGAATCAGAGCAATAGACGGAGATAAGCGCTAGCCCCGCAACCAATGCATGTCTAGCGCGCTGGCTGCAACATGGCTACACGGCTCAACCCTTGTTGTACCTTGGCAGTTTTCTCTGCCAATTTTCCCAAATACTCCATGGCTTGGCTGTGCTGATGATTGAGTGCCAGCACTTGCTTAAAGTGTGCTTCTGCACTGTCATAATCTTTGGTTGCATACTCTGCAGCAGCCAAATAGAACCAAGATTCTGCCGTATTGGGTTCGGTTTGCACCCATTGCGTAGCTACTTTTAATAAGGTGCTCCACTCTTGTGAGAGGTAAGGTTGTACCACCTGCATAAAATAAGGACGTTGCTTGATGTCCATCGCCCAAAAAGGTTTTTCACTTTTTGCACCTAATGCTTGTGCAGGTTTGCGCATCAACGCTTGCACCCATTCCACTGGCATATAGTAGTAATACGCAGCATCGCCTCGGCTTTTGAGTGTAATGATACCAACCAAATTACCTGCATCATCAAAAGCACCGCCGCCACTTGCGCCCAATCTGAATGGAGTAGTAGCGCGAATAATCACACTGTCATCCATGGGAAACAAACCTTTCACCACGCCATACGTGTTAACTGGTGTTTTTGTTTCGTCCGGATAGCCGATAGTAAACAGTGAAGATTCGTACTGTAATGTTTTGCTGGCACCCATGTTGACAACAGGTGCATCTAGATTGTCTACAGTCAGCATGCACAAATCATGATGCCAATCTGCTTTGATTGCGGTAGCAGCATGTGGCTCACCATTCACAATCACAGACACATCGGTAGCATCAGTCACTACGTGGCAATTCGTAATCACTTCGTTTTTGGCAATGACCACTGCAGAGCCTAAACCTTGCTTACCATTAGGTAAATTAACTGTCACACGCAACACGCTAGCATTCAACGCACGCACCATATCATCTGCTGGCTTGGCCCATGCACTACCTGCTGCACATAGCAGTAACAGTAGTGTATTTAGTGTACCCAAGTAACGTTTCATCATTGCGCTTCCCTATCTGCAACCAAATCTGACTTCGTTTTTCAAATGTCAGGCCAAATGTCAGGTTTAGTGATGTAGTACAAACAATGTTGCTTTTAACGTTAGTTTTGCAATAAGTGTTCCAACTTGAAACCATATTCACCCATATGGCTGGGATGCGCCTATTGAAGCCACTTAGGTGGAATTTAACAGTTAGGCATTGGGAAATATTAAGTATTGAATCAAGCAGTTATGCACATTTTCAGTGCAAGGTAAATGCTGAATTGGTGCATGGGTATGAATTGCCAATACGCATAAAAAAGGCCGCTATGTAGCGGCCTTGAAGAGATACAACTATTTAAATTTGCTTAGAAGTTATATTGCAACTGCACACGTAATGCATCAGCATCAAACGTTTCGTAATCTTTTCTATTGGCAGTGTTACCGTTCACAAGATTCGTACGTTTCATTTTGTGGTATTCAGCACTAATTTCAACTTCTGGTGCAATTTGCCACTCAACGCCAGCTTCCCAATCATTCACATGGTTTTCAGGTGCATTGGTCTCAGCTTTGTTAAAGCCATCAAAGTATTGCCATTTAACAAAAGGAATAAACGTACCCCAGTTATTCCAGTTATCAATTTTATACATCGCCATCACATAACCACCATTGAGACTCTTTTCTTCAATTCGGTTTTGCGTAATATCTAAGCCTGGTGTTTTACCCCAGTTCCATTCGGCTTGTAAACCAAATGGTTGTGGATACATGATAAAGCTCACGCCTACACGCTCATCCGTAAAGCCGTTGCGGTATCTACCAGCCGCACCACCTTCAATGGTTGGCGTACTTCCAGATGTAGCACCAATCGCATTTCTGTTATAAGTACCAGTCGATGGTACATACTGACCATGGTAGCCCTGAATACTTGCTTCATAAATCTGACCAGATTCCGTTTTCCAAGGATAAGTGGCACGTGCTACAAAGTGGTAGTTATCATTGGTATCACGCGCGTTAGCACCTTGACCATTGTAGAAACCACCACCCAACATACCGTAGTTGCCTGAGTGTTTAAGTCCTTGTTTGCCAATTTCTTCAAACAAGGCTTGAATGTTTTGCGGGGTATAGTAGTAGAACACACCCAAGTCACGCTCATCTTTGACCGCACTGTTCAATGCATCGTTACGGTCTGGTGTTAAACGGTTTGAACTTGATTGTAAGTTTTCAAAACCGAAAGGCACTTTGGATTGACCAACACGGACACGGTGCACTTTAGTTGCATCAATATTAATATCGCCGTATGCGTCACGCAATTGTGCATAATTGAAACCGCCACCTGACGCACCCTGTGGGCTGCTGGCAAGGTCTGGCTGAATATAGTAACTTAAGTGATCGCCATAATCGCCATAGATAATCACGCGCGCACGACGGATCAGTAAGTTTTTATCTGCACCACCTAATGAGCGGTCATCCCCCACAGAGCGGTCTGACCATAAGTTAACACCTTCATCACCGCCCAGCATTTTGGTCGCGCGTGTTTGTACATAACCGCGAATATTCACATGACTAGTCCAGTTTTTCTTTTCTTTTGTTTTTTGGACACTCATCTCTTCAGCACGGCCTTTGGTTAATAAAGCGCCTTCCTCTTCCGTCAAGACGCCTTTACTCACCAAGGCTTGTACTAAGTCACTAGTGGAGTCAGCAAGCGCATTCACGCTCATCAACGATGTACTTGCCAGCGCGATTGCTACCATGCCGCGTAACTTCAAATTCATTCAGATTCCCCTCTGATTAACGATCAATTTTTGATGAACGCATTTTGAGGGGGCAATATGACAAATTGATGACAAAGAGCTAATCAACGGACTAGTTTTGCACATTTACAACAAAAAAGCCGATGCACTATGATGCATCGGCTTTTGTTCTTACTACGCAGTCAAAAAATTAAGGGATTGCTTAACTTTCTGCGCGCATATGCGGGAATAAAATCACATCGCGAATACTTGGGCTATCGGTAATCAGCATGACTAAGCGGTCTATGCCAATACCACAGCCCCCCGTAGGTGGCATGCCATATTCCAAGGCACGAATAAAGTCCGCATCGTAATACATGGCTTCTGCATCTCCGGCTTCTTTTGCTTTCATCTGCGCATGGAAACGTGCTGCTTGGTCTTCCGCATCATTCAACTCGCTAAAGCCATTGGCCATTTCGCGCCCAGTAATAAATAGCTCAAAACGCTCGGTAATGTCTGGATTTTTATCTGAGGCCCTTGCCAGTGGCGATACTTCTACCGGGTAGTCAATAATATACGTCGGCTGCCACAATTGGCTTTCCGCGGTTTCTTCAAACAATGCTAATTGCAGCGCGCCCAAACCGGCATGGTCAAACGGTTTTGTACCGTGTTTTAATATTTCCGCGCGTAAAAACGCTGTGTCATTTAATTGCTCTAGCGAGTATTGCGGTGCATATTTTTGAATCGCGCCGACGATGGTCAAACGCTCAAACGGCTTGCTTAAATCGACCTCTTTGCCGTCATAGCTTAATACCGCTGTACCGCGTGCCGCAATGGCCGCAGCGCGAATACATTGCTCGGTAAAGTCCATCAACCATTGATAGTCGGTATACGCTGCGTAAAACTCCATCATGGTGAATTCTGGATTATGGCGGACGCTTAAGCCTTCATTACGGAAGTTACGGTTGATTTCAAATACGCGCTCAAACCCACCCACCACTAAACGTTTTAAATACAACTCAGGCGCAATACGCATAAACATTTGCATGTCCAACGCGTTGTGATGCGTAATAAAAGGCTTAGCCGACGCGCCGCCGGGAATCGGATGCAACATCGGTGTTTCTACTTCTAAAAACTCGTTTTGAATCATAAAGTTGCGAATAGCAGACACCACTTTGCTACGCGCTTTAAATGTCTCACGCGTTTCTTCGCTGGTAATCAAATCCACATAGCGCTGGCGGTACTTGATTTCCTGATCTTGCAAGCCATGAAACTTCTCTGGTAGCGGACGCAAAGATTTAGTGAGCAGTTGAATCGCTGTCACGTGAATGGAAAGCTCGCCTGTTTTGGTCTTAAACAAACGACCAGTAGCCCCCATGATGTCGCCTAAATCCCAATGTTTAAAGCGCTCGTATAACTCCTCACCAACATCATCACGTGCTACATACAATTGAATACGGCCGGTAGCATCTTGAATAGTAGCAAAGCTGGCTTTACCCATCACACGTTTGAGCATCATTCTGCCAGCGACAGTGGCTGGAATAGCTTGCGGGTCCAACGTTTCTTTATCAAAGCTATCGTACTGCGCATGCAACTGATTGGCTTTGTGTTGAGGCTTGAAATCATTGGGGAACACCGCTGTTTGGCTCGCCTGCGCTTCACTGCGCATGGTTTTTAATTTTTCGCGACGCTCGGCAATCACATGATTTTCATCTGCTAAATTGCTTTCAACTAGCGGCATTTTGTTTTCGTCAGAAGTTACTGGTTCACTCATGAAAGGGTCTCAACACTGTTTAGGTTAGCGCGTTAAACTTGGCGCAAATAAGCGCGTATTCTAACATTGATTGCTTTTTATTGCGTACGACCAATGCGACTTAGCCATGCGGCACTATAAATGTGCAATGTTGCTATTGCTGGGGCAAACCAATGGATTTTTCATGCCCATTAAATATGTAAATGATTGATTTATAGAATGTAAATTGATTGGTGCAGTTGTTGCTTAGTAATAAGCATTACGCTTATTCCGTGCAATGTTATGACTAACCTGTTCACAAAACAAAACCAGCAACTCAAAGAAAACATTCGCTATCTTGGGCGTGTACTCGGCCAAGTGATTATGCAGAAAGAAGGCGAAGATAAGTTTGATTTAATTGAGAACATTCGTAAGTCCGCAGTGAAGTTTCATCGTGAAAATGACCAGTACGCCTCGCTGCAATTAGAAAAATACCTGAAAGACCTGACGCCCGAGCAAACCATTTGCGTGGTGCGTGCATTTAGCTACTTTAAACATTTGGTGAATATTGCAGAGGATCTATACACCCAGCAACTGACTCGCCTGAATGAAGACAACCTAAGCCCGGGCATGTTGGCACATTCCGTGGATAAAATTACCCAACACCAACTCCCGTTTGACACCATTGATACATTTTTTAAAGATGCGCTGGTTTCGCCAGTGTTAACGGCACACCCGACCGAGGTGCAACGTAAAAGCATTTTAGATATTGAGCACACATTGGCATTTTTGCTGGCCGAACGTGGCTCACTACTCTCAAAGAAAGAGTTAGAACGGAACCATTTATTGATAGAAGGCGCTATTTGCTCGCTCTGGCAAACTAGAATCCTGCGCTTTTCTAAACTCACTGTGGTCAACGAAATTGAGAATGCGCTGAGCTATTACGAGACCACTTTTCTCAAGGTGATTCCTGAAATACTGCAAGATTTGGAACGTGAATTAAATACACTCTACAAATCAGATACCGATACCAATTACACCTTGCCTAGCTTTCTCAACATGGGCAGCTGGATTGGCGGCGACCGTGACGGCAATCCTTTTGTCAATGGCACCACGCTGCTCCAAGCCATCCATTTACAAACGGCGGCGGTGTTTAAACACTACGTCAAAGAATTTGATGCGCTGCGACGTGAACTTGCCATTTCATCTCGCTTGATTAACATTGACGAGGCCGTACAGGCACTGGCCGTCCGTTCACGGGACCAATCACCGCATCGTCTGGATGAGCCTTACCGATTGGCGATCAATGGCATATTTGACAAACTATTGGTCACCGCTCAGCAGCTAGCACCGCAGGTAGAATTTAAGGACGTACCCACCAATGTTGCACCTTACCCAGATGCCTATGCACTATTGGCGGAGCTGGCGATACTGACGAACTCTCTGAAAGCCAACAAAGGCGAAAAGTTGGTCTATGCTCGTTTAGGCAAAATGACCAAAGCCATTGAAACTTTCGGCTTTCATTTAGCGACCATTGATATCCGCCAGTCTTCTGACGTGCATGAGGCCGTGATTAAAGAGTTGTTTCATAAAGCCGGCTATGACTTTAATTACGATGAGCTGACTGAAGACGAAAAAGTCAAAACACTGTTAGATGAGCTGAAGCAGCCACGCTTGCTGTTTTCAGCATTTCAACAATACTCAGAATTGGTGCACACCGAAATTGGTGTATTGAACCAAGCCCGCGAGATTCGCAAACGCTACGGTCAGCGCGCCATCCGCCAATACATTATTTCGCATACAGAAACACTTTCTGATTTACTAGAAGTAGCACTATTACAAAAAGAGAGCGGCATGCTGCGTGGCATTTGGGGCTCACAAAAGATTCAAGTAGATTTAAATATTGTGCCGCTATTTGAAACCATTGCCGACTTGCGTCATGCACCACTCATTATGGGACAATGGCTCAGTTTGCTGGGCATACGCCATGTATTGCGTTATCAAGGCAACGAACAAGAAATCATGCTGGGTTATTCTGACAGCAACAAAGACGGTGGCTTCTTAACTTCTAACTGGGAGCTCTACAAAGCTGAGATTTCCTTAGTCGAACTATTCAGCCAAGCCAAGATTAAGCTCCGTCTGTTCCATGGACGCGGCGGCACTGTTGGTCGCGGTGGCGGTCCAACTTATCAAGCCATCATGGCACAGCCACATGGCACGGTGGATGGGCAAATTCGACTGACCGAGCAAGGTGAAATCATTGCCAATAAATATGCAGACCCTAAGGTGGGCAGACAACATTTAGAAACCTTAATTGCCGCCACCATTGATGCGAGCTTGTTTCCGCTAGATGATTTAGAGGTACAGAAAAGGCGTGCGTTTGAGGGTGTGATGGAAGCGCTATCCACCACCGCCATGACCAGCTACCGCAGCCTAGTGTACGAAACCCCTGGTTTTGCCGACTATTTTTTTGCAGCAACACCGATTTCTGAAATTGCCGAGCTGAATCTGGGTAGCCGTCCTGCCGCGCGTAAATCTACCCGCAGAATTGAAGACTTACGCGCAATTCCATGGGGCTTCTCTTGGGGGCAATGTCGGTTACTATTACCGGGCTGGTTTGGCTTGGGCAGTGCTATTCACCAATACATTCATAGCGATGAATCTGGACAAGAAACGCGCATTCAAACGCTGAAAGAGATGTTGACCTATTGGCCGCTGTTTAAAACCCTGATTGCCAATGTAGACATGGTGCTGGCCAAAACTGATTTGGTGGTGGCCAGACATTACGCGCATCTGGTAGAGGATAAAGCATTACGTGAAAGTATTTTTAGCCGGATAGCACATGAATATCAGCTGACCACAGATGCGGTGAATTTGCTACAAGGTACCACTGAGCGTTTGAGTAGCAATCCCACCTTGGCTAACTCTATTCGCAACCGTCTGCCTTACTTAGATCCACTCAATCATCTACAGGTGGAAATGATTCAGCGCCATCGTCAAGGCGACACGGATGAGAAGCTCAAGCTCTCTATCCACCTCACCATTAATGGCATTGCAGCAGGCTTAAGAAATACAGGCTAAGACAGGTTAGTGTTAAACGCCCTGCTTCAAACTCACTTGTATAAAGGGGTCTAGGTCGCCATCCAGTACGCCTTGCGTATTGCCAATCTCAACATTGGTTCGCAAATCTTTAATACGACCTTGGTCTAACACATAACTTCTAATTTGATGTCCCCAGCCGATGTCAGTTTTAGCGTCTTCCAGCGCCTGTTTCTCTTCGTTACGTTTGTTTAACTCCAAGTTATACAAAGCACCTTTCAGCATATTCATCGCCTCTTCGCGGTTGCGATGCTGTGAACGGTCATTCTGACATTGCACTACCGTGTTGGTCGGCAAATGCGTGATACGGACTGCAGAGTCTGTCTTATTGATGTGCTGGCCACCGGCACCACTGGCACGATAGGTATCAATGCGCAAATCGGCAGGGTTGATATCGATCTCGATCGAATCATCGACTTCTGGGAATATTTGCACGCTGGCAAAACTGGTATGGCGCTTGGCGTTTGAGTCAAATGGAGATTTACGCACTAAGCGATGCACGCCATTTTCGGTACGCAAGGTGCCGTAAGCATAATCGCCAGAGACTTTAATAGATGCGCCTTTAATGCCTGCCACATCGCCTTCTGACTCTTCCAGCACTTCCACTTTAAAACCTTTGCGTTCGCAATAACGCAAATACATACGCAGTAACATCGCAGCCCAATCTTGCGCCTCGGTACCGCCGGAACCTGATTGAAACTCAATAAAGCAATTATTAGCATCCATGGGGCCAGAAAACATGCGGCGGAACTCCATCTCCGCAATACGTTGCTCCACTGCTAACGAGTCTGCATCTACGCTGAGCAGCGTCTCGTCATCATTTTCTTCACGCGCCATATCAAACAAATCGCGGCTATCCTGAATGCCTTGCTCCACGCTATTGAGCGTATTGACTACCAGCTCTAGTTCGCGCTTTTCTTTCCCTAGTTTTTGCGCTTTTTGCGCGTCATCCCAAACTTTCGGATCTTCTAATAAACCGTTGACCTCTTCTAGGCGCTGTGACTTTGTTTCAAAGTCAAAGATACCCCCGAAGGGCAAGGTTACGAGCGTTTAAATCATTTAAACGGTTGGCAATCTGGTTGAGTTGTTCGGCTTCCATAGGTCTAGCAATTTAAGTAAAACCGCGATTATACAGGAAGCGCCGAATGCACGTTGCATGCGTGCTAAGTGCTATAGAGTTGGGTGCTTTAGGTTTGGATAACTTCGCCATCTTCTTTGGTAAACGTGCCAATATTGGGATTTTCCAATATCGCCAATACCAACTAAGAAGATCGACACAAGCGCGTGCCCTTGCTAGTGACGACAATGGGGCGGTTGATGAGAGTAGGGTGTGCCAGCATGGCGTCTATCAAAGCCTCATCATTTAAGCTGGCATCTGCCAAACCCAGTTCTTGATAGGGCGTACCCTTCCCCTCAACAATTGTCTAGGGCTGATATTCATAGCAGCCAGTAAAGCGCACTGAGTCTCGCGGTCAGGCGGTTTTTTCAGATACTCAATCACTTCTGGCTCAACGCCACTGGCACGAATCATTCGCAACGTGTTTCGCGATGTGCCACACGCTGGATTATGGTAGATTTTTACAGTTTGCAAAGTACGTATTCGGCTCAAAAGGCATTCAAAATAGTCCCGCAAATATTGTCATATTGCTGTCACAAATATTTCATACACTCTCTCCAACTTACATTCGATTGAATCTGCTTTAGCAAGATCGAGCATAGTTAAACAAGATGTAATTCATTTTAATTCGGAGAGATTTTAATGCAAACACTGTTTGTTAAATCATTAAGCGTTGCTGCCTTAGTCACTGCAGCATTCAATATTCAACCTATTCAAGCCGCAGAAAAAATCATTAAAATTGACGGCTCAAGCACAGTTTATCCAATTACCGAAGCGGTAGCGGAAGACTATCAAAATGAAAAGAAAGTCAAAGTAACGGTCGGTATTTCTGGTACTGGCGGTGGCTTTAAAAAGTTTTGCCGTGGTGAAACCGATGTACAAAACGCATCACGCCCTATCTTGAAAAAAGAAATGGACGCGTGTAAAGAAGCGGGTATTCAATACATTGAACTACCTGTTGCTTACGATGGCTTAACCGTGGTGATCAACAAAAACAATGATTTCGTTAAATCATTGAGTGTTGAAGAGTTGAAAAAAATGTGGGAACCGGCAGCACAAGGTAAAGTAAAAACTTGGAAGCAAGTGAACGCAACTTTCCCAGATACGCCACTTAAATTATTTGGTGCAGGTTCAGATTCAGGTACATTTGACTACTTTACCGAAGCGATTGTAGGCAAAGCAAAATCTAGCCGTGGCGATTACACTGCATCAGAAGATGACAATGTATTGGTACAAGGCGTGAACAGCGACAAAGGCGGCTTAGGTTACTTTGGCTTTGCTTACTTTGAAGAAAACCAAGACAAGCTCAAAGCAGTGCCTATCGTAGCTAAAAAAGGCGCGCCAGCTGTGATGCCTTCTGTTGAAAGCGTAAAAGACGGTAGCTACCAACCACTTTCTCGCCCATTGTTTATTTACGTAAATGCCACTGCAGCTGCGTTTAAACCAGAAGTGAAAGCGTTTATTGACTTCTACCTACAAAACGCACCTACATTGGTAAAAGAAGTTCAATATATTCCGTTACCAGCCAATGAGTACGCAGCGGTGACCAAACACTGGAAATCACTCAAACCAGGTACGGGCTTTGATGGCACACCAGAAATCGGTGTAAAAATCGAAGACTTACTCGCACGTATTAAATAATCGCGCTAGCTAGTACTACTTAAAAACGACACTTCGGTGTCGTTTTTTATTTTCCGTTCAATTGATCTCTGTCAAGATAGTTACTGACCAAACACCTGAATTATCATAAAATTGCGGCTGTAACATTTTGGTCATTGATGCATCAATGACCTACTCATTGTCTCTATTGTTAGGTTTAATCCATGACTTTTGTATACAAGCGTTTACTGTTCATCTCATTACTCGCAATGACCGCATGCCTAGTCGCCTGCTCCCCTTCCAAAGACAACGCCGCTTCTGGAAACAACAAAAATGCCATCGTGAAGATTGATGGTTCCAGCACGGTGTTCCCAATCACCGAGGCCGTATCGGAAGAATTTCAAATTGAGACCAAGACCCATGTGACGGTCGGTATTTCTGGCACAGGCGGTGGCTTTAAAAAATTCTGTCGAGGTGAAACCGATGTGCAAAACGCCTCTCGCCCTATTCTTGAAAAAGAGATGGCGGCCTGCAAAGCTGCTGGTATTGAATTTATTGAGTTGCCGATTGCATTTGACGCATTGACTGTGGTGGTGAATCCTAAAAACGATTTTATCAAAAGCATCACCGTGGCTGAGTTGAAGAAAATGTGGGCGCCGGAAGCACAACAAACCATTACCACTTGGCAACAGGTCAACCCAGCTTGGCCAGACACTGCGCTCAAGCTATTTGGTGCAGGCTCGGATTCCGGCACTTTCGATTACTTTACCGAAGCGATTGTGGGTAAAGCAAAATCCAGCCGTGGTGATTTCACTGCATCAGAAGATGACAATGTACTGGTACAAGGCGTGATTAATGACAAAGGTGGCCTAGGCTATTTTGGCTATGCTTACTACGAGGAAAATCAAGATAAAATCAAAGCAGTGCCTATCGCCTTGGATGAAAAATCTGCTGCAGTATTGCCAAGTAAACAAAGTGTCATGGACGGTACCTACCAACCACTATCACGGCCATTGTTTATTTACGTGAGCGCAAAATCCGCGAAAGAAAAACCAGAAGTAAAAGCATTTGTAGACGCTTACTTACGTGATGCGACGGCATTGATCGAAGAGGTTAAATTTATCCCCTTGCCAGAAAAAGACATGCAGGCGGTACAAGCGCATTGGGCGGCACTGAAAACTGGCACCGGCTTTGGCGGTAAGCCAGAGGTTGGCATTAAAATCGAAGATTTACTCAAGCGTATTCAGTAATAGTACGCACTTCAGTATCTCTCGACTTACAAGGCAGCTTTCTTAGCTGCCTTTATTGTTTATAGACGCCGTAAAACAAGCGTTATCTTATCCAAGTGTCATATGTAAAAAGCAATTTGACTTATTTTTGTCACATTTCTTTATTACAATCGTGTTAACTTTAAAAATAGAAATATATAATGTCGGCTTCCGCTCAAACTCTCAGCACAACTATGATGCAAACCATTAGCCCGCGTTTAGCCAAAAACATTAAACGGAACGTACGCGAACGTATCATCGAGTTCATTTTGATGCTTGCTGCGCTATCTGCAGTGTTGACCACTTTTGCGATTGTTGCGGTGCTGCTATACGAGTCACTCACCTTCTTTAAAGTCGTCTCACTCAAAGACTTTTTGACCGATACACAATGGACACCGCTGTTTGAAGATGCGCATTACGGCATCATGCCTTTGGTCTCTGGCACACTCACTACCTCAGCCATTGCATTGTGTGTAGCCATTCCAATTGGTACTGTTGGCGCTATTTATCTTTCTGAGTTTGCCAGTCATCGCGTGCGTGAAACGGTCAAGCCGATTCTTGAGCTACTGGTAGGTGTACCAACCGTAGTATTTGGTTACTTTGCATTGTTGTTTGTTACGCCACTTCTACAAAAAATATTCCCAGATTTACCCGGTTTTAATATGTTGGGCCCAGGTATCGTCATGGGCATCATGATCATCCCTTACATCTCTTCCGTTGCCGAAGACGCCATGCGCGCAGTGCCAATGAGCATGCGTGAAGGCAGTTATGCCATGGGTGCAACCCGTTTTCAAACGGCTGTAAAAGTGGTCACACCGGCCGCTATCTCCGGCATTATCGCTGCCTATATTTTAGGTATCTCACGTGCTGTGGGCGAAACCATGGTGGTGGCGGTAGCTGCAGGCCAACAGCCAAACCTGACCTTTAACCCGATGGATAGCGCCGCTACTATTACTGCCTACATCGTACAAGTCGCTTTAGGCGATTTACCGCATGGCAGTATTGGTTACCAAAGTATTTTCGCAGCAGGCTTAGTGCTCATGTTAATGACATTGTCTTTTAACATTCTAGGCCATGTCGTACGTAAAAAATTCCGTGAGAACTACTAATGAATGATACGCAAATAAAACAAGCCAGCGTGCTGGAAAACATTGGCGCTGTGCGCGCCATGATCAAGCGTCATAAACGCAATGATATTTTGTTTTCCATCATTGGTTTAATCGCACTGATGATTGGTCT
The DNA here is from genome assembly GCF_000799155.1 of Methylotenera sp. N17. Classification (NCBI taxonomy): domain Bacteria; kingdom Pseudomonadati; phylum Pseudomonadota; class Betaproteobacteria; order Nitrosomonadales; family Methylophilaceae; genus Methylotenera; species Methylotenera sp. N17. Next base: position 1,666,162 of record NZ_JUGE01000001.1, read on the forward strand.
GCTGACATTGTGTACGCTGTTTATTGATCTCATCATGGATGGCTATCAACGTTTCAATCTGAGTTTCTTTAGCGAGTTCCCATCCCGCCGTGCTGCACGCGCAGGTATTTTGTCTGCTTGGGTGGGCTCATTATTAGTAATGACCGTCACCTTTCTAACTGCCGTGCCTTTAGGCGTAGCGGCAGGCTTATATTTGGAAGAATATGCAAAAAAAGGCTGGCTGTCCGATTTAATCGAGATCAACGTCTCTAACTTGGCAGGCGTGCCTTCTATTGTGTATGGCTTGCTCGCTTTAGGTTTGTTTGTCTATGGTCTGGGTTTAGGCCAAAGCATCTTAACTGCCGGCCTTACTTTAGGTTTACTGATTCTGCCAGTCGTGATTGTGTCTACCCGTGAATCGATTCGTGCTATTCCTGTGGCGATTCGCGAAGCTGCTTATGCAGTCGGTGCGACCAAATGGCAAGTAGTGAAAGACCACGTATTGAAATATTCACAAGGCGGTATTTTAACTGGGGTAATTATTGGCATGGCGCGCGCATTGGGCGAAACTGCACCGGTCATTACCATTGGTGCATTGACCTTTATTGCGTTCTTGCCACCTTCTCCGATCAGCACCGAACCACCGTTTTTAAACTTTGAATGGCTCACTTCTGGCTTTACCGTGCTGCCGATTCAAATGTTCAACTGGCTGTCACGTCCGGACCATGCTTTCCATATCAATGCAGCCGCTACCGGCGCCATCATTATCGTTGTCACATTATTGATGAACGGTACGGCGATTTGGTTACGTTACAAAATTCGTAAAAATATTAAGTGGTAATTTAGAAACTTTAGGAAACCCAATGGTGAATGTCACTACCCCTATTAAAGCCGAATCACGCGATTTAAACTTTTTCTACAGCACTGGTACCAAAGCACTCAAAGGCATTAACATGCCGCTGTACGAAAACAAAATTACCGCGCTGATTGGTCCTTCCGGTTGCGGCAAATCTACATTTTTGCGCTGCTTTAACCGTATGCATGATTTATACCCTGGCAACAAATACCAAGGTCAAATTATCATGCACCCAGACAACACCAACATTTTGGATCAAGGGGTAGACCCGATTGAAGTACGTATGCGTATCAGCATGGTATTCCAAAAGCCTAATCCGTTCCCTAAGTCTATTTATGAAAACGTCGCCTATGGTTTACGCGTACGCGGTGAGAGCAATAAACGCATCATGGATGACAAAGTAGAAGAAGCGTTAAAAGGCGCTGCATTGTGGAACGAGGTCAAAGACCGTTTGCATGATTTGGCATTTAACTTATCTGGCGGTCAGCAACAACGCTTGTGTATTGCGCGTGCATTGGCCACAGATCCTGAGATTATGCTGTTTGATGAACCGACGTCTGCATTGGACCCCATCGCAACGGCCAATATTGAAGAACTGATGAGCGAGTTGCGTGGCAAGCTGACAATCCTAGTAGTGACGCACAATATGCAACAAGCGGCGCGCGTGTCTGACTACACTGCCTATATGTACTTGGGCGAATTGATTGAGTACGGCGATACCGATAAGATTTTTACCAACCCTAGCCGTAAAGAAACTGAAGATTACATTACCGGTAAATTTGGTTAATCATTAAAGCAGCCACAAAAAAGCCAGCATCTGCTGGCTTTTTTATTTGCGCTTGAGTGATACATCAATACATCACTCCAATATCACAACCTACTCCGTTTGTGGTGCAGAAAACACTGGCGTTTTTTGCTGTGCATGTTGCCGCTGTATCACCACATTGGTATACAGTGCTAACAGCTTCTCAGCCTGTGCTGCGGCCGACCATTTTTGTTGTGCATACGTTTTACCACGTAACCCCAACGCCTCGCGTTGCTGTGCATTAATGAGCAAGCTCTGAATCTTCTCTACAAAATCCAACTCATTTTCTTGTGCAATGCGTGCACCCAAGTCTTCTACCAACACCGAAGCAGTGCCCAATTCTGCAATTGCAACGACGGGCGTTGCTTGTGCCATCGCCTCTAGCAACACCAAGCCCTGCGTTTCACTTTTAGATGCAAATACAAAAATGTCTGCCGCTTGATAGCATGCATTTAACTCTGTGTTGCGATCCAAATAGCCTAAAAACTGTACGTACTTTTGAATGCCTAGCTGATGCACTTGTTGTTTTAAGCTAGCCTCTGCCGGCCCTTCCCCGGTAATCAACAATAGAATATCCGGCACTTCATCGGCCAAGATACGCACAACCTCTAACAAAAAGCTGATATTTTTCTCATGTGCGACCCGCCCCACATACAACAGCATAGGGCGTTGTGTTGGGATGCCATGCTTTGCTCTAAATGCCATGCCATCCGCCGGTGCAAAGCTATTGGCTTGTAAGCCGGTAGCAATCACTTCCGATGGCGTATGTACACCGTATCTTCGCAATACATCTAACATAGGCTGAGATGGCGACACCAATGCATCGATTTGATTGCACTGGCTTTTTGAGATCATTCTGGCCAAACCTCGTGCCATGAACTGTGGAATCACTGGCAAATAGTGGTGCAAATAATCCTCAAAAAACGTGTGATAGGTTTCTATCACTGGAATATTGAGCGCTTTAGCCAGCTGCAACCCTGCATAGTGCGCAACAAAAGGTGTATGAATATGCAAAATATCGTAAGACTGCTGCTTTAAAATCGGCAACAGCGCTTTCACCTGGCTAAACTTCATCAGCTTATCTTCAGGGTCAAAATAAATACTACGTGATGGCACACGCGTAACCCAAGCCTCATCCGTTGTTTCTACACCGTAATCCGGTGCTATTAAATGTACGGTATGGCCCATTTGCTGCATTTGTGCAGCAAACGTTCTGATACTGGTCGACACACCATTCACGCGTGGGAAATAAACATCCGAAATCAGTAATATATTCATGTAGTTATCTATTTTAAATTAAGCTCCTTTGATGCTAACGTCATAATATGACAGCCATGTGAACACATCACATTAAACCTTATACAACGTCATAGAATGTTCATGCTTGTGTCACAGCACCTTCATTTCCTCATGTAAAAGTGCACGCATGCAGAAAAGAATAATGATTAAAGTACTCTGGGGGTTTCCGTTGTTGATCTATGCAATGGATGCCAATGCTTGGGGCCTGTTTACCCACATTTATTTTGCACAATACGTAGTGCTTGCCACGCCGATACTAGACCCAAGAGTACAAAATGCCATTAAGAAGTTTCCGCAACTTGTGATGGCAGGCGCTTGTTTGCCAGACCTCGCATTAATTTCAAAACACTTTAAAACCACCCATGAATGGCAACAAGCGCAGACGCTATTGACGTCTGCCAGCACAGATGAAGAATTGGCTATTGCTGTGGGCTATACCAGCCATTTGTTTGTGGATATTGTGGCGCACAATCACTTTGTACCTGCGTTTGAAGCTAAGTGGCTTAATGCATCGATTGTCACGCACGTGACGTCGGAATGGGCGATGGATGCCTATATCCGTAAGCACTTGCAATATCGTCCGTTCCAACTACTCAGAAGGCATATCGACACCATTGCACCGTTTATTGCCCAAGGCTTTCAGTGCTCATCGCAGCAAGCCTATCAAGCGCTAAACCGCCTAGCTTGGGCCGATAAGTTGTTACGCTTTAGTCAGTTATCGCAGCTTTGCCTACATCGCATTAGACATCGTGACGATGAGTTTGTGTTGAAGCTGGAATATTACTTACAGCAAACGCACGAGGCCTTGCAACAGTTTGAACCCGTATTGCAAGGGCAAACGCCCGCCTTGTTTGCAGAGCTGACACACATGAGCGCGACAGAGATGGTGGTGTGGCGAGAGAAGTGTTTGATTGAGGCGAGATTACGTTTAACGACTGCGGTGAAAGTGTACCAAGATTACCAGCAGCAACTGACCACACCGCACGCCTAGCCTACCTTAGCTTAGCTTAGCCTACAGAGTACTGGCACTACATTAAAATAGTAAGGCTTTGTTTCTGTAGCCAGAACGCACAAAACGGAAAACGACTGCCTAGAATAGGTAGTCGCCAAATATGCTTGCTACACTTATGCTTCTTACACTAGCAAGAATGAGCAGTGTACGATCAAGTAACCAATCATGGCGCCTGCTAATACATCACTTGGGTAGTGTAAGCCTAGAATGACGCGTGACATGGCCACCATCAGCATAAACGGGATCAGCAAGAATGCCAGCACAGGAAAGTAAGCGATAGCAATCAAGCCAAACACTACAGCGTGCAAAGTGTGGCCTGAAGGGAAACTAAAATGATCCAGCGGTTTGCCCACTACCCATACATCTTGTCGTACCTGAAATGGACGTGGGCGATGTGTTTTGAGTTTTAACCATTTGTAGACCAAGGTACCGGTGAGGCCCGCGGCCATCATATGCAGCACTGGCTTCAGCCCTTCGCCTTGCTCAACCAGCATAATGGCGGCCATCAATAGATACCAGAACACGCCATCGCCAAGACGACTCACTGCGCGGAAGACATCGCGAATAATGCGATATTGATTGGTATGGCTCACGCTTACACACAGCGCGCTATCCATTGCCTGCATCCGATGTAAATATAAACGCATGGTATTGTTCATCATCAATCCTTATGACTCTTATTGATGATGTCATCATGCAAGCCCACGATGAAGCAAGCATGACAAACAGATGAACTTTTTTTGAAGGCCCACGCTACATCATGGGCTCTCTATCAAGGTTTATGCTGCAGCTTTTTTAACTTCTCCGGCAATATCTTCTGCCAACTGCTGCACTAGCACACGGTCTTGGCCTTCTACCATCACACGTATTTTGGGCTCTGTACCAGATGCACGTAACAGTACACGACCAGTCCCATTGAGCTTAGTTTCTGCCGCACTGACCGAGGCTTGAATACCTGCGTGACTTAAATCAAGCTTTTGCGCAGTGGTTACATTAATCAGCACTTGTGGGTACAACGTTAAGCCAGCACCCAACTCTGCTAAAGTTTTGCCACTCTCGCGCAATGACTGCAACACTTGTAGCGCTGCAATAATCGCGTCACCACTGGTATGTTTATCCAGCGTTAAAATATGGCCGGAGTTCTCCCCGCCTAGCTTCCAATTTTTTTCGTTGAGCAATTCAAGCACATAACGGTCGCCCACCTTGGCACGTGCAAAGGGGATTTGATGTTGTTTGAGCGCATGTTCCAATGCTAAATTGGTCATCAAGGTACCCGCCACGCCGCCCTTGAGTTTGCCTTTGGCGTATAACCCCAATGCAATCACATACAGCAACTGGTCACCATCTAATAAAGCACCATGCTGATCCACCATCATCACACGGTCACCATCGCCATCAAATGCAATACCCAAATCCGCTTGATGTTCCAGTACGGCTTTTTGCAATGCTTGTGGATGTGTGGAGCCCACTTGTTCATTGATATTGATGCCATCTGGGTGATTACCGATGGCAATCACCTCTGCGCCCAACTCGTGAAATACATCTGGCGCTACATGATAGGTCGCACCATGTGCACAGTCCAACACAATTTTTAATCCGCGCAAATCCAAATGATTTGGGAATGTGCTTTTACAAAACTCGACATAGCGGCCAGCTGCGTCATCTACGCGTTTGGCTTTCCCTAAGTGTGCAGACTCCATCACTTGCATCGGCTGTGCCAACTCGGCCTCAATCGCATGCTCAACGTCATCTGGCAATTTAGCGCCTTGGCTAGAGAAGAATTTAATGCCGTTGTCGTAATAAGGATTATGCGATGCTGAAATGACAATCCCCGCTTGAGCGCGTAACGCACGTGTTAAATAAGCGACGGCTGGCGTTGGCATAGGGCCTGTGAGCAGCACATCCACGCCTGCTGCCGATAACCCGGCCTCTAAGGCAGCCTCTAACATATAGCCAGAGATACGCGTATCTTTACCAATCAATACAGCTGGGCGCACGCCTTTAGGCAATGCTTCACGCTTGGCTAATACACGACCGGCGGCATACCCCAAACGCATGACAAAATCCGGCGTAATGACAGACTCCCCCACTTTGCCACGGATACCATCTGTTCCAAAATACTGTTTACTCATCCTAGAGACTTCATTCATTATGTAATTGTTATATTTTACCGCTTGTATACCTAGCAGACGAGCACAAAATATCTCACCCCAATCGCTAGCCAACAATCAAGCTTCGCTAGCTTAGCTTTTAAAGAATCGCCGTCACGACCTTGAGTGCTTCCACGGTCGCTTTTACATCATGCACACGTACGATGTTTGCGCCCTTCATTGCAGAAATCACTGCAGCAGCCACACTGGCATGCAAACGCGCGTCCACATCCTGACCGGTTACTTGCCCCAGCACAGATTTCCGCGATAACCCTACCAATAACGGGTAGCCTAAACCCTGCAAGCTTGCTAGCTCTTGTATTAACTGAATGTTATGGGCTCTGGTTTTACCAAAGCCAAATCCCGGATCTAGCATAATCCGCTCTTTAGCTATCCCTGCCGCAAAACAAGCGGCTGCGCGTTCTGCCAAAAACGATTTCACTTCATCCACCACATGCGTATAGACCGGGTCTATTTGCATGGTTTGCGGCGTGCCCTGCATATGCATTAAACACACACCTACTTTGCTACTGGCCACAGCTTGCATGGCACCTGGCTCTTGTAACGCACGTACATCATTGACAATACTTGCGCCCGCACGAATTGCTTCTACCATCACCGCAGGCTTATAAGTATCAATCGAAATAGGCACTTTGACGTGTCGCGACAACACTTCAATCACCGGGATGACACGATCCAATTCTTCTTGCAACGCTACTGGTGTTGCATTTGGTCGTGTGGATTCGCCACCAACATCTAGAATATCTGCACCCTGCTCCACCAAAGCAAAGGCGTGCTCTACCGCAGCTGAAGTATGTACAAAATGCCCTCCGTCTGAAAAAGAGTCAGGCGTGACATTCACGATGCCCATCACGTGAGGGCGAGTGAGTGTTAATTCAAATTGTGCACAATGCAATATCATCATAAAAAAAGGGTTGGTCTAAATTTACATTTAGCCAACCCTGTTGTTCCAACCAATTAATTAGTCATTTTTTGCGGTAGGTTGCGGCGCCGGATTCACTACTGTTCCTGTGCCACCACCAGAAGATGGCTTGGTGCTCGCTTGGCGTGGTTTAGGTGCACGTACTGGCAACCCAGCCATGATGTCGTTGATTTGATCAGCATCAATGGTTTCGTGCTCCATCAATGCTGCGGTCATCGCTTCCACCTTGTCACGGTTATCTTCCAGTAACTTACGCGCAATCCCATATTGCTCATCCAAGATACGACGAATTTCTGCATCTACTTTTTGCTGTGTCGCTTCTGATACAGTCTTAGAGCTCATGCTACCAAAAAACGAATCTTGCTCATTGCCTGCATAGACCATGGTACCTAACGCATCAGACATCCCATATTTGGTGACCATATCGCGCGCTAATTTAGTAGCACGCTCAAAGTCGTTCGATGCGCCAGTCGACATTTGATGCATGAAAATCTCTTCGGCAATACGGCCACCAAACAAGATGGAAATTTCTTCTAGCATTTTGTCTTTGTAATTACTGATGCGGTCAAACTCTGGCAACTGCCAAGTCAAACCTAAAGCCCAACCACGCGGCATGATTGTCACTTTATGTACTGGATCAGCCTTAGGCAACAATTTTGCCACCACAGCATGGCCACTCTCGTGATAAGCCGTATTACGACGCTCTTCTTCGCGCATCACCATGGATTTACGTTCAGGGCCCATGAAGATTTTATCTTTCGCATCTTCAAAGTCAGCCATATCGACAGTGCGTTTATTGCGGCGCGCTGCGAACAATGCGGCTTCATTGACCAAGTTTGCCAAGTCAGCACCACTAAAACCAGGGGTACCGCGTGCCAAAATATCCGCTTTCACATCTGGATCAATCGGCACTTTACGCATATGCACTAACAAGATTTGCTCACGGCCTTTGATATCAGGCAAACCTACCATCACTTGGCGGTCAAAACGGCCAGGACGTAATAAGGCTTTATCCAATACATCTGCACGGTTAGTGGCTGCAATTACAATAACGCCAGAGTTGGCTTCAAATCCATCCATCTCGACCAACATTTGGTTCAACGTCTGTTCACGTTCATCATTGCCACCGCCTGTGCCTGCACCACGGCTACGACCCACAGCATCAATCTCATCAATAAAAATAATGCATGGTGAGTTTTTCTTGGCAGTTTCAAACATGTCACGGACGCGCGCTGCACCCACACCCACAAACATTTCCACAAAATCTGAGCCAGAAATCGTAAAGAACGGCACTTTAGCTTCGCCAGCAATGGCGCGTGCCAATAAAGTTTTACCTGTACCCGGAGGGCCTACCATCAAGACACCGCGCGGAATGCGGCCACCCAGTTTTTGAAACTTGCTTGGGTCACGTAAAAACTCAACCAATTCAGTCACTTCTTCTTTGGCTTCGTCGCAACCCGCCACATCGGCAAATGTCGTTTGGTTAGAGCTTTCGTCTAATTGACGTGCTTTACTTTTACCAAATGAAAATGGACCACCGCCTTTGCCGCCACCTTGCATTTGGCGCATAAAGAAAATCCACACACCAATCAGCAAAATCATCGGGAACCATGACACAAAAATACTCATTAAAAGTGATTCTTGCTCTTCTGGCTTAGCCTCTACCACTACATTATTTTTCAATAAATCAGATACCAACCATGGATCTGTCGGCGCATAAGTATTGAAGTTTTTACCTTGGTGTGTCGTGGCGCGTAGCACGCGACCATCAATTTGCACTTTGGCAATATTGCCTGCTTTGACTTCTTGCATGAATTGGGAATAGACCATTTGGCTGTCATTCTTGGTAGAACTGCCAAATTGGTTAAAGGCGGTCATCAGGACCAATGCAATAGCAAGCCAGATTGCAATACTTTTTGCGATATTGTTCAATTGTGTTCCTTCACCTAAGTATTAGGATAAGTAAATTTTATACCTTTTTATCGGCATCATGTTGCATAACTACAGTATTGATAAAGGATTATTTACGTTTTAATCCAAGCAAATAAACCTCACTACTACGATCTCGCGATGCCTTTGGTTTACGTGTCACCACTTTTTCGAATTGTTGGCGCATGGTTTTCACAATCTCGTCAAAACCGCTGCCGATGAACACTTTGACCAAGAAATTACCGCCCGGTTTCAACCAATCTTGGCTGAATTCCAAAGCAAGCTCGGTCAGGTAAGCCGCACCCGCTTGATCTACATCTTTTACACCACTTATATTGGGGGCCATATCTGCAATTACAAGGTCAACTTGTTGATTATTTAAGGTGTGCTCTAGCTGCTTGAGTACGCTTTCCTCGCGAAAGTCTCCTTGGATAAATTCCACATGTGGAATAGGGTGCATCTCCAATATATCTAATGCAATCACGCGCCCTTGACCTTTGAGGCGTTGTACCACCACTTGCGACCAACTACCTGGGGTAGAGCCCAAATCCACCACAGTCATACCAGATTTAATCAGCTTATCTTTGTCATCGATTTCCATCAGCTTATACGCTGCACGCGCACGATAACCATCCTTTTGCGCCATTTTGACATAAGGATCATTCAGATGTTCCTGCATCCAAGCTTTACTTGTTCTTGATGGTTTCATAAGGAATTAGAGGCTTCGTGATAAAATGACTGCAATTGAATAGAAATGAATATTATGCAACTTAAAACCAAACAAATCGCACACCTTCGTGGCTTAGCACACAATTTAAATCCGGTGGTCATGATTGGCAACCAAGGCCTGACCGAAAACGTGATAAAAGAAATTGAATTGAATCTAAACGCGCACGAGCTGATCAAGGTACAAGTAGCCGGCGATGACCGTGATGCTCGCAAAGCCATTTATGCCGAGATTTGTTACAAAACCAATGCTGTGGCTGTGCATCACATCGGCAAACAATTGGTATTTTATCGCCCTAGCGAGACCATCAAAGAGTCCGCCAAGGTCGTCATTCCAAAACTATAATTAAACAGCACGCGCTCAGCGTGCTTTTAATACCACAACAAATCCCAATAGGCATTCAATCACGTACGCTACGCTGGATACGCCATGCCAGGTACTAAAACGGCTGGCAAATACGCTGTGCATCACATCGTTGGGGAACGCATTGGCTTTTAACTGGGCCAACAATGGCTGAATGCCGAAATGCCCAGCCAGTACTAACAGCAGCATGACCATAATTGCCCAAAAATAGCTTTGTTTGAGCGCCACCGTACCAAACTCTATCAAACGTTGAATCAGTAAATAAAACGCGCTCGCCATGCCAATGTAGCTGACAAGTGTAAACAATCTACCGGCTACTTGACCAGCGGTCTGACGGTCTTGCAAGGTATCAAATAGCACATAGGCTGTGAATCCGGTCATCCACAAAGCACCGACCCACAAGGTAATGACGATTAAGGTAAGTTTGCGTGTCATATCAAACGTAAAGTACTTCGATAATTTCGTACTCTTTGATACCGCCTGGTGATTGCACCTCGGCTACTTCGCCTTCAGATTTACCAATCAGCGCACGCGCAATCGGCGAGCCTACGGAAATTTTTCCGCCTTTGATATCCGCTTCATCCTCACCCACAATTTGATAGATTTTGGCATCACCAGAATCTAAATCTTCAAAACGGACAGTGGCACCAAACACAACACGGCCTTCAGCATTGAGTGTTTTCGGGTCAATCACCTGTAAATTAGACAATTTGCTTTCTAGCTCGGCAATTCTGCCTTCAATAAAACTTTGACGCTCTTTGGCTGACTCATATTCAGCATTTTCAGATAAATCGCCCTGCGCACGCGCTTCAGCAATGGCCTGAATAATATTAGGTCTATCCACTGCGCGTAAACGTTGCAATTCTTCTTTAAGGAGTTCTGCACCGATGACGGTGACTGGAATTTGATTTACTGCCATATTAAAACCTTATCAATCGACTACAAAAAAAATAAACCACACTCAGCTTGAGCGTGGCTTTGTTAAATAATTCAATTAAAGTGAGTGTATTTTATGCAAGTCTTTTATGCAAGTCTTGAATCGACTCTACATTTAACTCCTGCATGTGCGTCATACCGATACACGCTGCCTTTGCACCAGCCAAGGTAGTGTAATAGGTGACCTTATTTTGCAATGCACTGCGGCGGATTTCATAGGAGTCTGCCACCGCTTTTTTGTCTTCGGTCACGTTCACAATAAAGTTGATTTCATTATTTTTAATCATATCAACAATATGAGGACGGCCTTCTGCCACTTTATTCACAGGCACCACCTTCAAACCATGCTCCGCTAAAGCCCTTGCCGTACCTTTTGTGGCCACCAATGTAAAGCCTAAGTTCGCTAAATCATGCGCGATATCGACTACCTTTTGATGGTCTTCGTTCCGTACGCTGATAAAGGCTTTACCGCCTTTTGGCAGTTTAGCAGAGGCGCCCAGTTGCGACTTCACAAAGGCTTCAGCAAAGGTATTGCCTACGCCCATGACTTCGCCGGTCGACTTCATTTCAGGGCCCAATATCGTATCAACACCCGGGAACTTGATGAAGGGGAACACGGCCTCTTTCACAGAGTAATATGGTGGAACAACTTCTTTCGTCACCCCTTGCGATTGTAAGGTTTGACCAGCCATACAACGTGCTGCGATTTTAGCTAATTGCAACCCGCAAGCTTTGGATACGAATGGTACGGTACGTGAAGCGCGTGGATTCACTTCTAACACATAGACCGTCTCACCTTGTATCGCAAACTGCACATTCATCAAGCCTTTTACACCTAAGGCTTTTGCCATTTGCACGGTCTGTTGACGCAACACATCTTGTAGCGCCTTACTTAGGCTGTAAGGTGGTAATGAACATGCAGAGTCGCCAGAGTGCACACCCGCTTGCTCCACGTGTTGCATAATGCCGCCAATTAACACCTCTTCCCCATCGCTAATCGCATCTACGTCAACTTCAATCGCGTCGTTCAAGAAACGATCCAGCAACACCGGAGATTCGTTAGAGACTTTCACAGCTTCACGCATATAACGCTCAAGCTGGCTTTGCTCATGCACGATTTCCATGGCGCGACCACCTAGCACATAGCTAGGACGCACCACTAGAGGATAGCCAATCTCTTCTGCCGCTCGAATGGCCTCTTCTGGCGCACGTGCAGTACGATTGGGTGGTTGTTTTAATCCTAAATCATGCAACATTTTTTGGAAGCGTTCGCGGTCTTCCGCACGGTCAATCGCATCAGGTGTAGTACCAATAATAGGTACACCCGCTTTTTCCAAATCACGCGCTAATTTCAAGGGTGTTTGACCACCGTATTGCACAATCACGCCCACTGGTTTTTCAATATTGACGATTTCTAATACATCTTCTAATGTCACCGGCTCAAAGTACAAGCGGTCTGAAGTGTCATAATCGGTAGAAACGGTCTCCGGATTACAGTTGACCATAATGGTTTCATAGCCGTCGTCACGCATGGCAAACGCAGCATGTACACAGCAATAGTCAAACTCAATGCCTTGACCAATACGGTTTGGGCCACCGCCCAATACCATGATTTTTTTCTTATCGGTCGGCTGCGCTTCGCACTCCTCCTCGTAGCTTGAATACATATAGGCCGTATTCGTTGCAAATTCAGCAGCACAAGTATCCACACGCTTATAGACTGGACGTACATTCAGGGCCTGACGATACGCACGCACCGCATGCTGATCCGTCGCCAACAATTTCGCCAAACGTCTATCAGAAAAACCAATACGTTTAAGCTTAAACATGGCCTCTTTATTTAAATCAGCAATATGCTTACCACTTAAAGCGGCTTCATGTTTGATGATGTCTTGAATTTGCGCCAAGAACCAAGGATCAATTTTGGAAATATCGAAAATCTGCTCAATGGATAAGCCCATTCTGAAGGCATCACCCAAATACCAAATACGCTCAGGGCCAGGCTCACCCAATTCTTTGGTAATTTTGTCTAAATCTGTGGTGATTGGGTCTAAACCATCAACGCCTACTTCTAAGCCGCGCAACGCTTTTTGGAATGACTCTTGGAAGCTACGGCCAATGGCCATGACCTCACCCACAGATTTCATCTGTGTGGTTAAGCGGCTATCGGCTTGCGGGAATTTCTCGAATGCAAATCGAGGGATTTTAGTCACCACATAATCAATGGAGGGTTCGAACGAAGCTGGGGTCTGGCCGCCAGTAATTTCGTTACGCAACTCATCCAAAGTAAATCCAACCGCCAATTTAGCTGCAATTTTAGCAATGGGGAAACCTGTGGCTTTGGAAGCCAACGCAGATGAGCGTGAGACACGTGGATTCATCTCAATCACAATCATGCGCCCATCATCTGGATTAATCGCAAACTGTACGTTGGAACCACCCGTATCCACCCCAATCTCGCGCAATACTGCCAATGAGGCATTACGCATGATTTGGTACTCTTTATCAGTGAGCGTTTGTGCGGGCGCTACCGTGATCGAATCGCCCGTATGTACGCCCATTGGGTCTAAGTTTTCAATCGAACAAATGATAATGCAGTTATCTGCCTTATCACGCACCACTTCCATCTCATACTCTTTCCAGCCGAGCATGGATTCTTCAATCAGCAATTCTTTGGTAGGTGATGCATCCAAGCCACGTTCACAAATGGCCATAAACTCTTCACGGTTATACGCAATGCCACCACCACTACCACCCATGGTAAAGGATGGACGGATAATCGCTGGGTAACCAATATTGGCTTGCACTTGCAATGCCTCTTCCAAGCTATGTGCAATCGCAGACTTGGCAGAACCCAAACCAATTTTGGTCATGGCTTCTTTAAATTTTTGACGGTCTTCCGCCTTATCAATGGCTTCTTTAGATGCGCCAATCAATTCGACATTGTACTTTTTCAATACACCGTGCTTGTCCAAATCCAACGCACAGTTCAATGCAGTTTGGCCACCCATGGTAGGCAGCAATGCATCAGGTTTTTCTTTGGCAATGATTTTCTCTACCACTTGCCAAGTAATTGGCTCAATATAAGTGGCGTCCGCCATTTCTGGGTCGGTCATGATGGTGGCTGGATTCGAGTTCACCAATATCACGCGATAACCTTCTTCGCGCAGTGCTTTACAGGCCTGTGCACCAGAATAGTCAAACTCACACGCTTGACCGATGACAATCGGACCAGCGCCGATGATCAAAATACTTTTAATGTCGGTTCTCTTTGCCATTAGCTGGTTTTTCTTTCTTGCATTAATTCAATAAACTGGTCAAATAAATAACCCATCTCGGTTGGGCCGGGGCTTGCTTCCGGGTGGCCTTGAAAGCTGAACGCCGGTTTGTCCGTGCGCGCAATACCCTGCAAGCTACCATCAAATAAAGAGACGTGCGTTACTTTCACGTTGGCAGGCAGTGTAGTCGGATCTGCCGCAAAACCATGGTTTTGGCTGGTGATATACACACGTTTGGTGGCTACATCTTGCACCGGGTGATTTGCACCGTGGTGCCCAAATTTCATCTTCATAGTTTTAGCGCCACTGGCCAATGCCAACAACTGGTGACCCAAACAAATACCGAAGGTAGGAATGCCGGACTCTACCAATGTTTTAATGGCGCTAATTGCGTAGTCACATGGCTCTGGGTCACCAGGGCCATTCGATAAGAAGATGCCATCAGGCTGATATGCCAATGCTTGCGCTGCTGTCGCCTGCGCCGGCAACACAGTCACCTTGCAGCCACGCGAAGCAAGCATGCGTAAAATATTACGTTTCACGCCATAATCAAATGCCACCACTTGGAATTGAGATTGATCCGGCTTTGTGTAGCCTTCCCCTAACGCCCACTCACCTTCTGCAAACGCATACGGCTTGTCACAACTGACTACCTTCGCCAAGTCCATGCCTGATAAACCAGGGAATGCTTGAGCGAGTGCCAGCGCTTTTATTTCATCAATATCGCCTGCCATAATACAGCCAGCTTGCGCACCTTTTTCACGCAACACACGCGTCAACTTACGCGTGTCAATGTCTGCAATCGCCACCACATTATTGGTGGCTAAATATTCTGAGAGCGTTTGTGTACTGCGGAAATTACTGTGTAACAAAGGCAAATCGCGGATAATTAAACCTGACGCATAGACTTTGCCGGATTCCACATCCTCTGCATTGGTACCGTAGTTGCCAATGTGCGGATAAGTTAATGTGACGATTTGTTGGGTATAAGAAGGGTCGGTCAGAATTTCTTGATAACCGGTCATGGAAGTATTGAACACCACCTCCCCAACCGTATGGCCTGCAGCACCAATTGCAATGCCTTTAAAAACAGTTCCATCTGCTAACACTAAAATCGCTGGAATTGTTTTTGACACCATGGGCTCCTTTTGTTTTGACACGACACACATCTGTTACACACATCCAATATTTTAGATGTGCAAAACGGGAAAAGCTTTGTAAACTCTTCCCGTTCTTAGAATTGACGCATTATAGCCGAAATTCGACTGCGCCTCAAGCGCTAGGATTGTTTAACTAACGTAAACCGAGCACATCACGCATATCAAACAGCCCGCTAGAATGGCTGGCTAAAAACTTTGCAGCACGTAAGGCACCTTGCGCAAAAGTGGCGCGGCTGCTGGCTTTATGGGTTAATTCCACCCGCTCTCCCACGCCAGCCAACACCACGGTATGATCCCCTACCACATCCCCACCACGCATGGTCGCAAAACCAATAGTCCCTGCCTCGCGTTCGCCCGTTACACCCTCTCGAGCATAGACTGCGCAATCTTTTAATTGCTGTCCTAGGCCCTGCGCTGCAGCCTCACCCAAACGCAGTGCAGTGCCAGAAGGCGCATCAATTTTGTGGCGATGGTGCATCTCCACCACTTCAATGTCATATCCCTCATTGAGTACCCTAGCCGCTTGCTCTACTAAATTAATGAGCAAGGTCACACCCACACTCATATTAGGAGCAAATACAATCGCAATCTCTTTTGCCGCAACTTCAATGCTTGCGCGTTGCGCCTCGCTAAAGCCAGTGGTCCCGATGACATGTTTGACTTTAAGCGCACGGCAAACATCAAGATAATGCATACTGGCTTCCGGACGCGTGAAATCAATCAAGACATCCGCACCCTTGAGGGCTGCACTCACATCACTACTTAACTGTACTTGTGTCAGCTTCCCGAACTGCTCGCCTGCATCACGCCCCAACTGCGGACTACCTTCCCGATCCAGCGCGCCATGCAACACCATATCCGCGTGATTGAGCACACCCTCTATCAGCGCATGCCCCATCCGCCCTGTTGCACCTGCTATCACTACTTTTACCATAATTCTCTTCTATCATTAATGACCAGCACTAACCTATGACACCACGCAGCAGCTGGTTAAAACCCAATTTTTTCAATGACACCATCTAAGTGTTCGCTAGACTCTTCGGGCGCGAGTATTTTTTGTTCGCTCGCACGTTTGCCATTGGCGACCACAAACTCTCTGACAATGAGCCAGCGCTGCGCAGCTGCATCAAACTGTAAATCAAGCTGCTTGGTGACTTCATCACTAAACACTTTAGACGCATATTTTTGGAAAAATTGCACGCTGGCTTGGTTACCATGTTGCGTCACAGCCACATCCTCAAGCACCAGATTGATATCACCGCGCTTACCAGACAAACGCTGCTTACGTTGTGCTGCCCATGCGCTTTTGCTCAAACCACTTTCCGGCTTAAATCCATCGGCATAAGCCGCAAAATACGCCTTTACATTTTTATTACGCCAAGCGTCCACCCATGCATTAACTGTAGCTTGTATCGCTTGCGCTGCATCACCCACTTCACCACCAGTTGCAGCCGCCACAGCTGTCGCTGCTACAGTCCCACCTGCCCTCTGCGGTAGCGCTTCCGGTGCTATTTGCTCAGGTGTAGCTTCGGCTGCAACAGATGCCTGCGCCTCCTGCGCTTGCGGTAGCAGGTTCACACTGTCCACGCCAGCCATCTCTGGTTTTTTCTTGAGAATAGATTCAGTTTCGACTGCACCCTCATTGGCAATGTCTGCTGCGGCTGCGGCAGTAGCAGCTTCTGCACCTACTGGTGCTGGCGATACTGCACTTGAAGCCACAGCTGCCGCGGCCACTGCTGCTGTTTCAGCAGGCAGGTCTGTAGTGGCGGACGATGTTGCTGGAGCCGCCTCAGGCGCTGCAACCGGCTCATCTGAACCCCAAAATTTAAACATATCAAACCAAGGTTTTTCCACTGGCTTTTTGGTGGTCGTGACAGATCTAGCAGAAGTATCCACCGGAGTGTCTGCAGACTTGTCGGTCGCAGCCACTACATCACCACGCACCGTCGTGAGTAACTCTTTATCAAAATCGAGAATCACTCTACGCTTTTCTATCACTTTGCCTTGCTGGCGCAACTGATAAAAATAATCCCAACGGTTGCCATGAAAGCTATCAACGATTAAAGGCGTGCCCATGATATACCGCACTTGCGACTTGGTCATACCCGGCCTTAACTGCAATAACATTTTTGAGGTAACAACGTTACCTTGCTGAATATCCATTTTGTAAGATTTTAAGGCAGGTAATTTGGAGCCACATCCGACAAAAAAACAGCTAACAATCAAGCATATGGGGGTGAAGATTTTCGAAAAATAACGCATTACGGTCACTTTAAATAAAGACTTGTTGTTGAATATTCATTAATATACCATGTTGATCAAGTATTCAAAAATACAGCTTAATGAATGGCGGATGAATAACATGCATGACCAGAAAGATTTAAAAAATGCCGGGCTAAAAGCTACATTACCTCGCTTAAAAATCTTGGAACTCTTCGAAAACAGCACTGAGCGTCACCTATCTGCCGAAGACGTATACAAGATTATGATTAACGCCGGCGAAGACGTTGGCTTAGCAACTGTCTATCGCGTACTTACACAGTTTGAACAAGCAGGACTACTGGCACGTCACCACTTTGAAAGCGGTAAAGCCGTGTTTGAGCTTAACGAAGGCAGCCACCACGACCACATTGTATGTATTAAGTGTGGCCGCGTTGAAGAGTTTTACGACGAAGAGATTGAAAAAAGACAAAAAAGCGCGGCGGATGAACATGGCTTTACCATGCATGACCACTCACTGACTATTTATGGTGTGTGCAAAAAACAACCCTGTACCAATAAAGGCTAAGCGTTACCAAAACCTTAGTCTTGATAAAAGTCTTAGCATTTACAAAAACCAAGCACTATTTAGCCAGCATTTCTTTTGCATGTTGGCGTGTAATCTCAGTAATCTGTAACCCACCCAGCATACGCGCCACTTCATCCACACGTTCTTCTGTTGCCAGCCGACGGATATGACTTAAAGTTGTCCCGGCGTGCTGTGTTTTGCTGACTTGTAAGTGGTGTTGCGCTTGCGCTGCAACCTGCGGCAGATGTGTGATGACCAGCACTTGTCGCGCATCGCCCAGTTGCTTGAGTAAAGTACCGACGACCTCGGCCACGCCACCGCCAATACCGACATCTACTTCATCAAAAATCATACACGGGACCGTGCCGGAAGAAGCCGTAGTAACGTGTAGCGCTAAGCTGATTCTGGAGAGCTCGCCCCCTGATGCGACTTTAGCAAGTGCTCGGGGCGTTACGCCTGCGTGACCAGCCACTAAAAACTCAATCTGTTCCAAGCCATACACCATTGGCTCACCGGGCAGGAGTGCGACTTGGAATTGTCCGCCTTTAAGTGAAAGGTGCTGCATTTGCTCAGTAATGCTCGCAGTGAGCGTCTGCGCTGCTTGCGTTCTTTTTGCCGTGAGTGTTTGGGCGTGCTGCTGGTAAGCCTGCCATGCCTGCGCTTCTTGCTGCTTCAACATGCCGTCATCCACTGAGCTTTCTAGCACTTGCATGCGCGCAACACAGGCCTCTAGCTCCATAGGCAACTCTTCTGGCTTAATGCGATATTTACGGCTGAGCGCATGAATCGATTGGATACGCGCCTCCACTTCCGCCAGCCGTGCAGGGTCCAACTCTGTGCGCTGCAAATAGCGGTTTAGAAAACGGCTCGCTTCCTCCAACTGAATAGCTGCGGACTCCACTGTGGACAATGCCTCTTGTAACGCAGCATCAAAATCCATTAACTGCGACAACTGATGCTGCACTTGCTCTACCATTGCACCAGCATTGGGTTCCGCCTCGGACAGTAGCGCTAAGCAGGACTCTACCCCTTGCAACAAACTGGCACCATGGCTCAGCCGACTATGCTCCTGTTGCAATGTAAGCCAGTCTTCCGCCTCAAAGGCCAGCTGTTTGATTTCACGCGTTTTGTCTCGCAACTCAGCCAACTCTTCGGCATATGCTTCAGCATTAGTTTCTGCTGCCAGCCTTTGTTGATGCAGCTTACGCCACTGCTGGTAGCACTCAGCCACTTGACCTGCAAGCGCTTCTGCTTGCGCATATGCATCTAGAATTTCACGCTGCGTACTGTTTTTTAATAGCGAGTGATGGGCGTTTTGGCTATAAATATCTATCAATAATTCGCCCAATTCTTTTAATTGTGCGACAGTAGCCGAGGTGCCATTGATAAAGCCGCGACTGCGCCCATCCGCATAGATGACGCGACGTAAAATCAAGTGCTCGTCCACATCAATTTCATGTTCGGCCAGCCATTGCTGTGCCAGCTTATTATGTGCAATGGTAAACGTGGTACTGATATCGGCCTTTTCAGACCCGGCGCGCGTGACAGCGCCATCGTTGCGCGCACCCAAGCTGAGTGATAGCGCATCAATTAAAATCGATTTACCGGCACCTGTCTCCCCGGTTAACGCCG
Organism: Methylotenera sp. N17; assembly: GCF_000799155.1. Lineage (NCBI taxonomy): Bacteria > Pseudomonadati > Pseudomonadota > Betaproteobacteria > Nitrosomonadales > Methylophilaceae > Methylotenera > Methylotenera sp. N17. The sequence continues at coordinate 1,686,019 of NZ_JUGE01000001.1, forward strand.
TGAACCCGGCGTCAAACTCTAGGTCTAGTTGCTCAACAATAATAAAATCACGAATAGATAACGCTTGTAACATAGGCTTACTCAACACATTTCATGGTCATTACGGGCTGCATTGAAGAGTTATCCCCAGTTGAGCTTGTTGCGTAACATATCAAAATAGCAATATCCCTTTGGATGCAGCAACAAAATATCCTGCTTGGCACGCTGCACACGAATTTTATCGCCCGCATTCAATGTTTGCTGGTATTGCCCATCTAAGCTCAGCTGTGCGTCATCTGCTTGCATCACGGTCACTTCGCATACGCTTTCGCTGGTGACAGTAATAGGGCGATTACTCAATGTGTGTGGGCTAATTGGCACCAAAGAAATTGCCTTTAAATCCGGATGCAGAATAGGGCCGCCAGCAGAAAGCGCATATGCCGTGGTGCCAGTGGGCGAGCTCAAGATCAAACCATCTGCACGCTGCTTTGACACAAACTGACCATTGATTTCCACTTCCATTTCCATCAACCGCAGGGCGTTTTTGACCACCACATCATTCAGCGCTACACCGTGCAACACAGGCGCACCAGCGCGGTAAATAGTGGCTTCTAACAGCATACGGCTTTCAGTCTGATATTCACCGGCGAGGATTTTATCCATTTCCACCAGCATATCTTCGGTACGTAAATCGGTTAAAAAACCAAGGCGGCCACGATTAATGCCCACCAAAGGTACCGGCTTAGGCAACTGACTTTCGTGCAGGCTTCTAGCGACGCTCAGCATCGTACCGTCGCCTCCCATCACCACAACCAAATCCACCAAGCTGCCAATATCAGCCAATGTTGCAGTGTTAAACCCGTTCAGCGCTGCGTGATGCGCCGTGTTTTCTTCTACCCATACCTGAATACCTTTGGTAGATAAATGGCTTGCCAGTTGTGCAAGTTCGTCTTGCATGTGTTGCAATGCACTGGCATCCATGTATTTGCCAATAATCGCAATCGATACAAATTGTTTTTTCATGGCAGAATTAAATCACAGAAGCGCCCAGCTTAAAAGCAAATGCCGCTGTTATCTAGGAACTAATTCGGGCAAAATAGCACCTTACTTAGCATGTTGAATTTCAGCTTGGACAAACGCGCGCAAATATTACTCAAGACCTTGGTGGAACATTACATCAGTGATGGGCAGCCGATAGGCTCGCGTACGCTCCTACAGCACTCCGGTTTGGATGTCAGTCCGGCGACGATTCGCAATGTGATGAGTGACTTGGAGCAACTTGGGTTTATTACCAGCCCACACACTTCTGCCGGACGCATTCCTACGCAAAAAGGGTACCGCCTGTTTGTGGATTCGTTATTAACAGTTAAGCCATTGGAAAACAACGCGTTTCAGCAACTCAAAGATGGATTAAACTCACCCAACCAAACCGCTTTAATTAGCAATGCAGCCGACATGCTCTCGCAACTCACCCAATTTGCTGGCGTAGTGCTCACGCCCAAGCGTAAACGCGTTGCGTTTAAGCATTTAGAGTTTTTAGCGTTGTCCGAGAAAAAATTGCTGGTGATTATCGTGACGCAAGACGGCAACGTGCAAAACCGCGTTATCGTGACCGAAAAACCATATACAGCCAGCGATCTCACGCAAGCCAGCAATTACTTTAATGCGCATTACCAAGGCTTTACTCTGGAAGAAGTGCAGCAAAAGCTACATGCAGAACTCAAGCAGATGCAGACCGAGATGAACCAATTGATGACGGCAGCATTAGAAGCAACACATTTGGACGGCGACGAGAACAAAGATGCGGTAGTGATTGCTGGGGAACGTAACTTGTTACAGGTGGATGAACTCTCCACCAATGTCACCAGCTTACGTAAATTATTTGAGATCTTTGAGCGACGCACCTCACTGATGCAACTACTCGACAACAGCCAGCGTGCTGAAGGCATTCAAATCTTTATTGGAGGCGAGAGTGGTTATTTGCCGCTGGATGAGTGCAGCATGGTGACCGCACCGTACGAGGCAGATGGCCAAGTGGTCGGCACCTTAGGCGTGATTGGCCCAACGCGCATGGCCTACGAGCGTGTGATACCAATTGTTGACGTGACTGCCAAGCTGCTTTCCAACGCGCTTTCTTCTAACTAATCACCAACATTCGCATCATCACTCATTAGCATCTTCACTGGCAAACTCATGGCATATTACGATACAGAACCCCCTTACACCCATGGCGACCAACTTAAAGTAGGTATATTGCTTGCCAATTTAGGCACGCCCGATGCCCCTACCGCCAAAGCATTACGCCCTTACCTCAAGCAATTTTTAATGGATACACGCGTAGTGGAGATTCCAAAGCTGATTTGGTACTGGATATTACATTGCATCATTTTAGTCATCCGCCCCAAAAAATCGGCTGAGAAATATGCGCAAGTATGGTCAAGCGAGGGCTCGCCTTTACTGGTACATGCGCAAAAACAAACCAAAATGCTGGAAGGATTTTTAGCGCAACATATCAAATCGCCCTTCGCTGTTGCGCTAGGCATGACCTATGGCAACCCAAGCATGCAACAAGCTATCGATACGTTAAAGGCGCAACATTGCAATAAAATTTTAGTATTTCCGTTATACCCGCAATACGCAGCCAGCAGTACGGCCGCAGCTTTTGATGCGATATGGCGCATCTTGCTCAAAACACGCAACGTGCCCGCGATACGCACTATCAAACACTATCACGACCATCCAGCTTATATTGCAGCCTTAGCAGCGAATGTACGTGAACATTGGCGCCTGAATGGTGGTAAGCCTACTAAGCTGGTCATGAGTTTTCATGGGGTACCTAAATTCCATTTGATGAAAGGCGATCCTTATCATTGCGAATGCCACAAAACAGCGCGACTATTGGCAGAAGCGCTAGAGCTGACCAAAGATGAATATGTAGTGGCATTTCAATCGCGATTTGGTAAGCAAGAGTGGCTCAAACCCTATCTTGCCAGCACACTTGAGGCGCTAGGAAAAGCCAATACAAAACGCATTGATGTGATTTGCCCAGGCTTTAGTAGCGACTGCTTAGAGACATTGGAAGAAATTGCAATGGAAGGTGAGCATATCTTCAAAAGCAATGGTGGTGGCGACTACCACTATATTCCTGCGCTGAATGAGAGCGAACTGTGGATTCAAGCCATGACCCAAATCACACTTGAGAACTTACAAGGCTGGGTCAGCCCCAGTTGGGATAATGCCGCGGCTAAAAATACATCTGACATGACAAAATTGCGTGCGCAAAGTTTGGGTGCAAAACAATAAGCGTTATACTTATGTTTTGGCTGATACATTAACATTATGATAGTAATTACTGGCGGCGCCGGCATGATAGGTTCTATCATCGCTTGGCATCTCAATACCAAACTCGGTCGCGATGATTTAATTATTACCGACCGGATTACCCACGAAGCACAGTGGCAAAACTTAGTGCATCGCCACTATGTAGAATATTTGGATAAAGACCAGCTGTTTGACTGGTTAGAAGACAACGACCACGTGACAGCTGTGATTCACATGGGTGCCATCAGCGCAACGACAGAGCGCGATTTTAACAAACTGGTGGCTGACAATATCCATTACTCGCAAGATCTATGGAGCTGGTGCGCTGAACATGAAGTGCCCTTCTTCTATGCAAGCTCTGCTGCCACCTATGGTGCAGGTGAGCGTGGTTACAACGATCTCAGTATTGACCACTTAAGACCACTCAATGGCTATGGCTACTCCAAACACTTTTTTGATCAATGGGTGCTCAGGCAAGTGGCTGATAAGCAGCCCACGCCGCCTGCATGGGCTGGCTTTAAATTTTTCAATGTGTACGGCCCTAATGAATACCATAAAGAGCGCATGGCAAGTGTAGCCTTTCATACCTTTAACCAGTTTAAAGAAACTGGCACCATGAAACTATTCAAGGGCACCAAAGCGGGTGTGGAAGATGGCATGCAACTGCGGGATTTTGTGTATGTCAAAGATGCCGCTAGCGTAGTGGCTTACTTTCTGAATGCAGGATTAAGCAAACGTAACGCGCCCAATGGTATTTACAACATTGGTACGGGCGAAGCGCGCAGCTTTAAAGACTTAGCAACCAATGTCATGACCAGCATGACACGAGAGCCCCATATTACCTACATTGATATGCCATTAGACCTGCAAGGTAAGTACCAATACTTTACGCAAGCCAGCATGGATAAGTTGCGTAAGGCTGGCTACAAAACGCCTTTTACCAGCCTTGAAGATGGCGTAAAAGATTATGTGCAACACTATCTCATGCAAGAGGACCCCTACTGCTAATGAAATACGTTGATTATTTAAAAGGTGAACATGCTGCGCATATGGCCATGTTCAATGCACTAGAATCACTATTCCCATTGATTAGCGATGTCGGCATTCAGCTACAACAGTGTATCCAACGCGGTGGCAAAGTTCTGCTGATGGGCAATGGTGGTAGCGCAGCCGATAGCCAACATATTGCTGCAGAGATAGTTGGCCGGTTTAAGAAAGAACGCAAAGGCTTGCCTGCGATTGCGTTGACCACAGACACGTCTATTCTGACTTCTGTAGGTAATGACTATGGCTACGACTATATTTTTGCGCGCCAGATTGAAGCCCTATGTAGACCTGAGGATATCGTCATTGGCCTGACCACCTCTGGCAATAGCGCTAACGTTGTGAAAGCCATTGAAGCTGCAAAAGCAACAGGCGCGACCACGGTTGGACTCACAGGCGGGACAGGTGGCAAGCTCACCGCCTTGTGTGATTACAACATCGTGGTGCCGTCCAGTGTCACCGCACGCATTCAGGAAGCACATATCTTTATCGGTCACTCGTTATGTGAAATTTTAGAGTCTGACTGATGCAACACACTTTAGTAAGCCGCGTTAAACAGTTTGGTCAAACAAAACAGCATGCGCTCGTCATTGGCGATGTTATGCTGGATCGCTATCTGATTGGTGAGGTCAGCCGCATCTCGCCTGAAGCCCCCGTGCCGGTGGTACTACTCAAGAAACAAAATGAGCGCGCTGGTGGAGCATCCAATGTAGCCGCTAATTTAGCGCTACTCGGTGTTCAAACACATATTCTGGGGTGTATTGGTCAAGATACTGAAGGCAAGTCATTGATGCAACTCATGCAAGCAAGTGGCATTGATACCCAAGGCATGGTCACCTCTTCGCACCGCCCCACCATTGCCAAAACACGTGTTTTGGGTGGCCATCAACAAATGATGCGACTAGACCAAGAAAACAGTGGTGTATTTAATGCAGAAGAAACCAGCCAGATTCTGAATGCATTTCAACAAGCGCTCGCAAAAACACCCTCCATTGTTGTCTTATCTGATTATGCGAAGGGTCTGCTCAGTACAACCATTTGCCAAACAATCATTCAAGCCTGCCAACAAGCCAATATACCGATATTAGTAGACCCAAAAGGCGTAGATTACAGCAAGTACCAAGGCGCTACCGCACTCACCCCGAATAAAAAAGAAACAGCTGAGGCCTGTCACACCAACGTGAACGATGTTGCGTTGATTGAAAAAGCCCAGCAACTCAAATCTAGTTTGGGGCTTCAATTTCTAGCCGTCACCCGTAGCGAAGAAGGCATTACGCTATTAGATGACACCACACATCATTTGCAAGCCGCAGCACAGCAAGTATTTGATGTCTCTGGCGCGGGAGACACTGTCATCGCCACTTTGGCGGCTGGGCTCATGCATGGACTAAGCCCATTAGATAGCTTGGAACTTGCCAATGTGGCAGCAGGCGTTGTGGTGGGTAAAGTGGGTACTGTTCCCATTACCAAAAGCGATCTGATTCATGCACTGGAAGACCAACGCTCTAATGAACAAGCGCATAAGATCTGCGATCTACCAGAGTTACTAGAAAAAGTGGCTGTTTGGAAACAAGCCAAACAAGCGATTGTATTTACCAACGGCTGTTTTGATTTACTGCATGCTGGCCATGTGACCTATTTAGAAGCTGCCAAAAAACGTGGCGACAAGCTTATTTTAGGGCTGAATACCGATCGCTCTGTGAGCGCACTCAAAGGACCAACACGACCCGTTGTCAATGAGAACGACCGTGCACGCGTACTAGCCGCGCTCGCCTCTGTGGATGCCGTGATTTTGTTTGATGAGGACACTCCGCTTAACTTAATCCACGCGATTCAACCCAATATCATTGCCAAAGGTAGCGATTACACTGCCGATCAAGTAGTGGGCGGCAAAGAGGTACTGTCATGGGGTGGTGAAATTGCGCTGATTGATTTGGTTGAAGGCCGTAGCACCAGCAACCTAATCAAAAAAATGAATAGTTAGTTTGGTATATCAGTCATGCCAGAAAAAATTCTGATTCTTGGGCCAGCTTGGGTAGGCGATATGGTGCTTGCACAAAGCTTGTTTAAAACGCTTAAAAATAACAGACCAGATTGCACGATTGACGTGGCAGCACCCGCTTGGACACTTCCATTATTAGCACGTATGCCAGAAGTGTCTGAAGCCATTGCACTCCCGTTTAAGCACGGCGAGCTGGCATTCTGGCAAAGAATAGAATTTGGCAAAGCGTTTAAACACAAAGGCTATACACAAGCCATTATCCTCACCAATTCGCTTAAATCCGCTATTTTGCCTTGGGCAGCCGGCATTAAAAAACGGACGAGCTTTTTGGGTGAAATGCGTTACGGACTGATTAACGATATCCGCCCACTGAATAAAGCCACACTTAAAATGACGGTGCAGCGATTTGTAACTTTGGGGCTAGCGCCTTCAGAAAATTTACCGCATGTGCTGCCAAGACCAGCATTAATGGCTGATCTAGCACATGCGCATACGCTCGTACAAACATTACATATCCCACCGCTACAGTCTCCAGTGCTGGGACTGTGCCCTGGCGCAGAATACGGAGAAGCCAAGCGCTGGCCTGCCGAATACTATGCAGAAGTCGCCAATGCTGCGATTGCAAAAGGCTGGCAAGTGTGGCTTTTTGGCTCCGATAAAGATATTCCGGTGACTCAGCAGATCAATCAGCTGACACAAGATAAATGCATTAACTTGGGCGGAAAAACCAAACTGGGAGATGCGATTGATTTGATGGCGCTCTGCCATACGGTGGTGAGCAATGATTCCGGCTTGATGCATGTCGCCGCGGCCTTAGATAAGAAACTGATTGCCATTTTTGGCTCTTCCGACCCTTACCACACACCACCGATGCACCCCGATGCAGTGATTGAATACTTAAAGCTGGAGTGCAGCCCATGTTTTGAACGTCAGTGCCCGCTTGGACATTTGAATTGCTTGACACAGATTAAGCCGCAAACCATCACGAGCAAAATCGTCGCAGCACATCCATAATATCGGTCATGCGCATCGTTTGCGTTGCTTGTATCTCACGTCTGGCCTGTATCACTTCTGGCAACTTAGCACATGCCAAATAAAACCCTCTGAGGTTGACCTTATCCAGCAGCAATACCTCGCCCAGCAACTGTACGATGGAAGCTGGAATAGCGCCAAACCATAATTGGGTTGCAGACAAATGCATCCACTCTAATATATAGCGGTTTCTACGGCGGATGGTTTTAATGTGGTTCATTTTCACATTAGAGCGGATAGAACCCACACTCTGGTGCACAATATGTACACTCGGCTCAAAATAACTAGCCCAGCCTCTGCGCCATGCGCGCAAACCTAAATCGTAATCCTCACTATAGAACGGCTTGAATATTGGATGAAAGCCTTGCAAGGCGTTGAACATAGACTTTCTCACCATAAATGAGCCGCCATGTGCATAGGCAGCAGGCAATTTCTCGCCTGCTGTTCGCAGTGTAAGTGCTTTTTCCAAGCGCCAGCTCATCAGTTTAAGCGTGCCAGCCTTGAATTGGCGAAGGTTCCAAGAATGCCTTTTGACATCGCCCCGCTCGTCATATATTAAGGGATTGACTGAAAACGTATTGGGATCTTCAAAATACTGTACCAGTGGTGCAAATAGCGACTCAGCCACTTCTACATCAGAGTTCAATAAAAACAACAGCTCAGTTTCAGCGGCATTAACGCCACTATGGATGGCTTCGGCAAAGCCTTGGTTTTGCGCATGTACCACTACTTTCACTTGCGGGAAATGCTCTTTCAGCACCTGTAAACTAGCGTCTTGAGAGCCGTCATCCACCACAATTAAAGCGGACTTGCCTGAGTAAGTCTGCATTGCTTTCAGTACGGAAGGGATGTTCTTTTGGAGCAAGGTGGCCCCATTAAAATTAGGAATCACCACTGTAATGGGTGGCTGCATATTATGTATGCTCCCGTCTATCTAAATAGAACATGACGCCCATGACTAGCGCGACCACATTCAAATGAATACTCACAAAAAATGGCAGCGTGATGCTGACCGCCACCAAATCTACAGTCAGTATTGTGAGTAAAAATAGAATAATCATTGACATCCGATGTGTGGCTTGGTGACGAAGCCTCAAGTATCTAGAAAACAAGGCATAGTACAACCATAAGATAAAGGACACCACAACCGCTAGACCCGTCACACCAAATAAGTAAAGCACCTCTAGCACTGCATTATGTGGGCTGTTATAGGTAATGCCTTGCGTTGCGTAGTAGCGCGAATATGGCTGAAAATCTTGCACAAAACTCTCTGCACCATGCCCAAACAGCCATTGTTGTTTGCTACTATTTTGCTGCATCACCCAAGTGTCCTCCCAAATCGTCACGCGCTCTTCTGTATTTGCATGCATCACCAAGTCATCCAAACGTGTTTTGAAATTACCAGCATCGGAAAAGAACAAAAGTCCAAACACCACGCCGGCGAGTCCAATCAACATGACTTTCGCGCGATGGCGCAAACATACAACACCAATCAGCGTCGCAATCATCAACGCTATCCACGTAGGCCTAGACGAAGTATTGAGCAATAAATAACCCAGTAGGACGGCTGATAACATCAGCCCGTAACGTTGAACTCCTCGGCTCCAGTTGGCCGCTAAAAATGCGGCCGTGACAAAAAACAATGCACTATAGATCGCTAAGTAATGTGGATTTTTGGTGGTGCCGTACATCTGCCCGAGCACGTGAATAAATACCCACTGAAATAGCGTATAGGCATAGACCGCCAATATCAGCGTAGGCAAAAAATAAGGCTTGATGCGATCATGATGGCGCGCCATCAATACAATCCCGGCCATTAACCCCGTTGCCAGTAGCATATGCCTTATTGTTTTAATATCCCATGGAAAATGTAGCGTTGCAATCCACTCCAAACCAATCAACGTGATGAGCGGCAGTAGACATTTCAACAATGCTTTACGCTCATCTTGATTATGTTGATCGGCTTGAAACAAACAAACACCCAAACCAAGGAACAATGCAAGATAAGCTAAGGAGCGATAAGCACTACCCCATGTCAGTGCCTGAAAAAAATAGCTAAGCACGACTATGCAGAACAAGGAGAAAATCACTCTAAAACTCAATACATTAGGAATAGTCATCATCGTTATTGCCTGAATAAGTAGCGCGCCACATCGGCTTCTTGCATATGCACACGCTGGCTAGCTGCACAGTAAGCACTGATCAGGACTTTTATATTAGATAAGCCAAAGTTTTCGGCTTCGGCTGCATTGCGCCAATAGCGGGCAAAATTTCTTTTGCGACGTCTGCGCTCTAAGCGCCACGGAAAAATCGTCATTTCAGAGATATCAATTAAGCCAAACTGCCCGGCTGGTGTCAGCACAATATTGCCAGAGTGTAGCCCACGAAAGTAAATGCCTAAATCGTGCAAACCTGCCATAAACGCACCTAACTTTTGTGCATGCTCAGTGGTAAGTTCGTGCCGTGTAAACAACTCTCTTACTGTCACACCTTCTAGCGGGGCGTACAGCACGGCAGATTTATGATCGCTACTAAGGTGAAACAATTGCTTTACTTGGATGGTTGGAATAGCAAGTTGATGCAGACGTTTTTCATTTCTACAAAAACTTCTGGCATACGAAAAGAAATTAGCACTACTGAACGTACGCTTCACCCGAAATATCTTGAGAATGTCGCCATTGGTTAACCGCACTACTTTGATACCAAAATGGTCTTGTTCCAATATTTCACTGGTACTTAACCATTCAGCGAGTTGCGCATCGGACAATAACGTGCTGCGCTGGTACCAGTTTAAGAAAAATGCTTTGAACAGTGTATACATGCGCGATAAGTCAGCTATTTAACATTGAGCAAGCTTGCAATAGCGGGCAATACTTCGATATTATTTTCTTCACAAAAGGCTTTCCAATCCGTAACCTCCGTCCAGTCGCTCAAGAATACAAAATCTAAGCCTGCGTTTGTAGCCGCCTCATGATCATACTTGCTATCGCCCAAAAACAATGCTGGTAGACGTAAGTGACCGCTCGCTTTTTCCCGTGCAAGCACTTCATCTTTGTTATCAGGGCTACCGAATAAACCGCCAGCAAACAAGTTAGCCAATACCTCTCCGGATGGCAATGTTCTTTTATGAAATAAATCTCGAATTTCTTGTTGGTCACCACCAGACAGTATCATCCATGGGGCATCTGGCGTTTTCGCTTTTAATGCTTCTAAACCATCCGCCATCGCACAAGCCATCAGTCCTTCTTCCAACTCTGCCGCAAAGGTATCTAACCACACTTGAATCGCTTCTTTAGTCACAGGCTGTTTTAGCACTTCCCGCAAATACCAATCAAACTTATGATACCGAGAAATACCACCTAACCGTACATGATAATCCACCAGTGCTTGCGCTTGCGCATCGGTGACACCTAGACGCTTGGCGGTACGAAAATACGCCTCTGTCTTGACAACATTCGAGTCCAAAACGACGCCATCACAATCAAACACAATGGTCTTATACTCAGCAATATTCAGCAAATTGATTCCAATAAAAAAGGCTTTGTGCCTATATGCACAAAGCCTTCATTATACCGTTTAAGTCGCTTATTACGCCGCTTTAATCGCGCTGGCTTCTTTCGCAAGCTTGGTAATATGCGCCCAGTCCCCACGTGCCACTGCATCTGCTGGTGTTAACCAAGTGCCGCCACACACCACCACGTTAGGCAATGCTAAGAATTGCGGGGCTGACTCTACGGTCACACCGCCAGTAGGACAGAACTTCACATCACCGAATGGGCCAGAAAAACCTTTCAGCAAGTTAATACCACCCACAGCCACAGCTGGAAATAGTTTTAAAAAGTAGTAATCGTCGGCATTGGCCATCATGATTTCTGAGCCAGTAGATACGCCTGGCAATAACGGCAAACCAATTTTGCGTGCAAATTGACCTAACTCACTGGTGTAGCCTGGGCTCACCGCAAATTGGCAGCCAGCATCTTTAGAGGCTTGTGCATCTTTCAAGTTACGTACGGTGCCAGAACCCAAAATAGCATCAGGCACGTGTTTAGCAATTTGCTCCATACCCGCTAGCGCACATGAAGTACGCAATGTCACTTCTAACACCTTAATACCACCTTCAAGTAAGGCTTCTGCCATTGGCACAGCATCTTCAACGCGGTTAATCACAATCACTGGAATCACGGGACCGTGATTAGCTAAATCTAATGTACTCATAGTTTTCTCATTCTGCAAAATTAATCAATTCTAGTTTTAGTTTTAGTTTTTTGAGGCAACGGCTGAATAAACTTTGATAATCAAGCGAGAACTAAGCGCGAGAGCGCAGACAGTACACACAAGTACGGCAAGCGAGCGCATCAACGTTATCGCTTGATTTGCAAAGTTTACAACCAGGTGACTGCGCCCTCTTCAGCCGACAGCACATTACGACGCATGCCGCCAAACAACTCACGGCCAATGCCATGCGCATTATGCTGACGCTTGCTATCAGATAATTCTTCTACCTCACGCTCTGCCCATACGTCTTCATCCACCAACACGTTGACCATGCCCACTTTGGCATTCAAGCGAATAATATCACCCGTACGTACTTTGGCTAAAGCGCCGCCGGCAGAGGCTTCTGGACTCAAATGAATCGCCGCAGGAATTTTCCCAGATGCGCCACTCATGCGACCGTCTGTCACAATGGCGACCATAAAGCCTTTATTTTGCAGCACAGCTAATGGTGGCGTTAATTTATGTAACTCTGGCATACCATTGGCTTTAGGGCCTTGAAAACGTACCACGGCCACGAAATCGCGCTCTAATTCACCGCGATCGAATGCTTCCAGCAACTCTTCTTGCGCATCAAACACAATGGCTGGCGCTTCAATAATGTGACGGTCTTCTGGTACCGCAGAAATCTTAATCACGCTACGGCCCAAATTACCTTTGAGCAAGCGCAATCCACCTGATTCGTTAAATGGGTGTTCAGCCGTACGTACAATCGTTTCGTCGCTGCTTTCTTTAGGCAGGTCTTTCCAAACCAGTTTATTGTCTTCTTGGGCAGGCAATTTGCCATACTCGCGTAAACCACCATAAGCCACAGTGAACACATCTGGGTACATATAACCAGCATCAATCAATTCACGAATCACGAAAGCTGGGCCGCCTGCAGATTGGAATTCATTGACATCGGCTTTGCCATTTGGGTAGACACTGGCTAAAAGCGGTGTAGTTTTTGCCAAGTGGTAGAAATCCGTCCAATCAATAATGATACCAGCAGCGCGTGCAATCGCTACCCAATGGATTAAGTGGTTAGTTGAGCCGCCTGTAGCCAATAAAGCTACCATGGCATTCACAATCACATGCTCATCGACCAACTTACCAATCGGTGTGAAATGATCACGCTTGGTGTTATGCAGCACCATTTTCACGGCTTCGCGCGTCATCATCTCACGCATGCCATCATGCGGGTGGATAAACGCAGAGCCTGGCACGTGCAAGCCCATGGCTTCCATCAACATTTGGTTGCTGTTGGCAGTGCCGTAGAATGTACAGGTGCCTGCACCATGATACGCGGCTGACTCTGAAGCCAATAACTCTTCACGCCCCACCAAACCTTGGGCATATTTTTCACGCACTTTGGATTTAGTCGTGTTATCAATCCCAGTGCTCATTGGGCCAGCTGGCACAAACACACATGGTAAATGGCCAAAATGTAATGCGCCAATCAGCAGACCCGGCACAATTTTGTCACATACGCCTAACAATAATGCTGCATCAAACACATCATGTGATAGTGAAATCGCGGTACTCATGGCTATGGTGTCACGGCTGAACAGTGACAGTTCCATGCCAGGCTCACCCTGCGTAATGCCATCACACATGGCAGGCACGCCACCAGCCACTTGTGCGGTAGCACCGTATTTATGGGCTTCGTCTTTGATAATATCCGGATAATTGGCATACGGCTGATGTGCAGACAGCATATCGTTATAAGCCGTTACAATACCGATATTCGGCGCTTTTTCCGCCACAATACGTAATTTATCGTTCGATGGCATGGCAGCAAATGCATGCGCCACGTTGGCACAGCCAAGGCGGTCTGCACCACGCTGGCGATTGGCAATTTCATCAACACGTTGCAGATAAGCAGTACGAGTGGGTCTACTGACTTCGATGATGCGTTCGGTTACTTCAATATGGGATTGTTTCATGCTAATGCTCAACTCTAATAATGGTGTCGCGCGAAAACGCGGATTGTTTTACTTCCTACCCTTGTGCTAGCTTTGATTATCCCTAAACTGGTGCATATCGTCAAACCAGAATAGAGCTAATATAGAAAATAATTTTTAAAATGAATACCTTACGATTTTAATATACTATTCAATGCGCTATTTTTTGGTGACCAGAATGTCTTCCAACATCAGGTATTCGAGATCGCAGCCATAAAACATATTGAGCGCATCGGTAGGACTACATATCATCGGCTCACCGCGGCGATTCAATGATGTATTCAACACCACAGCATTGCCACGCAGTTTTTCCAAATGTTCAATCAATTCGTAATAACGTGGATTCGTCTCACGCGTCACCACTTGCGCGCGCGCGGTGCCATCCTCGTGCACCACTTCTGGAATACGTGACTTCCAGTGCTCAGCCACATCAAAGGTAAAGGTCATATAAGGGGCTGGATGCTCTGTTTGTAGAATATCCGCTGCCACTTTGTCCAACATGCTTGGACAGAATGGACGCCAGCGCTCACGATACTTAATCTGCGCATTGATACGATCCGCCACACCTGGAAAGCTGGGATCACCCAAAATACTACGGCAACCTAACGAACGTGGCCCAAACTCCATGCGCCCTTGTAACCAAGCCAAAGGGTTGCCTGCAGCCAATAACTCTGCGGCTTTCTGTGGAAAGTTTTCCACTTGAGTAAACATCGGCTTATTAGGGTGCGCTTCGCATGCAGCAATACACTCTTCACTCGTAAACGATGGCCCTAAATAGGCGTGTTCCATTTTATGGATGGTTTCGCCCGCCAAATGCGCTGCATACGTGGCGGCGCCTAATGACGTACCATTATCGCCCGATGCTGGCTGCACAAACAGCTCTTTGACATGTGGCATGGCGATAATGCGTTGATTCAATTTCACATTGAGCGCAACTCCACCTGCCATCACGATTTTTCCAGTCTCGCGAATAATATCGCCTAGATAATACTCAATCATTTCCAGCGCAAGCTCTTCCAACAGGGCTTGGATAGAAGCCGCGTAATGAATGTACGGATCATCAATCTCATCGCCCTGGCGCTTAGGCCCAAGCATCTTGATCAGCTCTGGCGTAAAGTAGTAACCTTTACCGTTTTCTTTATAGCGACGCAAACCGACTACATTGACTAATTTGGTATTAATGATCAATTCGCCATTTTCAAATTTCATCAGGCCAGATAAATCATATTTTTTCGGGTCGCCATAGGGTGCCATGCCCATCACCTTAAACTCGCCGTCCAGCATGTCAAAGCCCAGGTATTCTGTGATGGCACCATACACGCCACCCAATGAGTCCGGATCATAGAACTCTTTGATCTTATGGATTTTTCCGTTTTCGCCATAGCCAAAAAAGGTCGTGGCATATTCGCCTTTGCCATCAATTCCGACAATGGCCGTTTTTTCTTTAAAGCCGCTTAAGTGATACGCGCTAGAAGCATGCGCCAAGTGATGCTCTACTGGCACAAACTTGGCCTTACTTAAACCTAAGTCTGCCATGAGCTGCAAAGATTTGTCACGGTTACGCCGAAAACGACGATTACCATTAAATAGCGCATCTAAAGCACGATCTGGTGCGTACCAGTGGCGCTTAGCATAATGCCAACGTGCGTTACTGCTTAATGGTATCTCTGCGTACGGAAATGCAACAATATCCACGTCTTCTGGCTTAACGCCTGCTTGCTTTAAACAAAACTTGGCGGCTTCGTACGGAAATTTATTTTTTGCATGTTTGTCGCGAATAAAGCGCTCTTCCTCTGCTGCGGCAATGATTTTGCCATCCACCAAAATAGCGGCAGAAGCATCATGTCCTAACGCGCCTGATAACCCTAATACAATCATCTAGTTAACTCTATTCAACGTGATTAATTACTTAAAATTTTTGCCTGAATGAGTGGTGTATGATCGGCATACACCACTTTAAAACTCTTCACAAACGCATTATACAGGGATGTGTCATCTTTCCAATTTTGCATCAGCCTTTGTAGGTCTTTGACATGCGCACGATTGGCGAAAAACGCATAACGGTGCTGTTGCATGCTATCCAAATCAATCAATACCGGCTCACCTGCCAGCACTTTGATATTGCTGGCCTTTAAATCGCCATGGGAGATTTGTAGACGCCATAGTCGATAACATAATTGCACCACCGCTTTGACCAGTGCTGCACGGCTTACACCGTCTAAACGACCGGAAAATGCCTCTGTCAGATCAGGCGCATCCAAATATTCGCTTAAAAAATAAGCTTTACCACGCAAGCCAGCGCAGCGTGTTTCCAACAATGCAATCGGCTTGGCTGTCGGCACCGCTAACAATTGCAATCGATACGCATTGGCCCAAGAAACTGCTGCACGTGATGGGCGCCACATACGGCTGAACCGATGTCCAAGGTTTTTAATGTTATACCGTTTAATCACTATGGTTTGCCCGGCAACAGACGTACTAGCTACCGTACACGTATTACCGTCTTTGAGCAGTGTAAATTGCTGCATCACAGCATCTAGCGCTTCAGCCGTAGCAGGTACTGGCAAGTGCAAAAAAGACGTGCTGCATGCAAAAAAACCTTGAGAGTTTTGTGCCACTTGTACATCGGTACATTGGCGGAATACCTTACGGTCAGCATAGCGACTAGCCATCTCAGTACGCTGCTTTTGAATCATTTGATGTACATGCTGGACGTCTGGTGGCGCTGACCAGCCCCGAGTCTTGGTATATAAGGCTAGCCAAGTCGGCAAATGCTGTTCTAATTCAATCACATCGATTTTGGACAACAGCGTGCTTAAGTTTTGTAACGCTTGATGTTGGCTTAAAGCCGTTATCTTACGGATGCCATCGCCATCAATGCTGTAAATACGCTCAATAGCATTTTGGCCAGAAGATTGCACCAAAAAATTCTTCAAATACATATCGGTTTGTAATATGCCTGCCTGATGCTGTTGCGCGACGATTGCCACCAATTGGCTGAGCAAGTGCAAACGTGCTTTGGGTGAAGCCTGCGTGTAAAACACTTCAGCATTCTGGCTATCTTCAATCGCTTCAATCAACATCACGCGCACATCCGAGTGCTGCACTTGGTCAAACGCCAATATGGTTGGGGTAGCAATTTGTGCGGCCTGTAACGCTAAAATGCCTTGTTGGTCGCGCTGTGCATAGCGGCTTGCCTGAGTACCAGCAAATAATTTTGCAAAAACGTTCTGCCCTTGCCATGTGGCTTTGGCAACCAATCGTTTACCAGACACCACGCGGACATCGGACAGCAATTGCAATTGTGTACCATTGGCTAAAGCGATGGCCTCAGCATGTAAGCCATGCTGCGCCAGCAAAGCTAGTGCAGAAGCAGACAATCCCATTAGTTACACCCTATGCCAGACATCAACATGCGTTTACTTAAACCAAGCTTTGATGCGTGTAAAAAAAGACAACTGATCATCTGCCTGTTGTTTTTTGGCGCGCTTATCGCGTTTTTTGCGTAGTTTCTCCACATCCGCTTTGGTTTTGTCATCATCATGCGGTCTTGCCACATAAAGCGTATGCCTTGATTCCCCTGTTTGATTTTGAATGGGCTGTGCTTTGTAGTAATACAGTGCGATGGATTTACGTGTAATGTGCGCTGGTGTCGTCAGTGGGTCTGGGTGACCGTGAAAACTATCAGCATCCGTATTAAAAATCACACATCGATTAAAGACTGGCGCAACTTCAACCACCTTATGCGTCATGGCTTTATCCCAAAGTTCCAATTTACCGCCATACGCCTCTTGCCAATCTTTATTTAAATAAATCAATACGTTGACCCGTCTGAACAGTTGCAACCCCTCGTTCACTTGAAAGTCTGCATGGATGCCTAATAACCCACCACTGCTCGTCTCGTGCAAACCACCTCCAGCAAAATAAGGGTCTGGAATCAAGCCTTCAATATTGGTAATGCCTTCAATAAAGCGTACAAACTGCGCGGAGTTAAAAAAGGCAAATGCGGCACGTAAATGCGCATCACAATCGTAAGGCGAGATTTGGCGTTTATGAGTACCGCCATAGCCTTTTTCATAGACTTTATCGTGCTGTTTAGGGTCTGCTGGAAAGTGTGCCAACAACGACTCCGTCATGGCTTCTGGCAAAAAGTGATCCATCACCGCATGGGCAAATGGCTCGGCAAACGCATAGGCATCCATGCGCGCTTGGCCTAATTGAAAGGCAGTGTCTTCGTCCAAAGAAAACCCTTGGTCTAAACGGATAGGCAGTACGGCTTCTGATGCACTCATGTCTTTTTGATCCCGATGACTTTACCCTGACAATTTTTCTAGCAAGGATTTTTTGCGTTTAAACCGGCGATTCTGCTCGGTGTACCCTGCATTTAAACCTACTGTACCGGCCTCTACATGATCCAAGTATTTAAACAACTTTCTCGGGCTAATCAGCCCAATGGTATAGCCCTTAGCTTTTAATAAATCTTGTAACTCATAGCCTGGATTACGATTACCCATTAAAAAAGTATAGTCATGTTTACGCATGATTTTTACATTCCAGCAGGCAAAAAAGCTTTTGATATGTGCCTCCAAATAAGATTTGGGCGGCTTGGCCTTCAAACCCAACCATAATTTGAAGCGTCTGGAATGACGTTTGAAAAAGCGTGACACCACACGCCAAACGGTGCGTACCAGCCCACGATCCAACTGTTCCAAACATCCCAGCGCAGCAATATGCTGGTGTTGGTGCAATAGCTGGATGGTCTGATTAAAAATGGATGCATCGTACACAAAGGTATCGGTATGCATTAAAAACACGTAGTCGGTTTCTATTTTTTCTAAAATGCTATCCAAACCCTGGCCATGCGCGACAAAACCTTTTTCTGCATAGTCTGCATCCCGTACAATCAAATGGATCCAATCTAGGCTACGCAAGTAAGTAGCGCTTTCGTCTTGCGAGTTATTATCCACCACCCACACTTGCGCATTCAGCCCGGCATCAATATGTTTTTTTAGTAAATCCAAACAAATCTTGGTGAGATCCGGCGTTTTGTAATTGACGATCGCAATACTAAACGCGGGGTTTGCATGATTGAATGATGATTCCAACTCGAGACTCCTCTATCTCAAACTAAGTACTTTTAATACGCTTTTTAGCGCCGGCCTTTTGTCGTTTTGAACGTGCAATAATGCTCCGACAGAACCACTTGCTCGCCCATGTTAATCGCGAAATTTGACAGTATTGCTTAAAAAAGTACAAGCGACTTGTCTTACTCCAACCAATCGAGTGACGGTTTAATGCCGCCAAATCAAAGTAAGCGTTATACCAAAAAAATGGACTGTAGCGGGCTTTTTCCAAATCAATCAATGCCACGCTAGGTGCTGACTCTGCATTGCTTACAAAAATATGCTTGGGATACAAAGCACGATGCATCAAATGAAAGCCGTGCAATCTACGTATGGTGGTGGCCACGGCCTGTAACAACTGTTGCTTTATTTGCTTGGGTTTCGCAAAAAAATCCGTCGCTTCTGTGATCACATCCAATGGTTGATATTGCGCCAATTCTTTGGTCATTAAAATAGCGCACATTTTACCGTCTACTATTTGCTCACCATAAAATACCACTTCTGGCGCTGCAAATTGTTTGCCTTGCAGAAATTGCAGATGCTGAAATTCGCGACGAAATGTAGGCTCTTGTTTGGGGAAAGTAGCAAGACTCCAACGACCATGATTTTGCTGTTTTTTAATAAAAAAGCCATGCGCTTTGCCCTCATCCTCAAGCTGCATGCGGGCAACGCCACTCCAGCCACCCCGGCGATGATTGGGTGCTTCAAACCAATTGACTTCATGGTTCCACAGCTGCGTAAACCCGTCTAGCTGATGTAAACGCAGAAGACTGGCGTACTCGGGCGCGATAAACGTGTTCAAGACATGACCTTGTAAAAAAGCTGACATATGATTTTAGCAGGCTTTATGTCATGGCAATCA
The DNA here is from genome assembly GCF_000799155.1 of Methylotenera sp. N17. Classification (NCBI taxonomy): domain Bacteria; kingdom Pseudomonadati; phylum Pseudomonadota; class Betaproteobacteria; order Nitrosomonadales; family Methylophilaceae; genus Methylotenera; species Methylotenera sp. N17. The sequence continues at coordinate 1,705,597 of NZ_JUGE01000001.1, forward strand.
AATTGCACGCATCAAGCAGTGTTGACGAACTATTTTTGCAGATCCGTTTTTCAAGTTAGAATGCCCACCATCATCATGCTGCATATATTCTCAAGTCTATTAGCGAAACTCTCGCTTCCAAAGTTGCATCAATTTGGCGCTCGCCTAGGACGTATTTTATTTTTCATTTCGTCTGGCAGTGCAGCAGTGCAGCGCCGCAATCTATTACAAAGCCAATTAGTCTCTACTGATATCACAGCTGTGTTGAAAGCCAATGCAGAAGAAAGTGGGAAATCGCTGATTGAAACATTGGCGATTTGGCAAAAAAGTGACGACGCATTGCTCGACTTAGTCAAACAAGTGCATGGCTGGCAACACATCACCGCCGCACTGGAAGCAAAAAAAGGGTTGATTTTCTTAACGCCGCATATGGGCTGTTTTGAAATCACCTCTATCTACTACGGCGCAAAACTCCCTATTACTATTTTATACCGCCCAGCCAAACTCAAATGGTTACAAAACCTGATGAATGTGGGGCGCGCCCGCCCGGGTGTGACGCTGGCGGAAGCCAACACACAAGGCGTACGTAAATTGATGCAAGCGTTAAAACGTGGAGAGGCGATTGGCATTTTGCCTGACCAGATTCCAGCCGAAGGCGAAGGCGAGTGGGCGCCGTTTTTTGGCAAACCGGCTTATACCATGACGCTGGCGAGTAAACTGGCAGTCAAAACAGGGGCTACAGTCATCATGGCATTTGGTGAGCGCCTCGCCGATGGCGAGGGCTACACAATTCATTTAACACTTGTGGAGTCTATTGCTACTTCAACACTGTTGAACCAAGCGATTGAAAAGCAAATTGCACAAAAGCCTGAGCAATATTTGTGGAGCTATAACCGCTGGAAGCAAAGACGACACGCAATTAAGCAGTAACGCCTTAATTACATAGCACTCCTAAATTTTATCCGGCACAAATTGGTAGCTCAAAGTAAAAAATGCCGATCTCGGTGCGCCAATCCCTAAAAAGCTGGTACCTTGCCAGTCAGCGCTATTGTAGTTAAAACCGCTTTCACCAATCGCTCCACGAATCGAAGGTGAAAATGCGTTTAAACCCAATCTACCTGCACTGGCATATTCTTTATCAAACAAGTTATTCACTTGCATCCCAAATATCCATTCTGGTGTAATTTTGTAACTAGTTTGAAAGTTAAACACGGTATAGCCTGCTGTTTTGCCTGGACCAAAACCAGTGCGTTCGATTGTGCATTGATAGCCACCGCATATAGGTCCCGTAATTGGTGATGCAGGTCCGGCTTTATGTTTGTTATTCTCATTGCCACGCACAAATGCCTCGGAATGCATCACCATATTGAGTCCAATATTCCATTTATCGGTCACCTCGTAACTGAAGTTAGCATTTAGGTTATGTAGTGGAATACCTGGCATGCGATTACCCGGTTTTACCTTAATTTGCTCAAAAGTACCCTCTTTATCGTAATTGATGTCATAGATACTGCCGGCACTGCTATTGTTAGGGCTAGCCAAGATAAACTTCGATTGGAAGGTGGCATCGGTCAACCCATAGTTAATACCAAAACTAGCTTTACCAGCTGTACCTTTTAAACCCATCTCCAGACCTTGGCGACGGGTATCGCCAATATTCTGAAAATAGCTTTGCGTCGCATTCACCGAAACAAAATAAATATCATCGGTTAAATCGGTGCGATACACACTGGCGTTCCATTCGATATCTTCTGTCAATTGCCCTCTAGCCCCAAACTCAAGGCTTTTGGAGCGCACTTGCTTCAAATAAGGGTCACCTGACATGGCCCCAGGCAGGTTGCAGCTACGTCGCTCACGCCAAGTTCTCTTAGCATACTTAGGGTTACCATTGCTATCGTAGCCATCAAAGACTGGACTATCATCGAAAGCACAGCCCAGTTCAATCGTGGTAGGCGTTCTGGCGCCACGGCTCCAGTTACCATATAAATTCAAATTCTCTTGTGCTTGCCAAGTCATTCCTAGTGATGGGTTGAATGAACGGTATTTGAACCGTTCTTTCTCACCTGTTGCCATGGCAAGAATATTTTTACCATCACTTCCTAAAAAGCCATCTCCCATATAACCGTAACTTGGGTCAAATGGCACAATATATCCATCCAATCCCGTCGGACATTCGCTGGCCTCTATGGTACCGTCGTTGTTATTGTCGGTACATAAAGCTGGATAGTTCAGTAAGTTTACAATTCTATTCACATCGCCAAATGAGCCAAGCTTGCTCACATCTAGCTTGTTATTTACTACAGTGTGGTTAAATCGTGCTGAAGCATTGATGTTCAGTGTTTTAGTAGGCGTCCAAGTTTCACTAAAGTACACGCTTTTGGTAGTGTTATCTCCTTTGAAGTCATTTAGCGCAAAACCTCGTTCTGGGCTGTTGGCTGAGTACTCCCATCCTAATTGGCTAGGGTCTACATATCCATGTCTATTTTTATCCAAAAACCCAAGATATTGTTTGCTGTCATAAGTGCTGTCTGATGTATCAAACGATCCGCCCACCATTAACTTGTGGTGATCCAGGTTCCAGTTAAGCTGTAAAGCGGCACCTTTACCCAGCTGATCAATTTTCGTATCGTTAAAAATAGCAGTTGGCGTACCCTCTATGTAGCCTGTGGCTTGATATGGAAATCCTGAACCATTATCAATTGCTGCAGCCCTACCATCGCGATAAATGTAATTACCGTTGGCATCTTTAACACAAGGCGTTGATCCTATGTTGCCTGTCCCAGTCATTGCACACAACTCAGAATAGAGACCTCTATTAATCGGTTCGGCTAACTCCCAATAGCTATGAAAAAAACCAGACGAATCGGTATATCCCCCAAACACCCCTCCTGCTGTGCCTGTAGGAACCACATCATAAATATAACTAATGTTTCCGGAACCTGGGTGTGAGGTATTTGCCATATGTGTAATCCCTGCGGATAACCCATAAAGATTATTGGTCGCTTTCATTGCAGCCCTGTTCTCCCAGGCAAACCGCACCAATCTGGCATACTCTGGGGAAGATACAGTAGCGTTAAACGCACCAGGGATGGTTGAAGCACCCATATTGCCCCCTGGGCCAGTAAAATCATTCCCTATGCGCGGATCGTAGGTCCAGTTCCATACCGGATTACTTGAGCCATCTGAAGCAGCCACCTGAACTTGATCTGTCACATTTTGCCATTGATTATTTTCATCAAGATATTGGGCCTGAGTACCGAAATTGGTGCCATAAATTAAATTATTTGTACAAGGATCATTAGGATCCGTACAAGCCGCTATAGTTACAGCGCCACTCACCGGGTCAACATACCTTGCCAACGGGTTGTAATTTGAATCGGCAGCCACATTCATCAGGTAATCGTTATAGTCGGGCAAACCGTCACGATTGATATCCGGTAACCCTGGCAATAATTGCCGACTTCGATCTCTGGTACTCGCAGTTGCCGGGATGTCGTCATCTCCCCCGAAATTTTCATTTACATCTGAGGTGTGGCTTTTGCGCTTGCTCTTACGATTGTAAATCTGGCCGGTAATGTTAAAAGTGTCAGTAACATCCCAAACGCCAGACAGCTGGAATTGCAGCAGATCATTTTTACTTTCATCGGGCGAGGTATATACCTGCTGGGGGTTTTGGTCGACCATTTGTTGCGGAAGCAAACCGTTGCCGGTGAGCTTGTTACCGGCATAGAGCATAGACAAGCCTAAACGAGTACGTTCGCTCTGCCATTCTGCTTTACCGAACACCTGATTGACTTTACTAGGGGAGTCATCACGCCAACCATCTTCCATAAAAAAATTGCCTGAGACAAAACCAGCAATTACTCCGTTATTGTTTCCCGCAGATAGTTGCAGTTGCTTACGGCCAAAAGAACCAGCAAGCACTTCAGCATCTAATGACTGGCCATCAAAACCGCTTTTGGTGCGCATGCTCAGCGCACCGCCCAAGGTACCTAGACCATATACAGGGTTGGAGCCGGGAAAGATATCAAGACTGCTGAGTGCGTTCATGGGAATCATGTCCCAATTCACCACATCCCCAAATGGCTCATTCACACGAATGCCGTCAAGAAAGACAGAGATGCCTTGCGCAGTGCCTAGTTGCGGTGAGGCGGTAAAGCCACGGTATTGCAGATCCATCTGAAACGGGTTGCTTTGATAGTCATTGACAGTAACCGATTGCAGTTTTTGATTCATTAAATCTGTAATACTGACTGAATGTGCTTCTTTAATGTCTTTGGCAGTAAGCGTTTGCACGTTGCCTGGAATTTGTTCCTTGGTGAGACCCAAGCCCGGTAGTGGCCCTACTTCATAAAATCGCTTGGCGCGTACGTTGATTTGGTCAAGCTGGATTTTTTTGTCTTCCGCCTTAATATCTTGTTTTTGAATCAGCACTTTTGTACCGTCGATCTTGCCTTGCAGCCCGCTTCTTTCCAGCAACCTATTCAAGGCTTCTTGACGTGACATGCGCCCTTTCAAGGCACTGGCTTTTTTCTCCAAGATAAGGGCGCTATCTACAGTGAGGGATAAGTTGGTTTGTAGGGCAAACTGACGCAATGCCGCCCCCAATGGTTGGGCTGGCATATCTACGGTGATGGGGACTAAAAACTGCTCTTCCTGCTCGGCAGGCAGTTGTGTGTTAAGTTCTGCCGACCATAATGTTGGCACAAAAGTTTGGAGTGTTGCCCCGGCAACAACCGCAAACACCATACGTACAGCTTTGTTTTTTTGCATGATTCAATCCAGAAAACACATGGTTATACTGGGATGACCATTGAGGTGAGAAAACACCTGATATGCTTGCAAAAAAATTATGGACGCGGCTGAATAACAAGTTGCTCAGATGTCTGTTGCAATGTGACAGGTAAGGATTGTGGTAATCCGCGAATAAAGTCGTTGATTTCTTTAGTTTTAAGTACCGCATTCACGTTGGGAGAAGTCTGACCAAAGAATTTTGCTTGTATTGGCTGTTGGCGATAGCGTGAAAGTGTTTCAGCCACTTCCTGCATGTCGGCCTGATCAAACACAATCAATCCTTGGGCAAAACCAAACCCGTCCCCTGCATGGCGATTCACACGTTTTGGTACATCATTTGCAACAATTTCAGCCACTTCACCGTCACGTAGCAACAGCGGCGCTTGCGCATCATCAGCACGTGCTACTTGCACCCGCCCATGGTCTACACTCACACGTACGCGGTTGGCAAGCTGATTGACGGCAAAGCGCGTACCCAACACCGTCACTTTGGCTTGCGCCGTTTGCACAATGAATGGTCGCTCGCTATCTTTGGCCACATCAAAAATAGCCTCTCCGCGCTTAATATGCACCACCCGCTGATGACGATAAAAAATGATATCCAACTCACTATTAGCATTGGCGGTGACTACGGAACCATCCTCTAACTTACGCTGGCTAATTTGCGCAACAGCCGTGTTTTGTGTGTGCTGCGCAATAGGCATGGCTTGCCAAGCTGCATATTGGATTTGACCAAACCAGCCCAGACCCAAACAAAGCAGTAAAACGGCCATGCCTGAGCCCAGTTTGGTCAGCTTCCTGCTACGCTGAGTCTTTTCAAAGTATTGTTGTTGCGTCAGTGCATCAGAAAGATTTTTCAAACGATCTGTAGAAGTAAAATCTTCCATAGTGGAAGTGACTAAGCGATAAGCACTTTGGTGTCGCACATCTGCTAACAACCAAGTTTCAAATGCCGTGCGCTCTGGCGCATCGGGCGCAGCATCGCGCATCTGCATATACCAGCGAATAGCCGCTTGTTTGATTGTGTCTGGCAGTTTAGACATGGTGCTATTCCATCTCAATCAATTCACGGGCATTGCTCAAATCCAACAGTGCGCGCATTGCATGCCGTTCCACCATGTTTTTACTGATTTCTAATTTTTCTGCGATTTGGCTGTGTGTATAACCCTCTACCCGGTACAACCAAAATACCTGACGGCAACGGGGAGGCAATTGATCTAAAATTTGTTGAATATATTCTAAACGCTGCTTGATATCGACTAACCTCTCTGTCGAAAGCGTTGGTGTGTCTATCCACTCACGGTTAAGTCCAAGCTCTCCATCTAACGAGACAAAGCGTTGCCCGGCATGGTATTCATTCACAATCAGATTACTGGCAATGGTACGAATATAAGCGTGCGGCTCTTTATGAAAGCGTATACCGTTTGAAACCGTATATCGAATCAGCGCATCATGCAGAATATCTTTAGCCAAATGCGGGCAAGCCACTTTATAGCGGATATAGCCCAACAAATCGGAATAGGCCCATTCCAGATTAATCCCACACCAAGTTAACGTCTTTTCCATAACTGGCTAAATCTGCAATATTTATGCCACCAAACAATATCAACTAACTCACTGATCTAATTAGGAGGCCATTGTCCACCTCTCTGAAAACAACCAAAAAATTGGTTGTAATCAACCAGCACTGCTCAGCTTTTTAGCCAAAGCTACGCTAGTATTTTATCTAATCAATACTCTAAAACATCATGTGCTAAATCAATTGAAAGTATCTCAACACCACGACCAGTTCAATCACCAGCAGTAAGCAAAACAACCCCGGTAAAATAAGTAACCACCGCTCATGGTTAAACAAGCCATTTAACCAATGTCTAGCCATAAAAAGAGCTTTGCTCATTGAGAATATTCTTTTCATTGGCATCGCTCAAAATCACTATTGTTTATTCGGGTCAAACTGCCAATTCAAGCTAAACCAGACAGCTCTTGGAGTACTTGGTGCAATAAAATTTGTGCTAAGCCAATCACCTGAATTATGGTTATATCCACTTACCCCAACAGCACCGTTGATACTTGGAGAAAATGGATTGCTACCCAAGCGGCCAGCAGTGAAATACTCTTTATCAAATAGGTTTGTTACCTGCATACTAGCTGTCCACTCGCTATTAAATTTGTAGCTGGTCTGAAAGTTAAAGGTGGCATAACCCGGCACTTTTCCTGGATTAGTTGTGGGTTGCCGTGATGCTATGACGACACCTATATTAGGGTCTAAATATTCAATGGTTTTTGTCACGCCCACTTTATGTTTATTATTTTCATTGCCTCGCACAAAGCTTTCGCTATGCATCACTGCACTTAAACCAACCTGCCATTTTGAAGTAACTTCATAACTGATATTGGCATTTAGATTATGCAAAGATATGCCCGGCATACGATTACCTTTTTCAACTTCAATGACATTCATCCCAAAAGGCACTATAAACTTAGCACTGCTGTTGTCTTCACTTAACATCAAGAAGTTGCTTTGAAATGTGGCGTCTGTCAGTCCGTAATTGATACCAAACCCCCATTTATCTTTTCTACCCGATAAGCCAGCTTCGATACCACGGCGTCGCGTTTTGCCGATTGTGTCAAAAAATCCTGACCCACCCCCAGCCGTTACGAAATAAATATCATCTTTTAGATCGGTTTGATAAGCACCCAAATTCCACTGTATAGCTTCAGCACCTAAAAGATTATTTAACGTTCCACGCATACCAATATCGTAAGTAGTGGCTCTAATTTGAGGTAAATAGGGATCACCAGATAAGGCAGTGGGTAACGAACATTGGCGATTTTCAGCAACGCTCTTAGGCTCCTGATAAGTTCCACCTTGACCATCACTTAAAAGAGGACCAGATGGTGTTCTATCCAATGCGCATCCCAATTCAATTGCGCTTGGAGTACGCGTACCTTTCGACCAGTTTGCAAATAAATTTAAATTCTCTTTAGCTTGCCATGTGGCTCCCAACGATGGATTAAACGAGTAATAACTGAATTTCTCGGTTTCCGCTGGGTCAAGCACTCTTCTTAAATTAAGCGGGCGATAGCCTAGTGGAATACCCGCACAATCTTCCATCGTCACAACCCCATCCCTATTGGTATCCCCGCACACGTTATATCTATCTGGCTCTGAGATAATCTCACCAACACCCAAATTTAAAAAGCCGCTTCTGGCAGCAATTTTGTTTTTGGTGCGGGTCTGGTTATAACGACCAGACGCACTAAAGTTCCACGCTTCGCTGGGTGTCCAAGTCTCGCTAAAGTAAATACTTTTGGTGATGTTGGTGCCTTCAAAATCATTGTTTTTGTAACCGACAAATGCAGTGGCAAATTGTGGATGCGCTTGTGCTGGATCTAAATAGGCTCTTCTATTCGCATCTAAAAAGCCCAATTTTTGCTCATTCGTATATTCAGCACTGGCAGAATCAATTGAAGCGCCCACCATAAATTTATGATGCTCAAAATTCCAGTTAAGTTGTACAGAGGCACCATCAGTGATTTGGTCAATTTGATTATCTGTGAATAAAGCCGTTGGTGTGCCTTCTACCACACCTGGCTGATTTAATTCAAATCCATCTACCAATATTGGTGCAAAGGTATCTGGGTCATAGCGCTCCAAAGGATTGGAATTAAAATTTGAGGCATCGCATGCTGCCATGTTAAGCGGTGTTAAAACCATTACATAATTTTTGATGACAGCATTCGTATTGGGGTCTCTAGTAAAAAAATAATTTGACTCGTCATACACAATTCCACCCGCGCTGTAGGGGGTAAATATTGTTCCAAATGAGCTATCAAAAGAATTCTCATTAAAAAAGTTGGGGTCATTTGGCCCGTTTAGAGGTGGCGGCGTATTACCTCGTGTGTAAGCATTAAATTCCCTAAAGTTTTTATTCTGTTCGTAAATATAGCGAAATGCCGTCAACACGTCTTCTGGTAGTTCAGAATTAATTAAGTTGGTGTAATTATTAATATCTAGCGTACCGTTATTAAAGTCTTGCGCTAAATTGGTATTTGAAAAATCAACGTTATTACCCTGCCCTGTATTTGTGTACACCACCGGTAACACAAGGTAATCTGGCACCCCGTAGCGATTGGCTTGGCTACCTGGTCCATATGCATTTGCACTATCACTAACCCTATATAAACAAGTGTATTGTTCTGATGGATCTAATAAACGTCTAGCTACTAACCCCCCATCATAATCTCGCATCACATCTGCACCCACTTGATGGCGTTTACTATTACGGCGGTACACCTGCCCTGTGACAGTAAAGTTATCATTGACGAAATAATTACTGCTTAGTTGAAACTGTTGCAACCTGTTTTTAGTGGTGTCCGGACTCGTGAATACACTTGAGGGGTCTCTCGCATATTCCTCACTGGGTAGTAATCCATTACCCGTTAAATCTGTTCCCACAATCAGCGTACTCAAACTCAGATCTAACTTGTCTCCTCTGTAACTCGCTTTACCAAAGAACTGGTTCACCTTGCTTGGTGAGTTATCACGCCAACCATCTTCCAGAAAGAAGTTACCTGCACCAAATAAAGCCACTGTACCGTTGTTCCAACCACCTTCTACTTGCAGTTGTTTACGGTTGAATGACCCGTATAAAACTTCTGCATCGACGCCTTCGTAATTAAAACCATCTTTGGTTTTAACTGTAAATGCGCCACCTAATGTATTTAAACCGAAGATAGGATTAGAACCTGGGAATACATCGACACTGGCTAAGGCGTTCATGGGGATCATGTCCCAGTTCACCACATCACCGAATGGCTCATTCACTCGAATACCATCAAAGAAAACACTTAATCCTTGTGGTGTGCCGATTTGCGGGCCTGCGGTAAAGCCTCTATAGGAGACGTCCATTTGAAAGGGATTGCCTTGATAGTCATTGACGGTGACTGACTGGAGCTTTTTGTTCATTAAGTCAGTGATGCTTAATGAGTGAGAGTCTTTGATCTCTTTAGCAGTGATGCTTTGTACGTTGCCGGGGATTTGGTCTTTGGTTAACCCTAATCCAGGTAAGGGACCTATCTCGTAGAAGCGTTTGGCACGGACTTGGATTTCGTCTAGCTGTATCGTCTCTGCTTTTTTCTCCTGATTAATTGCACCTTTGCGTTTAATGGCGTAGCCGCCCTTACCATCTGGCTGCGCTTCTAGCCCACTGCCTTGTAGCAAAGTCTCAAAACCTTGTTGGGTGGTATAGCTTCCTTTTAAACCGTTTGTCGATTTATTGAGTGCTAAATCAGGGTCAAATACTAAATCGACGCCACTTTGCTGCGCATATTGATTCAGCCTTTGGCTGAGCGTACCTGCCGGTATTTGGTATGGTTTAGCTTGTTGTAGCGATTGATAGGATTTTTTAAGTTCAGCCTCGGGCAAACCTGTTTCTGCTGTGGCAGCCTGCATAGAAAACAATGCTGTTAAGGCAGTGAGCGTAGAGAGTGATTTATACATGCGTTTTTCTTTCGCCAAATAATGGTGGTATTGATTACCTTGACGAAGCAAAAACAGAAACAGACAGTGCCTAAATAATAAATTTTAACTTTGAACGTATTTAAATATCAGGCCCAAAGACATGATTCATCTATTGATGAAAAAAAACGATGACATTACTTGAGAGAACGTACATTTGCACACGGTTAGTTTTGTCGCAGACACATATAAGCACCAAGTATGTAAGTCATTGTTTGCGTGTTAATTTACGCGGATGCACTACAATGCCTTGTGCTTCTTGGGTTACTTGTATAGGTAAACGATTGGCAAGCAACTCCAAGCTACGGTTGACATTATCCGCAGGAAACACGCCGGACACTCTTAATTGCGCTACCTGTGGTATTAAGGTGATTGGTATAGGTGAATAGCGTTGTAGCTGCTGAATAACGCTTATCAGCGGCGCATTATCGAATAAAAGTTTGCCAGAAACCCAAGCATTCATTTGACTCACATCTACCGATTGTTTGGGTGAGACGTTTTGCGGTGTGATCTCTATAGATTCACCAGCGGAAACAACGACACAATGTGCAGAATTCAGCTGATACCAACGTTGCAGATTGCACGCTTTAACTTGTGACTCTAATACGGCCACTTGCGTTTTAGTACGCTGCTCGTTTTTGCGATACACCGAGAATTGCGTACCCAACGCTTGTGCAGTGCCATCGGCCGTACTCACAACTAGCGGACGGCCAGTATCTTTTGCCACTTGTATAAATAACTCGCCATGCTCCAGCACAATTTCGCGCTGATGCGCACTATAGCGAATGTTAACCACGGTATCGGTATTGATGACCAACTTACTATGATCGGGTAAATCAATCGTTTTTTGCTGGCCTATAGGCGTTTGATATTGTGCAACCCATGTAGGTTTTATTTGCTGCGTGTGGTACACCAGCGCAGCACTCAGCCCAACCACTAGCATAGCTGCAATAGACTTTGCTGCTTTCCTGGCAGATTTTTTCTTCTTCAAAAATTCTGTCGCTGCTAAATTAGATTCAATGAGCGGTTTCGCCCCGGCTATGGTCTCTACATTAAATTGCTGCCACATCGATTGCACGCGCTGATAAGCTATTGCATGCGCCGCATTACTTGCCAACCAAGTCTCAAACGCCGATTGTACGGCAGCAAACTCATCCGCAGCCGCATCATGCAACTGCATATGCCACTGAATAGCCTGCTCTACAATGGCCGTATCAGTGGAGTAGGATTGGTGCAGAGAGGTCATTGATTAATTTGCATAAGCAATTTGGTAGCAGTGCATCATTGCACGTGCTATATATTGTTTAACCATACTGGCAGATACCCCAAGAATGTCGGCAATTTCAGCATGCGTTAGCCCATCTAATCGATACAAAATAAAAGCACGTGCGGCTTTAGTTGGCAACCCTTCCAGCATCACGATGATCTGGTTTAAGATATCAATCGCCTCTTGGATTTGCTGAGGAGATGCAGCAAAATCCGGCTGTGCATCAAACAACATGGCCAAATACGCTTGCTCCAGCTTTTGTTTACGGCGGCTATCAATCAGTAAATGCGTTGCTATCGTTGTTAAATAAGCACGTGGCTCAATAATCGTAGTTAAATCAATGGCATTCAATTGCTGCTTATGCAGTAGCTTGGTAAATACATCTTGCGTTAAATCAGCTGCTTCAAAGGCTGACCCCAGTTTTTTACACAACCAATGCTGCAGCCAGCGATTGTGATTTACATAAAAAACTGCAGCCATATTTTGCATAATCTAACGCTATCTGACGAATCAAAAAAGTATTTACAGTGATTACTAGCAATTTTTATGCTTTACATTACACGCAATAACTCATTGATTTGCATAGAGGCCGCAAACAGCGTGGCTGTTTATAGCCAGCTCTGGGCTGATTACAACCAGTTGGATTGATTATTTAGGGAGAATACTTTTCGGTAGCGGCGTTAAACACTAGGTCAGATTTATTTAATGGCCTGTTTTTCTAGTGCTAACCGTTTCTGAAATTTTTCACTGTTAAATTTGGCATAGAGCTTTTGTGCACGTGCACAGATTTGCTGCCAGAACGCTTCATTTTGTGGCAAATAGTGCTGTTTAAATAGTGCAATATCACTAGCATCCAAGCCACACGCCATCGCTGAAAAATATAAACCGGCGATGTCTTTCATGACCGCTGTGCCTTTGGTAGATTGCTGCTGCAACATGCGATGCAAATCAATGAGATACAACTTAACCATACCTTGCTTTAGCTCTGCCTGTTTCAATACAAAATGACACAGATAAAAATCACGGTGGCACATACCCACTTGATGTAACTTTGCCGCCAGTTCAGCCACGGCAATTATGAGCTTCTGTTTAAACGCTGCATCCGGAGAATTGTTCACCCAATCGGCACACACCTCTTCCAACGAGACAATATCACCCAAATCTTCCGTCATCACAAACGATTGCAAGCTTGCAGGATTACGTCCGCGCTGACCATACGCAACCAATGGTGTGGTCGGAATACCTAGCTGCGTCAGCTGTTGAATCGCATTCACTTCTGTCATCGCCCCCAGAATAGGCTTTTTGAAGGTCACTAGATTTTTAATGATCTCAGCCCAGCCAACGCCAAAGTGCTGCTTAACAAAATAGGAGTGCTCGCCCAACTTGATTTGAATGGTTCTGCGCCCTTTGACATCGCGAAACGCTTTGCCCTGCAACTGCATCATCGCGGCAAACGTATTCTTACGATTCAACCAACTACGGATGGATACGGGAACGTGGAGTAACTCTTTCATGCGTGTGTCTGCTCTGCTAACCGGATCAATATCTTAGCCTCTGCGCTACCATCATTGGCCCGCATAATCTGCTGTGTATGGTTTAGACCATTGCTGCCCCACGCCGTTCGCTGTTCGGCGGTCGCGGTACACATGGCTAACCACTGCTGGTTAAATAGTGTCTGATCAAATGGCAGCGGACTGACTATTCCCGCATCAGCATCGGCGACATGATGCGCATAGCCACAACTTTCCGTCACCAACATGGTTGCACCACTGGCCATGCCCTCCAATATCACCAACCCTGTGTTTTCTCTATAGGCTGGGTGCACACAGACATCTGCCCCTTGCATCAACCAAGGGATATCCGAACGACCTTTTGAAATCACCACATGGGCTTGCAGGCCTAGTTTATTGACCATGGATTGAAACTGTTTAGGGTTATCTTGCCCCACTGCAACTAGCTTGGTATGTTGCAGCAGCTCTGACGGCAGTGCAGCCATGGCTAAGATGGCGCGGTCCAAGCCTTTCATGGCAAAACCGGATCCCGTCAGTAAATACACAAAATCATTGTCTGCAAAACCAAAGGCGTCGCGTAAATGCTGGCGCATCTCGGCTTTGTCTTGCAACACAAAACGTTCTGGCGATAAGAATGGTGGAATGTAATGAAAGCGCTCACTTTGCGTGCCATACCATTGTTGAAAGTTTGGCTTCTCAGTCAATGAAACCGCCAATATTTCCGTACTGACGTCTTGAGCAAACACTTCTTGCTCGCATTTAGCAAACCAGCGATAGCGCGGCGTGAGGCGGTACAGCCAATTGCGCTGCTGATGGGCACGCTGAATAAAACAGGGATCCGCAGCAAAATGTGCATCCAAATTGGCCATACGGTTATAGCCAAACACAAAATCAAACTTTGCCGATTGAATGATGGCAAACGCCGCATCAATAAACTTTTGATAGCGCTGGAAATTGAACCAACCGGATTGCGGAAGCACATGCACCTTTATATTGGCTGGCACATCGCCTTGCCAACTGAGGGTGAACACCTCGACTTGATGCCCACGCTCTAATAGCTCGTTGGCTGTGCGCAACATATCGCGCTGCATGCCACCAAAAGGGAAGTATTTAAAAATAATAAACGCAAACTTCATTTTTGGAATTGTATGCGAAAATACGCGGATGAAACGCATTCTGCTGGTTAAAACATCCTCACTAGGCGACGTCATTCACAACTTACCAGTAGTCAATGACATCTTGCAACACAATCCCGAAGCCCAGATTGACTGGGTGGTGGAAGAAGGTTTTGCGGATATTCCGCGTCTGCATCCTCGTATCAATCAAGTGTGGGCTGTCGCCGTTCGACGCTGGCGCAAACAATTATTCAAAGGCGCCACTTGGCAGGAAATTCAATCATTTAAGCAAGCTATTGGTGCGCCACATTATGATGCGGTGATTGATACACAGGGTCTCATCAAAAGCGCGCTCATCACAAAATTGGCAAGCGGCCCCAGTCATGGTTATGACAAACACTCTATTCGCGAGCCTATTGCTAGTATGGCTTATCAACAGACCTATAGCATTAGCTACCAACAACATGCCGTTGCGCGCAATCGCACTTTGGTCGCTCAGGCACTCGCTTATCCAGTGCCTACCAACGCCCCAGACTATGGCATTCAAGGGAATGCTGCACAATTCCCAGTGAGTTTATCGCTACCCAAACAAGCGTTTGTGATTGGCTTACATGGCACCAGCCGCGACAGCAAATTGTGGGCTATCGACAGATGGGTTGCACTGGGAAAGCAACTAGAAAACGAGGCGACCGCTTTAGTATTGCCTTGGGCTAGCCAAGCTGAAAAGCAACGCGCAGAACAAATTCAATCGCATCTGACACACGCCATGGTGTTGCCTAAGCTCAGCATCGGCCAATTGGCGACCATCATCGCGCAGGCGCGCGCCGCGATTGGTGTGGATACCGGCTTATCCCATCTAGCCGCTGCATTAAACATTCCTACCGTTGCCATTTATACCGATACCAACCCAGCACTCACAGGCGTCATGGCGGGCGCGTTTGCACCAGCCATCAACCTAGGCAATATCGATGCCTCGCCCAGTGCAGATGACGTATACAACACATATCGCCAAATCATTGCATCATCAAGTCGGTAGTTCCGTTTAAAAAGTTTTCCATCAAGGCTTGAAACACCTCCGAATAACCCCACTTTAAAAAAGTGTTATTAATATTCGGGGAACCACATGCAAGAAGATCAAACAACGCCAGAGAACATGGCCGATACACAGGCGCAATCCACCACAGAACATGCGCCAAATCCAGAAGCTCAAATTGCTGAACTTGAAAAAGCTTTAGGAGAAGCCAAAGCCCAGGTGTTATACATCAAAGCAGAAGGCGAAAACATTCGCCGCCGTGCGGGTGACGATATTGAGAAAGCGCGTAAATTTGCATTAGAAAAATTTAGCGGCGAGTTACTGGCAGTGAAAGATAGTTTAGACGCCGCATTAGCCATTGATAGTACAGATGTTGCCAGCTATAAAAATGGTGTGGATCTCACTGCCAAACAATTACTCAGCGTGTTTGAAAAATTCAATATTGCGGAGATCAACCCAGTCAACGAGAAGTTTGACCCAAACAAACACCAAGCCATTAGCGCGGTGGATTCTGAATTAGAACCCAACACCGTAGTGAGCGTATTGCAAAAAGGCTATACGCTCAATGAACGCGTGTTGCGCCCGGCATTGGTGATGGTAGCCAAAGCAAAATAAAACCCTTTTTTAATTAAGGGCTTGAAAACAAAAAAAACACCCTCACCTAGCAGTTAAGCAAATAAGCCTTGTGTCACAAAATCAGACACAGCGCATGATAGAAATTGAATTGAAAAGGAATATGAAATGGCAAAAATTATTGGTATCGACTTAGGTACAACAAACTCTTGTGTTGCTGTCATGGAAGGCGGCAAACCACGCGTGATTGAAAACGCCGAAGGCGCACGCACCACTCCATCGATTATCGCGTATCAAGAAGATGGCGAAATCTTAGCGGGTGCTCCGGCTAAACGTCAGGCAGTTACCAACCCAAAAAACACACTGTTTGCAGTGAAACGTTTGATTGGCCGCCGTTTTGAAGAAAAAGAAGTGCAAAAGGACATTGGCCTGATGCCTTACACCATTGCAAAAGCCGATAACGGTGATGCATGGGTTGAAGTGCGCGGCGTCAAAATGGCACCGCCGCAAATCTCTGCAGAAGTATTACGCAAAATGAAAAAAACTGCGGAAGACTATTTAGGTGAAGAAGTCACAGAGGCCGTGATTACGGTACCGGCTTACTTTAACGATAGCCAACGCCAAGCCACGAAAGATGCGGGTCGTATTGCTGGTTTAGAAGTCAAACGTATCATCAACGAGCCAACAGCGGCTGCGCTAGCGTTTGGTTTGGACAAACAAGAAGGCGACCGCAAAATTGCCGTGTATGACTTAGGCGGCGGTACTTTCGACGTGTCGATTATTGAAATCTCTACCATCGATGGCGAACACCAATTTGAAGTGTTGAGCACCAACGGCGATACGTTCCTGGGTGGTGAAGACTTTGATAATCGCATCATTGATTTCTTGGCAGATGAATTTAAGAAAGAGAATGGCTTGGATTTACGTAACGATTTATTGGCCAAACAACGCTTAAAAGAAGCAGCTGAAAAAGCGAAGATCGAGTTATCTGGTGCACAGCAAACTGAAGTGAACTTGCCTTACATCACAGCGGATGCGACTGGCCCTAAACACTTGGTGGTAAAAATCACCCGTGCAAAACTAGAGTCTTTAGTTGAAGACTTGATTGAACGCACGATTGCACCTTGCAAAACTGCTATTAAAGATGCGGGCGTATCGATTGATGACATCACTGACGTGATTTTGGTCGGCGGTCAAAGCCGTATGCCAAAAGTGCAAGAAAAAGTGAAAGAGATTTTTGGTAAAGAGCCACGTAAAGACGTGAACCCAGATGAAGCTGTGGCCGTAGGTGCAGCGATTCAAGGTGGCGTGTTACAAGGTGATGTGAAAGACGTGCTGTTGTTAGACGTAACACCATTGAGCTTGGGTATCGAGACGTTGGGCGGTGTGATGACGAAACTCATCAAGAAAAACACGACGATTCCTACTAAGGCTGCGCAAACATTCTCAACCGCAGAAGACAACCAAAATGCGGTGACGATTCAAGTGTTGCAAGGTGAACGTGAAATGGCTTCTGCCAACAAGTCACTGGGTCAATTTAACTTAAGCGACATTCCACCAGCACCACGTGGTATGCCACAAATTGAAGTGACGTTTGACATTGACGCCAATGGTATCTTGCATGTGTCTGCCAAAGACAAAGCCACTGGTAAAGAAAATAAAATTACCATTAAAGCAAACTCTGGTTTGTCTGAAGCAGAAATTCAGCAAATGGAAGAAGATGCAGCGAAATATGCGGACGAAGACCGTAAATTGCGCGAATTGGTAGATGCGCGCAATGCAGCGGACGGCATGGTACACAGTGTGAAGAAATCACTCACTGAACATGGTGATAAATTAGATGCTGACGAAAAAGCCAAAATTGAAGCAGCAATTAAAGAGGTAGAAGATGTGTTGAAAGATGGCGACAAAGAAACCATTGAAGCCAAAACCAATGCATTGATGGAAGCTTCACAGAAATTGGGTGAAAAAGTATACGCCGAACAACAGGCGCAAGCGAATACTGAAAGCGCTCAACCACAAGGTGAAAAAACAGTGGATGGTGACGTGGTAGATGCTGAGTTTGAAGAAGTGAAAAAAGACTAAGTCACATTGCCCTGAAAAAGCACAGGTCGCAGAATACATATGGTTTCTGCCCCTGTGTTTTTGTGGTTAAAAGGACTGAATTTAATTATTGAAAGAGTGCTTTATTAATTTCTAAAGTAACTCCATGGTGAACACATTATGGCTGCAGCAAAAAAAGATTATTACGAAGTACTAGGCGTCAACAAGGACGCATCCGACGAAGAGATTAAAAAATCGTATCGCAAGCTTGCGATGAAATATCACCCTGACCGCAACCCAGACAATCCAAAAGCAGAAGAGCAATTTAAAGAAGCCAAAGAGGCTTACGAAATGCTATCCGATGATCAAAAGCGTGCGGCGTATGACCAATACGGCCATGCAGGTGTAGACCCAAGTATGGGCGCTGGCGCCGGCGCTGGCTTTGGTGGATTTAGCGATGCCTTTGGTGATATTTTTGGTGATATTTTTGGCGGTGGACGCGGCGGCGGTCAACGTTCTAATGTCTACCGTGGCGCAGATTTGCGCTACAACATGGAAATTTCATTAGAAGACGCGGCACGCGGTACGGAGACCAAGATTCGCATTCCAGTACAAGCGGCATGTGAAACGTGTGATGGCACAGGCGCCAAAAAAGGCAAGTCGCCTGTCACATGTACCACCTGTAACGGTCATGGCCAGGTGCGCATGCAACAAGGCTTTTTCTCTGTACAGCAAACCTGCCCCAAATGTCATGGCACAGGCAAAATCATTAAAGATGAAGACCAATGCGGCACATGTCATGGCGCAGGCCGCATCAAGCAAAACAAAACACTCTCCGTCAAAATCCCTGCTGGGGTAGACGAAGGTGACCGTATTCGTCTAAGCGGCGAAGGCGAAGCAGGTGTCAATGGCGGGCCAACGGGTGACTTGTATGTGGTGATTCATATTAAACCACATGAAATGTTCCAACGAGATGGTGGCAACTTACATTGTGAAATGCCGATTAGCTTTACTACGGCAGCACTTGGTGGCGAGATTGAAGTACCAACGTTGGGCGGATCTGCCAAAATGAAAATTCCCGCAGAAACACAAACTGGCGGTGTGTTCAGGTTACGTGGCAAAGGGATCAAACCACTGCGCGCAAGTGATTATGGTGATTTAATGGTGCATGTCGTGGTAGAAACACCCGTCAAACTCACCGAACATCAGAAAAAACTGCTGAAAGAGTTTGATGCAAGTACGCAGGCAGATGCTGGCAAACACAGTCCAAAAAACAAAAGTTGGGTAGACAAAGCAAAAGATTTCTTTAGCTAACCTCAAGATAGGCTACGTGACACCCATGTTGTCACGTAGCTATAATCCTGCAGCATTTCCTGCTAAACTCTAGCAAAACCCTCAGAAATTCAAGCATTTACAAATCAGTTACAAAGTTTTTTGGACCCTTACACTTCTGTTACAGCTAGGTCATCAAACTGCAATATCTTCTTGTTAAAGTACATCAAACGTTAACAAAGGAGAAAAAAATGAACAACATCAAAACCATTACCAAATTAGTATTTGGCGTATTTATGGTGGCTAGTTTGGGTCTATCTGCAATGCATGGTCATGCAGCTGGCTTCAACAAAACGGGCCAAACAGATGGCAAAGTTTACTCTCCAATTAAATTTTATGATGTGGTTGAACACACCAAACCAAACGAAGTTGCAAAAAACTTCGGCGCTCCAGATGAAGTATTAATCTTAAAAGCCCCTAAAGGCGAAATGGCTGGTGTGGTATGGATTTACCGTGACGCTGTATTGAAACAACATGGCATGCAAGATGCACGCTTTGTGTTGATTAACGGTGAAATGAAATACGTGACATTGTCAGACGCGACCACATAATCGCCAACCGAATACTTGCTATCCAAACCCCCTTTTGCCCGCGCCCGCGGGCATCTTTTTGTCCAGCGATCACCGATGAATAACGACTGTAGATAAAACAGGTCTATCCAGCTATACTGCGCTTTGTTTACTTATCACACTATTGTTTTATCTCGCACGTTATGAATTTATATCCTGTTGCCATCGTCGAAAATTTTTATGAAGACCCTGATGCAGTGCGCGCCTACGCACTTAAGCAGAAATATCAGTTTTTAACTGATAGAAAAAATGCTGAGTATGTATATCCAGGTTCTAGAACATTGGATATTGTGGATTTAGATAAAACATTACAAGAAAAAATACTGAAGAAATTTATCTCTATTTTCCATAACTCTGAATACGATGTGATGCGCTGGGCGGTATCTACAAACTTTCAAAGCGTGACGGAGGAGTATGGAAAAGGCGTGATACACACCGATCAAAATACGATTTTAGCAGCAGTACTTTACCTAACGCCTGACGCTCCACTCGACTCTGGAACTTCGCTATTTAAACCCAATAACACCTTTGATGAGACGAAGTATCAGAAAGCACTCAATGATGGTGACAAGCGTTTCCGCGCTGGGGATATTGTCATGGATACCAGCTACCACAGCATGTTTGATGAGATTGTGCGTGTCAATAATGTATACAACACGCTGATTGTGTACGAAGGCAGACACTACCATGCGGCCAATCAGTTTTTTGGCAAGACGTTAGAAGACTCTCGCTTGAGCCAAGTGTTTTTTATTAATCGGATTGATGCGCAAAAAAACTCTGTTTTCCCACTCAAAAGAACACAAGCAATTAACGTTTAGTTAACGAGTAAGCCATTGAGTATCACCCGCAGCTCATCATACGCATCAGCGTAATCTTCGTATTGCTTGCCAGAGGTACGCGCATACCAATACTTGCTGTTCCACACGTCGCCTTCAATTTTATGCAGAACAGCATGAATCCAATTGGCAGTGATATCTGAATAGTCTTGTGCAATGTGATGTGAACCATCCCAATCGCCTGCCAGCGCAAGCTCGACTGACTGTTTAAGTAACGCGCGATTATCCATAGCACTTAAAGAAACTGGCGAATAAGTTTAACGCGGATATTCAATCGACCCTTTTTGGATGAATTCGATTTTGTATCCATCCGGATCTTCGATAAAAGCAATCACAATGGTACCGTGCTTCATCGGGCCAGCCTCGCGGATGACTTTACCGCCTTTGGCTTTCACCAATTCACAGGCTTTGTATGCATCGTCCACCTCTATCGCCATGTGCCCGTAAGCACCACCCATCTCATAGCTGGTTTTGCCATAGTTATAGGTGAGCTCCAATACTGCATTGTCATACTCGTTGCCATAACCCACAAACGCTAATGTAAATTCACCATCAGGATAATCGCTGGTACGTAGTAACTTCATGCCCAGCACTTCCGTATAAAATTGGATAGAACGTGGTAAATCGCCCACACGCAACATGGTATGCAACACTCTCATGACTCACTCCTAACAGTTTGTAATACGTTGATATTTTTCTAATAATTCTGCTTTGGTTTCCACTACATCCGGATTGAGTGGAATGCAATCAATTGGACAGACTTCCACGCATTGTGGCTGTTCAAAATGGCCCACACACTCCGTACATAATTGCGGATGTATGACGTAAATTTCTGGGCCTTGTGAAATCGCTTCATTGGGGCACACTGGCTCGCAAACATCGCAATTGATGCACTCATCGGTAATCATTAACGCCATAACTTAGTTATCTTTTATCTAGACTTAACTTCTTTAAAATCGCTGCCTCTACCGCCGGCGAGACAAACTGATGCACATCGCCACCAAGCCTTGCCACTTCGCGCACTAAACTGGACGATACGAACATATACTGTTCTGCAGGGGTTAAAAACAAGGTTTCTAATTTAGGATATAGCTTACGGTTCATACCGGCCAATTGAAATTCGTATTCAAAATCGCTAGCGGCACGCAAACCGCGTATCACCATTTGTGCGCCCTGCTCTTGCACAAATTGCATCAATAGACCACCAAAGCCCACCACCTGAATATTATCTGCAGCAAATACCGATTTGGCTAGGGCTACGCGCTCTTCTAAGCTAAACAAAGTGGATTTACTGGTACTCCCGGCCACAGCCACAATCACCTGATCGAATAAATCAGCTGCGCGGCGTACAATGTCTTCATGCCCCAATGTAATGGGGTCAAAGGTACCTGGGTAAACAGCGATTCTATTTTTACTCATCTCAACGCCTATGCCTAAATTGTCATCTCTATATAACAGAAGAATATTTCAACAAATGATAATACACATTTCCGGCTTTGCTTTGTTTAAATACCTCCCAATGCGCTGTGGGTGCGATAGCAAACTCGGCTTCGACATAGACCACACCATTTGTTTTTAAGCATTTAGGTAAGTGCGGCAGCACCTGCTCGACACATCCTTTTTGGTAAGGTGGGTCACAAAAAATCACATCAAATTGCTGTTGTGTCTGCAGTAAATACTGCATGGCATCTTGGTGCAGAATCTGCGCATGTTCGGCCATTAGCAATGTTTTATTTTGCACTAGGCTCTGGTAAGCCGTACGCGACCTCTCGACCATGACCACCTCACGCGCATTACGGGAAAGCGCCTCAAAACCAAATGCACCAGTTCCGGCAAATAAATCCAAGCAAGTTTTGCCTGTCATCTCTTGCCCCAGCCAATTGAAGACAGTTTGGCGAACACGCTCTGGCGTTGGCCGCAAGCCTTCGGCATCCGGAAATTTGAGTAAGCGGCTGCGCCAAACACCCGCATTGATGCGGACTTGATTTTGGGCTTGTTTAGATTTCATAGACGGCTGCTTCAATAAAACGCTTTGCTTCATAAAGGCGTAAGCTTAGCGAAACATCTCACAGTTGTCATGCTTTGCGATATGGCCAAGCGCAACTGACGCTCAGCCATACGATGTGTGTTGATTATTGCGCGCCGACGATCACAGTGACAAAGTGATCCGGTTTAACGCGACGTTGAAATGCATCTTTGATTTGCAGTGCGGTAACTTTAGCAATTTGCGTATTAAATTCATCCAGATAAGTCAGCGGCAATTGGTAAAAGCCTATCACGCTCAGGTAATCTAATATCTTGCTATTGCTATCAATACGCATTGGGAATCCGCCAATCAAGTTAGATTTAGCCGCTTTTAACTCTTTGTCTGTAACACCGTTTTGCACAAACTTTTGTACCACTTCATTCACCAGTTTTAATGCATCGTTGGCTTGCTCTTTCTTGGTTTGTAGGCCAATCTGAAACGGGCCTGACTCTGCCATTGGCATAAAGTAGCTATACACGCTGTACACCAGGCCACGCTTCTCGCGCACTTCTTCAGTTAAGCGTGAGACAAAACCACCGCCACCCAAAATATAGTTGCCCACATACAACGGAAAGTAATCGGCATCGCCACGTTTGATTCCCGGCTGACCCACTAGAATATGTGCCTGACTGGCAGGGTGCGCTACACTTTTCACCACTGGCGCACCCAAGGCCGGCACAGGCTCTAGGCGATCAATCGCTGCGCCTTGCGGCAATCCCGAGCTCATTTGGTCTGCAATAGCACGCGCTTGCGCAGGCGTCATATCGCCGATCAACGCAATCACTGCGCTTTTAGCTGTGTAATAAGTTTGATAAAAACGACGTAAATCTTGCACCTTAATCGCGTTAATTGTGTCGATTTCGCCGCTCTCATCCAAACTATAAGGGTGCTCGCCATACAATGCTTGCATAAAGAGTTTGTTAGAGATACTTTCTGGCTGCGTGGCAGACTCTTGCAAGCCAGATACGATTCTGACTTTCTCTCGCTCCAACACTGTTGCTGGAAAATCCGGCGCATGCAGCACTTTATTAAAAGTATCCAAGGCCTTGTCTTGTTCACTGGTCAGTGTACGCAACTTAAATCCGGCACGGTCCAAATCAAATTCACCATTAAATACTGCGCCAATGTCTGCAAATGCATTGGTAATGGCCTCTTCATTCATACCACCTGCACCTAAGGTCATCATATAGCGCGTGACGCTCGCCACACCAGAATTGGCTTGGGTATCGCGTGCGCTACCTGCAGGGAAATTAATACTCACATCTACAATCGGCAAGTCATGATTCTCTACAAAGTACACACGTGTACCGCTGGCGGTTTGCCAATGCTGAATATTCAGCGCGGCATGCGCCGTCAATGAAAACAAGCACACCAAAATACTGATACTTAACTTAAACATACGTTATCTTTCTTGCTGGTTAGTCTTAATTGGGGTTGGCTACACAAATGCCGATAACTTAGTGCACATGCGGCTTACCTTGTGGTTTCGCGTTAGGGTCTATTGGCTGCGGATCCAAAGTCACTACGGTCATGTTGTCTTTGGTCAGATACTTTTTAGCAACCGCTTGAATCTGCTCTGAAGTCACTGCTTTTAATTTTTCCGGATATGCTTTAATCAGAGTCCAAGGGTAACCCATTGTTTCCAGCTGCCCTAGCTGCATGGCTTGATAAAACATAGAGTCTCGTTGATAGACATCTGCCGCAATAACTGAAGCTTTTACACGGTCCAGCTCGTTTTGTGTCACACCACCGGTTTTAATCAATTCGATTTGCGCAAGTAACGCCGCCTCTAACTCTGCAACGGTTTTACCTTCTGAGGGAGTACCCACAAGCTCAAATAATGATTGCTGACCACGTGAAGTCGTGTCATATCCAGCGCCCACGTCTGATGCTAATGCAGTTTCTCGCACCAATTTCTGATTTAGCCGTGCGGAATCATTGCCACTAAGCACGCCAGCCAGCACCTCTAGCGCATAAGGCTCCCAACTGGTTTCAGATTGCTCTGGCTTAAATGCAAGTGCAGGCGCATGAAAGCCCATGGCCAAATACGGCAACTTACCAGGCGCTTTGACGATAGCACGACGTTCACCCAATTGCGCAGGCTCCACTTGTGGTTTGCGTGCTGGTAGTTTGTGCGACTTGATAGGGCCAAAATACTGCTTGGCAAGCTTGAGCACTTCATCCGTTTTGATGTCCCCCACCACGACTAAGGTAGCGTTGTTCGGCGCATACCATGTGCGGTACCATTCACGCGCATCTTCGGCGGTCATATTTTCCAGATCATTCATGTGCCCAACTACAGGCCGCGCATAAGGATGCGCACGGAAGGCAATGGCCTGAAACTGCTCGTTGACTTTAGATTGAGGTTTGTCCTCGGTACGCCATCTGCGCTCTTCCATCACCACTTTGATTTCTTTGGCAAACTCTTCATCGGTGATTTGTAGGTTTTGCATTCTATCGGCCTCTAGCCGCATAGATAATGGCAAGTTGGATTTTTCCAGCTGTTGAAAGTAGCAGGTGTAGTCCATACCAGTAAATGCATTTTCTTTACCTCCCGCGGCTGCAATCAAACGCGAGAACTGGCCGGCCGGCACTTGTTTTGTACCTTTAAACATCATATGTTCCAGCACATGCGCCACCCCGGTTTTACCATTCACTTCATCCAGCGCACCCGCTCTATACCATACTTGCGAGACCACCACGGGTGCGCGATGGTCTTCCTGTATCACGACTTTAAGACCATTCGCCAACGTAAACTCTTTTACCTCAGCCTGAGCCACCAAAGGGAGGAGCGTCAAACAAACCCATATCCAACGATTCATGTTCAAAACAATTCTCTTTCTTAATTTTTACAATAGCCAAACACTCAATAATGACAAACGGCCAATGACTTTAGTTCGCGCAGCAAAACCAGTGCGCCATATTCTTGATCAGCAATTTAGATACATTCTACATAGCATGCATGCAAGTTTACGTCTAAAATAGACATCAAGCCTATTTATCAGCACCTTATTATTTAATATTTTCAAGATGTTTAATATTTTCAAGAAAAAATCCGAGACAGATCAAGAAATTGCGCCAAGCGAAAAGGTAGCTCAGCCTGTAGTAAAAGCAGCTGACCCCACACCAGTTAGCTTTGCACAACGTTTAAAGCAAGGGCTGGCCAAAACAAGGCAACAGTTTAGCAGCCAGCTGGCCACCCTGTTTGGCGGCGGTAAAATTGATGCAGACACTTATGATGAACTGGAAACCATTTTACTGACCTCCGATATCGGCGTAGCCGCTACGGAAAAGCTGCTCAGCCAATTAAAAAAGCGCGTGACGCGCGATCAACTTGAAGACACCTCCGCACTCAAAGGGGCATTAAAAGCTGAGCTACTTGCTGTGTTACAGCCACTCGAAGTACCGCTTGAAACCCACACGCATACACCGTTTGTGATCATGCTGGCGGGCGTTAACGGTGCAGGTAAAACCACCACTATTGGCAAGCTAGCCAAACACTTTCAAAGTGAAGGCAAAAGTGTACTGATTGCAGCAGGCGATACGTTTCGTGCAGCGGCCCGCGAACAATTACAAGTATGGGGGGAACGCAATCAAGTGCATGTGATTGCTTCCGAGGGTGGTGATGCTGCTGCCGTTATTTTTGATGCGGTCAATTCGGCCATTGCCAAAAAAATTGACGTGGTAATTGCCGACACGGCTGGCCGCTTGCCTACGCAAATCCATTTAATGGATGAAATTAAAAAAGTACAACGCGTGATTGATAAAGCTTACCCTGGCGCGCCGCATGAAGTGTTACTGGTGCTAGACGCCAATACCGGTCAAAACGCGGTGAGTCAGGTGAAAGCCTTTGACGATGCTTTAGGCGTGACAGGCTTGGTGTTAAGCAAGTTGGATGGCACAGCCAAAGGCGGCGTGATTGCTGCCATTGCAGAGGCTAGACCGATTCCTGTGCGCTATATTGGGATAGGTGAAGCCATTGATGATTTAAGACCGTTTAGTGCGCAGGCTTTTGTCGACGCGCTGTTTGATGATGAGGCTTGACCTTTGATTCTTAGCTATAATCCTATTCATGTCTACGCGTACACACCATCATGATTGTGTTTGATCAAGTCACCAAACGCTACCCGAGCAGTGGCGATATTTTGCAACAACTCAGCTTCTCCATCGACGATGGAGAAATGGTGTTTGTCACCGGGCATTCTGGCGCTGGCAAAAGCACATTACTCAAACTCATTGCCGCCATTGAGCGTCCAACACACGGCACAGTACTGATTAACAACCAAAATGTCAGCAAAATCAGTGCGGCCGCTTTACCTTTTTTACGTAGAAAGTTTGGCCTGATTTTTCAAGACCATAAATTACTGTACGACAGAAACTGCTTTCACAATGTCGCGCTGCCGCTCAGCATCAATGGCATTACCGGAGATGAAGCTGCTAAGCGCGTGCGTGCTGCATTAGATAAAGTCGGCTTACTCAATAAAGAAAAAGCCATGCCTATCACGCTATCTGGCGGTGAGCAGCAACGCTTAGCCATTGCGCGCGCAGTGGTGAGCCGGCCGGCCATTTTAATTGCGGATGAGCCCACCGGTAATTTAGATACTAATTACGCAGCCGATATCATGCAGCTATTTCAGGCATTTAACCAAGTTGGGGTGACCATGATTATTGCCATGCATGATGCCGCCACGACACAACAAACCGCAAACCGCATACTGCATCTAGACAAAGGGCGTTTGACCACGCTGACGCAACATGCATAAATGGCTCAATCAACACCAACAAGCGGCCATGCTAGTCATCGATCGACTGCGCAAGCAATGGCTAAGTACTGTGTTAATTATCACCGTCATTGGCGTGACACTAGCAATCCCCAGCTTGATTTACGTGATATTACAAAATGCAAACACGCTGATTCACGATGTAAAACAAGACACACAAATGAGTGTATTTTTACAAAAAGAGGCCTCTCAAGCCAATACCGATGCCATTAAAACACATCTCAGCAAACAAGCTGACATTGCCGAATTCACCTTTGTCCCCAAAGAAGCTGCGCTCAAGCAATTGATGGAAACAACCAATAATCCAGAGCTGATTGCCTCGCTCAACCAAAATCCACTGCCTCATGCCTTTTTTATCACGCCTAAATCACTACAACAAGAAGCCATGGCCACACTCAAAACATCGCTTCAAGATTTAGATGGCGTGGCAGAAGTGGTGATAGATAGCGCTTGGGTCAATCGCCTCAATAGCATTTTAAATATTGGCAGCAAGGCAGTATGGATTTTTGGCTGTTTGCTTGGCTTTGCATTGATTGCGGTGATTAGCAATACCATCCGCATGCAAATTCTCACGCACAAAGAAGAGATTGAAGTCAGCGAGTTATTTGGCGCCACACAAAGTTTTATCCGCCGCCCATTCTTATACCTTGGCACGCTCTATGGCCTAGGTGGCGGCATCATTGCTTGCTTGCTCTTGTGGTTCATTCTTTATCTGTTCAATCTATCTGTGGTGCAACTCGCGCGCGAGTACGCTTCTGACTTTACCTTGCAGATCAATTTTTCCGCGACTTACCTGTACATGCTAGCACTCTCGATTATCATCGGCTGGCTAGCAGCATATTTGGCCATCACGCTCAGAACTAAATCTGCATAAGACTCAACCCCCTAAACAGGGGATTGTTGATCTAGCATCAAACTTGTTAAAGTCCGCTTGCGCGTTTTTAATCAACAATAATTTAGCGCATCCCTCTTTAAAAAAGGCACTCCTCAAGGCGTGCCTTTATTTTTTTGTGCGTAGCCTTAAATTTTGATACATGATTACGCGTGAGAGTGCCACACAGGACTATTGCTGGACTAAAAGATTGATACGTATAATGCCCAAGCAATCACTATCCAATACTCAAAACACTCATTTAACCAACTAACAATATAAAGAAAGCGTGTAAAAATGGCCTTGATTAAACTCCTCACCGCTTCATTGGGCGTCTATTTAGCATTATCCAGTTCCGTGTACGCCAACACCACCTTCAACTTAGCTGCATACCCGCTCTCTGGAACCAACCACTTTACTGCTACGCTTACAACAAACCTGACCGGCAGCTTTACTGATGAACTCGAAATTGAAAACATACTTAATAGTTCAAGCTATATAGCAACGCTCTTTAACGCCTCAGAACCTGTTACTTATATGGATAACTCAAACTCCGTGTGGGACTTGATGACGGCAGGAGCAGATGCCACACTGACAATAGATGCTTCACAGATGACACTGAGTTTTGCAACATTAAATGAATACACCTCAGGCGTACTATTACTCAGATCTGCTGATTTCAGATCCACATTGCAATACAGACAAGAGAACAATGTGACAGACTATAACTTTGTTGACTATAGCTTTGATGCGCTGGTTAGCGCGAACAGTCCGATTGAATATCAAAGCGCGTTTACCCTTCCAGCAATCACCACGGTTCCAGCACCTTCATCTGCATTACTGCTTCTTTCCGGCCTAGGACTTATTGGAATCAGAAGTAAAACTATGAAGCGTTAATTTCATATATTTTCATTGTTAACCATCTGTTTTATAATTGATTAACGCCTATCACAATCGGCCTGATTGCACTTTTGAGTCAGGCCAACTTTATTCGGCATCAAAAATATATGTCGAAATATGCAATTATCCGTTTTCCAATATTCAGAATATGTTGTAGAATGCGCTCCCTGTTGGTTAGGCAGGGTGCTTAGCTCAGTTGGTAGAGCGTCGCCCTTACAAGGCGAATGTCAGCGGTTCGACCCCGTTAGCACCCACCATTCAACACAGTAGTCGCAAGTCGCGTTTAATACACGCATCAGTGCCAAAGTGATAGTTTTAGGAGTGGTAGTTCAGTTGGTTAGAATACCGGCCTGTCACGCCGGGGGTCGCGGGTTCGAGTCCCGTCCACTCCGCCAATGAATAAAAAAGCCTGCACATGTGCAGGCTTTTTTATTGCCACATTAACCATTTAACCATGTGTCAAGGGAATAAGACATGCTCTGTCGGCCACACACCATCAAACGAAATCTCCGGGTGTTTCTCAGCCACTAAATCACGCACCTCCTGCACGCGTTGAAAGGGTGCAATCACAATCATGAGCACTTGCCCTTTTGCAATTCTGCTCTCAAACCGTTTTAGTTGTGTATTGGGTATATTCGTTGCAACAATTGCTGTCCACACACCGCCTGCCAACAACCCAACCAATACACAAATAAGTATCATGGCCACCATAGGAATCGGCTTTGTATACCACCAAGTTGGAATAGCAATAGCCACCAGCCCCGCTGCCAATCCGGCAAGTGCGCCCAGCCCTGTACCTATTTCCCAGCCTTCAATCAAATCGGTACGCTCAGATACAGCAGGCTCGGGTAAATCATCCATTGGCGTCCCCTGCTTGGCAAGAAAGTGGATGCGATTTGCGCTTACGCGCGCAAGTAACAAATCATTCATCATTGCATGCGCACTATCTATATTGGGTAACATAAAATACAGTCGACGATTCATGGTGATCTCCTTATTTAAGATTCGAGCTATCTACTACTCAAAGGTGGATACTGCCTAATTCGTGCACAAAGCGATTACGGTATATATTTTATGATTGCTGAATACGAACATCACTACATTGACTTCGGCAAATTTTTAATCAAAAAGTTCGGGCAATGTATTTTCTTGAACATGGATATTGGCGCATATACGTTTGATTGATGCCTATTTACATGCGTTCGAAAATCTTTCAATATGCACTGTTCAACGCACGGCAAGCGCTTTGATGCGATAATATTTTATGGTTTCTGCACATCACTCCACTTCTGTTTCACTCAACCCCCATGCACAGGACATTGCCTCATGGGTTGCATCCTCAGCCAAACGCTTTTCATCCACCGAAATCGCGCTGATCCGTGACGCCTGCGATTTAGCCACTGTTGTCTACGCTGACCATCTTGAAGTGACCGGCACGCCATTGCTAGCGCATGCACTCGGCACAGCTACCATCCTCATAGAGATGAACATGGATGTAGATACCATTGCTGCCGCCATCTTGCACGCTTTGCCAGCGCATATGGCTGACTGGCAAGCAACGCTAAAAGACCGTTTTAGCGCCAATATTGCAGATTTGGTCGATGGCATTTCACGTATGGAACAAATTCAGGCATTGAGCGAGATGGATGGCCTACGTGACCCAGAACGGAAAACTGACGATCAAGCGCGACAAATAGAGGGCTTGCGCAAAATGCTGCTAGCCATGGTGCAAGATATCCGCGTAGTGCTCATTAAATTGGCAGAGCGCACGCAAACCTTACGCCATTTATCTGGCGCCAGCCTGGATTTACAAAAACAGATAGCGCAAGAAAGCCAAGGGGTATTTGCACCTCTGGCCAACCGCCTTGGCGTGTGGCAGCTAAAATGGGAGTTAGAAGATCTCTCGTTACGCTATCTGGAGCCGCAACTATACAAAGATGTTGCTAAAAAGTTGGACGAACGCCGCATAGACCGAGAGCAATACATTATCGATGTCGTGGCACAACTTAAACATGAGTTAAGCCAAACTGGCATTCAGGGTGATGTGAGTGGGCGACCCAAGCACATCTACAGCATCATTAAAAAGATGAAGAGCAAGGGCTTGGACTTTAGCGAACTCTACGATGTTCGTGCAGTGAGAATTCTAGTTGAAGACATCAAGGACTGCTATGCAGCGCTAGGTCTTGTGCATAACCTATGGCAGCCTATCCCAGGCGAGTTTGACGACTACATTGCCCGCCCTAAAAGCAATAACTACCGTTCATTACACACGGCTGTGACAGGACCGCGTGGCTTGGCGTTAGAAGTGCAAATCCGCACGTTTGAAATGCACCAGTATTCCGAACTTGGCGTAGCAGCACACTGGCGCTATAAAGAAGGTGGGAAATCCGATGCCAAGTTTGACGAGAAAATCGCTTGGCTGCGCCAGATATTGGCATGGAAGGATGAAGCATCCGATAGCAGTGACTTACTAGAGCAATTTAAAAGTGAACTGTTTCAAGACAAAGTCTACGTGCTGACACCACAAGGCAAAGTGATCGACCTACCTAAAGGCGCCACCCCTATCGATTTTGCTTATACTCTGCATACTGATTTGGGGCACCGCACGCGTGGCGCCAAAATCAATGGCAGCATCGTGCCGCTCAACACAAAATTACAAAATGGCCAGCGTATAGAAATACTGACATCTAAATATGGCTCACCCAGCCGTGATTGGTTAAGTGCCTCGCTTGGCTTTTTACAAAGCGCAAGCGCACGCGCCAAAGTGCGGCACTGGTTTAAATATCAGCACTTTGAAGAAAATGTTGCGCAAGGCCGAGCGAAACTAGACCGTGAGCTACACCGCGCTGGTATCGGTGCTATTAATCAAGAAAAAATCGCCCAAAAGTTGCACTTTCAAAAACTGGAAGACCTGTTGGCGGCGATTGGTCGCGGAGATGTCAGTGAGCACCAAATTGCCCTGACCATTCAAGAAGAAATGGCGCCCAGAGCTGAAGAACCCCTGCCACCGGCCACCCCTAGACGCGTCACTGCACAAAAAGCGCAATCAGAGATAGTGCTGGAAGGCATTGGCAACCTGCAAACCAACACGGCAAAATGCTGCAAACCGCTGCCACCGGATGCGATTGTAGGTTATCTCACACGCGATCACGGTGTGACCATTCACCGCATGAGCTGCGCGTTTATCGTTCGACTACAGGAAGATCGACGTAATCGCCTACTCGGTGCGCAGTGGGGTAACTGCCAGAATGTCCGCACAACGATTGATATTGAGATAGAAGCTAACGATAGACAAGGCCTGCTTCGCGATATCAGCGATTTATTTGTGCGCGAAAAGGTCAATGCGACCAAAGCCAATACCATGACCAGAAACAATCTGGCGTTGATGCAGTTTTCAATAGAGATCGCGGATAGAGAACAGTTAAGCCGCTTATTAGCGCTGATTCAGCAGCTGCCAAATGTGACTACGGCAAGACAACGGGTTTGATTGTAATTGGCTGAATGACAAAACTCCACTCTTTCATACACTCACCTGATTGCGCATGTACTTGCTATTGCTTTCGACACGTCTGAATCAGTAGCTAAACGCAAGATTTAAAAAAACAACATGTCAAAATTAACTCTCAAATAATATTATGCTTACTCAAACATCTAACTTCCTAGCGAGCATAAAAGCCTTAGTCATCTGGATAACGCTTTGGTGCATATCTTTTTACTTACTCTTATTCTCACCAGTTTTTCTTCGTTTCGACAATCCCATACTTAATTACAGCATCTTTATGTTATTGGTACTGCTAATTCCATTCTCACTTTTATGGCTCAGTAGAAATATATATGGTTTTTGGCGGGGGCTTTTAATTGTTATCGCTATAGCTTGTTTTATTCCAATATCATTTATAGCCTTAATTACTTTTGCCACTACAAGTATAGACAACAATGGAAAAGACCTAAGTTTTGAAAAAATTGGCGAGCTTAAAAATAAAAATCATTATTATCGGCTGTATCGAACGAATGGCGGAGCGACCACATCCTTTGGTTTAGCGCTTAGGAAAGAAACGCCTTTATTCTCAGGCTTAATTATTGTTTCTCCCGTAAAAGGATTCAGTCCTGCATCTAAAGGTACGTTAGAAAAATTAAGCGCAGAATCTGCTAGACTTGTTGTACAGCCTAATGGCTTTGGCAAAGGTGAGCAAATTTATAACTTCTCACTGGATTAGCACCTATCCCATTTCTATCAAATGTGACGTTTGGCGCACCCGTTCATTCAAACCTTCGTTTATATTTAGAATAAAAGCCTTTTCATGAACTTTTTTCCACTAGCACTCTCCAAGTGAGAGTGCTAAAATTAATTATTCGTCAATGAAAAGGAGTTTTACTATCAACGCTTTGACCATTCCTTCAGTAGCCTCTTTAGATAGCTTAGATCAATACCTGCGCACGATTAAAGTGTTCCCGGTACTGACAGCAGAAGAGGAATATGATTATGCGACCCGTCTTAAAAAAGATGGTGACTTGGAAGCAGCGCGCGCGTTAATCGTGTCTCACCTGCGCTTAGTAGCCAGCATTGCGCGTGGTTACGCAGGTTATGGCTTACCGCAATCCGATTTAATTCAAGAAGGCAATATCGGCCTGATGAAGGCGGTAAAGCGTTTTGATCCTGACCGTGGTGTGCGTTTGGTATCCTTTGCAATGCACTGGATTAAAGCCGAGATGAACGAATTTATTGTGCGCAACTGGCGCCTAGTTAAAACGGCGACCACCAAGGCACAACGTAAATTGTTCTTTAATTTACGTAGCATGAAGCAAAGCTTTGACACCCTGAGTGCAGATGAAGTGCAGCATATTGCTAAAGAGCTTAACGTTAAACCAGAAGAAGTCATGGAGATGGAATACCGTTTAAACGGTCAGGAAATCTCTCTGGACGCGCATATTGATGACGATGGTGATGAATCATTTAGCCCAATTGCTTATTTGGAAGATGAAAGCCCGGAACCTGCACAGCATTTAGAAAACGTACAGACCGAGCAACGTCAATCTAGCGGATTGAGCAAAGCCTTGATGAGCTTGGACGAGCGTAGCAGACGTGTAGTGGAAGCGCGCTGGTTAAACGAGAATGAAACGTCTACATTGCATGATTTGGCCGCAGAATTTAATGTGTCTGCAGAGCGTATCCGTCAAATTGAGCAAAAGGCGATGCAAAAAATCAAAAGCATCATGACGGCTGAACTTGAGCACTAAGTGTTAATCACTGGGTGTTAATCACTTGATGCTTTAATGACGCAAATAAAAAAGCCGCCCTAACTTCTAAAAATAGGTGCGGCTTTTTTATTGTGCATTTATTGCCAACTAAGCTGCTTGGCTCTCCGCCTCTTCGTTATCAAAATCCAAAGCGTTGCCCATGTGCTGGCGCAATACTTTTAAATCCATCACTTGAGAACGAATCGCTTTTTCTACCGTTTCCAGCTCGGCAATACGGTCTTCTAAGGTATCGGTGGCTTGGTAAATACGTTTAATGCTCTCCAACCGGCGGCGCAATTGAATCTGATGCTCGCGCACTTGTGATTCCATTGGCGCAATCACTGCTTTTAACCAGTTTTCTACATCACGGTTAGCCACTTCATACACATGTATCACGCGGCTGGCCAAGGTTTCAAAGAACTTGCTGGTCAACGTCATTTTCTCGTTAGCAATCATATTGAAAGCGGTATTGAACTGCTCTTTATAGGCACGCTCGTATTTAGCAAGCTCTTTTTGATAGCGTAAGGTAGAGAATGCCGGCGGTTCAGACTTGCGCAAGCCATGCTCTTTGGCAAATTTCTCGTACATCACGTCCATCATTTTTTTGATGTCTTGAATATGCTCATCCGATGACACCAAACGGCCTTTTAATTCCAAGAAAAAGTCATCCATGGCATCACGAATCGTTTTGGTGAAATTGGCTTTCACCATCGTTTCGCGCGTATCATGCACCTTGTGTTTCAGGCCATCCATGCCTAACAATGTGAACAGTTTATTGGTTTGTTGTGAGAACACGCTGCGTAATGCCTGAAAGCGTTGTAAGCCTTTTTCAAAGTTTTCTTTGTCCACTTTCACTTTGTTCATCATGTGCTCAACAACGTCTTCGTTTTTACCGCGTAAGCCACGCAGTTCTTCCAGTTGTTCTAGCACACCACTGATACGTGACTCCAAAATCAGATTGGTATTGGTAATCAAATCATCAATCTCGTTTTTGGTGTTATCGCGTACGATTTCTTTTTTGGATGGAATCAACTCATCCGACAATGCTTTTTCCAACAGCGGCAGACGGCTTTGTTCAAGCAAGGATTCGTCGCCATTCACTTTTGCCAGCAGGCCTTTTTGTGCAGAAGTAGGGAAAATCTGTGTAGTTTCCAAGCCAAGCAGCTCAGCACTGACTTTCACTTGCTTCACTAGCTCTTTTTCGATTTCCACATCGTCTTTGAGCTCGTCCCACAAGCCATCAATCTTATTCAGCACCGCCATACGGCCTTTTTGTTTCCAACGTGTACCGCTAATGTATTGGCGCCACACATCAATCTCTGATTTAGTTACGCCGGTATCTGCACCTAAAATAAATAACACAGCATGTGCGTTTGGCAACATGTTCAGTGTTAATTCTGGCTCAGTACCAATCGCATTTAACCCTGGGGTATCCAAAATCACTAAGCCCTGCTCCAATAAAGGATGCGGGAAATTAATCATGGCATAGCGCCAGCACGGCACATCCACAGAACCATCTTTATTGAGGCTCATGGCGTCGTCACTGTTGTTTGGATCATACAGACCAAGCTTCTCAGCTTCTTCTGCTGTCACACGCTTAGTACGGCTGACTTCTTTAAACGCTTCCACCATGCTGTCGTTGGAGTTCACATCAAACTCAACCACAGTCCATTCTTCAGGATAGCGTTTGTATTCGGAGGTTGATACATCGGTAGCGCGTGTATCAATCGGCAATAGTTGCAATGAGGTAGGCTTAGTTGCTTCGTACAGCAACTCGGTAGGACACATGGTGGTGCGGCCTGCACTGGAAGGCAGTAAGCGTTGGCCGTAGTCGGCAAAGAAAATCGCGTTAATTAGTTCTGATTTACCGCGTGAAAACTCAGCCACAAAAGCTACATTGAGCTTATCTTCACGTAAACGCTCAAGCAAGTGCGTGATACGCTGCTCCACTTGAGAGTCATTTAATTCATGCTCATTCAGCCAATTGCGATAATCATTGATGCAATCAACTAGGGATCTTCTCCACTCAGAATAAGCTGCAAATTGATGTGCTAATCTATTTTCTGCCATACCCGTCCCGTATCACGCTTTTTTACAATAGTGACTCTAGCATGATTTATAAAAGCATCAAATAAATCAGCAGGCTAAGATGTGTTTTTCAAAAAAATATCAGATAAGTGGTTAATTTTTTACTACAAACGGTAATGCAATGTTGTATTTTGAATAATTCGCGCTAAACAATCAGTCATCTATGATGTTCTGTTATCATTTCAGTCTTGATTAATTGCTTATTTTTGATATCGACATGAGCGGACTAACTCCAGACTCCCCGCGCCCGACAGCCATTAAACTTCATCAAGCGTCCAAGCTGCTAGAAATTCATTTTGATAACGATACCGAGTGCATGCTCTCTTGCGAAATGTTGCGCGTGTACTCGCCTTCTGCAGAGGTACGCGGCCATGGTGCAGGGCAAGAGGTGCTGCAAATTGGCAAAGAAGAAGTCAACATTGCGGCTATCGAACCCGTGGGCAATTATGCGGTCAAGCTAGTATTCTCCGATGGTCACGATACCGGCCTATACTCTTGGGATTATCTGTATTATTTGGCAGAAAATTATCAGGCATTATGGCTAGAGTACATCGGCAAGTTGGATGCTGCAGGGCACCCGCGCAAAGAAACTCATTAAGGATGTTGCACATGGAAAATAACGGCGAACACACCACCCATTTTGGCTTTAAAACTGTTGCCGAGCATGAGAAAAAAGCTAAGGTTGGCGAAGTCTTCCACTCTGTAGCACAAAAGTATGACGTGATGAACGACGTAATGTCTGCTGGGCTACATCGTGTCTGGAAGCAATTTGCAGTAGATACCAGCGGCGTGAAAGCGGGCGATAAAGTGTTGGATATCGCGGGTGGTAGCGGCGATCTATCCAAACTATTTGCTAAAAAAGTAGGGGTCAACGCCAGCCATAATCCTGGCGAGGTGATTTTGACTGACATCAATGCCTCTATGTTGGGCGTTGGGCGTGACCGCATGTTAGATGCCGGCTTAGCAATACCTGCCATGCAATGTAATGCCGAGCAATTGCCTTTCCCCGACCAAACGTTTGACTGTGTGATTGTGGCATTTGGCTTGCGCAACATGACACATAAAGACGTTGCGCTGAAAGAAATGCAGCGCGTACTTAAAACAGGCGGACGGCTACTGGTTTTGGAGTTCTCTAAAGTATGGCAACCGCTGGAAAAACTGTATGACCTATACTCATTTAAGTTGCTGCCTATGATGGGCAAGTGGATTGCCAAAGATGCAGACAGCTACCAATATTTGGCTGAAAGTATCCGCATGCACCCAGACC
Source organism: Methylotenera sp. N17 (assembly GCF_000799155.1). NCBI lineage: Bacteria > Pseudomonadati > Pseudomonadota > Betaproteobacteria > Nitrosomonadales > Methylophilaceae > Methylotenera > Methylotenera sp. N17. The sequence goes on from NZ_JUGE01000001.1 coordinate 1,743,341, forward strand.
AAGAAACACTCAAACAAATGATGCTGGATGCAGGGTTCCATCGTGTGGATTATTACAACCTGTCTGCAGGTGTGGTGGCGTTACACAAAGGGTATAAAACAGCATGATCGCTCCACTGGTGACGCGTTTTTTACAGCATATTACCCAGCAAAATAACTGGGCTAGACCCCACTTAATGCCATTTGCCGGACAAATGATTACGTTTGATTTTGTATTGATGCAAGCGCACCTCATCATTCTGGAAGATGGCAGCTTAGCGATTGCACCAGACCGAACACAGGCTGATGCCACCGTACACATTCCACCTAGTCTAGGCTTACGGCTGGCAACGGGCGATGCCCATGCAAAATCGCTGATTAAAGTAGAGGGTGATCTGCATTTAGCGACAGAAGTCAGCAAAGTGTTGCAGCAAATGCGCTGGGATATTGAAGAAGATATCAGCCATGTGGTGGGAGACATTGCGGCGTTTAAATTAGGTGAAGTCAGCAAATCCATGTTTGCACAAGCCAAAAAGCAATCGACCGACTTAGCTGACATGGTGTCGGAATACTGGCAAGAAGAGAAAAACATTCTGGCCAAGAAAACGCACGTTACGCAATTTAACGATGCTGTAGACACGCTCCGCCATGATGTGGAGCGCTTTGAGAAGCGTATTGATAAACTGACGCAATCAATCACACCTGCCTCCACGTCTAGTGACGAAGCGCCTGCGGCCAAACCTAAAAAGCCACGCACGCGTCGCTCACCCCCCTCTCAAGAAAGCGCTTAAATTTAGCATGCACTATCTTCGTCTTTTTTATATTTTGTATGTACTGGCATGGGCAAGACTGGATGAGTTTTTAGCCAACCAAGGCGCCTTTACACTGATTCACAGCGTCCTCAACGTTGTATTATTTTGGCGTAAACAATCTGCACCACGCGCAGTGCGTCTGCGCATGGCGTTAGAAAAACTGGGGCCGATTTTTGTGAAGTTCGGGCAAATGCTTTCTACCCGTCGTGATTTATTACCAGTGGATGTCGCGGACGAATTAGCCAAACTGCAAGACCGCGTGCCGCCGTTTCCTTTTGCCCAAGTCAAAACAACGATTGAAAACGCATTTGGCTTGCCGATTGAGCAAGTGTATGCAGAATTTGACACAGCACCCGTGGCCAGCGCATCTGTCGCACAAGTACACTTTGCCACGCTGGCCAATGGTCAAGAAGTAGCCGTCAAAGTGTTGCGTCCCGGCATTGCCAAAGTCATTCATCAAGACATTGCCTTGATTAAGAGTCTGGCTTGGTTGGTGCAAGCGCTATCTAGCGAAGGCAAACGCCTAAAGCCATTAGACATTGTGGATGAATTTGCCAGACACACCGAGCACGAATTAGACCTAACACTGGAAGCCGCCAACTGCACGCAACTCGCTAAAAATTTCCCAGATAAGCGCTTGTTGATTCCAGAAGTGTATTGGGATGATTGCCGCAAGGAAGTCATGACCATGCAGCGCATGCATGGCGTGCCTATCAGCCAAATAGATGTGCTACGGGAAAAAGGCATCGACATCACGCAACTGGCGCATGACGGGGTAGAAATCTTTTTTACGCAAGTATTTAGAGATGGCTTTTTTCATGCCGACATGCATCCTGGCAATATACAAGTGGCGACCGAAGGCATCCACAAAGGCAAATATATTGCCTTGGATTTTGGCATTATGGGCAGCCTATCCGATACCGATAAATACTATTTGGCACGTAACTTTTTAGCATTTTTTAATCGCGATTACCGTGATGTCGCTGTTGCGCACATTGAATCCGGCTGGGTACCACCGAACACCAATGTAGAAGAATTGGAAACGGCTATCCGCGCAATTTGTGAGCCGATTTTTGATAAGCCTCTCAAGGACATTTCGTTTGGACGCACGCTGCTCAGTTTGTTTCAAATGTCGCGCCGCTTTGGTGTCATCATTCAACCGCAGCTAGTGATGCTACAAAAAACTTTGCTGAATATTGAGGGCTTGGGCCGCGAGCTCGACCCCAATATTGATTTATGGCAAACCGCTAAACCGTTCTTAAAAAAATGGATGAGCGAACAAGTCGGCTGGCGCAGCATCCTCAAGTCTGTACAAAAAGAGCTGCCATTCGTACTAAAAAATGCGCCAGAAATGCCAAGATTGGTACATCAGTTTTTACAACAAAATATTCAAGCACAGCAGCATACGCCTCAGCAAACCAAGCTTGCAGAGCTAATACAAGCACAGCATCGCCATGCTAAATGGCAAAAGTGGACGAGCTTGTCGATTGCGGTGCTGGTCTTGCTACAGTTGGCGAGTTTGATAATAATTCTGGTTAAGTAACTCTCACTAAGTAAACTTTCTATCAAGGAAAACATATGCGTAAATTGAGCGTCATCGGTGTGATGTTGAGTATGTTTCTATTGGCGCCGCTTGCATGGGCAGATACCACACCCGTCGGCCTATGGAAAACCATAGACGACACAACAGGTAAACCGCGTTCACTGATAAGGATTAGTGAAAATAATGGCGAATACAGCGCCGTGGTAGAAAAAGGCTTACGCGAGACCGATACTGGCGAGGCCGTGTGTGATAAATGTACCGATGAGCGTAAAGGCCAAAAGATCATCGGCATGACCATTGCCAAAGGACTAAAAAAGAACGGCACCAAATATGACGGCGGTGAGATTTTAGACCCCGAAAGCGGCAAACTGTATAAATGTAAAATGACTCTGGACGAAAGCGGCAACAAGCTTGAGGTGCGTGGTTACATTGGTATTGCGCTGATTGGCCGCTCACAAACCTGGCATCGCGTTGAATAGGAAATAGATTTAGTTAAATAACAGGAAGCGACTATGCTCATTTGGTTTGTCATCGTTTATCTCATGATTTCAATTGGGATTGGCCTAGTCGCCGCCACCCGCGTACACAACACCAAAGATTATGCCGTGGCTGGCCGCCACCTACCCTTGCCAGTAGTCATGGCCACCGTATTTGCCACTTGGTTTGGTGCAGAAGCCGTATTTGGGGTATCCGCGACCTTTGTGCAAGAGGGCCTCAACGGCGTAGCTGCAGACCCCTTTGGCTCCAGCATGTGCTTGATTATTGCCGGCTTCTTTTTCTCCACACAACTCTACAAACTCAACATTATTACCTTGGGTGATTTCTACCGTATGCGCTACAACCGCAGCGTAGAAGTACTCACCACCATTGCCATTGTTGTATCGTATTTAGGCTGGGTAGCCGCACAAATCAAGGCACTCGGCCTGATCTTTAATATGATTACGCACGGCGCCATTAGCGAAGAAGCAGGCATGATTTTAGGCACCGCCATTGTGCTCACCTACACCACGCTTGGCGGCATGTTATCTGTGGCAGTGCTAGATTTTGTACAAATGATCGTTGTCATTGGCGGCTTACTGTATATCGGCAGTATCGTTTCCGGCATGACAGGTGGCGTAGCCCCGGTGATTGAGCATGCACGCCAAGCGGGCAAGCTAGACTTCTTCCCCAAAGGGGCAGACGTTTGGGTATGGATTACCTTTTTAGGTGGCTGGGTCACCATGATGTTAGGTTCCATTCCGCAACAGGATGTATTTCAACGCATCACCTCTGCCAAGAGCGCCAAGATTGCATTGTGGGGCTCGCTGTTAGGGGCAAGCGTGTACTTTTGCTTTACCTTTGTGCCCATGTTTATTGCCTACTCTGCCACGTTGATTGACCCGGCTGTCTATGGAAAACTGGTGGCAGAAGACTCACAGCGTGTATTGCCTACGTTAGTGCTAGAACACACGCCCTTGTTAGCGCAAGCCATTTTCTTTGGCGCAGTCTTATCAGCTATTATGAGTTGCTCCTCTGCCACCTTGCTTGCGCCGTCTGTCAGCTTTGCCGAGAATATTGTTAAAGGCTATATGCCTCACCTCACCGACAAAGGCTTTCTAAGGGTCATGCGCTTCTGTTTAGTGGGTTTTGCCATATGCGTTTTACTCTACGCACTCAATTCAGAGCTCTCGATTTTCGGCATGGTGGAATCTGCTTATAAAATCACACTCGCTGGCGCATTTATTCCACTTATATTTGGCGCATTCTGGAAGCGTTCTACCAGCCAAGGCGCGCTTGCAGCCATTGTTGGCGGCATTGGTAGCTGGGTGCTGATTGAAGTACTGATTGGCGAAGCAAGCCTGATTCCACCACAACTGATAGGCTTGGCCGTGAGCGCAGTGGGCATGGTGGCTGGCTCGTTATTGCCACAAAAAATTGGCGGCAACCCGGAAAAACCACAGGGCTATTTGCATGAGCATGCAGCAAGACCGCATCAGCATTAGCTGATGTATTACATCATATTTTTAGGCTGTACTAAACTTAAATAACCCAATGAATATATTGAAAATAGTACGTATTTTTACAATATTAAAAACGTGTTTGACGGAATGTTTTACGTCAAATAGGATGTTACTTTACGTTAGGGGCGAAAGTGAAAGGCACATATGAAAGGTAGTTGTCTTTGCGGTGGGGTTGCATATGAAGTGTCTCAGCTTGACACTCCAATAAGTCATTGCTCATGTCAAACATGTAGAAAAGCTCATGCCGCTGCTTTTAATACTGCCGCTGGTGTTAAACACTCAAACTTTCGCTGGGTGCGTGGTCAGGAACTATTAAAGTCATTTGAGTCATCAAAGGGCAAACTCCGTTTTTTTTGTTCAAATTGTGGCACTCACTTAATTGCCCAACGCACAGGGCAAGAGCATGTAGTTTTACGTGTAGCAACATTGGATGAGCCTCCTCAAAAAACCCCCGAATTTCATATTTTCAAATCTCACGAAGTTTCATGGCTTAAGTATGATGGAAAAATTCCTGCTTATTCTGAATGGCAGCCAGGCCGTGTTTAATACACCTATCCAATCATTCAAGCGGTACGCCTAACGGCGCCCCTAAATTCAAACGTTAGGCAGCAACAATGAATCGTCTAATATTCCTTCTGGTTTTAGTAGTCGCTAGCAGTACGGCAGTCGCCGCACCAACCTCAGCACCAGTTCGCGCTGAAATCGATGTCTTGCTGACCAATCTCCAAGCCTCCGGCTGTGAGTTCAGCCGCAATGGCGCTTGGTACAGCGGCGCAGAGGCCAAAGTTCACCTTCTCCGTAAGCTCGAATACCTAGAGGGCAAGAGCACGCTCCGCAGTACCGAACAGTTTATTGAGCTTGCTGCTTCGTCGAGCAGTTTCACCGGTCAGTCCTACCAAGTCAAATGCGGCAATACGCCGCCAGTTAAGAGCCAGCAATGGCTCACTAGGGAACTTGCCTCAATCCGCTCTTTAAGCAGCGGAGGCAAGCCATGAGTGCTGCCTGCATGCAGCCTAGCACTGTTAATGGGACGCCGAACGTGATGCCTTCTGACAAACGCTACAATAAAACGTAGAGCGCTGGCCTTGGCGGACACTTAAAATCGGTTTTCCGCACACTCTGCATGGCTCGCCAGTTCTGCCATACACAAAGTAACTTTGCTGAAAGTACCCTGGGTTGCCATCTGCGCCAAAAAAATCGCGCAAACTACTGCCGCCTGCTTTGAGCGCATCGCTGAGCGTGGCTTTAATCTCTTCTACCAAGCGTTCACACTGTTTGAGTGTAAGTTGATTGGCGGGTGTTTGCGGGGCAATACGTGCTCTAAACAGGGACTCGCTGGCGTAGATATTGCCGACACCGACCACTAGGTGTGCATCCATGATGGTAGTTTTGATGGCCGCGGTGCGTGTGCGCATATTGTGATGCAAATAGCGTGCGTTAAAAGCTTCTTGCAGCGGTTCTGGCCCTAGCGTAGCCAATAGCGGATGCTGATTGACATCGCCGTCCAGCCATAGCACAGCGCCAAAGCGCCTTGGGTCACGCAAGCGCACTACGCGGCCATCGCCAAAGCCAATATCTAGATGATCGTGCTTTTCAGGTGGGCTAAATTGTTCTAGCAGGCACAACCGGCCAGACATGCCCAAATGCAAGAGTAAAGTGCCGCTACGTGTGTCGTTTTGCATGGTGGCCAAAATATATTTGGCGCGGCGTTCTAACTTATGTAACGTTAAACCAGTGAGAATGCTGGGCAGTTGTGGCGGAACAGGCCAACGCAAGCCGTGATGACGAACCTCCACATGGCTGACGGTTTGCCCGAGCACAGGCATGAGGCCAAGGCGCGTGGTCTCAACCTCTGGCAGTTCCGGCATGGCTTATTTCAGGTTGATGGGTGGGTTGGTCATGCTAAAGCCCACATCGTTAGGAAAGTGGTAAATAATACCTTCATCCGCGCGTGCCAACAGATATTCCGGGGATTCTTGCATTTTATCAAAGTGTATTTTCTTGCCGTCTTTTAGCTTCACTTCAAACGAGGGGAAGGTGGCTTTGCGGTCTGGCGTATAAAACTCGACTGACGTAGCTTGGCTTTGCTTCCAAGTAAAATCCAACCATTCGTTCATGTCGTTTTGTGTGGGCTTGGCTTTGGGCGTGCTGATTTGCCATTTGCCTTGGGTATCGATATCAACGTTCAGGCGAATTTCTTCCCATTGCTCTAAGCGCCCTAAGTCCATTCCAACTATTTGTTTGGCTTCGGATGGCGCGATTGGGCGTTTATCCACAAGCTCAATGGCTTGTGCAGACGCTGCCTCACTGTAAGCGCCGGGTAATAAATACACGGCATCGTTAAAGCCAACATACTGCTCTTCTGTCACGGGATTATAAGCACCAAAGGCAAAGGTATGCGTCGCGCTGGCATCCGTCAGTTTGAGTTTGAGCGATGGGTTATCCAATCCGTATTTGGCTAAATCGGTCGCAGATAACTGCGTTTGGGATTTAGCCGCGATGATAGACAAAATGCGCTGCACCGACATTTGATCTGCACGTGCTTTGTATGGGGCAGTCATGCGCCATAGACCATCTACTTTTTCAAAGGCCAATGGTGCCTGAGTAGGAAACTCTACTTTGACTGTAGTAAAGCCGCCCATTTTGAGTTGGGAAATTTCATGCTCCGTTGCGGACTGCGTATTATTCTGTGGTCTTAAATGCAAAAAGACAGAAATACCAATAATTATTGCCAATAAACTGAGATTTATTAACCAACCTTTTTTCATTGCGACTTCCTAAAATCCGTTAAGCTTTACGACGCTTCCACCAAAAAAATATACCAAACAAGAAAATAACCACTGGCAGTATAAATTGTGTACCGTAACCAATCACCATCGCACTGATGGAGCCTTGTGGAATACTGATATTCACGTCTTTGAGCGGCATTGGCTGTATGGTAATTAACCTATCATCGCCCGCTAGCCAGTTAATGATATTGATACCAAAATCTAAATTACCGCCATTAGTAATAAAGGTATTAGACAAGAAATTGGCATTGCCTATGACCACCACGCGTTGACCTTTTTTGCCGTATTCACGCTCAAGCGCTACGCCAATATTGATCGGGCCCGGCTTGTCTTTAGCGCGATCGAAAGTGACTTTAAAGTTTTTTGCATCCGCAGGCACTTTGTCAGACTCTAACCAGCCATTGGGCGCCACATCAACCAATCGGCCAACCTTCCAGCCTAAGTCATCCGAGGCTTTTGCATCGATTTCATGGGCTTCCGGAAACACCGTACGCAACTGAAAATTACGCGTAATGGTGTGATCCCCATAAAAACTGGCAAAGGCCACTTTAGGATCAGCGTTATATTGTTCAGCAGATTTATCTATCACAATGCCCGGAGAAACCGTTAAGCCTAAATAATCCGCCACCTCCTTCATGCCATGTAGGTTATTGTCATCCAACAACCAAAGTACGTTGCCACCAGCCTCAATATACGCTTTGATTTTTTTAGCTTCAATTTCACTCACATCAACTTGTGGGCTTGCGATGACCAACATAGATCCATTGGCTGGCACGCCTTGCGCAATGGTTAAGTCCGGATTAGCAAACTTAAAACCTTTGCTTTCCAGCTGTTTACCAAATTCGCCCAAATCATGATTCTTAATGCCTTGTAAGTGACGCTCGCCATGGCCATCCAAATACATAATCGGTTGATTATTAGTACGAGACAAACGCACCAGTAAATTGGTCATTTCTTGCTCGGCAAATGGTGGGGTGATGTGTTCGGTGCGTTTGTTATATTCCACAACGGTCTCGCCATCTACTTTTACGCCAGCATCTTGCGCAAGTTTGGGCTCTTTAGTTGGGTTTACAAATGTAAGAAAAATGTTTTTCTTTTCGCGTTGATAACGCGCCATGAACTCGATTAAACTTTTGCGGAAAGTATCTCCGTTATTGGCATCATCATTGGTTGCATACACGGTGATATTCACATCGTTTTGCATTTGTTTCAGTACATTCACGCTGCCTTGCGTCAGGATATTGCGATTGGCTTGCGTGATGTCTTTTGCGTAACGGTATTGGTGTGTGAGGTAACCTACCATCACCACCAATAATAAAAATACGACGACAAACATCCAGTTTTGCGCCAATATTTGTAATCTTAATTTGCTATTAATCTTCATAATAAAATCTGGATTAGCCTCTTAAACGGTCTGCATCTAAGCGACGGATTGTTAATGTTAAAAATGTAATCACGAACAACAGAAAAAATGCCACATCAGCCGTATCAATCAAGCCACTGGCAAATGAACCAAAATGCTTTAATAGCGAAAAGTTAGCAATGATACTGGTTGGATCCCCACCAAAAAAACGATCCAGCATCATCAACACAAACAACGCAACAAAACTCAAAATGCCTGCCACAATAGGCTGCGTTGTCACGCTAGAGAAATAGAGGCCTAACGCACAAAAGCTTGCCACCAGTAAAAATAAACCAACAGAGTTGGCAATAATGTAACCAAAATCAATATCAGACCAAAGATTGAGTGTTGATAAGGTAAGTGCGATATAGACAATGAGGATGCTTAAAAAACCTAATAGACCAGAAAATTTCCCTAACACGATTTCTGTAATGGAAAGCGGCGCACTAAACAAGAAGGGTAACGTTTGGCTTCTGCGCTCTTCTGCAATTAAGCGCATAGAAAGCAGCGGTACTGCAAACAGCATGACAAATGAAGCAGCACCATACACGGTTTGCGAAACAAACTGCGTAAGCCCAATACGCTCGGCTGGGCGAATCGCACCTGAGGCTACATCTAGATAATTCGTGACCCCGTTGGCAAAGTAATTGCCAAAGATGCCCATCATCACTGCCAAAATAATCCAGCCCATGGGCGATGCAAACATACTTTTGAGTTCTTTTCTTGCAATACTGAATACCATGATTGTTCCTTACGCTGCTTTTTCTTCTACTGCAGCGGCTTCTTGATAAGTGAGCTGCACGAATACGTCTTCTAAGCTGGTTTGATCCGGCGCGATTTGATACAGCCCCCAGCCCTCTTTCACAGCGGCTTCCACAATCGCTTCATGCGGGGCTTGCCCTTCGGCAAAACGTACGCGCACCATGCCATCCACTTGTTCTACTTCGGTAATGCCGGGGATTTGCAATAAAGCTGAATCGGTAGGTGTACGCTTAAAGCCTAGCAAGAGCTTATTACCAATGCGCTGACGTTTCAGCACATCAATCCCGCCATTAAATACCAGCTTACCTTTATCAATAATCTGTACATGGTCACACACCATTTCGACTTCTGGCAGAATATGCGTAGACACAATCACACTGTGTTCTTGACCAATTTCTTTGATGAGTGCGCGAATATCGCGGATTTGAATGGGATCTAAGCCAACTGTAGGCTCATCCAGAATCACAACCATTGGGTTATGAATAATGGCTTGGGCAATCCCCACACGTTGTTGATAGCCGTTGGATAAGTTCTCAATCAAGCGTTTGCTCATGTGCGATAAGCCACAGCGTGCTTTGGCAATTTCTACTGCTTTTTTAATATGTTTACCGCTCACGCGATGCAGTCTAGCAGCAATGGTCAGGTACTCATCTACTGTAAACTCTTTATATAAGGGGCGCATCTCCGGCAGGTAACCAATCAACGCTTTGGCTTCCTTGGGATGCTCAATCATATCAACACCACAGATTTTGACGCTACCTGCACTAGGCGCCAAATTACCGGTCAACATTTTCATGGTGGTAGATTTACCGGCGCCATTGGGGCCAAGAAAACCTAATACTTGCCCTTTAGCCAGATGAAAACTAACATCGCTCACTGCCGCCCTACCCCCGTACAAGCGCGTGAGATCAACTGCTTCTACTGTTAAATTATCCATAAATAAACGTATCTTTAATTGTTATATGTGTCAAAAAAACCAACCACCTATTGAGGCAAAACTTGTAGAAAAGTTTCTTGCAAAACGATATAGTCGTAATTAGCAGTGTTGCAACATAACACTATCATTTGACAAATGATTGCCTAACCTTTAATTATGGATGAACTTGCATAAACTGTCACGGACTAAACATCATTGTCGCCGATGCCGTATGCGTCATTAAACGTTGCAAGCCAACCTAACAGGAATTATTTTGATGCCAAACATTAGAAAAGTTGTTCTCACACTCGCGATTTGCTTTGCGAGTAGCCATGCCGCTTATGCTGAGAGCGCTTCTACAGTACAACCAAAAGTACAACCCAAAATTACACAAGCCAATGCCGAGTTTGTTTATAAGTATTTATTGGGTGAAATTGCAGGACAACGTGGCGAACTCTCTTTGGCGAGCCAACTGTTTTTAGACTTAGCCAAACAAACACGTGATGCTCGATTAGCCGAGCGTGCCGCTAGAGCAGCAGCCTATGCCAACCAACCCGCCTTGGCGTTGCAAGCCTCCACCTTATGGACAGAACTAGACCCTAATTCAACCGAGGCACAACAAGCCGCCAGCCAATTGCTGGTAGCCAGCGGCAACCTAAAGGACGCCAAGCCACAAATTAAAAAATTATTAACAAAAGAAGACACACGTGCCAATGGTTTTTTGTATCTCAATACCCTGCTAGCCAAACAAAGAGATAAACAAGAGGTACTAGAAGTCGTACAAGACTTGGCCAAGCCTTATCCCAAATTGCCGGAAGCGCATTTTGCCGTAGCACAAGCCGCTTTCTTTGCCGATAAAATGGATTTAGCCACGGCAGCACTGGCTGAAGCAGACAAACAGCGTCCGGGCTGGGAACCTGGCGCACAAATGCACGGGCAGATGCTATTTAAAGAATCTCCGGAAAAAGCGTTGGAATTTTACAGGTCTTTCTTGAAAAAATACCCCAATGCCAACGAAGTCCGCATGGCTTACGCCAAAACATTGGTTAATCAAAAGAAAATTCAGGAAGCTAAACCAGAGTTTATCCGCCTAGTGGAAAGCTCTAAAGGTAGCCCGGAAGTGAGCGCAGTGGTTGGGCTTTTATCTTTAGAGTCCGGCGAATACACAATGGCAGACCAATATTTTGAGCAAGCATTGAAAAATGGCTTTAAAGAGCCAGATCAATTGCATTTGTATCTTGGTCGCTCCGCAGAAAAGCAGAAAAATGATACGCGCGCACTCAACTGGTACGACAAAATCCAGTCGGGCGAGCTTTATTTAGATGGTCGCCTTGCAGCAGCGCAAGTGGTTGCCAGAACCAACAATGTGGATGCCGCCATCAGCATGCTGGATGACATCAACGATTTAACAGTAGAACAGCAAATCACGGTCATTCAAACCGAAGCCAATCTACTTGGGCATGCCAAACGCCATCAGGAAGCCTTTGATCTGCTGCAAAAAGCCAATACCAGCTTTCCGGAATCGGCTGAACTTACCTATGACTTTGCCATGGCAGCAGAGCGTGCAGGCAAGTTAGACGTGATGGAAGACGCTTTGTATAAGCTGATTAAAATGCGTCCGGATTATGCCGCGGCTTATAATGCACTGGGTTACTCTTATGCAGACCGTAACATTAAGCTGATCGAGGCCAAAACCTTGATTGAAACTGCGCTTAAACTATCTCCCGGCGACCACTACATTATGGATAGTTTGGGCTGGGTATACTTCCGTTTAGGTGATTTGCCGAATGCTGTAGAGCAGTTGCGCCAAGCCTATGCCATACAAGCAGACCCGGAAATTGCAGCACACTTGGGTGAAGTCTTGTGGAAACAAGGTCAGCAAGAAGAGGCTAAACGCATTTGGGAGCAAGCGCTTAAAGCTTACCCAGAAAACGATGTGTTACTGGCCACTACTAAGAAATTCAAATCTTAAGCCATCGGTGATTCGTTAATTCGTACCGTTCAATCATTCTCTATTTGCTAGTTATCGTGCGCTTTTTTCTCGCCTTACTGTTGTTGAGCTTGGCAGGTTGTGTGACACAGCCTGCCATCAAACCAGCTGCCGACAGCACAATACACAAGCAACACCTGAATAGCCTAGGGCGAATTCAAGCCTTTAACCTTAAAGGTAGAATTGCCGTCAATGCCAACGGTAAAGGCTATTCCGGCAGTGTGACTTGGGCACACCAACAAGACAAAGACACCATGGATGTATTTACCCCTCTGGGTGGAAAAGCTGCACATATTGTCAAAAGCGCATCAGAGGTCAGCCTGACCAACACAAAAGGCGAAACCGTTTCAGCCCAAAGCGTAGAAGCGCTCACCGAGAAAACATTGGGCTGGCGTTTACCATTAAGCGGCCTGAGCGATTGGGCTGTCGGCAGGCCCACGGCTGCGCCGATTACGCATCAAGCCTGGGATGAATTGGGCAGGCTGACGCAATTAGAGCAGCAAGGCTGGCAAATCGAATATACGCAGTACACCGCCTACTTAAACACCGTATTGCCGCAGAAAATTACGCTTAAAAACCAAAGTCTGCAGCTCAGGTTGGTCATCGAACAGTGGTCGGCACTACCCTAATTAGATAATCTAAGCGCAAAACACCACCCTGTTTTCTCCTTCAGATTTGCTGGAGCTTGGCATAATAGACTATCCAATCATTCCGTATATTGATGATGTCGCCTATTTATAAAATATTATGCAGTGTACTACTGCTGGTGTATGCGCTACACAGCGAGGCCGCCACTTGGGTCAAACTGAAAGACAATACTTACTCAAGATTGATGCTGGACAGACAATCTGTCCTGACACATGAATCTTATACAAAAGCTTGGGTGAAGATTGAGTATAAAACGCCACAAAAAAATCCGGATTCCGTAGACAAGGAATACACCCTATCAAAAGCATTGTGGTATTTTGACTGCGCAGTGCAGAAAACCGCGACTACTCAAGTATTTCAATATTTACATCAAGAGTTAGTGTACTCGGCCGCTGTCGATCTCAAAAATGCTGAATTTACTGAACCACAGCCAGATTCCGATGTGGAAATTGCCATGCGTTATGTGTGCAAATCGGCCAGCAGTCATGCAGCTGCCAATGTAGCACCGCAACCTCCTGTGTCAACGCTGGGGCTAGATCCAAAAAAAGAAACCATGACCAATCTAGCGCCTCCCGCAGCTGGCAATGCTGCCGCAACGCCCATGAAGACAGCACCAAAAGCCGACAATGAGCCGCCTAAGAATGATTCACCTAAAAAAGCAGAAAAACCAGTGGCGGCTGAAAAGGCTGATGTCAGCAAGACCGCACCAGCCAAAGCAACCGCAGAATGGTCATACGAAGGCAAAACTGGTCCAGACCAATGGGGTAAGCTCGACGCTCAATTTAACACTTGTAGCACTGGCCTCAACCAATCACCAGCTCCGCTTGATAGCACGATTCATGCAGCGCTCAAACCGATTCGATCCATTCAGAAGTTTACTGCCAAAGATATTCAACGCTTGCCACATGGCATGCGCGTAAATTTTAAAGAAGGCAATATGATGGTGTTGGACAAATCTGCTTTCCAATTGAAATATATGGATGTGCACACGCCTAGTGAGCACCAAATCAACGGCCAGTCTTATCCTTTAGAATTGCAATTCCTTCATGTAGACAACAAAAAAAATGTTGCCATGATGAGCGTATTATTTAAAGCGGGTGACCCCAGTGAGGCGATGGAAAAACTATTGGTACAACTGCCTAAAACTGCTGGAGAAATCGCGCTACTCAAAGCACGTCTGACCCCAAGCGATTGGATGCCTACGAATCCTCAATATTATCGATACAGCGGCTCGCTTACCACGCCCCCCTGCACGGAAGGCGTACGCTGGATTATCATGAAATCACCAAGACAAGCCTCTAGCGAACAACTCAAAGCATTCGCGGATGCGATTGGCAAACCCAACCACCGCCCAACGCAAGCATTGAATGGCCGTACCGTGCTGGAATAAGCGACTCCAGCCTTTATCTGCATCATCCGCTAAAAATTACTCACCGTTAAGCCTGCATAGATTGCAGATGCGCTAAAATAAGCGCCTATGCACAGTCACCACACATTTTTGGCGCCCGCAAAAATCAACCTGTTTTTACATATTACAGGGCGACGCGCTGATGGCTACCATACACTACAAAGCGTATTCCAGCTGTTAGATTTTTACGATACTCTGCACCTATCGGTACGCCAAGATGGTCAAATCATGCGCCAATCCGAATTAGCCAACGTACCGGCCGAGCAAGACTTGTGCGTGCGTGCTGCACGCGCGTTGCAAGACGCCACGCACTGCAAACTAGGGGTTGATATTTCCGTGGAAAAGCATATCCCAATGGGGGGTGGTTTAGGCGGGGGTAGCTCGGATGCAGCTACCACGTTACTTGCACTCAACCAGTTATGGTCATTGCATTTAAATCGCCAAACCCTGATGCAGATTGGCGTACGCTTAGGTGCGGATGTGCCTTTCTTTTTATTCGGGCAAACCGCTTGGGCAGAAGGCATCGGTGAAGAGTTAACCCCAGTAAGCGTACCCAATACGACAGACGAAGAGACATACTTGGTGCTTACGCCACAAGTGAATGTCGTGACCGCACAAATTTTTGCCAATTCTAGATTGACAAGAGACACGAAACCATTGAAAATAGCGGACTTTTCAAGCCAAGCAAATTCTAAGTTATTTAGAAATGACCTTGAAAACGTAGTGTGTGAAGAATTTCCATCAGTTGCAACTACCCTACAATGGCTAAACCAGTTTGGTGAGGCAAGAATGAGTGGCTCAGGGGCATCTGTGTTTGTGAAGGTTAATTCAACGCAAGTAGCGGCTGAACTTTTAGCAAATAAACCTACTAATACCAATGGTTTTATTGCTAAAGGCTTAAATTATCACCCGCACTTCAAATTAGCCGATTAAAAGTTTTTTGGGGAATCGCCAAGCTGGTTAAGGCACCGGATTTTGATTCCGGCATGCGAAGGTTCGAATCCTTCTTCCCCAGCCAAATAAATGTTTAAGCGTGTAGATTTAATCAATTTACACGCTTAAATTTTTTGTACAATATAGCTAACTTCTTTTATAAAGGTTATCACATTGAGCAACGGCAGCATGATGGTGTTTACTGGCAATGCCAATCCTGTTTTAGCGCAAGAAGTAGCTAAACATTTGGGCATTGACTTAGGTCGCGCGGATGTAGGCAGATTCTCCGATGGAGAAATCATGCTCGAGCTACTGGAAAATGTGCGTGGGCGCGATGTGTTTGTACTGCAATCCACCAGCCACCCTACCAATGACAGCCTGATGGAAGTCATGGTCATGGTGGATGCGTTACGCCGCTCTTCAGCGGGTCGTATCACTGCTGCGATTCCTTATTTTGGGTATTCACGCCAAGACAGACGTCCGCGTTCTGCACGTGTAGCGATTACCGCAAAAGTAGTAGCCAATATGCTCACCAGTGTGGGCATTAATCGTTTACTGACGATGGATTTGCACTCTGATCAAATTCAGGGTTTCTTTGATATTCCGGTAGACAACATCTACGCGACACCGATTTTGATTGACGACCTGCTGATGCAAAAGCATAAAGACCTAGTGGTTGTCTCTCCAGATGTGGGCGGTGTGGTGCGCGCCCGCGCATGTGCTAAACAACTGGGTTCTGATTTGGCGATTATTGATAAGCGCCGTCCAAAACCAAACGTAGCCAAAGTAATGAACATTATTGGTGAAGTAGCCGACCGCACCTGTGTGATTATGGATGACATGGTCGACACCGCGAACACCCTATGTGAAGCAGCAGCGGCCCTTAAAAAACAAGGCGCTAAAAAAGTATTGGCCTATGCTACACATCCGATTCTTTCTGGTAGCGCTGCGGAACGCATTACCAATTCAGAGTTAGACGAATTGGTCGTGACCAATACCATTCCACTTAACTTGGCATCGATGAACTGTAAAAAAATCCGCCAATTGAGCGTAGCGCCGTTATTGGCAGAAACAATCAAACGCATTAGCCAAGAGGAATCTGTTTCCTCTTTGTTTATGGATTAAGTTGTAACGAATTAAAAAGTTAACGCATCAAAAATGACAAGAAGATAAGCCGCAGAAAGTACAACTAGTACGGCTAGGCGCAATCGACACAGTCAGTTTGGATGCGTTAATTTTTTCACCCTGTTTTCTGGTCGCGGAGAACAGTTTTTAACGCAGTAAGGCCCCAAAGGCTTAGCAGTAAATTTAGGAGTTTCAAATGAGTATCGAAATTAATGCAGTCAAACGTGACGTTAAAGGTACGGGTGCGAGCCGCCGTCTACGTCGTGCTGGCAGTGTGCCAGGTGTAGTATATGGCGGTGGTAAAGACGCGATTACTATTGAATTAAATCATAAAGAATTGTTTTTACAATTCCGTCATGAAGCTTTCCACGCCTCTATTCTAGATTTGAATTTAGATGGCAAAAAAGAAAGCGTTCTATTACGTGACTACCAAATGCACCCAGTACGTAACACGATTCAACATATCGATTTTCAACGTGTTTCAACCACAGAGAAAATCCACGTGAAAGTGCCTTTCCACTTTATTAACGCAGACGTAGCACCTGGCGTGAAATTAGGTGGCGGCATTGTTGCACATATCTTGACCGAAGCTGACGTAAGCTGCTTGGCAAAAGACTTGCCTGAGTTTATCGAAGTAGATTTAGCCAACTTGGAGATGGGTCACTCAGTGCACTTGTCACAAATCAAATTGGCAAAAGGTGTTGAGTTTGTGCAATTAGCACACGGTAATGATGCCGCTGTTGCAGCAATTGCTAAGACACGTGGCGGCGTATCTGACGACGCAGCAGAAGCGACTGAAACACCAGCAGCTTAAGCTAAACCGCTGTAAAATGAACGCGCACTTAGTACTAAGTGCGCGTTTTTTATTGTGTATTCGCGCTGTTTTGCCCCATTTTACTCATACATGAAAGTATGTTTGCAGATGCATGGAATTCGATTATTTGTAGGTCTAGGTAACCCCGGTGAAAAGTATGTGGCCACCCGCCATAATGCAGGGTTTTGGTGGGTTGACTTAATCAGCCAACAAACCAATAGTCCGCTTAAGCTAGACGCAAAGATGTTTGGTGAAACCAGCAAGATGAGTGGTCAAGCTGACACATGGTTACTAAAGCCAAATACCTTTATGAACGCAAGTGGAAAAGCGGTAGCGGCCATCGCCAACTATTACAAAATCAAACCTGCAGAAATATTAGTCATTCATGATGAGCTAGATTTGCCTGTAGGTACAAGCAAGCTTAAATTAGGGGGCGGCCATGGCGGGCATAACGGCCTGCGAGATATTCACGCAGCGCTGGGCACACCCGATTACTGGCGGCTACGGGTTGGCATTGGCCACCCGGGTGACCGCAATGAAGTAGTGAATTTTGTGCTGAAACCGCCACTTAAAGCAGAGCAGACGGCCATTGATGAAAGTTTGTACCAAAGCAGTAAGTTGCTTACATTGTTGCTTGCAGGTCAGTTTGAGCAGGCCATGCTGACATTGCATACCAAGGCCTAGAGTAGAGTTCAGGTTAAGCCACATGCGGTTTACGCATGCAAATATTACGCCGTTTATTGTACTAGTGCGGCTTGGTTCTGCTGCAGTGTGTAGGCTTCCAAATCCTTCGCCGACAGCGATTTAGCAAACAGAAACCCTTGCGCATAATCGCAACCGGCTCTAATCAGCAGCGCTCTTTGTTGTGGCGTCTCAATACCTTCCGCAATCACTTTCATGCCTAAACGGTGCGCCATCATGATGATGGCTTCGCACAAAATCAAGTCATCTGAGCCTTCTGACAAATTAGCGACAAACGATTTATCTATCTTCAAATAGTCGATCTTATACTTTTTAAGATATGACAATGAAGAGTAGCCGGTACCAAAATCATCTAGCGCTACTTGCATGCCTATCTCTTGAAATGCTTTTAAGCGCTGTTTTACCTCGCTAGAAGGATCGAGCAATAAGCGCTCGGTAATTTCCACCACAATAGCCTTACCTGGCGAATGCTCTGCCTTGGCAATATCAATCCAGCCATGTGCCTTATCATCTTCACTATTGAACTGTATAGGCGATTTATTCACCGTCACCTGAAAATTGGGAGAGAGATGCTCTCTCCAATGCACGGCTTGCTTAAGCGCCTCTCTAAACACCCAGTCACCAATTTCGTAGATCAAGCGTGTATCTTCTGCAATCGGAATAAACTCTGCCGGACTAATATCGCCGCGTGTGGGATGACGCCAGCGGCACAAAGCCTCCGCCTTGTGTACACGCCCAGTATGCAAATCAATAATCGGCTGGTATTCCAAATAGAGTTGATCATGCAATATCGCCTGTCTTAGATCATTCGACAGTTGCATGCGATGTTGCGCCACTTGTTGCATTCGCGCAGTAAAGTAGCTAAAACAACGCCCGCCCTTTTGCTTGGAGGCATACATCGCCTGATCGACGCTTTTCATCAAGTCGTCAATCAAGAGTGCATCATCCGGAAAAATAGCGATGCCAATACTGGCAGAAATATAGGCGGTTTCAAACGATAGCTGGAAAGGCTGCGACAAGGTTTGCAGTACTTTTTGCGCCACTATTTCCACATGATTAAGATCCTCATGACCGATATCTTCAATAATCAGCACAAACTCATCGCCACCCAGCCGGGCGACAGCATCGGATCCACGCATACACTCAACTAAACGATCCGCTGTGAGTTTAAGCAACACGTCGCCTTGATCGTGACCTAAGGTATCGTTGACCTCTTTAAAGCCATCTAAATCTAGAAAAATAAGTGCTACTTTTAGACCGGAGCGCTTGGCCTTTTGGATTTCCTGATCCAAGTGCGCATAAAACATACGACGATTAGGCAAGCCGGTGAGCGAATCAAAGTTGGCATGTTGCCAAATCGCCTCTTCTGATTTCTTTAAGCTAGAGATATCGGCATGCGTGCCGACCATACGTTCCGGAAAACCATTGGCATCACGGCTGACCACCATGCCACGGTCTAAAATCCATTTCCAGCTGCCATCTTTACATTGCTCACGGTGCTCATTTGAGTACACATCATTGGCACCCGTTAATGTTGCATCAAGCGCCTGCATCACGCTTACGTAGTCTTCGGGATGTACACGCTTTTTCCACTCTTCAATATCATCTTTAATCTCGGACTCTTCAAAGCCAAGCATTGCTTTCCAGCGTTTAGAAAACACCACTTGATTGCTTTTGATATCCCAATCCCACACACCATCACCAGCACCTTCTAACGCAAACTGCCAGCGCTGCTCACTCGCATTTAACTGGTTATTCACTTTATTCATGGCCTCAGCAGCGCGGATTCTGGCTGCCAACAAAAATAAAATCCCGGTTAACGAAAAAGAGATAAAAATACCTAGCAACCCTATCTGGTTAGCCCGTTTGTAGTCTAAATTTTGTTCAAATTTTGGTAATGATTTTGCCTGTAACTCCCACTCGTAACCCATGGCCTTGATAGTGTACTGTTTAGAAAACATGGCACTGACTGACTTGTTTTGGAACTGTGACTCGTGCGTTTTATAAATAGCCCCATGTTGCTTATTCTCGGCGCCATCTAACACGGCATATCCCAGCAATCCATTTTCCGCTGGGGCAATCGCTTCTGTAAAAAACAATTCACTATTGATGGTGGCCAATACCCAGCCATAGATATGCTCACGGCGTAACGTCACGTTATTATTAGTGGTGTTATTTTGATAAATGGGCAATTGCATTAAAAAGCAATCATTGACTTGGGTGCCTTGAATCGATTGCATCACGGGGGACACAATGACGGTATTCAAATCTGCCGACTTTTGAAACACTTCACGGATGGACAACTCACCCAACGCATCTAGCAATGTTTTGGTTTGTCGTGAAGCAATCAGCAATGATGAATTAGGCGCCGCATACACAATAGGTGCATAGAATGTGCGTACTTCCTTTGGCTGCATTCGCTCCGCTAGCGATTGCCATTCAGTGCTCAAGGTTTCATACGTTTCGGGGCGAGTAGAATCAACATAGCGTGCAAACGCGATACTGCGCAAACCGGGCAAATGATTGGGCTGTAATAGCACGCTTACATAATCATTAAACTCTGTCTCGCTGACAAAATTAGAAGCGCGAAAGAAACTTTGAATGCCGATCAGCGTATGCTCAAACTCTAGCAATTGGCGTTTGATTAAGCCAGTGGCCTCTTTTGCGTGATATTCAAAACGGATTTCTTGCTCAACATAGGCGTTATGTTTTTCGTTCTGCCAAATCAAATAAGTAATGGGCAATGCCGCCAATAGAAAAACCCAAGGCAACCATGCATCAGCATGGCGTTGCATAATCCATTTGTGATTGAGCATATGCCCTAACATTATCCGATATTGTTGTGCACTCTAGAATTGCATTATGCGCAAATTTTTAACAGGTTAAAAGTATTTTCGCCCCAAGTTAGCGCATCTTAGCGACTTATTTATGCAAATAATTATTTTGGCGACAAACTAACGAAAAGGTTAAAATAACGCACTTTACGTCAATAGGCTTTTGCGCATTGCTATTCAAGCATAAGTCTCAAACAACACAATTAAGGTTATTCATATGAAATGCGGCATTGTTGGACTCCCCAACGTTGGAAAATCCACCCTTTTTAACGCCATCACCAAAGCAGGTATTGCAGCAGAAAACTACCCATTCTGTACGATTGAGCCCAATGTAGGCATTGTAGAAGTGCCGGATACACGCATCCAACCACTGATTGATATTGTGAAACCGCAAAAAGTACAGCCCGCGATTGTGGAGTTTGTAGATATTGCCGGGCTAGTGGCAGGCGCATCTAAAGGTGAAGGTTTAGGCAATAAGTTTTTGGCCAACATTCGCGAGACCGATGCCATTGCACATGTAGTACGCTGCTTTGAAGATGCCAACGTCATCCATGTCGCCAATAAAGTGGATCCACTGTCTGACATTGAAGTGATTAATACCGAACTCGCACTCGCCGACATGGAAACCGTAGAAAAAACCATGCAACGCGAAGGCAAAAAAGCCAAAAGCGGCGACAAAGACGCCATCGCATTAATGAAAGTATTAGATAAAGTACTGCCAACCTTAAACGAAGCAAAAGCCGTGCGTACGCTAGGGTTAGACGCTGATGAACTGCAGCTATTAAAGCCGCTGTGCCTCATTACGGTTAAACCTGTGATGTACCTTGCCAATGTGGACGAAGGCGGATTTCAAAACAACCCACATTTGGACAAAGTGGTTGCACTAGGCAAAGCCGAAGGTGCACCAGTGGTCACCATTTGCGCGAAAATTGAAGGCGAGATTTCTGAGCTGGATGATGAAGACAAGCTGCTGTTTTTACAAGAGCTCGGCCAAGATGAACCTGGTTTGAACCGCGTGATTCGCGCCGCTTATGATTTGCTCGGCCTGCAAACTTACTTTACTGCAGGCGTACAAGAAGTACGCGCATGGACAGTCAAAAAAGGCGCCACCGCACCGCAAGCTGCAGGCGTGATTCATACCGACTTTGAACGTGGCTTTATTCGTGCAGAAGTCATTGCTTACGATGAATACGTGAAAAACAAAGGCGAGCAAGGCTCAAAAGAAGCTGGCAAAATGCGTTTGGAAGGCAAAGAGTATATTGTGCAAGATGGCGATGTGATGCATTTCCGCTTTAATGTTTAGTGGCAGGCAATTGAACACTTTAGAAAGCATATAAGCGGATTTTAAGTGTTTTTGCTTTGACAACCACCCCATAAAACACTAAAATTGCGGGCTTGCTTAAATCAAAGCAACCAGTTTACCGGTGATGTAGCTCAGCTGGTTAGAGCACAGGATTCATAATCCTGGGGTCGAGGGTTCAAGTCCCTCTTTCACCACCAACACAAGGTTTCACAAAGTATCGTAAACCTTCTAAAAGCCCCGTAGTTAATAGCTTCGGGGCTTTTTTATGTTTCAAAGAGTTGCATATTGCGTCTTTACATTCCAACATTTTTGACAGTAGAATTGGCAGTAAGCATGAAAGCTTGCATTCACCCTACTGTCAAAACTTCATGACAGCGTTATTTATCAAGGGTTTTAAGCGTATCAGCTGACGCTATTAATACTGACATTAGTATTAAATATCATATTTATAAGTGAATAAATTAACTGAGTGAGGTTACAAATGCCCCTTACTAATACAGCAATTAGCAACTCAAAACCAAAAGATAAGCCTTATAGACTATCAGATGAAAAAGGGTTGTACTTATTGATTCAAAATACTGGTGGGAAGTTATGGAGATTCGACTACCGTTACTTGGGCAATCGTAAAACAATTTCGATGGGATCTTACCCGGAAGTATCACTCGCAAAGGCAAGAGAAAAAAGAGATGATGCTAGAAGACTATTAGCAAATGAACCACCTGTTGACCCCAGTGATAATCGAAAAGCTTCAAAAGCATCTACAAAATTAAGCAGTGAAAATAGCTTTGAAGTGATAGCTCGGGAGTGGTGGCAAAGTTATATGAAAAACAAAGCGCCCTCTCACAAGGACAAAGTAATAAGGCGATTCGAATTATATTTATTTCCTTGGATTGGAGACAAACCTATCTCCGATATTACGGCACCACAGATGCTTGAGGTGGTTAAACGTATTGAGAAACTAAATAAAACTGAAACTGCACACCGTGCATTACAAACTTCTGGCCAAGTATTTAGATATGCAGTGCAAACTGGAAGAGCTATTAGAGACGTTACTGCAGACCTTAAAGGGGCGCTATCAACTACTAGCGTCAAACACATGGCCGCATTCACAGATCCAAAACAAATAGCCGAGCTATTAAATGCAATAGATGGTTTTAAAGGCACACTCACTGTTCAGTGTGCATTGAAGTTATCTCCATTAGTTTTTGTTCGCCCAAGTGAATTGAGACAAGCCAGATGGAAAGATATTAATTTAGATGCTGCAGAGTGGCGATTTTTAGTTAGTAAAACGAAAACTGATCATTTAGTACCTTTATCCAGACAAGCAGTAGCTATACTTAAATCGATACATCCATTATCAGGACGTGGTGAGTTCGTATTTCAAGGTGGGCACTCTCCATTGAGACCTATGAGCGAAGCTGCAGTGAATGCAGCTTTAAAAAGGATGGGATATGACACGCAGAATGAAATTACAGGGCATGGATTTAGAGCAATGGCACGTACCATTTTGCATGAACGCCTAAATATAGACCCTCATATTATTGAACACTGAATCGCCACTAATTTTATAGACACTCTTCAGCCGTTTTCTTGAATTGGTTTTCGTAGTCTATCGGAGATAGCAAGTTATTGGAATTATGACGTCGTTTTGAGTTGTAGAACAACTCGATGTAATCAAAAATATCCTGCCTTGCATCATCGCGATGATTGTATATTTTGCGTTTGATCCTTTCCCGTTTTAATAATTGAAAGAAGCTTTCAGCCACAGCATTATCGTGGCAATTTCCGCGTCTACTCATGCTGGACTCAAGGTTATGTGCCTTCAAGAATATATCCCAATCCTCGCTGGTGTATTGGCTACCTTGGTCAGAATGTATCAGCACTTTATGTTTAGGTTTCCTGCGCCATACCGCCATCAGCAATGCATCCAACACCAGCTCTTTAGTAATGCGCGATTGCATGGACCAACCCACAATGCGTCGTGAGAACAAATCCATGACCACAGCAAGATAGAGCCAGCCCTCATGGGTACGGATATAAGTAATATCTGTTACCCATGATTGGTCTGGCAATGTGGGATTGAATTGCCTATTTAACGTGTTGGGACTGGTTATATAAGGCTTGCCACCATAATGCCTAGGCTTACGGTAGCCCACCTGCGCTTTTAAGCCGTGTGCATGCATCAAGCGATAGACGCGGTTAACCCCAATACGCTCACCCAGTGCACGCATATCACTATGTACTTTACGATAGCCATATACGCCACCGGACTCTAGCCAACATTGCTTAATCAAGCCTGTTTGGCGTTGATCGTTCTTATGGCGAATTGAGTGCGGATGTTTTAACCAGGTATAGAAGCCGCTGGGATGCACCTCTAGCATCCTACACAGCCATCTTGTCGGCCAACAGTCCTGATGATCTTTGATAAAGGCATACCTTACTCGGACTGCTTTGCGAAGTATGCCGCGGCTTTTTTTAATAGATCACGCTCTTCTGTGACACGTTTCAGCTCTTTACGTAGCCGGTTGAGTTCAGCTTGTTCCGCATGTTTGGTTTGGTGGGTTGCTGCGTCGGGTCCGAACTTCTTCACCCACGCATAGAGGCTGTCAACAGTCACATCAAGTCGCTTTGCCACATCGGAGACTGTATACCCCCCTTCAGTGATTTGACGGACTGCTGCTAATTTGAATTCTTCTGGATATCGTTTACCGCTCATTTGTCGCCTTTCTTTGGTCGCCATTATTACGGCTCAAAGGCGTCTAGTAAACTAGTGGCGATTCACACCAACTAGCGCATAAAGTACCAGATGCACTTGGAGCTGCTTACAACCGTACTAAATTTATAGATCAGCGTACAACAATGATGCAGACTTGGGCAGATTATCTTGATGAACTTAAAATTACCCACGCTTTTAACGGATGAAATATCTGATACCAACATTATCACCTGCTAGGACTGCTTTGGGGACAAAGCGGACGTTCAAAACATTAATTACAATTAGTGATTTGAGTATGTAAAACTTGCAGGAATTCATAAAGTCCAGATTTAAGGACCCTTTTCAACATGTAGTATTGATGGAAGGGATGCAACCATTAAATCCCGTGTATTTACAGAACAAATAATACATCCCTCAGATGCCTCACCGGGTTTCAATTGATTTTCGCCATGAATATAGAAGCCATCTCGCCCAAGCATATTGTTGCTTACATGAGGTGTTAAAGGGACAGCTTTTTTGATTCTTCCACCAGCTATTTCAGTAAAACTTCCTAATGTATACGTCCCTCGTGGTATTGGACCTAAATTTTTAACCCCTTGAAACTCAGGTTTGTTCTTACAATCTCCATACCCAGAATAACATTTTTCGATCGGGTTAACACTAATACCATTTAAGTAAAATAAATCTCCAGTACTTTGATGATACAACCAATCTGGCATAAGTTATCTCCTAAATAGTTTTAGATAGTTGCGAAATTTATTTTGAATTTTCTAATTTGGAATACAGCGCAACCCTTTACTTTTAAAATCTATATTTGCGTAATAAGATGCTCTTTCTATACAGGATTCTGGGTTGTAGTCTGATTCATGTAAGATTTGAGCTTTTTGTTTTGAATTGAGATAGATTGCTTTACATTTCTTACCATTTACAGTTGTGGTAATAGGTCTAACTTCTTTACCAATATAACAAAGATAATTACCTTTTTGGTTAAGATTTTTGTTCGTATTGATCGGAATTAATTTATTAAATTTACGAGTGAAGTTAAATTCTGGATCTTCCCCAACTGCGGTAAGTACAACAGTTGGTTTCCCATATTCTATTTCAGTTGTTTTTCCAATAGTTGTGGTTAACACCCATTTTTTATCTAGGATTATTAATTTCAACTTTGGGTTACTATTATTTTCAAGAGTGGAAATATCTGTAACAATTTGTTGGACCTCACGGGCCGCAGAATTTTGCTCGATACTAGTCCAAATTCCACTAGCTGGATCTAGATTATTTTTTGGACTTTCTATTGGGTTGCCTCTTCCGTCCTTCAAAAAGCGACCTTTCGCATCTTTCACATACTGATTCTTGTTAACACAATCTATATCTTTTGCAGAAATACATTCTGCTAGATTAAGTCCATCTGCCAATGGAGGTGAGTAAGCTGCAGCGCTAGATTTACCGTATTGAATCAGTACTGATCCAGAAGATTTAAGGAAGCCATTTGTGATTGCAGCCTCGTCTCCACCTTGAGCAGCCACTGCAACCCCGCCTGCAGCACCTGCAAGAGATGCCTTTCTTATGGCATCCTCAAGGGTGGAGTTTGCTGTGAGTGTTTCCTGTCCAGCATTTAATTGACTAGTAATTCCTGATAGTACGCCTGCCTTAAAAGCTAAGTTCGCATCACCTGTAACTCGATAAGTGTGCCAAGCTGAATATGCAGCAGCCCCGCCTGGTCCGCCATATACTGCGGCAGCACTGGCTGCTGCTTGATTTATTACTGAACTTTCTTGAGTAGCTTTAAAGAAATTTTCTTCATTAGATTGTAAGGGCTCTGTTGCAATTCCCCATGCGGCATCTACAACCTTACCTTCTCTAAGCCTTCTTTCGGCTGCTTTGATAGCATCTGACTGAGCATTTAAAGTACGTTCCTGATATCGTCCAGCAGCTTTTACAACATCAACTGCATCATTGAAGCTTTCGCTAGATTGTTTTAAAGTATCCCTCCAACCCTTCGAATAGTTGGCCTCAATATCTTTTCCAGTTTTAGAAACATTCATTACAATATCTTTACCAATATGTTCGACTGTAGTGTAAATATTTTTTTCTATAGTCTCCAAAATGGAAACCTTGCCTAACTCATTATTAACAATCGTTATTAATTTTGCAGTTCCTAAATTTTTAACATCACGAGTGCCTGATTTGACAATATCATCTGCTAACTTAATTGCAGGGGCAGTAACTCCCTCCGTAATATCTCTAACTGGATCTGTAATTTCTTGGGGTAAGCACCTAGCACCTACTAGTTTGCATGGGTCAGGGTTAGTAATGATATTAGCAACGTCGCTTAAACTTGGAACTTTGATGCTAGGAAGCTTTATGCCAAATGCAAAGGATGAAACTGGCACAACAAAAATAACCAAAACGCACCAACAAATCTTTGATTTGAATTTTACTAATCCACTTAAAATTTTATTTAAGTATTCATTTTGATTAAATTCAAACATCTCAATCCTTAGGGTTATAGTTAAGAGCCATAAATAAATCGTAAAATTTTACGATCCTAAAAAAATTGGGTATTCATTTTTTACTCTTTTTTTTATTATATTATTGGTGTCAAAATGAAAGCTTTGCGAACAATTAAACAATCATATGTTTACGTTTTGCATTTAATGTATGTAAAGCTATTCTATTGATATTTATAAATAAAAATACCCCACAGTTGGGGGGGGTGTCGCTTACTTAGCGTGTGGAGTAATATTTAGCATACAAATTAAAAAAAAACGCAGTACAACAATAATAAAGGTGCTGTATGGACGCAGAGGTTAGGCTCAGCTGACCTGCTCCCCGCTTGCCATACCAATCTAAATTGAAATAAAGTCCACTTTCAGGAGTGGCGTAATGAAGAAGAGCAGATATAAAGAAGAACAAATCATTGGTTTTTTGAAGGAAGCAGAAGCAGGATTTCCAATTGCCGACTTATGTCGGCGAGAAGGCATCAGTGTTGGTACTTTTTATAGTTGGCGCGCCAAATTTGGTGGTATGGACAGCACCGAAGCACAACGTCTTCGTGCATTAGAACGCGAGAACGCGGATCTTAAGAAACTGCTGGCAGAAGCGCATTTGGATATCTCCGCACTTAAAGTGGCTTTTGGGGTAAAGCGCTAACCCCACAAGCAAAACGAGTAGGCATACAACGTATCCTTGATGCTGGCATGTTGTCAGAGCGTAGAGCTTGTAGCTTGGTGGGGTTATCTAGATCATCATGGCGCAACCCGCCGCAGGATGAAGAAGCAACAGTATTACTTCGGCAGCGTATTAAGCAACTCGCTCATGAACGTAAGCGATTTGGCTATCGACGTATCCACGATATGCTCAAGTTTGAAGGATACGCGGTGAATCACAAACGCGTTTATCGTCTTTACACTGAGCAAAAGCTCACGGTAAAGCGACGTAAGAAAGCCAAGCGACCCATCACAGAACGTGCAGAGTTGCTAATACCTGATGAGCCTAATCAAGTGTGGAGTATCGACTTTGTGATGGACAGCTTAGCTAATGGACGCAAGCTCAAGTGTTTAACAATCGCAGATGACAAGACCCATGAATGTATCGATATTGCAGTGGATCATGGCATCAGTGGTTTGTATGTCACCAGAGTCTTAGAGCAAGCGGCAATATTTAGAGGCTTTCCACAGGCGATTAGAACCGACGGTGGTCCCGAGTTTACCAGTCGTGTATTTATGGGCTGGATGCACACCAACGGTATAGAGCATTTACTGATTCAACCTGGTAAGCCAACCCAGAATGCGTATATTGAGTCATTCAATGGTAAATTTAGAGATGAATGCTTAAATGAACAATGGTTTGAAACATTGGCGCAAGCTAGGAAGGTAATATCAGCCTGGCGCAGAGATTATAACGAAGTAAGACCGCATAGTAGCTGTGGGCGCATTCCACCAGCTATTTATGCACAAAAACTTAGACAAGCAACATGATTTTTAAACGGACTTTTTTTCAGAATCGGTTGGTAGTGTTACAGGGGGCAGGTCACACTAATGACATTTTAGCACAACAAAATGATAATAAATACTTTAAAAACAGATGCTTACAATAAAAGTTTGTGAAGTTTTCACTTGGATAGACTCTTTTGATTCCATCAAAAAACTATTTTTTGTTGACTACTATAAGGCTACTAGAACAATAAATGGATACGAATAAACGTAGCTTTTTTATTTATTGCCTCTCTTTCATTCGTAGATGCTGCATGAGCAACATCTATTACTAGACAATCAAATTATAATAAAGACTTCGAAATATATACCGCCATCAAATAATCTCTTGCATATTATTTCAAGTTATACTTAACCTAAACTGTTATTACAATAAATAAAAATTGTTTGTTGAAACAAACTAGGGAAGCAAAATGCTTGAGCAAACTACTAGCATTAGCGGGGACCTTATAAACTCTAATAATAACTCCGCTATCACCGTTCAGAACATGAAATCAGGAAACCTAGACAAGGTGAAAATTGCTACCTCAAAAGAAAATTTAACAGGCCGCCAAAGCCCTATTATTCTTTCTCCTAAAAAACCACTACCAGCAACACTCCCAGATTTTAGTTTATGGAATGGTGATGTAGAAGCATTTTTGAAATGCCTTCCTGAAGAGCCCATATTTGATATGATCGTATCTTCACCTCCTTATAACATAGGTAAAGCATACGAAAGTAAAGCCTCACTTGAACACTACTTAAATTGGCAAGAGCGGATTATCGACCTCATGATTCCGCTCCTTAAAGATACTGGAAGTCTTTGCTGGCAAGTAGGCAACTATGTAGATAATGGCCAAATTATCCCTTTAGATATCGAATTCGCTCCAATATTCAAGAAGCATGCGCTACAGCTTCGTAATCGTATCATATGGCATTTTGGGCATGGCCTTCATACTAAGCACCGTTTCTCAGGCCGTTACGAAACCGTAATGTGGTATACCAAAACAGATAACTATCTTTTCGATGTTGATCCTATTAGAGTTCCTTCAAAATACCCAGGCAAAAAGCATTTTAAGGGACCAAATGCAGGCAAACTCTCAGGTAATCCACTAGGTAAAAATCCCGAGGATGTTTGGAGTATTCCAAATGTTAAAAGCAACCACGTAGAAAAAACTGATCATCCCTGTCAGTTTCCTGTAGGGCTAATTGAAAGGTTAGTCCTTTCAATGTCTAAACCAGGGGGCTTGATATTCGACCCTTATGCGGGTGTCGCATCTACAGGCGTAGCGGCTGCAATACACGATCGAAAATTTATAGGATGTGAACTTAATAAATCATATGTAAAGACAGGTATTAAACGCCTGCAAGAAGCATTGGATGGCGTTGCAAGATATCGGCCCCACGACAAACCAATATACGATCACACTTCAAGTGCCCTTTCTAGGTCCCCCGAAGAATGGTCCGAGAAAGAAGTTGAATGAATTTTGCAAAATATAGCCATTTAGGTGGTCTGCAAGCTGTTCCTACTGACTTGCAACTTGAAATTGAAGAAGCGATTACTAGCGTTAATGTCATTCCAGTAAAGGGTGTGGCGTCAAAGATTAGGCAGGCTTTTATTAGAAGTCTAGGAACTAGTGGATGGTCAGGAGAAGCTGCTGTATCTAAAGGCTCGAAGATAACAGTAACATCAACTAAAAAACAAGTTGGTTTATGTCTGCAAACTGGCAACGTATCTCGTATTTATGCAGACCTTTTAAAGTTACAAACTATGTATCTTAACTCTGCAATCAAATCGGCCATTGTGGTTCTGCCTTCGAGTCCGATAGCAAAAAAAATGGGTAGCAATATAGCTAACGCTAAACGACTTGAACGTGAAATTGAGATTTTTCGACTGGCATATTCGGTTCCCACTATAGTTTATTCACTGGAGTAAGCATGTCATCCATCTCAGCAATTAGCAATAACCTTGGCTGGCCTCAACATAAAAGAGTTGAAGAACTAACAAAGCTTAATGTTGATACCCCCAGAGCACATTTTCGAGTATTTTTTAAAGGGCAAAATCTTGACCTACCAATAATACGCGTCCCTATAAGTTTGCCAAAATACCGTTTAGCAAATGGACGAACCTCCTCCTTACAAGCCGAATACCTAGCTAAAAATTCAACTCAAACCAGAGATCTATTTACTGGTGACCCCGAGCTCTTGGATGCTCAACTAGCTCAACATGAGTTATTACTAATGGTAATGATGGAACAAGGCTTAAGAAAAAAATTCGATGATCCTTCCAACAAACAAGTGGAGCCAATCTTGCTGGATGAGAGAGGATTTGTAGTAAACGGTAATAGAAGGCTATCTTGTTGGCGTGACCTTTATAATTCAGACGTCTCTAAATATGGGCATTTTGGATATATTGATGTCGCAGTTTTACCGCATAGCGATGAAAAAGATATTGATAGGTTAGAAGCATGGCTTCAAATCCAAAAGGATATCAAAGCCGATTATAGTTGGGACGCACGCGCTAACATGTTGCTTGATAAACAAAAACGCGAGGACTTTTCTAATAAAGAACTATCAGATCTTTACGGCCTTAAAGAGAATGAAATAACCGAGCTGATTGATATGCGTGACTACGGTGATACATATCTTCGCTCCAGAGGTAAAACAGATATGTGGTCCTTAGTATCTGATCACGAAGAGGCTTTTCGCAAAATTGTTTTTTCAAGACCTAAAATCCAGGACTTAGGTAGTCAAGCAATATTTATGGAAGCTTCATTTGTTCTAATTGACAACCCTGCAAAGGCTGGGGGGCGACTATATGAACAAATCCCTGCAATCTTAGATTGCCTAGATCAGGTAAAAGAAAAACTAGTTGAAGAGTTTCCAGTAGCAGACTCTCAAAGCTCAGCTCAAATTCAAGATTTGTTTGGAGGTGGTGGTAATAACAGTGCCAGTAACTTTCTACCACTATCCTTAGAGATAAGAAAACCTGAGAATATTGGCAAGGCAAGGGATATAATTGTTGAGGTAATAACCAGCGCCAAAGAGCTAAAGAAAAACTCTAAAGCAGCGGAATATTTATTAGAATGCTGCAAAAAAGCAAATGCTCAGCTATCAGCAGCTGTTCAAGACGGTTTAAGACCTGAATCAAATCTTAAAGGTGTTTCCAAACAGCTAGAAATAATAGAGTCTAGCATTGACACTATCCGCAGATATTTAACAGAACATGTTAAAGATTGATTATAGAGCTAGGGACCGAAGAGCGGTTCTGTCATGGACCAAAGAGGAAGAAAACTATCTTTGGATAGATGCTTTAAAAAGGCTAACTTTCGACTGTTCTGAGGAAGCGAGCCAAGAAGACTCTTGGACAATTTCACTTCCTTGGTGGACATTTGCTTCTGCTCGACCCAAACTTCTGCAGCTATTTACTGGTTATGCGCTTGTCCTTAATAAACATTTTAGTGTTTCACTTGAGGCTGTTAAGTTACTGGAGCAGTCCAAACGAGCAGTAGACTCTCATGAGAGTGCTAAACATTCTGTCTCTATTCCTGAACAGACTCTACGAGCTAAGTTGAAAGATATAGGCTTCACCAGAAACCTGTCGAAGGAGCAAGTAAGAAACGTAGGTAAAATTGCTGCTTTAACATCTGCCGCAACATTTTCTGTCCCGGGTGCAGGGAAAACGACCGAAGCCCTAGCTAATTTCTTTTTCAAGGCTAACAATGATGAAAATTTATTAGTCATAGCTCCAAAAAATGCTTTTGCTGCCTGGGATGAACAGTTGGCAGATTGTATGCCCAGTATTGCAAACCACTTTGTCCGCTTGAGAGGCGGCAGAGATAAAATCAGCAGAGCGCTCGATGCCAAACCTCGCTTCATGTTGATAACCTATCAACAAATGGCAGTAGTATCAGACATTGTTGCGGGCCATTGTGCCTATGTGAAAGTACACGTCTATTTAGACGAAAGCCACCGAATTAAAAGCGGCTATTCTAAGAAAACTGCCAGATCGGTTTTGAATCTATCACACTTGCCGGTAGGTAAGTTGATTATGTCTGGCACGCCGATGCCACAATCTGTTGACGATCTAATACCCCAGTTTGCCTTTTTGTATCCAGAAATTCCATCTTCGACAACCGAAGTAGTCGATCTTATAAAACCTGTATATGTAAGAACCAATAAAAAAGAACTTGGTTTGCCTGATGTTGATAGGGTGTTGGCTCAACTCCCGATGGCCCCCATGCAGGCAGAGCTATATAAGTTGATGAAGTTTGAAGTTGCAAGAGAAGCCGCAAGTGCTTTGAGCATTCCAAGCAAACAAGCATTTAGAATGCTTGGCAGATCTGTTGCTCGGTTACTTCAATTTGTTTCAAATCCATCGCTTCTTTCGGCGGAGCTCAACTTTGCGCATCCGGATATGTTAGCAGGTGTTTTAGCAGAAGGTGACGGCCCAAAAATGAAGTACGTTCTTAAACGTGCGAGATCATTAGCTAGGTCAGGAAGCAAAGTTCTGATTTGGTCTTCGTTTGTCCGAAATGTTGAATACATTGCAGAAAGGCTTTCAGACCTTGGTGCTGTATACATACACGGTGGAGTTGATGCTGGTGACGAAGATGATGATGAATCTCGCGAAGGAAAAATTAAGTTATTCCATGATGACCCTAATGTGCGAGTATTGGTGGCAAATCCAGCAGCCGCTAGCGAAGGGGTGAGCTTACATAGAGTTTGTCATCATGCGCTTTATTTGGATCGAACCTTCAATGCTGCACACTACCTTCAATCTGAAGACAGAATTCATAGGTTTGGACTACCGCCAGATCAATCAACAACAATAGAAATAGTTGAGTGCATTGGCACAGTAGATGAGACTGTCCGTGAAAGACTTAGCTATAAAATCGGCCAGATGGCTGCAGCATTAGAAGACTCCTCACTCAAGCCAGACCCTATACCAATAGATCCAAATGATATTGAAGACTTCGATGAATATAGCACTGGACTTGCTTCAGGAGATATTGAACTATTACTTCGTGATTTTTCCAAGGAGGAGTAGTTGATCCAATTTTCACCTGGTTTGGCACAAAGTAGCTTTGAGTTATTAGATTTAATATCACGAAGTGAAATGTCATTCTCACATATCTCTGTTGAATTCTCTAAAATTGGAGTTATGTCAGCAAAAAGCGTTTTAGAGCTATCCCAATCTTTAAATTGGGTTCAGGCTGGCGAGAATGGTGAGGCTGTAATAACAGTCGAAGGTGCACGAATTAATGAACTTGAAGGGTATGAAAATAAAGTTAGACGAGCTCTACTTGATTACATAGATATCGTGCGCCCACCCTGGATTCAAAATGCAACATATGGAAGAGCTAGAGTAATTGCATTTGCCAATAGTGGAATATCACAAATTTTTATTGAAGCTGGACTAGCATACGGCACCGATCCAAAAGTAGTGGAGTTTTGGGATGAACTCGCATTAAAGGCGCGTGGTCAAAAAAATATGCGACTCAACAACATAGGACGCATAGGTGAACGCTTGACGCTTGAATATGAACGAGCTAGGACTAAACGTGAGCCTAAATGGATATCAATAGATAGTAACGCGGACGGCTATGACATTTTATCTATAGCTAACCAATCAGACATTAGCCGCCTGCCTATTGAAGTTAAAACATCTTCAATTGGTCTTACTGGCTCTTTTCATTTAAGTTCTAACGAATGGGAATGCGCCCTGTCGAATGATTTTCACTTATTTCACTTATGGGACATTAGCGGAAAAAAGCCTCGTTTAGCAATAATTTCCAAAGATGAGGTCTTAGGCCAAGTGCCAATTAATCAGGGAACTGGCGAATGGCAATCTGTTGAGATTCCATTCAGTAGCTTCATAAAATTTTTTATAGAGTCTGATTCATCTCTTGTTTGATAGAGGTGTTACTAAATATAAATTTATGTTGATTCAACATATGTTACTCACCTGAAATACAGCATTAGGCTTTCTTGGAGTACTGCCAATAACTGTACGCAATTATGTATAGTAAATTTTAAACACGTTAATGCGAAGCCAACTTTAAGGCTTCATAGACATACAAAATCATATGGAGTTTTTTATAAAAACTCAGGTAGTTCATCATTCTCAAGATAATTCATCATATTCAAATCAGCCAAAATTGAGCGATATATCACTGCATCCCAAGAATTCTTTGAGTGGATAGATGCCATGTCTAAAAACTGTTCAATCAGATTTCTAAAGTTCGTAGCTCCAGGCTGCCGACACTCTTTAGCTTTGCGAAGAATATTCCGAAATACAGTTTTAAAGTATTCCGTGAATCTTTCTAATAAACTAACTCCCTCTAAATGCAGTCTCACTAAATGCTTTAGTCCTGGAGGCAAATCATTATTGATCGATATACTTAACCTGGGAGTAACGTACGGAGGATTGAACGCAATTGAGAACAAAGGCCTATCAACCTCATCGAAATATGGATGTATATATCGTTTATTTCCGTCTTCAGTAATATAATCAGCTAGCTTTTCACCTTGGCACCAATCACACATAGGTACTAAATTAATCAATACGACTGATAATTCGGGATAGACATCTTTTGGTAGATAGTGGTCTAACGTTCTAGGCCGGCCAGGCTCACCGCAGCTTGGACATATGACAAGTCCATTCTTTTTTCTCATTTGTTCAAGCTGAAGATAAGGTAATTTGTCTATACTGGGGGAATACAATCCTATTAAGGAAACTTTTCTTCTTGAAGCCTCCTCAATACTATCAGTGTAATTGGCTAGGTCTAATGGAATAATTAAACTTGGATCACCCTGGGATTTTATATACAGTTCAATTTGGGGGATCAAGTCAGGTTTAAGTTTGTCGTAAAAAGCTTTATACCAATATCTTTCAACAAAAATTCTACATATTAATTCTATTGAATCTTCACTGGGAGGTAATAATTTAGTTACCATTTTCATATCCAGAATTTAAAATTTTTATGATCATTTCTTCATTGATTTCTGCACCCAGAGATTGTATAAGCGTTCTTGAGTCACGAACTTCGTTGAGCTTTCCTTCAATCCAAGAATCAAACGGTTTGGACACTGAGCTATCGCCAAATACGTAAGAAGATATTCTTTGCATATCGCTACCAAAGGTCTCAAATGGGGGATGGTCGATTTCCACCTTGTCGTGATTCTTTCGATATACATGTATGCACTTGGCAGGAATCTCTCTAGCGATTGCTAACGAATGAGTAGCCAAAATTGCTTTTGAGTTGAAATTAAATAAAACTTTCTTTAGCAAAGAAATGAATTCAATTTCAAGAGTTGGATGTAGAAATAACTCAGGCTCATCTATAACCACTAGACTATCTTTTTTAATCTGACCAACAACATTTATAACAATATAACTAAATAGCCGCTGCCCAGAGCTAATTTCAATTTTCTTACCCTCTCTAAAAAATAAAACACCAGATTGAGAATTTACGATATTTTCTAAATCATGCATCGAATCCTGAAGTGTCTCGAACACTGAATTGTTAATTGGTAGATATCTTTTTCCATTTTCTTCGATGAGTTGAAGGGTATCTTTAATCGGGTTTATTTGACTCTCATTATTCAATAATTCAAGAGCTATCGAGTCGAAACCAATAGCAGGCATTAAAACTGTATTTATTGCCTCAAATTTCCCCTCCCAATCCTGTATAAATCCTAATGTCTTATCTTCTGAAAGAGCTCTTATTATTGATGCTACAGAATCGCGTGCAGGTAAGTTTCTGCTAATTCCTATAGAGTCAAGTCCATCTGAGTTAGTCCTTAGGTTTCTAAATCCAAAGTATTTATAAGCATCTTTATCCTTTAGATCAGTCTTCGATAAATCCAAAGTGAACTCTTCAAAAGGACTGTAAGAAATCAATATTAATTTCGAAATATTTGGATAATGATCAAATGGAGTGTGTTTAAAGTTTTCGAGTGAGGTTTTGCTACCGCTTTCAACTCCAAGCCAATATTCAACAAGAGACTTCAAGGTGAATGACTTGCCTATACCATTCGGCCCTATGAGAACATTTATATCGTAAGGTAAATTTACTGAGTTGAAATGGAAAGCTATAGATTCTTGAGTTTCATCAGCCATACGAATATTCATTGTGAAATCCTGAATGTTCGAAGTTTGATTATCAAAAAGTCTCCATCCATCCTCAAAAGCTTTACGTGCCCCTCCTTCCCTTAAAGGTGAGGAAGTAAAATCCTCATGTTCAACTAACTTTATAGCTTCTTGATCCTGAACAACATTTGCTAGATATCCAGCATCTTTGATCAACCTCAATACGGTAATCGCATCTTGCTTACCTAATTTGGTTAAAAGGATTTTATAAAAATCAATATCGCTTGGCACAGACACGTACTTAATATTCGGTATAGGAAAAAATCCATCCCAGCCATTCTTTCTAAGCTCATTGAGTAACGCAGGTGAGTTAACACTTTCTTCAACAAACAACTT
The DNA here is from genome assembly GCF_000799155.1 of Methylotenera sp. N17. Taxonomy (NCBI): domain Bacteria; kingdom Pseudomonadati; phylum Pseudomonadota; class Betaproteobacteria; order Nitrosomonadales; family Methylophilaceae; genus Methylotenera; species Methylotenera sp. N17. Next base: position 1,780,481 of record NZ_JUGE01000001.1, read on the forward strand.
GAGGGAGAAATCTAAAAGTTTCTCACCCTCAAAATAGAGTGCAGCGTTCAAAGTCGTCTTTACTGTATAGTCATCCCAATTGTTAAATGAGAGAGCCAGTATGTTATTTTCAGAATCAAGCTTTGAGGGGGTCCATCTCCAATTCTCACCTTCGTGATAATAAACCTTCATAATTGACTGCTTTCAGAGTATTTTTATAGAGTCGTTGATTTGAAATTCATTTTATATTGTTTTTAAGTTCACTCAAGTCCACGTTCATTAATAATCTTAGTTCACGTAACGTGAACATTGAAATTAAATGAATAATTCTAATAATCCAGAGAAGCGTTCTTAATTATCAATTTATTTGGATACTTATATGTACACTTTAAATAATTAATGTAAATATATAAATTGACGTTTTATTTATAAATGTATATATTTAAATATACATACTATATTTAATGTTTACTTTAAGGTATACATAATGGTTAAAAAAATTGTATTGGCACAATATCAAGAAATTGTTAATAGTGCAGCTAAGCATATTGCTCCCATAAATCGTCCACTGGAAGGCTGGGTATGCACAGTACGCAAATCGCTTAATATGTCAGGCGCACAACTCGCAAGGCGACTTGGAGTAACGCGCGCGCGCATATCTCATGCTGAGAAAGCCGAAATCTCTGGTGCTCTCACCCTCAATACCATGCATGAAATGGCGAAAGCCATGAACTGTCAATTTGTTTACGCTATTATTCCGAGCCAAAATATAGAAACACTTATTGGTAGACAGGCAATAGAAAAAGCAACTAGCTTAGTTCGCAATGCAAGTAATCATATGGCGTTGGAATCACAAACCTTATCCAATGGGCAAATTCATGACGAAATTGATCGCATATCAAAAGAGCTGCTAGCACGCATGCCCTCTGACTTTTGGGATAAGTAATGGCAGCACCATTCAATGACAACAATCCTGAAGGGGCTACGCCCTTAGATCGTGATGAACTAGCAGGATTAAAATTTGCACACGTGACCACACGAGGCGAATTGGATCATTTAGAGCAAGCGAATATTCAATCAGGAATGCAGTGGCTTAATCGCACCAGACAAACAGAAATTTTATCTGAGGTCTTTATAAGAACGCTCCATAAAAGATTGTTTGGCGAAGTCTGGCGTTGGGCTGGGACCTTCCGCACCACCGAGAAGAATATAGGTGTTGATCCAATCACGATTGCTATTGAACTACGTCATTTAATTGATGACACACGCTATTGGATAGATCACCAAACCTATCCACCACTTGAAATTGCGGCTAGGTTCCATCACAGACTGGTCTATATTCATCCATTTCCAAATGGCAATGGTCGCCATGCACGTATTATGGCTGATGCCATATTGACCAAGATCTACGGCAATCCTTCAATTGACTGGGCCGGAGGTTATGACCTTCAATCTATGAATGAGCGAAGACAAGTATATATCAGCGCTTTACGAGCAGCAGATCAGCGTGATTACATGCCGCTATTCTCTTTTATTGGTCTTATTTGAACGCACTAAAGTTAGTTTGCCTTTGCACATGCTGTATGTGGCCAATATACTAAACTTTCAAAGCTGACTAGTGATAAAGTTGCTTATCGTTAGTGAAGTCTCTTAATTAAAAAGGGCATTCCTTTGCGAGGATGCCCTTTTAACGCTTTAAACTACTTCACTTTTTTAGGCAAAAATATCAGACCATGATCTTTAGCCCAACTTGGATAGGTGCATTTGTTATCTTCACTAAAACAACATGCAATATCAGTTTTTTTGGTTCGAATTGCTTTGACTGGTGGCTGCTTAATATCGATGCCTTTACTCAATAAAGCATTGCGATGACGTCTAAGCGTTTGCGAGCTATAAGCATGATTTAAATCAATGCCACTAGCCCACAACCCATATACTTGACGTAAGGTTAGTTTTAATCGCATGACCTGTAATGGCATGAGTTTGTGCTTTACCGAACCATTAAAAGCAGCTTGAGTTATCGCAAGCTCCATCATTTCTTTGACTTTGACTATTGACCAGTTGCGGCCTAAGGTTAATCCATGATTACGCAATGCTAGGCTATGTAATGTTAACTCAGCGCGAATAAGCCCCTTAGCATAGGTCAATAGCTTGTCACGTTGAGCAATATTAGCTGGCAATGGTTTGTTCCCTAGCTCACGTTTTTTATCATATAATTTAAACGCGAGCACTTTAGAATGCTGATTTAAGTAAACAGATTCTTTGTAATAGTTCGATACGTTTCTACCTTGTAAACGCCAAACGTTTCCGACCTCATGAATGATATTTGGGATTAATTTACCATTTACCCGATATGACCATGCAATATCAATTGAATTGACAGTAAATTCACCCCGCTTAATTGCAGCAAGCTCTTTTTCAGCGATGCTTATATTGAGACCTTTTGTAACTTCAAGTACTAAGGCATGAGTGATGCCAATCACATCATTGCTGCCAAATAAGTTGTGACCTTGTAAAAATTTTGCAGCACATGTTTTTACTCTAAAACACTCACCATTGTTATTAGATTTAACAAATAATTTATCACCAAATTTATTCGCAATCTCAATACCCTTTCTATAATCTCTAATAACTCCAGTACTAACCTCTATATTTCTGAGAATATTGCCTATACTTAAATGTTTACAATTAAATGTGAAGTCTAAATCGTCAATCATAGTATTTCCTTATTTGATAATTATTTTGATAAATGTGATTACGTATTACAGCTAGCGCACTCATGCTTTTTTACACTTATCGATATACGCAAGAATGTCGCTTTCTAACCAACCTGTAGTCCTGACGCTGTACTGAAACGAAGCAGGGATCCTCCCTGCTCTCTCCAGTCGCCATAATGTGCTCCTTGAAATTGATAACATTTGGCATACTTCTTTTGCTCTAATAATTTTCATAAACTGCCTTTCTAGTTCATTTGCATTCGGCGACAACTGAGTTATCGCCACCGTGCAATTCACTTAATTCACTAGGATTTAAGTAAATGCCGATTTCTTTACAGTTATTAATTTGGGATAAAGGCTGAAATTGATGAAAATGGCAATAATTCACCATATAATTCAAATATATATTTTTAATTTATTGATTTATAATGTTTTTATAGATGAATAGAAATTATTAAAATGGCGATTTTAGAAGATTTTAAACAGAAAAAGACATTAATTAAGTTGCGTAAGTTGTTTATTGAAATGCAAAATGAGTGTGAAGACTATGCAAAAAATAACGCATTAGAAAAGAGGATAATTAAGAGCCTATCTAATCGAGGTAATACAAAAAGACTTTATTTTTTAGAGCGTGGAGATTGGAGTGAAACGTTTCAAAAGAAAATAAATGCGTTACAACTAAAAACTGCGCGCCTAGGTTACACCGGAAGAAAAAAACCGAGAGATTTTTGGACTCCTACGATAATCGAACATGCAACTAAAGTTCAATTCGTGATTTACCAAGCGAAAGCGGTGAGAAAATTATCGATATCGCAAGCCAGAGCTTTTGCGATAAAGCATGAATACGAAAAACTTGATCACTCTCAAACTTATTTTGCTAAATACTATAACGGTAGGGACTGTAACATACGAGTGGAATATGAAAACTTGATTAAATATTATCAATTTACTGACATTGCTATCTGCTTGTGTGAAAACAATAAAATACCAAAGATAAAAAAACGAATTGACCACACGTTGGACTTATTCCCTTCCCAACCTGAGATTTTCAGTTATTAAAGTCGACTTTCGGCCCATATCTGCATAATTCCTAATTTAATGTTTGGTAGTGCAGTCTAATCAGCATTAGGCTGCCTCATACATGCAATTGACAAAATTGTTGTATCTACAATTGTCCACAAAAGAGTCATTGAATAAATGCATAAGTCCATAAATAGGATCTGCTGCTGGCAAGAGTTCCCATTACTCAACAATTTAACTAAATATAAACACGACCATGCTCTTAAAAGACAAACTTATACTTTTTTAAATGAAATGCCATTAGTGTATTAGTCAGTAGCGAAGAATAGTATTATCGCGGAGCATCAATGTAAAGTAAGTCACAACGCACCTCAAGACGTTTAGTCTCATTAGATTTAGGCATAAAGACATCTTTTATTTCAGAAGGTACGGGAATAAATGTTTGATTTTTCATTACAATCGTACATGTTTCGAATGAACCTCCACCTGATTTTGGTGCGACAGGTTCACTTAGCTGTATGTCGTAGTAAAGACCAACTTCTCCAGAGTGATGTTCAAAAATGAATAAAGCTTTTTGCCCCCCCCAAACTACCGACGTACGATGTGGCTGCAGGAAAAACTCTCCCCTTTCTTCTCGTATCCGTTTACTAATCGCAATGAAACAACTATATCCTTTTAAAGGAGGGTCAGAATCTTCAATTGTCAGCAGCTTTCTGTCAGTTTCAATATCCGTGCGCAGTATTGATGGCATAGCACTATAATCAGGAGAAGCGTTAGAGTTATTGTCAGCAAATTGCTCACCCTCAGCAACATCTGGAACAACATCGTGGACACGGCCAGTAGCTGCTGCTTCTATCACTTGATAACTGCGTCTGACAGTAGCTACTTTTGCTGAGGCTTGATCCAAAGTGATCTTTCCTTCAAGGTAGTCTTTCCACAATGAGGTTAAATTTTCTAAATCGCTACGCTCATATTCAAAGACATCACGTGTCCTCTGAAGAGTCTGTAAAAACGCTTCTGTACCTTGACGAGTAGAGCTTGGTACAAGCTGACTGACTTTCGGGAAGATGACATTACGAACAAAGTCCTTTGCAAGATGACCAAAGACTCCATACTCTTTTTCGTAGATCTCGACTAGAACTTTTACATTTGAAGCGTTAGGATCGAGAATAATACGAACTAAACTTTGATTATTAATTACAAGTATTGGTAAACCATGAGAAATCGTACCAAAGTCTATTTCGGTAGAAATGAAATAGTCAGATTTCAATATTTCTGAAAGTCGAAATACTAATGCTGATTGGGCCATGGATAACTCTGACTTTTTAAGTAAATTAAGCACCTTCGGTTCATCACTAAGTGTCTCAACAGTGCCGTAAAGGGTAAGATATTGGCTTTCACATTGTCGTCGTTGCTGATTACGTGCGAGTTGAACGACAGGTCTTTCGCTTGATGCATGATTCATAACCCCAGGATCGCTACCACCATATATTAGTAATGGCTTAGATTTGCTAATGTTAACCAAATCAATCAAAGTTGCCGAATCGCCAGGTTCTAAACGTGCACGTAGTTGGCCACAAATATCCCAACGTTGATGACGTGCGGCCCAATTGATAAATACTTGACTGTTATTAGCTTCAGGACGTTCAGCCAAATGTTCTGAAATCAATTGATCTAGTGGAGCGCCAAACATATTAAGAAATTCAGTACTTTCTGTCGTAAGTGCCTCACGACCTGCGGTTGGCTTTAATAGAAGAAAATCCGCCACCCCTCCAAGCTGATATAGGGAGTTTATTTGGGCCGTAGCGAGCCCAAATCGATTACGGAAAGTTCTTACAACATTCAAACCTTGCCTTAATACCATTTGTCCAATTAAATTTTGACCACTCAGCTTGATATTGGAAACACTAACTCTTACTTCACCGCTGCCAGCACCAGTCATAACGATATCAGCAATTAGATGAGTTCCTAAGGGCACATTCACACCATTCCATCTCCAGCTGACTTGTAATTCAGGTATAGCATTTTGAAACTGTTCTTGGCTAACAATAGACCCATTTACACGCACTGGAATTTCTACGAAACGCACGAATTCTGTGATATAGGATACTGCTTGGATTACATCAATTGATTTACCAGTCTGCATAGTAGCGATTACTACACTTCCAGACTCACCAGTACAAGTTTCGTTGAAGAATTTGATGCAATCATCTGTTACTGAAAGTGTTTTGCGCTCAGCCAAACATCGGGTGCGCTCGGGCGTTTTTGTGCTTTCACTTACCACTTCTAAACTATCTGCAATACCGAAATTGGCCATTGCACCAATACCAAAGGTTCCCACAACACCGGCGGCACGGGCTTCATCGGTATTTTTTGAGCTTGAACCCGCTCGCCAAAAGTGCTCACGTAACTCAGTGCGAGACATACCAATTCCATTGTCAGAAACTGTAATTCTTGTTGGTTCGATTAAAACGTCAATCAACGGCTCAAAGACATCACCTGCATATTTTCGTAACATAATTGCATCAAAGGCATTCTGTACATTCTCTCTCAGCAATGCGAATGGTGAGGGATATATCTGGGATGCTAACAGCTCAATCATACGACTGATGTCAACACTAAATGGAATTGCGTCTGAAGTATCACTTGTCATAATTTAACCAATCTTTTTAGTTTTACTTTAGTTTGCAACTCATTCATTATCGACTCAGGTAAGTTTAATTTATCTTTGTATTCAGTTATTAATGCCCCTGCTTCTGAACAGCTATTTGTAGCAAGTTTGGCATCAAACAGAAATAGTAATTCTTGAATTGTTTGTGGATTCCCGATTATTTCAATCAACTTAGTGGGATCGCCATATTTAACAGCTGCACTAACTGCTAATAATCTGCCGAAGGAATCATTTTTTAAGTCGATAGCAGATAACAATCTCAGAGCTTTTAGCGGATTAGACTCTACCTTAATTGCATACTCTGCATTACGTATTGTTTCAAGATGCTTAAGTTCGGCAGGATTTTCTGGTCTACCTGCAGCATCTAGCGGAGCAGTCCATTTAAGGTCAACATAACTGCGCCCATTGAAGTCTTGTAGTATTGCCCGTGAAAATAAATTTGCTATGCGCATTTCACGTACATGAATACGGGCGCCAGAATAATCGTCATGGATTTCAATAATACTATATCCTCGGTACGCTCCCATTGGCAGCTCACGAAGCCCAGCACAAAGTGAACCTGCACTCGCTACCACCATAGTTTCCTGTGTCAATAAATGCACATTTTGAGGAGTAATCTGTACTCGATGTTGATGACCATAAAGTCCAAGTCGAAATCCACGACCAATCATACCGCGAACAATTTCCTTATCCATGTAGTCATGTCTATATGGTGGACCTTCAACGTCATGGTGCCATACCGCAACACGCAACCTCCATGGTCCTAAATCTTTTAGGTCGATATGAGATTGCGCAATAACTTCGCGAGGGATATCACCATGGAATGAAAAACAATCATTGCCATGGCATGAGTTAAATGCGGCAATGGCTATTCTTCCCTCATCAAGGCTATAAAGATTGGCACTAGACCAAGGTTCAACCCGCATCATATTATTTATACCACTATAAAATTTTTTGAAAAAATTCCAAAACGCGGCTAGTCGTTGGCTGTAAAGTTCTTGATCTTTAATTTGATAGAGTTGGCGTGATTTCCAATCCCATCTATACGGTGAGTCTTTCTCAAATAACACACTTGGAAGATTCTTGGGATACTTGCTATCATCAACAAGCTCCATTGAACTGAATGAGACGTTCCAATCAATATCGTGATTTCCTGGCACTATAATTATTTTAGATCGATCTCCATTCAGAAATCTTTTGGCAAGATCACTAAGAAAATCAAGTGCAACATCATATTGCGAAGAAAGCTCTTGCTCTGAGTTAGGTGTGTTTAATCCAACTCCTTGAATAATATCCCCACTAACAACTATTGCATCAGGAGGTCTAATAGGAGGGTCTTCCTGTTGGTATGAATCTTGATCACAAATTAGAGCAGACAGCAGTTCTGAATTAGAGATCGGGTCACTAATTGCTCGATGTAAATCTGTGATGTGTAATATTGAATACATACCATGAATATAATTGTCTGTATGTGTTTATGCAACTTATGACTTCATATACTTTGCTAAGCCTTGATATTCACCACAGCAGAGATATAGCTAATCTGCCTTAACTGCTTAATATAGGCAAGGAATACATTGCAAGATTGATTGATTGTTATTAATAATGTATTACATTGCTTAAATTTTAAATTATCAAAATTCATGCTTCGTGATTTGACATATGACAGTAGATTTGACAGTAGATTTTAATAACCAATCAGTGAATATAGCTTAGATATTGGCTAGTATTGATTTGTTTTGTTGACTCTTTCACCACCAATAAAAAAGCGGTTTCCAGAAATGGGAACCGCTTTTTTCATATGTGTTTTCTTAGCTAGTCGCTGCTATATAAGCAATAAAAAAGACCATGACAACTTACGCGATTATCATGGTCAGAATACTGCGAGATCAACAAGCAAGTTGGGAGTCTACCCCTCTAATATTTATTGTTAACTCTTTATATTAAAGGTCCTAGTGATAGCTCTCCCTGATATTTGAAATGCAACTAGTATGCCAAATTTTAAAAACAATATTAACCTGTTGATTTTTAATAATATTTGTATGAAATTTAGTTTTTCACCAATTTTAGCTTTGGTTGATTGCAACCGATGTGGTGGATGTTGCTTCAACCAAATGCTGCATATTGCAATGGTTTCGGTTGTGCCAATATGCTTTTTTTCAAACGTTTGATCACGCTTTTTTGTTCTTCCAAATTAAGGTGTGCAAAGTAAATGCGCATACTGATTCGACCGGTTTGGTCATGTTGATACACCGTAGAGGTGTCTAGTGTTAATACGGCTTGCTGCATGCGTTCAACTAGCATGATCTCCGTAGCCTCTGTTTGCCATTGCACCCACACCGCAAATCCGGCACTCGGTATCTCGCATTTCACTGCATCTCCCAATGCTTGCTTGAGTAGCTGGCAAAAGTGATCGCGCCGCTCTAAATATATTTTTTGTGCACGTTTTAACTGCTTTTTAACCTCGCCAGATAGCAGCAGTTCTGTGAGCGCTAGTGTCTGCAACTGGTCATGGCTATCGTTTATCGTGTTCAATTTTTGCATAAATGTTTCATGTAGCTGTTGGGCTGAGATGATATACGAGGCTCTGTAGCTGGCGTTTAACATATGCGCCAAACTACCAAGGTAAATCACCCGCCCCGCTTGGTCTATGCTCGCGAGTGTTGGCAAGCTATGTTTAGCATACTGAAATGATGCGTGCGTATGATCTTCAATCACATAAAAATCATAGCGCTTGGCCAGTTTGAGTAGTTGCGCACGATTGTCCGTAGACATACGCCACGTGGTGGGCTGCTGACATTCCGGTGAGACATAGATAGCGCGCACCGGGTAATTGATGCATAGCTTTTCCAAATCGTCGATATCCACACCATGTTGATGATGTTTAACGGTTTGAATATGCGCATGATTTTTCTTAAATGCCGCAGCAGTCGCAGGGGCATGCAGTGCTTCTAGTACGACGTAATCACCTTTTGCAAACAGCGTGCTAGCTACAATCTGCAAACTGGTTTGTGCCGAAGGCGTGATTAGCAATTGTTCTGCTGCAACATCCATGCCCTGCTCAAAATTGAGCATATGGGCAATTGCTTGACACAATGGCGCTAGCCCATGCAGCTTGAGTGGGTGTTGCCGTTTGGTGGCAATCAACGCATGACGCGTAGCGCGCACTAAAGCCTGTAAGTTAAATAGGCGACTATCGCCATAGGGGTAGCTGAGATCAAATGTATCTTCACTCAGGTCATGATGCGCATACGCAGTCTGTTCCAAATGCAACGTAGTGGTATGTTGTTGGGGGAGCGCCTGCAATGAAGATAGAAAATTGGCTGATTCTACGGGTTGCTGTTGACGTACAAATGTGCCGCGCTTGTCTTCGCTATATAGCCAGCCTTGGGCGACCAACTCATCGTAAACTCTAATCACCGTTTTACGGTTAATGCCTAACTGTTGTGAAAGTTCCCGGCTGCCCGGTAATGGCGTGCCCACTGCAAATGCGCCAGTTTGAATGACATGGATGAGTTTATGCGTAAGCTGCTGATGAATCGATTGGCTCGATACTCTTGAAACAGTAAGATTCAATTCCCATGGCCTAAGCATACGTATTCCTTACAAAGCAATATCACTTAACCATGCTGACCCGCACGCACTGTCTAACTCACAATCTTGCAGATCAACATAATCGCTTTGTGGAAACCTAGGCTATGTCCACTGCACTATAGTATCAAAAATTTTCAAAAATTCACAAAATTGACTTGGACCCCTTTTTTATAACAAAACTGGATTAGTGTTTGTGTAAGGCAATTGTATTAAAGTTACAACTGCTTAACATATTGAAACAATCTACACGTAATGCGTTTGTTTTTTGTATGTTTGTTTCTTAAGCTGGGCTCCTAGTACCAGTATTATCTAAGCAAAGTGCTACGTTACATAACCTAATGTAATCAATACACTTCACTCACTATTAATATCTTTGGAGATAATACGATGACACACATCAAACGTACGATGGGGTTAGCGGCAAGCATTGCTTTAGCTTTCCCGTTATTCGCTTCAGCAGCAGCTGATCAAGAGGCAGCGATGAAAGATGCAAACAACTGGTTGCATCCACGTGGCCAGCATAACAACCAAGGTTTTAGCGCATTAAAACAAATTAACAAAACTAATGTTAAAAACATCAAAATGGCTTGGACATTCGCTACCGGTGTAAACCGTGGTCACGAAGGTTCTCCAGTGGTGGTTGGTAACATGATGTACCTACACACTGCGTTCCCAAACAACGTGTACGCACTTGACTTAAACGACAATCAAAAAATCGTATGGTCATATTTCCCTAAACAAGACCCGTCAGTACAAGCTGTTTTGTGCTGCGACAACGTTAACCGTGGTTTGGGCTATGGCGACGGCAAGATTTTCTTGCAACAAAATGACGGTATGTTGGTTGCTTTAGATGCGAAAACAGGCGCTAAAGTATGGGAAGTTAAAAACACAGATCCAAAAGTGGGCGCTACAAATACTAACGCTGCACACGTAATCAAAGACAAAGTATTGACAGGCTGTTCAGGCGCTGAGTTCGGTGTACGTTGCTTCTTAGCCGCTTACAATATTAAAGATGGTTCTTTGGCATGGAAAGCTTACTCAACAGGTCCTGATGCTGAAGTATTGATCGGTGCTGATTTCAACTCAGCTAACCCATCATACAGCGCGCTGTCTGTTTACCAAGACGTAAACGGCGGTAACAAACAAGGTGGTTCTTTCAAACCGCTTCCAAACGACCAATTAAAAATTGGCGAAAAAGAATTAGGTACACGTACATGGTTGAAACCACAAGCAGTGAAAGATGGTTGGCAACATGGCGGTGGCTCTGTATGGGGCTGGTGGCCGTATGATGCACGTACAAACTTAGTGTACTACGGTACAGGTAACCCATCTGTATGGAATCCAGATGTACGTCCAGGCGACAACAAATGGTCTATGACTGTGTTTGCACGTGACTTAGACACTGGCGTGGCTAAGTGGGGCATGCAAATGACGCCACACGATGAGTGGGATTACGATGGCGTGAATGATGTGATTCTGTTTGACAAAGGCAGCAAAACATACGCATGGCACCATGACCGTAACGGCTTTGCTTACACTTGGGACGCACACACAGGCACCTTGATTGCTGCTGAAAAAGTACATCCATTTGTAAACTGGGCAACTGGCGTTGACAAGAAAACAGGCGTGCCAGCTAAAGATGCTAAAGCTTCAACACACCAAGACTACAACGCTAAAGGCATCTGCCCAGCTGCATTGGGCACTAAAGACCAACAACCAGCGGCTTACAGCCCACGTACTGGTTTAATGTATTCTCCACTCAACCATGTGTGTATGACATACGAGCCAGTTGAGTCTAAATACGTTGCTGGTCAACCATGGGTGGGTGCTACTTTAACGATGTTTGCTGGTCCTGATGGTGTAATGGGTGGCTTCGGCGCTTATGATCCAATGACCAACAAAAAAGTTTGGTACAACAAAGAACGTTTCTCAGCATGGGGTGGTGTACTCACTACAGCATCTGATTTAGTGTTCTACGGCACTTTAGACCGTTGGTTAAAAGCGGTGGATGCACAATCAGGTAAAGAACTCTGGAAATTCCAAGTAGGTTCTGGCGTGATTGGTAATGCATTTACATACGGCAATAAAGGCAAACAATACGTGGGTGTATTCTCTGGTATTGGCGGCTGGGCTGGTGTAGCGATGAACCTTGGTATGACTAACGACACAGACGCACTTGGTGCTGCTGGTGGTTACAAAGAGTTAACCAAATACAACGCTGCACCTGGCGGCGGTGGTTTAAACGTATTTAGCCTGTAATCTATCACTACTAGTTGTAGCTACTATTAAAACACCCCATTTTGATGGGGTGTTTTTTATTGAGCTAACTCGCCTTTACGCTCAACAATCAGTGGGTTATTGGCATCCAAGTTCACATTACGTATTGAGCCATCTGCCGCTTCAAACCAGAGTGTTGTCTGTTTATTGGCTTGTGTCACCGTGACTAATTTTCCATAAGCTCTTGGTATTTGAAATTTGGCCCGCGTTTGGTTAAGGCTATTTTGCAAACCAAAAGACAGCTTATCTTCATAGAAATTGTCTGTTCTTAACGCACCAAAATCAAATTGATACGCCCAAACCACGCCAGAAAACAGGGCCGTAAATACAGAAAAAATTACAATTAGCTTTTTGACTATGCTCAATGAAGTCTCCTTACTTTTTCAAATAGATGGCAGCTTAACTACTCTTCTCTGACAGTGCAGTCATCAATTCATTCTTAAAATGATTAGATTGCATTTTATATTTTGTGGTGCTAGTATACAGATCGGTATATACCGATCTGTATACTTAACACTTATTTTATTCATGTATCTTAATTTTGGTAATTCTTTAAGATCACCACTAAGGAGTCGATATGAAATTTCACAATGCAATATTAGGTCTATTTTTCAGCGCATCACTGGTCGCAAATGCCGCAGATGCAAACAAACTCAAGGTTGAAGAAAAAGTTGAAGTCAATGCCAATGCTGCGCAGGTATGGGAAAAAGTGAACAAATTTGGTGATTTAGGCGCATGGCATCCAGCAGTGGCAAACACCACTATTCAATCTGGTGCTGAAGCAAAAGTGGGGACCGTACGCGTACTCACCTTGCAAGATGGCGGCAAAATTACAGAAGAATTGAAAGCCTATGATACCAACAAAAAAATGTTTACTTACCGCATTATTGAAGGCGTACTTCCTGTCAGTCATTATATCTCAACTGTACAAGTCACCTCTCTAGCATCTAATAAAACGCTAGTCACTTGGGTAGGGCATTTCCAACGCAAAGATTTATCTGCTACACCTGCACAGGGTCAAGATGATGCAGCAGCAGTGAATACAATCACTGCTGTATATCGTGCAGGCCTAGACAATTTAAAGAAAATATCTGAGTAGTTGGTATTCAATGCGGCAGATATTTGTTTGAGTTGATATTCAAGCAAATATCTGCTGATTATGTTGCAGGTTTAAATACATAAAACAAATTGGGCTCGCTCATAATATAAATACTTTTGTCTGATCCCACCGCTATACCTTCAGCTTGCGGCACATGCGCCTTTAGGCCATGAAAGCCTTTCCACAACGCCAATGCGCCTAATGCATTGCCCTCTTCATCGTATTCTTTAATCAATCTGGACTCGTCACTTAACAGCAACAAATGTCCGGTTTCACTGTGAAACGTCACGGAGGACAAATCTCGCATTGACCACTTAATGGCCTTATCAAAAGCGTCTAACCGTTTGATATCAATATTCAATGGCTTGGATACATCCGCGTCAAAAAAACCACTCACGGACATAATGTATTTAGGATCACGCTCCTTCGCCACCAACAAACGGCTGTGATTGTCATCCCAAGAGACGCCCTCAAAATTTTTATTGCCTGAAGCATTGACGCCCAGCCTAAGTTTAGGCGCATTAGTCACATCTAAAAACTGAGCATCATTGTCTAGCTCCGCCAAAATCAAGCGATTATCGCGCTCATCGGCAATCACATAACGGTTACCCGTCACATGCGTAATCCCTTCCATGTCATCCACGCCTTTCACATGCACTTCACGCACGATGTGCCCTTGTAAATCAAACTCAATAATTTTTGACTCTTGATTCAACACCGTGAATAACGTGTTGCGCTCTACGTTGTGCGTAAGCCCAGAAGCATTTTTTAATGCTGCGATTGGCAATGCATCGATAGTGACTTGGTAATTGCTTAGATGGAACGTATTGTCATCTGCAGCTGGTTTATAGCTATGCCATGCATACCAGGCCAGCGCCTCCAGCTTGTAGTAATACGCCAACGAACCAAGTGCGAAGCATATCGCAATGATCCAACTCCATGTTTTAGATAGTTTAAAAGTAAATTTCATTTGTCGCTTATACGTCTTGTGTCCAATGGAATTTATGCATAATGCGATGCGCCACTGGCGCTAGAAACAACCCAACAATCACTAGAAAAACCAGCCCTGCATACAAGGCATATAGGCCTGCAAACAATTTCCCATGGTCGGTTTGTGGTGGATCCACCGGGCCCATACCTCCCAATAGCATCGCAGCATTTAAAAAAGCGCTGTGCCAAGACAGGTGCTCAAAATACAAATAACCCAGCATGCCAATAGCAAGTGAAAACAGCAACAGTAAGGCAGCCGTGATTGTATGCAAGGCCATGCGCAATAGAAACTTATGCTGAGAGATGGGTGGGTGATGGCGGGATTCGTACATAAGGACTCCACAATAAGATGGGCTGATGCCCATGAAGTTCAATGACTGGATGACCGCTGAATTATATTGGATTTACATGTGCGCAGGGTGAGCAAAACCAGTTGAGCAATACTACTGAACAAACCCTGCTGATAATGAATAAACGATATGCAATGAAACGATGATGGATGAGGTGCTGAAAACAAAAAAGCCCAGTAGTTAACTGGGCTTTTGTTAAGGTAATTAAACCTTATTTGTTCATTACGTACATTGTTACTTCGAAACCGAAACGCATTTCAGTAGCTGCTGGTGTTGTCCACATAATAATCTCCTTTTGTTTAAACACATCCACATGATGTATCTGTATGACTCACACTATACCGACAGGTTTAAATAATGGCCTATGTGCTTGACGTATTGTTGCCTAATGATTTTACGTAAAAGACCTACTGTATTTTATCAGGCTGACTACTTCATGGTTCTTAATTTTGAGGCCACATAAGAAGCAGCGGCTGTTCTGGTTTCCACCCCCAGCTTGGAAAACACATGTTCCAAATGCTTATTGACTGTTCTCGGGCTGGTGCCCAAAATATCGCCAATATCACGATTGGTTTTACCTTTGATCGCCCAATACAGCACTTCTGATTCGCGTTTGGTGAGACCAAAGGTGCTTGTCAGCGCTTGAATTTGGGCTTCATCAGACTCTTCACTCAGCAAAATAATCCACTGTTCATCACTGCTATCATCAGCAAGGCTCAAGGTTAAGCGGCTAGAGCCTTTAATCATGTTCAACGCTTGCGTACGCTCAGCGTTGGCTTGCTGCATATTTTGCAACCAATTCAACATGGGCTCTGGCGTGGTGTCTGCAGCATGCAACCCACTTTCATAAAAATAGCGTTGCATCCATTGTCTGGCCAGTGGGCTTTGCCAGACAATTTTTCCGTCTTGCGGTGTAATCGCAATAGCCGCTTGGCCAAACGCATCCAGCGCACTGCGCGCTTGGTTCATGAGCTTGACCGTTTGCAGATGCGAGGCAATCCTAGCCAACACCTCTTTAGGTCGAATCGGCTTGGTCACATAATCCACCCCGCCCGCCTCAAAGCCAGCCGCCACATGCTCAGCTTCAGTCAGCCCCGTCATAAAAATGACCGGGATATGCCGAGTCAGACTATTGGCTTTTAATTGGCGGCAGGTTTCAAATCCATCTATGCCGGGCATCATCGCATCCAGCAAGATAACGTTGGGTTGCGCATCGTTCGCGCGTTGCAATGCCGTCTGCCCGCTATCGGCAACCAGTACCATATAGCCGGACTCATCCAGTGCATCATGCAAATAGGCCAAATTGTCCAGCACATCATCTACGATGAGCACCGTGGGTGTTTGTGTAAGGGTATTCATTGTTTTACGTCTTCAATATATTTTTTCACTGCTTCTAATTTAAATTGACCGACCAGTTGCTTCATTAATGCAATAAAGGATTGATATTGAGGGTTTAACTGCTCAATCTCATCCAGTTTTTGGTGTATGCCTTTGACATACCCCATATTGACCAGTGACAAAATATCCTGCAAATGATGCGACTCTGGCATTGTAATCATATCGCCGCTCATTGCGTCAATGGTTGGCACCACTTGGTTGCGTGTATCGTGATTTTCTTTTATCCACTCAATCGCCAGCCTGCTGCCAATCCAATCCAGCAAGTCTTCTACATTCACCGGCTTCACCATAAAGTCTTGGCTATCAATCCCTGCCGCATTTTCCAGATTTTTGTCATATGCGTTGGCCGAGACAATTGCAATCGGGATATTGGAATGATGCACTTTACGAATGATATAAGAAGCCTCCCAACCATCCATCACTGGCATCGCCAAATCCATGAGGATGATATCTGGTTTAAACTGCTGATACATATCCACACATTCTTTTCCGGTTGCTGCTTGTGCGACATCAAAGCCCAAAGGCGCAAGAATATTGATCACCAACTCCCGATCCACTTGCTCGTTATCTACCACCAGCACTTTGCGACGCAATCCACGATACCCTACTCGCTTACGGTAAACGGCAGGTTCTACCTCTACATCTTGTCGAATTTGCGATAAAAACAGGCGGATTTCAAATTGCGTGCCCCTACCTTGCTCACTCTTAAAGTGAATCTCACCACCCATTAATTCTGTTAAGAGTTTACTGATGGTCAGACCCAAACCGGTACCACCGATATTGATTTGCTCTGCGGCACTGCCACGTTCAAATGGCTCAAATATCTTTTGATACTCGGAAGGTTTGATGCCAGGGCCAGTGTCTTGAATTTCGATATGGGCGATTTCACGCGCATAACTGACGCGGAAAGTAATGCCGCCCTCTTTGGTAAATTTAACCGCGTTGCCCAATAAGTTAATAAGAATCTGCGTCAACCGTTTTTGGTCTGCACGCACCAAAGCGGGTAATTCTCCACGCTGTTCAAATTTAAAATAGAGACCTTTATTACGCGCTTGCAGTTCAAACATGCTGACAATTTGGTGAATAAACTCGGGGAACTTGAGTGGCTTAGTATCAAATGTGAGCTTGCCACTCTCGATGCGCGCAATGTCTAATGTCCCCTCAATCAGCGATAGTAAGTGCTCACCACTTCGACTGATGACACGTATCGCTTGGCGGCGATGCTCAGGGATAGATGCATCATTATCGAGCAATTGTGCGTAACCTAAAATACTATTGAGCGGGGTGCGTAACTCATGACTGATACCCGTGATATAACGGCTCTTTGCTTTATTGGCTTGCTCGGCCAAATGTCTGGCCAACTGCAACTCAGTATCGGTTTGTTTATGCAGATCAATCTCACGCAATAGCAAGCCCGTTTGTCGGTTAGACTCTTCTTGCGCCACTCGCCGACTCTCGGTAGTGAGCACTAACCACCACGCTACAATTCCACTGGCAAACACCAAGGCGGCAAACACTTTGAGATAGCCGCTACGTAGTTGCGGCAACAGCTCAGAGGCAGTGCCTTCTAATATCAAGGTCTCATGGAAGTAAATCAAACCAAGCACTGCACCAAAAAATCCTAAAGCAATGGTCATCAGCAACAAATAATGGGCAACCCCGCCTTTGATATGCGGCCACAGCGACTTAGGCAGAATAAACTTGTTCACGTCTATCCATTGTTGCGAGAGTTTTGCATGGGGCTTGCACGCATCATTGCAGCGTGCATCCAGACAGCAACACAATGAGCAGATTGCGCCCTGATACGCCGGACAGTGCGCCATGTCATCTGTCTCGTACTCTCGCTCGCACACCACGCATTTTTGCATGCGCTTAGTAGTGGGAAACACGAAGGGTTTACGCGCAATGTAGTAACGGCCCTTGGTCAGCCAAGCAATCAAGGGCGAAGTAATGAGCGCTGTACCCAAGGCAATAAATGACGAGAACGCGGTCAGTGTCTCGCCAAATACCCCAGAGAACGCTGCAATCGAAATCACCGACGCCAGAAACATGGTGCCGACGCCAACCGGATTGATGTCATATAAGTAAGCGCGCCTAAACTCAATGCCTTTGGGGCTGAGTCCCAACGGTTTATTAATCACCAAATCTGCCACTACTGCGGTAATCCAAGCAATGGCAATATTGGAATACAAGCCTAGCACTTGCTCTAACGCTTTAAATACATCCAACTCCATCAGCATGATAGCAATCACCGCATTGAATACCACCCACACCACACGCCCGGGGTGGCTATGTGTGAGCCGCGCAAAGAAATTAGACCATGCCAATGAGCCGGCATAGGCATTGGTCATATTCACTTTAATTTGTGATACCACCACAAACAAAGCGGTCACGGCCAAGGCTACATCGTATGAGCTAAATGCATAGTTAAAGCCAACCAAATACATGTGTGTGGGGTTTACTGCAGATTGAAACGACATATCACTTTGTATCACCAGGTAAGCTAGCAGTACGCCGCCAAGCATTTTGAGCATGCCTAAGAATACCCAGCCTGGCCCAGCCATGAGCACGCCAATATTCCAACGCCATCGATTTTGCACCGTTTTGTCCGGCATAAACCGTAGAAAGTCGACCTGTTCACCAATTTGGGGAATAAGTGCCACACCAACCGCTGTGGCTGCACCAAACATGTGCAAGTTAAACTCGCCCGCTTGCCCAGATACACCGGCAAACATACTAAGTTTAGATAAGATATCCGGATCATGATGCAAGATGGCAATGAAGGGCAAAAACATCAGTACCAGCCAGATAGGCTGCGTAATCATTTGAATACGGCTAATCAACGTAATCCCGTGCGTCACCAGCGGAATCACCACCAGCGCGCTGACTAGATAGCCGATATAGAGTGGCATTTGGAAGTACAACTCTAGCGCATACGCCATGATGGCGGCTTCTAAGGCAAATAAAATAAAGGTGAACGAGGCATAGATAAACGAGGAAATCGTGGAACCGATATAGCCGAAGCTGGCACCACGGGTGAGCAAATCCATGTCTAAGCCATATTTAGCTGCGTAATAACTAATCGGCAAACCGGTAAGAAAAATAATTGCGCCAACTGCCAATATCGCCCAAAATGCGTTGATAAACCCATAATTGACAGCAATCGTGCCGCCAATTGCTTCTAACACCAAAAATGAGATTGCACCTAGTGCGGTGTTAGATACACGTAAAATTGACCATTTACGAAAGGAGCGCGGCGTAAAGCGTAAAGCATAATCTTCGATAGATTCGTTAGCGACCCAGGTATTGTAGTCGCGACGAATCTTCACAATACGCTGTGTGGGCTCTGCCTGCGGCGCTTCGCGCGCATTGAGTTCTGCTGTTGCCAAACGAGATTCCTCATGATGTAGAAGTGGTCTAACGCTTGTAAATAAGCAATATCTATTCCTTGGCCGAAATTCCTAGGCAGAACGAGGCCAGCCACATCTTAATCAATGAGCAAAAGTTGATATGTACGTTAAATAACGTATATCACGTGACGTGATGATTGAACAAGCGGTGCATCACACACCAACCATCGTTAAAGTAGGTTAAACCGTGAGCAACAGGTTAGCACCTAACCCTAGCATGAGTCCAGCCAGCAATGATTGCGAGAGCGTGAGTAAGCGGTGGCGCTGCATGCCGAGCACATAACCCAAGCCATGTAATCCAGCGGTAGCAATCAGCATCCCCAACAAAGGCAGCGCCATATTGGCCATTTTGTCCTGATACAACTCCGTACCATGTGCCAAGCCGTGCATCAACGCAAATAGCGCAGTAAACAGCAGTTGCAATTCACGGTGAATAGCAAAACGCGTCATCAACACCACGCCCAACGCGATCAAACCAGCAGCAATGGTAGACTCCACGCCCCCTATTGCAATACCAGCCATACCTAGCAATGCACCTAACAACATTGTGCAGACAAAGGTCAGCGGCAATTGCCAGCGCGCTTTTCCACCCACATTGGCGGCCCATACCCCAACGGCCAACATCATCAATAGATGATCCCAACCTAATAGCGGGTGCAGTAATCCGGCAGTAAATCCGTGAGTCAATCCGTGTCCCGGGTGCGCCAGCGCAAAACCGGAGAATAGCGACAGTACAATACTTAGTGTGAATTGTTTTTTCATCATAGCCCTTTACAACATTAATCCTTGTTTTTCAATAAACCGCACTATCTCTTCTAAGCCTTGACCAATCTTGAGATTGGTAAAAATAAATGGGCGTTCTCCGCGCATGCGTTTCGCATCTCTATCCATGACTTCCAGTGAGGCGCCCACCATCGGCGCTAAGTCAATTTTGTTAATCACCAACAAATCTGATTTGGTAATACCAGGCCCGCCTTTTCTGGGGATTTTCTCACCAGCCGCTACATCAATCACATAAATCGTTAAGTCAGAAAGTTCTGGGCTGAACGTCGCTGCAAGGTTATCGCCACCGCTTTCCACAAATACGATATCTAAGGTTTGAAAGCGTTGACTGAGCTGCGCGACGGCTTCTAAATTCATGGAAGCATCTTCGCGTATCGCCGTGTGTGGGCAACCACCAGTTTCTACGCCAATAATGCGCTCTGGCGATAAGGCTTCGTTGCGGGTCAAAAATTCCGCATCTTCCTTGGTGTAAATATCATTGGTCACCACGGCAATGTTATAGACATCGCGCAGGCGCTTACACAAGGCCAAGGTAAGCGCGGTTTTGCCAGAGCCAACTGGACCACCAATGCCTACACGTAAAGGCTCTTGATAGCTAACTGCTGGCACTTTTTCTTTTAATTGCACTGTCATTTTCTAACCTCTACGAACTCAATTAAGACCTAAATAATCTGCTGTACTGCGTTTCGTGTCTGCACCCTGCGATACTTAACAAAGGATTAAAGTTGCTGATGGCTTCATCTGGCAACTGCATGGCATCTGCAACGACCTGTGGCAATGATTGCCCTAAATGCAGCAAGATTTTTTGCCCGGCCACTTGGCCCAATGGCACTGTTTTCATCGCGGCACTGGCCTGATTTTCTAGCCATCCCCACACATAGCCTTGTAACGCATCTTGCACATGAATTTGCCAATGCTGTGCAATGGCGGCATAGATAGTGGGGAAAGCCGGCGACTGCATGCTATGTATCTGCGCCATCAAAGTATCGGGCATTTCTTGCAAGTCATTAAGCAAACGACATAGTGAATAACCCATCTGGCGTGTCTCAGCCAGCGCCTCTACTGTATCCCGCCCAGCTTGATAAAAAGCATCCCAAGTTTGCACAGCTTGCATATCACCCGCCTGCCACGCGCCATATAAACGATGCAATACAGGCAACTCAAACTGCGCTTGGTAAATATGCAGCACATCACCAACCCAAGTTTCTGCACTGGCTAAATCATGCACATCGCCACATTCAATCGCCCATTCTAGGCCTTGCGAATAACTATATGCGCCTACCGGCAGCATGGGACTCGCCAATTGCAATAAGCGACTCAGCGCCAGACTTGATTTCAGCACATGTGATTGTGGTGCATTAGCCATGTTTGAGTCGACGCTTTGACTGTTGCTTTAATTGTTCCAGAGGACGTAGATTGGTCATCGCGTCGTCATCATGTCCATGGCGATGACCACCACCGTAAGCACCGGCTTCTGGCTCAAACGGCGCTTGGCTCTCTGTGACTTGCATGCCCAAACCCAGCAACATTTCTTTGAGTACATAATCTTGCTCTAAACGCAGCCAGCCATCGCCTACTTGCAGTGGCACATGGCGGTTGCCCAAATGATAAGCGGCACACATCAAAGCCTGTGTGCTTGCTGCGGTCACATCATATACAGGCTCTTGCGCAGAGACGATTTGTATTACCGTGCCGGATTCTGACTTCAATAAATTGCCACCACGCAGAATAATGCCCCGGTCTAAAAACAAAGCCGCTTCCGTGCCGGATTTCAATATGACCCGTAATCGACTTTTCTGGCGTTTATCAAACGGCAGTTCTAAGTAGTCGTCAATGTGCGTAGCTAGCGTAATGCGTTCAGTAATATGTAGCATGATTAAAATAAGAAGTAACGTTGTGCCATCGGCAATACTGTGGCCGGCTCACAGACCAAATCCATGCCATCGGCCAATACGCGATAGGTTTCCGGGTCTACATCAATCGTCGGCATCCAGTCATTGTGAATCATGTCTTTCTTTTTCACATGGCGCGTGCCGCTGATGCCCACCAATGGTTTTTGCAAGCCAAGTGCAGCTATCTCAGGATTGCTTAATGCGGCTTGCGAGACAAAGGTTACCGCCGTTTTCAAACCACCTGCATAGGCACCAAACATAGGGCGATAATGCACGGGTTGCGGCGTTGGGATAGACGCATTCGGGTCGCCCATGGCAGCGGCAGCGATCATGCCGCCTTTTAATATGGTAGAAGGTTTAACGCCAAAAAAGGCAGGGCGCCATAGCACTAAATCCGCCAGCTTACCGACTTCTATCGAACCCACTGTATGCGCAATGCCATGCGTCAGCGCAGGGTTAATGGTGTATTTAGCAATGTAACGTTTGATTCTAAAGTTATCGTTACGCTCAGAATCTTCTTTAAGTGGACCGCGTTGCACTTTCATTTTATGTGCAGTCTGCCAAGTGCGAATAATCACTTCGCCCACACGCCCCATGGCTTGCGAGTCTGAGGACATCATAGAAAACGCACCTAGGTCATGCAAAATATCTTCTGCTGCAATGGTCTCGCGGCGGATGCGGCTTTCAGCAAACGCAATATCCTCGGCAATAGCGGGATCTAAATGATGACAAACCATGAGCATATCCAAATGCTCATCAATGGTATTCACGGTAAATGGCCGAGTCGGGTTGGTGGAAGATGGCAACACATTGGCATAACCAGCTGCTTTGATAATATCTGGCGCGTGACCACCGCCAGCACCTTCGGTATGGAAGGTATGAATGGTGCGGTCTTTAAATGCACCAATGGTGGTCTCCACAAAGCCAGACTCATTCAAGGTATCAGAATGAATCGCCACTTGCACATCCATTTCTTCTGCCACGCTTAAACAGTTATCAATGGCAGCAGGGGTGGTGCCCCAGTCTTCATGTAGTTTTAAGCCTATGGCACCTGCCGTGATTTGTTCACGCAAAGGTTCTGGCAAACTGGCATTGCCTTTGCCTAAAAAACCCAAGTTCATGGGGAAAGCATCGGCCGCCTGTAACATGCGGTGAATATGCCAAGGTCCTGGCGTACAAGTGGTAGCAAAGGTGCCGGTGGCTGGGCCCGTACCGCCGCCTATCATGGTCGTCACGCCCGACATCAACGCTTCTTCAATTTGTTGTGGGCAAATAAAGTGAATATGCGTATCAATGCCGCCGGCGGTGACGATCATGCCCTCACCTGCAATAATCTCAGTGCCTGCGCCAATCGCTATGGTCACTTCTGGCTGGATATCCGGATTGCCTGCTTTACCAATCGCAGAAATACGCCCAGCTTTAATACCAATATCGGCCTTCACCACGCCCCAATAGTCGATGATTAACGCATTGGTAATCACCGTATCAGCCACATCAGCAGACACCAACTGCCCTTGCCCCATGCCGTCACGTATCACTTTACCGCCACCAAACTTCACTTCTTCGCCATACACGGTGTAGTCTTTTTCTACCTCCACCCAAAGCTCAGTATCGGCTAGGCGCACCCTATCGCCCACGGTGGGACCGAACATTTCGGCATAGGCTTGCTTGTCTATTTTTAAAGTCATTCAACTCAATCCTTGAAAAATCTCAAAGCGAAAGTAAGCGTAGGCGAAAAGGCAGCGACGACACCGGAGTTTACATAGAGTAAATGAGGATGTTGGCGGTGACTTTTTAACACCAGATGACTGAGCGGCTGATTTTTCATTCCGAAAGAGCACCCATCACTCTGCCTGCAAAGCCATATACTTTTCTATCACCCGCTAACGCTACCAATTCAACGGTGCGCGTTTGACCTGGCTCAAAACGGACTGCCGTACCAGCTGCGATATTCAAACGAAACCCATAAGCCAATTTCCGATCAAAATCGAGCGCATCATTGGTTTCAAAAAAATGATAATGTGAGCCGACTTGAATAGGCCGGTCGCCTTTGTTCGCCACATGCAAGGTAACGACATGACGCCCTACATTCAAGAGAATGTCGCCGCTGTCTATTTTCATTTCGCCTGGAATCATGTATTTCCCCTTTATGGATTCCATGAGATGAGTGAATGATCAAAATGGATGAAGTGCAAGGCGCACGGAGCGCAAAAACCGGAATGTACTGAAGTACATGAGGATTTAGAGCACCGCGCAACGCCGTAATTCGTCATTTTCATCATTCAATGGCTCATGGAATTGGGTGATGAACGGTGACTAGCTTCGTCCCATCTGGAAACGTCGCTTCAATTTGAATATCGGGAATCATCTCCGCAATACCCTCCATGACATCATCACGACTCAGTAGTGTCGCGCCATAACTCATGAGTTCAGCGACCGTTTTACCATCGCGTGCACCCTCCATAATGGCGGCAGAGATGTACGCAATGGCCTCTGGGTAATTGAGCTTTAATCCACGTCCTTTACGACGCTCTGCTAACAATCCTGCAGTAAATATCAGAAGCTTATCTTTTTCTCTAGGAGTCAGTTCCATCTAACGCATCTCATGCTTCATGTTGATTGATTATGTATTCAAACTCTATGTATTCCAGATTCTTGGCCTAGTAACTTCACGACCCGCATACCAAGGGCGTAGTAGCTGCCACAATTGCTCAAAATACTGTTTGGCGGTTTGTGCAGATTGCCCTACATAGCGTGCTGAAAATACCTCTGGCAACGCAGTGACTCCATACCGTGCTTGCAAATCCAATGCCAAATTTGGTTGTACTGCCTTGCACGCTTCAATCACTTCTACCGGTACAGTACCAGCCACCACGATAAAGCTTGCAGATACTGGATTGCCGCTTAATCCTACGATAGATTGCATACATCGACTATGTGGCGTCAATGCACCCACTTCGCGCCAAATGAGTTTTTGTTGCCTATAAATGGCAAGATTTTGGTGCATATGCCCAGTTTGCCAGCGCTCTTGTTGTGCTTGCCTGCCAAAACAAACAATATCCCATGCTGCGTAACGGGCATCTGCCGCTAAATCAATGCGGGCAGAAAAATCCACTTGCGCACCATCGAATAGAATATTCTCTTGTGGCAACCACTCTAGGCAAGCATTGTCTGCCAAAGAAAAATGTAAATGTTGACTGGCGGGCTGCCCATTGGCTTTGTACCATTTGCCTGCGCCTGGTGTGGTCAACAAAGCGTGCGCTTGTGGTTCAAGCGTTACCTCTAATGTTAGCGCATCACCACCCGCAACACCACCCGGCGGATGCACTATTACACCGTGACAGACGGCTTGCCCTTCTGGATGCAAACTCTTTTGCAATACCAAAGGGCCACGGTGCTGCTTAAACGCTAGAAAACTACGCGCCCCTTGGTTTGCGTCTTGCTGCTGCGCGACTTGATGATGCGCAAATCTAAGGGTTAAATGTGCCGCCCAATGCCTGGGAGGGGTACCTAGCACTTGTGCTAAGCATTCAGTTAACTCACTTTTGATTTGCGCATCATCCATCGCCACATCATGCCACAAAATCTAACTTTACGAGTACAGCCAAATACAACCACCCATGCTTAAACAGACAGATAACCTTTGATTTTGGCCGCATCGACTTCGCCACGTTTATCTTCATGAATGAACTTGCCTTTATCAATCACAATGATGCGATCCGCCACCTCCATGGTAAAGCTCAACACTTGCTCGGAAACGATAATGGTAATTTCACGCATCTTACGTATCTCATTCAACACGCGGGCAATGTCTTTAATAATGGAAGGTTGAATCCCTTCCGTTGGTTCATCCAATAACAGCACTTTTGGATTGGTGACTAAAGCACGTGCAATAGCCAACTGTTGCTGCTGACCACCCGACAAATTGCCGCCTTTGCGTTTACGCATATCAAACAAGACAGGAAACAACGCATAAATATCTTCAGGGATTTCACGCGATTTTGATTTTTCCAAACCCGTTTCAATGTTTTCCTGCACTGTCATGCTGGGGAAAATCATACGGCCTTGCGGCACATAGGCCAAGCCTCTCGCTACACGTTGATAAGTGTCCGCACCTTGTAAACTTACGCCATCGACCATGGCTTTTGTCGATTTGCTTGGCAGAATGCCCATCAACGATTTGAATAAGGTGGTTTTACCCATGCCGTTACGGCCCATGATGGCCAGTGTTTCGTTTTTATTGGCGGTAATATTCAAGCCATGAATGACTTGGCTTTGGCCATAGCTGACTTGCAAATTTTCAATTTCAAACATGCGGGTTCTCCTAATGACCTATTAATTAATGACCTAAATACACTTCAATCACTTTTTCATCTTCTTGCACTTTGTCCATAGAGCCCTCGGCCAAAATCTTGCCTTGGTGCAATACGGTCACTTTATGGGCGATCTTTTTGACGAATTCCATGTCATGCTCAATCACCAGCACAGAGCGGTTGTTGCAAATTTTATTCAGTAACTCGGCTGTTTGGTCACGTTCTTTTGCACTCATGCCTGCCACTGGCTCATCCAGCATCAGCAACTCTGGATCTTGCATCAGCAACATGCCGATTTCCAGCCATTGCTTTTGGCCATGACTCAATAAGGCCGCTTCTAAATCGAGTAAGTCAGTGAGCATGATTTCTTCTGCCACTTTACGTACTTGTGCTTCAACCTCGGCCGTGCGCTTAAATGTCAGGCTACCAAACACGCCACGCCCTTTGGGGTAGGACACTTCCAAGTTCTGATACACCGATAAGTTCTCGTAGATCGAAGGCGTTTGGAATTTACGGCCTACGCCTTCACGCACAATTTCGTGCTCAGAAAGTTTGGTAAGCTCTTTATTCATGAACTTGATAGAACCTGATGTAGATTTGGTTTTACCGCAAATCAAATCCAGCACCGTGGTTTTACCTGCACCGTTTGGCCCAATCACCACACGTAACTCGTTTTTATCGATATACATGGTGAGGTTATCGACCGCTTTAAATCCATCAAATGAAACCGTCAGGTCTTCGATGGACAATACAAAGTCTGTATTACTCATGCTTTTGCTCCCTTCATATTGGCCACTTTCGCAGGTTTCTCTTTTTTAGCTACAGGCGCTTCAATGTGTGACAGCGTAGGCTCAATCTTTTCCGGTTCTGGCGTGTCGTCATAAAACCGTTTCATGAACTTGAGTTTTCTAGCATGTTGATCCCACAACCCTGCTAAACCATTTGGGAAGAACATCACCACCGCCATGAACAAACCGCCCATCAGGAACAACCACAATTCTGGATACGTTTCTGAGAAGAAGGTTTTACCGTAGTTGACTAACAAGGTACCGTATACCGCACCAATCAAGGAGATACGCCCGCCTACCGCACAGAAAATCACCATTTCAATGGATGGCACAATGCCCACAAACGAAGGTGACATGAAGCCGACCTGCAAGGTAAACATGGCGCCACCAATCGCAGAAATCATGGCAGCGATACAGAAGATAAAGATTTTGAAATCAGATACGTCGTAGCCAGAGAAGCGCACGCGCTCTTCTTTATCGCGCATCGCCAATAACAACATGCCAAACTTACTGGTTAAAATGTATCTGGAAAGCAAGATGCAACCGAATAACAAGATGCCATTGACGTAGTACAAGATGTATTTTGCACTATCGGTACGTGTATCCCAACCCAACATGGTTTTGAGGTCAGTAATACCGTTTACGCCACCAGTTAAGCCTTGTTGACCGACAATCAAGATACTTAAAATTAAGGCAATGGCTTGGGTAATGATGGCGAAGTACACGCCCCCTACACGACGCTTGAACATGGCAAAACCGATAATGTAAGCAAATAGCGCTGGAATCACCAAGATAGCCAATATAGTTAAAGGCAAGCTCTTGAACGGCTCCCAAAACCATGGAATGGAAGTCAACTGGTTCCAATCCATAAAGTCTGGAATGCCTGGTGTGGTTTGGATTTTGGTACTAATCGGATCTGAGGCTTCTAACTTCATGAACATTGCCATGCCGTAACCACCTAAACCAAAGAAGATGCCTTGGCCCAAACTCAAGATACCACCGTTACCCCACAACAATACTAAGCTCACCGCTACAAAGGCGTAGGTCAGGTATTTACCGACTAAATTTAGCCTGAATATATCGACACCAAGTGGCAGGGCGACAAAGATAACGGCAGCCAGCACTGCTAACCCTAACAGCCCTTTCTTGCCTCCCAGCAGTTCACTCGAACTTAACTTACTTAATATGGCATTCATCTATGTTCTCCTCATCTACGTCAAACAAAATTTGTGGCACTACTTACTATTTGTAATACTTGCTTTTGATCACACTTGCTTGCAGTATTACTTACGTAGTTTCGAAGCAAACAAACCTTCTGGCTTCATCATCAAAATCCCTACAATCACCAACAATGTAGACACCTTACCCATCGAGCTAGTCATAAAGAACTGCAAGATTGATTGTGCTTGTGCAATACCGAACGCGGAGGCGATCGTACCCATCAAGCTGGCTGCACCACCAAACACCACCACCATAAAGCTATCGACAATATAGAGTGTGCCTGTGGTTGGACCGGTAGATGCAATCGTGGTAAACGCAGCACCTGCAATCCCTGCAATCCCACAGCCTAAGGCAAAGGTCATACGATCCACTTTACTGGTATTGATACCAACAGCGCCTGCCATCACACGGTTTTGCACAGTGGCACGTACACGTAGACCCCAGCGTGAGCGATACATAAACAAGTACACCCCAGCCGTGACAATGATGGCTAAGAACATCACGAATACCCCGTTAATGGGGATATCAATGTCTGGTGTTGGCTTGAAAGAACCGAGCATCCACTCAGGCAATTCAGCACTCACTTCTTTTGCGCCAAACGTTGAGCGAAAGATTTGTTGCATCACCAAACTCAAGCCCCAAGTCGCTAACAACGTATCGAGTGGCCGTTTATACAGGTGCCGTATCATAATAAATTCAATGAAATACCCGACTGCAAACGCTAGAAAGAATGCAATGAGTATGGCAAAGACAAAGTAGTAATTCACAAAACCATAAGTGGCTGCCAGCTTAGAGATCATCACCGTGGTATAGGCACCAATCGCCATAAACTCACCGTGTGCCATATTAATCACACCCATTTGCCCGAAAATAATTGCGAGACCAAGTGCCATGAGGAGCAACACTGTAAACATGCTCAGGCCAGAAAAGCCCTGCATCACCACAATATTGCCAATTTCCGCCATCGAATAATCAAACATATCGGCCTCCTACTCAAAACCTGCTAATGAAATAAACTGAACCTACCATCTCAACCTACTACTATTTGCTTGCAAGTGCTTGCCTGCAAATTGCGGCAACCTGATCACAGACTGCCGCATATTGACTACTCAGGTGCGTGGTCTACACCACGCAACTTTCAACTATCTTTAAGCTACTATTGATAACCTTTTGGGAATGGATCAGGTTTGATGTAACCAGAGGTGTAAACCACTTTCGCTTGACCATCTTTACCCCATTGACCAATACGTAATTTAGTCGTTAAGTGATGGTTAGCTTCTACAGTCACAGGGCCTTCTGGTGCATCTTTGAACTCATAACCTGGTAAAGCAGCTTGTACTTTGTCTACGTCAAAGCTACCTGCACGCTCAACCGCAGCTTTGTACAACCATGGGCCTAAGTAAGCAGCTTGTGTCACGTCACCAATCACAGAATTAGGACCCCATTTCTTTTTAAACTCAGCCACAAATTTCTTGTTGGCTGGGTTGTCTTGAGATTGGAAGTACTTCATGGCTGAGTAGAAACCAGCTAAGTTTTCACCGCCAATGCCTAACACTTCATCCTCAGTCACTGAGATGGTTAACATCGTTTGTTTAGCTGAATTTAAACCAGCAGCATTCAGTTGTTTAAACCATGCTACGTTACTACCACCTACTACCGCTGCGTAAATCACGTCTGGTTTTTTCAGTTTGATTTTGTTAATCACAGAACCAAATTGTGTATCACCCAAAGCAATGTACTCTTCACCCACCACTGTGCCTTTTAAGTGTTGCTCAATGTGTTTACGGGCAATTTTCATCGAAGTACGTGGCCAGATGTAATCAGAACCGATCAAGTAGAAAGTTTTCGCTTTCTTCTCTTTAGCAATCCAATCCAACCCTGCAAGAATCTGTTGTGTTGCTTCTTGGCCTGTGTAAAACACGTTTTTAGATTGCTCTAAACCTTCATAGAACGTTGGGTAGAACAGTAAGCCATTCTCTTTTTCAAATACCGGTAATGCCGCTTTACGTGAAGCAGATGTCCAGCAGCCCATAACCGCAGCCACTTTATCTTTTACCAATAGTTTTTTAGATTTCTCAGCAAATGTTGGCCAGTCTGAAGCACCGTCTTCTTGAATCACTTCAATTTTGCGGCCCAAAATACCACCCATCGCATTGATTTGCTCAATCGCTAATTTTTCAGCTTGGATAGAACCGGTTTCGCTGATCGCCATCGTGCCGGTAGCTGAGTGCAAGATACCTACTTTGACTGTGGTATCCGTCACGGCTAAGCCTGTAGTGTTCACTTTAGCGGTTGGAAAATCCGCTGCCAAAGCATGGCTGGAAATCACACCCACTGCTAGCAGTGCGCCAACTAGCGCGCCACCCGCTTTCATAAAACTACGTCTGTTAAAGGTACTCATTGCTGTGTCTCCTGTTTAAAAAATCAAACTGTAAAAATTAAAAATATTTAAAACTAAACTTACTTCAACTCAATTTGCTTTACTTCATCGGCTTGACTAATGCCCAAGCATCCAAGGTCTAGCGGTTTTTTTGGTTTGTACTTGCAGCGCAGCTTTGCCAGTGTCTTCATTCACTTTAGTAGTGGTTTTGCAGGTGTGTGACCCGGTGCAACCGCAACTAGAACGTCGACCAACTTTAGGATCATGTGCAGATTTTTCATTGCGCTCATGCGCCTCACGTTGCTGCTTGCCCATGATGGCTAAGCGTGGGACTGACATAATGCGTGGGCTTTCCGCGCCGCACTCTTGGCAAAAAGCAGGTTCACTGCATTCACTCATTCTGCGTAGCGCACTAAACACGCCGCAGCTGTCACATTCATATTCATACATGGGCATTTGCAAACTCCTTAACTTGTTTTGGCGGTATCAACGCCTTGTTTCACCATGATTTTTGGTCCATCTGCGTTCGGCTTCATATCAAAGTCGAAAATCTCAGTGGGTAACCACAGCGTTGCACAAGCGTTAGGGATATCCACAATGCCGCTGATATGCCCTTCCACTGGCGCGGTGCCTAAAATCGAGAGTGCTTGGGCGCCGGTGTAGCCAAATTTCTTCATGTACTCAATGGCATTCAAACAAGCTTGACGGTATGCCACATGCACATCTAGGTAATGCTGCTTACCTTGCTCATCGACAGAGATACCTTCAAAAATGATGTAATCACGATAAGTAGGCGTTAAGACGCTGGGCTGAAAGATTGGGTTTTTAATGCCGTACTTTTTCACGCCATCTTTGATTAAGCTGACTTTGATATCAAGATAGCCCGCCATCTCAATCGCACCGCAGAACGTAATTTCACCATCGCCTTGTGAGAAGTGCAGGTCACCCATCGAGAGACCGCCATCTTTCACATACACCGGGAAATAAATCTTAGAGCCCTTAGTCAAGTTCTTGATATCGCAGTTACCACCGTGATCGCGTGGAGGTACCGTACGCGCACCTTCTGCTGCTGCTTTTTTGGCATCATCGCCTGTCAATTTACCCATGACTGCAGATTGTGGATTAGGTGGTAATGCCAATGCTGGTACACGGTCTGGATCAGTGGCGATCAATTCAGCTTCGCGAGTATTCCACTTTTCCAACAACTCTTTAGAGGGCAAGCAACCGATTAAACCCGGGTGCATGATGCCGGCAAATTTCACATTCGGCACATGACGTGAGCTAGTGTAAATACCATGGAAATCCCAAATCGATTTGCGTGCTTCCGGATAATGGTCAACTAAAAAGCCGCCGCCATTTTCCTTAGCAAAAATACCGTTAAAGCCCCATTGCGAGTCTTCAAACGTACCCACATCTAAAATATCCACCACCATTAAATCGCCTGGCTCAGCACCTTCTACGCCAATCGGGCCACTTAGATAGTGCACTTGAGTTAAATCTACATCGCGTACGTCATTGGCGCTGTCGTTGTTGCCAATTTGGCCGCCAGTCCAGTCCATACATTCCACACGGAATTCATCGCCTGGCTTTACCATCGCCACCATCGGCAGATCAGGATGCCAGCGATTATGAATCTGGCCATCTTGCTCCCATGGTTTTTTGTCTAAATCTAACTTGACGATTGTTTTCATCCTTCACCCTCCATATTGATCAGTTAAGTTCCAAGAATGGATGTCAATTAAAATTGGAATTGCATTGCAACAGTGATTGCATTGACGCTGCTTGAACCAGTCACTTTGGTGTCTGAGTAAGCGGCTGTAATCGTTGCGTTATATGGCTCAATTACATAGTTAGTACCAATTTCATATTTCTTGGTGGTATCTGCTGTCGCTGCATCTGAATCAAATTTTTGATAGCGTGCAAATGGCATGAATTGGCCCCAGCCCACTTTAGAATTGAACAAATAAGCCACACCTGCTGAGTACGCTTTACCTTGTTCACTTAAGAACACGTCATCAGTGTCATAGTCGTAGTAAGCAGCTTCAGCTGAGAAAGTGCCTGGGCCTACGTCTTTTTTCTCCAAGAGAAAGTCCACGCTGTAAGAGCTGTAGTCACCAACATCGATCGCGCTGACTGCGCCATCGGTTTTTTGTCTACCAGCAATACCAATGGCTAAAATGTCTTTAGCGCCAAAGTAGTTACCTGTACCGTAATAGCCTGGCTCCGCATCCCACAAGTCAAACTGCAAACGACCGGCATACATTAATTTGTCTTTGTCACCAGCAGTTTCTGATAACGCGCCTACACCACTGAATCTAAAAATCTTGTCGCCTTCAAACAGACCAAATGAGTAACCGATATGGCTATCCATTGCACTACCCACAATCGCTACACCTTCGTCACGACCAATGGTGCCGCCGTTCCAGCCATAGCGAGAAGCCACATTGGCCCAGTAGCCGCCACCCATTGAGTAGTAAGGGCCTGCCATGTTGGCGCGATCACTTGGAGAGAGGAAACGACCTGCCCAAATGGCAATGTCATCGGTGATTTGTAACTGCACGTTAGCGTCAATCACTTCAGTAGCGCCGCCAGTACCTGAGCTTTCTGTATTCAACATGCCTTTAATGTATTTATTCAGCGAACCTGAAATGTAAATACGCGCACTGTTCATGGAGAAATCGTTAGAGCGGTCATCACCATTAGCTGCACCATCTTCTACAGAGCTATAGCTACCAATGGTGCCAAAACCGATGCTCACGTATTTGTCTTCACCGAATGTAATCGTGCCTGCTGCATGCGCACTCAGCGCACTTAATGAACATGCCGTTAACATCGCCGAACGTAATACGCTTTTCTTTAAATTCAAATTCATGTCTACTCTCCCATAGAGTCAAAAAAACAGGTTTAGAAAAATTTGGCATGTGCATTTCAACTTCAATGCATTTGTCACGGAGCAAGATTAACGATTGGTAGGAGTGAGTTAAATACGTCATATTGCGTAGTCAGTTTCTGCGCAACTGGCTGTATATTGTGCACATCAAAGATGAATAAAATGGAAGTACTACGTCAATGAATTTTTCAAAAAAATACTTAACAATCATTGTGTTAGCAATTACAGCAAGCGCGTGTGGCGAGGTGTCTTATAAACGCGGCGCATCTGTGAGAGACATTGAATCTGCGCATAAAGCTTGTCGCAGTGTATCTGAGGCAGAGTTCTCAAACTGCTTGCAAAAACAAGGGTGGGAAGTACAAAAATTTGATGATAGTGATCTGTTTGCAGAGACTTCTGTCACAGATAATCGCGGTACACCGCCAGCTAACGCTGACAAATCTGCTTTTGTGGAAGTGCAAGAAAAACCTCATGCAGATGCCAGCAATGCAGATAAAGTAGTGCAAAGCAAAGAAGCGCAAACGGAGCAAATGCAGAAGACAGAAAACACAGTCGCAAGCAATGCTAGCGAAAGCGCATCAACTGCTGCTAACACCCCTGCTGCAGAAACCAAAGTAGAAAAAAAACCAGCAACGGCGCCTGTAGACCCGATGAAGACTTACAAAATTAACTCTTGGTGGAAATTTGGCGGAACGCCGACACAACTCAAAGCCGATCAGACCAGTTGTGTTGCAACGCTTGGCGAAGCGCATCAGCCTGATATGGCAACACAAACTTACACACGCGGCTTGATAGAGTGCTTACATAAGAATGGCTGGAAGGCATTGAAAGCGATTAAATAAAAAAAGCCCTCACCGGGCCTTTTTAAACACTCAAATCTTATGTATTAACCAGCTTGCTCAACAATTTGTGCAGAGAAGCGATAACCAGAACCACGTACGGTTTGAATCAAGTCTTGGTGGTTAGAAACCATCAATGCGTTACGCAAGCGGCGGATATGTACATCCACGGTTCTATCTTCCACAAACACGCGGTCGCCCCATACTTTATCCAGCAACTGCGTTCTGCTGTGCACGCGTTCTGCGTTGCTCATAAAAAAGTGGAGCAACCTGAACTCTGTTGGGCCCAGCGGAATATTGACGTTATTACCGGTGACGCGATGGGTGGTTGGATCTAACGACAACCCAGAAATCTCAATCGGATCATCCGTCATTTGTGGCGCACGGCGTCTTAACACCGCTTTAATACGCGCATTCAACTCACGTGGGCTAAACGGTTTAGTCACATAATCATCGGCGCCCACTTCCAAGCCACGTACTTTATCGTACTCATCACCTCTTGCTGTCAGCATGATGATAGGAATCGCTTTGGTCAGATTGTCTGATTTTAATCGTCTGGCATATTCAATACCACTCATGCCAGGCAACATCCAGTCCAATAAAATTAAATCCGGCAATGTTTCTCTCAATAATTGTTGCGCATGTTCTGCGCTGAGCGAGCGTAATGCGTTATACCCCGCTTGTTTAATATTCAGTGCCAGTAGCTCTTGAATCGCTGGCTCGTCTTCTACAACCAATATGTTTGCTGTCATTGCTTAAACCCTATTGTTTTTAAGTATGCTCATTCTATGACCGAAATATGACAAATTCATGACAAATATTAAACGCCCAATTGGCTCAAAATACAAAGGTTAATTGCCAATTCTGCAGATTTGTAACAATATGTTAATGGCATGTTGCTTATCAGAAATAATAAGGGTTGAGGATGTCTGACTTTTTATCAAAAGAACATATTACTGCAGATGCAAGTTTTAATCGTTGGTTGGTGCCCCCAGCCGCATTAGCAGTACATTTATCTATTGGGATGGCCTATGGCTTTAGCGTATTTTGGAAACCGCTGGGTAATGCGTTACTGGATGCCGAAGGCAAACCATTGGCTGCATGTGCGGCAGGCGCTACAAGTTTTGCCGAGAAACTATCCGGCACCGGCAAAGCCCTATTTGCGACCGATTGCAACTGGACGCAATTTGATTTGGGCTGGATGTACACTTTATTTTTTGTTCTACTTGGCTGTTCTGCTGCCCTGTGGGGCGGCTGGTTAGAGCGCGCAGGTCCAAGAAAAGCAGGCTTAGTGTCAACACTTTGCTGGTGCGGCGGTTTGCTACTTTCAGCTTATGGTGTTTACAGCCACCAACTTTGGCTCATGTGGTTAGGCAGCGGCGTCATTGGTGGCATTGGGCTTGGGCTCGGCTATATTTCACCAGTATCTACCCTGATTAAATGGTTTCCAGATCGCCGTGGCATGGCCACCGGCATGGCCATTATGGGCTTTGGTGGTGGCGCCATGATTGGCTCTCCACTAGCGACTAAATTGATGAGCTATTTTGCCACCCCTACCGCCCCCGGTGTGTGGCAAACATTTGTGGTACTGGCTATTATCTATGCTGTATTCATGACATGCGGTTCGCTAGGTTACCGCGTACCAGCTACTGGCTGGAAACCCGCGAATTGGACACCTCCAGCCCCATCAACCAACACCATGATTGCAACCCGCCATGTGCATCTGGACAAAGCCCATAAGACCCCACAATTTTGGCTATTATGGTTAGTATTGTGCATGAACGTTTCCGCCGGCATTGGCATTATTGGCGCCGCCGCACCCATGCTGCAAGAGACCTTTGGCGGCGCACTGATTGGCCAACATACCGTTGGTTTTGCCGACATTAAGAAAGACGAAGCATTGACCATAGCGGCAGCCGCTGTAGGCGCTGGTTTTGTTGGCATTATTTCACTCTTCAATATTTTTGGGCGATTTGCGTGGGCCACCTCATCCGATGCCTTAGGCCGCAAACGCACTTACTTTATTTTCTTTATATTGGGTGCACTGATGTACTGCGCCGCGACCTATATGGCAGGTCATAAATCACTGGCGCTATTTGTAGCAGCATTTTGTGTGATTGCCTCTATGTATGGCGGCGGATTTGCGACCATTCCAGCCTACCTTGCCGATATGTTTGGCACGCAGTTTGTGGGCGCCATTCATGGCCGTTTACTCACAGCATGGTCAACAGCTGGTATTGTCGGGCCCGTCATTGTGAATTACATGCATGATATTCGCTTAGAGGCAGGTGTGCCGTTTGACCAAATTTACGCCCCTATTTTTATGGTGCTAGCAGGGTTATTGGTGGTTGGATTTCTGGCTAATTTCCTAGTCAAACCAGTGGCAGATAAATACTTTATGACCGATGCAGAACTGGCGGAAGAGCGCAAAATCAGTCATGAAAAATTTGCTCAGACACAAGCCAATATGCAGGCGTACACTGCATCTGCCCCTCAATCTTCGTTGGTGGTGAAGTTGGCGTGGCTGGCAGTATTGGTCCCCATCAGCTATGGCGTTTGGATGACCGTGCAGAAAGCATGGGTGTTATTTAGTTAGGAATGGTAGTCAATCAAGTAGATTCGGTCGAGAATAAGGGTTATTAGGTTAAAATAACGCTTTTAGAAATCGTTAGGATTGAAATTGAATAAAATCGCTCAGGATTTAAACGGCGCAGGTAAAAAAATTGGGATTGTAGTGTCACGTTTTAACAGCAATATTGGTGATGCGTTACTCAGTGCTTGCCATCAAGAGTTGCTTAAACTTGGGGTCAAACCACAAGACATTAAAATTGCCACTGTACCTGGCGCGCTAGAAACACCATTGATCTTGCAACACATGGCCTTGAGTGAACAATACGATGCGCTGATTGCATTGGGTGCCATCATCCGTGGTGAAACATACCATTTTGAAGTGGTTGCCAATGAATCTGCTCGTGGCATTTCAGAAGTGCAGCTCAACACCGGCATTCCAGTGGCCAATGCAGTCTTGACCACAGAAGATGATGCGCAAGCCGAAGCCCGTATGCACATTAAAGGCGCTGAGGCTGCACAAGTAGCCATTGAAATGGCCAATTTGGTACGCGCGCTATGAGTGGCGAGCAACAAGCAAGCAAGCCGGTAAAGAAACCTAAAACCAGCCAAAATCGACGTAAATCACGCGAACTGGTGTTAAAAGCGATTTATCGCGGCATGATGAATGCAGGCGAGCTTAAGCAGATTGCGACCGATGCCAAGGATGACCCGGATTATATTAAAACGGACGAGGCATACTTTAAGCAGTTACTGGCAGGTGTCACAGAGCATGTTGAAAAGCTGGATCAAGAGATATCAGCGTTTATTGACCGCAAAATTAATGAGCTCAGCCCGGTTGAACATGCCATTTTGCGTATTTCCAGTTATGAGTTGTTTTTTGATGTGAGCATTCCATACCGTGTCGCCATCAACGAAGGTGTTGAGCTAGCTAAATTATACGGTGGGGTAGATGGCCACAAATATATCAATGGCGTGTTGGATAAAGTCGCGGCAGTAGCAAGACCCATGGAATTTAGAAAATAAACTTTATCTCTTTCACGCTTTCATCCTATTGAGTTAGGCGATTTCATGAAATCGAAGAAAAGTGAAGAAAAGCCTGTTAGCGACTGATTGGATAATTGCATTCGGATTATCTCTTCTGTTATTGCTGAGCAGCCATAGCCAGTGGATGCAAGCCATTGAGCGCATGGCTTATGATATTGGCATGCAGTTGTCGCATCGCGAGCCTGGCCATGACATTGCCGTGATTGCGATTGACGACGAGAGCATCCACAACATTGGCCGCTGGCCATGGTCTCGTCAGGTGCATGCCACCCTCATTCAACAACTCACCTCGGCCAAAGTGATTGGCCACACCGTATTTTTTCTAGAGCCGCAAGTCGATCAAGGCTTAGCTTACATCAATCAGTTGCAAACCAAGCTTCAGCACTCCTCCATAGCCAACAGCACAGATGGCCATGCGCTTAATACCATGTTAGAGGATGCACAACGCGCCCTTAACGCTGATGCGCGATTGGCAGACAGTATCGCGCAGGCCAATAATGTGGTGTTGGCGATGCCCTTTAAACTGGGTGTGCCAAATGGCAAGCCTGATGGCCCGCTGCCTGATTACATCACACGGCAGGCACTGACCAATGTGGTGGATCGCATCCATGCTACTCAACACCAACTGACGCCGACTTCCGCACTTAAAGCTTACCCGCCGATTGCACCAATCGCATCACAAGCACGTGCCATTGGTCATCTCAACCAAGTGACAGACGTAGATGGCGCTGTGCGCGTTGAGCCGCTGGTATTACAGTATTTTGACCAATATTACCCATCACTCGCTTTGCAAGTTGCAGCGCGCTACTTAAACCTGACCGCACAAGATATTCAAGTGCAACTGGGCCAAGGTGTACAAGTCGGAAAATTAAATATTCAAACTAATAATGCACTGCAGATGCATAGTTTTTTCTACACATCTCCGCTTGCGCAAACGCCCTTCCCAATGGATTCTTTTTACGATGTCTACAGCGGCAAAATCCCGGCGTCTAAATACCAAGGCAAAATTGTATTGATCGGCATGGCGGCTACAGGTGACGGCGGCGATACACAAATTACGCCGATCTCTGCCCATATGCAGCCGATACAAACGTTGGCACATCACATTGCCAGCATTCTGAATGAGGATTTTTTTATCACGCCAACTTGGGCACTGCTTTTGGAATACGCTGCATGGCTGAGTATTGGCCTCTATTTAATGTTTCTGTTGACGAGATTGTCTGCCAGCACTGCAGCTGGTGTGAGCCTATGCTTAGGGCTGCTGTTAGTAACGATGCACCTTGTCTTTATGACGCAGTACGGCTGGTGGGTACAGCTGATGATGCCTTGCGTATTGTTACTACTCGGACATGCGCTGCTCATCTCTAAGCAATATTGGTTGACTGAGCGTGGCAAACGCCTCGCCGACGCCGAGTCCTCAGAAAGCAATCGCAATCTGGCGCTGATGCTACAAAGCCAAGGGCAACTCGATATGGCGTTTGATCGTTTTAGAAAATGTCCGCTAGAAGATAACTTGATGGATAGCCTCTATCACTTGGGGCTGGATTTTGAGCGTAAGCGGCAATTCAACAAAGCCACGCAAGTGTTTAGTTACATGGCGCAACATAATCCACATTTTAAAGATCTGACACAGCGTATCGCAACATCACGCCAGCTTTCTGAAACGATTGTGTTGGGTGGCCAATCAGGCTTATATACTGATTTATCTAGCGCAGACGGTACACTTTCCAAGCCAATGTTAGGCCGCTATCAAATTGAAAAAGAGCTAGGCAAAGGTGCGATGGGTACCGTGTATTTGGGGGTTGACCCTAAAATTGGCCGTCAGGTTGCCATTAAAACCTTGGCGTTATCGCAAGCCTTTGAAGCCAGTGAACTGGAAGCCGTCAAAGCACGTTTTTTTAGAGAGGCAGAGACCGCCGGCAAACTGAATCATCCTAATATTGTCACCATTTATGATGCCGGCGAGGAACATGATTTAGCCTATATTGCCATGGAACTACTCAAAGGACACGATCTCAATCCATATACCAAACTGGGTCAACTCCTGCCGCTGGATACTGTGCTAAATATTATGATCAAAGTAGCGGGTGCGCTGGATTATGCCCATCAACAACATGTGATTCATCGCGATGTCAAACCCGCCAATATCATGTACGAGCCGGACACCCAATCAGTCAAAGTGACCGATTTTGGCATTGCCAGGATTACTGACACATCTAAAACCAAAACAGGTATGGTGCTAGGCACGCCCAACTTCATGTCTCCGGAGCAATTGTCCGGCAAAAAACTAGATGGGCGCTCTGATTTGTTTTCACTAGGCACAACGATGTACCAGTTAACCACAGGAGAGTTGCCATTTGAGGGAGACTCGATGGCCAATTTAATGTATAACATTAGCCAAGCAACACCCAAAACAGCGATTGAAATTAACCCGAATATTCCGCTAGCAATCTCAAATATCATTCAAAAACTATTGGAAAAAGATGTTCAAGCCCGTTACCAATATGGCCAAGCGCTCGCCGCCGATTTGCATAGTTGTCTGCAATCATTAGCACGATGAGTGATCTGGAGTTCGCCTTACGCGTTGCACGCCTTACCGACCGAGGCCAGCTGCGTTCACGCAACGAGGATGCCATTGCCAGCGATGCCAGTATAGGCTTTGCACTTTTGGCTGACGGCATGGGTGGTTATAACGCGGGCGATGTCGCCAGCCAAATGGCAGCACTGAGTATTACTGCGGAATGTACAACCCAGTTTAACCAAGCACGACAAGCCAACCAGCCTGTGACTACACACATGGCTAGCAGATGGATGGCTGATGCAGTGGCCGCTGCCAACAGCGCCATTTTAGAGGTCTCGAATACACAAGCCCAATGCGCAGGCATGGGAACCACGCTGGTGGTGACTATGTTCGTCGATAACCAAGTAGTGATTGGCCACATTGGCGATTCCAGAGCGTATGTTTTACGTAACGCTCAATTATCACAACTCACCAACGATCACTCATTGTTACAAGAACAAATCGATGCCGGCCTACTCACTACCGAGCAAGCCAAATATGCCACTTATAAGAACTTTGTCACCAAAGCTTTGGGCGTCGATCCGGTGGCCGATTTGGAGATCAATACTCACACAGTACAAGTCGGCGACTTATATTTATTATGCTCGGATGGGCTCACCGACATGGTAGAAGACCATGAAATCGAGTCTATTCTCATCGAACACAATGACGATCTGGAAGCCATCGTGCACCTGTTAATCAGAAAAGCCAATCAACGGGGTGGTAAAGATAATATTTCTGTGATATTAATAAGCGTGATTGATGATTACTCATTAAATAAAGCAAATTGGCTGCAATCACTCTATAAAAAAGTCACACATAATAAGGGTTAGGGGTATGTCAAAGTTAGTCTGTACATTGGATGACCGCGTGATCAATGAATATCCATTGACCAAGGAACGTATTTCTATTGGCAGAAGACAGAACAATGACATTGTGATTGATAATCTAGCCGTCAGTGGCTTGCACGCTGCAATTGTCACCATTGGTAAAGACTCTTTTCTGGAAGACGCCAACAGCACCAACGGCACGTTTGTCAACTTAAAGCCAGTCAGAAAACATGTACTGGTAGATGGGGATGTCATCGAAATCGGTCGGCACCAATTTAAATACGTACGCGGCAACAGCCAAGTATCCGTCAGCAAATCGGCTACCCAGGTAAAAGAACAACATGGGAAAGAAGAACATGCAGGCTCTACCCCACTAGAAAAATCACCCCATACCCAGCCACCTTCACTTAAGTCGCTGATTCAAATGTCCAGACCGATGAAAAGTGAAGAAGAGTCGCTCTCTGAAACCACACCATCGCCTATTGAAGCTGTCAGCCTGCCCATTGGGAAGCTACGCATTTTAAATGGATCTAACGGTGGCAAAACCT
The DNA here is from genome assembly GCF_000799155.1 of Methylotenera sp. N17. Lineage (NCBI taxonomy): Bacteria > Pseudomonadati > Pseudomonadota > Betaproteobacteria > Nitrosomonadales > Methylophilaceae > Methylotenera > Methylotenera sp. N17. The sequence continues at coordinate 1,822,645 of NZ_JUGE01000001.1, forward strand.
TAACATTGAATAAAACGCTGACCACCCTTGGCAAACCCGGCACACAAGTGATTGTCATCACCAAGCGTACAAATGGCTACTTTTTGAGCCAAGTAGAAGGCCATGAGCATCCAAGCATCAATGGTAACCCACTACATACACTCTCGTATGGATTGAAAAATAACGATTTACTAGAGATTTCCGGCATTCAAATGGAATTTACATTTGCTTAAATGCTCACTGGGTAACCCCACCGCATCTAGTCACCATGTCATTTGATCAGTCTCTCGATCAGCTTGAGCGCTTAAATGCGATTGGCATTGCATTATCATCCGAGCAAAACACCAACCGATTACTGGAAATGATTTTACTCGGCGCACAAGCGCTGACGCATGCCGATGGCGGGACTCTTTACACCATCACGGAACACCAAAGTTTAAAGTTCGAGATTTTACGCAATGCGACCCTCAACATTGCACTGGGCGGTACCACTGGTCAGCCAATTCAGTTTCCACCGATTCAGCTGTACCTTGGCGATGGCGCGCCCAATTTAAATATGGTAGCGGCTTACTGCGCAATCCAACAAACCACGATTAATATCGAAGACGCTTACGCCACACAACAAGGCTTTGACTTTTCGGGTACGCGCGCATTTGATGAGCGCACGGGCTACCATTCACAATCGTTTCTCACTGTGCCCATGCGCAACCATGAGAATGAGGTGATTGGGGTGCTACAGCTCATCAACGCAAAAGATCCTATCTCACAAGCCATCATCCCATTTTCAGCTTCACACCAACGCTTGGTGGAATCACTGGCATCACAAGCAGCTATCGCATTGTCTAACCATCATTTAATTGATGGGCTCAAACGTTTATTTGAGTCTTTTATTAAACTGATTGCCGATGCCATTGATGAGAAATCTCCTTATACCGGCGGCCACTGCCAACGTGTCCCAGAATTAACCATGATGCTGGCTGATGCAGCCATCAAAACCCAGCAAGGCGCGTTTCAAAGTTTTAACATGAGTGAGCAAGAGCTATACGAGCTCAAAATTGCGGCATGGTTACATGATTGTGGCAAAGTCACCACGCCTGAATCCATCATGGATAAAGCAACCAAACTGGAAACTATTTTCGATCGCATCCATTTGGTGGATGACCGCTTTGAGTTGTTGAAATCTCAACGTGAAGCCACGCACTTGCACAAAGTGATCGAAGCGCAGGCCAAAGGCAAAACCATTAGCCCCAAGCACCTTGCCCATGAAATCAATGTCATTAAAAAGCAATTGGACGACGATAAAAATTTTATTCGTAAGGTCAATTACGGCAGCGAATCTATGAGCCAAGCGGATCAGGCACGCGTACGCGAAATTGCCAATTATCAGTATCGCAATGAAGCGGGGCAATCGGTGAAGTTTTTAACCGACGATGAAGTCTACAATCTGACGATTCCCAAGGGCACACTGACGCCGGAAGAACGCCAAATTATTAATAACCATATTGTGGTGACCATCAATATGCTGGAGTCTTTGCCCTACCCCAAGGGTTTGCGCCGGGTGCCAGAATATGCGGGGGGCCACCATGAGCGTATGGATGGCACCGGGTACCCTAAAGGCTTAACGCGAGAGCAAATGTCTATCCCAGCCAGAATCATGGGCGTTGCGGATATTTTTGAGGCACTTACCTCAAAAGACAGGCCCTACAAAAAAGCAAAGACACTGTCTGAAACCTTAAACATTTTGGGCAATATGAAACTCAACCACCACGTTGACCCTGATGTATTTGATTTATTTATTCGCGAAAAAATTTACCTACAGTACGCAGAAAGATTTTTGGATCCAGCGCAAATTGATGTGATTGATGAAAGCAACATCGCAGGATATCAGCCTTAATTGAATGCTGATTGAAATTTAGCTAGGTGTTTAAAAATGCTTTTGCTGTACACATAATCGTCGGCACTTGTTGCAGATCTACATGATGGAATACTGGGCCACCAGGAATGAAGCGCAAATTAGGCCCAAGTTCGCACTCACCTAAGCATTGAATTTCTTCGACCTTTAACGGCAATCCATCTTTAGCCACCACCTCGAGCAATGTTTGCTTAATTGCATTTGCCCCGCGCGCACCACAAGAAGGCTGATTGGGATTCCCCCGGTGGTGAGTACAAATTAAAATGCATTTCATATCAAGCGCCCATAATCAATTAGATTAAGTTGGGATAGTCTCTGCAACAAGATGGCCGCGATTGTCCATTTTCAAATAACTGCCTTGCTCATACCAATCGCCCAATACCCAGCGCTCACAAGCATGCCCGTCTACATTGAATGCGTGACGATCTGGCCGGTGGGTATGACCATGAATCAATACTGGTGGAAAATCATGCTCGCGTACTAACTGTGCAACTGCATCGGCATTCACATCCATAATCATGGACTCTTTTTGAGACTTCTCCACCTCACTGCGCGCCCTAGCCTGTGCAATAAATGCTTTTCGCTCTGCCAATGATTGACTTAGAAACGTGGATTGCCAAGCCGGCTGGCGTACCTGCTCACGAAACGCAATGTAGCTTACATCATCCGTGCACAATGCATCTCCGTGCGTGAGCAATATGCGCTGGCCATGCATCACTGTTAATAATGGATCCGCAATTAGCTGAACACCCGTTGCTTGAGAAAAAGCCTCCCGGATTAAAAAATCACGGTTCCCATGCATTAAATACACTTGGGTGTTTTGCTGAGTAAGTTGATGTAATGCATGTAAAATCGGGCGGTGAAAATCATCCTGCATGGCATCATCACCTGCCCAATATTCAAAAAAATCACCCAAGATATAGAGTGCGTCAGCTTGTGCAGCCACCTCGGCTAACCATACAAGAAAAACCGAGGTGATATTTGGTCGTGACTCACATAAATGTAAGTCAGAAATAAAAAGGGTATCGCCCTGCATTCAAGGGTTTAGCTCACTGTAGCTTGTAAAATAACCACTGGCTCTACTGGCACATCTTGATGACCTGCACGGCTAGTGGTTGGCACCGCTTTGATTTTATCAATCACGTCCATGCCTTCTACCACCTTGCCAAATACACAGTAGCCCCAGCCACTTGGCGTAGGTGCTGTATGATTCAAAAAATCATTATCACCCACATTGATAAAGAATTGGCTACTGGCTGAATCTGGTACAGAAGTACGTGCCATCGCAATGGTGTACTGGTCATTGGTTAATCCGTTATCCGCTTCATTTTTAATCTGTGCATCGGTTGGTTTTTGTTTCATGTTGGCATCAAAGCCACCACCTTGAATCATAAACCCGTTAATCACACGGTGAAAAATCACCCCTTCATAAAAGCCTTTTTCAACATAACTTAAAAAATTGGCTACTGTAATTGGTGCTTTTTCTGCGTTTAATTCAATGGTGATATCACCAAAGTTGGTGGAGAGTTTGACCACAATATTTCCTTTAATAGATGATAGATAAATTATTTTGCTGCGACAGGTGACTTCACTTTGGCTTGTTTAATCACAATGGCTTTAATAGGTACGTCAGAGAATCCACGGTTATTGCCTGTAGGTACAATGCCGATTTTATGGACGACATCCATGCCGCTCACCACCTTGCCAAACACACAGTAACCAATGTAATCAGGCTCTGGGCTGGTGTAGTTAAGAAACTGGTTGTCTGCCAAGTTAACGAAGAATTGCGCTGTCGCTGAGTTTGGGTCTGAGGTTCTTGCCATTGCAATCGTACCAGTTTGATTCAGCAAGCCGTTATCAGATTCATTGGCGATTGGCGCACGCGTTGGCTTCTCGGTTAAATCACGCTCAAAACCACCACCTTGAATCATAAAGCGGCTAATCACACGGTGAAAAATCGTATTGTTATAAAAACCATCATTCACGTAACGTAAAAAATTCTCTACTGTTTTCGGCGCTTTATCCGGGTACACTTCCACCACAAAATTGCCCGCAGACGTCTCAAACTCGACTTGCGTGGCGGCTGTAGCACTCGACATTAGGCCCAAGAACAACGTCATTGAAATGATGAATTGATTGATGTATTTCATTACACAGCACCTTCGTAAATAATTTTCCATTGGTTATTTTCATATACCCAATACTGGCGTTTTTTCATGCGATTTTGTAACGACGCACTTTTAAAGTCCTGCTCAAAATTCACAACAACCATCGGTTGCTGCGCATTGGGATAGCTAAATATGCTCACGTTTTCAATACCTACCGAGACACGCGGCTTTTTAGCCTGTATCAAACGTTTGTAATTTGCCCATTGATTAAAATCACCATCACTATAAAAAAAGTGTGATGAATAATGTGCTAAATAGGCTTCCGAGTCCTGAGACTCCCAATCTTTACGCCAAGCTTCAATAGAGGTTTTTAGCGCTTGCTTTTGCGCCACCTGCACCTCGCTAGATGCTTCGGCCAACCATTCCACGCCGTTGGCAATAATTACCGGCGTATTGCCACGGTTTAGAATAGGATGTAGCGATTTGATATCCGGATTGGATAACACTACGCAACCATCACTCGCACGGGGTGGACGGCTATAGGTATCTGTTGGTGTACCGTGCAACCAAATGCCAGAACCGTTTCTCTTTTCATTGACATCGATTTCATTCGGATAATTCAGTGGATAAGCACCCTCACCATACATATCCGGCAGAGGCCCACTTAGTTTAGAAGAGGCAAAATATACGCCAAGCGGTGTGCGCTTATCCCCCTGTAATTTCTTATCAATGCCATTTTTACCAATGGTCACGTAATAGTCAGCAATATACTTTAGCTGCCCGTCTTCTTGCTTGGCATACAGAAATAATCTAGATTTTGAGGTATCGACAACCACCGCATAACGCTGGGAGGAATCTAACTGAATCAATAAGTTAGGTTGTAAATGGTCTTTATTTTTTTCTAAATAACTCTCTAAACGCTTTTCCGCCTCTTCTTTTAAATCTTCGATCTGGCGCGGATCGCGTACGGAGGTATCTCCAAATGCGCTCAGCATACGCGCTCTAGAGGCGAGCAAATCTCCACGAATAAGATAAGCCAGTTTGAAGTTGGGAGTATTCTGAATCAGTTGATTCACAGTGTTTAAAGCATCGCCAGTTTTGCCTTGTTTAATTTCAAACAAAGTCTTAGCCAGCATGCTCTCAATGATATTGGTACTGTATTTTTGCGCAAGAAAGCGAGAAGCAATGCCTTCTTGATTCACAGCAGTCGCATTCCATGGCAATACCGAGCCAAGCAATAGAATAACGACTGATAAATGTTTAATACGTACCATGGGTATAATTATACCCTCCAAACCTAAAACTTACCTCAAATTCAACCAGATATCTGCTGCATTTGAGGCGAAACATTAACGTCCGGCGATTTCCTGCTGAATCAACCACGCACCGCCTACTTTGGTCATCGCCAACGTTTTACGTGTACTTTGTGGCTTACCATCTGCAACATAACGCTGACTAAATTGTACTTTGGCGGCATCACTGCCCTCCATCGTCACTTTGGCGTTATTCACTTCTACCGCAATCGTTTTTGGACGACTTACGCGATCGCGCCGTGTCGCTTCCCACGCTTTACGTGGTTCGCCTTTCGGTGTTTTAAAGCTATCCGCATAGCTGGCCAAATATTGATTCACATCTTGTGAAGACCACGCTTTTGCCCAAGCATTCACAGCATCCAATACTGCAGTGTCATCGCTAGCCGCAGCTACTGGCTCTGGTTTTGCAGGCTCAGCCGGTTTAACTACTTCAGGTTTTTTGCTATCCATCGGCTTGGCAACAGACGTCGCTGGCTTAGACAACTCCACGGTTTTGACTGGATCTTTGCTTGCCACGGCTGGCTTATTAGCGCTGGCCTTACCACCAAACAAATCTGTAATCATGGATAGCTTGCCCTGTGCCCTTGAGTTTGAAGCATCTAACTTAAAGGCTTTGTCATACGCTTCTGAGGCTAGGCGTGCATAAATATCACCTAGATTTTCATGTGCTGTTGCATAGCTTGGGTGTGTTTTGATGGCGGTTTCCAGCGCTTTACGCGCTTTATCATACTGCCCTTGATCCGCGTACAACACGGCCAAATTATTGTAAGGCTCCGGCAAGTTCGGGTATTTCTCGGTCAAGTCGGTAAAGGCCTTAATGGCTTCATCGCGCTTACCCTGCTCGACCAAAATCACGCCCTTCATAAACAGCGCTTCGGCGTCTTTCGGGTTGGTGTTCAAATAAGCATTTACTTTCTCTAGCGCCGCAGCTTGATTGCCCTGCTCGGAAAGCAAATTAATTTCTTTCAACTCTGCACTTGCGTTCCCCGCAGCCATGCCCATGATCGAGAAATGCAAGGCAGAAAAACCGAGCGTCACGGCAATCAACGTTTTTATTATTTTAGTGTGCATGGGCTTTTTACCTTGAGAAGAATCGAAGATGTTCATTATGTTATACTTGAGACGATGATTAAGTGCCTAATTCTATCAATAGCCTAGGCCATACTACAATAGCTGGCTTGCTTAATCACTGATTAATTTTACTTTTTTCCTATTAGAACACGCTTTACATCACACTGCGCATGTTAAAAATTTACAACTCTCTTACCCGCGAAAAACAAACCTTTACCCCGATTGAGCCTGGCAAGGTGCGCATGTATGTATGTGGCATGACCGTATATGATTTTTGTCATCTAGGTCACGCACGTGTGATGGTGGTGTTTGACATGGTTGCGCGCTGGTATCGTGCCAGCGAATACCAAGTAACGTATGTGCGCAACATTACCGACATTGACGACAAAATCATCAAGCGCGCCAATGAGAATGGTGAAACGATTGATGTGCTGACACAACGCTTTATTGATGCCATGGATGAAGATTCTGCCAAACTTGGCATCATTCGGCCAGATATCGAACCGCGCGCGACACAGCATATTCAGGGCATGCTGGATATGATTGCCAAACTGATTGAAAAAGGCCACGCCTACCAAGCAAGCAATGGCGATGTGTTTTACAAAGTGCGCAGCTTTAACGACTATGGCAAACTTTCTGGCAAAAGCCTGGATGATTTGCGTGCTGGCGAGCGCGTCGAGGTAGATACCTTTAAACAAGACCCTTTGGATTTTGTGCTTTGGAAATCCGTCAAACCAAATGAACCTAATTGGGATTCCCCTTGGGGCAAAGGGCGCCCGGGCTGGCATATCGAATGTTCCGTCATGAGCGCAGAACATTTAGGGGCGCATTTTGATATCCACGGTGGCGGACAAGACTTGCAATTCCCGCATCATGAGAATGAGATTGCGCAATCCGAAGCCGCACACAGTTGCCAAATGGCTAACTACTGGATGCACAATGGCTTTGTGCGTGTGGATGATGAAAAAATGTCCAAATCACTGGGCAACTTTTTTACGATCCGTGAAGTGCTTAGCAAATATGATGCAGATGTCGTACGCTTTTTCATTTTACGTGCGCATTATCGTAGCCCGCTTAATTATTCCGATAAGCATTTAGATGATGCAAAACAAGCGCATGACCGATTTTATTTAACATTGAAGAATGTATCACCTGCAAATATTGATATCGACTGGGAAAATCAATATGCCGCAAGATTTAAAGCAGCTTTAGATGATGACTTCAACACGCCGGAAGCCATGGCAGTACTTTTTGATTTGGCAAACGAGGCCAATAAAACAAAAAACTCTAGCGTTTCTGGTCTTTTGAAAAAATTAGGTGGCATTTTAGGCTTACTCACGCTAGATGCTGAGCCCTATTTGCAAGGCCGTAGAGAAGTGACCAGAGCTTTAACTGGAGTTGAAGCTAAAGGTCAAATAGGAAATGTCTCAGCAAAAATTACAATTAACATTTCCGGCGAAGAGCACGATATTCAAGATGTTATTCAAATGAGGCTAGACGCCAAAAAAACAAAAAACTTTGCCGAAGCTGACCGCATTCGTAAAGAACTAGCCGATGCTGGCATTATTTTGGAAGACACGCCGCAAGGGACTACTTGGCGCCGTGCTTAAGTGATACCTAAAAGTACAGGCCTATTCAGCCTGATACTTGACCACGTGATTACGGCCGCCATTTTTGGCGCTATACATTGCCTTATCTGCGTGGCTTAATAAATCCTCTAAGGTTTCCCCAAAGTCTGTCACGCCAAAGCTGGCCGTAAGCGATAGCAGATTTTCTTGTGCCAATATAATGGTCGAGTTCATCATAGTGCGTTTTAGGTGATTAGCTACTTCTTCCGCCTCGCTCACGCGCGTATTCGGCAACAAGACGGCAAACTCCTCGCCACCAAAACGACACAACACATCCGATTCTCTCAAATTGTTTTTGAGCAGTTGCGCCAAACTGCTCAGCGCCATGTCGCCGCAAGCATGACCAAAACTATCATTAATATTTTTAAAGTGATCCACATCCAGCATCAACGCGCTGACAGGTTGCTGGTTGCTTTTGCAATAATCGAATAGTAATCGCGCCTTATCAAAAAAGGCTCGGCGATTATTCAGGCCGGTCAATGCATCCGTACGCGCCATGTCCTCTGCGCTCATTTTGGCTTGTTGTAAATCATAAGCAAGTTCTAGGTTTCCATTGAACGTTTTTTGCAACAATATGCTGGTGATAATGCAAGAGACATACATACAGCACGCCGCAACGCCCACCCAAAATGTTTGGTCGTAGCCTAATGTCAGCAATACGATAATCATGGGCACCAAGGCCAGAGAAACCGAAGCAATTTGCAGATAACGTAGCGGGCTGTACCATGAAATAGCTGCGCCAGCTAAGCCAAGCGAGAAAGTATTCAGGATAAAGATGGCCGTTAAGTTGTCTCTGGGCATAATCCAAATAAGCCCAACGCTCCAAGAAAGAAACACCAGCAACAAGCTGATAGCAAAGGGTTGCTCCCAACGCAGCACATCAGTGCCTTGTGGGTTAGCCTGTTTGAATCGAGAGATAATGACAATCCGCATCAGTGCTAGCAAGAGCGTGATACCGAACCAGATGAGTAATTGCTGACGATTGGCAAGCTTCCATAACGCAGCCACCAAAAACAACCCAGCTATCGCACTCAGTACAATCGGAATAAGGCTGTGCATATACAACAGCTTGATTTTCTCAATATGAATATGCGTTTGTTTGGATTCCATCTTCTAAATTCCTGCCCTATGGACCAACACTTCACTCGTGTTTTTATTATATTTTTTTAGCATTAAAGTGTACCACAATAAGTATTTGGCGATAGTAAATGCCAATGTATCAATCACATAGCGCTAAGCAACGAATTATTTAGCAAAATAAATGCACCAGCTTTTGAACAATAATTCCGCATAGTGGTATACACAATGCACCATCTTAAAGCGAATACGTTAAAATAAACTACTTCAAAATTCCATGGGAACATTGTAATGCCTGTTCAATTAAGCGCACCACAAGCCGCATCTCTTTTACCTGTTCGAGGTGTTCAGTTAGGCTATGCAGAAGCCTATGTGCGCAAACCTAACCGTAAAGATGTGCTCGTGATTACCTTGGCAGAACATAGCAGCGTTGCTGGCGTGTTCACACAAAACCGTTTCTGCGCTGCGCCTGTCACGCTATGTAAATCGCATTTATCACAGAATGAAGGCATACGTGCTTTGCTAGTGAATACCGGTTGTGCCAATGCAGGCACCGGCGAAGAGGGCTTGCAACGCGCACAACAAACTTGTCAGGCATTGGGTCAATTACTCAATATCAAGGACAGCCAAGTACTGCCATTTTCCACAGGTGTGATTTTAGAGCCTTTGCCGGTAGACAAAGTGATTGCGGGCTTGCCCGCCGCGATTCAAAACTTAAAAGAAGATAATTGGCTGAATGCTGCTGAAGCCATTATGACCACCGATATTGTGGCCAAGGGAACGTCGCGCCAATTACAACTGGATGGCAAAACCGTGACCATTACCGGCATCAGCAAAGGCTCCGGCATGATCCACCCCAATATGGCGACCATGTTGGGTTATATCGCTACCGATGCAGCGGTAAGCCAGTCTGCGCTCGAAAGCATTATTCAATACGCAGTCAACAAATCGTTTAACTGCATTACTGTAGATGGCGATACCAGCACCAACGACAGCTTGATAATGATGGCAACGCGCCTAGCCGGTAACGTAGAAATCACAGAACAAAGTGCAAACTTTGCAGCGCTGCGCGATGCACTTACGGATGTTGCGGTTGAACTAGCGCAAGCCATTGTACGCGACGGTGAAGGTGCTACCAAGTTTATGACAGTACAAGTAGAAGGCGGAAAAGACGAGGCAGAATGCCGCAAAGTGGCGTATGCCATTGCGCACTCACCGCTCATTAAAACCGCATTCTTTGCCTCTGACCCTAATCTAGGGCGTATTCTGGCCGCCATTGGTTATGCAGGTATTGATGACTTAGACGTCAACAATATGGAACTGTATTTGGGTGATGTGCTTGTTGCCGAAAAAGGAGGTAGAGCCGCCAGTTATGAAGAGGCGCAAGGTGCTGCCATCATGAAAGAGTCGGATATCTTAGTGCGCGTAGTACTCAACCGCGGCAATGCAAACGTCACCATCTGGACCTGTGATTTTAGCTATGACTACGTCAAAATCAACGCCGACTATCGGTCATAAAGCGCGACTCAATGAACAATACAATAGAACACTTAATTACGCGTGCAGAAAGCTTGATTGATAAGCTGGAAACATTATTACCTGCTGCAAATGCGCCTATAGATTGGTCGGCTATCGCTTGGCGTTGGGTGGCCAAACTGGGCAAAGGTGAATTGCAGGCCATCTCGCATCCACATGTCATTCAATTAGAGAATATTCTGTTTGCTGATCGACAAAAAAAGGAAGTGGTACGCAATACGCGCCAGTTTTTACAGGGTTTGCCAGCCAACAATGTGCTACTGACTGGCGCGCGCGGCACAGGAAAATCCACCTTGGTCAAGGCACTGTTAACAGAATTTTCTGCAGCAGGCTTACGCTTGATTGAGGTGGAGCGTCACGATTTGACGCACTTGGCCGAGATTGTCAGCTTGCTTCGCGACCGCCCAGAAAAGTTTATTATTTTTTGTGATGACCTCACCTTTGAGGCCAATGATGAAGGCTATAAAGCACTTAAAGTGGTATTAGATGGCTCGATTGCCAACACCTCAGACAATGTGCTGGTATATGCCACTTCCAACCGAAAAAACTTGATGCCTGAAATGTTTGCCGACAATCTGCCCGCGCGCTACGCCGATGGTGAAATCCGCCCCGGCGATACGATAGAAGAAAAAACCGCGCTAGCCGAACGCTTTGGCTTATGGCTGAGTTTTTACGCATTTGACCAGGATGAGTATTTGCACATTGCTGCCAACTGGTTGAACACGTTTGATATTGCATTTGATGAGGAGGCACGGCTTGCTGCCTTGGATTTTTCACTGACCCGCGGCGCGCGCAGTGGTCGTGTCGCCTATCAGTTTGCGCGTGATTATGCGGGCAAGCGTAAGTTAACGCCAGCACATGACTAAACCATGATGACTAAAGTCGTGCAAGTCGCCGTCGCCATTCTACAAAAAACGAATGGCGATTTTTTATTAGCCAGCCGACCACAGGGCAAAGGCTGGGCTGGCTGGTGGGAGTTTCCCGGTGGCAAAATTGAGCAAGGAGAAGCGCCTGAGCATGCGCTTGCGCGTGAGTTACAAGAAGAGCTAGGCGTGACGCCAACAGCTGTTCAGCCATGGATAACACGCCGTTACGATTACCCGGCTACCCACGATGCCAGCGCCAAAACCGTACTGCTCCATTTCTTCTTTGTGACCGCTTGGCAAGGTGAAGTCATGCCGCTAGAAGGACAATCCCTGTCTTGGCAATCTCCGCAACATGTACAAGTGAGCCCGGTATTACCAGCGAATGCGCCTATTATGCATGCGCTGGCTTTGCCCACTATATATGCAATTTCCAATATAGCAGAAATGGGAAAGCCGCAATTTATGCGCGCATTGGCGCATGCGCTAGACCAAGGTTTGCAGCTTATTCAAATTAGAGAGAAACAGTTAACACGTGATGCACTCTCTGCATTGTCACAAGAAATACTGGCCCTGTGTGCCCCGTATCAAGCAAAAGTCATGATCAATACAGACATTGCGCATGCAAGACAACTCGGCGCACACGGGGTCCATTTAACCAGCCGTGATTTAATGCAGTTACAGCAAAGACCAGCACACTTGTTAGTAAGCGCTTCGTGTCACAACCCATTAGAGTTAGCGCATGCTGCTGCATTAGGGTTGGATTTTGTGGTGCTGTCGCCAGTGCTCGCCACATTAAGCCACCCTGATGCACCCCCAATCGGTTGGGAGACGTTTGCACATTGGATTCAACACTATGCGTTGCCGGTGTATGCCCTAGGTGGCATGACCAGCCAACATCTTAGCAAGGCATTACAAGGTGGTGCACGTGGAATTGCCATGCAGCGTGGTGCATGGCTAGCTGATTAAAATCAACCAGTTGTGATTAATTGACTTCTTTTATGGGTAGCGTAACGCTTTGGTGCGTGATGTTATCTGCTTGATCTTTAAAACAGAGCTTTAGCGTGACTGTCTCACCAACTTTAAGTGGTTTTTGCAAACCAAATAGCATTAAATGAAAGCCGCCCGGCGCTAGTTTTTCCGGTGTGTTCGGCTGCAAAGCCAACACATCTAATTTGCGCATTTTCATCACACCATTACTCATGGTCATGCTGTGAATTTCCACTTCATCCGCGCTGCTGCTTTCAACATACACCAGCTTCGCCGGCTGTGCACTCTTGAGCGTCATGTAAGCGGCACCTACTTTTTGCCCCGGCGCAGTGGCTCGCACCCATGCCTCTGAAATAGCCACATCAGCCAATGCAAGATGACTTACGGTTAACAGCAGCATAACAAATAAGGATGATTTGAACGGATGCTTCATTTCACTCGACTCTCTAACAACACAAATTGGGGAAGACTACTGATATCAAGACTATCAAACATAGACAAAATTCAATTTGAATGTTGGTCTTCATCCAATTCCGGTGGCGTGTTATCCGGAATGCGAAAACGCTCATTGGCCCAATCGCCAAGATCTACCAATTGACAACGTTTGGAGCAAAATGGTCGATATGGGTTTTCGGGGCTGAATTCTGCTGGCTGCCCACACTGCGGACAATTGACTAAACGCTTTTTGGATGTATCTGACACGACTTACTCACACTCACTTTAAAACTAGAAATTACAAATGACCATGGCAAACTCAACATCATGGTCACATTGTTTGGGTTTTTGCACAAAATCCAAGCTGTTAAAACGAATGTTGATGGCGTATTTATTGGCACTGACCTCAGGGAAGCAAGGAGAGTCTTCCACTTCAATTCTTAATAACTGCGCAGGTCTCACACCGCCTAGCAACTGTTGAAATGCACCTTGACGTGCGACGTGTTTAATTAACTCACCACTGCCTCGAAGAATCTGCAGAATGGTTTGGATGGCTTGATGCATCGGCATCAGGCGTGATAGCCAGGTTTCAAAATCTTTACGCCTACGCTCCTCACCCAAATACAGCCAATGATGATAAGACGGCAAATCAAACTCACATACACCACCTGGAATATTGGCGCGTTGCTTAATGCTCATTAGCCAATCATTCTCTCGTAACGCCTGGCCTAGCTTGAGCGTATCACCTCGTAACGCAAGTGCGCTTTTCTCTAGACTAGCAATCGTGGTGTTTAAAGCCTCTTCTGCAATATTGGGGTTACCGCGCAAATGTTGCAGATGGGATTTTTGACGTTCTAGCTCTTGCAATAAATCCATTTTCAAATCTGCGCGATCAATAATATCGAGCATTTGCAGAATGGAGATCAGTGCGGCGTGATGGTTGAATTCGTGCCCTACATTGACATGATGCAGCACTTTAGTGAACAAGTCCTCTAGGCGAAGATAAGTTCTGATACGCTCATTAAATGGAAATTCGTAGCTAGACACGATAGGGTATTAAGTCAGCTTACTTATATTTGTAAATTGCAGTGAATTATCAGATTTATTTGCTAACTATGCAAGTATTAATGTAATTTTTATGAAATTGATAAATATTTTCTTCAAATTCTGCCAGACCTGCGTTGTTGGTGATGATGGTATCTGCCATTGCAATTCTGCTTTGGCGTGACGATTGTGCATCGATAATTTGCTGTGCTTCTTGCGCACTCAATCCACTGCGTTCCATCACGCGCGCTAATTGCAATGATTCGTCACAATCAATCACCAGAACATGGTCAATATACGGCAAATAGCGCTGGCTTTCTTGCAACAGCGGAATGGCCAACACCACATAAGTCGAGGTCTCTAACGCTGCAAGTTGTTTAACGGCCTCATCGAAAATCGCTGGATGCATGATGGCGTTCAATTTGACTCTGGCATCTGGTTGCGTAAATATCAGTGCACGCATCAGCGGCCGATTCAACGCCCCCTCCTCCGTGATAAATTCGCCACCAAGCTCAGTAGCAATCTGCGGCACTAACGCGCCTCCTGCTGCAGTGAGTGTGTGCGCAATGACATCTAAATCGACGATCGGCACACCTAAGCTACTCAGCATTTGCGTGGCGATACTTTTACCGCTGCCGATGCCCCCTGTCAGTGCAACTATTTTCATGCATGCACCAAATCGTATACTTACGCTACTGTACCAAGTACAAAGCAGCGAGAGATTGCCCGTAAAACAATGCGGCCATCCCACCCAAGGCTAAAAATGGGCCAAAAGGGATCGCTGTCTGACGGTCTTTATTTTTGAACACAATCATACCAATGCCTACCACAGCGCCAATCACAGAGCTGAGCAGAATGACTGCGGGTAATAACTGCCAGCCAAACCATGCGCCAAGCGCGGCCAACAGTTTGAAGTCGCCATAGCCCATGCCCTCTTTGCCAGTGACGAGTTTAAATAGCCAATAGATTGACCAAAGAATCAAGTAGCCGGCCATGGCACCGATGACGGCTGACGACAAACTGACGAAACCGTTGTTTAAATTGAACAACAGCCCCAGCCACAGCAGCGGCAAGGTGATGTCATCCGGCAGTAATTGTGTATCAAAATCAATACAAGTTAACGCAACCAACGCAAACACAAACACCCATGCAAACAAGGTAGTAGCGCTATAGCCATACTTTACGGCAACTGCACCAATCAACGCGCCGGTGACAGCCTCCACTATTGGGTAACGTGCACTGATAGGTGCTTTACACTGACGACACTTTCCTTTTAGAAACAAGTAACTCACCACAGGGATGTTCTCCAGTGCAGTGATGTTGTGCTGGCATTTGGGGCAAGCGGAGCGCGGTGTCACTAGATTATATTTAGCTTGCTCTGGCGTATCTTTTCCTTGTAATTCAAGGCAGTTAGCATGCCATTCGCGCTCCATCATGATAGGTAAACGGTGAATCACCACATTAAGAAAACTACCAACTAACAGGCCAAATACGACAGAAAGCGTGATAAAAAATGCAGGTTCGGCACGCAACAATTCCGAAATAGGCGCAAAAATTTCAAACATAATGACCTTATGGGTGATGTAAACTTTTGCCATCATCGCATCGTTAATATATGTGTGCAATATCGAAAATGATTTTGGTGTAAAAATTGCTAGTTCAATATTGCAAGGCTCTTGAATAGTACTTAACAGTCACCACATAATAGATGTAATTGAAGCAAAGGACTCTTGATGACAAACGACAATAAAGTATTCGATAGAACGCAAATTGACAAAACACAAGTTGAGCTCAATCAATTTGAGCACCCCGCATGGGATGAACCCATCATTTGTCGCGTAGAAGTGGATTTGCCAGGCTGGTTAGCCCAACTGACTGGCGATCGCTCTTGGGAAATTTATGGTGAAGACGAAGAGGAAACCTGCATTAGTTTTATGATGCGTCAAAAGCAAGGTTCAGAGCACCACGTGATTAAACATAACGCATTGAAACAAGCAGAGGTCACCTTGTATCACAATGGGTACGCTGTGGTGGATGTAGATGGCGAAGCGCTATTTGATGGCTCCTTGACTACCGGTACTAGCGAGTGCGCGCACTTAAGCTATTACCATGCAACAGGCGAGCAAATCATGTTGAATTAACAGATGTTTAGCAGAACGATATACGGCTTATCAGCGATGCTGGTAGGCCGTTTTTATATGTGATTAATATTGACGTGTAACTGAAAATTCGGCCAACTCAACCAACGCACGCTGGTGTTGGTTCTGCGTAAAAGGAGCAATCGCCTCACAGGCCAGATCCGCCTCTTTTCTTGCTACATTACGCACATACGCCAATGCACCGGTTGATGTTAACACTTCCATCACCGCTTCCATTTGCGTCAAATCCCCTTGGCTAATCGCCTCTTTGACAAGCGTTGCCTCTGTAGCCGTACCATGCTGAATGGCATACAGCAATGGCAACGTCGGTTTTCCTTCTGCCAAATCATTGCCTAGCTTTTTACCGATTTGTGCTGGGTCGCCGCTTAAATCCAGCACATCATCAATCAATTGAAATGCTGTGCCTAAACGCATGCCGTACTCGGCCAAGCCTTGCTCTTGTTGACTGCTTGCGCCACTCATCACAGCACCCAAACGGGTTGCAGCCTCAAACAGTTTGGCCGTTTTAAAGTGTATAACCTTTAGGTAATCCTGCTCGGTAATGTCTGCTTTACGCACATTCAGTAATTGCAACACTTCACCTTCAGAAATCGTATTGGTGGCCTCTGCTAGAATTTCCATCACCCGCATATTTTGCAGTTTGACCATCATTTGAAACGCACGTGAATACAGAAAATCACCCACCAATACACTGGCAGCGTTACCAAATACATGGTTCGCAGTGGATTTTCCACGGCGTAAATCAGACTCGTCCACGACATCATCGTGAAGCAATGTTGCGGTGTGTATAAACTCGACTATCGCAGCCAAATGATGGTGCTCTGCACGAATGCCTTGGAACATATTGGCTGATAGCAGTACCAACGCAGGGCGCAAACGTTTGCCACCACTATGGATAATGTATTCGGAGACTTGATTAATGAGCGGGACTTCGGAATGCAGCGACTGACGGATTACCGTATCGACTACGTTCATGTCGGTTGCGATATTGGTTTGAAATGAATTGAAAGCCACGGATGCGTCAACAATAAAGGTTCTAAATTACGCTGATTGCACAATGATCAGTTGCCATGATTTAGGTGAATGTGCGTTTTTGACTAAAAACAACGCTCAAACAATCACTTAACAAGGTTGGCTTTACTCAGCAAAGTGCGCATATTATCACGATTTAACCCTATGCGCATTAGTCATTGCCACTTCTCCAATGCATTAAAAAGGGGTAACATGAAATCGTCTGAAAGCGCTATTTTTGAGTGCATTTGCTAAGGAGTGAGTGATGATAAGAAGTTATTACATTGATTACCCGCAGGAACATATCGAAGGACAAGCCCATCGCTATCGTTGCCTTTTTTGCAAACAGGAAACCACCGCGATTAATGGTCATTTAGAGGGGCACGCCACGACCTGTACCTACCGTCTGCAAATGGAAAAAGCTGGGTTTGAATGCCAGCACAGTGATGCAGCCACACCAATGACAGAAGCAGACGATTACGATTAAGAAGAGAGGGCTATCGTTTTCAATACGTAGCAACCTCTCTCTTATAGCCTTTAGTGTTTTAGGAATACACGCACTTGTTTAGGTTGCAAGTATACCTGCGACCCTTCAATCAGTTGCAGTTGCAAGAATCGCTCTCTGGTCAACTCAGCCTCAATAATGCGTTCATCATCTTGGCTTTGTAGCTCCAACCTCACCAGCGGGCCTAGGGAGTGGATATAGTTCACCGTGGCAGAAAAACTAGGAGCGCCATTGGGTTCTTTGAGCACTTCAATATCATGTGGACGGATATAAGCCAACGCTGCGGCATCATCGACAGACTGATGCTCCACGCTATCCACCGTGACCTCATTGATGCTTGCACGCCCCTTGTTAACGCGGCTTTCAAACTCATTCACATTGCCCAAGAATTGATATACGAACGGCGATGCCGGTTGATCGTACACTTGCTGTGGTGAGCCAATTTGTTCTACCTTGCCATGGTTCATGACCACGATTCTATCGGCCACTTCCAGTGCTTCTTCCTGATCATGCGTCACGAATACGCTGGTAATGTGTAATTCGTCATGCAGCCTGCGTAACCAACGACGTAAGTCTTTACGCACTTTTGCATCTAAGGCGCCAAACGGCTCGTCCAACAACAACACTTTGGGCTCTACCGCCAAAGCACGCGCTAAGGCAATACGCTGACGTTGCCCGCCAGAAAGTTGTGGAGGATAGCGATCCGCCAGCCAGTCCAACTGCACCAGTCCCAGTAATTCACGTACGCGGCGGCGAATCTCCGCTTCTGATGGCCGCGTGGCTTTAGGGCGAACGCGCAAGCCAAACGCCACGTTTTCAAATACAGTCATGTGTCTGAACAACGCATAATGCTGGAACACAAAACCAACCTGCCGCTCACGCACATTTTTATCTGTGGTGTCATCACCATGAAACGCAATGCGCCCATCGTCAGCGGATTCCAAACCGGCGATAATTCTTAGCAACGTTGTTTTACCGCAGCCTGATGGCCCAAGTAATGCCACCAACTCACCAGAAGGCACATTGAAATTGATATTCTGTAAGGCGTGAAATTTGCCAAACTGTTTGCTGATATTGTTAATTTCAATACTCATATTTGCATTTCCCTATTTAATCCAGTTGTGCCCAGTTGGGTGCGTGTTGTATCCAATGACCGAAAGCATTAGCCGTTCGCTTCTTTCTCAAACTCAGCCGCATTCTTGGCAGACTGCCACTCAACAAATGTTTTGAGCGCCAACGTCACCAGTGCCAGCAATGCCAGTAGCGATGCCACAGCAAAGGCCGCTGCATACTGGTACTCGTTATATAAAATTTCCACGTGTAATGGCATGGTATTGGTCATACCGCGGATATGACCAGATACCACAGACACTGCGCCAAACTCACCCATGGCCCGCGCGTTGGTCAAAATCATGCCGTACAACAAGCCCCATTTAATGTTTGGTAGAGTCACACGCCATAAAATCTGCCAGCCGGATGCGCCCAATACCAGAGCAGCCTCTTCTTCATCTTTGCCTTGTGCCTGCATTAATGGAATCAGTTCACGTGCCACAAAGGGGAAGGTCACAAACACTGTGGCCAACACAATGCCGGGGATTGCAAAAATCACCTTCATGTCGTTGTCTATCAACCACTCGCCAAACCAGCCTTGCAAGCCAAAGATCAGCACATAAATCAACCCGGCGACCACTGGTGAAACAGCAAACGGCAAATCGATCAATGTAATGAGGACACTCTTACCTCTAAACTCAAACTTAGCAATGGCCCATGCTGCGGCTACCCCAAACACTAGATTCAGCGGCAAGGCAATGGCCGCGGCAATCAAGGTGAGCCAAATCGCAGAGAGTGCATCTGGGTCAATCAACGCACTAAGATAGGTGTCCCAGCCTTTACGCAGCGCCTCTGTAAACACAGCTGCCAGTGGTACAAACAAGAACAGCGTTAAAAATGCCAAGGCACTCGCAATCAGCGTCCAGCGAATCCATGCGGGCTCAGAAGTCGCGCGGCGATGCGCCACCTTGGTCTGATAGCGTACGTGTTGTGTAACGGTAATAGCGGTCATGAAACTTCCTATTCGATTGCTTCGGCGTTACGGCGGCTACTCCACCACTGCAAACCATTAATTGCGAGTAATAACAGAAATGAAATCAGTAGCATCACCACCGCCACCGCAGTCGCGCCGGTATAGTCATATTGCTCAAGTTTGGTGATGATAATCAGTGGCGTAATTTCCGACACCATAGGCATATTGCCTGCAATAAAAATCACCGAGCCATATTCACCAATGGCACGTGCAAAGGCCAATGCAAACCCAGTCATGAGTGCCGGCAACAGTGCAGGGAAAATAATCTTGTAAAATGTTTGCCAACGATTAGCGCCCAAGCTGGCGGCGGCCTCTTCGGTTTCGCTTTCCAAATCCTCTAATACTGGCTGCACGGTACGCACAACAAACGGCAAACCAATAAATGTCAGCGCAATCACCACACCCACTGGGGTAAACGCCACATGGATGCCGTTAGGTTCTAAAAAGCTACCAATCCAGCCATTTTTGGCATAGACCGCAGTTAAGGCAATCCCAGCCACAGCCGTGGGCAAGGCAAATGGTAAGTCGACCAAAGCGTCAATGAATTTTTTGCCAAAGAAATCATAACGCACCAATACCCAAGCAGTAAGCAACCCAAATACAGCATTGATAGAAGCACCAATAAACGAAGCGCCGAAGGTGAGTTTGTAAGAAGCCATGACGCGCGGCGCAGTCACCACATGCCAAAACTCAGAAAAACTAAGCTCTGTCGTTTTAATTAAAGCAGCAGAGAGTGGAATGAGCACAATCAAACTCAGGTACAGCAGTGTGTATCCTAGCGAAAGGCTGAACCCCGGTAAGACATTGGTTTTTTTGGACATAGTTTTTTTAATTGATGTAGGCGAAGGCAATATAACAAACTCTTTTATAACAATTAAATATTTATTTTTTATAACAATATTCAGTTTAATTATATTGATGTCGTTACGCGACCTGTTGTGCGAATTGTCGTTTAATCACTTCAGATGTACTGAGATGCCTGGCCGAGCTTGGGTGGCCAAATAAATACCCTTGAATTAACGTCGCACCGGCATCGACAGCCACATGCAACTGGGAGGAAGTTTCTACGCCGGTAATAATGGGCTTTGCCCCCAGCGTTTGTACAAAGTGCACCAAGCCAAACAACGCTTTACGCACCAAGGGATCATGTTCAGCTTGCTGAATCAACTGTAAGTCAAATTTAACGTAATCAGGGGCGATTTTCCATAAGCGGCTAACAAACGAATTGGCACTGCCAAACCGATCAATCGCAATCTTATAGCCACGGTCTTGATAGTTTTGAATGGCGGCAGCCAGTTGCTGCTCATATACAGCCAACTCTGTATCTTGTTTAAACGTATCAAAATCACGCACCTCAATCACAACACGCTCTGTCGATACCGCGTGATCATGCAAAATGCGTTCAAATACTTTACCGTGCTCATTCACGCGCATCAGCAAACTAGGGTGCACATTTAAAAACAGCAAGCCGTTTTCTTTAAAAATCTCGTGATAATTCAGTACATGCAAGGCCCTGCTAACGCGATCAAGCTTCACCAACTTGTCTGATTTATCGGCATAGGTAAATGCAAAATCCGGGGTGACTTCTTGAATATTGCCCAACTTGGGCCTGAGTAAAGCCTCATGTCCATGAAAGTCTCCCGACTGGATATCATAAATCGGCTGAAAAGCAGAGGCCAAATGCACGCCAGCAAACTCACTGGTATATTCACCGGTATGATTGGCTTCCAAGTTAAAGTCATCCAACTCCAATAACAGAGATGACTTTAACTTTTCGCCTAACGCCGCTAGGCGCGCTTTACTTTGTTTTCCACTTTGCGACATACGCTTTACTCTACTTCTCTACATCATTCCTGATTAATACTACTTTTGATAAATCTGGTCGAAAATTGCGCCATCGGCAAAATGCGTTTTCTCGGCATTGGCCCAACTGCCAAACAACTCTTCTACTTTAAAGAGTGAGATCGCATGAAAATCAGCTTGATGTTTTGCTGCCACTGCAGCAACTTGTGGACGCAGATGGTGATGCACAGCAATGGCCTGACCTTGTTCTGAGTAGTGGAAGTCCAAATATGCTTGCGCAACCGCACGTGTTTTCTTCTTATCCACGACTTTATCGACCAAGGCCACTGGATTCTCTGCCAAGATACTTAACGGTGGATACACCACTTCAAACTTGTCTGCACCTAACTCTTCTTGAATCAGAGTGACTTCATTTTCAAACGTCAGCAATACATCACCAATTTCACGTTGGGCAAAGGTAGTAGTCGCACCACGGCCACCAGTATCTAGCACTGGTACGTTTTTGAACAAGCTAGCAACGAACGCTTTTGCCTCTGCATCGCTACCGCCTTTTTTAAGCACATAGCCCCATGCGGCCAAATAACTATATTTGCCATTGCCCGAGGTTTTAGGGTTAGGGATAATCACTGACACATTGGCTTTCACCAAATCATTCCAGTCTTTAATCTTTTTAGGGTTGCCTTTACGCACCAAAAAGACAGAGGTTGAGGCGGTTGGCGCACTCTCATTGGGTAAACGCGCTTGCCAATCTTTAGGAATCAATTTACCGCGCTCATACAAGATATCAATATCCGGTGAGCGGTTCATGGTAATGACATCTGCAGGCAAGCCATCCACGACCGAGCGTGCTTGTTTGCTGGAGCCACCATGCGATTGTTTGATACTGACGGTCTCGCCGGTTTTCTCTTTCCAATACTTAACAAATGCTGGATTGAGCTCTTTATAAAACTCGCGAGACACATCATAAGACACATTCAAAAGCTCTGTGGCTGCGAACGCCAAGCTTGGCAATGCCAATAAAACAAGACTTAGATACCGCATGCATTACACCCCTTAAATTCCCATAAGGTGCTCAATATAAACAACCATCAAAATAATGTAAAAGAATATAAAATTATATATTTATAATAAAATTGTATAAATAAACTAACACTTTTTTACTTAATTTTAGGGTTTTTAGCGTATATTAGGCCCTTATTCGTCAATTGCTGACCAGACAACTGGAAGCCAGTGCGCCTAACTTAGGCCGCTGGCTTTTTTTATGCCTGTCGCTTTAGATTGCAACAGATACGAGAGGACATAATGACGCAACCACTTAACCAAACATTAGGCATTGCAGGCATTGTGAGTGAGTTACGTGAAGTACGCCTCACCTCGCTGGAACACCGCCACCGCCGTAACAATCCACCTAAACTGCCTTCTAGAAAATCTTTGCAATCCATTGTCGATGGCTTGTCTGCGGCGCTGTTTCCCAACCGTTTGGGCATGCCGGATCTACAAGAAGATGGTATTGATTATTTTGTTGGCCATACGCTAGACACGGCCTTACGTGATTTGTATGTACAAGTACAACTGGAACTCCGCTACGCATCCGATACTGAGCATTCCAAAGCACCAAGTAACACGACAGCACTAGACAAAGTACGCACATTCTCACAGCAATTGCCGCATATTCGTACGGTGCTGGATACCGATTTGAATGCAGCATTTGAAGGCGATCCTGCGGCACGTAGTTTGGATGAAGTGCTGGTGTGCTACCCGGGGATTGCTGCCATCATTCATTACCGTTTAGCGCATGAGCTACACAAACTGGGCCTGCCGTTGATTGCGCGGATTATCTCTGAAGTTGCGCACTCTGCGACTGGCATTGATATCCACCCTGGTGCCACGATTGGCAATGGATTCTTTATTGATCACGGCACGGGTGTCGTCATTGGTGAGACAGCGATTATTGGTCGCCACGTGCGCCTATATCAGGCCGTGACGTTAGGTGCAAAACGCTTTCCTACCAATGCACAGGGCCATCTCATCAAAGGCGATGCCAGACATCCGATTGTAGAAGACGATGTTGTGATTTATGCCGGTGCGACGATTTTAGGACGCATCACGATTGGTGCGCATTCTGTGATTGGCGGCAATGTATGGCTGACCAAAAGCGTGCCGCCCAACAGCAATATTACCCAAGCACAAACACAAGATGTGGCCAATGCCACACCACAACCATCTAACGCAACTTAGATAACGCAACTTAGATAACGCAGCTTAAGCAATCAAAATAGTAATCAAAATTTTTAACAGGAGAACACAATGACTGATATTCATCAAGCACACACCGCCCTAGGTGATGTTGCTGCACGCACGCTATCGAATGCGACCAAAACCGTACCCATGATGGGTACGATTACCCCTCGCTGGTTAGTGCATTTATTGCACTGGGTGCCAGTGGAGGCAGGTATCTATCGCGTCAATAAAGTCAAAGACCCAAGTGCAATTGAAGTTGACTGCTCGGCTAAAGATGAGCGTGAGATTCCTGCGACTTTTGTGGATTATGAAGAGTGGGGCCGTGAGTACGTGCTGAACGCTGTGAATACTGCAGTGGACGTGCATACCCGCGTTTCTGATTTATATAGCAGCCCGCATAACCAAATTAAAGAGCAATTACGCCTGACGATCGAGACTGTAAAAGAGCGTCAAGAGAGCGAACTCATTAATAACAAAGAGTACGGTTTATTGCACAACATCGTCGACAGCCAAAAAGTGAAATCCAGAACAGGCTACCCTACACCTGATGACTTAGATGAGTTATTGGCTAAAGTATGGAAAGAGCCTGCGTTTTTCTTAGCGCACCCACAAGCCATTGCGGCATTTGGTCGCGAATGCACACGCCGCGGTGTACCTCCACCAACCGTTGCATTATTCGGCTCACAATTTATCACTTGGCGCGGCGTACCGCTGATTCCTTGCGATAAATTACGCATCACCAATGGCAAAACAAACATTTTGCTGTTACGCACAGGTGAAAGCCGCCAAGGAGTGGTTGGGTTATATCAACCTAACTTACCAGGCCAGCAAACCATGGGCTTATCTGTACGCTTTATGGGCATCAACCATAAAGCCATTGCTTCATACTTGATTTCTTTATATTGCTCATTAGCGGTATTGACCGATGATGCGATTGCCGTGCTAGAGAATGTAGATGTAGGCAACTACTATGACTATAAATAATCCACACGATTTGGCCTCCTATGAACCAGAGGCCATACTCGCAGCATTGCCGGGTGACCACCCGCGCATGGCAGCGGCGTTGGCGCTTGGTCGCGAGGCCAGCCATACCGGGCACTTGGATGTGGCTGAACTCAGCCGTTTGGCCAATGAAATCTTTGCAGAAGGATTTCCAGCTGGCTCACCGTTCAAGCAGCAGGAATCTTTTCCGTCTAATGCCTCGTTGAGCCATATTGCCAGTGACAGCGTGTTACCAAATACGCAGTCACCAGCGCTCCCTGATGGCGACTTACGCGCTGCACTAGAGAATAGTTTGGCTACGCAAGCGCTACCTAATCATGAAGCCTTGCACCCACAGCTTGCACGACCTATATCTACACAGCCTACATTTGCATTGCCTACATTTTCACAATTGGGGCTTGCACACCAGGTTGTAGACATTGATCAATTGCTACTTGGCGCGGTAGATCCTTACCAATCTGAGCTAGCGCAGCTGTTTGGTAACAATGCATTGGCGGCTACGCCGCAAAGCGCGACTAGCCTTGCTTTGCCAGCTAGCGAGCAGTTACCGCTGTTACAAAATTCGCAGGCCTATTATTTTTTGGCGGAGACAGCTGCTCCAGCCACCAAATCCGTGCCTGCGTTTACCAGTGCACATCCCGCATTTGATGTGCATGCGGTACGCAAAGATTTTCCCATCTTGCGTGAATTGGTGAATGGCCGACCACTGATTTGGTTTGATAACGCAGCCACTACGCAAAAACCACAAGTGGTGATTGACCGCATCAGCCAGTTTTACCAGAATGAAAATTCTAATATTCACCGTGCTGCACATGCTTTAGCTGCGCGTGCAACTGATGCTTATGAAGAAGCCCGCGAAACCGTGCGACGCTTTATCAACGCGCCATCGGTGGATAATATTGTGTTTGTGCGTGGCACGACCGAGGCGATTAACCTAGTGGCCAAAACCTGGGGTAAAAAGCATCTGGGCGCAGGTGATGAGATTGTCATTTCGCACTTAGAGCATCACGCCAACATTGTGCCTTGGCAGCAACTTTGCCAAGAAACAGGTGCTGTGCTCAAAGTGGCTCCGGTGGATGACAGCGGCCAAATACTATTGGATGAGTACCAAAAGTTACTGACCACCAAAGTGAAATTGGTCTCGTTTACCCAAGTATCTAATGCCTTGGGCACTGTGACGCCAGCCGCAGAAATGATTGCGATGGCACAACGTGTGGGAGCAAAAGTATTGTTGGATGGGGCGCAGTCTGTATCGCACATGCGTACTGATGTACAAGCGCTAAATCCTGATTTCTTGGTGTTCTCCGGACACAAGATATTTGGGCCTACCGGTATTGGCGTATTGTATGGCAAGCAAGATGTTCTTAACGACATGCCAGCATGGCAAGGTGGCGGCAATATGATTCAAGATGTGACCTTCGAAAAAACGGTCTATCACCAAGCGCCAGCCAAGTTTGAAGCTGGCACCGGCAACATTGCCGATGCAGTAGGGTTAGGCGCTGCATTGCAATATGTTGAACGTATTGGCATTGAAAATATTGCCCGGTACGAGCACACATTGCTTGAGTACGCCACGCAAGCAATGAGCCAAATCGACGGTATCCGCTTAGTGGGTACTGCGCAAGACAAAGCCAGCGTATTGTCGTTTCAGCTCAGAGGTTATCAAAGTGAAGAAGTAGGTGCCGCATTGAACGAGGAAGGCATTGCTGTGCGTTCCGGGCATCATTGTGCACAACCAATCTTACGCCGCTTTGGTTTGGAAACCACAGTGCGTCCTTCTCTAGCGTTTTACAACACCACGGCTGAAGTAGATGCCATGGTGCGTGTATTACGCAAGTTATCCTCTGCACGTTATGTCGCCTAGTTTTATCTAAGCGATCATGCAAAAAAGGCTCAATCATCATGATTGAGCCTTTTTTATGTCCAAAATTAAAGTGAACTGAGCGCTTGCGAGAGCGCAACTAGATAATCCGTATTTTTTGTATCATGGTGTCCAGTTGCTTTGTGATAGGTTGTAGTGTGATACACAGCATTGGTGACAGCACGGACTTTCACAGTACGTGAAATTTCATGGCCTTGCTGATTAAAATAAATCACGGCGGGTAGCTGATCTTGGGCAAGGCCAAAACGTTTTAATTGCTGCTGAAAGCCCAGCCCTTCTGACGTAATAAATACGGGCGCGTAATAGCGATTACTTTCTACTTCGGTGAGCAGCTTATCGGTTAACGCGGTGGCATCCTCACCATGTGCGGCTATACCAAGAATAACGCCTTTACCACTTTGTTGAATTTTTGCGACTACGCGCTGCTCAATACTGGGCGAATTGGCAGGCTGGCCAACACTTTGTGCCGCCAGTAATATCCACGCCAAGATAAATACCGAGGCGCTGAGTATTGTTTTAAATTGTACGGATTGGAATGACATAGCAATCTCCTCACATCATGAATATTAAGGGGTTAGCTACATAGAATGAAGCTAAGTTAAACTAGACGACGATGAATGGTTGTAATGTCTTGCGACATCCAGACAACACTGCGCTGTCTTGCCCTAGCTGTTTCATGAGATGTTCGCGTGC
Organism: Methylotenera sp. N17; assembly: GCF_000799155.1. NCBI lineage: Bacteria > Pseudomonadati > Pseudomonadota > Betaproteobacteria > Nitrosomonadales > Methylophilaceae > Methylotenera > Methylotenera sp. N17. The sequence continues at coordinate 1,849,980 of NZ_JUGE01000001.1, forward strand.
ATGTGTGAGATTGGTGGCATAGACAATTTTCAATTGTCGCTTGCTAGCCGCACGCTTAATTGCGTAAGTGAATGAGTGGTTGATCCAAGAAGTGACCAACACCACTAATTCGGTATTCTGAGGGATTTTTTTGTGATGGTCCCCTGCCTTACGGCCAGACCAATGTTCAATATCATGATGACCATATTTGGAAACGATCTTTTTAAGACCATCAATCTGATCACCGCCTACGATTAATACTGTACTCATGATAAGAGTCTCCTAATAAGCCCGGACCGAATTGTGTTCGGAACCGGGCATGTCAATCTTAGCTAACTTATTGTTATTAAATAATCTTGTTATTAAATAATTTTTGTTACTTTACTTTTGATAGATCTCGTCAAACACACCACCATCGGCAAAGTGTGTTTTTTGCGCTTTTTGCCAGCCACCAAATACATCGTCAATTTTGATCAGGCTAATACTTGGGAATTGCTTCTCGTATTTTTTAGCCACAGATTCCAATGTTGGACGATAGTAGTTTTTAGCAGCAATTTCCTGACCTTCTTCAGAGTACAAGTACTCCAAATAAGCTTGTGCCACTGCACGTGTTTTACGTTTATCCACAACTTTATCAATCACAGTCACAGGCGGTTCTGCCAGAATAGAAAGCGTAGGCACGACGATTTCAAACTTGTCCGGACCTAACTCTTTTTGCGCTAAGAACGCTTCGTTTTCCCATGAGATCAATACATCACCAATACCGCGCTCCACAAAAGTCGTCGTCGATCCACGTGCACCGCTGTCTAACACCGGCACGTTTTTGAAGATCTTCTTCACAAAGTCACGTGCTTTTGCATCGTCGTTATTGTTGTGTTTAAGCGCATAGGCATACGCTGCTAAATAATTCCAACGTGCACCACCTGATGTTTTCGGGTTAGGTGTAATGACAGAAATACCTGGTTTAGTTAGATCATTCCAGTCTTTAATGCCTTTAGGGTTACCTTTACGCACCAACAATACAATTGTTGAAGTGTAGGGTGAGCTATTGTGCGGTAAACGTTTTTGCCAATCTTTCGGAATCAACTTGGCTTTGGCACCAATCTCGTCAATGTCGTATGAAAGTGCAAGCGTCACCACATCAGCTGCCAAGCCATCAATCACGCCACGTGCTTGCTTGCCTGAACCACCGTGCGATTGTTTAATCGTCACGTTATCGCCAGTTTTTTCTTTCCAGTGTTTAGCAAACGCTGCGTTGTAGTCTACATATAACTCACGGGTCGGGTCATAAGAGACGTTAAGCAAGCTAATGTCTGCCGCCCATGTTGCCAACGGCACAAACAGTGCGCCAATCAGCAAGGTTTTTTTCAAAATATTTAATGTTTGCATTATGTTTTATCTTTCTCTTTGTACTTAATTAAGGCGCCTAATTAAAAGCCCAATAAAGTGAGTTCGGTGTAGAAGAAGTTTGAGCTGTCTGAGCGATTTTGGTCAAAGGCAGTGCGATTTGCTGCCGTAGCACTTACCGCATCTTGTACAAAATCACCGGCCCAGAAATGCGCGTAGCCTAAGTTAAGCGAAGCATATTGATTCAGTGGGAAACGTACCCTTAAGTCATACTCTTTACCCAAATCTCTGCCAGACCTGCCACTTGCATCCTGTAAGTTGTTACCCGCAGCCCAACGGTCTGTCGCATCATCTAAGTGATACCAACTGAAGCCAGTGTCGACTTTTACGTTATCCAGGAAAGGTACTTTCGGATCAAACTCAACACGTACTTTGGCCGCACGGATATTGTTCATTTGCACATAGTCGTTGTTAGACCAAGGGCGCGCAAACCCAAACAAGCGGTCAAAACCTTGCGCATCAGAAGTATCGGTATTGGTGTTGCCTCCTGATACATGGTCACCACTGGCAACGCCGTAAGAAGCACTCAAACGTGGTTTCCATGATTGCTTGGCGAAGGTGTAGCCAATTTCCGCATTATAGGCATAAGCATCATGATCGACAGTAATATAGCGGCCAGCGGGTACCGTAGTGCCGATAAAACGCTCTACATGCCCCCATTGTTTATTGTAAGCAGCATCGTAGTCCCACTGTGTACCCGGAATCACGCCATATACGCGGATACCACCAGTGCTCACTTCCCGATCAATACTCGCTCTTGCCTGCTGTATCGCAGTGTAAACAGTGCGATCGTTATACGCTGAGCCGTTACCGTCATACTGAACCTTGCTACCATCCTGCTTCAGATAGAAGTAGTATGGTTGTATCGTCACGTATTCAGACCAGCCGCGCCAATCGCCCACAAGACCGTAAAATTTCTGAGCGTGATCGATTTTATCCAACTGCGAAGTAAAGCGCTGTATCGGTTGTACTGCAAACGCCTCTAACTGCCAGTCATTTTTCTTCTCACCAATATTGGCACGAACACCCTGGAAAGTATTCGTTGTGTTGCGCCATTCGTTACGCGCAATCAAACGGCGATCCAAGTCTTCCCAAGCTAAACGACCACCACGCACCCAGAATGGACGGCTATTCCCTAGATCATCTTTCCCGAAAATACTGTCTTTGTAATACAGTTCCAAGTAAGCCTGCAGAATGTCTGCATGGTCGATATCTCTTGGATCGCTAGACAAGCGACGATCAGTGCTGTCGTTGTAATCACTGTGATTACGACGAGAATCTTGCAATTCAACGGCGAAACGGAATGGGTCAAGAATATTTTTCAAGCCCACATAAGCACGTGAACGCAGTAAGAGTGGGTCATCAATGTTTTCTCGTGCACGACGGAAATCGTTTTGGCGGCTCTCATAACGCGCACGATACTCAAAACCAACATCTAGCCAATCTACATCGGAAAATGCATCAAAATCTTTCAGCCAAGTTTTGTTGGCCTGTTTGACATACTTAGGTGGCTCGGTTTCTTTTTGTGTGCCATAACTGCGGCGCTCAACGTAGTAACCATTTGCGGCTTTGGCAGCGGCTTTTTCTTCGGCCTTGATTTCCTCTAAACGCGCTTTGACTTTTTCCTGTTGTGCAACATCCTCTTGCGTGGCCTCTGCGGTGACAGCAGCCGCGGCTTCCTCACTCCAGCCCAAAGCTGGGTTTAAGATCATCCCTGATAATGCTAATGCGCGAATAATTGTTTTATATTGCATTGTGTTCAACTCCTAATCGTCTTCCAGTGGTCTGGTCAATGGTTTTTAATGATTGGTTTAGCGCCAGATGCTGGTAGCTATTTTTTAAAAGCAGTTGATTTTGTTTCAAACCTGACTTTTTCACGACGCTCAATTTGCGTCACACGTCCATCGTGCACAGTGATTTCTACGGAGCCATACCCGGTTTGCTTTTGTATCAAAGAAATTGCATTGGCAATGGCTGTTAATACAGCTTCGTCATTTTCTTGAGTGAATTTTGGTTGAACTAAGCTCATGGGTTTGTATTCCCTTTAAAGAATTTCTGCACTTTAGCAAACCCATTTAATAATTAAAAATACTTTATTGTAATAACCATATAACTATTAATAATATTAAAAGCATATATGTAGTACCTATACATAACGGTTTCAGCTACAACGAGAAAAGCTAGCCCAACCCAAGCAATACAAGTGTTCATGATTTTTCTTAGCTGTCATTCATGAACAAAAACATACACTCGTTTTCTAATCGGTTCATGATGTCATTGTTGTTAAGCAATCAGTACAACACTGAACGTGTATCCTGTGACAATGGCATGCGTGAAAGATGGCTCAAGTACATGATGCTTTCATCAATAACGACTAACAAATAAGCAAAGGAGATGGCCTTGTCTACACAATCAAAATGTCCGTTCTCAGGCGGCGTACCCAAAAATGCGATTGCCGGTGCGCATACCAACGCCGACTGGTGGCCTAACCAGCTAAATACCAAACTTTTAAACCAGCATTCGCCATTACTAGACCCCATGGGGGATGACTTTAACTATGCGGAAGCATTTAAAAGTCTAGACTTGAATGCAGTGATTGAAGATTTACATGCTTTGATGACAGACTCCCAAGACTGGTGGCCTGCCGATTACGGACATTACGGTCCGTTTTTTATTCGCATGGCTTGGCATGCAGCAGGCACCTACCGTATTGCAGATGGCCGCGGTGGTGCGGGCTCTGGCACACAACGTTTTGCACCACTCAATAGCTGGCCTGACAATTGCAATTTAGACAAAGCACGTCGGCTACTCTGGCCCATTAAACAAAAGTACGGCAAAAAACTCTCATGGGCAGACCTGATGATGCTCACAGGCAATGTGGCGTTGGAATCCATGGGGCTCAAAACTTTTGGTTTTGGCGGTGGCCGCAAAGATGTTTGGGAGCCAGAAGAGATTTATTGGGGGCCAGAAGCAGAGTGGATGGGAGACCAACGTTACACCGGTGACCGTGAGCTTGAGAATCCGCTAGGCGCAGTACAAATGGGCTTGATTTATGTGAACCCAGAAGGGCCGAATGGCAACCCCGACCCGATTGCCTCTGCACGTGACATCCGTGAAACCTTTGCGCGTATGGCCATGAATGACGAAGAGACTGTGGCACTCGTCGCTGGTGGGCACACCTTTGGCAAGTGTCACGGTGCCGCTGCGCCAACGCAATATGTAGGGGCGGAGCCAGAGGGCGCAGGTATTGAAGCACAAGGGATTGGCTGGCAAAACAGCTTTGGTACAGGTAAGGGTGTACATACGATAACCAGCGGATTAGAAGGCGCATGGACCACGCACCCCACCCAATGGGATAACGACTATTTTGATATTCTGTTCAAATTCGATTGGGAACTCACGAAGAGCCCAGCCGGTGCACGCCAATGGATACCAAAAGGCGGTGCTGGCGCTGGCACCGTGCCCGATGCACATGACCCGACGCTACGCCACGCGCCGATTATGTCCACTGCTGATCTCGCACTGAAGATGGACCCAGTTTACGAGAAAATTTCTCGCCATTACCATCAACACCCTGCCGAGTTTGCAGATGCTTTTGCAAGAGCTTGGTTTAAGTTGACCCATCGCGATATGGGTCCTATCTCGCGCTATCTTGGCCCGCTTGTGCCGAAAGAAACACTGATCTGGCAAGACCCAGTACCTGCGGCCAATCATGCATTAATCGAAGAGCAGGACATCACTGGATTGAAAGCAAAGCTGCTGACATCCGGGCTTTCTATTGCACAACTAGTGACCACCGCTTGGGCATCTGCATCTACTTTCCGTGGCACTGATAAACGCGGAGGCGCCAATGGTGCGCGTTTACGCCTTGCGCCACAAAAAGATTGGGAAGTGAATCAGCCGGCCGAACTCAGCGTAATCTTGCAAACACTATCGGCCATCCAAGCAGAATTTAACGCTGCGCAGTCTAGCGGTAAGCAAGTATCGCTTGCTGATTTGATTGTATTAGGCGGATGCGCTGCGGTGGAAGAAGCCGGCAAAAAGGCTGGCTATAATGTCAAAGTGCCGTTCTCACCCGGCCGAACTGACGCGACACCAGCGCAAACTGATGCTGATTCATTTGCTGTGCTCGAGCCGACCACAGATGGATTCCGCAATTATGCCAAAGCTGGGTTTGCATCCACCGCAGCAGAACGTCTGCTAGACAAGGCCAACCTGCTCACACTGACGGCGCCAGAATTAACAGTGCTGATAGGTGGCTTACGTGCGTTGCATGCCAACTATGGGCATACTCAGCATGGTCTGTTTACGCAGCGTCCGGAAGTACTCACTAACGACTTTTTTGTGAACCTGCTGGACATGAGTACCCAATGGCAAAAATCATCTAGCGCTGAAGGCGTATTTGAAGGTTTGGATCGCGCAACCGGTAAAGTTAAATGGACAGCGACGGTGGTGGATTTAATGTTTGGCTCTAACGCCCAACTACGTGCTATTGCTGAGGTTTATGCAAGCAGCGATGCACAACATGCTTTCTTGCGTGACTTTGTAAAAGCATGGGACAAAGTCATGCGCTTAGATCGCTTTGATTTGGCATAAGTATAGTTAGCCAGTTGCAATACAAATCCTAGGCGAGATACATACAGCATTTGCATCTCGCCTGGGCTATCGTTTTATCGTTTATTAGATGAGCATCCCTCCAGACACCTCAATTCTTTGCGCATTTACCCAACGATTATTTTCCGATAACAAAGCGGCAATCATTGGGCCAATATCATCTGGCACCCCTACTCTACCAAGTGCCGTTTGAGAGGCAATGTAAGCATTTACTTCTTTGTTATCACGCACCAAGCCGTCACCAAAATCTGTTTCAATCGCGCCGGGTGCTACGGTATTCACATTGATTCTGCGTGCGCCCAACTCTTTGGACATATACCGTGTGAGCACTTCAATACCACCTTTCATGGCGGCGTATGCGCTGTACCCCGGCAAAGCAAAACGTGCTAAACCACTGGAGATATTGATAATGCGGCCGCCATCATTTAACAGCGGCAACATTGCTTGGCTTAAAAAATAAGTCGATTTGAGATGTATATTCACCATGTCATCAAACATCGCTTCGGTCGTTTCTGCAAAAGGTGCTGTCACACCAGTGCCCGCATTGTTGACCAAATAATCAAACCGTTCCGTTTGCCAATTGCTTTGCAACACTTGCTGTAAGCGCGCGGCAAAATCTGCAAATGATTTGGCATGCGTCACATCTAACTGCAAAGCAGCTGCTTTGCGCCCCATGCGCTGGATCTCAGCCACCACGGCCTCCGCTGCATCTTTTTTGCTGTGATAGGTCAGCACTACATCAATCCCTTGTGCAGCCATCGCCAACGCCGTATTTTTGCCAAGACCACGGCTTGCCCCTGTAATCAGTCCAATGTTGACTTGCATGTTGTTTCTCCTATGGTTGTGAATCAATGAACGTCATTCTATTGATTAATTAATCAGTGATAAATATGCAATATTTGATTACACTGTTCATAATAAATTAACAATAAACAGTATCTATATGGACAATACCGAAGCGATTAAACGCTTTTTAAGAGTAGCCGAATTAGGCAGCTTTACACGCGCAGCAGACGCATTAGGCTTACCCAAAGCGAGCATCTCACAAGCTATTCAACAATTAGAAACAAAGCTAGAAACGCAGTTACTCCACAGAACCACCAGAAAAGTACAACTCACACCAGATGGTCAGCTGTTCTATGAGCGCGGCAAAGATGTGCTCAGTGAGCTAGATGAGCTGGCATCGCTTTTTTTAACAGATGATCGCAGCGTGCAAGGGGTCATCCGTGTGGATATGTCACACCCAATGGCCAGACAGCTAGTCATTCCTCATTTGCCGGAATTTTTTCAAAAGTACCCCAACCTCCATATTGAATTGAATAGCAGTGATCGGCATGTCGATTTGATTGCGGAAGGCTACGATTGCGTCATTAGAACTGGCAATCTTGCGGATTCCGGGCTGATTGTGAGAAAAGTAGGCGAGATGCGGCAAACTAATTTTGTGAGCCCTGCCTATATTGCTGCACATGGCGAACCCAAAGAGTTGAAGGATTTAGACAAACATTTGCTAGTACATTACAACGTGAGTGGTGGCCAAAAATTTGATGCTTTCGAGTATTGGGATGGCCAACAATGCCAGAAAGTTTCTATGCAAAGCCGCATCACTGTAAACAACACAGATGCTTACCGAGCGGCATGCATCGCAGGGCTAGGGGTAATGCAAGCACCACTACTAGGCGCACAAGAGTATCTACTTACTGGCCAATTGGTTGAGGTGCTGAAAAACTATACAGCACCGCCTATGCCTGTTTCTATTTTGTATCCACATCGGCGCAATTTATCCAAGCGCGTGCGTATCTTGATGGATTGGCTGAGTGATTTACTTGCTCAGCACTTATAAAAGTGATTCAAGGTGGCACGTAAGTTCAAGGCGCCCTAGTTATCAGCCCGTTACAAACATCTTCCAATCAACATAAAAAATCGCTTGATTCAAACACTTGTTTGAATTTACACTACACTTTTAAAACAAACGTTTGATTTATTTTTTAATGTCCACACCCAATCCCGACATTCAGCCACGCGAAAATATCTTGCTGACCGCCCTCAAGCTGTTTTCAGAGCAAGGCTACGAACGTACCACCGTCCGGCAGATTGCCAAGACCGCTAACGTCAACGTATCCGCTATTTCTTATTACTTTGGCGATAAGAATGGTTTGTACAAAGCTGCTTATACCGAACCAATGGGCTGCCCTAGCGATGACATTCCTTTGTTTGACCAACAGGATATGTCACTGGAGCAGGCATTAACTGGCTTATTGAGTGGCTTTGTTGAACCGATGAAGCAAAACGAACTGGTTCGCCAGTGTATTCGCTTGCATATGCGCGAGATCATTGAGCCCACTGGTTTGTGGCGAAATACCATTGATAACGAAATTACCCCCCATCATCAAGCGCTACTAACCGTACTCAAACAACATTTGGGATTAGATAACGCAGATGACGACTTGCATCGTTTAGCGTTTTGCATCGTGTCTATGGGTGTGCATTTATTTGCGGGGCGTGACGTGATTGAAAAGCTTTGTCCGCAACTGATTGAAACAGAAGCGGCGCTGGATATCATGCTTGAGCGCATGGTGATGTTTGCAATAGGCATGATAGAAGCTGAAACTGCGCGCAGAAAGGGGCGGGTATGCAGCAACAGCTAATTTCACGGTTATCGCCGGTCATCATCGCAAGTATATTAAGCGGCTGCACATTATTGGATGGGCTCACCCAAAAATATAATCCATTCAACACCATTGCCGCGACACAACCACCCACACAATGGCAAGCACCACTGCCACATGGAGGGCAGATTAAACATCTGAATGAGTTCTGGCAGCAATATCCTAATCCGGTGCTGCTAGACCTGATTACTCAAGCCCAAATGCAAGCACCGGATGTCGCCACCGCGGTTGCCAACATGGCCGAAGCGCGTGCTAACCGGGTGAAAGCGGGCGCTAACTTACTGCCTAAGCTAGATGGCACCTTAAGCGCCTCACGTAGCTTGCAGCAACCTAAAAATACGCAACTCAAAGGGGGTGGTAGCGCAGTCGGCGGTGGCGGATTTGGATTTGCCAATACCAGCCCAACCAATACTTATCAAGCCAATCTGCAAGCGTCTTGGGAGTTAGATTTATACGGCAGCAATAGCGCTTTACGCAACGCCACCATCGCCCAAGAGCATGCTGCCAATGCAAGCTGGCATGAAGCCCGCGTCTCAGTAGCGGCAGAGGTTGCCACCAGTTATTTCAATTATGTCTTGTGCCGCCAACAATCCACACTGCAGGATCAAGTATTCAGCTCTAGTGAATTCACAGCCAAATTGACAGAAATTGCTTATCAGGCCGGGTTTAAAGATGCCGGCGAACAATCTACGGCTATCGCCAATATGATGGATGCAAAGCAACAAGCCAAATACCAAGTTTCGCAATGCGAACTGGAAGTCAAAAACCTGACGGCACTCACCTATTATCCGGAGCCTGAATTACGCCAAAAGCTCGCCACTGCAGAAGCCAATACGCCACAGTTGGATTTGGACCGCTTATTCGTGATTGAAGAAATTCCAGCCACGGCCATACGGCAGCGCCCGGATATTTATCGCGCAGAAGTCGATGTGATACGTGCAGCGGCAGATATCAAGCAGGCGGTTGCAGACCGCTTACCAAGTGTGAGTTTGCAAGGTTCTATCGGTTGGCTTAAAACCACCAATATGACATTTGAAAGCAAAGGACGAGTATGGTCGCTAGGGCCGATTCAGCTGACCTTACCTATCTTTGATGGCGGCGCGCTCAAAGCCACGCAAGACACGGCCGAAGCACGCTATCTTGAAGCTTCTGCCAAATATCGTGGTGCTATTCAGAACGCTGTAAAGGAAACAGAAACAGCATTGGTAAACTTGCACGATACCGGAGAAAGACAGCAAGATGTGTTGCAGAGCTTAGACAAACTGGCTACCAGCCTGCATCTTACCGAGGCTAAAGAAAAGGCTGGTTTTGCTAGCAAACTAGAAGTGGAAGAAGCCAAACGCAATGTATTACAAGCACAAAAAAACGCCCTGACCTTACAGCAAACGCGCGCCAATGCTTGGCTCAACCTTTATCGTGCCGCCGGGGGTGGTTGGCAATCCCCAGCACAGCAAGCCCAACCTTTGGACAATGCATCTGATCAATCACATGCCGAAAAGAAAGAAGCCTCATGAGCTCGACACAAAAAAAGAAATACCTACGTACCTTATTCTGGATAGTTGCAGCGGGCATTGTGATTGTTGGCATTCAGCAACTGATAAGCCATCAGGCCGCAGCGCCTACCCCTGCGGATACCGACAAAACCACGCAAGCAGTAGGCAAGCCCGCATTGACTGTTGAGCAAGTAAAACCGCAGCGCACCATGATGCATCAAACCATCATTGCCAACGGCAGTGTCGCGGCCTGGCAGGAGGCCATCATTGGCGCAGAAGTCAACGGACTGGCCATTAAAGAAGTGTTGGTCAATGTAGGTGACACAGTCAAGCGCGGGCAAGTGATTGCGCGCTTTAACGACAGCACCATACAGGCAGATCTGGCACAAGCACAAGCCAATGTGGCTGAAGCCAAAGCGGCGATGATTGAGGCGGAAGGCAATGCGCAACGTGCGCGCAGTATTCAAGACTCAGGCGCACTGAGCAAGCAGCAAGTGGATCAATACTTGAGCACAGAGGCCAGCACCAAAGCACGCTTTCAGTCTGCACAGGCAGCTTGGGATGCACAGAACATCAAACGCACACAAACCTTGCTGCTCGCGCCAGATAACGGCGTAATATCCAAACGCGATGCTACCGTAGGCCAGGTCGTTTCTTCCGGGCTTGAGCTATTTCGCTTGATTAGGCTAGGCAGAATCGAATGGCGTGGTGAATTCAATGCAGAAAACATCAGCAAAGTGCAAGCCGGGATGGCCGTTAAACTCACTTTGCCAGACAGCAGCCAAATCACTGGCAAAGTGCGCACACTGGCGCCAACTGCGGACAGCAATACCCGCAACACACTGGTATATGTAGATATCCCTAATCAACAGGCTAGACCGGGGATGTTTGCTAAAGGTGAGATTCAATTGGCAGCGGCTGAGACCAACACCCTGCCCTACAGCGCAATTGTGATGCGTGATGGCTTTAATTATCTGATGCAGATAGACGACAGCCATCATATTCACCAAATCAAAGTCACACTGGGCAATAGAGAAGGCCATTTGGTGGAAATCCTAGACCTGCCGGATGCCAACGCAAATTATGTGGCCAGTGGTGGCGCATTTTTATCGGATGGCGATCTGGTGCGCATTGCTGAGACTGCTGCCCATTAACACTGCGGCCATTACGTTATTTTCTAAAGCATACCTATGAATGATATGACCCCAAGCCACACCGAGCCCACCAGCTGGAATATTTCTAACTGGGCCATTAAAAATCCGGTACCCAGCCTGATTCTCTTTATCTTGCTGACGCTGGCGGGACTCATGGGCTTTAAGGCCATGAAAATCCAAAACTTCCCGGATTTGGATTTACCTACAGTCACGGTTACTGCCAGCTTGCCCGGTGCATCCCCTACCCAACTTGAAAACCAAGTGGCCCGCAAGATTGAAAACAGCATTGCCAAGCTACAAGGCTTACGCCATATCACCACCAAAATCCAAGATGGTAGCGTGACTATCACCTGCGAGTTCAGGCTGGAAAAACCAGTGCAAGAAGCCGTGGATGACGTACGTTCTGCGGTATCGGAAGTGCGTGCAGACTTGCCGACCGATCTACGCGAACCGATTGTCAGAAAGCTAGATTTAGCTAGTTCGCCTGTGTTGGCGTTCACCATCGCGTCTAACAAGATGGATATCGAGGCACTGTCTTGGTTTGTGGATGACACGCTGACCAAAAAGCTACTCACCGTTAAAGGCGTGGGCAGTGTTGGGCGTGTGGGTGGTGTGACCCGTCAAATATGGGTGGCGCTAGATACAGAAAAACTACAGGCATTAAACGCCTCAGCCGCTGACATTTCACGCCAGCTTGGTATGACGCAAATGGAAACATCAGGCGGTGTGACCAAACTGAGTGGGAGCGAGCAACCCATACGCACCATTGCCACTGTTAAATCAGCACAAGATTTAGCAGAGACCACGATTACATTGAGTGATGGCAGACGCTTCCGGTTAGATGAAATTGCCAAGATTGAAGACACCTATGCCGAACCAAAATCAGCGGCCTTATTAAACGGCAAAAAGGTATTGGGGTTTGAAGTCAGCCGTAGCCGTGGCGCCAGTGAGCTTGATGTGGGTAGCGGCGTAGATAAAGTGTTGAAAGAGTTGAAGGCAGCACACCCCGATATTGAACTGACCGAAGCGTTTAATTTTGTGGCGCCCGTGCAAGAAGAGTTTGATGCGTCTATGACCATGCTTTACGAAGGCGCGCTGCTGGCAGTGTTAGTGGTGTGGTTATTTTTGCGCAACTTCCGCGCAACCTTTGTCTCCGCCATCGCCTTGCCGCTTTCAGTTATCCCCACGTTTATTGGCATGAATTACCTTGGCTTTTCTATCAACATCGTCACCTTGCTGGCGCTATCGCTAGTGGTGGGGATTTTGGTGGATGACGCCATTGTAGAAGTAGAAAATATTGTCCGGCATATCCGGATGGGCAAGACACCTTACCAAGCAGCCATGGAAGCCACCGAGGAAATTGGGTTGGCTGTGGTCGCCACCACCTTCACGCTGATTGCCGTGTTTCTACCTACCGCATTTATGGATGGCATACCGGGCAAGTTCTTTAAACAATTTGGTTGGACGGCAGCTATTGCCGTATTTACCTCACTGGTAGTCGCGCGTTTATTAACGCCGATGATGGCGGCTTATTTAATTAAAGACGGCCAACAAGAAGAAAAAGACAGCCGTCTGATGCAGGCTTACCTTAAGCTGGCCAGCTGGTGCATCCGCCACCGCAGCATCAGCATCTTGTTTGCCATTGGGTTTTTCATCATGTCATTGATGCTGGTGCCATTGCTGCCTAAAGGTTTTGTGCCGGCAGATGACAACTCTCAAACCCAAGTGCAAATCGAATTAGCGCCGGGTGCCACGTTGGCAGAAACCACGGCCAAAGCAGAGCAGGCACGCCTAATATTGGCTAAAGTTAAGCACATCAATAGCGTTTACACCACCATTGGCGGTGGCAGCGCCGGTAGCGACCCATTTGCTGGTGGCGGCGCAAGTGAAACACGTAACGCGACGCTCACTATCCAACTTGACCCGCGTGGACAACGGCCTAAAAAGCAAATCATTGAAAATGAAATGCGCAACACTTTGCAAGCACTGTCCGCCGCAAGAATCAAAGTGGGCTTAGGTGGCTCTGGGGAAAAATACATCATTGCCCTGACTGGTGACAATCCGGAGGCCTTGCAACAAGCGGCCAGAGCGCTGGAGACTGATTTGCGTACGGTGCAAGGGTTGGGCAACATCGCATCAAGCGCATCTTTGGTACGACAAGAAGTCGTGGTCACGCCAGACTTTGCGAAAGCCGCCGACTTGGGGGTGACCACCTCTATCATTGGCGAGACCCTGCGCATTGCCACGGCAGGTGACTACGAACAAGCGTTGCCCAAGCTCAATCTGGATCAGCGCCAAGTGCCTATAGTGGTCAAACTCAACGAAGAAGCGAAAAAAGATCTAGAGGTATTGGGCAAGCTGGCAATCCCCGGCGCAAAAGGTGCAGTGCCCTTAGACCAAGTGGCGACGCTGGAAATGAAGAGTGGCCCGGCAGTGATTGACCGCTACGATCGCGCGCGCAACATTCAATTTAATATTGAGCTGTCTGGTGCTGCCTTGGGCGATATCAGTACCGAAGTCAAAGCATTACCTAGCCTACAACAGTTGCCTGCGGGCGTGAGTTTTACCGAGGTTGGCGATTCTGAAATGATGGCTGAGCTATTTGGTAGCTTTGGTCTAGCCATGCTCACCGGCGTCATCTGCATCTACTTTGTACTGGTACTGTTGTTTAAAGACTTCTTGCAACCCATCACCATTTTAGTTGCACTGCCACTCTCCTTAGGCGGCGCATTTATGGGGTTGCTGATTGCACAAAAATCGTTCTCCATGCCATCCCTGATTGGCCTGATTATGCTGATGGGGATTGCCACCAAGAACTCCATACTACTGGTGGAATATGCCATCATGGCGCGCCGTGAACATGCCATGAGCCGCCTAGATGCGCTTATTGATGCCTGCCATAAGCGCGCAAGACCCATCATCATGACCACCATTGCAATGACCGCCGGCATGCTGCCGATTGCACTTTCCATGGGCACTGCGGACAACTCGTTTAGAAGCCCGATGGCGGTAGCTGTGATAGGTGGGCTTTTGACTTCTACACTGTTAAGTCTACTGATTATCCCAGTAGCCTATACCTATGTGGATGATTTCGAACACTGGTTAAGCAAGTGGTTTCAATACGTAAAACGTAAGGTGGGCAATAAATTTTAACCCACTAAGCATACTGGAGGCTGCTTAGAGGAATAAGCTGACCTTCATAGCTTAAAGGTCGGTTATCTTTTTTAGAGTAGAAATGTTAAAATTCATGGATGTTATCGGTCAAATTTCAGCAATTGATATGCAAGATCGCTCTCGCGGCGATTGTATTCGCAAGCTTTGCGCCCAGCATTTCGCATGCATTGAATGCCATGTCTGGTAGGAATTTCACGCAGGACGTATGTACCAGTGATGGCCGTAAAGTAAGTATTCAAGTCATGACAACGCAAGGTCGGCAACTAGTGACCGAATTTAACATTAAGCCTTCTAAATCAGACCATCAAGAGTTAGTGCATCATTTAGAGCACTGCCCATTCTGCAGCCATTCTGTATCTGATGTAGCCATTGTGCCATCACATGCAATTATCGTCTCGATTTTAACAGCCGTTGCTCAGCGTCAAGCGGTAATTGAACAACCTTTATATAGCGTTTTCACCTCTCTTCCACCGCACTCACACGCACCGCCGCTTTTTGCTTAAAAGTTAATTTTCACAACTCACTAGCTGAGTTGGTTATTCATTTTTTAAGGGAAGCAACATGAACAGATTAGTACATACATGCGTGTTGGGTGCATTCACTACGCTATCTCACCCCCTATGGGCTGCCGATGACGCCATCGAATTGGGAACGATTGAAGTCAAGGCTTCATCAATTGCGGATGCTTATCCATACAGCGCCAGCACTGCAACTAAAACAGACACACCATTAATTGAAACGCCACTTTCTATTCAAGTGGTGCCCGAGGAAGTGCTGGGAACACAAAATGCTCAAAAAATTGCCGATGTGATACGTAATGTAAGTGGTGTGCAAACACAGCACTCGTATGGTGGCGTAATGGAGCAATATAGCATTCGCGGCTTTCTACAAACTGCTAGTGGGTATCGCAATGGCATTCGCATCCCATTACTCAGGTTTGATCTGGCCAATGTCGAGCGTGTTGAGGTGTTAAAAGGCCCGGCTTCAATGTTGTATGGCCCAACTGACCCCAGTGGTCTGATCAATATCGTGACCAAAAAACCGCAAAAAGAAACTGCATATTCATTTCAGCAAAGCATAGGCTCGTTTGACTTTTTTAGAACGCAAGCCAGTGCCACAGGTGCAATTGATGATGCAGGAATATTAAGCTACCGCATTGATGCTGCCTGGAGCCAAACAGATAGTTATCGTGATGTGACGAATAGTGACCGTTATGTTATACCCATGGCGCTTGCGTTTAGACCAAACGATAAGTTGGAAATAAACTTGAGCGTGGAGCCACAACGTGACCGTATGGTGTATGACCGTGGTGTGCCTGTTGTGAACGGCAAGATTGCCGATGTACCCAGAAGCCGTAGCTTTAACCAAAATGATCACGATGACTACAAAAGCATGAGCACTGACTTGAACGGCTCATATCGATTTGATAATGGCTGGAAATTAGCTGCAGGCGTATTCAACAATGTGCAAGATAGAGATTTAAACATTATTTATTTTGGTAATGCGGATGCAAGCGGCAATATCAATCGCAATACTTACATTGGTGAAGAGCACTTTAAAACACGTACCAGCTGGGCAAATGTAACTGGTGATCTTGAAACTGGGCCAATCAAGCATAAGTTACTATTTGGTACCGAATACATCAACTCTCGTCTAAGTTTCGGTGTATTTGATCGCAGTGTAGACAGTGTAAATGTGTTTACCTACAAAAATAACTATATCGATTTAGACCCATTACTCACAGGTAGTTATGATGGCTTTGGAACTTATAAAGTCACTAGCCTTGGGTTCTATGCGCAAGACCAAATTAAGTTGAATGATCAATGGCAATTACATGCTGGGTTGCGTCACGATAACGTTAAGCAAGATTTATCATTTGCTTACTACAGCCCAACGGATATATATCATCGTAATGACAGCAAAACTACACCACGCATAGGCTTGCTGTATCAACCCGTGCAGTGGTTATCACTGTATGGCAATTGTGCGGAATCCTTTGGTATGTCATTTAACTATGAGGCCGATACGCTATACAAACCAGAAGAGGCGCGTCAGTGTGAAGTAGGTATGAAAGCAGAGGTTTTAGATGGGCGCTTTAGTGTCAACGTTGCCGCGTTTGATCTGACTAAAACGAATATCCCAACCCCCAATCCTGTTAACGCCAACCGTACCGAAGCTATAGGCGAAGCGCAGAGTAAGGGCTTGGAAGTAGATGTGCAGGGCAAAATCACAGATAACTTACGTGCAATCGGCTCGTTAGCATTAACCGATACAGAAATTACTAAAGACGGTAGGGGCAATCAAGGTAACCGCTTACCCTACGCACCCAAGTATCAATACAGTTTATGGTTAGATTACAACGTATTTGGTACACAACCACTTGGCTTATCTGTAGGTGGAGGGTTATTTGGCAGTGGTCAACGCTATGGCGATGCTGCAAATACATACAGCGACGGCAAATACACGACCGTTGATTTATATACTGCGTACAAGTTTATGTTAAATAAAACCAAGGTGACTACGCAAATCAATGTGAACAATGTATTTAATGAGAAGTTTTATTACTTGCGTAGCACATCAAGCAATCTGCCAAATGCACCTACCAATGCAATAGCAACAGTTCGTTTTGATTTTTAGACATCAAAACGAATGAACCGTAAACTGTGGGTAGTAATACACCGTTGGTTGGGGCTGATAATGGCAGGCTTTCTGCTCATTATTGGCCTCACCGGCAGTTTGCTTGCATTTTATCCGGAGCTGGAAGGCTGGATAAACCCTGAGCTTTACCCAACCGAACAGCAAGGTAAACCCATGATGAGCCTTGCACAACTAGCTTTACGCGCCGAGCAGTTACAGCCGCAGGCAATGGCAACCAGGGTTCAGTGGGGTGCAATCGGGTCACGGGCTGTGTACGTAGCACCCAAAATCAATCCTGAAACCAATCAGCTCTATTCTCTACCATTTAACCAAATATTTATTAACCCATATACGGGTGAGCAGTTAGGGCTTCGCCAATTCGGAGCCATCTCACAGGGCATGATTAACTTTATGCCCTTTATTTACCGCTTACATTACGAACTCGCTTTGTCAGATTTTGGGATGTGGGCACTGGGCATTATTGCTCTAATTTGGACATTAGATTGCTTTATAGGGTTGTATCTTACTTTTCCGGCAAAATCATTATCAATCAAGCGTCAACGTATTCACACTAAGAAAAGCTGGCTTGCCCGCTGGAAACCAGCATGGCTTATACGCTGGCATGCAAATGCTTATAAGCTTAATTTTGATTTACATCGTTCAGGTGGTTTGTGGCTATGGCTAATATTGCTTACGTTTGCGTGGTCGAGTGTGTATATGAACTTATGGGATACCGTATATACCAAAGCCACCCAAAGCGTGATGGAGTACAAAGCCTATTGGACAGAATTTAAACCAGTTGATGATACTACAAACTCACCACACATTGGCTGGTTACTAGCAGAACAAATCGCTCAGAACTTAATGGCAGAAAAAGCCACAACACAAGGATTTAAGGTAATTAGAGCAGTATCACTTTACTATAATAAAAGCCTTGGTGTTTACGATTACCGTGTGCGCAGTAGCCGAGACATTCAAGACCATGGGGGCCAAACACAACTATTTATTGATGCCAACACTGGGGCCTTCAAATTACTATTGTTGCCGACAGGGCAATATGAGGGGAACACTGTCACCACTTGGCTTTTTACGCTACACATGGCCAATATACTGGGCTTACCTTATAAAGTTTTTGTATCTGTTCTGGGTGTAGCTATCGTTATGCTTAGCATCACGGGGGTATATATCTGGCTGCGGAAAAGAATAAGTAGATCCGCTGTAAATTGACAATTACAACATAAATAATGTTATCTAAATCCTAGCTAAATGTCTGCTTTGGGGATTCTGCGGTGATGGGGACAAAGCTGTCCCCTAAGCTTAGGTTTTTTAAACTGCAGATATCGGCCCAAAGCAGATCTACGAAGTCAAACATCTCAAAGTGTAGTCTCTCAGCTTGGCTTTGATAGCATATCTAGATAATGTAATTCCAGCGGTGCCCGTAGCAAATCAGGCAAAGTTTTCAATATTTCCTGCATGTATGGCATATTAAAGTGCTGATCTAAATCGCTTCGATCATACCAATTTTCATACATAACAAATACTGTAGGATCATCTGAAGATTGGTGTAAATCATAATTGATACATCCTGGCTCAGATCTACTAAGGTCAATTAACGATTTCAGCCTAGTAGCCAACTCGTCTTTGCATTCAGGTTTTGCATATATAAATGCAACTAAAGTTAATTTCTTTTTCATGTTTTATCCTTTAAATAGTTTCAAATAAAGATGCATTGGTAGATTCAATCGAATTTTCATTTGGATAATTAGCTACAACACGGTCAATTTCTAAACGTAAACTTTTGAACATATTCTCGATGTCATTTTTGTTCATACGACTCACGGCTGGAGCTATAAAAGTCGAAGCCAAATTTATTCCACAGAATTTTAGAACTCCGCCAATGAAAGGCTTCAGCATTTGCTCAATTGATCCCGTGTACTTGCTATCAGCAATCAGCTCTTCTCTAGTAGCTCCGGTTGTCAAAGAGAGCATTGCACGTTTACCTTTTAACAAGCCGTTTTCAAACATGTGCTCATCATCATAGGCAAAACCATTGCTCAACACTCTTTCCACCCAGCCTTTGAGTATTGCTGGAACCGAATACCACCAAAGTGGAAATTGAAAGATGATTAAGTCAGCGTCTTTCACAACATTTTGCTGACTTAATATCTCTTGGTGATAGCTATTGGATACACTTGCATTACGCTGTTCATGAGCCAAGGAAAAACGCATGGGGTTGCTTCTTTGATTGAAGTCAGCTGGAGAAGGAGCCATTTTAAATCCATCAGCATAAAGATCAGATTTTTCAACTGACCATCCATGGAGCATCAACTGCTCAGTCATCACTGCCATCATTGAATGGTTCATACTTAGAGGCTCGGGATGAGCGATAACAATTAGTGCTTTCATGATACTTCTCCGTTAAATTGATTAGCCGTAAACTCGTTCCCAAACCCAAGCCTCTTTGGGAGAGGATTCCATATCCCAAAATATGTCTGCTACATCTCGGGATTCTTGCGAGTCTGAATCAATAAGCTTGCTAACCGTTACTGTGCCAATGTGTATACCTTTAGCTTTGAGCGGCTCGAACATGCCTTTTGTGAGAGCTCGAATGCCAGCTTTGCCAATACTGATAGGCAGAAAGTCGGGAGATGGATTGATGCCAAAGCCGCCTCCTGTTATAAAAATGGAACCTTCGTTCTGAAGTGACATGCCAATTTCTGCTGCGCGTACCGCAACTAAAGCGCTCGTCAAATTGATATTGATGTCTGATTCCAGCTGCTCTCTGGAGTGATCAGTCAATGTCATGGGCTTAAGATTGCCCGCTTCATCATAGCGAAGCACGCCAGCGTTATAGAGAACTGTGAGACGAGTCTTATTAGCTAATCTAGCTACCAAGTTATCAATCTGGGTTGAATCATTAGCATCAGCGACTTCTAATGTTGCTTTTACCCCATATGTACTCAACTTTGCAGACTGAGCTTGCAGGTTTTTAAGATTGCGTGAAGACAACACAACTTCGTAACCTTCTCTAGCAAACCGTTGAGCTGTAGCCAAGCCAATACCTGGTCCAGATCCGATAATGAGTAAGGTGCTTTTCATAATGTATCCTTTCATTAAAATTTTCATATTCGATTGGTTAACAATCTCCAGCACTAAAGTGCTGGAGATGTAGTTCAAACAAAGTCAGTAGAAACAGCTAGGTCTTTCCAGGCATCCAACTCTTTCTGAACGAATTGATTTTTTTCAGTGATCTTTTGGACGGTATCTGAGCCTAGTGGCAATCTCAAAGGAGGATTCTCACTATCTACTAATTCCAAGATTGCTTTGGATAACTTAGTAGGATCGCCTGGCTGGGCATGATTAGCTGATGCTGCAAAGTCACGCATAGCTCCCACAGTTTCAGCATATTCTGCAAAATTTTTCTTGGTAGAAACAAGTGAGGTACTATCTAAAAAATCTGTACGGAAGAAGCCTGGTTCGACAGTTGTAGCCTTGATTCCGAACGGTTGGAGCTCATATGCCAGTGACTCTGTAAGCGCTTCTACTGCAAACTTGGTAGCGCAATACACTCCCCAACCTGGGTAAGAGGCATAGCCGCCTATTGATGAAATGTTAATGATGTGACCACTAGCCTGTTTGCGCATATATGGTGCAACTGCACGAATAACATTCAGCACCCCAAAAACATTGGTGTTAAATAAATCTTTTACTTCTTGATCTCCTGATTCTTCAACTGCTCCTAGCAACCCATAACCGGCATTGTTAACAAGAATATCAATACGTGAAAATTGTTGGATAGATTGTTCTGCCGCCTCAATGGCAGCTTGCTCATTGGTAACATCTAATTTTAATGCCAACAAGTTAGGGTGACTGCCTAAAGCATTAATGACAGTTTGTGGGTTACGAGCCGTAGCAACCACCTTATCGCCGCGTGCTAACGCATCTTTAGCGATTAATGCACCAAAACCTCTTGATGCGCCAGTAATAAACCATACCTTTGAATTTGTACTCATGATGTTCTCCTGTTGTTTAAATGTGCTGCGAAGTGCAGTACATGGGAGCCATCATAGTTATTCTGGATTACCAATAAAATACACAATATAATTGTTTAATTATCAACTAAAGGTTGTTTATATGGAGTTAACCCGTTCTTTAACCATGTTTTTAGCCGTAGCTAATAAGTTGAGCTTTAGAAAAGCAGCCATTGATGAAGGTGTGTCTCCACAGGCAGTAAGCAAGTCCGTTAAGCATTTAGAGAAAAATCTTGGGGTGAAGCTTCTTCATAGGACTACACGCCATCTGAGCTTAACGGAAGAGGGAGAGCGTTTATATCAAAATGCCAACCCTGGTATGCAATTGCTGAACGATGCATTAGACGAACTCCAGGAAAATAAACGTGGCATGAGTGGGCGCATTCGATTGGCAGCCCCCCTGGCATTCGGCAATCGAGTTCTGGTACCACTCATGCATGAGTTTCAACTGTCTTATCCAGATGTGCATTTTGATTTGATGCTGAGTGATGCTTTTGTAGACACCATCAGTCAAAGAATAGATATCGGTTTTAGGACAGGGCTTTCGCCCGAAAGAAACGTAATTTCTAGAAAGCTGGGAGACATCGTATCTGTTATCTGCGCAGCGCCATCTTATCTTGAGGAGTACGGAATACCATCCAACATAGAAGACATTCAAAATCACCGATGCACAGGCTTCCTGCATCCTCAAACTGGCAAAGAAATGCCATGGGAAATACAGGTAGATGGGGAACTTACGTATGTGCACGTGCCAGCAATTGCCAGATTCAACAACATTGAAGCTGAGATTGATGCAGTAAAACTTGGATTAGGTATAGGGCAGTTAAGTGAATATCTTGTTAAGCAAGAACTTGATACAGGGGCGTTAATTAGATTAATTCCAGAAGGAACAACTGCAAGATTGGGGATCTATATGTATTACACAGAAAGAACTCAAATCCCATTCCGAATACGACAATTTATTGATTACTGCCATAACAAATTTTTAAATAAATAAAATTTTTATAGAAATTTTGGCGAGGTGATTAAAACTTCCAACGTCAGCTTGGGGACTTTTGAGACATTCAGTAAATTTTAGTAATACCTCTCATTTGGGCCGGTAACTACCATTAACTAATTATTAATTCAGCTTAAAGTCTACCGGCACCACCACGGTAAAGTTTTTACTGGCCAGCGCCCCTTTTACCGGGATTTGCGCCACCGCTTTTTTTAACATGCGCATTGCTTCATCATCCAGCGCTTGACGCTGGCTAGACTCCATAATCGTCACATCCACCAACCTGCCCGCAACAAATTTGGCGAGGAGTTTGACCGTGCCTTCCCAGTTGCGTCGGATGGCGATGGCAGGGTAGTTTTTATTTTTACCGACCAAATCTTGGAGCTGCTGACCATAGCCATCCCAGGCCTCTTCTGGACTGGCCTCCGAAGGTGTTGCATTCTCAGAGGTTTTAGTACTATCGCTATTGCTGGCCTCACTGTTTGCATGCGCTGTTGTTGATGTAGTACTGCTTTGTGGTGTATTCGTACTCGCTTGCGATTCACTCGGTTTTGCCTGTGTCGTTGGCACCTCGTAGTCTGCTGAGGCTTCCGGTGATTCGGCTGTCAATACGGGCGTGACTTCCCGTGGCTTGACTACTGGCGTGGGTTTGACCACTTGCTTTTGTACAGGAGGCGTCACTGGTTCTTGCACCGGCTTTGGCTGAGCTGGTGCAGGGTTGCTGGCTGGCTGACTAGGGGCTTGTGCTAACAGATTGCTGAGCTCTACCTCAAACCGTGTGGGCTTGGGTAGCGGAGTTTGCTTGAGGTAAGGCAACCAAAAATAAGCCGTAATATGCAGCACGAGCGATAGCAGTAACGCATAACGCAGTTGATAGTCTTTTTCTAATACTGGCGTGGGCTGCTTCTCTAAAAAGTCTAACGAATCATCATGCGGATGGGATAGCTTGCCAAAAGTCATGCAAGCTCCTAGTGGTTTATACTTGGCTCTGCACTGGGCAGATCTGTACTTAGCAGGTCCGTGCTTGGCAGATTAGTACTATTAACATCCGGCATCATGACAAACGTGAATTTGGCTATTTTCGCGCGCTGAATCGCTGCCATGACTTTTGCCACCACGCCATATTCCACTTTCTCATCAGCCATGATATCGACCGCGTAATCGGGCACTTTGGCAGATTGCTGCAACGCAGTCTCTAAGGCGGGTTGACTCAGTTTGACTTCATCCAAGTACAGGTCTCCTTGTTGCGTAATACTAATGTGCGCAGATTTGATTTGTGTGGACACTGGTTCCGCGGAGGCTTTGGGCAGTTTGACCGATACCGCATTCATCAATAAGGGCGCCGTGACAATAAACACGGTGAGCAGTACCAGCATGACATCCACCAATGGCGTCACATTAATCTCGCTCATCATGCTGTCTTGGTTATCGTTAGTGAGCATCGCCATGTTGAATTACTCCCTTAAACCGGACTTCATGATGAGATATTGGAATGTATCGCCAAAGTTATCCATCTGCGCATTGCTGGTTTTGAGCTTGCGTAAAAAGTAGTTATACGCCAACACGGCGGGTACGGCGGTGGCAATACCAATCGCGGTAGCAATCAGCGCTTCCCCAATCGGGCCGGCCACTACATCCAACCCAGCAGAACCAGTGGCCGAAATATCTTTAAGCGCATGCATAATGCCCCAAACGGTACCAAACAAACCAATAAACGGTGCCGTAGAGCCAATGCTGGCCAGCACAGATAATCCACTTTCCAGCTTGCTTTGCTCTTGGTATACCTGATTACGCAAAGCATGCAACACCATGTCTGTCTGGTATTGTTTATTGACTAAGCTGACATCGTGCTGCGTATGAAACAATTCATCCAAGCCAGCTTTACATACTCTTGCTAAGCTGCCCTGTGCATCTCTTGCAATGGTGACCACACCGCGCAAATGTTTCACTTCTTTAAGTGCATCTGCAAAATACTTGTTTTGTTGGTTGATTTTGTAAAACGCCCAACCTTTGTAGATAACCACGCCCCACACCAAAACTGAAAGCATAGCGAGAAACAACAATACCAAATTCACAATATCCAACGTCATATTCATAGCCATATTCCATTCTGTAAAAAGTGTCAGTGAGGCGAACCTCTTATTAAAAACACGGGTTCTTATTACCTATGTCGGTTTAACCACGCATTACCCTGATGTGTTAATTCAAAAAATTTTATTTATTGCGCTAAAAGCGCTTGCAAACGCCCTGAATTACTCATGCGCAGCGCTGTCTTCACTCACAATGAGCCATCTGCCATTTTTGTTTTCCATTTCAAGAATCTTTTCGGTCGCAACCTTATGCTGACCATCGTGAATGGTTTCAATGAACACGGCCAATGCTTGCGGACCTTCAGCCTCAATAGTTAAATCTGATAATTGAATCGCTGTATTGGACGCTTTGCTTATTTCCACTCTGCGTTTACGTTCCCACTGTTGGCGAGAGCTACCTTCCTGCGATATAAAATTGGCTGCATAGGTATTAAAGTAAATATCTGTATTTTTGTTACTCAGCGCACTCGCCCAGTTATTAATCGCCGTATCAATTGCTTGTATTTCTTTTGCTTTTTGAGGATCGACGACGACACCCAAGCTTTCTGACTGCGCAGCCCGACTCTCTTGAATCGACTTCATGACTTCGGCGCTGGGCCCGCCTCGTTTAGCCATCATTTCTGCTAGTTTTAACTTGGCTTTTTGTTTGTACTCACCAGCCTTGTCAAAGTCATAGCGCAAGCTTAGCGATACCGCTTGTCCAAAATACTTTTCACGCATATTGGCGTCATAGCTGGTAAAGAATGTGATCTGATCATTTTCGTCATCACTGCTGAGTCGAATACTGCCGCCAAATACAAAGTCATCACGTACTGGCTGAATCGCCGGGCTGACAAAGCTGTTGCCGCCGACCACAAATCTAGCTTGTGTAGCGGGCGCAATATCACCAAACTCATGTCGATACATGCCGTGTAACTCTAACTCCGCACCCCAAGTAGGCTCTTGCATGGCGTACACCAATTTGCCACCCAGCCCACCACGGTATGACTTAAAGTTTCGACTTTCAACTTCCAAGTTAGTCGGCGCTGGTACATTTTGGAATACCTGCATGCCATTCTCCGTAACGCCAGAATCATATGGGCTACCTGGCGCTCTATAAGTGAGTGGTCTGGACACTGTTGTGTTTTCTTTATAGCTATCCTCCCTGACAAAACTGTAATCCAACGCCGCCATCGGGATAAACGTAACATCATCAGAAAATGCCATGGGCATACCAGCGTCAACACGCCCGGAAAGTTGCCAGCCGCCGCGCTCGCCCACCGAGCTAAATTCAAATAACTGACGGCGGCTTTCGTAAGTATTGCGCCCTACACCCAGTGCTGCATTTAGGTAAAAGTCTTCAGTAGCCTTAGAGCCATAAGCCGCCACCAAGTAACTATTGCCATCAATACGATTATTGACGGTATGCCCAGTATTGACGATATTGCTGCGTGCATACCCTGCGGCGAACCCTAAGCGCATATCCGTGCCAACCACTTCTACATCACGGTCTATACCTGCAGAAAATCCAACGGATGAAAACTCATAGCCATCGCCTAGATCCATGCGCTGTTGTACGCCACGGTCACCAAAACCTTGCACCCAAATGCCAAGGTTTGCGGGCGATGCACCACCCTCCGTAGCATCTGTTGCACTATTGGTTTGCGCTTTGGCCAAACGCACTGGCACTCTACTGGCATAGTGTTGCGTTAAATAGCCATCCACCATGCGCGCGGTGGTCATGTTGAACAGCTTGTCGGTATTGCCAAGCACCATGCGAATACTGCCGTCATTCACTTCTGGGCGTAAACGTTCAGCGGAGCGAATCACATCAATCCCTTTCACAAATGCTAAGTCTGCCTGTAGTTTGACGGCCTGTTTGTTATCGCCTGTGTAACTAAAGAACGCATCTACAGCATTGGCCGCGCCTTCGGTGACGAGTGGCCTTAAGAAATCTGGCACAGCCACATCTGCCGTCATGATTAAGTTGCCAGCATCTTCACGTAACATCCATTGCAAAAAGCCATCGCCATTTTGCAGCATGGGCAATCCATTCACATTGGTGGCAATCACATATTCATTGCCATCTAACACGCGTGTGCCTACTTTGCTGGCGGGTATCAACAGGCTATTGCTATCAAAGTTGGTTGCACCGGTACTATTGATAAGCCCTGCACCTCTTGGCCCAACGGACAGCAGTAATACCGAGTTCGCGTTCATGGTGGTATCACCACTCACATCCAGAATGGCGTTGCCTAAGTTGAGGGTACCGCTATTGATTAAATTACCGACAATATCGCCAATCGCTTGGTTACCCACTAATCCTGATGCTTCAGGGACATCGCTATTACCAGGGTCTGCCATTAAAGTACCACTACTTGAAACCACCACATTGGCAGCATTGATAGTGATATTAATGGGTGGCGTGTATGCATTGGTGGCATATAAAATCACGGGGCTATTAATGGTCATATCACCAGAAACAGTCACGTCACGCTCTAGCCGCAGCGTTTTTTGCCCGAAGGTATTAAAGGCTGTCATACCGGTAAAGTTAATCTGCCAATTGTTACATCTGTATTGAGCAATACAGGTATAGTTGAGCGTGTTGGTGCCAAGCCCGTTCGTTTGAATGTTTGTATTAAAATTAGCGTCTGTCGTCACAATGTTAAAGGTATTGACTGCCCCCACGACATCATTGACGACCACACTGCCCAAACGCGCTGTCCCGATCGCTGCTGGTTCATGTAGGTAATTGAGCGTAAATACGCGATCACCATGTACCCTGTAAAGGGTAGTTGGCACACCGCCCACCACACTGACCACTTCGCTATCTGTTTGATCTACATAAATATTATTGATATAGGCATTGACGTTATTCACCTCGTGATTACCTGAGCCTAAGTAGATATTATTGATATAGATCCCACCAAACTGCGCAAACTCGCCTTCTGCAGTATTTGGGATTCTCTCTAATGCCAGCCCGATGTTATTAATCACACTGTTTCTTGGCCCTACTTCATCCGGGTTAATAGCAAGTGCCAGACTCGGATCTTGCTCTAATGCAGCGGCGGTCATAGGGTTACGATCTACGACATAAATATCCCCAATGGAGCCAAGGTTAGCAGCCCCAAGATTTTTAGGGTTAGTGACACTTCTCAACGATATGTTATTGATAATGGTTGTACCAGCAATGACATTGGTAGCCTGCTGCGTGCCATCTTGCACGGCAGGAGGTGTATAAGTGGCGCCTGCGTAGCTAATAATATTACCGCCACCATAAGCAGGGTGACCAATATACGAAGTATTGTTGACCGTCAACAACGCGGAGTTACTTAAAATCGCTGCTGCGTATGGCCCAGTGGCTGATATCACGCTATCTAACCCAGAATAGGCATAGCGATTCGGATACGATACACCGTCATCAACATATTGATTATTCACGGTAAGTGATGAGACACTGGCTCCGGCACGCACAGCTGCTATATAGCCAGCCAGTACACCATCACTGTAAAGTAAACCATTAGCATCATTACTCCAATTGCCAGTAAATGCGCGTGCTGGATCCCCGATCATTTCAATGTTGCCAGCAACATTATTAATGACAACGGCATTGGGGCCATTTGCCTCAACGGTACTCAACACACCTACAGTAGTCGCGGTATTGCGAAGAATAGATCCATATTCCCCAGGCGTCACCACATAGCCATAATCCGGGTCTAGCACTACTGGCGAAATGGTAAAGTTTGGGTCTGTCGTCACATTAGTGAACGTTGCAGGCGCTGCCGTATTATCGATAATAAAACTACCTAGCGATAAACCATCCGTCACCGTAGAAGTGCCGCTACATGTATACGTACCATCTCCGTTATCTACGCATGCCGCCATCACGGGCATACTTGGGATCATCACCGTGAGTGCCAATAGCACATGGGTCAGTAAGCGTTTTTGTTCAAACATCTGCGTATGATTCATTACTGTACCCCTGCACTTTCCAACCCACTGACTTGTAAGTTTCTCGTCGCCACTTGTTTACCTTTATCCGTACGATCAGATTGACGTGTTTTCTTGTTCATGGAGGTATTGATAGGTTTGGTTGATTTCACATCAAGATAGCTAGGCGAGGTGTTGCGCTCGCGCACAATCTTCCATTGCCCTTCTTTTTGTTCAAATGTCAGCACTTTACGCATGACCACTGGCTGCCCTGCACGCAATGCTGTTTGCGTAAATACCGCCGCCAGTTTCTTGCCCATTGGCGCAACCACAATGTCGCTGAGCGCTGAAGATTGCACTTGTTCTGTGCCTATCAACGTTTTCTGCTCATCGGCCCATCCATTATGGCTAGTGCCCGGTGGCGCATACCCTGCAGAATAGCTTTGAATATACGCATCAGCATTGTTATTCAGCATAGCCATATTCCAAGCTTCAACCGCCAGCTTCACTTGATGCTTGGCCATTTCCACACCATAAGGCGTGCGTTGTGTGACTGGTTGTGATTGCAGTTCATCGATTTGCTTCAGCAATGCCACTTCTTCCGAACTTGGACGAGCAACGTATGCCGCCTCTAACGTATCTGGCTCAATTCTGGTGATGTTAGAGGACGGTAGTTCGCCTTTTTGGGTGGCATCAAAATCGTAACTCAGGCTTGCCCAGACCCCTCTTGGCGCACCGGCGGAAATAAATTGCGATGAAATCCACTCATTGGAGTTGTAGTTGAAGCCACTAGACCCAATAGCGCCATAGGTAGAAGGTGCAAACGGACTCACCCCCAAACGCCCGGCAGAATAATATTTTTTATCCAACACGTTATTCACCATTAGCGACGCAGCCCAGCCATTGCCAAAGTTATAACGCCCGCTCATGTTCAGGACGGCATAACCGGGTGCGGTACCAGAATAATTATTGCCTATCACGCCACCAGTACCGCGCCCGATACCATCGGCTGTCACTCTTGGTAAGTTTGGCGTATGCGCGTTATTCTCATTCCCGCGTAAATATGAACGGCTATGCGCCACCATATTCATATTGAGTTTGAGGTTAGGGGTTAATTTATAGCCCCAGTTAAAGTTGAAGTTATTAAATGGCACACCTGGCATCACATTGCCCGGCTTCACATCAATCACATTAATCGGCCCAAAGAATGGGTCTCTGACTGCGGTACTGTTGGCTGTACTAAATGTTTTAAAGTGCGATTGAAACGTTGCGTCAGTTAAAGAGTAGTTCATCCGGAAATCAGATTTTCCATATTCCCCAGCCATACCAAACTCAATCCCTTGGCGTCGCGTATCACCAATACTCTGGAAGAAACTTAAATCGCCCGTTAATGCTGTTAAGTAAATATCATCCCGTACATTGGTGCGATACGCGGATACGTTCCACTCCAAGAAATCATTGAATTTGCCACGCGCACCCACCTCGTAGGTTTGTGCAACCACCTGTGGTAAATAAGGGTCGCCGGATAGCGAGCTGGGCAACTTACAACCACGACCTTCTGCCAAGCTGCGTGGGATTGCTGTGGTACTGGTAGGGTTACCGTAAATATCAGTGGGGATCACCAGCGTTGCATCGTAGGCACAGCCCAACTCAATCACGGATGGCGCACGCGTGCCTTGATTCCAGTTAGCGTACAGATTCAAATTAGGTTTGGCTTGCCAAGTTGCACCAATGGAAGGATTCAACGAGTGATAGCTAAATTTCTCCGTTGCGGACTTTTCCAGCAGATTTAGCCCACTAGGGAAAAGCCCTGCCATGACTAATTCATTGAAATAGGTCTCGGCTGGAATAGGCGCATCTAGGCTGTAAGGACACTCCGACAAATCCGTGCCCGGACAAATAATGCCATAGGCATAACGGTTTAAATACCTTAATCCCGTCAGTGTGCGATCTGCCTTGGTAGGCGCGAGTTTATTGATGATATTGGTATAGTTATAACGTGCTGAAAATGAAAAGTTTAAGGTTTGTGTCGGTGTCCATGTTTCACTAAAGTAAGCACTGCGCGTACTGGATTTTCCGGCAAAATCATTGATGGTCGCATCATGATCCGCGAAGTAATATTCCTCACCCAATAAATTGGGGTCATTGATTACGTTGCGGTTCTCATCCAAGGTACCTAAACGCTGTTTACCCACATAGCTGGAAGTCGCCTTATCGATGGACGTACCCACCATAAATTTATGGTAATCGGTATTCCAGTTAAGCTGTAACGCTAAGCCTTTACTTACCTGCTGGATATTGGAGTCGGTAGTAATCGCAGTAGGCGTGCCTTCAATCACGCCAGTATATGGTTCAGCACCCAAGGCACCATCTCTAGAGACTCCACCACCTTCGGCAGCAATCATGCCCTGATTCCAATAGCCATTAATCCCTGTTCTACATACATCTGCATTGACTGGCACATGCGCAAATATATAACTGGTCGTACCATCGGCATCAAGATATGGCATACCACTACTTGATTGTGGAAAATCCATAAAGCTACTGATAGTACCTGCGCCATATGGCAAGTCATCAGTTCCTTGGATATACGGATTCACAAATACATCGTATACACCAGTTGCAAATATCGTTTGCAAAGCGTTAATCACTGGCTCTGGAACAACCACGCTACCTTCATTTTGAGTGAGCGACATATCAAACCCACCGCCCGTACCAGCACTAATGAGGAACGGCATATAATTAGCCTCACTCACCACAAAATAATTAGGGATGCCGTCTCTGTTATCATCCGCGTATGCACAGTGAATATTTTTACCAGTGCCAGGTAAGCGCGTCCCCTCATGGCTGTAGGTTCCATCCGGCTGAAAGTTTTCCAAGTCAATAATATCGCCAGTTGTGGAGTGGCGTTTACTATTACGGTAATACGCATGACTGGTAATGTTAAAGGTATTGGTCACATCAAAAATACCAGCAAGCTTGAGTTGAAACAGCTTATTTTGCGTTTCATCGGGCGAGGTAAATACCGCGCTTGCATCTTGGCGATACAACTCTTGCGGCACTGTGCCATTCCCTTTGAGCTTATTGATGACGCCTAAGCCGGACAGCGCGAGTGACGCTCTATCGCCTTGCCATTCCAGCTTGCCGTAGGCTTGATTCACTTCACTTGGTGAGTTATCGCGCCAACCGTCTTCCAGAAAAAAGTTACCGGCACCAAATGCCGCAAAATCACCAAGGTCCCAGCTGCCTTCTTCTTTATCTGCATTGTTAATACCACCGGAGACCTGTAATTGCTTGCGCCCATAAGAGCCTGCGAGCACTTCGGCAGAAACTCCCTCATCCGTAAAACCGCTTTTGGTACGCATGACCAAAGCGCCACCTAATGTGTTGAGGCCGAATAAAGGGTTAGAGCCGGGAAACACATCCATGCCACCCAATGCATTCAATGGAATCATGTCCCAGTTGACGACATCACCAAATGGCTCATTAACGCGCACGCCATCAAAGAACACGGACAAGCCTTGCGGTGTACCAATTTGTGGGCCTGCGGTAAAACCGCGGTAGCTCACATCCATTTGAAATGGGTTGCCTTGATAATCGTTGACGTTGACGGATTGCAGTTTGGAGTTCATCAGATCAGACAAACTCAAGGCATGTGCTTCTTTAATCTCTTTAGCGGTAATGCTTTGAATATTTCCGGCAATCTGCTCTTTGGTCAGATTCAATCCGGGCATTGGCCCAACATCGTAAAAACGTTTGGCCCTTACCTTGGTTTCTTTCAGTTCTAATTGCGTTTTATCTTTACGTTTGATGATGATGCTATCGCCACGTGACACACTTTCTAAGTCCGTTCCAGTCAGTAGCTGATTCAGAATTTCACTGCCAGTCATATACCCTTTAACGGCAGGTGCAATTTTTCCAGTGGTGATTTTGCTATCAAAGCTAAGGCTGACACCCGCATAATTGGCAAACTGTTGTAGTGAGGCCGCAAGTGCTTGCGAGGGAATATCTACATTCATCACCCTGCCAGTCATGCCATCACTAGGCAATGTGGTATTTAACTTTTCTCCAGCCGCGATGACTGGGACAGAATAGGTTGACAAGCTCAACAGCGCAGCAAGCACTGCCAGATAGCTTGTGCGCACTACCGCGCTTGCCGATGTGGGTCGATGACACCCTAGAACTGTTTTCATAATTTGCCTGTGATTAAAAATGTGCTTGTACTGCTATAACCAAGCAGGCAAAAAAATCCTGATGTCTTAATTCAATTATTTTTTATTTTTGCGGTTGCGCTTTTAGCCATGTTGCTTCTGGGGTGGACTGCAACGTGACAGATGTGATTTCCGGTAAGCTCCATAAGAACTTTTCAATGTCCTTTACTTTCACCACGGCTGTGACATGCGGATTACCCGAGGGCATGAGTGTTGCCTGTACCGCAGGCTTGCGGTAGCGCGAGAGCACTTCGGCTATTTCATCCAAACCGGCATACTCAAAATTCAGTGCGCCCTGCTTAAAATTAAATGCCTCGGCGGCACTACGCTGCACAATCACTGGGTTATTGCGCATTTTAATTTCCGCCACTTGGCCGTCATGTAACACCACTACCTTGTGATTTTCAGGGTCTGGTAGCGACTCTACGCGCACACGGCCATGGTCCACACTCACGCGTACCAATTGCGCTAAGCGGTTCACAGCAAAGCGCGTACCCAGCACTGTTACCTTCGCGTAACCGCTATCGACAATAAAGGGCCGATCAGCATCTTTTGTCACTTCAAATATCACCTCACCACGGTTCAGTTTCACCAACCGTTTATTGCGGTAGTAAGTCACACTGACATCACTATTGCCGTTAATAAAGAGTGAGCTGCCATCTTCCAATGTTTGGCTCAACTGCTCGCCCACTTTGGTCACTTGTGCCATCTGCATGGTAGGGGTAGCTTGCCAGCGCTCGTAACCGGCAACGCCTAATAGACTGGTCACCGCAATCAAGGCAATACCCAATAGATTGCTGACCATTTTTTGTGTTCTTTTGGTACGCGTGACTTGTTCGTAATACTGCTTTTGCGTCACCGCATTGGCCAACGATTTTAAATTCTCTTTGCTATCAAAATCTTGCCAAACATCCGCCACTGCATGATATTCATCAGCATGTGTGCGACTAGCCATTAGCCAAGCTTCAAAACGTCCTCTTTCAGGATGATCGGGCTCTGCATCCCGCATACGTAAAAACCACTTCACTGCGGTCTCTGTGATTTTTTGTTGTGTGGTTGAACGCTTGAGCGAACTGAATAATGTGCTGGACATAAATTGTGGGTAGTAATGGCTTATGGATAGATCAACGCTTTGGCGGCTCTTAAATCCACAAGTGCGCGGATGATGTGTCGCTCCACCATATTCACACTGATTTGATAATGCGCAGCAATCGCATTCTGTGACATACCTTCAATGCGGAACATCCAAAACACATCTCTACATTTGGGCGGTAGGCTATCAATGATTTTTTGCAGCAGTTGCAACCGCTGCTGAATATCCAAAAGACGTTCCGGGGATGGCGAAAGCTCCTCAACGGCATACGCACTATGCAGATGATCAAAATCACCACTCGACTCATTGCCTGACTCAATATACATAGGCACAAACATCGCGGCTTCATGATGACTATCAATCAGCAAATTGCGCACAATCGTTGTGAGATAAGCCTCTGGCTGTGCATGCCTCTGCTCGTTTTTGGCCAGCGCAAACCTCACCAGCGCATCATGCAAAATATCAAATGCTAAATGCTTGCAATGAATCCGTCTAAAAATAGAAGGCAATAAATCATGGTATGCCCATGTTAAATTGATTCCATTCCACATTAGCGAGCTATTCATTTATGTACTCAATGCCTAAATGATTAACCCTAATGCAATAATCGCTCCAAAGTCATGCATCTATAACATTATGATTTATTTACATATTTGTTTAGCGTGTTGTTGAGTGTTGGTTTATTA
Organism: Methylotenera sp. N17; assembly: GCF_000799155.1. Classification (NCBI taxonomy): domain Bacteria; kingdom Pseudomonadati; phylum Pseudomonadota; class Betaproteobacteria; order Nitrosomonadales; family Methylophilaceae; genus Methylotenera; species Methylotenera sp. N17. The sequence continues at coordinate 1,884,121 of NZ_JUGE01000001.1, forward strand.
CAACCAATGCAGGGTGCTATCAACCAAATAGCTATCAACTGGGGTCAACCAAACCCACACATTGTTGTGCGGGCTTGATTCAAATGAGTGTGTTAAAAACTTGGTTTGGAATTGGGGTCAAACTGCCAATTCAAACTAAACCAAACGCCACGTGGCGCACCTGGGGCAATAAAGTTTGTAGTGAGCCAATCACCAGAATTGTGGTTATAACCATCTGGACCAATTGCACCGTTAATACTGGGTGAAAATGGGTTCACCCCTAAACGCCCAGCACTGAAATATTCCTTATCAAACACATTGTTAATCAGCATTGTTGCTGTCCACTCTTTGTTAAACTTATAACTGGTTTGGAAATTAAACACTGTGTACCCGGGCAACTTGCCTGGATTGCTTGATGGCTGCCGGTAAACTGTTTTCCAGCCAAGAGGTAAAAGGTTCGCATCATACTCTCGCATCACCACTGGTCTTGGCACACCTGGGCGATGTTTATTGTTCTCATTTCCGCGTAGATAAGTCCATGAGTGAGCAACCGCACTCAATCCCATTGACCATTTGTCAGTCACATCATAATTAACGCTAGCATTAAGATTGTGTAGAGAGACCCCTGGCATGCGATCACCTGGTCGAACCGTAATCATGCCAGGCGCGACTTCACCGCCGGTGAGCACTTGCATAGGCGTAGCACTACTATTTGCCTCGCCACCCGTTACAAAGGTGCTTCTAAACTTTGCATCATTCAACGCATAGTTGAGGCCAAAACGAAACTTGTCCACGTTACCGTTCAACCCCATCTCAACGCCTTGACGACGGGTGCGACCAATGGTGTCAAAAAAGTTTTGGTTTCCAAAATAAGTCACCATGTAAATATCATTTTTTAACTCAGTACGATAATAGCCAAGATTCCATTCCAGCATTTCACCCCAGCGACCCCGAGCACCAATATCATATGTTTGCGCCTCTACTTGCGGTAGGTAGGGATCTCCAGATAGCGCGCTAGGTAACTGGCAAGAGCGACCGTTGGCAACACTTCGTGGTATATAAACTTGGTTACCGTTACTGTCTACACCATATTTTACTGGGGTCTTATCCAGTGCACAGCCCAATTCAATCACACTAGGAGTGCGTGTACCTTGTGCCCAATTAACGTACAGATTTAGGTTTTCCTTGGCTTGCCAAGTTAAACCCAGTGATGGATTGAGCGAGTAATAGCTGAACTTCTCTGGTTTTTCCGGATATTTAGCCACTGTGCCGAACGGTATCTGATAACCGGTTGGTATATCGCATGCTGGATCCGGACAAAGCGCATAATCATTTGGATAGTTCAGATAATCGGCCAAAGATATTTCGGACCCCCCAAAATCGCGCGCGGCAAATGTCGTGTTTACTTTGGTTTGGTTATAGCGTAACGCGCCTGTAATATGTAATGTCTCAACCGGGCTCCAAGTCTCGCTGGCGTATAAGCTTTGGGTAGTAGAGGTACCACTGAAATCATTATTCTCAATGCCTACATCGGCTGCCCTGAACACATCCAGCGCACCATCTGGATCTAAATAGGCATTGCGTTTAGCATCAAAAAATCCTAAACGCTGGCTATTGAGGTATTCAGAGTAAGGCTTATCAATGGATGCCCCTACCATGAACTTATGTTTTTCTAAGTTCCAGTTTAATTGTAGTGATGCGCCATCCACCTTTTGGTTAATTTGATTATCGGTAATCACTGCGGTCGGTATCCCCACTACCTCTCCAGGCTGGTCTCCTTGCAAACCATCCACGGCTACTACACGATCATTCACTATTTTTGGATTATAGGTAAGCCCTCGCTCACCTTCCAGCTGCGCTTCAAAACAAGCATCACCATTCAATGCAGCTCTATAAGCAATCAAATGCTTTATGCCATCAGGGGTATAGTAAAAACTAGCGGATAATGCCGAGAGTATTCCGAAATCGACTGGGAACGATGGATCAAGTCTAGCAAAGTCAGATGCCATCTGATCGAATTTCGCAAAATATGAAATCTCAGAATTTGAATACGAGGTTTCAGCGCCTATCGGACTGATAAAACCATCAGCAGTGTCATTCACGATGAAGGTAGTGGGATTTTGATAATAAGCAAATTGGGACTTTGCTGCAGCTAAAAACTCTGCCGAGTTGATTTCTTGCGGCCCTAATAAACTCATATCTGCAACACCAGTATTAAATAATGCGTTCAGAAACGGACTGGAAGATAAATCATTGGGATCTGGAATATCGATCCTGACATAATCAGGTAGGCCATATTGATTGGTACTCATGAATTTGCAGGTAAATTCTTGTCCATCTGCAAAATTTTGGCTTAAGGCCATACCCTCATAATCCGTGTAGGCATCCCCTGTGATTTGCCTTCTGCGACTGTTTCTGCGGTATACCTGCCCTGTTACTGTGAAATTATCACTTACAAAATAACTACCAGAGAGCTGAAACTGCGATAGTCGATTCTTGGTTTCATCCGGACTAGTAAACACACTGCGTCTATTTTGTTCATAAAAATTCGTGGGCACCATGCCATTCCCTACCAGATTGTTGGCCACTACCAATGAGCTCAAATTCAAATCTAGTTTATCCCCCCTGTAACTGGCTTTAGTGAAAAGCTGATTGACTTCGCTAGGGGAGTTATTACGCCAGCCATCTTCCAGAAAGAAGTTGCCTGCAGCAAATAAACCGATAGTACCGTTGTTCCACCCACCCTCTGCTTGGAACTGTCTTCTGCCAAATGAACCAGTGAGTACATCTGCATCAACACCTGTATTATTAAAACCATCTTTAGTTTTTACGGCAAATGCACCGCCCAACGTACCCAGGCCAAAAATTGGGTTAGAACCGGGGAATACATCAACGCCTGCTAAGGCATTCATGGGAATCATGTCCCAGTTCACCACATCACCAAACGGTTCGTTGACTCTTATACCATCAAAGAAAACACTTAAGCCCTGCGGGGTACCAATCTGTGGGCCTGCGGTAAAACCCCTATATTGCACATCCATTTGAAAGGGGTTGCCTTGGTAGTCATTCACAGTAACTGACTGTAGTTTCTTGTTCATTAAATCGGTAATGCTTAATGAGTGCGAATCTTTGATCTCTTTGGCGGTGATGCTTTGTACGTTGCCGGGGATTTGCTCTTTAGTTAGGCCTAGTCCGGGTAAAGGACCTATCTCGTAGAAGCGTTTGGCGCGGACGTTGATTGTGTCTAACTGAATATTTTCTGACTTCTCGACCTTTACACGCGCACGCTTAATAACAATGGTGTTGTCTTCTACATTGGCTTCAAGCCCCGTATTTTCCAGTATTTTCTTTAAAGTCTGGCTTTCGTCATAGCTACCTTTTATGGCTGGTGCCAGCTTGCCTTTTGCCAAACTGTTATCAAACACTATATTTTTACCCGTCTGTTTTGCGTATTGTTTTAATGATTCCGCTAACGGCTGAGCCGGCAGGTTAACGGTCACGGGAATTTCAGTATTGAGTGCACCAGCATACGCATTTAACGCAGTCATCAAACTCACTGAACATGCAGCAATACTTATTGCTTTTGGTTTTAAACGGGGGAGTTGCATACAGAGTCTCTCAAATAAATTTGGTTGAATACTGTATTGACGAGGCACAATTGAATTGCCTGATGTTGGAATATAAATATTTCTTGATCGCTAAGTTGGGTAAGCAGATTGTGCACTTGTGCAAATACCGCTTAAGCCTTAGCGTAAACGATACGGCGCAAATGCAAACCTACTGATTTCGATTGGTAGAGCGGTTTATCTCTGTTTTACTGGCTGAGTGTTTTACAGTCACATCCGCCACCTGTGGCAATGATTGAATAAAGGCTTCCATCTCTTTAATTTTAACTACCGCAGTTATGCCTACCGATTGATTCACGTGGGAGACTAAGGGGATGGCGCGATATCTGGATACCGTTTCAGCAACCTCGTTTAAGTCAGCATCTTCAAAAATGATTCTGCCTTGCGTAAACTCAAACATACTCAATGCATTGCGATCCAGCTTGTGCAACGATTGCGCCGTGGTAATTTCTGCAACTTGGCCATTGGTTAATACAATAATACTAGTAGAAGGTTTACCATCACTAGTTAGCGCCTCAACCTGTACTTTGCCGTGGTCCACCGCAACATAGGTCTTTTCTTTGAGCCGATTCACCAAGAACCGGGTGCCTTTGACGGTAATTCTAGCATTAGCGCTTTCCACCACAAACGGCCTACTTTGATCTTTAACCACATCAAACACAGCCTGCCCTTGTTTCAGTTTAACAACACGCTTATGACGATAATAAATCACCTCAACATCAGAGCGAGCATCCAGCGTAAGTTGTGTGCCATCGGACAAGTACTGGCTAACAATATGTCCAACCTGGCTTGATTGTGCAATGTGCGTGAGTGGTTGTTGCTGCCAATCTTGCCAAGTTTGGTACGCAAACACTGCACAAAAACCCAACACCACAATACTGGCAAACTTTGCTAACGAGGCAACCTTGCTTCTGCGTTTGATATCCTCATCTAGCTTTTTGCGCTGCATTGCCTCCGCCAGCACTTCTATTTGCTTGTGCGAATCAAAGTCTTGCCATGCTTGCACAATAGCGCGGTAGGCATCTTGATGGGCAGCACTTTGCATCAACCAGCTTTCAAACTTACTACGGTCTGGGTGATCTAGGTCTGCATGTTGCAGCCGCAAAAACCATTTAGCCGCTTCTTCACGCACACTTTTATGCAGAGTATTCATCATGCGCTCAGTAAGTAATCTTTTGCCAGCGACAAATCGACCAGCGCGCGCATGACATGGCGCTCTACCATATTCAGGCTAATGTTTAATTGTTGAGCGATATCTATTTGCGACTTGCCTTCAATCCGATATAGCCAAAATACCTCTCTGCATTTTGCGGGCAAACAGTCTATGATGTTTTGCAGTGCATGCATGCGCTGCTTGATATCAGCCAAGCGCTCTGGGGATTTGAGCCAGGACGCTTCCATATCAAAGCGGTCGTCGTTTATATCTTCCTGAAAGTTAAGTGCCTGTACATCCACATAGCGCGCATGGTAGCGATGATGATCCACGATTAAATGTTTCACGATAGACCGAAGATAAGCATGCGGCTCAAGAATGGATTCAACACTGTTACGCACTGCGAATTTGACGATGGCGTCATGTAACAGGTCATTTGCCAAATGGAAATTGTTAGTCTGTGCATAAATCTTACGCAATAGATCCGTGTAAACCCATTCCAGATTCAGGTTATGCCAATAGGTAAATGTATCCGGGCGGTTAGGTGTCAGGCTCATCACGTTGCTACTAACAGTTATTTTTGCTTAATAATGCAAGTTTCATTCCTTATAAAGCAGCGTCATAACCCTCTGATTTATCTATCAATAATATAAACTCCACCTACTTTGTAAAAAGCTTGGTTGATATAAACCCGAGCACTGGTTGATATCAACCAACCCAGTTGCATTCAAGTAGAGAGCATATGCTTTCCATTCCATATTAAAAGCACTTGAAAATGAACAGACCTGTCTGTATTATTTAATCGCTGTTTATTATTCAATATTTTTAAAGGGAGATTGATATGGAAGTATTACTAGTAGGCTCTGTTGCTTGTATTACGGCTTTAATTTCGTCGGCTTGGCTCATGACATTTGCGAAGTGGTTTCCAATTAAAGCAGTAGATGAATTTTTGATTGATTATAAAACCATGATTCGTGCCCATGTGGACTACGCATTGATGGGATTATTTGGGCTTGGATTTTATGGAGCGGGTAAAGCGGCAGGGCTAGAGTTGCCCAAAATCGCATGTTTTTGTTTGGCTGTTGGTGGTTTTTCAAACCCAACCGTATTTGTGATTGCAGCATTTGATACGGATTTTTGGAGCAAAACCATTTGGAAAGTGTATTCAGCGATCAGCTTTGTGGTTACAACCATTGGATTTACTTGGTTGTGTTACGAGCTTTTAAAGTTTGCTCTATAACTAATTTTCCCAGATTACGGATACAAAAAAGCGCTCAAGTCATTGAGCGCTTTTTTACGTGCGGCATATGCACTGCGTTTGGTACGCTAGCACTTAGCATGCTGCTTACCTAGCGCTTAACACAATGCTTTATATTGATGTTTTAATCAGCGTAATCGCTGCACTCTTGGCACGGCTAGCTGCGCCAGACCCTGGACTTAATCGTTCAATCAATGCAGCGCCCTCGAATAGAATGGTGAGCTGTTGACTCAGTGCCTCAGGCTCTTTAGCACCAGCTGCCGCTGCAATTTTAGATAAGTAGCCTTGTAGCTCTACCGCTAACACTGCTGAATACTGATTAATCGGGTGATCTGGGTCCGGAAATTCAACCGCCGCAATATGGAACGGAAAACCGTGAAATTCCGGGGTCATGATCCACTGCTCAACAAGCTCACACAGTAAAAACAGAATATCTTGAGAATCTGCTTTTTTAGACACCAGCTGTGCGTTTAGCCACGCATAAAATTTATCAGACTTCTCTCGGAGGTAAGCAGTAATGAGTTGATTCTTACTCGGAAAATGCTTATATAACGTGGCTTTAGCCACGCCAGCTTCCGCAATAATGGTATCTACTCCAGAGGCTTGTATGCCCCTGGTTTCAAACAGCGTAGTGGCTGTGGTGAGAATTTTTTCATACATATTCATCTTTATTTCCTTATCTAAGCTATCTAGGCAAAGCTGCGATAAATCATTGAACTGACAACGGGCGCATTAACTCTTGCGGGTACAAACAGTTGACATACCCTAAGGCCAACCTGAGGTTTTCGACATTCTGTACTTCTACTACCCCTTTGTTTACAAACAACAAAAAAGCATGACGCTGTTCTTGTGGCAACATGGCGGCTTGCGGTAGCTGGCAAGTACCTGCTTTCATTTTGTGGTACGCCAGTTGCAACATACTCATCGTGACAGGGTCTGCATCACTTTCATTTTCCACTGCTTCCGCTGGCACCAAGGGCGAATCGGCTACAGCATGATGGCTTTTGAGCACTTTAGAATGGTTCATGATTGTCGTGCTGAAGCCAATCAACAAAACGACGGTAAACAGCCCAAATGAAAACAACCGCCTTTCACGCCGCACATCTACATAACGGTGGATAGACTGCTCGACCAAGTTCCATGCTTTATCCGACCCAGTTTGTGCTTGCGTTTGTATGGCACCTACGGTTAAAAATAGCAACTGGTCGGACATGATTTCCGGAAGTTTGGATGGTGACTTGCCAATGGCTGCATGCACCATTTCTTTAATGGCATTGACATCTTCCAGCGTTAAATCCAAACCTTGTTGTTGTGCAGTTCTATGTACAACCCTATCGCTATTCCAGCGCTTAAGTTGGCGGCAAAGTGCCACCAGCGCTGTGTTTTCAAGGTTTGCGTAGGCACGGAAATACTGAAAAAAATCTAATGAGAATAAGTAGCTGAAGTTGCAGTGCTTCAGAATTCCCGTAGAAAAACCCCAACCTTGGCTCAATGTAAATTACTCCCTAAAAATCTACTTGCACTTTTTATAACTCTTCAAGTAGACTGTAATTAAGTGAACAGACCTGTCTGAATACTACCTTGATCACGCACAAAATGCAATGCATTACCCACTAATACTTTTATTTTACACAGGATTACTATGAAAAATGCAACAAACGATATTCAGTTGGCCGATTGGCGCGACCACGCATTAACACTGGAAAATGAAGTAAAGAAGGTGATTGTTGGCCAAGACAAGGCAATTAGATTAATTAATCTTGCCATATTTGCACGTGGTCATGTGCTACTTGAGGGTGGTGTGGGTGTGGGTAAAACCACCTTATTACAATCCATCGCACGCTGTATTGGTGGTGCATATGAGCGTATAGAAGGCACCGTCGATTTGATGCCAAACGATTTAATCTATCACACCTATCTGGGTGAAGATGGCCGTCCAAAAATTGACGAAGGTCCGTTATTGCGTGCCGGTGAAAATTTGTCAGTGTTCTTCTTCAATGAGATCAATCGCGCACGCCCACAGGTACATGCGCTGATGTTGCGCGTGATGGCTGAACGTCATGTGAACGCATTCAAAAAAGAGTATCGCCTGCCGCACATGGTGGTGTTTGCAGACCGTAATCAGGTTGAAAAGAACGAAACGTTTGAGATTCCTTCTGCCGCGCGTGACCGCTTTATGATGGAAATTCCGATTGATATCCCAGCCGATAGAGAATTGCGTAAAGCACTCATGTTTAACATCAAATTTCAACATGCGGAACATTTGACCAAGCAAGTGGCATCCAATGTACTGCAATTTGATCAGCTCAATGCGTTCTCTGACACGCTACAAAACCATATCAGCGCGAGCCATGTGCTAGAAGAGTACGCGCTAGACTTGTGGGAATCTACACAGCACCCAAGCAAATTTGGTATTCACTTGGATAGCGTAGACGTGAACCGTTTGATACACACAGGCGCAAGCCCACGCGGGATGGGCATGCTACTGAAAGCGGCGCGAGTCAATGCGTGGCTGATGAATCGTGACAGTCTATATCCGGAAGATATTCATGCGGTATTCCACGAGTTGATTGCACATCGTTTGGTATTTAACCCCATGTACGAAAACCGCAGAACGCAATTGGCACGCGAGCTCACCAGCAAAATTCTAAGTACAGTTGCCGTGCCTTCTCAAGCAAAAGCAGCATGATTCCAGCATACGCAAAACCGTTCTTTTACCAAACGCCGTGGAAGTCTAGCAGCATCCATTTTGGTGAACATCTTGGTACACAGCGGGGCTTGGGCGAGGAGTTTAAGGGCAATGTGGATTTCATTGATTACCCTGATGCTAGGCGCATGGATTTGCGCCAAACATTGCGCGACCCCTATGAGCAGATACAGGTTAAGTTGTTTAATCAGGACAACACCACACCCATTTTTGCCGTGTGCGACCTGTCCAGCTCGATGCAGTATAAGGGGCAAAGTAGGAAGCTAGATTTGGCAAAAGAAATTGCCGCGTCCATTGCTTATTCGGCATTTGATACCAGCGATATGTTTAGCTTTATTGCCTACAACACACAGGTGATTGAAGAGCTCACGCTCAGCTTAAGTCATCACGTGCATCAAGCCTTTGAAGTGATAGACCAGCTGAGTGCCTACGAAAAAATGCGTGTTGGGCCAGAAGGCATTTTGGAGGTTCCGGAATACCTAAGCCAGCACAAAGGCCTAGTGTTTTGGATTTCAGACTTTCATATGCCGATCAGCCTGATTGAACAAGCGTTGAATGCAATGTCATCACATCAAATTATTCCCGTTGTACTTTGGGATGCGCACGAGTATACCAAGCTCCCTAAGTTTGGGTTTGGCAACATGATAGACCCAGAAACGGGCGCAAGCAGAACCATCTTCTTTCGTGAAGCGGTAAGAGCGCAGTTTGAGGCCGCGTTTGCTGCAAGAAAGCAAGCGCTAGACACTTTATTCACGCGCTTTGACAGCCAAGCCATTTATATCCATGGCAAGTACGATCCGGATGTGATGTCGCAATATTTTGAACACATGATGGCTTAAATAGCCAGATGGCTAAAATAACAAAGGGAATTATGCGTAATTCAATCGTAAAATCAATATTGGCTATTAGCCTTACACTCTTGTCACTACAAGGATTTGCGCAAGCGTCAGCGGTGAAAGTGCTTAACATCACCAATCCACACCATAGCAATGCTATTCAAATCGGCGATGTACTGAATCGCACCATCGAGGTTGAGGTCAGCTCAGCCTACCACTTGCCTAAAACGTCTCTGCCATTAAAAGGGGACAGTAAAGATGGTATAGAACTACGTGACATTGCCGTACAAAGTACGCAGCACGGTGATACCACGACCTACCACATTGCACTTAGCTATCAGGTCTTTGCCAGCGCCGCCAAACCAATGGTGATGCGATTACCCAATGTGCATTTCACACTGGCAGGTGGCACCACTGCAGCCGCTATTGATATGCCTGCTTGGCAGTTTTGGTATTCGCCACTGGTAGCAGAAGGCATTACCAATGCCAAAGAAAATATGCAGCCACAATCCAAACCACCACTATTTGATGTGAGCATACACTATAGCTGGCTATGGCTAGCACTCTCCGTATTAGCTACAGGTCTGATCGGGCTCATCTATGTCAATGCAGATAAATCCTGGTTGCCTTTTATGAATGGTGCATTTGCGCAAGCGTATCGCCGCATTAAAAAACTAGGCCATCGCCAAGGCAGTCATCAGCATGCTTTGATGTATATGCATCAAGCGTTTAACCAACTGTATGGGGAGAATTTATTTGTACACGAGCTGGACAAATTTCTAGCGGCGCATCCTAAATTCTTAAAAATGCGCGCGGACATTGATGCGTTTTTTACGCAATCTAACGCTGCACTGTTTGGCAATCACGCATCGAATGGTCAGGAGTTACAACAGCTCAAGGCGCTCAGTAAACGTTTTAGAGATTGCGAGCGAGGCATTTAATGACGCTATTACATCCATGGGCACTTTTATTAGTGCCACTCGCAGCCGCGCCATTTATATTTAAGAGCCATCAAGGCCAAATGTACTCTTGGTTAGACATTGCACCCAAAGATAGGCTGTCAGACATTGCCAACCGCGTTGTCAAAACCATCATCGCCCTACTCTTACTGAGTATTGTGCTTGCACTGGCCTCTCCACAAGGTGCCAGTAAAAAAGAGCAAAAGGTGGGTAAAGGCGCACAAACGGTATTTGTGATTGACCGTAGTGTGAGTATGGACCATCCATTTGCCGGGCAAAGCACTAGCGGGCGCGCTGCAGAGATAAAATCTGCCGCTGCACGCAGACTGATTACCGATTTTATTGATTCCCGCCCGGACGACATGATGGGCGTCGTTGGCTTCACCAACTCTGCCCTCTATGGCATGAAAATCACCACCAATCGTGATGCTATCCACGCTGCCATTAATGCAGCTACTGGCGCCGCACTCAATCAAACCAATATTGGCGCAGGTATTACCGAGGCGGTCAGCTTATTCGACAACATTCAAAGCTCTGGATCACGCGCGGTAATTTTGCTCTCTGATGGCGCAGGAAAACTAAGCCCACGTGTGAGATACAAAATATCAGAATACTTTGTGGGCAAAAAGTTAAGCCTGTACTGGATTGTATTAAGAGAGCCGGACGACATCAGCATCTTTACTAAAAATACTTATAGCGAAGATAGTGTTCCCGATTCTATTGCACTAGACCGATATTTCAAATCGCTCAATATCAAATACAAAGCGTTTGAGGCAGACAACCCAACTGCATTGCAATCTGCATTGCAATACATCGATGCGAAAGAAAAAAACATGATTCAGTACTCGGTCAATATTCCCGGCCATGACTACTCAAACAATCTTATCGTCATCGCATTGATACTCAGCTTGCTCATATTAGCCATTAAAAATCTAAAGGTACACGCATGATCAGACATATTAAAAATAGCAATGTGGTGTTTGGTGCTTTGCTCGCCATTGGTTTAGTGGGCGTTGGGTACGAAGCTTTTCAAATCCATAGAACCGAACAAGTGAACCGAGTGTTAGCGGCGGGGCAGTTGGTCACCAGTGACCGCTACCCCTATCTACAAAAATTTACTGCAGCCTATGACCAAGGCAATAAAAAAGACTACAAACATGCAGTGCAAACCTACGGGCAATTATTAGAAACCAAACCAACTTTAGAGCAGCAAGCCAAAATCCAATACAACATTGGCAATAACCTATTTGTGTTTGGGCTAATACGCAGAGTCAATGATGATGGCACCTTACAAGACGAAGCGCGCTATGCCTATACCCAAGCCAAAATGGCGTATGAGCAAGCATTAAGAATCGCTCCACAAGACCGTGCCGCCAAATTCAATTTGAATCTATTGCACTCGGTGATGGCAAATAATATGAAGCCTGCACCCAAAGACCAGTCCACCATGGAACTGAGCAACTTACCGATTGGTTTGCCATGAAAAAGATACGTGCATTTTTAACAAACAATCACGAGACTCTGCTGTTTACAGCAGCGTTTGCTTGTTTATTACTGGCATTGTTCAAGCCAGAAATTCAATTAAAGCAAGAGGTGCATAACTACTTACTGCTTGCTGATGTATCACAAAGCATGAATGCCGAAGATGAGCGCTGGAACAACCAACCGGTTAGCCGGTTAGCCTACACACGTCAACTGATGAAAAACATTGTGCAGACATCTGCCTGCGGTACTTATTTTAGTGTGGGCGTATTTGCTTCGGACAATGTGGCTTTATTGATTACACCCTTAGAAGTCTGTGCGAATTTAGATGTGATCACAGACTCCATAGACCATCTGGAGTGGCGCATGGCATGGAAAGGCAATAGCCGCTTAAGCTTTAGTATACGTGCGGCAGCCAACACGTTTGACTCGCTCAATGTGCCGGCACACTTGCTGTTTTTTACCGATGGCGATGAAGCACCGCGCGTCAACGTCACCATCAAACAAGACCTTAGCGGCATTCAAATTGGTAAAAACTTCACGTTTGTCGGTGTAGGCGGCAATACCAAAGTGGGCGTACCCAGATTCAATTCCGCAAATGAGCGGGTTGGCTATTGGCCGGTGAGTGATAACAACAATGCTGGCGCTGTTGGTGTCACTTATTCAGACCCAAGCCAGGATGAACCTGATCCGCCAGTGGCGTTTGCAGAATATGACCGCTTTTTATCGCAGTTGGAAGAAGAGTACTTAATCTCGCTTGCTGGAGAATTTAAAGGCACGTATATCAAAGGGCAAGACAACAACGCGTTTTATGCCTTTGTGCAAAAACAAAAACCAGCCGCTAGTTTTGTCACGGCGTATTCGATGCGCTGGGCATATTTACTTTTGGCCGCGCTACTCATCCTCGCAACCTTTATACCGAACGTGTTATACAAACTACGCGGGAGCGCGAGACTTAGATTCAAATAAATCTGCGCTGGGGAGCTACCTCAGCGCAAACGTTATGACGCGTTACTTTAACTGACCGTAGCCACCATTTTGGCCCGCGCCGTATGCAATTTTCTGTAGCTGCCAATCAGGCGGTGGTGCCTGTCCAGCCCTTCCAATTGCATACTGGTCGGCGTCAAGCCAAAGAAGCGCACGCTGCCGTCCACTGAGCCTATTACAGCGTCCATCCGTACATCGCCAAACATCTTGCGGAAGTTGACCTCGTAATCGGCCAGCTCTAGCTCGTCATCCAGCACGACTTCCAGCACCACATTCAAGGCCTGATAAAACAATCCGCGTTCTAGCGTGTTGTCGTTGTATTGCAGGAAGGCACCTACCAATTCTTGCGTCTCTTCAAATTGCTGCAAGGCTAGATTTATCAGCAGTTTCAACTCCAGCACAGTGAGCTGACCCCAGGCCGTGTTCTCGTCAAACTGAATGCCGATCAGGGTGCCGATATCGCCGTAATCATCCAGTTCGTTATTCTCCAAGCGCTCAAGCAATGCTTTTAGGCTAGCATCGTCCAGTTGATGCAAGTTCAGGATACCCTCACGGAACAGCAAGGCCTTGTTGGTGTTATCCCACACCAGATCTTCTACCGGATACACTTCTGAATAGCCCGGCACCACTATGCGGCAAGCCGCTGCACCTAACTGGTCATATACTGCCACGTAAGCTTCTTTGCCCATGTTGGCCAACATCCCAAACATAGTCGCGGCTTCCTCAGCATTCGCATTCTCGCCTTTTCCTGAGAAATCCCACTCCACAAACTCATAATCAGCCTTGGCACTGAAAAACCGCCACGACACAATGCCGCTGGAATCAATAAAGTGTTCCACAAAGTTATTCGGTTCAGTCACCGCTTCACTGGCAAAGGTCGGTTGCGGCAAATCATTCAGGCCTTCAAAACTGCGGCCTTGCAGTAATTCGGTCAGGCTGCGTTCCAGCGCGACTTCCATACACGGGTGCGCGCCGAACGAGGCAAACACACCGCCGGTGCGCGGATTCATCAAGGTCACACACATCACCGGGTATTCGCCACCCAGCGACGCATCTTTCACCAGTACCGGGAAGCCCTGCGCTTCCAGTCCCTGAATACCAGCCACAATGCCAGAATATTTCGCCAGCACTTCTTGTGGCACATCGGGCAAGGCGATTTCGCCTTCGATGATTTCGCGTTTGACCGCGCGTTCAAAAATCTCGGATAAGCATTGTACTTGCGCTTCGACTAGCGTGTTACCGGCACTCATGCCATTGCTGGCGTACAGGTTTTCGACCAGATTAGAAGGGAAATAAACCACCTCACCATCTGACTGCCGTACATAGGGCAGCGAACAGATACCGCGCTCGGCATTGCCAGAATTGGTATCGATCAGGTGCGAGCCACACAGTTCACCATCAGGGTTGTAAATCTCCAAGCAGTAGTCGTCCAGAATCTCTTTCGGCAGCGCATCTTTACGGCCCGGCTTAAACCAGCGCTCGTTCGGATAATGCACAAATTCGGCATTGGCAATCTCTTCGCCCCAATACGACCCGGCATAAAAATGGTTGTTACTCAGCCGCTCGATATACTCACCCAAGGCCGACGCCAGCGCACTTTCCTTGGTCGATCCTTTTCCGTTAGTGAAGCACATCGGCGAATGCGCATCACGGATATGCAACGACCACACATTCGGCACAATATTGCGCCACGACGCGATTTCAATCTTGATGCCCAGACTCGCCAGCAAACCAGACATATTGGCGATGGTTTGTTCCAGGGGTAAGTCTTTGCCGGTAATGTAAGTGCGCGTGTCGGCAGATGGATTCACCATCAGCAAGGCCTGCGCATCTTCGTCCAGGTTAGCGACTTCTTCAATAATGAAATCCGGCCCGGCTTGCACTACTTTCTTGACCGTACAACGGTCAATGGAACGCAAAATCCCCTGACGGTCTTTGTCGGAGATATCAGAAGGTAACTCGACCTGAATCTTAAAAATCTGCTTGTAGCGGTTTTCAGGATCCACCACATTGTTGTGCGACAGGCGGATATTGTCGGTAGGAATATTGCGCGTGTTGCAGTACAACTTTACAAAATAAGCCGCACACAAAGCCGATGAAGCTAAAAAATAATCAAACGGGCCAGGCGCCGAGCCATCACCTTTATAGCGGATAGGCTGATCGGCAATCACCGTGAAGTCATCGAACTTGGCTTCAAGACGTAGCTTATCGAGAAAGTTGACTTTAATTTCCATGGGAGCTTATTCCAAGTATGCTGCAAAAAATGCTGAGGGCGCTATTATCCCCCACAACGCCAGCGCCGTGTAATACATTGATGCTTTACACAAACGCTAGCGCATAAAAAGAAATGGCTAGAAAATCTTCTGGGGCAATTGGTTCTAGCAGGCGTACAACTTTTGCTGCCTAGCTGTGCTTTTGACACAAAACAGAGTCGTTTTGATTAGAGATTTTGTTCATTATTTCTTGCAGCATGTTTGCAGCCATATAGCCTGCGCTAATGGTTTTAATTTCCCCATGATCCTCTAAAAGCAGCGCTGGAAAACTAGATATTCCAAAAGTGTGTTTGACTGTCTTGAAATGATTCTCCGTTTCTAATTTAATTTCCTCACTATTAAACATAGTTAAAATCAAATCATCATTAACTGGATAGCCCTCTAAGGCAAATGTGTTGGATAATATTTTTACCAGCTCGCTTGGGCTTGTCACATCTTTACCATCCACATAAAAACCATGCTGAATAGCTCTAAATATCTTAAGTATACTAATACCGGTATTCATCTTAATTGCTGTGACGAGTGCTCTACAAGCTGGCCCAGAATCATAGACGAACCCTTCTCTTGCCATTAACGCTTCTCTGTTAAATGGCAGACCACTTATGGCCTCTACTTTTGACCAGTGCATCAATCTAAACCGCTTGTCGGCATCATCTAGCACTTTATTCGATCCAGCGCTTAGCCCACCCACCACTATTTCCAAAGAGATCTCTGGATTCATCTCCATTAATTCCGCCATTTCTTTGCTAAAGCCATAGCACCATGAGCACATTGGGTCGGCTACATAAATCAGTTTCATTTCTCATCCTTTCTTGGAGTAGCTGGATACGCTTTTACATATCCAGCTTTTTTTTAGATTAATGGCCTCTAAGGCGTCTGGCTGTGGTTGTTTCACCTGCGACTCCCCAGTTATCCGTTTCAACTTCGTCGATAATCACGAAAGTGGTAGCGGGGTCTTTATTCAGAACTTTTACAACGAGGTCAGTAGCACCTTGAATGAGCTCAGCCTTCTGTTTTGGAGTTACACCTTCTTTGGTTACCTTGATATTGATGTATGGCATGATTATTCCTTTCAATCATTGAATCAAAAAACTACCATTTACCTGAGCTGCTACCACCGTCTACTGGAAGCACGATACCCGTTGTAAATTGCGCATCTGCCAGATACATCACAGCATCCACAATATCTTTAGTGGTACCCATTTTATTTGATGGATGTAAGGCCTTTAAGAAAGGATGGTTTTCTATGGAGTGCATAGGCGTATCTATAATGCCAGGCGCCACAGAGTTAACCTGAATATTGAATGGTGAAAGCTCCAATGAAAGCGCTTTTGTAGCGTGATCTATACCGCCTTTGATTAAAATAGCCAATGAAGCCGGCACATTGATATTAGGCTGAATCGCTACACTGGCAGTGATGTTCACAATATGCCCTGATTTGTTTTCAGACATATGCGCAGCAGCTTCACGACTTGGGTAAAAAAACCCTTTTAAATTGGTGTCGATAAGTTGGTTTACATCTTCATCTGTATAAGCAGTAATGGGCTTAGCAATAAATACACCTGCATTGTTAATAAGGATATCCACTTTGCCAAACCTAGCTTTAGCTTGGCTGAATAATTCTTTTGCAGTATCGGGTTTTGAAATATCACCCGCTACGCCTACAAAGTGTTGTGGACTTCCTAATTTTTTTGCAGCTTCATCCAGCCGATCTTGGGTACGGCCGTTCCCTACCACGTGATAGCCTCTTTTCAAATAAGCCTCTGCCAGTGCAAAGCCAATACCGCTTGAAGCGCCTGTAATCACTACTGTTTTTGTGTCCATGATTTTCTCCTAATGTAAGTTTGGTTGATCATCTACTCACAATTTACCTAGCAAGTGATGATGAAACGTACTTTACCTTTGCATTAAAAGTAGATAAATACTATATTTATCAAATTATTTATTACATGGTGGAATATATGAAAAGACAATTTGATGCTGTGTTACTGGGGAGCATTGAGCTGTTCTGTCTGGCGGCAGAACTGAAAAGCTTTACCGCAGCGGCGAATGCAGCAGGCGTTACACCAGCTGCTGTAAGTAGATCCATCACCCGGCTGGAAGAAAGATTAGGAGTACGTTTGTTTGTTAGAACGACTCGACACATCAGGCTGACAGAATCTGGAGAGCTATATTTTCATCACTGCAAAGACGCATTGACTCAGTTAATGGAAGCAGAAACTGCGGTTGCTGGGCAGCAAATAAACCCTGCCGGCACTATAAGAATCAGCCTGCCAACTACCTACGGCCACTATAGAGTCTTGCCTATATTGGCTGATTTCAGAACCCATTATCCGAACATCCAATTTGAGCTACATATCACCAATAGAAATATCGATTTTTTGGAAGAAGGCTTTGATTTGGCAGTCAGAGGGCGAACACCTCCCGACTCAAACTTTATCTCAAGAAAAATAGAGGATGCAAAATTGGTAGTAGTCGCTACACCACAATATCTATCTCAAAAAGGACAGCCTCAAAAACTGGAGGACTTAGCCGATCACGATTGCATACAATTTGAATTACCGAGCACTGGCCGCCCAATACCCTGGCTTTTTTACAAAGACTCAATTGAGCACGAGATTTTGACAAATGGAAGCTATCGTTGCTCAGAAGATATATTGGGTGGCGTAACCCTCGCTAAGTCTAGTGCCGGCCTATTTCAAACCTACCACTATGTAGTTGAAAAAGAGTTGGAAAATGGCACATTAGTGGAGGTACTGAAAGAATTTTCTGGGAGAGCTCGCCCTTTTAATTTGATGTACCCACACGGTAAGTTTCTCTCAATTAAGGTAAGAACACTGATTGATTTTATAATGAATAGACTCGGTGTTTAATATGCATCTGGAGAAGGTATCACGAGGTTCTTTTCCAAATACTCAATCAGTACTTTGGTTTTAGTCGGCAAATGTCGGCGTGATGGGTAAACCGCATATAGCGTTTGATCTCTACCCGGAGCAAACTCAGGTAAAGCAAGGACAAGTTCTCCGGCTTGTAATTCTTTATGTGCTTGCCAATAGCAAATCATGCCAATGCCTAAACCATCTTTAACTGCTTCTATTAATGCTTCACTATAGTTGGTTTGAAAACTGCCACTGACGCGCTGGTGTATGGTTTTTCCACCCACTTTAAACTCCCAGTTGTAGTGCTCATTCAATACAATGCAATTATGCATGGCTAGATCCTCTGGTGAAGTTAAAGGAGGTGCGTTATCTAGATACTCTTTTGTTGTGCAAAGCACTTCTGGGGATGGCCCCAGTTTTTTTGCCACAAGGGTCGAGTCGCTCATCTGAGCACCGCGGATAGCTAAATCAATGCCTTCCGCCACAATATCTAGCACCTTGTCGGAAAGCTCAAAGCTTATTTTTATTTTTGGATACCTCTTCAAAAACTTTAATATCAGTGGCATTAAATAAAGCCTAGCAAATGAAGCAGATGCAGTGATGCGTATTAGTCCCGCAGGCTCAGTTTTTTCACCCCAATCCATTTCATAATCGTCAACGGTTTCTAACAAATGCTGTGCTTGCGAATACAGCCGAAGGCCTTCGTCCGTGTGCTGAATGGTTCGGGTAGTCCGATGAAACAACCGTGCACCAAAATCCTTTTCGATTTGGGTTAATCGCTTACTAATCACGCCCGGTGTTGTTTGGTTGAGCGTAGCAACTAGCGTTAGACTTTTCTTCTCAAAAATTTGTACAAATATCCGTAAATCATCTAAAGAATTAAACAATTTAGCCTCGCTCATTTTTTCCAAATAAGCACAAATAATATTCTATATCTTGCATTTATTTCAATTTAAAAATAAGTCAAGATGACGCATCAATGGAGGATATCCCTATGTCAGTGACAAATATGAGTGATTACGAAGCGATTACTGGTTTAATTCAACATTATATTAATGGCGCAATTTCTGGCAAAGGCAGTGACATGAAACCTGCTTTTCACAATGACGCCACGATTTTTGGCTATGTCGGCCCTGACTTGTTTGCAGGGCCTATTCAAGGGCTATATGATTGGAACGATACGAACGGACCTGCTAAAAACTTGATCTTTCATATTGTGAGCATGGATATTGTCGGCACTATTGCCAGCGTGCGCGTAGAAACCGATGACTGGACCGGGCACAGATTCACAGATTTTTTTAACGTTTTAAAGTTAGATGGGGAATGGAAAATCATGAGTAAGATTTTTCATTTACATCAGTAGTTTTTTCAACATACTAAATTGGGGAAAATAATGGCATCACTATATTCAGCTGAACACCGTGCGTTACAAGAAGAATTCAATACAACGAAACTAGCTAATTTACTGGATAACGGTTGGATACATGAAAAAATATCAGAAGATGAAAGTAAATTCATCAGTAGCCGAGACATGTTTTTTCTTTCCACGGTAGATCCGCATGGCATGCCAACCGTATCTTACAAAGGCGGCCCTACTGGTTTCGTAAAAGTGTTGGATGAAAGTACTTTGGTATTCCCCGGCTTTGATGGAAATGGCATGTTTTACTCGGTAGGCAATATAGAAGCGCAGCATAAAGTGGGTATGCTCTTCATTGATTTTGAAACCCCTCATAGAGTGCGCGTACAAGGCACTGCTGAGTTGGTGAGAGAGCATGAGCTGCTGGCTGAATACACTGAGGCAAAGTATTTGATCATGATCAAAGTCACTAAAATTTGGGTTAACTGCCCACGCTATATTCACAAATACAAAAAATTAGATCAATCCAAATACGTGCCAGAGCCTTGCAAGGTCACGCCCATTCCAACATGGAAGCGATTAGACATCGTTCAGGATGCTATTACGCCAGAAGAAAAAGCCATTGCTGAATCACAAGGGCTTGTAGATATCAACGAATACGAAGCTAAGGTAAAACGTGGGGAAGGATAATATTTGCCCGGTATAACAATACTTGCTCAACGTAACAATCAGAATGCCTGCTTAGGAGACTCTGTACATCATCAAATTGCAGTATGGGTGCGGGCGTAGTTTCATTTGTCAGTTTTCACAATAGGGATTGGAATTTCCATTTCCCTATTGTTTAAATTAACTTCACCAATGTCTATTAAAATACTAATGACGAGGGTCATCTTTAGGATTGGTGTAGGTGATTGCCCAAGGCCCGGTAGCAATAAGCTCAACAATTGTTTCTTCATCGGTTGTCCATACATAATGTGTATGACCTGTCGGCAACACAAAACTCGAACCCGCCTTGAGCATCTCACCTTTTTTCTTATCTAAGACATTACCCATACCATTCCCCAACTTACCACTCAAAACTGTAACCACCTCTGTAAATGGGTGCGTGTGTGGTGGAATAGGATAATTCTTTGGAAACTTAAGCCACGCAATGAACACTCCAGCTTTGGTAGGATCTCCAACAAGAATTGCGCTTTTGGCACCCTTGGGTAAAATCGGTTCATCTTTCCATTGCACGGTCTCAGGCGTAAATGATTGCATGCTATCTGCATGCATTCGGCTAATTTTATCTTCCGCTAAGGCTGGCCCAGCCAACGCAAAAACGATTGCAATACTTAACATATATTTCATTTGATTCCCCATATAAATTGATGATGAAAAATTCAATTCAATCATTTGACTGAACGAGTATACAGAACTGTATACATGCTGTGATATTGCTCGATTTTCAGATTGAGCAGATGCCAAATTTCATTAAATAATCCTAATGATTTTGGTGAAAATGGTGGTCAGCACCAGCACTACTCACGAATGAAAAGCGCTGAAACGCTGGCTGCGTCTCGGCGTATTACTCTTGAATTACAAAGCCATCTTCGCTCACGATCAGCCAGCGACCGCCTTTTTCTATTAAATCAAGCGCCTTTAACAACGTTTGTTTTTGCCCCCCGTCTGTCAAGGTTTGCGTAAACACTGCAGTCGCTTGGTTTCCGTTGGGCGTAATGGTTAAGTACGAAGTTTTGATGGCAGCATTACCATCACGCGAGATTTCAAGTTTACGTTTTTTCTCCCATGCTTGACGTGTACTACCATCAGGCGGCGTGAACTCACTGGCATAGCTATTAAAATACATTTCTATATTTTTATTGGCTAAAGCATTCACCCATTTGCTAACGGCTGACTCAATTTGTACTTCATGTTCTGATTTAGGTGTGCTTTGCGCCACGGAAGCATCGCTCACCGGCGCAATGGCTTGCTGTATTGCATTAATGTCTGCTTCTGTAGCATTGACCAATTGTGTTTGCTTAATCTTAGCCAACAGTGCTGCTTTGTTATGATTGGCGCGTTGGATGTAACTAGGCCCTTTGTCAAAGTCATACCGAATACGCATGGTCATATTGTGGCTGAAAAACTTATCGCGCATCTCCGCCTCATAGCTTGCCAATAAGCTTACTTGGTCGTTCTCATCATTACCTGTTAGTTGTACGCTTGCGCCTGCCACAATACTTTCACGCGCAATGTCCACGCTTGGGTTATTAAATGTGCTGCCACCTGCTAAAAATCGTGCAGTTGTCGTTTGCCCGATATCACCAAACTCATGCATCCAAAGCGCGTGTACACCAATATTTGCATTCCAGTCATCTTGTTGAAGATTCCATAATGCTTTTGCACCAATACCAGAGCGGAAAGAGTCTGTAGCCTTGCCATCCACAGCCAAGGCAATGGGGGTGCCTGGAGTGACTGTATAAGAAGGATCACCAGCACGGCCAACGCCATTCACACCAGTAATCGTTTTGCCTTTCTCTTTGTAGCCAGATTCATCTAGATGGTTATAACGTAAAGTAGCTACGGGAATAAACTGTAGCTCATCCGTCAATTGGAATGGATAGCCTGCATCTAAATGGCTGCTAAACTGCCAAGCATCGTGCTCGCCAGTCGCGACGCGCCCTAGTGCAAGCCGTCGCGTATCAATCACGTGCCTACCGCCCCCAATGGCTGCATTCAAGTACCAGTCCTGCATATCCCATGCGCCATAAATAGCGGAAAAGTAGCTATTGGTATTGATTGTATTATTGTCTGTGAGGCCACTGTTATCGATATTGCCGCCAGCAAAACTAAATAGCGCACCCAAGCGGAATGTTTGATCAGCACCAATATCACGATCTGCACCGACTACAAACCCTGTTGAATGGAGCCTGAAACCATCGACACCCTCACGCTTATCTTGTGTACCTTGATAGCCAAACCCTTGCATCCAAATGCCTGTACTGGCTTTGGGCTTATCCACAGCGCCCGCGTTGCTGTCCAGGCTGGCTACGCTCACCTTTTTATCACCAGCGAGGGCCTGTTCAACCAAGCGATTTTCCAGAATACCGAATGTGCGATCCGTGTTACCCAGCACCATCCGAATAACGCCATCATGAATTTCCGGACGTAGACGCTCGGTTGCACGCTGTAACTCTTGGTTATCTAGACCTTGAATCTCTAATTGCAAACCTGCAATCACTGGGTCTGTGCTCGGCGCATTCATCAAAGCCATGACCGCATTGGTACCCGCTTTAGTCGGGTTAAGTATTTGGGGAATGGCATTGTTGGCGGTCAGCACGATATCCCCTGTGCTATCGCTACTGGTGAATTGCACAATGCCACTATTGATAATATTTGGCTGGCCACTTGAGTTGGTGGCAACCGTAAACGTATCGCCAGAGCGAATGTATATATCTCTAAACGTGGGAATCAGCGTGCTGTTATTGCTAAACGTACCAGTGCCTCCTTGTACATCTACCTTGCCGTTACCCGTAGGTAAAATACGGAAAGCTAAACTGGATGTATCGGTAAAAGTAGCATCACCATTCACCACTAGTGTTGCATCGCGCACCGTAATTCGGCCATTATTGATAAGGTTTGCATTTATCACGCCAATCGCATCTGGTGCTGCTGGAAATGGGGAGTTTGACGGCGTGTAATCATAATTGCCAAAATATCCGTAAAAATTATACCCTTGGCCAATCGTAACTGTATTGGCGGTAATTGCGCCAAATTCACTAAAGAAAACATTTGAGTTCAGGTTGACATTACCGCCAGCTACATTGAGTGTTCTGATATCGAAAAAAGTATTGGATGATATATTCACGGTACTGACTTGCAATGTCGCATCTGCTGTACAGCCCCCTTGAAGCGCGGGTGGGAAACAACGTAAATTAACGGTGTTGTCTCCCAAGCCATTGGTAAAAATATTGGTACTAAAATTACTAGGCGTGAGTGTGTAATAAGGGCCGCCATTAAACGCAGGCACCAACGAGCTCAAATTAAAATTAAACGTATTCAATGACCCTACAACATCATCAACACGTATTTCATTGCCACCGCCTTCATTAAATGTGCCGTTGTTAGTCAGGGTAAATGTTTTAGCACCAGATACCGTGCCAACAGTGGTCGCCACGCCGCCCACCACATCAATAATTTCAGCATCACGCTGGTCTATATAAATGTTACCCGTCATATAGCCGCCCGCCTCATTATTAATGACGTGCTCACCGTTACCGAGGTAAATATTGCCGTTAATAAAAGCTAAATAACCGTTATTAATCACGCTATTTCTAACACCAACTTCATTAGCCGCATGGGCCAGTACTAAAGAAGGGTTGTTTTTCTGCGCGGCCAGTAATAAAGGGTTACGGTCGACCAGTACAATATCGCCCTGTATACCACTGGCATCTTGATTGGGATTGATATTATTCAACGTCGTTAAGCCAGCGCCATAGTTAGCGATTGCCCAATGCCCCTCCCCCAAGGTATCCCCAAGGGTAAATGAATAAGAGGTATTGGCAATTAAAGATTTATTGGTAATGTTAATCTGCGCAGCATTGCCATAGAGCGCAGCAGAGTAATCACCTGTGGCCTGCACGCTAGGAAAGTAAGCTGAAAATATCGCAAAATTAGGGCGAGGGCCAATTTGGTTAATAAAGTTAAATGTGGCGGCATCTGCGTTGGCACGGATTGCACTGGCCACACCCACACTGGCGCCATTATTGAGCAACTGCCCGTTGCTATCAGCGCTGAATGCGCCTGAGTCTATCGTAAGCCCAGGCCCTATCACTGCAGGAATAATCACTGCCGGCGTAATCAGATTACCATCTTGGTCATAGACATCTTCACTTACAACGATCTCTTCACTGATGACCAAATCACCTCTATTCACAATAATATTGCCACTATTTTCGACTGTGGCTGCATTATTACCATTGGTTTGTATGGTGCTCACCGTGTCTTGTGTGATGGCACTGTGGTCATTAATGATCTTAATATTAGGTTGATTATTCAGGCTCGCCGCACCACTGGTGCTATCAAGTGTGACGCTGCCAGTGATAGGTGTACTGTTACTCGTATTACCAGTACAGGTAAAACTGCCACCGCCGTTATCCACGCAGTCAGCATGCGCATGCGCTGAAAAAACCATGAATCCAATACTGAAAATAGCACTGATTGCTGCAGCCATGGGTTTGCGTTCAAATAGAGTAAACATGTGCATTATTTGTTCTCCGCAGTCAGGCTAACCTGAATATTTTTAACTTTTACTGCACTATTTTTCTGTGTTTTTAACTGCTGCTCACTACTTATCAACTTAGCTTCACGCGCTTTAGCGGCATACTCACCCACAATCGTCCAACGCCCATTCTGTTGCTCAAGGTATAGTATTTTCTTAGTGGCTTGCTCTCCCTGCGCAGAAGTGACCACTTGCTTAAACACAGCCGCCATGCGCTTACCTTGTGGTGTCACCAGCAAGTCTTTGATGGTGATTGCCAAATTAGGCTCAGTGAACATGTCTATTTTTTGCTGCTCTTCCCAAGCGGCATGACTCATACCTTCTGGCGCAAATGTCGGCGCATAATGTTGCAGCACTTTTTCTGTATTGCCTGCCATCAGCGCAGCTTTCCACGATTCAATTGTGGCAGTGACCTCATCTTTAGCAATACGTGTAGATTGCTCAGCATTTAACTTGAGTACCGGGAGTGTGGATAGTGTTGCCATGGTTTTTTGAAGCGCCAACTCCTGCGCAGAGGGTGGTGGCGCTTCAGGTGGCAATGTGTCTGGCTCCGTGCCAAAATTAACGCGGGGTAACGCTTTTTTAGATGCATCAAAATCATATGCAAGTGTCGCCCATACGCCACGCGGTGCGCCTGCTGACATAAATTGTGTGGATGTCCACTCACTCGAATTATAGTTAAAGCCGCCTGGGCCAATTGCCCCATAGGTGGATGGTGAAAATGGCGTTAACCCTAATCGACCAGCCGAGAAATATTGCTTATCTAATAAGTTATTGATAATGAGTCCGGCTTTCCAGCTTTTATTAATCTCATAACTGGCTCTGAAATTGAGCACCGCATAGCCGTCAGACTTACCATTCCGCTTAAAGTCAGGTGTAGGGATAGTGATTTGTGCTGCCTGCCCTGTCGCATCTAATCCTGTCGTCACAATGCCTCGGCCAGGTCCTGCCGTATGCTCATTGTTTTCATTGCCACGCACAAACGCATCGCTGTGGCCAACCATGGTCAACCCCAATTTCAATGCGGGTGTCACCTTATATCCCCAGCTAACATTTACGTTATGCAATGGCACCCCTGGCATGCGGTCACCCGGCTTTACTCTAATCTGCCCATACAATGGATTTGTGGTCTCGTTACTTAAAAAAGAGCTATTATTGAGGCTTAACATCCTAAAGTCAGATTGAAATGTGGCTTCCGTCAGCGAGTAGTTGACTCTAAAATCGGACCGTCCATACTCGCCGGATAATCCAAACTCAATGCCACGACGGCGCGTTGCACCGACATTTTGGAAGAAGCTTAAAGTAGGGGTTGGCGATACTAAATACAAATCATCTTTTAAATTGGTTTGATACGCACTGACATTCCACTCTAATAAATCTCTAAATTTACCGCGTGCGCCAAACTCTGTCGTTTGTGCCACCACTTGTGGCAGATACGGGTCACCCGATAGAGAGCTTGGTAAATTACAGCCGCGTCCATCTAATAGGCTACGTGGCTTAGAACCAATCACTCGCACACCTGGGTCGTTTGGATAGCGTCTTCGCAATTCTTCTATGTCCACAAAGTTGCCAAACTCATCCCTACCGTAAGGCACAATAGTTCCGTCATATGCACAACCTAGTTCAATGACTGAGGGCACCCGCGTACCTTGATTCCAACTTGCATAAAGATTTAAGCGTGGTGTGGCTTGCCAAGTGACCCCTACCGCAGGGTTGAGTGAATGATAATTAAATTTTTCTGTGATTTTTTTATCGAGACTATTCAACGTGCTGTTTGTACGCGCTAGCCTGTCTTCTAACGGGACAGGCGCAGACAAATTAATAGGGCAATTGCTGAGGTCTGTGCCTGGGCAAATCGTCACAAAATCATATTGGTTAAGCAGTTTTGCAATATCCGATCCCACACCATTGACTTTCTGTGGGGCCAGTCTATTTTGTACATCGGTGTAGTTATAGCGGCCAGAGAAAGCAATATTGAGCGTTTCGGTAGGCGTCCAAGTCTCACTAAAATAGACACTTTGCGTTTTTAACTCACCATCAAAGTCGTTAATGGTGACATCATGATCCGCCGCATAAAACTCTTTACCCAACTGACTGGGGTCGTTAAATACATTGCGCTGATCATCCACTTGTCCATATCGCTGTTTACCCAAATAAGTAGCAGAAGAAGCATCCACAGACGCCCCTACCATAAATTTATGATAGTCAGTATTCCAGTTAAGCTGGACTGCGCCCCCTTGTGTTGCCTGCTCAATATTAGAGTTAGTGATGATTGCAGTAGGTGTTCCCGCTACCACGCCTGTACCAGTGCCATTCACAGCACCGTTGGTATTCGTTAAAGCACCATCTCTACGCCGTCCTGCCGACGTGCCATCTGGTAAAGTATCGCCGAGTATTGCTACGCCATTGTCTTGTTCAATACGGTCTAGTGGGTCTGTACAGTCAGCCTGATTGACAGGTGGTTTAAATAGCAAATAGGTTTGGGTGCCGTTGTTATCAAAACTAAAAAAGTCAGAGGCACTTAGACCCACATCTGCATTACTTTCCAAAACACTACTGCCATTTGGCGCGCTAAAAGCATTTATAAATCGTGTTAAATCTGCAGTGGGAATGTTTGCATTAAGTGGGCCAGCTAATGCATAGTTAGGGACAGAACCGCCAGTTGCATTGAAGTCTGCGTAAAAAGGGCTGGGGTTATTTGCATCCAAAGTATCAAGATAATAATCAGGCAAGCCATCTGCATTGGCATCGGTAAATGCACAGGTATAAGTTTTGCCGGGCGTGGGTTCACGTGTTGCGCGAAAAGCCTCTCTAAACGTATCAATATCAATAATATCGCCAGTGGTAGACACGCGATTACTACCGCGCTTATACACCATGCCGGTAATGCTAAACGTATCGCTGACATCAAACACGCCCGATAGTTGAAACTGCAATAACTTATTGCGCGTGACATCTGGCGAGGTAAACACTGCTGTTGAGTTTTGCTCATACAATTCAATCGGCACAGTACCGTTACCCACTAGTTTATTGACTGCGGCTAAAGAAGAGAATGCCAATGAAGCGCGCTCGCCTTGCCACTCTAACTTACCAAATGCTTGATTGACTTTACTTGGCGAGTTATCACGCCAGCCATCTTCTAAAAAAAAATTACCCGCGCCAAACGCTGCAAAGTCACCATTATTCACACCGCCGGATACTTGAAATTGCTTACGTCCAAAAGAGCCTGCCAACACTTCTGCGCTTACTCCTTCGGTGGTAAAGCCACTTTTGGTTTTTACCGCCAAGGCGCCACCCAAGGTATTTAAACCAAATAGCGGGTTAGATCCCGGGTAAACATCCATGCCCTCCAGTGCATTGGTTGGAATCATGTCCCAGTTCACCACATCCCCAAAAGGCTCATTCACGCGAATACCATCAAAAAACACACTGAGGCCTTGAGGTGTACCGAGCTGCGGTGAAGCCGTAAAGCCACGGTAAGTCACATCCATTTGAAATGGATTCCCTTGATAGTCATTCACGTTGACCGATTGCAGCTTACTGTTCATTAAGTCGGTAAGGCTTAGCGCGTGCGCCTCTTTAATTTCTTTGGCGGTTACACTCTGCACATTGCCGGGGATTTGCTCTTTAGTTAAGGCAAGCCCAGGCATGGGGCCTATGGCTTTATATCGCTTAGCGCGGACGTTAATGGTGTCTAACTCAACGGTTTTGTCTTCAGTGACAGATACATTCGCTTTTGGGGGCAAGCGTTTGAGTAAATATCCGCCCTTATTATCAGGCGTAGCCTCCAGCCCGGTGTCTTTCAATATCTCATTAAACCCTTCTTGCAGGCTGTAGCTACCTTTTAATCCATGTGTTGTTTTGCCTTGCGTGAGTTGCGGGTCAAATACAAGCGTTACTCCAGATTCTGCGGCATAACCACTCAGTGCCGTACCAAGATTACCTGCAGGAATACGGATATTCATTTTGGGCAAAGTGGTATTCAATGCTTTATCTTCAGCATGGGCTTCTGGCAAAAACCATAGTACAAGCATCATGATTAGTAGGAGTAAAACAATGATGCCAATTGCCTTATAGGCATGCGCGACAAGTCTATTGCTGTCTATTTTTTGTGTGAAGTGCTGCCACTGCATGAGAACCCTCTAGCCATAACTGAAGTGATATTGCTGTTATGCCAATCGAGAATTAAAAAGTGCTAATGTTTTTTTAATTTTTTTAGCAAATATGGAAAATACGTTTAAAAAACCAGGATTAAAGCGCGCTGACTTTAGTAAAGAACTTTGTATAGGTCTGGATTTTTACTGGGAATTTTTCTGCAATATGCTGCAGCGTAATATCCGTATCATGTATAGGGAAAGAGCCGGAAATTTGAATGTCAGCTACTGCCGGGTCACATTGCAACAAGCCCGGACGGTAACGTGACAGCGCTTGAACAAACGCATCTAGCCGCATGTTATCAACAACGATAAATCCTTTTGCCCATAACGCATCTAACGTACTGGCATCTGCCTTTTGTGAAAGTTGACTTACTGAAAATTGAATCGACTCACCAGCCTGCAAAGTAATACTCTGCTGTGTATTGTTTTGTGGGGAAACGCGCACCGCGCCATCAAACACACTGACTTGTGTGTGACCACCAAAGTCCCTCACCGTAAAGCGGGTACCCAGTGCTACCGTCTTGCCGTGTTGGGTAGTGACCAACAATGGACGGTATGAACGCCCTTGCTCATGTGCAGTTTCAATCAGCACCTCACCCGCAATCAGTTCAATCCAACGCTCAGACTCTGTAAAGTGAATATTGACACTGCTAGCACTATTTAAGGTGAGCGTACTGCCATCTGCCAGCGTCACTTGCTGTGGTCCGCCCGTAGGCGTACGGTAATCGGCCAAGAGTGGTTGCCATGGCTGCGTTTGATACCCTGCATAACCTAACCCACCAGCGCCAATCAATACAGCTAGCTGTTTAAGTGCTAATCGACGCTGTGGAGACGGCGCGCTATATAGGCGCTGTAAGGTTTGATTAATCTCTTGATGGCTAGCAACGGTTTTAAAATGTTGTGTCGTTTGCTCAATTTTTTGCCAAGCCTGCTTATGCAAAGCATCTGCCTCTTGCCATTGCTTAAATGCAATGAAATCCCGCTCTTTTGCATCGCCTGAAGAAAGTTTGACAAACCAGTCACTGGCCTCATCTAGGGCGTGATTAAATGAGCGAGCTAGCATATTGATGCTTGTTGCAGCGCCACACAATGCAGCAATGCTTTTTTAATATAAAGCCTAACAGAAGCCACTGAGATACGTAAATCAGCCGCAATTTGCGCGTGCGTCAACCCATCCACCTGCGAAAGCAAAAATGCTTTCTGAGTCTTGTATGGCAAACCGCCCAGCAATGTATCAATTTTGATGAGCAACTCTAACGCCATTGCACGCGACTCTTCAGATGGGGCTGCAGCAGGGGAAAAGTGTGCCACCTCCTCTAGATACGCCCGTTCAATATCGCGTCTACGGATATGATTCACCATCAAGCCATGTGCAATGGTCGTGAGGTAAGCGCGTGGCTCTGCGATCGTCAATGGTTCTGATTTTTGCAGTAGCTTTACAAACGTATCTTGTGTTAAATCAGCCGCATCTTGGCTGGATCCCAGCTTTTTACACAGCCAAGCATAAATCCAACGCTGATGGTGTTGATAGGTATGTATAAAATCAATGGCGCTTGGATCTAATGCTGTCATGAAAGGCTCAAAAATGGGGTTTTGAGCTATGTTGCAAGATTTGTACCGCCTAGCTTACAACATGTAAGTCATTGTTATCACTTTAATATTATTTTTTAACAATACACATCTGGTTGACTACAACCATCCGTTTGGTTGTAGTTGTCTGCTTTCCCATATGCTGCAGTCATTAGCTATAGGGTATAGAAGCAATTTTCCTTAGTAAAATCTGATAGGTTAAAACGCTCTCATTGCACTTGCTATGTCTCAGCTTTGGGGATTTTTTCCCGAGCCTAATTAGTACTTTCTGAAATGTGTATCGATGGCGGGATACGTGCTTACGCCACCAAACCACAAGACCAGTCGCACCAAGCATGGCTATAACCACTCATTAATGATCATGACCCACAACCTATATCTTGCTGAGACAAAAGGGATAATTACTCAAACAAAATCTACTTGTACAACCGATGAACACGCACACTATTTGGCCAAACACGTAATATTTGTGTGTGCGCTATTAGTTTTTGTAATATATATTTGCACCTCTATTCTTGGGTTATCAAGAGAGATGAAAAATGTATTATATAAATCAATGCGATATTGTGAACTGTCGATCCAATTGCTGTACTACTTTCAATAGTTTGTTTCAGCAATGAGGCGCTGCACAATTAGCGCGACCCTTTATTCTTACAACCAGCCTAGCTTGGTGTATTGGATTTCTCTGCATTTACCAGTACTAGAGACGGCTTTGAATGGTGAAAATGGTGTATGCATTCGTTAAATGGTTGAATACTTTAAGGAGTAAGTCAGTGATCAGTGTCTGGAGAAAAGCTCCATATACCCCACATTTAATTGCTTTACGTATTTTTGTTATCTACATTTTATCTGGTCTTTTTTGGATATTTTTTAGCGATAACATTCTGGAGGCGCTAGTCTCTTCGCAAGAGCAATTCACTGAATACAGTATTTATAAAGGTGGCGCATTTATTACGCTTACCGCTTTTATGCTTTATTTTTTAGTGCGTGGCAGCGTACAAAAACAGTTCGATGTTAAAACTTCTTTGCATGTAAGTGAGGATCGCTGGAAATTCGCTTTAGAAGGTGCTGGCGATGGCGTTTGGGACTGGGATATGGTCACGGACCAAGTGTTTCGCTCTGCGCGCTGGAAAGAAATCTACGGCTACACCAATAACGAGATTGAAGAAACGTCTAGCGCTGGGCGTCAGCTCGTCCATCCCGATGATTTAATGCATCAAATAGAAGATACACAAGACTATCTACATGGGAAAAAAGACTTGTATGTGTCCGAATACCGTCTGCTTTGTAAAGATGGTACTTGGAAGTGGACACTTAGCCGTGGCATGGTAATTAGCCGAAATGCCGATGGAAAACCTTTGCGAATGATTGGTACGCATACGGACATCAGTGAAAGAAAGAATGCAGAGAATCAACTATTTCAATTAGCGCACTACGATCAAATCACACGCCTGCCTAACCGAGTCTTGTTTCTAGATCGATTTCAACAGGTGCTCAAGTATGCCAAACGCGACCAACAACCCATTACTTTAATGTATCTTGATTTGGACCGCTTTAAAGAGGTCAATGATACGCTCGGCCATGATATGGGTGATGTATTGTTGAAAGAAGCGGCAGACCGTCTCATGAAATGTGTAAGAGCAGATGATACTGTCGCGCGCATGGGCGGCGATGAATTTACCGTGATATTGAATAATATCGACAATCAAATTAGCACTGAGCGTATTGCGCAAAGTATTTTAGATAAATTCACGGAGCCCTTTCATTTGGATGGGGAAGTTGTCTATATCAGCGTTAGTATCGGCATTAGCGCTTACCCAGTGGATGGCGATGAAGTAGAAGTGTTACTTAAAAATGCAGACCAAGCCATGTATGTGGCGAAACAAAATGGCAGAAATCGCTATCACTACTTCACGTCAGTCATGCAAAACCATGCGTTAAATCGTTGGAATCTAAGCAATGATTTACGTGGTGCAATAGCTGCCAATCAACTTACACTCTATTACCAACCTATTGTCGATCTCGACACAGGGGATATTCATAAAGCAGAAGCGCTCATCCGCTGGCAACACCCGACGCGTGGCTTGGTGAGTCCTGCTGAGTTTATCCCCATTGCAGAAGACACTGGCATGATCATTGAAATTGGTGATTGGGTATTTACCGAGGCGGTAGAGCAAGTCATCAAATGGCGCATGCATCAACCCAATTTTCAAATCAGTATTAATCGCTCCCCTGTGCAGTTCAGGGCTAATCTCAAATACCATTTGAACTGGGTCAACCATCTACATGCACGCAACCTGCCTGGCAACAGCATGTGTATTGAGATTACAGAAGGGTTATTGTTAGATGCGCGCGATGCAGTGATTCAACAGTTGGATAGTTACAGTAAAACAGGCATTAAAATAGCGATTGATGATTTTGGCACGGGCTACTCATCGCTCGCCTATTTAAGAAAATTCGACATTGATTATGTCAAAATAGACAAGTCATTTACCTCCAATATCCAAGCAGGTTCTAGCGATATGGCGTTATGCGAGGCCATTATTGTAATGGCACATAAACTAGGCAAAAAGGTCATTGCAGAAGGGATTGAAACCCAAGCGCAGTTAGACCTATTGATTAAAGCAGGTTGTGATTTCGGACAAGGCTACTTATTCTCAAAACCAGTCCCTGCCGATGCGTTTGAAACGTTACTGGCAGAGAAGGCTGCATTTATCTGTGCGTAAATAAAGCAGCCAGCTTCGTCATCCACTGTGCCCCGTTATTCACACTGCCCTGGGCCACTTGCTCTAGTGGGTAGGTGAGATTGCGTTATACATTTACTCCAAACAAAGTGTATCTAATTGCATCGTTCATTAGGCAAACAAACTCACTCCAAGAATGGCCGCAAGCACCACTAATAAAGCAAGCGCCAAGAATACAAAAAAGAACAATTTGGAAATTTTGGCAGCACCGGACTCTACTCCGCGAAACCCTAACACCCCCGCGATAATAGATATCACCAAAAACAACAAAGCATAGTAAAGCATATCCTCACCCCTTAATTTGATAAGTTAATTGTTGTTAACAATCATGTAATCATCATATTCGCCAGATATCATTCTCTATATAGGTCAAACCCTCTACTTATCGTAAGAACCTACCTACGCCGGAAGTCACTTGCCTTTCAACACAAGTTAATTTGGCTTGGATTGGCTAAATAAGCATTGACCAGATTAGTAGATGAAATTGTTACGAAATGAAACTGAACAGAACTTTAATGCGTTTTATTGCATCAGAACTATGTATGCGCCAATAAGCACGTTGTTTATGCCGCTTTTAAAGTGGATATCAAGGTGTATTGGCCAAGCAATTTTTTGTATTAAAAAAATTAAATCATGCGTCAGTAAGGAGAAAAACGATTATGAATTGGGATCACATTGAAAATAACTGGGATGACTTTAAAGGAAAGATAAAGCAAAATTGGACAGAAATCAGTGATCAGCAGTTAGAAATGGTTGCCGGAAAACGTGACCGTTTCGCACGGGTAATTCAACGCACTTATCACATAGGTCCATCAGAAGCAGAGTTGCAGTTGTCCGATTGGCAAAATTCACAAATCAATATTGATGGTCACTTTTATGCTAAGCCACCCTTACTGCATAAGCATTTTTAAATCACACCATCTCAATTTTTCCGGCACCTAAAGTGCTAGATGACAACCCAGCGCAAATATATCAATACTGAGCATGCACTTAGTGGCGCTTGCTTCTAGCGCTCAGCCTTGTACTACAGATTATCGTATACAGATCATCAAATGACAAAGGGCTAGCCTAAGCTAACCCTTTGTTTTATTTGGCGCGCCCGAAGAGATTCGAACTCCTGACCCCTTGGTTCGTAGCCAAGTACTCTATCCAGCTGAGCTACGGGCGCGTAAGCGGTGCATTATACGCGAAACTCACTGATTTTCCCAGTAGAAAAACACTGTTAAGTGAGTCAAATCCATGCATTCCGTATGAAACGGTGGTACATGAATTAATGCGTTCTGCAACGAGCGGCGTATGTTACGCGATTATTATTCGTTAGTCACGTTTTTTTCACCGATACCGCCGAATAGATGCAACTTACACACAAGACCTGCAAAACAACTTAATGCTACTCAAACTGCCCCATCAACTTGGTATCCTGATTAGTCACTTTGATTACCGAATGTGACTTCATGACAGAGTGCGGTTTATCATCCATGACATCTTTGTATAGTTGCGCAGTATTTTCAGCAATTCTTTGCCAGTTATAGCGCCCAACCACCCATTGACGAACAAACTCGCGTTCACCTGGGCCGATTGGATTGAGCACCCGCTCTTTCAATTTGGTCGCCAATGTATCAATGTCTCCAAGTGGGAAATAATGCTCTTGTGACAGCCCTACTTCTAAATTTGCAGGGATACCGCTCGCGATGATGGGCAAACCAAAACTAAGCGCTTCCAGCATGACAATGGGCAACCCTTCGTGCGAAGATGGCAGCACAAACAAACCTGCATGCGCGTACAGCTCCCTAAGTGCCAAGCCTTTTTGAAAACCAGTCATCACTACATTTGGCGTCATCACAGCGCGATTCACCAAAGAGGTTTGATAACTATCAGGGTGATCTGACCCACCCACGATGACTAATTTCCAGCCGGGAATTGCAGCTTTAACAAACGCATCGATTAAATCCAAATGGCGTTTTTCTGGCACTAATCGGCCAACCAACAATACATAACGTTCTGGGATAAGTCCAAATTGGTTAAGTGCAACAGTAGATAGTGGTAATTGCGGCAATACCACGCCATTCGGGATAAGTGCTGATTCAACACCATGCTTATCACGTACCAGATCAGTAATGACTTTTGAGATAGCAACCCGTCCATTGGACCAGCGCATGCCAAACCGCTCGCCTAAGCGCAATACTAGGCGCGCGAAGCGTCCCCATTTTTGACGTTCATAGTCAGGGCCATGATGCGTCACGACTACGCGTAGACCAAGTAAGCGAGCTAATAGCGTCATCAGCCCGGGGCCTATTGCCTGAATATGCAGAATATCCGGGCGCTTGATGGCAGCATATAGCACGCCGATAAAGCTATGCAATATGGCCTCTAACCCTTTAGTTTTGGGTGCCCACAGAGGCTTAAACTTAACCCCCTGCCACTCTGCTCCAATCTGCTCCGATTGATAGGCTGAACGGGTAATTACCGTTACATCATATCCAAGCTTCACCAACAGAGGGCACAGATGCTCAGCATGTGTCTCTACACCACCCTGCACTTCAGGAAACGCGCGTAAACCCAACATCATAATCTTCATTGCTTTTACTACCTCCACACACTCGCTTATGCAAAATACTTAACCAACTTTTACTACAGCAACGTCTCCGAACATCGCACCACCTAATGCACTCAGCGCTGGGCATACGACTCACCTCGCCTGCCCAGCCACCAATCGGTTGCATACAACCAATCAATGGGTTTTATTCAACCAAGCCGCAGTGCGTCTAAGTATTCCGAGGGGAGCCAAAACGAATAAAAACAAATCAATTCATTCATCAAAACCCTTACGGAATCTAGCTTGCAGCGTGATTGAAATTACTTTTCACAACACATCATTGATATCGCCTACAGATATATAGTGGCAAATACTATGCCCGCCACCGATGTCTCACGCGGTAGCACAGCATCATTCAGTCTCTGGGAATTAAGGTATTAAAAATTACCTTGTTGAAAGCGCAACAGACAGTTGCGCAGAGGGTAAAACTATGACTCTTTCTAATCAGGTGTCTCAAACACACGTAATACATCTTTTGCGAGCTTGGCCCAGTGATATTCAGCCTCCAGCAATGCACGTCCATGCTGGCCTAGCATTGACATCTGTTGCTGGCTAACCAGCAAAGCCAATGTTTTTTGCGTCATGGCAGCATAATCGTTAGGCGTAACCAATACCCCTGTATGGCCTTCAACCACCAGCCCGCGATAAAACAAAAAATCCCACACCACGACAGGCAAGCCCATCGCCATCGCCTCTAAACAAGTGCCTGGTAGGCCTTCGTAGTAGGAGGTCGACACGTAGACTTTGCTTCTGTTGTAATACGAAACCGTTTCTAAAAAGGACACTTTCCCGGTCAGCCATATATTGTTGGCATATGGCAAAAGCTTGTCTTTCACCCAGGCGTAATCATCACCATAGCCAACTATCGCAATGCGAATATCCGGTTTATTTGTAATCAGTTGTAGGCACAGCTCCACCATGGAACGGCTGCCTTTTCTCAACTCAATCCTGCCGCAAAATAGTACGTCGATATCTTTATCTACTGAAGTATCTGGCGTAAACAAAGCGGTATCAGCCCCGTTTGGAATCACCGTGATAGCGTTTTTGAATTCATAGGCAAGCACCTCTTGCCGCCCTTGTTCAGTTAAGGTAATGACTTTTTGCGTACGGCTAAAGATTCGATATTCCATCCATGCCTTGATCGCCAGAGAGTATTTCCCCCATTGACTATCAAAATGCTTGGTCGTATAAAACTTGCCAGACATGCCTAGATAAGTGGTGTGCGCCGTTAACACCACAGGGATATCTTTTGGAAGAAACAGGCCGGGAATCAGCGGCGGAAAGTGCAAGTTAACCCACTTAATTTTACCGGCTTGGTATAAATGTATGAGCTGCTTACGTGCTTGCCAAGACCAAACTACTAGACTGAGCCGATGCGCAGCCAGCGGAAGATGAATGATTTCTACGCCCGCATAGTGACGGGCTGTTTGATGCTCATCGCCCGTAATCAAATAAATCGGCGGGTGATCTGCTGGCAAATTAGCTAAAAAAGAATCTAAGTAACGCGCAATGCCGCCAACGCCATAGAACTGTGGATAAACAATTGCAATCATAAAGAACTCTTAAATTTATTGTGCATTTTTTATTTAACACTACGGGATTGAATAATCTTTCGTCCTAGGTCCACTGCAGGTAGCTCAATATGTGTGTAGGAAAGTTTGGCTGCAAAATAACTTATTGATATTGAAAGAATTAAAAAAAATAAAAAAGAGACTACAGTGTTAGGAACTATGAATTGAGCTACCAATATTAGACATAACATATGCAGCAAATATAGTGAGTAACTTACTCTTCCCAGCTCCGCTAAATACTTGTTTGATATGCTTTTAAAATTAATTGCATACATGAATAAGCATATCGCAAGAAAATAGGCATACAGCACCCCACTAGGCTCAAACAATACAAGACCTTTTTCTTTGGCTTCTAAGACAGGGAAAACAAAGCCTGTAACGATGGGAATGGAACATATAGCAATCAATAAAAAAGCCGTTGCCAAACGCATAGCCGATTTATTTTTTTCAACGAGTGCAAGGCGTAATAAATTACCCGCGAACAAAAACGAAAGGTGAAATAATATAAATTGAACTGGTATCCCTAGCTGAAAAAACTTGTTTCCAATGATGGCTAGAACCGTTGTCATATTTAGGGCTATTGCTGATACGCCTATCACTAGAGGCTTATCCAACCACTTTAAATAAAAAAGTACTGCGCAAGATATATAAAATATGATTTCAATGAATAATGTCCAAAAAACCCCACTCATTTCGTTACTTCCAAATAGCTTTGGAACCATGGTTAAGTTTGCAAAAAATTGCGAATAGGGATACGCATTAGATAGCCCAATATAATTTGCAGAGACTAAAATAAGCACCAACACAAACCAATACGCTGGATAAAGTCTGAAAACTCTACTGATAAAGAATTTTTTTATAGTCGCGCCTGGTTTCAAGCTTGCAGGGATAATAAATCCACTAATTAGAAAAAAAAGGACGACACCAAACAATCCCCAGTTGACTGATTCAGCAGTGATAAAATTTACAAACTGTCGCAATGGATAATCGCTACCAAATTCATGATAGATATACCCAAAAAAATGGTGCACGACCACTGCACTAGCTGCCACTCCCCGAAGAACATCTAAATATTCAAGCCTATTATGTTTATCTATACTCACCAATTGAGTGTCCATTCAATGCTTAGAGTTAAACAGTCTGTCAAAAACTTCATCCACTAATCTTTGCCATGTGTAACCGGCAACGATTTTATTCCGCGCATTGGTTGCTAACCGCCCAATGTCATCCGATGCCATTAGATCGCATACGGCTTGTGCAAGCAGTGCTGGGTTATTGGCTTCGACCAATACACCGTCTTTACCATGCTCGACTACTTCGGGAATGCCCCCTACTGCAGAGCTCACCAAACAAGTGCCTGATGCCATCGTCTCAAACACTACCAGCGGGCACGGGTCCTGCCATACAGAGGGTAAGACCACCACATCTACTGCGGAATATAGATATTTAAGCTTGTCATGCGGTAAGTAGCCGGTAAATAGAATGGCATCGCTCACGGGGGCAGCCAGTGTGATCAGGCTTTGTTCGTAACTGGTTTTAGCAGCGCCACCAAAAAATGACGACCCTGTAATAATGAGGCGTGTGTTGGGTAGGCGCCGGTGGATTGCTTGAAATGCTTCTATCAGCACATGCACCCCTTTAATCGGCGTTAAGCGTCCAACATAGAGCAAATAATGCTTGTCTGGCGCAATGCTGACGATATCTTGTAATTGACGTATGGCCTCATCGCCATAGGGTTTAAAGACATCGGGATCTGTTGCATTCAACACCACGCTGAACTTATGCGTATATTCAGGAAAGTTTGCCAGTGCCTGGCGACGAATGTAATCACTCACGCAAATCACATGATCGACTTTGGCTAATGCCCGCCGATACAGCGGGCGAAACAGGCGCATAGAAAGATGATCATTGTGCATATGCAGTACAATTTTTTGGCCAGCCTGTTTGTGCATAAACAACAGTAAATTGGGTTCATTATGCAAATACACCACGTCGAAGTTGGTAACTACACGCGCAACACGACACCCATAAGAAAATACGTTTTGTATTTTGGCCAGGTAACGCAATGGATTTTTCCAAGTGACGCGTTCTTTCACACGGTGGAAAAATCGTTCTATTTTTGTCCAAGGGATACCGATATATTCAATGCCAGATTGCCCAGCACTATACGCAGGCCTTGAGACAATCGCCAGCCTAACGTCTGCGCCGATTAACCGTCGACTGACTTCATCCACCCAATGCTCTACGGCACCGCCCTGCACGGGGGGCACTGGTAATAACTCAGGCACAACAATCACCAGCGATTTCACAGGAGCTCCTGACTAACAAGCTCAAAATATGTCGTTGGCCCATGTTTAAGCTTGGCAGTATCGAGTACCACAGTCATTCCATCTGCGTCTTGCGTCACCGGAATCGCATCGCCACGCTGACCGCGCAATGTGGTTGAAAAAAGTTTGAGTGTGGCTGCGTGTTGGTTTTTAAGGTTGAGCTTAAATTTAGCAACACGCATCAATACTGGCTTTTTACCTAAGTCTTTCAGTGTGGTTTCGGCTGCATCCATAAAGCGCATATCACTGTTGCGTGCATCTGTCGCCACGATTAACAACATACGTTTACTTGCTTGTAATGGCTGGCCATCCATAGATGACACTGAAATTAAAGCAGGGGCATCCGCTTGCTCCACGGCCAAATGATTTAAGCGTATGGGCGTTAAGGCATCAAACACGACAGCTTCGGTATTGGGAGTCATCACAATCAGGCTTTTTTGCTGACTATTCAGTACGATTTGCCCAGTATCTGACTGATAGATACCACTCTCTGCATTGGTCAAATTATTGGCTGAGATTAACCCTGTTTTTTGCATAGCACTCACACGGCTGGCCCAGCGCTGATCGACCACAAATGGAGTTTTGCTTATTTTTGGGCCGAGTTTTCCGGCATATTGTTGCGCCAGACCATCCACTTTCTCGGCAAAACTCAAGGAAGATGGGTTAGCGTCACTTGTAGGCTTACCAGTCAATTTAAACGCACTATTGCCAGGCTCTACAGCGGCATCATAAGCATTAGTAGGTACGCGATTTTTCCAATCCAGTCCCAAGCCGGTCACGAGTGCCAAACGTGAAATATCTGCTGGCATATTGCCCAGAAAAGCACTCTGGTTAAATACATAATCCTCTGACAACTTCACGCTGACCATATGTTTGGCGGGTGCAACATCGCCACGTAAATAAAGCAGTGCAGCTAAGGTGTCTGTGGCTCTGGCA
The DNA here is from genome assembly GCF_000799155.1 of Methylotenera sp. N17. Taxonomy (NCBI): domain Bacteria; kingdom Pseudomonadati; phylum Pseudomonadota; class Betaproteobacteria; order Nitrosomonadales; family Methylophilaceae; genus Methylotenera; species Methylotenera sp. N17. The sequence goes on from NZ_JUGE01000001.1 coordinate 1,924,801, forward strand.
ATTGGGTCAAACCCCACCACAAAAGGATAAATAGCATCTTTACGACCACCGGGAGCGGCGTAGCTTAAATCAATGGCACCAGAATGCTGACAAATAGCATCCCAACCTTGGAACGCGGCATAAGCGGGTACTGCCAACGCAGATTCACGCCGATATTGATTCCAAAACACTTGCCCAAACTCTGTCACGGTATAGGCTTTGCCTAGGTGCCTGCCACTGGCTAACTCGCGAATATATTTCACACCGTCTTGCAATGCGCTATCTTGCCGCATTACTGAACCGGGCTGCGTAAACAGCGTTGGTTCAAAAAAGTAATTATGCAAATCCACCCAGTCAAACTGACCACGTGATACATGTGCCGCAGGTGATAACCAGTTATCGTATGCAGTCAGCATGCCCTTGTAACCCAATTGTCTTAGATATTGGGTCATCCAATCGCCCGTGGTCTTTTCTAGCGCCACAAAAAAACGTTGGGTATCCGCCATACGCGTGCCGGTCCATTGTTTGGGCGTGGGGAAAGCCACAGACTTGGCTTCGATCGACTCGCCTGCACGCAGCTCCCCTTTCCACGCCTTGGCAAGCGCGGCGGTACTGCCATATTTCACTTTAAGCCAATCGGCAAATTGTGGGCGCAATGCATCCGGCACGCCGTTACGGGTGACAAACGCCAGCCCGCCTTCATTGACCATAATCACGCCCGCCAATGTGGTGTCTTGTAAGGTTGTTTGGCCTGTATAAGGATTTTTTGAGGCCAGCATTTTTTCCATCAGCTTTTTCCAATGGGCTTGCACCTCTTTGTCGTAATACACACGTAACTTGGCATCATGTTTAGATACCCAGCGTTCCTGCACATTGCCATATCCGGCGTTGTCGGAACTCAATCCATTCAATACGTAGTAAATGCCTTCGCGCTTTAACGCGGCCAAAAGATAATAAAAACGGTCCAGTTTGTCCGGGTCAACATCAAAATCTTTCTGACGCCCGCTCATTAAGGTGTCTTCAACAAAATCCAGTCTGGCCATGTTGTAGCCATGCATACGTAACTGTCGTGCATAAAGTGTAGCCATGCTGTGATCCGGAAAACCACCCGTGGCTGTACCAAAACCTAAGGCTGCAATCAAAAATCGTTTTGGCTGACTGGGATTATCTTGTGTAGCCCAATAGCCCTGTGGCGCAACCAGCAGCCGTTTATCCGCGCTTGGCTGCGGAACCAGATTTGAAAAATCAAGAATGCTGCCGGGCTCAATCAGTAAAGAAATATCTTTGACTGGCTGCCATTGCCCTTCGGCTGCTGATATCCATGCCGAATACGCAAACATCGCTAACAATACAAACACCTTCATAGCCGTGACTGCTTATCGCTTTCTGTGAATTCGGTGATACGTGCTGGCTACTTCACTTGAGATACTGTCGTAGCCACGTTCTGCTAGCACGTATGCACGGCCTTTTGCAGCCATGTCTTGTGTGAGGTGTGGGGATTGCAATAATTGAATCACCGCTTGCGCAAACTGCTCTGCTGTATAGGGCACGCATACCCCAGCACCACTTTCTGTGATGACCTGCTGTTGATCCGGATTGTCGTTACCAATAACCGGCACTCCCAAGGCCATATACTCAACGGCTTTGGTGGGTGAGCCCATATCTAATAAATAGCTTCTAGGCACGGGGGATAACCCAAGCTCTGCCGCACGTACATAACGCCAAGCTTGCGTGGCCGCTTGCCAGCCATTCCACAGCACGTAGTCTGAAACGCCGGCTGTATCTGCTTGCGCTCTAAGCCAAGCCCGATACGCAACATCATCAACATCACCCGCCAGTACCATCAGCACATTGGGCACATGTTGTTTCACGATAGCCAACATCTGAAACAATATTTCAATGTGCCGCACCGGATCCATGGTGCCTAAATAGATGAGTACACGTTTACCTGCCAAACGCGCATCGTCGGAAGGCAGAATCTGCTCCAAACTTACAGCCTCGGTATCCACGCCCATAGGTACCGGTGTCATCTGCGCAAATGGGATACCCTGATTGACTAAATCTAAGCGCATTTGCTGGCTTTGCACAAACACATGATCCGCGCGTTTTAGCACAATGTAATACAACAGCCACTGCCCGATATACCCTTGCAGCAGAGGAAAGAAATAACGCATACCCGCGCGATACCCACGCTTTTTGGCACGATCTATCTGGCCTTCAGACTGTGGATAAGATAACCAATAGTAAAAAGGCAAACCTTTCACGCGTGCTGCCAGTAGTGCAAATACTGCCGTGACCGACATATCGCGCACCTGAATCGCGTCATATTGCTGGGCATCAAATAAGCATAACGTTTTTAGGTTATGCAGCATCTTTACAACGTATTGTGCAATACGGCTTTGCGGCATATTGCATACTATCGCTTGCCCGCCACCCCAAGCTGTTAATGGCGATGTTGCTTGAATATCGCGATCAGTTACCAAATCACACGTCACGCCATGCCGTGGTAAATACTTACCAAATAAAGCAACGACATCTGGCCTAAAGGTGGGCCATTGCTCCGCTGTAAAATACAAAAGATGCAAGCGTTTAGGCTGCATGTTGTATGGCCTTAGGTAAATGAGATGCGCGCTTTTTATCCCCATGTAGATTAAGCAAATAGCCTAAATAGCCTAGCACTAGGGCATAGATAAGCTCCATAGAAACGAGGTTGACGATAAAGTCTGAGTAGATAATACTTAACGCGAGCAAGGCAATCGATGTCTGAATTGCAAGTGCATCGGCTTTTACAGCTGCTTCACTTGTTAAACGGTATAGCCTGCCCGCTGCGTTCCAAGCGGAAACAAAAATGCTGAGGAACATCACAAACCCAATCACCCCGGTATCCCATAACAGGGTAGAAGCCGCGGTAAGGTTAATCCCATAGTAAGGGTACTTCGCCCCAATATGCCCGCCCATGCTAGTCAATGAGGTGTAGGAACTCCCCAGCCCATTCCCAATGAGGAAGCTAGCAGGGTCATACAGATGCTGCTCTTTAAACCAAAAGGTAATGGAGGTTAAGCGGTTGAGCAGTTGTCGTTTGGAATAGCCTTGATCGCCAACGTTGTACCTTAGCGTTAACTCAATGACCTCATACAAGCTGCTGTCCATCAGCACAGTGATATAAATATAGCCCAATACTAGCGTGACTATCGTCAAGCCCATCAACGCCAGAATATATTTCAAAGTCGATTCACGCATCTCTTTTCTGAGCAAAATCAACCCGGCCAGCGGCAACATCACCACCGCAATTTTAGATTCGCCCATGCCCAATGGCAGAAGACAGATAAAGGCCATGGAGAAAAAGAACGCATGACTGATTAATTTTGCACGCCAACGCGCAGCTAAAAAAGAAAGCGTGATAAATATATAGGTCACCATGACAGAATTGGGGCTACCGCCTAACAGGTTGGCCCCAAATGTGCCGGCAATTACATCCGTGGTCTCGCTCGACAGTGAAATACCACCGCGCTTGGGTACCAATACCAATAGCTCATATAAAGCAAAAGGCATTTGTAGTAAGGCAACCACCAATAAAAATTTGCGCCAACGCGCATAGCTCGCTGGTAAAAACACCAATAAAGTGAGTGCTAACATCAACCCAAACGCTTGAAAATAGCGCTTGAAACCTGCCAAGAACTCACCGAAAGAATGCCATTGAATGAACGTGACCAAAACCGCATACACCATAAAAATTAATGCGATTTTGATGAATGTCGGTGCATGCCGCTCTTTGCTCCAAGCCATATTGACCAAGGAAGGCAATATCAACAACAGGCTAAAGATAGAGACAATCCAAGTGACTTTACCAAACTGTGGGCTGGCAGATAACACCCCCATCAGTAAGCCAATAATCAATATAATCCAAATGGTCAACTCTGGCACTAGCAATAATGCTGGCCCAACTATTAAGCCAGCGCCCATGCCGACTAACACTGGGTTGGCCGTGGTTGCCAATAAGCCAAAAAAGATAGAGGTTAAGACCACAACAATGAAGAGCCCAATCGCGCGGACTTTGCCATGCTTGACGCCTAAGTGATATGGGTCACTTTTGATTGCAGGTGCTGATGTAGGGTTTCGTTTAAAAAATCGCATGTCGTCGTATGTCTAGTGCATCACTAAAAGATCGGTGACCGGCGGACGATAGGAACACGCCACCGTGAACTCTTCCGGCAAGGTGCCTACAGCAATCAGCATCACAATTTGTTCTGATGCTGGAATAGGGGCTACTTTTCGCATAGCCCTATCAGCGCTGGGTTCTTTTGACCAGTTTAAACAACAGGTGCCATACCCTAAATCATGAAAAGCAAGACATAAGGACATGGAAAACATACCGCCATCAATCCATGCTTGATAGCGTTCTGCTACCCCCAAAAAACTGCCAAGCTCAGTAGTGACGACCAAAATAACAGATGCATGCTCAGCAAAGCCACGTCCACCACCTTGTATCGCAAGTAGTGCCGCCATGTCTGCTGGCTTGCTAAACGCATGTACCCGCCAAGATTGCCTATTGCACACAGAGGGTGTTTTTTGCGCCAACTTCACTGCCCGCAAAATATTATTTTCCGGAATGGCCTCCCCACTAAACTGCCTAACGCTATGGCGTGATGCAAACAATGTAGAAAACCCATTGTCCCGTGCTGATTCCAGCGATTGTCGGTTCACCTTGGTCACACCACCTTGCCATGATTGCATTGCGCTCGTTGATAGCTGGTATTGTTGGACAATGTCATCTAAACGCTGCGCCACATGATCTACAGGGTGAGACAGTTGATGATGGAATGCCACATAACTGTTGAGTGCGGCCAATGCTGTCATAACCGTTGTATCTAAGCCGTAGTCATCCATGTAACGCGCAATGTCATCCAATAGCGTAGGAATAACGGTCATGCCAAAGCCGAGACGCGGTGCAGCCAGGCTCAAGCCTTTTTCTACTTGGTGCGCATACAGGGTCATTCTTGCAGCACGCTGAATTTGATCATCACGAGATTTATTTAGCCCTGCATAGGTAAAAAACCGCACAAAGTCATAGACATAGCCAGGCATCAACTTGATTGCAAAATACATATCACGCAGCCGCTTTTGCAAAAAGGCTGGTGAGTATTTCAGAATCCATGTTTTATATGTCATATGCGTATGCGACTTTAATCATCGAAATGTCTAGGTTACTGCAGTGCTTGTTTCAAAAATTGTAACGACTGCGCGCTTAACTTAGCCAAGCGCTCGTTAAATACCTCCACAGGCGCTTTGGCTAATAACACTTGCTCAAGTGCTTCGGGCGTACTAACAATGCGTGACTCCATGCCAAACTGGTGTAGCAAATAAGTCAGCTTATTTGCATTGCTGCCTAACGGATTATCGCTACGCACAAATGCGGCAAACTGTTTTCCATATTTCATGGCAAAAATACTGCCATGGAAAGTTTCGGTGACAATATAAGCAGCTTCTTTAAATAGGCTGAGCACTTCAAAAGGTGATACCACAATATTGTCATCACACCACGCGTGGTATGCCCCAACCGAAATCACTTTCAATTGATGCTGCAACGCAAAAGCTTTCACCGCATTGATTTCGCGCGCAGAGTCCATACGACCTTCATACGCATACACCAGCAAATAATTCCCATCTACAACGCGTTGTTTGGGCAGGTGTGCATCAAAATCATAAATCAATGTTGGATCAACCACCATGGTGGGCGATTGCCCGGTGCACACCTCTACCAACAAGCGCGTATTCTCATCCCTTACCGAAATATCACTCATTTTTTTAAAGCCGGATCCCAGTTCATCCACCATGTTATCTGCAATTACATCGTTCCAGTTGGCATAGCCGGCAGAGGCCGCGTAACTCATGATTTTTTTTGCGGTGATGTCATGACCAAACAAACAAGGGACATAGCCAAACACTTGATTTTGACAATAATTAAATACTTCATCACTGCCTATCACCATCGCATCTGCTTGTAGGTTGTAATTTTTGCTGATGCCAACACCTAACATAGGCATAAAATCATGCTCAAAGCGGGTATTGAAACGATGTCTAAATTGATGCTTGCTAATGGTGGTATGCAGGTTAGCCACAAGTTGAGGGATTTTTGCTACTTTTTTTACAAGGCTAGGCGCAACCACTTTTTGGCCAAGGTGCCGAGGTGATCCATGATGAAAGTCTCTAAACGTGACCGAATGCCCCAATGATTCTACGACGCTTTTTAAGGCATATGCCTGTAAAAATGAACCATAGTTCTTCACACGATGCATTGTCAAAATACCAATTTGCATAACCACCTCGACCTAACCTTTATTCCCGATGAGTTCGCGCGCAAATTGCACGCTCGCTGACAATTTCAGCCTGACAAACATCAGGCTATACATGCCTACGGTGATGACCAGCGCCAACACCCAGTGTGTACCAAAGTGTAAGAAAGCCTTGCCGGCCAAGACTGACACCAGCAACATCGCTAACGATTCAGCACTGGCTTTCCAGTCATGCTGATATTGAAAGCCAAGCGTAGACAGTCGATGCGCTACCCAATAGTTAGCCAAGATCAGCGCGAATATATTAGCCATTGGGAGTGCAATAACCCCTAATATTGGAAATGCTGCTATGCCACCCAGCACCGAAAGCGCAAGAAAAATATTGCTTGGAAGCATCACGTCATAACGCTCCACCATTTGCGCAAGCATTTCCAAAATGACGCGCTGGGTTTCAAACACAAGCAATACCAACAGTACACTCAGCACGGATACACTGATGCCTGCAGCACCGTATTTACCGGCTGAAATTAACAGCAAGATTTCGCGCCCACTGACCAGCATGACTGCAAGGAACCCAGCCAATAACGCCAAGTTAATTTGAAGTGATTGCTCACACAAATTGGCCGCAACTGCAAAATTACGTGTGGTGCTATACCTTGCCACCACCACTGGCCTAATCAGACCAATCAATAGCTGCGTGGGTAAGTAACGTTTAATGTATTCATAGAGCGAATTTGCAAAGCCAAACTTTGCCATCAAGTGCTCTCCAAACATGGCACCACCAACTAAACGATTGGTATTGGCGCCAAACGGTAGCGTAGCCAAATGCTGGAAATAGGCCGCTTTAGAAAATGTAATCAGTTGTGCACGGTTTGCTTCAAACCATTCTGATTCAGGCGCATCGGCAATTTTTCTTTGCCAAAGTACCGACCCTATGCCGACTAACATGATGACCATGGCAATAAACTCTGCACAGGCTTCTACCCAGATCACATCGACTAGGTCTACCTGTTGGGGGTGCTGATGAATGAGCATCAGCATACCGACACAACGGAGAATCGCAATGATGGAGAATGCAGATTGCGCGATACCCTGATGTAACGTGGATTCCAAGATCATCGATAAAAACTGGTTTGTGGACCGAAAAGCAACCACCACTAAAAATATATTGAAAATGCTGACGACTGAGGCTAAGCCAATCCACCCACTTAAATAGCTGGAAAATAACCAGGCTAACAAAAGCAGTAGTATGAGTATGCTTGTCCGAAATCCTAATCCGAATAAGATTAAAGAGCGCAGGGCTTTGGCTTGGAATTTGACGTACAACTCTGGCACATAGCGCAGAAACATGTGTGCGATACCAAACCCTGAAAGCGCGGTAAACACTTCGACCAGCGCGACCAAGACAGAATATTTGGCAAAATCACCGATGGAAAGCGCATGCACCACCAGCAACATTGCACAAAAGCCACCCAGTGCAGAAACGCTCTTACCTATAAAGAAATGTATCAGGCCGCGCTTAACGCGCTCCTTGCCATAACGTGCAATCATCTGTTGCTCAACAGATACATTACTGAGATAACCCGGCCAGTTTGGCGCGGTCTTGTTGAGGCAAGGCCGCAATCAGCGCACGCACAAACGCTTGCTGTACTGCATACCCAGCATCTGCATCCGATGTAATTGAGGAAACACGGAACAGCAAGCCATCCGGAATTTTTCCACGGAAGCCGTAACGCAATTGCTCTAGTTTGGTTTGCTTGCTGCCCAGTACCGCTTTATTACCCACGGTTGTCCAATAGGTGAGCGGCTCAGCGCGCATGCCTAACACTGTGTACAACCTTCTGACCGGAATATTGCCAAAGTCTGTTTTGAGCTCACCCACTTGATTGGACATTAACTGAAACCCTTGTGCCGGATAACAGACTTCTGGGTAATGCAATTGCTTTGCATCGCTTTGGTCAGCACCGTAAGCAATAGAAAGCATGATGCGGTCGCCTGTACTATTGACGTAAGTGCGAGAAAGCGTGGCCGTATAAATTCTATCTAGCTTTTCTTTTACCTGCGGATTCACGATATGACCGTTTTGCTGCGGCTCATCTTTCCAGTCACCAAACTGCATAGGAATCATATTTTCCAGAATCACAGCGGGGCCATCATCGGCAATACGATGGGTTGGATGTATTGCCATAGCCACACCTGCAGCCAATAGCATCAGTACTGCCATGACGATATTTCTGAATGTATGATGCATTATCCCGTCACTCCACGCATTGCCGGTTTTGTTTTATGCATCTCTAGCCGCTTACTAAAATATTGCAGCACAGAATCTACCGACATAATCAAGGTTAAGGCCACAATAAACAGCACCATACCAGCAAAGCCATGGATAAAACCTTGGCCTGCTTCATCCCCAAAATAAAAGGTAACCAGTGTCAGCACCATGACGCGAATCACATTGGCGGTAAACGAAATAGGAATAATCAACAGTGCCAGCGTAAAGTTACGAAACAGGGAGTCATGCTTGACCAGATTCAGGTACAGCAAGCCCAGTGCTTCCAATGAAATCAACGTATGCATACCCGCACAAGCATCTGCGACCAACAACTGGTATTGACCAATTTGTAGTACCACACCGGATCTGGCTATTGGATAACCCGCCCAATAGAGGATTTGTTCTGCAACAGTAGAGACCGCAATTTTCATAGGCAATGTAACTGCATCAAGAAAGAATCCCGGCAATGGAATCATGAAAAAAATAAAGAATAGCGGGAACCACATCAACTTGAGTGCCCGTGTGCCGCGTGTAATCAGTAATACCGCAGAAAATATCAGGATTTGTGAGCCGATATCGAACATTAAGATATCTTGTGAGCGCCCCAATACATAGCTGAGCAATCCAGCCAGCAGGATGATCCAGCCTAATATAGAAACCATTGTGGAAGGGTTTACAGCGGGTGCATTCAATAAGACATCACGCTTTTGCCAAGCCAAAAATAACACCACCATCAGCACAATCGGGCCATGTGCCTGATCTTGCGTGGACCATAAATCGGTAGCGATTGCGTGATACATCGGAATGTAAAGCGCCAGTAGACCCAGTAATATAGGCCACCATTCTTTAAGTACAGATTGAAGACGGTTTGATGTTTGCATAGACAGTGAAATCAATGGATAAAGGCTGTACTTACTTATTTACACACAATACTTACTCATACTCATTTAATACGGCGCCAACTACTTGCGCACCAATCTCTTTAATCTTCTTACTGAGATCATTAATCTTGGCTAACTTGGTATGGTTTTTACGTGCGACCACCAATGCTCCACCAGTACGTGCCACAATAGATTGATAGTCAGCACTTTCATCCGCCGATGACGTGTCAACGATAATCACATCATATTGATTGGCGGCGCTGTTCAGCAGTTCGGAAAAAGCACTGCGACTTAATAGCTCCTGCGGATTGGGTGGAATGGTACCTGCACCCAATACCGACAAGCCCATGAATGACTCGATACGCACAATGGCGTCTAGGTCGGCTCGGCCAACGATTATGTCCGATAGTCCTCGCTGCCCTTTTAGGTTAAAAATTTTATGCTGACGCGGCTGCCTTAAATTTGCATCAATCAGCAAGGTCTGCTCGCCTAGCTGAGAAAACACAACGGCTAAGTTTGCTGCAATATAACTGCTGCCATCACCACTTTGCACACCGGTAATCGCAATGGTCGAGCCATGCTCAGCAAACCAACGCAACACCAATTGTGTGCGTAGCGCACGCAATGCTTCCACTTGCGGGGTAAATGGCTGATAAGCAGCCACAAGCTCCCTGCTATAACTACCTTGCCCGGCTTGCAGGTACGGATAATCAAACTGCATGGAAACCACTTGGCGAATATCTTCACTGCTTACCAAGCCTAAGCTTAATGCAGCATCACCAAACCGCAGGCCTTTCTCTTTTTGCAAACGCAGAACGCGCTCGGCACCTTCTGGCGTTAACTTACCTAAATCAAGCAGTAAGCGCCCAATGCTGGTATCGCGTTTAATCATATTGTCTGGTACGGGTACTTGGATCAAATTCATAGGGTGACTCTCGAGTTAGGCCAACTTAAGAAAACGCAAAAATGAAAACCGCTTGGATTTTGTGGAAATGACACTGGAAAGCACACCCAACACAGGAATCTCGACTGACTCCTGAATATCCTCAACAGAACGCACGCGTCTATCCAACATTTCGGCCAACAGCCCGAAGCCAACACCTAACATGAGGCCAAGAAAAACCGACAGCAATATATTGAGTAGTATTTTCGGACTGGAATGCTCGATGGGCGCGACAGCCGGATTTAATATGGAAATATCTGTTTGGTTGGCCTGCCCCTCAAGATTAGACATCATAAAGCGCTGACTCACTGCATCTAGTGAGCGCTGTGCGTTTTCCATATCGCGTTGCAGTATCATTAATTGATCGCGTGTGCGATTCAGCTTAAGCACTTTCTGCTTTTGCGCAGCCACTTGTGCTGCCAACTCAGATTCACGCTGACGATAGATTTTAGCTGACCCGCCAACACTGGCACTGGTAGAACGAATCGCTTCTTGCAACTGTGATCTTAGTTTACTGATTTCAGCCTGTGCAGATTGAATCTGTGGATGATTTTTATCTAATCGCTGAGATAAATCTGCTAATTTGGATTCAGATCTTGCAATGTCTACTTTCAAGCCCTGCACTAAGGCATTGGAAGCCACATCGGGAGAGTCTGCCGCATTACTGGATACGCCAGCCTTGCGTGAAGAGGCCTCAATAGCCTGAGATTGCGCCACCACATATTGCGTGGTTAAGTCATTCAACCGTGCGTTCTCAGTATCAAACTGCTCAATGCCGCTGGTAATGCCATTGTCTTGCTGATACTTAGACAATCTGGCTTGTGCTTTTTCCAGCTCATCGCGTAGTGTTTTGGATTGCGAACTCAAATAGGTAGCAGCACCCTGTGCTGGCTCCGCTTTCAGTTGCAAGCTTGTTTGTTGATAGGCCGCTGCAAACGTATTGGCCACCCCTGCTGCAAAGTCTGGATCCGAACCACTGAATGAAATTTCAATGACGCTACTTTCACGAGAAGGCACTACGTCTAATTTTTGCAATAACAGATCAGCAAACCAATCACGTATATCGCCCTTGCCCTTAGTGGCTTCCATAAACTGTTTTTTTGCAGTATCGCTGTCTGCAAATTTAAGCGCATCCACCACTTTTCTGGCCACGCTATGGCTGGTAATAATATCGACTTGCGTTGCCATATAGCCGGGCATCAACTGTGCCGGCAATGCAATGCCAGTCACTGGGTCAGCCCCTTTGTAATTCAGCACGAGCGATGTACTGGCTTTATAGCTTTTAGGAATCAGCAAGCTGACTGCCACAGTGGTGAGCACCGTCAAGCCAAAGGTCACCAACACTATCTTGGAACGCGCTTTTAAAAGGAGTAGAAATTGCGTAAAGTTCATGGCTATTTTTCCTAAAACAAGCTTTCTTGCACGTAAATGACGTCTTCGGCCAGCACTTTATCGGTTAGCTTCACTGAGATCACTTCCACATCCCCTTTTGCGTTACGACGATGCAATTTAATGCCACGTTGCGTACCACGTGCGGTTGGCCCACCACCTTGCGCCAAGGCCTGCACTACCGTCATATCGCGCTCAACGCGAAACGCGCCTGGACGCTGCACCTCACCAAAGATATAGCCAATAGGTGCGCGCGGCACATAAATCATATCGCCGCTGGCCAGTGCAAAATTGGCAGCATCGCCACCAGAACGGAATATCTTATCCACATCGATTTCAAGATGCTCTAACTCGCCATTACGAAAGGTACTGAGAGAAATGGTATCCGAGCCCCCTTGCGCAATGCCGCCGGCTACGGATAAAAAGTCTGCCAACGTGCGCACACCATTGGTGACCGCGTATTTACCTGGGCGATTTACCTGACCCAGTACAGACACATCACGTGAGTGGATATAGACAATTTCACCCCCCGTTAAAGTTATGGTTTCTGCTTCAGAATTACCAATAATTTTATTTAAATCGTATTGCGTTTTAACCGATTTATTGACGATGGTAATCAAATCCGAGCCGTCAACCGTCGGGCCTCCTGCTAACGCTATCAGCTCAGGCAATGTGGTGACACGCTCTAGCGGATAGCGCCCGGGCTTGTTAACACTACCCAACACCGACACCATTTTGCTTTGGAATTGCAACACCAATATATTGACCTGCGGCTGCTTCACAAAACCGCCGCTTTCCAACATGGTGGCAATTTTTTTCTCTGCCGCACTCGCAGTTAGTCCACCAACCGAGACATTGCCAATTAAAGGATATGAAATCGCACCATCTTCAGGCACCCGTGTCTCCAAAGATAAATCCGGATTATTGTGCACACTAATTCTAAGTACATCCCCCGCACCGAGCTGATAAGAGGAAGACGATTCTGCCAGCACCGGCTGTAGCCAAGTGCCAAGTACAATCGTCATCAAAACAATCAATATATTCCGCATGTATTTCGTATTCCCTATTGTTTAAATCTGGCCAGCGTTCTGCATGATGGCGTAACGGCATTGTGGCTTATCCATGCCAAATCCACTACGCAGCCACGATAAATTACAATCCTGATAGCCCTTTTTCCACATGTTCAGCCAACGGTTTAGCTGGGTTTGCGCTTGGTGGGGTTGCAGCAGGCGCCACTGGCACCTCCGCCGACTTGGCTTCTAGGGGTGCCGCCGCATTGGCCTGACCCTTCGCATCAGGCTCATACGCTTTATCCAGATACACCACTTTGGCAGCCGCACGCAGATTCTTCATCTCCAACTCTGCTACCGCTTTGCGCTTATTGCCAAACAAAATACGCTCAATTAAAGGTGTGGAATCTTTTTCAGCAACAGGCGCGTCTTTGACCTCTTGAATACGGGCAATCAAATTGGTTTCTTTGGCTCGCACAAAAATGATATCACTCACTTTCATCTTACCTAACTGCTCTAACAATTGCTGCGGCAGTGTCTCGGCCGCATGTGCTGCTTGTGTGCGTCTATATTTAATGCTGCGTTTATCTAGCAAGGCTGTAATTTCTTCCATTGTTTTTGCTGCATCCACTTCAGTTTTGAGCGCATCACTATAAGTATTTGCAGGCAACATAATCTCATCCATGATGTATACCTTACGATTCGCAAAAATCTGCGGATGTTGGTTACGATACGCTGCAACCTCTGCAGCAGTAGGCTTAGGTGTCTTTGATATTTTTTCTTCGATATAAGCTTGTGCCAGTATTTGCGACTTTGCGTTTTCTAGTGCCTGCAGCACTTGTGGATTACGATCCAGCTTCGCCTTGATTGCCTCTTGCACGATAATTTGGCGGTCAATCAACCCTTGCACGACTTGTTTAGCCGCCGCTTCTTTCTGCTCTGGCTTAACATTTGCACGCTGCAATTCATTATTGATTTGATGCACGGTAATTTCATCGCCATTCACTCTTGCAATCGTTTGCGAGGAATGCGTCTCCGATGTTCCTTCTTTACTGCCACAAGCATTTAACGAGACAAAAGCCATGACCATCACCAAACATTTAGCGCTTAAGTAGACATTCGCCAGCGGGGACTTTAACGAATCAATATGCATCAAAATTCCTTATAAACTATTTAAAACAACAAATTATGTAACGTTAGCCGATTGCCAATATGCACGCTTTGCGGCTTGTTACAAAAAAAATTGCCCACAACGCCAAAGCTGTTGCGAGCAGACATGCCATCACAATCCAACGCAATAAATACAGCTCTGAATAAGGCGGTATGGATTGATTTAACGTAAAAAAATATGAGTAATTCTCATGATTAATAAAAAGCAATGTAAACGTAATACGCGTATTAATATTGAAGCGACAACACAACTGGAAGCTACTCTAACATCGTTAAGTTACATTTAAATGACCAATAGTCTTTCAAACAACCAATACGCTTTTAAACAACCAATACGCTTTTAAACAACCAATACGCTTTCAAACAACCAATACGCTTTTAAACAAATAAGTGGCATTCAAACCAATGAATGCCACCAAAGCTACAGACTTACTTGATTATTTTTGTTTACGACGACGCGCAACTGCGCCCATCAAGCCCAAACCAGCCAAGAACATGGCATACGTTTCTGGCTCTGGCACTGCAGTCACTGCCAATACATCTAGACGACCACCAGCCGCATTAAAGGATGGCGTTCCCCACCATTGACTGCCATCGTTTGCAATGCCAAGACCAGTAGAACGCACTCTGATCCAAGCATACGCATTAGGCAATCCAGCATTTTGGCTATCCACAGCATTAGCTAGCAAGGCTGCCACGGAGAAACCATTGTAGCCGTCTTCACCGTTCAAGAAATCCAATGTGGAAAATTGACCATTGACAAAAGTGCCTGCAGTGAAATTGATTTCCTGCTCCCATGCAGGATCACTAGAAGGGTTATTACCCCAGTTATTACCCACACCACTTGAACTTAATGTACCGCCTTCCGCAAACTCAATACCGCTAGTAGCTAGGCCGCTTACCGTTCTAAAACTGTCATTGGTCAGATTTTCTGTACCAGCAAAATTGATTTCAAAAGAAGAAATAAAGATAGAACCAGTGCCTGATGAGAATTGATTCAAACCATTGAGACTGATTGTTGTACGCACACCACTCGCGCCATCACCTAAGTTCAAGTCTGATAAATCAGTAAATGTGATAGTACCCACAGAAGTTGCGGTACCGCCGGAAGCTGTAGCAAAATCACCTTTTGGCAATGCGCTGCTAGTTGCAGCGGTAGGTGTGCCGTTATTTGCAAGATAATCAAAGTTGAATGTCACCGTTGCTGCGTTTGCTGCAACTGAAGACACTGCAAATAACGCCCCTAATACTGCTTGTTTTAAAATTTGTGTGTTCATAAAAATCCCTCTTAAATTAATATTATTTTAAGAAGGCGCACAACCTGCATGCGCCCTCTATTTCCATTTTTAATTAAACCTTGCGACGACGACGTGCTACCGCGCCCATGACACCTAAGCCCGCCAACATCATGGCGTAGCTTTCTGGCTCTGGCACTGCAGTGACAGCAACATAACCACCGATATAACCACCCACTACAGACTGACCTTCCTCACCAGCCTGAAAAAAGCCAATCGCTTTATCACCTAACGCATAGTTAGTAGCATTTGTTTTCACAAAAAACAAACCACTCCAAGGGTTACCCTCACTCACACTGAAATCACCTTTTTGGCGGACAGCTGTTTCATCCAGCGCAACTGTACCGTTATAAGTGTAATCAGAGGTTTGTGCCGCTTGATACATGCGCAAATCGTAATCCGTTGCAAACGTCCAAGCTACAGAAGGCGATACACCACCAGTAGATGCATTGTAACGATACAAGTAATTAGCCTCTTCGTTGTTATTTACAACATTCAGATAGCGAGTAGCAAATACCAAGCTATTATCAGCACTGTCACGATATACAAAATCAAAGATATCCGCCTGCGCAGAACCCGGCGCCAAATCGACACCTGTTGTTACACGCCAATCGAGTAAAGTCAGTGTACCGGTACCTGTAGTATTGGTACCGGTATAAGTACGATAATTAATCGCGGTTGCGACCACTTCGCCAGCAGCATTCCCACTAATATACTCAAAAGTATCAATATCTCTTACGATCGGATCATATCCAGCCAAATACGTAGCACTCACAGTCTCAATATAAAACCGATCAGCAGGACTATTCGCACCATTTAAGATACCGCCATTACCTGTAGTTAAAACACCACCTACACCATCCGTTAAGCTTACAAAGTTACCCGCCGAGGCTGAGGCCGCCGACGTAATCAACGCTACTGCTAATGCAATTGATTTTAATTTCATAACGTTCTCCTATTTCAAAACTACTTATAAACAAACCACTTGGTACTTAAAACACAAAGTTCAACATCTTAGCTAAGCAAGCATTTAACAAAAGCAATCCAATTTCACTTGGAAAACACATGCTTAACTCAACTGCTGGAATGACGACAAAACTGTCACTTTGCTATTTCTGCAAAAAACGTACCATGAATTTATTTAAAAGTGTTATTCGATGTATTTCATACTTTCGCTGCTAGGCCAATCAAATCGAAAAATAAATAAACATATTAAAAACATACACATACAAATTAAAAATATCAGAGATATTTAGTTATAGTCGCAACCAATAGCCCGATTGGACTAATGCAAAATAAAAATTGAAATGTATTGAAATAAGCTATGCATCATATCTACCGAAGTTAAGCACCCAACCCTTGGCTATTAACAGCCACTCTGGCTAATAGCAACCACACTCACACAGCAACATCTAATACAGCACAGCTATTGTGATTTTCCTGTTTGAGATTGTTTGATTTTTTTCCAATCTAAATCAAATTCCAAACCGAGCCACGCCGCTCTTGGCGCACCCGGACCGATAAAGGTAGTGTTATTCCATGCCGAATCTTCTCTCGGCCCAGCACCGCCGCCATATTGGAATGTGCCTTGCGCTGAAAACGGATTCAACCCGAGATCGCCAGCAGTGGCATAATTTTTATTAAATAAGTTGTCCACTTTGACAAATAAGGTAACACCATGGTCGAATTTATAATTCGCTTTAAGGTTGAATGTGGCATAACCCGAGATTTTCCCGTCACCTATATAATCATAAACGTCACGATCAGGCGAACCATCCAGCGGATTCCCTGGGGATGCTACATCGACATTTAAAGCTGCACGTGGTCGATGTTTATTATTCTCATTACCTCTTACATAAGAAAAAGAATGCATCACCATGCCCAGCGTCGCATCAAAGCGGTCAGTGAATCGATAGTTCCAGTTAGCTTGCACAATATGATTAGGCATGCCCGGCAACTGGTCGCCCGGCTTAACATTGACATAAGCCTGACCTGTAACAGCAGATGTATTTGTACTATTTGCGTTATTGATAAGCTGCGAAGGCGATTCAAAAGTCGCGCGCATAAATGTGTAGTTGAGCGCGAGTTTACTGTTACCAAACTCTCCCTTCATTCCCATTTCTACGCCTTGTCGCAAGGTCTGCCCAAAGTTATCAAATACCCCGCGATTTTTTCGCCCCAGCGGTATAAACAATATATCGTTTTTGAGTTCGGTTCTAAACAAGCCTACGTTCCAGCTAAAGGCATCTTGTCCACCACGCATACCAGTTTCATAGCTGGTTGAACGTACTTGTTTCAGATACGGGTCAGCCGATAACGCTGTTGGAATATTGCAACCATACTGAAAATTTGTGCTGTTTCCCTCGGTCCCTTTATCGTCTTTGGCACAACCTAATTCAATCACCGTAGGAGTTCGAGCACCACGACTGACATTGCCATACACGGTCAAATCCTCTTGGGGCTCCCAAGCAACACCTATAGACGGATTAAAACTACGATAGTCGTAGTCACCTGTTGAGCAGATAAACCGAGCAAAAGGATCACTACTGCCCGCGAAGGTACAGCGAGTATTACTTCTTGGATTGCGATTGCCATTGAGCAATAATGGCTCAAGGTTAAAATTATAAAGATCATTCCCACGATCAGAAAGCAGGCGATTTTTGACGTTGGTCCAATTGTAACGGGCGCCATAGGTGATATGCCAATTATCAACAGGCGACCAGGTATCACTAAAAAAGATACTTTTGCTGCGACTGCTACCCGTTAGATTATTACGCACAATACCCGGGAAACTTGTTTCCACCCGACGGACGGATTGAAAGTAAGGATCTGTTGTTAAAGTGACATTATGATCAGCATCCACCACTCCGAGCGCTTGTGACTGCATAAACTTGATGCGTGTCTCATCTAAATTAGCCCCAGCTGCAATCTGATGCTCTTCAGTTTCCCAAGTAAATTGTAATGCGCTGCCCTTTAAAGTCTGTTTAGATTCAGATAAATTGAACAAGCCATTCAATGTACCGACATCATCCACACCATCTCCATCAGCATCGGGCCCACCCCACTGAGACTGCAATGCGCGGTATGAATCATAGATATCGGCACCAACTGCTTGTTGATGCAGATTACGGCGATAGGCTAGAGCAGAAATGCTCATGTGATCACTAACATCCAAACGGCCATTCAAGTTGTAATGTGCCAACTCGTTTTTCACACCATCAGGTGAGGTAAACACCGAACTACGATCCACATCTGCCATTTCAAAAGGCAGCATACCATTACCTGTTAAGCTGGAGTTCGCATTCAACACACTAAAATTAATCTCGCCCAGCGGCAAGCGAATCGTTGCCGCATTATAGAGTTGACGCACATTACTAGGCGAGTTATCACGCCAACCATCCTCTTCAAAGTGGTTATAAGCGGTAAAAAAGCCAAAATTTCCCACATTAAAACCATTAGAAAACTGCATTTGCTCACGCCCCCATGCACCGCCCAGCAACTGCGCTCTTAGGTGTGCATCGGTAAAGCCATTTTTGGTACGCAGTGCCAATGCACCACCTAAAGTATTGAGTCCAAACATAGGGTTGGAACCGGGTATCAAATCTAGACTGGCAATGGCGTTCATAGGAATCATGTCCCAATTCACCACCTCGCCAAACGCCTCATTCACACGCACACCATCCAAATACACAGAGATGCCTTGTGGCGTACCAATGGAAGGGGATGCGGTGAACCCACGGAAATTTAAATCTTGTTGAAATGGATTACCGTTGTAATCATTCACCGTGACAGACTGTAATTGCGAGTTCATAAACTCCGTGACATTTAGCGCCCTGGACTCTGCAATCTCTTTACCTGAAGCGCTCTGGATGTTGGTAGTGGACAGTCCGCGATCAATAATCAACCCTGGTAACGGTGTGACGATGCGGCTCTTCTTTGCCTTCACCTCCACTTTATCCAGCACTATGGTTTTTTCATTTACACCTGTCGGTTTTACATTGCTAGGCTTGGATTCTGTGGTGCTTGGTTTAGGGTCGGCTTTATTGACTTGCGGATTATTTTGATTGGGTTGTTTTTCCTCTGCCATGACCTGAGTAGCCAGCGCTGCAGCAAGCGCACACAGCAAGAAAATGTTACGAGGTACCGGCAATAAAGAAAACATTAACAACCCTTGGACAAACCACATTATCTGAACAGGGTTTTTCAGCAACTTCTATACCAAACGGGCCCACACACTCAGGCTTGTTGGGCCTTTCTAACAAGCGTCCTCTACACGTCATTGAGCGGCATCTATTCACGCGTACATCAACGACTTAACATTGCTATCAAAATAAGTAGTTAGCGCGGAATGTTCAGACAATACTTATCTATTGCGGCAGATGGACGCCATCAAACGTGAGAAGTGGTCATAAACAATGCAGCCTAGCGACAGCAGGCACGTATGAATAGATGGTTAAAACTGGCTGATATAAACCATAGCTTGGTTCTTATCAGCCATGCGCAACCACCAACATTAAGTAGGTGTGTTTGGCTTTACGGATATTGATGGATATGAGGCTAGCGGCCAAATGGCGCCGCTAAGGGCTCACCTACAAACAGGCCTTGCATCGGCCAAGCCACGCTTTTCCAGTAGGCTTCAATGGCAGAGTTCCCCATGCTATACCACTTGAGCATCACCATGGGATGTGGAAATTTTTGCCAATGGTTACAAGGCTCAGAAACGGTACCATAACTTGCCGTCGCCCCTGCGTTCAGCCAATGCAAAGCAGTGGCCTGATGTTTCCCGTTCAAATCCCCGCCAAATGACGTCAGGTGATCGGCCAATGCGCCAGGTAAGAACTTTAAAGTTTCCAAGCCCTCAACCCAAGGCAAACCAGTCTGATAAATCATCACATCCTGTGCACCCAGCAACTTATCTGATTGCATGGTCATGATACCCAATCCGCTGCCGGGAATACTGGCGCCATTGGGTGGGAAATACTGCGCTCGAATACTACGCGCTTTATCTGAAGTATTCAGATAGTACGCCGTTGAACGGAACACGCCCATATCACTGACCACCCCTCGGTCGATTAGCGATTTCGCTTGCGCAAAGGTTTCGGTAGGTAGCAGCATCGTTAAGCGAATACCAACATCTGTGAACGGCTTACGTGAGGCAGTATTGAAATAAGGGTTCAGCTTGCCCGCAGCACATGTATTTTTGCATTGCTCAGGGTCATAGCCAAAACTCAGCGCCGACGTAATCGAATTACAATCTACGGCATAGGGCGTTTTCCATACCAATACCAAGGCCTGAATAGATGCGTTAAGTTGGGTTTCAATCTCCCACTTCAATCGCGTAAAGTCGGCCAAACCCAACTTAGCCTTACCCGCTGTCGGCAGCGTCACATGTAATATATTTTTTGCAGGAATGCCTCGTGCAACGCGATAATACTCACCCACCTTCACACTCAATGCATCCGCATCATTAACGACCACAGCCACTTCATCGGGTGTTAAGTGACTGCGTGAAGGCGTTACTAGTAAGCTATTGCCTGCAGCGAAAACACACTGCATCACAGCCATCAACAAGCCAATAGAACATACAAAATGACGCATCAATGTACCAAAAACACAGAAACTATGGTCTAAAAGAAAAGCTGTGCCGAGAGGCTTGCACTGTTGTCACTAAAATCCAACGAAGACTCAGTAGACTCACGCGCACTGTGTTGCAAGCTACCACCCAAGGTCACACTGCGCCAAGGTTTCCAACTGAATGATAACGACAACGCTTTACCACGGTCTTTGCGGTTGATATCTGGCAAGCCCAGCACACTATTACCTTCAAACCGTCTATCAGAAAGACTTGCACTCATTTGTAATGATAATTTATCTGAGATTAGCCACGATGGTGACACTGCAAAAGTATCCATCACGGTGTAACTGCTGGTAAATGTTTGAAAACTGGCAAGCTCACGCGATGCCGTCGTAACTATCTGCAGCTTAGCGGTAGGCAACCAAATATAACTGATATTGCCGAACACACCAGAGTAGTCGCGATTTGAAAGATTCTCATATTCGCGATCAAGATACCCTAGCTTGCTACTAATTCTTGACTTACCTGTCAGCACCCAATCTAAAGTCGCATTGGTTTCACGCTCATCAAAATTAGCATCAAAAAAATTAGAGATAAGATTATTATTTTCACCTTTTTTGCCAAGCAACATCACGCCCATCGCACTGCCCGAAGGGAAGACGTACTTCAATCCGGCGTTTACAGAGTCTTGTGAGTAATCCGATTGCTCATTAAATACCTGACTGTTTCTCAAATCAAAATAAGAAATCCCTGCCAGTAAATGCCAGTTGCCATGAGGTGTCCAATCAATATCAAAACGATGTGATCTTGTTGTACGGATATTGGTGGCTCGATAGTCGCGATAATCCTGAAAGTTATTGAGCGATTCCGTTCTATCAGATGACAAGTTACCGGTCAGGTAAGGGGTAAGCGCCCACAGCCATGCAAGCTTGTATTCGTTCGCATCAAAATCAAGGAAGTCATAATTCTGGTAGCGGTAAGCCGTTCTCGTGTAGTCTGCTTTAAAACGTTGTAATGAATACTGCTTATCAAAACGTACGCCGGCAAAACCGGTGGTAATGTTGTCCCAGCGCTCTTTACGGCCAGCCACTGTTCTCATATCACGATCAGACGACACTCTGAATACATTGTCGTCATACTGCTGGTTCACACCTGCAACGATATTAAACGTATCTAATTCATCCGCAAGTGCATCGAGCGAAAATAGCAATACGCTTATATTCAGCATGTGAACAATACAATGTCTTCTCAACTTTACAACCTTTATGAATAACGAATTTCAGCGTTGATTTGCGTCTTGATTTACCACAAACGCATATATAAGCAAAAATCGTGCAGAGCAGAATTCAGTCTGCCTTGCATTTGCCCTATGACAGCTTGATCGGCGGTCTGCCAATATCTTACTGGTACAGTTATTGCTATTTATGACGTTCATGCATATTTATTAAAAAATTCATTTAGCGCACGTTACTTTCATGCAAAATGACTTTTTATCGCCAACTACCAACCCTACTTTCACCCTTTTATCGTCAATGAATGCTCACAACACCAATCCACCCGTGCATAAAACAACCACCATCACCATTGCACGCGAAAATACTATTCATATAGTAGAAGCTTTTCTTGACCCTCTTGTGACAGTTTTCACACTTTGGGCTATCGCTATTTATTTAGAGGGCACATTACCCCCCTCCTATCTCATTTTGTCGATTATTGTGTTTTCCGTGTCGTACCCAGGGCACTCCAAAATACAGCGCACTACTTGGCAAATTGTCAAAAACACATTAGTCAGTTGGAGCTTATTTGCACTCCTGTTCTTAGGTTTTGGTCAGATGACCCACTCTATCAATTTGTTTCCCTATGAAGCGATTGTGTTGTGTATATTTTTAACCCCCGTACTGCAACTCATGGCCAACTTCGGGTTACGTACGTTTGCTCCCGCATTAATTAAACTGCAAGGGCCTGCAAAGCGCGCCATTATTGCCGGTATGAATGAGCAAGGCCTTGCACTCGCTGACCGCTTAATGCAATCCGAATATGAAGCTATCGAACTCAAAGGATTTTTTGAAGACCGCAGTGTGGATAGAATTCCTAGCCAGTCTCAATATGCCATCTTGGGAAAATTAAGCGAGTTGGGCGGCTACGCAAAAGACCATGACATCAATATCATTTATCTATCATTACCCATGGCCAGCCAACCCAGAGTACTCAACTTGCTGGATGACCTTAAAGACACCACCGCCTCTATTTACTTCGTACCGGATATATTCTTAACAGACTTAGTGCAAAGCCGTGTCAGTGAAGTAGATGGCATTCCTGTAGTGGCAGTATGCGAGAGTCCTTTTATGGGATTTTCCGGAATTACAAAACGCTTAGCCGACCTGATATTTTCAATCATCATTTTGATACCGGCGTTGCCATTGCTACTACTGATTGCTATTGGGATTAAACTCAGCTCCCCAGGCCCAGTGATTTTCAAACAAAGGCGCTATGGTCTTGATGGCAAAGAAATTATCATCTATAAATTTCGCTCAATGTCGGTGTGTGAAGATGGCAATGCAATCTCTCAAGCGCAAAAAGATGATGCCCGTACTACACCATTTGGTGCGTTTTTGCGCAAAACATCGCTAGATGAACTGCCACAACTGATTAATGTACTACAAGGCAGAATGAGCGTGGTTGGCCCAAGACCGCATGCGGTTGCGCACAATGAAATGTACCGCAAGCTGATCAAAGGCTACATGATTCGCCACAAAGTAAAACCTGGCATTACCGGCTGGGCGCAAGTCAATGGTCTGCGCGGAGAAACCGAAACCTTAAATAAAATGCAGTCGCGCATTGATTATGATCTTGAATATCTGCGTCATTGGAGCATGCGCTTTGACTTACACATCATATTCAAAACAATCTGGGTCATATTATTCAATAGACAGAAAAACGTTTATTAATAGCCGCCTTCCATCGTGACTATTTACACTCAGGCAAAAGCTGCATTACCTATTGGCTGAAATAGCCAGCTCAAACAATCTGGTTGTACCATGACGATTACAAGATCATGGACGATTACAAGATCATGGACGATTACAAGATCATGGACGATTACAAGATCATGGACGATTACAAGATCATGGACGATTACAAGATCATGCGCGCAGAATCAGGGCGAAAAAAATCCCCAATTAAGGGGATGATGGCGGAGAGCGAGGGATTATCACTGCTACCACCATGAAATGCTTCAATCACAAGCTATATCAAGAACTAAGTATAATTTTAGTTAAAAAGTGCTACCAAAAATTCGATACCATTTTTGCTACCACTCTAATGCGGGTCGAATTATAACTCAAAATTAATAATCTTCAACTGAATAATCAATCAATTAACTTGTTACGAATATACAAGGTCGCTAAAATTAAACAATTGATAATTAATATAGATAAAAACAATGACTGAAGAGACAGTAGTAGTGTTACCTGGACTTTACGGGATAAAAAAGTCTAATAGAACAGGTATACATCTTTGGGGTAAAAATCAGTTTAATAGCACCTTTCCTGCTGCTCTAGCTTGTTGGATGAGAGACCAAGGATTAAAGCCAGTATATATAAGTCTAAACCCAGATTTAAAAACTAAAGTTAGTGATGAGAAGTTAACTTTTGATGATGTATTTAATTCAAAAGCTCCTACAGAAGAGTTAGATTTTCATTTTGAAACTGTCTATGAGCCATACAAACCATATGATTTTGATAAATTGGATCATATTGATTTAGTTGTCAAAAAGGATAAAGATTATTTAAGACCATTAGAAGTAAAGCTAACAGTCTTGCCTGACAATGCTACTGAAAAGAAAGCTAACCAAGCATTGTGGGGTGCTGAATTAGTAATAAGACCAGATTCAACATCATATGCAGCACTGGGAATCTATCACTCATTAAAATCAAAATCAGTTGAAATAAGAAAAATTCTTGAATCTGCTGAACAAATTAGTGATTGGGAAAATAAAGCAGAAATTATCAATCATAAAGATTTGATAATTGATACTTTAGACATCTTTCAATCTAAATACTGTTCATATCAACAACCATTTTTAATGCAACCCATTTGGAAGACCTTAGGTAAAAGTCCAGAGCTAGATGACAATGCCTTTGATATTTTTATATGGAGTGACATGGCTTTATGTAGGTTAATCATTGACCAAGCAAAAAATGAATTGATTGCAGAAGCAAAGAAACTTGAAAAATTGAAAGTTAAATCTGCAAAAACTGGAGTGCCAATTCCAAAAAAATCTACTAAACCAGAAAAAGTTTCTAGATATTTAAGAGCAAGTGCCAGGCTATTAAGGTGTTTATATGATTTGTTTACAAAAGACAAAACTCATATTGATAGAATATTTAGAGGAATGAGTTTAGGTAATCAAACCGATAAAGAGTGTTCTCTTAATGGTGGAGTAACCAATACTTACATGAAGCACCCAAGATTACTTAAACCAGTAATAAAGAAGGAAACACTTGCTAAGTTAATTATAGGTGGAGGTGAAAAGCTATTGAGCCCAGAAAGAAGATTTGATGCAACTATTTACTTTACTGCTGCTCATTTATTTGAAGTTTTAGAAACAGATTACTCTAAAAAATAAGATACAAATATGTTGACAAGAATCTTAGACGTCAATATATTGACGTCAACTTAATTCAAAAAGTATTAAATGAAAACTGTTGATTTGTTTTGTGGTGTTGGTGGATTATCACTAGGCTTTAAAAAAGCTGGTTTTAAAATACTATCGTCTTATGATTACTGGGACAAAGCAGTTCAGGTTTATAAAAACAACTTCAAGCACCCAGTTCAGCAATTTGACCTTTCCAATAGTGAGTTAGCATCCTTAGAAATTAATAGATTTAATCCAGAGATAATTATTGGTGGTCCACCATGCCAAGACTTTTCTCATGCAGGTAAGAGAAATGAAGGTGGCAGAGCTGATTTAACATATTCATATGCAAATATCATTCAAACTGTAAAACCAGAATGGTTTGTTATGGAAAATGTAGATAGAGCAAAAAATAGTGTCACATATTCCAAAGCAAGGGAAATTTTTAAAAATGCTGGATATGGATTAACTGAAAAAGTATTAGATTCCAGTTTTTGTGGAGTGCCACAAAAAAGAAAGAGATTTTTTTGTATTGGTAAACTTAATGCAGAAGATGATTTTTTAAATGAAATTCTAACTTCTGGATTAAGTAAAAATCCTATGACATTAAGAAGCTATTTTGGTGACGAGCTAAATCTAGAACACTATTATAGACACCCAAGAAATTATAGTCGTAGAGGTGTTTTTTCTATAGATGAGCCAGCACCAACAATCAGAGGTGTGAATCGACCTGTACCACCAAACTATACTCAACATAAAGGTGACCCAGTAGGTTTAGATAATATCAGACCATTAACCACTGCTGAAAGAGCAAGAGTTCAAACATTCCCAAGTACATTTGTTTGGACGGGTTCAAAAACTGACATGGAACAGATGATTGGTAATGCTGTGCCTGTTGAGTTGGCTAAATATGTAGGTAAAGCAATTATGAAATACATTAAACAAAATTCATAACAGGTTAGAAAATGGATGAACAATTTAAAAGTTGGTTAATTGAAAATAAACAACTGAATCCTAGATCAGCAAGTGATGTTTTGTGCAGAATCAAAAGAGTAAATCTTTTAATCCCGATAAGTCTTGATATGCCTAATCACAAAATACTATATGATTTATCTTGTCACCATGAATTTATAAACTTTACAACAAGTGTGAAAAGCCAATTAAAAAGGTCAGTTAATCTTTATTATGAGTTCGTGAGTTTAAAACACAATATATAGTAAAAATTAAGATTTAAACCGCAGCATATTGATTAATGCTTAATAATACACTATATATTGTAATATTTTTACAATAAACCACAATATGTAGTTGACAAAATCTTAAATTGTTTTATAGTAATTATGATTTAGACGAATGTAATTAGGAAAAGCTTAAGACTATTTCTCTACAAGTATAACTCTCGTAATTCCTAATTATTACAACTAACCACAGCAATGTGGTTTTTTTGTGCCTATTGACTTTGATAAATTATTTACTAAATTAAAGATTGTAGGGAAATAGTATTATTCGTCTAAATCACGGTTCGTACTATATTCAGTAAGCTAGTAATAGTTTGGAAAGCAGACGACTCGTTAAACAAAAGCAACTGCACATGAGTATGCCAACACTACTAGAACGACTTACAACACCAATTTAATAATAGGTGAAAGTGTTTAGAATGGGAAGTTGGATAGACACAAGGGAAGACAATCAGCAGACCCCCCAACTGTATTTTTAAGAATACGAACTGCGAAGTAGAGAAAACTTAAATTATTCTCACCCGATGCTATGTGGTAGTAATCACAATAGTATTTTGGAAAAAAGTCAGGGTGAACCAAATTTTAAAAAAATCTGGTTCCTTAGGGTAAGACTTTTCCGAAACCGTGTGATAGCACGGTGAGGCAAAGTCGAAGAACTTAAGATCTTAAGGGGTAGATCTGTCTACAATATATAGATTAGTAATCTGTAATGATAGTTGACATACTGATAAAGTAAGGTAAAATTAGGTATAAAGTAAAGGAGATATTACCATGTCAGAAATAGTTAAAACATCATTTAATCTTTCTAAAGATATTTTAAATCAACTTGAAGCAATGGCAAAAACAAGAGGAGTATCTAAAGCAGATATCCTAAGGCAAGCTATTGCTAATCAAAAGTTCTTTATTGATACTGAATCAAGTGGTGGTAAGATTCTTATTGAAGAGGAAGACAAATCTCTTAAAAGAGTAATTTTTCGCTAACTATAATAGTGTGGTACACCAATGTCAGTAGAAACTGAAAACGAACCAGTTGAAGCTATTGAGGAGTTAGATTTAGAGGATTCAGCTAACTCAGTTGCTTTCTCAAGAACTCCTGAACCAGTAGCACCAGTTACTAAAACATATAATCATCAACAGCATCAAGAAAGTTTTAGAGGCTGGATTGCTATATTACTAATTATCTTATTAGCTATAATAGTAATTTATTGTTTATGTTTTTTATCAAATCTACCCCAAACAGATGCAGATAAATCTTTAAATAACTTGATACAGATATTGCAAGTTGTTTTTGGACCGCTAGTTACATTAGTAGCAACAGCAGTAGGCTATTATTTTGGTGCAAATTCTAAAAGTTCAAATGATTGATTAATAAACCATTGAACCAGTTGACATTTAACTAATATCAAATATATTAATAGCTGAGTTATGTGATTCCCAAGATTCATAACTCTTCTTATACAAACTAACACCAGCAATGGTGTTTTTTTGTATTTAAAAGCACTTCACTTGCATTCTTACAAATATTTATTAAGATAAAAGTTGAAGATATAGGAGCAGTAATTATGAGTGGTGATCAATTTAACAATGCCAATTATTGGAGAAATCAGAGTTCTACTGAAGCTGATAAACTTCAAAGAGAAAAAGAAAAAAATCGTAAAGAAAATGAAGCTAGAGCTGAACAACAGCAAAGGGATCAATTTCAAGCCACTAATAATTTACATTATTTAAATCATAAAATTAGTGAACAAGAAAAGGAAATTGAATACTACAAAAGTTTATTAACTAAACCTATGCGAGAAATAGCAGAGAAAAATCAAGAATTTTTAGAAACTTATCATGAGCAACAGACAATTCTAGGATCATGGGTATTAAATCAAAGAGCATATAAAGAGATTGCAATCAAATTGGGATTGCAAAATGGTCTAACAAAAGAAGAAGTAATTGAAGAGGCTGATAAAATTAAAGAAAAAGTTATAAACAATCAAACGGAATATGATAATAATTTTAATCAAAATGATTGGGAAACATTTTATGCACCAAGAATTAGAGAGAAAATGGGGATTAAGTGATTTTTAAATAATTAAAAGCACCAACAATGGTGCTTTTAATTATCGCTTTAATCAAGCTACAGGTCCAATACCAGTTGGTATGCTTTTTACCTCAGGCTTAGTTGGACCAACAAAATTTTCAGTACCAGGAGCTGGAGCTGGTGTATCAATTATAGGATTTGCTGATTCCATAATACTACTAGCAATATTACTCATTGCTGTTTTAGGAGAGTAATTATGATTTGCATGACCTTGACCACTTGAAACAATCATTTGATTTTGAAATTGTTCAACACCACCAGAAATGCCAGAATCTTTTATAGTATTCAATAAAGAGTCATACTGAGTTGATTTTTCATAATCAGCATTTGTTTTGGGTTGAGAAAAACCAAGTGCATTAGCTTTCTTCTCAGCAGCACCATCACCAAAATTATTATTTAATTTCAATCTATCATTTTCTAAACTCTTTTCATTTTCCATTTTTGTATAATTGTGTGCAGTTTCTTTTATTTTTCCAGTTGCTTCACTAGCTTTTCTACCTATACCTGCACCAACAAATCCACCTACACCAGCAGAAGCAGCTGCACTACCTGCCCCTTTTTCTGAACCTCCAGTAAGTTCTTTTGCATAACTACCAACTGCCTCACCTCCACCACCAATCCATCTTAATAACTCATCTGGAATAATGTGCATAATTGCATGTGTCTGATTCACAAATGCAAACATGATAACTGCATAAATAACTGTTCCAGCAATCAATGAAATAAATGCCATAAATCCATTTACATTCTGGCCAGAGAATGCAAAAACTTGGAAGTAGATTTTATTGATAAATTCACCAATTACAGCAGACATTGCAATTGAAGCAATAAATCCAAAAATCAATAATGCAGGTCTTAATAACAAACCTAATAACATTGTGTATCCATTACCACCACGACCAGTTAAATCGTCACCATTTGGGTGTAAATGCATTACAGCCCATAGTGGCGCAGCTAATAAAGCTATTACACATTGAATTAACCACCCACCTATGCAACCTAACCAAATAATAAATGGAATCATAGGAATTAAGTATGCACATGTGAAACCAACAACCATAAGTGCTGAAATTGGTATCATTAAAAATTGCATAATGACACTTAAAGCACCTAATGTTCCTGCTGAAGCAGCACCAGTTGCTTTTGACATACCTAAAGTAGCTATTGTGGCAATCTCACCTTGAGAAGCTTCTTTTGCTGCTGAAGCAGCAACTGAAATGGCAGTTGTGGCAACCATTGCACTTGTCCAAACACCTAAAATTCTATTTCCCATTTCATTTACAATAATTACTGGGTGACGAGAATCATTTTTTAAATCAAATAAACTAACACCAGAAACAATATCTGCAAGCTTATTACCAATAGCAGCACTGATACCAAATCCTGAGTCATTACTACCTACATTTTCACTTTGAGTTCCGGGAGTTGTTCCAGTCAAACCTTTTTCTTCAGCAGCATTAAGAATATCATTTGCTATTAAATATGAACTTGCATCTGCAAATGTTTGATTGGTAAAAGGTGGATTAACTTCACCTCTTGCAACTGGATATGAAGACAAACCTTCATGAAGCTTATTATTGTTATGCACAATATTATTGAAATAAGCACCAGCTAAAATCCAACCATAATCTTTATTATTAGCTTCTTTTGATTGAGGAATAGTTTTAGCAGCAGTTTGCATATCAGTCATGTAAGTATCTGCAGCCAACTCAATTTTTGCATAATATTTTGAAGCATTATCTCTAACACTATTGTCAGCAACAGCTTCATTAGCTAATGCTTCCATTGATTCAATCATTTTTTTGGTTGCATTTTTAGAAGCAACATTCATTGGAGATAAA
Organism: Methylotenera sp. N17; assembly: GCF_000799155.1. Taxonomy (NCBI): domain Bacteria; kingdom Pseudomonadati; phylum Pseudomonadota; class Betaproteobacteria; order Nitrosomonadales; family Methylophilaceae; genus Methylotenera; species Methylotenera sp. N17. The sequence continues at coordinate 1,955,412 of NZ_JUGE01000001.1, forward strand.
TCTACAGATTTGAATATATTATCTAGTGGTCCAAGATAACCAGGATTAGTTGAAGCTGGATTCGTGTTGTAAATTGCATTACTATGATTTGGAACATCACCTCTATCAGTTTCAAATTTATCAGGATTATTAGCATAACCACATGCAGATCTTGAAGTTGAATTTGAACCATATCCATAATATGAATTACCGTTTGTAGTTTCAATTCTCTTAAATTGATATTTCCCTAGGTTTAAAGTTGTTCTTGTCTCTTCAGGCATTTCTTCAATAAATCTTTTATGAGCAGCAACACATACAGAAGCTGCAAACATATTTTCTGCTACTTTTGTGAGTTCGTCCTTACCTGTAGTTGGAAAAGTAATATTTGCATTTACAGTTGGTGTGGTTAGATAACCAGTCCAGATAGTGCTTGCTAAACCAACACCCATAGTTATACACATAGCTACTAACTTCATCATTAAGCAATAACCACCAGGAAGAACTGGAAGGATTAAAGCAGTGCCTACTGAATATCTAATTGGTATCCAAACTGAAGAAAACTTTTTTCCTAACATTTCACCATCATGAGCTGTGCCTAATGTGCCAGCTAAAATTGTATAACTTGCTAACAAACCACCTATTATCAAAATAGCACCATTAAAAATACCTATAGCTGCACCAAATTGATCATTACCACCATTAAATAATCCACCAAACAATTGGTCTAAAATTTTTATACTTATATCTTCAGCAGGTGGGTCAAACTGAGCAAATGCTAATGCTGGTAAAACTAACATTGAGATACTGATTAAATATTTGAGAAATTTTTTCATACGAAGCTCCTTATTTTTATTCTTCTTCACTATATAAATTACAACTTTTTTATGAAATGTCAAAAATTTAACTAATCTAAATAATTGATATTATTGAGAAAATTGACAATAAAAACTAATCTATATATGTTGAGTGAATGCCAGAAAGCAAAAAATCACTACGAGTAGTGATTCATGCTAAGCAATTTGAAGAAGTTAGAGCTTTTGAGGATTGCTATATATCTACAATAGTAAAAATTTAAGAATTGTCAAACTACCACCAAGGTTTTGTAGCAAAATTTAATAATGCTGTCATTGAAGTATTGTAATCAGCTATACCTAACATTGCTGCAAGTAAGACTAAACCAACTAATAAAAAACTAGCCAGAGTAATAATCAGAACCCACATTAATATTGGATAAACAAGCTCTTTCCAAAATCCTTCAGCTAAAAAATCAAACCACTTTAATAATGTATCTTTCACAATAAATCTCCTCTTCTATATCTTTAAATCTAATAAATTTGAATTGAATGTCAAATTTCAAACTTGATATTTGAGATTTTTCTATTAGATTAAATCTATATTTGAGGTGATTTATGAAAAATCCATTAACAATAATGACTGATTATTTTGAAGAACTGATGGATATAGATAAATTGGATATTGATAAATCAGAATCAGACAAACTTAAATTTATAGCTTATTCAAAAATGAATCTTTGGACTTTTTTTGATTTACATAGATTAGTGGGTAAATCAATAAAATATGAAAATAATTACTACACTCAAATTCACGATATGCCTAAGCATTTTATGATTTTTAAAGAGTTGCAAAAAAGAATGCCAATTATTCCCAAGGAAAAATTTAGTATATTTATTGACGAAAATGACAAAAACAAATATTTATCAGATTTAAAAAATATGCTTGATTCTGAATATCAAAAAAGTTGCTTAAATGGAATGGATAGCACTTACATGTATCCTGAAGAAATCATGAGTAACATAGATAATTTATTAAAAATGAAGCCTGATGATGCTTTTGAGAGTTTGGAAATAAGTACCATGAATTTACTTGCTTTAAAACTTGATAAGCAAATACCTAGGAAAAATGGTATTCAAGAAAAAATATCTAAAATCTAAAATTAGTTAATTTTTTTAAGTTTTACGACTCCCCCCGTTACTCAACACAATAAAAATGGGGGAGTAACACTTCAACACTTTTCACACCTTCTTTTAGTTTATATAGTGTTGCTTGCAACTATGCTTTTCCTCTCTCTTTCTAGGTTTTTGGTTTTGTTTTTATATATCCAGAAATCAAAAAATATCTAATAAATCTCACACTAATTCATACTTTTTTATCACTTCGATTCGACATTCAAAAAAAAATCACTAAGATAAATAGTAGAGATAAAGAATTTAAGCAAGCGTAACCAAGAATACGTATAAATAAATTTTCTACGAAAATTGATTGATAGTATCTTGAATATTTTGGGGTTCCCCCAATCCCCTTGATAAATCTTAACCTCCTAAAAAAATAATAAGAATAAAGGAGTGGTGTTATGGAGAGTATTGAAAAAGTAAGAACTGGCAGAACTGGATTTGAAGTAAATAGATTAATAAGAAATCAAAGAATTGAGATCCAAGCTTCACCCACTGAGTATGAAATTTTAGAAAATTTAACTATAAAAAATAACTACAATTCAATTGCATCATATATTCGTGAAGTTGCACTTGAAGGCCCACCACTTCAAGGAACTAAGAAAACAAGAACACTTGAAAGAAAAAAATTAAGTAGTGATCTAGGTAGAGTTGGCTCAAATATCAATCAAATTGCCAAAACCATTAATCAACATATTTTAAAAAGTATAGTTAGAGGTGTTGATCCAAATGAGCTAATTGCATTGCTATTGCAATCAGATATTGCACAAATTAAATCAGATTTAGCTGATATTAAAAAAGCATTATTGAAAAAATAATGATTACTAGACTTTTTAATTCTGGCACTTCAAATGGTCAATCACCAGTTAATTATTTATTAGGTGATAAAGACCATACTGGAAAAACTCGCTCAGTTAAACCAGAGGTGATTAGTGGAGATCCTGATACAACAATATTTTTAATTAACAATATTGATAGGAAATTCAGATACACAAGTGGAGTTTTATCATTTAGAACAAATGAAAAACCAACAGAAGCACAACAAAAAGAAATTATTAATGCATTTAGAAAATCATTTATGCCTGGCCTGAAACAAGATAATTTTAATGATTTATGGGTTGGTCATTATGACAAAGGCAATTTTGAAATGCATTTTTTAGTTGTGGCTGAAGAATTAAAAACAGGTAAAAGATTAAATATTTCACCTCCCGGCAAAAGAAACCAAGAGTTTTTTAATACCTTTACAAAGGTAGTTAATCAAAATTATGGCTGGGATCAAGTCATAGCAGATCCACTAAAAGTTGCATTGTCAGCATTTGATTTAAAAGTGGATAACAAAGAAGCTAAAACTTCAAAAGTGATTAAAAATTATATTAGTGAAAAATTACACACAAATATATTAAATGGGAAAATTGGAGATAGAAATCAACTCATTAAATTTTTGAAACAACATAAAATTGAAATTACTAGAGTTGGCAAAGATTATCTTTCAATCAAAATGCCTAATGAGTTAAAAGCAAGAAGATTAAAAGGACCTATGTTTGAAGCAGGTGCAAACTATACTGATTTGATTAAACAACACTATGAATCAAAAATACCTACTCAATTAAATGCTATTGAATATAAAGAAGCTAAAAGCAAATTACAGGACTTTATAAATGATAGAACTGCATTCAATACTAAGTTATACCTAACACCCAGAACTTCATTTAGAAGACCTAGAAAAGCTAAACAACCTACTAATGTAGTGCAATCACTAAAACAAGATATTAAAAATATTGATACAAAAATGCCTGAACTACCAACCAAAAATCTGACACAAGATGAAGGTATTGCACCAAATCAATTCAAAGATAATATTAAACAGATTAGAGATAAAGCTAATAGCAAGCAACCAAGCAGTGGTGGAACTTCAACAAACAATGTTGCTGCAGGAAGTATTCTTTCACAAATAGGATTTTTAGAAGCTGATTTGCATCAAGTGAATATGCAAATAGGAAGTGAGAAAGATCCTAAAAAAGTTTCTGAATTAAGAGCTAAATCTATCAGACTTCAAATGCAGATTAGAATCATGTATCAAAATTTGAACTCAGCTAATGAGAAATTTGCTGAACAAATGAAAAAAGCATATTCAACTAAAAAATACTAATCTTGATAAAAAGGAATACTCAAATCTCTAGCAATAGTCATTTGAGCAATAGAAATCTCATCTTTAAGTTTTGCAACTGTGACAGTGTTTCTATATAGCTCAACATTCACATTATCAATTTCATGCCCCATAAAATAACATCTTGGCTCTAATCCAACATTAAGATTAAAAAAAGTATCATTCACAAATTTTCTGATGGAGTGGAATACTAACTTTTTTCTATCAATACCAACAATTTTCATGTGTCTTTTAAATTTTTGACTAACAGCATTGCCAGAACCTTTGCCAAGTCTATTCTCATATTTAAAGACTTTGCCTTTAATATTCACTTTAGCACCAAATTTATTCTCAAAAATTTCTTTAGGAATTGGTATCTCTCTAGTGCCAGCTTTGGTTTTACTATCTCTAATTTTGATAAAGAAATTATCTAAATGGTCATATTGAAACTGGTCTTTAGTTAAACTGGTAATTTCTGAAATTCTGCAACCAGTGATAACAGCTAACACTACACACCAGTAATAATCAGGATCTTTAACCTTTTGAGTTTTCATGTAATCACTATTAAAGATTAGCTTCATCTCAGGTAATTCAAAAATAGCAAAACCATTCTTTTCATACTCAGTTTTACTGACAATATTTTTATTAGAAGCTGGATTGGGTATAGAGCAATAGTGCAATCTGATTGCAAAGTTGTATAAAGCTCTCACAACAGATACTTTATTATCAACAGTCCTAGTGCTATTGCCATTGGTTTTTAAATGCACTTGAAACCTTGCAATATCACTCTCAAGCACACTATTGATACTGGGATTCTTTAGAAACTTGGCAAATTCATTGATAGCATTTTTATAAGCTAATACTGTGGCTGGTCTTTGTTTATCATTTAACAAAAACATTTGATCTAAAACTTCAAGAATTTTTAAACCAGATTGTTGAACTGGTGCAGGAGCTGGAGTTGATTTAGCAGCATGAGCAATGCCTTCATTTTCAACTTTAGTTAATAATGATTGCAAAGCTATCATCATATTTGCATGATCTTCTGCACCATCAGATTCTAAAATACCTTCTTTTAGATTGATTTTATACTTGTTGAAACCAGAAGAATCAGTTGCCATTTTACAGACTCGCATTAGTGCTAGAGCCTTAATAATAGCCGTTTGTTTGTCATTTGTGTGAAGTGATTTTTTGACTTGTATGCCAAAAACTCTAGTATGGAAATAGTAGGTATTCCCACGGAGATAAACTGGTAAAGTCAGCATGTTGCTACCTTTTTTGCTACCAGTTCTCGATACTACTATATTGCTAAACTACTGAATTAAAACATTTATATGACTTGGCGGAGAGCGAGGGATTCGAACCCTCGATACAGATTTAAGCCCGTATGCTTCCTTAGCAGGGAAGTGCCTTCGACCACTCGGCCAGCTCTCCGTTTACTACGCTAATTGCTTTTGCAATTTGAGGGCGTGATACTACTTGAATCATCCTCAAAAATCAATTTAATCTTTTGTTACGCGGCCTCTAATTCAAACGCTTTGTGCAATACACGTACCGCTAGTTCCATGTACTTTTCATCAATCACCACTGCAATTTTAATCTCACTGGTGGAAATCATTTGAATGTTGATGCCTTCTTCTGCCAAAGTGCGGAACATTTGGCTAGCAATGCCCACATGCGAGCGCATACCCACACCCACCACGGATACTTTAGCAATCTTATCATCGCCATTGATTTCACGTGCTTGGATATGCCCTTGCACTTTGTCACGCAAGATAGACAAAGCCTTGTTCATCTCGTTTTTATGTACGGTAAAGGTAAAGTCTGTAGTGCCATCAGCGCCCACGTTTTGGATGATCATATCTACATCGATATTGGCATCGGCCACTGGGCCAAGAATTTGATACGCAATACCAGGCTTATCTGGCACGCCTAATACTGTAATTTTGGCTTCGTCACGATTAAATGCGATGCCTGAGATAATGGGTTCTTCCATGCTGTCATCCTTACTATCTTCTTCAAATGTAATCAGTGTGCCATCGCCATCTTCATCAAAGCTGGAAAGCACACGCAACTTAACTTTATATTTACCGGCAAACTCTACAGAGCGAATTTGCAATACTTTACTGCCCTGTGAAGCAAGCTCTAACATCTCTTCAAAGGTAATTTTTTCTAAACGGCGTGCTTCTGGCACTACACGTGGGTCAGTCGTATAGACACCATCCACATCCGTATAAATTTGACATTCATCAGCACCCAATGCTGCTGCCAAAGCCACACCGGTGGTATCTGAACCACCACGGCCAAGTGTCGTGATGTTGCCATTGGCATCCACACCTTGGAAACCAGCCACCACACAGACATAGCCATCTGCCAAATCACGCTTCAGATTATGCTCATCAATATTGAGGATACGCGCTTTGTTAAATGCGTTGTCGGTCAAAATTCTAACTTGCGTACCAGTGTAGCTTTTCGCTTTAATGCCTAGCTCCATCAGTGCAAGTGCTGTCATACCAATCGTCACTTGCTCACCCGTAGAAACCATCACATCTAACTCACGTGGGTCAGGGTCTGGCATGATTTCTTTTGCCAAGCCAATCAAACGGTTGGTCTCACCAGACATTGCAGACACCACGACGACTACTTGGTGCCCCATCGCTTTGTAACGTGCCACGCGCCTTGCTACATTACGAATCCGCTCTGGATTCGCAACGGAAGTACCGCCATATTTTTGTACAATTAGTGCCATGTTTAACTCTTTTAATCACCCAAATAAAATAATTGTTATATTTGCATTACCACTAGTATGCCATTGACGCCTTACAGTAGGCTTACTCAGTTCTTTAATTTAGCCTAATTTGGCTTTTACCCAAGCTTCTACACTAGCCAATGCCGTAGACAGTTGACTTGGATCTGTGCCGCCTGCCATCGCCATATCCGGCTTACCACCACCTTTACCGCCCACTTGGCTAGCCACGTGATTCACCAAATCGCCCGCTTTGACTTTAGCAATCAAATCTTGCGTTACACCGGCAGCCAAGCTCACTTTTCCATCGTTAACAGCGCTTAACACAATCACTGCCGACTTGAGTTTGTCTTTCAGTTTGTCCATGGTTTCGCGCAGACCATTGGCATCAGCACCTTCTAGCATCGCAGCCAATACTTTGACGCCTGCAATATCTATTGCCTGCGCAACCAAATCATCACCCTGCGCGGATGCCAGCTTGGATTTTAAACGTGCAAGTTCTTTTTCAAGTGACTTTGCATGTTCGTTCAGTTGTGCAACTTTGTTGGCTAACTCATGTGCAGGCGCTTTTAAATCGTTCGCCAATTGTGTAATCAAGGCTTGTTGCGCATTGATTAGCTTTAACGCGCCTTCACCGGTAGTGGCTTCCACACGCCGTACACCAGCGGCCACACCACTTTCAGATGTAATTTTGAATAAGCCAATATCACCTGTGCGGCTTACATGGGTACCACCACACAACTCACGGCTTGAGCCAATATCCAATACGCGCACTTCATCGCCATACTTCTCACCAAATAACATCATGGCGCCAGTTTTTTGTGCAGATTCAATATCCATGACGCGCGCCTGTGTCGCAGCATTCGCTAAAATCTCTGCATTCACAATCGTTTCCACTTGCGCGATTTGCGCATCGGTCATGGGCGCATTGTGCACAAAGTCAAAGCGGGTTTTTTCAGTATCAACCAAACTGCCTTTTTGTTGCACATGCTCGCCTAATACTTCGCGTAATGCTTTGTGCATCAAATGGGTGGCGGAATGGTTACGCATAGTGTTGGCACGTGCTTGTGTATTCACACGTGCAGATACAATATCGCCTACGTTTAACGACCCTGTTTTTAATACGCCATGGTGACCAAACACGGTGGCCTGAATTTTTTGGGTGTCTTCTACGGCAAAAATGCCATCGCTTGCGCGCAACTCGCCACTGTCACCAATCTGACCACCTGACTCTGCATAAAACGGGGTATCGTCTAATACCACCACGCCCATATCACCTTCACTCAGGGTGTTAATAGAAGTGCCATCTTTATATAGCGCCAACACCTTAGCTGACGTTTCCAGTTTTTCGTAACCGTGGAAAGTGGTGGCTCGACCGTCATATTCCAGATTCGTCGCCATTTTGAATTTTCCGGCAGCCCGCGCTTGTTCTTTCTGGCGTGCCATCGAGACTTCAAATTCAGCCACATCAATTTTTATGTCACGTTCACGAGCAATATCCGCTGTCAGATCAGATGGGAATCCATATGTGTCATGAAGTTTAAAAGCTAAATTGTCCCCTAACAACAAATCAGTGCCGACGGGATGTTTAGATAAAGCGGCTTCCAAAATTTGCATGCCATTTTCAATGGTTTCAAAAAAGCGGTCTTCTTCTTGTTTAAGAATGTCGTCAATACGTTTTTGCTCACTCACCAGCTCTGGGTAAGCACCGCCCATTTCTTTGACCAAGTCTGGCAACATATGATGAAAGAACGCACTACGCACACCTAATTTATAGCCATGACGAATCGCGCGGCGAATAATACGGCGCAATACATAGCCACGCCCTTCGTTGCCAGGAATCACGCCATCGGCAATCAAGAATGAACAGGCACGGATATGGTCTGCCAATACTTTTAGACTTGGGCTGGCTAAGTCAGCGGCTTTGGTTTCACGTGCCGCTGCTGCAATCAGCGTTTGAAATAAATCAATCTCATAGTTGGCATGCACGCCTTGCAATACTGCCGAGATACGCTCCAATCCCATACCCGTATCCACACTTGGTTTAGGCAATGGATGCATCACGCCCGCCTCATCGCGGTTGAACTGCATAAAGACGTTGTTCCAAATCTCAATGAAGCGATCGCCATCTTCATCCGGGCTGCCCGGAGGTCCACCCCAGTGTTTGTCGCCGTGATCGTAAAAGATTTCCGTACATGGGCCACATGGGCCGGTGTCACCCATCATCCAAAAGTTGTCTGAGGCATAGCGTGCACCTTTGTTATCGCCAATACGAATGACTTTCTCTACGGGCACACCAATTTCTTTGGTCCAAATATCAAAGGCTTCATCGTCCTCTGCATAAACCGTGACTAGCAATTTCTCTTTAGGCAACTTGTAGACTTCGGTCAGTAACTCCCATGCGTATTGAATCGCATCACGCTTAAAGTAATCACCAAAGCTGAAATTGCCGAGCATTTCAAAGAAAGTATGGTGACGTGCGGTGTAGCCCACGTTTTCTAAATCGTTATGCTTACCACCAGCACGCACACATTTTTGGCTGCTCGTCGCACGGGTATAAGGACGTTTATCAAACCCCAAAAACACATCTTTAAACTGATTCATACCCGCATTGGTGAACAGCAAGGTCGGGTCACCATGTGGCACAAGTGAGCTAGACGCCACCACTTGATGGCCTTTAGAGGCGAAGAAGTCTAGAAATGCTTGGCGGATTTCGTTACTGCTGGGTTTGCTACTGAGTTTAATTGTCATCTTCAAACTTACTATTCAATACGTTCTTTATAATGTCAAAACCAAAACCTCGGCTTTGTAAAAATCTGGCCTGTTTGGCCCACTCCTCGCGGTTTTGTGGACCTGCTTTAAATTTCTTGCGCCACACCTCTCGCGCATTGTCCAACTCAGTCTCTTTAAGTGTTTCTACTGCCTGCGTAATCAGCTCGTCTGCCACACCTTTTTCACGTAACTCATGTGCTACCTTTGCACTACCAAATTTGGCTTTACGCGCATGCACAATTTGCTCTGTAAATCTTGCATCACTTAGCCAACCACGCTGTTTAAAATCATCTAGTAGCGCTGGTATATCATCCGTTTCTTCTGCATACGCTTTAAGCTTTTGGCTTAACTCGGCATAAGAGTATTCACGTTTAGCCAGATACTCCAGCGCGCGTTGCCTTAATGACTTCTCGACCATTGCCATTGGCTAACATGCAATTTTCTGCAGCTGACAAAAGATAAGTTAATCGTCTTCGCCACGTGCAGAAGGCATCACCTCGGCAATTTGTTTTGCATTGGCGCGAATTTTCGCTTCAATCTCTGCAGCGATTTCTGGATGCTCACGTAAATACTCTTTCGCGTTTTCTTTACCTTGGCCAATTTTCTCGCCATTGTAGCTGTACCAAGCACCGGCTTTTTCTACCAATTTAATATTCGCGCCTAACTCAATAATTTCACCTAAGCGAGAAATCCCCTCGCCATACATGATGTCAAATTCGGCCTGTTTAAACGGCGGCGCTACTTTATTTTTAATGACTTTGACACGCGTTTCGGAACCAGTGACTTCATCACCTTTTTTAATCGCGCCGGTACGACGAATATCTAAACGCACGGATGCATAGAATTTAAGCGCATTACCACCAGTCGTGGTCTCTGGGTTACCAAACATCACGCCAATTTTCATGCGGATCTGGTTAATAAAGATGACCAAGGTGTTGGTGCGCTTGATGTTACCTGTCAACTTACGCAAAGCTTGTGACATCAAACGAGCCTGTAAGCCCATATGGCTATCACCCATCTCGCCTTCAATTTCAGCACGCGGCGTGAGTGCAGCGACAGAGTCGACGACGACAATATCCACAGAACCTGAGCGTACAAGCATGTCCGCAATTTCAAGCGCTTGCTCACCTGTATCCGGTTGGCTAATCAGCAAGTCCGGCACATTCACGCCTAGTTTGGCTGCGTATTGTGGATCTAGCGCATGCTCCGCATCAATAAACGCGGCCACACCGCCCACCTTTTGCATTTCGGCAATCACAGAAAGCGTTAAAGTCGTTTTACCTGAGGATTCTGGGCCATAGATTTCAACAATACGACCACGGGGCAAGCCTCCAATCCCTAGCGCAATATCCAAACCCAAAGAACCTGTGGAAACCGCTTGAATATCTTCCCCGATATCGGAATCACCCATGCGCATGATGGAGCCTTTGCCAAATTGCTTTTCAATCTGAGAAAGTGCGGCTGCTAGCGCTTTGCTTTTGTTGTCATCCATGTAAATTTTGCCTTTATTTTAAACCACTTAAATTAACTGACCATTATTTCATAAATTGCTATTTATGGTAAGCACCAAGCACTGTTCGCTCGTCATTTACTTAAGAAACCATCATGCCCAAATTATTCAGAAAACGCTTGTAAACTTTTGCTAATTGAACGCGTTTTAACTGGTAGGGAGTGACCATTTATTAGATGGAGGAGATATGAAAATTTTAAAAGCTTTATTTGTAACCATCGCGATTACTGGTGCAACGATGTCGGTAGCCAGTGCGCGCGATTCATTTAGTCTAGGTGTAAATATTGGCGGGTATGGCTATGCGCCACCGCCTGCCGTGTACTATTACCCTGCGCCAAGCGCCGTCTATTATGGAGGGCCCGCTTACTATGGACCACCGCGTGCAATTCGCTACGCTCCTGTAGTGCAATATCGTTACTATAATAACGACCACTACCAAGGACATCACCGTGGATGGGACAGAGGCCGCGGCGATTGGGATCGTGGTCACAACCACGGTGGCAGAGGTCGTGGTCGCGACTAGCGCATTATTATTTAAGCATACCCATCAAGCCTAGCAACATATGTTCTGCGGCTTGATGTCGTATCTGCGTCCGATCCCCGCGAAACAGTTGCGTTGAACGCTTCAGTCGGCCATCGGCATGTGCCCAAGCAAAACAAACTGTGCCGACAGGCTTTTGCTTGGTGCCCCCACTTGGCCCAGCAATGCCCGTGATACTGCCTGCTAGACTCGCCTGACTGTTTTTTAATGCCCCCTGCGCCATCGCTACCGCGGCTTGCTCGCTCACTGCACCATACTCATCCAACGTCTGCGCAGACACACCAAGTGCATCCACTTTGGATTGATTGCTATACGTAACAAATCCACAATCAAACCAAGCTGAGCTGCCCGCAACACTAGTGATAGCCACAGCAGCTAGGCCACCAGTGCACGATTCCGCTAACGCCAGCACCTCTTTGCGTTGCTTAAGCTGCGCACCCAACTCTTCAGCCAGCAGCACTAATTCATCCATATCCATCCTTGTATACATACAATGGCATATAACGCTGCCAATAAGTCATCTAACATCACGCCTAACCCGCCTTTTACCATGGCATCGCACTGACGAATTGGAAAAGGCTTCCAAATATCAAACAAGCGAAATAATAGAAATGCGGCGAGCCACCATCCCCATTGTTGCGGCGTAAATACAAGCACCAGCATCATGGCCACGATTTCATCCCAAACGATGGCGCCATGGTCACTTACCCCTAAAGCAAGTCCAGTCTGATGACAAAAATAAATGCCCAAAGCAAACAACACAGCAATCATTAGCAATTGCTGAGACATCGCCAGATGCATGACGCCTAGAAAGAACGGAAAACCTACCAAAGTACCCAATGTACCAGGCGCTTTAGGGGATAACCCAGTGCCAAAGCCAAAACTTAAACAATGCACAGGGTGCGATAGCAACAATTTCAATGAAGGCGCACTAGCCAAAATGATCAAACCCCTTTCCGGCAAAAGATAATGGCTGGTTCTGATATGTCAGTAGCAAGCCTGCGCCAGAAGTCACTTCACCAATGCATGTCAAAGGCACGCCGCACCGCTGACTGAGTACTTCAATCTCGGCACGCTTGTGTTTAGGTACGGTAAAGCACAATTCATAATCATCGCCACCGGATAATATCGCTTGCTGGAAAAGTGGACTATGTAACGATTGTTTTACCATGGATAGACAAGGTACTTTCTCTAAATCAATCTCTGCCCCCACATCTGACGCCTTGAGGATATGACCTAAATCAGCAATCAGCCCATCTGAGATATCGATACAGCTATGCGCCATACCTCTCAACCCCATGCCTATGGCCAAACGCGGCTGTGGCTGATGCAACGCTTTTAAACAGTCGGCCAAGATCACATCCGGCACTATCAATTTTTTTTGTATATGTGCCAAGCCTAACGCCGCACTCCCCAGCATACCTGATACCCAAATATCATCCCCCACTTGCGCGCCGCTGCGTAACAACGCCTGACCAGTTGGCACCTCGCCCATGATTTGCACGGTAATATTGAGCGGTCCACGTGTGGTGTCGCCCCCTATCAAATCAATATCAAATTGCGTGGCGCAATCAAAAAATCCTTGTGCAAATCCTGCCAGCCAATGCGAATTCTGCTCCGGCAAAGCTAGCGCAAGTGTGATCCATTTTGGCATGGCGCCCATGGCTGCCATGTCCGACACATTGACGGCTAGCGCTTTCCAACCAATCCATGCCGGGGGGCAATCTGCGTAAAAGTGAGTGCCTACTACAGAGGCATCGACCGATACCACCAACTGACAATGTGGTGCAACACGCACTAGCGCGGCATCATCCCCCACACCTAAATCGGCCTTGGGTGTGGCGCGTGTAAAGTACCGTGCGATTAAATCAAATTCGCCGTGCATTTCAATCTCATTGGGCATCTGATACTACTTTACTTACATACGGCAATCGCACGAGCCAACTGTACACGATCAAACTGATGGCAATACCGACAACATCTGCCAACCAATCTCCCACACTTGGCATACGGGTAATCGTCCATGCCCCCTGCGCCCATTCGATAACTGCGCCATACATAGCGAGCCCAACTGCCGATTGCCAACGCCACTTGGGAAATGCAAGCAACGCCAGCAAAGTGAGCATCACAAACACGGCAATGTGCTGTACTTTATCCCAATATGGCCAGCCACCCTCTTTGGGAGGTAGCTCAATTAACATGAGATAGGTAACCAACATGAGTAACAGCATAAATAGGTACGGCAAGCTTGCAACTACCCAGCGTTTAATGATTTGTATCATGTTATGTAGACTTCACTGCTGACTTAGGTCTAAACGCAGTCACAATATCGGCATGCGTCTCTAAATAAGGCATTGGCGCATCCGCCGTAGCTAACAAATCCAAACAATAAGGTACTGCTGCAAAAATACCATGGGCAATGACTTTGCCATTGTTATCTTTCAAGCCCTCTAGCGTTTCCTGAATCGCTTTGGGCTGGCCAGGTAGATTAATTATCAAGCTTTGTTTACGAATCGCGGCCACCTGCCTAGACAAAATTGCGGTGGGCACAAAGTGCAAACTAATCTGGCGCATCTGCTCACCAAAGCCCGGCATTTCTCTGTCAGCAATGGCAAGTGTGGCCTCTGGCGTTACATCTCGCAACGCAGGGCCGGTACCGCCCGTCGTCAAAATTAAATGGCACTTTTCCACATCGACCAAATCGACCAGCGTGCTGGAAATTAGCATTTGCTCATCAGGAATTAAACGTGCCTCCACCACAAATGGTGTCAGCAAGGCCTTTGTCAGCCACGCCTGTAAACTGGGGATGCCTTTGTCGTCATACACGCCTTGCGAAGCACGATCACTGATTGAAACCAAGCCTATTTTTATGAATTGTTTTACCATTTTGCTGTCACAATAGCCACATGAAGTGAAATCATATCATTTTCGACCTTAAAGGAAATTTATGCGCGACAATTCTGGCGTCAAGATAGTCAATATCACCGCCCCTCAAAATAAGCTAGCCCCACAATCCAAAGCATTAGCCATTTCAGCACGTCAACACATACAAAAAAAATGGATGTTACTGATGGCGTTTACAGTGTTAGCGCTTATTGTGAGTACGTTTGCTTCAGCCGACGAAAATTTATACGCCAAAAATTATAAAGCGCAGAATGCATATGGCTTGACCTCGGCACAGGCGAGCCTAGATACCAAAATGTATGTCAGCAACCATAAGGAAGAAGACAATATCAGCATGCTGGAAAATGGCTATGACATGATGGGCAGCAGTGGTTTTGAAGGCGGTGATGTGCCGGCAGACTTAGCGCTACAACATGGTAAAACGATTAAGGCCGATGTGGTATTGGTGTATAGCAAATATGGCTCAGCCAAATCGGCCAGTTCAAAAATGGAAATGATTCGCGAGGCAGTGAAATCTGGCAAATCGCTGACAGAAAAGGACATGGCGAGCGAGCCTACGGTGTATAAATACTATGCCAGCTACTGGGCCAAGCTTCCCACCCCAACTTTAGGGGTGCATGTCATCAAGTTAGTCCCTAAATCCGGCGATCCCGATCAGGCAACTGAAGTCCCCGGCTTACAACTGCTAGCTGTCATCAAGGAATCTCCTGCAGCCAAAGCAGGCCTGATCAGAGGCGACCGCCTATTAAAACTCAACAACGTGGTATTAGAAAAACCGGAAGACTTAACCTCTACCGTACGTCAATTAAAAGGGAAAGTCGTTAGCATCCAGTTTGTGCGTGATGACGTTGAACAAACGGCCACCGCGCAGTTGAACTAGCCATAAATTTACAACCATTATACTGGCTGTAAATTAGCCTGTTGCGGCTTCGGCGTGTGGCAGGCTTCCGTAAAATGTATGTTAAGCTGTGCTCAACAACCATCAAAATATACGCACAATGTTTCTAGATATCTTTAATAATTACAAACAAAAACTTGCCGCCTCACAAGCAGATACCACTGAATTTCTCGCCGCACTGATTGCCGAAATCCGGCCGAGTGACCCCAGTCACCATGAAGAAGCTGCGCACGCAATTCAGGCGTTATGCTTTACGTTGAATCAGCATGAAGAAGATGCCACGTTATTGAGAAACGCAATTCTTCATATTATCCAAGAAAAGAAATCGGTCTCATTGTTTGCGGATTCCGGCATTCAAACAAACCATGGATTTTTTGCCGAATTATTCCGACGTATCTCCCACCGTATCTTGCCAGACGCAATAGACACACAGTATCTGAAAGACGTGTTCGGGCTCATCTTCCATGTATCTTCCGATGCTGAATGGGTATGTGAAGTAGACGATGTCATATGGAAAGATTTATTTGCTACGTTGCAGTTTCAACGCGCTGACCACACGCTCAAAAGCAAAGCCAACAAGCAACTGGTAGACGCCATCCAGGTGCTATCGTATCGGCTATCTGCCTCTGGACTTGACTCTGATCTCATTAAAAATCATGAGCATTTGGAAAACTACACCTCACCTTTTATTATCCAGAATGTTGAGCTACATAAGCTCTTGTCTGAACAGCAGTTAACGCAAGCAGACATCAATCATATGCATGTCATGTTAGACCAGTGTCAGCTGGTGACGGATAAAGTGAGGAAGGGCTGCGAGCAAACCGGGACCAGCATCCAATTGACTGCTCTGATACAACGCATTCAACAACAAATCGCACGGTTACGGCAGCTCTTCCATATTTTCATTAGTGTAAGCAATCCCCAGCTGTCCGAGCCATCGGACGGTGAGCATGATGTGGCCGGCAAAGTCGTGCCATTATTTAAATCGCTGGTCGCCGCCGAGTGCGAGAAAAACAGTATTTCCAGTCACTGGCAACAAAACATGGAGTTGATGGCGTTACGCGTCACAGAAAACGCTGGCCGCACTGGGGAGCATTATATTGCGGAAAATCGTTCGCAATATTTTGCGCTGGTGAAATCCGCCATGGGCGCCGGACTTATCATCACCTGTATGGCGGTGCTAAAGGTGTTGATTACAACGGCGCACCTGCCACCACTGACAGAAACCATACTGGTAAGCCTTAACTATGGCCTAGGCTTTGTCATTATTCATGTACTACACTTTACAGTGGCCACCAAACAACCGGCCATGACTGCTGCCACGATTGCGGCGACGATTGGTGAAAGTGGTAGCAAAATCAAAAGTCTGGATAGCCTAGTGAAGATTGTTTCTCAAACCACTAGCAGTCAAACCAGTGCAGTTCTCGGCAATGTGATTATCATCATTCCATTTGCCATGCTGTTTGACCTGCTGATCCAGTATTGTACTGGCCACCATTTTATTACGCCAGAAAAGGCACATGCACTGCTCAAATCGAATGACCCGCTACACAGTGGCGCAGTAATTTATGGCGCAATGGCAGGAGTGTGTTTATTTTTGGCTGGGTTAATTGCTGGCTTTCATGACAATTTATCGGCGTTTAATAAAATTCCAGAACGCATCAATGCATTGAAATGGCTCAAGAAAGGCTTGGGCGAAGCACGCTTACAAAGCGTTTCCAATTACATTCGGGACAATTTAGGTGCCCTAGCCGGTAACTTCTACTTTGGTTGCTTATTGGGCATTACTTCTGGCTTGGGGGTCATGTTGGGCCTACCACTGGACATTCGTCACGTGACCTTTGTTTCAGCGTTTTTTAGCTTTTCCGTAAGTGCATTGGACTTTCAAATCACCTATACCATGCTGACGTTAGCGTTGCTTGGCATTGTATTAGTGGCGACTGCCAACCTGCTGACTAGCTTCTTTTTGGCACTGTATGTAGCGATGAAATCCAGAAAAGTACGCTTTGAGCATTGGCGTATTTTCACTAGAACACTACTTTCGCGTTTAAACCGACACCCAAACGAGTTCTTTTTTCCGCCTAAGGAATAAGTGATGCCTGATAAAAGTGGGCTATAACTTTTTGATCAACAACACGTGTTGATCAGCTTCTTTTGTCACATCTAATAACTCGAAAGAGTTATTAGAAATCAAAGTCCTAATGTTCTGTACAGCAGAGTCGCGCGCGACTGTCACTTTTAGTACATCGTTCACGCTGAGCAAGTCCAGTGTTTCCTTGGTTCTAATCATTGGGATTGGGCTGTCTGCATCCCCAAGATTTAATTGTGCTTGATAGTTCATCTCCATAGCCCTTCCTTTTATTCTTCAATTACTAATTACTCTTCGATGTGCTCACTTTTAGCTTCAATCGTTTCACGAATCAGCTTGAATAGCTCACGACTACTTTTAGGCGGCTTTTGTGCCGCTTCTTCTCGCTGCACATTACGTATCAATGTACGCAGCTGCTGACTATCCGTTTGCGGATATGCCAATAAAAACTCAGACACCGCCTGTGCGTCTGCTAGTAGGCGTGTGCGCCAACGTTCCATGCCATGAAAGCGCGCATTCTCTTCATTGTGCTTACCTTCCCAGCGTTGCAACTGATCTACGATGGGCGCAGGATCAAGGTCTCGCATCAATCGTCCTAAGTATTGCATTTGGCGTCTAATCGCACCGTTGGCTGTAATGCGTTTCGCTTCGATCACCGCCTCAAACAGGGCTTCCGGCAAATTCAGTTTAAGTAGTTTGTCTTTAGGCAAATCCACCAACTTTTTGCCAATCGCCTGCGCAGCATCGGCCTCTGCCTTAAGCTTAGTTTTACTGATTACTGGGATAATTGCGTCTTTATCTTGCATGATTTTTGATTGAGTGCGGCATGAAATATGCCAATCACGGTATGATAACAGCTTTAACACGATCATTTAACCCTTAAAGACTGTTCATGGATTTAGATACCTTAAAGCAAATCGCGGAAGACGTACTGAAACAGGCCAAACTCGCAGGCGCATCCAGCGCAGAAACCGAAGTAAGTTATGGCACCGGACAAAACGTTTCGGTGCGGCTGGGCGAAGTAGAGAATATTGAATACAACCGAGACAAAGGGGTATCGGTGACGGTGTATTTTCAAGACAGAAAAGGCCATGCCAGTAGTTCTGACTTAAGTCCAAAAGCATTAAAAGATACGGTAGAGGCTGCCTGTAATATTGCAAAATTCACCGCAAACGATCCATTTTGCGGGCTCGCAGATGCTGCACTCATGGCTACAGAATTTCCGGATTTATCGCTGTCTCACCCATGGAAAATAGGCGTTGACGATGCTATTGAGATTGCAAAGCAATGTGAGCGCGCTGCACTTGATGTGGACACCAAACGCATCACCAACTCCGAAGGCGCAAGTATCTATACCAACGCTGGCGTATTTGCGTACGCCAATTCACATGGGTTCAATCATGGCTATCCAAGCACACGTCATAGCATTAGTTGCTCGGTGATTGCAGAAGCAGAAGAGGCCATGCAGCGTGATTATTGGTATAGCAGTGCACGCGCCGCAGAAGACTTAGACTCAGCAATTGCAGTCGGCCGATGCGCAGGTGAGCGCACGGTGCGTCGTTTAGGCTGCAAACCAATTAAAACTGGCCAGTATCCGGTTCTATTTGAAGCACCGCTGGCTGGCAGCCTTATTTCCTCACTGATCAGCGCCATTTCCGGTGGTAGCTTATATCGTAAATCCTCATTTCTATTAGATAGCTTGGGCAAATCCGTAGGCGCGCCTTTGCTGAACATTCAGGAAGCCCCTCATCTGCTTAAAGGATCGGCAAGCAGCCCATTTGATAGCGAGGGCGTAGCAACGCATGCACGCCAATTGGTGCAAAACGGGGTACTGCAGGGCTATGTACTCTCAAGCTACTCGGCACGAAAGCTAGGTATGCAAACCACAGGCAATGCTGGTGGTGCGCACAATCTCATTGTGCAAGATACACAACACAGCTTTGACGATTTACTGAAACTGATGGGCACAGGTCTGTTAGTGACCGAAGTATTAGGGCACGGGCTGAACATGGTAACCGGGGATTATTCGCGCGGTGCCGCCGGCTTTTGGGTGGAGAATGGTGTGATTGTGCATCCGGTAGAAGAAATCACCATTGCCGGTAACATGAAAGAAATGTTGCAAAGTATTATTGGTATCGGTACCGATGTGATTCCGCATAGCTCGAAACTGATCGGCTCTGTTTTACTTGAGCGCATGACGGTAGCCGCCAGCGACTAAGATCATCCGGGTTGTTATACAATACAAAAGCCCCGAGTACGGGGCTTTTTTATTGTGCTAAATCGCGAGCTTGCGTGCTATTTACTTCGCTGGCTCTGCATCTTCTTCCGCAGGTTCAAAATCGCCATCGTCTTGCTTAATCAGATCTTGTGGCACTAAACCATCTTGCACTAAGCTAGCTCGGCGTTGCAAATAGGCATCACGTAAGAATGCATATGGGTCAATAGACGCGTTATCGACGATATCCGTAGCATCCAGCAACTGTGTACGTTTATCAATTAACTGAGCCGTGCGCAACTGATTGTGTAAGCGAACCTGACCAATGTTATGCGTATAAGTGATCGGGTCGGAAGTCACTGTATCTACCGCCAAACCAGCAGCATCTCTCACAGTACTTGGGCCAATAAATGGCAGCACTAGATAAGCGCCATTGCCTACCCCCCAGTGCCCTAGCGTTTGACCAAAGTCCTCGCTACGCTTTTCAATATTGTCCATGCTGGCTACATCAATCAACCCAGCCAAACCAAATGTGGTATTAATCACAAAACGACCGGCATCAGTAAACGCATGTGCGAATTTGAACTGTAATAAATCGTTAATGACAGTAGTGAGCGTGCCAATGTTACTAAAGAAATTGCTCACACCCTTGCGAATCGGTGATGGTGTCACCGTTTTATAAGCGGTTGCAACGGGCTTAATCAAGCCACGGTCAGCCACATCATTGAATTTGTAAATACCACGATTGACCCCTTCTAGCGGGTCTTTATTGGTTGCAGTTGCACATCCTGCGACCATACTGGTGAGCGCAACGGCAAAAAATACATGCTTTAATTGTTTGATCATTTGTTTTATCGCTTATTTTTAGTATTGGCAACAACCACCTAACACCAATATATGTAACACTACTTTAACAATTATTACTTACACTGGTGGGATTGTCCATAGCATCAAGCCAATACCTATCCCCTTTTTAAGTATGCCAAGCATAAATTAATCGCTTGTGTATGACAACCGAAACAAACCAAGCAATTCTCACACCAAGTATTGCATCATCACACTTATATCTTAGCCGATTTGTACAGATCCAGTGCCAGTGCTCGTTGTACGGCATGATCGACAATTGGATATGGGTAATCACGCCCGATTTCTAGTGCGATAAGTTGTTGCCTAAATGACGAAATTGTCCATGGGGCATGTATTTCTTTGTCACTACACATAGCAATTTCTGGCACATATTTGCGAATAAACTTACCTTGCGGGTCAAATTTCTCCGATTGCGAGACCGGATTGAAGATTCTGAAGTAGGGTTGCGCATCACACCCGGTGGAAGCGGCCCATTGCCAACCACCATTGTTGGCCGAAAAATCAAAATCAATCAGGTGTTGCGCAAAGTAGCGCTCACCCCAGCGCCAATCCACCAATAAATCTTTCACCAGAAAACTCCCAGCGACCATGCGCAATCGATTATGCATATACCCGGTCTGGTTCAACTGACGCATGGCAGCATCCACAAGTGGGTAGCCAGTCTTGCCTTCGCACCAGGCAAGGTAATGCGCTGGATTATTTGGAAAGTGCAACGCTTCATATTCTGCTTTATAAGCCTTACCTTCAGCCAAATCGGGCCGATGATACAAAATCTGAAAGTAAAAATCTCGCCAGATAAGCTCATTGAGCCAAGTTGTTGCACCTGCGCTTCCTTTTTGCCACGCGACTCTTGCCAAATAGCGGATGGATACCGTGCCAAAACGCAAATGTACCGAGAGATAAGAAGGGCCTTTCACTGCCGGAAAATTACGCGCCTCTTCGTAATAACTTATGCGCTCGAGAAAATCCTCAAGCAGCGCTTTTCCACCAGACATGCCTGTTGGCAGCTTCATGCTTTGCAGATTGGTGCGCGTGAATCCCATTTGCGCTAACTCGCGCAAGACATACTGCTGTGCGATTTCATCACTAGCTACAGCATAGTGATGGCGATAGGCATCAACCGGGTATGGCTTAACGTAGAAATCATTCAGCTTTTTGATATGCGCGTTACGATAGGGAGTAAACACACCATAAGGTTTACCGGCTTGCGACAATACCTCACCTTGCTCAAAAATGACTTGGTCTTTATATTGGTGAAAAGCAATTTTTTTGGCTTTTAAATGTGCGGCCACGGCGGCATCGCGTGCAATGGCAGCAGGCTCATAATCACGATTGCTATATACTGCATCGACTTGAAGTGTATGCGCCAACTGAGGAATAAACTGTTCGGCGAAATCATAAGCGACTAACAAATCGCCACCTTGCTGTTGCAAAGCCAACTTGAGCTCCCGCACACTCTCCCAAATAAACTCGACACGGCGATCTGCTTTGTTTGGTAGGGTATCTAGGATGTGTCGATCAAACACAAATACGCAGTAGACATTAGCGGCTTGTTTGAGCGCGTGATACAAGGCGGCGTGATCAAAATCACGCAAATCACGCCTAAACCAAACAAGTGCTTTTTGAATCTGTAAAGACATTGAGCAATGCGATAAATGAAAACCGCATTGTAAGCAATTTTGCTCAAAGATGTGCGGTCACTACCCTCGTGCACCAAAAAGATACTTAGCGGCGACTACTTCTTCTTTTTTTGCAGGTGCAGAAATAGGCACCACCTTTTGATCCAAAAAACCTAATTTATTTTGTAACTCTAGCGAAACCAGCAGCAGTTCTTCATCGCCCAATGTATCGGCTTGCTCAAAGACATGTCTCGCATACTCTTGATCTTTAACGACTTTTGCCGGATTAACAGGCCCAATCACCTTTCGCGCCGCAACAGAAAATTTTGACAACAGCACCAACAACTCATTATCCATCATTCAGAACTCTCCAAAAATTTTGGTAGACGCAATGCACAAATACCCTGAATTGCAACGACGCAACATGCACGATGCTGTATTAAGCAAAATGCATGCTAGATGGATTATTCTTTGTGATACGGATGATGTTGAATGACGGTATAACCGCGATACAGTTGCTCGCTAAGCATGACACGCACCAGGCCATGTGGCATAGTCAGCCGAGATAAACTCCACAACCAATTGGCTTTTTGCTTGAGGCTATCATGCAAACCATCGGCCCCACCAATGACGAGTGAGATGTCTTTGCCCAAGGTCTGCCAATGCTCCATTTTGGTAGCCAACTGTAAGGAAGTCACCTCTTGACCATGCTCATCTAGTACTACTAGGTAGTCTTTATCAGCAACCTCCAAAATACGCTTGGCTTCTGCTTCTTGCACTACCTCACTATTTTTACCTGAGGCACGCTTATCGGGTTTGATTTCGATGATTTCTGTTGCAAACTCACGTGGCATACGTTTTAAATATTCGGCACATGCCAACCCCACCCAATGTGGCATTTTATGGCCCACTGAGAGGATTTTCAGTTTCATGCAGGAGTTAAAGCGTGGTTAAACTGCTGAGGATTTCAAAACGTCTTGCGTCACATGGCCACTTCTGCGATTCTCGGTCTCGCTCCATAACTGCTCCAAGTTATAGTAAGCGCGCGCGGTAGGTACCATGATATGCACAATAATATCTTCTAAGTCGACCAGTACCCACTCGCCCTCTTTCTCGCCTTCGACACCGCGAATATCAACGCCTTTTTCTTTCAGCTTTTCGCGGACATTATCTGCAAGCGACTTAGCTTGGCGGCTGGAATTGGCGCTACAAATAATCATGTAACTAGTGAGTGAGGTCATTTTTCGCACATCAAGCACGGAAATATCAAACCCTTTGATGTCTTCTAACGCGTCAACGACCGCGTCTTTCATGGCTGTAAGTTCTAACAAGAAATTCTCTTTTATCTGAATGGCATTAAGCTGCTTGCACAGGGATGGATTTTTTTTGCTCTACAATGCGATTTTGCGGATCGACATAGACAAGTTGCGGCGCATATTTTTCTAATTCAATTTCCGTGTAATGCGCATAGCTGGCAATGATGATGATATCTTTAGGGTGCGCTTTGTGTGCGGCAGCCCCGTTGACAGAAATAATGCCGGAATGTCGCGCCGCACGGATAGCGTAGGTACTGAAACGCTCACCATTGGTCACATTATAAATATTAATCTGTTCATATTCACAGATGTTGGCTGCTTCCAATAAAGCCTCGTCAATCGCGCAACTGCCCTCATAATGCAACTCACTATGCGTGACATGCACTCGATGCAATTTGGATTTAAGCATGGTTCTTTGCATTGTGTTGACCTAACTTGGTTGCCTAACTCGGCGAAAGGGTTGCTATTATAATCATTTCAAGGGTTTAGCGCAAAATTCAATGTTATCAATCAAGCGTGTTTTACCTAATTTTGCGGCACCTAATACAACTAGTTGTATATCTTGCGGCGTAGCAGGCAATAAAGTCTGAGCAGACCGTATAGCCACATAGTCTACCTGCCACCCTTGCTGCGTCAACTGCTGTGTCGCTGCTTGCTCTAAGCTGACGTAATCATGCTGGCCCTGTAGGGCTTTCTCTTCCACTTCTTTTAAGGCACGAATCAATTGTGTGGCTTGCGTTTTCTCGGCAAAACTCAAATAGCCATTACGTGAGCTCATGGCTAAATTACTTGGCTCGCGCATGGTCTCACCCGCCACAATGGTCAACGGCAAATTGAATTGACGCACCAGTGCTTGAATAATGTGCAACTGTTGAAAGTCTTTTTTACCAAACACCGCCACTTGCGGCTGTACCATATTAAATAGCTTCAACACCACAGTTGCTACCCCCATAAAATGCCCAGGGCGCGTTGCTCCGCACAAGGTATTGGCAATGGGCGGCGGCTGTATGGTCATGGTTTGATGCAAATTGACGCCATCAAAATCCGGATAGACCTCACTCACCGTAGGCACAAACACATAATTGACGCCTAATTGCTGTAACTTCTCACAATCTGCCTCTAACGTGCGGGGATAATTGGCTAGGTCCTCATTCGCACCAAACTGCAACGGGTTGACAAATATACTCACCACTACACAACTTGCATGTTGCTTGGCTAATGCAACCAAATGCAAATGCCCGGCATGTAAATTGCCCATGGTGGGCACAAATGCGATATCAGCATGCGCACTTAGCGCGTCTCGCAACGCTTGTACAGAATGAATCAATTGCATACGACTCACCTCTTAATAGCTATGTTGCGGCGCAGGAAATGTACCCGCTTTGACTGCATGTATATAAGCGCGCACCGCGCTTTGCACACTGCCGGTTTCGCTCAAAAAATTACGCACAAAGCGCGGCGCTTTAAATGCATCTGCAGGCTTATTAGCGGACCCAGAGTAAATGCCTAACAAATCCTGCAGCACCAACACTTGGCCACTGCAATCCGCCCCTGCGCCAATGCCAATAGTTGGCGCGTTGATCGACTGTGTGATGGTTCTGGCCAATTGCGCTGGCACCATTTCCAACAAGACAAAACTCACGCCTGCATCACTCATCGCTTGCGCATCTTGCATGATGATATTTGCTGCTGATTCCGTTTTACCTTGAATTTTATAGCCACCCAATTGATTTACCGATTGCGGAGTAAAGCCAAGGTGCGCACACACCGATATGCCACGATCTATCAAGTACTTAGCCGTGTTTACCATTGCGCCACCACCCTCAATTTTGACGATATGTGCACCGCTATTGATCAACTGTTGCGCATGTTGCAAGGCAAGCTCTTGGTCATGCTCATAAGTGCCATAAGGCATATCGGCCATGATGACTGTTTGCCTTGCACCAGCAGCCACGGTGCGGGTGTGGTAACACATGTCTTGCAGCGTTACTTGTAAGGTATCAGTCTGCCCATGCAAGACCATCCCCAATGAGTCGCCCACCAACAATATGTCTACCCCTTCAGACTCCATCAACTTGGCAAAGGTAGCATCGTAACAAGTCAGCATGGCAAGCTTATCGCCACGCTGTATTTTTTGTGAAATATCAGATAAAAGCATGCCCTATTTTACAACTAAACACTGCCGGTTTTTTGATTGGTCAGTATTTTCATGGAAATGCCCATAAAAAAAGCAGCCTAACTTGGCTGCTTTAATCATAAAACTCAAGCGGCATTTGCAATACCACTAGCCGCTATTTAAATGTTTTACGGCGACGTGTGATGCCAAAAATACCTAGCGCAGTGGCCATCAATGGTAAGGATGCTGGTACCGGTACTGCGCTCACGTTATCATGACCGCCCTCATTAGGCACATCAACACAATTCACAATCTCATTAATAAGTTGCTTTGTTTCTTCTGTGAAAATCACAAAATTCTGCTCAGGGATTAGTGTAGAAACGTTCTGTTCAGCTGCAGGTGGTGTCACGATATTAGCTGGTGGGGTCGACACAGGTGCAGGCGGCTTCAAGAATGTAATACTAGCCACTGTAATCTTACCTAAACTTCCAATGACAACCGCGTTAGCGCTTGTTGCAGTAATTAATAAAACAAATACGATTGATAGTTTTTTCATGTCACACCCCTTTAGTTGTTTATTAATATCATGGGTGCATCATAGATAACAATTTGCAACACTTCAATGACCCACATGGGCTGACCCATTTGGGCTAACGCTTTAAAAAAATACAAATAATCAAACACTTACTCAAAGTTAGGATTAAAGTATTCTCGACTGCCTTTGATCTGGCTGATACGTTTGACCAGCAATTCCAGTGCCGACTCATCTTTAATAATATTGAGCTTTTCATTGTTCACAATTAACAGGCGCGAAGCATCATAGGTGTGAAAAAATTCGCTATAGGCATCTGCCAAACGTTCTATGTATTCGCGTGGAATTTCTTGTTCATAACTGATATTGCGCTCTTGAATGCGGTCTGCCAACTCATCCACTGGCGTTTGTAAGTAAATCACTAAATCTGGCTTGGGCGATTTGAGCTGCAAATGGGTATAAATTTGATGATAGAGTGCATATTCTTCATCATCTAAATTCAAGCGCGCAAACAAAGGATCTTTCTCTAAAAAGAAGTCCGCAACTGTTGGCTTGGCAAACATATCACGCTGTGTCATGTCGGCAATTTGTCTGGAGCGCTGAAACAAAAAGAACAATTGCGTAGGTAGCGCATAACGTTGCGCATCCTGATAAAAGCGCGGTAAAAACGGATTAATCTCGGCTTTTTCGGTGAGCAGCTCTGCCGAGAATTTTTCTGACAGCATTTTAGCCAACGTTGTTTTGCCACTACCTATCGGCCCCTCTACTACAATGTAAGGGAATTGATTGAATATACTCATACTAAGCAGAAAGCCCTGATAAAGATTGAATGTCTGATTGCTGGTATTGTGTTGCCAATTCTACAACACTCTTTCCATTGGGTAAGGTTAAATCCGGTGCAATTTCAGCCAATGGTAATAGTACAAAGCTACGCTCGTGCATTCTGGGGTGTGGCAAAATCAGCTCGGGCGTATGCATCGCTATTTGGTCATACAATAACAAATCTAAATCCAGCACGCGTGGCGCATTGGGAAATGGACGCTCGCGTCCAAAAGTGGCTTCCACAGCAAGCAATTGACGCAGTAATACCGTAGGCTCTAGCAAGGTATCTATCTTAGCCACGGCATTGATGAAGTCCGGCTGATTGTCATACCCAACGGGTGCCGTTTTGTATAGGCTAGAGCGCAGTAGCAAACGCGTTGCTGGTAACTGTGCCAGTGCGTCAAATGCGCGGCTCACTTGCTTGACCGGGTCTTGCAGGTTGCTACCCAGTGCAATATATGCGATTGCCATGATTAATCGTGCGTAGGCTGTTGTGCGGCTGGCGAGCCAACTGTTTTCTTTTTAGGCCGTCTACGGCGTTTTTTAGGGCCGGTGTCCGGCAGCAACATCGCCGTACGGGTTTCAGTGCTAGCATCGGCAAATGTCGTCCACCACGCACCGATCTCTTCTGGTAACTCACCAGACTCGCACCTTAATAAGAGAAAATCATAAGCAGCACGGTAGCGCGGATGCGTCAGTAACGCATAGGGACGTTTACCAAAGCGCTGCTCAAAACGCGGCTGCATGCTCCAGATTTCTTTCATGGTTGCAGTAAAGCGATTATGGATTGCCATTTTCTCCGCTTGGAGATCAATGACTTCGCTCATCGCCAAATGCAAGGCCGGAATTGGCGGCTGCCCTTGTTGCTGATACACCTGCCAAGACGCTAGCACCTCATGCCACAACAAGGTCGCAAATAAAAAACTGGGGTTAGACGATTTTCCGATCAGAATACGGTCATCGGTATTTTTTAGTGCCAGCATCACAAAGCGCTCGCCCATCGGTTGCTCAAGTACCACATCTAACAGTGGCAGCAAGCCATGATGCAATTGCTGGACACGCAAGGCATTGATGCTCTCAATGGCGTGACCGGACAAGAATAGTTTAAGCATTTCATCAAACAGCCGGCTCGGCGGCACATCTTGTAGCAGGTCGGCCATTTTACGGATAGGTGCTTCAGTCTTTGCCTCGATTTTCAAACCCAATTTGGCAGACAAGCGCACCGCACGCAACATGCGTACCGGGTCTTCCTGATAGCGCGTGACCGGATCACCAATCATACGTAGCTGCTTGGCTTTCAAATCGGCAACGCCATTATGAAAATCCAAGACTTCGCGCCGCGCCGTGTCGTAATACAAAGCATTCGCTGTAAAATCACGACGTACAGCGTCTTCTTCAATTGTCCCGAAAATATTATCGCGAATAATCCGTCCGGAGTCCGAGGTTTGTGCATCTCCTTCGCTCAAGTGATGGCCGCGAAAAGTAGACACCTCAATAGTTTCATTTCCCCACATGACATGCACCAAGCGAAAACGCTTACCAATGATGCGCGAGCGCCTAAAAACCTTATACACCTCTTCGGGTGTAGCATTGGTCGCCACATCAAAGTCTTTGGGGGTGAAGTGCATCAGTAAATCACGTACCGCACCACCGACAATGTAGGCTTGAAAACCCGCTTTTTGCAGCCCTTCACATGTTTTGAGCGCGGCTGGACTAATCAGCGACTGATTGATTTTATGCGACTTCTCTGAGATGA
The DNA here is from genome assembly GCF_000799155.1 of Methylotenera sp. N17. NCBI lineage: Bacteria > Pseudomonadati > Pseudomonadota > Betaproteobacteria > Nitrosomonadales > Methylophilaceae > Methylotenera > Methylotenera sp. N17. The sequence continues at coordinate 1,984,207 of NZ_JUGE01000001.1, forward strand.
CATTCGCTGAGGTCACCGACCCTGGATCGGCCTGATTGATGACGATGGCCGCTTTCTCACGCTTGGAAAATACTTTTTGTAGGAATTTTTTAATCATTGATGGGTTGGGTTATTCCATAAAACATCAGGCACGCCGGCTTCCTGATTCAATTGACGACACAGGACAAACAGTAAATCGGATAATCGATTGATGTACTGTAGTGATACCGTTGTGAGCGTATCTTGCGCATTCAGCGTATGCATCGTGCGCTCAGCGCGACGGCATACCGTTCTAGCCAAATGGCAATAAGCCGCAGCACGGCTACCGCCCGGCAAAATAAATTCTTTCAATGGCGACAATGATTCATTCCAGTCATCCAAGGTATGTTCCAATGCCGTGACGCGCTCGGCCTTGACCATTGTATAGCCAGGCATGCACAACTCTCCGCCTAGGTTAAACAAATCATGCTGAATCTGCGTCAATGCTGTTTTAACTTGTAAAGACACAGGTTCGGTCAGCATCAGGCCAATCACGGCATTGAGCTCATCGACATCGCCCATGGCTTGCACACGCAAATGGTCTTTTGCAACGCGCGTGCCATCGCCCAAACCTGTGGTACCTGCATCGCCGGTACGGGTGTAAATTTTGCTTAAACGATTTCCCATAAACCTGTTTGCACAATTGGTAAGCATACAATTGCTACCAATGCCCGCATGGATATGCGCCCTTTAATTCATCTATAATGCCAGTATTATAAAGGATGAACTCCTTCTTCATGTCTAAAAATAATACGATGTCTCAAAATCCGATTGGGGTGATGGATTCTGGCGTAGGCGGCATTTCCGTGCTCAAGCATATACATGCGCAACTCCCGCATGAAGCGCTGACCTATTTTGCGGACAGCCGCTATGCACCCTATGGCAACAGAAGCCCGCAAGAGATTCAGCAGCGTTGTTTTGCCATTGCAGATTTCCTCATCGCGCTACAAGTCAAAGCCATTGTAGTGGCATGTAACACAGCAACGGCCGCGGCCATCACTGAAATGCGCGCGCGTTACACTTTACCGATTATCGGCATGGAGCCTGCTGTCAAACCTGCCGCAGCGGCCAGTCAAAATGGCATTGTGGGTGTACTGGCCACAGTGGGCACCCTCAAAAGCGCACAATTTGCGGCCTTATTGGAAAGTTATGGTCGTAACGTTAAAGTCGTCACGCAAGGCTGTGTAGGCTTAGTGGAGTGTATTGAACGTGGAGAGCTGGATGCCGCACATACACGCGATTTAATCCGACAATACACTGCACCGCTCTTGGCGGAAGGCGCCGATACTATTGTCCTTGGCTGCACTCATTACCCATTTGTACGCACTGTGATTGAAGATATCGTCGGCAAACACGTCACACTCATTGATACTGGTGCAGCCGTGGCAAAACAGCTACACCACAAACTAACCGAGCAACAACTGCTTACAGACAGTAGCGACACGCCACACATTACGTTTTATACCAATAGCCAACAACCTGAGGCCGCTGCTGTCATTGAAACGCTATGGGGACAAGCCGCCCAAGTCCAATTGCTGCTTTAAGTGCTGGGCTGTTACCCCTGCGCGTTCAGCTAGCTCCTCTATCAATATGTCGAATGCGCGGATATCTAACTGCCGCAATTGATGTGCTAATACAGGCTGGTCTATTGGCAAAAACGATGCCCCACCCAGATCACTCAACACTACCCGCTGCGCACTCCACAAAATATTATGTGCATAGACATCACCGTGCATCAATCCGCACTGGTGCAAATGACAAAGTGCATCTGCCACGCCCTGCAAAATATGTAATGCTTGCGCCGGTGTTAACTGGCCACCTTGCGGATAGACATCTCGCGTACAGCTATCAAAGCTAGGCGGATCGGCCAGTATGTGCAAATCAGGCTCCAGCAAAGGCATGACCAAACCAGAAGTTCCTTGCGGATGCTGATCTACCATGCCCTTCAAGCCAACCAAGTTTGGGTGCTCTCCTGCCAGCATATTGGCGTGCATTTCACACCTTGGTAGACCATCGCTAGTCACGCCGCCTTTGAATAATTTGACAGCCACGCACTGTGTAGATTGCGCAGTATCTTGCCATTGCGATTGATAAGTAACGCCAGAAGCGCCTTGGCCAAGCACCGGTCCTAATTGCAGCGATGCCCAATCAATAGCACGTATTGGGCGCTGCGCCATGTGTGTACGTTCGGAGATATCCGCACAGGGATTGCCTGCATACGCCAGCCATGTGAGCTTGGGCAAATTAAACAGCCAATCGGATAAGGCTTCGAATCGATTGGCAGATAGCCTCAACAACTCTAAGGCATGACATTGCCGCATTGATTCCGGTAACACGCTGAGTTGATTGCCTGCCAACATCAGCTTTTGCAGCTTGCCACACTTGCCTAAAGTATCAGGCAAATGTTTCAGACGGTTATCCGTGACGATAAACCAGCGCAAATGCTGAGTAGGAATGGCTGATGCCGGAATATGCTCGATTTGATTGGCTTTAAAGCCAATCATGCTTAGCTTGGCACACTGCCCCAACACCTCTGGCACATGTGTAAACTGGTTGGATGAGCAAAATAAAATGCGCAACTGCTTAAATCGCGTTAAATCATTGGGTAAATCCGTGAGGGCGTTGCCCGTTAAATCGAGTATTTCCAGTGAGTCGGTGAGCGAATACAGCGCTTGCGGAAAGCTGGTCAATCCAGCACTGATTTTGATGTGCTTAGCGCCCTCCAACTTACCCGCATTAAGCAGTGCAAGTGTGTCAAAGGACGAAGCTGTAGAATCTAGCAATGCAGTGTATCGGCTTAATGATGTGAAGCCACTTCGCCTTCTTTGAGCTTGTAATTCGTTCCACAGTAAGGGCAAGCGACATGGCCTGTTTTGGCTACATCTAAAAACACGCGCGGGTGCGATGCCCACAACGCCACTTCTTTGGTCGGGCAATGCAAAGGCAAATCTTTGGCCAAGATTTCAATCTCATTGTTTTCGAACTCTTTTACATCTGACATGGCGTCACTTTCTTAACGGTTTATTCTGTAATGATAACTTGAAAATTAACGCCCTGCATTGGCAATGCGGTGCTTATGTTGTTTCTGCGATAGCTTATATAACAGCCACAACAACATGATGACGCCAATATATAAAGTGGATTGTAAAACGTTCCAATACGTATCTGCCAATGACGATGCGAAGTAGCCAAAATTCTGGCTAATCAATAAGTACATGACCCACATATAAGGCACGGTCCATTGACCAAGTGGCCGGTAGACCACAGACAAAGGTAAGATAATGGCTAGCAATAGAATTGCAATGCCATAGTGATGCTCCCAAGCAATAGGAGAGGCGATCGTCAGGCTCAACATCATAATCGACAGGTCAGTTGCATTGGGTTGACGCAGAAATTTCCAGAATAGCGCAACCGCCAACAGCAGCGCAGAGGTCAGCAAAGTGGTCAGATACACCCATGGGTGATAAGGTGGAAATGTATTGGAAAGCCACTCTAGATTATTCCCATTCAACAATAGCCGATGCATGATGCCATTGATGGATTGATTGGGATAAAAACTCTCGCCGTGTTGACTCAGAAAAGACAATACGGAGAAATAGTCTGTCCAGTTTTCAACGCCATATAGCGACACAGACACTAAAAAGATGATGGCTGACGAAATAGAAAACGTAATAAGAAAATGCCACTGCCTTCTGATGAAGGCCCATGGAATCAAAATAATCCATTGCGGCTTAAAGCTACAGCAAATGCTCAATAAAACACCTGCCGCCCCCAAACGCTTAGTCTGCCACGCCAATAAAGCCAGCCCAGCCAATAAGGTCATGAATGTTTGAACCTGGCCCAAGAAATAAGACCGTAATATAGGATAAAACATCGCCACAGCAGCAACCCCAGTCAGCAAAGCCAATACGCGCATCCAAACAGGTATTTGCTGTTGCGTCTCGCTAAAGAGTCGCGAAGTGGTGTGCCAAGCAGTGACAACGCTTTTATCAATCAGTTTGTAAAACACAATACCCAATAGCGGTAAACATAACCAACTGATGATGTTGGCGTTGTCAACAATAGCCTCGTACGACAAGCCAAAAAAACGATGCGGTAGATCGAAAATGAGTAACGCACTGGGGGGATATTGAAACTTAGTTTGGTCTTTTAAGATAAGCGCATCATAGATTGACTCACTTGGAAACGCATCCAGATGCGTGAGCGCTTTGACCATCACGCCCCAAGAATCTGCACCTGCAATCGCATGTAGATATGTTGCAAAATAGATGGTGGTTAACTCGTTGCCATAACCAAACATGCGCTGCAAACCAATATTGATGACTACCGCACTTGCTACAAACATCAGCAACAATGCCAACGAGGTGCGCATCACTTCAACAAGACTTGAACTACTGTGGCTGTCTGCATTGAATATCATATGCAATGCAGATTTTGCAGAAAACCGCACTAACACTGCCACACCACACAGCACTAAGGCTAGTAACAATAACTGAACTTTAATATCCATTATTTTTTGTTGAGTGATGTGACACTAGAATGTTAAACCAAAGTGAGCCATCCCATGTGTTTCTCGGATTTACCTTTCACCACATCAAAGTACAGGCTTTGCAGTTTTTCTGTGATAGGGCCACGGGCGCCTTCGCCAATCGCACGATTGTCTAGCTCGCGAATCGGCGTCACTTCTGCAGCAGTACCTGTAAAAAACGCTTCATCTGCACTGTACACTTCATCACGCGTAATACGTTTCTCAATCACTTCCAGCCCTAATTCTTTAGCCAGTTGCACAATCGTGTCGCGTGTAATGCCTTCTAACGCACTGGTTAAATCCGGCGTAATCAGTTTACCGTTACGTACGATAAAGATATTTTCGCCAGAGCCCTCTGCAACAAAGCCGTCTACATCCAGCAACAACGCTTCTTGGTAGCCATCTTGCGCTGCCTCTTGGTGCGCCAAAATACTGTTCATGTAGTTACCATTGGCTTTGGCTTTACACATGGTGATATTCACGTGATGACGTGAAAAAGAAGAAGTCTTCACGCGAATGCCTTTGGTAATCGCCTCTTCACCCATATAAGCGCCCCAACTCCATGCCGCGACAATCACGTGCGTAGATAACGTTTTAGCAGAGATACCCATCGCCTCAGCGCCATAGAACGCCATTGGGCGCATGTAGGCAGATTCGAGCTTGTTATCCCGTACCGCCGCTTTTTGCGCTTCGATCAGCGTTGCTTTATCAAACGGCATTTTCATGCCTAAGATATGCGCACTGCGGAACAAGCGATCCGTATGCTCTTTTAAGCGAAAAATCGCAGGCCCTTTATCGGTTTTGTAGGCACGCACCCCCTCAAACACGCCCATGCCGTAATGCAATGTGTGCGTTAATACGTGAGTCGTTGCATCACGCCAGTTGACCATTTTGCCGTCATACCAAATTACGCCATCACGGTCTGCCATTGAGGTTGGTATTGCCATTTCGCTTGCCTTATCTTGTGAAAATTACAAAAGCAATATTGTAAACCAAAGCAGCGAATTTATTGCTTATGTTAGAATCAAAATCCTAGAATAAAGTCAAATCTTATTCGTAAGTGAGTGTAATTGTTACCAAAGGATACTTTTCATGCGTAAGTGGTTATTTTTAAGCCTATTTTTAATGCTGACTGCCTGTAATGCAGCCCCTAAAGCCGCCCATTTTATCGGCACCGATATTACAGGTGCAGAATTTGGTAAACCGCTCACATTAACAGATCATACCGGCAAGCTTCGCGCGATGTCCGACTTCAAAGGCAAAGTGGTCATCATGTTCTTTGGTTATACGCACTGCCCGGATGTTTGCCCAACCACCATGAGTGATCTCCGCCAGACCATGAAGTTACTAGGTAAAGACGCGGATCAAGTACAAGTGCTATTCATTACCGTTGATCCGGAACGTGACACGCAAGAAGTACTGGCACAGTTTGTACCCTCGTTTGACAAGCGTTTTATCGGCTTGCGCGGCTCCCTGCAAGAAGTGTCCGAGAACATGGGCAGTTATAAAATCTTTGCTTCTAAGGTCGTCAGCAGCACCTCAAGCAACTACACGATTGACCACAGTGCTGGCTTATATGTGTTTGATAAAAAAGGCACAGCGCGCATCTACATGAGCTATGGGCAAAAGCCTGCCGATATTGCACATGATGTGAAACAATTGTTTTAACGAAATATTAAAGACGGTGTAGCTGCGGTGAAAAGCGCTTGAGCGCTTGTTCAACGATTGCATGTTCCGGAAACAGCTGCGTTAACACTGCGTAAAACTTGGCAGAATGATTCATCTCTTTCAAGTGCGCCAATTCGTGACAAACGACATGATTAATGATTTGCGGCGGTGCCTGTATTAGGCGCCAATTCAAACGAATTTGACCACGGCTATTGCAACTCCCCCAACGTGATTGGGCACTGGATAGCGCAATCGGCGGCGTGGGTACCCCCAACTTAGCAGAAAAAATTTCCACCCTGCGCGCAAAGTCCTCATAGGCCTGCTGCTGATACCAGCGAATAATGCGTTTGGCGATGGCCTCTGTATTGCCAATGTCTTTGACCGTCAGCACCAGACGTTGCCCATCCAAACGGAGTATTGGCTTTGCACTGGTTTCCAGTAGCTGTAATTCAATGTCCTGCCCCAACAATAATAAGTGCTCACCATGCTGCCACTGCACTTTGTCTACTGCATTGACTTCGCGCAAGGCCAGTTTATTACTAATCCAAGCAGACTTCTCTAACAGGATTTGATTTAACTGATGGGTCACCAAACGCTTGGGGGCGTGCACCACCAAACCTTGTTGCGTGATTTTCAAACCGACGGTACGCCGCGTACGATACTCGAGCAAATAGGCAATATGCTGACCGTTCGCAAGTGTGATGGTTTGCTCTATCAAAGCGATTGCATCTCCGCCTCAATCCAAGCTTCCACGCGCTGATTCACTTCATCTGGCTTCATGCCAGCCGTTTCAATCGGCGGCCCAATCACCACTTGAATCGTGCCTGGATATTTGATAAATGAATTTTTGCGCCAATAGCGGCCAGCATTGTGTGCCACGGGCACTACTGTACTTTGCGTATGCGCAGCCAACCATGCGCCACCAACATGATACTTGGCGCGTTGGCCAGGCGCTGTGCGCGTCCCTTCCGGGAAAATCACTACCCACAAGCCTCTAGCCAAACGGTCTTTGCCATTGGCCACCAACTTTTTGAGCGCTTCGCGTCCGGCACTGCGGTCAATTGGAATTGCCGCCAGCGCCATAAAGGCCCAGCCTAAAAATGGAATCATCAATAGCTCACGCTTCATGACCCAAATCTGCGGTGGGAAAATGGTTTGCAAAGCAATCGTTTCCCAAGCAGATTGGTGTTTGCAGAGAACAATAGAAGGATGATCCGGAATATGCTCACGCCCTTGTACAGACACGCTCAAATTACAGGTGAGCTTAAGCCAATATACGGTGCAATAAGCCCAGCCGCTGGCAATGCGTGAACGTGTGACGTTATTCAGCGGGACAAGTAAAATAGCAATAACAGAGAAAATGGGCGTGATGACAAGCAAGCCCAAATAGAACAGCAGTGATCGAAGCCTAAGTATCATTTAGTCAGCAATAATATGTTGTACGGCCTCTGCCAGGTCCGCTACCACAAGGGTATCCGATGGCAAGTTTCCTTGAGCAAAAGTATCTTCACCTTTGCCAGTGCGTACTAAAATAGATTTGCAGCCCGCATGGCTAAACGCCTGTAAATCTCGTAGCGCATCCCCCACCCCATATACCTGATTTAGCTCAATAGAAAAACGCCTGCCGATTTCTTCCATCATGCCGGTTTTAGGTTTGCGACAATCGCACTGATCATCTGCCGCATGCGGGCAATAAAATAAAGCATCAATGCGTCCACCCATCTGTGCCAACGCGCGATGCATCTTATCGTGAATTGCATTCAGCGTGGCCATATCAAACAAGCCGCGCGCAATGCCCGATTGATTGGTTGCCACCACCACGCGATACCCTGCCTGATTCAGCGTCACAATCGCCTCTAAGCTGCCGGGGATAGGCACCCATTCGTTTGGACTTTTGATGAACGTGGCGCTATCTCGATTGATGACGCCATCCCTATCTAATATGACCAGTTTCAACAGTATGCTCGCAGAGTTTAGCTTGCTAATTTGGATAAATCAGCCACACGGTTCATGGCTTGATGTAATTGGTTGAGTAACGCCAAACGGTTATTCCTTAAATCCACATTGTCCGCATTGACCATGACATTGTCAAAAAATGCATCTACAGGTGCTTTGAGTACAGCCAGTGCTTGAAGGGATGCTGTGTAATCGCCAGATTCAAATAGCTGATCGGCTTTCGGCTTTACTGTAGTTAACGCATCTGCAAGTGCTTTTTCTGCAGGTTCTTGCAGTAAGTTAGCATTCACTTCGGTCGTTAACTCACCTTCTACTTTTTTCAGAATATTGCCTACACGCTTATTGGCAGCGGCGAGCGCAGGGGCTTCAACCAAACTAGCAAAACTACGCACCGCAGCAAGACGGGCGGGCACTTCACTAAGGAGCTCTGGTGTCAGTGACAATACCGCGTCTACTTCTTGTGCACTTGCGCCTTGGTCACGCAGGTTTACACTTAAACGATCATAACAAAACTCTTTCACTGCAGCGCGCGCACTTGGGTCAGGAACAAACTGAGAGAATGCGATTTCCATCACAGCATTTAACGATAATGGCAATGCCGCATCTATTAACATACGAATAATACCTAATGCTTGGCGACGCAACGCAAATGGATCTTTATCACCCGTTGGCTTTTCACCTATGCTAAATAAGCCCACAAGCGTTTCAAGCTTATCGGCTAGCGCCACAATCACACCCACTTGATGACGCGGCAAATCATCACCAGCAAAGCGTGGCTTATAGTGATCTTCAATCGCAAACGCAACATCATCATCCAAGCCTTCATGTTGCGCGTAATAGCGCCCCATAATGCCTTGCAACTCTGGAAATTCGCCCACCATATCTGTGAGCAAATCCACTTTAGATAAACGCGCTGCCTGTATCGCTTTGGCCGTTAAACTTGGGTTGATTTGTTCAGCAATCGCTTTAGCAATGGCTACTACACGGGCATTGCGTTCGCCTTGGCTACCAAGTTTGTTGTGATATACCACTTTGGCCAGGCCATCGATACGACTTTCCAGCGTCTTTTTACGGTCTTGATCAAAAAAGAATTTAGCATCGGCCAAACGTGGGCGCACCACACGCTCATTCCCACCAATCACTTTGGATGGGTCTGCCGGTTTGATGTTAGAGACAATCAAAAATTTGTGCGTGAGTTTGCCGTTCGCATCTAGCAAGGGGAAGTATTTCTGATTGGCCTTCATGGTCAAAATCAGGCACTCTTGTGGCACTTCCAAAAACTCTTGCTCAAATTGGCCAAGCAACACATTTGGCAGTTCCACCAGCGCTGTCACTTCATCCAGCAATGCATCGTCGTCAATCGGCGTTAGATTTTCTTTTGCTGCGGCGGCAGTGAGTTGACGTACGATTTCCGCTTTACGCGCTGCGAAACTTGCAATCACAGCACCTTCATCGGCAAGTTGCTGCGCATAGCTATCCGCCGACTGAATGGTAATGGTCGCATTTTTTGCTTCAAAACGATGACCCTGCGTGCTGTTACCAGCCGACAATCCAAGTACCGTTGTAGGCACAACCTGGGTTCCATGCAAAGCGACTAAGCCATGCGCAGGGCGCACAAAATTGACACTTTCCCAGCCATCATTGATTTGATAAGTCATGACTTTAGGAATTGGCAGTTTTACTAAGGCTTCATCTAGCGCATATTGCAAGCATATAGACAAAGGCTTACCTTGCGCTATATCAGTATGGAATAAAACATCCGTTTTGCCATCATGCTCTTTTGCAACTCTTGCCTTTACAATATCCTTAAAATCAGCCTCTTCGTTATATCCGCAAGTAGAGATTAATTTTTTAATGAGGGCTGGGGTTGGATTACCATTTGCGTCCAATCCGATTGCCGCAGGCATCAGCTTAGCTGTGATTTTTTTGGGTGGCGAAATATCATTCACTTTTGAGACTAATACAGCAAGCCGTCTTGGCGTTGCAAAAGTCTCAAATATTGACTCATCACTGACTAACTCGTCTGAATTTAAACTCTCAAAAATACTAGCTGCAAAAGACTCGCCCAGTTTTTTGAGCGCCTTTGGCGGCAATTCTTCTACAAATAACTCTACTAATAAATTTTTTGCTAGGTTGCTACTCATGCTGCGGCTTTCTTATTTTGTTCTATTTGTGCTAACACTTCGTCAGCCCACGCTTTGGGCGCCATGGGGAAACCCAAACGTGCACGGCTATCTAAATAACTGGCCGCCACACTACGCGCTAAGTTACGAATACGCCCAATATACGCAGCGCGTTCTGTCACAGAAATCGCACCACGTGCATCTAGCAAATTAAAGGTATGGGCGGCTTTAAGCACTTGCTCATACGCTGGCAATGCAAGCTTTTCTTCCATCAAATGCTTGGCTTGTTTTTCGTGCGCATTAAATGCGATCAACAGAAAATCGACATCGCTATGCTCAAAGTTATAAGCAGATTGCTCTTTTTCATTTTGTAAGAACACATCACCATATTTCACGCCGGGTGAGTAAGTGAGGTCGTATACATTTTCCACGCCTTGCAAATACATGGCGAGACGCTCTAAGCCATAAGTGATTTCACCGGTAATGGGCTTACAGTTAATGCCGCCGACTTGCTGGAAGTACGTAAACTGCGTGACCTCCATCCCATTGAGCCACACTTCCCAGCCCAAGCCCCAAGCGCCCAGCGTCGGGTTTTCCCAGTCATCCTCTACAAAGCGCACATCGTTTTGTTTTAAGTCAAAGCCCAAGGCTTCTAACGAGCCCAAATACAGCTCCAAAATATTGGCTGGGGCTGGTTTAAGCACCACTTGAAATTGATAGTAATGTTGTAAGCGATTTGGATTTTCGCCATAGCGGCCATCTTTAGGACGACGGCTTGGTTGCACATAGGCCGCTTTCCATGGCTCTGGGCCTAGTGCACGTAGAAATGTAGCAGTGTGGCTTGTGCCAGCGCCTACTTCCATATCGTAGGGTTGCAGCAAGGTACAGCCCTGTTTATCCCAATAGTCTTGTAGCGTTAATATAATTTGCTGAAAAGTCAGTGACATTTGTTCTTATTCCAAAAAATACGTTGTCAGCTTCGGCTTGTCGTACTTTAACCGTACTGCCTGTGCCTTGCCTCCTTGTCTTTTTTCTACAAAAACAAAGTTTAAAGCAGGCGTAAAAATGATGATTGCTAAAACCTCGATTTTACTTGGTTTTACGCCATAAAACAAAAGCAATTACACCAATGCTGAATAGAATAAATGGCCAGTTTCCCCATGCAATATAGGGCGTAGTACCTTGGTAGCCCTGCGCATTTCCTTCCAATATCACCTGTGTATCGTGCGGTGCATGCGCTAGCACTACACCATGCTGGTCAATGATCGCTGTCGCGCCAGTGTTGGTGGCTCTGAGCATCATGCGCCCGGTTTCAATGGCACGCACCTGGCTAAATTGCATATGCTGTTCCGCAGCAAATGATTGCCCATACCATGCATCGTTACTCATGTTGACCAGCAAGGTGGCTGCTGGCAATTGCCGAATAATTTCTTCACCAAATACATCTTCGTAGCAAATATTCACGGCCACATGCTGATTAACCAACTGCATGGGCACTTGATTACCTCCGCGCGATAAATCACTCAACGGAATATTCAACCAATCGCGATAGATCCAGCCGAAGATTGCTTTGAACGGAATAAATTCACCAAACGGCACCAAATGGCTTTTAGAGTACGCCTGCATTGGCGCAGTACCAAAACTAATAGCACTATTAAAGTAACTTTCATTCGTAGCATCGTATTGCACCAAGCCCACCAGCACATCACCCTGATTTTGTTTACCATGCGCGCGCAAGCGCTCTACTGTTGACGCATCCAGTTGCTGCGCAATCACTGGCAAAGCGGTTTCTGGCAATACAATCAGCTGTGCTTTGCTTTGCTCTACCATCTCCAGATATTGGCGAATGGTCTGGCCAGCCACATCGGGCGACCACTTGATGGACTGACTAATATTGCCTTGCAGTAAAGCCACACTTATCGGCTTGCCAATTGGCTTGGTCCATTCCACTGCTTTGAGTAAAAAGCCTGAAACAACAAGCACAACAATACAAGCAATCGCATTACGCTTCCAAATACTGCTCTGCTGCGGTTGCGCAAACCAATAAGCCACTATCGCAGCCATCAATGCAGTCAATGTAGAAGCTGCATACACGCCGAATATAGGCATGAATCCAACCAAAGGGCTATGCGGCACTTGGCTATAGCCCATGGTCAACCAAGGGAATCCTGTGAATATCCAGCTACGTACCCAGTCTGACACGCCCCATAGCACAGGCGCACTCAACCATAGATAGCCGATGCGCTTGCTTACATAGCCGACCATTGCAGGAAACAAGGCCATAAATGCACACAGGCAAAACGTACAAAACCCTGCGAACCACCAAGGCATACCGCCAAATTCATGCAGGCTGATATAAATCCAATAAATGCCAAACCCATACAGACCCAAGCCAAAGCTTAGCCCTAACTTAAAAGCTTGCTTGGGTTGCTCAGATGTTTGCCATAAGTAAAACAGCACACCCAAACCAAGTAGCGGCGCAACAAATAGTCCGTAAGGCGCAAAGCCAAACACAGTGAGCGCGCCAGCAAGCAACGCCCAGATATTTTGTTTAAGACAGGCTGTTTTAAGCATATTGATGATTGAGTAACAAATTAAAACCCTCGGATTGTAACGCCTGCGCGCACACTTCATGTACAAAAGTGGCAGCAAAAATGAATAATCACGAAGTTGATTGACACAAGAATTGCGAGCGGACTATATTAAACGGGTAGTTTAACGGTTACTAATTAATAATTGATACGAGGAGGGTTTACATCGTGAGCATGATGTCAGAGTTTAAGGAGTTTGCATTAAAAGGTAATGTCATGGACTTAGCCGTGGGTGTGATTATCGGCGCAGCCTTTGGTAAGATTGTGGATTCGCTAGTAGGCGACATCATCATGCCCGTAGTCAGCACATTGGTTGGAGGCTTGGATTTTAGCAATATGTACATTCCATTGAATGGCCAAGAAGCTGGTCTGGCCTTAATCGAAGCCAAAAAAGCCGGCGCTGTATTGGCTTACGGTAACTTTATTACAATCGCACTTAACTTTATCATCTTAGCGTTTATCATTTTCCAAATGGTACGCATCATGAATAAGCTGAAAAAAGCAGAACCTGCCGCCGCACCAGCACCAACGCCAGAAGATGTAGTGCTGTTGCGTGAGATTCGCGACTCACTTAAAAAATAAGCCTTGATAGGCAAAGGTTGAATAAAAAAGGCGCTTAAGGCGCCTTTTTTAACATTACTCATCCAAGCTTACATTAGCTTATTTATTCTAGAGCTTACATTTCCGGTTTAACTTCCGGCACTTCATACTTTTGCCCAGCTGGTACTTGTTCGCTACCATCATTGTTTAAAAACACCACCACATTTACTTGATCATCAATAAAATCCAGCTCGGTCGTTTGATAATATTCGCCATCGGCAGCTGTGTTGATGTAATGGTAATGCCAGATAGACGCCACCACTCGGCCAGAATCTTTGAGTTTCACATCTTCCGCTTTTGCCGGTTCACCAAGCAACTCTACAATTTTGGCTTTGTTTAATTTGCCAATGGCATTCACAAACGCCTTCTCTTCTGTCGGCAACTCACCAGCCAGCGGCTCGGTTTTAATTTCGCCCGCATTCACATGCCATGCACTCAATGCAATACTTAATACACCTACAGTTTGCCAAATTTTCATGACACTCTCCTATCAATGACATTATGAGAAGCGAATTTAAAATTAGTTCAACAGTATATTGCGCGCAAGCTAAATTGATGATGCTATGTGTTTTCTATCGGATACGGCTCTTCCGGCAACACTTCCACCAAAATAGAATGTAAGCGCCTACTATCCGCTCTAACCACTGTGACTCTGATATTATCAATATTGATGGCATCTCCACGTTTAGGCAAATGCCCAAATCGATTCACCACCAAACCACCAATAGTAGAGAATTCTTCGTCGCTAAATTGCGTACCTACCGCTTCGTTAAAATCCGTAATTTCCGTCAGCGCTTTTACCCGGTACTGCCCATCCGCATGATGAATGATATTGTCTTCGTCTTCATCGTAATCGTATTCATCTTCAATATCGCCGACAATTTGTTCCAGCACGTCCTCAATGGTGACCATTCCTGCCACACCACCGTACTCGTCGACCACAATCGCAATATGATTACGATTACTACGAAACTCTTTCAACAACACATTCAAGCGCTTAGATTCTGGAATGAATACAGCCGGACGCAACATATCGCGCACATCAAAATCTTCACCCGCGTAATACCTTAGTAAATCTTTAGCAAGGAGTATGCCAATCACATCGTTTTTATTGTCCTCAATTACGGGAAAACGTGAGTGTGCAGTTTCAATCACATGCGGAATAAATGTTTCTGGCGGATGGGTAATATCAATCACATCCATTTGCGAACGCGGGATCATAATGTCACGCACTTGCATCTCGCTGACTTGCAGCACACCCTCAATCATCGCGAGAGAGTCGCTATCCATCAGGTGATTTTCGTAAGCGCTATGCAGTAGCTCTACTAACTGCTCGCGGTCTTCTGGTTCGCGTAGTAAAAAGTGGCTTAAACGTTCTAATAAGCTAGGTTTATGTTGGGGTTTTTCCGACTCACTGGCCATGCTAAATGCGGGTTAGGCATCCTGTGTAAAGAGATAGGGATTAGGATACCCTAATTTTTGTAAAATTGTTACCTCAAGCGCCTCCATGAGCTCCGCTTGCGGCTCAGTTTCGTGGTCATATCCGTGCAAGTGCAATATGCCATGCACCGTTAAGTGTGCATAATGCGCTTCTAGGGATTTATTTTGTGCACGCGCTTCTGATTCGACTACCGGCGCACAAATAATAATATCGCCCATCAGATGGGGCTCTTCTGTCAGTGGAAACGTCAGTACATTCGTAGCGTAATCCTTGCCGCGATAAGCACTATTTAAGGCACGCCCTTCTTCTGCATCGACAATGCGAATGGCAACTTCTGTTTCCACACGCACCGCAGCACGCACCCAACGCTTAAGTTGCTGCTTAGTGGGTAAATGGGGCATATGCGTGGCATATTGCACAGAAAGAGAAATAGCTGTCATAACAAGATCGCGCACATAAAATTGAATTGCCTCCATTATAAAGACTATTTCTGTGTGCTCAAATCAAGCATTTACTCAGTCAATTCAATGCAAATACTTCATGTTCTTTTGTTGTAAAGGCATAATGCACATTCGATACCAAGTGGTTAGCAGATGATTAAGGAATTGTCATGACAGAAAAAATCAAAATAACAGACTATTTTTCAGCACACATCAATGGTGAGCACCGCACCGCACTCACAGCCATACTCAACGATGTCATCACTGCATGTAAAAAAATAGCGATTGCGATTGATAGTGGCGCGCTAGAAGGCACTATGCACAACCTAAGCTCTGAAAACGTACAGGGTGAAGTACAAAAAGCGCTGGATGTGATTACCAATGAGATTTTTATTGAATCTGCACAAACCAGTGGCTATGTTGTCGGCATGGCCTCCGAGGAAATGGAAGAAATCATTCAACTTGATGAAGACATCTCCCCAAACGGCCAGTATTTATTGCTGTTTGATCCTTTGGATGGCTCTTCCAACGTCAATGTGAACATCTCTGTCGGCACAATTTTTTCTATTCTAAAAAGCCCGGGGGCAATGCCTGTACTGGCAGATTTTCTGCAACCCGGCTCGCAACAAATCTGTGCTGGTTATGCCTTATATGGCACTTCCACCATGCTGGTACTCACTATTGGTAACGGCGTGCATGGCTTTACACTGGACAACGAGTTGGGTGAGTTTTACCTGACCCATGCCAACATGCAAGTACCTGCGGATACGCAAGAGTTTGCGATCAATATGTCCAACTACCGGTTTTGGCAAGCGCCGATACAACGTTACATTGATGAGTGTTTACAAGGCGAGGAAGGCGACCGCGAAAAAGATTTCAATATGCGCTGGGTTGCTTCAATGGTGGCGGAAATCCATCGCATCTTAGTGCGTGGCGGTGTGTTTATGTACCCGATGGACAGTAAAATCAAAAAACAAGGCGGTAAGCTGCGCCTGCTGTACGAAGCCAACCCGATGAGTTTTATTATGGAGCAAGCAGGCGGTTTATCTACCACCGGACATATGCGTATTTTAGAGTTGGTGCCAAGTGCATTGCATCAGCGTGTTCCGGTCATCATGGGTAGCAAGCATGAAGTTGAGCGCATCGCAACCTATCACGGCAAAACCAAGCGCTAGACTGCTTTACTCAATAACGGCCCAAAGTAGACGTTCGTATCTTAACTTCATTATTGTTACTTGACTTAGTTGCGCCCCTACTTGCTATTAATTATTATATGGACAGAATAATAGCCAAGCCTAAGGCTTTAAAATAAAAACAAGGGGTAATAAATGTACGAAACAATCACTACAAAAAAACTATCTACTGGTTCCATTTTCAAGTTAATCGCCATCGGCTCGCTTTGCTCAATTGTTCCACTAAGTATATTTATGGGTGTTTTCGCTCTTTTTGGAGCAAATTCGATTACATGGAATGAAAAACCAATTACAGGCATCGCAGGACTAGTGGCGTCTCCTTTTATTGGTTTGCTTATATCACTAGTTTTTACGGCAGCATTCGGCATTTTTGTTGCTACTGGTCTCTGGGTATATTCAAAATTCCGCTCTATTCAAATTGAGCTAAAAGATGTGATTCGCGGTGGCTAAAAACGCAACCTATCACTCAAGCGAGGCTGGCTAAAGTCAGCCCCTTAATTTTTAAGGTTCAGCTGATAAATATTAACGAAGAGAAAAGGTTCAATTCATGAGCACACCTCGCGAGCAATTAATCGAACTGATAGAGCAGGGAGTCATACCAGAAGAAAAAATCGACACTGCACTCACTGTCTTAAAGATCGTACCCAACGGCAAAAAATGGCAGGCTTTTATCGATTATCTCCTACTTTGGCTAGGTGGTCTTGCGCTAGCCTTTGCAGTCATGTTCTTTATCGCATACAACTGGAAAGACTTAGGGCGTTTTTCCAAATTCGGCATGGTAGAGGGGGCTATTGTTTTGGCTGTTGTCGCATACTGTAAATTTGCGGAAGACTCCATCGCCAGCAAGGTCTCTATTCTTGTAGCAACAATCTCTTTAGGTGTGTTGTTAGCATTGTACGGGCAGACCTACCAGACCGGTGCAGATCCCTGGCAACTGTTCTTCAACTGGGCTCTGCTAATGTTGCCATGGGCTATTGTCGGACGTTTTTCCGCAATATGGATAGTCTGGATAGCACTTATCAACGTCTCTATTATCTTGTATTACCTGACATTTCGCGGATTGTTCGGTCTTGTTTTCAGTTCTGAGTCAGCCATGTTGTGGATCATATTTCTTTTTAACACCCTTGCTTTAATCACATGGCAGCTACTGGCAACGACATGGCAATGGCTGTCAGAACAGTGGGCTATTCGGCTACTGGCTATCGGCTCTGGTGTTCCATTGACTTGCCTAGTTTTACTCTCAATTTTTAGTCCTCAAGAGGTAGTCGGTTATCCTGGACTGGTATGGGGACTATGGTTGGCTGCAATGTATTATATTTATCGATATGTAAGACTAGATCTCTTTATGCTTGCTGGGTGCTGTTTGTCCACAATAACGATAACAATTTCATTCCTAAGCAACCACATATTGCACCATGATGATGCAGGTGCTTTTCTGCTTCTTGCCTTGATCGTTATTGGGATGGGTAGTGGTGCTACCTTGTGGCTTAAAAATATTCACCGGGAGAGTCTATCATGAGTAATCAAGTGTGGGCTCTCTTACAGGAGCATGGAATCGTTGAGGGTGCGCAACCTGAAAGTGAAGTTTTAGAGTCTCCTTGGTATATCAAAGCTCTTTTAGCATTTTCCGGTTGGCTGGCAGCAATCTTTATTCTTGGATTTATTGGCGCTGCTTTCCAGTTTGTCTTTAAAACACCCGGAGCAGCTCTTATTTTCGGGGGGATTATGCTAGTAGGTGCTTTTGCTTTATTACGCATACCCGCCAATGAGTTTGTTGAACACTTAGGCTTGGCCACAAGTATGGCAGGCCAAGCTTTAATTGCCTACGCAATATTCGACTTTGCCAATCATAATCAAATAGTGGTATGGCTTCTGCTCGCTATGCTGCAAGTCGCTCTGGTGGTGGTGATGCCTAACTTTGTTCATAGCATCGTATCTACTCTGGTTGCGGCAATAGCTATATCTATGGCGCTCACAGAACTGCATATCCCTTATGTGATTGGCGGGATTCTTATATTTGGCACTTCGCTCTGCTGGCTGCACGAATTCCACTATCCTCAACAGATGAAAAAAATAAGGGCCATCGGATATGGCTTGGTCCTCGCAATTATTGCACTGAAAGGAACAGCCCAATTTAACTACCAAACGTTCGGTGGGCTTTCCTCTGAAAACCATGAGTTCTGGGCACAGCCATGGCTTGGAGAACTCATGATAGGAGCAGTAACGCTATACGTTGTTTGGAGTTTATTGCAGCGTTATGGACAGCCAGTAAGAAGCCGACTATCCATTATAACGTTGTTAGCCACTCTTCTCATTTGCGCGGTATCTATGAATGTTCAAGGCATAACTGTGGGGATGGTGATCATCAGCTTCGGTTTTTTCTGTGCAAACCGCGTTCTTCTCAGTTTAGGAATCGTTTCACTTCTGTTTTATATTTCTTCGTACTACTATCTGCTTGATACGACATTACTGGACAAGTCCCAATCTTTACTCATGGTCGGGCTTATTTTGCTCTTTGTCCGTTGGCTAATGTTCAGAATTTTCCCAATAGGCAATGAGGTGCACCATGCATAAGAAGATCGTGATTGGCTCGCTTCTAATTATTCTGGTTCTTGTGAACTGGTCTATTATCGGAAAGGAAAAACATTTAGTTGAAGGAAAAGAGGTATATCTTGAAGTTACTCCCGTGGATCCTCGTTCACTGATGCAAGGAGATTATATGGCGCTGAACTTTCGTCTTGGTGATGAAGTTTATCAGGCTCTGCCTAAAACAGAGGATCGCCGTCAGTGGAGGCATGACATAGCAGCATCGGACGGTTTTGTTATCGCCAGCCTTGATGCGCGAAACGTGGGTACATTCAAAAGCCTTTACATAGATCAACCGCTTTCAAACAAAGAGATACTTCTACGTTACCGTGTTCGTAACGGCACAGTGAAATTTGCTACCAATGCCTATTTTTTCCAAGAAGGTAATGGGAAAATTTACGAGCCAGCACGGTACGGACAGTTTCGCGTGGACGACAAGGGAGAGTTATTGTTAGTAGCAATGTACGACAAAGATCTAAAAGAGTTAGGGGTCAATGAGTAGTAAAAGCAAACTTGCACATTTACTCTGAGGCTTAATGGCATCGGATATGCGACTCGTTGGTTGTCAGCCTTGGGCCGATAACTGCCTTTAACTTTATAGAGATAACAACTACGGAGAGAATAAGCGAGCTCCAGCAAGTGGGAGCTTGAGTATCAGCCAGTCACTTCACTATCGCGCTTAGTTGCCCGGATTTATAGCGTTCAGCCATCGCATCGCATGAAATGGGTTTAATGAGGGAGGCCTTCCCCGCCGAGCCAAATGCCTCATAACGCGCCTTGCAAATATCACGCATGGCCACCGTACTCACTGTTAAGAATTTTCTGGGATCAAATTCCTGCTTATTCTCATCAAAAAAGCGGCGCAACGCACCAGTAGTCGCCATGCGTAAATCGGTATCAATATTGACCTTACGCACACCATACTTGATGCCCTCTACAATCTCTTCCACCGGCACACCATAGGTTTCACCCATATTGCCGCCATGCGCATTGATGGTTTTGAGCCATTCTTGCGGGACTGAAGAAGAGCCATGCATCACCAAATGCGTATTGGGGATGCGCGCATGGATTTCTTTGATGCGATGAATGGCCAAGGTTTGCCCAGTAGGCGGGCTTGTAAATTTATACGCACCATGCGAAGTCCCGATGGCAATCGCCAAGGCATCCACGCCCGTTTTCTTCACAAAGTCAGCGGCTTCTTCCGGGTCGGTCAATAACTGTTCATGACTTAAAATACCCTCAGCACCAGAACCGTCTTCCTCTCCGGCTTTACCGGTTTCTAATGAGCCTAGCACGCCCAGCTCACCTTCAACCGACACGCCAATGGCATGTGCCACTTCTACAATTTGTTTGGTCACGCTGACATTGTATTCATAGCTAGAAGGCGTTTTAGCATCATCCATGAGCGAGCCATCCATCATCACGCTGGAAAATCCTGAGCGCATAGCTTGAATACATACCGCAGGGGTGTGTCCATGATCTTGGTGCATCACAATGGGAATATGCGGGTAAGATTCAATCGCTGCTAATACAAGGTGACGTAAAAACGCTTCACCCGCATATTTTCTGGCACCAGCAGACGCTTGCAATATCACAGGGCTATTCACTGCGTCAGCCGCCTGCATAATGGCGTGCACTTGCTCCATGTTGTTCACATTAAACGCAGCCAAGCCGTACTGGTGTTCGGCTGCGTGATCTAACAATTGTCGCAATGATACGAGTGCCATATTTTTCTCTTTATTAAGATGCTAGCGAAATACCATCATCTTAAAACGTTGACCATACGGGCATATCGATAATTAACGCTATTTAACCGGTTTAATTAAGGCGTTTATGCAAGCGTTGTAAACGGCTACTCCGCTGCATTTTTCTGCTCGTAGTTTTCATACGCATTGATAATTTTTTGTACCAATGGATGACGCACCACATCTTGCGACAAGAAATGTGTCATCGCAATGCCTTTGACATCCTTCAGGATTTTTTGCGCTTCTACCAAACCACTTTTCTGATGACGCTGTAAATCAATCTGCGTCACGTCACCGGTAATCACAGCTTTGGTGCCAAACCCAATGCGCGTTAAAAACATCTTCATTTGTTCAGGCGTTGTATTTTGCGCTTCATCCAAAATAATAAAACTTTGGTTGAGCGTGCGGCCACGCATGTACGCTAATGGCGCGACTTCAATGGCGCCACGTTCAAACATTTTATTCACTGTGTCATAGCCGGCCAAATCATACAATGCGTCATATAACGGGCGTAAGTAAGGGTCCACTTTTTGATTTAAATCGCCAGGCAAGAAGCCTAAACGCTCACCAGCCTCTACCGCTGGGCGCACTAACACAATACGCTTTACGCGGTCGCGCGTCATCGCATCCACCGCACTAGCCACCGCCAAATACGTTTTACCTGTACCGGCCGGGCCAATCCCAAACGTAATATCAAAATCTTGAATCTGCTGCAAATAAGATACCTGCCTTGGGGTACGCCCATGCAAATCGCCACGCCGCGTCATTAGCACTGGCATGGCTTGGCTGGTGGTCACATCTTCTGGCTTTAGTTTATCTACCTCGACCAAGCCCAGCTGAATCTCTTCCAGCTCGATAGGCTTTTTGGCGCGCACATAAAAGTTTTCTAACATTTGCGCCGCAATACGCACATTGTCTTGCTTGCCAGACAAGTTAAACGTGCTGCCACGACGATTGATATTAACCTCAAGCGCCGTTTCAATTTGTTTAATATTCTCGTCTAACGCACCGCACAAATTGGCTAAGCGGGCATTGTCTTCAGGGCGTAATTGAATTTCCATGGTTTACTATCTCAACTAATGACTATCTCGCCTTGTAAGCGTTTGGGGTTGGTCACATCCGTGATTTTCACTTGCACAAATTGATGAATCAACGCAGGCGCTCCCTGAATATCCACCACGCGATTGTTATCGGTTTTACCCGCCAATAATGTACTGTCTTTCCAAGATACGCCATCAATCAACACGCGCTGGATCGTACCCAGCATGCCACGGCTGATCGCATCGCCTTGTGCTTCATTGATACTTTGCAGTTTGGCTAAGCGTTCCAATTTAGTGGCGTGCGGCGTATCGTCTTTGATAAACGAGGCTGGGGTACCTGGCCTTGGGCTATATAAAAAACTAAAGCTGTAGTCAAACCCAACATCTTGCATCAGTCTCGCTGTTGCCAGAAAGTCTGTTTCCGACTCACCGGGAAATCCCACAATAAAATCCGAAGTAAACGTAAGATTTGGGCTTGCTGCTTTTAGTTTGCGTATCGTACTTTTATATTGCAGCCCAGTGTAGTTGCGCTTCATTGCCATCAAGATACGGTCACTACCTGCCTGCACTGGCAAATGCAATTGCACCGCCAACTTTGGCACACTCGCAAAACAAGCGATCAAGCGCTCATTCATTTCATTGGGGTGACTGGTGGTAAATCGAATGCGTCCAATCTCGGGGATTTCAGCCAGTGTCTCAATCAGCATCGCCAAGTCTGCTTCTACGCCATCATACTCTGCACGATAGGCATTGACGTTTTGACCCAGCAAAGTAATTTCTTTCACCCCTTGTTCTGCCAACTGTACCGCCTCAGTCAAAACATCAGCAAATGGCCGAGAGACTTCTTCGCCACGCGTATAAGGCACTACGCAGAAACTACAGTATTTACTGCAGCCTTCCATAATGCTTAAAAAGGCAGTCGCACCCTCTATGCGCGGTGGTGGCAAATGGTCAAATTTCTCAATTTCTGGAAAAGTGATATCAACTTGAGACTGCCCTGAATTCTGACTTTGTTTAATCATTTCAGGCAAGCGATGCAAGGTTTGCGGGCCAAACACCACATCCACATAAGGCGCGCGCTTGATGATGTTGTCACCCTCTTGCGACGCGACACAGCCACCGACACCAATAATTAAATTGGGATTTTTTTCTTTGAGTGGAATAAAGCGGCCTAAATGGCTAAACACTTTATCTTCTGCTTTTTCACGCACCGAGCAAGTGTTAAGCAAAATCACATCCGCATCTTCTACCGTTTGCGTTTCCACCATGCCTTCACTGGCCGCCAGCATATCGGCCATGCGCGATGAATCGTATTCATTCATCTGACAACCAAAGGTTTTAATAAAGACTTTTTTGCTCACTGTGACAACATTTGACGTTAAAACAGTATTTTAGCTTATTTGCACCTAGCAAGGTAAAATGGGCGTATTCCAAATATTGAACTGAACACATGCAAGCACTACCGATTTTCCTGAATATTCAACAGCGTCCGTGTATCGTCATTGGCGGTGGCGATGTCGCTACGCGCAAAGTCACCATGCTGCTCAAAGCCAGCGCAGACGTCACCTTGGTATCCCCCAGTTTATGCCATGAACTGCAAGCCATGGCCGATGCGCAAAAAATTCACCACGTTGCGACTGCATTTACACCGGCGCAACTGACTGGCGCTTGCTTGGTCATTGCCGCTACCGATGATGAAGCAGTAAATGAAGCTGTATCCATCGCCGCAAAAGCATTGAATATTCCAGTCAATGTCGTAGATGCTCCGGCCTTGTGTACATTCACCATGGGCTCTGTGATTGACCGCAGCCCAGTAGTCATTGCCGTATCGTCTGAAGGAAATGCCCCTGTACTAGCACGTTATATCCGCACCAAGATTGAAACCATGTTGCCTGCCAGTTATGGCCGTATCGCAGCCATTGCGGGAGAGTTCCGCGACCAAGTCAAAGCAAAATTTGCAACAACGCAATTGCGCCGCCGCTTTTGGGAAGATGTATTACAAGGCCCTATGGTAGAGCGTGTGTTGTCTGGACAAGAGGAAGCAGCACGTGAAGTATTGCGCGACATACTCAGCGACAACCCCAGCCAATCCCCCAAAGGCGAGGTGTTTTTGGTGGGCGGCGGCCCTGGTGACCCTGACCTACTCACATTCAGGGCGCTCCGTCTGATGCAGCAATGCGACGTATGCGTCTATGACAAACTGGTCAGCCCAGAAGTAATGGAACTGGTACGCAGGGATGCAGAACTGATTTATGTGGGTAAAGCGCGCGACCAACACACCATGCCGCAGGAGCAAATCAATGAACTACTTGCAAAACTTGCACTTGAAGGCAAACGTGTATTGCGTTTGAAAGGCGGCGACCCGTTTATTTTTGGGCGCGGCGGTGAAGAGATTGAAACCCTGATGCAATATGGTGTGCCATTCCAAGTAGTACCTGGTATTACCGCAGCCAATGGTGGCTCCAGCTATGCAGGTATACCGCTCACGCATCGCGATTATGCACAAGCGTGCCTATTTATCACCGGGCATCTCAAAGATGGCACTATTGATCTGGATTGGGATGCCATGACGCGCCCCCGCCAAACTGTAGTCATCTATATGGGCTTGGTTGGGTTAGCAGAAATCTGTCA
Source organism: Methylotenera sp. N17 (assembly GCF_000799155.1). NCBI lineage: Bacteria > Pseudomonadati > Pseudomonadota > Betaproteobacteria > Nitrosomonadales > Methylophilaceae > Methylotenera > Methylotenera sp. N17. The sequence goes on from NZ_JUGE01000001.1 coordinate 2,008,767, forward strand.
GCAACTGATTCAACGTGGCGTATCACCTACTATGCCAGCTGCAGTCATCCAGCAAGGCACCACGCAGCGCCAACGTGTGGTCACTGCCACACTGGCTGATTTGGCCGAAAAAGTAACCATTGCCGAGATGAAGCCGCCATGCTTGACCATTATTGGCGAAGTGGTGTTACTCCGAGAGAAATTGAATTGGTTTCAACCATAGCCAATATAGCCAGCTATCTACTTAAACCCATGTCCGTGTATGCCAAATAGACATATCCGCAAGACATTACGCGACCCTGTCACCGCCGTGCAATTTCAAATTTTAGTGCTAGAGCAAGACGAGCAATACGCACATACCCTCAAGCTAGAAATCGAAAGCCAGCTACGAGTACAAGTCGCTACAGTGCATTCGGCTGCAGCTGCAAGGTTATTACTTACCGAGCAGCCCAACACGTTCTTCTTGGGCATCACCAGCGCTATTCATTTAGATTCAGATGCCTTCGAGAAGGTCGATCTACTGGGTGAATTTAATATCCCAATCATTGCCATCGTCTCGCACTATGAAGATGAAATGCGTGACCAGCTCATCAAGCGCCATGTCATTGACTATGTGGTCAAAGGGCAATCTGACGACATCACTTATATATGCGAACTTATCGTCAGAGTGCATAAAAACACCTCCATTAAAGTGCTGATTGTAGACGACTCTAAAGTGTCGCAATTTGTAATTGCACGTGAGCTTATGTTGCAAAAATTCAACGTGTTACAAGCCACGAATGGGATCGAAGCTTTAGATATCTTGCACCAACATGGAGACGTAAAATTGGTGCTGGTTGATCACCAAATGTCGATGATTGATGGCATCACATTTGTACAAAAAGCACGTGTTATTTACCCTAAAGACCAATTGCTCATTATCGGCATTTCCACTTCTTCTGACCCACGCTTGGCCGTTAAATTTCTGAAAGCAGGTGCTAACGACTTTATTTCCAAACCCTTCAATTATGAAATTTTGCTGTGTCGCATAAATCAAAATCTAGACATGTTAGATGCTGTTGAATTTGCAAAGCATTTGTCCAATATCGACTATTTAAGCAATGTGTTTAATCGTCGCTATTTCTTTGAGCATGGCGACAAAATATTCAAAACACTGCACGACAATAGCCCACTCACCGTCATGATGATGGATATCGATTTTTTCAAAAAAGTGAACGATGTCTATGGCCACGATGCAGGCGATGAAGCAATCAAAAATTTTGCGCAGCAGCTAAAAGCACACTTTCATGGAGATATTGTGGCTAGGCTGGGTGGTGAAGAGTTCGCTGTGCTCAGCCAATCGCCTATCTATTTGACCAGCTTTGAACATATTGATGCGTTTAGGGCAAAGCTTGCGGGGCAATCAGTGTGCGTTAAACAACATGTCATTCAGTACACTTGCAGTATTGGCGCCACCAATATACTGCGCAAAAATTTAAATGACATGATGATTCATGCTGACAGATTACTGTACAACGCTAAGCGTAATGGCCGCAACCGAGTAGAGGGCAAACCAGCGGGCAAGCATTAGTGCATAATAGGCAGAGACAGTCTTGCTTCTAACCCGCCTTGTGGGCGATTGATCAGCTCCAGACTTCCGCGATGCAACTTGGCAATACGGTTACAGATGGCCAAACCCAAGCCACTGCCTCCTTCGTTTTTATTGCGTGCGCTGTCCATCCGCTCAAATGGCCTGAGCAGTCGTTGCGCATGTTCAGGCGGAATCCCCGGGCCATTATCCAAGACACTGATAATGATTTTGTCCGCAGTAATTTTACTGCTCACCGCCACCTCACCTTTAGCATAGGCATAGGCGTTACCCACCAAATTATCGAGTAAACGTTGCATGGCCAGCGGCCTGAGCGGGATATAGTAAGTAGCGGTAAGATTGAGTTTCAAGTTACGACCGGCACGGGCTTGCCGCTCTGCCAGCGAACGCAGCAATTCATTAATATCGACCATTTTGGTCGGCTCACCTTCCACACCGCGCACAAAATCCAAGAACTGATGGATGATGTTGTCCATATCACTGATGTCTTCAATCATGCCTTGCTTCATGCTATCGCCAGTACCGCCAGATAACATCTCTACTGCCAATCTTAACCGTGCGAGTGGTGTGCGAATATCATGCGATACACCAGCCAACAACAACGTACGCTCAGCATCTAAACGCACCAGCGATTCCGCCACCTCATTAAAGGTACGGCTCACCTCGCGCAACTCTTCCACACTGTCTTCTGGTAATTTAGGCGCTGGCTCACCATTACGCAAACGCTCCGCAGCATGCACCAATAAATTAAGTGGGCGATTGATTCTGGAAGCAATAATATACGCACCTAGGAGTGACAGCAGGCCCACCACCGCCGCCCAACCTAGCCAATGCCATGGGAACGGACGGTCCACCTGAATCTTAGGAATGACCACCCAGAAATCATCTTGCCCCACATTGAAACTTATCCATAAACCGGGAATATCGTAATGGTTGACAGTGATGATGGTTTCATCGCCCAAACGCTCACGGATTTTTTGTGCAATCAGATTAATAAATGGGTCTTGCGGTAGCGGTTCAATGTCTTCTAAAAAGTCAGCCGCGTAGACGCGTACACCTTCACGCCCAGACAGTTCTGACAACAATGCAAGACGTCTATTCTCATGCGAGGCGATGAGTGACGCGCGCGTGTAATTGACGATAGTGACCGCTTGTAAGGCGGCCGTGGTGGCGCGTGGTTCTCGATCGAAATAATCAAAGATCTTTAAAGAGGCATAGATACTAATCGCCAGCAGCAAGGCAATCAGCAATAGCAATCTAGATAGGAGTGTGCGTGGGAGTAATCTCAAAACAATCTGCTAAACGTGATGATTACGCGGCCTCACCATCAGGAATGAACACATAACCAAAACCCCACATGGTTTGCAAATAGCGTGGGTGCGCAGGATCTGCCTCTATAATGCGTCTTAAGCGCGAGACTTGCACATCAATACTGCGGTCAAATACATCCAGCTCACGTCCGCGGGCAAGTTGCATTAAACGGTCACGGGAAAGTGGTTGACGTGGATGCTCGGTAAACACTTTAAGCAAAGTAAACTCACCACTGGTAATGGTAATCGGCATGCCATTCCTGCTTAAACTACGGGTGTTCGCATCAAATACAAATTCACCAAAGCTAAATGCCTCGACTTTGCCACTATTGTCTGCATTGGGCGAATGCTCGTGACGTCGTAATACTGCGTTAATCCGTGCTAACAGTTCACGCGGATTGAATGGTTTAGGCAAGTAATCGTCCGCCCCCATTTCCAGTCCGACAATCCTATCCACTTCGTCACCGCGCGCAGTTAACATAATGATGGGGGTCGTCAAATTAGATCCGCGTAGACGGCGGCAAATTGCCAAGCCATCCTCGCCTGGCAACATCAAATCCAGCACTAACAAATCAAACGACTCCGCAGCCAACGCAACATCCATTTCTTTTGCGTCAGAAACTGCTTTGATACTGAACCCCTGCTCGGTAAGATAACGCTGCAGCAACTCACGCATGCGCAAATCATCATCGACCATTAATATTTTTTTTGTATTTTCCACGATCATTCATGCCCTTTTGGAGAGTATTGCGTCATGTTAATGACTGCCAATCGCCAAGTATATGGTTTAAAAGTGAATAAATCTAGAACCTGCAAAACTTAATACCTCTAAGGTTATCTAAATATACAAGCAGTATAAGTTGAAATTTTACAATTAGTTACAATTAAGCGATGATGTGAAACAAAATATTTACAATCATAATTCAAGATAACGCTCTTAAAACTTAGGTATTTAGCTGTTTCTGACCAAAAACAAGGTAAAGACTACACAAAAAAATCCATGGCTTTGAATTTCTCTCCCATCATCAGTATTAAATATTTGCTCGTTACCGCCGGGCTGATGCTTACGTCGCCTGTGATTGCAGAGAATAAAATGTTTTTTTCTCCGACCGATGATAAGCAAGTATCGACCGATAATGACGATGCAGGACTAGAGCAAACCTTGGAGCATAATTTCAGCCCGGAAGACAGGGCGCGCTTACGCAAAGCGTTATCCGATTACGCCAAACATACTGATCCAGAACATAATCAGATAGAGCTTAAACGTAAAGCCATGAAAGACAGCATTACGCAGCGCTTTAATGACTGTAACCGCGATAATGACGATTCGCTAGACCGCGAAGAAACCACACAATGTCTTCCACAAATTGCACGACATTTCAGCTATGTAGATGTGGATGAAGATGGCGTGATTACGCTAGAAGAGTTAGAACTAGCACAAGCCAAATCCATAGAGCGTCAAAAAGCTGCCGAAGCCCGCATGGAAGCGCAACGCATCCAAGAAAAAGAAGCGGAAATCAAAAATCTAAGTAAGTCCAAAGTCAACAAACAAGCAGCCAATGGTCGCAAACGCCCTAGCTAATTCCCTTTAATATCAGAGTCTAGCCCGAACTATTCGCCAAAACGCTGCTCCCTGTCTTTAAACTCACTTTCTAGTTTCAAGCTTTCTGGTTTAAAGTACACTTCATGCAGTCACCAAGTTCATACACCGCTAAAACAATCGCCAGTATGCAAGACATTGATGCGCTTGCTTGGAATGCGCTGACAGACGGCACACCATTTTTACAACATGCGTTTTTATTGGCGTTGGAACAATCTAAATCCGTAGGCGAAGGCACTGGGTGGTCAACCTGTGCCATCACACTGTTCGATCAACAAGCGCAACTAATTGGCGCTATCCCCGCCTACTTAAAAACACATTCTTATGGTGAATATGTATTCGATTGGTCATGGGCAGAGGCTTATACACAGCATCAAATCCCCTACTATCCCAAGCTGGTGTGCGCCGTACCATTCACGCCGGTGACTTGCAGCAAGCTATTAAGCCATGATCCTGTCGTGTCGCAACTATTGGTTGCCGCACTGACGAATATGCTGGATCAACATCAGCTATCGAGTGCGCATGCCTTATTTCCATCCGAAACATGCAGTCCATTTTTTCAGGAGGCTGGCTGGTTAAAGCGAGATGGTGTGCAATTTCGCTGGCAGAATAAAGCGTATCCAAACTGGGAAGCATTCTTAGCAACACTAAGCCACGACAAGCGTAAGAAGATTCGTCAGGAACGCAAGAAAGTAGTGGAAGCCGGCGTGCAATGCAAATGGCTAATGGGGACAGACATTAGCGAATCCGATTGGGATTTTTTTTACGACTGCTATTGCAATACCTACCGCGCGCATCACTCAAGCCCTTATTTAACGCGCGAATTTTTTAGCTTAATTGGCAAGTCGATGCCATCCAACATATTAATGATTGTTGCCGAACTGTATGGGAAACCAATTGCAGCGACACTTAATATCTATAATGCCAACACCTTATACGGCAGGTATTGGGGCGCATTACATTACGTGTCCAATTTGCACTTTGAGCTTTGCTATTACCAAGCACAGGCCTTTTGTATTGCCCAAGGCATCACCTATTTTGAAGGTGGCGCGCAAGGTGAACATAAACTAGCTAGAGGGTTTGAACCTAGGCCAACATGCTCATACCATCAAATTGCACACCCTGATTTTAAAGCTGCGATTAGCAGATTTCTGCAAAAAGAATCTAGCCATATGAGCGCATATACCAGCGAGTTAGAAGAGCGTGCGCCATTTAAAAAGACGCTTTTAGAATAGCGATTGCGTCTACGCTACCAGGCAATCTCTTTGCCATCATAAGCAAAAAACTTTCCGGAACGATTCAACGATAAATTTGCAATCACTTTGCGCAACCCACTTACGCTGGTCTCCGTATCGATCAAGCCATTCGGGCCGCCCATATCAGTTCTTACCCAGCCCGGATGCAGCGATGCCACCGAAATACCATATTTATTTAAATCGTGCGAAAGACTTTTCATGACCATATTGAGCGCAGTTTTAGATGAGCGATAAAGATACTCACCGCCACTCGTATTGTCGTCAATGCTGCCCATTTTGCTGGTCATAGCCACTAGCTTTGCATTACCGGCTTTCACTAAATGTGGAACAAACACTTCTGCTAATTTCAAGGTCGACATCGTATTGATCTTGAACGCTTGCATCCACTGCGCATAATCAACATGGCGAAATGAGCTCTCCGGGTATATGCCTGCATTGTTGATCAATAACTGTATGGATTGATCAGCCAAAGTTCTACCCAACGCCTCTATTTGATCGAAGTCTCCAACATCCAAATGGTGGATTTCAATCTGTTGATTGCCTGCGGCCAGTCGCTGTAATGCACCGGCCTGCTCTGGCTGTCGGCAGCATGCAATTACCCGCCAACCGTCATCGGCATACTGACGTACATATTCCAGCCCAATCCCACGGTTTGCACCTGTAATCAATAAAGTTTGATGGTCACTCACCTCACACGCTCCTGTTATCTCTATACCTAAATTGTAGGTTATCATAAACTTATGACGACCATGATGAACATTCCATGCACGCGATAAAGATGCGTTTTATTTTCGGGTTACTGAGTCTGTGTGTGTTGTGTACACTCAAGGCCACCGCAGCAGATTTGAGCAGCAGTGTGTTGTATCGCCCATCACAGCTCACTGCCAAAAATGTAGCGGTGGTGTTTAACCAGAACGACGCCAAGAGTATTGAAATAGCCAACTACTACATGGCTGCCAGAAATATCCCTAAGCAGAATCTGATTGGCATCAGCATTCCCGCGGACACACAGTCGTCTATTTCTCCAGAAAAATTTGCGCCTATCAAACAAGCGGTTGATGGGCAACTCAATACAGACATTCAAGTGATTGTGCTGGTATGGACAACGCCATTTGCCGTGGGTTGCAACAGTATTACAGCCGCCATGACTTTTGGTTACCAAGCCAAACAATGCGAGAACACCTGTGGCGCCGGCACGTTAAGCCCTTACTTTAATCACGCCAGCTTACAACCTTTTCGCGACCTCGGCATACGTCTCTCTATCCTCATACCCACAGACTCTGTATCCTCCGCCAAAGCGCTGATAGATCGTGGTGTATTGAGCAGCTTTAGCGTAAATGAAGGCACTGCTTACTTTCTCAAAACAGCCGATAGCGCAAGAAGCAAACCAAGAGAGCGTTTTTTTCCCAAAGACCTGAGCACCATCCAAACCAGAAGATTATTTCTGCGCACACTGAATACAGAGTCCATACAGCACAAACGCGATGTGATGTTTTACTTTACCGGGCAAGTCTCAGTAGCCAATCTGGATACATTAAATTTTCTACCCGGTGCGGTAGGCGATCACCTGACATCATTCGGCGGCGAGCTCACGCCTGGCAATCCCTCGCGCATTACACAATGGACGGAGGCTGGGGCGACAGGCAGTTATGGCACGGTATCCGAACCTTGTAACTACTGGCAAAAGTTTTCCAATCCTCAGGTGTTGTTATCACATTACTTAGCGGGGGAAACCTTGATAGAGTCTTACTGGAAGAGTGTTGCATGGCCAACACAGGGCTTGTTTATTGGCGAGCCATTAGCAGCGCCTTATCAAAAACTTCCACTCAACGCTGACCCGCTCACCCCATCGCAACCTGAGTAATTGCATCCATTTACGCTGTTAAAAATAATTAAATATTGCGCACACGCTTGTCACAAAAGCTCGTTATAATTAACCACCAATTTTTTGAAGCGCTTAAATTGTGCAAGATATTCGCTGGAAAGCATTTTGGCTCATTCTTTCGTTAACAGCATTTTGCTTGTTAATTTGGCTGGTATATGACACCAAAACCGCACTCATTATTTTTAGTGTCGGCATACTGATTTATCTTGCTGGCCATCTCTATTGGCTGCACAAACTTTACACTTGGCTACTCAAACCTGTCTTGAATCACATTCCCAATGGCACTGGTATCTGGGAAGATGTATTTGCCATGCTGTACCAAGAACAACGCAAGCACTCCCGCAACCAAAGCCAATTAAGCACCGCGCTTGAGCGTTTTAGACACGCCACCAGCGCCCTGCCCGATGCCGTCGTGGTGCTCAACACACAAAATGAAATCGAGTGGTTTAATGATCCGGCAGAAAAACAGTTGGGCTTGAACAAACACCATGACGAAAAACAACCCATCAATTATTTGGTGCGTAATGGTGAGTTTCTCAGCTACTTACAATCCGACGACTACAGCTCGCCCATCAAGCTCAAGTCTTGGCGCAACCCTGATGTCACACTCGAGATTCAGCTGATTCCGTTTGGCACCAAGCAAAAGCTGCTGATCTGTCGTGATATTTCCGCATTGGAAAAAACGGAAGTCATGCGCCGTGATTTTATTGCCAACGTCTCGCACGAGTTACGCACCCCGCTCACGGTCATTGGTGGTTTCTTAGAAACCTTGTCAGACATGGCGGGTGAAGTTTCGGAGACCGCAAAGCCTTACTTTAATATGATGCAAGAACAAACCGGCCGCATGCGCCGGATCATTGAAGACTTGCTGACGCTATCGCAAATTGAAAGCAATGCAAAAGATACAGAAGACATTGAAATTGACATGAGCAATATGTTAAAGCTGGTGCAAAATGATGCAAAAGGGCTCAGCCAAAGTCATCATAAAATCCATTTGGAAACAGACCCAACCCTCAATTTAAACGGCGCCCAAAGTGAATTGCAGAGCGCGTTTAGCAATCTGGTCAGCAACGCCATCCGCTACACACCCAAAGGTGGTGAGATTTATATCAGCTGGGGAATGCACGATGGCCAGCCTGTATTCAGTGTGCGTGACACCGGCATTGGCATTGAGCAACATCATATTGACCGACTCACCGAACGTTTTTACCGCGTGGATAGTAGCCGTAGCCGTGAGACGGGCGGTACCGGATTGGGGCTTTCTATCGTGAAGCATATTCTAAACCGACATCAAGCCAATCTGCATATCGAAAGTGAAGTCGGCGTGGGAAGTACCTTTAGCATCGTATTTCCCAAATCGAGGATGCTGCATAAGCAAGTCTCATTATTTGCATGAAGTCGCTACTGATTGCACTGACGATACTACTCACCGCATGTGCTAGTGCACCTGCTCCGCCCGCCTCCGAAGGCAAACCTATGCCGGAACGTGCTGAGAAAAGCTCAGCCAATCAATTTATTAAAACCGATTTTGACCGCATGGCCGATGTGGAGTATTCCGAAAATACACAAAGCCTGAAAATATTGATGCTCAAGCTCTACAAGCGCAATCCGCATGAATTAGCCAAAAGCACCAGCGACAGCGCAGAAAAAATGGTGGATTGGGTGTTTGATGGCGCCCTACAACACCACTGGCAATTTAAAGAGATGCAAAACAAACAAGGGGTAGAGGCTATTCACCTCAGCTTTTCTCCTGATTACGCGGGTGATCGCGTGCTCTCATTTATTGTCGGCCTGCATACCATGTTGCAAAAAGCCCATGGCGGAAAAAATGCATTTTACTTAACCGATAGCATCCACCCGCAAAGCCTATACAACGTGGCGCGTAATGTAGAAATTGCGGCGTGGAAATTGGCATCTAGCCGCAAACCCAACGGTGAACTGTACATACTCAGCAATGAATTTAACGCGCAAGAACGCAATTTAAGTTTTGAGCGCGAGTTTGGCAAAATCATCGGCAGAACCGATTTATTTGCCTTTATGTTGGCAGAGAAATCACAACGCCTCATTTCCAGAATCACCCAAAGTATCGCCACCGCAGCATTTCTTCCGTTTTAAACAAGCCACTCAACCAGCCGTATTTATCGCCATACGGCTTATCCGCCTACCCATTAAACTGCGTATTTCATCGCGCCATTAAAACCAATAAAGCCTTGTAATTGCAGCACTTTTACCGCTTTAATTGTCCAATTGAATTGAGGTGATGGCGATTACACTTTAAATTCTCATTAAAGTCAGTAAGTGCATTCAAAAACAGCATGGCCAGTTATAAAACAGACACGATTCGTCCGCTATTGATTGCCTCTTTGTTGTTAGGCATTTCAATGCTATGGCTATGCTTTAACTTTTATCACATCATTGTCCTCTCGCAACAAAAAGATCAGATCGATACACAGCGCTACTTGCTGGTGACATTCCGCAGTGCGGTGGTAGATGCAGAAACTGGGCAACGCGGCTACTTGATTACCAATAATGTCTCGTTCTTTGACGCGTATACCGAAGGCAAAACAAAAGCATTAGAAACCTACCAAGCCATTGCAGATAACTACCAACTGTTTCCGGCCATCAAACCGCTTATGCTGCAAGTCAAAGCACTCAGTGACGAAAAATTCAATATCATTGAATCCTCCATCCAAGTACAGCTTGATGCAGGCGCATATGCATCACACTTAACGCTGAGTAAAGACAAAGGCCGAACTGTGATGAACGAGATTAAGCTCAAGCTGGAAAATGCAGATTTACTGTTGTTGGCACAAAGACAAACCTACGAAAAACAAATTAAAAAAGCCCTTGAATTTACGATCTTATGCGGCTTGCTTTTGGTCATCATTATTATCGGCATTCTGATTTTCTCTTACAAACGCACCATCAAGCTGTTTGAAACAGTATTAGAAACCAAAGAGGCTTCCGAATCGTTTGCCCATCAGGCTGAGCACGACATGCTGACTGGCTTACCTAACAGAAGAGGCTTTGAGCACTTTATTGAGCTCACCCACTCCAACGCGCATCAACGTAAGCTGCAATACGCCATTTTGTATATGGATCTAGATGGATTTAAAGCCGTGAACGATGACCACGGTCACAACATTGGCGATAACGTACTGGTAGAAGTAGCCAAAATCATTACTGGCTTGCTACGTGAGCATGATTTTTTAGCACGCCTTGGTGGCGATGAGTTTGCAATTGTGATTAACCATTTTCATCATCAAAAAAGTCTGATTGATATTGCATCAAGAATCATTGCATCGCTCAACAGACCTTTGAATATTGCAGAGCAAACCATCCAAATTGGCGTGAGCATTGGCATTGCCAGATTCCCGCACGATGCTATTCATAAAGAAACACTGATATCGATGGCCGATGCTGCTATGTATTTTTCTAAGAAAAAAGGCAAAAATCAATTTAGCTTTATCAGCGATACCTTAGCTGCTTAGCGCTACTGTCTCATCAACACATGCTTAATAAAAAAGGGCCCTGAGGCCCTTTTTTATTGCAACACAAACGCACTACGCGATTATTGCACTGCTGCCGCTGGTGCTGGCTCAGCCACAAAAATCTCTACACGACGATTTTTAGCTTTGTTGGCCGCTGTATCATTGGCCACCAATGGCTCACGTGAACCGCGACCCTCAATTGCAACACGGCTTGAAGCCACACCACGTGAAGATAAATAATCACGTACGCTTGCAGCACGGTTTAACGATAAAGGGTTATTCACAGCATCCGAACCAGTGCTATCGGTATGGCCAATAATCGTGACATTGCTGCTAGGATTATTCACCAAGCCCGTTGCAAATGTATCTAAAATACTTCTGAAATTAGATTGAATATCTGCACGGCCTACTGCAAATGAAATATCGCTTGGAATATCCAACTTCAAACGATTATCCGCTGTTTGTGTTACTGCCACACCAGTACCTGCCGTTGCCTCTTCCATTTGGCGTTTTTGCTCTTCTTGACGCTTCGTCCAAACGTTACCCGCCACAGCACCGGCACCAGCACCCACTACTGCACCAATCGCCGCACCTTTGCCTTTACCTGCTACCGCACCCACCACTGCACCTACGCCTGCACCAATCGCTGCACCTTTAGCCGTACCTTTTTGCGTTTCTGTCATATTGGCGCAACCGCCCAACACAAACGCAACCAACACAGAACCGACGATCATTTTATTACGCATATTATTTACCTTATATTAAAAGTACTACTTTGCTAAAAACTACCTCTCTTAGTGGCTTAACGTCTTGCGTGGCATGTAGGCTGACTGAATGCTCAATTATTTATTACTTTCTGCCGCACCCTCAATTTTTTCGCCACCTTTTTGAATATCCTTACCAGCGCCCGCCATGGTGTTACAGGCACTTAGTGTGAATGCAAATGCTAAGACTAACAATGTGCTGATTAATTTCATTTTGTTTTCCTTTTAAAAGTAAGTTGAATAACGATAGATTGCGCAACATTCCCTACCCACTACATGTAAATAGTACATTTGCATTAAAACAACGCATATCAGCGTTAGCTGATATTGCTGTAAGAGGATTCTTACAAGCTAATATGAATCGTTTAATTGAGATTATCTGAATGTTTGATATGAATAACTACAGGCTGTCATCTAAAAGATTGCATGTCGGGTAGTCTAATTACTTATTTGTGCGCAAAAGAAATGGGAGCTGTGCCGCATGAGAGCGATGAATTTGACGTAAAACTGCCATTAAACTAGGATTGATGCTTCAAGTTTTGGCTTTCATATCAATGGAAAATCTATATAACGATGCATTACGTAATATGGAAAGCACAGTGCATAGATTGGCAAAGCGTGTTCCTCAACCTATCCGCTTGCCTTTCAAAGACTCATTCGTGTTTCGCCACACAGAGAAAACAATCCATCAAGCAATAGTGCAAAAATTGGCACGCACAGTCAGCACGTTACATGCAGCAAAACTGCTGATGCAGCATGGATTTGTTCAAGAACAAGCAGCTTTGCAGCGTATGCTTGATGAAATACAAGAGGATATAACTTTTTTAACATTTGGCATCATATTTGACAACAGAACACTATTACATCAGGAATATCTAAATGCTTTTTTTGAAGAAGAGTTTGATGCTGACTCTGCCTTAGTTTCTACTCAAAAAAGACCTATGATTAAAAGAGAAAAGATACGAGCTTACATCGCGCGTACTGAAGGCGCGGGAGTTGACCCTAGCACAGGAACTGAAGTATCCAGAACAATAAGCAAGACATATTCTGGATACGTTCATGCAGCATCCCCACAAATTATGGATATGTATGGTGGCAACCCAGCTAAATTCCATATGCAGGGAATGCTGAACACTCAGCTCCACGATGATCATAAAAGCGATCTTTGGAATTATTTTTATAGGGGCATTATAAGTTTTTCATTTGCAGCTAAAGCATTCGGTGATGAAAAACTATTCCATGAAATTTATCAATTCACTAAAGACTTTGCGCAGTTGTCCGGTAAGGACTACAAGCCTACTTGAAGCAAACTATCCACTAAAGGGGCATTATCCCAACGCCACTTCCACTAAATTATCACTAAATGTCGTCGAGTGTCCCATATCCCCAAACTCTGCGGCACTAATACAATTCACCGTGCCATTATTCAATTGGCGCCAATAGCCTAGCGTAGCCACCACAATCCCAGGGTTCACATCTTTGGTAATCCGTGCATCCGCCTGAAATGCGCCACGGCCATTAAACACTTTAACTTTATCGCCTTCTTGAATGCCACGGGTAGTCGCATCTAATGGGTTAATCATGACAAACTGTTCGCCTTGCCCTTTGATTTTCTCAGTGACGTTGGCATAGCATGAGTTTAAAAAGCCATGGCTCTTGGGCGAGATAATATTCAACGGGTATTGTTTGGCTAACGCTGGGTTGTTTTCCACGCTCTCACGATTCGCCACGTAATCGGGCAATGCATCCAGGTCCTCACCCGGCTGAAAGCCTTCATACATTTGACGGAACGGCCCTGCCACAAAGTTTTTAGCGCCTTCTACCATGAACATACATTTGCCAGTGGGTGTAGGAAAGTTGCCGTTTTTGTGCGGTGCGCGGTCGTCTTTGGTGCCCACTTTGAGCTTGGCAAAGCCGTGCTCGCGCATATAGGCCAAATCATAGCCATCACAGGCTGGGGCATCCCATGCCACATAGTTTTCCAAGCATTCGCTGTCCGACCATTTAAAGTTATCCTCTTCAAAGCCCAAGCGTTTGGCCAAGCGGCGGAAAATTTCATTATTGGGCAATGCTTCACCCGGTGGATCAATACACTTAGCGTTGTAGGTGAGGTACAAATGCCCCCAAGACAGAATCATGTCTTCCATCTCTGCGCCCATTGCGGCTGGCAGCACAATATCTGCATAGGCGGCGGTATCACTCAAAAAGTGTTCAGCCACCACAGTAAACAAGTCTTCGCGCTCTAAGCCTTTCACAATCTTATCGGTCTCGGGCGATTGTGTTACCGGGTTAGTGTTCCACACCATGAGTGATTGAATAGGAGTATTGAGTTTAATCTCACCCAACAATACACGCCCCAATTGCAGGATATTGGCGACTTGCGTGCCTTCTGGAATTAAATCCGGGCGGGAAATCACATCAAAACGGTAAGGGTGCTCCCATACTGGGAACTGCAAAATGCCGCCGCCCACATGGCGCCATGCACCAATCAATGCGGGCAAACAGGTCACTGCACGGATGGCTTGGCTACCGCCGTAATTGCGCTCCAAAGCCACGCCAATGCGAATAGCGGCAGGTGGGGTAGTGGCGTATTCACGGGCGAACTTGCGGATATCATCAGCCGCAATGCCAGTAATCTTCTCTGCCCATTCTGGGGTGCGTGTTTTGGCACGCTCGGCCAACTCTTTGTAGCCTACGGTATAGTTATCAATGTAATCCTGGTCTTGAAGACCTTCTTCAATAATCACATGCATCATGGCCATGGCCAATGCGCCATCGGTACCTGGTTTAGGGGCAATATGCCAATCCGCTTCTTTGGCCGTTTTAGACGCATAAGAGTCCACCACCACCACTTTGACGCCTTTTTTCTGTGCCTCATGAATGATATGCCAATGGTGCAGATTGGTAGAGACTGAGTTGGATGCCCACACCACGATATATTTAGCATGGATAAAACTTTCCGGATCTACACCGGCAGTGGGGCCAACGGTGAGTAACCAAGCGGTACAAGAGCCCTCGCCACAGAAAGTACGCTCACATACTGTGGCACCCATGCGGTTAAAGAATGCATCGCCTCCATTGAGGCCATGCACCAAGCCTTGGTTGCCCAGATAGCTGGCGGGCATGATGGCTTGCGGACCATCTTTTGCAATGATGGCTTTCCATTTACTGGTGATTTCGTCTAATGCTTCATCCCAGCTAATACGCTTAAACTGTTTGCTGCCTTTGGGGCCTGTGCGTTTGAGGGGATAGAGTAAACGGTCGGGGTGGTAATGGCGCTTTTCGTAATCTTTGAGCTTGACGCACAAACCGCCGCGCGTCATTGGATGCTCTTTGTTACCTGTCACCTTTAACAATTTACCGTCTTGCACATGGTATTCCATGCTGCAAGTATCCGGGCAATCGTGCGGACAGCCGCCATGAAAGGTTTTAACGCCAGTGTCTGTCGGTGCATTCATCTTCATCCCCTAACAATAGTTTTTATGGTGCGATACGAATTAAAATGACTATATACCTACTTGTATAGCCGATGCAATTATTTTTATATTGCTGAAAAAGACGATTAAAATAGCCCCATGCAAATTCAACTTTCCCAACCGCTCACACTCCTGAATCAACTCTCACCGGAAACTTTTTTGGCCGAGTACTGGCAGAAAAAACCGCTGCTGATTCGCCAAGCTATACCGGGATTTACCGGCTTACTTGATCCCAACGACTTGGCTGGCTTGGCTTGCGAGGAAGAAGTGCAATCCAGATTAGTACAATTTGCAAAGGGCCAGTGGCGAGTCACGCAAGGCCCCATGTCGGAAAAAACATTTAAGCACTTGCCTGATCACGACTGGACCTTGTTGGTGCAAGGCGTGAACCACTTCCTGCCAGAAGCTGCCGACTTACTGGCGCAATTTAATTTTATTCCACATGCGCGTTTGGATGATTTAATGGTGAGCTATGCGCCCGATGGCGGTGGCGTAGGCCCACATTTGGATAGCTATGATGTGTTTTTACTGCAAGGTAGCGGTAAACGGCATTGGAAAATTAGCCAGCAAACCGATTTCACTTTAATTGAAGATGCGCCACTACGTATCTTAAAACACTTTGAAACAGAGCAAGAATGGGTGTTGGAGGCAGGCGATATGCTTTATCTGCCGCCACAAATTGCTCATTGGGGTGTGGCGGTCGGTGAAGATTGCATGACCTACTCGATTGGATTCCGTGCGCCAAAAACGCAAGAGCTCGCGCATGAGTTTATGCATTTCCTCCAAGACCATACGCAATTGGAAGGCATCTATCAGGATCCCGATCTCGCCGCACAAGCGCATCCGGCTGAAATTAGCCGCAATATGGTGAGCAAGGTCAACCATGCGCTACAAGCCATTGCATGGGATGACACATTGGTGGCTCGCTTTTTAGGGCAATACTTAACCGAACCTAAGCCGCATATTGTATTTGCACCACCACGTAAGCTTTCACTCAAGTCATTACATCAACGTTTGTCACAGACAACACTCCATCTGGCATTGGCCTCACAAATGTTATTCTGGCAAGACACGTTTTTTCTCAATGGTGATGCTGTGACTGCACCAGCCATACTCACCCCAATCTTAACAACATTGGCAGACCAGCGTTATGTGGATTGCGGCACTTTAACGCCTGAACAGTTGTCTGTATTAGCAACGACACTATATGAGGCCTATTTAGCAGGCTATGTGCTGATGCGTGAGGATATGGAATGACCGATACCACCACGAATGACCAACTTACTCCCGATACCATTCTATTCGGTGAAGCATTGTATGCACGCGCTTTAAATCTAGTCATTGCTCAAGCCACCACTAGCCTGCTTATCTTTGACCAAGACCTGTCACGTGGTGATTACAAAAGCACCTTACGCTACCGAGCGGTTCAACAGTTTTTGAGTCAATCGCCACAGAGCAAGCTCACCATTATTTTGCATCAAGACGCATTTTTAACTACCCAATGCCCACGCCTGATGGAGCTGCTATTAACATACGGCCACAAAATGACGGTATATATTACCAATGACTCCGCCAGAATTGCCAAAGATTGCTTTGCTATTGCGGATGATGTGCATTACGTGAAACGCATTCATATTGACCACGCACGATTCAAGTATGCATTGGACGATGCAGAGTCTTGTGCCGGGTTACGTATGCGATTCAGTGAACTATTAGAAGAAACTTCACACACGATTTCTGCTACGCAGTTGGGGCTTTGAGAATTTCCATGAAAAAGTATTTATGCATCATTTTATGCATTATCAGCTTTCAAGCGTTGGCACAAACCGAGCTGAGAGTGTTTACGCTACAGCACCGCTTTGCCCAAGACCTATATGCCGCCATTTCTCCATTGGTAGATGAAAGCGGCAAAGTGACCGGCATGAATAATCAACTGATTGTGCGTGCCACCCCAGCACAACTGGCAGAGATAGAGGCTGTGATTGCGCAACTGGATGTCGCGCGCGTCAATCGCAGAATCACCGTGCAGTCACAGCAAAACCAGCAATCGACCATGGACAATACACAGATTTCTGGCAATGTGCGTAGAGGCAGAGTCATTATTGGCAACAACCCGAATGCAGCCCCCAATAGCGGACGAATTGATGTCACCCGCAATGAGCAACACAGCGCACAAAATAGTCAGCAATTTTTACAAGTGGTGGATGGGGAGCGTGCCTATATTCGTGTAGGCACCCTAGTGCCCTTTACCCAAGAATGGATTACGTTGACAAGACGTTATGCGCAAGTGACTCGCAGCACCGATTGGGTAGAAGTGAGCACAGGGTTTGCAGTCCGTCCGCGCACGATTGGCAATCAAGTAGAACTGGAAATAACACCACGTATTTCCAATGGCTACGGACAACAATCTATCGACTTTGAAACACTTTCCACCATCGTCCATGTTTCCTTGGGCGAATGGGTCGATATTGGGCAAACGATGCAGCAGCGGGATGATGTCAGCCGTAAAATTTTGGGCTCACAAACTGGCACTTCTTATCAAAAAAGTGGCCTCAGTATCAAAGTAGATTAGGTTTTGATGAGGTTTTCACGCTAAATTGTTGCAATATAACAATTTTTTTCTTTCAAATTCACAAAAATCCCACTAAATAGATTTTATTTTCAATAAATTTGCTGCTACAATTTAAGCACTCGGAAAGCTAGTCACCTAGTGAACCGTACCCGATTAAACATTAGCTCATATACTAAGGAATTTAAAATGACACGTTCTGCTCTATTAGCCGCATTATTAGCACTTGCTTTAACTGCTTGTGGCGAAAAACCTGCTGAAGAAGCGCCAGCTGCTGAAGCACCAGCTGCTGAAGCTATGCCAGCTGAAGCTGCTCCTGCTGAAGCTGCTCCTGCTGAAGCTGCACCAGCTGAAGCTGCTCCTGCTGAGGCTGCACCAGCTGAAGCTGCTCCTGCTGAAGCTGCACCAGCAAACTAATAGTTTAAAACTTTAGTTTACAAGCAAAAAAGCCGACGTAATGTCGGCTTTTTTTATTTCGTCTAGCATAGAGTATTTTGGATAGCTTTAGAGACTACGCCAATTTAGAGACTACGCCAATGTAGCCCCAACGTCTGCTCAGCAATGGCAACCCAATCGGGAGCACAACCCAACACAGCACTCAGTGCTGTTTGCGCCAATATTGGCGTATTATTTTTTTCACTTAAATGTGCCGCTACAATATGCTTTAGCTTGGTGTTGTCTAATTGAGACAATAGCGTTGCCGCACTTTGATTATCCAAATGCCCTAAACGCCCACCCACTCTGTCTTTAAGTGGTTTTGCATATGGTCCCTTTGCCAGCATGGCAAGGTCATGGTTGCATTCCAGCATCAACGCATCACAGCCAGAGAGAACGCGTTCAATATGTGCAGTCGTACTGCCTACATCAGTCAATATGCCTAATTTGGCACGACCATCAGAAAAAGTAAATTGGGTCGGCTCACGCGCATCGTGAGGCACCGGGAAAGGTGATACGCAGATGGCATCTACCGTAAAATCAGTATGGCTATCAATCAGCTGGATTTGAAGATCGCTTATGTCTGAGGGTAGATAGCGCTCGCACATTTTATAAGTGCCATAGCTTAACCAAACTGGGATACGGTATTTTGCTGCCAGCTTGAAAGCACCGCGTGCATGGTCGTCATGCTCGTGTGTGACCAAAATGCCACTGAGTTGCTCGGGCGTTAAATCTAATCTTGCCAAGCGCGTCACCATCTCGCGCACACTAAACCCGCAATCCAGTAGCAGACGGGTATTGTCCACTTCAATCAACGTGGCATTACCCGCACTCCCACTGCCTAGCGAGGCAAAGCGCATGGCTATTTCAATTGATCGTAAAGTAAAGAAATAATCCTATTCGCCGTGCTGGAAGGGTTACGTTTGCCTTCCGTGTCCACCACATTGACACTGGATGTACCATCTTCTAGCTCGGTTACTTTAATGCGATATTGCTTAGACGGATCGGTTTTTTCGTCTTTACCTTTCCAAAACTTAAGCTTTTCGGCCAAAGATTTATCATCTTTCGGTTTCGGATTCTTCTTGTCCTCTTCGTCATCACCCCAGAATTTCAGCGTTTCTAACAGACCCTTTTTCTTTTTCGGGGTATCGTCAATATCCACATCGGCATAACGCACAAAAAATAAACCTTGTGAGCGATCTTTGTCTTCAGTGACAAAGCCAACGCGGTCTAAAGCAAGACCCACACGACGCCAACCTCGATCAAACGAATCGTTGATATGCAAGGTCACGCTACTGTCGACTTCTTTGGCAACAGATGCACGCTGCGGACTGACCGGATTGGCAGCAATTTGTTGTGCTTGTTTTTCAGCCACGCCCAGCTTCACCATCAGGCGACGGAGCAACTCCACATCCAAATCGCTATCAAACTGTTCAGCCGTATTGATTTTTTTATCGGCATCTAGGCGATAGCCAGTATCTACTCTGCCCAGTTGGGTATCCACATAATTTTTGCCGTCATCCGGTGCGCCAGCCACAGTACGGTGTGTCATGTAAATTTCGGTAGTACCCTCTTTTTCACCACGCTCTAAACGCGTACGGAATTTACGACGATCGGCCAAGCCGGATAGCTTATCCAGCCAAGCATCAAATTTATCGCCTACATTGCGGTTATCTTCTTTCAACTTGATGGCATCTGCTTCTATCCACTCTGTTTCCATCACACCTGTTTCTGCATTTTCCACACGCACTGCAAACCCTTGGTCCAGCCAAAATTCACGCACCACTGGCCAAATTTTCTCTGCTGGTGCTGTCACTACTAACCAGCGTTGAGCGCCTGCTTTTTCCATCCGTACACCATCTGCATTTGGTAACACTTGCTCTACGCCTGGCTCTTGCCCTTCTTGATCTTGATTATAAGTGGAGTAAGTGGCGCTGCCTGGCACTGCATATGCATCACTGCTTCTCACGGCCGTTAAATCGGGAGGCACTTCTAAAGGCTTGGAACGCCCGGCACCTTTGTAATCAGAGGTGTTGTCGATAAAAGGAATTGAGTCGCACGCTGTTAGAGCAGATACCACAGCCAATACGCCAACTGCTTTTAAAAATAATTGTTGATTCATTGTTTCACCATTCTCGTCGTTTGACCATTTTCGTGTGGGTCTAAGGAATAAAAACCAAATTAAGCAATACCGGCACGCGTCATCGCATCACGCAATATGGCATGATATTGCGGTGACAAGTTCACTAGTGGCAGGCGAATTCCAGTCTGAATATGCCCCATTTGTTGCAATACCCATTTCACTGGGATCGGATTTGCTTCTACAAATAATTTTTGATGCAATGCGAATAACTTCGCGTTGATTTGACGTGCTGCCGTCACATCCCCCGCCATTGCTTTCACACACATGTCATGCATCAATGCCGGCGCAACGTTGGCAGTCACAGAGATCACACCACGTGCCCCCAATAACAAGAGCGATAAACTAGTGGCATCATCGCCGCTATACACCACAAAATCCGCGGGCACTTTTAATAGTAAGTCCGTACCACGTTCAATACCGCCAGTTGCATCTTTAATGCCGACAATATTCTGAATAGCAGACAATCTCACTACGGTATCGTTCTGAATATCACAGCCCGTACGTCCTGGCACGTTGTATAAGATTTGCGGGATATCGACGGCTTGGGCAACTGCTGCAAAGTGTTGATACAAACCTTCTTGCGATGGCTTGTTGTAGTAAGGCGCTACTAGCAAACATGCATCAGCACCTAATGCTTTGGCTTTACGGGTGAGCGCAATGGCCTCGCTAGTAGAGTTTGCACCAGTACCGGCAATGACCGGGATACGCCCGGCTACATGCTCTACGGTGGTTTTAATCAACAGACAATGTTCTTCCACATCGACGGTTGGTGATTCGCCCGTAGTGCCCACAATAACAATACCATCTGTGCCAGCATCCACATGAAAATCAATCAGCTTCTTCAGTGCAACTAGGTCCAAATCACCGTTTTCATGCATAGGGGTAACGATTGCAACTAAACTACCTGTAAACATATTCCAACCACTTGTCCAAAAATTGCTTATATTTTAACCGATTATGCCGCATTGCGCTAAAGGCTATTTAGCCCCACGTGGTAAATCCTGTACGGTAAATATTATTGCATTGAAATTCACCTATTTAACTGTATTTGGCGATTCAACAAAACCACGGCAAACGAGTATAATTGAGGCTTAGCAGTTTATTCAAATGGTCAGGCGAGATGTCACAAAGTTATATATTTATTTTAATTAGCACTGTGTTAGTGAACAACATTGTGTTGGTTAAAATTTTGGGACTTTGCCCGTTCATGGGCGTGTCCAAAAAACTGGAAGCCTCTGTTGGCATGGCAGCCGCCACGGCATTTGTGCTCACCTTGGGCTCTATGACCAGCTGGGCCATTAATCATTATCTGCTGGAGCCTAACCATGTGGAGTATTTGCGCACTTTATCCTTTATTGTAGTGATTGCTGGTGTGGTACAACTCACGGAAATGATCATGGAAAAAAGCTTTCCGTTACTGTATCAAATGCTAGGTATTTTTCTGCCGCTGATTACCACCAATTGCGCAGTACTAGGCATCCCTTTGCTTAACGCGCAAGCCAGTCATAACTTTGTGGAATCTGGCTTATATGGGTTCGGTGGTGCACTTGGCTTTTCATTGGTATTGATTCTATTTGCGTCTATGCGTGAGCGCATGGAAGCCGCCGACGTGCCCGCACCCTTTAAAGGTTCTGCCATTGCCATGATTACAGCGGCGCTCATGAGTTTAGCATTTATGGGTTTTGCTGGCTTAGATAGGTATTAGCCACATGCTTATCGCACTCTATATCATGCTGGGCTTGGCCCTTGCGCTTGGTGTCTTACTCGGTTATTCCGCGCTCAAATTCAAAGTAGAGGGTGACCCGCTCATTGCCAGAATCGATGCCATATTACCGCAGACACAGTGCGGTCAATGCGGCTACCCTGGTTGTAAACCCTATGCAACCGCCATTGCCAAAGGCGAAGCTGATATCAATCAATGCCCGCCCGGTGGCGATGCCGGTGTGCATGCACTGGCCGATTTGCTGGGCGTTGAATACAAGCCGCTTAATGCAGAGCATGGTGAACCCAAACCAAAATCCGTTGCTTTTATTGATGAAAGCACGTGCATTGGTTGCACTTTGTGCATTCAGGCTTGCCCGGTAGATGCAATTTTAGGTGCAGCCAAACATATGCATACCATCATCAGCAGTGAATGCACCGGCTGCGAACTTTGCCTTGCACCGTGCCCAGTAGATTGCATCACCATGGAGCCGATTGCGGAAACCCCTGATAACTGGAAATGGAAATATCCAACCATTCCCATTAAGTCCATTGCATTAGAAAGTTAACATTCACAGCATGAATGCACTCGTCAATTTTGGAAAAATATTCAAGTTTAACGGAGGGGTTCACCCGCCGGAAAACAAAGCACAATCGACCCAACGGCCGATTGGCCAATTGACGTTGCCCGAACGCTTAGTATTGCCGCTCAGACAACACGTAGGCAATATCCCAAAAGTTGCCGTGAGTGTAGGCGACCATGTACTCAAAGGTCAATTGCTTGCAGAAGCAGAGGGCATGGTATCCGCAGCGATTCACGCGCCAACATCCGGCACGATTACTGCAATTGCAGATGCCGTGATCCCCCACCCTTCCGGCCTGCCAGACCATTGCATTACACTCGCACCAGATGGTCAAGACACTTGGATTGCCCACCTACCCATCGACTGGCGTAACACTGACCGTAAAGCTTTGGTCGCCAGCTTACGTTTGTCTGGCATTGTCGGCTTGGGAGGCGCAACTTTCCCTACCCAAGTGAAGCTACGCGCAGATGGCAAATCGGTCGTACATACTTTAGTGATTAATGCTGCCGAATGCGAGCCATACATCACTTGCGACGACATGCTGATGCGCGAACGCGCCGCAGAAATTTTACAGGGCATTGCCATCGCGCAGCATTTACTTGGCGCAACCAAGGTGCTGATTGGCATTGAAGACAATAAGCCGGAAGCGATCCGCGCCATGCAGCAAGCGGTGACTGGTACCACCATGGAAGTAGTAGTAGTGCCTACCTTATACCCCAGTGGGGATGCACGCAGATTGGTCCATTTGTTACTGGGCCAAGAAATTCCCTATAACAAGCGCTCAACAGAGGTTGGCATCCAAGTATTCAATGTGGCGACCGTGTTAGCGTTACACCGCTACTTCAACCACGGTGAACCAGCGATTAGCAGAATTGTGTCGATGACCGGCAATGTCGCACACCCTCAGAATTTTGAAGTGCTGTTTGGCACGCCACTCGCACATTTGATTCACGCTGCTGGCGGCGTAAAAGCAAATACCACGCATTTCATCATGGGCGGGCCGATGATGGGATTCAATCTACCGGACACCAACATCCCCATCACCAAAGCGGCTAACTGCATTATTGCCGCAACGCCAGATTTGTTTGCACCACCACCACCCGCGATGCCCTGCATACGCTGTGTACGTTGCGCAGATGCTTGCCCTGTAAGTTTGCAACCACAAGAGCTCTATTGGTTTGCTAAATCGGACAATTTTGAAAAAGCGCGCGACTACAAACTATTTGACTGCATTGAGTGCGGCGCCTGCTCGTATGTGTGCCCAAGTGATATTCCACTTGTGCAATATTATCGCTATGCAAAGAGTGAGATCATTGCTGCCGACAAAGCGAAAGAAGCTGCCGATTTGGCACGTGAACGCAATGAAGCAAGAATCGCACGTATAGAACGCGAAAAGCTAGAGCGCGCGCAAAAACATGCAGAACGTGCGCAGGGTGCAAAAACGGAGCCTAAGCAAGAAACGGCAACACCAGCCTCAACATCTGCGGGCGCTGACGATGCGAAAAAAGCAGCGATTGCTGCCGCGATTGAACGTGCGAAACAACAAAAACTGCAAAATGCACAAGCAACAGACACTGACACTAGTGAGCAGGCAAAGCCTGCTGCGGACGACGCAAAAAAAGCGGCCATTGCCGCAGCCATAGAACGCGCAAAGGCACAAAAAGCAGCTGCCCAACAAGCAGGTGAGACACCAAAAAATGTGGATTCCGTCAGCACAAAAGTGCAGAAAAAAATTGCTGAGATTGATGCAAGACGTCAGACTGTAGGTCCTGCCCCTGAGCCCGTTGCAAAGGTACAAGGACCGCCACCAGTCGCTGACGACGCCAAGCAAGCGGCGATTGCCGCTGCCATTGCGCGTGCCAAAGCGCAAAAGGCGGCAGCAGAAGCTGCGAAATCTGAATCACCAATGAAGTCTGATGTAGACAACCAACTAAAATCGCAACCTAAAAAAGATTAGCCAAAGAGGATTCACTTGATACGCTCACCTTATATTTCAGATGCCCCCAGCGTCAGCACCATTATGCTGAAAGTGCTGATTGCACTAGTACCTGCCATTGCAGTGTATGTGTGGGTATTTGGCGGCGGCATTTTGGTCACGCTGACCTTGGCCACCATCACCGCACTGGGCACAGAAGCACTGATGCTGAAACTAAGACAGCGCCCGATCCAACCATTTCTCACCGACTATAGCGCCGTGATCACAGCATGGCTATTAGCTCTAGCAATTCCTCCGCTTACGCCGTGGTGGCTCATTGTGGTGGGTACCGCTTTTGCAATTATCATTGCTAAACAGCTATATGGTGGGCTGGGCTACAATCCGTTTAATCCAGCCATGGTCGGCTATGCCGTACTGCTGATCTCATTTCCGGTACTGATGACCAAGTGGCCAGCCGCCTTGCAACTGGCACACACACCATTGAGTTTTGCCGATCAATTTCATTACATTATGTACGGCAAGTTACCGGAAGGCGTGTTACTAGATGCGGTGACATCGGCCACACCACTGGACTATTTAAAAACACAATTAAAGCTAGACCATGCCATGGCCACCATACAAAGTGCCCCATTGTTTGGCACGTTGGGCGGCAAAGGCAGCGAGTACATTACCATGGCCTATCTGCTTGGCGGCCTTTACTTATGGCAACAGAAAATTATTTCATGGCATTTGCCCGTTGCTTTTTTAGGCGTACTTACAGCCATTGCCTCTTTATTTTGGATGAGCGATAGTGCGCACTTTGCTTCACCGCTATTACATTTGTTTAGTGGCGCAAGTATGCTCGGCGCGTTCTTCATTTTAACGGACCCGGTCAGCGGCCCCACCACCCCACGTGGCAAACTATATTTCGCAGGGGGCGTCGCCATCATCACTTACCTGATTCGTGTTTATGGCGGCTACCCGGACGGCATTGCGTTTGCCGTGATTTTTATGAATATTTGTGTACCTTTGATTGATGCGCACACACAACCACGCGTGTTTGGTCATGAGAAATAGCGATGCCTGAAACCATCATTAAACACGCAAGTAAAACCGCATTCACACTGATGGCGTTTGCCATTGTATTTACGTCACTCATGGCCTATGTATACAGCGTGACCAAAATACCTATTGAGCAAAGTGAGGCAGCAGCACGCATGAGCTTATTTAGACAAATCATGCCGGAGCATCTGCATGACAACGATTTACTCAAGGATACAGTGACGATCCCTCCTGACCCACTACTTGGCAATACCCAGCCGACCATCGCTAATATTGCGCGCTTACAGCACCAACCATCGGCCATTATTTTGGAAGCCATTGCGCATGATGGCTACAGTGGCGACATCAAATTATTACTGGCCATTCAAGCAGATGGCGTAGTGAGCGGCGTGCGCGTAATCACCCATAAAGAGACACCGGGGCTGGGTGATTATATTGATATTGCCAAGAACAATTGGATTAAACTTTTTGATGGCGAATCACTCAACACTGCATCAGCGCTTGATTGGCATGTTAAAAAAGACGGGGGCAAGTTTGATTACATGGTAGGTGCGACGATTACGCCACGTGCAGTAGTAGGCGCCGTACATAAAGCGCTACAATATGTCGATCTTAATAAACAAACCCTATTTGCGGCACACGATAGCAGTGACCAAACGCAGGAGAAACCGTGAGTCAATTTAAAGAAATTGCCCATAACGGGCTGTGGAAACAAAACCCAGGCGTAGTACAGCTACTCGGTTTATGCCCAACACTGGCCGTTACAACCTCCGTGGTCAATGGTGTCAGCCTCGGCTTAGCCACTGCACTGGTCATGGCTGCCGCCAATGGCGCTGTGTCACCGGTACGTAGATTTGTACCGGATGAGATTCGCGTACCCGTGTTTATCTTGGTGATTGCTGCGTTGGTCACCATGATTGATTTAGCCATTCATGGGTTTGCAGAACCCTTGCACAAAGTACTCGGTATTTTTATTCCGTTAATTGTTGTGAATTGCATCGTATTGGCGCGGGTTGAATCTTTTGCAGCCAAAAATGCGCCTGCACCGGCTATATTCGATGGCTTTATCATGGGTATCGGTCTCACTATCGTGCTGGGATTACTGGGTGGCATCCGTGAAGTGGTCGGCAAAGGTACTTTATTTTCCGGGTTGGATTTGGCACTGGGGCCACAATTCAAATCGTACATCCTGACGGTGATTCCGGATTATCATGGCTTTTTGCTTGCGATTTTACCGCCAGGCGCATTTTTAGGATTAGCGAGCCTGATTGCGTTACGCAACTGGGCAGAGATTCGCAAATCCAAGCCGCAAGCAGCAAGCACCAGTGCACTCAAACCTAGCCATTAAATCAGGTGGTGGGTCATGAATGCCGAAAAAAGAGAAGCTATTTTTAATCGTTTACGCGCCGCTATTCCTAACCCGACCACTGAACTCGAATACACCACCACGTTTGAACTGCTAATCGCAGTAATTTTATCTGCACAAGCCACAGACAAAGGCGTCAATATCGCCACGCGCAAATTATTCGCCGTTGCCAACACACCGCAAGCCATTGCTGCATTAAGCATAGAAGGTCTAGAGCCTTATATCAAAACCATCGGCTTATACCACGCCAAAGCAAAAAATGTGATCGCGTGCTGCGAACAGCTTGTTGCCTTGCATCAGGGAGCAGTACCAAACACGCGCGAAGCGCTGGAAGCACTGCCCGGTGTGGGTCGCAAAACTGCCAATGTCATTCTCAATACTGCGTTTGGCCAACCGACCATTGCGGTCGATACACATTTGTTTCGCTTGGGTAATCGCACCAAATTAGCGACTGGTAAAAACGTACTGCAAGTCGAGCAAAAGTATTTAAAAACCATCCCAAAGGCATTTTTGCAAGATGCGCACCATCTGCTTATTTTGCATGGGCGCTATACCTGTACGGCACGCAAC
This sequence comes from Methylotenera sp. N17, assembly GCF_000799155.1. Taxonomy (NCBI): domain Bacteria; kingdom Pseudomonadati; phylum Pseudomonadota; class Betaproteobacteria; order Nitrosomonadales; family Methylophilaceae; genus Methylotenera; species Methylotenera sp. N17. The sequence goes on from NZ_JUGE01000001.1 coordinate 2,036,461, forward strand.
CCTAAATGCGGCGAGTGCTGTATTGTCGACCTATGTGAATATCCCGACAAAACGATTCCTAAACCACATCTGATGGCGGGTGAAGGCCTACTGATGCGCAACACGCCTCTATCAGAGTAACACTAGCATGACAGCTGCATCACTTCCGTTAAAAGTAGCCACTGGCTTAGCGCACGGCCCAAGTGCAGACCCGGAACTTGCAACGCAAGCGGTACAGGCTGCATTAGAAAAAGCAGGCATGACATCGGCGCAATGTGTGGTGCTATATCTCACCTCTGAGTTTGCACACGCACCACAAGCGGCCATTCGTGCTGCGTCTAAAGCCGCCAATTGCACACAGGTCATTGGCTGCTCTGCGCTAGGCATCTTCACCGAGGAAGATTGGATATTGGATGGTGCGGCGGTAGCGGCGCTGGTACTTTCTCAAGATATTTTCTCTAGCCACCCATTGCATGTAGAGGGCAGTCAACATTTACTGACACTTGCTGCGCCCAGTGCAATCAATGCCAGCTGGTTAGCAAGCACGCACACTCGGTTTGGCGGCATTTCCGGCGATGCTTCTGGCAGTGGCGCTTTCTCGGTATGGCAAGATGGCAAAGGCATCTCTCAAGGTTATTGTGCGTTGGCAATCCAGCACTGCGATGTCGCGATTGCGGCCAGTCATGGTCTTAAATGGTTGTCTAGCCCCAGAAAAGTCTCAACCAGCCTGCGCTTTGAGCTGCAGTCTATTGCCAACGTCACCGCATACACTAGCTTAAATATAGCCTATCAAACGCTTGATGTGGCCACCGAACCCCTGCCACTACATTTACTGAATGTGGCTTATGCACAGTCTTCCAAAGCGTTTGCGCAAAACCAATACGAGCTGGCCAGTATCATTATTGCAAATGAAGACACCCAAAGTCTGACGCTATCGCACCCAATACCTGAAGGCTACTGGATACGCTGGGCATTGCGCGATGCGGACAGTGCGCAAAGTGATTTACATGGCACGGCACAGCAACTTACACAAACATTACAAGGCGCACCAGCATTTGCCTGCATGTTTTCTTGCTTGGCGCGTGGCCCATATTATTATGGTGGCAATGATGAAGACTTACGCCTGCTGAAAGCCAACTTTCCCAACATGCCGATTATTGGGTTTTACGGTAATGGGCAGATTGCACCCATGATGCAACAAAATACGCTATTGCAGCATTCCATCGTGCTCGCATTATTTGGCCAACAAAAGGAAGCGCATGAGTCTGTTTAACCCTAGCCGCGATGAAGTCCGTGCATTTTTCTTTGATGCATGGGCAAAATTTAACACGCAGCAAACTCTGACAGATTTAGAAAAACTCGGGGTATCCATCATGCACATGCATCCGGAATACCATGGGATTTTAAACGACCCAGAACGCTATCAACACCAAGCTTATTTTCCAGAAATGGGAGAAACCAACCCGTTTCTGCATATGAGTCTGCACCTCTCCATTCTAGAGCAGCTCAGCATTAACCAACCCACTGGCATTACCGCCATCTACGAGAAATTAAAAGTAAAACATCAAGATGAACATGAAGCGCAGCATGATTTATTAGAATGTCTGGCAGAAACTATTTGGCTGGCACAACGTAACCAAACACCGCTGGATGCTGCGCATTATTTAGCGCTCATGCAACAAAAAAGTGGCGCTATTGCGTAATCAGAATGAACATGATTGAATGCTTGCCATGAAAACACCTAATGTGCATGACTGGCTCACAGAACATAGCGATTACCTGTATCGTTTTGCACTCGCCAGATTGCGTGACCCACACCTTGCAGAAGATGTAGTACAAGAGACATTTATCGCCGCCATCAAAAGCCCCAGTTTTGCAGAACAGTCTGCACCGCGCACTTGGCTTACCGGCATCCTTAAACATAAAATCATTGATGTCATGCGTAAGAATATGCGTGAAGTGGTTGCAACTGATTTGATGCATGAAGAAGATGCCAATATGGATGAGTTTTTTGACGAGACCGGTCATTGGTCTGAAAAACCCTTGGCTTGGGATATTCCCCACGATGCGCTTGAGCAAAAACAATTTTTAGTGATTTTGCAGCAATGCATGGATAAGTTACCTAGTAAATTAGCCGCACTTTTTCTGATGCGTGATATTCATGAAACCGACAATGAAGAAATTTGTAAGGAGTTGAGCATCACGTCGACCAATGCTTGGGTAATGTTGTACAGAGCCCGGATGGGCATCAGAAAGTGTTTAGAAATTCATTGGTTACAGGCCTAAATATTAAGAAAGGAAGCAGACAAAAATGTTGAATTGTAAACAAACCAGTCAGCTTGTTTCTCAATCCTTAGACCGTCGTTTAAGTTTACGGGAACGAATTGCAGTACGCTTACATCTACTTATTTGTAAGTATTGCAAACGATTCAGCCAACAGTTGTTAGCCATACGCATCGGCTTACAACGCATGACAAAATCGATGGAAGAAGACACGCACCTGAATATGCCATCTGAAACCAAAGCACGTATCGCCAAGGCTTTAGAAGCTGAATCGAAGTAAGCGTGTGACAACAACGTATTACTTATTTATTTAACTCATAAGGAAATAATCATGAAATCAAATACATCTTTAGCATTGGCAATGACTGGCGCTATCGCACTGAGTTTAGGTGCAGCGAGTGTACAAGCAGGTGAAAATCCATTTGCGATTAAATCGCTATCTAGCGGCTACCAAGTGGCAGATCACCATGAAAAAGCCAAAGACGGCAAATGTGGCGAAGGCAAATGTAGTGCCGAAATGAAAGCCAAAGAAGGTAAATGTGGTGACAAAGCGAAAGACGGCAAATGTAGCGCTGAGAACAAAGCCAAAGACGGGAAATGCGGCGAAGGTAAATGCAGCGCTGAAATGAAGAAAGAAAAAGAAAGTAAATAACTTCTGCCTGTTCCATGTCTACATTGGCTGACATTCAAGGTGCCGGGTTGGGGTTAAAGCGCGAGCTGATTCCCCAATTCCAGCAGTTTTACCAAGACCCTCATATTGCCAATATCCAATTTGTTGAAATCGCACCTGAAAACTGGTTAGGCGTAGGCGGTAAAACGCTGCATGATTTAACTTGGTTTGCAGAACGCTACCCCATGGTGTGTCATGGGCTTTGCTTATCACTCGGTGGGCCTGACCCACTGAATATTGATTTTTTAAAGCAGGTAAAGTCTTTTCTAAGCCATTATCAAATTCCGCTTTATACCGAGCATCTCAGCTATTGCAGTGATATTCAACATGGAGAAGCAGGCTACCTCTATGACTTACTGCCCATACCATTTACAGAAGAAGCTGTGCATTACGTTGCACAACGCATACGCCAAACCCAAGATATTTTGGGACAACGCATTGCTGTAGAGAATACTTCGTTCTATGCAGCCTGCCCAATTTCCAGCATGGATGAAATCACCTTTTTGAATGCAGTGCTGACCGAAGCAGATTGCTGGTTGCATTTGGACATCAACAATATTTATGTGAATAGCGTGAATTTTGGCTTTGATGCGCACGCGTTCTTACAGCAGATTCCAGGTGAACGTATCGTCTACAGTCATATCGCCGGCCACTACCAAGAAACTCCCAACTTATTGATCGATACACACGGTAAAGATGTGATTGATCCGGTATGGTCATTATTAGATGAGGCTTACCGTTTATTTGGTACGTTCCCAACATTATTGGAACGTGACAGTAACATTCCACCGTTGCTGGATTTGGTGAAAGAGATCGACACGATCGCAGCGTATCAAAATCGTTACGGTTTATTACCTATTGCCAAGGCAACACCGCTCCAAGCAACATTGGTTGCCGTGTAATGGCTGCACTTCCGGCATTTCAGCAATACCAACTGGCGTTCACCGCGCATATTCGCGACCCTAAAGTACATGCCAAACCAGCGGGCGTAGCAAACCAACGCATGGCCGTGTACCGCCATGCTATTTTCAATAATTTTTTCAATATCGTGTCAGCTTGCTTCCCGGTATGTCAGCAGGTGTTGGGGGAACGCGCATGGAAAAAACTCATACGTCGCTATGTCGCAGCACATGCAGCCAAAACACCTGTGTTTAGAGAAATCCCCGAATCGTTTGTGGCATGCTTGGCAAGCATGGAAGATGTTCCCGCCAATATCAAAGCATTGGCACATTACGAATGGGTAGAGTTAGCAGTAAGTCACCTACCGGCATCTAACTTGCCGCAGAGTGTGCAACACGATCTACTTGATGAAATACCGCTGCTTGCACCCCACCAGCTACTGGCTTATGACTACCCTGTGCACAAGATTTCACGCCAATTTATTCCGAGGGACATCACGCCTACTTACCTACTGGTATTTCGAGATCCACACTTTGCGGTGCAGTTTATTGAACTGAATGCAGTCACATTTCGATTATTAAGCATACTTAGCAAACAAACACTTACAGGAAGACAAGCGCTGACCATACTCGCAGAAGAGCTAGGGCAAACCGATGCGCAAGCCATCATTCAATTTGGCACAGGCATTTTGCATGATTTGCTGACACAGCAAGCATTGCTAGGTTCCACGACTAGTAACGCCAAGACCACCTAGATCTAACCTTTAACGACCTCTATACAAAAAAAGCCAGCATACGCTGGCTTTTCATACTGATATGGCTTACTTAATCACCAAACAATGTGGATGCTCTACCATCTGCTTGGGCAATAATGCTTTGTTTACTCGCGTCGTCCATATCCCACCAAGCTTGAATCTCTTCTATGGTGCGGTAACAACCTAAACATAAACCACTTAAATCATCCATGCTGCATACACCAATACAAGGTGATGCTACCGTTTGCTCACTCATCATGCTGCCTTAACTTAATACGCCGTGGCAGTTTTTATACTTTTTGCCAGACCCACAAGGGCAAGGGTCATTGCGGCCTACTTTAGCGCCATCACGTACAACGGGCTGACCACTCGCTAGCTGTGCTTCTTCATCTGCACTCGGATTCGCTAATGCCTCATCATAATCAGCATGTTGGTATTGCACGTTCTCTACTTGTGCTGCTGGTTCAACCGCCTCTACATCTTCTTGCGTACGCACCTGCACCAACATCGTAATACGCGTCACTTCACTTTTTACAGTATTCAGTAAGCCTTCAAACAATTGGAAAGCCTCGCGCTTATACTCTTGCTTAGGATTTTTTTGTGCATAAGAGCGTAAGTGAATCCCCTGACGCAAATGATCCAAAGCGGCCAAGTGCTCACGCCAGTGATTATCTAAACTTTGCAACATGACAGAACGCTCAAAGTTACGGATATTCTCTGGGCCTGCTAATACCTCTTTCTCGGCATAGGCTTTATCCGCGGCCTCAAAGATACGCTCACGCAAGGTTTCTTCATGCAAATCTGGATTTTCTTCTAACCATGTTGCAATCGGCAAATCTAAACCCGCATCTGCAAACAAGTTCTTCTCTAAGCTAGATACATCCCACTGCTCTTCTACACTGCCTGGCGGCACATAGGTTTCAAATACGCTGTTCAACACATCGTGGCGCATGGCCTGAATCGTTGCGCCTACATCATGCGCTTCTAACAATTCATTGCGTTGCTCGTAAATCACTTTACGTTGATCATTGGCCACATCATCAAATTCCAACAACTGTTTACGAATATCAAAGTTACGGCCTTCTACTTTACGTTGGGCATTCTCAATAGCACGCGTCACCATCGAATGCTCAATCGCTTCTCCTTCTGGCATATTCAATCTGGCCATAATGGCAGACACACGCTCGCCGGAGAAAATACGTAATAATTGATCGTCTAACGATAAATAGAAACGGCTAGATCCAGGATCACCTTGACGACCGGCACGACCACGCAACTGGTTATCCACACGACGCGATTCATGACGCTCCGTACCAATAATATGCAAGCCGCCTGAAGCCAGCACTGCATCATGACGTTGCTGCCACTCTGCTTTCAATTGCTCTGCTTTGGTTTGCTTTTGCGTTTCACTCAAGTCGGCATCTTGATTCACTGCGTGAATCGCCGCTTCCGGATTGCCACCCAGCACAATGTCTGTACCACGGCCTGCCATATTGGTCGCAATGGTAATCACGCCCGGACGACCCGCTTCAGCCACAATATGCGCTTCACGCTCATGCTGTTTAGCGTTCAATACTTGGTGCTCTAGTTTGGCTTTGGTCAGTAAATTAGAAATTAACTCAGAGTTTTCAATGGAGGTAGTACCCACCAGCACTGGCTGACCTTTTGCCTGACACTGTTTAATATCTTCAATGACCGCATTGTATTTTTCCATCGCTGTGCGATACACCTTGTCCATTGCATCTTTACGTTGCATCGGGCGATGTGTTGGCACTACCACGGTCTCTAAGTTATAAATTTGATTAAATTCATAAGCTTCAGTATCCGCCGTACCTGTCATGCCACTTAGTTTGGCATATATGCGGAAATAATTTTGGAAGGTGATTGAAGCTAAGGTTTGATTCTCTTTTTGAATCGCAACGCCTTCTTTCGCCTCCACTGCTTGGTGTAAACCATCAGACCAGCGACGACCCGGCATCATACGACCGGAGAACTCATCCACGATAATCACTTCATCATCACGTACCACATAGTGCTGATCTTTATTGAATAGGTTTTGCGCACGCAATGATGCGTACAAATGATGTACCAAGGTAATATTGGCAGCTTCGTATAAACTTGAGCCTTCTGGTAACAACCCTGAGCTAGTTAAGATTTGCTCAGCATGCTCGTGACCTGCTTCACTCATAGTCACTGTTTGGGCTTTTTCATCAACCCAATAGTCGCCTTCACCCTCTTCTTCTTTTTGCGCTGTCAGCTGTAATGCTACGGCGTTAATTTGGTGATACAAATCAATACTGTGTTCAGCTTGACCAGAAATAATCAATGGCGTACGCGCCTCATCAATTAAAATCGAGTCCACTTCATCCACTAACGCATAACTTAATGTGCGCTGTACACGCTCTTCGCGGCTAAACACCATATTGTCACGCAGGTAGTCAAAGCCAAACTCGTTATTGGTGCCGTAAGTGATGTCCGCAGCATACGCTTGTTGTTTCACATCATGCGGCATCTGCGATAAGTTAATGCCAACGGTTAAACCAAGGAAATTGTAGAGCTTACCCATCCACTCCGCATCACGCTTGGCGAGGTAATCGTTGACGGTCACAACGTGTACGCCTTTACCAGTCAATGCATTCAAATACGTAGGCAATGTAGCGACTAAGGTTTTACCTTCACCGGTACGCATCTCCGCAATTTTTCCTGCGTTCAGCACCATACCGCCAATCAACTGCACATCAAAATGACGCATACCTAAAGCACGACGACTGCCTTCGCGCACAACGGCAAACGCCTCTGGCAACAATTGCTCTAGCGTTTCGCCTTGTTGATAACGTTGTTTAAACTCTTCTGTTTTTGCACGCAATGCATCATCTGATAATGCTTCGATAGTAGGCTCTAAGGCATTAATGTCTTTAACAGCTTGGCTGTATTGTTTAATCAGCCTTTCATTACGACTACCGAAAAATTTTTTGAACAACGTGGATAACATGAAGAGGCACCAACTTTCCGTAAGGACGGAAACCTAAAAAATAGTGTTAAATTAAAATATTGATATACAGATGGGGATTAAATTAATAATTTCAAATTCATTGCGTTTTTCTTATTACGCTGATTAGCCTGCACTTCTGTTTAAGTATTGGCGCGGGTCTAAAGCATTACCGTTTAAACGTATTTCATAATGCAAATGTGGGCCGGTAGATCGGCCAGTATTGCCTACTAGCGCAACTTGCTGACCCTTGACCACGCGATCCCCCACTTTCACTATGATTTTGGAGGCATGGGCATAGCGTGTTTCTAATCCTGAACCATGCTGAATCTTTACAATATTACCATAATCCGGCGTTTGCTCTGCGGCTGTCACAATTCCGTCAGCTGCGGCCAGAATCGGCGTGCCAGTATCCGCCGGAAAATCCAAGCCTTCATGAAACGCTTTGTGTCCGTTAAATGGATCGATACGCCAACCATAGCTGGAAGAGTTGTAGCCAGCGCGCACTGGGCTACTGTTAGGCAGCATGTCTTTCAGCACGCTCTGCTGCAAGATTTTTGCTTCAATCACGCTTTGGTATTCATCCCGGGCATCTACGGTATTCATCAATTCTTCAATCGCCGCGATCAAGTCTGACTCAGACATAGGTTTTTCATGTATTAACGGACCACCACGGTTCGGGTCCAACACTTGAGGCGTTTGTTCAGTTTGTGGTGTTTGTTGAGGCTTCTCACCGGCCAGTTTCGCTAGGCGTTGGTTCTGTGCATCCAAACGCATAATGCGCGCTTGTAACTCGCCGATTTGTTTGGCATACGCATCCAAATGGCTTTGTGATGAAAGGATAGTCCCCTTTAAATGCGGGGGCAACATGGCTTTAACGCCTTGCTCTTTAATGGTTTGCTTGGGGGTCAGAAATAGTAAAATCATCAACACTGGTAATAACACCAGTGCAGCCACCAAACTCCCTGCTTGCCATGCATTTAAGCTCTTGGCTTTTGCCATTTTGTTTGAAACTAAGATAATATTCATTGCTACCTATTGCCTCTGTAACGTTATGCATAAATTGAATGCGATTTTTGGTCAACACAACCAACTGAATCAACTCACGCAACAAGCGGGAGAGAAGGCGCTCATCAATGCGTTTTGGCTAACGTCTGTGCCCGATTTTTTAGCGGATAACAGTACTGCCAATATACTCAATGATGGCGTGCTAACCGTCTTTGCGACCAATGCCAGCGTTGCAAGTAAAATCAAACTTATGCAAGCTAGCCTATTGAAAGCATTGGAAAATTCCCAAAAAACAATTGGCCAATTCAAGCATTGTAAAGTTACTGTAATTAAGGTGAAAGTGCAAGTAAAATCTACCCCTAAACCACGCACCAAACGCGCAATCAAACTCAGTTCATCTGGCGCGCAACATTTGAATCGCTATGCCAATACGATTGCAGGCACCCCGCTTGGTGACATCCTGAAAAAACTGGCCGCCAAAAGCAGTGAGTAACGCTCACCCTGCTGCGGATGCGGGCCAGTCCAAATACTCACCAACACTCGTATTCTTCTTGCAATTTGTATCCAAAAATCCGTTGGTTGTCGCGCTAGTTGTTTAGTGCCATAATGAAATCAGTTGTTACATAATTCTTACAATTTCTTACAACTGGTTAGCAATTAATTAAGCATTTCAATTACGTTTCAAATTTACAACGATAAATTAGGAGAAGTCATGTCAGTCGCTTTAATGATTGCCATTGCTGCAGCTGTATTAGCAGTACTGTATGGCGTAGTAATGAGTAAATGGATTTCGGGGTTACCAGCAGGCAATGCGCGCATGCAAGAAATTGCAGGCGCGATTCAACAAGGAGCAGCCGCCTATTTAGCACGTCAATACAAGACAATTGCTATTGTGGGCGTGGTACTGGCTGTATTAATTGCAAAATTTTTAAATGTGGATACCGCGATTGGTTTTGTCGTCGGCGCCATCCTTTCCGGCGCTTGTGGCTTTATTGGTATGAATGTCTCGGTGAAAGCCAATGTGCGCACCGCTCAGGCAGCCACCAATGGCATTGGACCAGCATTAGACGTAGCGTTTAAAGGCGGCGCCATCACTGGCATGTTAGTAGTAGGCTTAGGCTTACTAGGCGTAGCCGGTTTTTATATGTATCTGGGCGCAGAAAATGCAACCGATCTTAACCCATTGATTGGATTGGCCTTTGGCTCATCATTAATTTCAATCTTTGCGCGTTTAGGTGGCGGTATATTTACCAAGGGTGCAGACGTGGGTGCAGACTTAGTGGGCAAAGTGGAAGCGGGGATTCCGGAAGATGACCCACGCAACCCTGCAGTGATTGCCGATAACGTCGGTGACAACGTGGGCGACTGTGCCGGGATGGCCGCCGACTTGTTTGAAACGTATGCGGTGACCTTAATTGCGACGATGGTACTCGGTGGCTTAATGGCGGCAGAAGCAGGTGCCAACGCCGTGATCTATCCACTGCTATTGGGCGCGGTATCGATTGTCGCCTCTATCATCGGCTGCTTCTTTGTGAAAGCCTCACTAGGCATGAAAAACGTGATGCCTGCACTTTATAAAGGCTTAGCCGTTGCAGGCGTGTTGTCACTGATCGCCTTCTACTTTGTCACACAGCACCTATTTCCCGAAGGCATCACGTATGGAGACAAAATAGTTACTAGCCAAGCATTATTTGGCGCTTGTGCCGTAGGTTTAATCTTAACAGCCGCATTGGTATGGATTACGGAGTACTACACCGGTACTGATTACGCACCGGTGAAGCACGTAGCCCAAGCATCTACCACTGGTCACGCAACCAACATTATTGCAGGCATTGGCGTGTCCATGAAATCTACGGCATGGCCTGTATTGGCAGTGTGTCTCGCCATTTACACCTCTTACCATTTGGGTGGTTTATATGGTATTGCTATTGCCGCTACTGCAATGTTGAGCATGGCTGGTATTGTGGTGGCACTAGATGCCTATGGCCCCATTACCGATAACGCTGGCGGTATTGCTGAAATGGCAGAACTCCCAAGCAGCGTGCGTGATGTGACAGACCCGTTGGATGCAGTAGGCAATACCACTAAGGCTGTAACGAAAGGGTATGCGATTGGCTCTGCTGGCTTAGCCGCGTTGGTATTGTTTGCCGATTACACGCATAAACTACAAGGCGCAGGTATTGATGTGAAGTTTGACTTGAGCGATCCGATGGTCATCATTGGTTTATTCATCGGCGGTTTGATTCCATTCTTATTTGCTGCGATGGCGATGGAGGCTGTTGGCCGTGCTGCTGGCGCAGTGGTGGAAGAAGTGCGCCGTCAGTTCCGCGATATCAAAGGCATCATGGAAGGCACAGCCAAACCAGAGTACGGCAAAGCCGTGGATATGCTGACGACCGCCGCTATCAAAGAAATGATGATTCCTTCATTATTGCCGGTAGTAGCGCCAATTGCTGTAGGGTTATTGCTTGGCCCTGTAGCATTGGGCGGCTTACTAATGGGTACCATCGTCACTGGTTTATTTGTCGCCATCTCCATGTGTACTGGTGGTGGTGCTTGGGATAACGCCAAGAAATATATCGAAGATGGTCATCATGGCGGTAAAGGTTCTGATGCGCATAAAGCAGCGGTAACTGGCGATACAGTGGGTGACCCCTACAAGGATACTGCGGGTCCAGCCGTGAATCCGCTGATTAAAATCATTAATATTGTGGCGCTATTGATCGTGCCGCTGTTGCATGTGTAGTCTATTTTTCTCGTAATAAAAAAGGCAGCTTAAGCTGCCTTTTTTATTACTGTATCTTCAGATGAAGTACACAGAATTAGAACGCTGGTTTTACTTCCGCTGTGTTGTAGCGTGCAACGCCATCCATAATTTCTTTATGCGCCTCTTCAATGCCTTCCCAGCCTTCAATTTTCACCCATTTGCCTTTATCCAAATCTTTGTAATGTTCAAAGAAATGAGAGATCATTTCCAAACGCCATGGTGAAACATCTTTATAGGTTTTTTGATAAGCATATAGACCACAGACTTTTTCCACAGGCACTGCGAGCAATTTTGCATCGCCACCAGCTTCATCCGTCATGTTCAACATACCCAATGCACGGCAACGCACTACTACACCTGGTAACAAAGGCACAGGCGTAATCACCAATACATCTACCGGGTCGCCATCATCAGCCAAAGTGTGAGGGATATAACCGTAGTTACATGGGTATTGCATAGAAGTACCCATAAAGCGATCCACAAAAATCGCACCACTCTCTTTATCGACTTCGTATTTTACAGGGTCACCCTGCATAGGAATTTCGATAATAACGTTAAAATCATTAGGAAGATCTTTGCCAGACGGCACTAAATTGAGCGACATGTTAAATAGAACCCGTGATTGAGAAAAATAAAAGCGGAATTATAGGCGAAATTTGTTGCTAGATTATTGCCAATCTTCATCTTTACTGGGCTTTATTGGATTTTATCCAAACATCCCAGCCTTTTTTAAGCAAAACAGCCATTACTAAGCATGCTAAGCCCAACAATGTAATCAAGCCTAAGTGGTGTTGAATGATACCAAGATGCCCAAAATAATAACCGGCTAACACGCACACTAGCACCCACACTAAGGAACCGATGACGCTTGAATAGAAAAATCGATGCAATTGCATATGAGATACGCCCGCAAGAAATGGCGCAAGCGTACGAATGACCGGTAGAAACAAAGAGAAAATAAAGCTTTTTTCACCATGTCGCTCAAAAAATTGACGCGTTTTTTTCAGCGCAGATTCATTCGGCCATGCTAGATACCGTGTGAATAATGCATGACCAACCGTGTTCCCCAGATAATATCCCAATAGACTGCCTAGTACGGCAGCTGATACTAGGACAACCAATAGTAGAATTAGGCTAAGTTGTGAGGCTGCCCACACTGCGCCGCACACAAATACAAAAGGGTTGCCGGGTAAGAAAAATAACGGCAGCACGCCCACTTCCAAAAAAACAACTGAGAAGACAATCAAATAAATCCAACCAGAATACATGCCTACCAAGGCCGGCAGATGTGCATCAAAGTTGGTGATCAGCTGCCAGAGTTGCACGCTATGTGACCGCTCTACATTCCGCCAATACAGCCTCTGGCGTAAGTTTGACCGCGCAATAGATTAACAGTGGAATAATGATGACTTCATCTAACTGACCAATCACAGGCAGAAAATCTGGAATCAAATCAAACGGTAACAGCAAATAACCAATGGCCAACCACAATAACGCTTTTGCTAATGCAGGCGTTTGTGGGTGCTGTTGTAAGCGCCGATAGAAATCAAACTCAGCCTTGAGTTTACCTGCGATTTCTTTTAGGCGCTGTAGCATGAATAATTAAGCAGGTAGCGGCTGACCGGTAAGTTTTTCAAACGCTTCCAGATATTTATCAGAAGTACGTTTGGCAACATCGTCAGGCAACGCTGGGGCTGGTGGGGATTTGTTCCAGCCTGTGCTTTCTAACCAATCACGCACATATTGTTTATCGTAACTGGGTGGGTTACTGCCCACTTGATAACTTTCCAGTGGCCAGAAACGTGATGAATCGGGTGTCAGCACTTCATCCATCACATGCAGGACGCCCTTCTCATCAAGCCCAAATTCAAATTTGGTATCGGCGATGATAATGCCCTTGGTCAGCGCATACGCGGCGGCTTCTGAATACAATTGAATAGCGACTTTAGCCACTTCTGCCGCACGTTCAGCACCAATCAAATCAGCACATTGCGCCAACGTAATATTCTCATCATGCTCACCTACTGCCGCTTTGCTTGAAGGCGTAAACAAGGGTGTCGGCAATTGTGAAGCCTCTTGCAAGCCTGTAGGCAATGCAATGCCGCACACTGTACCTTTGGCTTTATATTCTTTCCAGCCACTGCCTACTAAATAGCCACGTACAATCGCTTCAATCGGCAAAGGTTTAAGCTTTTTTACCACCACGGCCCTGCTACCTAATTGCGCTTTATCTTCTGGTGTCGACACCACATCATCAGGATCAATACCGGTTAAGTGATTAGGTACAACATGTGCCAGCTTTTTAAACCAGAAGTTAGCCATTTGCGTCAACATGGCCCCTTTGTTCTGAATCCCGGTCGGTAAAATCACATCAAATGCAGACAAGCGGTCTGTACTAATTAGCAACATGGTGTTTGCGTCTATATCGTAAATATCACGCACTTTGCCTTGATGAATGCGTTTAAGACTGCTGAGACTGGTATTCAGTAATGGTGATGTCATGATGAGTGATTTAGCAAGAAAGAACGTTATTATAAATTGCGCATGGCTTTGAAGCTATTTTTTTACGGTGCTGATGTGTTCACTTGTGGCGCGCCAATCTGAATCACCTTAAGCGAGTTTGTCCCACCCAAGGTGCCAAAGGGCTCACCATAGGTCACCAACACTTCATCTCCTGTATGTACCAGTTGCGCTGCTGTCAGCACAGACTCGATATCCGAAAATATTTCATCTCGACTGCGGTCTTGCTGGCAAATCGCAAATGGGAACACATTTCGGTGCAATGTCAGCTTACGACGCGCGTGTAAATCGGGCGACATGGCGTAAATAGGTACGGCGCAATCTGCACGCGATAACCACTGTGCAGAGTTGCCAGAGACGGTAAGCGCTACAATCGCTTTGACGCGATAGTTACGCGCAGTAAACACAGCGGCGGCGGCAATCGCTTCATCCACGCGGTGATGCTCATGCGCTCTGCGCTCAATATGATGCATACTTTCGTATTCTTTTTCGGCTTCCAAGCAAACGCGGTCCATCGCCTCTACCGTTTCCACAGGGTAATTACCACTAGCTGTTTCAGCAGACAACATCACAGCATCGGTGCCATCCAGCACAGCATTGGCGACATCTGACACTTCTGCACGGGTAGGAATTGGATTGTGGATCATAGATTCCATCATTTGTGTGGCCGTAATCACCAACTTATTACGGGCTCGTGCTAAGCGAATAATGCGTTTTTGCAAGCCAGGCACTGCGGCATCTCCAACCTCAACACCCAAATCTCCGCGTGCCACCATCACCACTTCAGAAGCATCGATAATGGATTCCAAGTGCTCAATCGCCTCGGCCCTTTCAATTTTAGCCACCAAACTGGCATGCCCACCGGCTTTTTGTATGAGCGTGCGTGCACGCGCCATGTCTGCTGCGTTTTTAGGGAAAGAAATAGCAATGTAATCCGCATCGAGCGCAACGGCCGTTTGAATATCCGCAATGTCTTTGGCCGTGAGCGCCTCAGCCGCCAAACCACCACCTTGCAGGTTAATACCTTTGTTGTTAGAAAGCTCGCCGCCGGCCAGCACCACGCAGTAAATTTGATTGCCGCGTACGCGATTCACTTCCAGCGTGATGCGTCCATCATCTAGCAACAAAACAGTGCCTTCTTTTACCTCACGTGGCAGGTTTTGGTAGTCCAATCCAACACGCTGCTGATCACCCAGCGCACAGTCGGCATCCAGCACAAACAAGTCGCCACTTTTGAGCGTGACGCTTTGATGCTCAAATTTACCAATGCGCACCTTAGGCCCTTGCAGATCACACAGCACGCCCACATGCAGCTGCATTTTTTCTGCAATAGCGCGCACCAGCGCGGCACGTTCCATGTGCGACTCAGCAGTACCGTGGGAAAAATTGAGTCGCACCACATTGACGCCAGCACGTAGTAAACGCGCTATCTTTTCCTCGGAAGCACTTGCCGGCCCCAAGGTTGCTACAATTTTTGTTTTTCGTTGCATAGTCGTATTCCCAAAAGCCAAAAGGGAAGTAACATGACTTCCCTTGTTTGACCAGTATCTTTGCATTTAGATTCGCTACATTTGACGCATGTGCTCTTTATGTTGCTTTAGCACCAAACACACGCTTCAATGACAGGCACCCAGATAGATGCGTTAAACAGACTCGGCGAAATCTAAATCCTCCATTTGGATAATTCTGACAGGCGCTTTGTATTTTGAAATATGCTGCACCAACCGTATTAAATTGGAAGTATATCCATACTCATTATCGTACCAACTCACAATTTTGACAAAGGTTGGATCAAGCATAATGCCTGCGTCCGCATCAAAAATACTGGCGGCAGGCGCACCGCGAAAATCGGTTGAGACTACTTTTTCATCGGTGTAAGCCAGCACACTTTTAAGATGCGTGTCTGCCGCAGTTTGCATGGCCTCACAAATGGCCTCATAAGTGGTAGGTTGCTCTAGCTCAATCGTTAAATCCACAACAGACACATCTGCCGTCGGCACACGCATGGCCATCCCGGTCAGTTTTTTATTGAGTGCAGGAATCACTTTACCCACCGCTTTTGCCGCGCCAGTACTCGACGGAATGATATTCTCAAATACACCGCGGCCACCACGCCAGTCTTTGTTGGAGGTACCGTCTACGGTTTTTTGGGATGCCGTTGCTGCGTGAATGGTCGTCATCAAGCCACGCTTAATGCCAAAGGCATCGTGCAGCACTTTGGCAATAGGCGCCAATGCATTGGTGGTACAAGAGGCGGCGGAAACAATGGCCTCCCCTTTATAATCTGCATGGTTCACGCCATACACAAACATAGGCGTGTCATCTTTACCTGGCGCTGACTGCACCACTTTTTTTGCGCCTTGCTGAATGTGGGCTTGGCAAGTCGCTTGCGTTAAGAACACGCCGGTGCACTCTACTACTACGTCCACACCGGCAGCTGCCCAAGGAATATTGGCAGGGTCGCTTTCGGAAGAGAGGCGTATTTTCTTGCCGTCCACTACCAAGAACTCGCCCTCAAAATGCGCATCGTATTGAAACCGCCCATGCACAGAGTCGTACTTCAGCATATAGAGCATGTATTCAGGGGCTTCGATACCGTTAATCGCAACAATATCGATGTCGCTGAACTCTTCTTCATTCATCACCGCACGTAAAAACATACGGCCAATGCGCCCAAATCCATTAATACCTACACGTACAGCAGCCATGATTGGTTCTCCAAAACATTCAGCATTACTACGGTTTAAGCAACTTTAATGCTAGATTCAAAAAAAATAGCCTCTATTGAGGCTATTTCAATATCAGGATTGTAAATTGCGTGAATGACACTCTAATGAATGAGTGCAAAAATTGAAGTAAGTTCGCAACAATCTTATCGTGATGACTGGCTACGCTGCTCTAAAATTTCTACCGCGGGCAGTTTTTTACCTTCTAAAAACTCCAAAAATGCCCCTCCTGCGGTAGAGATATAACTGACTTTATCGTACATATCGTACTTCTGAATCGCAGCAATGGTATCGCCACCACCCGCAAGGGTAAAGGCTTTGGTGGTTGCAATGGCATTGGCAATGGTTTTGGTGCCAGCGCCAAATTGGTCAAATTCAAACACCCCTACCGGGCCATTCCACACCACTGTACCGGCGTTCATAATAATGTCCGCCAGCGCTTGTGCAGACTTTGGCCCAATGTCAAAAATCATGTCATCGGCTGCAACATCGGCTGCATTTTTTAATACAGCAGGTTCATTGGCATCAAATTTTTTGCCACAGACAACGTCCTCAGCAATCGGAATTGTTGCACCACGATTGGACATTTTTTCCATTAATGCCTTAGCAATGGGCACTAACTCATCTTCATTCAGTGATTTTCCGATTTGTTTTCCAGAGGCTTTTAAGAACGTGTTGGCAATGCCGCCACCCACCACCAATTGATCTACTTTTTCGGACAGGCTTTCTAGTACCGTGAGTTTGGTAGACACTTTACTGCCGCCAACAATCGCTACCATTGGACGTGCTGGACTCAGTAGTGCTTTGGTCAGCGCTTCCAACTCTTCTGTCAGCAGAATACCCGCGCAGGCTACCGGGGCAAACTTTGCAATGCCATGGGTAGAGGCTTCTGCACGGTGCGCAGTACCAAATGCATCCATGACAAACACATCACACAAGGCCGCGTATTTTTTTGCCAGCTCATCATTATTTTTCTTTTCGCCTACGTTAAAGCGACAGTTCTCGAGCAGAATGAGTTGCCCATTTTCAACCGTCAAGCTATCTTCAGGGGCGTTGGGTGCAAGCCAATTTTTGACTAAACGCACTGGTTTCCCCAATTTGGCCGCCATCACATCCGCCACTGGCTGCAAGGAGTTCTCTTCAGAGTAGATACCTTCTTCCGGACGACCTAAGTGCGAAGTCACCATGACTTTGGCCCCGGCTTTCAACGCAAACTCAATGGTCGGCATCGATGCAGTAATACGCGCATCCGATGTGACTTTACCATCGGCCACGGGGACATTTAAGTCGGCACGGATAAAGACGCGCTTACCTTTTAAGTCTAAATCCGTCATTTTGATGAACTGCATGATGTACTCCTAACATGTGAAGCAACGCATTTGCCGCTGCGAGATAGTCGATGAAGCAAGAAAGATGCGAGATACCGTGAGGCATCTCGCTTTTACCGCTATTTTGAAATATGTTGTACTAAACGCATCAGGTTGCAGGTGTATCCGTATTCATTGTCATACCAACCGATGACTTTGACAAACGTGCTGTCCAGCATAATGCCAGCATCGGCATCAAACACGCCAGCTTCCGGGCTGCCACGAAAATCCGTAGAAACCACTTTATCACTGGTATACCCAAGTACACCTTTCATTTCACCTTCCGATGCCGCTTTCATGGCGGCACAGATGGCTTCATAGGTAGTTTCTACATTCAATTCAACCGTTAAATCCACTACGGAAACATCCGCGCTTGGCACACGCAACGCCATCCCGGTCAGCTTTTTATTCAGCGCTGGAATGACTTTGCCTACTGCTTTGGCTGCGCCAGTGCTGGAAGGAATAATATTCTCGAACACGCTACGGCCACCGCGCCAATCTTTTTTAGAGGTGCCATCTACCGTTAATTGCGAAGCTGTAGCCGCGTGCACTGTGGTCATCAAACCACGCTTGATGCCAAAGCTGTCATTCAACACTTTGGCTAGCGGCGCCAAGCCATTGGTGGTACAGGAAGCAGCAGAAATCACCGCCTGCCCTTGATACTCTTGATGATTCACACCGTAGACATACATCGGCGTGTCGTCCTTACCCGGTGCAGATTGCACTACTTTTTTGGCACCACGCTTCAGGTGAGGACTACAGGTATCTTGTGTTAAAAACGCACCGGTAGACTCGACCACGACATCTACACCACCAGCCGCAGTCCAATCAATGTTGGCGGGATCACGCTCAGCAGTCAGGTATATCTTTTTATCGTTGACTAACAAGTGTCCGTTGTCTGCTTCTACCTTTGCGTTAAAGCGTCCATGTACAGAATCATATTTCAGCATGTACATGATGTATTCAATGTCATACGAACTATTAATAGCCACTATCTCAATATCACCAAACTCTGCTTCTAGAACTGCTGCACGCAATACCATACGACCGATACGGCCAAAGCCGTTAATACCAACACGAACCCCCATAATGACCCCTAACATTGCTTTTTTAATGAACTACTTTACTTACGCTCAGTTTACCAAATAATGGTGCGCTCTTACAGAGGCCCTTTTGGGTAATACCAAGCTAAATCAAAGTACTATTCATGTTTTTGGCACGATTTAGCGGCATGAACTACATTTTTTTACAGTGTGCCTACAAGGTGATTGGAAAATGTGCATCACTAGAATGGAAAACGTGTGATCAGCTGCACTCAGAATACGTTTGGTCGTAAGAGATGAAGGTGGGCATACGCGGAAGCATAACTGCACAACCATCATAAAAAAGGCGTATGCCATATACGCCTTTCTCTCTTAGCTGCTGAATGAATTAACCTTTCAAGCTCTTGCTGACGATCTCAAATACATCGTTCGACAAGTCTGGCGTATCTAGCACCGCTTGCAGGGCGGCTTGCATGTGCGCCTGCAACGCTGGGGTATAGCGTTTCCATTCACGTAATGGCGTAACCATGCGCGCAGCGATCTGCGGATTAATCGCATTCAATTCAATAATCGCATCACGCAAGAAGGTGTAGCCTTTGCCGCTAGGGTCATGGAATTTAACCGGATTGTTAATAGCAAACGCGGTATATAAGGAGCGCACTCGGTTTGGATTCTTGAGGTTAAAGTCAGCATGGTTACGCAGCATGGTTAGGTCATCAAAAATCTGCTCACGATTGGCAATAGCCTGCAACGAGAACCACTTATCCACCACCAAAGGGTAATGTTTAAAACGCGCATAAAAGTCAGCCAAGGCTTCGGCACGTTGTGGCTGACTACTATCGGCTAGGCAAGCCAAAGCCGTCACGCGATCCGTCATATTATCTGCAGCATCGTAATGCGCTTTGGCAAGCGCCGCACAACCGGTACCGTTAGTAGAAGTAATTATCTCCAGCACAGCACTTTGCAAGGCACGGCGGCCCATGGCTTCTGGAGTAATCAAGAACTGGCCGGGGTTACCATTGGCGTCATAAAGCGCTTTCAATGCCACTTTATGCGCACGTTTAATCTGATGAATAATCGCAGTACGCGCCGCATCAATGGCAGCAGGATCAATCACAGCCTGATGCTGACCTATTACGCCTATCATTGGTAAAGTCAACGCACGTGCTAGCAAGGCTTTGTCGCCCTTGCCTTCTAGCCCTTGCGCAACCAATGCACCAACGTCAGCCACATATTGCGAAATATCCGCATCTGGGTTGGCCATCACGCGTTCAATCGTGCGCAACGCCAATGTTTGCCCGGCTTCCCATTTGTTAAAGCCATCAGTGTCGTGCACTTGTAATAAACGCAAATCATCGTCACTTAAATCTGTCACCAACTTCACGGGTGCCGAGAACCCACGCAAGATAGAAGGCACAGGCTTAGCGGCAATGCCATCGAAAGTGAATGCTTGCTCACGCTCGGTGACTTCCAGCACGCGGGTGGGCAGAATTTCTTTTCCGGCTGCATCTAGCAGGCCTACGGCTACCGGAATATGCAGCGGTTGTTTATTGGTCTGCTCCGGCGTATCTGGCTGCGATTGCTGAAAGCTCAGCGTATAACGTTGCTGTGTAGCATCGTAATGGCAGCTGATTTGCAGCGTTGGCGTACCCGCCTGCTTATACCAGCGGAAGAATTGCGACATGTCGCGGCCAGAAGCATCGGCCATGCACTGCACAAAATCATCGCAGGTGACTGCGTGGCCGTCATAGCGGTCAAAATACAAATCAGTCGCCTTGCGGAACGTCTCGGCACCCAGCAAAGTATGCTGCATGCGGATCAGCTCAGCGCCTTTTTCGTAAATGGTTTTAGTGTAAAAGTTGCTGATTTCTATAAATTGATCCGGCTGTACGGAGTGTGCCAACGGGCTGCCATCCTCTGGGAACTGCAAGCGACGTAAGCCGTTCACATCATCAATCCGCTGCACCGCGCGCGAATTCAAATCCGCACTGAACTCCTGATCACGGAACACGGTAAACCCTTCTTTCAAAGATAGCTGAAACCAGTCACGACAAGTCACGCGATTACCAGTCCAGTTGTGAAAGTATTCATGACCAATCACGCCTTCCACGCTCATAAAATCGCTGTCGGTCGCGGTTTCTTGGTGCGCCAACATCAGCGCCGTATTGAAAATATTGAGCGAGGTGTTTTCCATCGCACCCATATTAAAATCGCTCACCGCGACAATGTTGAACAAATCCAGCTGATACTCGCGGCCATACACTTGCTCATCCCATTTCATGGATTTTTTCAGTGATGCCATCGCGTGGTCGCACTGCTTTTCATCGCCCGCCCGCACATAAATATGCAAATCCACCTTGCGGCCCGTCATGGTCGTAAACGTATCCGCCACGCGCTCCAAATCACCCGCCACCAACGCAAACAAATAGCAAGGCTTGGGGAATGGGTCATGCCAGACGCGGAAATGTCGGCCATCCGGCAAACCACCCTCTTCCTGCAAATTACCGTTTGAGAGCAACACCGGATACAACTTGGCATCCGCTTCAATGCGTACGGTAAACACACTCAATACATCCGGACGGTCTTGATAATACGTAATGCGTCTAAAGCCTTCCGCCTCGCACTGCGTGCAATAGTTACCTTGCGATTGATACAAGCCTTCCAAAGCCGTATTGGCCGCCGGATCAATTTCGCTGACGATGGTTAACGTAAATTCATCGCCAGGGTTCACAAGCGTCATCTGACCATCTGCCACAGTATAGCCATCAAATGGCTGACCATTTATTGCGGCCGAAACGATTGTTTGGTCATCACCATCCAGCACCAAATCATTTGAAACGCCCGCCGGATTTTTCACGTACTTCACTACAGACGTGACAATGGTTTTGCCCGGCAACAGGTTAAAACTCAAATTGACCTGTGCAGCTAGATATGGCGCAGCTATGTAGTCTCTTAAATAAATGGTTTTTGGTGCTGGGGCGTTTTCGGTTCGCATGTGGAAAGACCTGAGCTGTAAAATAACTATAGATTAATAAATTATCAGAGTACCAATTGTTATGGATTTAATTAAACCTCTAGTGATATGCCACATTTTCTACTTCTAATTAATTTTAATAAAGTGCTCAAAACTTGTTAAATATTAGAAAATGTAATGCACACAGCATTTATAGTGACATGGAGGCATCTAAAATGAATACAAACAATTAGATCCATCTCCAAATGTGTAACCTGTTTGAACGTAACTCCGCTAGCATGGCTACTCAGTACTATTTAGTTTCAACTATCTTTTTAGATGTGTTTATAGAGTCAAGATTTTCTGAGTTAAGCTTGGCAACATTATTAATATAATAATTCCTAATACGATTAATCGATTGCTGATCGTACTTAATCATAACGTTATTGTTGGTGATTTCCATCCTTGAATTTTGAACAGGGGTCTTAGTATCACTCATTACCATATACCTCCAAACATTCCTTGTATGTTTTCGATCCAATAGAAAAGTTCAACTTCAAAACAATAAGTAAGGATATTAAGTCTGCAAACTGATACATCACATTAACATCTATATTTTTCGGTTCTAAAACATCATTATGGTCAAAATAATGCGTATCTGTATGATCAATAATTATAATACCAAGAATTGTGCGCCCATCTTCTCTAAGTTGCAACAAGTTAACAAATCCCTTGTTTAACTTACTCTTTACTGCATGCGCTCTAAATGTTATAGGTATTGCCAAGTGTGACTTGTAACTATTATCAATAGTTAGCTTATTACTTTTAAAACATCTTTTCCAATTCCGGTCTAGGTCAGGCTTACCACTGAACAATCTATAAATACGCTGTGGTATTCTTTTTTTCCAGACCTTCCAAGAGTACAGGCCCATGGTCTGATTAATCTTAAGAATATCCAAGCCTGCATGTTTATATTCACTATCTTTAAGTGCGGTAAATATTATGTTGTTATCTAGGTAAGGCGTGCCGCTAGCTATCACTTTAGAAAATATTGTGTAATCTTCAGGATCTTTCGGCTCATCCGTATAGTCCCCATCAGGTAGCAAGTTTATAAGTTTGTTTTCATCATTCTGAATGTGAATATAAACCCGAGGGAGTCGAGATGAATATCGTGTTTTCAAAAAATAATCTTTAATATGCTCAGTGATACCTCCTAGAAGCTTGGAGTAATCAAAATCCAAGATTTCATTTAACTCTTTAAATAATCTCTTAACCTCTTCGTTGTTTTTAGCTAAAGATTGGTCAGCACTTTTCTTTTGTATACTTACTGCACTCTTCAGTTGTAAATGCTTTTGTGTTAAATCAAAATGGAAACTTGCATACTCAATTTGAAAGTTACAAAACGCCTTCCTTAACTGAAATGTAACTCGATCCGTTTTTGCTGAAATAGCCGATGAGAAGATTGCAGCAACTATTTGTTTAAGTAATTCCTTTATTAATACTCTATATATCAGACCTAATAATAAAAGAATGATTCCCCCCGTAACCAACGGATTAGGAATGAAGTTTATTAAATTTTGCATAGTATTATGGATATCGCCCCGAGCCTTTATTATTAATTAATTTATCATCTAGATGGCATCTGCAAAGAAATATTAGCCTCTAATAATGCTAAAAACAATACAAAGACATAAAGACCCTCAAGTAGTAAATAACAAAGTACATATTTACAGAGTTATCACTTTATATTTACAAACCCCGACCGAGTAGATTAGACACCCTCAGATGTAAAAAAACCGCCTCTCTAAGAGGCGGTTTTTTGTGCAGCTAATGTTCTAGATTACAGAACAGACTTAACTGTATTCACTACATTTTCAACTGTGAAGCCGAAGTGTTTGAACAGTGCGCCGCCTGGAGCAGATTCGCCGAAGGTATCGATACCAACTACTGCACCCTCTAAACCTACATATTTACGCCAGAAGTCTGGGTGAGCAGCTTCAACAGCCACGCGTACAACGCCTGGTGTCAGAACGCTGTCTTTGTAAGCTTGGTCTTGACGGTCATATACGTTTGTAGATGGCATAGAAACCACACGCACTTTAGTACCGGCAGCATTCAACTCAGCAGCAGCTTTCACAGCCAAATCTAACTCAGAACCGTTAGCAATGATGATCACGTCTGCCTTACCTGCAACGTCAGAGAACACATAGCCACCTTTGCGGATTGCAGCAAAGTCTTTAGCATCGTGTTTAACGCCTGGCAAGTTTTGACGTGAAAGCACCAAGCTGGTTGGGCCTTCTGCACGTTCAACTGCTGCAACCCATGCAATGGTTGTTTCTGTCGCATCAGCTGGGCGCCATACATCCATACGTGGGATGTAACGTAAGCCAGATGTGTTTTCTACTGGTTGGTGCGTAGGACCGTCTTCACCTTGGCCGATAGAGTCATGTGTCAATACGTAGATGACGCGTTGATGCATCAATGCAGACATACGCATGCCGTTTTTCATGTAGTCAGAGAACATGTGGAAGGTACCGCCGAATGGCAATAAACCACCGTGCAATGCAACACCGTTCATGATGGCTGCCATACCGAACTCACGTACGCCGTAAGAGATATAGTTACCTGGCTCTTTACCACTGACGTGTTTGAAGCTAGCCGCCGCTGTTAAGTTAGAACCTGTTAAGTCAGCAGAACCGCCTAAGAACTCTGGCAATAATGGGGCTAATGCAGTAATTGCATTTTGTGATGCTTTACGTGAAGCAACACCTTCAGCTTTTTCGTTGATAGCAGCGATGATTTTGTCTGTTTCTGCTTTCCAGTTAGCTGGCAGCTCATTGCTCATACGGCGTTTGAACTCTGCAGCTTCTGCTGGGAATGCTTTAGCGTAAGCGTCAAACTTAGCGTTCCAATCAGATTCGCGTTTAGCGCCTTTGTCTTTTTGGTTCCAACCAGCGTATACATCTTCTGGAATCACGAATGGCTCTGCACTCCAACCGATTTCCGCACGTGTAGCTGCAACTTCGGCTTCGCCTAATGCAGAACCGTGGCAATCGTGTGAACCGGATTTGTTTGGAGAACCTTTACCAATGATTGTTTTACAGCAAATCAATGATGGTTTGTCTGTTACTTTTTTAGCTGCTTCGATGGCTTTTTGAATTGCATCTGCATCGTGACCATCTACAGACTGAACGTGCCAGCCGTAAGCAGTGAAACGACCTGCAGTGTCATCGGTGTACCAGCCTTCGATATGACCGTCGATAGAAATACCGTTGTCATCCCAGAATGCAACCAATTTACCTAAGCCCCATGTACCTGCCAATGCGCAAGCCTCATGAGAAACGCCTTCCATCATACAACCGTCGCCCAAGAACACGTATGTGTAGTGGTCAACAATGTCGTGGCCAGGTTTGTTGAATTGGCTAGCCAATAATTTCTCAGCCATTGCAAAACCAACACCGTTTGCAATCCCTTGGCCTAATGGACCAGTCGTTGTTTCAATGCCTTCTGCATATCCGTATTCTGGGTGACCAGCACATTGTGAGTGCAATTGACGGAATGTTTTGATTTGTTCCATTGGCAGGTTGTAGCCTGTCAAATGCAACAATGAGTAAATCAACATGGAGCCATGGCCGTTAGACAACACGAAGCGGTCACGATTTGCCCATTTTGGGTTGTTTGGGTTGTGGCTCAAATTGTGGTTCCACAACACTTCTGCAATTTCTGCCATGCCCATAGGCGCGCCTGGGTGGCCGGAATTTGCTTTTTGTACTGCATCCATTGATAACGCACGGATGGCGTTGGCTAGATCGTTACGCGTTGCCATTGTAGTCTCCCGAAAAATTAGTAACTTGAGGTCTTATAGTTAATGCAATAAAACCTTGCTTGAATTCTTAAAAAAGCGGTGATGAATAACCACTTTTTTGCAAAGGCTAAATTATTGCTTAGATAGGCAATTTGGGCAAGCAGAACATCAGTGATTGACGTAGAAGAATTGCTCCCAAAGACGCATATTGCTGTACACCAATGCATTACTCCCGCCATAGATATGGTCGGGAGCTAATGTAAATTTTAATAATATGCACTTATGTTCTATTTATGGATAAACCACCATCTACTAATGATGCTGTGCCGGTCACAAATGAGGCGTCATCGGAAGCCAGATAGAGTACTGATTGCGCAATCTCTTCTGGCTTGCCCACGCGTTTAAGTGCGTGCATACCAGTTAAAAATGCCTGTGCTTCTGCGGTATTGTTTTTCTCGCGATACATATCAGTATCTACAGCACCTGGCAACACAGCATTCACTCTCACGCCTTTAGGGCCATACTCGGTTGCCAACGCCTGTGTTAGCCCAATCAAGCCTGCTTTGCTCGCAGCGTAAGCTGCAAACTCAGGAAAAGCAGCGCTATAGCCCACAAACGTAGAGGTGAAAATGATAGAGCCGCCGCCTTGTTTAACCATTTCCGGAATTTGATATTTAGCCCCTAAAAATGCACTGGTTAAGTTGATTGCCAATGTCTCGTTCCAGCCTTGTTGTGAGACTTCATGTGTGGCACCGATCTCACCCAATGTGCCTGCATTATTAAAAGCAATATCTAGCTTGCCAAAACTTTGAACCGTGAGCGCTACCAGCGATTTGGCAAACGCTTCTGATTGCACATCTCCCGCAAATGCGATGGCCTCACCGCCATCTGCCACGATTTCTGCCACCAGCGCAGCCAACTCTGCCTCACGCCGTGCGGCCACCACTACTTTTGCGCCATGGCTGGCAAATAATTTTGCAGTGGTGCGGCCAATTCCTGAACTTGCGCCGGTCACAATGGCGACTTTACCTGCAAGACGTTGATAAGTGTTATTTGTAGCGTTTGTCATGATGAACTCCTTAAATTAAATGAATGATGTATTGCAACGACGAGTTCAGTATGCATGTTTGATTTGATTAAAAATAGCCACTAATAATTACAAATACTTTATACTAAAAGTATAAGATTGATTGGGCTATCCGCCATGGAAACATTAAGTAGCATTGAGTCATTTGTACGCAGCGCCGAGCTTGGAAGCTTTTCTGCCGCAGCACGCAGATTGAGTCTTACCCCAGGTGGCGTGAGTAAAAATGTAGCTAAGCTAGAGGCAGATTTAGGCGTCAGGTTATTTCACCGTAGCACCCGTAGCTTGACGCTCACCGAAGCTGGGGAGCAATTTCTAGCACAAGTGGCGAGTGGATTGGATGCCATTCAATCAGCCATTGCTAGTACGAGCACTGTGGCTGGGCAGCCTGCGGGCACGTTAAAAGTGGGGATGGCAATGGCTTTTGGACGCGACCATATTTTGCCTTTACTCGGGCAGTTTTTGGAGCGCTACCCAGCCATCAAACCTGATTGGCGCTTTGATAATCGTCAGGTCGATTTAATTGGCGAAGGCTTTGATGCGGCGATTGGCGGCGGGATCGATATTGCCCCCGGCGTTGTAGTCAGGGAGCTGGCTAAAATTCACTTAATACTTGTCGCCTCACCACAATATCTCGCGCGTAAGTTCATCCCTAAATCACCGACTGATTTACAGCAGCTTGATGCACTGATCCGATACTCTCAAACAACCAATCGCACTACGCCCTGGCATCTTAAATCAACGTCAGGTGAGCAAGTAAGCATAGAGCTTCCGCCACGTATTACATTGAATGATCCCGAAATGTTATGCAATAGCGCAATCGCCGGACTAGGTATTGCGCATGTCCCGATGCCACATGCATTACGACACTTGGAAAATGGCGCTTTGGTGCGAGTCTTGCCCGAGTGGTATACAGAAGCTGGCGCTATTTGCTTATATTTTGCAGCAAAAAAACTCATGCCAGCCAAAACCAGAGTATTTGTAGATTTTATTGTAGAGATGTTTCGGTCTCAACAGCTTGCTGAAAAGTGGTCAGCTATCCGCACTCAGCCGTCACTGTAGTCCAACGTCAGCCAATTCTTACGGCAATATCAGTCATTTTCTTATTCTGCTTACCGTTCTATCGCCGTACATTGGCACTGTGTTTTACACACTATCTTTTTGAACCGTTAGAAAAGGAACTATCATGAAATTAAATTTGAAAAAACTTTTGATTGCAAGCGCATTAACCATGCCTTTGATTGCTTTAGCTGCGGATGGCGATCCTGTCTCAACCAAGTTGAGTGATTCTGTGATTACAGCAAAAGTAAAAGCAGAGTTTGCAAAAGATAAAACCGTGAGTGCAACAGACATTAAAGTTGAAACAGATAGCAAAGGCTTAGTTCAGCTTTCCGGTACAGCTAAATCACAAGTTGAAGCAGAACAAGCGGTGAAAATTGCCAAAAACACCAAAGGTGTAACTGCAGTTAAAAACGATATTGTTGTGATCCAATAGTTACTATTGAATGGGTATTGTAATACGGAGAGGGTGAAACCACTTACGGGGCCATGTGCCCCGTCTTTTTTACGTAGCTACAGAGTTTTATGCACCTAATGCGGCTAATACCATTTCAATCGCACGACAATTGCCTTTGGCATCATCAAACGTAAGTAAGGGCGCGCGCTTATTCAACACGCAATCGCTAAAGTGCTCAATTTCCAAATTAAAGTGATTGGCTTTGGGTAGTACTAGTGTTTCCGTCTTACCGCCTGCTTCCCAGCTCACTATTGGATCATCCGTTGGGTAAGCCCACATATTGTGGCACTTGATCCAACCTTTATCCCCAATGATTTCGTATTCCGCTTTGCGGCCACGCTCAAAACTCACATCAAAATGACCATAACGTGCGCGACCTTGTGCATCCGCGCCAAAATCCAAAATGCCACTCGCCACTACATCAGCACCATGCTCGTTGAGCTTGCCGTAAGCCACGACTTTTTTCGGCTCAGCAGGTACACCGTTTTGGGCGCTATTGTTCAAACCCATCGCCCAGCGTAAAGCATGAATCGCATAAGGTCCAATATCCCACATCGCACCGCCACCATCCACCATGCTTCTAGTGATACGGTACATACGTGCTGGTTGCATTAGAAAGGAGAAACTGGCGCGACAGGAAAGCACATCGCCAATCAGCCCACTGTCAATCAACGCTTTGATCTTGGCATGTTGCGGATGAAAGCGATACATAAAGCCCTCCATCACTGTCACGCCCATGGCTCTAGCCGCTGCTTCAATCGCACCAATATCTGCCAATTGAGTAGTCATCGGCTTTTCAATCAGCACATGCTTGCCCGCTTGAATGGCCCTGAACGCCCACTCGGCATGCTCCTCATTCGACATCGGGCAATAGATGGCTTCCACATTGCTATCGGCAATTAAACTATCTAAATCGTCATAATAAGTCACACCATCTGTGCCCGGCTTATATTTTTCCAGCGTGGCTTTGGCGGCACCTGCACGTCTGCTTGCAATCGCCACCAATTGCGAATTGGGTGCTTCTACGATAGCGGGAAGTAAGCGCTCATTAACACGTGCAGCCCCGAGAATACCCCATTTAACTTTTTGGTTATCCATGACAACTCTCCATAAAACTTCCCCATCTCAAGAAAAACCAGTCTGCATGTCTCAAAAACTTCAAATGGAGTCAAACGTTACTTGACTCCATAGAATTAAGACTTACATACACACGCCGCCCTACAAGTACAACGCTAAAATCTCTTTAGTCCAATTTGCTTCTTTATCAGTACGATTTTGTATCAATGCCCACTGATCTTGCAAATAAGCGCGGGTTTCAGCTGTATCGATATCTCCCAATGCTTTTAGTGCCATTGCACGATCCTGCCATAGGCCTGCTTTTGATGCATAGAGTTTTTTAAGAAAATCAACTTGATCAGACGCTTTTAAGATACCAAGAGATGAAATTGCAGCCAGGCGCACATATTCGTTTGAGTGCACACTATATTTCACCAACTCCGGAATTGCGAGCGCATTGTTACCAAAACCAAGTTGGTAGACATCCAGATAAGCGCCACCTTCATCAGCACCGCTGCTTTGATTGATCTTTTGTACTAAACTTTGCACTTGATCATCGCTGATTGCACTGTTAAACAACTGCTGGTTAAGCTTGGCTGCAAACTCCTTTGTTAACAAACCAAGTGGGGCGTTATATGTTGGATCAATGATTTCATCGAAACTCCAGACAGGCACTTTACCACGCTTGATATAAGCGGTTACCCGTCGTGGGCCTTGTGGTGTTTCCACCTCAGCACGTAACGATGTAAATGTTACAAAAGGAGAAAAGCCATTAGACCGATAATTTTCGATATGCAGTCGTTTAATCAATATACTAGTAGCCGCTGTCGGCTCAGTAGCCAATGTCACCGGCAACCCTCTAGCTGCCATTTCTTTTACAGTATGTTGCGCAATCCACGGTATCGCATCAAATGGTTTGTTATCGTAAACCATTTGCATAGGAATGGTACCGCCTAGAAGCTTTGCTTTATCAGATGCGGCCTGGTCGTCTTTAAAGAAAAGTGCTGTTTGTTTAACTGCTTCAACCTGATGTGAAGCATTAGATGGTGAAGGATCTTTGATGGGCACCTTCATATTGAGAGCACAGCCTGACAATAAAAGTAGCGACATCATGGTAAGCATCAAAGAGCTGGATTTGTAGATATTTTTAAACGCATGCATAGTTGGGTCCTTTAGTATTTTTATTAAGTGTTTAAGCAATCGCCGCCTAGCCTCCTTACGACTGCGCTCACATTATAGGGACTGCAATGCAAACAATCTACCAACCTAACAGTGCGACAGTTACAGCATGAGCTCTTCTGAGCTTGGCACATCCACATGCCAATTATCCCAGTAGGTAAACTAAAAACTTAAACAATACTGCTAGGCATTCCCTGAGAAAGTTATGCTAAATTTTCCACTTAATGCTACAGCCTATACTCGCAATTTGTTCTTTTGGCCCTTGTCCAGTTTCTGCTATCAACTTCATCGCTTTGAATAGATCGCGCGCACTCTCAGGCGCGGTTTCTTTGCGGCTTTCGTCAAAGCGACCACGATATTGCAGCGCAAATTGGTTGTTAAAGCCAAAAAAATCTGGGGTACAGACTGCGTCATAGTTTTTAGCGATTTGCTGCGTTTCGTCCAACAAATAGGGGAAAGGAAATACCATTTCTTTCGCAATTGTCTGCATGTGCTCAAAGCTATCTTCGGGATAATCGGTGGGATCGTTAGACATAATGGCTACCGTGTTCACACCCAAAACTTGCAGCTCCCTAACATCTGCAATCAGGCGCGGTAGTATGGCTTTAACATAAGGGCAATGATTACAGATAAACATGACGAGCAGCCCATGTTTACCCATGACGTCATCGCGTGAAACCGATTTCCCATCCACATTCAACAGCCTAAAGTCAGGCGCTTGCCAGCCAAATTCACATACCGGTGGGTTGATACTTGCCATACTCTACTCCAATCAATCGAGACCTATGCACGCATGTCTGCACTTGTGAATACATTGTTAAAAAATAGCGAAAAATCCTCATTTACCACTTGTAAACTCCGATTTTTGCTATTTTTCGCCTCGTCTTCACTGCGTTCGCCTATGCTTGCATAGGTCTCTCAAACTATAATCAGCATGTTACCATTTTTCACTTTATGCCACATGTCACAACACCGTTTTTACTGCCCTGACAAACTTGCTGCAGATGTGACCGTATCGCTACCAGAAACCGCTGCCGCACATGCAGCACGCGTGCTGCGCATGCAAGTAGGCGATACTGCGATTTTATTTAACGGTGATGGTTTTGATTACAATTGCCAGTTCACAGCCGTTCAAAAAAACTCCGTCACCGCCAAGGTTACTTCTAGCGTAGCAATCACCAACGAATCACCGCTTGATATTCTGCTACTACAAGGCATCTCCAGTGGCGACCGCATGGATTACACCATTCAAAAAGCAGTAGAACTGGGCGTGCGTGCGATTCAACCGATTGCTACTGAACGTAGCGTAGTCAAACTAAATCAAGAACGCGCTGAAAAGCGCGTGGCGCATTGGCAACAGATTGTCATTTCTGCCTGTGAGCAATCTGGCCGTGCATATGTGCCAGAAGTTTATTCACCACTGTCGCTGAGCCAATGGCTAGCGCAACATCCGCAGCAGGCCACTTGCCGCATTTTACTTAATCCATTAGGCGCAAAACAGTTAGCTAAACTACCCAAGCCTGCTAGCCAGATTCAGCTCTTGATTGGTGCCGAGGGTGGATTAAGTGCCAATGAAATTGAAACAGCGGTCGCGCATGGATTTCAATCTATTTTACTTGGCCCGCGTGTATTACGGACAGAAACAGCCGCACTCGCTGCGATTGCCAGCATGCACACGCTGTGGGGAGATTTTTAGCTGCATTTTTTGCTTCCTATTGAAATAATTTGTATTAATTACAAATTTTATATAAAATAATTGTATTAATTACAAATTAGGTTGAGCGATGTCCATAGGCAATCAAATTCGCAGCTTGCGCAAATTACAAAATGTAACGTTACAGCAACTTGCGCAACTGACAGAGTCCGATGCAGGCAATCTCTCGCGCATTGAGCGCGGGGAGCTTGGCGTGTCAGAAGCACTGATTCGCAAAATTGCCACGGCACTTAACACGACACCGGCCATACTATTTGCTGAACAGTTGGCGGCCAATGAAAAAACAACACCCCAATTAAGCCAACAGGCGCCATATACGCTGAACAGCAGCAACACCAAAGACTTTGTGCATTGGTTCCGTTCAGCTGCGCCGTATATCCACGCATTTGGCGGCCGAACCTTCGTCATCGCATTTGGTGGCGAAGTGGTCAGCGAGCAACAGTTTATTGCACTCTCTCATGATTTAAACTTACTAGCCAGCCTAGAAGTAAGGCTGGTATTGGTGCATGGTGCGCGCCCACAAATTGAACAACGGTTGAAACGCGACAAGCTCACACCCGCTTTTCATAATGGCTTGCGCGTGACCGATGATGCCGCGATGGAGGCAGTGAAAGAAGCCAACGGCGCGGTGCGCGTAGAAATTGAAGCACTACTATCGATGGGTATTGCCAACTCACCCATGGCAGGCGCGGATATTCGCGTAGCGAGTGGTAACTTTGTGACCGCAAAACCGTTGGGGGTGTTAGATGGCGTCGATTTACAACATACCGGCGAAGTACGCAAAGTGGATGCGATTGGCATTCAAAAACGGCTGGATGATAACGAGCTGGTACTGCTATCGCCGATGGGTTACTCACCAACAGGTGAAGCATTTAACTTGAGCTTGGAAGATGTTGCAGTGAGTACCGCGATTGCACTGGATGCAGAAAAGCTCATTTTCTTAATGGACTCTGAAGGCGTGCATAACTTGCGCGGTGAATTACTGCGGGAGATGACTGCAGAAAAAGCGAAAAATCTGCTCAAAAACGTACAAGAAAGCGATGAGCCCATTCATTTTTCCGAAGACGTCAATTTTTATTTGCCGGCCGCAGTGAGTGCTTGCGAACATGGCGTGGCGCGTACACACTTGATTTCTCGTCATATTGACGGGGCAATCATCCAAGAGCTATTTACGCATAGCGGTATTGGCACCATGATTACGGAGTTACCACTTGAAACCATGCGGCAGGCCAATATTGACGATGTCGGCGGCATACTCAAGCTGATTGAACCACTTGAGAATGATGGCATTTTGGTACGCCGCGGACGCGAACGCATCGAGATGGAAATCAATCATTTCTATGTAATGGAACACGATAATCGTGCCATTGGTTGTGCCGCGTTATACCCTTTTCCAGATGAAAAAATGGCAGAATTTGCCTGCCTAGCGATTGATCCGCAATACCGCGGTGGTGGCCGTGGCGACAAACTATTCAATTATTGCCAAGCACAGGCCAAAAAACTTGGGTTCAATCAAATATTCTGCCTAACCACACGTACCGAGCACTGGTTTTTAGAACGCGGATTTATTGAAGAGTCTATCGACGAATTACCACAAGAAAAACAGGCCTTGTACAACTTCCAGCGTAAATCTAAAGTGTTTGTTAAACCGCTGTAAGATTTTTTCGATACAATCACACACATTCACTATTGCAGGAAACAACATGCTCACCCAAACCTCAGCCGCGCAAAAGGCACAAACCCTTGCAGAAGCCTTACCTTATATCAAACGCTTTTTTGATAAAACCATCGTCATCAAATACGGCGGCAACGCCATGACGGATGAACATTTAAAGCAATGTTTTGCGCAAGACGTCGTGTTGCTTAAGTTGGTAGGCATGAACCCTGTGGTGGTCCACGGCGGCGGCCCTCAAATTAATGAGATGCTAGATAAGCTGGGCAAAAAAGGTGAGTTTATTCAAGGCATGCGTGTGACCGATGAAGAAACCATGGATGTGGTAGAAATGGTTTTAGGTGGCCAGGTCAACAAAGAGATCGTGAATCTCATCAACCGCCATGGCGGCAAAGCAGTCGGCCTTACTGGGCAAGACGGCAACTTTATTCATGCGCACAAATTGCTGATGGAAGATTTAAAAGACCCCAGCAAGATGATAGACGTAGGGCAAGTGGGCGAAATTTCTGCCATTGACCCTAGTATTATCAACTTTTTAGACAGCGGCGATTTTATCCCTGTTGTAGCGCCCATTGGCGTAGGTAAAGATGGCGAAACCTACAACATCAACGCTGATGTGGTGGCCGGCAAATTGGCTGAAATTTTAAATGCAGAAAAATTGATTCTATTGACCAATACGCCTGGCGTATTGGATAAAAGCGGTGAATTACTCACTGGCCTGACACCCAAGCAAATTGACGACTTGGTCGAGGATGGCACATTATCTGGCGGCATGTTGCCGAAGATTGGCTCAGCCTTAGATGCTGCACGTAGCGGCGTAAAATCGGTACATATTATTGATGGCCGTGTAGAGCATGCGCTGCTATTGGAAGTGCTCACCGATGAAGGCGTCGGTACACTGATTAAAGCTAAGTAACTTTAACGCGCATTATTTGCGGATACTTTGTTGGCTGCCTCAGAACCTCCTTGCCGTAGTATATCTACTGGCTGCGTCAGTTGTTCGTTGTCGCTTGGCCTCAGCTACATACTGAGGCTAAACCATGCCATCTAAAGTCTATATTTTTGATTTAGACGACACACTCCACAACGCCAGCGCGCACATCTTTCCGGTCATGAACCGCGCCATGACGCAGTACATCATGGCTGAATTAAGTATGGACGAGGCTGCCGCACATGCACTGCGGCAGCATTACTGGCAGGTGTACGGCGCCACCCTCAAAGGCTTAATTCGACATCATGGTGTGAATGCACATCACTTTCTCAAAGAAACCCATGCGTTAACCAATCTGCCGAGCATGGTGATTCAGGTAAAGCGAATGAGACACTTGTTAAGACAGCTCAAAGGACGTAAGTGTGTGTTCACTAACGCACCGCGAGAATATGCGATACGCGTGCTACAACTGCTGGGCATCGACGACTGTTTTGAATTAGTATTCAGCGTTGAGTCTACCCGCTTTCATGCAAAGCCAAGTGTGCGCGGCTTTCAAATGCTACTGAACACCTTGAATGTCAATGCGCGTGATTGCGTGATGTTGGAAGACAGTTTACCGGCACTGATGACCGCCAAACGTTTGGGCATGCGTACCATTTGGGTGAGCCGTACCTTGAATAAACCAAATTTTGTGAATTATAGAATTAACTCAGTGTTAGCACTTACTGACCTTAGGCTATAATTGGCAACTAAACAAGATCATGTTCAGTACATTCACTGACAACAATAATAAGTAAGGATAATTTATGGCTTCTGATCGTAAGCAGCAAATTTTAGAAACACTTGCCAGCATGCTGGAAAACCCCAAGCGTGAAAAAATCACCACCGCCGCTTTGGCTGCGCGACTGGATGTTTCAGAGGCGGCTTTATACCGTCACTTTGCCAATAAGGCGCAAATGTTTGAGGGCTTGATTGAGTTTATCGAGAACTCTATTTTCGGGGTCATCAACAAAATCACCAGCGATGAAATGGACGGTACCAAGCAAGTACAATTAATTGTGAGCATGTTGCTACGTTTTGCAGAAAAAAATCCGGGCATGACGCGCGTACTGATTGGCGATGCACTAGTCAATGAAGATGATGCATTGCAGTTGCGTATTAATCAATTGTACGACCGCATTGAAACCAGCATTAGACAATCGCTTAAAATTGCCATTGCACAAGGCGAGAACAAGCAAGACCCAACAGCATTAGCAAACTTGATGGTGTGTTATGTCACCGGGCGTTGGCAGCAATATGCCAAAAGTGGCTTTAAACGCAAACCTTTAGAGTTTTCTACAGAACAGATTGCATTGATGCAACGTTTGATTCACTTTGTAAACTAAATACTTCAACCTTAAAACAACTCAATTTATACACTTAGCAGCTATGGACAATACGGTTTTTGGCTTTAACGAAGCACAGATCACGGAGTTTGGACTCACTTACGGCGTAGGCGGGCTGATGCTGTTGATGTTGTTCATTGTGGGGCATCTTGCATGGAAATGTAAGGCTGGCAAAACCGGTACCTTTATTTTGTTTTTAGCACTGACGTTTGGCTTATTAGGGTTTATTGCTAAATTCGCAATCCAGCATTACCTCAATATTCACTAAATAGCGTTTTCAATCGCACTTAATCTGGCATTAAACACAGCCTGTTTGATCTCTTCAGGCTGTGTAAACTGTTTGGCAATCGCCCCTGCATCCACTTGCAGTGCAGCTGTCAAAGTTTTATCGAGTAACTCCGCTTCATGAAGGGCGCAGTTTTCCAAGCCCGTTCTGCCGCGTGAGTCTGCTTCACAGGCTTGTAGAAATGATTGAAACCGTTGCGGTTGGCGTATGGCATCCAGCTCCATTAAAAAACTCAGCCGCGTAGCCGGTTTCATTTGCGTGACTGCATGTAATTTGCCATGAAATTGCGCCACCATTACTGCCAAATCGCGGCAATCATTTGGCACACGCAGCCTTGTCACCACATCTTTCAGTAGAGAAACACTACGCTGCTCATGCCCAATATGGCGCGGCAGCATATCTTGCGGTGTCGTTCCTTTGCCCAAATCATGTGTCAGCGCAGCAAAGCGCACCGGCAAGCTAAACTGTTGCTTAGCAGCATAATCCACCACCATCATGACATGCACGCCGGTATCGATTTCCGGGTGGTGTTTTTCTGGCTGCGGGACACCCCACAGGCGGGCTAACTCTGGGAAAATGCGTTCAAGCGCGCCGCACGCACGTAGCACCTCAAACATGCGGCTAGGCTTAGCTTCCATCAAACCTTTTGCCAGTTCTTGCCATACGCGCTCTGGCACCAATGCATCCACCTCGCCAGCCACCACCATGTCACGCATTAACTGCATGGTTTCCGCGGCCACAGTAAACTCTATAAACCGTGCAGCAAAACGTGCAAGGCGCAAAATACGTACAGGGTCCTCCACAAAGGCTAGACTTACATGCCGCAGCACTTTGGCTTGGATATCTTGTTGTCCGGAGAATGGGTCGATCAATGTGCCATCGGTAGCTTTTGCAATGGCATTGATGGTCAAGTCCCGTCGTGCTAAATCCTCTTCCAAGGTGACATCAGGCG
This sequence comes from Methylotenera sp. N17, assembly GCF_000799155.1. Lineage (NCBI taxonomy): Bacteria > Pseudomonadati > Pseudomonadota > Betaproteobacteria > Nitrosomonadales > Methylophilaceae > Methylotenera > Methylotenera sp. N17. The sequence continues at coordinate 2,074,000 of NZ_JUGE01000001.1, forward strand.
CGGCATGGACGGCAAAGCCTTTGTAGCCTTTGGCTGTTTTACGCTCTGTTCTAGCAAGCGCATACTCTTCATGCGTTTTGGGGTGCAAAAAAACAGGGAAATCTTTGCCGACTGCTTTGTAGCCAGCATCTATCATGGCTTCCGGCGTGGATCCTACCACCACATAATCGCGGTCTTGGATCGGTAGTCCAAGCAGCTCATCGCGTACCGCACCCCCTACGCAGTAGATATCCATCTTGGTTAGCGTAATTAAAAACGACTAGCGTTTAGCATTAATTGCACGCCCAGCAGCACTGCGAAAACCATCGTATGCGCCACGCGGGGTTGCATTGGTTAGATACTCAGGCACGACGGCTTCTAATGGCATCAGCGATACGCCCAACTCTGATGGCAACGTTTGCAAAGTCACGCTATCCACACGCATGGAGCGCACATTATCGCGACTCATGAGTTTGACTGGCAGAAACTCCATCGCGAAGCCTTGCAAATAGGAAAGCTTATCGCTGAGCCCAATAATAGGGCGCGAAATACCCAACATTGTCATGACTTTTTGAATCAACTCACGGAAGCTATACACTTGCGGCCCACCCAATTCATAAGTCTTGCCATAGGTATCCGTATTTTCTAGCGCATTGACCATGCAACTGGTCACGTCTTCCACCCAAATTGGCTGGAATCTAGCATCTGGTTTTGCCAATACAATGACTGGCAACAGCTTCACTAGGCTTGCAAACAAGTTAAAAAAGCTATCGTGGCGGCCAAAGATAATCGAAGGTTTAAAAATAGTAATGTTCAGTTTTTTGCTGAACTCACCTACTGCGGATTCTCCCGCCGCTTTGCTACGCAGATACTGACTTGGCGCAGACTTGCTCGCTTGCAATGCACTCATATGAATCAAGCGCTCAATGCCTAACTCGCCACATACTTGCGCCAGTCTTCTTGGTAATTGATGATGGACTTGCTCAAAACTTGCACGCCCGGATTCATGCAGAATGCCTACCAGATTGATTACTGCATAACTGCCTTCCAGCATGCTTTTCAGTTTTTGCTGCTCAAAGATATCACACTGCACCACCTGTACATTAGGTAGCAATATCAGATGCTTAGCCGATTCTCGACGACGGGAGATGACAGTCACCTGATAGCCTGCCGCGTCTAACTTTGCTACTAGGCTGCTACCCACAAACCCTGATCCGCCTAATACTGTGATTTTTTTCATATGATGACCTACTCGTTCGAATTTAAATTAGAGTCTAGCTCACTGCTGTTCTTTGCAGGAATCACGCCTAAACGTTTTTTCAATGGAATACTGACCAAACCTAAGCGTTGGGTATACATATGCGCATTCGCCATGACTTTTTTAACGTAATTGCGTGTCTCACTAAACGGGATGGTCTCTGCATATATCGCACCCTCAAGCGGAATATTCCCCATCCATTTTTTTGCACGGCTTGGCCCTGCATTATAAGCCACCGTAGCCATCGTTTCTTGGCCATTAAACTGATCTGCGGTATAGCGCATGTAATAGGTACCCAAAGAAATATTAGTATCTAAATCGTGCAGCATGCCGTGATTGTAATCGCTCCAGCCCACTTTATTGGCTACCCATTTGGCAGTAGCCGGCATTATTTGCATTAAGCCAGAGGCACCCACCCCAGATTTTGCATAGTGCATAAAGCGGCTTTCTTGGCGAATGATGCCATAAACCCAGGCCTCATCTACGTTCTGCTCACTGGCAGCATCTTTCATTAAGTCCCGATACGGCGTAGGGTAGCGCAAATTAAAATTATGCACCTCTTTGGTTTGGTCTGCCGTGATCACAGCTAGGTCATACCATTTATTTCTGGCTGCGTACTCAGCAGCCACAATCAACTGTTCGTCACTCAGGTTATCGGTCGCTACAGTCCATTCCAGCTTAGCTTCCCAACGAAATGCCAATCGCTGCAAGGCTTCTGCGCGTAATACCGGCGCTAATTTTGCAAAGGCATTCACCGCAATATCATCCGGCACATACTCTATTGGCTGCGCACGCATACTGGCTTCTAGCTCCTCCTGCGCAAGCCAGCCATAAAAATGACGCTCAGTCGACAACGCGGCAAATAAGCCATTGGCTTCTAGCATCTGATTCTGCACTTTGAGCGCGCGTGCTTTCCAATAGCGCCACGTAGCCTCATCTGACTGCTCGGTTGGCATCATGGCTACCACTTCCAGCAAGCCATCCCAATTGGTTTGGCGCAATGCGGCACGCGCATACCAATCGAGCTGATCTCGCGTGAGCGCAGTATTCTCTGCCAATCTAAACCATTGATACGCCTCTGGTTCATGGCGTTGTGCGGCCAGCAAAGCTAAGCGTCCATAAAAATAGCTTTTTTGCTCTGCATTGAACAAGCCTTCTATCTTTTTGAATGCACTCAATGCCTGCGCAGAGTCTGTACGCGCCAATTGATTAAGTGCGTATAAATAAAGTTCTTTTCCGTACGCAGTTTTTTGATTGGCTGTTTTCTTCGCTATCGTTTTGGATGGGCTGGCATTAACTGCGTCAATCTGTTTTTGCAGCGCGGCATCGCCTGCCGGGCTTCTTTTAGCGATGCCTTTTGCTAATGCCACGCGGTTTTCCGCCAACGCCATGCGAAAGCGCGCCACCAAGTCTTCTTCTGTAATGACATGAGCCGCCTGCATTTTATCAAACAGCACATTACAGTTAGTAGGCTGCTCTTTGGCTTGAAACCATAAGACCTTCGCCGATTCTAGCGTTTTGCCATCATTCACGGCAGCGTTGGCCTCTGCAGCATAACAAGTGATGGCAGGGTCTTGTAACTGGTACTGCGGATAGATGTCTAAAAAAGCCGCCCAATTTTGCTGCTTAGCCAGTTTTTTGAGCCATTCACCCCTAAACCTATCAGCAAACGGGTAGCCATCGTAGCGTGTTAAAAACTCGGAGACATTGGCCTGGCTCACATCATCCAGACTTAATAGCATCAGCCAATACTCAGCATAAGGCGCTAGTACATGCTGCATGTCCTTGAGTCTATTGACGCTATCGGCGAGTGCAAAGCTATTTTTTTTATCGTAAGCAGCGCGTGCCAGCAGCACTTCGTCATCGCCAGTATCGGCGTAGACAGACATCGCATGTGATGCGAACAGCAACGTACAAAGGAGGGAGCAATAAAGAAAGTGGCGGCGTAACATATCAGGGGCATCTCATCTTAAATACGCAACACGCGGCTCACAAAAAACAATAACATCACAAACAATAAGAACCAACCTGCCAATTGTGCAAGCCGTTTGAGTATGTGCAAGTATTTTTTATCTTGGCTATAGACATATAGCCCTAATAAAATAAATGCAGCAATAATCAGTACAATGACCGTTAGTCTAATCACAATCATGTGTACACCTCTTGTGAAATCGACTCAAAACCCATACAAGCGTTACCCGCTAAAATGCGGCATCAGTGCAGGTGTAAAATATTGACGCTGCTCGACAAAGCCAGCAGGCGCATCTTCAAGATGTTCAAACACTGCAAACTCCCACGCATCCGAATCTGCCAGCAAGGCGCGTAATAGCTGATTATTCATGGCGTGGCCTGATTTAAAGGCAGTAAACGCACCTAAAATTGGGTGCCCCAGCATGTACAAATCGCCAATCGCATCTAGCACTTTATGCTTGGCAAATTCGTCCTCATAACGCAATCCGTCGGCGTTCAATACACGATATTCATCCAGCACAATGGCATTATCCAAGCTACCACCACGCGCTAATCCATTGGCCCGCAAGTACTCTACCTCGTGCATAAAGCCAAAAGTACGCGCACGGCTAATTTCTTTGATATAGGAATTATCGGCGAAATCAATGCTGACAGTCTTGCCGGAGTGGTCAAACACAGGGTGTGCAAAATCAATGGTGAATTCCATTTTAAAGCCATGATAAGGCTCAAACTTCACCCATTTATCGGCTTCTTTCACTTCTACCGTTTTTTTAATTCTAATAAACTTCTTCGGCGCATTCTGTTCCACAATCCCGGCGGATTGCAGTAAATAAATGAATGGGCCAGAACTGCCATCCATGATTGGAATTTCTGAGGCTGTTACTTCAATACGAATATTATCTACCCCCAAACCTGCAAGGGCAGACATTAAGTGCTCAACGGTGGCTACACGCGCGTCACCATGCTCTAGGGCAGAGCACAGACGCGTGTCTTTCACTGCGTCAGGGGTTGCTTGAATCTCTGGCGCACCGGGCAAATCGGCGCGACAAAAGACAATCCCCGAGTCAATGGGCGCAGGCTTCAGCGTCATGATGACTTTCTCACCATTATGCAGGCCGACGCCTGTAGCACTCACTGTTTTTTTCAGTGTTCTTTGTTTTAGCACTTAATGTTCCTACAACAATATGTTTTCTATGATGATACCTACTATACACAAGTAGTTTAACACCATCTACATTGCAGTTTCACCCGCTATTGCTACGCAAAAATTGAGCGGATTAATCTGCTTGCTTACGTAAAAATGCTGGGATGTCATATTCTTCCACACCAGACATTTTCATGGCCTCTACTTGTGCACGACGGTTGTTGCTTGTAAATACAGCCGGCGCTTCTTCCTCAGTTTCCATGCCTACATAGATAGGTTGGTTAGTGGTGCCGTCGCGTACGGTGGTCATCACTTTTAACTCAGGTTTTTGCTGACGACGCGCAACCGCACCGTTCAAGCCAGTCGCTACCATGGTCACACGTAATTTGTCGCCCATGTTTTCATCCATCACATTGCCCACAATCACGGTGGCATCTTCTGCGGTGAATGCTTTAATGGTGTTCATGACATCGTAGTACTCTTTCATTTTAAAGTTAGTACTTGCGCTGATGTTCACCAATACGCCGCGTGCATTCGCCAAGTTAACATCTTCCAACAATGGACTTGCCACTGCTTGTTCTGCAGCAATACGCGCACGATCCGGACCACTCGCTTCCGCAGAACCCATCATTGCCATGCCCATTTCAGACATCACGGTACGTACATCGGCAAAGTCGACGTTGACCAAGCCCGGGCAATTAATGATCTCTGCAATACCTGAGACAGCATTATGGAGTACATCGTTCGCAGCACGGAACGCTTCTAAGAACGGTACATCCTCGCCCAATACTTCCATCAATTTCTCGTTTGGAATCACAATCAGTGAATCAACGTGTTGAGAAAGCTCTTCTAAACCGTCTGCCGCTACTTTGGTACGCTTGCCTTCAAACGCAAATGGCTTGGTCACTACAGCTACCGTCAAAATACCCATTTCCTTGGCGACTTCTGCAATAATCGGCGCTGCACCCGTACCCGTACCACCACCCATACCGGCAGTGATAAATAGCATGTCTGCGCCATCGATAATTTCAGCAATACGATCACGGTCTTCTAATGCAGCTTCACGACCGATTTCTGGTTTTGCCCCTGCACCCAAGCCTTTAGTGATGTCTTGACCAATTTGCAATACCGTTTTTGCATGGCTTTTCTTCAAAGCCTGCATATCTGTATTGGCGCAAATAAACTCTACACCACTTACGTTTTTGGTCATCATGTGTTCTACAGCGTTACCACCGCAACCACCCACACCAATCACCTTGATTACCGCTTCCTGTGAATCTCTTTCCATAATTTCAAACATCTTGAACCTCCTTTTGCCTTTTGTTTTTTAGGTCAATTGAATGGATATTCGCTTAACCCAGCCCTAAATCAAACTTCTCACTACCAAACCTACTACTTACTAAAAATTACCCTGAAACCAACTCTTCATTTTTTCAAAAATCCTGCCTATGGAGCTCGATTGCATTTGTCCCATCAATTGACGTTCTAATTGCTGTTTACCCATGAGTACCAAGCCCACGCCGGTGGCGTACCTTGGATTGCTAATCACTTCCGATAAGCCCGCCACATAACGTGGCATGCCTAAACGCACTGGTGTGTGGAAGATTTCTTCGCCTAACTCCATCATGCCTCGCATGGCTGCAGAACCGCCGGTAATGACAATGCCAGAAGCAATCATCTCTTCCATGCCGCTGCGTCTGAGTTCTTGCTGCACAAATTCATACAGTTCCACTACACGTGGCTCAATCACTTCTGCCAACGTTTGAATAGAAAGCTGACGTGGCTCACGCCCATCTACGCCAGGTACTTCTACCACCTCACGTGCATCAGCTAGCTGCCTAAGTGCGCAACCGTATTTCACTTTAATTTCCTCTGCCGATTGCGTAGGGGTACGGAAAGCCACTGCAATATCGTTGGTCATTTGGTCGCCCGCAATTGGGATGACTGCGGTATGGCGAATCGCACCGTTTTTAAACACAGCAATATCCGTAGTACCACCGCCGATATCGACCAAGCACACGCCTAGTTCTTTTTCGTCTTCCGTCAGCACCGCCACGCTAGATGCCAATGGTTGTAGAATCAAATCACTCACCTCTAATCCGCAACGCTTGATGCACTTGACGATATTTTGTGCGGCAGCCACTGCACCGGTCACAATGTGCACTTTCACTTCTAACTTCATGCCGCTCATGCCAAGCGGTTCACGCACATCTTCTTGGCCATCAATAATGAATTCTTGCGTGAGGATATGTAAGATTTGCTGATCCGCCGGCAAAGCAATCGCACGTGCAGTTTCCACCACGCGGTCTACATCCATCTGCGATACTTCTGCATCTTTAATTTTGACCATGCCGTGTGAATTCAAACTTTTGACATGGCTACCTGCAATCCCGGTAAACACCGTGTTAATTTTGCAATCAGCCATCAACTCGGCTTCTTCAATCGCACGTTGTATCGCCTGCATGGTGGAATCGATATTGACCACCACCCCTTTTTTCAAGCCTCTAGAAATATGCTGCCCCAGCCCGATGACTTTCAAGGAGCCTTCCGGCAATAGCTCAGCCACAATCGCGACAATTTTGGATGTCCCAATGTCGAGCCCAACAATTAAATTTTTATCTTCCCGTACTTTACTCATGTGTGTTCCCCGCCTTTATTCTTTCGCCGCTCATGCTGATGGTTTAGGTGCTACCTTTTGCGTCATATGTGCTGGCTTACGTACCGCAAATCCGTTGGGATACCGCAAATCCGCATAAGTCACTTTGACATTGAGCTGACTGAGCGTACTGAGGTACCCTTTGGTAAATTTTTCTAAACGACTCGCCATGTCTACACGCCCAATGGCAATCTGCATTCCATCTTGCGTTTTAATTTCCCAGGCACGCCTTGGTGACAACTTCACCTGCGCAATCGTTAAATTCGCTTTCTGTAAAATGGGGTAATAAGTGGCATAGCCTTTCGTCACCTCCAACACACCATCGCCAGGCCCGTAAAAAATGGGCAGTGTGGCATCAGATGCCGCATGAAAAATCTCCCCATGCGTATTCACCAGCGCCAAGTTACCCCAGCGCGCTAATGCTTGATGCTCTTCTACGCTCACTACAATCTGATCTGGCCAGCGTCTTCTGACACTAACGCTACGCGCCCACGGCAACTTTTCAAACGCATCACGCGTGCGCTCAAGGTTCAATGTAAAAAAGTTACCCTTCAAATGTTTGGCCACAATCAACTTAATCTGCTCTCTGTTCACGTGCGTTAACTTGCCTTCTACGCGCACCTCGCGCAGTGGAAAAATCGGTAGATGCACCACAATAAACAGCAGGCCGTACAACATCATCACGATCGATATCGCGAACAGGAAATTGGCAATCCAATTTAATAGTTGTGGTTTATTCCACACGCGGCGCATCCTTTAATGTCATGGCCAAAATACGTAACACCAATGCCTCAAAACTCAACCCTGCTACCTTTGCCGCCATCGGCACCAAACTATGGTCCGTCATACCCGGGCTGGTATTCACTTCCAAAAAGTAGTGATTGCCTGCCTCATCCATCAAGAAATCCACACGTCCCCAACCACTGCAGCCCAGCACATTAAAAGCTTGTATTGCCTCTTGCTGAATCTGCGCTTCTTTTGCTGCAGCCAAGCCAGATGGGCAGTGATATTCAGTGTCATCACGCAAATACTTGGCTTCGTAATCGTAGTATTCGTTTTTCGGCACAATGCGGATGATGGGCAACGCGACACCTCCTAAGATGCCTACGGTAAACTCGCCACCCCCTACAAACGCTTCTGCAATCACTAGCGGATCAGCTTTGGCAGCCACGGCATACGCCTCTGCCAACTCGCTGGCTTGCTTGACTTTACTGATACCGATGCTGGAACCTTCATTGGCTGGCTTCACAAACAAAGGCAAGCCCAAACGCGCCACTACTTGTGCAAAGTCGGTGTGAGCATCCAACAGTTCAAACGCTGGCGTTACTACACCACTGGCACCCCACAATAACTTGGTGCGCCATTTATCCATGCCCACTGCAGAGGCCATAACACCACTCCCGGTATAGGGAATGCCCATCAACTCCAATGCGCCCTGAATCGTGCCGTCTTCGCCAAATCGTCCGTGCAACGCAATAAAGGCACGGTCGTAATCCGCCAACTCACTTAGGCTGCGCTCAGCCGGGTCAAAGGCATGTGCATCTACACCTTGGCTCACTAATGCCGCCAGCACGGCCTTACCACTCTTCAGTGATACTTCGCGCTCGCCCGATTTGCCGCCCAACAACACTGCGACTTTTCCAAATTGTTTTACATCCACTTGTTTTACCTCTACTGCGCTATGCATACTCACCAATCACTCTCACCTCTTGATGCAACGCTATTCCGCGTTGCGCCAATACGGTTTCTTTTACATGTTTAATCAATAACTCAATATCCAAGGCCGTCGCATTGCCTAAGTTCACAATAAAATTGGCATGCTTTTCAGATACTTGCGCGCCGCCCATCGTGTAGCCTTTTAGCCCACACTCTTCAATCAGCTTAGCGGCGTATGTCCCTTCAGGGTTTCTGAACGTAGAGCCAGCACTGGGCATATTCAGTGGCTGGCTGGCCAAACGGGTCGCCAATAACTGCTTAATCTTTTGTGTCGATTCTTTTGCATCACCTTCTGCCAGCGCAAACCAAGCGCCCAAAAACCACTCGCCATCTGCTGGAAATTGCACGTGACGGTAGGTCGGCACATATTCACTTTTGCTACGAATATGCACATGGCCGCCCATATCAATCGTTTTCACCTGATGCACAATTTCCCAAGTTTCTGTGCCATAACAACCCGCGTTCATCGCCAATGCGCCGCCCACGGTACCGGGGATGCCCGCCATAAACTCAGCCCCTTGCTTGGCTTGGTTCGCGCAAAAACGCGCCAACTTGCCACAAGTGACCCCGGCATCGGCGTATATCCATTCGCCCTCTACAGCTAGCTCGCTCAGGGCTTGATGCATCACAACCACCGTGCCACGCACGCCACCATCACGCACCAGTAAATTACTACCCAAGCCAATAAAATGTACTGGTTCGTTTTTAGGCAAACTGGCCAAAAATACTTGCAGTTCCTCTACACTGTCTGCAATAAACAACTGGTCGGCATTGCCGCCCACGCGCCAACTGGTATAGCGTGCCAAGGGCTCATGCTTAAGCAGTAGCGAACCTGTTTTGGCTTGTGCCATCACTGTGCCAGCTCCTTAGTTTTAGCTGCTACCTGACCTATGCTGCCTGCACCCATCACAATCACCACATCATCGGCTTGGGCAATATTCAAAATCGCTTCTGGCAGCGCATCAGTAGTTTCCACAAATATCGGCTCGTTCTTGCCTATGACACGGATGGCGCGGATCAAACTACGCGTATCCGCGGCCACAATCGGTGCTTCACCGGCTGAGTACACCTCTGTCAGCAACGCCACATCAGTGGTAGATAGCACGCCTACAAAATCCTCAAAGCAATCACGCGTACGCGTGTAACGATGCGGTTGAAACGCCATCACTAAGCGGCGATTGGGGAAGGCACCACGTGCTGCGGCAATCACCGCTTGCATTTCTACTGGGTGGTGACCGTAGTCATCAACCAAGGTAAACGTACCGCCCGTTTTGGCCGCAATTTCGCCATAGCGCTCAAAGCGACGGCCAACGCCTTTGAATTCTTTGAGTGCTTTGATCATGGCTGCATCTGGCACATTCAACTCACTGGCTACGGCGATGGCCGCTAATGCATTCAACACATAGTGATGGCCGGGCAAATTCAATGTCACATCAAAAGTAGTCGTCACACCGTTAATACGCTCTACTGTAAAGTGCATCTTGCCGTTATCTGCAACGATGTTTTTGGCACGGATACGTGCATCATCCGTTGTGCCATAGGTCATCACCGGACGCGTCACGCGGGGCAATATCTCACGGATATTGGCATCATCGGTACAAAGCACCGCCATGCCCCAAAATGGGATCTGTTGCAAGAACTCAACGAATGCACTTTTTAACTTCTCAAAACTGTGTTCATAGGTGCCCATATGGTCGTGATCGATATTGGTCACCACAGCCAGAATTGGACTCAAGTGCAGGAACGACGCATCAGACTCATCCGCTTCCACCACAATATAGTCCCCAGTACCCAAGCGCGCATTGGTGCTGGCTGCTTCTAACTTGCCACCAATCACAAAAGTGGGGTCCATACCCGCCTCAGCCAAAATGCTGGCGATCAAACTAGTGGTCGTTGTTTTGCCATGCGTACCAGCTACTGCAATACCTTGCTTGAAGCGCATCAACTCCGCCAACATTAATGCACGTGGAATCACTGGAATATTTTTCTCGCGCGCAGCAATAATTTCTGGGTTCTGTTCATTCACCGCGCTGGAGACCACCACCACATCCGCATCTTGCAAGTGTTCTTTAGCATGCCCTTGATACACGGTTGCGCCGTATGAAACCAAACGTTTGGTCGTCGCATTGCTGGCCAAGTCAGAACCGCTGACGTTGAAATCCAAGTTAACCAACACCTCGGCAATACCGCTCATGCCGGAGCCACCGATGCCAATAAAATGAATGTTTTTTACTTTATGTTTCATATGTAATTCCTAGTATGTTTAAGCACCGGCGAAGGCGCACTCCATACAAATTTTTGCAACCGTCACGGTCGCATCTGGCTGTGCCAATTGCTTAGCGCGCATGGCCATGTCCAAACATTTTTCACGGGTTAATCCACGTAAAATTTCGGTCGCTTTTGTTACATCAAAGGCTGATTGCTGCACCAAAATGGCCGCGCCATTTTCTGCCAAATACTGCGCATTGGTGGTTTGGTGGTCATCCACTGCAAACGGGAATGGCACCAACACGCTGGCAATTCCCACGCAAGCAATTTCTGCTACGGTAAGTGCACCGGCACGGCAAATTACTAAATCCGCCCATTTGTAAGCAGCCGCCATGTCATGAATAAATGCTTTTGCATCGGCCTTTACACCGGCTTGCTGATAATTGCGCTTCAGCACTTCAATATGTTTTTCACCGGCCTGATGCACGACTTCCGGCCTCACATCCTCTGGAAATGTAGCGAGCGCCTTGGGTAGCACATCGTTCAACGCGGCTGCACCTAAGCTGCCACCCACAACCAATAGCTTTAACTTGCCCTGCTGCATGGCAAACCGTTTTTCAGGCGGTGCTAACTCTGTGAGATCCTGACGCACAGGATTACCCACTAACTGCGCCCGCTCACTCAATACATTGGGGAACGCCACCAACACACGGTTGGCAATTGCACTTAATACTTTATTGGTGAGTCCAGCGATGGAGTTCTGCTCATGTACGATCAACGGCTTACCCATCAGCTTCGCCATCAGTCCACCAGGAAACGCAGCAAAACCACCCATGCCGAGTACCACATTCGGCTGGTGCTGTTGAATTGCTCGCCTTGCCTGCATCAATGCCTTTGTCAATTTCACTGGTAATAACAGCCAGCCTTTTAGGCCTTTTCCGCGTACGCCCTGCATGGTCATCATGGCTTTGGCGTAACCCTTGCTTTCAATCAGGCGGTTTTCCATACCGCCTTCTGTGGCTAGCCACACCACTTGCCAGCCATGCGCTTTCAAATAGTCAGCCACTGCCATAGCCGGATAGACATGACCACCCGTACCACCCGCCATCACGAGAATGGTGTGTTTATCGAAACGGGTCACGGCGTTATCAAGCATCATGCTGGCAACCCCTTCTGTAACCTGCGGTTCTCAAAATCTATACGCAGCAAAATAGCCATGGCAATGCAATTAGCTAAGATGCCGCTGCCACCAAACGAGAGCAACGGAAGCGTCAACCCCTTAGTAGGCAGCACACCCATATTGACGCCAATATTGATAATGCCTTGCACTCCCATCCACACACCGATGCCTTGTGACAACAGCGCAGCAAAGTAACGCTCATTTGCCACGGCTTCTTTACCAATGCCAAAGGCGCGAATCACAATCCACACAAATAGACCCAGCACCGTCACCACACCCACAAATCCGAGTTCTTCTGCAATCACCGCCAATAAAAAGTCTGTATGCGCCTCTGGCAGATACAGTAATTTTTCTACACTTGCGCCCAAGCCCACGCCAAACCATTCGCCACGACCAAACGCAATCAGTGCATGTGACAACTGGTAGCCCTTGCCATACGGGTCAGCCCATGGGTCCATAAAGCCAATCACGCGCTGCATACGGTAAGGCGAGCTTTTAATCAGGACAACAATGGCCACTGGCAGCAGGGCAATCAAGCCTGCGAAGATTTTTCCGTTAATGCCACCCAACCATAAAATGGAGATAGAGATTGCGGCAATCACAGCAAATGCGCCAAAATCAGGCTCACGCAGTAACAGAAACCCTACAATCACCATCACCGCCACCATCGGCAAAAACCCTTTGGTAATGCTATCCATTTGCTCCGCTTTTCTCACGGCATAATCTGCTACATACATGGCGGAAAAGAGCTTCACAAACTCAGAAGGCTGCACATTAATCACAAATAACGGCAACCAACGCTGACTACCGTTCACATTGCGACCAATGCCGGGCACTAGTACCAGCACCAGCAAGCCCAAGCCACCCAAAAATAAATAGGGTGCCATTTTTTGCCAAAGTGCCACAGGCACTTGAAATGCAACAGCACCTGCACACAGGCCAATCAAAATAAACATGGACTGCCGGACCAAGTAGTAAGTGGTTTTATGGCCTGTGTCGATATCCGCCTCAGCAATCGCAATCGAAGCCGAGTACACCATCACCAAGCCTAAGCCCAGCAGAATCAGCGTGACCCATAACAACATTTGGTCGTAGTTAGGTGAGCTCATACGCTCACGTGTCAACATCACGGGCGCTAGCATGTGGCTACCTCTAACGCTTTGACCGCATCAATAAATACCTCAGCACGGTGCACATAATTTCTGAACATATCAAAACTTGCGCAAGCGGGAGACAGCAACACAGCATCGCCCGGTGAGGCTACTTTGTGTGCAATGGCAACGGCTTCTTTTAAATCAATCGCATCGTAAATCGGCAATTCAGAGGCCAGCAATACAGCCTCGATCAACGGCGCATCACGTCCGAACAGCACGATGGCACGCGCATTGGCTTGTACGGCTTCTAATAGTGGTGAGAAATCCTGCCCCTTACCATCGCCACCAGCTAATAACACTACTTTTTGTGGCTTACCGGCTTTCATCATGCCTTTAATCGCAGCACAAGTAGCGCCCACATTGGTGCCTTTGGAGTCATCGTAGAAATCAATCTCGTTGATGGTGGCCACCCATTCCACACGATGTGGCAAGCCTTTAAATTGACGTAGCACTTGCATCATTGCCGCTTTGTCCACACCAATACTGCTGCACAGTGCAATGGCGGCAAGTACATTGGCCACATTATGTTGACCATTGATTTTCAAATCCGCCACTGGCATCCATTTACGCTTGCCACTGGTGAGCCATAAACCATTGGCTTCCATCACGCCAAAATCAGAATAGTTTTGCGCTTCATTTAAACCAAACGATAACGCCTCAGTCGTTGTTAGCCCCAAACTGGCTGGGTCGTCACGATTGACTACAGCCAAAGTAGCATGCTCATAAATACGTGCTTTGGCCGCAGCGTAATCTTGTATGCTGTCGTAGCGGTCCATATGATCTTCAGAAATATTCAACACCGTCGCAACATCCACTTTAAGGCTGTAAGTCGTTTCTAGCTGAAAACTAGAGAGTTCTAATACATATACATCCGGTGCACGCCCACTAAGGGTATCCAACACTGGCAAACCAATATTGCCAGCAACAATGGTATTGAGTCCGGCTTGTTTACAAATCTCGCCCACCAAAGTCGTCACAGTGGTTTTGCCATTCGAGCCAGTAATCGCAATCACTTTTGCACTACTTGGCCGATGCAATGCAAACAACTCAATATCACCTATCACGCGTTTACCTTGTGCAATGGCAGCTTGTACAGCGGGCTCTTGCAATGACACACCCGGGCTAATCACAATAAAATCGCATGCCATCAACACTGCAGCATCAAAGGGCCCCGTGTGCACTTTGACACTTGGGTACGCTTTGATTAGCGCATCTACACCTGGCGGGTTCAGACGCGAGTCAGCCATAGTCACCACAGCGCCTTGCTTCAGCAGCCAGCGCAACGCAGAGAGGCCTGTCTCTCCCAGCCCGAGCACTAATACATGTTGATTTGAATAAAGCATGTTCATCTAAGCTTGTGTCTCTATCTCAATTTCAATGTAGATAAGCCAACCAATACCAGCATCATGGTGATAATCCAAAAGCGCACCACCACTTGCGTTTCTTTCCAACCTTTTTGCTCATAGTGGTGATGCAACGGCGCCATGAGAAAAATGCGCTTACCCGTACCCGTAAGCCGCTTGGTGTATTTAAAATAAAGTACCTGTATCGCGACGGAAAAAGTCTCCATCACAAATACGCCACCCATAATGAACAGCACAATTTCTTGGCGCACAATGACCGCCACCACGCCCAGCGCAGCACCCAGTGCCAGCGCACCTACATCGCCCATAAATACTTCTGCGGGGTATGCGTTAAACCATAGAAAACCCAAACCAGCGCCTGCCATGGCAGCGCAAAACACCATCAGTTCGCCAGCACCTGCCACATACGGAATCCCCAAATATTTGGAGAAATACAAATGGCCTGCCACATAGGCAAATATGGCTAATGCGCTACCCACCATCACGGTGGGCAATATGGCCAAACCATCCAAACCATCAGTTAGATTGACAGCGTTACTGCTGCCAACCACCACTAAATACGTCAGCAACACAAAGCCTATTGCACCTAGCGGCAAGGTCAGTGTTTTAAAGAACGGTACAATCAATGTGGTTTCAACCGGGGTTGCTGCGGTTTGATAAAGAAAAATGGCCACACCCAACCCGATTAAACTTTGCCAAAAATACTTGGCTTTGGCCGATAAGCCTTTAGGGTTTTTGTAAACTACTTTGCGATAGTCATCCACCCAACCAATGGCACCGAAGCCAAGTGTGGTGACCAATACCACCCACACAAAACGGTTATGCAAATCTGCCCATAGCAGTGTGGCAATGGCTATGGCCACCAAAATGAGCGCGCCACCCATGGTTGGCGTACCGGCTTTCACCAAATGCGTTTGCGGGCCATCATCACGTACCGCTTGCCCCACCTTATATTCGGTCAGTTTGCGAATCATGCTCGGCCCGACAATGAATGAGATCGCCAATGCAGTGAGTGTGGCTAATACTGCCCGTAGCGTGATGTATTCAATGACGTGAAATCCGCGAATATCATGTGCTAACCAGCGTGCTAACTCTAACAACATGTTGCTCTCCCCATTGCTTCATTTTTTGTCTGTGGATGCTGCGTATCTGCTTCCAACAATTTCACCACACGCTCCATTTTCATAAATCTAGAGCCTTTGACTAATACGGTTACCCCAGACTTCATGATCGGTTTGACGTGACTCACCAATGCCTCAACATCATCAAAATGTTGCGCTTGCTGACCAAATGCTTTGCTCGCATGCAGGCTGTTATCACCTAATGTATAGAAGTACTTAACCTGATGATCACGCGCATACTCCCCAACTGTGCGATGCATAATGGCCGCATCGGCGCCCAACTCACCCATATCACCCATGACAAACACACGCGTCGTATCTAAACGCGCCAGCACATTGATGGCGGCTTTCATGGAATCAGGGTTGGCATTGTAGGTATCATCAATCAGCACCGCGCCATTGCACCCTTGCTTATATTCCAAACGCCCATGCACCCCAGTAAAGTTTGCAAGCCCTTGTGCAATATGCGCATTGCTAACACCTAGCGCCACTGCAGCAGCACTGGCAGCTAGGGCATTGTAAATATTGTGCACGCCCATAATAGGCAAGCTGAATTCCACCGTGCCACTTGGGGTTGTGAGCCTGATTTGGCTTGCACCAGTCAGCTCGGTATATTGCGCAGTGACATCAGCAGCACTATTCAGCGCAAATGTTACTACCTTGCGTGATGCATTGAGCGAACGCCAATAGTCAGCAAACGCATCATCTGCGTTAATGACGGCAATGCCGTCTGCTGTTAGGCCTTCAAATATCTCACCTTTGGCTTTTGCAATATTTTCGCGGGAGCCTAACTCGCCAATATGGGCAGTGCCTGCATTGTTAATCACAGCGACATTGGGTTGCGCGATATGGGTTAAATAAGCAATTTCACCCAAGTGATTCATGCCCATTTCTAATACGTTGTATTGATGCTGTGCATTCACTTTCAGCAGTGTCAATGGCATGCCAATATCGTTATTTAAATTGCCTTGTGTGGCATGCACAGCAGCGTCACTACCAGTCGCGCTTATCAAAATCGCATTCAGCATTTCTTTGGTGGTGGTTTTACCGTTACTGCCGGTAATGGCCACCACAGGCCCGCTCAACTGTTGACGCCAGAAATGAGCCAGCTTACCCAAGGCCAAACGCGCATCGCTTACTAGTACGGCTGGTTGTACATTGAGTGTTTCATCCGAAATTAACACAGCGGCCGCGCCTTGTTTCAAGGCCTCTTGCGCAAAGGTATTGCCATCAAAACGCTCACCCTTGATTGCCACAAATAGTTGTTTAGCTACGATACGACGGCTATCCGTATCCACACTTTCAACGCGCACATCTGTGCCGATAAGACGGCCACCGACTGCTTTTGCAATGTCTGAGAGCAGCATCATAAGGCGATCTCTTGATACGTTTCTAAAGCAAGCTCTGCTTGCTTTGCATCACTAAAGTAGTGTCTTACGCCAGCAATTTCTTGATAATCCTCATGACCTTTGCCCGCAATCAGTACCACATCACCAATCTTTGCCGACATCACGCCAATTGCAATCGCTTTTGCACGGTCTAACTCCACTACATAATGCCCGTCCATGCCTTCAAGAATATCATTCACGATGGCCTGCGGATTCTCACTGCGTGGATTATCCGTTGTCACCACAATGGCATCCGCATGCTTGCTTACCACTTTACCCATCTTGGCTCGCTTGCCTTGGTCGCGATCACCACCACAACCAAACACGCATACCAATTTCGATTTTGATTGTGCCTTGAGCGTTTTGAGCACTTTATCCAGCGCATCTGGCGTGTGGGCATAATCCACCACTACCATCGGCTTATTACCGCCGCCTAACATTTGCATCCGCCCATTCACAGATTTAAGATGGCTAATGGCATTCACAGCATCTTCAAACGGCACATCTGAAACTAACAATGCCGCCAACACTGCCAAGGTGTTGTACACATTGAATTCGCCAATCAAATTCACCACCACTTCCGCATCTCCGTAAGGGGTGGTCACCAACATTTCAAAAAAGGAGTCATGCAAGATAAGTTCTGTGGCACGCACCTCGCCCGATTCAATGCCATAGGTAATGACATGCTTGTGCTCTGCATTGAGTTTGTCTGCCAACGTTTTGCCAAACGGATCATCATAGTTAATGACGCTGGCTTTTAGGCTTGACCATTCAAACAGTTTTTCTTTGGCGGCTCGGTATGCCTCCATGGTCTTGTGATAATCCAAATGGTCTTGTGTCAGGTTAGTAAACACTGCCACATCAAACTCCACGCCATTGAGGCGTCCTTGATCCAAGCCATGTGAAGAGACCTCCATGGCCACCACATTGGCTTTGGCATTTAAAAATCGTGCCAGTGTTTTCTGTAACTCGATGGGGCCAGGCGTAGTATTCATCGTAGGCTCCAGTGCATCCAAAAAGCCGTTGCCCAATGTGCCCACCACCGCCGCACGGCGCTCAAGAAAATCAAACGCTTGCGCCAGCCAATGACTTACTGAGGTTTTGCCATTGGTACCGGTGACGCCGATGGTCCACAATGCAGCAGAAGGTTTCTTGTAAAACTGGCTGGCAATGTGTCCGGCTTGCAGCTTCAACTGCGGAATTGCAATATTTTTCACATCCCATTCAGGATTCCATGTGAACGCATCTTCATCCCACACTACAGCCACTGCGCCTTTTTTAATCGCATCTGCAATATAGGTACGGCCATCAGAATATTGGCCAGGATACGCCACAAATAAACTGTTCTTCTCTACCAGACGGCTATCCGAGGTTATGCTGGCAATTGGCGCTTTAATCACGTAACGGGTCATACCACTTCCTTCACATCCACCACATCGGCTGGAATCACCACATTGTTATTCGGCGCATCTTGCGGCACCGCGAGCATACGTAAGGCATCTGACATCACCGCACTAAATACAGGCGCAGCCACTGTACCGCCGTAGTAGTCACCTGATGTAGGCTCATCGATCATGACGGCCATGATTAAACGCGGATTAGAAGCAGGCGCCATGCCCACAAACGACCCCACATATTTATCTTTCTCATAGCCCGCAGGCCCTAATTTATGCGCTGTACCCGTTTTGCCGGCCACACGATAACCCGCCACTTGCGCACGTAAGGCAGTTCCGCCGGGCTGCACTACTAGCTCCAACATGGCGCGTATATCATTGGCCACTTTGGCAGAAAACACTTGTTGCCCTACAGGCGCCTCATTCAATTTCAGCAAAGAAACCGGCTTGAGCTCACCCTCATTGGCATACACGGTATAGGCGCGTGCCAGCTGTAATAATGTCAAGCTAATGCCGTGCCCGTATGACATGGTGGCTTGTTCAATAGGGCGCCAAGTTTTGTAGTCTCGTAAGCGGCCGGAAGCCTCACCGGGAAAACCCACATGCGTAGGCGTGCCAAATCCCAACTGATGAAACGTATTCCATAACGCTTCTTTTCTTAGGCTTAATGCCATTTTTGCAGAGCCAACATTCGATGACTTTTGAATGACTTCCGATACTGTGAGCATGCCATGTGGATGCGCATCATGGATCACTGCCGGCCCAATCGCCATATAGCCTGGAGCCGTTTGAATTTTGGTATCTGGTGTGTAATCCCCAAACTCCATTGCCGCCGCCGCCGTCACCGGCTTCAGTGTAGAACCAGGCTCAAAGGTATCGGTAATCACGCGGTTACGTGTTTTCCCTTTAATGTTGATGGGATTATTCGGGTTATAGGTAGGTAAATTCACCATCGCCAATACCTCGCCGGTTTTGGCATCCAACACCACGGCCGCACCTGCTTTTGCCTGATGCAATTCCACGGCTTTCGATAACTCTCTAAATGCCAGATACTGTATTCTGCGATCAATACTCAACACCAAGTCATGACCATCCTGAGGCACTTTGACTGCCTCTAAGTCTTCAACAATATGCCCTCTTCTATCCTTAATCACGCGACGACTACCAGACTTACCGGAAAGATGCGTGTTTTTAGCTAATTCAAACCCCTCTTGGCCATTATCATCAATGCCAGTAAAGCCAACTACATGCGCCGCCACATCACCAGCAGGGTAAAAACGCTTATATTCACGCTGCATAAAAATGCCGGGGATTTCCAAGCTCATGACTTGCGCAGCCAAGTCTGGCGATACCCGACGTTTAATGTAGACAAACTCGCGTTGCGTATTGGCAATTTTTTTATCGAACTCTTTGGCTTTTAGCCCCAACAACTTCACCAATGTTTGCTTTTTCTTGGCGTCAATCTGCACATCTGGCGGACTCGCCCAGATAGACTCGACCGGGCTGCTGATGGCAAGCAACTCACTATTACGATCAACGATTTTTCCGCGATAAGCAGGCAAAATCAAAGTGCGGCTATAGCGTGCATCCCCTTTTTTCTGCAAGAAATCTTTATGCAGACTTTGCAAGTAAACCCCGCGAGCAAACAAGCCAACAAAACCTAGCAACACGCCAATAAGCAACAGCCTGCGTCTCCACGCAGGCAGCTTAACTAAACGATGCTGACTCTGTTTTAATAACATAACAATTACTGCGTACTCTCTAATTGAATCACTTGAATGCGTTTAACATCCGGTACCTGCATGTGCAATTTCTGCTGTGCATATTCTTCTAACCTTGAGTGCATCGCCCAAGTACTTTGCTCCAACTGCAACTGGCCAAGCTCTGTTTGATAATGCGAAGCCAACGCCTCTTGCTGCTCCAACTCAATATAAAGCTTGCGTGCCTTATGCTGCGCAGTAATCACACCCAATGCCACCATGATCAGTAGCGCAAACAGAATCAAATTAATCCGTGTCATCTTTACTGCTCTATTGCCACTGCAGTGCGTTCCGCTACACGCATCACTGCACTTCGTGATCTAGGATTACGCTTCACTTCGGCATCACTGGGCTTGATTGCCCGGCCAATCGCTAGCATTCTTGGCTGCGGCAAATCCTTGGCTTTAATCGGAAAGCGGCTGGGCAAATCATCCCGCAATACTTCGCTCTGAATAAACCGTTTCACCATACGATCTTCCAAAGAATGAAAACTAATCACCACCAATCGACCGCCTGTGCGCAAAGCCGCAAGGCACTTAGGCAAGATTAGCGATAACTCCTCAAGCTCTTGATTGATGAAAATCCGTAAAGCTTGAAAGGTGCGCGTTGCAGGGTTCTGCCCCGGCTCGACCTTGGGGATTGCACTTGCCACGATCTGGGCAAGCTGTCCTGTAGTGGCGATGCCATGCCCGTTTTCGCGCTCTTTAATAATCGCCCTTGCAACCTGCTTAGCAAACCGTTCTTCACCATAATGTTTAATGACCTCTCCCAATTGTTTTTCAGAAACAGTTGTCAACCACTCAGCAACCGTTTTACCTCGCGTTTGGTCCATACGCATATCCAATGGACCATCAAACCTAAAACTAAAACCGCGTTCAGCTTCATCAATTTGCGGTGATGAAATACCCAAGTCCAACAAAATGCCATCCACTTTATCTACACCAAACTGGCCAAGCACTTCTTCAATCTCAGAAAAATGGCGATGCGCAATCTGGAAACGCGGATCGTCAATTGACTGCGCCGACCTATAAGCAGCCATATCGCGATCCATACCGATTAACCGACCCGCCGGACCCAGCTTGGATAAAATTAAACGGCTATGACCGCCACGCCCAAACGTGCCGTCCACATACACTCCATCGGATTTAAGTGCTAACGCATCTACAGCTTCTTGCAATAAGACAGTAATATGCGGCGGAACCTGTTCTGGAAGCGGCGCAGACACTGAGGCTGAGATGGGCGCCGAGTGAGCGCCCTTCATCATAGTGAAAAACCTTCTAATTCTTGAGGGACCACCAGATGTTCGGTGTCCATTAACTTCTCAAGTTGCTGATCCCAAGCGGCCACGTCCCATAACTCAAAGTGACTTCCTTGGCCCACCAACATCACTTCTTTATCTAACTTTGCAAATTTTCTTAACACTGAAGAGACCAGCAAGCGGCCAGCACTATCCAGCGCCAATACATCTGCCTGCCCCACGATCATGCGTTGAATTGCACTGATTTGCGGATTAAAACTAGACAAGCTTGTGAGTTTTGCTTCAATAGGCGTCCAAGCTTCTTTCGGGTATAAAATGAGACAACGATGCGGATGCGCAGTCAACACAACTTCACCAGCACCTCCCGCCGTTAGCGCGTCACGATGCTTGGCCGGCACTGCTAGCCGCCCTTTTGCATCCATACTCAACTCTGTCGCCCCACGGAACATGACTTGTTTTACCTTTAGTGTTTAACGCAACTTGCCGAAAGATTCATGCGCGCATTATTGATGAAAATTCTCCACAATTCAACACAAAAAACCTCTTTTAACCACTATAGTTAAAAAAAAATCGCTTTGCAAGCGATTTTTAAGAATTTTCTTTATAAGACAATGACTTATCTCACTTTTATTTAAAAATGCAATAGCCATTAAAATCAACAAGATAACGATATATATGAATGTGCAGTGTAATGAGTTCGCAGTATGTGATTGAATTGAATAAAAGCAGGGAAATATGTGTAAAAAATCATAAAATTTTATAGGCACATACCTCCCATTTTGGGGATTGTGGAACGAGATGAGATTGGTAGTATCTGGGCGTGAGTTATTTAACGGTATTCATAGCTCATCCCTCCGCCGCACCTCCAAAAGGGGTGCGGATTTTTTTGTGCTCAGGAAAAGTAGCCAATGGGTAAGCAGGCCATACGAAATTTGAAAAAAGCTAGCCGATAAGCCGGGTTCTGTCGCACATTGCTGTGCGTAACAGTCATTCATCTAGGCATACAATTACTTGTACACTCAAGCAACCTACCCGCTGGTAACGCGAGCCACGCCTTATTCACCGAGGTGAATGCACCAGCCTATTTGGTCTTGCTGCAGATGGAGGTTACCGCGTTTCACCATAACTGAATATGCTCGTCTCTGTGGCCCTATTCCTCGCCTCACGGCGTACGGCCGTTAGCCGTCATCTTGCTCTGTGCAGCCCGGACTTTCCTCCCCTCACTTGCGTAAGCGGCGACTGTCTAGCTAGCTTTGTTTGGATTTTAACATGCAAACCGCAGTTATCGTGGCAATAACGCCAAGTAAAAAAATCACAAATAAAGCAAGCCACACACACCCATCTTAAGCCAAAGACTAATTGCGATAGTTTACGGTTTCACCACTAGCGCGTTTTTAACCGCCCTCACGCCGCTGACTTCATAAGCGATCTGTTCTGCGCGCTTTCTTGTGGATTCATTTTCAACAAATCCGCTTAATACCACTACGCCTTCTTTGGTTTCTACACTCACGCGAAAGCTTCTAAAGTTTTTTTCAATCAAGTACTTAGATTTAATTTTGGTTGTAATTGTACTATCACTCGCCGCTTGCTTGGCCTGCTTTTGCTGTACTTTAGACTTATAGGTTGAAAACTCGTCCGCATCTAACGATTGATTGTGATTGGTATCCGCTTTACCAAAACCACCTCCATTAAACAATCCATCTTTACTAATTTCTTTGGCACTTAATTTGCCATTGGCATCAGCATCTAAAAACTTAAATTCTCGTTGATAACCCGTTTGATTGGCTGCATCCGGCGTCATAGCAAATACCGTTGCGTGCATACACATAAGCGCTGTTGTGCAGAGCAGTGCGCGGCACATAGATTGAGATGTCTGACCCATACACACTCCTTTCATCGCGAACAAATCGCTTTATCTGAGTTAAGGATGACTATTGACTGATTACTGTCTGATTAAAAACTTATTTGCATCAGATTGCAACAACACACAGAGCATTTAAGACTTATTTACCTTCCGCCCATTAAACCGTTTTACAATCTACTTTTACACCACGGTTTTTGTATCAATGAATAAGACCATATTGCCAACCACCTTAAGTCAGACTTTTCAACGATTTTTCGATTCAGAGAAATCTGCCGGCATGGTATTGATTGCATGTACGCTACTCTCCATTGCAGCAGCAAACGCATCTTGGGGAGCCAGTTACTTAGCTGTTTGGCAGACACCCATTGCCGGCATGAGCTTGGAGCATTGGATCAATGACGGCCTCATGGCTATTTTCTTTCTGCTAATAGGCTTGGAGCTTGAACGCGAGCTTTACAATGGGGAGTTGTCGAAACTCAGCAATGCACTGCTGCCCATGGTTGCTGCTATCGGCGGCATGCTAGCCCCCGCACTTATTCACTTTTACTTCAATGTGGGCACCGCAAGTCAAGCGGGTATTGGCATCCCCATGGCCACCGATATTGCTTTTGCGCTTGCCATATTGGCGCTACTGGGCAATCGCGTACCTACTTCTCTCAAAGTATTCGTTGTTGCGTTTGCCGTTATCGACGACTTAGGCGCAGCCCTGCTGATTGCTTTGTTTTATACAGCCAACCTTTCCATGCCAGCACTATTAAGCGCAGCGGGTGTCTTGCTTATCCTGGCGATGCTCAATCGCATGCGCGTCATGGCGCTACTGCCTTATCTTATTGGTGGGATAATCATGTGGGCACTGATGTTGAAATCTGGTGTACACGCCACTATTGCTGGCATTGCGCTGGCGTTTGCCATTCCATTTTCGGCCAAGCAAGATGACGCGGTCTCACCTTCCCATCGCCTTGAACACTTACTGCACCGCCCTGTGGCCTTTGTGATTTTGCCGCTGTTTGCATTGGCCAATACTGGGGTGGTAATCCATGCAGGATGGACAGACGCATTATTGCATCACCCCAATAGCATCGGCATCCTACTAGGGCTGCTGTTAGGCAAACCCATCGGCATCACAGCACTATGTCTAGTTGCGGTAGCGTTAAATATATGCAAGCTGCCGGCAGATATTCACTGGCGGCATATTATCGGTGCGGGCATGCTGGGTGGGATTGGTTTTACGATGTCAATATTTATTACCAACTTAGCATTTGTAGGGCAGCTTGATGTGATTAATGCCAGTAAAATGGCTATTTTATTGGCGTCACTGTTTGCAGGATTGCTTGGCTATATCTGGCTATGCTTGATTAAAGCATCAAACAATAACGTCTAGCCATTAATGTATGGAAGCTAAGGCGACACCAATTGCCATTGCACAGATTGGCCAGCGCGCAATGGCACCAACACATCGCCATCGTAAGGCAGGGTTTCCGGCACAACCCATTCTGATTTTTGCAGCACAATGTTGTCGGTATTTCTAGGCAAGCCATAAAAGTCTGCGCCATAGAAACTGGCAAACCCCTCTAGCTTATCCAAGGCATTGGCTGCTTCAAAGGCTTCTGCATACAACTCAATGGCGGCATGCGCCGTATACATACCGGCACAACCACAAGTCGCTTCTTTGGCAGATTTGGCATGTGGCGCACTGTCTGTACCCAAGAAAAATTTAGGACTGCCGGAAATCGCTGCCTTGACCAATGCCAAGCGATGATCTTCACGTTTCAGCACAGGCAAACAATAATGATGTGGGCGAATGCCGCCAGCAAACATGGCATTGCGGTTCATCAACAAATGATGCGCAGTAATGGTAGCGCAGATATGCGCACCTGCTGCACACACAAAATCAGCCGCATCTTTGGTAGTGATATGCTCAAACACCACCTTCAGACCCTGAAATTTTTGCAATAAGGGCTGCATGATCTTATCGATAAATACTTTCTCACGATCAAACACATCCACATGGGCATCAGTCACTTCTGCATGCACCAGCAGGGGCATGCCCACTTTCTCCATCGCTTCCAATGTTTTCACGCAATGCCCCAGATTGCTCACGCCTGAATCGGAGTTGGTCGTGGCACCTGCCGGATACAATTTCACCCCATGTACCAAACCGCTCGCTTTGGCCTTCACAATCTCTTCCGGCGCGGTATTGTCTGTTAGATACAACGTCATCAACGGCTCAAATTGTGCGCCTGCAGGCAACGCTTGCACAATGCGCTCGCGATACGCTAATGCCAGTGCTGTCGTCGTCACTGGCGGACGCAAATTTGGCATCACAATGGCGCGCCCGAAGCGCTTGGCAGTATCTGGCAGCACTGCTTTTAAGGCTGCGCCATCGCGCAAATGTAAGTGCCAATCGTCTGGACGGGCAAGGGTGAGTGTGGTCGTCATATCTTCTAACTCAATCTATGTAGATCAATGTTCAGTTAACTAAAATCTTGCGGCATGCGGCTTAATTGCTAGACATCTTTAATCTTTAACGCTAAATCATATAGAGCGTTCTTTTTCGCTCCGGTAATCTCTGCAGCCAACTTAGCTGCTTGCTTTAGGGGCACTGCATCTAACAACAAGCGCAACACACGCTCAGCAGAAGCATCTACTTCTACAGCCTCTTGTGGCGGCAATGCCTCCACCACAAGCACAAACTCGCCGCGCTGTTGATTGGCATCACCGGTTAACCAAGCATGGGCTTCATGCAAATAACACCGGTGAATGGTCTCAAATGTTTTGGTCAATTCGCGCGCAATGGTCACGCGGCGCTCACCCCCCAACACACCGGCCAAATCATGCATACATTCCACAATACGATGTGGTGCCTCATAAAACACCAAAGTAGTCTCTAGCGACTGCAAACTCTCTAGTTTTTTGCGTCGCTGTGCGCCACTAGCAGGCAAAAATCCGACGAACATAAATCCATTTTCCGCAATGCCAGCAGCAGACAAGGCTGCTACCACCGCACTTGGCCCAGGGATGGGCACCACTTTTACACCGTGCGAAATCAACACATTCACCACCACCGCTCCAGGATCACTAATACCCGGCGTACCCGCATCCGTAATTAGTGCAATCTGCTCGCCTTGCTGAATCCGCTGTAACAACAATTGCGCAGACTGCTGCTCATTATGCTCATGCACCGCGATTAATTTTTTTGAAATCCCAAAGTGAGACAACAAACCAGAGCTATGTCGTGTATCCTCCGCAGCAATGGCATCCACCTGTTTTAACGTCTCTATTGCACGCATGGTAATATCGCCTAAATTACCAATGGGTGTAGCGACTACATATAATATGCCCGGCTGCTTCATCCAAGTATTTTAAGCGAAAGCCCGCCTAAAACCTATGAAAATCATCGTCTATGAAACTAAATGCACATAACCCCGGATTAGCTGCGGAGAAAATTGCTGCAACTTTTTTGACCCAACAGGGACTTAAGTTAGTGACAAGCAATTTTCATTGCCGTTATGGCGAAATTGATTTGATTATGCAAGAGGGCACCACATTGGTATTTGTAGAAGTCCGTTTAAGAACCAACCCAACCTTTGGCAGCGCCGCAGCCAGCATCACCCCGCAAAAACAGCAAAAGCTCATTAACACCGCGCAATTTTACTTGCAGCAACATGCACTTAACTTGCCGTGCCGGTTTGATGCAGTATTGCTCAACAAGGCTGATATGGCTCAGGTTGAATGGGTGCGTAATGCAATCGACACATAAAAAGCGTATCATTTCACCTAAGTGTGAGGGCATATGCGTCGAACAGAATCGCCACCCAATAACAAAACACTAATTTTTTGAGGAGTACACAATGCAATTATTGACCAAACTTATTTTATCTA
This sequence comes from Methylotenera sp. N17, assembly GCF_000799155.1. Classification (NCBI taxonomy): domain Bacteria; kingdom Pseudomonadati; phylum Pseudomonadota; class Betaproteobacteria; order Nitrosomonadales; family Methylophilaceae; genus Methylotenera; species Methylotenera sp. N17. Next base: position 2,101,297 of record NZ_JUGE01000001.1, read on the forward strand.
CCGCACTTGCCACCCAGCTCGTTGGATGTTTGCCTGCCGTAGTAGGTGGCGCAGCAGCAGGCGGTGCCATGGCTGCCGATAGAAGAAGTTCTGGTATTTTTGTAGAAGACGAAAATATCGAGCTAAAAGCTGTGAAAAAAATGGAAACCAATCTGGGTGAAAATTCTCACGTCAATGTGACCAGCTACAACCGCAACGTATTGCTGACCGGTGAAGTGCCAGACGATGCCAAAAAAACCTTGGCTGAGAGCCTGCTTAAGGAAATTGCGAACATCCGCCAAGTGACCAACGAAATCACTGTAGGGCCAAAATCCTCACTAGGCTCACGCAGCGGCGATACTTACATTACGTCTAAAGTCAAAACCCAATTCATCACCGAAAATCGCTTCCCAGCCAACTACGTCAAAATTGTGACTGAAAATAGCGTAGTGTACTTACTTGGCATCGTCACCAAAGAAGAAGGTGATGCTGCTGTAGAAATTGCAAGAAATACCGATGGCGTCACCAAGGTCGTCAAAGTATTTGAATACATGAACTAATCACACCTATTTACTGGATACATTATGGCAACACAAGAAATTATTATTCAAGGCCTGACCTTGGCCGGCAAACCGTTCCGCCCAAGTGATTGGGTGGATCGGATGTGCAGCTCTTATGCGAGCTTTGGCGAAGACAAGAAGCTACGTTACTCACCTTACTTAAAACCCAAACTGGTAGATAACGTGCGCTGCTTATCTGTAGACATGAAACTAAAAGATGTGAACCCTGAAGGTTTTGAGCAGTTGATTCAGTTTGCTAACGAAAATCAATTGGGGATATTGAACGAAGCTGGCGAGCAAATCACCATCACCGCGTAATTCATTTTTGTTTCATCAGGCTTTCTAAGTAGTGTTTTGTGACTAGCCCGCGCTTGATTTTCACCAACTCACCGCGCGGGTTATACACATAGGTTGTCGGTAACACATCCGCACTCCCAATCTGCGCTTTGACTTGCTCGTCACCCAACACAATAGGATAAGACATCAACATATCATCTACGTACTCGAACACTTCTTTTTCAGAATCAAAATCAAACGCAACTCCAATCACCACAACGTCTTTGTTTTTTCTTGCATCGTAGAGTGCAACCAAGTCTGGCACTTCTTCCAAACACGGTGGGCACCAAGTTGCCCAGTAATTCACAAACACCCACTTTCCCTTGTATTGCGAAAGCACATGTTGTTTTCCTGCTGTATCTTTAAGCACGAACTCTTTAAACCCATGCGGGAGCTTATCTATCGCCAGTGCCGGCGTATGACTAAACGTCAGCCATGCGGCTAAAAGCACTAATTTTGTTAAATTCAATATAAACCCCAGAAACGTCCACGCATTTAAGTGACAAATTCTATTCTTTTAATTACTATCTTAACAGTCCTCAGGAGCCTAGTATGACGTTAAGCATTAATCTCGCCCCGCTCGATCTAGCATCGGTTGCTACCGCAGAGATACGTCCACCAAAAATCATCGAATTTACCAAAAGCATCAGCCACATGGATACCTTTCATGCCGCTACACGCTTACTGGAAGAACTTAAAACGCTCAATCGTCAAAAAACAGAGGCTAGCCTACGCATTCAGGCACTTGAGTTATATCGTAAAGTGACACACGAACTCACGCATGACTTGGAAGAAGTATATGGCAATACGCCTGTTCCCATGCCACTAGAAGCCAAAAACCATGCTGCACTAGCGGAGGCCATTTGGCTGGAAACCGGTTACGGTTACAAACGTGCGCTGGTAGATCTCAAGCAAAAGCTGATTAATTTTCAAGAAAACAAGCAGCATTCGCTCGTGATGCTGCGCATCATAGAGGCGCTTAAAAACGAAGCTTTGGTGAATTATCTAACATACCAGCTACCGTCGGATTCATTATGGTCTGATTTACATAAAGTATATTTTCACGCCCTACAACTCTCATTAGAAGATGTTGAAGTGCCGGATTATGTAAATAGCCTGCACAGCAAGACGATTAACCAAGTCTATAGCCAAATATTGCTGATGAACTTGGCCAATCCGCAACGGCTCAGCAAAGCCAGCATCAGAAAGATGTCGCACTATGTGGGGAGTCTAGCCAAATTTGCACAATTACACGGCATGGGATTGATTGAAAACCCCATGGGTGTGTTTTTGATTGAACTCGATTCCAAAAAACCGCCTGTGCCCTACTTAAAAAACAGGAATACACCGAATGTAGAAACCGATATCTTATTTGTAACTGTTGAGGTTGCGCGACACATTCACCAACAGCTCAAGTACATACAAGATGCCAAAGCCCAAAGCAATGAGCCACTTCCCACCGCCGCACTCGAAGTCGTGGATGAAGAACTGCTCAAGCACTTGATTAAGTACTTTGGTGTGTCTGCCTCTAGGGCTTTTTCAAGACACGAGAAAAATCAATCCGCAGAGCTCGCTATTGGCTTAGAAGCAGCCTCCATCTTATTCAGGTCCACTAAGCGCGCCAAAGAAGAAACCCGCTCATATTGGGAGATCATGAATATCAGCCCAGATGGCTATGCCATTAAAACCACGGACTTGGACAACCTGAAAATATTGGTGGGTGAGTTGGTGAGCATTAAAGAAAACGAGCACAGCGCTTGGGTCGTCGGCTATATCGTATGGCTAGTGACTAAATCGCAGCAGATTGAGGCAGGGGTTAAATTACTGGCGCCAAACGCTAAATCCGTCACCATCAAACCGGAATCGCAAAATGAAACGTTGAATGCGCTGTTACTGCCGCCGATACCGGCATTACAGCAACCGGTGAGTTTGATCGCCGAATACGGATATATACAAGCACATACAATCGTAGAAATGAAAGAAGCCAACAAAAAATCTAAGCTAAAAATCAATCAGTTAGTAGAACGTACCGCCTGTTTTGATCGATTTGAATACAGCTTGATTCAAGACGATTTATCTTGATATACTACGATTAGTACCCAATATTCATTCCAAACACTTTAATACACTCTATTCTTTAACCTTTTACGGTTTAAATCATTTCTTACGAGGCAACAATGAGCGAACATATTATCCATTTAAGTGATGATGGCTTTGAACAAGAAGTTCTGCAATCACCTATCCCTGTTTTAGTTGACTATTGGGCAGAGTGGTGCGGTCCATGTAAAATGATTGCACCTATTTTAGACGACATCAGCAAAGAGTATGCTGGCCGTTTAAAAATTGCAAAACTCAATATTGATGACAATCAACAAACACCGCCTAAATATGGTATCCGTGGCATTCCTACATTAATGCTATTTAAAAATGGCAATGTAGAAGCTACCAAAGTAGGCGCATTATCCAAATCTCAACTCACAGCATTTATTGACAGCAATATTTAATTAGCACTAATATCACAATCTGGTTTCTTCATCTTAGAAACCAGATTCTTCAAAACCTCAATCATTCTCTTGTAGCACTCTTCTAGCGAGCATCCTCATGCATTTATCCGACTTAAAACATCTACCAGTCACAGAACTTGTTGAAATGGCCATTACCAATGAAATTGAGAATGCCAGTCGAATGCGTAAACAGGATTTGATTTTCGCGATTCTGAAAAACAAGGCCAAAAAAGGTGATAGCATCTTTGGTGATGGCACGCTGGAAGTATTACAAGACGGTTTTGGGTTTTTGCGCTCACCTGATACATCTTATCTTGCAGGTCCTGACGATATTTATGTGTCGCCATCACAAATTCGCCGCTTTAACTTGCACACAGGCGATAGCATTCAGGGTGAGATTCGCACCCCTAAAGACGGCGAACGTTACTTTGCACTTGTCAAAGTAGACATGGTCAATGGCGAAGCACCAGAGAATACCAAACACAAAATCCTGTTTGAGAACTTAACCCCACTATTTCCAACTAGCCCACTCAAGCTAGAGCGCGACATCCGTGGCGAAGAAAATGTCACCAGCCGTGTGATTGATATGATTGCGCCGATTGGCCGTGGTCAACGCGGCCTATTAGTGGCAAGTCCAAAAAGCGGTAAAACGGTCATGATGCAAAATATTGCGCATGCGATCACTGCCAATCATTCTGATGTTATTTTAATCGTCTTGCTGATTGATGAGCGCCCGGAAGAAGTAACCGAAATGACGCGCTCAGTACGCGGCGAGGTAGTGGCTTCTACATTTGATGAGCCAGCCACACGTCACGTACAAGTAGCAGAGATGGTACTGGAAAAAGCAAAACGTTTGGTCGAACACAAAAAAGACGTGGTCATTCTACTCGACTCCATCACCCGTTTAGCGCGTGCCTATAACACCGTGATTCCATCCTCCGGCAAAGTACTAACCGGCGGTGTGGATGCGAATGCGCTACAAAAACCAAAACGCTTTTTTGGTGCAGCCCGTAATGTAGAGGAAGGTGGCTCACTCACGATTATTGCTACAGCTTTGGTGGACACTGGATCGCGTATGGATGACGTGATTTACGAGGAATTTAAAGGTACAGGCAATATGGAAATCCATCTGGATCGCCGCATGGCCGAAAAACGTATTTACCCAGCCATTAACGTCAATAAGTCCGGTACGCGCCGTGAGGAATTACTCATCGAGAAAGATGTACTGCAAAAAATCTGGGTGCTGCGCAAACTGCTCTACCCAATGGACGACTTGGAAGCGATGGAATTCTTGTTGGATAAAATCAAAGCGACGAAAAACAATGCGGATTTCTTCGATAGCATGCGTCGCGGCTAATCAAATCCGCTGAGGGATGGGGTTGTGCTAACGAGCAAAACACATTCTCATTCCAGTTGTTTTACAGCTTAGCGTTTGCAAAAGCAAAAAAAATAATACATAATACGCGGTTTACTGCAACTGCTTAATATAGAGAGAAAAGCATGAAAGCTGAACTTCACCCGAATTACCCAGAAATCAACGTCACTTGTAGCTGCGGCAACAAGTTTAAAACACGCTCTACACATGGCCGTGACATGAACATTGAGGTGTGCTCACAATGCCACCCGTTCTACACTGGCAAACAGAAAATTGTAGACACTGCTGGTCGTGTTGAGAAATTCCGCCAAAAATACGGCATGTAATGCTGATTGTTGGATTAAAAAGGCAGCTTAGCTGCCTTTTTTGTTTTTTTTCTATACTATTTAGCTATTCTGGCATTGCGCCACGTTAAACAAATATCATGCGATTCGACTTAACCTAATGAAATTCGACTTGGATCACGATTGGCAAGGCAATATGGCCACCCCGCGCGCGCGCGTAGGTGAGCGTGCTAAAACACACCTTCTTATTGTGTTGTGTGCAATATGGTTAATCTTTGGCTTGGTTGGACATTCGCCTTGGAAGCCTTTCGAATCGCAATCCATTAGTGCAATTCAACACATTTTGGATGGCGGTAGCTGGCTTGCGCCTATGGCACTGAGCCATACACAGCTAGAATACCCACCGTTATACTACTGGGTTGCAGCTTTATTTTCCTCAACGCTCAGCCCCATCTTGTCTATTCACGATGCAGCCAGGCTGAGCTCAGGTGTGTGGATGCTCATCACCCTGCTGATGGTAGGTATGACAGGCCGAGAGCTTTGGGACAAAGGGATAGGCCGTCAAACCACGTTTGTGTTTATTGGCTGCTTAGGGCTGGTGATCAACGCGCACACGATGATGCCTGCCGTATCCGCCCTGACTGGATTGACCACTGCGTTCTATGCACTGGCACTTGCCAAGCGCAGACCTTATCGCGCAGCGATTTTACTTGGGCTAGGGCTTGGGATCAGCTTTTTGTCTGCCGGCTTGCTACCCACTTTCATTATTCTCAGCACCTGTGTTTTACTCCCCATTTGTTTTAGTCATTGGCGCAGCCGTTTCTTTTGGGTGGTTAGCCTCATTGCATTGCTCGTGGCCAGCCCATTTCTTTTGATATGGCCGCTGTTAAGCTGGATATACGCACCGCAGTTATTGACCGAATGGTGGATATCGAGTCTTGCACAGTTTAATCAAAGCTTACATTTGTACTTTTTAAGAACCTTATTATGGTATGCATGGCCAGCATTACCGTTGGCTTTATGGGGCACTTGGCGTTTTAGGGCGCAATTACTATCTAAGCCACGCTTTCAGCTGATTGTTGCTTTTTTTATTGCCGCATTATTCTGGATTGGTCTGGGTGCTGAGCGTAAAGAAGTATTTGCACTACCGTTGCTGATTCCACTCACCGCCATGGCAGGTGGCAGCATTGAAACGCTAAAACGTGGTGCTGCAGGCGCGTTAAACTGGTTCGGCTTGATTTTATTTGGGCTACTGAGTAGTTTGACATGGCTGGGCTGGATTGCCATGATGACCGGCAATCCAAGCAAAATCAAAGAGCGGTTGATTTACTTATCCGGGCTGACGCAACTCCACTTCAATGTATTCGCATTTACAGTGGCATCAGCAGTGACGCTTATTTGGCTATTGGCCATATTTAGATCACAACACTCCAATCGCTCAGCTGCAACCAACTGGGCCATCGGCATGACTTGTATCTGGACATTATTGATGACGCTTTGGATGCCGATGCTTGAGTCCGCACGTGGCTATCAGGTAGTGTTCACCAGCCTGAAAAAAGCATTGCCTACGCAGTATGCCTGCATGAATAGCAACCAGTTGGGCGATGCACAACGCGATTTACTGGATTATTTTGCCGATGTGAAAACGCACGCACTGGAAAGCGGTCAACCACTAAGCTGTGATTTATATTTGGTGCAAGACAATCGTGGCCGAGAAAAAGTAAATCCTGGTCAGGATTGGACGCTGATTTGGCAAGGACGGCGTATTAGTGAACGTAGAGAGCACTTTAGGCTGTTTCAACGCGTGCAATAATAGCGCTTTGAATTGGCAGCCAAAACATTCATTATGAGATGTGCTGTTGAATTGCCTCAATCACACGCGGATGTAGCCCAACCCCTTGTTGCTGCTTAACGTGCGCAACAATAGAATTAATCATCACCGAATTCCAAAAGCGCTGTAAATGATTGGCTATATCCTTTTTAGCGAGCTCTGTATCTGGATATGCCTCAAAAAAATCACCAATTTGATTGGCCATTTTGATTAACTTTTCTATTTCCATCTTATCTTGTCTGCTTTAATAATTAAGTATTCTCACTAAGATTCCGTTAGTCGATCAGCGTGTGCATAAGCCACTAATTGCTGATCGCGCACAAATCCCAACAAGGTAATTCGATTGGCTTTTGCAATGCGTACTGCCAGTCCGGTAGGGGCGGAAATAGCAGCCAGCATATCAAAACCCGCCATGGCTACTTTTTGCACCATCTCATAGCTTGCGCGGCTGGTTGTCAACACAAACCCACCACGGCGATCTTGACTGGCCAGCGCACCGATTAATTTATCCAGCGCATTATGCCGACCTACATCTTCCCTGACCATTTCAACGGCACCCGTTACATCTGCCCAAGCACATGCATGGGTGGCACCAGTTTGACGTTGCAACTGTTGCAATGCTTGTATCTCTTGATGCGCCCTCAGTACACTTTTTACCGCAATCGGCTGTTGCGCGTGCTGGGTATCAACCTGTTCTGGTAGGCGGAACACCTGACTCAAACTTTCTGCACCGCACAAACCACAACCAGTACGCCCAACCATGCTGCGCCTACGCGCTTTTAAATTCACAAACTGCTCGGTGGCAATTTCAATGTGTAATTCGATGCCGTTTGCGTGCACCTGCATTTCGACACCATACACATCACTTTTTTGCTGCACAATGCCTTCTGTCAGGGAAAACCCCAAGGCAAAATCTTCCAAATCTTGCGGACTTGCCAGCATCACGGCATGCGATACACCGTTATAGACCAATGCAATCGGCACCTCTTCAGCCAGCCGATCATCGACGGTGAGAAACTGGCCGTTCCGCCATTGCCGAACGGCATAGGTCTGCGCACTCAATTGCTGACTCAGCGCATCCTCTGCAAACCAATCAGCCATGATTAGCACGCACTTTCAAAAAATACGTGGTGAATTATTCCACCACCGCCGGCTTGGCAGGCAAAATGCCGGTTAAGTGAATCTGCGATTCACTGAACTCTTGGTACTCTTGCTGCCAGTTAGAAAGTTGGTTGACGCGTGACACTTGTACCGCAGTGACTTTGTACTCGGGGCAATTGGTCGCCCAGTCCGAGTTATCGGTCGTAATCACGTTGGCACCAGACTCGGGGTGATGGAAAGTGGTATATACCACGCCAGGCTGCACGCGCTCAGTAATCGTTGCACGCAATACAGTCTCACCAGCGCGACTGGTAATGCCCACCCAATCACCTTCTTGAATACCACGGTCTTCCGCGTCGTGCGGATGAATCTCAATTAAATCTTCTGGGTGCCACACCACGTTTTGCGTACGGCGTGTTTGCGCACCCACGTTATATTGAGAAAGAATACGCCCTGTGGTCAATATCAGCGGATATTTACCATTCACTTTCTCTTGGGTGGGCACATATTGTGTCACAAAGAATTTACCTTTACCGCGCACAAACTCATCCACATGCATGGTCGGTGTACCTTCTGGCGCTTCATCGTTACATGGCCATTGAATACTGCCTAACTCATCCAGTTTTTTGAAGCTTACGCCTTTGAATGTTGGCGTCAACGCTGCGATTTCATCCATGATCTCACTGGCATGGTTGTACTTCATCTCATAACCTAATGCAGTCGATAATTTGGCTGTAATTTCCCAATCTTCATAGCCGTTTTTAGGCGTCATGACGCGACGTACTGGAGAGATGCGACGCTCAGCATTGGTGAAGGTGCCGTTTTTCTCTAAGAAAGAGGCACCGGGGAAAAACACATGGGCAAACATGGCGGTTTCGTTCAAGAACAAATCTTGTACGATCACGCACTCCATCGATTCCAGCGCATGGGTGACATGCTGTGTATCTGGGTCGGATTGCGCAATGTCTTCGCCTACACAATACAATGCTTTAAAGCTGCCTTCTGTCGCCAAATCTAACATATTAGGAATACGTAAGCCTGGATCAGCACTGAGTGGACGGCCCCAAGCCGCTTCAAACTCAGCACGGGTTTCATCGTCAGATACATGGCGGTAACCTGGGAGCTCATGTGGCATAGAGCCCATATCACACGAGCCTTGCACGTTATTTTGACCACGTAATGGGTTCACGCCTACGCCTTCACGGCCCACATTACCGGTTGCCATCGCTAGGTTAGCAATCCCCATCACAGTGGTAGAGCCTTGACTGTGCTCAGTCACACCCAAACCGTAGTAGATAGCAGCATTACCACCAGTCGCAAACAGTCTTGCTGCTTCACGTACTTTTTGTGGGTCTACGCCCGTATCTTTGGCTAAGCTTTCTGGTGAGTTTTCTGGTTTAGCCACAAAATCACGCCATGCCTCATAGGAATCCCACTCACAACGTTCTCTGACAAAATCTTCTTTGACTAGGCCTTCCGTCACAATCACATGTGCCAGTGCTGAAACCAATGCCACATTGGTGCCTGGGCGTAAATTCAAGTGGTAATCGGCACGTACATGCGGTGAGTTTTCTACCAAATCAATGGCACGTGGGTCTGCAATAATCAGCTTTGCACCCTCACGTAGACGGCGCTTCATAATGGAGGCAAATACTGGGTGACCATCCGTTGGGTTTGCGCCAATAATCAAAATCACATCGGATTTCATCACGGAATCAAAGGTTTGCGTACCAGCAGACTCACCCAAGGTTTGTTTTAAACCATAGCCGGTTGGGCTGTGGCAAACACGCGCGCAAGTATCCACGTTATTGCTACCAAACACTGCACGTACCAATTTTTGTGTGACGTATACTTCTTCATTAGTACAACGTGAAGAGGTAATGCCGCCGACAGAATCCTTGCCATATTTAGCTTGAATACGCGTAATCTCACTAGCTGCATAATTAATAGCTTCGTCCCAACCCACTTTTTGCCAAGGATCATGAATGCTCTTACGGATCATGGGTGTGGTAATGCGGTCTTGGTGCGTAGCGTAGCCCCAAGCAAAACGGCCTTTGACACATGAGTGGCCGTGATTAGCGCCACCGTCTTTATTCGGCGTCATACGGACGACTTCTTCGCCCTTCATTTCCGCATCAAAACTACAACCCACGCCGCAATAAGCACAAGTAGTGGTGACTTTATGTTCTGGTGTACCTGCCTCAATCACGGATTTTTCCATCAAGGTGGCCGTTGGGCAAGCTTGCACACAAGCGCCACAAGAGACACACTCTGACTCTAAAAAGTCTTTATTGCCTGCAGAAACTTTGCTACCAAAGCCGCGACCTTCAATCGTCAACGCAAACGTGCCTTGCGTTTCTTCACAGGCACGCACACAACGACTGCACACGATGCATTTACTTGGATCAAACGTAAAATATGGGTTGGATTCATCTTTGGTAGACCCTAGATGGTTTTCGCCTTCGTAGCCGTAACGCACTTCGCGCAAGCCCACTGCACCGGCCATGTCTTGTAGTTCACAATCACCATTGGCTGCACATGTTAAGCAGTCGAGCGGATGGTCTGAAATATAAAGCTCCATCACACCACGGCGCACATCTGCCAATTTGGATGTTTGTGTTTTGACTTTAATGCCTTCAGCCACAGGTGTTGTGCAGGATGCTGGGTAACCGCGACGGCCTTCAATCTCCACCAAACATAGGCGGCAAGAGCCAAACGGCTCAAGCGAATCTGTTGCACACAGCTTGGGCACAGTCACACCACCCAATTGTGCCGCATGCATAATTGAAGTGCCTTCCGGCACGGTAACTGACGCATCATCAATGGTGAGCGTAACCATTTTCTCGCTCACTATTTTCGGCGTACCATAGTCTTTATTAGGGTCGTATTTAATGTCATCCATGATGTCGTATCCTTTGCCACTTATGGTTAAGCAGCAACTTCCTTCTTATTTAAACCAAAATCTTCAGGGAAATGATTCAACGCGCTCAACACCGGATAAGGTGTCATCCCGCCCAATGCGCAGAGAGAACCATTTAACATAGTATCGGACAAATCTCGCACTAATTGAATGTTTTTTGCATGATCTTTGCCCGAAGTAATTTTATCCATCACTTCTACACCGCGCGTAGAGCCAATACGGCAAGGTGTGCATTTACCACAACTTTCAATGGCGCAGAATTCAAACGCGTAACGGGCCATTTTTGCCATATCCACAGTATCGTCAAACGCCACAATGCCGCCATGGCCTAATACGGCCCAAAGTTTAGAAAACTCTTCGTAATCTAAAGGGGTATCAAATTGGCTTTCTGGCAAGTAAGCGCCTAGCGGCCCACCGACTTGTACGGCACGAATCGGCTTGCCAGAAGCTGAGCCGCCGCCAAAGTCATACAATAGCTCGCGCAACGTTGCACCAAAAGCCAACTCTACTAAACCGCCTTGCTTGAGATTGCCCGCAAGCTGAATCGGTAGCGTGCCGCGTGAACGTCCCATGCCGTAATCGGCATAAAACTGCGCACCTTTATCCAAAATAATCGGTATCGTCGCCAATGAAATGACGTTATTGACTACTGTTGGTTTGCCAAATAACCCTTCAATAGCAGGCAGTGGTGGTTTAAAACGCACCAAGCCACGCTTACCTTCTAGACTTTCTAATAGTGAGGTTTCTTCACCACACACATAGGCACCAGCTGCGCGACGCACTTCTAGATGAAAAGCTTTACCTGAACCACAAATGTTGTCGCCCAAATAGCCAGCCTGATTTGCTTTTTCAATCGCCTCGTTTAAGACTTTGAGCGCGTGTGGATACTCGCTACGCAGGTAGATATAGCCTTGGGTTGCGCCCACAGCCACACCTGCAATCGTCATACCTTCAATCAACACATAAGGATCATCTTCCATCACCATACGGTCTGAGTAGGTACCAGAGTCGCCTTCATCCGCATTACACACAATATACTTCTGATCTGCAGGCGAATTCAATACGGTATTCCACTTAATACCAGTTGGGAAAGCCGCACCGCCACGGCCACGTAGACCAGAATCAGTGACTGTTTTCACAATGTCTGCACCAGACATCTTGAGTGCATTGGCCAGGCCTTTATAACCATCATGTGCGATGTAATCATCTAATGAAACGGGATCGGTAATGCCGATACGCGCAAAGGTCAGGCGTTGTTGTTTTTTAAGCCAGTTTAACGATTCTGTTAAGCCTAAATTGAGGGGGTGGGCACCTGCATGTAGAAAGTCTGCGTCGAACAAGCTGGGGACATCTTTTGGCTGCACCGGCGCATAGGCAACACGGCCTTTGTCTGTTGCCACCTCTACAAATGGCTCTAACCAAAACAAACCGCGCGAACCATTGCGTACCAGTTCAATTTCAATACCACGTTTTTGCGCTTCTGCCGCAATGGCTTTGGCAGTTCGGTCTGCGCCCAAAGACAGCGCAGTAGAATCACGAGGAACAAATACTTTAATCATGATGCGACCCTCGCTTCATGGATAATCTCTACTATTTTTTGACTATCAACACGGCCATACAGTTCCTCATCCATCAGCACGGCAGGCGAGCAAGCACAGTTGCCTAAGCAGTACACCGGCTCTAATGTAATCGCACCATCCGCAGTGGTTTGGTGGTAATCAATGCCTAGTGTAGATTTGATGTGGGCTTCCAGCTTTTCTGCACCCATCGCTTGGCAAGACTCTGCTCGGCATACTTGTAGTACATGCTTGCCTACAGGATGCGTTCTGAAATGATGATAGAACGTCACCACGCCATGCACCTCTGCAACAGACAAAGCTAACGCATGTGCGATTTGCGGATACGCCGCTTCAGGCACATAACCGAGTGTATCTTGTATAGCATGCAACACTGGAAGTAAGGCACCAGGTTTATCGCGATGCACTTGAATTTGCGCATCGATCTGAGCCGACTCGTGCGAAGAAAGTACTGTCGTCAAAACATTCCCCAAGCTTAACTTAAGCTAAAAATAACCACATCATCATATACCTAATCTAAGGCTTGTTAAAGCCAAAAAAGGGCATAGAATATAGGCTTATTCAGTTTAATGTATCATTTTCATTAAAACCATTAGTCAGATGCCGAACGCTCATACCACATCCCCCAAATTGATCGACCAGTTTGGGCGTCAAGTAGACTACATTCGGTTATCCATCACGGACCGATGTGATTTTCGTTGTGTCTATTGCATGAGCGAGGACATGACGTTTTTATCCCGTGACGAAGTCCTCAGTTTAGAAGAGTGCGCGCGCTTGGTGCGCATATTTGTACAACTGGGTGTGTCCAAGGTACGCATTACCGGTGGCGAGCCTTTGGTGCGTAAAAACGCACTATGGCTATTCAATGAAATAGGGCAACTCAAAGGCTTACATGAGTTGGTGCTCACTACCAATGGAAGCCAGTTAGCAAAACAAGCTGCCGCGCTCAAGCAGGCAGGTGTAAAGCGTATCAATATTTCTGTAGATAGCCTGCAACCAGAACGATTTAATCGCATCACCCGCACTGGACATCTAGCGCAAGTGCTGGATGGGTTACGTGCCGCGATTGCCGCTGGATTTGAAGGCATTAAGCTCAATACGGTCTTGATGCGCGACACCAACGACGACGAAGCAGAAGATTTGGTGGCCTTTGCAATCCAACACCAAATCGACATTAGCTTTATTGAGGAAATGCCTTTGGGCGAGGTGAACCATACCCGTGACAGTACCTTTGTCAGCAATTTGGACACACTCAAGCGACTTCAAAGTAAATACTCACTCATCCCAAGCACACACAGCTCTGGCGGGCCAGCGCGTTATTGGCAGGTGGCCAATGCAAACACTAAGATTGGGTTTATCTCTCCTCACAGCCATAACTTTTGCGAAAGCTGTAATCGTGTGCGCATCAGTTGTAAAGGTGAGTTGTTCCTATGTTTAGGGCAAGAAGATAAAGTCGAGCTGATGCCGCTATTACGCGCTCACCCAACGAACGATGCACCCGTGATTGAAGCCATATTAAATAGCATGTCCATTAAACCTAAAGGGCACGACTTTGACCTTAAGCGTGCTGCACCCGCAGTGGTGAGGTTTATGTCACATACAGGTGGGTAATGTCTGTTTCCGCCATTATTTTATCGGGCGGCCGCGCCACGCGTATGGGCGGCATAGACAAAGGGTTAGTGCCACTCCACAACAAGCCGCTGATTGCGCATGTCATTGACCGTATCCAACCACAAGTAGACGAAGTGTTCATTAATGCAAACCGTGAGCTTGCGCTTTATCAGGCGTTTGGCTTATCGGTCCTGACAGATGAGCATCAAGATTTTATCGGCCCTTTGGCAGGCTTTTATATTGGCCTCAAGCATTCAAAGCACGCATATTTACTCACCGTACCGTGCGATTCTCCAAACCTTCCGCAGCACTTGGTGACTAAATTATTAGACGCACTGGCTGCGCAACATGCTGATATAGCGGTCGCCACCAGTGATGGTCACGCTCACCCGGTAGTGAGTTTATGTAAAACGACGGTTCTTCCTTCGCTCGCTACCTTTATTGCCAAAGGTGAGCGCAAGGTGAGCTTGTGGCAGAAACAACAGGCATATGTCGAGGTGGATTTCAGCAACCAGCCCGATGCATTTATCAACTTGAATACCCACCGTGATGTGCAATGGTTGGAGCAACACCATGTCGCTTAACATGCCGGCACTCAATATCCCTGTGCTAGGCATTTGTGCCGCCCAAAGTAATGCGGGTAAAACAACACTGATTGCGCAATTGATTCCTGTGCTCATGCAGCGTGGCGTCCGTGTTTCAGTGATTAAACATGCGCATCACCAATTTGATATTGACCATCCTGGGAAGGATAGTTACAACATCCGGGAGGCGGGTGCGGTGCAAACCTTGATTGCCTCTGGTAAACGCTGGGCACTGATGACAGAGATGCAGCGTACGCCTCAATACAGTGACGAAGCCGATTTAACTAGCTTGCTAACGCAACTCAATACCGAATACGCTGACCTTATTTTGGTAGAAGGCTTTAAATATGCAAAGATTCCCAAAATAGAAGTCTATCGCCCTAGCCTGCAGTTACCGTTACTTGCCACCAAAGATGCCAGCATTATTGCGGTGGCTAGCGATGCACCCTTGACACTCTCGATACCGGTATTGCCATTGAATGTAATCGACAACATCGCTGAATTTATTATTCAACAATTTTTACCTCAGCAACTCATATCATCATGACCACACCCAGCCTCACTCAGTTAGCCACCGATCCAAGCTGTATGGAAGACTATGACCCAAATGCCATGTCTGTATCACAAGCAAAGAACTACATTAAACAGTACCTTAAACCGGTGTCTGAGAAAGAAGCACTGCCTATTCACGAAAGCTTAGGGCGCGTCTTGGCTGACACCATTGTGTCACCTTGCAATGTGCCTAATCACGACAATTCAGCCATGGATGGCTTTGCTTTTCGTCATCAAGATGGTGCGCTACCCCTCAACATTATCGGCACCGCATTGGCCGGCCAGCCATTTCAGGGGGCGCTGAACCAAGGAGAATGCATCAAAATCATGACGGGCGGCGTCGTGCCATCCAGCGCAGATTGTGTAGTGATGCAAGAGCGGACATCGGTTCAACAAAATTTACTGACCATCACGGAGCTGCCCAAACTCGGTGCAAATATTCGCAAAGCTGGTGAAGACCTGATGGTGGGCCAAACCGTATTGCCACAAGGGCACCGCATGACGCCTGCAGACTTAGGGCTAGTTGCCTCATTAGGCATCCCAACAGTGACGGTGTATCGCCGACTAAAAGTAGCTTTTTTTAGCACTGGGGATGAGTTAGTCGGTGTGGGTAAGCTATTGGCAGAAGGACAAATTTACGACAGCAACCGTTATACCTTATTTGGCATGCTAACTCGACTAGGTGTGGAAGTGAGTGATTTAGGCGCAATACCAGATAACCCGACCCTGCTGGAGCAGACACTGCTTAAAGCAGCAGCGACACATGATGCCGTGATTACTAGCGGCGGCGTGTCCGTTGGCGAGGCTGACCACATGAAAGCGCTGCTCGCTCAGCATGGCGAGGTTTTATTTTGGAAAATGAACATGAAGCCCGGACGCCCGCTGGCTTACGGCAAAGTGCACACCATAAGCAATTGTGCGCATTACTTTGGCCTACCTGGCAACCCAGTGGCCACCATGGTCACTTTTTATCAATTTGTCCGTGATGCCCTGATCCTCATGATGGGCGCATCGCCCAAACCATACCCTACGCTCAAGGTTGAGTGTACAGAATCCATCAAAAAAGCCGCGGGTCGTACTGAGTTTCAACGTGGTGTCATGTACGAGGTTGATGGAAACTGGAAAGTCAAACCACTACCCAATCAAAGTTCAGGCGTATTAAGCAGTATGAGTTATGCCAATTGCTTTATTGTACTAGGTGAAACCGTAGCCAATTTGAATGCTGGCGAGACCGTTGAAGTGCAATTATTTGAAGGAATTATTTAACATAATATAGGGTGATTGGCTGCTATTAACCAACATCTTTCACAAGGTTCGCTTAAATCTTACCTATAGTATAGAGTGATGAAAATTTAATTCCCCTAGCAAATTTTGAACGCCTTGATTTCACATTCAAAAAGCAATGAACACCTGCTGATATGGACACTTGTCTGCTCCATGTTGCTGCACGCATTGCTTGCACTGATCGTGCCTAATTTTGATTTTTCTACCAAACAACCGCCAAAGCAAGAGTTGACGGTTGAGTTAGTCCAGCCCAAAGCGCCAGAACCGCTGCAGGAAGCGCCACCCGCACCGCCTACCCCGGTTGAGCCAGAGCCAATCACGGAACCTATTAAAGAGATTCCAAAACCTATTAAAAAATTAGAAACTCCGGTGGAGCGCAAGCCAACCACGCAACCCGTCACAGAGGCACCATCACAGCAAGAGGCAGCACCTCCACCAGAGGTGATAGCAGCAGCGCCTAAAGCAGAGTCCAAGCCTGCTTTTGTGGCACCGCCCCCACCGGCAGAGCCGCCAAAGCGCTCAGGACCATCAGAGAGCGATATTCAAGCGGCCAGAGATGCTTACCGCAATCAAGTGCAACAAGAACTCAAACGCAACCAACGTTATCCCCGAATTGCCGAATCACGCGGGATCGAAGGGGACGTGGTGCTGGAAATCAGTATAGATCATGATGGCAACGTGACCCATGTAGCCGTCACGGGCTCCAGTGGCAACAATGCGCTGGACGAAGCGGCAATGGCCGCCGTTAAACGCTCAAACCTCAAGCAATATATGCAAGAAGTTTTACGCGGTCATATTGATAAAATCACCGTTACCGTAGGCTTTAAGCTAGAAAACTAAAACCGCATGCAAAAAACGCAGAATTCTAAATCGCTACGTGATCTGCTGTTAATGCATGAGCTTATTTTTATCGCCCTGATTTTGCTTGCTGTCATCAGCGGCGGCTATGGCATACATATCTGGGATAAAACTTCTAAAGAGTCACAGCGTATTAACTTATTGGTACAAGAAATTTACCAAGTGCGCGGCGATTTATACCGCCAAATGAAAGAATTGTTTGATGCCTTCTTTTTACAAGATGGTGAAGCGCTCGCTGAATATAACGCTTACACACAATCCATACTGACCCACTTTAATGGGCTCAAAGGAATAGCGCGCGGTGACGAAGAGAAACAGGCAATTGCCGAGATTGAGCAGAATTACCGCATCTTTGTGAATGAGGCACCGTCGCTGTTTTATCGCTATCAAGCACGTCCGGATCGAGATTCTCAGAAATCGCTCTATAAGGACATTGAAACAGGCATTTTTTCTCGCTACGAGGATGTCTCCAAGCGTGCAGAAATGCTACTTAGCTTAAAACAAGTAGAGCTCAAAACAAGGCTTGCCGATGCCAAATCCAGCTCGATTGCCATCTTGAGCATTCCAGTCTTACTTGCGGGGATTTTGCTGTTTTTTTCTAGGCTCTTTCTCAAAAAATCCATCGTCAACCCGATCAATGCCATGATGCACGCAACACAAGAAATCAGCGCGGGCAACTTAAGCCATAAAGTACCGGAAACCGGCGCTAAAGAGCTAGCTACCCTCTCGCAAGAAATCAACAAAATGGCTGAGGACTTATCACTGAGCCGTGATGCACTGGTACGCACCGAAAAGCAAGCTGCGCTTGGGTTACTGGTTCCCATGCTGGCACACAATATTCGCAATCCGCTCGCCAGCATTCGCGCGACTGCGCAAATTATAGATAGCCCCGAGCACGACAAAGATACACGAGAATCACTTCAAGGCATCATGAACACCGTAGACAGGCTAGAACGTTGGACAGGGGCGCTGCTAGCGTATCTCAACCCCATCAAACCACAGCTCAGTCCGGCCAAATTAAGCAATATCATCCAAGGCGCAACTGGACCACTGGTCCAGAAATTAGCGGAAAAAAACATTCAGATCGTGACCGATATCAGTGATGTAAAGAGCGCCATTCTTACCGATGAGCACTTACTGGAACAAGTGCTTTACAACCTGATTCTGAACGCCATTGAAGCCTCACCAAAACAATCCTCTATTTACCTCAATGCAAGCTTGTTCAACCATGTACTCGAAATGACTATCCGCGACGAAGGATCCGGTATGCCATTTGTACCTGACCCGCATGCCTTAAGCCCAGGCCCTACCACGAAGCGTTTTGGTACTGGCTTAGGCATTCCATTTGCCTTCAAAGTGTGCGAAGTCCTCAATGGCCAAGTAGAATTTATGACAGCACAGCCTGTCGGTACCATCATCAAAATCAACCTGCCCCAATAGCACTCACCACAGGCAATTGCATTATGGTCAACAGTCATAAATTTATTTACGATTAAACTTGCCTTATTTGCGTTTTTTTAGAACAATGGTCATATCAAGATATGACAAACACTATGCTAAACCAACCCGTTCCAGACTTTGCACTTCCTGCGACTTCAGACAAAACCATCCAGCTTTCTGACTTTTTAGGTAAATATGTAGTCGTATATTTTTACCCCAAAGACTCCACGCCCGGCTGTACCACGCAAGGCATGCAATTCAGAGATGCGTATGCCGATTTCCAACAGGCCAATACCGACATTGTAGGTATCTCGCGTGACTCCGTGAAATCGCATGAAAACTTCAAAGCAAAATTCAGCTTCCCGTTTGAGCTATTGGCGGACACCGAAGAAATCGCCTGTGGCATTTTTGGGGTGATGAAAATGAAGAACATGTATGGCAAGCAGGTACGTGGGATTGAGCGCAGCACATTTGTCATCAATCCGCAGGGCGAGCTTATTCGCGAATGGCGTGGCGTTAAAGTTGACGGCCACGCGCAGGAAGTACTCACTTTTATTCAATCTTTATCACGATAAATCGATTATGGTCAAAAAATCAGCAGCTACAACCAAACTCTTTGTATTAGACACCAATGTATTAATGCACGACCCTTCGTCGCTGTTCCGATTCGAAGAACACGATATTTACCTGCCCATGGTAACGTTAGAAGAGCTGGATAATAATAAAAAGGGGCTGACAGAAGTTGCACGTAATGCACGCCAAGCCAGTCGTTACTTAGAAGAAATTGTTGGCACAGATCTGACCAACCTAGAGCTAGGCTGTCCACTCGCCATCAATAATAACCGCCACTTAACCGGACGTTTGTTTTTACAAACCCAGCAAGTTATTAAAGAGCTGCCTGGCCTAGCCGGTAGCAAAGCCGATAACCAAATTATCGGCGTTGTGCTTGATCTGCAGCAGCGCCACCCCAATCGTCAGGTGATATTGGTCAGTAAAGATATCAATATCCGCATTAAGGCGCGCGCCATGGGCGTGCCGGCTGAAGATTACTTTAACGATAAAGTACTGGAAGACAGCGATTTACTCTACACAGGGATTCGTGAACTGCCACAAGACTTTTGGGAAAAACACAGCAAGGCTATGGAATCCTGGCAAGAAGCAGGCCGCTTGTTTTATCGCATCTCTGGCCCACTTGTAAAATCGTTCCTGATCAATGAGTTTATCTATTATGAGTTTGATAAACCGTTTAACGCGATTGTCCGTAAGATAGAGGACAACACCGCCGTACTCGAAGTGGTGCAAGACCATACCAATCCTAAACATAGCGTATGGGGTATTGTGGCAAGAAACCGCGAGCAGAACTACGCGCTTAACTTACTGATGGATCCGGAAATTGATTTTGTCACCTTGCTTGGACAAGCTGGGACAGGCAAAACGCTGCTCACGCTCGCTGCTGCCTTGACACAGACACTGGATAAAAAAATCTACTCTGAAATCATCATGACGCGCGTGACCGTGCCAGTGGGTGAAGACATAGGTTTCTTACCCGGCACCGAAGAAGAGAAAATGGCGCCATGGATGGGCGCGCTGGAAGATAATCTAGACGTCTTGAATAAGACTGATGAAGATGCAGGAGAGTGGGGACGTGCTGCAACGCAAGACCTGATTCGCACGCGGATTAAAGTCAAATCACTCAACTTTATGCGGGGCCGCACCTTTTTACATAAATTCCTAATCATTGATGAGGCTCAAAACCTGACGCCAAAACAAATGAAAACACTGATTACGCGTGCCGGCCCGGGCACCAAAGTCGTTTGTTTAGGCAACATTGCACAGATTGACACGCCCTATCTGACAGAAGGTAGCTCTGGGTTAACTTACGTGGTGGATCGCTTTAAGGGATGGGAACACAATGGGCATGTCACCTTGGTACGTGGCGAACGTTCAAGGCTTGCAGACTTTGCTGCAGAGTCATTATAAGCCTTGCCAACACTGAACTATGCTATGCTCTGAAAGCACGAGTATTAAAGGATTAACCCTGAAGTAGCACCCAAAGCTATTTCATAAAAATAATGCAATCTGGTTTTTATATTATATTAATTGCGCAGTTTTTGTCTGCACTTGCCGACAATGCGCTGTTGTTTGCTGCGATTGCACTACTGGCAGAAATGCATGCACCCAATTGGCATACACCGCTGTTGCAACAGTTTTTTGTGATTTCTTACATTGTACTAGCACCATTTGTAGGCTCAATTGCCGATGCATTTCCCAAAGGCAGCGTCATGTTTGCCTCCAACTCCATTAAAGTAGTGGGCTGTATTTCCATGATTTTTGGGCTACCGCCACTCTATGCCTATGGCATTGTAGGCATAGGTGCGGCAACCTATTCACCTGCAAAATATGGCATTTTGACAGAGTTATTACCTAGCCATTTATTGGTGAAAGCCAATGGCTGGATGGAGGGCTCTACTGTCACAGCGATTATTGCAGGCGCCATTATTGGCGGCAAGTTAGCCAGCACTAACCCGCATTTTGCCTTGTATGTGATTACTGTCTTATATATAGGGGCCGCCATCTTTAACTATTTTATTCCCAAGATGCCCATTGAGCTTAAATTAGAAAGCAAGAGCGCTTTTTATATGGTGAAAGATTTTTGGCACGCTTTTGTCTCGCTTTGGAAAGATCCATTAGGTCAAGTGTCGCTTGCGGTGACCACTTTATTTTGGGGTGCTGGTGCCACATTAAGGTTGGTAGTATTGGCATGGGCGGCGCTCGCACTCAACTTCGATATCGAGGCGTCCACGCAGCTAGTCGCCACGGTAGCAGTGGGGATTGCAGTAGGCTCAGTGATTGCATCCAAATACATTAAGCTGGAAGAATCTACCAAAGTATTGCCAGCTGGCATACTCATGGGTGTATTGGTCATTGCGATGGTATTTGTTACTCATTGGGCAGTCGCAGCAGTTTTGCTGTTCTTCATCGGCGTATTAAGCGGCTATTTTGTGGTGCCGCTTAATGCCTTACTACAACACCAAGGTCACCATTTGATAGGCGCAGGCCATTCCATTGCCGTGCAAAACTTTAATGAGCACATAGGCATCCTAGTGATGCTAGGCTGTTATTTGCTCATGGATAAAGCCAATATGCCGATGAACTACATCATCATTGCATTCGGCACGTTCATTATTTTGAGCATGGGCCTCATCAATAAGGTGTACCACAAAAAAATTTACGCGCCCAAATGAGCGCGTAAGTCTATTCAACAACCTAATTTGAATTGCAACTAATGCAATTTCACATGCGGCTCGGTTCTGCGGGAAATCAAACGCCCAATGGTGTGGATAATCACTGACAACACACCATGCAATGCCATCAAATGCATTTTGTATAGCGATCTGTACATTAGGCGTGCAAACAGGCCTTGAATATACATACTGCCGCCTGACACTGCACCCATCAAGCTACCTACCGTAGAGTATCTACCTAGATTCACTAACGAGCCATAGTCGGTGTAATGGTATTCAGGCATTTCCGTTTTGTTAGCAACACGCGCCTTCACAGATTTCACCAACAAAGAGGCTTGCTGATGCGCCGCCTGCGCACGTGGCGGTACATTGCCATCATGTCCAAGCCATGGGCATGCTGCGCAATCACCTAATGCAAAAATATTGTCATCTAAGGTAGTTTGCAGTGTTTGTTTGACTACTAATTGGTTAATGCGGTTAGTCTCTAAGCCATCAATATCTTTTAAGAAATCTGGTGCTTTAATACCAGCGGCCCACACCACTAGCTCTGCTGGAATTACACGTCCGCTATGAGTTGTCACGCCTTTGTCCGATACCTCCGTCACACGCTCACCCGTAAATACATTCACACGCAACTTGCGTAATTCTACGTCTACCGCCAATGACATCTTGACTGGTAAGGCCGGCAAAATTCTATCGCCAGCTTCAATCAATGAAATTTTCACATCACGGTCTGCGTCAATTTTATCCAGACCATAGGCTGCTAACTCACGTGTCGTATTATGCAATTCAGCAGCCAACTCTACGCCTGTTGCACCCGCCCCAACAATCGCCACTTCCAGCTGGCCTGGTTTTAATGGCGTGGTTTGGGTTTGTGCACGCAACAACGCATTGTGCAAGTAGCGGTGAAATTTTTGTGCTTGTGCTTGCGTATCTAATGCCATGGAATGTTCACGCGCACCTTTGATACCAAAATCATTGGTAGTACTGCCTACCGCCATAATCAGCGTGTCATACTTGAATGTGCGTCGTGGAATCACCTCATTACCATCTTCGTCAATATAAGGCGTAATGGTAATCTCACGTGCGCTACGATTTAAGCCATCCATACGACCGAAGCGGAAATTAAAGTGGTGCCAATGGGCTTGTGCCAAGTATTCCAGCTCATGTCGGTCTGGATCCATACTGCCTGCAGCAATTTCATGCAACAAAGGTTTCCACACATGCGTACGTGTGCAGTCGATTAAAGTGATCAGTGCTTTTTTCTTTTTGCCTAGACTGTTGCCTAAGCTCGTGGCTAACTCTAAACCACCAGCGCCGCCGCCAACGATAATCACATGATGTAAATCGGTCTCTGAACTCAAAATATAACCTCTTGATATAAACAAAAACGCGCCTGCCATATACATGCAAGCGCGTTATATACGGAATACGCGGTTAGCTTGCTGCCGGAGCAGGTGCGCCCATACTGCGAATCCATGCAATAATTTTTAACAATTCGTCTGGTGTAATCCCATTTTTAGGATCTGTCGGGTCCATCAAGCCAACACCTTTTGCACCCATACCACCATTTGTACCATGCCAAACTGTCTCAAACATACCTTTATCTGTAGAGTCTTTAGGATAACGATAGGTTGGGCCGGTTAAACCAGGACCTACTTGACCTTTTGCTTCCGGGCCATGGCATTGCGTACAAGAGTACAACTGGAATACTTTTTTACCCTTAGCAATCGCTTCTTCGTTACCAATATATGGGTTATTACCTGTGGCCAAAAATTCTTTAGCTGCAGGCGTATCGAACAAAGCCGCATCGATCACCAATGGCTTGCTTTCTTGTGTGTCTACAAACTCAATTGCCTTACCTGATGGAGCAGCTGCAGCGGCTTTGTCACCACCGGCACTGCTTGCGCTGTTGTCAGCGTTACACCCTGTTAAACCTGCCACTAGCATCATCGTCAACATGCCAAGCTTGTAACTTTTCATCTTCTGCCCCTATGCAAAATATAATTATACTGATCAAGAAAAAAGGTTGCTGTAATTATACAGCAACCTTTTGATTTTGTTACCTCACTGTAACTTGACCGTTACAAATGTGTGATTTATTTTTTAGGTGTTTCGTTTAACCAAGGAGTGTCGCCACCACCTTTGTATTGTGTACGCAACCATGCTTCAATTTTTAAAATATCATCAGTCGCTAAGTTTTCTGGGTTACCTAATTGGTTATGCCATGCAAACATACCGCCGTTACTACCACCTGCAATCGTTTCAAACATGCCTTTATCAGTAATATGTTTTGCATATTGCCATGTGCTGTCAGTAATGTTTGGGCCCACTTGACCGCCACCATTTGGACCATGACATTGTGTGCATGAGTAAAAACCAAATTTTTTCTTACCGGCTTTAGCTGCTTCTGGATCTTTTGCAAACGCTTTTGTATAAGGGTTTACGCAAGTTGCCAAAAATTCTTTAGCTTGTGGTGTGTCAGTATCCACAACTTTAACGCCTAATGGACTGCCATCTTTTGTAGAAACTAAATCACACGCTGCACTTGCTTGAAATGAAAGCGTAAGACCCGCTAATGTCAACATACCAACAAATAAAGTTGACTTTAATGCTTTATTGCCTAACATGTTTTCTCCTAATCTATATAACAATAATGAGCTACGTTTTGTTCATGCTAAGCGCACTGCCCAACGTATGATCATTTAACGAACTATTACTTGTTTGGTTGACACAATTTATTCACAAGATTCTGTTAGCAAACAATCGCGAGATTCTACTTGTTTTTTAAAACTGTGTCACTCATAAATGATTAGTTTAATTACCTTTTTTGAACACATTATCACCTTCAACCACTGGCACTGTTGGGATGCCGTAATCCGCTAGGATTTTTGCGATTTTATCTTTGTTGCGCTCTAAAGCTGCATCAATGTCTGCCATGCGTGCTTTATCTTTTTTACGCACGCCAACAGAGATATTCCAGTATTCCTTGCCTTTCAAATCTACGTTGTTGTATTCCGGAATAAACACCACGTCCATAGGCACAGGAGATTTCTTGGCATAATAGCCAGCAATCGGCCCCCACATGATTGCAACATCAATTTCCTTCTTAGCTAAATCGTCAATCATAAAGCTAGTAGGCAAATTCAAATCGCGCTGCATACGATAAGGTTTTGAGTATGCAATTAAGTCATGATCTCTTAATGGAATAGTGGCCGGACTTTGACCAATCACGCCAATCACGCCTTTTTTCAAATCGGGCGAATCCCAATTGGTAATATTAAAACCGCTCTCCTTGCGCCACACAAACACATGGCCAGAGCGATAATATGGTTTAGATGTTCGTAAGGCATCGTAATCTGAAGTAGTACCGATTACTACATCACAGCGGCCAGCATTAATGGTATTTCTGAGAAAGCCTTGACGATTGTAGGCATATGCAAATGTAAGTTTTTTACCTAAGTCCTTTGCCAACACTTCAGCAATCTTGTCTTCAAAACCTTCTTGTTTCAAATTTGAATACGGCATGTTGTCTGGGTCTGCACAAACCTTGAACTCAGTACCATCATCTACACGACGCACCTCACCAACGCGACCTTCATCTGCATTTAAAGATGGCAGCTCTTTATCGTCCAGCACTTTCTCAATGGTCTCTTCAGCCAACACATGATTGCTTACCAACACCAAGCTCACCAATACTACTTTTAATTGTTTTAACATCATCTCAACCCTCATATTATTAAGTGACATACATCTACCACACTGTCTTCTGAGTACCACTAGGTTCAAAAGTTCTTTCTCATAGCAAATCAGAAAGAAGCATTGTAACCAAATGCTTCGCTTTAGCATACCAATCTGTATACATCTAAGTTTTATTCTCTACATATAAAAAAACACCCCACCGAAGTGGGGTGTTTAGTTTAGCTAATGAAAGCTGAGTTAACGTATTAACGTTATAACTTAAGCAAGCCTAAATTATAGTGAGAACACTGTTAATGCACCGCCGCCAGGAGCAGCGTTGTATTTTGTCAACTCTTTGTAACCACCAGCAGCACCAAGTGCGTCTGTGTCGTTAGTCATACCAAGGTTCATCGCTACACCAGCCCAGCCACCGATACCTGATAGCACGCCAACGTGTTGTTTACCTTTTAAGCCGTATGTGAATGCATTACCAATCACGCCAGAACCTACTTGGAATTTCCAAAGTTCTTTACCTGATTGTGCATCAACAGCTTTGAACCAACGATCTAAAGTACCGTAGAACACCAAGTTTGAAGCAGTAGTTAAAGCACCACCCCAAGCAGAGAATTTCTCTTTGTTGTACCAAACTTTTTTGTTGGTCATTGGATCATAAGCGCCGAAGCCACCCATTACGCCGTCAGGACCAGCAAACATCGTTAAAGTAGCACCAACCCATGGTTGACCAGCAACGTATTTAGACTCAACTGGCTCGTATGTCATACACACGTGGTTCAATGGAGTGTAAATCAAACCAGTTTTTGGTGAGTATGCAGCTGGTTGTTGATCTTTAGTACCCAATGCAGCTGGGCAAACGCCTTTAGCATTGTAGTCTTGGTGTGTTGAAGCTTTAGCGTCTTTATGTGGCACGCCTGTTTTCATGTCAACGTGTGTTGCCCAGTTTACGAATGGGTGTACTTTCTCAGCAGCAACTAAAGTACCGTTACCAGCTTGGAATGTGTACGCAAAACCGTTACGGTCATGGTGCCATGCGTATGTTTTGCCACCTTTGTCGAACAAGATTACTTCGTTGATACCATCATAATCCCACTCATCGTGTGGAGTCATTTGGTAGCCCCATTTTGCAACACCAGTGTCTAAGTCACGTGCGAAAATAGTCATAGACCATTTGTTGTCGCCTGGACGTACATCTGGGTTCCATACAGATGGGTTACCTGTACCGTAGTACACTAAGTTTGTACGTGCATCATACGGCCACCAGCCCCATACAGAGCCACCACCATGTTGCCAACCATCTTTAACTGCTTGTGGTTTCAACCATGTACGTGTACCTAATTCTTTTTCGCCAGTTTTGATTTGGCTAGCATCTAGTGCTTTGAAAGAACCGCCTTGTTTGTTACCACCGTTAACGTCAGCATATACTGATAATGCGCTGTATTGTGGGTTAGCTGAGTTGAAATCAGCACCGATCAACACTTCAGCATCAGGACCTGTTGAGTAAGCTTTCCATGCTAAAGAACCATCTTTGATGTTGTATGCTGCGATAAAGCAACGTACGCCGAACTCAGCACCTGAACAACCTGTCAATACTTTGTCTTTGATTACGTGTGGAGCGTTAGTGTTTGTAGCACCAACTTTTGGATCTGTGTTTTTAACTTCCCAAGCTTTAGCACCTGTTTTAGCATCTAAAGCAACCAACATACCGTCATTTTGTTGAAGGTAGATTTTACCGTCGCCGAAGCCTAAGCCACGTGAAACGTTATCGCAGCACAAAACAGCTTGTACTGATGGGTCTTGTTTAGGGAAATATGACCATACGATTTTTTGATTGTCGTTTAAGTCAAGTGCGTATACGTTGTTTGGGAATGCTGTATGTACATACATCATGTTACCAACAACCACTGGAGAACCTTCGTGACCACGGTTTACACCAGTAGCGAATGTCCAAGCAGCTTTCAGGTTTTTAACGTTACCTTTGTTGATTTGCGCTAATGAGCTGTAAGCTTGGTTAGTATGGTTACCACGTGGGTGAGCCCAGTTGTTTGCGTTTGCAATTGCCGCGTCTTGGTCTGCAGCTGCAGAAGCAATCATTGGCAATGCCATTGATGCTGCAACTAAACCTAGAGCTAATTTGATTTTATTAACTTGCATGTTGATCTCCAAAGTTATATTACTAAGGGTTAATTGAAAGCAAACTCGAATATTAAGGCACTAACTAGGTCTAGCGATTACCTCAATCTTAGAGCATACTTTTCATCACATTTGCATGTGAGGAATGCAATATAAAACAACTTGTTTCTAATTGCAACAGTTTAGTTACAATTTATTAACAAATATTCGAATATTTTTTACAGCTATTTTTATCCAAAAATTAATACGGCAATTTATTCAATAAAATCAAAGAGAAAGAATTTTTAATGTCTGCAAAAATCCAATCTGACTTGTATCCAGAAATTCAACCTTTTCATAGCGATTGGTTACAAGTGGATCCTATCCACCGGGTTTATTTTGAACAATGCGGCAACCCAGATGGTCCAGCCGTTATTTTTCTGCACGGCGGCCCTGGTAGCGGATGCAATCCGACACAGCGTCGTTTTTTTGACCCCAAGCATTATCATGTGATTTTGTTCGATCAGCGCGGTTGCGGGCGCAGCACACCGGAAGGTGAAGTCATCAATAACACCACTGATGACCTTGTTGCAGATATAGAGCAAATTAGAAAGCATTTGAATATTAAACGCTGGCATGTGTTTGGTGGCTCATGGGGCAGCACGCTAGCACTAAGTTATGCGTGCACACATCCCAGCGCTGTCATCAGCCTAGTACTGCGCGGCATTTTCTTGAGCCGCCCATTTGAGCTCAATTGGTTCTTAGGTCAAATCAATCTGTTTTTCCCAGACCAATGGCAAGCTTTGTGTCACTACCTACCAGAGGCAGAGCGTGAATCGCCACTACATGCGTTTGAACGCTTGGTGTTTTCCGAAGACCCGAATATCAATATCCCTGCTGCGATTCATTGGAATGCTTACGAAAGCAGCATCATGAGTTTGGTTAATAATCCAAGCAGCAATCCTGTCAATGGCAAAGTGGAGCTGGCGCGTGCACGCGTTCAAATCCACTATATATTGCATCAATGTTTTGTCGGGCAACGTGATTTACTTCAAGAGGCGTCAGAAAAGCTTGCGAATACCCCTGCGACGATTGTGCAAGGCCGCTATGATATGGTGTGTCCACCACAAACAGCATGGGAGTTGCATCAAGCAATGCCGCATGCGCAGTTTGTGATGGTGCCTGATGCAGGGCACTCCGCCATGGAAACTGGCACCTGCAACGCATTAGTGGCTGCAACAAACTGCTACAAACACTTAGAATAGCTAGCACGCATTTTTATCGGCCGCTTTATCAAACTATATGCAGATTAAAAAGTTACCTGACTTTAAAAAACTCGCGGATCACCCGGTGGTGACCACGCCGCTGAACTCTTACGCCAAGCAAGAATATGCGACACCGTTATTTGTGCTGCGCGAGACACTGGCAGGGTTTGGCCGCCACAACATCATGAGCTTGTCGGCTTCG
Organism: Methylotenera sp. N17; assembly: GCF_000799155.1. Lineage (NCBI taxonomy): Bacteria > Pseudomonadati > Pseudomonadota > Betaproteobacteria > Nitrosomonadales > Methylophilaceae > Methylotenera > Methylotenera sp. N17. The sequence continues at coordinate 2,130,613 of NZ_JUGE01000001.1, forward strand.
CTTTCGTTTTATGCATTGTTTGCATTAATTCCCCTGGTACTGCTGATTTTCTTTTTACTAAGCCATCTGGTGTACTCATCCGATTATGCCATTGTTAAACTTGCGATCCTTACTGGCAATCTGGTCCCTGATTTAAGTAGCAAGATTATGGTGGAAGTCTATAACGCCACCCAAACCAAAGCCGCTTGGGGTGCATTGGGGCTGATTGTGTTACTTTGGAGTGTCACACCACTGGCCAGCGCTATGCGTGCCTCCTTTTACACCATTGCCGCAAAAGTAGAAATGCCATCCTTTGTGATGCGACAAGTAAAAGACATCCTTTCCGTATTGGGCATACTGTTACTTTTTTTCTTATTTACCTCTGCAGGCTTTTTACTTGAACGTGTAGTAAGGTTTTTAGCCAATCACTTCTCCACCTTTCAGCTCAATGTATTAGGCTCTATATTTACCTTATTACTCACCACATTACTAATCACTGGGTTCTATCGTGTGTTTTTCCCCATGCGGGTAGCCTTTACACACTTGTTCATTGGTGCGTCGGTCACCGCACTACTGTGGCTAGCCATGCGGCCTGCCTTTGGCTTGTTTTTATCCATTAACGAAAACTACGGTGCGATTTTTGGCAGCATGAAAGCATTGTTTGTCTCCATCACCTGGCTGTATTTAAATTTTGCCGTATTTTTATTAGGGACAGAGCTAATTGCCACGCTCAGAAAAAAAGATGTACTGCTGCTCAAAGGCTTGTTCGACAACATCCCCAACAAGGCCAACTACATTGACGCACTAATGCAGCGCTATGGCAAAAGCTATAGTCAACATGACACAGTCATCGAGCAAGGCAATATTGAACGCAATCTATATTTCATTGTGGATGGCACTGTCCACATCACGCAACATGGCATCGTTAAGCATGTTTTAAAATCCGGCGATTATTTTGGCGAGATTGCCATGCTGGCCGATCTGCCCGCCAATGCCGATGCGATTGTCGCATCGGAACAGGCGCAGATTATCGTGATTTACGCAGAGAATATTGATACCATGCTGGCAGAAGACCCCAAGGTGGCCATGCAACTATTAAGGCATTTGGCCAACCGGCTACAAAACAATTAACCCAGATAACTACACACATATTTTTACCGACTCATCATGGCTAAATCTTTTTCCAGCAGCCCACAGCCAAGCGTCATTCAGCAATTGATTCAACTGTTGAATCAAGGTCATCTAGCAATGGCCGAGCAAAAGGCAGTAGCACTGATTGCGCAACATCCACGCGAGTTTATTTTGCATCACGTATTAAGCCTAGCGCTGGACCAGCAACAAAAATATGCTGAGGCGGCGACGAGCTATCAGACGGCGATTCAGCTTCAACCCAATATGCCAGATTTACATTTTAATTTGGCGATTGTGCACACCCAACTCAATCAGTTACAAGAAGCCGAGCACGCCTATCGCAAAGCAATTCAACTGCAGCCTGGCTTTTTTGAGGCGCATGGCAATTTGGGTACTATTCTGCAACGACAAGGCAATCTAGATGGCGCCATTCAGTGCTATCAAACCGGGTTACGCATTAATCCACAAGATGCGCGTGGCCACTTTAACTTAGGCACCGTATTACGTGACAAAGGCTTACTACATGAAGCGGTGAAGCATTATCAACAAGCTATCCAACTGTTTCCAAACTATACCGATGCCTACAATAATTTAGGCGAAACATACCGCGATTTGGGCAATATGTCAGAGGCGATTCAGCAATATCAGCGCGCGCTATCACTCAACGCGCAACACGCCAGCGCCAACTACAACATGGCAGAATTTTTGTATCTGGCCAAACGATTTACAGAAGCCATCCCCTATTTTGAGCAATCACAACTGGATGATTGGCAAGAGCGCATTCTCTACTGCCTATATAAAGCCGAACAATTTGATGCATTTAAGCAAAAGCGCGATGCACTGATTCAACAAGCACCACATACCTCCCCTTTTTTGGCAACGCTCTCCACACATTACAGCATTAACTTTAACGAAGCAGATCCATACAATTTTTGCAAAGACGGATTACAGCATGTCTACCATCGCGCCATTCCAGCGCTTGCACCGAACAGCGCGCTGCTCAACGCACTGCTACATGATATTCACCATGCAGATATTGCAGAGCGTAAGCAAGCACGGCTGACCAATGGCAAGCAATCGGCGGGTAACTTATTCAAACGCCCAGAGGCTTCCTTTAGGCAGTTGGCAGAGTTGATTCAGCAGGAGTTTGTCGCGTATCGCGAGCATTTTGCAGGAGCTGACTGCACTTTAATCACCGCCTTCCCGCAAACATTGGAATTTACCAGTTCATGGTATGTCAGCATGCAGCAGGGCGGCCACTTAAATGCGCATATCCATGAAATTGGCTGGATTAGTGGCGCAGTCTACCTTGCCATGCCAGAGACCGAGGACGAAAAAGAAGGCGCGTTTGAATACGGTACACATGGCGATGACTACCCGCAACAACATACAAACTTCCCCACCGCATTCATCAAACCCAATGTTGGCGATATCGTATTATTTCCATCGTCACTGTTTCATCGCACCATTCCCTTTAGCGCACAACAAGCCCGTATTTGCATTGCGTTCGATCTAAAACCACAAAACCAATTCATGCATGCACGATCAAATTATTAACATCCATAGCGCATGTAAATATCGCGATAATAATTTGTGTGGTACCATTTAACTAAACAATGTAATGCATTGTTTTATTTAGTGTTAGCGCGATATAGGCTTCGGGTGGTCGTTTATTAACAATACCATTCCAAGTAACTGATTTTTATAAATAAAATAAAAATTCATCCGTACGCACTCACATCGCCTTTTTTTTGCTAGACTGTGTATTCTTTAAATTAAAAAAAGCGTGTGTTTTGCTAAAGCAATGAGGGACCTCATGAAATCGATTAACATGTTCGACGACTCAACCGTACTGATCATTGACGATCAGACGACCAGTCGAACAATCCTTTCTCAAGTGGTAAAAAGCATACATCCCAAGATGCATGTCATTGAGAAAACCAATCCTGAGCGCGCGTTAGAGTGGGCCACACAAAACACGGCCGATCTCATCTTGATTGACTATGTGATGCCGGAAATGAACGGCATTGATTTTGTCAAAATGGTGAAAACCATCCCTGCCTATTATTTCGTTCCGATCATCATGATCACCATCAAGAAAGATACGGAAACACGCAATACCGCTTTGGATGTAGGTGTCACCGACTTTTTAACCAAACCGATTGATGTACAAGAGTGCACGGCAAGATGCAAAAACCTACTGACCATGCGCCAACAACAAATGACGTTGGAAACCAAAAGCAATTTACTTGAAAGTTTGGTGCAAGCAGCTACCGCTGAAATTCGCGCACGTGAAAAAGAAACCTTGATGCGGCTTGCACGGATTGGCGAGTATAAAGACTATGAGACCTCTCGCCACTTGGTACGTATGGCACTGTATGCCAGAATCTTGGCCGAAGCCGCTGGATTTTCTGAAGATGAAGCTGAGACTATCGAACTCGCTGCGCCGCTACATGATATTGGCAAGGTAGGCATACCAGACCATGTGTTACTCAAAGCCGGTCCATTGAGTGAAGAAGAAACAGCCATTATGCGCAAGCACCCGATCATTGGCTTTCAAGTACTGCAAGACAGCCCTTCTAAGTATTTGCAAAAAGGCGCAGAAATCGCGCTTTCCCACCACGAACGCTTCGATGGCAATGGCTACCCTAAAGGCTTGTCTGGTAAAAAAATTCCTGTTTCCGCACGCATCGTCGCAATTGCGGATGTGTTTGATGCGTTGACCAGCAAACGTCCTTACAAAGAGGCTTGGTCAGTCGATGCTGCGATTCAGTTTATACAAAGCGAAGCAGGTAAGCATTTTGACCCGGACTTGGTCAAAACTTTAGTTAAAATTAGACCTAGATTAGAGAAAATTCACGCCGAATATTCAAATTAATGCATCAACATAAATATAACTAAATATCACCAATATTTGCTCAGGGGGCTTTATGAAAAAATCGTTACTGTCCGCAGCGCTGTTTGCTGCACCTATCGTCACGCATGCGGCTGGTTTTGCATTAGTTGAGCAAAGTGCCAGTGGCTTAGGAAATGCTTATGCAGGTGCAGCGGCTTCGGCGGAAGATGCAAGTACTATTTTCTTCAACCCGGCAGGTATGACGTATATTGATGGCACACAAATCGTCGGTGCACTCCATATCATCAAATTAAGTGCCGATTTTAATAATGAGGGCTCCGTAGCTGGTACAGGCCGCCCACTTGGTAGCGAAGGGGGCAATGCTGGCAGCACTGCATTTGTACCCAATCTGTACTTTAAAACCAGCTTGACCGATGCATTGGATTTCGGGCTTGGCATCAATGCTCCGTTTGGCCTTAAAACTGAATACGACAAAAACTGGATTGGCCGCTTTCAAGCCATTAAATCTGACCTGAAGACCATCAACATCAATCCGGCGCTGGCATTTAAAGTGAATGACCAACTGTCTTTAGGGTTTGGCCTCAATGCCATGTGGATTCAAGCCGAATTAACCAGTGCAGTCAACTTGGTTGCGGCAGAGCGTTCATCCAAAGTAAAAGGAGATGACTGGGGACTAGGCTACAACTTTGGTGCTATTTATCAAGTGACAGAAGCCACCAGACTTGGCTTGGCTTATCGCTCAAAAATTGATCAACACCTGAAAGGTGACGTCAAATTCTCTACTTCTGGCGGACCAACCCCCAACGGCGATGTGACTGCCGATGTCACCTTACCTGAAACACTGTCATTTAGTGTGTTTAGCCAACTCAACAGCTCTTGGGATTTACTTGCTGATGCCACTTGGACACGCTGGAGCAGATTCCGTGAGCTTGCTGTGTACAGGGAAAGTGGTGCTTTACTGACATCAACCACAGAAAACTGGGATAACACTATGCGCTACTCGCTAGGTGCGAATTATCACTACAGTGATAAGCTCGTATTACGTGCTGGTATTGCCTATGACGAAGAGGCATTTGGTGATCAGTATCGTACTGCTCGCATTCCTGGGAATGATAGAAAATGGCTGTCATTGGGTGCCGGCTGGAAAGCAACAGACCAAACAAAACTAGACATTGGCTATACACACTTATTTGTGAGCGATATTGATATTGATGACAACCAAACTACTGTATTCCCAAGCCGTGGACGAGTACGTGGCGATTACGACGGTAGTGTGGATGTGCTAAGCGTGCAAGTGACCCACAACTTCTAGCTGTTCTCAATAATAAAAAACGCGCAATGGCGCGTTTTTTATTTTGAATTGCAGCTTCGCGCTCAGCTATCAAATAAGCTTTTCTGTTCCACTTCTGTAAACACCCTAAATTGATTTCTACCAGCGCCCTTTGCTTCATACAGCGCAATATCTGCTTTCTTTAGCAGGCGTTTAGTTGTTTCCTCACCATCCTGACCAAAACTAGCCACGCCGATACTCACACTCATGGGCACACGCTCGCCCAATACTTCGGCATGTTCTTTAAACAAATGGACAATCTTTCCGGCAACCACATTGGCATCGTTAATGTCATTGAGTTCGTCTAGCACAATCACAAACTCATCTCCGCTAATGCGGCTAACCGTGTCCACATCACGAATCGCCGACTTGAGCCGCGTCGCAATCACCTTGAGCAAAGCGTCACCCACATCATGGCCGTAGGTGTCGTTTAATTTTTTGAAATGATCAATGTCCACAAACAATATGGCCAAATTACGTTTAAAGCGTTTTGCATGCGCAAGCGCCTGTTCTAACCTAAAGTCCAATAAACGACGATTAGCCAGCCCAGTTAAACTATCATGCATGGCCAACGCAGTGAGCATTTTCCGCTCGCGCAATAAAAAGTAAACCAACGCTGATAATAGCACCGCAATCACAATCCCCATTAGCCTGGCAATCACAATCAATTGTGGAGTTTTTTCCGTTTTTTGCAACACCACCCATTCCCATGCTGCATCCGGGAAATCACTAGTAGAAATGATTGCGCCCTGACGATGAAACAAATCAGAGTTGCCATATACGGCTTTTCCATGTTGATCACGGATAGCAAAATCAAACTCATCATTAAGTAACGGTCGAAAGGCCGAATCAAAAAAAGCATCGGAGTTAATAACGGTAGACAACAGCCCCCAGTATTTTTGATCGATGTAGACTGGGTAACGATAAATCAAGCCCCTGCCACCTTGCACCAAGTCCAAAGGCCCAGTTAGCACGCCCTGATGGCGGTCTATCGCCTCTTTTACTTTGGGCCATTGTTGCGGTAAATTGCGATAATCTACCCCTATCGCTTTTTCGTTGGATTGTATAGGGTACATATAGGTGATGGTGTACCCTACGGCGATTGCTAGATTTCTAACATTATTTGTTCTAGTGTATAAATCTGCTAGCACATTTTGTACACGCTGATGGTCCAACTCGTGATGATAGATGGTTAAATAGCTAGACAAACCATTCGACACGAATAGTAAGGTATTGAGCTCTCGATCGACCTTTGACTTCAGCGTTGCCACATAGTGGGAGGCCGCCACCCGAAGCTTGGCATCGGCTTTTGCAGACTCTGCACTAATCAGCACCTCAAACATCACAAAAAACACAATAAAGACGGCACTAGCAATCGCCATTGCTGAAAAGTTGTTTTTGATCTCGCTGAGTAACTTAGTTGTCATTTGCTTCGAATTCATCATTTCGTTGCAACACTTTGTGTATCCACACGCATATGGTATCTATATATGAGCAAAACCACCCGTCTTTTTTGTGATTTAATCACTTGCTATGCCAATTTCATGTACTCAATGTAGTAGCCCCCATTAATTCATGAATACATTCAGCTAGCCATACCAAAAGTGTTTAGGTGTGTGCTGATAACGCTGAAAAAAGTCGGTTTAAGTATTTCCAACTATGCTGTTGATTTCAAATGGTGAACATCTGTGATGTCGAACACAGCACCAACGCATCATGTTGGCCTTTAATATCCTTGCTCAAATGTTAAAGTTGTAATCCAGACCTCTGACCAACCTCATGTTGCATTACCAAAAAAATAACTATAAACTGCACAAAAGACAGACCTGTCTTCCTATTTATGTCAATTTAACATGATATGGATGTATTGGACTAGCTTTGATCAGGCAGCATTACTAGTGCAATTATTTAAAACAAATATTTCAAGGGGAAATAAAGATGACTGAAGATAACCATGCAGGCAATGTAATTTTACTTAGGACAGCCTGTATTACATTGCTTTTAGGGTTGGTCCTAGCGTGGTGCCTTGTGATGACTAGAGGCATGAAAATTCCTTACATGCTCAATATATTTACTAGCACTGACAACCTTTTATCAGGGCATTTAGATTTTCTAATGATGACGATGTTGCTATTAGGCTTTTATGCGTCAAGAATTAGATTGCCCAAGTTTGTGATTTGGCCAATGGCCCTTGGTTCTATAGGTAATCCAACAGCTTTTGTAGTATTGGCGATTTCTCCCAAAATTCACTCACTTCCTTACATATTATTTCTATACACCACATTATCGTTAACGACTTTCGGTTTTGGAATGGCCGCAATTAAAGCGCTCAGATACTCCTTCAAATAACCGGCAATTCGTTTTGAGTATAAATCTAGAATTGGGGGTTCAAAATCGCGATGGGTATCGATCTTAAAAATTCAAATACACAATATGGTTTGATCGCTAGAACATTGCATTGGACCAGTGTGGCGATGCTGTTAACTATTGTAGTGCTGGCTAGTCAGCTTGCAGGTAAAGTATCCGGACCTGAGAAGGTGGAATTAACCACACTACATTCTTCAATGGGTATTATTTTTCTTGTGTTGATGATTGCTAGATTGACATGGAGAAACCTGAACCCCAACCCAATTCATTCTTACAGCATTAAAACCTGGCAAAAACTGCTGGCTATTTCACTTCACAGGTCGATATACATCATCATCATTACACAATGTTTTTTAGGTATATTGGTATTATTCTCAACTGACCAAACAACTTATTTTTTCGATTTGTTTGAGTTCCCGCCACTGCTTGAGAAAGCGAATCCAATTCATACAATAGTGTTAGGAATGCATTATGCAATCTCTGTGATGATTTACCCCTTATTTGCTATCCACATTACGGCGGCCATTTATCATCAAGTTTTTGGCTTAGTAGAAGACAATTAATTAATAGAAAAGATTATCAGGTAGGGTGCCTCTGTACAAATGGAGCTCCCCTGTGATGAGCCTAGTCATAACGCTTAGCAACTTCTGGCCAATCAATCCAAATCCCCACAACAAGCTGACATACAGCCATCAATTTATGGCTGAAATTACCGTCATCTGTATTTGCTTGGCTACCTCACCAAAAACAAAAAAGACCCAAGGTGTTAACCTTGAGTCTCTTTATAAATGGTGGCCCCTCTGTCATTCAAACATATATATAACAAATTGAATTTAATACTATTTTTATCTAACAAAAAATAGTTACCCCTAAAGTTACCCCAATCATTTGAATGTCACCCCTTTTTATGGGGTAAAGAAACTCTTTTTGTCGAGTCGGTAAATTAATAATTGCTGATGCTAGTTGCGTCCAAACTTGCAATTAATTACTATGCAAATCAACTAATTCTAGATATAGAAAAACACTAAAAATACTTATATGGTTTATATATGATCAATGATAAAACAGAAAATAGAAAAGATTCGTCAGCTTACGAATCAGCAATACGCTGGCAAGCTTATGCTAGAGAGAGCCGCACAGCCGCTAACTCTCATTACTTAGCATACTCTGCGGCGATACTGGCGCTACAATCCACCATACTTGTAGACGATGAAGTTATATCAATAGCGTGGCCTATTTCTTTTGCTTTGGCAGGTATATTTGCTTTCCTATCTTTAATATTTGGCAGTGCAGTTGTTCTAGTTCGATTACAAGATGCACGATTGACTGCAAGAGTAGCGCGTTATCGATATACAAATAAATCTCAATTACAAATTAAGGCTATGAGGAAAAGAGCGGATAATTGTAGTGGATTGGTAAACAAACTTTTTATATGGCAAGTTATCTCGTTTGCTTCCGCCGCGCTACTATTCGTAGTTTGGGTTGTAGGCTCGAATATTTGTAAGCTTATTTAACTATTAATAATTAAATGGGCTTCTAAGCGTTTATATTTTCACGTTAGGTATGAAATGGTAGATTTTTGGCTAGTTTTAAGCGCAGTCGGATCAATAGCATCACTTATTGGATTACTTCTTCCGTTTCAGAATAAAAGTCAGCGGATACTTCATGTAGCGTATGGCCTTGCAGTAACTTTGCTTGCATTTACTGCAGTGTGGTTCTGGCAGGAAAATCAAAGAATTCATCGAATAGAGCAATCCGCACAGCGTTTATTAGCTCACTCAGAGCATATTTCTACAGATCTCGGTTTTATTCAAGCCGCACTGGCATTTCTAGAAAAGAATAGAGATATTTATCCAGATACCTATTACCGTGCACTAGAAATTTGCAAGCTGAACAATTGTTCATCAGCTCAATATACAGACAAAAATACTGGTTTAGATCATGTATTTAACTTGCAAGCTGTAGCTGAAGCGTTTCGAGGGCTGATTAGTGGTATCGGCACGCTGGAGGGTGGTGGATAACCCATTCAAACTAGCTCAGATAGCTTTAAGAGTACTTTTACGCGTCCGATAATTATTTTTTATGGACTCCGAAAACCTTTTTTATCGAGTCAAAAAATTACTGCTGGTTTAAATGCCGCTCAAACCTTAGTGCAATCTTAGTATAACCTTGCCGTTAGAAATCAACTGCATAATCTTGTTGCAATATTGTTGTTCTGCACTTCGGGAATCTTGGGGTTATCCAGACTAATTTGACTGATCTTAAATTAAAAACCAGCGGTTAGGGTGGTTTAGTTATCTGCATCATAACGTTATTGACTACACGGCCATTTGTTTCCTATTGCATCAAATAACAACACTGAAGCTTCTAAATGTCTTGTTTCAGGGTGATCTGTTAAGTGCTTTTTTAAAATATCGTATACCTGCCCGTAAGTTGAGTTTTCAGGAGGACATATGTAAAAATTGCTGTTGTATGGTGTTTTTGATGCAATCGATACTTCTTTATCAACATATTTTATATATGTCTGCATGTCCATCAATCCTTGTACATACTTTAGAGATGCCAATTTGTTATCACTCATTAATGCGAACAGCTCATTCCCATTGACAGCCAATACATTGGATGAGAAAACTAGACAGACGAATATACTTAACAATCTCAACATTCTTTTCGCTCCCATTTATCCTTAGCCTTAGCTTCGGCTTTAGTCTGCCATTGCATATTCTCAGGTGTATCACTACCACCACATGCAAGGGGCTTTATATGATCTATAACGTAATTTGGACAAGAACCCTTAGTCCTGCCAGTAGTAGGGCAGGGGTTATCTATCTTAAATGCCTTTTTAGCCTTATAACTTCTATTGCTTTCAGCCTCAACTGGCAGGCTAACAAGTGTAGATAAAACTAAAATTAGATACTTCATTCTTGCAGAATTAGTTTGCAAACCGCAGTGCTTGCATACTCGCGCGCCTCGTTCAAAAAAACTCTGCACAGTCTGGACACTTCTAATGTGTATCTGGTGTGATTGCGTTCGGATTACTCTTTGGCTGAATAACGAAAGCCCATAGCAACCCAATCAATGGGCTTAATATCATTGATTGCAGAAAGAAGCCAAATGAGCCATATCCTTTTGTGCTTCCAACATATCCGGCTATCAGGCTTAAAAGGAACCAAAAAATAAATACATCCATGATATAACCAACCCAGTAAAGTCAGTTTTTAAATGTTAATTTAGTTTTAGGAAAATGTCGAACCACGTCCTTTGATGTGGATATAAAAGTCCGTAATTCGTCGTTTAGCGCTGTTAAAACACAATAACCGATAACTTACTATTGGTAAAGTTAACAAAACACCCCCCAACTCAGCAAACCATGCTTAAAATATGCTCAATCATTGAGATTTATTCCATGATAAATTTTGGGGTATTACATACCGCTTGTATATTCCTAAAAAAGTACAGAAAGCATATTCGATGCACCATGAAATATATATTGATGAAAGTTGCCAAAATGGTCATAAATTTATGGTTCTTGGAGGGGTTGTACTTGAACAACCGAATATTGAGCTACTGATTAATGACTTCAATGAAATTAGAGCATCAAGAAATCTTAATCATGAAATTAAGTGGGGAAAAATAAGCAACAACAAGCTTGATTGCTACAAAGCATTCATAGATGTTTTTTTCAATCACATGAATAAAGGCTTGATAACCTTTCACAGCATCGTAATCGACTGCTCTCAACTGGACCATTCAAAATATAATGGGGGAGATCACGAAATTGGTTTTAGCAAATTTACCTATCTTTTATTACTGAGAATTGGGAAAGAGTGCAAAACTTATCAAGCAATACACACTTATCTTGATAACAGAAACTCCAACCAATCCCTTAATGAGTTAAAAACGATATTGAATAGTGGTATCGCTAAGAAACACAGTATGACTCATAGGCCATTTAAGCGCGTACATTACATTGATTCAAAAACCAGTGATTTTGTTCAGGCTGTTGATTTACTTATTGGTGCAATTGGATATAAATTTAATGGCAGAGATTTACAAGAAAACGCTAGCAAACCAAGAATCGAACTCCTAAATTACATTAGCCAAAAGTCTGGAGTTAGAGGATTAAATGAAGGCACTCCTTTTGGGAAAAAAGGATTTACAATTTGGAAAATGCGATTTGATAAGTAGTAAATGCGCGCACTCCTAGGCTAAGCCATCCACTTGGACTCCCCCGCAGGCATGTGAGGGGTTTCGGAGTTCGCGACAGTTCTAATAATAGTAGCTTTTATCGAATAAATCCATGTGTACGGTTAAACATACGTGTTCAATTTTCTGATTCGAAGTATATTTTCGGGGTATCTATATTCCAACTTATTGAATTAATTACACATATGGAGCCTGTATGCACCTCCATCAAACAATTAAGTCATATTAGAGCCTTGAGCAAGAGCATTAACATCACTCAAAACCTCTTCTCTAAGCGTTAAAGGCGTTATCTGTAGGCATTGGCTGTACAACTCGAGAAACTCTCTCTCACCTTCATTCTGTGCTAGCTGTGCAGCTATTGCTTTGTAGTTGTACATGACTTAACTCCGATTTAGTTGATTATGTGATTATTACCTTTGGGAGTCGGGCTTTGTTTCACTAAGTGGTGTGACATTTCCAACAGATACCTTCCGGCCATACTTTTACAATTATGATGTGAGAAAAGTGCTTTATTGGCACTTCGAAAAAAAGAGTTGCGGCATAAAGAAATGCAAGTATGGCAACAAAATATTGATGGGTATATTGATCTGGCAATAGATTACTACGAATCAGATTATGATGAAGATACTAAGGATGCACTGTTTTCTAAAGTCGATCAGCTTAAAGAGAGCTCGTACTGGCGAGACGAATTCGAGACATTGAAAGAATATGAGTTTTATGGTTGGCAAGGTGTTTTGTCTGTACTTTTATCAATAAAACTCGATAGACCAATTAGCTACTCTAAGGTCTTCACTGTATATCAAGTAATTAAGGCTGGGTTACGAACTAGCCACAAAGATTTTGGTAAACATGCAAATGCAATACTGTACATGTGGGCATGTAAAACTTACAAACCTAACATGACTGCTAAAAATCATTCCTGGATATCAAATTACGCCCAGAAAATTAAAAACTCAATTAATTGATAATAATGAAAACACCTATAGAAGTTTTACTGGGTATGATGGAGCTATTAAGCTGCTTTTTCCAGAACTGAAAAAGCATTTGGCTACTTCCTTTGGTATATAACCTAGCTGCACTGGGATATTTTATCCCCTGACAAAATCGCCCATAACTGTCAAGTTTATTGGTAAATCGAATTCATTAGTCATTATTTCAGGAAGGAATTCTGAAATAAATTGTCTATCAACATCAATCATAGCAGCAAGTTTTTGGACTGAAATAATATGGTTCTTATGTAATAAACGCACGGAGTTAATAAGTAGCTCAGGCTCTTCAGACGCGATAAGATGATCTTCTTTTTCTTGCAAAGCTTCTCCGGTACGTTTTAAGGTAATCACTCCAGATTTGTATTGTTGATCGTTAATTATATTAAGTTGGTGTGCTCTGTATAACACTGCAGCCTTACTTACTTTCCACTGTAATTTGAATTCACTTAACCTTCGCCAATCAATTCTATTATTTTTTAATCTTGGAAATAGCTTTAACATCATTTCTTTTGGGATTAGCAAGGCACTTGCAAATCTATTTGCTTGTGCTTCGGTAATACGATCACCGGTTACTTGCCCTTCATGTAGAACGAAGTGACCGATCTCATGTGCAATATCAAACCTCTGTCTACATACACTTTTCTTTGCTTCATTTCTAACAATTACAGGTCGATGTAATTCGATAGAAAGTGCATCAACTTCTGTACTGACACTTTGAAAACTAGTAACAATTGCACCTTTAGTTTCGGCAAGTCTTGTCATATTAGAAATCGGACCTAAACCTAATCCCCATGCCGCTCTACAATGTTCGGCAGCGCGCTCAATATCATCTACACTATTTATTTCACTAATTGTAGGTATATTCACTGAAGGGAATTTCAATTCGGCCTCGAGTACAGCAACTAGTCGGCCAAAAATTTCAGCTTTTGCCATTGCTGTATGTTTAACCAAAGTTCGCGTTGTGAGTAATTTACGGAAATGAAAATCTTGTTCAGAAATGATTGTCTTCGGTGGTACTGCAAAGAAATTTGGCAAAACAAACAGCCTGCTAGCTAAATTAGCTAACAATTCATCAGTAGGCTCAGACTGCCCTGTTTCTAATTTATGAATGTATTGTCTAGTTTTACCAACTTTTACTGCTAAATCCTCTAACGATAATTCATTAAATATACGGGCAAGTCTTAATTGACTACCTATGAATGACACTTTTTATTCCCTTTTCTCATCGCTTCAACTCACTCACTTTTTTACTTCATTAGGTTTAATACCATCATTCTTATCAGCTGCATTTTTTTCAGCTTCTTTATCACGTAACTCAACTTGGGCTGAAGGAATTTCAACTGACTCAGGCATAAACTCATCTACAGAATATAGTGATCTATTCTCTTGTGAATGAACCCATTCACAGATTTTATCGTTGTAGTTGTTATAACCAATAAAATAAACTTTTGAGTCAGATTCACCATGTGACTTAGACACAATAAATCTCCAAGTGACAGGTATTTGGTCATCCGTTGCAAACAAATCATCAGTTGAGTTTTTCTTAAAGAAACCATCTTTGTTAGGATGCAAAGGGTCGTCTGTGAAAAATCTACAAGGTATAGTGCCTATTGCAAAAGTGACATCCATGCCGGCATGTAAAAGGCTTAACCAGTCATACTTACGACTTAAGGAGAGTTGAATTAACATATTGCGTTGCCGACCGTAAGCTGCTGTTTCTTTTACGTAGTTATCGTCTAATTGCGTATTTAGCATTTCGATAGTTTCATATCGAATATCTAATAGACGTTCAGCAATTACCCTTAATCTATCATCTGTGAGATGTCCAGAAAAAGAACTGGGAGGCAATGTTCTCATATCAAACCCTGCATTTATTTTATAATGTCAACCATAATCTTGCATTTTTTTATATTTGTCAACCTTTTGATAGATTATTTAATCGACTATGAGCAAATTATTTACAGTTAGCGTTTCATATTTATTCTAGCTCGTTTCTATTAAGCCATTTTAATCAGTCGTCATCATAGTCATAGTCGTAATCATGTGATATATATAACTCACCCTCCAAAAAGCTAAAATCTATTTGACTGTGTGAGTGCTCAATTTTGTCGGTGCTATAAAGCCTTAGGCTATCATCAATATATTTGATACCGAAAGATTCACCAACGGACACTGCAATTAGGTCTGGCTTTGAAAAAAGAACAATGTTTATCCCATTAACTCGCTGAGTTGAGGCAAAAAGAATACCATCGAACGGTTTTGGGTAGACATGAGCTAGGTACTCTCCCATAGTTTGTGTAATTAAATAATCTGTTTCTCGACCTGGTATTACAGGTTGTGAAATTAACTGATGTAAATGACGTAAAAATTTTTGTTTCCCTAGTTCATCAGTAAAATTTGGCTGAAAATAGCTTAGTGATTTATCAGTTATGGCTTTCTCAAGACGAGAGAAATCTAATAATCGGAGACGCCTAGTAGTCTTTACGGAAATAGCAGCAACTTCATTCCCAATTGCAGGCCTTAACTCTGCTAAAGCAGTATCAATATCGCGCGCGCCATAAAATACAACAACGCCCTCTGGACTCATTCTACCTGCTCGCGCTTGTTCCTGTGGAGGCGGGCCAACATATTGAAATGGATCTGAAGCAATATCTTTAAGTATGCTGTGAGACGTGAAAATACGAGCCCTGTGAAATTTAGTTCCCACGGGTAAAGTTCTTGCCACAGAAAGAAGTTTATTTCCTCTCCATGTCTTTAACGTGTCTATATCATCAAATAACTTATCAAAGAGGTCTAAAGTAGAAGGGCTAAAAAATCTTCTACTGCTCTTGAGTTCCAATAATGCATAATTCCAATGAGCATAATAATCGCCAATTTGAATGCGATTTGGTACGTAATTTGCGGTATTGTCCCAATAAGGCTCTTCGCCATCACCGGGTGAGTAGTCATCAGCATCACATACTGCGTCAACTATTTCATCTTCAAAATCAAAATATTGGCCCAGAACCTCCTGAACCGCATAAGACATTGGGTCGCCCTCTTGTTCCCATCCTTCGCTATCATCATCATAAAATCTCTTGATTTGCCCGCCTAAAGAGAAATGCTCACGCATAATTGGTTCAAGTGCTTTCCCCAGCTCCTCGATAGTAAACGCATTATTAGCTGTGGATTGACACACGGAACACAAAATTGGTGTGCCATCATTTTCAATTATCTGTTTTAGGTAGGTATCTTCTACGCACACATGGCACACTGCAGTACACATTACGCTCTCTCAACATTATGATTACAAACGAAATCTACCTGTTATTATAGTTAGATAGTATCAATTAAAATAGCTTAGATAAAAATAGGTAGATTTAATTTTGTAATTCGGGCAATTAGGGGGTAATTGTGACTGATGAAAAAAAACACAGGTTAAATGTATTTCTAATAAAACAGGAGTATCAAGCTTACACAGACTTTATTACCCCCGATGCTGGACGGTCAATAGAAATTCCCCTTACACAAGAAATAACAGGACGACTATTTTATAGTGGTGGTTTTCCAGCCCCACCAACATGGGCATCGATATTTGCTGGAATACCTGAGTTTGATCAAGCCAATATTGTAAATCAACATTCAAAAGCACTACTAGCATTCAAAATCAATGACAGATGGGTTTGTTTTGCTTTTGGCTATTCCAGACATTTAATCAATCAAGGCACATTTGAACGTAATTTTGGATTGATTGTTGCGCTTAACTTGAGCGACCCAAGTGCACTTAAATCAATCGACAAAACCAATATAAGCCTTAACTCGCTGCAGTCACGAGAACAAGCCTCAAAAGAAATCGAGATTGAATCATTCGGGTTTAATAATGATATCGACATACTTAAATCTATTACAGCCAGAACAAAGAAAGAAAATCTAGATGATGAAGATCAGGTTCTTTCAGGACGTGATTCAGTCTCAATATCTTCACGCATTGAACTCTCTACATTTCCTGAAATTGCAAATAAGCTGTACGAGGCTTACATCAAAAAAGATTACTTAGAAAGATATCCTTGGTTTGATAAGATAATTCATGAACGTGATAATGCCGTGATCGCTGAATTAGACGCATTGCTTCTGGATAAAGTAAAAGACGAGTCAACTAGCAAGGTTTGGCTAGCCGTTCCTGAGATTGTTGATTGGGAAAACACTGATGGATTCACATATAAAAAATACAGACCAACCAATGATGTTAAGAAACCTGGCCCCGTGGTTCTTAAGGACATCGATCTTGATGGTTGGAAAAGTACAATTGATACGGAAAAGTTAACGATAGAAAATCTGAAAAGCAAACATATATTTCTGATTGATAGAGATAATCGCACGACCTCGTCAATTAGTGTTTATCGATGTATGAATGCTGAAGTAAGTTTTAACTCTAAAACATACATCTTAAATGATGCTGACTGGTACAGCATAAATGCTGATTTCGAAGCGGAAATTAATCAGTTCTATAATTCCATAGCCGACTCAACTCTGGTGCTGCCACCATATGAGCATATGACTGAACCTGTGTATCTCAGTTATGTGGCAGCGAGTATTCCATCATTTTTTTTAATGGATCGCAAAAACATCCAAATTGGAAGTGGTTATAGCAAAGTCGAATTTTGTGATCTCTACTCCTCAGCGCAACAGATAATCCATGTAAAAAACTACTCTGGTTCTAGTGTATTAAGCCATTTGTTCAATCAAGCATTTGTTTCTGCCGAGTGCTTCATATCTAGCGCAGACTTTAGAGAACAGGTGAATCAAAAATTAGGTGAAGCATTTAAGCTAAAAGGGCATCCCAACAAACCCGAGTCATCAGGATTCGAAGTATGTATAGCAATTATGAGTAAAAAAGTAGGCACTTTGGATTTGCCTTTCTTCAGTAAAGTTAGCTTAAAAAATGCTATAACTTCTATAGCTAACTTAGGCTATAAAGTAACAAAATTGAAAATAAACCAATTCACTTAGGGACTTCACAATGAAGGGGTTATATACAAATCAAACTGCGCTTGGTGATTATATTAAAAATGGCATTCTTGATTATAGTAATGTTCCGAATGTGTATATTGCCGTCGCTTTCTTTACTGAGGCGAATGTCGTTGAGGAAATTGCAACCAATGGTTGTCATATCCGTATCATAGTTAGACTTGGTTTTCCTACCAGTCCTTATGCATTGAAAAAGTTATTTACTAATAAAAATATTGAAATACGATTCTTTTCTAATCAATCATTTCACCCAAAGTTATACATATTTGGTGATCAAATAGCTTTGGTAGGCTCTGCAAATCTTACGAGTGCTGCAATTCACTCTAATCAGGAGATTATCGTTACAATTAATCCTGATGATGAGCGCTTTACTGAGCTTGCCATCTTGTTTACTGCCTACTGGAATCAGGCCAGTGTACTTACTGAAGAAGCGATTAGAGAGTACGAGAAAATCTACAACAAATCACTTAAGGCTGCTAAAGAGATTGAAGATGGAAATGATGAGGTAATCAAGAAATTCGGAGATGTCGTGTTTTCTAATATCAATAGAGGTGTAAAGCATCAATCTAAAGAAAACATTTTTATTGAGTCATACCGCAAAACATATCAAGAGTCTGTAACTGCATTCCATCAAATTGAGAAAGTCTATCAAGAAATAGGAAAGCGTAAATTAGATGAAGATGTGATTCCATTGCGGCTTGAAATAGACTCTTTCTTCAGCTTCGTGCGTGATCGTCACGCCACACATGAGAAGTGGCGTGAGGTGCCTATTGGCTGGAATGAAGAGCGGAAGGATTTACTTAAGCAATTAATTGAAGAATGGCTCACTGTGAAGTGGAGTCATTTTGAATTGACTATTGCCGAAAAAAATTATCCGCTTATTAAAAAAGTCTTTGCGTCACCAGAGTCAATAAATTCATCTACTATGGAAGACATAATAGATGGATTGGTAGTTCTGCACTCTTTCTATGACAGATTAAGGTTTTTTGATGGAGGTTTGGAAACATTAAAGAAAACATTTGCAAAGCAGAATAACTTGCAAACTGTTAGGTCCAGTCTATCACATCTCATTTTTGGTAAGGGCGATATCGTAAAAAGGATGAGTGACCTCATTTATGACCCAGCCTTCAAATTAAATGAGTTTGGTCAATCCAATGTGCAAGAGCTAGTAGGCTGGGTAAACAACGTAAACTTACCTGTCATTAATGGAAGGACGACTAAAATTTTGCGTTATCTTGGGTTCAATATTCGTCAGCTATAAGTTAATTTTGATTTTAGAAAAAAGCCCACATCTCTGTGAGCTTTCTAAATGCTGGTGGCCGGGGGTAGAATCGAACTGCCGACACGCGGATTTTCAATTCGCAATTACGAATTAATACAGATTAATTTTTTTACCCCCCCCTATTTAAAAAATTACCTCAGGGGAAAATTGCATGGTGAAGACGGTCTAGAAAATAAAAGCTGTAGAGATTTGACCCGCCCCCCATCTTCTTTCTATCGGTCAATTTGATTAGATATTATTTTGTTTTAACCACACGTTTAAATTAATCCTATTTTGAGTGGTAATCTAGAAGGAGTCCGCGAGACGGACTTACATAAGTAATAAATTAGCTCAAATAACACCGCTGTGCGGATATATTACATTTAATATCCATCCGCTATACGGATCTATATATTTGTCTTTAAATCCGTTACACGGACTACTGGTTTTTTTCTTGAGTCCCCATACCATCTCGAATAAGCTCCGCGGGGCCAATCTTTGGCAACGATCTCTAATCCTTTAATTTGATCTAAAGCCCACCAAGTGATGCCATACCAACTCGCTTTGTTAGGCATCATCCCTTGAACAGTTTGTACTAAGAAGCCCTTCTCTATTAGCTCTGCTTTTGCTTTAGCTAATTGGTCAGCCGAGGTCCAACCCCGTTTCTTGCTCATATAATTCCAAGAAGCTAAAAGTGCACCGTTGTTATAGGTATTGTATTGCATTGCAATATCAATCAACAACTTAACTGCTCTTCCTTTTAGAGATAGGAATGCATCACTATTCAACACAATGTGTGGCAATGGAAGGATTGCGCCCCCTCCTCCATCGCGCTTACGCTTTATTTCTGTAAGTGTTGCCTTCTTCATACTTAAACCTTAACCAACCCCATTACTTTTTAACCACTAAAGCACCGAAGGTTCAAAATATTATTTCTGACCAATTTCCGCACTTTTCATAGAGCTGGTTTTACTTGATAACAATACTCGCAGCTCACCTACATTGAAAGTTGTAGTTCGCTCAGTAAGTTTGTGAGCTTTTAGTTTTTTGGCTTTAACCATTCGCCAAATAGTGGCACTACTAACGCCTAATAATGCTTTTACTACAGGCAAGCGCACTTGCTGGCTATTAGGTAGTTGATCGAAGTCGCGTAATGCGGGATGGATTGTTGATTGCAATTCCATAATGTCGATTTCCTTGTCAAAAGATTACAAGTGACATCATGAAGTATTGATTTTGCTAACAAAATACTCTTTGCTAGCACATACTAGGTTCTGCTAGCAGACTGCAACTATTTATTTTTGAGATAATTTCTAATTGTAGAAAATTTCAAAGGATACAATGAAGTGTAATAATAAGCTGCTTCATCTTTACTGTTAAATTTAGTCTTATTAAGTTTATATAGTTCGAGAATTTCTAACCGCATTTCCTCGGTTTCTGCGTGTAAGGTTTTAGCTCCTTTTTTTCTATCCTGTCTTACTTTTTCTAGCTGCGAGCCAATCTTTGAAATGGCGTTACGCAATGAAGTATTTACTGTTGATTGAATGTTAAATGCTGGAATAGCTTTCTCATTAAGCAACTGTTGAGATTTACCAAGGCTAAGGCTGAAAACTATTACTTGATAACACCTGTTTGATAGAAAATTAACCACACCTGAATCTCTAATATTAAGCGCCTCGATAATCAATAATTGATATTTCTCTCTATAAATTGATCCTAACCTCGGAGTAAAATCACCTGCGTTTATTTTATCGCTTAGCTCTACATCTATTTTTTCTAAAGCTTTTACAAACTCATCTGAATTCATGTTGCCCCTTCTTTATCCATTAAAAGCTAATAAGTTTTACAAACTTTCGTTTTGAACAGTAGGATTAAGTGTACTTAGTTTTATGTTTTTTTGAATGGCACTATTTTCGCTCCCGCTTTTAATTCATCAAGATAATCTGCCCATTGTTGCATCATTACTTTTCGTTGATCTAGAAATTTTGTACGGTTATATGCGTTTCCTAAACTATCTGGCACCTTATGTGCTAACTGATGCTCAATAATATGAGGATCTATATTCAAACGTTCATGTAAGATTGTTCTAGCCATTGCTCTAAAACCATGTCCTGTAATTTCAGTTTTGGTATCGTAGCCCATTCGTCTAAGTGCAGCATTAATTGCAGCCTCGCTCATGGCTTTATCTGGATTATGTCCACCTTGAAATACAAACTCACCTTGCCCTGAGAATGATTGAATGGTTTTAAGGTGTTTGATGGCTTGCGTGCATAATGGAACAATATGCTCAGTTTTGGTTTTTGTAACAAAATACCGCCACTCACCAGCATCTAAATCAATATCCACCCACTTGGCTTTGCGTAACTCACTTGGTCTCACAAATACTAATGGTGCAAGTCGTAACGCTGTTTGAACAGTTAATGTGCCAGTAAAGCCATCAATAGCACGCATTAGTTCTGCCACTTGCTGAGGTTCAGTTAGCGAAGGCATATGCTTTGTAACGCTTGGTATTAATGCACCCCTTAGATCACTAGTAACATCACGTAATGCGCGTCCTGTTTGAACTGCATATCTAAAGACTTGGCCTGTAGCCTGCAAAGTTCTATAAGCTGTTTCTACTTTGTTCTGATTTTCAATACGCCTAACCACATCTAGCAGTTCAGGCGCAGTTATCTCACTAATTACAAACTTACCTAGCCACGGAAATAAATACAATTCAAAACGTCTTAATACGTTATTGCGATAGCCTTCACTCTTAGTCTGCATTTTGGTGGTTATCCACTCCCTAGCTATAACTTCAAGGCTATTTGCAAGAATTCCATTTTTAGTTTCTTTTTTAGCTTTGCGGTTATCACTCGGGTCAATATCACAAGCTAGCAACTCTCGTGCTTTGTCTCTTCTATCTCTAGCACCATCAATCCATATTTTTTTAGTATCTGGATCATGCCATTTACCTGCTAATGGCACTTCAGGATAAGTGCCTAGTGACAATAATTTTTCTTTACCCTCAAATTTATATTTGAAACGCCACCATTTACCACCATTGGGGGTAACTTGTATAAACAAGCCTTTTTCATCAAATAGTTTATAGGGCTTGTCTTTAGGCTTTGCATTGCGTATAGCAGTGTCTGTCAGTGCCATTTTGGGGTAACTCCACTTGGGTCAAGTACTGTTACCCCACAAGTTACTCCTCATAAATGGGGTATGTCAAGATGCCATGTGATACGTGATGATGTACTAAATCCAATAAAAAACCCGCATCTATGCGGGTTTTGAGGTGAATTGCTTTTTGTTGATATTATAAATTGGTGGCCCCTCTGTGAGTCGAACACAGCACCAACGGATTATGAGTCCGCTGCTCTAACCAAGCATGAGCTAAGGGGCCGTAAGCTGTATCTAATTACCTCTAGCCAGATTAGTCTTGACCGGTTTCCAAGAAGCTTCTTAGGCGCTCAGAGCGTGTTGGATGACGCAGTTTACGCAAGGCTTTCGCTTCTATCTGGCGAATACGCTCACGTGTCACATCAAACTGTTTACCCACCTCTTCCAATGTGTGGTCCGTGTTCATCTCAATACCAAAACGCATGCGTAACACTTTCGCCTCGCGCGGGGTGAGTGACTCTAACACCTCACTGGTCGCATCACGCAAGCTTGCGTATACAGCAGCATCCATTGGCGCAAGCGTAGTATTGTCTTCAATAAAGTCGCCCAAATGTGAATCTTCATCATCACCAATCGGCGTTTCCATAGAAATCGGCTCTTTGCTGATTTTTAAGATTTTTCTAATCTTATCTTCAGGCATTTCCATTTTCTCAGCCAAGGTCGCTGGGTCAGGTTCTAAACCCGTTTCTTGCAGAATCTGACGACTGATACGATTCATTTTATTAATCGTCTCAATCATATGCACTGGGATACGGATGGTACGTGCTTGGTCAGCAATAGAACGTGTAATGGCCTGGCGAATCCACCAAGTAGCGTAAGTCGAAAACTTGTAACCACGACGATATTCAAACTTATCTACCGCCTTCATCAAGCCAATATTGCCTTCCTGAATCAAGTCCAAGAATTGCAAACCACGGTTGGTGTATTTTTTAGCAATCGAAATCACCAAACGTAAGTTTGCTTCAATCATTTCACGCTTAGCACGACGCGCACGGGCTTCGCCTGTGGTCATCTGCTTGTTGATTTCTTTGAGCTCTTTGATGGGAATACCCACACGGTTTTGCAAGGTCATCAAGCGATCTTGCTGATCTAAAATAGAATGTCTATAGCGTGATAAGCGTTCTGCGTATGGTTTGTTTTGTGCCAGCTCATCATCCAGCCAAGCCATATTAATTTCATTGCCTGGGAATGATTTAATAAAATGCGGACGTGGCATACCCGATTTCTCTACACAGAAATCCATCACTTTACGTTCATGGCTACGCACTTCTTCTACCATTTCACGCACTTGATCACACAACGCCTCTACTTGTTTTGCAGAGAAACGGAAGGCGGTCAGCTCATCCAGCACGCTTTGATGCAAGGCTTTATATTTTGCATCTTGTGAGCCCTTGGTATCACGGATGACATTCATTTCCGCATTTGCAGTGCGGATGATTGCAAAGCGTGCCAACACTTCTTCTTTGAGCTTGGCTAGCGCTTCTGCAGAAATCGCTGCGGCTTTTGCACCATCTTCGTCATCATCTTCTTCGTCATCATCGGAGACTTCTTCTTCATGCTCGGCATCTTCAACTGCCAATGCATCTTCTAGACCAATGTCGCTGTCAATCAAGCCATCCACTAGGTCATCTACACTGATTTCGTCTTTTTCTACTTTATCGACCAATGCTAACAACTCAGCAATGGTGGTCGGGCAAGCGGCAATCGCTTGCACCATGTGTTTCAGGCCATCTTCAATACGTTTGGCAATTTCAATCTCGCCTTCGCGAGTCAGCAAATCTACCGTACCCATCTCACGCATGTACATACGCACAGGGTCAGTTGTACGACCAAACTCTGAATCCACGGTAGCTAACGCTTGCTCTGCTTCCTCTACCGCATCTTCATCGGCTACAGGGGGTGGCGCATCAGACATCAACAATACTTCAGCATCCGGCGTTTCTTCATACACCTGAATACCCATGTCATTGATCATGCCAATGATGCTGTCGATTTGCTCTGTATCTTGCACATCGTCTGGCAAGTGGTCATTAATTTCAGCGTAAGTTAAATAGCCACGCTCTTTACCCAACACAATAAGTGATTTAAGGCGGGTGCGACGCGCTTCTGCATCCATGGCTTGGAGCGCAGGATCTATCGGCGTTTCCGCCTCAAGTTTAAGGCGTTCTTTTTCTAAAGTTTTGTCTGATTTTGGTCTGGCCATGCCCGATCCTATCTATAAAATCTTAAACTGTGTGAATCTTGAAGTTGCAATCAATGCTTTTGCCGTGCCTAATGACGATTGACTGGTGATCATTCATCATCGTTTTTGACGTTTGGCGCATTTACGGCGAACCTTAGATTATATCTTAAATCACCCTAAAAATTAAATGGTCTATGCTTAAAATTTAAGCAAAGCAACCACTTATCTTTTTAAAGTCAATTTTTTCAACAACTCACGCTCTTCGTGAGTGAGCTGCGCAAATGGCTTTTCCTGGAGTGAACTCAACAATTGGTTGTCTCGCACATCCGTCATCATCTCTGTTAATTGGGCACAAGCACCGGAAAATTCAAGCGCAATGTCTAAACTTTCATCCAGTAAGTGCAATTCCCGCTGTATCTCACTCAATAACTTTGCATCTACTTGTGACGCGATACTGTGCAGCAAAGTTGCAGGCTTTGACTGCGGCTGGCCTAGGGCAGCATGTATCACAGCATTAAGTAACACGTCTTCTTCGTTTGTATTTTGCACAAATTGCAAATGCTCAGCATTGGCCAATTGCGGCTGCATTAACAACATCAACACAAAGCGTTTTTTAATCGATAACGGCGTACGCATTTGACGTGCCATGGCCTTGGGGGCTATCTTTTGTGGAGCAGGCAGCCGCAGCATGCTTTGCATTTCTTGTTCTGTCACTTGTGCCAATTCTGCAATCCGCTTACGTAATAGCAACGCAAACCTAGGTGCAGAAATTTGCTTTAAGATAGGCTCAGCATCATTCAAAAACGTCACTTTATCCTCTTGCGAGTTAAGCGGATTATTTTCACCCAAATGCTGAATAATATACTGCGATAACGGCATCGCATTTTGCATTTCACGCTCAAACGCTTCTTTGCCAAACTCACGCACATAACTATCAGGATCATGCTCTTTAGGCAAAAATAGAAAACGCAACTTCAGTCCATCTGTCAGTGCTGGCAATGCATTCATGGCGGCGCGCCACGCTGCGGTTCTACCAGCATTGTCGCCATCAAAACTAAATACAATTTCATCGGTTTGGCGCATGAGCTTGGTGATATGGAAAGGCGTGGTTGCCGTACCCAATGCCGCAACCGCGTACTCAATCCCGTATTGCGCTAATGCCACCACATCCATATACCCTTCAACTACCAACACACGCCCTGCATCACGGATGGCACGGCGCGCAACAAACAAGCCATACAGTTCGTGGCCTTTTTGAAACAAAGGAGTTTCGGGCGAATTATAGTATTTAGGCGTATCTTCGGGATTAATCACGCGACCGCCAAAGCCAATCACTTGGCCTTTTTGGTCATGAATAGGGAACATAATACGATCACGAAAACGGTCATAGCGCTTACCTTGCTCATTGGTGACCACCAGCCCGGCAACACCTAATGCCTCGTTCTCATACTGCGGAAAAACAGTTTGTAAGTTCTGCCAACCGGCAGGCGCATAACCAATTTGAAATTTAGCCGCAATTTGCCCACTTAAGCCGCGCGCTTTAAGATAATCAATCGCACGCTCGGATTTTTTTAACTCAGCTTTATAGTAACTAGCGGCCTGCTGCAACGCTTCCTGCAAGCCCACCACAGCTTTTTGTGGGACTCTATCGAGATCGCGTGTCTCTTGCGGCACAATCATCCCTACGCCCTTGGCTAGCTCGTGCACCGCCTCCACAAAACTAAGGCCAGCATACTCCATTAAAAAACCAAGCGCAGTGCCATGGGCGCCGCAACCAAAACAGTGATAAAACTGCTTGGTCGGACTGACAGTAAAGCTGGGAGATTTTTCGTTATGAAACGGACAACATGCGGAGTAATTAGCGCCTGCCTTCTTGAGTGGTACTGACTTATCGACGACATCGACAATATCAACGCGATTGAGCAACTCTTGAATGAAGCTTTCTGGAATCATAAGCCTAAGTATCGCATAAACTTCTCTAATAAAAAAAGGAGCTGTACGCTCCTTTTGTCATTGCTGCATGTATTGCGGAAGACGGGATATCTTAACTTAAACGCGCTTTGATCAGCCCAGAAACCTTACCCATATCAGCTACTCCGGCAACCAGTGGTTTTACCAAACTCACCACCTTACCCATATCTTTAGCGCCAGAAGCACCGGTATCGGCAATCACCTGCGTGATAATTTGGTTCACTTCATCGTCCGTTAGCTGTTTTGGCATATAGGTTTGAAGTACGGTGACTTCAAATTTTTCCACGTCCGCCAAGTCAGTACGATTCGCTGATTCATATGCAGTGATTGAATCACGACGCTGTTTCAGCATCTTTTCAATCACCGTAATCACCGCAGCGTCGTCCAACTCAATACGCTCGTCGACCTCACGCTGTTTAATCGCGGCTTGCAACAACCTAATTGCACCCAAACGCGCCGTATCTTTAGCGCGCATGGCATTTTTCATGTCCTCAGATATCTGAGCTTTTAATGACATGAAAAACCCTTAGTATAATTTGGCTGGAAGCGTTTGATTGCGTAAACGACGGTATTGACGTTTTACAGCAGCCGCAGCTTTGCGTTTACGTTCCCAAGTTGGTTTTTCGTAAAATTCGCGGGCGCGCAAGTCGTTCAATAAACCTGTTTTTTCAATCAAGCGTTTGAAACGACGCAATGCTACGTCAAATGGCTCGTTCTCTTTAACACGTACACTAGACATTAAATCACTATCCTTAAAATGTGTTGCTCTCAACTGCAAGCTAAACCTTGTTTAGAATGCAACATTAAATGCGATGCTCATTGATGCAGCATCGAAAACCGCGTATTCTAGCGCGTTCATTTGCTTTAATCAATCATTTATTTGTATCAATTGGATATGTTAGTACTTAAAACATGCTAGTGCTTGGGTTTGAATCTTCATGCGATGAAACTGGCATCGCGCTTTACGACACGCATCAAGGCTTGCTCGCCCATGCACTGCATTCTCAAGTAGAAATGCATGCAGAATACGGCGGTGTAGTGCCAGAACTCGCCTCGCGCGATCATATCCGCCGCGTATTACCACTGACTAAACGCGTGCTGGCCGATGCCAATAAAACGCTTGCCGATATTGACGGCATTGCTTATACACAAGGACCAGGCCTAGCCGGAGCTTTGTTGGTCGGCACAAGCGTGGCGCAATCTATTGCCTATACACTCAAGGTTCCCAGCATTGGCGTGCATCATCTAGAAGGGCATTTGCTCGCCCCCTTATTAGAAGACAACCCGCCTGCATTTCCATTTGTTGCATTATTGGTGTCGGGTGGACATAGTCAACTCATGCGCGTAGATGGCATTGGCCAATACCAGCTGCTGGGCGACACCCTAGATGATGCAGCAGGTGAAGCCTTTGATAAAACGGCCAAACTATTAGGATTGGGCTACCCAGGCGGCCCAGCATTGGCCAAGCTGGCAATGCAAGGCAAAGCGCGTTTTAAGTTGCCACGCCCCATGCTGAATAGTGGTGACTTGAATTTTAGCTTTAGCGGATTAAAAACAGCTGTACTTACGCTCGTGAATCAACAAGCCTCCAGTCAAACGCAACACAGCAACCAACAAAGCATGGCCGAGTCGCTCGATTTGGCCACAAAGGCAGACATTGCATGGGAGTTTCAAGAAGCCGTGACTGAGATTCTCACCACCAAATGCATGGCCGCATTGCGGGAAACCGGGCTAGACAGCTTAATTGTGTCGGGCGGAGTGGGCGCTAACGCACGCTTGCGTGAGCGCTTAAACTTAGCCACCAAACGTAAGTTATGCAAAGTCAGTTACCCACGCTTAGAATTTTGCACAGACAATGGCGCCATGATTGCATTTGCAGGCGCCAAGCGTTTGGAAGCCATGCAAAATCACTCGCAAGACTATAGCTTTAGCATCAAAGCACGATGGGATTTGGCTGAGTTAGTGAAACCTTAACGCTTATTTTTTAAAGCTAGACTCTGTACCCGCCAGCAATTTTTGAATATTGCTCTTATGGCGAATCACCAAGAAAATTGCCATCACCAACACCACCCCCACATAGACTGGGTAGGGCGAAAGAAAATACCATGCCAGAAAAGGTGATGCGATGGCGGCGAGCAATGCAGCCAACGAAGAAATACGAGACACCGCAAACACCAGCACCCACACCAGTACAGACGACAATGCCAACCAACCGGAAATCCCCAGCATCACGCCCAGCGCAGTGGCCACACCTTTACCGCCTTTAAACTTGTGATACACCGGGTACAAATGCCCTAGAAATACCGCCAAAGCTACCGCAGCCACCACCCACATCAACATATTCGCTTGCAATGCCATCCATACCGGAAACCAGCCTTTAAATGCATCGCCAAGCAAGGTTAAAATTGCTGCTGACTTTTTACCGCTACGCGCTACATTGGTCGCGCCAATATTGCCGCTACCCACCGTACGCGGATCGGGCAGACCATATACCTTGCTCACAATAATTCCAAAAGAAATTGAGCCGATTAAATAGGCTGCTACGACCCAAATCACCGACTCCACATTAATCCCTAGCTCATTCATCATAAGATGCTCTAAAATCCGATAACCACATTCTAAACCATCGCAAATCACGTAGAAACTTAAATTTATGGACACCATCTTTTTAGAGCAGGTTAAAGTAGAAACCAAACTGGGTGTACCAGCGTGGGAGCGCATGGTGCCACAAACCATTATTTTGGATATTGAAATCGGCTACGACTTGAGTAAATCCTGCCTAAGCGATGCGATTGAAGACACCATTGATTACGGGCAAGTGGTGAGCCGGATTCGCGAGACGCTCGCAGCACACAGCTTTCAATTGGTAGAAGCATTGGCCGAACATGTATGTCAGCTGATTTTAAAAGAATTTCAAGCAGCAAGTGTGAAAGTGAAAGTGGCTAAACCTAGCGTATTGTCTGGGCTAAAAGCATTAGGTGTGGTGATTGAGCGAACAAACTCAGTTAAACCATAAAGAAACTTGCAATATCTACATTGACTCAAATCAAAATCTATTTTTTAGACGCTATTAATTTGCATAGTCGCTGCACGTAAATGATGTCCATTTTTTGATTTTTTACAAAAAATTATAGTTTTATGCTCAAGTAAATGTTATGAATCACTCTTCATTTTCATACATGAAGATAGTCATGGCGATTGAGAGCAATCCGCTGATAAAGCATCAAGATAAGCTGACTTATCTATTAATTACTGCCTCCATCGTAATCACTGTGGTTGCTATTGCTTGGACGATATTCTTTATTAGCATTCGAGACTGGTTAAGTGTTGGTGTAGAGTCCATCCTCATCGCACTCGGATATATTGGATACAGCTCCGCCAAGCGTAACAATACAAAAGTAATAGCGCACATATTGTTTCCCCTATTATTTATCGTGATGTGTATTGTCTGTATATTTTTTGATGTTCCCAATACTGCGGTTCCAAGGTCCAATCACCACTACTTCCTGCCCATGGTCTTATACGCTTATGTGCTATATCAGGATGAACATCCCTACTTAAAAATAGCCGTTCCTGCGCTAATATCTCTCGCCTTTTTGATGTTCGCCTCTACACATACCGGCATCAACCTATCCGGCATGACAAACGATCATCGATTAGTAGGTGTGTGGATCACCAATAGTGTTGCACTTATGATGCTGTTTCTAGTAGCGCTGATTATGCAATCCGACTTTAAAGTACGCCATACACTTGAGCTAGAACTAAGTAAAGCATTGCTAAAAAATGAAATTGAACTCTATTTTCAGCCTCAAGTAGACGAACGTGGTAGAACATTGGGGGCTGAAGCCTTAGCTAGATGGCATCATCCCACCTTTGGCACAATAGAGCCTGACGTATTTATTCCATTAGCTGAAAAATCTGAGCTGATCTTACATTTGGGTAAGTACGTATTAGCATCTGCGTGCAATCAGCTGACCCTCTGGGCACAAAACGAGGCATCCGCACAGTTAACACTCTCGGTCAACATAAGCGTCAAGCAGTTCCAAAGTACTGAGTTTGTACCGCACATTATCACGCTCCTTAATGAAGCAAAGGTGAATGCGCATAAATTACAACTGGAGATCACAGAAAGTATTTTTGCACATGATTTAGAAACTATTCAGGTAAAAATGACGCAGCTAAAATCCTATGGCATCAAATTCTCACTAGATGATTTTGGTACCGGCTATTCTAGCCTTGCGTATGTGAAAAAACTGCCGCTAGATGAATTGAAAATTGACAAATCTTTTATCAAAGAAGTATTGACCAGCGTAAATGATGCTTCTATCACCAAAATGATTATCTCGTTAGCACATGAATTACACATTGCCATTATTGCAGAAGGTGTGGAAACACCCGAGCAGCAACAGTTTTTGATCAACAATGGCTGCCTCAATTTTCAAGGCTACTTATATAGCCGCCCCCTGCCCATAGCTGAGTTTAATGCATTTGCATTAGTCAACAACCAATAACCCCAGCCATACTTTCAATACCCATAAGATGCCTATATAGCTGATATGGCTGGGCATCATTATGCTAATCAGCCTCTAGGATGATGCACCGAATGTAACTGCTTCAAGCGCTCTCTCGCTACATGCGTATAAATCTGCGTGGTAGAAATATCCGAATGCCCCAATAACATCTGCACCACCCGCAAATCCGCACCATGGTTTAATAAATGCGTTGCAAACGCATGGCGTAATACGTGTGGAGAAATATGCTTAGCAATACCCGCCAGTGCTGCGTAACGTTTAATAATGTGCCAAAAAGCTTGACGGGTCATGCCCTCTGCACGGCTAGTCACAAACATGGCATCACATAAGCGCTTTTGCAACAACTCTGGCCGCGCATAGCGCATATAGCGGTCTATCCAATCGGCTGCCTCAGCACCCATCGGCACCAAGCGCGTTTTACTGCCTTTGCCGGTGACGCGCACAATGCCATCTTGCGTGCTGACTTCTGCAACTGTCACCCCCACCAACTCTGAAACGCGCAAACCGCTGGCATAAAGCAATTCAAGCATGGCGCGATCACGCAAGCCCAAAGGCTGCGACACATCAGGTGCTTTTAGCAGATCTTCCACCTCCTGCTCATTAAGGCTTTTGGGCAAACTACGTGGCAGCTTGGGAGATTCAAGATGAAGGGTTGGGTCCTCTTTAAGGAGTTGCTCACGCAATGCGTAGCGATAGAACCGACGCAAACTGGCGACCAAGCGACTAATACTACGTGCTTTTGAAAGCGGGAAACGCACTGCCAAATATTGCTGAATATCGGCGTTAGTCACTGCCAACATATCGATACTTTGTTTGGATGCACACCAATTGGCAAAAGCCGTCAAATCAGCACGGTAGCTATCCAGCGTGTTCTTAGATAAGCCATCTTCAAGCCAGAGATGGTCAATAAAATTATCCAAATACTGTTGATGTTGAGTGTGCACCACACACTCTATCAGGCAAATTGACGCTGCGTCTTTAATGCGCCTTTGTAATTGATGGCGCCTTCGTGCCGAAGCAGCCATTTTTTGACTTTAAGCCCATGGTCCATTCCCCGCATAAAGCCACCCAAACCAGTTTTGGCTACTACGCGATGGCAAGGCACCACCAAGGGCAAATGATTTGCGCCACAGGCATTGGCGACTGCACGTGGCCCGGAGCCCAACTGCTCTGCCAGCTCACCATAGGTACGGGTTTGACCGCTAGGAATTGCGCTGATCATGCCCCAGACTTTACGCTGAAATGGCGTGCCCTTAAACACCAATGGCAAATTGAAGTTGGCGTTGGGGTTATCCAGATACGCTTCTATTTGCAAAGCAATTTGAATTGCAATTTTTGAAGGCTCTGCTTTAACGCTGGCTGATTCATTTAAAAAATCGATATTGACTTGCATACCGTGAGAATAAATACCGATAGAGCCAAAAGGGGCGGTGACTACCAAATCATATTCTTTTAGTAATTTTGATTGTTTTTGCATTGTAATAATTTAACTTAATCAATTACTTTAATGCAAATAAAAAAAGCCTTGAAACTAAAAAGTTTCAAGGCTTTTAATTGATACTCACAAAAAGATTAACTTTCTGCTGTAATCTCTTTCTCACGCGCTACTAATTTCTCTTTAATACGTGCAGATTTACCTGAACGCTCACGCAAGTAGTACAACTTAGCACGACGTACATCACCACGGCGTTTTAGCTCGATAGATGCAATCAATGGTGAGTAAGTTTGGAATGTACGCTCAACACCTTCGCCAGAAGAGATTTTACGCACGATGAATGATGAGTTTAAGCCTTTGTTGCGTTTTGCAATCACAACGCCTTCATAAGCCTGCACACGTTTACGTGTACCTTCAACTACGTTTACACCGACTACCACTGTATCGCCAGGGGCGAAATCAGGAATCGTTTTGTTTAAACGAGCAATTTCTTCTTGCTCTAACATTTTAATAATGTCTGCCACTTGTAGCTCCTTTTAATTATGAAGATGCTTGTTCCTGCTCACTATCTATTGCTTGTAGCAGCCGTGCTTCTTCTTTCGTCAACGACCTTGCGGCCAATAAATCCGGGCGTTTAGCCCTTGTTAGCAATAACGATTGTGCTAATCGCCATTCTCTAATCTTTGCATGGTTACCTGACATTAACACCTCAGGCACCGTTAAACCTTCATATTGCTCAGGACGCGTATAGTGCGGAAAATCCAGTAAGCCATTCACAAACGAATCTTCCACGGCTGAATCGGCATCGCCCAATGCGCCTGGCAACTGCCGAATCACTGCATCCAACAACACCATGGCGGGCAACTCACCACCACTTAACACATAATCACCGATGGAGATTTCTTCATCCACCTGCGTATCCAGCAAACGCTGATCTACACCTTCATAACGACTTGCCAGTATCACCAAACCCTTAAGCTGGCTCAACTGCATGACTTTTTCATGCATCAACGGCTTGCCTCTGGGCGACATGTGCACCACATGTGGCTGCACACCATTCGCGGCTAACCGCTGCTTAGCCGCGGCAATCGCTTTGGCTAACGGCTCTGCTAACATCACCATACCGGGTCCACCGCCATAGGGCCGGTCATCTACCGTTTTGTGATTATCCGAGGTAAATTCTCTAGGATTCGTCACTTGTATTTGATACAACGCACGGCTTAACGCACGTGAGGTAATGCCATGCTGCGTCAACGCATTGAACATCTCGGGAAACAAACTAATTACTTCTACTTGCATGGCTTGTTTCAACCTAGTCAATGATGTTTAAAAATCTGCGTCCCAATCGACCAACATCGTTTTTGCCACAACATCTACCGCGATGACCACTTGGTCAATAAAAGGAATCAAACGCTCAATATTGCCGTTTTCTTTTCCAGTTTTAACCACGAGCACATCATTCGCGCCCGTTTCAAACACATCTGTCACATAACCAAAATCAATATCCTGTTGGTTTTTGACTGCCAGTCCAATCAAGTCAGACCAGTAATATTCATTGTCATCAGGCACTGGCAGCGCATCTCGCGGCACTGCCACTTGCAAACCTTTACAAGCAAATGCCTGATCTCTATCGTCAACACCAGCTAACTTTACGACCAATACATCGTTATGAATTTTTGCTTGCTCAACAACGACTTCACGCCAATTGTCCTGCTTGCCAATCCACCACCCATCATAGTCAAAGAGACCATCCAAGACTTCTGTATCGGGTAGCACTTTAAGCCAACCATAAACGCCATAGGGCGCAACTATGCGCCCCATCACCACCATACTACTCAACGTGTACTCTCATCAGCATTCCCTCGACTATTAACGAGGGAGTGACTTTATTCAGCGTCAGCAGCTGGTGCTTCTTCAACAGCCGGTGCAGCTGCTGCGGCCGCTTCAGCTGCGGCTTTTTCAGCTTCTGCCGCTGCTTTGGCATCAGCCTCTGCTTTAGCTGCATCTGCTGCTGCTTTGATTTTAGCCGCTTCTGCTTCTACTGCTTTTACCTTAGCTGCTTCTAATTTAGCAGCATCTTTAGCTTTAGCAGCAATCATTGCCTCTGGGCCTTTAGCGTGGAATTTCACCAAGCGAGCCACTGTATCTGACAATTGCGCACCATTGCTTGTCCAATGATTTACGCGTGCTTCATCAATACGCAAACCTTCAGCGCTTGCACGTGCTGATGGATTGTAAAAACCTACGCGCTCGATAAAGCGACCATCACGGCGATTGCGTGAATCGGCTACAACCACATTGTAGAAAGGGTTCTTTTTAGAGCCACCACGTGATAAACGAATAACGACCATAATCTTGTTCTCTATAAAATTAATTCTGTGCAGAAAGGCGCGGATTATACGTTATTTAGTAGATAGGTTGCAAGTAATTTATTTTACTTTGCGTATAACGGTAAATGACCGACCTTTAACGATTTCTGCGGTATTCCAACGCCAGACTAACTAGCTCGTGCTGTTTATGTACGCCCATTTTTTTGTAAATATTTTTCATGTATTGGCGTACCGTTTCAATCCCAATCCCCATCAGCTCGGCTACGTCCTTTAAGTCGCGGCCTTCGCTCAGCAAGGACACACACTGCACCTCTCTGGGCGACAGCCGATACTCGTCTTTCAAACGATCCGCCCAGAACTCTTGATTCAGGTTTAAATCTTTAATCAAAATCAAGACATGATGCCCATGTCTACGCTCTTGATCGTTCTTGCTCATCTTGCTAATGGTTAAGCTAATGGGGCGCACATAATCATTGCGATGTACATACACGTTAAATACGTTGCAAGCGCCTTGCTGCTCTTTAATTGCAGCGTCTACCGCATCTTGCAAGCGCTTATTATCTGCCGCCAAGTCGGCCACCAGCTGACTATCTTTAAGTTTAAGGCCGCGATCTGCAGCCAAGATAGATTCTGCGGCTTTTGACGAAAACACCACTTCACCTCGGCTAGAAACGATAAGCATGGCCTGCCCAAGCTGCTCAAGC
Organism: Methylotenera sp. N17; assembly: GCF_000799155.1. Classification (NCBI taxonomy): domain Bacteria; kingdom Pseudomonadati; phylum Pseudomonadota; class Betaproteobacteria; order Nitrosomonadales; family Methylophilaceae; genus Methylotenera; species Methylotenera sp. N17. The sequence continues at coordinate 2,166,056 of NZ_JUGE01000001.1, forward strand.
CCCTGCTCTAACAGTTTTGCCTGCCACAGCTGCTGGTTCGCACTTTCAAGAGTTGCTGACATATCGCATCAATACTTTCTATCGTTTGTCTGGTGATTGATTTTTATGATGATTGCCGATAATGATGATATCCCAATGACAGAGGATAAGCACGCAACGCACTGAATCTCTGCTATCGACAACAGTTGCGAATTATTCATCAATCCCACCACAGACAATATCCCCCAAATAAGGGAGGCATTACGGCTTACGGGTTTAGATATAAAGTAGGGTCAGCCAAACCAGCACCTTCAAAGCCTGCGCTGCGCAAGCGACAAGAGTCGCACTGCCCACAGGCGCGCCCTAGCGCATCCGCCTGATAACAGGACACAGTGATGCCGTAGTCCACACCCAATGAGGTTCCCAACGCGATGATTTGTGACTTAGTTAAATCAATTAGTGGCGCATGGATGGTGATGCGATGACCCTCCACCGCACTTTTGGTCGCCAGATTGGCCATGGCTTGAAACGCATGCACATATTCGCCGCGACAATCTGGGTAGCCGGAATAATCCAATGCATTCACGCCAATAAAAATGTCTTGAGACTGCAACACTTCAGCCCACGCTAAGGCCAACGACAACATAATGGTGTTGCGGGCAGGTACATAGGTGACTGGAATGCCTTCCGTCGGTGTCTGCGGCACATCGATGCTATTGTCAGTGAGCGCTGAGCCTCCGAACAAACTTAAATCCAGTTGCGCCGTTTTGTGGCTACATGCGCCCAGCGCCTGCGCTACGCGGTTAGCGGCATTGAGCTCGGCAATATGGCGCTGATGATAGTCTAAACTGAGGCAATAACACTCAAAGCCTTGAGATTTAGCAATGGCCAAACATGTGGCAGAGTCCAATCCGCCGGACAATAGCACTACTGCTTTTTTGGTCGAGTTCTGCATCATACGCCCGGTTTCTCACCCCATAGTACTTTGTGCAGTTGCACTTGCATACGCACGGGCAGACGATCTTCTAACACCCAACCTGCCAACTCTGTTGCCGCTAACTCATGGTAGCTAGGAGAAAATAGAATTGGGCACTTTTCGTTTAACTTTAACTCTTGTACCTTTTGCTTGGCCCAATCGTAATCGGCGCGGTTGCACAGCACAAACTTGACTTCATCCGCAGCTTTTAAATAGGCTAAATTGCCCCAGCGATTATTTTCAGACTCATTGGATGCTGGTGTTTTGATATCTAAAATAACAGAAACGCGTGGATCCACCACTGAAATATCCATCGCACCGCCCGTTTCGATGGAGACGCTATAGCCTGCATCACATAAAGCCTGCAGCAAATCTCGACATTCTTTCTGCGCAAGCGGCTCACCGCCGGTAACCGTCACATAGTGCGCGCCGAAACTTGCCACCTGCTGCATAATATCGGCAATTTCCATATTGCTGCCACCGTTAAAAGCATAGGCAGTATCGCAATAGGTGCAGCGCATAGGACAACCAGTCAACCGCACAAATACAGTGGGTAAGCCGATGCGAGAAGTTTCGCCTTGCAAGGAGTGGAAAATTTCGTATATTTTTAATGCCATGACTATGAGACGCCGGAAATAATAATGCCAACTGTGAAGTTGGCATTATTTTACCGCAAAAAAGTACTTTTAAATGAAGGTTTTAGCTACAGCCATATAGACTACTTCAACGCCTCTAATGCTTTTAAGCGTTTTTGCGCTGTTGGCGTCACATCCGCATTCGGATGCTTAGCAATCAGGTCCTTTAACGTTTTTTTGGCATTCGTCACCTGACCCAGTTGAATTTGGCTATTGGCTACGTTGTACATTGCATCTGCCACTTTAGGGTGGTCTGCATGGCCATCAATCAGCTTCTGCTGCGTTGCGATAGATGACTTGTAGTTTTTAAGCGCAAATTGCGCATAACCCATGCCATATAGCGCATCAGGCACTAGCTTGCTTGTAGGATAGTCTTTTAGAAACGCATCATAAGCTGCAAACGCTTCTTTATGCTTACCTGCTTTTGCCAGTGCATCGGCTTCAGCATAAGGTTTAGCATCTTTATCTTCTACCACTTGTACTGGTGCTGGCTCAGGCTGTGAAGCCTGTACCGGGCCTGCTTCGATTCTACGCAGACGTGTGTCTGTATCTGCGTATAAATCTTTTTGACGCTGCTGAGCGGCTTCTAGATTATGTGAAGCCAGCTCCAAATCACCTCTCAGTTGTGCAACCTCTTGCTTCAAGAACTCGATTTGGTTTTGCATATCTGCCAAACCTTGGCCTTGAATCACAGCCTCAATAGCCGCCAAACGCTTTTCAATGGCGGCTTGTGATTTTTTAAGCTCAGCAATCCCTGCCTGGCTTTTAGCTTCTACATCTAGAATTTTCTTGCGAGCCTCAGTGTCATCAAACAAAGCTGCATGACTTGCTAGAGAAACCCCTAGCAAGCCAGTTGCCAATGCAGTGGCTAAGATGCGGTGCATCCATTGCATCTTATTCACCTTGGTATACAACATCTACGCGACGATTTTGTTGGAAGCAATCTTCATCAGCACAATTCACATTGGCTTTTTCTTCGCCATAGCTCACTGTTTCGATTTGTGTGTCTTGCACGCCTAATAGGTTCAAAGCTTTTTTCACAGATACTGAACGACGTTGACCTAAAGACAAGTTGTATTCACGTGTACCACGTTCATCCGTATTGCCTTGTAAAATTACTTTGGCATCTTGATGTGATTTCAAATACTGTGCGTGCGCTTCAACAATCGGTCTGAACTCTGCTTTGACAGCATCACTATTGTAATCAAAGTAGATATTGCGTTTTGACAAGATATTGTTTGGATCACGTAATGGATTATTAGCATCATTATTCGCGTTGCCATCGATATTGACTTCTTTAATGCCATTTGCATCTGAATCATTACCAGTTGGCGCCGTTGTATTTGCACCTGAGCTCTTATCTTCTACTTTAGCTGGCGTCACTGGTGCACTTTTACACGCTACCAAAAATACTGCCATTGCTACGGTCATCCATAATTTGTTATTCATCTTTATTTCTCCTCTTTGTGTTGTTAACGATTATTTCAAAAAACTTAAATTGATCAAACTTATTTTGCAAGGGGCGCCCATGCTGGCTCTCTGACATCCCCAGTAGATTCACTTAGGCGCTGGCGCACTTTTCCATCTGAAGAAACTGCAGCCAACGTACCTCTTCCACGCACTTTGGTGGCATATAAAATCACACGGCCATTGGGTGAAAAACTTGGCGACTCGTCTTGTGCACCTTCACTCAGCAATTGCACTTGTCCTGAGCTTAAATCTTGTAACGCTACTTTAAACCTACCACCGTCGTTGCGAATATACGCCAAATAACGGCCATCCGGGGAAAAATGCGGGCTGAGATTGTATGCGCCGTCGAAGGTAACACGGGTTGCATCGCCACCACCACTAGCCACTTTGTAGATTTGTGGTTTACCGCCACGGTCCGAGCTAAAGTATATAAACTTACCATCTGGCGAGAACGCAGGCTCGGTATCAATTGCATTGCTTTTGGTCACCTGTCTCAAATCACCACCATCGGCATCTATGGTATAAATTTGTGAGTTTGCGCCATACGTCAGCACAATTGCCAGCCTACTGCCGTCAGGCGACCATGCGGGCGCACTGTTATTACCCTTATAGTTCGCAATAATTTTACGGTCACCTGTGGTAAGTGATTGTACATAGACAATCGGTTTTTTCTTTTCAAATGACACATAAGCCATTTTGGTGCCATCTGGTGACCAAGCTGGAGAAATAATTGGCTCATTTGAAGACACCACATTTTGTGCGTTATAGCCATCGGCATCAGACACTTGTAGCGTATAACGCTTGCCTATCTTATTGATATAAGCAATACGGCTGCCAAACACGCCACGCTCGCCAGTTAACTTCTCATAAATCGCATCGGCAATTTTATGCGCCGTTGCTCTGATTTGCGTAGGGGCAATTTGATAATCCATGCCAATCAACTGATTTTGCTTGAGTACATCCATTAATTGAAATGTCACTTTAAGACGACCACCGCCCAGACTCTCTACATGTCCCACCGTCATCGCTTGTGCTTGCAAGGCATTCCACTCTGCATATTTGATTTGTGAAGCGGCTGTGGGCAAATTGGCCATGCCGCGTGTATCTAACACACGAAACAAACCACTGCGCTTCAAATCCGCTGCGATAATTTCATGAAGACTGTCTTTGGAAGGAATACCCGCCGGCTCTGCAAATGGCAAAATCGCCACCGGGATTTGCTGCGCACCACCCCCGCTGATTTCGATTTCTAATGCTGCATTTGCTTGAAGACTTGTAAAGACGCTGGCGACTAAAAAAACCAGCCCGAGCATGTGTTTATTGAATACTGTCATGGCTAATTGGCTACAACTTGTTTAAAAAGTTCCGTCAAATTTTAATGCAATTTAGTTTTGATAGGCTTTTAATTACACTTTGTTACAACTGTTACATTTAAGAAACATGCCGCAGGCAGGGAATTATTCGCCATTGGGCTTAAATTTAAGCTTCAAATTTCTAAACTGCGCCTTGGCCGCAGTATCCTCTGGCAGCGGGAACGGTTCGGAAGCGATAATCGCCCGCTCTACCGCTTCATCACAAGTGGCATTACCGCTTGACTTCACTAGCTTGGGTGTCCCCGATAGCTCGCCCGTAGGCAGCACACCAATATCAAATCGCAACTCCGGATTGCCATCACCACACAACGTTTTATTAACGTTGCCGCGAATTTTGGCTTTGATTTTCTCGGTGTATTCACCAATCACAATGGGGCTGACACTGCTGGCTTGCTTTGCAGCAGAAGGCTTATCGTCTCGCATTAAGGCTTGCAAGTCTTTTAGCTTTTTTTGTTCGGCCTGTTCCGCAGTTTTTTCCTGACGCAACTCTTCTTCACGCATCTCTTTTTTCAGTTTCTCAATCTCAGCTTTTTTCTTCTCTTCTTTCTTTTCTTCTAAGAGTTTTTTCTGTTCGGCTGCTTTTTTCTTTTGCTCCAACTCTATATCCACTTTGGGTGGCTGAGGCTCTGGCTTCTCTTGTACAGGCTCAGGTTTGGGTTCAGGCTTGGGTTCTGGTTTTGGCACTTCCTGCACAATAGGTTTGGGTGGCTCTTTAATTTCTACCGGCTTAGGTACACTCTTGTTTGGCAACTGCTCCCAAAGCTCTACCTCAGTGATGTTCATAGGCGGATGTGCAGCCTTCCAGTTAATGGACAGCACCATGGCCACAAACAGCACGCCGTGCACGGCAAATGCCAGCAGGCCTGCTTTCCATGAAACATCGCTTTCGTGCTTTCTAATCATGTGCGTACTTTGCCAATCCTATCTATCACGTTGCTGGCTTGAACAACAAACCCACTTTTTCCACCTTGGCTTGTTTGAGCAAGTCCATAATGGCAATCACTTTGCCGTAAGGTGTTTTTTCGTCCGCCGCCACGACTACGGCACGTGGTGATTTTTGTAATTGCTGCTTGATTTCCACCAGCAATGCATCACGCTCTAGTCGTCTGCCTTCCACTTCGGCACCGCCATCTTTTCGTACTGTGACAATAATCGGCGCGCCTGTTTGTTTGAGTGATTGGCCTACTTTAGGCAACTCTACAACGCCAGGATTCGTCATGGGCGCAGTGACCATAAAGATGACCAATAGCACCAGCGTTACATCAATATAGGGCACCACATTGATTTGGTTCATCATCCGACGTTTACGGGTTCTGCTCATGGCAACTCCTCTTTATTCCATCTATTAAAGATTGTGCGAAAGGATGCTAGCGTTAGGCGTGCGCTGCACAAAAACCGCGGGCAGTACATGAAGTACGGCAAGGTTTTGATCACAGCGCACAACAGCGCGATACATGCTTGCAGCCAATCTAAATTCTGCGTTGCAGAATATTGGTAAACTCTTCCATAAAGCTTTCATAACGTACCGATAAACGATCGACGCTAGAAGCAAAACGGTTGTAAGCAATCACTGCCGGAATCGCAGCAAACAAGCCAATGGCTGTCGCCACCAGCGCTTCTGCAATGCCAGGTGCCACTTGGCTCAATGTCGCTTGCGCCACGTTGGATAAGCCACGGAACGCATTCATGATGCCCCACACCGTGCCGAACAAACCAATGTAAGGACTCACTGACCCAACCGAAGCCAAGAAGGGCAAATGCGCATCCAAGTTGTCCAGCTCGCGGTTGTACGCTGCGCGCATGGCACGGCGGGTACCTTCCATCACATCGCTCACTTCCATGCGGCCCTGTTGTTTATGACGCACAAACTCTTTAAACCCAGCCTCAAAAATACTGGCCATGCCTTGCGATTTACGACGCCCTGTACTCAAGCCATCGTATAGTTTATTTAAATCACCACCAGACCAAAATGACGCTTCAAACTGCTCTGCATCCTTAGACGCATTTTTAATGGTGAATACTTTGATGAAGATGTACCACCACGAAAATAATGAGGTGATGAGCAAAATAATCATGACAATTTGCACAGGCAAACTTGCGCCTGAGACCAAAGAAAAAAACGACATGTCATTGGCTACATTCATTGTGACTCCATGCTTTGTTTAATAGGGGCAGGTATGCCCATCGGTTTAAAAGTAGTTGCATTGACACAAGCAATTTTGACGTCAGCTTCAATCAAAATATCTTGTGCATGTGTTTCTGGGTGGGGCCTGAGTATAGTTTGACGACATTCAAAACTACCACGCCCTAATACCAGCAATTGATTGCTGACGATTAACGCATCATCGAATCTTGCCGGTTTTTTAAATTGAATTTGCATACTATGCACTACAAATAAGATATTTAAATCATCTCTTAAATGTGTTTGATGAAAACCCAAATACCGTAACCATTCGGTACGTGCACGCTCCATAAAGTTCAAATACTGGCTGTGATACACCACGCCACCAGCATCGGTATCTTCATAGTAAACGCGTACCGGCCAATTGAATATACTTATTGCTGCCAAAGCTCTCCACTCGCTAAGTTGGTTGGTACAGGTAGGCCAAAATGCTGATAGGCTAGGCTGGTCGCTACGCGTCCACGTGGTGTACGCATGAGATACCCTTGTTGAATTAAATAGGGCTCCAGCACATCTTCGATAGTGTCTCGCTCTTCGCCAATCGCTGCAGCTAAATTATCCAACCCCACCGGGCCGCCGCCAAACTTTTCTAGCACGGCCTGCAACAGCTTTCTGTCCATCACATCAAAGCCCAGCTTATCTACATCCAGCATTTTCAATGCCGCATCTGCAATATCACTGGTCACAATACCATCTGATTTTACTTGCGCGTAGTCGCGTACGCGACGCAATAAGCGATTGGCAATGCGCGGTGTGCCTCGTGAGCGGCGTGCAATTTCAAAGGCGCCGGCTTCTTGCATGTTCACCGCTAACAAATTGGCTGAGCGATGCACGATTTTCGCGAGTTCTTCATTGGTGTAAAACTCTAGCCGCGCCACAATACCAAAACGATCACGCAAAGGATTGGTCAACATACCGGCTCTCGTGGTTGCACCGACTAAAGTAAACGGCGGCAGGTCTAAGCGCACACTGCGTGCAGCAGGACCTTCACCAATCATAATATCCAAACGATAGTCTTCCATCGCCGGATATAAAATCTCTTCTACCACCGGGCTTAAGCGATGAATCTCATCAATAAACAGCACATCGTTGGGCTCAAGATTCGTCAGTAACGCTGCTAAATCGCCTGCCCGTTCTAACACCGGGCCTGATGTTTGCCGCATGTTCACGCCCATCTCTTTAGCAATAATATGGGCAAGCGTGGTTTTACCCAAGCCTGGCGGACCAAACAATAATACGTGGTCTAAAGGCTCACTGCGACCACGTGCCGCGTTGATAAAAATCTCTAACTGGCCACGCGCTTTTTCTTGCCCCACATACTCGTCCAGCACCTTGGGGCGCAAGGCGCGCTCTAAGGCTTCTTCTTGCGGACTCGCTGTATCTGGGGCGATGAGGCGATCAGTTTCTATCATTGCGTAGTAGCTTTACTTTCACTTTTTTCCACAGCTTCACAATCAGCAACAATAATGGAATCCCAATAATCAACCAAGGCAGCGCGCTCATCACAAAGGTAATCAATGCCGCCAAGCTCTCCATCATGACACGTCCGGCATCTTTTAGTGCGCGTGCTACTGGAGAGAAAAATCCTTGTTCTGTAATGCCTTGCTTGGCAGAAAAATCAATATTTACCGCGACTAAATCTGTTTCTAAACTCAGCACCTTGCGGATACTCATGATGCTATCCAACTGGCTTTGCGTATTCGCCAGCTCGCGCTCTACGTCAATAATATCTTTAAACTTGGCGGATTTGTCACCGAGCATTTGGCGCAAACGGTCACGCAATTCCGTGAGATTTTTAATGCGCGCATCGGCATCCACCACTTGATTGGTTTTATCTTCCGCATCGCGTGCGTGTTGAATAATGTCACCACTTTTTTCCAAACCGCTCAAAAACACTTCTACATTCCGTGGTGGTAAACGCACGCTTAATGAAGCAGATGGCGGGTTGTAAGGCGTTTCTTTATTAAAATTGGCGCTCAGTACTTGGCAACTCAAGGCTTCGCAATGCTTCAATGCAGCATCAAACCCTGCTTGCAACGTATTCGCGGGCAACTCCACATTTAAATGATGACGCAACGCGATGTATTTTCTTGCCTGTTGTTGCCCGGCTGTCGGTTCGCTCAACTCCGTCATGCTTTGCTCAGCGCCGCCTAGCACGCTATCTGCCGCCATTTTGGCCATAGGTGCTGCTGCACGCGCCATATCGGGCTCGCTCGCAGCCCGCTCTTGTCCACAGGCCACCAGCAACACGCTACATATCAATATCCATATTGTTTTCATCGATATCCTTTATTTGGAAAGGCTTTTCAGCGCTTGTTTGATACCATCCGTCACGGTCACTTCTTTATCCAGCAGTTTGACGGCGGCCGACGCTTCGCGTTCATTGTAGCCTAAAGCCACCAATGCATTGAGTACATCATGCGCAGCAGACTTAGGTTGCGCTTGTATCGTGACCGATCCAATGACGTTAAATTTATCTTTCAGCTCAAGCAGCAAACGCTCGGCCGTTTTTTTACCAATCCCAGGAATACGCGTAAGCATCCCCACCTCTTGCTGACTGACTGCGGTAACCAGATCATCGATACTCACGCCACTTAAAATTGACAAAGCGGACTTTGCCCCAATGCCGTTGACTTTAAGCAATTGTTTGAACGTATTTTTTTCTTGCTCACTACCAAACCCGTATAACAGTTGTGCGTCTTCGCGCACCACAAAATGGGTGAGCAATTGTACTTTTTGTCCTAGCTCAGGCAGGTTATAAAAAGTGCTCATGGGCACTTCCACCTCATAGCCTACGCCTTGGCAATCCACAATCACGAAAGGTGGCGATTTTTCAATCAATATCCCGCTTAGTCTTGCAATCATACCAACCTTCCATTTTTTACTCTAAAGCCTGCCGTGGCTAATTTACCTAAGCCTTGACCACCATGCGCATGACAAATCGCACAGGCCAACGCATCGGCGGAATCAGGGCTGGGTGTGGCAGGTAAATTTAACAATCGTTTCACCATTTCTTGCACTTGCTCTTTTTGCGCATGGCCATTACCCACCACCGATTGCTTGACCTGCAACGCAGTATATTCTGCCACGATTAGATTTCGGATAACCGCGGCGCTGATGGCAGCACCACGCGCCTGCCCCAATAACAAAGTAGATTGTGGATTGACATTGACGAAGACTTTTTCAACGGCAACTTGTGTCGGATGGTATGTATCAATCACCTCAAACAGCCCCTCTAAAATTACTTTTAAACGGGCGGGCAGCTCCTCACGGTCATCTTCACCTTCCACTGGATTCTTTTTGGCCGAAGCTGTTTTAATGACACCACTAGTGACGTAGCTGAGTTTATTATCTTGCGACTCTATCACCCCAAAACCAGTGATGCGCAGACCGGGGTCAATGCCTAATATTCGAATGGAATTCAATTGGCCGTTTTATTCTTCAATAATCGCCGTCGTGTACACGTCTTGTACGTCGTCTAAATCTTCCAGCATATCCAATATTTTTTGCATTTTAACCGCGTCATCACCAGTGAATACAGTTTCCATCGTAGGTTTCATGGTGACTTCTGCCATGGCAGGTTTCAAGCCTGCGGCTTCTAACGCTTCTTTTACTGTCAAAAAGTCCGCCGGTGGGGTAATCACTTCGATACTGCCATCTTCATCGGTAACAATATCTTCTGCCCCTGCTTCTAAAGCGACTTCCATCACGGCATCTTCGCTTACACCAGGCTCGAACACGATCTGACCACAGTGTTTAAATAGAAAAGCCACGCTACCATCCGTACCTAAATTGCCACCATGTTTGGTGAGGGCGTGGCGTACATCCATCACCGCGCGTTGTTTGTTATCGGTTAAGCAGTCGATAATAATGGCCGCGCCATTGATGCCATAGCCTTCATAACGAATCTCTTCGTAATTCACGCCTTCTAACTCACCCGTGCCTTTTTTAATGGCGCGCGTGATGTTGTCGGAAGGCATGTTCTCTTCTTTGGCTTCTGCCACCGCGGCACGTAGGCGCGGATTCATGGCGGTATCGCCTCCGCCCAGACGAGCAGAGACGGTAATTTCTTTGATAAGTTTGGTGAAAATTTTACCGCGTTTGGCGTCTTGACGTCCCTTGCGGTGTTGAATGTTTGCCCATTTACTGTGACCTGCCATGCTCTATTTCCTCGGATAGCTAACTTATCCCAGTATTTTATCATAGGCTTGCGCATGCCTCAGTGTTTGGCAAAATCTCTAAAGCTCTTGCCCTTCGGCGCAATCGACTGGCTTATGTTTACGCATGGTGATCACAGATATTTGCACCAAGGCCAGCGAAATGAGCAGCATACCAATCAGCTCATAGCTATTCGGCACTTCGTTTAGCTGTATCCATGCCGCAATCACACCAATGACTGGTGCGAGCATACTCGTCATACTAGCCACGCCAGCTGGCAGTATTTGTAATGCATATAGCCATAATAGCCATGCCAAGGCGCCACTTAAAAATACATTAAACAGCACTGAGCCAATCAAATAACCAGTCCATTGAATAGGTGCCGCCGGTACCAAAAAAGCGATCAACACCATGGGGATAGACCCCAACAACATTGGCCAGGCAGTTAAATTGAGTAAGTCCAACTCCGGGCTACGGCGATGCAATTTTTTTGAAATAATGGCAGATAACGCCCACGATACCCCTGAGAAAATGGCCAAAAACATACTGAAGCCATCGGCTTTGATATGCAATGGATCAAAAATCAGCACCATGCCAAACACCGCTGAAATGACGGCTAACCACTGCCAACCTTGTACTTTTTCACCCAACATGGGCCAAGCAAATAGCATCACCCAAAACGGCATGGTATAGGTGAGCACTGCAGTTTTTCCAGCGCCGCCTTCTACCAATGCCCACAGCAACACACCGGTAAAGCCCACCGTTTGCAACAGGCCTAGCACCAGCATGGTGGGGAACTCTTTCAACCCCATCGGACGTTTGGTTAAATAGATCACGACAAATAGCACAATGGCCCCAAAAAACGTACGCATGGCAGCAAATTGAAAAGGCCCCGCATATTGCAAGGCGCTCTTCATCACTACCCAGTTGTAACCCCAAATTAAGGTGAGCACAATCAGTGCAATCATGGCGCTAATATTTTGTTTGGTGCTATTCTCCATTGAATGTCCAATCATTAAGTACTACAACATGTCCGGTTAATTCCAGATATGGGTCACTGCTTTCCAACCACCATCACTTTGTTTCCGGTATACCAAATGCACATTGCCGCCAAATGTTTGTTTAGTGCCATCTGCATTGAACATTGCCGCCGCCCAATTGCCACGTTGATACGCAAGGTTTCCATCGGCAACCGCTTCTGTCAATGTCAGCTGATGTTCAACGACCCCTGCCTGAATCAGCCCGTCAAAAAATACTTGAATCGCCTGCGCACCATCCACTGGTGCACCGGCTGGCGCTGGCATCACTGTTGCATTGACATCATAAAGCCTGCCGATTTCAGCTGCGTTTTTGGCATTAAACGCCTGATCAAATTGCGCATTGATAGCTTGAATTTCTGCTTGAATAGTTTGCATTATGTTTCCTTTACTTTCATTGAGTTAGAACGGTTCATTTAAATCAGTGCTGGAATCCCCAGTTGGATCAAACCTAATATATTGTTTAATTCTTCACGCTTAGTGGCATCTAGCCCCTGCATGCATTGCCTCAACCGGCGATAGTAATCCGGCATCACCACATCTAGTTTGGCTTGGCCTGCATCGGTTAATCGAATAATCACACTGCGTCGGTCTGCTTTATCGAACACCCTGACCACCAAACCGCCTTGTTCTAAGCTATCAATCAGGCCAGTCATTGTGGCGCGCGTGACACCCGTTTTCTCAGCCAAGATGGAGGGTGTGGACGATACGTTTTCTTCTCGCATCAACAAAATAAGCACCCACCAGCGCCCTTGCAACAAATCATGTTTGCTTAGGCAGGCATCTAATGCCAACGATAGTTCGGTAGCCACCCGCAGCAGATTTAGAAAGCTGGCAATCGCCGTCACATCCGCATCTGGATAGCGCTCGGCGAATTTTTCCAAGACTTCTGGGGTAGGGAGATCTCTAAGTTGTAGCATGATTAGCATCATTATAGTTAGCTTCCTAACTATGTCAAGTGCAATATTTTTAATGGCGGGATATTGGCTAAAATTTTTATCGGAGTATATTTAAATGTGCGCACTCGCTGGGGGAGACATCATGAAAACACTCAAACAAATTTTGAATGAAAAAAAGCATCAAGAAGTGATTAGTATTGCACCCAACCGCCCGGTATTTGATGCATTGGTGATTTTGGCAGAATACAAAATTGGCGCACTCGCTGTCATCGATGAAGGTCAATTGGTCGGCATTTTCTCGGAGCGTGATTACGCACGTGAAGTGGTGCTCAAAGGCCGCTCCTCCAGAACTACACTGATTAACGAGGTCATGACCGCCAAAGTCATTTCCGCCAGCCCGCAAGATTTAGTGGACAGTGCCATGCAAACCATGAGCGATAGACGCATTCGCCACTTGCCGATTGTGGAAAACGGTACGATTTTGGGCATGCTGTCGGTAGGAGACTTGTTGAAGGAAACCATTGCTTACCAACAAGGCCTGATCGAACAATTGGAAAATTATATTCAAGGTAATTAGGTGGATACGGCTGCATCCTTAGCCAGTGCTCATGATTTACATGATAGCTTTATCATGAATGGCGTCTGTTTGGCAGTACACGAACGCTGCATAATGCTTCACACGGACATGCATTTGCAGCCGTGAATGTTAATCAAATAAGGAGACTATTATGTGGACAGCACCAGCAGCTACTGAAATGCGTTTTGGCTTTGAAGTCACTATGTACGTAATGAACAAATAATTTTGTTCATACTAAAAAAGGGAGCATTGCTCCCTTTTTTATTGGCATATTTGTAATAAAACTTAACTACTCACCAATGATTTTAATCAATACGCGCTTGTTACGCCTGCCGTCAAACTCACCGTAAAAAATCTGCTCCCACGGCCCAAAATCTAACTTACCTTCAGTCACCGCCACCATGACTTCACGCCCCATGATTTGGCGCTTGATATGCGCATCTGCGTTATCCTCACCGGTGTCGTTATGGCGATAACCACTAACCGGCTCATGCGGCGCAAGTTTCTCTAGCCACACCTTGTAATCGTGGTGCAAGCCGCGCTCGTCGTCATTAATAAATACACTGGCAGAAATATGCATGGCATTAATCAAGGCTAAGCCTTCTTTGATGCCACTTTCTCGCAAACAGGCTTCTACATCAGCCGTAATATTTTTAAAATCCATGCGTGCTGGAATATTAAACCATAGCTCCTTACGATAACTTTTCATTTTTCATCTCCTCCAAAGTTTTATTTATTCTAGCACTCAACACCATAAAAAAAGGCCTCCGTAGAGGCCTGAATGACACGTTTGTATCACCCTTTTCTTCTATCCCTTGACATCGATGGCTTGAGAAAACACCTTACCCTCATTATCGGTCGCCACCACTTCTAACTTGCCAGGCGCATCTGGCGTAAATTTAAATTTCATATAGGGATTCTCACTGGTACCCACACCTACATCTACCGTCATCACTGGTTTACCATTGTAAGTAAATGCGGTTTTATTGATATAAAAGGCTGGCACAAAACCTTGTGATACCAAATCACGCTGCAAACCAGTACGCATCACATGGCGAATATTAAATACGGCTTGGTTGGGACTACCAAACTGCACAGGGCTTTCTACGTTCATTTTGATTTTACCGGCTTCTGCGCGTACAGCAGCTTCGTCATTGTCCACAGTGCCACCACATCCACCAGCTGCACGAATCTCACGCTTGGCCATATACAACTTACCATCTGCCGTCTCACCCACTAAGCGGACATACGAATCGGTTTCCATACGGATACGTGTTTCCATGATGAAATTACCCAACAGATCGGTGAGATGGTAAGTCGAGGCTAATTGAATTGGGTTTGCATCCACCAACACGTAGATTTTCTTAATATCCACGCCATTGGCAGCCGCTTTGTCGTAGCTAAATGTCACTGGCACTTGCGCACCACTTTCGGCGCGGCGCGGCGCATCTATCTTAATAAAATCGACCTCTTGAATATCGCGTTTGGCAAAGAACGCCTCTTTTACCACAGACCATAATTTAGGGTCCGCTTCAGCATGCGCAATGCCCGTCATACCGGCCAGCACACTAGCAGATATTGCTGTCACAATCCATAATCGATTTAGCTTCATACACTACCCCTGTTTCACTTTTGTCTATGTTCTTATGCTGTAACGTATCTTAAAAACTGCTCAAATATTATGTTAGATAACGTGATGCTATTTTAGTTTATCGCCACATGAAGTCTGTGACCGGCATCACACTGCGGCCTACACATTACACAGGTGCGTTAGGATCACCGGAAGGACGCATCACATAGTTAGGATCAGCATACTCCTCAAAGTTTAACTCCACACCATTACCTGCCGGGTCTTTCAAGTTGATTTGCTTGGTACCGCTGGCGAGCGTTCTGCTGGTATAAGGCACATTGTGTGCTGTTAAATGCGCTTCCATTGCTGGCATATCGGTGCAAGTAAATGACACATGGTCATAAGTGCCATGCACATGTAGTACTGGCGCCGTTGGCGTTTTATATTCAGCCAGATGCACCACGTCATTATTACCAACACACAGCCAGTAACCATAAGTAGTACTGGCGACGCGCTTGCCTACCGTAAGCCCGATAATGTCACAGTAAAAGTCTTTTAACTTGTGCATGGTCTCGCGGTCAGAGCGAAAATTCACATGATTGATTTCGGTCACTGGCATATTCTTATCCGATGATGATTAAAAGTACTGCGAAAGTGCTGCATAAGCCCAGCAGTATAGTATAAACAATTACTCGCCTTCAAATTGACATAGCGCAAATGTTGGTAAGCCCAAGTGCTGCAATCGTTGCATACCACCTAAATCAGGTAAATCGATCACGAATGCGCATCCAGCGATGATGCCACCCAACTGATCGATTAAGCTGACTGCGGCCATGGCAGTGCCACCTGTCGCAATCAAATCATCCACTAGCAGAACGCTTTCACCGGCCACTATTGCATCCTGATGTATCTCCATCACATCACTGCCGTACTCCAGTGCATATTCCTGCTGAAAGGTTTGTCCAGGCAACTTGCCTGATTTTCTAATCGGCACAAACCCTACACCCAATTTGTAAGCCACCGCGGCACCAATCACAAAACCACGCGCTTCTATCCCAACAATTTTATCAATTTTTTGATGAGCATAATGCCCTGCAAGGCCATCTACCAACAGCTGCAAACCCTTTGGGTCTTTCAGCAGGGTAGTAATGTCGCGAAACATGATGCCCTGTTTAGGGTAATGGGGGATAGTGCGGATTAATGACTTGAGATGCATGAGCAGTCTACAAACGCGTCACTTTGCAAAGAAAAACGCGCTGCATCGGGAAGACGCAAGCGCGAATACATGACCAACTAATACAACAAATGCCTGCCACAAAATCTGTGCAAGCAAGCACATATTAAGCCGCCGTGTTTTGGGTGCGAACGCGAATATGCAGCTCCCTTAATTGTTTCTCATCCACTTCATTTGGCGCATTGGTCATTAAACACTGTGCACGTTGTGTTTTTGGGAAAGCAATTACATCACGGATAGACTCGGCGCCAGCCATCAACGTCACTAAACGGTCCAAGCCAAATGCTAAGCCACCATGTGGAGGTGCACCATATTGCAAGGCATCCAGCAAGAAGCCGAACTTCTCTTGCGCTTCTTCTTTGCTGATTTTCAATGCATCAAATACTTTGGATTGCACGTCTGATTTGTGAATACGCACAGAACCGCCGCCCACTTCCCAGCCATTGAGTACCATGTCGTACGCTTTTGACAGTGCCGCACCCGGGTTAGAAACGAGCAAGTCTTCGTGACCATCTTTAGGTGCAGTGAACGGGTGATGCAAGGCCACCCAGCGGTCATTTTCTTCATCGTGTTCGAACATAGGGAAATCCACCACCCACAATGGCGCCCAAGCACGACCATCGACGTGACCTTTATCGTGGCCGACTTTTAAGCGCAATGCGCCTAATGCTTCGTTCACGACTTTCAATTTGTCAGCACCAAAGAATACGATGTCACCGTTCTGTGCACCTGTGCGCTCAATGATGGCTTGCAAAGCATTCACATGAATGTTTTTGACGATAGGGCTTTGTAAACCTTCCTCGTTCAATTTGGTAATGTCATTAATCTTGATGTACGCCAAGCCTTTAGCGCCGTAGATTTTGACAAATTCAGTATACGCATCGATTTCAGAACGGCTAATGGCAGCGCCGTTTGGCACGCGCAGAGCGGCAACACGGCCACCCGCCATGTTGGCAGCGCCCGCAAACACTTTAAAGTCCACGTCTTTCATCACATCTGAAAGCTCGGTAATTTCTAAGGTCACGCGCATATCTGGCTTGTCTGAGCCGTAACGGTTCATGGCCTCCGCGAAGCTCATGCGTGGGAACGCAGCAGGCAAATCGACATTTTGAATTTTCTTGAGCATGCGACGGATCATCTCTTCGACGATGTCCATGATGTCGTTTTCTTCTAAGAAAGAAGTCTCGATATCCACTTGCGTAAATTCTGGCTGACGATCAGCACGTAAGTCTTCATCGCGGAAACATTTGGTGATTTGGAAATAGCGATCAAAACCAGACACCATCAATAATTGTTTAAACAATTGCGGTGATTGCGGCAATGCAAAGAACTGGCCATGATGCACACGCGAAGGCACCAAATAATCACGCGCGCCTTCTGGCGTTGAGCGCGTTAACATCGGTGTTTCTACTTCAATAAAGCCATTTTCGTCTAAGTAATCACGCAGATTTTTAGCCACTTTGTAACGCAGCATTAAATTCTTTTGCATGGCGGGGCGACGTAAATCAATATAACGATGCTCTAAACGCACAGTCTCTGTGAGGTTGTCGTCGTCCAGCATAAACGGTGGTGTGAGGGATGGATTGAGGATTTCAATCTCGGTCGCCAACATTTCCACCTCACCGGTTGGAATATTCGGATTCACGGTGCCTTCTGGGCGTGCGCGTACTTTACATACCACTTTGAGCACAAACTCATTGCGTACCGTTTCTGCTGCTGCAAACGCTTCTTTGGTATCTGGGTCAATCACAATCTGCGCCATGCCTTCACGGTCGCGCAAATCAATAAAAATCACACCCCCGTGATCGCGGCGGCGATGCGCCCAACCACAAAGGGTAACAGTTTGACCAATATGTTCGCGGTTTAAGTGCCCGCAGTAATGTGTACGCATCATAGTTCTTCGTTAATGTAATTAAGTTAATCTGTATAGTCGGTTAAAATTTTTGGCGGTACTTCGTTAGGGGCAACAACCCCCATCGAAATAATATATTTAAGCGCTTGATCTACGCTCATATCAAGCTCAATGACGTCTGATTTTGGCATCATTAAAAAGAAACCGGAAGTTGGGTTAGGCGTAGTGGGCACGTATACGCTGACATACTCACCGTGCAAATGGTTAACTACATCGCCACTGGGGGTACCCGTTAAAAACGCGATGGTCCAACTGCCTTGGCGTGGGTATTGCACTAATAAGGCTTTACGGAAGGCATTGCCAGAATCTGAAAACAAGGTATCGGACACTTGTTTAACGCTAGAGTAAATGGATTTGACCACTGGCACGCGTGAGAGCAAGCCCTCCCACAACGCAATCAACTGCTGCCCGAAAATATTGGTGGCAATTAAGCCGGTCACAAAAATCGTCACCAAGGTCAGCACTACACCAAAGCCAGGTATATCCTGCCCTAAGAACTCTTTTGGGCGCCAAGCGGCGGGTAATAGCAGCAAGCTTTGGTCTAAGGTATTAATTAAAGTGGCCAGCACCCATACCGTGATAATCAACGGCACCAAGACGAGCAAACCTGTGAAGAAGTATTTTTTAATCATAAACAGACCCTAATGGCAGGCGCAACCTGGATTACATGCGGCTGGCTTGGATTCACTTTCTGTTGGTGTTGACTCTGGAGACTTGGTCGATCCGTTATTTTTATTTTTAAAATCAGTGGCATACCATCCGCTACCAGTGAGCTGAAAACTTGGTGCGGATAATTGTTTGGAAAATGCCAAGGTTTGACATTGCGGGCAACTCTCAACGCTAGGTGCACTGACTTTGCGCATCACTTCTTGTTTAAAACCACAACTTGTACATTGATAATCGTAAATCGGCATATGGATGACTATTTATTTTAAAAGATGAATAGATTCGGTGTATTAAAATCAACAAGAGCGCTATTATAACTGATGTTAAGTAATTGTTTCATTGATAATTATTTTATGTTTTATTGATAATTATTTTTAAAGCGTAGTCATGCTTGAAGTGAGGACACGTCGATGAAAAGCCTTCAGCACGCTCTTACTGACATTGGATGGTTAATGATTGCCTTAATGCTGCCACCGCTGGCAGAGGCGCAGTCCGCAGGCACTATTTTGTTTAAAAGCGGCAATGCCATCATCACGCGCGCCGATCAATCTGTGCACCCCATTTTTCAGCACGATGCCGTACTTAATGGCGACACCATAGACACTAAAGATGGACGCGTACAAATCGGGTTTATTGATGGCGGAAAAATTTCACTACAGCCCGAAACCATCTATAAAATCAATCAATACAGCTTCTCTGGCGCACAAGACGGTACAGAGTACGCCTTTACCGAGCTAATTAAAGGCGGGTTGCGCGCAGTCAGTGGATTGATTGGCCATCAAACACCTGACCGCTATCAACTTGCTACGCCAGTGGCCACCATCGGCATCCGCGGCACGCAATTCACTGCAATATTTCTGGGCAATAAGCTTGTCATGACCACCCAACAAGGCAGTGTAGATGTATGCAATGCTGGCGGCTGCCGCAATGCTATTGCAGGGCAATCCATCAGCACATCAAGCAAACAAAGCCAGCCACAGCATACGCATGAGACGGCCAACATTAGCACCGCACCACCTTCAGTCAGCAAACCCGTGTATGTACAAGCCGAGCACTTAGGTAAAGACAGGATCAGTGCCGTGGTCACGGACAGCGTGATGCAAGCCTCGCTCACCGACCTTTCTGGCACCGGCAATAATCCACCAGGCACACCGCCAGATCCGAATGCGCCAACCACCAACACTCAAACGGATATTTTGCTTAGCGGCATTATGCAGCAGGGAGCAGTTAACTACGCCTTGCTGGATGGCACACTTGCCAGCAACGCCAACAACAATCTCAGCCGTTACCAAACGCAAGACATAGACTTACAATTGATTGCAGCCAATCTTAATGACTTTTATAGCGATGCCTTTGTCAGCATGGGACAAGTCAGGGGCAGCATCAACAATCAGAATGTAGGATTGCTCAGCTATATTGCTGGTGACGCAACACAGCCCGCAAACCTGTTGCAGCTCGCTAATCTGAACACACCTCTGCAATACAACGTACTGGCCTCTACCGCGCCAGTACTAGGCAATCAAGGCCGAACAGTTGCTATAGGCACTGCTAATACGGTGACCGGAAGCTTGAGCGTTAACTTTGCTACCTATGCTTATAGTTACGGCCTTAACATTCCGCTCGGCCCACTCACTTACACACTAGCAGGCAACAATACCTTGACGGCAGGATCGGCCGAATTCGCTAACAATGGCTCCATCACTTCAAACTTCAACAATATTGGCTGTATTGCCGGCTGCAATGGCGTGATGCGAGACGCCAGCGGTAATCTGGCCACCATTGTCGGGAGGTTCATTGGACCTGCTGCCGAGCGGGCAGGCATTCAATATGGGTTTAATATCGGCCAGACACATGCACTGACGGGCAGCATTGTGCTTGGCAGGTAGCCTCCAACAAAAAGCCCACAACATGTGTGGGCTTTTATTCATACACGCTATCCAATCAAAACGGGATATCGTCATCAAAGTCATCAAAATTGCTACCACCCGCTGGCTTTGCTGCAGGCGCTTGTGCAGGTGCGCTGGCTCTTGGCGGTGCTTGGCTGTAGTCCTCTGGTCCTGAGCCTTGTCCCATATCACCATCATAGCTGGCACTGCCGCCATCACGGCCACTGCCCAGCATTTGCATTTGGTCTGCCACGATTTCAGTGGTGTAGCGTGTCACGCCATCTTTTTCCCATTTACGCGTTTGCAAACGGCCTTCGACATACACAGGGCGACCTTTTTTCAAATACTCACCCGCAATTTCAGCCAAACGACGGTACATGACAATATTGTGCCATTCCGTTTTTTCTTGTTTTACGCCGGATTTATCTTTCCAATTATCCGTAGTGGCAATACTAAAGTTAGCTACCGCTTCACCATTCGGCATGTAGCGCACTTCCGGATCGCGCCCTAAGTTACCCACCAAAATTACTTTATTGACTGATGCCATTATTTGCTCCCTATCAGTTTTAATATCGTTTGTTCTGTCTCTATTTGCGTTGCTTCTGGCAATTGATTATTCAATTTCACAATCAACATGTGCTCTTGCGCAATAGCAACCGCTTCATGCACACCGGCGAGCACAGCCACTTGCTGCTGCAAACTGCTCGCCTGTGCGCCGTCAAATCCTTGCATATGATACATCTTTGTCTTCACGCTGAGGGGTGTTTTCATGCCAAGTGCTAATAGAAACCAAATCATCATCAGCGCCGCGCAAAACAAAAACACAGCAGCATAATCAAAGCGATGCGATAAATAACCGCCCACCGTTGCCCCTAAAAACATGCCAAATGACTGGGCCGTATTATGCACCCCCATTGCCGTACCTTTGGCCGCAGCCGGTGCCATCTTTGAAATGAGTGAAGGCAGTGAGGCTTCTAAAATATTGAATGCGACAAAGTACACCACCAATGAAGTCACAATGCCCCAAAAGTGGTGAATGTTGTAGGCAAAAATCAATTGTGCCGCAAACATCAAGCCAACCGCAGCAATAAACACCGGTTTAAGCTTGGCCTTTTTCTCTGCATAAATAATGGCTGGCACCATCAGCAGAAACGAGAGCATCAATACTGGCAAGTACACCTGCCAATGTAAGTTCTCACTCATGCCGCTCGTCTCTTTTAACGCGAATGGCACCACAATAAACATCGCCATTTGCGCGCCATGCAGACAAAACGTACCAAAATTCAAGCGCAGCAATTGGCTGTCTTTCAGCACATCTTTCATCAGGCTAGGCGCCGCTTGTGCATCTGAGTGAAACCCGCTGTGCAACGGCGTGGGCACTGCATATTTGACCACCAAAATTGCCAGTAAAGAAAGAACACCCGTCATCCAGAAAATACCCGGAACGCCAATCCATTGATTGAAAATAGGCCCGGCTACCAGCGACACTGCAAACGTCAAACCGATCGTGGCGCCTATCATGGCCATGGCTTTGGTACGGTGCTCTTCACGCGTGGAGTCTGCCACCAGCGCTGTCACCACAGCGGAAATAGCACCCGCACCCTGAATGGCACGCCCAAGAATCACGCCATAAATAGTGTGTGAAAGCGCGGCAACCACGCTACCCACTGCAAATAAAATCAGGCCAACATAAATTAAACGTTTGCGACCAAAACGATCTGAAGCCATGCCGAAAGGCAATTGCAATAGCACTTGCATCAAACCATAGGCACCCAGCGCTAAACCGATAAGTGTGTGGTTACTACCACCCTCTAATTTTTCTGCGTAAATGGCAAAAATGGGCAAAATCAAAAACATGCCCAACATACGTAAACCGTAAATGGAAGCCAAACTGACTGTCGCGCGAAGTTCTGTGCGCGTCATTTTTTCTGAAAACTGCATTAATATTTGGAAGTCTTTCGAATAATTGCGTATATTATCAGGTTGCCTCACTTTTCGTTAAAGTATCATGGAATTTATTAAAATCCGCGGTGCGCGCACCCACAATCTCAAGAACGTTTCACTGGATATTCCGCGTAATCAACTGGTAGTGATTACTGGCTTATCCGGCTCCGGGAAATCTAGCTTAGCCTTCGATACGCTATACGCTGAGGGACAACGCCGCTACGTGGAAAGTTTGTCTGCTTACGCACGCCAATTCTTGGCACGCATGGACAAGCCGGATGTCGATCTCATTGAAGGCTTATCGCCCGCTATTTCCATTGAGCAAAAATCCACCTCGCACAACCCGCGCTCTACTGTGGGTACCGTTACAGAGATTCATGATTACTTAAGGTTACTATTTGCGCGTGCCGGCGATCCGGAATGTCCGGATCACGGCATTAAGCTAGAAGCACAAACTGTTTCGCAAATGGTGGATGCCATTTTGAAATTGCCCGAAGACACCAAACTTATGGTGTTGGCACCAGTGGTGTCCAACCGTAAAGGTGAACAGTTAGATTTGTTTGACGAACTCAAAGCACAAGGCTTTGTACGCTTACGTGTTGACGGCAAAATTTATGAAATGGATGCGTTGCCGCAATTAGCTAAAACCACTAAACACAGTGTAGACGTAGTGGTGGATCGCTTAAAAGTACGCGAGGATATGAAACAACGGATTGCGGAATCTATCGAGACCGCGCTGCGCTTGGCTGATGGTAAAGCCATCGCCTTGGAGATGGATAACGAGAAAGAACACTTATTCTCAGCCAAATTCTCTTGCCCGGTTTGTGATTACTCACTTGCTGAATTAGAGCCTCGCCTATTCAGCTTTAACAACCCCATGGGCGCATGCCCGAAATGTGATGGTCTAGGCAATGTCACTTTCTTTGATCCAAAGCGGGTCGTGGCATTTCCACATTTATCACTCGCCAGCGGCGCCATTAAAGGGTGGGATAAGCGCAATCAATTCTACTTTCAGATGTTGGCCAGCCTGAGCCAACACTACAATTTTGATTTGGAAGTTGCCTTTGAAGAACTGTCTGAGGACATCCAAAACATCCTGCTATTTGGTTCTGGTAAAGAGCAAATCACATTTAAATACCTCAACGAACGCGGTACGTTTTTTGGTAAAACCCATAGTTTTGAAGGGATCATTCATAACTTGCAGCGCCGATATCGCGAAAGCGATTCCACAGCTGTGCGAGATGAGTTGGCCAAGTACATCAATGCCACCACTTGCCCAGATTGCACAGGCACGCGTTTAAGACGTGAAGCAAGACACGTCAAAGTGGGCGAGAAAAACATCCATCAAATTTGTGAAGTGCCGCTCAAGCAAGCACTTACTTTCTTTGAAACCTTACAACTGCATGGCGCTAAGTTGGCGATTGCGGACAAAATTGTAAAAGAAATTGAGAACCGCTTAAAATTTCTAACCAATGTGGGTCTGGAGTACTTATCGTTATCACGCTCCGCTGAAACGCTGTCCGGTGGAGAGGCGCAACGTATTCGCCTAGCCTCTCAAATCGGTAGCGGCTTAACCGGTGTGATGTATGTACTAGATGAACCTTCCATTGGCTTACACCAGCGTGACAATGACCGTTTATTAGATACGCTCAAGCGCCTGCGTGATATCGGCAATAGTGTCATTGTGGTCGAGCATGACCAAGATGCCATTATGATGGCCGATTATGTCGTCGACATTGGCCCGGGCGCAGGTGAACATGGCGGACAGATTGTGGCAGAGGGTACCCCTGCACAAATTCAAGCCAACCCCAAATCACTCACCGGGCAGTATTTAAGTGGCAAAAAGCAAATTGAATACAAAAAAGCACGCACCAAAGCCGACCCTGCACGCTGGATGAAATTGACGCATGCTACTGGCAATAATCTGCGCGATGTGTCAGTTGAAATCCCTGTGGGATTGCTCACTTGCGTGACTGGGGTCTCCGGCAGCGGCAAATCTACGCTAATTAACGACACGCTGTACCGCGTTGTTGCCCAGCATTTGTACGGCAGCAATACCGAACCAGCAGCGTTTGGCGAAATTGATGGCTTAGCTTTTTTTGATAAAGTAGTGGATGTGGACCAAAGCCCGATTGGCCGCACACCACGCTCTAACCCTGCAACATATACCGGCTTATTCACACCGATTCGTGATTTATTCGCTGCGGTACCGGAAAGCCGTGCGCGTGGCTATGGGCCAGGTCGCTATTCATTTAACGTAAAAGGTGGGCGCTGCGAGGCTTGCCAAGGCGACGGTGTGATTCGTGTGGAAATGCACTTTCTACCAGACGTCTACGTGCCTTGCGATGTCTGCAAAGGCCAGCGCTATAACCGCGAAACATTGGAAATCAACTTCAAAGGTAAAAATATCCGCGAAGTATTAGAGATGACAGTTGAGCAAGCGCACACTTTCTTTAACGCGCAGCCTGTGATTGAACGCAAACTAAAAACATTATTAGATGTTGGTTTGGGCTATATCACATTAGGCCAATCGGCCACTACGTTATCCGGTGGTGAGGCGCAACGTGTGAAGCTAGCGTTGGAGTTGAGCAAGCGCGATACTGGCCGCACGCTCTATATTCTAGATGAGCCGACCACTGGTTTGCATTTTGCCGATATTCAATTACTGCTGGATGTGATTCATCGCTTACGCGATGCGGGCAATACCATCGTCATTATTGAACATAACTTGGATGTGATTAAAACCGCAGACTGGATTATTGATATGGGGCCAGAAGGCGGTGACGGTGGCGGTATGGTGGTGGGCGTAGGCACCCCGGAAGCTGTGGCCGAAATTAAACAAAGCTATACGGGGAAATACCTCAAGCCCATGCTTGGCTAGTGGATGTAGTTACGCGCAGTGTTATAAATAGCTTTGTGCTTCTTGCACAAAAATACGGTAGTGCTCGATGCGCTCAATCAATGCATCTGCATCATTCCAGTTAAGCGCCTGCATCACCTCAGCGTCTAACGAAGCTGCAATTTCCGCTGCCGTTTTTTCACGCTCGAACTCAGATGCAATATAGACAGCCGCATACACCACTGGCGCAAACTCACTCGCACCCGCTTTAAATGGCTCTAGATAATGACGCAACACGCACAAAATCTCTTCCGGAAAGTTCCACATTTTGGCGAGCATCTCTCCAATCTGGCAATGATCAATACCAAGGATCGATTGCTCTGCCGCTTTTCTCTCAAGCACACTGCGACCACGGCACATCTCCGTCACTTGTGCGCCGGCGGCAGGAAACACCAAATGAATAGGCAATTGACCAACGCTGTGCAGCAACCCAGCAATGTAAGCAGTGGCAGCGTCCAAGCCTGAATCACGGCTGATTTGACGGGCAATACTAGCGGTGACCAAACTATGCACCCAGAAATGCTGTAAATTCAGCCCCGGCACATTGGTGAAAGTAGTGGTAACCCCAGAAGCTACTACAAGTGTTGCTACATTTTCTAAGCCTATCAACGCCACTGCATCCTCTACAGTTTTAATACTGCGGCTGCAGCCAAAATAAGCTGAGTTAGACATGCGCAGTACGCGCGCCGCCAACACCTGATCATGATTAATGCTGGCCGCGAGGGCTTTTAAATCCACATCCTCATTGTCGAGCTGTGCGGCCACTTCCTGTACTACTTTTGGTAGCATCGGCATGCGGTTAATCTGATCTAAAAAATTGTCAATTACGTTCATGTTATTGTTGGGTCCATAGACAGTTTGTCCTAAGACTTTAACGCATCTCAATGAATTTAAACCGGATAACAGAGTGGAAAAACCAATTCAGTTTATGACCCAAATCCGTTGTGATGAGATGGGGTATTAAGGCACTTCCGCAAACCGCATACGCGCTTGAATCGTCGCTGTTCTGCGGTTTAAATAACGTGTATTGCGGTGATCATCATAAAAACGCGGGTTGGGCACCATGGCTGCCAGCTTGGCCGCTTGTTGGCGATTCAATCCAGCGGCGCTGGTTTTGAAGTAATGTTTAGCTGCGGCCTCGGCCCCAAACACACCATTACCCCACTCAATCACATTCAAGTAGATTTCCAAAATGCGTCGTTTGCTCAGCATTTTTTCTAACATCAAAGTAATCAGCGCTTCTTCTGCTTTGCGCCAAGGTGTGCGTTTGCTCGATAAAAATAAATTCTTAGCCAGTTGCTGGCTAATCGTGGAGCCGCCAGCCACCAGTTTGCCTTTTTTCAGGTTTTTCTCGTAGGCCTTTTCAATGCCTTCCCAGTCAAAACCTTCGTGGTTAACAAATTTTGCATCTTCGCTGGCAACCAAAGCACGCTTGAGATGGTTGGAAATTTTCGGATAATCTACCCATTTGTATTTTAATTCGGCATCAGGATTTTTCTCCTGAATTACCGCCAAACGGTCCTCCATAAACGCACTTGTGGAGGGGTTGAATTTAATCCACCAGACTATGTGCAAAAAAATCCATAGCTGATAAACAATAATCCAGACCAACATAAATGCCAGTATGCGCTTGAAATAACCACCCACGCCTAAAGCGCGCGCATTCGGTTTGCTATTGAAAAACCAGCGGATCAAGCGCTTCTCAACTGCTGAATCACTGGCTGTGTACGTGGACGCACACCGCGCCAAATATAAAACGCTTCTGCCGCTTGCTCAACTAACATCCCAAGGCCGTCCGCCACTTGCGCACCCGCCTCTCGCGCTTGTTTCATAAAAGGCGTTTCACGCCCATACATCATGTCGTAAGCTATGCAGCCGTTTGCAAATACACTGCTTGGAATAGGCAGGGCCGTATCGGTTAAGCCTGTAGAGGTGGCGTTGATGACAATATCAAATTGCGCATCTGACAAATTACCAAATGCACATGCAGTTAGGGAAAATGCGTTATGGTTTTTGGACAATATTTTTTTTACCATTGTTTGCGCTTTATCCACCGTGCGATTAGTAATCACTAGCGAAGCCGGCAATTCATTAAGTAACGGTTGCAGCACTCCATCTGCTGCACCGCCTGCGCCTAAAAGAAGTACTCGTTTACCTGCTATCGTGATGCCTAAATTTTGCTGAATGTCGCGTACCAGACCCGTACCATCAGTACTATCGCCACGAATCTCACCACCCAGAAATCTGAGTGTGTTAACGGCCACTTCATCTAAAGCACGATTGCTAGGATAAACCAAATTTAAAGCTTCAAACTTAAATGGCACAGTAACATTCGCACCTTTATAACCCTGCGCAATCAATGATTGAATTGTCGCTTCAAATCCATCTAGTGGCGCCAGTATCGCCTCGTAACTAATATCCTCACCGGTCTGCTCCGCAAAGGCTTTGTGAATGATAGGCGATTTGCTGTGCCCGATAGGGTTGCCAATCACTGCATACTTATCTACCATCTGTTTTACCTATTGTCGTTTAGTTTGTCCAAGGCAACCCGGCATGACGCCAACCATTGATCAGCGTGCGCTGTTTCAGGCTATTGGCCTCACCTTCAAAGCCCTCTACCATGTTGTAGGCTTTTTGATAACCGAGTTGTTGCGCCAATACAGCCGCATTATGACTACGGCCACCAGTGCGACACATAAAGATGACCGTGAGTCCTTTATCTATATTCGCCTGTAGTTGCGTTGCAAAATCCGGGTTTGCTACCATTCCAGGATAAAATGCCCATTCAATATGGGTAGATTGCGGTACACGCCCTACCAACTCCAACTCCGCACGTGAACGCACATCCACCAAGATAGCTTCAGGATTATTTTGTAACACTGCAAATGTTTCCTGCGGCGTCAGCAGACCCGCATAAGCAATCTGGTTTTGTTTTGCGCGCTCATGCGCAAGTTCTAAAATTTGAGATGGATTATCCATCAGCACTCTCCCGTTTACATCGCTTAGTTTTATCTGATAGTTTCAAGTATATCGCGAAAATGAAGGCAAAAATTCACCAGGCATGCATTGCACTTTTTTTGTGCGTAAAATATCTTTACGCACCATTTTGGTTCATCACAAAAATCGCTATTTTAGTGCGTTATCGGTTTAATGCGGTGTTTAGCTATTTTTCGCTGGCACAGTTCCTGCTAATATTACAGCTTAGGATTTTTGTTTTATCTCAATAATAATTCCATCATCAATACACACTCACATTAGGAGAAGGTAATGTCTGTTGCAAATGTAATGAAAATGGTAAAAGAAAACGACATTAAATTTGTTGATTTTCGTTTTACCGATACGCGTGGTAAAGAACAGCACGTCACTGTGCCTGTTTCAGCTTTTGACGAATCAAAATTTACTGAAGGTCACGCGTTTGACGGCTCTTCAATCGCCGGTTGGAAAGGTATTCAAGCCTCTGACATGCAATTGATGCCTGATGCATCAACAGCAAACATCGATCCATTCATGGACGAGCCAACATTAATTTTAACCTGTGACGTTGTAGACCCTACCGATGGTAAAGGCTACGACCGTGATCCACGTAGCTTGGCCAAACGTGCTGAAGCTTACTTAAAATCAAGCGGCTTGGGCGACACTGCTTACTTTGGTCCAGAGCCAGAATTCTTCATTTTCGACTCTATCAACTGGTCTGTAGACATGAGCGGTAGTTCAGTCAAAATCAACTCAGAAGAGGCAGCATGGTCATCTTCAGAGAAATTCGAAGGCGGCAACACGGGTCACCGTCCAGCAGTAAAAGGCGGTTACTTCCCAGTGCCTCCAGTCGATTCATTACATGACATCCGTTCTGCGATGGTGATGACTTTAGAGCAAATGGGCGTGCCTGTTGAAGTGCACCACCATGAAGTTGCTACTGCTGGTCAATGTGAAATCGGTACTAAATTCAGCACATTGACACAACGTGCTGACTGGACGCAAATCTTAAAATACGTAGTATTAAATACGGCACACGCCTACGGCAAAACAGCGACTTTTATGCCTAAACCAATGTTTGGCGATAACGGTTCGGGTATGCACGTTCACCAATCCGTATGGAAAGATGGCAAAAATCTGTTTGCTGGTAGCGGCTACGCTGGCTTAAGCGATTTCGCTTTGTACTACATTGGCGGCATCATCAAGCACGCACGTGCATTGAACGCGATTACCAACCCAGGTACTAACTCATACAAACGCTTAGTGCCACATTACGAAGCGCCAGTGAAATTAGCTTACTCGGCTAAAAACCGTTCTGCTTCTATCCGTATTCCATTTGTACATTCAGACAAAGCACGCCGTGTTGAAGCGCGTTTCCCAGATCCAATTGCTAACCCGTACTTGGCATTCTCTGCCTTGTTAATGGCGGGTTTGGATGGCGTACAAAACAAAATTCACCCAGGTGAGCCAGCAACTAAAGACTTGTACCATCTTCCTCCAGAAGAAGATGCAAAAATCCCAACCGTCTGTTCTTCATTGGAACAAGCGTTGGAGTATTTGGACAAAGACCGTGAGTTCTTGACGCGTGGTGGTGTATTTACGGATGACTGGATTGATGCTTACATTGGTCTAAAAATGGAAGAAGTGACCAAACTACGTCAAACTCCACACCCAGTTGAATTTGGCTTGTACTACTCTTGCTAATTTCAACATAGTCTTGCTAATCACCGTTTAGCAACGCACTAAAATAGGGCAGCTTAGGCTGCCCTATTTTTTTATATATACATCCCCGTCAACCAAATCTATAATACCTCGTTGCTAACTATAAGACTCTCATCTAAACTATTGGTATGAATAAACAATTTACATTTGTAAGCATTGTAGTTTCTACCCTCATCTGCGCGGTGGCACATGCAGAAATATACAAGCATGTAGATGCTGATGGGCGAATCACTTATTCAAACGTCAAAATCAAAGGCGCCAAAAAACTAGATTTGGAGCCGGCTGATACCAGTTTTGGCAATACTGCAAAGCCTAACGCCAAGTCTTCCGATGAGTCTAAATCTGGCACACCTAGCAACTTTCCAAAAGTAGATTCCAACACACAAAACCAGCGTGATGCCAAACGTAAAGACATTCTAAAATCTGAATTAGAGTCTGAAAAACAAGCACTTGAGCGCGCTAAGCAAGCCTATGCTGAAGGTCAATCAAACCCAGAGGTCTATCAAGTCAAGAACGCCAATGGCACCACATCTACCTTCCGCAACGTACCGAAGTTTGAAGAGAAAATGAAGGGCCTTCAAGCCGAGGTAGATGCACACCAACGCAATATTGAGCTGCTGACCAAAGAGTTGAACCAAATTAATTAATCGCCGAACCATGCTTTTTCTATAAGATTAAAGCTGGCTTACCTTTTGCTTTATTACAAGCAACAACACTATTGATTGCTATGTTTTATTAAGTTTATGGTTCAGCATACACCCTCAAATTTTTCTGGCTTAGAGCATCTTGCGACTGCAGTGATGCTACTCGACTCATCGCTCAAGGTGCTTTATACCAACCCAAGCGCAGAGATACTATTTGCGTTAAGCGCCAATCAGATTTCCGGCAACCATATTTCCGAGGTCTTTTTAAACTGCGAAATATTGCAACTGGCCGTAGACAATGCGCTCACCACCAACAGCCCTTACCGCGAACACGAATTTGCGCTCACTACAGTACGCCAGCATTCATTTGCTGTGACCTGTACAGTGACGCCAATCATGTTTGAGAATGTCACACTCATTTTAGAGTTTCAACAAATGGATCAGCAATTGCGGATTGCCAGAGAAGAACGCATGCTCATTCAACAACAGGCAAACTCAGAATTATTGAGGAATTTAGCGCATGAAATTCGCAACCCATTAGGCGGGCTGCGCGGGGCAGCGCAATTGCTAGAGCATGAGCTCCCTCAGATTAATTTAAGAGAATATACCCAAGTCATTATCAAAGAAGCTGATAGGTTGCACAGCCTGATGGATCGCCTGTTGGCACCGCACCGTGTACCGAAGTACGAGCCCACCAATATCCATGAAGTACTTGAGCGTGTTAGAAGCCTGCTATTGGCTGAATCGCCTCACAACATTATCGTACAGCGCGACTACGACACCAGCCTACCAGAGTTAATAGGTGATAGAGAGAAGCTTATCCAAGCGGTCTTGAACATTGCGCGTAATGCAGTACAAGCTATGCAATCAAAAGGTACCGACAGTGCAAAAATTATATTAAGAACACGTTCCGAGCGCCAAGTTACTCTAGCTAGAAAACGTTACCGTGTCGCTATCAAGCTACAAATTATTGATAATGGCCCTGGTATTCCTGTCGATATTCGAGAGAAAATATTTTACCCACTGGTTTCTGGCCGAGAGGGTGGCACTGGATTAGGGTTGGCACTTGCGCAAACGTTTATTACGCAACATCATGGCATGATAGATTGTGAGAGCCAGCCAGGGAAAACATGCTTTACTATATTGCTGCCCATTGAAAGCACCTTACTTAAACATGCGGTCATTACACAGTAATTTTACATACATAATATTAAGAATATTTTTGAATTAACATCGAGAGAAGTATGAAACCTATTTGGATATTAGACGACGACAAATCAATCCGCTGGGTGTTTGAAAAAGCATTAGCACGCACGGATTTAGAGTTTAAGACCTTCTCATCCACGGCTGAAGCTCTCAATGCATTGCATCGAGAGCAACCACAAGTAGTAGTCAGCGATATTCGCATGCCCAATGGTTCTGGGCTAGATTTTCTCTCTGAGATTAAACAAAAATTTCCAGACATCCCTGTCATCATCATGACCGCATATTCCGATCTAGAAAGTGCAGTGGCGGCTTTTCAAGGTGGTGCATTTGAGTATTTAGCTAAGCCATTCGATGTAGACCAAGCCATCGACATCATCAAACGTGCAGTAGACGAAAGCATGCGTCAGGCCGTAGACAATGTGGTGATTGAAGAAACCCCGGAAATCATTGGCCAAGCACCCGCCATGCAAGAAGTGTTTCGCGCCATTGGCAGACTCAGTCGCTCACACTCAACAGTATTGATCAATGGTGAATCAGGCAGCGGTAAGGAGCTCGTTGCCAGTGCATTACATAAACACAGCCCACGCGCTGACAAACCATTCATTGCCATCAACACAGCTGCCATTCCAAAAGATTTACTAGAGTCTGAATTATTTGGCCATGAGCGTGGCGCATTTACTGGGGCTGCCGCTGCAAGACGTGGTCGCTTTGAGCAAGCCGATAACGGTACGCTGTTCTTAGATGAGATTGGTGATATGCCAGCAGACTTACAAACGCGCCTGTTGCGCGTGTTAAGTGATGGCCAGTTTTATCGCGTAGGCGGTCACCAACCACTAAAGGTGAATGTCCGTGTCATTGCCGCCACCCACCAAGACTTAGAGGAACGCGTGAAGTTAGGGCTATTCCGTGAAGACTTATTTCATCGTTTAAACGTCATTCGCTTACGCCTGCCTCCGTTAAGAGAGCGCAGAGAAGATATCCCGTTACTCACAAAACATTTTTTAGCGCATAGCGCCAAACAACTAGGTGTTGAACCTAAGCAACTCTCTCAAGCCGCCTTGCGTTACCTCACCTCAGTCAATTGGAGCGGTAACGTTCGACAATTAGAGAACGTGTGTCATTGGCTCACCGTCATGGCACCTGGTCAAAACGTAGATGTAGCTGACTTACCGCCGGAATTGAAAGAAGAGTCGGCCAAGCCATCCAGCTCAGGCTCTTGGCAAGAGTCTTTGGCCAAAGAAGTCATGGATGCGCTGAATCGTGGTGAAACCAATATTTTGGATACCAAAACCAAAGAATTTGAGCGGACCATGATTACCAAGGCCCTACAACACACGGATGGCAGACGTATCGAGGCTGCCAATCAATTAGGTATGGGGCGAAATACACTGACGAGAAAAATTCAGGAATTAGGTATTGATGAGTAAAGCCACGTATAGTGCAGTGGCTGCTATATCTGAATCGCTTGTGCTCTTTTTAATGGAAACGAGCTGTATTTTTGCGCATCTATCTTGCTAACAAAAAACACCTGCGCTAGCCTTGAGTCCTTTAGGGTTTTACCAAAAAACTCGTTAGCCGCGTGATAATGTCTACCCTCATACAATATTAACGTATTGTATACATTATTCACGCGTACAATCTCGTCAAACATACTGTGATAACTTGTATCCATCACTAGCTTACCCTCATCAAAGCGCTTGTCATTTTCCTTCAAGCACCATTGATATTTTTCTTCATCAAAGTTGGCATTAGGTTTAAACAGCGAAGTGCCTGATTGCAATGGTGCATTTGGTGCTAAATAGAGCACCGCTGCAAATACGGTATTGTGATCCGTATGAATTACCCCACGCCCATAATCTTCCGACACACTCTGGAAGCTTGTTGTAATAGACCAACGCATATAATCATGTTCGACATTATGAAACAAGGAAATGATTTTTTTGCTTACACTTTCAAACAATGGTTTGTTAATCAGTGATATGTCTTTGGTTCTACATCCAGGAAATACATAGTTAGCATTCTTAATTTGATGTCTAAACTGATATTTCTGATTCAGTGCAAATGTTCTCACACTATCCGGATTGTTGTAAAAGTTTTCTACTATGGTAACTGGATATAAATTCATACAAATAATGATGTTAATTGATTAGTCTATTAGTTGAGGATTACTATCCACATAATAACAAAAACGGCAACCGAAGTTGCCGTTTTTAGTTTATTGCTTATTAACTCAAGCAGGCTAAGCCTGCATTAAATTAGAAGAATAAGATTGCGCCCAATGAAACAGTTTTTGATTTACCATCAACATCGCTACCAGCTGGAACGCTGCTATTGAAGTTAACTTCATCTTTAGCAGATGAGTACTCAGCAACTAAATTAAGATGCTTTGTAAGTGGGTGATAAACACCAACTGTCCACATACTGTGTTTCCAGTCATCCAAGTAATCAGTAGCTGCGCTGTTACCATCTAATGTAGATTTACCATATGCAACACCTAATTTAGTACCTGCGCCTGGAATTGTGTAAGTACCTTGCACATACCAGTCATCTGAGTCACGTGATTTACCTGAAGCATCGAAACCATCGCGTAATTGAATGATTGTACCTAAGCCATCACCATTACCGTAGTAACCTGTCAAACCAAAGCCAGCAACATTTACTGTTGCGCCAATGTCAAAACCAGTCGCACGGTCATCAGTTAAAGCACCACCATTAACAAAATCTGTTAAATCTTTAACTTTTTGTGTAATACCAGAAACCCATACTTTACCAGCAACATCACCTGTCCACTCGTAGCTAGCTTTAGCTTCGAAAGCTGGAGTAGAACCTGAACGGCTTTGTGAACCTTGAGAGATACCAGCACCAACAGCTGTATCTAATGCTTCTTGAGCATTCCAACCTTGAGTAACGCCAGCTGTGAAGCTGAAACCATTCCAGTTTGGTGATGTGTAAGCAATTTGTGATTTCCAATCAGCATAGATGAAACCTGTACCGATACGACCTAAAGTTGTTGTATTACCAGCTAAACCACCAGCAGCAGAACCAACACCTAATAATGTCATGTCATTCAAGATAGCATCAGAAGCGAAAATGCCTAAATCTTTACCTAGTTTGATAGAACCCCATGAAGCATCACCAAATGTCAAGAATGCTTGACGATTTTCTTGGTTGTTCGGGCTATTTTGAATACCAGATTGAGTTGTAGATGCACCTGGGTTAATGCTGATAGTGAAACCAACATCTAAGTCGTTTTGACGTGTTTTACCAGATACTGATAAGTAGTTAGGTAACAAACCAGTAGTGATGTTTGATTGTGAATCATCACCTGATGCTGTATCAGTTACACCACCGATTACTGAAACGTTATCACCGCTTGTTCTTGTGTGTGTGTAGTAAGCGTTAACTACGCCGCCAATGTCCAATGTCCAATCGCCAGCTGGAATTGTGATACCAGCGTTTGCGCTTGAAGCGGCAGCTAATAAAGCTGAAGCAACTGCTAAACTTAATTTAGTTTTCATTTGAATCTCCAAAATATTGTTACTAAAAGTATTGCTACTAAAATCACCCTCATCTTTATAGCTTTTTTTATCAATCGCTAAAAAACAAGAAAGTTCGCGAACTCACTCCACAAACAAATGTATTTGTTCTTAAGGAAGGTGATGAAAGTATGCCAAAGGCTAGGTTTGCGGGGCAAGCGATTTGTCGCTTTTTGTTACAATTAAAGTACTTTGTTGCAATTGTGCAACACTAATGCTGCAAAAATGTAGCTTAAACTAGAAATATTCTTCCACCGCAAATAAACGGCGATGCTCGCGAATGGCAAAACGATCAGTCATACCGGCAATATAGTCAGCCACTGCTCTTGGCTGATCTGCTTTTGCAGCCGCTTGGTGCTCATCGGGCATCAGTTCTACATTTTGCATAAACGCGTGAAACAACTCTTGAATAATGCGCTCTGCTTTTGCGCTCATGCGGTTAACTTTGTAATGGTGGTATAGATTTTTGCGCAAAAACTGTTTGAGTGCCTGATTTTTTTTAGCGGTTGCCTCACTAAACGCAACCAAGTAGGGCGCATGACGAATATCTTCAATCGTTTGTGGTTTCAGTTGCTGAATATTTTCCAATGTGGTTTCGCACAAATCAATCACGAGCTGATTGATCATCCTGCGGATAGTTTCAGGAATTAAACGTTTCAATTCGATATTCGGATACTGTGATTTCACCACAGCCATGTTTTCTGCAAACAACTCAATTTCTTTTAACTGCTCGATGGTAATGAGCTGTGAGCGCAAGCCGTCATCTACATCATGGTTGTTGTAGGCGATTTCATCGGCAAAATTGGTGACTTGTGCCTCCAGGCTTGGGCTTTGTTTTTTAATAAAGCGTTCACCAACATCGCCAAGTAGGCGTGCATTCTTGATGGAGCAGTGTTTTAAGATACCCTCGCGCAATTCAAACGTTAGATTC
Organism: Methylotenera sp. N17; assembly: GCF_000799155.1. NCBI lineage: Bacteria > Pseudomonadati > Pseudomonadota > Betaproteobacteria > Nitrosomonadales > Methylophilaceae > Methylotenera > Methylotenera sp. N17. Next base: position 2,202,465 of record NZ_JUGE01000001.1, read on the forward strand.
AAACCGTCGAACTCTGCGTAGCGATTTTCCAGCATATCCACCACGCGCAAAGACTGCAAATTATGCTCGAAACCACCATGGGAGCGCATACATGCATTCAGAGCATCTTGGCCTGCATGCCCAAATGGTGTGTGACCTAGATCATGCGCTAGTGCGATACCTTCGGTTAAGTCTTCATGTAAATGTAAGGTTCTGGCGATACCGCGCGCCAATTGCGCAACCTCTAAACTATGCGTCAGGCGCGTTCTAAACAAATCGCCCTCATGATTTACGAAAACTTGTGTTTTGTACTCTAAACGCCTAAAGGCTGTTGAATGGATGATGCGATCACGGTCGCGCTGAAATAAATTGCGTATGGGTGCGCCGTTAATCAAAGGCGCCGCTGGCTCGTTAAATTTACGGCCGATCGATTGTTCCGGATGTGCTGCGTAACTGGCTAGCATCACGCAGCAATCGCCTCTAATGTTTGATTTAGTAACGCTTTATCATAATCAGCCGTCATCACTGCTTTGCCTATGCCCTGTTGTAGCACCAATCTAATTTGCCCATCGGCCACTTTTTTATCTAACTGCATCAAGGCCAAATACTTTTCCGGGCTGAGTTTAGGTGGTGTTAACGGCAAATTGGCTGATTGGAATATGGCTGAAATTCTAGCTATCTCTTGTTCACTTAACCAAGCTAATCTTTGTGACAAGTCGGCCGCTAGCATCGTACCCGCAGCCACAGCCTCACCATGTAACCAAACACCGTATCCCATTGCATTTTCAATGGCATGGCCAAAGGTATGGCCTAAATTAAGCAGTGCACGCTCGCCAGACTCATGCTCGTCAATAGCCACCACTTCAGCCTTGTTTTGACAAGAGCGATAAATAGCATAGCTGACTACTTGCTCATCTAGCGCCATCAATTGCGGCATATTGCGCTCCAACCAATCAAAAAAACCTGCGTCTCTAATCAGGCCATATTTAATGACTTCGGCCACCCCTGCTGAATACTCGCGTGGCGGCAATGTCTGCAATGTATTGATATCGGCCAACACAACTTTAGGTTGATAAAATGCCCCTATCATATTTTTGCCAAGTGGATGGTTAATGCCCGTTTTCCCACCTACGCTAGAGTCCACTTGTGATAGCAGTGTGGTGGGTATTTGAATAAACGGCACGCCTCTGAGGTAAGTCGCCGCGGCATACCCAGTCAAATCGCCAATGACGCCACCACCTAGCGCAATCAATGTGGTGCTACGCTCACAACGATGCTTCAATAATGCATCGTAGATTAAATTCAGTGTCTCCGTGTTTTTATATGCTTCGCCGTCCGGCAAAATAATTTGGATAACATTGACTCCAGCAGTTTCTAACGCTTTTACCAACGTTGGCATATAGAGTGGCGCCACGGTGGTGTTACTCACAATCGCAACTTGCTTACGCTTCAGATGTGGCAATACTAAATCCGCTTGCTCTAACAAGCCTTTGCCAATATGGATAGGATAACTTCTATCTCCTAGCTTCACTTCTAATGTCTGCATAGTCATTTCTTTAATGCCAATTCAATTTGATTGAGTATGTTCGCAACCGGTTGATTGCCAGTATCGATAATCAATGAGGCTGTTTCTGTGTACAGCGGATTGCGGGCCTGATAAAGATGCTCTAATCGCTTACGCACATCCACATTTTGCAACAGTGGGCGATGCTTATCATTGCGCATTCTCATCCACAGCTCATGTACGTTTGCACGCAGATAAATCACATAGCCATGTTGTTTTAATAGCGCACGGTTTTCAGCTGCGATTACAGCACCACCACCAGTGGCCATGACAATATTATCAAGTGCGGAAAGCTCCTCGATGGTAGCCGTTTCTCTTTTACGGAAGCCAGCTTCGCCTTCCAGCTCAAAAATGGTGGCTATTTTCACCCCAGTACGCTGCTCAATCACTTGGTCGGTATCGTAAAACGTTTTACCCAAATGCTTGGCGATTAATTTCCCTATCGTAGTTTTACCTGCGCCCATCAAGCCAATAAAGAAAATGTTGTTAGGAATCTCTGCCACAATAAAAAATGCCCATCGTTATCTGATGGGCATTTTAAGCGAAACTGTCATTCCTGTCAGCGCAGAATAGTATTTATCTCAAACCCTATTATCTTAAACCCAGACTTTCATCCATGATTTTAGGTGTGATGAAGATCAGCAATTCTGTTTTGTCTTCTTGTTTTGTTCTACGTTTGAATGCATGACCAACAATAGGAAGGTCACCGAAGAACGGCACCTTATCGACATCATTACGCTCAGTTTGCTCGTAGATACCACCAAGTACAGCTGTTTCACCATTCGCTACCAATACGTTAGTTTTAACGTTTTGCGTATCAATAGACGGCGTACCAAAGAATACTTGGCCTACACGGTCTTTTTTCACCTCGAGCTCCATGATGATCTTCTCATCCGGTGTAATTTGTGGCGTTACATCCAAGCTTAGCGTTGCGTCAATAAATGAAATATTGGTCGCACCACTACTACTTGCTTGCAAGTACGGAATTTTAGTACCTGATGCAATGCTTGCTTTTTGTTGATTCGCAGTCGTTACACGTGGACTGGATACTACTTTACCACGCTTATCAGACTCCAATGCCGACAACTCTAAATTCAACAAAGTGTTGGCTGAGAGCTTGAATAAACTCAAAGCAAAACTGCCGAAGGCATTCGCCACTGGTAGGTTTGACATTAAGTCAGGCAAGCCATCTGAACTGGTTAAAATATTGCCGCCATCGGTTGCCGTTTGAATCGAACCGTTGTGGGTACCTTGTGTAAGTGTCGTTGCACTGGATTGTGTGAATCGATTACCCAAACTACCACTAATAGTTGCAGTCGCAGAACCTGGTGTCCCAGTTTGTGTCACGCCAAAACGCGCCCCTAAACTTTTCGCAAACTTATCATCCGCAATCACCAAGCGTGACTCAATCATCACTTGTTTGACTGGAATATCAATCTTGTTGATAACAGATTGAATCTCTTCTAGCTTTCTTGCTGTATCTTGAATAAATAGTGTATTGGTACGTGGGTCCCAAACTGCGCTACCACGTTTAGACAAGATGCTTTTGTTTTTATCGCCAGAATTACCTCCTGAGTCATCCCCAGATAAGATTTTTTTGAAATTTTCCGCTTTTTGATACTTCAGTGTAAACACCTCTGTACGCAACGGCTCCAAATCTTCAATGGCTTGATTTGCTTCTAGCGCTGCTTTCTCTTTAGCTGCTAGCTCATCCGCCGGAGCAATCGAAATCACATTGCCTGAAACACGCTTATCCAACCCTTTGTTTTTCATGATGATATCCAGTGCCTGATCCCACGGAACATCTTTTAATCGCAAAGTGATGTTGCCAGTTACGCTATCACTTGCGACAATATTTTTACCAGTAAAGTCAGCAATTACCTGCAATACAGAACGCACTTCGATGTTCTGAAAGTTTAACGACAACTTCTCACCGGCGAACCCAACTTTAGAGCCTTGCACTAATTTATTTGGATCTTGAATAATTGGTCTGACATCCACAATAAATTTCTTATCAGCTTGATAAGCAGACTGCTCCCAATCACCTTTAGGCTCAATGATAATTTGACCGTTTTTACCACGCTTAATAGTATCGATATACAGCACAGGCGTATTGAAATTAATCACGTTTAAACGACGCTGAAGCTCTGCAGGTACATCTGTATCTACAAAATCAACAACAATCGTTTTTCCTTTGTTCTTAATGTTGATCCCAGAACTAGCGTCAGACAACTCGACAATGATACGACCCTCGCCATTTTTGCCACGTGCAAAATCCACATTGGCAATCGCATGTCCAGCACTGCTGCTACGTCCTTCAGCAAAACGCGTCTCCGCTACAGTATTGTTCGCGGCAGTCTCGCTACCTTGCAAGCTAATCACAACCTCTTTACCATTAACGCTCGTGTTATACCCAACGCTTTTAGATAAATTCAATACCATACGTGTGCGGTCTTTTGCTTGTGCTAGCGACACACTTTTAAGTGCACCCTGCTCTGCAACAATATTCGACTTATTCAACCCATTCGCCGTTTTTGGAAAGTCCAAGGCGATTCTCGCTGGACTGTTCAGTGAAAAACCAGGAGGTGGAAACTCTAAAGGCGACTTCAATACTACTCGAATATTGACTCTACCACCTGACAAAGAAGTGAAATCCACACTCTCAATTTCATTGGTCAATAACGAGTTACTCTCAGCCGCAAAAGCAACATGGAATAGCGATTGACTTATCAACAAGACGAATGCTAAAAATACTCGATTTAATTTTTCTACGTGTTTCATATTTTCACCCTTATTCCTGCAAACTTAAGCTTGAAATGCGCTCAACCCAATCGCCAGAAAGCTCATCTTGTATAATTTCTTTTAAGGACACTTCCGTATCCGTAATTGAGGTAATGAGTCCAAAATTCGTACCTAGATAATTACCTACTTCAACTTGATGCACCGTATTATCCGGTGTCTTGATTAACGCAAAGCGTGATTTGGTCTTACTAAGCAAACCAACATAATTGAGGTTTTCCAGCGGGTAAGACTCTAGCGGTTGCTTCGGTCGATTTAAATTAGGCTGAAAACTCCCTTTGCTGAGCGCTTTCCTTGGCTTAAACGGATCCGAAATACTCCCGTCCACGTTGAACTGCAGCGGCACATAAGCTTGCACTTGAGGTAGCGGCTCAACTTTGGTGCTCATGGTTTTTGGTGCATCTGCCATAAACTGATCCAAGTCATCGCCCTCACCACCACTGCAAGCAACCAGAAGTAGCGAGATTCCACCTAAGCAAACAGATTTGATGATCGAATTCATTTCACACTAACCTTTTTATCAGCAGATTTTCTTGCACTAATTTCTGATGAATCTAAATATCGATACGTTTTCGCCACCGCTTCTAATACTAGGCGTCCGTCTTTAGTTTCTTTGCTCGCTGGCTGAATAATTAAATTATTCAAAGTAACAATTCTAGGTAACTTCGATACGTCTGTGGCGAATGCACCCAAATCGTGATACCCGCCTAAGACTTTGATTTGAATTGGCATTTCAGCATAGAATTCAGCCACTGTTTCTTGCCCTGGCTTGAATAGCTCAAACTCCAAACCACGCCCCAACCCCGCTTGGTTAACATCAGTCAGCAAACCGTCCATTTCAGATTTGTCTGGCAACTGTTTGAGCAATGCACCAAAGGTTTTTTCAATCTCTACCATTTGCTGTCTATAGGCGTCAATTTTGATCGCTTGACTCTTTTTTGTAAGAAAAACTGTTCTTAGCTCTTTTTCTTTCTCAACCGACTGATCCAACTCATCTAGCGCAGGACTCCACATAAACCAATACCCAAGCCCAACGAGCACCAAACCAAGCACACCTAGCAACACCGCCTTAATTGAAAACGGCAGGCTTCCAACATTTTGCAGGTCTATGTTATTAAAATCTTCTAACTTCATGGGTTAGCCCCCTGTTTTTTTGCTTGCGCATCTTTCTCGGCATCCACTTGTGGTGCCCGCAAATTCACATTCAGCGTAAATTCATTTTGCTTCAAGTTGTTGACTGTAACGGCCTTGATTTCAACAAGACTTGGTGACTCCATCCATGTGGAGGCTGTTAAATTACGCACTAAGGTGGCTACACGTGCATTGGTATCGGCAGACCCTTGAATTTCAATGGCACTGCCTTGCTGCTTAATGCTGCGAATGAATACACCTTCAGGCAACTGCCGCGCGACTTCGTCCAGCACAACAACGGCCTGACTACGGTTAGTCTGTAAGTTTTCTACGATTTGTTTACGCTCTAGTACGGAGTTAATTTGGTCTTTCAGTGCTTTGATGTCTTTAATCTCGCTATCTAGCTTAACAATTGCATCATCCAATCTTCTGTTGCGATCATCTTGGGCATCTTTTCTGGCATTGATAACTGACCAACCCATAAATACCAATGCAGACGCAAGCACCACAGTGCCCAGCGCCATCAGGCCGAATTGTCTTTGTTTCTCAGCACGCTTAACCTGGCGATGTGGTAATAAATTAATACGAACCATTAATCTACCCCTCTCATTGCCAACCCACATGCAATCAACAAGGCAGGGGCATCCACTGCAAGTTGCTGTTGTTTAACACGATTGCCCATGGCCATTTTTTGAAACGGGTTCGCAATCATCACATTGACTTGCGTACGGTCTTGTACTGCCACATCCGCGCCTTTAATAGAGGCACATCCACCCGCCAGTACAATATGGTCTACTTTGTTGTATTGAGTAGAGCTCGTAAAAAATTGCAGCGCACGCGCCACTTCAGTAGAAAGCGATAATACGAATGGATTTAACACTTCCTCTTCGTAGCTCTCTGGCAAGCCACCTTTGCGTTTTGCAATCTCAGACTCTTCTGTCGACAAGCCAAAGCGACGTTGAATTTCTTGTGTGAGTAAACTGCCGCCAAAATTCTGTTCTCGAATATACACAGACTGATTATCGTGCAAGACATTGATGTGCATCATGTTGGCACCGATATCGACAATCATCACTGTTTGATCTTTACCGGCATTTGGCAATTGACTTGCAATGAAGGTGTAAGCGGACTCTGTTGCGTAAGTTTCAACATCCATCACCATGACTTTTAAACCCGCTTCTTCTGCGGCAGCCACGCGATCTTCAATTTTTTCCTTGCGGGAAGCTGCAATGAGCACCTCAACTTCATCCGGGCTATTGATAGCGGGACCGATGACTTGAAAATCAATATTGACTTCATCTAACGAGAATGGGATGTACTGATTGGCTTCCGCTTCCACCTGAGACTCCATCTCATCTTCACGGAGCCCAGATTGCATCAGCACTTTTTTAGTAATCACTGCGGCGGAAGGCAATGCTAAGGCAGCACGCTTTTCTCGGCTGTTCAGCAGTTTCCAAGCAAGTCGAACAGATTCGGACACTTGTTCCAACCCACTGATATTGCCTTCAACAATTGCGTCTTTCGCAATAGAGGCTACAGCATAGCCTTCTAATCGATAAACGCCTTTTGCACTTGAGGACAATTCAACCATCTTGACGGCAGATGAACTGATATCAACGCCAATCAGCGGAGGGGTTTTATCGTTAAAAAAGTCGAATTTCAAATTGAAATTCCCTTTCATTTATCGTTAGTTACGAACAATTGCAATAATTTACATTAAATCCTAACAACAACATTATGCAGTGTAAAGCAATTTATTTCTAAGCAAAGTTTAATTATGGTTTTTTTGTGAAAGTGTTAACAATTTGCTACAGTCTAAAATTGCTAAATTGCATTACAATTACAGAACTAGATACAGTTTCAACTCAAGAAGCAGTTTATGAGCCCAAAAAAGTGGTGGCATTTTTTAATTTTGTTTGTCGTTGTTGGCACCCTAGTGTTAACTGCATTAACAGCTCTTGCTGTTTCTATTATCTATCCGACACTTCCTTCTTTAGAAATCCTAACCAACTATCGCCCCAAGCTATCACTTAAAATTTACTCGGCTGAAGGCGCATTGATTGGTGAGTTTGGCGAAGAGCGTCGCGCATTTGTCAAAATTGAGAATGTACCCGCCTCCATGAAAGATGCGGTACTTGCCATTGAAGATCGCCGCTTTTATCAACATAACGGCATTGATACCAAAGGCATCGTCCGCGCTATCCGCAATAACGTGATGGGGGTGAGCCATGAAGGTGCCAGTACCATTACCATGCAAGTGGCTAAAAACTTCTTTAGCCAACCCGGTGGCAAGCGTGACATGATCACCAAAATCAAAGAGGCCTTGCTGGCCATCAAAATTGAGAAAACTATCAGCAAAGATCAGATTCTTGAGCTATATCTCAATCAGATTTATTTGGGCCAGCGCTCGTATGGCTTTGCTGCTGCTTCTCAGGTGTATTTTGGTAAACAACTAAAAGACCTGAATTTGGCTGAAGCGGCGCTATTGGCGGGCATGCCTAAAGCACCTTCTCGCTACAATCCGTATACGCATGAGAAACGCGCAATGGTACGTCAGAACGAAGTATTGCGAGACATGTTGCGTTATGGCTTTATCCAGAAAAACGAATTTGATAAAGCCATGAATACCAAATTAAAATTCAAACCGGCCAAATCAGTCAAAAATCTAAGTGCGGATTATGTTGCGGAAATTGTACGTATTTCCATGTTCAACCGTTACGGCGAAGACATTTACCAGAGCGGCTATAAGGTCTACACCACCATCAAAAAATCCAATCAAGAAGCAGCTAACGCAGCGGTAGTGCAAGGCATCATTGATTACGAACTCAGACATGGTTACCGCGGACCAGAAAAAACCATTGCAATCAACACCAATGGCGACCTGAAAACGTTTGCAGTGACTGCACTGGATGAGATTGAGGAATACAATCGCTTTGTGCCCGCACTGGTCACACAGGTCAGCAAAAAATCCATTTCTGCCATGACTAAATCCGGTGATAACCTAGAAATCACTGGTGCAGGCTTAAAACTGATTGAGAAACACCTGCTGAGTAAAGTGGAAACCCCACAGGCGGTGAAAGTCGGTGCCATTATTCGCGTAACCAAATTAAATGGTGAGTGGATTGTGGTGCAATTGCCACAAGTGGAAGCTTCGCTGATTGCGCTGAACCCTGAAACCGGTGCGGTCAACGCTTTGATTGGCGGTTTTGATTTTACGCGAAGCAAGTTTAATCACGTCACACAGGCATGGCGTCAGCCGGGCTCAAGCTTTAAACCTTTTGTCTATTCTGCGGCCATCGAAAAAGGATTCACACCCGCCTCTGTTGTGGATGATGCGCCATTCTCACTTTCGGCAGAAGAAGTTGGCAGTCGTGAAAGTTGGGAGCCGCACAACTTCGATGACAAATATTCCGGCCCAATTCGCTTACGTACTGCACTGACAAAATCTAAAAACATGGTCTCTATCCGGGTATTGCAAGCAATTGGTCCGCGTTATGCACAAAGCTACATTACAAAATTCGGATTTAATCCTAAAGATCACCCCGCGTATTTGGCCATGGCACTGGGGGCAGGTTCTACCACCTCATGGCAGTTGGCAGCCGGTTATGCGGTATTTGCCAACAGCGGTTATCAGGTTAAACCGTATTTAATCAGTAAAATTGTGGATAGCGATGGCCGCGTGGTTGAGTCAGTCGACCCAACCAAACATATTTCCGCTTACCGCGTCATAGATCAACGCAATGCCTTCCTCATGACCTCCATGATGCAAGACGTGATTAACCTAGGCACTGCAAGGCAAGCCAACGTTCTGGGTAGAAGCGATATTGCTGGTAAGACTGGCACCACCAACAATCAAATGGATGTTTGGTTTGCAGGGTTTAACCCAAAAGAGGTCGCTGTGGCTTGGATGGGTTACGACAGCCCTAAATCACTGGGTAGAGATGAAACCGGCGGTAAAGCGGCCTTGCCAATTTGGATTAAATACATGGAATCTGCTTTAAAAGGCGTACCTATTTACCAATATAAAATTCCACAGGGCGTCGTCAAGCTCAAAATCAACCCTGACGATGGCACCTTAGCTGGCGACTTTGATGAAGGGGTGGATGAATATTTTTACCATGAAAATCCACCGCCATCGGCAAGCTACGAAATCCCATCTTTAGAAGGCACCACCGAACAGGATTACGCGCGCCCGAATAGCATGGACATGATTACCAACCCGATGCAACCCAATAGCCGTGCTGCGCCAGTTGAAGAACGCAGGCTGGATGGCGCTCAAAAAACAGAAAAACCACGGCGTGAACCAAGTGCCGATAGCGAGACAGAAAGCAATCCCCTCAGCCGTATTTTTAATTCTGGGCGCTAAACATGGCAAGAGAGAATGTCGAACAACTGCGCCAATTGATTGCTCAAGCAGCAGCACGCATGATGGCTGAAGATGGCATTCATGACTTTGCCTATGCTAAAAAAAAAGCTGGGCGTCAGCTTGGTGTGATTGAGAATGGTGCACTGCCCAGCAATGCTGAGATCGAACAAGAAATCCGGCTGTATCATGAAATCTACAATGCAGACGAACAACCGCTAGAGTTAAATAAGCTTAGAAAAGCGGCACTCGCGACCATGCAATTATTCGAGCGATTCAATCCACATCTGACCGGTAGCGTGCTAGATGGTACCGCGGGAAAATACGCACAGACCGATATTTATCTATTTGCAGACAGTGCTAAAGAAGTTGAAATCTTCTTGCTCAACCAGCAAATCCCTTTTGAGAGCAGCGAAAAGGCTTATCGAATTTCTGACAAACCCAGCAAGGATAAAAAAGATAAAGTGCGCAAAACCGTACAAGTCTTTACGCTGGAAACTGAATTCGGGATTCAAAAACTCAGCGTGTTTGAGTATGATGATATGCGCATTGCCACCAAACGCACGAGCGACGGCAGCAACGCTGATAGAGCAGCCATTCCAGAAGTGATGGAACTGCTGAGACAACCTGTGCTCTAATCGCTGATTGCTTTGTCTCAAATGGTGAGCAACATATATCGCCATGATGCGTTTTAGCCAATTATTCGCAATCAACCTTATCCGCTTTAACAACCCATTACACGTTTTAATTTGTGGTGTACCATCTTTATCAGCACTACTCTCAATCTTTACGATGCGTGTGTAACCAAGAAAATAATAAAACATGGAACATAACATTACACTCATTTCTACCATTGCCTCGGGCTTTGGGCTTGCCTTAATTTTTGGCTTCATTGCCGAGCGCCTAAAACTGTCTGCATTGGTAGGCTATTTAGTGGCGGGTATTTTAATTGGGCCCGCCACACCAGGATTTGTTGCCGATGTCCATATTGCCTCACAACTCTCTGAAATTGGCGTGATGCTGCTGATGTTTGGCGTAGGCTTACACTTCTCAATCAATGACCTCATGGCCGTGCGCCGCATTGCTATCCCCGGTGCGATTGTACAAATGACGATGGCCACGTTGCTTGGTATGTACCTTACCCATTTATGGGGATGGACGCTCGGTGAAGGACTCGTATTCGGCCTAGCATTGTCTTGCGCAAGCACGGTTGTGTTGTTACGTGCGCTTGAGTCCAGAAATATGCTGGAGAGCATGAACGGTAAAATCACGGTGGGGTGGCTGGTGGTAGAAGACCTGCTCACCGTATTGGTGTTGGTGTTGCTTCCGCCAATGGCAGGCTTGCTGGGTGGCAGTGTTGCAGAAGCCTCTGACACGCCACTATGGCAAACCATCGGCATTACCCTGTTGCAAGTGGTCGGCTTTATTCTGATGATGTTGGTTGTTGGTAAGCGCGTGCTGCCTTGGCTGCTGTGGCACATAGCCAAAACCGGCTCACGCGAATTATTTACCTTATCGGTTATTTCTACCGCCATTGGCATTGCGTACGGTGCTTCCATGTTATTTAACGTCTCATTTGCACTGGGTGCGTTCTTTGCCGGCATGGTGATGCGAGAATCAGAGTTTAGCCATCGTGCCGCCGAAGAATCGTTACCGTTACGCGATGCGTTTGCCGTGCTATTTTTCGTCTCGGTCGGCATGTTATTTCAGCCATCGATTCTTATTGAGCAACCATTGAATGTATTGGCAACCGTGGGCGTAATCATCATTGGCAAATCACTGGCAGCCATGGCCATCACACTGGCTTTCCGCTATCCGCTGAATAGCGCACTGATTGTTGCCGCCAGCCTGGCACAAATTGGTGAGTTCTCCTTTATTTTGGCAGGACTGGGGCTATCATTAGGCTTGCTTCCGGCAGAAGGCATGAGTTTGATTTTGGCCGCAGCACTGATTTCGATTGCGCTTAACCCATTGCTATTCTCCGCCATCCAACCCTTTAAGAAATGGCTCATCGACATTTCCAAAACCGCCAGTGATTTGGAAAAGCGCACCGACCCATTTGCCGAACTACCGATGAGTACCGAACGCAAGTATTTGGAAGGGCAGATTGTATTGGTTGGCTATGGCAGAGTAGGCAAGCGTATCGCCAACGCACTGCTGTCCAGCAACATTCCGTTTGTGATAGCTGAAGAGAATCGCGAAATCGTCGAAAATTTGCGTAAAGCAGGTATCCCAGCGGTTTCTGGCAATGCGGCTGACCCCAGTGTGCTGATTCAAGCACATATTGCTAACGCTTCTATGCTGGTAGTGGCCACACCCGATACCATTGACGTAAGAAAGATGGTCACCACGGCTAAATTACTGCGGCCAGAAATTCAAATTGTATTGAGAACACATAGTGAAGATGAGTCAGAACGTCTGCGCAAAGAAGATATCGGCCGTGTATTTTATGGCGAGGAAGAGTTGGCCAACGGCATGTGCAAACATATTTTGGCGCAGTACGCACCTAAATCCGCTTGATACATCAAGACAATCTAGCCTCCGCCAGTACGCTCACTAAACGATCAAATACCACTCTGACGCGCTCTGACACTGGGCCACGTTGCGGGCGATAGACATACACACCCCAAGGGCTAGGCGACTGTTCTGGTAGCACAGCCACCAACTTTCCAGCACGTATATGCTCAGCACATGCAAAATCTGGCAACTGAGCAAAGCCGATACCCGCCAGCACTGCTTGTAATTCGGCCTCTGGGTCATCGGTAGAAAACACTGGCGCGGTAGGCACACACTCCGGCTCACTGGCAAAATACCAAGGCCACATTCTGCCAGTGTTCTGATCAATTAACCCGGTATAAGGCATTTGACATAAATCACTGACTTGCTGAGGAGTGCCATAGCGCTCAATGAGTGCAGGTGCGCCTACGATAGAGAACTTTACATCTCTAACCCGCCTAGCCACATGGCGACTATTACCAAACACACCCACACGTACGCCAATATCCATTTGGTCAGCCACCACGTTATCAATCAAATCAGAGAATCTTAAATCCAATTGAATACTGGGATATTCTTGGGATAACGCAATTAAGGCAGGTAACAGAAATTGGCGTCCAAACGCATTGGGCATGGTGATTTTGACCGAGCCCTCGATACTCTGTTTAGCTGAGCCCTTATTCGTCTCGAACAAAGCATCCACTTGATCAATCACGCCGACACATTTTTGTGCCATTTGTCGGCCAAATTCAGTAATAGTGGTATTGCGTGTACTACGGTAGAACAACGGCTCGCCTAATTGCTCTTCAAACTCTTTAATGGCACGCGTGACTGATTGTGGCGACACGCCCAAACGCACAGACGCATCCTTAAAGTTGGCAGACTCTGCGACCACCTTAAAAATTCGCAACATCTCTAACTGGTTTTGCATGGCAATTCATCCGAAATATGGAATTATAAATTCCAAATTATTCCATATTATGAAGGCTTACACTATGCGATTATCTTGTTTACTATGATGCCATGACCAATTTTCCATTTGTCATGCTAGGTAAAGTGTGACAAATCAAAAATAAAGGATAACGCACAATGTTCAAACTGAATATTAACGGTAAAGATGAAAGCCTAGATGCACCGGAAGACATGCCGATTCTGTGGGCATTAAGGGATGTGCTGCACATGACCGGCACCAAATTTGGCTGTGGCATGGCGCAGTGTGGTGCCTGCACCGTACATCTGGATGGCCAACCGATTCGCTCCTGCATTACACCAGTTTCCATGGCAGCGGGTAAGAAAATCACCACAATCGAAGCCATGCAAGAAGATCAAGTAGGACAAGTGGTACAAGCAGCTTGGCGCGAGATTGATGTAGTACAGTGTGGCTACTGTCAGTCTGGTCAAATCATGGCGGCTACTGCCTTGCTCACCACCAATCACAAACCAACAGACGCAGACATAGACGCCGCCATGAGTGGCAACATCTGTCGCTGCGGTACCTATCCGCGTATTCGTGCAGCCATTCATGCCGCTGCTGAAAAATTAGCATAAGGAACCCACCATGAATGCGCCATTGAATATTTCCAGACGTACCTTTATCAAAGCCACCGCATTGGTAGCAGGTGGCCTTGTCATTGCCTTTGCGATTCCACAAGCCAAGCGCTTTTTATTACCGGGTGAAACAAAAGCACCTGCCGATGCCGGTGGTAGTAAGTTACCTGCGCCGAATGCTTTTCTACGCATAGGCACAGATAACACCATTACCGTCCTACTTGCCCACAGTGAGATGGGACAAAGCATCTGGACGACGTTACCGATGCTGATTGCCGAAGAACTGGATGCCGATTGGAGCAAGATACAAGTCGAACATGCAGGCGCTGCGCCGCAGTATGTGCATACTGCTTATGGCATTCAAATCACTGGCGGGTCATCCACCACTTGGTCAGAGTTTGACCGCTACCGCCAAGCTGGCGCTTTGACACGCGCGCTCCTCATCAACGCAGCTGCGCAGGAATTAGGCGTGGCCAAAGAAACATTGCGTACCGAAAATGGCTTTGTAGTGAGCGCGGACAAAAAAATCAGTTATGGTGAGCTAGCAGAAGCCGCGGCCAAACTAGAAACCCCTACCACCGTTGTGTTGAAAGACCCTAAAGACTGGAAGATTATAGGTAAAGCGACGAAGCGATTAGATAGCGCCGCAAAAATCAACGGCACGGCAAAATTTGGTCAAGATGTACAATTCGAAGGCCTCAAAACGGCCATGGTGGCACGCGCTCCCGTGTTTGGCGGCAAAGTAAAATCTTTTGATGCTAGCGCAAGTAAGCAGATCAAAGGCGTACAGAATGTAGTACAAGTGCCGACTGGTGTAGCCGTGATTGCTGACAATTACTGGTCTGCGAAACAAGGCCGCGATGCGTTGAAGATTGATTGGGATTTGGGCCCGAATGCAGGGCTAGACTCCAAAAAAATGGTAGAGGATTACCGCGCACTTGCAGCGACTACGGGTACCGTAGCTGCCAAAGCCGGCGATAGCCAAGCCGCACTCAAACAAGCCAAAACCGTGGTGAAAGCAGAATATGTTGCGCCTTATTTGGCACACTCGCCCATGGAGCCACTGAATTGCACTGTGAAGATAGACAAAGATGCTTGCGAGATTTGGACAGGCACCCAGATGCAAACGACGGACCAAGCCGCTGCCGCTAAAATACTGGGACTGAAGCCAGAGCAAGTGACCATTCACACTTTATTTTTAGGGGGTGGCTTTGGCCGCCGCGCAAACCCGGCTGCCGATTTTGTATCGGAAGCTGTACAAGTAGCCAAAGCTGCAGGTGTGCCAGTCAAAACCGTATGGAGCCGTGAGGATGATGTGAAGGGTGGTTATTACCGCCCTATGTTTTTACACCAAGCCAATATTGCGCTGGATGACAAGGGATTGCCTATCGCCTGGGAACATACGGCCGTAGGACAATCCATCATGCTGGGTACGCCATTTGAAACTGTCATGATCAAAGATGGCGTAGACGCTACTTCGGTCGAAGGCACTGCTGACTCGCCTTATCTCAAAGGCATTGCTAACCATCAGATGCAATTGCATACTGTAAAAGCTGGTATCCCCGTACTTTGGTGGCGCTCTGTTGGTCATAGCCACACAGCTTTTGTGATGGAAAGCCTGATTGACGAACTGGCAAATGCCGCTAAACGTGATCCGCTGGAATACAGACGTGAATTACTGAAAGACCATCCACGTCATTTGGCAGCATTGAACTTGGCAGCCGAAAAAGCCGACTGGGAGAAACCACTCCCTAAAGGCGTGTTCAGAGGCATTGCTGTGCACGAATCTTTTGGTAGCTTTGTGGCACAGGTGGCAGAAGTATCTGTAAACGCCGGCGAAGTGAAGGTACACCGTATGATCTCGGCCATTGATTGTGGTTTAGCAGTGAATCCGGAATCACTCACGGCACAAATGCAATCATCCGTTTCATTTGGCTTGGGCGCTGCCCTGCAAAGTGAAATTACGTTTAAAGACGGGCAAGTCCAGCAATCTAATTTTCACGATTACCAAGTGTTGCGCATGAAAGACATGCCAAAAGTCGAGGTCTACATCGTCCCCAGCACTGAGAAAATGGGTGGCGTGGGTGAACCCGGATTACCTCCGGTCGCACCTGCGGTAACCAATGCCATTTTTGCGGCAACAGGCAAGCGCATCCGCACCCTACCGATTGGCACGCAACTCGCCTAATATGCTGAAATCAGCCGATTGGGAAGTGCTGCACCGTGCGCAGACATGGCTAGCGCAAGGTCACAGCGCGCATTTATTCACCGTGATACAAACCTGGGGCTCGGCACCACGTTTGCCCGGCGCCATTTTGGTGGTGCGCGATGATGGCCATCTGATTGGCTCTGTATCTGGCGGCTGTATTGAAGATGACTTGGCTGACAAAGCCAAGCATGGGCAGCTACCCACCGCACCTGCGGTACTTGAATATGGTGTGAATCAAAATGAAGCACAACGCTTTGGCATTCCCTGCGGTGGTCGCCTCACTGTTTTTGCTGAACCGCTCAGCAGCGCTGAACAACTTACCCCATTACTGCACGGCATTGAGCAACGCACGCTCATTAAGCGTTCTGTTTGTCTGAGTAGCGGTCAGGTAAAAATCACAGCGGTACTGCCAGAGGGGTTACCGCGCATAGAAGGCGATTGGTTTCACAGTTATTTTGGGCCACAGTGGCGCCTATTGATTATTGGCGCCAACCAATTGGGCAGCGTGCTGGCCAGCATGGCGCAAGTATTGGAATTTGACGTGCTGATTTGCGACCCGCGTGAGGACATGCAAAGTGAATGGCATGTAGAAGGCGCCACTTGGGTATATGGCATGCCGGATGATGTAGTGCTGGACATACAACCGGATGCCCGTACCGCGATTGTAGCCGTGACACACGACCCTAAGCTGGACGACATGGCGCTACTAGAGGCATTAAAATCTGATGCGTTTTATGTCGGTGCGCTAGGCGCACACAAAAATCAGGAAAAACGCCGTGACCGTTTGCGCATGTTTGATTTGAGTGAGTACGAAATTGCCAAATTGAACGGCCCGGTCGGCTTGAATATTGGCAGCCGGACGCCTGCGGAGATTGCGGTTGCCATTCTTGCGGAGCTCATTCAGATACGTGCACAGCAACAGAAAAATGGCATTGCCATGCCTGAAGCACTGCGTTGTAGCGCCTGATTTTTTCTAGCGCTCGCTTTCTAAATCGGCTGGCGTATCAATATCTGACAGAACGCCAGCATCGTCACACGCAAGTAGATATACCTCATCTTGATGCTGCTGAATAATGGCACGTGCACCCTGATCACCCTGTAAGTGCGTCAATGCATCCGCAAACTTTGCAGAAAATCCTACCGGGTGCCCACGCTGCCCATGATAAGTTGGTACCACAATAGCCGCGCCCTCTTGCATGGTAGTGATCACTTGCTTAATGGATGTAGCGGCAATATATGGCATATCGGCTAAGGCGATGACAAACCCATCTTGCGCTGCCGTTAACTGGCTGGCATAACGCACGGCAAAAGATAAGCTATCCGCCATGACCTGTGCCTCTTGCGGACAGGCAATCACCACTAAACCAGCGGCTGATAGCAACGCTTTTAACGCATGATTATCCTCACGCACCACCGCCACAGAAACCGGCACCGCACTCACCAAAGATTGCGCCGCCGCCAGTGCGATAGGCCGACCATCAGGCAGGCACTGCAACAGCTTATCTTGTGTGCCAAACCTGCGAGAAAACCCTGCTGCTAATAAAATCCCTACCATCTCGCAAGCTTAGCACAGCGCCGGTGACAAACACTCATCATGCATTTGCAGATTAACGATTGTATTCAATACTGACACCAACCCCAGCCGGGCGATGGCGAACATCGGACCAACGGCCTAGATGTGAGCCTTGATGATTGAATGGTTTTTGGGGGCGGTAGCCATGGCCCCGTACACGCGGCCAATAAACAAAAACAGGGCGACTGTTCTCCAACGTTTGCGCTTCTAATTGGGCCAACCGCTCTCTTTCCACTGCCAATGCTAAATTCTGCCTTTGTTCTTCCAACACCATTTGACGCTCTTGCTCAAACATCTGCATTCTTTGTATATATTGTGCATTGGCAGCCGCAATGCTTTTTTGCACACGTTGCTGGTCTTCTAGCGGTGCCTCCGGTACATGCGCTAACTGACCAATAGTGCGCGTTGTACACGGGCTATCCTGATAGACCTTATTCTGACGCCCATCTGCTTGAGCTGTGCTTTG
This sequence comes from Methylotenera sp. N17, assembly GCF_000799155.1. NCBI lineage: Bacteria > Pseudomonadati > Pseudomonadota > Betaproteobacteria > Nitrosomonadales > Methylophilaceae > Methylotenera > Methylotenera sp. N17. The sequence continues at coordinate 2,220,593 of NZ_JUGE01000001.1, forward strand.
GCAAATATAAATAGCAGCCTGCGCCTGCATCGTCAGCATGCACCCGACCATCGCTAATGTATATTTCATGATCTGCCCCCCCCTTACCGATATGTTTCATCAACACCAAGTGGCTTGTTACATGTCGTTTTGATCTACATGCTAACTGCATAGTTCATCACCCTTGTGCAAATTGCAGTATTCATTTTATAGTACTCCAAATTGATAGTAAGGAGCATACGTGATGACGAACACTACGACTTATGACCCAGCGCTGGATTTAATGTTCGAGCGTGTGATTGATGTGCCGCACCAGCTAGTTTGGGACGCATGGACCAAGCCGGAGCAGCTGATGCAGTGGTTTTGCCCGCTGCCGTGGAAAACCGTAGACTGCACTATTGATCTGCGGCCAGGTGGTACGTTTTTTACCGTCATGCGTTCGCCGGAAGGGCAGGAATTTCCAAGCACAGGCTGTTATTTGGAAGTCGTACCCAATCAAAAACTGGTCTGGACCAATGCACTAGCTCCAGGTTTTCGTCCTGTTGAACGCCCACAGGCCAATCCCGATCACGAATGTGCAGAACTATTATTTACCGGCATCATTTTGCTGGAGCCGCATGCCAATGGTACACGCTATACCGCCTTTGCCATGCACACAGACGAAGACAGCCGTGCCAGACATGCCCAAATGGGATTTGAAGAAGGCTGGGGAGCAGCACTTGACCAAATGATAGCCATGATTAAAGCCAAACAAAAGGCCTAGTATTTACATGAGCGCATACAATAACTAGTGAACGCTCACATCTGCTAGTGTTTTTGGCGTACGTAAAAACACGGCGCTTAGCAAGGCCGCCAATGCAGCAAACGATGCACCCAGTACAAAAGTCAATTGATAGCCGGCATTGAGTGCAAGTTTGGGGATTTCGCCCGCTTCTAGCAGTTGCCCTGTACGCATGGCGGCTAAGCTAGCCAACACAGCCAGACCCAAGGCGCCACCCATCATGAACGATGTATTGACGATGCCAGATGCCAAACCGGAATCTGCCGGATCCACATCACTCATGGCCACCAGCAACATCGGGTTAAACGCAACACCGGCACCCAAGCCCAGCAACACCATGCCGGGCAACACATCCCACATAAAATCTCCCGCCAAAGGTGCCTGTGCAAATAGCAATAAACCTAATGCAGCCACCAACAGACCCCCTACCAGCGGCGGTTTGATGCCAAAGCGTGTCACCAATTTGGCAGAGATGCCTAGCGAAAAGGCCGCCATGATTAAATTAGACGGCAAAAATGCCAAGCCAACTTGCAAAGCACTATATTCCAACACCAATTGCAGATATAAGGCTGAGATAAAGAACCAGGCAAACATCGCGGCCGCCCAAAGCACTGCGGCAATATTGGCAATCAGCAAGTTACGTAAGCGAAACAGACCTAAAGGCATCAGTGGTAGCGCCACGCGCGTTTCTATGACGATAAATACGGCAAACAGCAACACTGCCAACGCAAGCAAGCTTAGCGTCTGTGTGGATAACCAGCCCGCCGCATTACCATTGATGATGGCATACACCGCCAACATCAGCGACAACGTAATGGTCACGGCACCCGCAATATCCAGACGCTCTCCAGCTGCATGGGTGTGGCTTTCCGGCAATAATTTCAGGCAACACACATACACGGCAATCCCTATGGGTAGGTTCACTAAAAATATCCAATGCCAGCTCAAGGTATCGGTCAGCACACCACCTAATAACACCCCAATACTGCCGCCGCCAGCACAGACAAATCCATAGACACCCATTGCTTTGGCGCGGTCATCCGGCGCGGTAAATAAATTCATAATGAGCGATAACGCCACCGCAGACACCACCGCAGCCGCTAGGCCTTGAATGGCTCTGGCAATAATCAAAATCTCCTGACTGTTGGCCAAGCCGCAGCCCAATGAAGCGACTGTAAACAATGTCACACCCAGCAAGAATAGCTTGCGTGGGCCATAGAGATCACCTAACTTACCACCCAATAGTAAAAAGCCACCAAAGGTGAGCATGTAAGCATTCACTACCCACACCAGCGCGGTTTCTGTAAAGCCTAAATCTGCATGGATAGAGGGCAAAGCAACATTCACGATGGTGGTATCCAGCACAATCATCAACTCGCCAAAGCAAAGCAAGATCAGCGCTAACCAGCGCTTGCTGTGTTCAATATTATGCATAAAGCAAATTCCTCGTCTAAAGTCGATGCAATACTATATTTTCCCACACGATAAATACACGAAAATTTTCATCCGCATGTAAAATAAACATGTTTTAAGAATACTGCGCACATCTTTCCTACCTGAGTTAAACACCGCTTAGGAGAGGAGATGTGCGTGTGTTTAATTATAAAAATCGGATTTAAAAATGCAATTAAACGCACCTTTTGTTAAAGAAACACGATTTGGTGATTGGTTTTTAAAAACCAATATGTGGAAAGTCCGTGTGCTTGATCGCGCACTGAATGACTTGCTCAAGCTTCTAGGCAATCATCAGCGACGCTATGCCAATATATTAGATGTAGGCTGTGGATTTGGATACTCCTTTGAAGCACTCTCCAAACGATTTCACCCTGATTTAATTATCGGTCTGGACGCTGACCCGGCAATTATAGAACGCGCTGGAAAAGCCGCGAAACACTGCAGCAGCAACGTACAATTACACGCAGCCAATGCAGCCAACACGCACTTAGAGAGCGCATCCTTTGACATGGTGTTTTGCCACCAAACGTTTCATCATATTGTGGAACAAGAAGCTGCCATGGCTGAGTTCTTTCGTGTGTTAAAACCCGGTGGCGTGCTTTTATTTGCAGAGTCTACCAAGCGCTATATATATACGCCGCAAATCAGATATTTATTCAGACACCCTATGCATGTGCAAAAAACAGCAGAGGAGTATATCGACATCATTCGTCACGCTGGATTTGATTTACCAGAGTCTAGAATTTCACTGCCGTTTTTATGGTGGAGCAGACCAGACTGCGGTATGTTTGAATTTTTTGGGTTCCCAGTCCCCAAAAAACGCGAAGAAACATTGGTCAATGCAGTTGCTTTCAAACCATTAAATTAACCGAGACTTGGCACGGAATGCGCCCGTACCAAGCCTTGCTAGCCTTATTTCAACTTGACTACTTTATTTCAACTTGACCACTTTGGCTTTAAACGCAACGCCTGACATTAAGGCGCCATTGCCGCACATATATTCGGTTGTGCTACTGTGTTCAACGTCCTTATAGTTGCTGACAATCCCGACTACCGCATCGCCACCTTCTTTAGTCGCGCGTTCTTGTAGCTCTAAAATGGCACTTAAAAATGTCCACTGACAGGCTTCTTTATCAGACTTATTAAAGGCATTCGTCTTTTTATTGGTTTTCCACTCACCTAACTCTTTGGCCACTTTGGGAGATGACTGCGTTGCAAAATATAGCTTGATATTAGGGTTAATCTTTTCTTTTGCGGCGGGTGTATTCAGCGCCTCTTCGATGGAGTATAAGTTGTGATCATCGCGAGCAATGGCTTGATGACTCAACACAGTGAATAATAAAGCAGTGGATGTAAGTATTATTTTTTTCATTTTTATTAACTTCCTTTAGTTAAATAGCAAATAGTGACATAACAAAATTTAAATTGAACAGCGGCTCAATATCAAACTGACATTGGTGCCGCCAAAACCAAAACTATTGGTCATCATGGTATCTACCGACTGATTAAGGGTGTGCGTAAGTATAGGCATGCCTGTAAGTACTGGATCCAACTGGGTAAGGTTGGTGCAACCCGCCAGAAAGCCACCATTCAGCATGAGCATTGAATAAATAGCCTCATGCACGCCGGAGGCTGCGATAGGATGTCCGGTTTGTCCTTTGGTGGACGAGATTGGCGGGATTTGATGGCCAAATACATCTGATATTGCGTTTATTTCACTGACATCGCCTATCGATGTAGAGGTTGCGTGTGCGTTAATGTAACCCACTGGTGTATCACGTAGGGCGCGGTGTTGTGACAATGCCGCTTTCATGGCACGGGCCGCACCCTCTGCAGAGGGCAATACCATATCTGCACCATCGGAACTCACACCAAACCCAGTAATTTCGGCATATATCTTTGCGCCACGTTTTATTGCATGCTCATAGGCCTCTAGCACCAAAATACCAGCGCCTCCGGCAATCACAAAGCCATCCCTTGTCACATCATAAGGCCGTGATGCAGTACCATCAGGGTAACTGGTGGATAACGCGCCCATCGCATCAAACATGGCAGTGGTGGTCCAGCGCACCTCTTCGGCACCTCCCACAAACATCACATCTTGTTTACCAAACTGAATAAGCTCGGCACCATAGCCAATACAATGTGCAGAAGTTGCGCAAGCAGAACTCATAGAACAACTGATGCCATGGATGCCAAAAGCCGTGGATAAACACGCAGAGGTTGTGCTGCCCATGATTCTGGGCACCGCATAGGGAATGACTTTTGACAGACCTTTCTGACGCAACACATCCACAGCTTCCATGTGCTCGTAAGGCGACCCGACGCCAGAACCCACCACCAAGCCTGTACTAGGCGATGATATTGTGTTGGCATCCAGTTGACTATCCATCAACGCATCCTGCATTGCGTGGTAGGCATAAGTTGAGGCATCCGCCATAAAGCGTCTGGTTTTACGATCGATGGCCGGCTTATGACTGATATCTGGAATGCCGGCCACTTGGGAACGCAGACCGAGATCTGCATACTCCTGCACAAACCGAATGCCAGAGCGCCCTTGTCGTAAAGCCTGCGTAACCGTCTCCATATCGTTTCCAATACAAGAAACAATACCCATGCCTGTGACTACTACACGGCGCAATGTCGCGTCCTCTTAAAACAACACGACCATTAAAGTTTAGATAGCTCTAAACGAATGGCATCATTTAACGTTGCTACCCATTTATTATAAAAAGGATGAATGACCTCATCGCCACCACTATTTTTTAAATATTTCATATTCACGCTGTCTTTGTAATGAATCGAATACTTGTCTGCATCGTAAATAATATCAACAATCACGGTGTGTTTTTGTCTGACCAGAATACTGGCGGTAACCACGCCATCGGCAACATTAGACACTGTCCAGCCTTGAGAAATGACTGCGGCTTTAATAGCTTGCAATACTTGTGCTGCACTCAATTTTTTAGCCTCAGCACTGACGACTGGCGTATTGTCGATATTGACAATAGGGACTGTTTGGCGTGCCATCGCTGGTAGCGCAGCAAATGTAAGTAGGCAAAGAACAAAGGCGAGAATTTTATTATGCATGTTGGTATCTTTCTTTTTCTAATTTTAAAGTGAGTGTAAGTTTAAAGTTAAGTGCAAGTTGAATAGTACAAGTGCAACGCATAGACTACTCAAACACTGCGAAGTCTGTTTTAAGTCATTCGTTTGAAAATAAGTGACGTGTTGATTCCTCCAAAAGCAAAGTTATTACTCATCATATATTCTATATCCAGAGCACTTCCAGCCCCTGTAATATAGCCCAACTGCCCACATGCTGCATCGACATTTTCTAAGTTAAGCGTAGGTGCAAACCAGTGACGACGCATCATTTCTATCCCCCACCAAGCCTCAATGGCGCCACAGGCACCCAAGGTGTGTCCTAAATAACTCTTCATTGAACTGATGGGTACCGGGCGATTAAACACCGCTTCGGTCGCCTGCGTTTCAGCGACATCGCCGCGATCCGTTGCTGTGCCGTGCGCGCTGACATAACCTACCGCTTGCGACGGAATATTCGCATCATCCAATGCCATCTGCATTGCAACAGCCATGGTTTCCATCGCCGGTTGCGTCACGTGGCGCCCATCAGAATTACAAGCAAACCCGATGATTTCGGCATATATTTTTGCGCCACGTGCTTTGGCATGCTCATATTCTTCCAGCACCAAGGTTGCGGCACCCTCGCCAACCACCAAGCCATCACGCTTTTGGTCAAATGGACGTGGCGTTAATGCTGGTGTGTCATTCTGGCTACTGGTGGCAAATAAGGTATCAAACACGGCTGAGCTCGGTGCTGACATCTCTTCGGCACCACCGGCGAGCATCATGGTTTGTCGACCAAAACGAATGGCCTCATACGCGTAGCCAATGCCTTGACTGCCTGAAGTACATGCACTGGAAGTGGGGATGATGCGTCCTTTTAAACCAAAAAATAAGGCAATATTGACGGCAGCGGTATGCGGCATCATCTGAATATAACTGGTCGACGTCACATTTTCCATAGACCCCGTTTCTAGCATGTGGGCAAATACACGCACCGGATCAACGCTTCCAGACGAAGACCCGTAAGCCACGCCCATTTGGCCGTTGGTAATCGCTGGGTCGTTCAGTAAATTGGCATCAATAAGCGCAAGCTCACTGGCGCGTACGGATAACATTGCCACGCGCCCAACGCCTCTCACGACTTTGCGTGGGTAATGCTCTGGCGTGACGAAATAATCAACAGGTGCTGCAATCCTTGTATTGAGCGCTTGAATATAGTCCCACTCAGGCATATAGCGTACCCCATTTTTTCTGGCACGCAGGGCCTTTTCTATGGCGTCCCAATCATCACCCAACGCCGTGATGCCAGCCATTCCTGTGACAACAACACGCTTCATCAGATAATCCCGCCATTGACGCCAATGACTTGGCGGGTAATGTAAGAGGCATCGTCCGACATTAAAAACGCAACAGCAGCAGCCACTTCTTCCGGCTGACCCACACGGTTCATCGGCACCATTTTAAGCGCCTCGTTGATTGGCAAGTCATCTGTCATGCTGGTATCGATCAGCCCCGGCGCAACGCAATTGACGGTGACACGCCTGCTTGCTAGCTCCACAGCCAATGCCTTGGTGGCACCAATAAGGCCAGCCTTAGCGGCGCTGTAATTCACCTGTCCACGATTACCCATCACACCGGATACAGACGCTAATGTCACAATGCGCCCGCCCTGTTTTAAGCGTAACATGGGCATGGTTAGTGGATGCACTACGTTAAAAAAACCATTCAAGCTAGTGTCCAACACGCTATCCCAATCGCTTTCAGATAGCGCAGGGAAAGCAGCATCACTGGTAATCCCTGCATTACATACAATGCCATAGTAAGCTCCATGTTGCTCGATATCTGCTTCAAGAATCGTCTTGCACGATGCACGATCGCATACATCGAACTGTAGCACTTGCGCTTGTCCACCTTCACCAATGATTTGGCTAACGACTGCATCTGCTTCTGAGCGACCGCTCCTGCAATGCACAGTAATGGCAAACCCTTCTTTAGCAAGCCTGAGCGCAATGGCTTGGCCTATGCCCCGACTAGATCCGGTAATAAGTACGCGACGAATGGTCATGATGCGTGATCCTGCAAAAATTGTTGAAAATTGTCTGGCTCAAACACTTTTAAGGTTGCTTTAGCCAATAGATTGGGTGCGCTATCATCTGCGAGAGTTTGTTGATAGTAAATACGACAATCATAAGCCCCTAAACCACTGATATCGCGATAGACCAACGTCACATGAATCATGAGCGCTTGATTGACCACAAACACAGGCTTAAACGCTTGATAACTGCGTGTGCCTAACAATGCGCCATGTTTAGGCAACGTTGTACTGCCGTATTTTAGCAAACCAGCATGCGCGGAAATGGCCTGCGCCATGAGCTCTATGCCTATCCATGCCGGCATATTGCCTTCTTGGTCTGCATACCAAGCACCTAAAACCGGCGTGTAAGCGGCAATAGTAAACTCTGCATCGTAGTCAACAATACTATCCAATAAACGCATATTGCCGCTATGCAACAAAACATCTGCAATATCAGGTATGACTTTTAACTGTTTCATCTCACTGTTTCACGCAATATTTAAATGATTGAATTCGCTTGCTCACCAATGATTAAACTCACATTACTACCACCAAACGCAAATGAATTACTCATACAAATACGTGGCTTGCTTGGGCCAAACGTATGGCCTGTGCTGATCAGGTTAATGTGTGGCAACGCCGAATCCGCTTCACCATCCCACACATGCGGCGGCAATTGATTGCGCTGTATCGCCATCCAGCAAAAGGCGAGTTCTGTTGCACCCGCGGCCCCTAATGTATGACCGGTCATCGGTTTGGTGCCACTACAAGGCACGCCATTGATGAATACGCGCGCGACAGCACGACTCTCCATCTCATCATTCTTAAGCGTACCTGTTGCATGTAGGTTAATGTAAGCAATCTCCTCTACCGTTTTCCCTGCATCTTGCAGTGCCGCTCGAATGGCGGCTTCTGCACCCAAGCCTTCTGGTTGAGGTGCTGATATATGATAAGCATCACTGCTTTCACCAACCCCTAACAAGACAATATCGGATGCATCGGCCAAGCGCTCTTTCGTCATTAAAAAGAGCGCTGCGCCCTCGCCAATATTAATGCCTTTGCGATGCTGGCTCATCGGGTTGCTAATCTCTTGTGTCGTCGATTCTAGCGAGGCAAATCCATTAATGGTTGTCTTACACAGTGAGTCCACCCCGCCCACAAGTACTGCATCGCACAAGCCATGTTTGAGTAAATTACGTGCAGATTGAAACGCTTTTGCACTTGAAGTGCATGCCGTAGAAACGGCGTAGGCTGGCCCCTTAAGCGCTAGATATTTGGCAAGAAACTGTGCGGGCATCCCCAACTCTTGTTGCAGATAGTGATAATGTTCAGGCATCACACCAGCCAACTGCTGGGCTTTTACGGCTTGCTCACTTTCGGCAATGCCAGAGGTGCTCGTCCCCAGCACCACACCTATCCGCTGTGCCCCATATTGCGCAATAGCGCTTGCCACCAATGCCTCTATTTGCGCTAAGGCGCCAAGTAGCAACCGATTGTTATGACACGCATATTGGGAGAAAGCATCGGGAATTTCTGGCAAACTAGATTGCACACGGCCCACGCGTGCCTCACCGTCTGCTTGCCATCCATGCTCTAATACCAGCCCGCTTGTATCGCCAGAGAACAGCTTGTGTGATATCTCATCCACACCATTGCCAAGTGCGTTAACGATACCTAACGCGGATAAATAATAGGCATTATTGTGCAATTGCATCTGTGCTATCCACCAAAGTGCTAATGTTTAAACTGAATTGCATACGTGGCATATCAATACTTAATTGTTGATAGGGTACCAATCTATTCGCATATTGCATGTGTAAAATAACCTGATTTCCAGAAAGTACAGCGCGCTCTGTCGCAGCTTCCATGAGCGTTAACGAAGGGCTTAACCCTTGCTTGACAGCATCGCTTGGCCACAACGCCAATTGCAACAATGCGACCAGCATGGCAGGATCTAAGCGGGCGCCAAGCGGGTTTTCCGCAACGATGTTGACGTTATTATCGTTCACTTGCATGAGCTTCTGACCAAAGGGCGTAAAGGCAATCATTTGTAGCCCATGTTGACTGACATCCAAATCTGTAATCATGACTTCATGTACATCACGATAATTTATTTCTACCGTTTGCTGCACCGCAAAAGGCGCAACGACGCTAGATGGCTGTAAACAATATTGCCCTGTATTCGACGGCAGTTGCACGCAGCGAGACGGCGTGTGTGTACAAGCCGTTGTACACAGCACTATCCATAACATCATGTATTGAACGATATTTTTCATTTATAGATACTTAGCGCTCAATACTCAACACCATCAAAGATAATAATGCAGCAAAGCCCACGCCCATTAGCATGGTCAAACCAAAACTAGATAATACGGGCATCTCACTCAATATCAACATGCCATAAGACAACAACATGGTACCCGCCGATAACAACACGCCGGCTAATAGCGCCGCTTGATGTGTTTTCACATCCACCATGATCCCCTCACGCATAAAAATGGAGTAATTGACGCCTATGCCTAATACCAACATAAATCCCATCATATGAAAAAAGCTGAGCGGTATATGGAGATACCCAAACAAGCCTAGTGTAAACATGATACCCAACAATGTAGGCAGCAAAACCACCAGCCCTACGCGCGGACCATAGCGGAAGCTTAGCACGCCATAGATTAAGACAATGGCACATACCAACCACACGGCACTCCAGAGACGATATGTATGAAACAGTGTGGACACACTCTGCGCTTTATCCACATAGGTCACCGCGTTAATGTTTTGGTCGTCAGCCCATTGCGCTAATAGCTGCGGATTGCTGATGCCTTGCAAAAGTACGATGCTGGCGTAATGCCCTTGCTGGGTTTTGCCCAGCCATAAATGGCGGAAAGGCGTAGAAAATGAGGTTTTCAGCCAATCATCCACATTCAAATTTTTGTTGCTGTGCTGAAAGTCATTCTGTAGCGCCCCTGCGATATCATCGCGCAAACCAGCCTCAGCCAATGTCTCTTTCAGCAAGGTCGAGTGCATGAAAACGTTGGCTTGCCATGCCGCTTGATGCTTACGCTGCTGGCTTTCGGAAGGGACAAACGTTGAAATCGCGCTATAGGCAGCAAGCTCCCCGCGCGCGACTAGCTGATCCAGTTGTTGAGTGAGTACCTCTTCATGCATCAATAACTGTTCCGTCGTTTCGCCTTCCACCAAGAAAAATTGATGCTGGTTACTCATTCCGGTAATTTGACGAATGCTAGCCTCTTGCGCAACCAACTCAGGCGGCTGCGTGACTAATAAGCGGATATCATCATTCCCTTTTAATTTAAATAAGCCCGGCACGGAGATGACGAGTACCGCCAGCACAATCATGACGCAGCTACGTTTCGTCATATAACGTTGCCATATATTGAGAAATCTCTGCGGTATGTCTACTGCCGCTTCTGGCGGATGTGAATTTGGCTGCATCAGCGTGGCTGGTAATAATAAATACACCGATAGCCATGCAGCCACCAGCCCAATAATGGCAAAAAAAGCGATTTGCGTCAGCGCCGGAAAAGGCATGAATGCTAATACACAGTAACCAAGTACGCTGGTAGTAAGTGCTAACATCAGTGCTGGACTCACTCGGCGTAGACCACTTACAGGATCCCAATCTTTGCCTGCGCCCAAGTGCGCAGAGAAGTATTGAATCGCATAATCAATCGCCTCACCGATTAAGCTGGCGCCAAACACCAAGGTAATCAAATGAATTTCCCCATAGTAGTAAATGGTGGCTGCAAGTGCTGTACAAATACCAAAGCCCACTGATAAAAAACCTAATACCAATGGACGAATGGACCTGAACATTAAATAAAGCAATACCAACATGCCTGATAACGAAACCAAGCCAATGATATGCATTTCTTTTTCGGCAGATTGGCGCGCTTTGCTTGCATAAAATACTGCACCGGCACGCAGTAATTCGACACCAGGATGCGCCTGTTTTAAGCTTGACTCTGCCGTGGTGATAGCATGCATGACTTGATCTTGGGTAACATCACTATAAGCCGAGCCTTCCGGATCTACCGAAACAAACACCCACGTTTTATCTGCGCTGTGCCCGACTAGCAACCCATTTTCAAATTCCAATTTAAAATTCTTCAATGGCAAATGTGCAAACCAGCGGTCAGCAAAACCAAAGGGGTCTTGCTCTACCGGCAAGGCAAGGCCAAAACGGAATGGCGCATATAGCTTTTGTTGCAGTTGATCGTTTAAATGCAAAGGGCCATCAGACAAACCTTTGTAATCTTCATGCGTCAGCAATCTGTAGCGATAAGGCGCGTAAAAATCAGCGATTTGATTCGTATCTAGTGCGGGGACTTCCAAAAACACCTGTTTAAACATAGCGGGTTGGCCGCTGTTTTTATTCAATGCTCTGAGTTGATTAGCAAAGCTGTGGGCCGCCGTAATCGCTACTTCCTGACTACTTGCACCCACCAAGAACAGCACCCGGTTTCCTGCCGAATTGACCAATTGCGTGACAGCCTCTTCGGCGACTGCATTACGCTCGGTCTTAGGTAGCAACGCAAGTAAATTCGTCTGTAGTGGAGACTGGTTTGAGAATTGTACGATACAACTCACGACACTCATAGCTGCCAATACTAGCCAAATAAAGGCATGCAGCTTCAGTCTTTCAGGGCTTAACAGCTTCATGCCTATTTTCCACGAAACAACGCTAGCTCTGCGTCACGCAATGTCGGCGCTGCCTCGGTATTGCTGAACAAAATGGCCGTGCTGGCGGCGTTGGGCTCATGAATATGAATAGATGTCACAAACTGGTCGCCCGTGACCACGATTTCTTGAATAAAACGTGATGTTTGCGTTTGCTTGGGTGTCAGTTGCAGCTGCCAAGCCGTTTGGTTAGGCTCAGCCTGCACTGTGTTCTCAAACACTTTGCTCTCGAAATAAGCATTCAACGCATTTACATCACCACTTAGCATGGCTTTAAAAATACGGCTGATTTGCGCAAATCCAGGGATATCCTTCACGGAGCGCTCTTTACGATAGCCATCCGCCGATATTTCGATAACCTTATCCTCACTTAAAATATAAGTGATCGGGTAGGGTTTAGTAATCTGCCAAACAACCCCGTGGACTTTGCTGTACAACAATTTGCCAGAAGTGATGAGCGGCCGTTTTAATGCAGCCATTTGTTTGGTTTGCGTAAAATCCGCCCGCAACACTGCGTGTTTTTCTACTCGGCTTCCCAGCTGTTTTAACACGTCTTGTTGTTCAGCATGTGCAGTATTCAAACTGCCCATGGTCATCCATAGCATGACTATCCATCTCAGTGCGTTCCAATTAATCATGCGAAATCAATCCCAAATTAGCCAACACAATGGGCGGCGAGACAAACTGAAGTTCATGCGTCACGGCATCTACTGCTACTTGGGTGGTATGGCCTTTGGTTAACCTTGTTCCGCTCACTGCATCAAATATCTGGTAACCCACTTTGATTCTGTTCTCATACTCTAACAAGGTAGCCTCCACGCGCAACTGCTGCCCATAAGTAGCGGGTTTCACATATTTAAGATGGCATTCCACTACCGGCCATAAATAGCCGGAAGCTTTCATTTGCGGATAATCATAGTCAAAAGTACGCAGTAATGCGCACCGTGCAATTTCAAAATATTTAATGTAATGGCCATGCCAAGCCACATTCATGGCATCCACATCATGAAACGGCACCTCAATATGCACGTTTGCAACCAGCTTAGGTGTTGTCATAAAGCTCCCAAGTGCCAAGCTTAATGAGGTTGGTCAGTGTGGCCAACTCAACGTCCAGCGGCCTGTCTTCATCTAGGAATGCGCTATGCGCGGAGATTTTTTCCATAAAGTCCACAACAACAGGTTTGAGTTGCGTAGGTGTCTCATCAGCAGTCTCCACCCTCAATTTAACGCCTTGTACGGTTGCCATGAGCAGTGCAGCCGCCACTTGTTCCGTCAACTCAAGCACGCGTAAACAGTCACGCGCTGCAATCGTCCCCATGCTGACTTTATCTTGGTTGTGACATTCAGTAGAGCGTGAAAATACGCTGGCCGGCATGGTCAGTTTCAACGCTTCGGCTGTCCAAGCGGAAGTACCGATCTGCACCGCCTTAAATCCGTGATTAATCGCCGCACGTGCATCTGTACTGCCAGATAGGTTTTGTGGCAGCCCGTGGTTATATTTGCTGTCCACCAGCAAAGCCAGTTGCCTATCCATCAAATCGGCAAGGTTCGCTACCGCTGTTTTCAATGCATCCATTGCAAATGCAATATGGCCACCGTAAAAATGGCCGCCGTGTAACAACACTTCAGCATCCACATCAATGAGCGGATTATCATTTGCGCTATTTAGCTCGTTTTCAATGTCTCGACGCATCCACGTCAGCGCATCACGCGCGACACCAATCACATGTGGCGCACAACGTATTGAGTAGCGGTCTTGTAACCGTATGGTTTCTGCAAACTCGTCACTTAAATCACTATATATCCACGCTGCAGATTGGTTTTGCCCGGCATGCGGCTTGGCCGCAAATAGCCTTGCATCAAAGTGACCACGGTTACCACGTAAAGCAATAGAAGCGAGTGCAGTAATACGGCTGCATAATTGTGTTAAATAGTCAGCGCGTTTCCATGCCAAGCAAGCTAAAGCAGTCATCACCGCCGTGCCGTTCATAATGGCCAGACCTTCTTTGGGCGCAAGTGTGAGCGGCGTTAATCCAGCCGTAGCCAATGCCTCCATCGCTGGTTGGGTTTGCCCGCGATAGGTCACATTGCGTTCACCCACCAAAGTAGCCGCCACATAAGAAAGGGGTGTTAAATCGCCACTGGCCCCTACCGACCCTTCTGAAGGAATCATCGGTAAAATGCGATGATTGACCAACGCGGCCAGTTGTTGCAATAGCATGATACGCACGCCAGAATACCCTTGTGCCAATGAGTTAATGCGGCACACCAACACAGCAAGCGTTGCTTGCTCATCTAACATTGCACCCAACCCGCACCCGTGATAACGGGTTAAATGGAGCGGCAACTCTGCAACCAAATGGGGTGGAATACTGACCGTGCAAGAATCGCCATATCCTGTGTTAACCCCGTACACCACGCCACCATCTGCCAATAGACTTTCCAGAAACGCAGCGCCTTTTTGTATCCGCGATTCAAAAGCGTGTTCTGTTGAGATAGCGACTGGAGCATCACAAAGCGCTACGCTTAATACATCTTCAATACTTAAACGGCCATTGCCGATAATGACCGCTTGATGACGATGCATTGATTGTTTGTTATCCATATGTTCAATATCACTTTTGCCAAAAATCATAAAAATTAAACCATTGCAGCGGGGCTTTTACGCAGTACGCTTGTAGCCTGTCTGCATAGTGTTGAATATACAATTGCAAACTAGATTCACGCGTTTTTCTAGGTAACTGAACACGGTCTGCAAAATGCTCGAAGTGGACACGGTAACCGCTGTCTTCACGTAAACAAAACAATAAGTACACCGGGCAAGCAAGCAAACTGGCCAATATCATCGGGCCTTGCGCAAAAGGCGCTGAGCTTCCAAGAAAATCAACGTAGCTAACACGTCCATTTTCTGCTGGTGGTGTACGGTCACCCACAATGACGATGAGCTCACCACGATCAATCTTTTCCTGAAATAAAATCGCAGTAGCTACCCCAAAATTCGACACTTGCACCAAGTTAATATTAAACGCAGCATTCGCTTCTGTAAGCATTTGATTGAAGTGTTGTGCATGATCGGTATATACCACGGCATTGATCACCGTACCAGGACGCTGCACAGCCAGTGCCCTAGACATTTCCAAATTACCCAGATGAGAGCCAATCAGCAATGCCCCTTTGCCCGAAGTAAGCACTTGCTCTAATGCTGCCCGATTGGGAAAATCCACTGTCTCGTTGGCCATATGGCCGACCCATGCGGATAGCTTATCTAAGCCCGATCGTGCAAATGCCAACATATGCAGAAAAGACATAGACCAACCCACATTTGGGATTGCCCCTAGCGTATGCATACGCTTGAGATAGGCCTGTGATGCACGTCTTGCCTTGGTGCCGGTGATGTAAAAATAAGCGACCACGGGATACAACAATACCGTAGCAACACGCTTACCCAGAAAACGATAGCTCATCACCAGCGCGCGTAACCCGAGGCTAGAGCCGCGCTCTTTACGCTTAGACCAATGCTGTTGTGTAGCGGTAGGATACGGAAATATTTTCCGCCATAACAAGCATGGCAACCTTAACAACATGCCACAACATAATCGTGTATGCATTTTTGTAATACGGAGGTTGTCATGCCACATATTAAAGTGCGAGAGCCCGTTAGCCGGATAAATCACGCGTGTGGGAATGTTAATAAATTGCACACCACGCCACGCCAAGCGTACCGCGATGGCTGTATCAAAATCCATACGTTTAGGCAGCTCTACATCGTCAATTAATGCACAACTAGCGGCCAAAGGGTACAAACGAAACCCGCACATTGAATCTTTAATGGCGAAAGATAAGGTTTCTACCCACACCCAAAAATGCGTCACATATCGACCATACAAACGACCTTTAGGCACGGTATCATCGTATATAGGCTGACCACAAATGACACTATCGGGATGCAAAGCTCCCTCTGCCAGAAACCGTGCAGCATCCGGTATATGGTGCTGCCCATCAGCATCAATTTGCAGCGCGTGACTAAAGCCTAACTGATGGGCCTGCAACATGCCATGAATCACCGCCGCGCCTTTTCCACCATTGACGGGCAGGCGCAACAGGTGAATGCTGTTGTAACGCATGGCCAATGCAGCAAGGACTTTTTGTGTCTCGGCATTACTGCCATCATCCACAATAAAAATAGGTAGCTGATACTGCGTGAGCTTTTCCACCGTATCCCCAATGGTGGCATGATGATTAAAGATAGGGATGAGAAAACAAGGATTAAACTGCATGTGTTTCAGTCATCCCTTGGTGAAATACGACTCTGCCTGCAGAGTATTTTTTATGCGCATTACGATAAGTAAAATCCAAACAAGATGTATCTGCATGCCATTGCAGCGTCAATTCGAGCTGCGTTTCTGGCAATATCACGGCATGAAATTTTAGGTTGTCTAGCTGCGAAAATACGCCATCAATAGAAAACTGTTGGTTTGCAAAGTGCATGGCCCAATGCACTTGCACCACGCCAGGCAATACAGGCAAGGTTGGGAAGTGCCCTTTAAAGTACTCCAGTTCTTTGGGGACGTTGAATGAAAACACCCGCACTGTGTCTGTTTCGCTTTGTATTAACGTGACCTCAGGCAGTAGCATGTTTACGCCCCACTTCTGAATCAGCTTCTGATTCTACGGTGGCCTTCGCGGTGACATTGTCAAATAAAGCCATCATCTGCGCATGCGTCACTTTACCTACACTATTCATAGGAAACGCCTCAACAAAGCGCCAATAACGAGGCAGCAATACCGACTCATAATAGGGGGTTAGATATTGTCTGAGCGCTTTAATTAAGGCATTACGCCCATCACGCAATAACATCTCTCGACCAGATGTACTCAGTACCGCAACAACCGCCACATTCTCACGACGGGTTGTCACCACCAGCGCAGCTACATGTGCTATGCAAGCGTGTTTCATTAACACCTGCTCTAGTTCCGTTAAAGAGAGACGCTTTTGCTCCACTTTGACGACTTTGTCTGCCCGGCCACATAGCCTAAAAGTTTGATTGGGCAAGCACTCAATTAAATCGTCCATGAGCACAACTTGCTCATCGAACAAAAATGGTGAATGCAAGATCGGCTGGCTTGGTAGGGCAGATGCTTCTACTTGCAAGTGAATGCCTGGCAGCATTGTCCATGCATCTGTATCGGTTTGGCAACGCCACGCAATTCCGCCCGTTTCAGTACTGCCCAGCACCTCTGTCGGCGCACGACCCAACGCTTGTGAGAGCTGTGTTGCAGCTAAGGCAGACAATGCGCCACCGGAAGAGAACATCATGCGTGGCAATGACTTCAACGTAGTTAAAGTCGCAAGCTCAGGCAAACGCGCTAGTTGTGACGGGCTTGAGATCAACACAGTATGATCAAACATGGCAATGCGTACTGCAATATCGTCCGGATGGCTACAGGTCACGGTATCAAATACTCTGCGCGCCGCAAGTGGCCATAAAATACGAAACAGCAAGCCATAAATATGATGGTGTGGCACGGTGGCAATCACCGTGGACTGCCCGATCGAACTGCCCCACAGCGCTTCTAACACATCCAGTTCAGCCTCAAGCTGCCTGAGCCGTTTAGGCACGGCCTTAGGCATGCCGGTACTGCCGGATGTATACAACACGATACTGATCGCATCGACATCTAATGCTGATAATGCATTGCTGTCATCATCCAAATGCGTGGGCAAACTTTCCGTGACAATTGCATCGTAAACACCCGCTAACTGGCTCAGCGTTCCTGGTAGCCCATTGGCAGGAATAATCACTTGCTTGTTTGCATGTAGCAGCGCAAAGAAAAGCACCGCAAAATCCAATGGATTTTCATTCACCAATAGCCAGCGCTGCTCAGTACGGCTTTTAAGTACCGCTGTTTGTGCACGCACCCGGGCAATCCACACGCGCCAAGTCACAAATGCCTGACCATCATGACAAACATTGAAGTCAGGTTCATTGTGCTGTATCGCAAGTTGATGTAGCGGAATCAGCATGGCTACTCTTTGGTAGTGCTTGCTAGCTGTTTGGGGCGGACAAGCCACTCACCAGCAAACAAAATACCCATCAACACATAAGCAATTAAACCGTTGTATAACGCCCACACATGTTGACTGCAGAAATAAGCGGTATAGAGCGAAATTGCGCCGTTGGCTATAAAAAACAGACACCAGATTTTAGTCACGGTATTTGTGTATTGCACACCTTCCGGCGAGAGGTCTGGAGATTTCAACCGTGCAAAACTTTCAACCATAGAAGGCGGGAATAGAAGGGAAGCACCAAACAAAACCAGCATCCCTAGATTGACCAATGCTGGGTATAGCCGTAGTAAATATTCGCTATTCAGGACAAAAGTCAGCAGGATGACTGTGAGCAACATGAAGAATATCGCTACATTTATTTTGGCCAAACTTTTCAGCCAAACATGCGCATCTCGACGCCACTTTACCAACAGCAATAGCGCCAGCAACAATGCGACATACCTTGGTGTTAAGAATTTTAACCCAAAGAAAATGATGAGTGGATAAGCAATCCAAACACCGAATGCGGCCATGCATCTAGATATTGTAGATAGCTGCACAGCAATATTTAATGCGCTAGTAGTAGATGTACGGCACCCACCACATCTCTTACCGTACGTACATTTTTAAAATCTTCTGGCTTAATGCGTTTACCGGTCATGTTTTGCAATTTGATGGCGAGATCTACGGCATCAATGCTATCCAAGTCCAGCTCTTCAAACAAATGAGAATCCAAGGTGATATTGGATGTGTCCATTTCAAAAGTATCCGCAAAAATTGCTTTTAATTTTATTAAGATTTCCTCATCAGTCATTTTATTATTTCCCCTAATTTTCTAACTGTATGTATTTGATTTATTGATTGTTCAATTGTGTGTCTTTTAATTGCGCAGCTTTTAATTGAGCATCTACCAGCTTTGCTAAATTACTAATTGAATAAAAATGCTCCCGATTATCTGCATTATTGGCTTCTATCGTTAAATGATACTTTTTACGCAATGCCACGCCAATTTCAAGCGCGTCTATGGAGTCCAGCCCTAGCCCAGTTGCGTCAAACAAAGCCATGTCATCTGCAATATCATCTGGCGTGGTATCCTCAAGCGCCAAAGTGTTGATGATCAGATGTTTAATTTCAAGCCGTAATTGTTCCATGCTTATTGATTGCCTCGGTAAAGTGTTGTTCTAATGTGTTTGTCAATTGCCGTGCAGTGACTACTTGCTGGTCATCATGCGCGTTAACAAGATGATGGATGGATTGTGACTCAAAAACCTCGATATACAAGTGTGCTTTTTGTGAGGGAATTGTATACCACTTCTCACCTTTCGTTAACGTTGAGGGTTTACAGCTAATCACAATCGGCATAATGGGGACATTACTATCCAATGCCATATGCGCTGCGCCCCGCTTGAATTTCAAAGGTTTGTTTGGCGTAGTGCGCGTACCTTCTGGAAAAATCACGAGCGGGTTCCCCACTCTCAAATCGGCTGCACAGTCCTGAATCAAGTTATCCGGATCAGAGTTGCTAATGTATTCGGCTGCACGCACAACGCCACCCACAAAAAAATTGCTCCACAACGCGCGCTTGACCACGCAACTCGCATTCGGAATATGCGCAATCAATGCCACCACATCAATTAATGTGGGGTGGTTTGCCAGAATGAGCACATTGCTGCATTGCTTTAGTTTTTCAGCGCCTTTGATCTCAAACTTTAAAACGCCGCTGGCTTGCATCAACCAGAGAAACCCAGCAAACCCTTTGTGAATGACCCATCTTGCATACTTTGCTTTGTTTTTTCTAGCAAGCAGACTCACTACCGGGAAAATAATTACCGCCATGATGAGCGCACCCACTCCAAACACAGCGAAACAAGCACCTGTCGCCAACAAGCGCCAGTAATAATTGATTTTAGCGTTCACTATAAGTCCAATCCCAGCGCATGCCTTCGCCTTCCCAGTGCGCGTTGTGATGGTTTAACAAACCATCCATAAACGAAACAGATTGGGCAGTCGTAGAGTCAGCATCACTCGCACTCGCCGTCATTTGACAGCTCACGTTGACCGTTGCATGGTCTGCAATTAACACACCGATGGCATGCGCACGGGTCAACATACGCGCTGTATCACCATAAATAGAGGGGGGGGTTTCGTCCACATAAACATAAATCACCGGCGTATCCGGATGATTCAGATGGTGGAATGCACCTTCTAACAGGCCATAGCCAAAACTGGATGCGCCAGCGGATATTGCAATGGAAGGGGAGTGATCTCGTTTTGCAATAGAGTACATGCCCGCACACGCATTTAATACAGACATGCTAAACACGGTAGGCGATAACTCTTCTTGCCTTGCCAAATCGAACAGCATCTCTGTTGTACGTACAATATCCCCATGTTGGGAAGCGAACACAAAATGGGCTTGAGGCACATCGTCACTACAGTCGTGTGCAACCTTCAGTGCCATTTTGGCAAATCTGCTTAATTTTCTACGGGAGTTTGCATCAATGAAACTAACATCCGGTGTGGTATGTTGATCCACACCATCCTGCCAGATAGCCCATTTTCGAATCGGAATCGTCCACTTTGCAAGCTCCGTGCTGACTTGCGTGTTTTTTGTTGTTATTTGGTCAGACATATTGAAATTGTAAGTAACATTTATAGAAAGATAATGATGTGCAGCCAACCAAATAGCACATACACAATCTAAATATTGTTACTCCAAAATTAAGACTGCAGCAGCTCTAATTGAACTGGCATTTTATAGTGAATTGCCGTAAATGTCTTAAAAAACAGCATGGTATTCGTGAACGCATGTATAAAAACTGCATCTAAAAGCCACTAAAAATGGCTAGCTACATTGACCATGACAACGCAGATAGTCCATTACAAGCCACATTCAGATGAACTTATATCACAAGCCCGTTCTCTAAAATTGAGTTAAATTACATTGTAGGTACCGCATGCATTCATTACGTTTTGGCTTGTCACTGTCAGCACTACTATTTGTCACCATTGCCCACGCCGCTGATTACAATATGCAACCCGGGCTATGGGAAGTCACTACAAGCTCTGATTTGTTGCGTTTGGTTCCACATATTCCATCTGGTCAAATGCAAGACATTGAAGCGCTCGCCAAAGACTATGGTGTGGATATGCCTCAAATCGCAAATGGCGCAGCCATTTCCAAAGTATGTATCACGCAAGAAATGGCAAATCAGAAAACCCTGCCCAACTTCTACCAGGCGCAGGCGGGTTGCACCACACAAAACGCTAACCGCTCCGGCAATCACTACCAGCTGGCGTTTAGCTGCAATGGTGCAGATTTAAAAGGCAATGGTTCCGCAGAAGGCAATCTCACGAGTGCGCAACACTTTACCGGTCAATCCCGATTTAGTGGCACATTACAAGGTAACCCGGTGAATGAAAAAGCGGACATTCAGGCTAAATGGCTTAACACCAGCTGCGGCGATACGCCGCCAATTTAATCGCTACCTAGTTGGCTATATTTGAATAGGATAATGCAAACGGCTACCGTCTAGCTTTATTAGCTACCTAGTTTTAACTGCTTTATTTTTAAAGCGATATTCTCGCCTTCATCTTGGTTAAGATCTTTCACTGGGGCTTCCAGTGATTCCAATGCCATGACATCTTTTTGTGCGAATGCCACGCGCGACAATGCCAGCATGGCATCTAAATCGCGTCGGTTGAGTTGATAAGCTTTGTTTAAATGTAGCTTGGCCAATTCAAGCTCGCCAGTGCCTTCTTCTGCCACCCCTAAAAAATACCAAGCATCTACTGAGTTAGGCTCTTGCACTATCCACTGATTGGCGATGCCCTTTAAGGTGCCCCATTCTTTGTTTTGAAATGGAATCACCACCCGCATAAAATATGGCCGCTGCTCTAGCGGTAAAGCCCAAAATGGCACCTCTTGCGTTTTAAGGCTAAACGTTTCCGGCGCGTTCATTAATTCTTTAATCCATTCCACGGGCAAACTGTAGTAGAAACCGTCATGGCCTGGGCTCTTAAAAGTAGTAATGCCAATCAAATTGAACTGCGCATCAAACAGCGCACCACCGCTAGAGCCCATGGCAAACGAGGCATCTGAACGCACAATTAAGCTGCCATCGTACATATACTTACCTTTGATATTGCCATACGAAGGTTGCGGCACGTTCGCCCCTGCCGGAAAACCAAGACTGAACACCTCTTCTTCATACTGTAATGTACTGCTATCGCGCATAGGCAGCGGCGTAAAGGGTAAGGGATCAAATTTCAGTAAGCACAAATCGCGGCGCCAGTTGGCTTTAATTGCAATCGGGCGATAGCCGTCTCTAAATTTAGCAATATTGGCACCATTGGTATTGGCAATCACATGGCAATTGGTCGCCACATATTCTTTACTCACCACAACGCCTGACCCACGCCCGTTGTCACCACTTGGTAGCTCGGTGGTCACCATGACAATGGAATGGCCTAAATTTAGCGTATCGGCAAAGTTAGGCCTGGCTTCGACCATCTGGGCACATCCCATCAGTGCGAGAAACAATATTGACCGGTGCACAATCACTCCTCTTATCATCATTAAGTCGTAGCCGTTCTGCATTTTATGGTGCTGCTACTGTGGCTAATAGGACTATAGTCACATAAGGTTTGTTCACTTAAATAACCAGTTGCGCACCAGCTTGGTATAGCGCGGCATTACTATGTACACCATTAGCCACACCACAATTGCCGTGATAATCAGCACATCTACATAATGATTTGTGGGCAAGCCCAATTGTCTGAGCAATGGCACCAGCAATAGCGGCAGGCATGATACCAAGGGATAAATGGCAGACCATGTGATTAAAAACTGCTTCCACCGCACTGGGATTTTGGCTTTGGCACCCTCTGGGGCAAACCAGAAATCTAAGCCACTTCTGATATAAAAATCATCACTTCCAACACGCATGTTTTCTGTTTTAGCAATTAGTTGCTTGCGTGCATCAGACGTCATCCACTGCTTTAGGTGTTGTTCTGTGTCATAGCGGATAATGATGGTGTAAGTATCAGTAATACCGCTGATTGGGCGAACCACGTGCAAATCTAGTAAGCCCTCTGAGGCTTTGCACACTGGGCCAATCTCGTTTAGCCAAGCCTCATACTCTGGCTGTTTGCCTGCCAGTACGCGGTGCGTAATGACGACAGATGCGCCTTGGGCTCCATTTTGGTCTAATAAGCGTTCTGGCATTGATTTAGCCATGCTGACGATTTCCCTTCATGATCAAATATATTCAGTCTTATTGATGTCTTAGTATTTTATGCTATCTGCGCATCTTGAAAGCTGACACTTAATATAGTGTGTGCCAAATCAATAAACGCACGCAGCTTGGGTGGCATATAACGCTGTTGCGGGTATACCAAATGCAACGGATCTTTGCGACCTTGCCATGCAGGCAGCACACGCTGCAAACGCTTATCAGCCACGGCTGTTTTACAAATATACGTGGGTAATAAAGCCACGCCTTGGCTATTACTGGCCATGGCATGTACAACGCCTATGCTATTGACCATGGTTTTGCCAGAAAGCGGAATGGTCATGCTGCCACCCACCTGCTGCAAAGTCCAACTCTCACGGCCCATCGGGCTAAATTGAATACAGCGGTGCTGAATCAGGTCTTGCGGCTCGCGCAATGTTGGCGCTTGCGCCAAATAGTCTGCGCTGGCAAAGGCAGCCCATTGTATATCGCCTAATGATTTAGCAATCAGGCTAGAGTCTTGCAGTTCTCCGGTGCGAATCGCCACATCCACACCTTCGGCGATCAAATCCACATAACGGTCGGTTAATAACAACTCCAACTCCAATGCCGGGTACACCGCCTGTACCTGCTGCACTAGCTCACCCAATAAGTTATCACCTAAATCGGCAGGGGCTGTAATTTTTAACTTACCTTGCGGCAAGGCTTTGGTGGCACTGACTGCCGCCTCGGCTTCGTGCAGGTGGCCTAAGCCCAAAACAGCATGTTCAAAATAGGTTTTACCTGCTTCGGTCAAGTGCAAGCGCCTGGTGGTGCGCTGCAATAAGGTCGTGCCCAAGCGTTGTTCTAGTCTAGCCACGCGCGTACTCACTGTAGAAGTAGGCAATTGTAGCTGCCGTGCTGCCGCACTAAAGCTGCCCACTTGTACCACTTTAACGAACATGGCGGTTTCGTTCAAATCCATCTGCGTTGATCCAATTATTCATTTAAATGAAAAATGTTTTCACATTTAACCATCTATTCAAATAAAAGTCATGCGCCTATAGTCACACCATCAACAGCAAATAAGGAGCGCACCATGAAAAAACTAGCTTTTATCAAACGTAGCAATGGCAACCATTGGGTAGGCGATGGTTTTCCAGTACAGAGCATTTTCTCTTATCGCGATATTTACCAAGAGATGTCACCGTTCTTGCTGATGGACTACGCTGGCCCAGCCAACTTTGAGCCTACCACAGAGCGCAGAGGCGTTGGCCAACACCCGCACCGTGGTTTTGAAACGGTGACCATTGTGTATGAAGGCGAAGTATCACATCACGATTCCACCAATGCGGGCGGTACGATTGGCCAAGGTGAAGTGCAATGGATGACGGCCGGTGCTGGTATTGTGCATGAGGAATATCACGGCGACGACTACGCTAAACGCGGTGGAGCGCTGGAAATGATACAGCTTTGGGTGAACTTACCAGCCAAAGACAAAATGACCAAACCTGGATACCAAGGCATTACTCGCAGCCAAATTCCAGAAGTCGCGCTGGAAAACGGTGCTGGCACTGTGCGTGTGATTGCAGGTGCGCTTGATGGCCATCAAGGCCCAGCCAACACTTTTAGCCCGATGAATGTGTGGGATATGCGTTTGCAGGCAGGTGGTAGCACACGATTCAGTTTTAACGAAGGTGAAACCACTGCGCTGTTTGTACTGAAAGGCGCCATCAAGTTGGGCGATGTACACATCATTCGTCCATCTGAATTGGCCGTGATGCAACGTGAAGGCAGTGAGTTAGTAATTGAGGCACAGCAAGATTCTGTTGTGCTATTACTCAACGGCGCACCGTTGAACGAACCAGTTGTTGGACATGGCCCATTTGTGATGAACACTTGGGAGGAAATTGACCAAGCCGTTAACGATTACAACAGCGGCCGCTTTACATTAACCGCATAAGATTAAATGCAATTAACCAAATCACCACAGGAGAATGAAAATGAGCACACCATATGTACGTTTAGATAGAAATAACGCAGCGGTATTACTGGTAGACCACCAAGCCGGGCTGTTGTCACTGGTACGTGATATCGACCCGGACCGCTTTAAAAACAATGTATTGGCGCTGGCCGATGCGGCTAAGTACTTTAACTTGCCCACCATCTTAACTACAAGCTTTGAGACTGGCCCCAATGGCCCGCTCATGCCAGAACTCAAAGCCATGTTCCCGGATGCGCCTTACATTGCACGCCCCGGCCAAATTAACGCCTGGGATAACGAAGATTTTGTCAAAGCCATTAAAGCCACAGGCAAAAAGCAGCTGATTATTGCTGGCGTGGTGACCGAGGTCTGCGTTGCTTTTCCGGCACTCTCTGCGCTGGAAGAGGGCTTTGAAGTATTTGTCATTAGTGATGCTTCCGGCACCTTTAACGAACTGACACGTGATGCCGCTTGGGATCGCATGTCTGCCGCGGGTGCGCAGTTGATGACGTGGTTTGGTGCGGCTTGTGAACTACACCGCGATTGGCGTAACGATATCGAGGGTTTGGGTACCTTATTCTCTAACCATATTCCGGATTACCGCAACTTGATGACCGCTTTCAACACACTTAACACCCAAAAATAACTGAGCACGTTTAGCTCAGCGCAAAACTTGATTGGCGAGGTGCACTGGCAGATGCCAGTCCCTCGTCATCAAAGCGATGGCGCAATCGTTTTGCCAACACGCCAACAAATGAATAAGCCTTAGCCCACCTTTTATTGCACAACCAAGCCTGAGAAGTTAGTCATAAAAGGTTCATGCAACTTTAGCCCACACTCGCTTATCATACCTATGTGACAAAATGATGAAATAAATTCAAAAAGAACAAAGGAGACAAATCATGAAAAAAATTTTACGTTTTGCACCCCTGTTAATGCTTATTTCTTGCGCCAGCGTACAATCCACCACCATTGATCATAACGGCATACAAACGCATACCTTCAGTTGTAGTGAGTTTAATAACGGTGTAGAGAAATGTAAGGCCAAGGCACAAGAACTTTGCGTCAATGACTACAAGACGGTATCGCAACATAAAGAGGTATACCCCGATGCAGGCGATGGCATTTACATGCCGCCAAGACACCACTTTGTGATTCAATGCAAAACCTAACGCAGCGTTTTATCACACTGGCTTGAATATTATATTAGGCGGATTCACCCGCCTAAACTAACCTGAGAGCACGTGAAACCAAATGGTTAACGTTGCAATGCTCAGTATGCTGGTTAAAAACACCGCGGCCGCATATAGCGCGCCATCTAGCTGGTAACGTTCACAAATCACAATGCCAAAAATCATGGTGGGCATGGCGGCAAGCAGTACCACTGCGGTTAACGTGCTGGATTCCAACCCCAGCGTACTACCAACACCCAACGCCACCAGTGGCGCTATTACCAAAGCAATCACGCATACCGGCAACAGCATGGGGATAAAACGTGTCTGCAAGGTATCCCAACGGATACTCATACCCAAGGCAATCAACATCAATGGCACCACACCGCCGGATAAAGTCTGTAAAGCATGTGCAAGCAATTCTGGCTGGGGCGTATGGGTGACATTCAGCACACTGGCAATCGCCAGCGCCCACAATGGTGGCACGCGCATCAGTTCTTGCAGTGGGTGAATCTTGTCCTGTGTGTTGCCAAAACGATGCGCGATTAATATGCCTGCGGTTAACAGCACGGGCGTGCAGGCAAGCAAATCAAACTTCAACACCACTACTTGCGTCCAATCACCCAGTACTTGCCCGGTGACCGGCAGCCCTAAATAGGTGGCGTTTGGAAAAGTAGCGGCCAACAACAATGCGCCTTGTTGCGGACGCGACACATTCAGGCATTTCAAACACAGCCACATCAACAACATGGATACTGCCAGTGTGGACAATGCAGTCAGTGAGATTTTGAGGCTGCTGGCGTCAAATGGTGCTTGCCAGATCACATGTAACACCAAAGCTGGCAGCAAGATATAAAACACTAAATCGGTAAGCGCACGTCGATGCGCAATGGCTGCAATATGTGCAGGCGCAAACCGTTGCCAAAGTACGCCTACGGCAATCAGCAACGCCATTTGTAGCATGACCATTAACATCAAAAATTCCTAATCACTATCAAACCAGATGTTAGCAACAGCACGCATAAAGCGATAGCTATTGCATGTACAAAATCAATTAATCACAGAATGTGCGATTCTGAATTCCTGCAAATCATCTCATTTAGGCGAACAATACAAAGCAAACTCTGTCATTCTTAGCAGCGTTAGCTTTTTGTTTTTAAGGAGATAGAATGAAATCAGTCGCCTATGGTGTGCAAAATGCCACCTCACCCGTGGCCCCTATGAGTATCGATCGTCGCGAACCCGGCCATCACGATGTGCTCATTGATATTTTGTATTGCGGCATTTGCCATTCCGATATTCATCAAGCCAGAAACGAATGGGGTGGCAGCTCGCTTTACCCCATGGTGCCAGGCCATGAGATTGTGGGCAGGGTTAGCCAAATAGGCAGTCATGCCACTAAATTTAAAGTTGGCCAATTGGTGGGCGTGGGCTGCATGGTGGATTCTTGCCGCCATTGTGAAGCCTGTCATGATGGGGTAGAACAATATTGCGATGACTCCGTGTTTACCTACAACGCCAAAGACCCCAAACATGGCGGATTGACGTTTGGTGGTTATGCCGAGCGCATTACTGTGGATGAAAACTATGTAGTGAATGTGCCGGAAAATCTGGACACCAAAGCGGTTGCGCCTTTACTATGTGCAGGCATTACCTTGTACTCACCCCTCAAACACTGGAACGTACAACCCGGCCAAAAAGTCGGCATTATCGGCTTGGGTGGTTTAGGGCACATGGGGGTAAAACTCGCCGCTGCCATGGGCGCCAAAGTAGTGATGATTACCACTTCTGCCAGCAAAGCCGTGGATGCGGAGCGCTTAGGGGCAAGTGAAGTGCTTATTTCTAAAAATCCGGATGACATGGCCAAACACGCTGCCAGCTTTGACCTGATTATTGATACCGTGCCTGTCGCGCATGATTTAAACCCGTATATTGCTTTGCTTAAACGTGACAAGACCTTGGTATTGGTAGGCCCGCTAGACCCATTAGAAATGCACGGTGCCAACTTGATTACCAAACGCCGCCATGTGGCAGGCTCGATGATTGGTGGCATTGCAGAAACACAAGAAATGCTCGATTTCTGCGGCAAGCACAATATTGTCAGCGATGTGGAGATGATTGATGCCCAGTACATTAACGACGCTTATGAGCGCATGCTAAAAAGTGATGTGAAATATCGTTTTGTAGTGGATATTGCGTCACTAAAGCAGTAGGCTTAGAAGTATCAACAGCGTCAACCAAAACACACTTCAACCTTACGGGCTGGGGTGTGTCTAAGCAAGAGTGCTAGCGCTAATAAGGAGAACACGCCATGGCAAACGACCTAAAAGACACCAAGCTTGAAGCACATTTGGATGCACTTGAAAAACATAAAGCGCTACTGGAGCAACTGCACCTTAACTCCAACGTCCACCTCAACGAAGTCAGTGAATCACTAGAGCAACTCACCCTCACGCTAGAAGAATATCTCAAAATTATTGGCATCCCCTAGTGTTGCGACGTTGGTGAATATTAATTAAGCAGGACAACTGATATTCAACCCGCTTTCTTCAACTACCCTTTTATATGTGTATAGGCGCTTTCTTACACACAATTAAGAATCTGCCTTATGTTTCTAATGGCTCGATGAGCGTTAAATATGGCTTCGATGTACTCATCTTTAATCAATGTTTTAAGGAGCTATGATGAATAGAAATCAAATCGAAGGAAACTGGAAACAACTAAAAGGTAAAGTGAAGCAACAATGGGGTAAGTTAACCGACGACCAACTGGATGTGATTGAAGGCAAACGCGACGAGTTGGCTGGCAAAATCCAAGAAGCGTATGGTTGCAGCCAAGAAGAAGCCGAAAAGCAAATTGCTAATTGGGAGAAAGTGCAAAAAGACTTTAATCGCCATTAATATGGGTTTGATTTAAGTGTGATTGCTCAAAATACAAAAGCCGCAGATAGCGGCTTTTGTCTTGTATGGCATGCGCCATGGATTGCTAGGAGCTATATCACTTACTGACTGCATTACTCAATCATGGCCAAGTCTACACTTTCTATTAGTTTTTTGCCTTCCGCCTCATCCACTTGTTTTAAGCTAACATCTCCTAATGTATATCCAAATTGAATTTTTGGTTGGATAAACAATTTCACGTTATCAATCATTAAAATTTACGGTCACCCCGTTAAACACGTATGATCCACCCCTATGAAAACTCCCAAAAGACTAGAACCTTTGATCGAAGATGGCCTCATTGACGAGGTTAGCCGCCAATTGATGAGCGGTAAAGAGGCAACTGTATATATAGTACGTCGAGGTGAAGAAACACTGTGCGCCAAGGTGTATAAAGAAGCGAATAAACGTAGCTTTCGCCAAAGTGTGGACTACACAGAAAACCGTAAAGTCAAAAGCAGCCGTCAGGCGCGCGCCATGGCAAAAGGCTCAAAATACGGCAAACAAGCGCAAGAAGAAGCCTGGCAAAGTGCAGAGGTGGATGCCTTGTATCGGCTTGCCAATGCTGGCGTGCGTGTACCAACCCCCTACAACTTTTACGAAGGCGTACTGTTGATGGAGCTGGTGACGGATGCAGATGGCAACGCAGCGCCTAGACTCAACGATTTAACCTTTACTGCAGAAGATGCGCGCAAACATCATCACACCCTCATTAGGGAAGTCGTACGCATGTTGTGCGCAGGTATTGTGCATGGTGATTTGTCTGAATTTAACATTTTATTGAGCAACGATGGGCCAGTGATTATCGACCTACCCCAAGCCGTAGATGCCGCAGGCAATAATCACGCAATGAGCATGTTAGCCCGAGATGTTGGCAATTTATCCAGCTTTTTTGGCCAATTTGCGCCCGATCTACTCAACACACAATATGGCAAAGAGATTTGGGCGCTCTATGCGCATGGGGCGCTTAGCCTTGAGGTTGAATTAACAGGGCAATACCAAGAAAGCAACCAACCTGTCGATTTAAAAAGTGTGATCCGCGTGATTGATGCTGTGCGAGACGAAGAAACAGCAAAACAAACGCGCATGGCTGAAATTGCCAGTAAAAATGCACCACCTAAAATCAAACGGTGATTTATACGCAGCTAACTTTTATGCCTAAAATGGAGTCTGACACTAGTGACTGTTATTTCAAAACTAAATCAATCAATTTGTCAGCAGCCAGTTTGGAGTAATCCGTTCAAGCGTACTTGCCATGTTAAACTGGCCTCAACTTCTCAATACACACAAACATGATTCAATACAACCCAAAAGACTGGATTACCTTTATCTTCCGATTTCATGAATCGGACACCTTTCGACAACTCATTCCCATGATGATATTCATAGGCTTGTATGCCGGTGGCATTGCGTACTTGGAGATAGAATTCTGGCAACTTTCCGATAAAAGCCATGTAAAAAATATCCCTTTAATGCACACCACCGTCGGTTTTGTATTGTCATTATTATTGGCTTACAGAACCAACACCGCGTATGAGCGTTGGTGGGAAGGCCGCAAAGCATGGGGCGCACTGGTTAACAATAGCCGTAACCTAGCCCTTAAACTTTCCGCCTATTTATCCATTGAGGCCGACAGAAATTTCTTCAAAAGCGCGATTCCAGCATATGCCTCGGTGCTCTCTAAACACTTATTGAATGAAGATGCCAGCAAAGTGTTGTTTGAAGGTTTAGATTTAGAAATAGACCACCGCAAACACAGCCCAAACCAAGTGGCTAAACACTTGTTTCAAAAAGCCAACGAACTCTATACATCAGGCAAAATCACGGGCGACCAGTTCTATATTATCAACGCAGAGCTGCAATCGTTTACCGATATTTGCGGCGTGTGCGAACGCATTAAAAACACGCCGATTCCCTATTCTTACAGTGCGTTCATTAAAAAATTCATCTTCTTCTACATCATGACATTGCCGTTTGGCTATGTGTTTAGTTTGGGCTACTACGTGATTCCAATCGTGGTGTTTATTTTCTATGTGTTAGCCAGCTTAGAACTGATTGCCGAAGAAATTGAAGACCCGTTTGGCGGTGATGATAACGATTTACCCACTAGAAAAATCGCTGCCAATATTAAAAAGCACGTGGAAGAATTACTTTGAAATTACGACTTTAGGAGTCAGCATCATGGAATCTTCACTACACACACTCAACAATCTATTCGCCCAACTCGGCTTACCTGCTGGTGATGAAGAGATCGAAAACTTCATCAAAACGCATAGCCATTTAGCGGGCTATATTTCATTGGCTGACGCGCCCTACTGGACAACAGCACAAGCCGCATTTTTACGTGAAGAGATTTTGAAAGACGCCGATTGGGCAGAAGTGATAGACCAGCTCAATGCTAGGTTGCATGCGAAATAGATTAGAAGTGGTTAGCGTGTGTTACGTGTCAGGCGTAGCCGCATCTTCGCATAGTTTGCTTTTCAGCCCCTATGCCGAGCCGTAGGCTTGAGCGGCAAATGCTAGGGTGACGAGGACTGTTTGAGCGCTGAAAGCGTGAGTTCCGCAGTCACCACGCAGATGCGGCGCTAAGACCGAAGGAAACAAGCGGCAGTGGGGTGCTCTTTTGTTTGGTTACTTTACTTTTGAGCAAGTAAAAGTAAAGTAACTCGCCTAGAGGCAAAAAGAAAACGGGTGAGCTTACGCTCACCCGCCACTACTAAACCAAAAGTATAACCAGCAATAAGATAAATCTAAATACTGGTCGCAAATCTACTTCTAGCCTTACCGCTTTAGTTGCTAATTTAAACATGATTTACACCTTGTTTATGCTAGCAGGCCTGCCAACTAGTTAAAGTGGGCTATTTATATTGCGCCTTGCCGGGCGCTAGCTTTTAATCTATCTAGAATGATTAAAAGCAACGGCTGATTATGCAGGGGTGTCTGGGCCTTTGGCTTGCAGAGCCTACAAAACTTCACCTATAAGCGCGCTTGACTTGCGCGCAGCCGAGAGTGTCACCTCCCGTAGTTGCATCAACAAATTGTTCGCAACAACTTCCGGTTGTATCGAGTCCTGTTGTGCTCCATTCTGTTGTGTTACCCACACTTACTCTCACCACAATTCAAGCAAGTCAAACACCCATCCATAATAATGCTGGCTTTGGTATTACACTTTTTACATAGGCTTGCCCCTTTAGGGAAACCCTCATCATTCATTTCATCACCGCTTTTGGCGTGCTTTTCTAGGTATTCCGCTTTTTTCTCTTGTACCAATTTTTGTTGATGCTCATCCAAACCTGGTTTTTTAAGCATGCCAATTTCTTGCAAGTGTTGTTCTACCACTTCGCCAATCTCGGCCACCAAGCTAGGTACAAATTTGCCGCCTTTTTTAAAGTAGCCGCCGCTTGGTTCAAACACACTTTTAAGTTCTTCTACCAAGAACGTGACATCGCCACCTTTGCGGAACACCGCTGACATCACGCGCGTGAGGGCAACGATCCACTGAAAGTGATCCATGTTTTTGGAGTTGATAAAAATCTCGAACGGGCGGCGGTGTTCTTGTGGCGTGCCTTCGTTCATCACCACATCGTTAATGGTGATGTAGAGTGCGTGCTCGGTCACTGGCGTTTTGACTTTATAAGTAGAACCCGTGATTTTTTCTGGGCGGTCTAGCGGCTCGCCCAGTTGCACCACTTTGGCATTGGCTTCTTTCAGCTCTGCTGCTTGGGCTTTGTCTTCATCGCTCACCAATTTGTAAGCGGTGATCTTTTTTTCTATTTTAACTGCCATAATATTTCTCCTAAATACTTGAGCTCTTGCAGCGGCGACCACTCAGCCTTAGTGTTTGCAAGCCATGTTTTCATTGTTTGAACGTGTGTTTGTAGTGCATGTGCCATGACAACCCCTCCCACTTTGATTCAATTATTTTTTACTATTTCTTAACCCTTTTTTGCCTGAGTTTTAAGCGTAGCGTGCGCAGTGAAGACAAGGCGCAGTTTAATTTTTTACCGGAATGTACAAGTAGTACATGAGGATTAAAAATTAAACTGCAACGCCGTATTCACAAGCTAAGCAGCTTAAAATTAGAATTTGCCGTAGTAGCCTTCTTTTAGTGCATCATACAGATTAGCCGCGCTGTGAATCTCACCATCGTACTCAATCTCTTCGTTACCCTTCACTTCAATCTCAGTGCCATCTTCTAAGGTAAATTTGTAAGTGGTGTTTTCCAAATCTTTCTCGGTCACCAATACGCCCTGAAACGCTTCAGGATTAAAGCGGAAAGTAGTACAACCTTTCAAGCCTTTGTCGTAGGCGTACAGATAGATGTTTTTGAAATCTTCAAAATCATAATCGGTAGGTACGTTAATGGTTTTAGAGATTGAGCTATCAATCCACTTTTGTGAGGCCGCTTGAATATCCACGTGCGCTTTGGCCATGATGGTGGATGAATCCAAGAAGTAATCTGGCAACTTCTCATCTTCTTTATCGCTAAACGGCATGGCTTTTGGGTTAATCAACTCACGGTACGCCAACAGCTCAAACGAGAATACATCGACTTTCTCTTTGGATTTTTTGCCTTCACGAATCACGTTACGTGCATAGTGGTGGGCAAAGCTTGGCTCAATACCGTTGCTGGCGTTGTTAGCCAAGCTCAATGAAATGGTACCGGTTGGTGCGATAGAGCTGTGGTGCGTAAAGCGCACGCCCTTAGTCGCGATTTGGTTGCGCAAGCCTTCTGGGAACTGTTGCATATAACGGCTGTATTTACCTAACAATACTTTGCCAGCGATTTTCTGACCGACTTTAATACCATCCGCGGCCATTTCCGGGCGTTTGGCTAACATGTCAGCCGTCACTTCAAACTTCTCTTCCATGATCGGTGCGGCGCCTTTTTCATCGGCCAATTGCACACCAATTTCCCAGCCTACTTCGGCCATCACACGGGTCACTTCTTCGGTAAATTTAATGGAGTCTTCTTCACCGTATTTCATTTTCAGCATAGTAAGGCTAGAACCTAAGCCTAAGTAGCCCATGCCATGACGGCGTTTGCGTGCAATTTCGTCACGTTGTTGTTGCAGTGGCAAGCCGTTGATTTCTACCACGTTATCTAACATACGGGTAAAGATAGCGACTACGTTGCGGTACTCATCCCAGTCAAAATAGGCGTCATCGGTAAACGGTTTGCGCACAAATTTAGTGAGATTGACTGAGCCTAACAAGCAAGCACCATAAGGTGGCAATGGTTGCTCACCACACGGGTTGGTTGCGCGGATATTTTCGCAGAACCAGTTGTTATTCATCTCATTCACACGGTCAATCAAGATAAAGCCTGGTTCAGCAAAATCGTAAGTGGAGGACATAATCACATCCCACAGGCGGCGCGCTTTAATGGTTTTGTAAACGCGGCAGGCTACTTTACCAGCATCTTTGCCCTCAGTTTTGGCCAAATACTTGCCTTTCACTGGCCACTCGCGCCATACCACATGCGCTTCATCGTTCACATTCAAGCCATCAATAATGGCTTCTTTTTCGGTGACAGGGAAAGCCAATTTCCACTCTGCATCGGCTTTCACTGCTTCCATAAATTCTTTGGTAATCAGGCAGCTTAAATTGAATTGGCGTAAACGACCGTTCTCACGTTTGGCTTTAATAAAATCTGTGACATCTGGGTGGCTAATATCAAACGTAGCCATTTGCGCACCACGGCGACCACCCGCACTAGATACGGTGAAACACATTTTGTCGTAGATATCCATAAAGCTTAGTGGGCCGCTAGTGTAAGCACCAGCGCCAGCGACGAATGCGCCTTTTGGACGTAGTGTAGAGAACTCGTAACCAATACCGCAACCGGCTTTAAGGGTTAAACCCGCCTCGTGCACTTTACCCAAAATATTGTCCATGCTGTCTTCCACCACACCAGATACGGTGCAATTAATGGTAGAAGTAGCAGGTTTGTGCTCTAACGCGCCTGCGTTAGAGGTGATGCGGCCAGCCGGAATCGCACCGCGGCGCAATGCCCATAAAAATCGCTCATGCCATTCCGCTTTTTTCTCTTCGGTTGTTTCTACATCGGCCAATGCACGCGCCACGCGGCTGTAAGAATCATCTATGTCTTTGTCTACATGGTCACCGTTTTTGGCTTTGAGGCGATATTTTTTATCCCAAATATCTAAGGAGACAGATTGAATTGGAATTTGCGCAGACTCATCTGCTGCTTGATCGGCTTTTTTGGTGGATTCGACTGCTTTTAGCATCACTTGCTCCCGTTACGCTTCATTTTTATTGTTACGTTATTTTTAGTACATGCATGGCCTAAAATGTATATTTAAACCATGCAAACTGATTGAATTTTTCTAACTTACTGATTATTAATACTTCGGTAGTTTTTTAGTGTAAAAACTTACCATAAACACAACATATTGTGCACTGGGTGCAAATTTATGCCTTTATTTAGTGTTCGTCAACAACAATTTTCAGGTTTTTTTGCACCAAATTTGCGCATTTTTTAGTTGCATTTTTCAAGCTGCGATGCCTGCTTGGATTGAGGCGAGGTGAGCGGTTACTTACCCCCAATAAATTCGCAAAAAATATTTTGGTGGAAAATAGTTGACTATTCACAGCACTCAATACGCCTTCGCACCCGCAAATCAACATAAAGCGTACTCAACCCGCTGCTGTTTGTGAGAAAATAACGCCATGCCGCACGCCCTGTATACTTTATTGCTGTATTTAGCCCTGCCGTTCGTCCCACTCAAGTTATTATGGCGCGGCATCAAGCAGCCTGAATATCTGCAACATTGGGCAGAACGCTTTGGCTTTTATAGTACGCAATCGCGCAAACCGATTATTTGGATACATTGTGTCTCCGTGGGCGAGACCCGCGCAGCAGCACCACTAGTCAACATTCTGTTGACACAATATCCGCAGTACCAGCTTTTACTCACGCACACCACCCCCACAGGCAGAGCCACCAGCGAGCAGTTGTTTGGTGACCATATATTGCGCGTGTATTTGCCCTACGATGTGCCGTTTGCAGTGAACCGCTTTGTGAAGCACTTTAAGCCCAAGCTAGGCTTAATTATGGAAACAGAGCTTTGGTTTAATTTGATTGATGCGTGTGACCGTCACCAAGTACCCCAACTATTACTCAATGCGCGTTTGTCAGAAAAATCGGCCAAAGGCTATGTGCAACTAGGCCGATTGGTGCAAAATGGGTTAAGCAAGTTTGCGCTAATTGCAGCACAATCGAACGAGGATGAAGCACGCTTTAAACTGCTGGGTGCACCACACACCATGGTAGCAGGCAATTTAAAATTTGATGTGACCGCACCAGCCGAAAGCGAAGTGCTCGGCCAGCAACTACGTGCCTTATTTGGCAACACACGTACCGTATTTGTGGCGGCCAGTACGCGCGAGGGTGAAGAGCCTTTGATTTTAGATGCCATTGCAAACTTACCGTTGCTGACCGTGATTGTGCCGCGCCACCCACAACGGTTTGATGAAGTTGAACAGCTACTAAAAAGCCGTCACATTCCTTACATCCGCCGCAGTCAACTCACAACCACGCTCACAGAAGACATTCAAGTGGTATTAGGCGACAGCATGGGCGAGCTCTACACGTATTATGCCGCGAGTGATTTTGCCTTTATTGGTGGCAGTCTACTCAAATACGGTGGGCAAAATTTGATTGAAGCGGCCAGCATGGGCAAACCGATTTTGATTGGCAAATACACTTACAACTTTGCAGAGGCCACCAAAGGCGCTGTGCAATCTGGTGCTGCAACGCAAGTGCGCGATGTGGACAATCTGCGGGCAAAAATTCAGTTTTTGATAGACAACCCGAGTAAGCGCGAAAAAATGGGGCTTGCGGCTTTAGACTTTAGCAAAGCATCTACCGGCACCACGGTGCGGATGATGCACCTGATTGGGCAATACCTGCAATCAACCGATACGTCGACTTAGCAGTGGTTTAGTGGTGGGCTAACTTGCTGGATTTTGCTAGATAGCTTTCGATCTTTTCTGCAGAAACTGGCTCACTGAATAAATAGCCCTGCACTTTTGAGCAATGCTTATGTTTTAAGCAGTCCAATTGCTGTACTGTTTCTACCCCTTCTGCCACCACATCCAGCTTCAGGCTTTTTGCCAACGCAAAAATCGCTTCCACAATTGCAGTGTCCACACTATCCACAGGCAAGCCACGTACAAAACTCTTATCAATCTTAATGGTATCTACCGGAAATTGCTTCAAATAACTCATGGAAGAATGCCCTGTACCAAAATCATCAATGGCAATGGCGGTGCCCAACTCTCTTAATTGCGTGAGCATATCTACGGCTTTTTCCACGTCTTCCATCAGCATGGATTCTGTCACTTCAAAATGCACAGTGGCAGGTGCTACTTGTGTCTCTTGCAATGCTTCTCGCACAATATCAATCACGCGCTTATCAAAAAATTGGCGTGCAGAGATATTCACATTCATAAACAAGCTAGGGTGATACGTTGCCTGCCAGCGACTTAACTGTGCAAGTGCCTGTTTGATCACCCAACTACCAATGGTCGTAATCGCGCCAGTATTTTCGGCAATGGGAATAAACACATTGGGGCTAATCATGCCTTCTACCGGGTGGTGCCAACGTAACAATGCCTCAAAGCCTATAATTTTAGAGGTTTGCACGTGAATAATCGGCTGGTAGTACAGCTCAAACTGCTCGTTTTTAAGCGCAGTTTGTAAATCGGTAGTGAGCTTTTGATGATGAAAGTTGGCTCTCTCAATCTCTTCTGAATAGAACTTATAGGTATTTTTGCCGGCCGATTTAGCCCAATACATCGCCACATCTGCATTTTTAATCAGATTAGATTCTGAGCCGCCGCTTGAGGACTGGGCAATGCCAATGCTGGTGCCAATTGCAATCTCTTGCCCATTGATAAGAAATTTTTGCGAGATCGCATGGATAATACGTTGACAGATTTTTTCCACATCGCGAATCGTGGTCACGGCATTGAGTACGATGGCAAACTCATCACCACCGATTCTGAATACCGTATCGTCTTCATCTAAAATCCTGCGCAAACGCTGACCGCACTGCGCCAGTAGTTGATCACCCGCTTCATGTCCGTGCGTATCATTGACGACTTTAAAAAAGTCTAAATCCAGCATCAGCAAATAAAAGTGCGCGCGGTTTTTACCCGTGGCCTGATTAATGTGCTCGGTGAACGCATGACGATTAGGCAATTTAGTCTGGCTATCGTAATACGCCAGTTGATCTAGTTTCCGCTCGACCACGATGCGATGTTTAAGCTCTTCCACCAGCTTATCGTCGCGCATCTTGATATTGTCCAGCATGCTGTTGATACCGATCGACAAGGCGCCAATTTCATCTTCTGATTGAATCGTGGAACGTTGGCTGTAATTATTGAACTTGGTAACATTGGTGACCAACGATTCAAGATAAGTAATCGGTTCGGTCAGGATCTGGTTGATGCGTTTAGACACCACTCTTGCCAATAGCATGGCAAACATCACCGCAAAAAACAGCGCCAAGGCAAACACTTGGATACGCGCATTGACACGATGCACATTGGCATTCAGGTACAACACGCCGACTTGTTGATTATTCACAGTGATGGTTTGTTGCAGATGGATATCGCTATTGCTGGCACTGCTGGTTTGATTACCCACGTTAAGTTTGTCGGCATCATAGCCTGCAAACCTAGTGTGATTGTTGAGCACAATATAGGCTTGATCTACACTGGGGTTGGTACTGAGCGACTGCAGTATCTCACCTGCTGCCAGACTGTCATCAAACGCAATCGCAGACCCCACATTGTTTTCAATCAGAGCCATTTGCGCATGTAAATCTTGCATCAATTCACGCTGATAGCTGATGTATTGATAAGTGACTGTGGCGACAAACACAATCAGCATGCCAATCGCTAGCACCGACAATTGCATGAACAGCAATTTTTCTCGTATCACCAGCTGATTAAAATAGGGTTTAAACATATCAGTACACCCTGGCTGCTAAGCGCAATAATTTAGAACTTAGCATTAAATTCGCTTCTTTCACTGCCTGATGATGAATCACAAAATGGTAGCGTTTATCTACCAGCTCAATCTGTATCATACCCGTCTGCGTGGGATTTTGTGCGGTATCCACCAAAAGTACGGAATATTTTTTCACCAAGTCAAATAGTCGTCTATCGTGGGCTTTGGTCGTATCTTCTACAAATAACACTTGGCAATTTTTCAACTCATCCAGCTGGCGAATATGCGTGACATGCACCGGTTTGCCATTGATGGTTTTACGCTCTAACAATTGCTCGTTCAGATTATCTTGATCGTCCTCAAACGTGCACACATGAAACGCTTTGGCGGTGTCTTCCGGCCAAGTGGTATACACAGAAAAGTTATAGATCAGCGCTGCCTTCATGTCGCGCTCATCCACAGAGCCAGCAGCACCCGGCTGGGTTACTCCCATCAATAGTCCAGCAAAAATGAAATGAGCGCGGCGCATTATTTAAAATCGTAGGTAATCTGTACCCAGATATCGCGTTGATCTTGTTCAAAACTATCCGGGCGATAGAAAGTAGGGGTTGGCACAGCATAATCCCGGTTAAACAAGTTTTTGATGCTAGCTGACACCGTCGTATTTTTAAATAGTGCACTGGTGTGCAGGGTGAAGTTGACAACCGTATATCCACCCAATCGATCTGACAACTCCGTTAAGCGGCTGCCCACATATTGCAATTCCAGCCCAAGATGTAGCTGATCTTGCAGCACACTGTGTGCAACATTCACGTTAGCTAAGTGTTTAGGGGAGTTCACTACCCAGCGCCCTTGACCATCCGTGGCATATTGCCATGCATAATTGGCTCTTAAACGCGTGCTGGGAGACCATTTCTTTTCATACTCAATATCCAAACCTTTGGTCTGACTGCGCGGCCAATTCATTGCCTGAAGAATGCCAGGCATCGTTGCTAAGTCATCCATCGCGATTAAGTCTTTGGTTCTGTAGTAATACATAGAGCCCAGCCATTTACTGGTGGCATCAGGCCGATGTTCTAGCACTAACTCCGTGGCGGCAATACGCTCTTTCTTCACTTCCGGATTGGCGATTTGCGTTGTGCCATCTTCATAGTATTTCTCAAACGCATTGGGGCGTCTAAACGCAGTGGCGTATGACGCTTTGACATCGGTGTGTTCGCTTGGGGAGTAAATAACCGCGACTCTAGGGCTCAGATTTCTAGCTTGATGGCCGCCATCATCTAAACGTGCGCCTGCGTTCACCGCCCAAGTAGGGCTCCAACGAAATTCATCTTGCACATAAGCACTGGCCATATAAATGCTATGTTCTAGGTGCGCATTGGGAAGGTAAAAGTCCTGCTGGTAATCGTTACGGTACTCTGCACCATACACAATTTGGTGCTGATCAAAGCCGGTATAGACAAATTTAGACTCCGTACCCCACCAGCGGCCTAAGTTGTTTTCTTTATACAACGCGCCGTTGTATAGGTTTCTTGCAGCGTAACCATAGTGTCCGTAATACACCTTAGTGATATTGGTTAGCTGTGAACTCAACGCATCTTCATAACTCAAATTAATGTAAGCATTGGTATCGCGCAGGACATTTGGTTTGGCATTAAACTCAGTGTCATAAGCAGCAGCTGGGTCTTCTTTTTTGCGATCCACATACGCTGTTTCGAGTGACCACTGCTGGTAATTGGCTTTGAGAAACAAGCGCTGATTGCGCTCTTGATCCAGATTGTTAGCAATGCCGTTGTTAGTTGCCGGCGAGTCAAACGCACTAAAATAATAATCCTCACCCTGCCTTTTAAAACCAGAGGCCGAAAGCAATATATCCGCGCCATTATCCAACTGGTCGCCGTAGGTCAATCGCCCTTTAAAACCACCCTGGCTGTAGCCATCCACAGCCATTTGCGCACCATCAAATTGCGTGCCTTTTTTAGTGATGACATTGATGATGCCGTAAAACGCGCCATTGCCATATATGACAGAACCCGGTCCGGATACGTACTCCACGCGATCTATCAACTCGGTATCTAACAGGCCATCTTGTCCTAAGTAAGAGGCATTGTATAAATTATCATTGGCTTGGTGGCCGTCTATCAGTAGCATGATGCGGCCAGGATAATCGCCGGGACGACCAAAACCACGACCACTCATATAAGTGTAAACATGGTCGCTTGTGGTGTTAAGCCCGCGCATACTGCTGATAATTTCGGCTAAGGTACGATAGCCATACGATTGAATATCTTTAGCGGTGACGATACTGACGGCGGAAGGTGAATTACTGACTTGTTTGGCTAATTTGGAAGCGGTTCTGACTTCTTTTGTCAGCAAATCTTCCAAATCCATGTCTGTCAGATTCTCATTGTTATCGGCAAATGCGCTGCCTGCACCCAACAACCATAACAAGAAAGTAAAGCTTACACTTAACTTTC
This sequence comes from Methylotenera sp. N17, assembly GCF_000799155.1. Lineage (NCBI taxonomy): Bacteria > Pseudomonadati > Pseudomonadota > Betaproteobacteria > Nitrosomonadales > Methylophilaceae > Methylotenera > Methylotenera sp. N17. The sequence continues at coordinate 2,262,489 of NZ_JUGE01000001.1, forward strand.
TTTTTAAATCAATTAGATAAGCAGATTTTAACTGCTGACATCTAAGACAAATTGGCAACCATTGCTTCATATACAACCAAACACTTTTACTCAATTACTACTCGATAATATGAGTTTAGCAACTAATATGCCAAACCTATTGCAGCATGCTGCCGATGCTTGAGTGTAACGGGAAATAGATGGGATGCCCACAAAAATGCTTTGCAAGCAAGTAAATCAGGCGTGAATTATTCGACTATCAACATTTTTACAAAAACCAGCTCACATGCGCCGGCACCGGTATCATCCCGTGTCAGTGAACTCTTCCAATAAAAACCATCTGGGGCATTGGCTTGTACCAAATAGCCTTGTAATTTGATTTTCTGACCAGTCCGTAACGCCTTTAATTGTGCCTCGATGGAGGGGTTGGCAGGAATCATATGCATATTGGCACTGTGCGTTTCTATGGCCTGACGCGGGATGGGAAAAGCATCCACATGCCAATAATAGAAGCGGTTACCTTGTGATATCTGTATCTGGCTCAACACATGACTATCTGACATCGGCCCCCAACCTAGTGCCAAATCCACCGGTGCCAGATCGGCTCCGCGGTCAAACGTATAGGTTTCTTGTGCCAGCACGCGGGCTTCTAGCTCAAAATTTGCTAGGGGCGTCAGCGTATAGGTTTTAAAAGTAAATGGCGTGGTATCGGCAGATGCTTGCTCTGGCAGTGTTTTGACGAGTGCACCGGCAGGTATTTCAATGGCGCGCTGCGAAAAGTGGTGATATGCGCCATAGGCGATAAGTACAATAAAAACAAACTGCTTCCAGTTCACACACTACCTGACTAGTTTAGCGATATCTTTGAATGCTTCATGCTGCGCGTTGCCTATCCACTCAAACAGCACAGACTCTGTATTGGTGATGATGCAGCCAGCTTCACGCATTCTGGCAATGGCATTGGCATGATTTGTCGGGGCACGTGAAATAATCGCATCCTCCACCACAAACACTTGCTTATGCTGCGCCAGCAAATCGAAAGCTGTTTGCAGTACACAGATATGCGCCTCCATGCCTACCAAAATCACTTGGGATTTGTCACGACTAAGTTTTGCATTAAATTTAGGCGCTGCACAGGCAGAAAACGCGGTTTTCTCAATCACCGGTGCTTGCGGGGCATGCTGTAAGATTTCTGGCAGGGTATGGCCTAAGCCTTGCGGATATTGCTCGGTTAGCAATAACGGTACGGACAAACGTTGTGCCGTTTTTGCCAAGGCTTGCACTTGCTTGGTCACAGCCTGCATCGCTTCTGTCTGCATCGCCAAGCTTAGCTTGGATTGCATATCGACAATCAGCAGCTGGCTCGCGTCTATGCTGACAATACTCGCCATGGCTAAGGATTTACCGCAACCAACTGTTGATTAATATCGACTAAATCACCCTCACTAATCACACCGGATGCAGATTTCAAGCGAATGATATTCACCAAATAATTGTAGCGCGCCTGCAATAAATCACGCTTTGCGCTATAGAGCTGTTGTTGTGCGTTCAGCACATCTACACTGGTGCGCACACCCACTTCATATCCCAACTTAGTGGAGTCCAACTGGCTTTGACTACTCACCAACGCCTGCTCCAGCGCTTTGACCTGCGCAATACTGCTACTCAAATTAAGGAAAGCGCGCTGTGTTTCCAGATCGGTTTGCCGTCTGGCAAGCTCAATATCATCTTGCGCTTTTTGCTTATTGTACGCTGCTTGACGGACGCGAGAGCTCACCGCACCACCTTGATACAACGGAATTTGCAACTCAAACCCTACCGTGGCATTGTCCAAGTCACTCCCAAAGCCATTGGCACTGCCATTGCTATAGGTATTGGTAAAGCTGGCCACAGCATCCAAGGTTGGCATGTGGCCGGCATTGGCACGCTCAATGTCTTGCTCGGCCAGCTTAATGGCATCTTGCTGAATTTGAATATTCAAATTACTTTGCAAGGCTACATCTTGCCAATCTTTCATGCCTTGGCTCAGCTGTACTACTTGAATATCCGATCTCACCGTTGCCAATTTGTCCGGTATTCTCCCGGTAATTGCTTGCAACGCACGCTTAGCGATTTCAAACTCATTCTCTGCGGCGATTTCTTGCGACAAAATTAAATCGTAACGCGCTTGCGCTTCATTCACATCGGTAATGGTGGCAGTGCCTACTTCAAAAGTGGCTTTGGCTTGGTCCAACTGGCTCAAAATAGCGGCTTTTTGTGCCTGAATCAGCGCAATACGGTCCTGCGCAATCAGTTCATCAAAATACGCTTGGGTGGTACGTAGCATGAGATTTTGCTGCGTTAAATGTAGTTGCTTGTCGGCTTGGCTCACCTGCACTTCGCTTTGGTCGATTTGCACCAAGCTATCTTTACGGTAAATAGGCTGGCGCGCCTCAAACTGATAGTTATAGCCTTGGAAATTAGAACGTCCAGCGGAGCGGAACACACTCGCGCCGATAAACTTAATATCGGTGCGTGAGCTAGTCGCGCCAGCACTGAAATTCACATTGGGGCGATAACTCGCTTTCGCCTGCTCAATGACTTCTTGTGCCGCACGGTTTGCACTGGTGGCAGAAGCCAAGGTTGGATCATTGGCCATGGCCTGATGATAGATATCTAACAAATTATTTGCTGGCAAATTGGCAGAGAACTCAGCAGCCGATGCCGCCGTACCAAATAGCAGGCCATGCAACAATAGCGCCAAGAGGGTTGGTTTAATCATAGGCATTCTTAAAATTGAAAAGGTTGTGCCTGCGAGGCATTGGTGAGCGGCGCAATGCAGGTTTCAAATAGGACATCTTCTCTAAATGCATGTTCAGAAATTCTTTGAATCAGTGTGGCTCTCATGACTGGTGCACTACCCAATATGATCAACATACGTCCGCCAATAGTGAGTTGCTGACGCACTTGCGCCGGCTCGACCGGAGAAGAAGCGCCAAACACAATCACATCGTACGGTGCTTGCTTGCTCCAACCTTGGGCAGCATCACCAACTTCCAATATCACGTTTTGGATATGCTGTGCTTTTAAATGCTGCGCGGCGACTGCACTCAATGCAGGTTCGATTTCAACAGAAACCACATCTTTCGCTAGCTTAGCGAGTAAGGCTGCAAAGTAGCCGATGCCTGTGCCAATGTGCAATACATGGTCAGTCGCTTTAAGGCTTAACGCCTGGAGCATACGTCCTTCCAGTTTTGGGCTCAGCATCCACTGGCCATACCCAATCGGAATGTCTAAATCGGCAAACGCCAGCCCTTGATACGCCGCCGGTACAAATTGCTCGCGCGGAATATCGTTGAGCAATTGCAACACGGTAGGGTCTAACACCTCCCATGTGCGGATTTGTTGCTCAATCATATTAAAGCGTGCGGTTTCTTTTTTTGTACTTTCTGTGACAGCGTTCATGCTTTACCTCATTATTTCTACACTTAAAATTATAACTGAATTGCTTTGCCTGACGCATTTGCGTTTCGCTAAGTCAGCCCTATCTTTCACTCTAGTCTTTTACCTGTACACCATACCAAAATGCGTAGAGTGCTGGTAGAAATAAAACGGTCAGGATAGTTGCAGCCGTTAACCCGCCCATAATCGCCACCGCCATCGGCCCAAAGAACACGCTACGGGTAAGTGGAATCATCGCCAAAATAGCGGCGGCGGCGGTGAGTACAATCGGCCGGAAACGACGGATGGTCGATTCTACAACTGCTTCCCAATCTGCCAATCCAGCAGATTTGTCCTGATCAATCTGATCCACTAAAATCACTGAATTGCGCATGATCATGCCTGATAACGCAATGGTGCCTAACATAGCCACAAACCCAAACGGCATATTAAAGATAAGTAGTGCCGCGGTCACACCAATCAACCCCAATGGCGCGGTGAGCATCACCAGCAACACGCGAGAAAAACTTCTTAATTGAATCACCAATAAGGTCATCACCACCGCGATAAACAACGGCACCCCTTTGGCTACCGAGGCGCCACCTTTTGCAGACTCTTCTACCGCACCACCGGTTTCGACTGTAATACCCATGGGCAAGTTTGCACGTATCGATTGGATTTTCTCCTCAATTTGCCCGGAAACGACAGGCGCCTGCATATTGCCTTTGAGGTGTGCACGTACTGTTAGCGAGGGCACGCGATTGCGGCGCCAAATCACGCCTTCTTCAAACGAGGAAGTGATGGTGGCGATTTGAGAAAGCGGTACGCTCTTGCCTGTGTTGGTGTAGACCATTAAATCCGGCAAACGCGATAAATGCGCACGCTCTGCAACCGGACCACGCGCCACGACATCAATGCGCTCGTTACCCTCTCTAAACTCAGTCACATATAACTCGCTCATGGCACCATTGAGCATATTGGCAATATCCACGGAGCTCACACCGAGTAATCTGGCTTTGGATTGATCGATATTCACATGCATGACTTTACTAGGCTCTTCCCACCCCAATTGCACGTTGGTGAGGTTAGGGTGCGCACGCATCACTTCTGCAATTTGATGCGCTATCGCCCTGACTTGCGGAATATCCGCACCATCCACCCTAAACTGCACCGGGAAACCAACCGGCGGACCGTTTTCCAAACGCAATACCGATGCGCGCAAATTAGGAAAGTCTCGCTCAAACAAGTGGAGCATGTCACTGCGCAAACGCTCACGCATGTCTAAATCTTTGGTCAGGATGACAAACTGTGCAAACCCGCGATGCGGCAGCTGCACATCTAACGGCAAGTAGTAACGCGGTGCGCCGGTACCAATGTAGGCCACAAAATTATCAATGGCATGATGTTGCTGATTCCATGTCTGCAGCCAATGCTCCAACCGCTTCACTTCTGCATTGGTAGCGTGGTAAGACGACCCTTCTGCCAAGCGCAAGTCCACCACCAATTCCAGACGTGTAGAATCTGGGAAAAATTGCTGCTGCACTTTGCTAAAACCAAGCAGAGATAACACAAACAACGCCACAGTAATCAGAATCACCGTTTTTTTGTAACGGACACAGGCCGTTACCAAACGCCTAAACGCCTGATAAAAAGCAGTATTGTAAATATCATGATGGTGAACGTCCGTGACGGCTTCACGTAGATTCAACCGCTGTCTTATCCAAACAATCCAAGCGGGTGTCGTCGATTTTTTGCTGTAATCCGGCAATAAGTGATACCCAAGGTAGGGCACAAAAATCACTGCGGCAACCCAAGAGATGGTCAACGCAATGGCCGACACCTGAAAAATAGAACGCGTATATTCACCGGTAGAAGAAACGGCAGTGGCAATAGGCAAAAAGCCAGCGACGGTCACTAAGGTGCCGGTCAACATTGGCATGGCGGTGGAAGTATAGGCAAAAGAGGCGGCTTTGACGCGATCCCACCCTTGTTCCATTTTAGAGGACATCATTTCTACGGCAATAATGGCATCATCCACCAGCAGCCCCAACGCTAATATCAATGCCCCTAGTGAGATCTTATGTAAGCCGATATTAAAGTTATGCATCACTAGAAACGTGGCGGCCATAACAATTGGAATAGCAATCGCCACCACAATGCCAGTCCTCAAGCCTAATGACAGCAGACTCACGCCAAGCACAATCACCAAGGCTTCGAGTAAAGATCTGACAAAATCCTGTACGGAATTGGCCACAATCTTGGGTTGGGAGGTGACCGTACTCAATGTCAATCCGACTGGGAGCCTTGCTTGAATATCGCCAATATGCTGATCTAGATGCTTGCCCAACGCAATCACATCGCCACCATCACGCATGCTGACGCCTAGCAATAAGGTATCGGTGCCGTTATAGCGCACGGTGTCTTGTGGCGGGTCTTCAAAACCACGATACACACGCGCAACATCACCCAATTTATACTCTTGTTTTTGCGCGCGTATACGCAAGTTGCGCAAATCCTCTAACGTCAGCAAGCGGCCGGATACATCAATACGGATACGCTCATTCGGCGATTCAAACGTGCCGCCGCGCACCACTGCATTTTGCGTTTGTAGCATTTGCAGTAACTCTGTAGCACTAATGCCTAATGTGGTCAGCTTGGCATTTGAGATTTCTACAAAAATACGCTGCTCTTGCTCGCCAAAAAAATCTACTTTGGCAACATCTTTAATGCGTAGTAGCTCCGCACGGATACGCTCAGCTTGCTGCTTGAGTGCAAAATTATCAAAGCCGTCGCCGGTCAGCGCGTACATACTGCCGTAAACATCACTGAACTCATCGTTAAAGGTCAGGCTTTCCACATTTTGTGGAAGCGTATGGCGAATATCGCCCACTTTTTTGCGGACTTGATACCAAATATCGGGGATTTCTTTAGAGAAAGTGTCGTCTTTGATGACAACAAAGATAAGCGAAAGACCTGGGCGGGAATAACTGCTTGAGTAACCTAAATGCGGTACTTCCTGAACCTTCTTTTCAATTTTATCGGTAACCTGTTGCTCAACTTCTAGCGCACTGGCACCTGGCCACGTCGTTCGGATCAGCATCACTTTAAATGTAAATGGTGGGTCTTCCGATTGCCCCAGCTGGGTATAGGAAAATATGCCGGCGACCGTCAGCATCAACATTAAATACAGGACGATGACCTGGTTATTAAGTGCCCAAGTCGATAGATTAAATCCGCCGCTAGAAGGCTGACTGGCAGCGTCTTGCACGTTGCCCGTGTCTTGCGAGCTATCCGTCGGCTTCATTAATGCACACCCTCTACCGTTGCCTGCGCCATATTGGGTGAAGTCAATTGTGGTATCACTTTTTGGCCTTTGACCAAGGTGTGCACCCCAGCAACTGCAATCATCTCACCGGCTTGTAGGCCCTGCGTAATCTCTACACCGTGTTCGGTAAACATGCCTGACGTCACTGTCCGGGGTGACGCAACGCCTTGTGCATCAATCACCCATACTTGATGTTGACCATGGTCTTGCGTCAGTGCTGTACTGGGCACAACGATAGCTTGTGTCTCACTACCGCCTAAAGCCACACCAGCGGTCATGCCAATTTTTAATTGTTGATCGGCATCCAGCACTGCAATCCGCACATCAAAAGCACGTGTCGCTGCATTGGCAGCAGGCGCAATCTCACGCACCTTGCCTTGATAGGTTTTTTCAATATTTGCCCAAAGCTTTACCTGCGCAACTTGGCCAACTTGCAACGCTGCCATGCGCGATTCCGGCACAGCGATCAGCACTTCGATATGCTGGTAATCAACAATCTGTGCCACCGTTTGGCCAGCGGCGACCACTTGACCTGGTTCAGCTGTAATTTGCGCAATGATGCCATCGCGGTCGGCGACTAGTTTGGTGTAATTGGATTGATTGCCAGTGACTGCAGATTGCGATTTCACTTGTTTCAGACGCGCGACAGACGTTTTGAATTCGGCCTCACGTAAATCTAACGCAGATTTGGAAATGAATTGTTTATCAAACAATAGACGCTGACGATCAAGCTCTGCTTTAGCCAAGGCATAATTGGCCTCTGCTGCTTGCACATCTGCGTTGGCAGCTTGCGTGCTCAAATTGGCATCATTAGCATCGATGGTGGCCAGCACTTGGCCTTTTTTGACTTGCGCCCCCACATCTACCAATCGTGCCGTAATTTTTCCGGCAATTCTAAACCCCACATTGGATTCGTAGCGTGATTTCACCTCGCCCACCAACACCAAATCGCTCTCGGATTGTGTGTGTGCACCCACTTTCATCACCAGCGCAGGACGGGGCGGGGTGATAGGTTCTTTGGGCTGTTCACAAGCACTCAACAGTAGCGGCAACAGCAATAAAAGGTATTGTTTATTCATATTTTTCTTTCAGTAAACCCGATAGCATGAGTTGTTGCATCACGTTCAGTCTGTCTTCAATAGGTCGCCATTGAATCCAGTCATCCTCCGCCATGATGATTTGTAGCGCACACACTCCGTGCATACCCGCCCATACGGTTTGTGCGATCAACTCAGCATCTTGCAACGCATCTTTAAAGCCACCAGCCAAATATACATCGTTAATCACCATTTTTAGCTGAAAATAGGCATCTTGTTCTGCATTATTTTGTTGGAGTGCGGTTTGCGATGGCGTATAGGGCAAATGCGGTGTCATAAACATCAGCCGATAGTGATTTGGGTAGGTCAATGCAAACCTTGCATAACCTTGACCAAACGCAATCATGCGTTCAATTGGGTCTGCTATGGCCAAGATTTCTTTAAGGGTTGTGGCGAGCCTGAGAAAATCCGTATCGCAGATGGCTCTGAGCAAAGCTTCTTTATCGGCAAAGTGCAAGTAAATGCTGGTAGCAGAATAGCCAATGCGTTTGGCAATCTCGCGCATGGTCACAGCCTCTATGCCTTTACTCACAAATAAATCACGGGCGTGATCAATAATCAGCATTCTAAGCTGCTCGCGCGCTTGTTCTGTTTTAGGCTTGGGGGGCATAATAAATGACGATAGTACCTACTTACTGACCAATCTCTTTTCACATCTATTGCATAGGTCAGAATACGTTATTAACAGCGTTAAGTTAACACCGTTAATTATTTGTGTCAACGCCATGCATATATGATTACTTTAGTTGATATTGTTCTAACTTATACCAGAGTGAGCGCTCGCTGATTTCCAGCAATTTTGCTGCTTTGGCCTTGTTGCCTTTACATGTCTGCAACGCTTCTTCAATAAGATGCCGTTCCAGTTGCTCTGTCGCATGCGGGATTGAATAAGTATGCGCTAAAGACCCCTCACCTTGTGGTGTAACCCCGCCCAACAAGCCTGCATTTAGCACAGCCATGGCGCCGCCACTTTGGCCCACAATATCCGCAGGCAAATGGGCCGGCGTAATAGGGTTACCGCCCGATAGAATGGCAGCACGCTCAAGTACATTTTCCAGCTCACGTACATTGCCAGGCCAGCGATACGCTTGCAAACACGCGAGCGCAGCATGGCTCAAGGTTGCGCCGCGCTTGGCTAAAAAATGGGGTGCAAGCAAGGCAATGTCCTCTTCACGATCCCGCAAGGCGGGCGAAATCAACTGAAACACATTCAGCCGATAATACAAATCTTCGCGCAGCTTACCCTCTTTCACTGCTTGCAATGGATCGCGATTGGTGGCTGCCACCACACGAATATCCAAGCTCAGTTGACGATTTCCGCCCAGTTTTTCGACCACGCCTTCTTGTAGCACACGCAACAATTTTGCTTGTAAATGAATCGGCATTTCGGTGATTTCATCTAAAAACAGTGTACCGCCATCCGCCAATTCAAACTTACCTATCCGTTCTTTAACGGCGCCGGTGAATGCGCCTTTTTCGTGACCAAATAGCTCTGATTCCAAAATATCGGCTGGAATGGCAGCGCAGTTCACAGCCACAAATAACGCGTCTTTTCTGGGGGAGGCTGCATGCAAGGCTTTGGCAATCAATTCTTTGCCGGTGCCTGTTTCACCGGTAATCAATACCGTGGCTTTTTCTGGCGCTACTTGCTGGATGTATTGCTTCAGGGCAAGCATCGGTTTGCTTTGCCCAATCAACCCGCTTTCTGTTGGTTGCTGATCTGCCTTCAAATAGCGGTTTTCTAATGCAATACGGTTATTCGATAGCGCTTTTGCAATCGCGATTTCCAAGGTTTCCAGCTCAAACGGACGCAAAATATAATCGGATGCGCCCAGCTTCATGGCCTCTACCGCTGTTTTAATTTCGCCTTGCGCAGTCACCATAATGACTGGCAACTGTTCAAACTGCTGACGAATCTGCGCAAGCAACTCCAGTCCGTTCATGCCCGGCATATGCAAATCACTGACCACACAATCTACGCTGTGCTCCGCTAGCGTGCTGAGCGCTTGTTTGCCATCCGCAGCTACCAAGGCTTTATAGCCAGCTTGGCGCAGACTAATTTCTAGCAATCTGCGCATATGCGGCTCATCATCTACCGCTAAAATTGTTTTTAATGTTTCCATGTATTTACTTTAACTTGGCTTCACTTTAACTAAGGCTTCACTTTGAATAGCGCTTCACTTTACTTCAGATTCATTTGATGAAGCTGGCTGCACTGTCGGCAATACAATAGTAAATTCCGCACCACCCATTTCACTGTTGCGATAACTGATCTCGCCGCGGTGCGCATGTACAATTTGTCTGACCACGGCCAAACCCAGCCCTACACCACCCGCACGCTGCGTAAAAAATGGCTCAAACACTTGCGCCTGATCTCCCACCTGAATGCCCGGCCCATTATCCGATACCGTGAGTACCATATTGGCATTGAGCCTTTCTAAACGCAACGCAATTTGGCCTTGTGCCGGTAAAATCTGAATCGCATTCATCAATAGATTCATCAGCACTTGCGTCATTTGATCTTGGTCTGCCCACACCTGCATCACTTCGGTTTGTGCAAAACGCATGGTGATTTTTTTTGCAAGCGCCTGACTTTGCAGCAACGCCATTACGCGGTAAATCAATTGCGTTAAATCCAATGGATTAAAGTGTGGAGTGCGTGGCCTAGCAGCGTCAATGAGCGTAGAAACCAACTTATTCAAACGCTCGGTTTCAGAAATAATAAACCCCAGTACCTCATGCCCATCTGCGGACAACTTAGGTTCGCGCAACAACACATCGGCCGATGAACGTAAAATGCCCAATGGTGTACGCACTTCATGGCTCATGGCCGCCGCCATCTCACCTACCACAGCCAGCTTGGCAGCACGTGTGAGGTTGTCTTGTGAGGTTTCCAAATCTTGAATCAGCTTTTCAAATGCCTGTGCCAGTTCTTGTAATTCTGGCGGCCCGGCTTTGGGCGGCAGCGCTTGTGCATGCTGGTGAAAACCACGCACAAAGCGTGTCAGGTTTTCTAATGGCTGAATAATGGCGCGACCAATTGGCCTGACCAACAGCAAAGAAAATAGTAATGTTGCCGCCAGCAGTGCCAAAAAGACATAAGCTAGCCGATGCACAGGTGCCACCGCGACTGAGCGCGCACGTTCAATATGCACATGCCAGCCTGGCAAGCCCACCTTGCCTTGCACTGCGTTGCTCACATGTAAAGAATGTCTTTTCTCACTCCAATGTACAGAAGCCGCCAACACTTGGTTTTGATCATCTAATAATGCAGCAGCCGCTTGCTGATTCACGGCATCATTTAATAGTTTTGTCACGATGCTCCAATTAAACTCTGCCACTAAATAGCCGATGGGTTGCTGCGTGCTGCTGTCTTGAATGGTCTGCGTCATCATCAATATATTTTGCGTAATTTTGGATAATTGCAGCTGGCGACCCCCTACACTGACCGAAAACCAAAACGGCGGGCGTGATAAGGTACGGCCAATTTGCGCGGCGCGGCTGGAAGCGATCGTATGGTACTGTAAGTCCAACACGTGCAAGGCACGGTATTCTTGATGGTAACTTTTTTGAGATTCGCTTAAAAAAACAGATAGCCGCTTGTCCACGTCGCCAATCAGCACCTCTTGCATCAGCGCCAACTGACTCCAAGAATGCACGTTCTGCAAGCGTTCAAACATCACGCGATCCACATCCGTGGCCACCGTGGCGCCAGAGGTTTGTAAGTCGCGCAATATCTCTTTTCTCAGCGCGTTACTGGCTTGGCTAAAACTTAAAAAACTGACCAGCATGGCCGGCAATAATCCAGCCAGCAGAAAGGCCAGCAACAGCAATTGTTTAATGGAAAGTGCTTTTGACATTAGGGCTTAAATGAGACAATCTGCCATCGCCATCTGCGCACAATCGCTGTACTGAGTAGATGCCAAATGCTGAGGTTTTTTATGTTTAAACGATTCATATGTGTGATTGCCAGTGTAACTAGCCTGTTCGGCCTGTGCAAGCCAACATGGGCGGAAGACGATAGCAACTTTACCGATAATTTCCATTTAGGCGGCTACTCCAGTGCAGGCATTGAGATCCCGCGTGATAGCAAAGCGCGCGCATTTGTAAATGAACTGAGCTTAATCCTGACTTGGGAAAATGAAGGCCGCCTAAAATTCTTTGGTGAGTTTGAGTTAGAAGAACCACTATCATGGAATCATACCCAAGGCTTCACTACACGCGATGCCTACCTCGATTTAGAACGCTTTTATTTTGATTACAACCTCTCAGAAAAACTCAATTTACGCGCTGGCCGTTTTTTAACACCCGCAGGCCGCTGGAACCTCATTCACGCTGCCCCTTTAGTTTGGACATCTACACGCCCGGTGGTCACAGAGTTGCTTTTCCCCAGCTCCATCAACGGCCTAATGCTTTATGGCAGTGTGCCCTATCAAGATTATGCGTTTGAATATTCCGTATTCCTAGAGGCCTTAAAAGATCAGGTAAAAGAAGATGACGAAACTATTTACAAACATGTCAACGGTGCTCGCTTTACGCTTAACGCGCCCATCAGCCTTGGCCTGACGATTGCGAGTTTCAAAGAGGATACTGCACTCTCACCACACTACCGCATGGTGGGCCTAGACTTTGTTACCCATTTAGGCGATTGGGAGTTGAGCGGCGAAGGCTTTTACCGCGAAACCAATAAAGGCAAGCAGGCTGGCAGTGGTGCTTATCTACAAAGTGCGTATCACCTAGGCAACGAATGGTATTGGCTGACACGACTGGAAACCTTTGAACACCCCGCTTATGGTAGTGCAGAACGCTGGGTATTGGGCGCAACCAAACGACTCAAACCCAACCAATTACTCAAATTTGAATTTGTAGGGGGCAGCGGCGATATACCAGAAGCACCGCGCGGGTTCATTGGTACATTTGCGGTGCTATTCTAATGCGTCACTTGTCTGCGCCTTTTTCAACCGTATGCGTGCTGCTGGCACTGTTTAGCCTGCCGATTCCGCATGCTTATGCGGAAGACAATACTGTGATTGCCGTGATTGTCTCTAGCAACGCCGAAATAGCGCCTGTTTCCAGTATCGCTATCAGCGAGCTACGCCTGATCTATTGGCGCAAAAAACAATACTGGCAAGGCGGGCTTCCCATGCAACCGGTCAACTTGCACGCAGAGCATCCGCTGCGGCTACTATTTTCTAAAGCTGTACTCAATAACCTGCCTAGAGAGCAATCCGACTACTGGAATGAACAATACTTCCACGGCATCAGACCCCCGCGCAGCGTGCAATCGGAGGAGGCCATGCTACGTTACGTGACCGATACCAAAGGCAGTATCGGCTATGTGGATGCCTGCCATGCCGACCACCGTGTACGCCCAATATTGTGGATAGCCAAAGATCAAATTTCAACAGATGCACCTGAGCGGCTTAACTGCAAATAAGTAAGTACGGTTACTTAAGGTTACTTTAAATGTTTGTTGGCAAACAGCACCTGTTTCTTAGCGTTACAAGTTTCCGAATCCAATTCATACGCAATCAACAAACTGCAAAATACATCATCATGGCTAAACGGGTAATCCTGATAAGGCCTGAGTTGGTCTAAGTTGTAATCAAACCCCTTGCCCATCCACATAATCGCCGGTACATGCGTTTGCTCTTTAGGTGCAATCATATACGGTGCCGCATGCAGGTAAATGCCGTGCTCCCCTAATGATTCGCCATGATCGGCCACATACAACATAGCGGTTTCGTAACGGTCATCATATTTTTTCAAAAACTGAATCACTTCAGACAAAAAGTAATCCGTGTACAAAATCGCATTGTCGTAGGCATTGTCAATTTCCTGCTGCGTACAAGTGCTCAGCTCACCACTCTGGCAAGCGGGTTTAAAGCGCTCAAAGGCTTTGGGATAGCGGCGGTAATATTCCGGGCCGTGATTGCCCATTTGGTGCAGCACGATCAAAATGTCTTTGTCTTTTTTAGATTGGATATACGCATCTAACCCTTTTAGCATACCCACATCCCGGCATTCAGAATCACACACGGTATTAAATGTAGGCGTCTTAAAATCCTCGTAGCGTATGCGCGTGGCCACGTCTTTAGAGTCAGAATTATTATCTCGCCACAACACCTCTATGCCATTGTCCGCCAACACATCCAGTGCATTTTCCATGTGTTTGGCTTTTTCTTTATCAAATTGTTTACGCGTGAGCACCGAGAACATGCAAGGCACGGATATACCAGTGGAGGTGCCGCAGGAAGTCACATTACGCAAACTCACCACATCCTCTTGCTGCAATTTGGGGTTGGTCAGCCGATGATAGCCATTCAACGAAAAACGATCTGCACGTGCGGTTTCCCCCACCACCATAATCATGAGCTCATGCTCACGTTTTACATCCATTTCCACAGCATCTTTTGCCACTTCAGTCAGTGTTTTCACTTCAGAAGACTGAAACGCCAACACGACATATTTGATGGCCGAATACGCAAAAAATGTGGGGTTTGCATACATACGCGTGACCTTATGCTCCCGAATAAACGAAGCGTAGTGCGCCGTGAGTGGTGCCACAACCACCACCAACAATAGCAGCAACATGCCCGATATTTTCAATTTAGCCATGAGTTCTTGACGCAAAGACTGCGGACTAGGCATGGCTTTTAATACAAACCAAGCGGGGATTAGCCCCATCACCACTGTGTACATCAGCAACTTGGCACTCAATAGTCCAGAAGCCTCCTGGGCGCTGGTTTGCAGAATATTGTCGATCATGACGGTGTCCACAATCACCCCAAACTGATCCATGTAATAGGCCGCTTGCGATGCCAATAGCAATAGCAATGCCAGTACCCAGCGCGCAGCACGACCAAACGTAATCCACAACAAAAACAAGGCGGTGAGCACGGTAAAGAAAATCGCAACAGAAACCAAAAATGGCAGATTCGCCGCTGTCAGCGGATAAATCTCTAACACATGGCTAAATAAGGCATGGTTGGCAAACAACATTAAAAATATGGCCACACATAATGTGATGGCATGTGTAGATTGTAAGCGCCAGCCAGCTGGCCAAAAGTGCGATGTGGTCCGTTGTATCAATTGCAGCATAAATGTCTATTTCTTATTGAGTGATGGAGTAAACATGAACTGGCAGAACAGAATGAAACAAGCTATCCAGACCGTCATGAGGGTGTGTGATAAAAAGTGGGCACCACGCATTTGCTGCACCCAACCCAAAGCAATGCCAACGCTCAGCCCGGCTAAACCTACGCGCCACGCAACCTTGGGTTGATGCGGCAACCAGAACACACAGCAAGCAGCCAACCAAAGCCCGGTGGTGGCATGTCCGGCAGGAAAGCAATGCCCTGCAAGGTAGTGCAGGGGTGTGGCATCAAAGAATGAAAGATGCTGGTAAGCACCCCCATAACGATCGATATCCCACGGGCAATGCAATACGGAGGTTTGTTTAAACAAGGTAGTGATGCTGGAAATCAGCACTGCGGATAAAGCAATGAAGCGCAACCTGACACGTAACAATGGCGCATTCAGCCATGGTTTCACACCATCGGACAACACAGCTAAGCACACCAAAGCAGCCGCCACTTGCAATATGGTTTTCACATAGCCATGCATCAAGGTTTTGGCAAACCAAGTGTTTTTCCAAGGGAAAATCTGCTGCTGTGCATCAAAGTAATAATCGGCAAAGGCAATATCAATGGCATCAAAGCGCAGGGTGATGAGCACTAGCACACCCAATAACAGCAAACCCCAAAGTGCTTTGCGCTGCCACGCAGTGAGGGGGCGCATACCGCGTATATCAGTAGCTTGCACTCGCATAGATTTGGACTGTATTTGACTAATCGTAGTCATGGCGCGTTAATGCCTTGGTATCAACCAACTGTTGCAGCGACCGGCCATAAGGGTTGCCTACCAAGATGGGGTCTTCTAAAAAAGCACTATTCACCACACTTTCATGCGGCATAAAGCCGTCATAGCGCAAACCAATCAGGTCAGAAAAAGCGTAAATAAAGTCTGCATTATCAAACTGGCGATGCAGTATTTCAGGAGAGGCTAACAAGGGTGCATTGATCCAATTAGGTGAGTGCCAAACCACAAACGGAATGGCATACATAGCGTAAGTCGGGCTGGCTTCATTGCGGCCTTGAAAATCATGCTGTGCAGAGTCGTAGACATCTTCACCATGGTCAGAAAAGTAAACCAGCAAACTATGCTGTTGCTTATGTTTCAGGCGATCAATCAGGGCATACACAATGCTATCGTTGTAACGCACGGCATTGTCATACGCATTAATGGTCTCCACTTGGTCTGCTGATAAATCTTTGGGCAGGCCTTTGTCATCATGAAAGACGTCATAAGCTTCCGGGTAGCGATACGCATATTTCATATGCGTGCCTAGCAGATGCACGACAATGAGCTTTTTCTCATCCTGCCGATTGAGAATTTCCGTATAAGGCGCCAATACTTTTTCATCAAAGCTATAGGCATTTTGTTGGCGTGAGGTATTTAAAAACACCTGTTGATCCGCCTGCTTGGCAAAGGTGGTGAGCATGGTGTTTCTGGCCGTGAGCGTTTGTTGATTGCTCACCCAGTAAGTGCGATAGCCAGCCTGCTTCATCATGGCCATCAACGATGGTTTGGTTTTGTATACATCCGGGTGATGCTGATTGGCAAAAGTAAGCACTTGCTCCAAACTCTCAATCGTATTGGGGCGAGAGGCAAATACGTTATCAAACACACTGAGCTCATTCTGAATGCTGCTGAGTTTGGGATTGGTATCGCGATAGTAGCCATACAAGCCCATGTGCAAACGATTGGTGGACTCACCTATGACGATGACAACCGTGGTAGGTAAGGGCTTGGCCTGCTCTGTTAAATGCGTCAATGGCGGGATTTTCTTAAAACTCAGCAAATTACGCTCAATCTCGCCCAACTCACGCTCGTAATGCATGTATCCCAACAACAGTTGCCAAGGAGAAGACACGGCGAAATGGCGATCTATCGTGCTATAGGCAACTCCAATATCTCTGGCCTTGATGGCCTTAATCATGGGATATGCAAACACCACCAACAAAATACCTAGCACAGCCGCATAGGCAGTGGTTTTCTTGATGGTGAATGCATCAATTTTGGACCATAGATAGACGGGGATAGCGGTAAATAGAATGAAGCCTAGCCCAATGGTCCAAGAAAAATAATTCTGGAAATACTCTCTGGACTCCGATTGATTCGACTCAAAAATAATAAAGATTAGGCTTTGAGTGATCTCTTGCCGATACACCAAAAAATAACCGAAGCCAGGCAGTGCCAGCAACCAAACCAATACGGCAAAAAGCCCAGTCACTTTTTTTGCATGCTTAGGTAACAGCAATAATGGAATCAACCAAAGCAATGCCGTAATCGTGGCGTCCTTGAAGCCCTCAAACGAAGCGGTACGCGACATGCCTATTAATAGCTGCGTTACTCCAGTGAGATACCAGAACAAAACATAGGTCCACATCATGGACTGTTTGGCCTCACCCGGCTGACTGGGCAAGTTGAATGTTGTTGCAGGGACAGTTGACTGCATAAGCAATGGGGTTCTTCTTTTGTATTTGGAATAAACAAACACGCTGGATGCAGCAATGCTTGTGTGCAGATATTCGCAAGGGATATGCCAACTACTTGAAAAGCAAACAACAACCGTTTAAATATTAAAATTTATCTTTATTAAACAGTGAGTTATAAAAAATAGGCACGCCTTATGCGTACAGGCACTGCAGCATGTTTGTCATGCCTACTGCAAAAACCCTACGTTTTTTGCAGGCAATTAAAATAGCCTACCTGATGAATCGTGCAAAATTTGCATGATATATATGGTGAAAATAGGTTAACCATCTGATTTATATCGATAAAAATAGATGGCACATGGCTTGCATCTATCCATTTAAGTCATTACTAAAAGGGCGCCTATGCTCACCACTGCCACTGCAACATCCACGATGTATACTGCTGATACTGCTTATCAACTGAGGGATTTCGCCCAGTCGAAACGCTATCAAGTGAACGAAATTACTGCACACACTGTTGCTCCTGATGCGCCATGCCGTGCCGAGGTTGAGAGCTTTATTCAAACAGTGTTTAAGCAAGTGTATGGCGCCAATATCACACAATTTATGCCGGATTTAGTCGCCCTGCGCGATACCAATGGCGTGCTGATGGCAGCCTTTGGTTTACATGCTGCAGCGCATGAAAAATTGTTTCTGGAACAATATATCGATGTGCCGATTGAGCAACTGATGTCCGAACGCTTGGGTAGAAGCATTACCCGCCATGAAATCACTTGTATTGGTAATTTGGCTGTTGCCAATCCACGTAATGCAGGCGTGCTCATCGCACACGTGATTCAACACAGTTTGAATATTGGTATTGAGTGGTGCGTGGCTACGGCGCATCACAGCTTACAAAATGGATTAATCAAAGGTGGGCGTGATGTGTATGCGTTAGCACCTGCCAATCCAAACCGACTCACCCCCGAAGCATTAAGCCAATGGGGTACGTATTATCGCCATCTGCCGCAAATCATTGCCATACGTGGAGTAGCTAATTCGCTTTAATCCAGCCTTATGATTCATTCAGCCATTATTCAACATGCAAGGCAAGCGCCTGACCGCGTTGCCTTGCATGGTCTAGAAAGCACGCTCACGTATGGCATGTTGAATGCCTGCATTATTAAAGCCAGCATTCATTTAGCCAAATTTGCAGACCATACACGCATTGCCATTGCGCTCCAGAACCAACCTGCCTGGGTAGTGTTGGATATCGCAGCGTTGCAGCTCAACCTGCCGCAAGTGCCACTGCCCGCTTTCTTTTCAGATGCGCAACTGCAGCATGCCATTCAAGATGCAGGGGTTAACGTACTGATCACCGACCAAGCTGCGCGCTACGATGCTATTTTGGGTGATCGCATCATCCATAAAACCACCACGCAAATTGCAGATGTAGAGCTGACGGAATATCAACTCATGACTGTTGACACACCTATAGCGGCAAATACCGCCAAAATCACCTATACCTCTGGCACTACCGGCGCACCCAAAGGGGTATGTTTAAGCCAGCAAGCCATGCTACAAGTGGCGCAAGCCATTCAGTCTTCGGTCAAACTCACCCCAAATGACCACCACTTATGTGTGTTGCCACTGTCCACCTTGTTAGAAAATGTGGCTGGGGTGTATGCCAGCCTGATTGCGGGTGCGACCGTACATCTCTACCCTGCCGAGCAAGTGGGATTTGCCGGTGTAAATTTTGATGTGAAAAAGCTGTTTTCGGCACTGGCTTTAAGCCAAGCATCTACTGTCATTCTGATTCCAGAACTGCTGAACGCGCTGATTAAATTGTGCGAAACCGAAGCAGCACATGCCTATGCAACAGCGCTCATACATTTACGATTCATTGCCGTAGGCGGCGCGCATGTATCGAGCGCATTGCTACACCGCGCTGGCGCACTCGGCCTGCCGGTGTACGAAGGCTACGGCTTATCAGAAAGTGCTTCTGTCGTGACCCTCAACACACCAGAATCCGTAAGAATCGGCAGCGTAGGTAAACCGCTGCCACATATCAGCATGTGTGTTGCCGATGACAACGAAATCTTAGTCAAAGGCTCAAACTTTCTTGGCTATACCCACGCACCCGCCAGCTTTGAAGGCGACGGCTGGATGCCCACCGGAGACATAGGCTATTGCGATGCAGATGGCTTTTGGTTTCTACAAGGGCGCAAAAAAAACATGTTCATCACCTCGTTTGGCCGCAATGTATCGCCAGAATGGATAGAACTTGAATTGCGCCACTTGCCCGGCGTTCAACAAGCCTGCGTATTCGGCGAAGCCAAACCTTGGAATGTGGCGGTGATTACCCTGAGCCAAGACTTTATCTCTCAGAAATCCACAGACAACACTACATTGGCGGGCAGCATTGCCGCGCTCAACGAACAACTACCGGATTACGCACGGATTGGTCATTGGCTGATTAGCCGCGACCCATTTAGCGTGGATAACGGACAACTGACGCCCAATGGCCGCCTCAAACGTGAGGCTATTTGGCAGTCATACCAACACAATATTGAAGCACTCTATGCAGAAAAGGAATATCTATGACGTTTTATCATCAACTAATTGCCGCTACAGAACAAGAGCGCAATACCCTGATGAGTCTGCCCCTGATCCAACAAGGCGGCGCTGGCAATATCTCGTTACAAACCTACATTGCGTTTCTCACACAAGCGTATCATCATGTCAAACACACCACACCGTTGTTGATGGCATGCGGCGGTCGTTTAAGCGGTCAATACGAATGGCTACGCACCGCCATTGGTGAATATATTGAAGAAGAGATGGGGCATCAAGAATGGGTGCTGAACGACATAGCAACATGCGGTGCCGATAAAGAAGCAGTGCGTAATGCAAGCAATGCCGACTCCAGCCCGAGCCAAGCGACTGAACTGATGGTGGCCTATGCTTACGACATGATTTACCGCGTTAATCCAGTCGGTTTTTTTGGCATGGTATTGGTGCTAGAAGGCACCAGCACAGCGGTGGCTACACAAGCAGGTGAACAGCTAATGTCCAGTTTAAATCTACCTAAAAAGGCGTTTAGCTATTTGCTGTCTCATGGCTCCTTGGATATCAGCCATGTTTCGTTCTACGAGAGTTTGATGAACCAAATCACGGATGAAAAAGACCAAGCTATTGTGATTCACGCCGCAAAAATGTTCTATAAACTGTATGGCGATGTATTTAGAGATGTTGCAGCCCGCACCATGTCATGATTGATGAAGGGAAACATTATGCAATTATCGCAACAACGCATCTTGCTCACGGGTGCAACTGGTGGCTTGGGCCGTGAGGTCGCTTTACTGCTAGCCAAAAAAGGGGCCATTCTCGGTTTAGTGGGGCGTGACTCGCAAAAACTCAACGCACTTAAACAGCAAGTTGAGCAAGCCGGCGGCAGGGCCGAATGCCTTGTGGTCAACC
Organism: Methylotenera sp. N17; assembly: GCF_000799155.1. Lineage (NCBI taxonomy): Bacteria > Pseudomonadati > Pseudomonadota > Betaproteobacteria > Nitrosomonadales > Methylophilaceae > Methylotenera > Methylotenera sp. N17. Next base: position 2,283,329 of record NZ_JUGE01000001.1, read on the forward strand.
TGAGTGATGAAGGTGCCAGCACCGCACTCATTCAACAGGCCAAGGCTGCGCTGGGTCATATTGATATATTGATCAATAACGCTGGTGTACTGGATTTTATTGAGCTACAAGACCAAAGTGATGCGCGCATCGCAGAGATGGTCAATACCAATGTCACAGCATTGATTCAACTCACACGCGCAATACTGCCTGATTTTCAGTCAGCCAATAAAGGCCACTTTGTCTTTATCGGCTCTATTTTCGGCTCACTGGGCTTTCCGCACTTTGCCACCTACTGCGCCACCAAGTTTGCAGTGCATGGCTTTTCCCAAGCGTTAAGACGTGAATTGGTCAATACCAAGATAGGTGTCACTTACGTTGCCCCCAGAGGGATTGATACGCCTATGAATGCACCGAATGTAGATGCGATGTGGAAAAAATCCGGCAATGCGGTAGATAAGCCGGACAAAGTGGCCAGCTTGATTGTGAAAGCGCTAGAACAAGAGAAACAGGAGCTGTTTATTGGGCAACCGCAAAGCTTTTTTGCTTGGCTCAATGGCGTGTTTCCAAGCGCGGTGAATATAGGGCTTAAACAACAAACGGCATTGGCGGCAGAATTTCTAAAGAAACCACACCCATAAAATAGGCCTCAAAAAAGCAAAAAACTTCGTTAAGAAGTTTTATAAGTGCGATTTGAGATCAGTTTTTTCTGTAAGAAATTACAGACTAAGAAATTACAGACTAAGAAACTATAGGATATATAAGCTATAGATAAAGTACAGCCGGGAAAACAGTTGCAGCAAACACAAATACCAGCCATTCCATTCCCCAGCGCTCTAAGTGGCCGGTGAAATGCAGCGTTAGCACAGCAATAGCTAACAAGTAATAAATGGCGATTAAAATCATAAGTGATAAAAATGAATGTTCTGTTTTTTGTACAAGTGTATTTATATCATTTTTTACTAAAAAAGTATCTACTCTCTCCACATTCATAACGACAACACAATCGTATTCTTTAACGTAAATTCTTGCTTTTCAACGATTTTTCGCGTACATTTCGCCTATTGCTAGGGGTCTGTAAATCCTTATTTTTATATGGTTTTTGCAGTGAGAAACACCCTTCGAACCTGATGCGGGTCATACCGCCGTAGGGAAGCGCCTTTATGCTCCTTACGCTATTAATTTTTGGAGCATGCCTTGAACGCCACCGATAAAAATCTAGTTAAATTTCTTAACGAAACCGCCTCTGTAGATGAAGGCGCGACCAAACCTTTTGCCAAATCACGCAAAATTTATGTAGAAGGTAGCCGCCCAGATATTCGCGTACCGTTTCGTGAAATTTCTTTAAGCGATACGCCGTCTGCATTCGGTGCAGAAAAGAACCCACCTGTTGTGGTTTACGATACATCAGGTCCATATACGGATCCTGATGTCAGCATTGATATCCGTAACGGTTTGCCTGCGCTGCGCGCTGGTTGGATTATGGAACGCGGCGATGTAGAACAACTGGATGGCCCAAGCTCAGAATTTGGTCACCAACGCTTGGTAGACCCAGAACTGTCTGAAATGCGTTTTAACTTGCACCGCAAACCTTTGCGCGCAAAAGCCGGCCAAAACGTCAGCCAAATGCACTACGCACGTAAAGGCATCATCACGCCAGAGATGGAATACATTGCCATCCGTGAAAATCAACGCCGCGAAAACATGAGCGAGTTGCTACAAACGCAACACCCAGGCCAACATTTTGGCGCGAGTATTCCAAAAGTCATCACGCCAGAATTTGTACGTGACGAAGTTGCACGTGGCCGCGCCATTATTCCTTTGAACATCAACCACCCGGAAATCGAGCCGATGATTATCGGCCGTAACTTCTTGGTGAAAATCAATGCCAACATCGGTAACTCAGCATTGGGTTCTTCAATTAGCGAAGAAGTAGAAAAAATGGTGTGGGGTACCCGTTGGGGCGGCGATACCGTGATGGATTTATCCACTGGTAAAAACATCCATGAAACACGCGAGTGGATCATCCGTAACTCACCAGTGCCTATTGGTACCGTACCTATTTACCAAGCCTTAGAAAAAGTAAACGGCAAGGCAGAAGACCTAACTTGGGAAATTTTCCGCGATACGTTAATTGAGCAAGCAGAGCAAGGTGTGGACTACTTCACCATCCATGCAGGTGTACGTTTAGCGTATATCCCTATGACGGCTAAACGCATGACCGGTATCGTGTCACGCGGTGGTTCGATTATGGCGAAATGGTGCTTAGCACACCATAAAGAGTCATTCTTGTATGAGCATTTTGAAGACATCTGCGACATCATGAAAGCCTACGATGTGAGCTTCTCACTCGGTGATGGCTTACGCCCAGGTTCTATTTACGATGCCAACGATGAAGCGCAATTTGCAGAACTCAAAACATTAGGTGAATTGACACAAATCGCTTGGAAGCATGATGTGCAATGTATGATCGAAGGCCCAGGCCATGTGCCTATGCATTTGATTAAAGAGAACATGGACTTACAACTAGAGCATTGCGGTGAAGCTCCGTTCTATACCTTAGGGCCTTTGACAACTGACATCGCTCCGGGTTATGACCACATCACTTCCGGCATCGGTGCCGCCATGATTGGCTGGTACGGCTGTGCCATGCTGTGTTACGTCACGCCAAAAGAGCACTTAGGCTTGCCAGACAAAGAAGACGTACGCGTAGGCATTATTACTTACAAAATTGCAGCGCATGCTGCCGACTTGGCCAAAGGCCACCCAGGTGCGCAAATCCGTGACAATGCATTAAGTAAAGCGCGCTTTGAGTTCCGTTGGGAAGACCAATTTAACCTAGGCCTAGACCCGGAAAAAGCCAAGGAATTCCACGATGAAACCTTGCCGCAAGAAGGCGCGAAACAAGCGCACTTCTGCTCAATGTGCGGCCCGCATTTCTGCTCTATGAAAATTAGCCAAGATGTACGTGATTACGCAGCAGAGCAAGGGGTTTCTGAACAAGAAGCACTACACAAAGGCATGCAAGAAAAAGCCATTGAGTTTGTGAAAAAAGGCAGTGAAGTGTATCAAAAAGTGTAATCGCTTTTAGATAGCTTTGACCAATAAAAAAGCCAGCGCATGCTGGCTTTTTTATTGGGCTTGAGCCCAGTTAGGCTTATCACCCAGACAATAATAACTGCTGTGGGTTATTCATGCTCTAAGGCATACCAAACGATAAGCCTAGGCACTGGCTAACGTGTGATTATTTTTTCCCACATTTGCTTGGCTTGGCAGATTCAATCTCTTTCACCACACCTTTTTTGTGTTCAACCTCAACGCATGAGCCGACCACTAAAGGGCCATGGTCATTATCGATGTCTGTTTTATCAGTAACTTCGACTTGCTGACCACTGATCACCCAAATACCGGGGTTTTCAGCAGGGCGGCTCTCAACCGTGCCGTAAAACTCTTCATCAGCAAACGCTAAGTTGCTAGATGCAAAACAACTGGTTGCAACAATTAATAGGGCAACTCTTAAAGTAACGAATGGTTTTGTTTTTGCGATATTCATAACATACTCCTCATGATTAATTATGTGTATTGGCTAGGATTTAAAATCAAGCCCATAAAAAAATCATAACGAGTAATGTGTGCTTTACACATAGGACAAATGCTTATTGTTGTGTAGGAATTGATGAAGGGATAAACAGCTACTTTAAAGCATGCAGGAAAAACAACACAGATTTTATCATTAAGTTTGAGCCCTGTGCGGCCCACCAATTCAAACAAAAATGAGAACTGGCATTTTATTATTATGATTTAGAAGCTTTTTATTTAATTCTAACGAATATTAATTCGTTGGGTCTGTATAACTTGATGTGATTGTTCCATCAGTTACTAGATTATTGGAGAACTTAACTCTGTCTAACCCTAAAGGTTTTGTATCCGACTGTTGAAAATAATCCCATAAGTAATAATCTACCCCTTTTTCGGGGTTAGCCATCCATTCGGGCGGAATCGGTAAGCTAACTACAGGCCATAAAAGTGCCGCATATGAAACATGCGCTTCCTCTGTCGAGGCGGCAGGTAAACTGCCACTAATAACACCGCAGACTTCACTTTTTTCGTTGACTACATAACCTCCACTCATTCCTCGATTAAATTGTGCGTCAACTTGGAAACAAGGAAATGAATACAGTCCGCGGTCTCTCATGTCAAAGTGAACATCATTAACCACACCTTCTGAAAATAGGCGTTTAACATCTATATCTAAGTGAATACTGTCATCTTCCAGTTGCAATTGATTGATGGTTATTTCATGTATTCCGCTGCCTGCAATTTTGTCGCCAATACGCGGAGGAATGAATGAGAGTGCCAACCCATTCCACTTAGTGTAGTTTTTAGCATCTTCGTGAGCTGCACGTAATGTGATCAAAGCGATATCACAATTATTAATCATTCCTATGGAATGAATATCCCATAAAATCAGTTTCCGATTACCTTTGTATGTTTGGATAATAGAGTATTGAAATCGACCAGGTTTGCCTTGTTCTAACTCCGGATCGTCTTTAAATAACTGAAGGGCAACATGCTTCGCAGTAAAAAGCATTTGTATTCCAACGACAAATACTGTGCCCATCCAAATCTGTTCTGCACTCTTGAATTCACCAGTTCGATCAATGCGGATCAATACAGGCATATATTCTTTTACGAACTCATTTTTTTCACTAACTAAACTGATTTTTGCCATAGACCCACGCTTGATCAGATCATAGCCGGAATGCTAATTAACGCATCACCAACTCTACTTATATCCTCACTAATCTCTCTACCAAGATAACTTATGTAAGCTTCTGGCTCTCCAGGCACTCTGGGTTTGCATAAAGAGTAAGCTTTGTAACCATATGCATTAGCAATACCAAGTTGGATGTCCCCACCTATAGTTGAAAAAGTTTCATCATGTATACATGAATTAATTACATTTCTTGGCGATCTGCTGCTGGCATTATCTGGAGATAGCGCAGCTGAGAGGGCTGTACGTAAACGAGACTTCATCTCCTCGCTTCTATCCCCAAGGTAGATAAAGTCTTTGTCCTTTATGTCTTCATGAGCTGTATAAGAAATGGAAAATATCCCATCCACTTGTACAGGTTTAAAGTGAAAAATACACAATTTATTTGTTGCATGACAAAAACCAAATAACGCTAACTCTGCAAGCATTGGGACAGGAGAAAACTCTTTATAGTCATCAAATGTTCTTAAAAAGTAGGAGTGAATAAATTTAGCGATGGCTGACATTGGAACTACATAACCTGGACTTGAAATTAGATTGCTTAACAATGGCAAAATTGCTAAAAATGTATTTTGTCCAATTAATGTACTTCCAGAAAAACAGTAACCAAATGTATTTTCATAAGAAACCTCACTAAAGAACCCTTGTGCTCCTGGTGATCTGCATATAACTGGAAGTACAAATACTTTAGCTGCATCTTCGATTAGTATTGATGTGCTTGAATGGTTTATGCGGCTATCAGCGGCAATCCAAAGACTTGGACTATTGTTTTCATAATTTCCCCAAATAGCAATTGCTGTCATTAATAGTAGTCCGTTTATAGGTTTATTTTTTCTGCAAAGTGTGAAATTTTGGATGACTTAATTAGATCCCGTTCATGTAACACGGGGGGCTAAAGTTACATTATCTTTGCAGATTAACAGGTATTTCAAATTGTGCAATTTTCGATACATTTAGCTTTTACTACCCAGAATAAAAATTAATTCCAGTATTCGATAGATACGCTTTCAGCATAGAAATAGTTAAGTGATTTCCAACCAGTCCGATATAACCATCCGGGCGCACCAAGTAAAATTCTGCTCCTGAAATTCCCACACGCGCAAGCTCCTCTGTATTGTGCACATCATCTGGAATCACGTGAGTGATTATTAGATCATCAAGCCCCGACATTTTTTCTGGTGCATGTTGACCAATCACAATCAGGTTGTAGCGTGCATCGTCCATTTTCTGAAATATATCTTCGACTGAGCCATCTGCCTGAAACTTGAGCTGGAGCCATGGAAAGCGGTCGCCCGCCTTTGGGGCATTGGGTGGCTGACTGGTAAGCGTTTGTGATAGAGGGCTTTGCCGATAGTGAATGCCGATTTGCGAGATGGTTTGGAAGGCAAGCCGCTTAGTCCACTCAAACGTCATGGCAAACGCGGCGAGGTTGGCTAGGATGCGGGTACGGAATATGCCTGCCAGCCAATGGTCGGAAACCAGCATGGTAAACGCTCGGTCTGTGGTTTTGAGTAAGCGCTGCGCGACTGGCAGGCGCTCGGCCTCGTAACTATCCAGCAGATTTTCACTCGCTTGACCTTTGACCACCAGTGCAAGTTTCCATGCCAGATTATAGGCATCTTGCAGGCCAGTGTTCATGCCTTGCCCACCCATAGGGCTGTGGATATGCGCGGCATCGCCCAGCAAAAAGCAGCGTTTATCGCGAAATTTTTCTGCGGCACGGTGCGCAATGCGATAGGTAGAAAACCAACTACACGCTTTGAAGGTTAGATCAACGCCTGCCTCTTGTTGGATATCGGGGCTAAGTTCGTCAAAGCTGACATCGTCTTTATTTCTCAGCCGTTTGGGCAGAATGCCAATGAGGCGCCAGCGATTGTGACCCGCCATGGGGAAAAACAGATGAAAGCCGTCACGCCATAAATACACGTTGAGTTCATCTGGCACCATATTGCCGGTGGCTTCTGTATCTGCCACAAAAAATACGTGCTCGTACGGCGCGCCGGGAAATTGGATTTCACAGAACTCGCGCACTGCGCTATGTGCACCATCGCAACCCGCAACATAGGCGGCACAGATTTTACGATGGCTGCCATCTGGCAATTTGAGGTTTGCATAGACGCCATCGGCCATTTGTGCGAGCGCAATTAACTCGGTATTCCACTGTATTGAAATATTTTTCTGATTGAGTCGCTCCCCTAGAATGCACTCGTTGTCATCTTGACCGAGCATCAGTACAAAGGGAAATGGGCTGACCGTTTTACCAATATCACCGAGCGGGATGCGTGCCATGCGCTTGCCTGCTGCCCACATATTGGCGCCATTGCCTCTGCGGCCCAGTGCGAGTGCGCGTTCTGCAATACCTAGTTTTGCATAGATTTCCAGCGTGCGAGCATGCACGGCCATGGCGCGCGTTTGCTGTGCGGGGCCAGAATGTCTATCGACAATCATCACGCGGATGCCGCGCCGCCCAAGTTGATTGGCCAGCATTAAGCCAGTGGGGCCAGCGCCTACAATAAGCACATCAATATCCATAGAAATGCTCCTTGCAATTACATAATCGAATAATACTCTTTTGCCACGGCGACCCAACTATGTTCGACAACACAAAAGCATCACCGTTAAGATAATATAGACGACGCTAATGCGTTATAGAATATGCATACTTAGCTAATGAGATTAGCGTCACTTACTTAAACAAGAATAACGGCACACCATGGTACAGCGCATATTAGTGATAGAAGACGAGCCGAGCATTGCGGAAACCACCACCTATGCGCTGAATACCGATGGCTTTGAAACGGTATGGGCAAGCACCGGCCAGCATGCCATTGATATTCTGCAGCAGCAAAGTTTTGATCTGGCGGTATTGGATGTTGGCCTGCCGGACATCAATGGCTTTGAGGTGTTTAGGCAAATTAACCATTTGTTGCCGGTGATTTTTTTAACGGCGCGCTCGGGTGAGATTGACCGTATTGTGGGGCTGGAGTTGGGCGCGGATGACTACATTGCCAAACCGTTTAGCCCACGTGAGTTATGCGCACGCATCCGTACGGTGCTGCGGCGTGTACAAAAGCAACAGACCCAAGCACAAGAGGCAGTGCCTACTAACCACACACGTGCCAATCACGCCAGTAAGCAAAACAACTTTTTTATTGATGAAGAGCGCAAGTGCATTCAATACCTTGGGGTGATGCTGGAGCTTTCGCGCACGGAATACCGCTTACTTAAAGTACTGTGTGAGCGACCCGGGCGTGTGTTCACGCGTGAAGAATTGATGAACCAAGCTTGGGAACACCCGGATGTGAGTTTAGAACGCACAGTGGATGCACATATTAAGCTTATCCGCGCCAAGCTACGCGTGGTGAATGCAGAGACAGACCCCATTTTGACGCACCGCGGCTTGGGTTATTCGCTTAAAGAATAGCCTGCACACATGAGCAAACGTAACCGTATTTTTTTAAGTGTGATATTGCTGTTTACGCTGGGCGTGGCTGCGCTGCTGTATACGGTGAGCTCTGGCTTGGATATTCGCTACCGCGAATCTGCAGAGGAAACCTTAGTAGACACCGCCTATATTATGGCGGCATGGATTGAAGCCGATGCCTCTGAATCGCTGATTGATGCCTCGCGCATGAATCACGTATTCGACAACCTATATAGCCGCCGCTTTACTGCCAAAATTTACGCCATTACCAAGCACAACGTCAATTTACGCGTGTATGTCACCGATAGTAATGGCACCGTGGTGTATGACTCGAAAGGCGAGAAAACAGGGGAGGATTTTCGTGCTTGGCACGATATTCACATGACCTTGTCTGGCCAATATGGCGCACGCACTACACGCACGGACGAGAACGACCCCAAAAGCAGCGTGATGTATGTGGCCGCGCCCATCCACGATAGCAACAATCAAATTATTGGCGCAGTCAGTGTGGGTAAAGCGGTGTCATCGCAACATGAGCTCATTACTTCTGCGCAACAAAAACTGGTGAATGTTGGCCTGATTACGTTGATGGCCTTTTTAATATTGTTGATTGTAGTAACGGTATGGCTGGCCAGCCCCACGCAACTCACACACGATATTGTGCAGGTATTTAAGCAAGAAAAGCTCACTCATCCAGTACGAATCTTACGCAGATTACGCACCATTTTTAAAAGCGCATTTTTAGATATGCGCGATGCAATGGCAGGCCGTAGCTATACCGAGGAATATGTGCAAGCGCTTACACATGAGCTGAAAAGCCCACTGACAACCATCAGAGGCGCTGCCGAATTGTTGCGTGAACCGATGGCCGAAACGCAAAAAATACGCTTTGCCGATAACATTCATCATCAGGCGCTGCGCCTGCAAGAGCTGGCCGATAAGCTACTTGAGTTATCCAGCCTGGAAAAACGCCACACTTTAGAAGAAGCCAATGCTGTGAGCATGCTGCGTTTGACGCAAGAGCTGATGCAAGCGTTAGCACCGATGGCTGAGCGTAAAAAAATCAAACTGGAGTTGATCGCGCAAGAAGATGTCACCGTGATGGGCGATGCTTTTTTACTGCAGCGCGCACTTACCAACTTGCTGGCCAATGCACTTGATTTTTCACCTGCGGACAGCAGCATCACAACCCAGATTGAAACCCAAGGCAAGCAATGCGTCATCAGCATCCGCGACCTTGGGCAGGGTATTCCGGAATATGCGCTAGACCGGATATTTGAGAAATTCTACTCGTTACGTCGCCCGGATTCCGGGCAAAAAAGCACGGGCTTGGGTCTGCCGTTTGTGCGTGAGATTGCACATTTGCATGGCGGCGAAATTGTGCTTGCCAATCATCCGCAAGGGGGCGCAATCGCGCGTTTGACCCTGCCAAAAATCAGCAATACTTAGCATTAAACCTCGTTTTTCAGTCAAATTTCACACAGATTTCACACGCATTTCTCACGGAGTTCCCAGTGAGTTCTCGCTAGCAGCGCATGCTTCACCTTGTGCAAATTGAGCACCAATTAACAGGAGTGAATCATGAATATACTAAAAGGATGCGCATTCATACTGGCATCCACCGCCTCAGCCAGCTTGATGCTGTTATCGAATACAAGCTATGCAGACACCAACCCCAGCACTGATACCGAAAAAACCTTATCTCCTTACTTTTTCGTCAAAAGCAACGACCCCAGCATTGATCAATTGCCGCTGAAATCCACCGACGTTAAAGTCAATATCACAGGCGTAATTGCCGATGTGGTGGTGACTCAGCATTACCGCAATGAGGGCAGCCGCCCGTTAGAAGCCAAATATGTGTTCCCAGCCTCTACCCATGCCGCGGTATATGGCTTGCAAATGCATATTGGTGACCGCGTGGTAGAAGCAAAAATCCGTGAGAAAAAGCAAGCCAAAGCCGAATATGAGCAAGCCAAGTCTGAAGGCAAAAGCGCTTCTTTGTTAGAGCAGGAACGTCCCAATGTTTTCCATATAAACGTGGCCAATATTTTGCCCGGTGACGATATTGCGGTGGTATTACATTACACAGAAACCATTATCCCGACCTCTGGCAAATATGAATTTGTATACCCAGGTGTGGTTGGGCCGAGATATAACGGCGCCACGGAATCAAATAACGGCGAGGCTCCTAGCGGCGTAAAAGAGCCATGGGTGCAAACGCCTTATTTGAAGGCTAATGTGGCTAACAATAATACCTTTGCGATGGATGTGAATATCCATACGCCGATTCCATTGCAAACCATCAGCAGTAGCTCGCACCAAGTCAGCATTGCGCAGCCGGATAAGCAACATGCCAACTTAAAACTAGCCGCTAACACCACCAATGGTAACCGCGATTTTATTTTAAGTTATAGCTTGGCGGGCGACAAAATTCAAACCGGTACCTTACTTTACCAAGGCGCTGACGAAAACTTTTTTATGACGATGATCGAGCCGCCTAAACGCGTGACAAGTACGCAGATTGTGCCACGTGAGTACATTTTTATTGTGGATGTGTCTGGCTCGATGGGTGGCTTCCCTTTAGATACCGCTAAAACTTTACTGCGTAACATGGTCGGCAATTTACGCCCGACCGATACCTTTAACGTGATGTTGTTCTCTGGTGGCAACACTGTCTTGGCACCGCGCTCCCTACCTGCCAATGCCGACAATATCGAGCGCGCGATTGCTGCGATTAATCAACAAAATGCAGGTGGCAGCACCGAATTATTACCTGCGCTAAGAGCAGCCTTGAGCATGGATAAAACAGACACACGCTCCCGCAATTTTGTGGTGATTACCGATGGTTATGTCACCGTAGAAAAAGAAGCGTTTGATTTAATCCGCAACAATTTAAACAAAGCCAATGTGTTCTCGTTTGGGATTGGTTCGGATGTAAACCGCTTTTTGATGGAAGGCATTGCCCATGCTGGTGAGGGCGAAGCATTTATTGTGACCAACGATGCTGAAGCAAAAGTAGCTGCGACAAAATTTAAGCAATACGTAGAAAGCCCAGTGTGGACGCACTTAACGCTCAATATCAAAGGCTTGGACACCTATGACGTACAACCACAAAAATTGCGCGATTTATATGCAGACCGCCCGATTGTGGTGATTGGTAAATGGCGTGGTAAAGCGCAAGGTAGCATCTCTGTATCTGGCTTAACCAGCAGTGGTCAAGCGCACTATAGCTTAGATATTAAGGAAAGCTTAATTTCAAAAGACAACGCAGCGTTACGTTATTTATGGGCACGCGAAAAAATCGCGGAACTGGATGACTACACCAAATTATTTGCTGAGGAAAACGACCAAGAAATTAAACAGATCACAGACTTGGGCTTGCAATACAACTTACTGACGCAATACACCTCGTTTATTGCAGTTGACCACATTGTGCGCACCAAAGACGCGGCTGATACGGTGAACCAACCATTGCCGTTACCGCAAGGTGTGAGTGAGTTGGCAGTTGGTGCCGAAGTGCCAAGCACGCCTGAGCCAGAGTTTTACCTGATGTTTGCCTTAGCCGGTGGTATGGGCGCTTATTTACGCCGCAGAAAACAACAAGTGCGTAAACATAACGACAATCAAACAAGTGCTAAATAAAGCCATGTTGACTCAAACTATGTATCTAAAAAACATGACATCCAAAAGCTGGCTGATTAGCGGGTTACTGGCGGCCACTCTCCTAGCCGCTTGGCCACACTGGTTATGGATGGTGCGCCGCAGCAGCGACGGCTCTGATGACCCTTGGGGTATCGTCGCGCTGCTTACCCTTGTCGCGCTGATCTATATCGACAAAGATAAGCTCCGCGCACCTCAAGCGTCTGCACTCAGCGCAACAGCGCTATGCATGATCACGGCAACCGCAATGTGGGGGTGGTTGCCACCCATCATTGCAACGGCTTTTGCACTAATTGGCATCAGCATGCTCATCGCAAACCTATTGCCCGCCAATCGTAAACTGATGCCTTTACTCACGCTAGCAATACTGTCGCTACCGCTTGTAGCCTCGCTTAACTTTTACTTGGGTTACCCATTGCGTTGGTTTTGCGCACAAAGCACCAGCATGATTCTGTCTTGGTTGGGTACCGACACCACCCCTGCGGGTGCCAGCCTGTGGTGGAACGGCAAAACCATTTTGATTGATGCGCCTTGTGCTGGCATTGCCATGTTGTGGATAGGTTTATATTTTGGCGCGTTATTTTCTTACTTAAACAATGCCCGCACATTGAGAACCCTCATCAACTTGGGGTTGGCAAGCACCTTAGTCATCATCGCCAACGTACTACGCAATACCTTATTGTTTTATAAAGAATCCGGCATGGTGCACTTGCCCCATTGGACGCACGAAGCAATTGGTTTAGTGATTTTTGCGCTGTTTGTGCCGAGTGTTTATTTTGTATGCCACGCCATGCAAACAAAGGAGGCAACATGAAAACGAGTCATGTATGTCAGGCGTTATTTGTAGCCATGATGCTGGCGTGCGCTACCCGCCCATTTTGGCTGCCTGCAAATCACACCACCAACCAAGCAACAGCAAGCCTTGAGCAACACTGGGCATTTGATGCATGGCACACTAGCCAGCAAAAATTGTATAAACTACCACTATCAGAAGTAGAGCAAAGCTTTGCCGCCAATTTTCCAGGCCATATTGCACGCTTTACCGATGGCAATACTGTGTGGGTGATTCGTTACACGGTGAAACCTACGCGCATGCTGCATTCCTCGATCGACTGTTATCGTGGCTTGGGTTATAACATCAGCATGCAACGCGTGGTAGAGAATGCACAACATCAACGTTGGCGTTGCTTTGATGCCACGAAAGGGCAGCGCTTGCAAGTGTGCGAGCGCATTGTGGATAAGCAAGGCAAGCAATGGACGGATGTCTCCGCTTGGTACTGGGAAAACATATTCAAACAAAACGATCACGCATGGTGGGCCATTACCCAAGTCAGCAGTATCGGGAATTAAGAGTTAACTTTAGCCATATATGATCACATTTAGACGCGTGTTTTTTCTAGCATTATTGGGTTTGTTTGGCTGTGTGATTGGCGTCATTGCTTGGTTATGCAACCCATTTGATAAAACCGCCTGGCGCGTACCGCTACACTTGCCCGTTGTTGGCGTGGTGCATTTACGTGCCTGGCCACTCATGCAATTAGGCACCTCAAGTACGGGCCGCAAATTGCTCAACCATACCCAATGGCGTAGTAAACATGGCCTAGTCACAATAGAAAATCAAACTGGGCCGGAGAAAACAGGGCAAGTCCAACTGCGCTGTGAAGCGTGCCAATTTACTATTAAAGAATTGAGCTCAAAAGCCATTGCGTTTGATGCGGTTAACCTCACTATCGATCAGGTGAATGACCACTTTACTGGTACGCTAGAAATGACGAGCGATCAAACCTCCATTCAAGTGTTATATAGCGCACATGCGCAGATGCAAGGCATTGATTTAGAGTGGTCTTTGCCCACCACGGCCATTGCAGATTTGCTCACCCCACTTAAAACACATTCTGTCACCATCCAAACCGCGCGCGTGACTGGTCATTTATCTGCGAATGGCACACTACACTGGCCTAGCAAACGCTGGAGCGCAAAACCGGTGATTCAACACTTTGATGTCACCGGGCTAGGCACAGAAAAAATCCGTACCGCGAATATACAATTTACCTGCCCGCAGCCAAATGAGCGTGCCAGCAACAATGAAGCCCCACCGCATATTTGGCTGGATAAAAAAAGAATGGGGCGCTGGTTGCCAATGGCGGTCATCATTGCGGAAGACGCTCAGTTTATGCATCACCACGGCTATGATTTTGAGACATTGAGTTATCTACTTGCACAGGAAAACCCCAACAAACAACTGGGTGGCAGTACCATTAGCCAACAGCTGGCCAAGTACCTATTTACCGGCGGCGAGCGCCAATGGAAACGCAAAATTGAAGAGCTGCTGTATGCGGTGGAAATGGAAAGTACCTTAGGTAAGCAGCGGATCCTTAACTTATATCTGAATACCGTCGATTGGGGGCCTGGCATTTGTGGCGCAGCCGATGCAGCGCAATATTACTTTGCTTTGCCCCCGCAAAAACTCTCCCGCACACAAGCGGCATGGTTAGCAGGTATTATCAGAAACCCGCACCGCGCTTGGCAGGAACAGTATTTAGCAAACAATCCCGATATGAAAAGAATCGCATCTATCACACGCTTTATGTCGACCAAAAGCAAGCAAGCACCGACCAAACTAGCGTTTACTTACGCGCATTAAAGAACAACCTGAAACTTTAAGTTAATTTGGTCATCAAGTATCATGGGGCTCAACCTCGTTTCAACACAATAATATTGGAGAATTGCATGCACGTATCTTTTGAAGAAGCACAACAAATTGTCGATAGCGCAGTAAAAAAATCCGTCGAGCTTGGCGTAAAAATGTGTATCGCCGTACTAGATTCAGGCGGCAATATCAAAGCGTTTGCACGCATGGATGACGCTTGGGTAGGCAGCAGCGACATTGCCATTAAAAAAGCAAAAACGGCTTGTTACTTTGCCATGCCCTCTGGCGAAATCGGCAAACTCTCTGTGCCTGGTTCACCGCTTTACGGCATTGAGCACTCTAACGATGGCTTAATTACATTCCCCGGTGGCGTGCCTATTGTGGATAAAGAAGGCAACTTGATTGGGGCTGTGGGCGTAAGCGGTGATACGGTAGAAAATGACCATATTGTGGCAGTGGCTGGCGCTACACGCTGTGGTGAATGCGATATGCCTAAACACCCTTGGAGAACCTAATAAAAGTTAAGTTGTTGTAATTAAATAAGCCAGCTGAGCTGGCTTATTTAATTAGACCCGAGCCCTATCTGCTTCACCAAGTTTAGATAATCGAGGTAGACCAATCAGAGGTTTTTGGCTTGAATTATTCAATAGGGTCATATGTAATTGTTTGTTAAAATAAGCACATTACACAAAACGCGTTAGCCTAATTTTGACCACAATTAAACTCAGCAAAACACCCATCAATACGCCATCTACTGGTAAAGCGCCCGTGCGCCGTGCTGATCCGACTAAACGCGATAGAACCAAAGCACCGCCAAAGCCAGTGATTCGGTCAGACAGCGCAGAGGAAATGCCTCGCAGCAATACCGCAAAAGCACCGGGTAATAAGCCAACACGTGACAGCAAGCCAAACAACAGAACCACGCCATACACCAGCAACAAAGCACCTAGTACTGCCAAACCAGACAGCGCACGCCAACGTAATCACAGGCATGACGGTAGCTTGCGTGAGGATAGTCAAGCCCGCCCAGCGCGAAGCCAAGAAAGCACTGAAGCCAGACCAGCAAAATCCCCCAATGTAGACACACGCACCACACCGCGCGCAAGCCGTGAAGAACCGCAATATCGCCAAGCGCCACGCCGTGGCGGCAAGGCGCGCGATGGATATGATGCCAATGCACCTACTTACGGCGCGGCGGCCAAGGCAGCTTATAAACCTGCCGCAAGTACTGTAAGTGACGACTTACCGCGCTTATCTAAGCTCATGGCAGAACGTGGTTTATGTTCCCGTCGTGAAGCCGATGAGTGGATTGTGAACGGCTGGGTGAAAGTCAACGGTGAGATTATTGAAACACTAGGCACCCGTGTGGCGCCAGATGTTGAAATTGTGATCAGCGGCTACGCCAAAGAGCATCAAGCAGAAAACGTCACTATTTTGCTGCATAAGCCAGTGGGCTATGTAAGTGGTCAAGCAGAAGATGACTATGAGCCAGCCATTGTATTGGTACACCCGGAAAATCAATGGGAAGAAGACACTACCCAAAAAACTTTTCAACGTGGTTTTTTAAAAGGCCTTGCACCAGCTGGCCGTTTGGATATTGATTCCACCGGCTTGTTAGTACTTACGCAAGATGGCCGTGTAGCACGTCATTTGATTGGTGAAGACTCCACTGTAGAAAAAGAATATCTGGTACGCGTAGAAGGCGAATTAAGTCACGATGGCTTAACAAAACTTAACTATGGTTTAAGTTTAGACGGCGTTAAACTCAAGCCCGCAAAAGTCTCTTGGCAAAATGAAGATCAATTACGCTTTGTGCTAAGAGAAGGCAAAAAAAGACAGATCAGACGCATGTGCGAAATGGTCGGCCTAAAAGTGGTCGGGCTCAAACGTATTCGCATTGGCAGCGTCACACTTGGCAAGCTGCCCGTGGGTGAGTGGCGATACTTGCGTCCGGATGAACGTTTTTAGCGATTACTACATTTAACCTTGAGGATATAACATGGGATTATTAGATAGCTTAGCAGGCGGCATGCTGGAAAAAATGATGGGCGAAAAAGGCGCTATGGCACAAGTGGCGATGGACATGCTCAACCAGCATGGAGGGTTAAGTGGCGTATTAGACAAATTTAAAGAAAGTGGCTTGGCTGAGCAAGCGGCTTCTTGGGTAGGCAAAGGCGAGAACTTGCCGATTTCTGCTGAGCAAATTGCCAGCGTATTGGGCAATGGTCAACTTGCCGAGATGGCAGCAAAATTTGGCATTGATACCAATACATTAAGCGCACAAATTGCGGAACAATTACCCACGATTGTGGACAAACTCACGCCGGACGGTGAAGTGCCGACAGACTCAGGCAACTTGCTCAAGACAGTATTGGGCATGCTAAAGTAAGCATTGTTAACCATTCGCAAGGGGCTAGCAGCCCCTTTATTCATTTGTTAACCGTTAACATTTTCTAAGGCAACATGGACATACTTTTACTCCTTAAAGCTGCCATCATGGGCATTGTAGAAGGCGCAACTGAATTTTTGCCCATTTCTAGTACCGGCCACCTGATTTTGGCGGGCGATTTACTCAACTTTATGGATCACGACAAACGCAGTGTATTTGAAATTGCGATTCAACTTGGCGCGATTCTAGCGGTGGTATGGGAATATCGTCAGCGTTTTGTCAGCACATTTGCGGGGATCGGTCGTGACCCGATTGCAAACCGGTTAATCATCAATTTAGCCATTGCATTTTTGCCGCTGGCCATATTAGGCTTATCGTTTGGCGATAAGATTAAAGCCGCATTATTTAAACCGGTGCCGGTTGCCATTGCATTTATTGTGGGCGCACTGATTATTTTATGGGCAGAAAAACGTCAGCATACGGTGACCATTGAAACGGTCGACGAGATCAAGCCAATCGACGCATTAAAGCTGGGCTTGGCACAAGCGGTTGCATTAATTCCTGGTATGTCGCGCTCCGGTTCTACCATTATCGGCGGGCTATTTTTTGGGCTATCCCGCAAAGCAGCGGCTGAATTTTCTTTCTTTCTCGCAGTCCCAACCTTAGGTATCGCTTCCATTTACACGATGTACAAAGACCGTGCATTATTAAGCATGGATGATATGGGCGCATGGATAGTGGGGCTTATTTTTGCGTTTATCAGCGCGATGATTGCGGTACGTGCGCTCATACGATATGTGAGCCATCACGACTTTACGATTTTTGCATGGTATCGCATCGCGTTTGGTGTGATTGTGTTGGTGACTGCCTATACAGGATTAGTCGACTGGACAGTACAATAGTGTTTAGCCCATTTTAGGGGGATACAATGAATAAATATTTAAAAATAGGGCTGATAGGGCTAGGCAGCATTGTCGGCCTGATGCTATTGCTTGCGGTGTACTTTGCGCTGACGTTTAACCCCAACGATTACAAACAGCAAATCATTGATTTGGTAAAAGAAAAAAAAGAACGCACCCTGACCATTGAGGGCGATATCAAACTCTCTTTTTGGCCAAAAATTGGTGCAGATTTAGGCAAAATTGCGATTTCTGAACACAAGGGCAGCGCAGAGTTTGCTTCTGTGAACAGCGCAAAAGTAGCGTTGGCCGTACTGCCACTACTTAAAAAGGAGCTGGTGGTCGATACCGTGTATGTGGATGGTGCCAAAGCCAACATTATCAAATATAAAGATGGCACCACCAACTTTGACGATTTGCTGAGCAAAGACGAAGAAGAGTCTACCGAGATTAAATTTGATGTACAGGGCGTCAAGGTCACTAACTCCGCCGTGCAATATAAAGATGAAAGCACAGGCGCAAGCTACGCCATCAATCAATTCAACCTGACCTCTGGTCGCATTGCCTTGGCAGAGCCGATGGATATCGCCACCGACTTTAAAGTGAATGCTAACCAACCTGTGGTGGCCGCAAATGTAAAGGTCAAAGGCGTGTTTTTGGTGGATCCGGAAACCAAACATTTTAAAGTGTCTGGCTTAGATACCTTAATTACCGGTGATATGTTCAATGGCAAAAATGTAGAAGTGAAAGCCAGTGGCGATGTAGATGCCAAGCCGGAGAAGCTTGAATTTTTAGTTGATAGCTTGAAGCTTGCAGCAGCAGGCAATTTTGACGGTGCACAACAAACGGTTGAACTCAACGCGCCTGCGCTCAGCATTTTAAAAGATCAAGTCAGCACCAAAAAAATTACAGTCAATGTCACACAACAAAAAACCGATGCCAATTTAAAACTGAACATGGTGTTGGCAGACATGAAAGGCTCGCCTAAAGCCTTACAAAGCAGCGGCATTAGCGGTGACTTGAATATGACGCAAGGTAAACGTGTGGTCACTGGGCAGTTTTCATCGCCCTTCAATGGCAATATCGATGCTTTGATTTTTGATATCCCCAAACTGGTGGGCAAGCTCAATATTCAAGACCCAAGTTTGCCCAATGGTGAGATCCAAGGTACGTTTAATTTGGGCGCGCATGCGGATATTAAACAAGAAAAAGCAGACAGCACATTTAGCTTAAATGTGGCAGAAACCAAGCTTAACGGCAATGTAGACGTAGCGGGTTTTAAAACGCCAAATATCAAATTCAATGTCAGTGCAGATAAAATCAACCTCAATCAATTACTCGGCAAGGCTTCGGCTGCACCAGCCCCTGCCAGCAAAAAATCCGCCAGCAAGCAGCCAACCGATTTGTCTGCGCTTAAATCCCTACATGTGGATGGCAAGCTCAATATTGGCAGCATTATTTACGACCCATACCGCGTGACTGGGCTAAACGTAGGCATTAAAGCCGATGGACAAAAACTGTCACTCACAGGGCTAGATGTCAAAGTGGATGACAGCCGCATCAAAGGCAATTTTGCCATCAGCCAATTTAATAAGCCGTTGTACACCTTTGATATTGATGTAGACCAAGTGGATTTGGATAGATATGTCGGCGCTTCTACAGGCGATGCTAAACCAGCCAAAACCAGCACTGAGCCAGCCAAACCATTAGATCTATCTGCGCTGAAAGCATTGAACGCAGATGGCAGCATTCGGGTTGGACAATTGAAATATGGCAAAACCAAAGCCAGCAATATCAACATCAAACTCAATGCCAATGGCGAGAAATTAAGTTTAAACCCACTCAGTGCCAAAGTGGATGACAGCCAAATTAACGCCAGCTTGGGTGTGACACAGTTTAGCCAGCCAGCATTTAGTTTTAATGTGAATATCGATAAGTTGGATGCAGACCGCTATATCACCAAAAGCGAACCAAGCGCCGCCCCCAAAACCACGCAGGCCAGCGCAGAGACGCCGATTGATCTGAGTGCTTTAAAAAAGTTTAACGCCTCTGGCGAGGCCAAAATTGGCTGGCTAAAAATCGCCAACGTCAAAACCGAGAACGTGAATATTGGCCTGAATGCACAAAATGGTGTGGTTAACGTATCGCCATTTGCAGCCAATTTATACCAAGGCAGCATGAGTGGTGCGCTGAAAGTGGATGCACGCGCCACGCCTGTGATCACATTCAAGCAGGCCATGAAAAACATTTCCGTAGGGCCGCTACTGGTTGATGCAATCAACAATGACATGCTGGCGGGCAAGGGCTCAGTAGATATAGATGTAACTACACAAGGCAACACAGTGTCTGCACTCAAAAAAGCTTTGGCTGGCAATGCCGCACTTAACCTAGCGGATGGCGCTGTGAAAGGTATTGATATTGCCGGCACATTACGCGACATGAAAAACAAATTGAATGTATTAAAATCCAAAGATGCACTGGCTAGCGATAAAACCAAAAAGACCGACTTTAGCGAGTTGACCGCCACTTTTACCATTAAAAATGGCGTGGCTCACAATGAAGACCTAGAGATGAAGGCGCCAATACTGCGTTTAGCCAAAGGCGACAGCAAAGGCGATATCGACATTGGCAATGAAAAAATCAACTACCTAGCCAAACCCACAGTGGTTAAATCCTTAAAAGGACAGGGCGGCGCAGACCTTGACCAATTGAGCGGTTTATCTATTCCGGTAAAAATTACCGGCACCTTTGCTAGCCCACAATTTGGGATGGATTTTGCCGCGATTGGCGCTGCCATTGCTAAATCCAGCCTGCTAGATAAAGTAGGTGGCGAAAAAGGGGCCGCTGTAAAAGAACTGCTTGGTAACGAGAATAAAGCGGATGCACTGAAAAACATCTTGGGTGGCAGTAAAAAATCTACTGCCCCTGATGCAGACAAAGCGAATGCTGCCCCTAGCACAGAAGGTGCGCCTGCTGACGCTGCACCAGCAGAGAAACCTAAATCACTCAAAGAACAGGCAAAAGAAGAAGCCTTGAAAAAGCTGCTCAAGTTTTAGCATTACCGTTACATGCCACAATTTCAAACGCTTCCTGCCAATCTACCTGCGCCTGTAGACGATGGTGCTTGCCGGCACCTGCTACACGCCACGCTGCCTGATGTGGCACTAGCATCTACACAAGGACCCGCTGTTAACTTATACCAGCTGACAGGCTGGTCTGTGATTTATGTTTATCCGATGACTGGGCAGCCAGATAAAGCGCTACCGGATGGCTGGGATAGTATTCCCGGTGCCCGTGGCTGCACTCCACAATCCTGTGGATTTCGTGATCATTATGCAGAGCTGCAACAACTAGGTGCTCACGTGTTTGGCTTGAGCACACAAACCAACACCTACCAAACTGAAGCCGCTACACGTTTGCACCTGCCTTTTGCATTGCTAAGCGATCACCAGTTTGTCTTTGCCGAGGCGCTCCAACTACCAACGTTTGAAGTCGATCAGATGCGACTAACGAAGCGCGTCACGTTGCTAGTGCTGAACGGCAGGATTGAACATTATATTTACCCGGTCTTTCCACCAGACCAAAATGCAACGCAAGTGATGGATTGGCTCACACGCCATGTCTGATTTCGCACTGCGTATTATTGCTTGGCAAAAGCAGCATGGTCGCCATGACCTGCCTTGGCAGAACACGCATAACCCGTATGCCATTTGGGTGTCGGAAATCATGCTACAACAGACGCAAGTCGCTGCTGTGATTGGCTATTACCAGCGTTTTATGACGCGCTTTCCAACCATTCAAAGTTTAGCCGCCGCTGAACAAGAAGAAGTCATGCAGTACTGGAGCGGCTTGGGTTACTACTCTAGAGCACGCAATTTACATCACGCTGCACAAACCATTGTGGATGAATTTGCCGGCGAGTACCCACAAGATTTTACAGCCATGCAATCACTCTCAGGCATTGGCCGCTCCACTGCAGCTGCTATTGCGGCATTTGCCTTTAACCAAGTACACACCATTTTAGATGGCAACGTAAAACGCGTGTTGGCGCGTCACTTTGCGATTGAAGGCTGGCCTAGCGCCCCTAAAATAGAAAAAGCCATGTGGGTGCTGGCAGAATCTTTGCTACCCAACGCTGGCATGGTGGCGTATACGCAAGGGCTGATGGATTTAGGTGCAACGCTATGTACCCGCAGCAAACCCAAATGCAACGCATGCCCGCTGAATACTAGCTGCTTAGCATATGCGCAACATCGCGTGCATCTACTACCCACGCCTAAACCCAAAAAAATCAGTCCGCAAAAGTACACCACCATGCTTATTTTGCAACATGGCCAAGAGGTTCTGCTCGAAAAGAGACCATCTAAAGGCATTTGGGGAGGCTTATGGAGCTTGCCTGAAATTGATATGCAAACCATTGCCACGGAAGTGGCGCAAGCCAAGTTTGGACTGACAGTTGAGACGCAAGAGCCATTACCATTGCTACAGCACGCCTTTACGCATTTTAAGTTAGAAATTTTGCCCCAACCATTAGAGGTCTTAAGCAAATTACCCAACCCCAATATCCCCAATACCATTTGGCTCCCCATCGAAGATGCTATTGGTGCAGCAATCCCCACACCTGTCAGAAAAATTTTGATAAGCTTGCGTAAAGCTTAACCACACACATCCATATGCTACAAACGCTTAAACAATGGCTATACAAAAAGCCCACAAAAATATTGCTGGGTGTATACATATTCTATGTGCTGTTCAGCTACATCGCCATTAACCCGCTCGCCAAGCGCCTTGTACCTTGGATTGCAGAGAAGCAGCTAGCAAGCCAAGCCAGCGTTGGGCAAGTCCGTTTCAATCCATTTATTCTGATAGCCACCATTGACCAGTTTCGCCTAAAAGACCAACAAGGTGCGCCGTTAGCTGGTTTTGATCAGCTCAAGGTAGATTTGGAGCTCAGCGGTATTTTTAACTTGGCGTGGAAGTTCAAAGAAATCAACCTGCGTGCACCGCAAGGGCTGATTGCAATTGACGCCAATGGCAAACTCAATTGGGATGATTTAATCGCCAAACTCAACGAAGACAAAAGTCCACCTAGCGATACGATGCCACGTGTGGCGATTGCGCATTTGGTGATTCAACAGGGGCAAATACGCTACAAAGACAGCCATCGTGCCAAACCATTTGTGGCAGAACTGACACCGCTTAATTTTGAATTAGATGGCTTTTCTACTTTGCCAAAAGACCGCGGCGATTATTTGATTGCAGCCAAATTTGCAAATAATGGCGGCACGCTCAAATGGAAAGGCAATATGGGCGTCAATCCGGTGGCCTCTAAAGGCGATGTTGCATTAGAAGGTATTGCACTACCCAGTTTATTACAAATTGTCAAAGACTCAGCGCTCCCCTTCAAGGTACAACAAGGGCAACTGCAAGCGCATTTTGGTTATGACTTTACCATGCCAAATGACCAGCCTAGACTTGCCCTTAACGGTATCACCGCTGAGCTGAATGCACTTGCGCTGACTCTCCATGCATCGAATACGCAAGGCACCCAAGGTACGTCTATCGCATTAGCGGAACTCACCGCCAAGCTACCGCAACTCACGTTTGCGCAACAACAGCAAACACAGCTGACATTTGAACAACTGGCTATTGAAGGTCAGCAGTTGCGTATCCAGCATGGTGAACAAACCTTGTTAAATGTACCCAATATTGCCATACAAAACATCGGCTTGGATTTAGCCAAACACCAAGCCACGATTGCACAAATTCAATTAAAGCAGGGTGCCATTTCTGCCAAACGCGCGCGCGATGGCAGCGTAGATTGGCAAACAGCATTTACGACGCCAGAAGAAGCCAAGCCTACAGAAACAACCACGGTTGAAACCAAAGCGGCAGAAAAAACAGCGACTGAAACAACACCCAAAGAAGCCTCACCGTTTGCTGTCAATATTGCTGCTGTGCAGTTGCAAGATTGGTCACTCAATGTGGAAGATCAGACTTACACACACCCACTCAGCCTCAACGTAGAAGATATTGATATCGGTTTTAGTGTCCATCATCCAGAAGGGCAATGGTCGATTCAGCAACTGCAAACGCAATTCAATGCTATTGCGCTGAAATCTACAGTCTTTAAAAAACCGGTGGCTACGCTCAGCCAAATAGCACTCTCGCAAGGTGATATCAGCATCGATAAACAGCAAGTCGCCATAGCGTCTATTGTATTGTCTGGGCTCAAAAGCGAAGTCATTCAGCCCAAACAAGGCCCATTGAATTGGCAAACCCTATTAGAGAACAAAGCTCCTAGCACCAGCGGAGCAAAGCAAGATAAACAACAGACATCATCTAATTGGGCCGTGAGTCTTGGCAAGCTGGCACTCACCAATAGCCAGTTGCATATTGAAGACCAAACACCAAGCAAAGCAGTACAACTGGATCTAGAAAAAATTGGCCTAGAATTACGCAACGTATCACTCAACATGAACAAAGCTGTGCCAGTCAACGCCAGCTTTAGCATCAAGCAAGGCGGCCAGTTTAGCACGCAAGGTACGCTCACGCCGGTGCCATTCAAAAGTACGTTGAATCTCAAATTAAGCAATGCTGCATTTAGCCCTTTTGCCCCGTATATCAACCAATATGCCAAGCTGCAGTTGGCCTCTGGCGCTGCAAGCGTGACCGGTAAAGTGACCATGCAGCAACAAAAAGCCTTTGCGCTCAATTTTGATGGCGGCTTTCAGGTACGCCACTTAGCGCTCAATGAGGAATCCAGCAACGCGCCCTTTTTAGCTTGGGAGCAACTGGCGAGTGAGAATGTTGCATTCTCGCTATCCCCCAACAAGCTGCATTTGGGGGCGCTCAAAGTACAACATCCTGCCGGAAAATTTATTATTCATGAAGATAGAACGACCAATCTCAGCCGCATTTTGCGTAGTGCAGACTCAGCTGCGCCTGCGCCCATCGCAAGCCCAACAGAAAAAGCTGCTGAACCCAAAACAAACGCAGTAGCTGGCAATGCTATGCTGGCACAAGCAGCAACGGCAGTGCCAAAAACGAGTGAGTCAAAAAATAAAACCGTGCCGGTGGTTGCGCCAACTGCAAGCACGAGCAGTGAAGATAGCTTTCCTGTGACAATTGAAACCACACGCATTCAAGATGCTGAACTAGAGTTTGCCGACCTCTCACTCACCCCACAATTTGGCACCAAAATTCACTCACTGAACGGGGTCATCAATAATATTTCTACCAATCCGGAAGCCACAGCGCAGCTAGAGTTGGATGGTAAAGTGGATGAGTATGGTGCAGCGAAAATTCGTGGTGCGCTACAACCCTTTAAGGCCACAGAATATACCGATGTCAAACTGGCATTCACCAACTTGGAAATGAATAGACTCACGCCGTATTCCGGAAAATTTGCAGGCAGGCGCATTGACTCTGGCAAGCTGTCCGTCGATTTGGAATACAAAATCAAACAGCGCCAATTGGCGGGTGAGAACAAATTTGTCATTAACAAACTCATTCTTGGCGAGCGCGTAGACAGTAAAGAGGCAGCAGATTTACCATTAGATTTGGCCATTGCCATTCTGGAAGACAGTGATGGCGTGATAGATCTGGACCTACCGATCTCTGGCAGCTTAGATGACCCGCAGTTTAGCTATGGCAGCATTGTGTGGAAAGCCATTAAAAATGTGCTCACCAAAATCGTAACCTCGCCATTTAGAGCACTAGGGAAACTATTCGGTGGCAGTGCTGACAATCTGGATGCGATTGTGTTTGAGGCAGGAAATGCTGCGCTTGCGCCACCGGAGCAAGAAAAACTCAAGGCAGTTGGCGAAGCACTTGGCAAACGCTTAGGGTTAGCACTGTCTATTACGCCTGGCTACGATATAGCATTAGATACGCGCGCGATTCAAGAACAAACTTTACGGCGAAAAGTGGCTGAGGAAATGGGCGTTGTACTAGAGCCTGGACAAAAAGCTGGCCCCATTGATTTAACTAACCCCAAAGTACAAAAAGCGATTGATGCCCTGCACGACGATTTAACCAAGAAAGGCTTGCTGAAACGACTCGCCTCTAAGTTTGAAAAACCTGAATCCGGGCATTATGAAACAGCACAAGAAAAACTCACCTTGAGTATCGAAGTAAAAGAAAGTGATTTACTTGCATTGGCGCAGGCGCGCGGAGAAGCCATTCAAGCATCTTTAACAAAAGCTGGGGTGGATGCACAACGCGTGCATATTGCAAAAGCAACGGCACAAACCGGCAATGCAAAATCAAACGCAACGCAAACCAAACTGGGCTTGGAAGTCAATAAACAGGCACAAAAAACAGAAACCAACGAGACAAAAACACCATAGCAGTGACAATGATGAGTGCACATAAAAAAGCCGACGTGATGTCGGCTTTTAGATTTAGTGCATTCTCGATTGTAAGATGCGGTCTGCGAGCATTTGAAAACGCGGCGATACAAACTCACGCGTTTGGTTACCGGTATCTGCAATGTTCAGCAACTCTTCAATCGCAGACCGAAAACCCAATTCAAATAACCAGTAATCTTCTTTATTAATTTCTGATTTTTTATCAGAATTCACATCCGCACATAGACGCTCGAACGCTTCCATACATACATTACGATCTGGCATGTTAGCCTCCCCACAACACACAATAATATTCATCATAGCAAATATTTGTGTCAGTGGGGAAATCTAGGCGATAAGACTACTTTTGATCCCAGCTATCTTCCCACATGCAGTGTTTGATTGTGTGACGGTTTGCAATCAACTCATCAATGCTAGGCTCGTCATTCAATGCACGTTTTAATGCTAACTTAATCGCATCGTAGTTGTTTTTGTATAGATCCGCTTTATCCAAATTGGCTTCTTTTGCACAGCCTGGATCAATCCACAACAAAGCAATAATACATAAATCGTTCACTTGGTCTTTAGGGATGATGCCTTCAATCACTGCATCCAAAATACCATCGGCTACACCGGCTTGCACCACACCACCAAACAATTCAATGTTGAGTGAGTCTTTTAATGTCACTTTTGGCACCATCATGCAAGCTGGGCGTACCAATTGGTTAATATCGCGCACAGCAAACATCGCGGTATGGCCTTTGGTTTGCGCCATCATGTTGGCAAATGCTGTACCTACTGGGCCATCCACTGCACCAATCAGGATTTCTGGCATGGCAGCAGTAACGTCTTTGCCTTCGCTAAATACAGTGGCTTCGCCTGCTTTAAAAATGATTTTTGACATGGTTTTTCCTTAATGAAGAATATGAAATGAAACGAGTTTGAGAGACATAAAAGCTAATCCAGCATTATACAATTTTAGACCTGCAACATAAAGTCATGTCCATTTCAGCACCATGTCCTTATGCCAAATGTTGGCATCAATATAGGCATCACTAGTCACCACAAACCCAGCCTTTTCATAAAACTGGATAGCATGCGTTTGCGACGACAATTGCAGCTGCGTTAGGCCCTGCGCTTTACAAATGGCAATCGCTTCCATTAATAGGGCATAGCCCACGCCCTTGCCACGCCATGCTTTCAGTACACCCATGCGGCCGACCCGACCTCTTTCTAATAAAATTCTGGCGCAACCAATCGCCTGTTGTACATCATCAAGGGCTAATAAGTGGATGGCAGATTCGTCATATTCATCCCACTCAATATATTCTGGTACAGATTGCTCAATGATAAACACTTGCTCACGCAAAGCTTTAAGCATGGTCTGTTTCGGGCTCTGCCAATGGAGTTGTTCAATATTAAACTTTGCCGTCATCTCTCTAGTCTCTTAACAGTGCATGTGATTGCAATTCGCAAGCCATACAGGCATTATGCTCACTTACATTTTGTTTACATTTTATAGGGTTTTTTATGCAAAGTTATCAAACCGTCATTGCCAGAGTATTACTGGCTTTAGTGTTTTTAGGCCTCGTGCTATTGCGCTTAAGCAGCATCACGTCGAATCCCGATGGTTACTTACAATACCAAATGACATTAGGGCAATTTGGCTTGCCGGGCATCTTTGCACCGTTGTTGATTTTAGTGCAATTGGTGGGTGGCGTAGCGCTGTTGGTAGGTTTTAAAACAAAAATAGCGGCACGTGTACTGGCCGTATTGGCACTATTCTTAGCCGTAGTGCTTGGCCGTATGATTCCAGAAGTGTTCTTTTTATACTTAGGTATCGCGGGTGGCATGCTATTACTGAGCACTTACCCACAAACTGCATTCAGTGTAGATAACATCAAAAAGTAAGCTTATCCACATTATCAGCAGCCTCAAGCTGTTCATATCAACAGGTGAATTGCATCAGCACTTCACCTGTTTTTGTATCTGCTATTCCCACTCCAGCGCTGTAAAAATCGTATTCACATTCCTGCGGTTGGCAATATCAAACAGCTGCCACTTGTCTCGTTCGCTTGCTGCTGCAGTGCCCATCGTCTTTTCCATGCTATCGCCTTTTTTAATGGCTGCTCGCACATCAGTCAGTACTGCGTTTAAATAACGCTGTTCGTTATCCAAGGCTTGCACCCAATCTTTTGCCACCGGCCCATGCCCGGGTACTACTTGTTTTGCCGGATATGTTTTCAATGTATCAATCGCCGAAATTAAGCCTTTGATATCGCCCTCTACCACTGGTGTGCGCTCAATAAATAATAAATCGCCGGTAAATAATGTGGCGGTTTTGCTATCCAATACCGAGATATCGGTGTTGGTATGGGCGACCGTATACGGCACCACTCGCAAGCTTCTGTCACCTAAATCCAAATCCACACCCTCTTTTACTGCTAATGTGGGTAGCACTTGCACGGTACCTTTGGCATCATTTCCCAAATATTGGGCATTGAGTTTGTCATAGGCCTCTTTGCGTAGCTGCATGGCAGAGGCGAGCTTGGCATGCCCTACAAACTGTGGCTTATCTTCTAAAAAAGCTGCATTTCCATAAATATGGTCAGGATGCACATGGGTATTAATCACATACAGAATAGGCTTATCTGTGATTTGACGAATAGCGGCGCGTAATTCTTGACCCACTTTCAAACTGCCGCCAGTATCAATCACCGCCACGCCTTTGCTGCCCACCACAAAGCTTGTATTGCAGATGTCACCTTGGTAACCAGTATCAATATCTAAGTGCACTCCATGATGCACGTAGATACCATCCCCCACATTTTCTAACGAAAATGCGGGGTGGCTAACCTCTGCCTGCGCACAAGCAGCCAGTAATGATGCCAATAAATACACAAATAGACGTGTCATGCGTTTTCCTTTTTAATGATTTTACACACGGTATATTCCTGAGAATACGCTAATATTATGGGTGTTAGGCAACAAATGTGTGTGACCGCTGTCACACCAAAATAATAAGCCAAGAAAATAATATATTAGGAGTCATGCATGAATGTAAGTAATCGCTATACCAAAACCGCCGTTGTGCTGCATTGGTTAATCGCAATCGCCATTTTCGCCATGTTTGCGCTGGGCTGGTATATGAGCGAGCTACCGAAAGAAGGCCCTAAACAAATGGGGTTCGATTTATTCGACTTAGGCATCTACACGTGGCAACTATCTGAAGAAGTTACCCTACGTACGTTCTACTTTAATTTACATAAATCCGTAGGCGTGACCATATTAGCGCTGGTCATTTTCCGCCTACTCTGGCGCATTACACACAAACCACCAGCACTGCTCAGCTCCTATTCCGCATTTGAGCGCAAACTGGCCACTGGTGCGCACCACCTGTTGTATTTACTGATGGTAGTGCTGCCTGTGAGTGGCCTATTGATGACGCTTTACAGCAAATACGGCCTTAAATGGTTTGGCTTGGAGTTTTTACCCGGCTTAGACAATAAAGGCTTGCGTGATGTGTTTAAAGAATCACACGAAATCATTGGTATCGTAATCTTAGTGGTGATTGCTATCCATATCTTAGGTGCGCTGAAACATAAATTTATAGATAAAGACACTACCTTGCAGCGCATGACACTCAAGTAACTGCCTACAATTAAGCCACTAACATAGCTCATAGCAAAAAAGCTCGCAATTGCGAGCTTTTTTAATGCCCCCCTTTGCAGCACCGAGCATGTGAGGCTATTGAGGAAAAGAGGCGCGCACTGTTCGAGTCCCAGAACAAGCGATTGATATACATCGCTTGTTTGGTCGAGTTGCGCAAGCCTCCCTCAATGGCTGAAACACGCGCAGGAGAAAAGCGGCAGGGGTGCTCTTTTGTTTGGTTACTTTCTTTTGAGCAAGCAAAAGTAAAGTAACTTGCCTAGAGGCGAAAACCTATTACGTAATATCTTGCTTACCTTTTTTAAAAATCTCGTTTGCTAAAGAACTATTTTCAATAACTGATTCAGCAAAACTCACTGCTGCTGCAAATGCGTACCCTCTTGAAAAACGAACAACATCAATAATTTCATCATCTGAATAGTTTGGCTCAATTGCAAATGCTGTATTCCAACGTTGAATTTGAAGTGTTCCTGTATGCGTGTAATCGCAAAGCTGCTTCCAATGAATTGAATATACATTAAATAGATGCTTATCAAATCCAACAGATTCTATAGCTTCAATCATTTTGGGAGTTCTGGGTAATTCGAAATTGTTCGCTGAAAATCTTTCTACCTCGTCATCATTTGCACAGTACGCCAGCCATAAACCACGAACATATGATTCGTAAGTCAATCTCATTAAAGCAAAAGCTGAAGAACAAATTTTAGGATTTCTACCTAGCAAAGCTAGAATTGCATCAAAATGGTCCAAAACTACAGCGAAACATGCTGCAACAACTCGTTTACGACTAGTTGTATTTTCAATAATAGCTTCGTTTAATTTGCCAGATACCCAAGCAGACCAATCACAGGCATCAGAAACACTAACTGAAACCTTATCTAAACCTCTTTCAGCCACCGCGCTATATCCATCGCATAATACGTCAACACCCCATCCGCCCCAGCGCGCTTAAATCCCAACATCGCCTCCAGCACGCAAGCCTTTTCATCCAGCCAACCATTTTGCGCTGCCGCTTTCAGCATCGCATATTCACCACTCACATGATACGCATAGGTCGGTACACCAAACTCTTGTTTGACGCGACGCACAATATCTAAATACGGCATGCCCGGCTTCACCATCACCATGTCCGCGCCTTCTTCAATATCCAGCGCCACTTCTTTAATGGCTTCGTCCGAATTGGCTGGATCCATTTGGTAGTTGTATTTGTTGCCTTTGCCTAGACTGGCAGAAGAGCCTACGGCATCTCTAAATGGGCCATAAAAGGCAGACGCATATTTGGCAGAGTAAGCGAGGATGCGCGTATAAATATAGCCAGCTTCTTCCAGCGCATCACGGATGGCACCAATACGGCCATCCATCATGTCCGAAGGGGCTACGACATCTGCACCGGCTTCTGCGTGACAAAGCGCTTGCTTCACCAGCACTTCTACCGTCTCATCATTGAGTACGTAACCCGTATCATCAATTAAGCCATCTTGGCCATGCGTGGTGTATGGGTCTAAAGCGACATCGGTAATCACGCCCAATTCTGGAAAGGCCTGTTTCAAGGCTTTCACTGTGCGTGGTACCAGCCCGTTAGGGTTATACGCTTCTTTGGCATCTAAACTTTTAAATTCCTGTGGCACCACCGGGAAAATGGCGAGGGCTGGAATACCTAAATTGACACACTCTTGTGCGGTCTTGAGCAATACATCAATACTTTGACGTTGGACACCCGGCATTGAGCTGACTTCTTCGGTACGCTGCTCACCTTCCAGCACAAAGACTGGGTAAATGAGATCATTGGTAGTGAGTACATGCTCTCGCATTAAGCGCCGCGAAAACTCATCTTTACGCATGCGGCGTGGGCGAATAGCTAAGAATTGATTACTCATAGTTACCTCTTAAGCAAACACTTTAGAAAGTTCAGCGCCAGGGTCTTCCTGACGCATAAATGCCTCGCCTACCAAAAACGTATGCACCTGATGTTTGCGCATAAGTGCCACATCATCATGTGTGAAAATACCAGATTCTGTCACCACAATCTTGTCTTGCGAAATACGGTCAAGCAAACCAAGTGTGGTATCCAATGTCACCTCAAAAGTACGTAAGTTACGGTTGTTGATACCGAGTAATGGTGTGGTCAGTTGCAAGGCCAAATCCAACTCTTCGCCATTATGCACTTCTACCAATACAGCCATCCCAAGCGCATGTGCAACGGTTTCTAACTCTTGCATTTTAGGCAGGGTGAGTGCAGCAGCAATCAATAAAATACAATCTGCACCCATCGCGCGCGCTTCGTACACTTGGTAGGCATCTATCATAAAATCTTTGCGCAACACGGGTAACGCACAGGCCGCACGTGCCTGTTTAAGATAGTCTGCCGAGCCTTGAAAGTATTGCTCATCGGTCAGCACAGATAAGCATGCTGCGCCGCCCAATTCATAGCTTTGAGCAATGTCTGCTGGCTTAAAATCCGCACGAATCACCCCTTTAGATGGGCTGGCTTTTTTGATTTCTGCAATCACAGCCGATTGCCCAGCCGCAATTTTTTGACGGATACTGCCCACAAAATCACGCGTTGGCGCTTGTTCAGCTGCCAATTGTTGGATCGCTTCCAAGCTGATTTTGGCTTTAGCGGCTGCCACTTCAATTGCTTTGGTGGCTAAAATTTTATTTAAGATATCGCTCATAATCTCTTACTCAAATGTGTTTCCTTGATGTTTAATCCAACCACCTTGGTGCTGCCCTTTGGGGTCACGATGTGTCCAATGCATCACACCACCCTTAGGATTAAATACATATTCACCTTTAAATTCAATGCTGTCGCCCACTTTTAACGCATCAATCCTCGGTGATAAATCAATATTATGTGCAAACAACAATGTCTGCGTTGCATTGATGCGCACCAAAAACTTTTGATGGCGTGCGCCGCGATTATCGTCCGGCAGTAATTTAGTCACTTCACCAGTGCCTTGCACCCACACATTACTTTGCTTTTGTGCAAAGGCCTGCTTAACAGCCGTATTGTCTTGCAGCGCAAGACCAGCAGATAGCGGTTTTAGGTCTAGCGTTTTAACCTGCGATTTTACTTCGATTGCTGATTGTGACGGATTGTTCTCGGCATCCTGCTGCGGCGTTTGCAGGCACGCTACTAAACTCATGGACAGTAGCAAAATTGATGCTGCAATCAACGGGTGGCGCTTCATGCTGCCTGACTCAATGCCTTTAGCTGTTGCAGTTTGTTCAGGGCAGCGCCAGAGTCTAGAGCATGCGCCGCTTGTGTTATCCCTGTCTGCAAATCACCCGCAAGGCCAGACACATAAATAGCTGCGCCCGCATTCAATAGCACAATGTCACGCGCCGGTCCGGTCTCACCAGATAGCAGCCCGAGAATAATCTCGCTGGAATGCTGCGCACTTTCCACACGGATGCTATTGATATCATGCAACGGCATGCCAAACTGCCTAGGGTTGAGTGTGTATTCATGCACTTCGCCATTTTTAAGTTCGGCAACGTAAGTATCTGCTGAAAAGGAGATTTCATCCATTTCATCGGCGCTGTGTACCACCATCACATGCTCACTGCCCAGTTTCTGCAATGTCTGCGCCAGCAAAGGCACCAAATCACGGTGGAATACCCCCATGACTTGTCGCTTGGCACCAGCAGGATTGGTCATCGGCCCTAATAGATTAAACATGGTACGTACGCCAAGCTCACGCCGCACAGGTGCTGCATACTTCATGGCAGCGTGATGATTGGGGGCAAACATAAAGCCAATACCCGCCTCATTCACACAACGTGCAACCTGTTCTGGCGTTAGGCTAATGTTGACACCCAGTGCCTCAAGCACATCTGCCGACCCACTTTTGGAAGATGCTGCACGCCCGCCATGCTTGGCGATTCTGGCACCTGCGCCAGCCGCCACAAATGCAGAAGCTGTAGACACATTAAACGCTTTGTTGGGTGCGCCACCAGTGCCACAGGTATCAATCAGGTGGCGCGTATCAGTGACCTCAACCTTGCTGGAAAGCTCGCGCATCACTTGCGCAGCCGCAGCAATCTCGGTCACGGTTTCGCCTTTTACGCGCAATGCAGAAAGAAAGCCGGCAATCTGTATCTGGGTAAATTCCCCACCCATGATTTGCTGCATGATTTCCAGCATTTCCTCATGGGTGAAATCGGCATGGTCAATCAGCCGTTGCAATGCCAACTTAGGCGTTATGCTCACTGTCATACTCATTAGTACGCTTTCAGGAAGTTATCCAGCAACGCATGGCCATGCTCAGTCAGGATAGACTCAGGATGAAATTGCACGCCCTCTACCGGCAAGGTTTTATGACGCACGCCCATAATTTCATCATCTTCGGTCCATGCCGTGATTTCTAGGCAATCAGGAATGGTCTCACGCTCAATCACTAATGAATGATAACGTGTGGCCGTGTAAGGGTTAGGTAAGTCGCGGAATACGCCCACATTCTCGTGATGAATCAATGAGGTTTTACCGTGCATTAAGGTTTTTGCTTTGATAATCTTGCCGCCAAACGCTTGCCCAATACTCTGATGACCCAAGCACACGCCCAGTAACGGAATCTTGCCAGCAAACTCATGAATCAGCGGTACCGAAATACCGGCTTCATTGGGCGTGCAAGGGCCTGGAGAAATGACGATATGGCGCGGTTTTAATTTGGCAACGGTGTCTAAATCAATTTCATCATTGCGGTACACCTGCACATCTTGGCCAAGCTCGCCAAAATACTGCACCAAGTTATAAGTAAATGAATCGTAGTTATCTATCATGAGCAACATGATTATGCCCCTTTACTATCTAGACCAGCTTGGACTAATTCAGCAGCACGAATCACTGCTTTCGCTTTGTTTTGTGTCTCTTCCCATTCCGATTGCGGTACAGAATCTGCCACAATACCAGCACCGGCCTGCACATAGAGTATTTGGTCTTTAATCACAGCGGTACGGATCGCGATCGCTACATCCATATCACCATTAAAACCTAAATAGCCTACCGCGCCTGCATAGATGCCGCGCTTGCTTGGCTCCAGTTCATCAATGATTTCCATGGCTCTGACCTTGGGTGCACCTGACACGGTACCGGCCGGGAATGTGGCTTTGAGTACATCAATCGCATCAAAACCAGGTTTGAGCTTGCCTTCTACATTGCTGACGATGTGCATTACATGCGAGTAACGCTCAATCATCATATTGTCTGTCACCTTCACCGTGCCCACTTGCGCCACACGACCGACATCATTGCGCCCTAAATCCATCAGTTGCACATGCTCCGCACGCTCTTTCGGGTCTGCCAATAACTCAGTAGCAAGGGCAATATCCGCTTCTCGGGTTTTACCACGCGGGCGCGTGCCGGCAATCGGGCGTGATGTCACAGTATCATGCTCCAAACGCACCAAAATCTCTGGCGAAGCGCCCACCACATGGTGATCGCCCATATCGTAATAGAACATATAAGGAGACGGGTTTAAGCTGCGCAAAGCACGGTAAAGTGAAAGTGGCGGCGCAGCAAACGATTGCGACATGCGTTGGCTCAACACCACTTGCATGATGTCGCCTTCTAAAATATAGGCTTGCGCTTTTTTCACTGCCGCTTTAAATGCCTCTTCACCAAACTCTGAGGCGGCCTCTGTTTTAGGCATAGGCAGCGATTCTGGAATCGCCACTGTTTTACGTAACATGCCCAGCAATGATTGAATACGTGCACATGCATTGCTGTAGGCATCGGCTTCATCTGGATTAGCATATACAATAAAATAGAGCTTACTGCTTAAATTATCGATGACCGCGATTTCCTCGGACACCATCAACAACACATCTGGCACGCCCACAGCATCTGGCTTATTGGTATTGGCTAAGCGCTTTTCAATATAACGGATGGTTTCATAACCAAAATATCCTGCCAAACCGCCAGTAAACCTTGGCAGGCCTTCGTAAGGTGGCGTTTTAAAACGTGCTTGGTAGGCTTTGACGAAATCTAGCGGATTGACATCGTCATGGGTTTCAATCACTTGTGTATGTTGAATCACTTGCAGTTGCTGCCCATTGGCAACAATTCTGGTTTTGGCAGGCAAGCCGATAATGGAGTAGCGCCCAAAGCGCTCGCCGCCTTGCACGCTCTCTAATAAATAAGAAAAGGGCTGATTGGCTAATTTAAGATACAGGGATAACGGCGTGTCTAAATCGGCAAAGGTTTCAAGCACCAGCGGTATGCGGTTATAGCCTTGTGCCGCTAAGGCATTAAATTCTGACTGGGAAATCGTGGTTAACATGATTCTACACTTTCTACATAATTTTCTATTTTGGTCGCCCATCACAACCCGGTGCGATGGATAAGTCTGATGACTACACAGACATGAACAAGTCGTGTCTTAGCTTCGCCAAGAACTGCGCCAGCTTATTTGAGGCTGGAATGGAAAATTACTTTGTTGAGAACACATATCAATACACTTTAAGTTGGTTGAGTCAAAAGTTGGTTTAGTGAACTAAAAAATTTGCTATTACATCAGTATAGACGGCAATTCAGTTAAATCTCGAATCATCGCGTCCACTTGGCTTTCATCAATGAGTTTTCCTTGATTATACCCATACGGCACCGTCACAATAAAACAGCCGGCGGCTTGTGCTGCTGCAATGTCCGTGGCGGAATCACCCACCAACATCGCTTCCATCTCCATCACATCGAATTCTGCACAAATGTGATGTAATTGTATAGGGTCAGGCTTCTTCTTTGGCAAGGTATCGCCCGACACCACGATTTCAAAAAAATCAGCCAAGCCACTTGCCTCTAACAACGGACGCGTAAACTTTTCGGGTTTATTTGTCACGCAAGCCAGCTTTAAATTGCGCTGT
The DNA here is from genome assembly GCF_000799155.1 of Methylotenera sp. N17. NCBI lineage: Bacteria > Pseudomonadati > Pseudomonadota > Betaproteobacteria > Nitrosomonadales > Methylophilaceae > Methylotenera > Methylotenera sp. N17. The sequence continues at coordinate 2,319,985 of NZ_JUGE01000001.1, forward strand.
TTTAAGACTTCCAAACCTGTTTGCACGCCATCAAACGGCAAACTGTCTGTCACGTTATTGGCATAATGCGCAAAAAACAAATGCTGTGCTGTCGCCTGTAAAGTTTGGTCTGGTACATCATGCAACGCACCAGCCAAACAGCGCTGTATCAATACTTGCGCACCCTCACCGATATACCCTTTAATTTGCGCATAAGGCAATGGAGGCAATCCTAACTCCGTTAACATTGCATTCGCTGCGTACGCAATTTCCGGTGCAGTATTGAGCAAGGTGCCATCCAAATCAAACATCAATGCGCTTACTTTAAATTGCGACATTGAACGTTACCTTACTCACGCACTGCGAATAAACTACACGGTTGCCAATTTATACCGTGGCTAATGAAGCACGAATTTGACCAACGACCGTATCATAACGGTTAGGGTCAGTGTCTTTTGGTGAACCAAAAATCGCACTACCCGCTACAAACGTATCCGCACCAGCACGTGCAATATCTGCAATGTTTGCTGCGTTCACGCCGCCGTCTACTTCTAACCAGATTTGGCGGCCAGTTTTTTCGTAATAAGCATCAATGCGTGCACGCGCTTGTTTCAGTTTGTTCAATGTTTCTGGAATGAATTTTTGACCACCAAAACCAGGGTTCACAGACATCAATAAAATCATGTCCACTTTGTCCATCACGTAATCCAAGTAATGCAACGGTGTGGCTGGGTTGAATACCAAGCCCGATTTACAGCCTTGGTCACGTACCAACGCCAAGCTACGATCAATATGATCGGATGCTTCTGGGTGGAAAGTGATGATGTTGGCACCGGCTTTTGCAAAGTCAGGAATAATGCGATCCACTGGCTTCACCATTAAATGCACGTCAATCAACGCGCCCACATTTTTAGAGATTTCACGAATCGAATCACACACCAGTGGGCCAATGGTTAAGTTAGGCACGTAATGATTGTCCATCACATCAAAGTGTACGATGTCTGTGCCTGATTTAATCACATCTTCAATTTCTTGGCCTAATTTGGCAAAGTTGGCTGAAAGGATACTCGGTGCAATTCTAAATGTTTTGTCCATGCTCATGATTCCGTCTGCTTAGTAATAGTAAATAGTGTCCATGGGAGTGTGTCATATACCCAATACATCATTAGGCATACCCTAACAACGCACTTCCATTTTGGTTTATAAGGATAATTTACTATTTTAACGCTATTTCTTGCCTAAGATAAGCCAATCCTTCAAAATTACGCATGCTTAATCTCACCAACACGCTTTCATGCATGCATTGCAGGCAAAATTGATCTTTTTTTGATGGTATTTCCTATTTCAATCAATGCCTTGGTAAAATAGCCACATGCAGCTTTATACCATTGGTGTGAATCACACCACCGCCCCTATCGCCATTCGCGAGAATGTTGCCTTCAACGGTGAAACATTACGCCATGCCTTGAGCGACCTCACCGCACGAAATGCAGCGGAAGCAGCCATTTTATCGACCTGCAACCGCACAGAAATTTACGTGCAATCTGAGCGACCTGAACCTGTGATTGACTGGCTAGCCAACTACCACAAACTGGCGCTGGATAAAGTACAGCCTTATACCTATACATTTTCCAACCAAGAAGCCGTCAAACATGCGTTCCGTGTCGCTTCTGGCTTAGATAGCATGGTACTGGGCGAGCCGCAAATCCTGGGGCAATTCAAGCAATCCATCAAAGTTGCGCAAGAGGCCGGCACGCTTGGCACGATGTTGCACAAATTGTTTCAGCGTACGTTTGAAGTCGCCAAAGAAGTGCGCACCAACACCGACATTGGCGGCAGTTCCATTTCCATGGCGGCAGCGGCCATCAAGCTAGCACAGCGTATTTTTGGTGATATTGGCCAACAAAAAGTATTGTTTATTGGCGCGGGCGAGATGATTGAGCTGTGTGCAGACCATTTTGCCGCACAGCGCCCCAAATCTATCACCGTTGCCAACCGTACCATTGAGCGCGGCATGCAACTGGCTGAAAAAATGCAATCGCAAGGCGTTTATGCACACGCCATTCTGCTTAACGATTTACCGGATTGCTTTGCCGAGTTTGATATTGTGATTACCAGCACCGCCAGCCAACTGCCGATTGTCGGACTGGGCATGGTAGAGCGCGCGATTAAAACACGCCGTCATCGCCCTGTGTTCATGGTGGATTTGGCAGTGCCGCGCGATATTGAACCAGAAGTCGCACAATTGGATGACGTGTTTCTGTACACCGTAGACGATTTGGCACAAGTAGTGGCCGATGGCATGGGTAGCCGCCAAGAGGCCGCGGTAAATGCAGAAATGATTGTGGCCGCACGTGTTGAGCACTTCATGCACTGGCTTAAAAAACGTGAATCGGTGCCCACCATCAAAGCCTTGCGTGACCAAGTAGACGCAATGCGCCTAGCCGAATTAGAAAAAGCGCTCAAGCTGATTCAAAAAGGGGAATCACCGGAAAAAGTGCTGGAAACCCTGAGTAACGCGCTCACCAATAAATTTTTGCATGCGCCCAGCCATGCGCTCAACCAATCACACGGTCAAGAACACACCCATTTAGAAGCAGTCTTACGACAGCTTTACAATATTAAATCTTAAAGAAGTCAGCATGAAATCCTCCATATTACAAAAGCTCGCCAGCCTGAGCGAGCGCCTAGATGAAGTCAACCGCCTGATGTCTTCCGAAGACATCACCAGCAACATGGACAACTACCGCAAAATTTCGCGCGAGCACGCGGAAATCACGCCTATCGTTGAGCAATATCATCTTTACGTGCAAACAGAGGCCGACATTAAAGAAGCACACGCCATGTTGAGCGACCCGGATATGAAAGAGTTTGCGCAAGAAGAAATTGAAGCCGGCAAAAATAGATTAGAAGAAATTGCGTTGGAACTGCAAAAACTGTTGCTGCCCAAAGACCCTAACGACGAAAAAAATATCATTCTGGAAATCCGCGCCGGCACGGGCGGCGACGAATCCGGCTTATTTGCGGGCGACTTATTCCGTATGTATAGCCGTTACGCAGAACGCCAACGCTGGAAAGTGGAAGTGCTCTCAGCCAACGAAGGCGAAGTGGGTGGCTACAAAGAAATTATTGCCAAAATCGAAGGGCAAGGCGCGTATTCTAAAATGAAATTTGAATCCGGCGGGCATCGCGTGCAACGCGTACCCGACACCGAAACACAAGGGCGCATCCATACTTCTGCTTGTACAGTCGCTATCCTGCCAGAAGCTGATGAAGTGAGCGACGTGGTGATTAATCCTGCTGATATTCGCTTGGATACCTTTAGAGCAAGCGGCGCAGGTGGTCAACATATTAACAAAACCGATTCTGCCGTACGCATTACGCACTTCCCTACTGGCATTGTGGTGGAATGCCAAGACGGACGCAGCCAACACGCCAATAAAGCACAAGCGATGATGGTGCTGGCCGCACGCATCAAAGCCAAACAAGTAGACGAACAAAACAGCAAAATTGCCAGCGAGCGCCGCAATTTGATTGGCTCTGGCGATCGCTCCGAGCGCATCCGCACCTACAATTATCCGCAAGGCCGTATTACCGACCATCGTATTAATCTCACCTTATATAAGATTGACGCGATTACTGAAGGCGATATGGACGAACTGATCAGTGCGTTAGCAACAGAGCATCAGGCGGACTTGCTGGCGACATTGGGTGAGGACAACTAATTGAAATGATTTCTATCAGAAATGTAGATGAATTCTTACGGCTACTTAAAGCATTAGCCAGCGACATCATTAATGCGCAAATTCACTACAAAATGTATAGGGGTTTACTAAATGCGGGCAATGACTTTCCTAATGTAATTGCGGAAACAAATACATTCTGGTCTCTAACAATTGGTTCACATTTCACCACTAGCCGACACTTTTTGGTTAGAGCTTATGACCAAAACAAGGATGCTCTGCACCTTTTCAGTTTTCTCAAAACCATAGAGAAAAACCTATCACTTTTTGACAAAGCGAGCTTTATAGCTAGAAACCACGAAAATCCTTATGTGGAAGATTTAGCTAAAGAAGACCGCACTCCAAATTTGAATGAATTAAAGGCTGACGCTCAACTATGTTCTGATGATGATCCATTAGTAAAGACTCTGATAATGCATCGAGGAAATCTCATCGTACATAGAAATGCGAAAAATACTGCCAAAGGCAAAACTCTCGCAGATGACTACCCATTAACATTTGGAGACTATGAGGAGCTTTTGAATAGAGCTATTTCTATACTAAACAAATACAGCAGACTGTTTGACGCCAGTACATATTCGTCCAAAATTATAGGTAGCGACGACTTTCAATTTATATTCAAGTGTATCAGTGAGCATCTTAAGAGCTTAGATAAATTATACGAAGATGAACTCGCTACTTTTAACCAGTCAAGTAGGTTGGACGACTAGTTTACACAAAATGGACTTCTGCCTTCCGGAATGATGAATATCAAAACCACCCTTGCTGATACCATCTCTAAGCTTGGCTCAGCCGAAGCTACGCTTGAAGCACGAATTTTATTGCAACAAGTTTTAAACGTTAATCATGCTTGGCTAATCGCCCACGCAGATGACACACTCACACCAGAGCAATACGCAGCCTTTGATGCGTTACTGCAACGCCGGCTAAATGGCGAGCCCATTGCCCATATTTTAGGCGAGCGCGAATTTTTTGGCCTGCCATTAAAAGTCACAGCAGACACCTTAATTCCACGGCCAGATACGGAAACATTGGTCGAGCAAGCCTTACAAACGATTCCAGAACAAGCAGTGTGTCAAGTTTTAGATTTAGGTACAGGTACAGGTGCAATTGCCTTGGCAATTGCCAAATATCGACCACAGGCAACAGTCACAGCTGTCGATGCCTCGAAAGCAGCTCTGGCTGTTGCTACCGAGAATGCAAATAATCTTGGCTTAAATAACGTCTCTTTTCAATACAGTGATTGGTTTAGCCAATTGCAGGTACAGCGCTTTGACATGATTGTGAGCAACCCGCCTTATATTGCCGAGAATGACCCGCATTTATCACAAGGTGATGTACGTTTTGAGCCAAAGTCAGCACTTACTTCTGGCGCAGATGGCTTAGATGATATTCGCCATATCGTATCGCATGCAGCACATTATTTAAAACCCAATGGCTGGCTATTGTTAGAACATGGTTACGATCAGGCACAGGCAGTGGCTGAGTTACTGACGCAAGCCAATTTCACACATATTGGCCATGCTTTAGATTTGGCAGGCATTCAACGCGTGACGTTTGGCATGGTTTCGCCTATGATTTCCACTTAACATCACTCACTTAATACCGCTATACAACGATGGAGAATCTTATGGCCGATTTCTCAACCATCAAAGGCATTATGTTCGATTTAGATGGCGTGCTGTATGTTGGCAACACCCCTGTTGAAGGCGCAATAGATGCAGTCAAGCAACTGCGCAAAGTAGGCTACGTATGTCGCTTCGTCACCAATACCAGCACATTGTCACTGGCCTCGCTACAAAAGAAATTAAGCGGGTTAGGCTTTGAAGTCGACCAATCAGAAATTTTCAGCGCACCGCAAGCCGCACTCCACCTACTTAAGCAGCAAGACAACCCCATCTGCCGCCTATTGTTGGCAGAAGACGTCAAGCGAGACTTTCAGCAATTTCAACAATCCGATACCGATGCGCAGTGGATTGTGATTGGCGATATCGGCAATACATGGACCTACGCCATGTTGAATGAGGTATTTCAGTGCGTGATGGGTGGTGGAAAATTGCTGGCGATTCACAAAAACCGATTTTGGCAAACCGAGCAAGGTTTACAAATGGATATCGGCGCATTTATTGATGGCTTGGAATATGCCACCAATACGCAAGCCACGATGATTGGTAAACCCTCTGCGGACTTTTTCTCTGCGGTGCTGGCAGATATGCAACTGACGCCGGAACAGGTGTTGATGATTGGCGACGATATTGATGCGGACGTAGGCGGTGCACAAGCAAGCAAGATTCGCGGTGTGCTAGTGCGCACGGGTAAGTACCGTCAGGCGTATGCGGAGAGCTCTGCGGTTCAACCAAACGCCACGCTCAACAGCATTGCCGATTTGCCAGCGCTACTCAGATCAGCCTAGTCTTAGGTTTGGGCTTCATCTAAATATACTTGCTTGAGCTGTACGTACATGGCAGCAGATTGCTGCAGCTGCGTGATTTCATCAATAGTGAGTGCACGCACCTGCTTGGCTGGCCGCCCCATATACAGGTAACCACTTTCTAGCACCTTGCCCTCTGGCACCAAACTTCCCGCAGCCAATAACACATGACGCTGCACCACGGCTTTATCCATGACAATGCTGCCCATCCCAATGAGTGATTCATCTTCTATCGTGCAGCCATGTAATATCACCATATGGCCAATGGTCACACGGTCACCTATCACTAATGGCGCGCCTTGTGGGTCTTGTGGTGAACGGTGATTGACATGCAAGCTACTGAGTTCTTGAATATTCGACTCCGCGCCAATTTGAATAAAATTCACATCCCCGCGAATCACGACACCGGGCCATATCGAACTATCCTCACCAATCGATACTTGGCCAATTAATGTTGCAGAAGCATGCACGTACACTTTGTGCGCAAGTTGTGGCACATGTGATTGAAATGCCTGAAGATTCCGCATGTTTTCCTTTCGCACGAGAGATGAACTTTTAAAGTATCACATAGTATAATCACGAAATGTCTGAAAATAACTCCGTAGGCCTTGTTGCCCCACAATCCGCGCATTTTGACACCCCGTTGCCGCTCAAAAGTGGTGAAGTGTTGCCGCAGTACCACCTCACTTATGAAACCTATGGCGAGCTGAATGCAGACAAATCGAATGCGGTGTTAATCTGTCACGCGCTGTCTGGCAATCACCACGTAGCAGGCAAATATAAAGAGTCTGACAAATCAGCTGGCTGGTGGGACAACCTAGTCGGCCCGGGCAGACCATTAGACACCAATAAATTTTTTGTGATTGGCGTCAATAATCTGGGCGGCTGTCATGGCAGTAGCGGCCCATCCAATACCAACCCAGCCACCGATCGCCCTTACAGTGCTACCTTTCCAGTCGTGACTGTTGAGGACTGGGTGCAATCTCAAGCACGCTTAATGGATTACTTGGGCATACAACAACTCGCAGCAGTGATTGGCGGCAGTTTGGGTGGTATGCAAGCACTGCAATGGGCGATTGCATTTCCTGATCGCGTAAAACACGCACTGGTCATTGCCTCTGCACCCAACCTCACCGCACAGAATATGGCGTTTAACGAGGTGGCACGGCAGGCCATTATTACTGACCCGGAATTTCACGATGGCGATTACTATAATTATGGGGTAGTACCACGCCGCGGCTTACGTATTGCACGTATGCTCGGGCATATTACTTATCTGTCCGACGACGTGATGGGTGCTAAATTTGGGCGAAAATTGCGTGACGGCACCATCAAATATAGCTTTGATGTGGAATTTGAAATGGAATCTTACTTGCGTTATCAAGGCGATAAATTCGCTGGTGAGTTTGATGCCAACACCTATTTACGCATGACACGTGCGCTAGACTATTTTGACCCAGCGTTGGATTATGGTGGCAACCTGTCTGCGGCACTTGCGCATGTCAAAGCCAAATTCTTGGTGGTATCGTTCACCAGCGATTGGCGTTTCTCACCCGCACGCTCCAAAGAAATTGTAAAAGCACTGCTGGACAATGAAATTTCTGTGCGCTATGCCGAGGTCACAGCCGCACATGGCCATGATGCATTCCTTATGCCAGACCCACATTACCATGCCATTATGCGTAGTTATTTGGCGAAAGTGAAAGTGTAAACACCTATGAGCCAGCCCATACAATCGAGCACAGACCATACTGCGATTCGCCCTGACTTTGCCTTAATTAGCCAATGGATAAAACCACATGCCAAAGTACTGGATTTAGGCTGCGGCGATGGCGAGTTACTCACCCATCTGCATCATCAGCATGATATTCGCGGCTACGGCGTAGAGAAAGATGACAGCAACTGGCTCACCGCCATGGAAAACGGCGTAGATGTATTACAGATGGATTTAGAGTCAGGCTTATCCGGGTTTGAAGACCAATCGTTTGATACCGTCATACTCTCGCAAACACTACAAGCCATGCACAATACAGAAGGCATTGTGCAAGAGATGCTGCGGGTTGGGCACGAAGCGATCGTCACCTTTCCCAATTTTGGTTACTGGCGCAATCGCTTTCAAATCGTATTCGGCAATATGCCAGTTTCCAAAACCCTGCCATACCAATGGTACGACACGCCAAATGTGCATCTATGCACGATTGATGACTTTGATGCATTTTGCACCAAACATCACATCGCCATTATTGAGCGCAAGGTAATTACAGACGGTCAAGATATTCAATTCCTACCAAATTTCCTCGGAAATTTGGCCATGTACCGGCTTAAAAGTGCCTAGCATCCTTTCAAAGCAGGATGCATGACCTCTCCCCGAAACTTTAAAGAAATCATCTTTAATAAGCGCATGCTGATATGCGTGTTTACAGGCTTTAGCTCTGGCCTGCCGCTGTATATTTTAATTAGCCTGTTACCAGCATGGCTACGTTCCGAAGGCGTAGACCTGAAAGCGATAGGCTTATTCTCACTCATCAGCTTGCCGTTTACGTGGAAATTTATCTGGGCACCATTATTTGACCGCTACTCGCCACCATTGGGGCGCAGGCGTGGCTGGTTACTCATCACACAATTGGCGCTTTTATTCAGCATCCCAGCATTTGGCTACTTGCATGCGCAATTAGATATTTGGACTGTGGCCTATTTAGCAGCAGTGGTAGCGTTTTTTAGTGCCAGCCAAGACATTGTATTAGATGCTTACCGCCGTGAGATATTGCCAGATATTGAGCTGGGCTTAGGCAATGTCATCCATGTCAATGCATACAAAATCGCGGGCTTGATTCCGGGGTCTGTTTCTTTGATTTTGGCAGATCACCTACCTTGGCACAGCGTGTTTGTCATCACCGCACTCTTTATGTTGCCCGGGCTTGCCATGACGCTGTTAGTGAATGAGCCTCTACTTAAAGCTGGCGCGCCTAAAACGCTCAAACAAGCTGTGGTGGAGCCGTTTCATGAATTTATCTCACGTAATGGTATCCGCACTGCACTGACTATTTTGGCGTTTATTTTCCTGTATAAACTGGGCGATAGCATGGCCACTGCGCTGGCAACGCCGTTTTATTTAGACATGGGGTTTAGTAAAACCGAGATTGGTCTCGTTGCTAAAAACGCGGGGCTTTGGGCAAGTGTAGCTGGGGGCATTTTGGGCGGACTCTGGATGATACAACTGGGTATTAACCGCGCACTGTGGTTGTTTGGGTTGGTACAAATGGTAGCGATTTTGGGCTTTGCCTGGCTGGCAATTGCTGGACACGATGTGCTGATACTGGCATTAGTGATTGGGTTTGAAGCTTTTGGCGTGGGCTTGGGCACCGCCGCATTTGTGGCTTATATTGCGCAAACCACGCATCCGCTCTATACCGCCACTCAGTTTGCATTATTCACCAGCCTAGCCGCCGTACCACGCACTGTGGCCAACGCAGGCACTGGCTTTATGGTAGAGCGCATGGGTTGGTTTCACTTCTTTATTACCTGTTTTTTACTGGCGATTCCGGGCATGCTACTGCTGTACAAAATCGCCCCTTGGAATAGCATCAAAGAAAACGAACAACCGTTGTAAGCGCAGCGTCACTTCTCCGACTAATGCATCACATAGTCAGGAGAAGCGCCATGCGCCAAATTCAAGCTTTTAGCCTTGTACTTCCATTGTTATTTTCCAGCATTGCACAAACCTATGCAGCTGAATGTACCGCCAAAAGCGGCGAAAACATAGTGCCACTACTGGAGCTATATACGTCTGAAGGCTGCAGCAGCTGCCCACCAGCCGACAAATGGCTCAGCCACTTAGATACAGACATTACTAAAGTGACGCCATTGGCGTTTCATGTCGATTATTGGAACTACATTGGCTGGCAAGACCGCTTTTCCAAAGCAGAGTACAGCAACCGTCAACGCAAGACCGCTGCTTTTAATGCTGCGGGCTTTGTCTACACGCCGCAGTTTGTGCTAAATGGCAAAGACCTCAGAGGTTGGGAAAGTGGCCGGTTACGCAAACTCACCGAACAATCCAAATTGACACGTTCGTCCGCACAATTACAGTTAGACGCAGTGCAGTTAGGCAACGGTGAGATTACACTCAAGGCATCAGCAACGATCCCTGATAGCAAGTTGGCCAAGCATGCCGATGTATTTGTGGCTTTATATGAAAATAAATTGGTGAGCAAAGTGAACGCTGGTGAAAACAATGGCAGTGAACTCCACCATGATTACGTGGTACGTGAGTTATTTGGTGCATACCCGATGCATGCGCTCAACGCATTTAGCAAGCAGTTTAACTTAAGCCATCCTTGGAAAGAACGAAATGCTGGCGCCGTGATGTTTGTGCAAGACAATCAAACCGGCGAAATTCTACAAAGTTTGTCGTTGAAGTTTTGTAGTTAAGCTAGACAGATTTTACCGATGAATGTCGGCAATCATTTCCGTCTCTAACCAGCCGGCCAAATACTGCGCCGCTTGTAATGTGGCATCTTCGCCCACGGTCTCAAATAGCTTCTCACATAGCGCACCAAAGCTTAGGCCGTTGCAAGCTTGTGCCAATAATGTTGCTTCAGTGTTATCCAGCGAGCGAAAATTCGCATCCATTTGCTGACGCCAAATCAGCCAATGTAGATGCTGTTGGTGATCAGGTTGAGGAGGCGCCTCATCGTCATTCAATGCTTTCCAAGTGGGTACAGCGTTAGTTTGTAAAGCCAAAAGTTGCAAGCCCGGTTGAAATACAAATGTTAACTCGCCCCATTGTGCAGGTGGAATCTCAGCCAAGTCTTGCAGTGTCACGACCGTGACATCAGGCGCATCAAACGCGGCAGCAAGTGCCCACTCAAATGTCGCCATTTCTGTCGCTACAAGATTGTGAGGCAACACCGTCTGCAAGTAGTCCGCCATCTTGCTGCCATACCACCGCAGATTGGGGTAAGTGGATGGATAACGATTCAAATACTCTAGCGCGATGGCATGAAATTGAACCGGACCTAGTAACTTTTTTAGCCCGCTATACGGGCTTGCCAACGCTTCAATAATGCGCATGCGGTAGGCATTGTGATAAATGCCCAAGCGTTTTGTTGCGCCAACTTTTGTATCATCCACAATCCAGTTGTTATCCAACACATGACTATCCACCGCCTGGCTATCGCCCATCAAATAGCGCTGAAAATCTTGCTGTAACTGTGCTAACTGTCTCATGGTTTAAGCCGCATTTCGCTGTGAAAACTCTTGTGTATGTTTGGCAGCTAACTGCCTTGCAATGTCTAGCTCTTCTACTAATACACCCAGCGCAGGAATATCATCATCGCGCTCGATCATGGTCGACACTGCGCCAAACCGCTGTATGGCGTGGGCATACAAATCCCATACCGGGTCTATCACCGGTGCATCATGTGTATCAATAATATAATCACCATAATTGTGATGCCCCGCCAAATGGATCTGACGCACGCGCTGCTTGGGCACGCCATCAATAAAGGCTTTTGCATCAAACTGATGATTAAAACTGCTGACATAAATATTATTCACGTCTAATAACAGCAAACAATCTGCTGCGTCAGACACTTGCTGAATAAATTCCCACTCAGTCATGGTGGAATCCACATAGCTGGCATAGCTAGAGACATTCTCCAACAGAATTTGACGCCCTAAATAATCTTGTACAATTTTTACGCGCTCTGCCACATGCTTAGCGGCTTCTTCGGTATAGGGCATGGGCAATAAATCATGCATGTTTTGCCCATGTATGCCGGTCCAGCATAGGTGATCGGAAATCCAAGCGGGTTGTATGCGGTCGGCTAATTGCTTTAATTCTTTTAAGTAATCCAGGTTCACAGGAGCTGTCGAACCAATGGACAACGACACACCATGCATGACCATCGGGTAATCGGCACGAATCCGATCTAGAAAATAGAGCGGTTTACCGCCAGGCACCATATAGTTTTCAGAAAGCGCCTCAAACCAATCGACTTTAGGCTTGTTTTCTAAAATCTCATGGTAGTGCTCTGTACGCAGGCCTAAACCGAACCCTAAAAAACTAGCGTTATCTGTCATTTTTACCTCATGGCGTGATGTCATTGATGGGTATTTTTGAGTGAAGCAAGTAGAAAGCATATATAACCCATACACTTTCTACTTTACTTTGCATTACACAACCTAAGTATTAACCTAAGTATTAAAAACCATCACTAAACAGCATGTCCACCTTTAGCATCACACTCAGCGCCAGTTAAAGCCAAATGTCCATGGCCGGCACAATCATTTTGGCCTTTACATGCATTGGCTGGATTTGCACATGACCCTTGGCCTTTACATGCATTTTTTGCAGTTTTACATGCGTTGTGCCCTTTGCATTCGTTACCAGCAGTTTTGCAAGCACTAGTACCTTTGCATGAGTTTACGCCCACACAAGCAACCGTTGCCGAATTACCAGCAGTTTTTGCACCGCCACTGGCGCAGCCTGCCAAAATCAATGCTGCAGCCCCTAGTGCCAACATGGTACCTTTGCTCATTTTTGATGTTTCAATAGTCATTTTTATTCCTCTCGAGAGTCATGTGCGTCAATATGCGCCAAACAGAAAGTAACCATCTAGATGATTACCTGACTTAGTCGCGAGGGAAGAGGCTTCCTTACAAAAATAAGGAAGCCAGAGAGAAAAACTTTAGATAGGCGCTTGCGCGAGGTCGATGACCTGCGTATCCATAAATGTTGCTAGGCTTGTCGTGCTGGACTGCAAATCCTTTAGCCATGCGGTAGTGGCGGTATCGGCACTCGGCAATCCATCTAACACCATTTGCATGTCATAGCCCTGATACAACATCAGATTCAGCGCAATACGATCCGATTCAGCTAATTGATTTGGCTTTGCTTTTTTAAGCGCGACCTCTGAGCCCACAAAACTGGTCACAGAAGAAGCTGCGCTCGTCACTGCGGAGGTTGCTGTAGATGCTTGTGCTGCAGTGGATGAAGCGCTGACAATGGCCAACGCTGGAAACACAATACTGGCAATGGCTGTAATCATGAGTTTGGTTGCAATATTATGTGTGTGGTGCCGGCCAATCACATGCCCCATTTCACGTGCCAACACATAGCTTAATGCCTCATCACTTAATGTCAGCTGTTGCAAGCCGCGAAAAACCACCACACGTCCGTTAGCAGTAGACGTAGTGGCAGCAGCCACTTTATCTATTACCTTAAACTGAAATGCAGGAATACGCTTTTTCAAATCCGGATACACGGTATAGGCAGCCAAGGCCAAACGCTCACCTAATGTGACAACACGTTCGTCAAACTGCTGTCGTGCAACACATTCGTCCTCTACACACGCCTGCGCATTTTTCTGTGTAACCAGCCCCATGCGCATATCGACATCTGAATATGCTGCGCTAATACGATGTGTCACATCAATCAGCGCATTGCCTTCTGCATTGGCTATGCCAAGTGCAAACGGTGACAATGTCAACATGATGAAAATCGCCAATGCTTTCAATAAAAATTCCAACATCGCAACCCTTTCTACCGCTAGCATCAAGCTAGTCTCGGTAACCTAATCTAGGTAGTCAATGATGAGTGGCGCGTGATCGCTGAATCGCTCTGTTTTATAAATACTAGCTTGTGTTGCCTTGGCCGCAAATGCTGGCGTTGCAATTTGATAATCAATACGCCAACCCACATTTTTTGCCCAAGCCTGGCCGCGATTACTCCACCAGGTATAACACGCATCCGTTGTGTCTGGATGTAGCCTGCGATACACATCTACCCATCCCACGCGATTGAATAAATCGGTCATCCAAGCGCGCTCTTCCGGTAAAAATCCGGAATTTTTCCTGTTGCCCTTGTAATTTTTTAAATCAATTTCTTGGTGTGCAATATTCCAGTCACCGCAAATGACGACTTCATAGCCCTGACTGATGAGCTTTTCTAAATGAAGCATGAAGCGTGCCATTACACTGAACTTGAATTGCTGCCGTTCTTCGCCACTAGACCCACTTGGCAGGTACAAAGAAATGACACATAAGTGACCAAAACGGCACTCCAAGTAGCGGCCTTCCGCATCAATGTCGGCCACCTCATGGGCAATTTCCCCCAAATGCGCGCCGGCTAAACCTTCTATCACCACATCCGCTTTCTGCTTGCTGTAAATACCAACTCCGCTATACCCTTTCTTTTCGGCATAGTGAAAATAACCGTGATACCCGCTCGGCGTTAGCATCTCCAATGTCATATCCGCAGCTTGGGCTTTTACCTCTTGCATACAAATAATATCTGGCTGCACTTGCTGCAACCATTTGTAAAAGCCTTTATTTGCCGCAGAGCGGATTCCATTTAAATTCAACGTTATAATGCGCATTATCTATACTTTCTTATCGATTCCAATGAGTGACTTAAGCCAAGAGTTTATCGCGTTTTCTGTTAAAAAACAGGTATTAAGATTTGGTGAATTTAAAACCAAAGCAGGCCGTTTAAGCCCATATTTCTTCAATGCCGGGCTGTTTAACGACGGCGAGAGTTTATTAAGGCTGGGTGAGTTTTATGCAAAGAGCATTCAAGCCTCTGGCATTCAATTCGATATGTTATTTGGCCCCGCTTACAAAGGCATTCCACTTGTTGCGGCCATTAGCATTGCATTTGCGCGCGAAGGCAAAAACTACCCGTACGCCTATAACCGCAAAGAGGCCAAAGACCATGGCGAAGGCGGCACTTTGGTCGGTGCACCGGTGCAAGGCCGAGTATTAATTATCGATGATGTGATTTCTGCCGGCACTTCTATTCGAGAATCCGTCGACCTTATTGTGCAGCAACAAGCTACCCCATGTGGCGTGAGTATTGCGCTGGATCGCCAAGAAAAAGGACTGACCGAACTCTCTGCAGTACAAGAAGTAGAAAAGAACAACCGCATCCCCGTTTCCAGCATTGCCAAGCTGTCAGATCTACTTAAATACATTGAAAACAGCCATGATTTGGCACAGTATTTGCATAAAGTCGACCTATACCGACAACAATACTGTGTTTAACACATTGATACCACATGATTAAAACCATTTTATGCTGCTTTGCCATGATTTGTTTTAGTGCTAGCGCACAGGCCGAAGGCAAACGCATTGTGAAGTGGGTGGACAAACATGGTGTTACCCATTATGGGGATCAAGTACCGCTACCAGATAGCACCAACAAAACCAGCGAGCTTAACAAATCCGGCATGGCGGTTAAACGTGTTGAGCAAACAGCCACACAACATGAGGCAGAGAAAGTCTCCTCCGAACAGAATAGACGCGATTCAGCCTTATTGGCATCTTATAACTCGGCTGAAGAAATTGATATCGCCTGCGACCGCAATACTAGAATTGATAAGTCGGCGCTCGAAAGTCTTGGTCAGAAACGTACCAACTTAAAAGATCAGCAGCAAAAAAATGCCACTAAAATGGCAGATTTGACCAAACGCAAACGCCCGATACCGCCACAATTAGTAGAAGACAATCAAAAATACCAGACAGATATTGCTGATACAGACAAGTTAATCGTTACCAAGCAACATGACATCGACAATATACGTAAACGCTACGACAACGACAAACAGCGCTATTTGGAATTAAAAGCGCAAGGCTATACGTTAAGCAATATCCGAAACGCGACCAAAGCAGCGCCTTAATCCACAAGCTTTGCCAAGGCTTCCCAATCACCGCATGATTGAAAAGCCTGTCTCGAAATCATTAACCCAGCTTTTTCTTCAAGATTTCGTTTACTTGCGCAGGATTAGCCTTGCCTTTAGAGGCTTTCATGGCTTGCCCAACCAGGGCATTAAATGCTTTTTCTTTGCCCGCTTTAAACTCTTCTACCATTGCAGGGTTTGCATTTAACACTTCATCGATAATGGTTTCAATCGCACCAGCATCAGACTCTTGTTTTAAGCCTTTTGCAGCAATAATCGTGTCCACATCACCTTCACCAGCCCATAACGCCTCAAACACCTGCTTGGCCGCATTGTTAGAAATGGTATTATCTTGAATACGCTTTAATAACTGTGCCAATTGCGCCGCTGAAACGGGTGAATCTGCAATCACTTTTTCTTCCGCGTTTAATTTAGCGGACAAAGCGCCCATTACCCAGTTGGCTGCGGGTTTGGCTTCTGCGCCTGCCTGTACCACGGCTGTAAAATAATCGGCAGTGCCTCGGCTGGCCGTTAAGGTAGCCGCATCATAACTGCTTAAGCCATGCGCCGCTTCAAACCTTGCTTTCATCGCCTCAGGTAATTCAGGCATATGCGTTCTTACACGCGCCTTGTCTTCGTCGCTCACCACGAGCGGTAACAAGTCTGGGTCTGGGAAGTAGCGATAGTCATTCGCTTCTTCTTTAGAACGCATCGCGCGTGTTTCACCTGTGTCTGGGTTAAACAAGACGGTGGCTTGTTGAATTTTTCCACCGTCTTCTAATGTATCAATTTGCCATTGTGTTTCGTACTCAATGGCTTGCTGCATAAACTTAAATGAGTTGAGGTTTTTAATCTCACGGCGCGTGCCTAGCTTCTCTGTGCCTTTGGGGCGCACGGACACGTTCACATCACAGCGGAAGCTACCTTCCTGCATATTGCCATCACAAATTCCAATCCACTGTACCAGTTCATGCAGCTTTTTAGCATAGGCCACTGCTTCAGCCGCACTACGCATATCTGGCTCGGTTACAATTTCTAGCAAAGGTGTACCAGCACGGTTTAAATCAATGCCGGACATGCCTTCTACGGCGCCATGCACTGATTTACCGGCATCTTCTTCCAAATGCGCACGGGTAATGTGAATGGTTTTTTCGTAAGCCTCACCATGCTTGCCTGCGGGCACTTGTATCGTTAGCTTACCTTTGCCAACTACCGGCAGTTCGTACTGGCTAATTTGATAGCCTTTAGGTAAGTCCGGATAGAAATAGTTTTTACGTGCAAATACTGAGCGTGGTGCAATGTCCGCATCCACGGCCAGGCCAAATTTAATCGCGCACTCTACGGCTTCTTTGTTCAATACTGGCAGCACGCCTGGTAAAGCAATGCTCACCTCGCATGCTTGTGTATTAGGCTCTGCCCCATAGGTGGTGGAGGCACCACTGAAAATTTTAGTATTTGTTTTTAATTGAGTGTGGGTCTCTAACCCAATCACGACTTCCCATTCCATACTATTTCAAACTTTCCGGCATTTGCAGATGCCAATCTGTGACTTGTTGATATGCATGCGCCACATCCAACATGCGCGCCTCATCAAAGTAATTACCCACCAATTGCAACCCCACTGGCAACGCTTTGCCATCAGTACTTGGCGCAAAGCCGGCTGGAATACTCATGCCTGGCAGTCCAGCCAAGTTGGTGGCAATGGTGTAGACATCTTGTAAGTACATCGCCAC
Source organism: Methylotenera sp. N17 (assembly GCF_000799155.1). NCBI lineage: Bacteria > Pseudomonadati > Pseudomonadota > Betaproteobacteria > Nitrosomonadales > Methylophilaceae > Methylotenera > Methylotenera sp. N17. Next base: position 2,337,551 of record NZ_JUGE01000001.1, read on the forward strand.
TGGGTCATCCGCTTTCTCACCCGCCTTAAACGCAGTAGAAGGTGCCGTTGGCCCCATGATGACATCACATTGCTTAAAGGCTTCGGTAAAGTCTTGTGCAATCAAGCGGCGAATTTGCTGTGCTTTGAGGTAATACGCATCGTAATAACCCGCGCTTAACACATAGGTACCAATCAAAATACGGCGTTTGACTTCGGCGCCAAAGCCTTCAGCACGGCTCTTCATGTACATATCCAGCAAATCGTCGTATTCTGCAGCACGGTGACCGTAACGCACGCCATCGTAACGAGAAAGGTTGGAACTGGCTTCCGCCGGCGCCAACACATAGTAAACCGGAATCGATAACTGGCTGTTGGGTAGTGAAATATCTACGATTTCGGCACCCAATTTGCGGTATTCGGCGATGGCTGCTTGCACTACTTTAGCCACATCTGCATCCAAGCCATCTGCAAAGTACTCTTTAGGCAAGCCAACACGTAGACCTTTCAATGGCTGCGCACCCATCATATTGGCTAACCCACGTGTGTAGTCTTCTTTCGGGCGATTTAAACTGGTCGAATCACGTTCATCAAAGCCCGCCATCACGTTCATCATCAACGCACAGTCTTCTGCCGATTTTGCCATAGGGCCAGCCTGATCCAAGCTGGATGCAAAAGCGATCATGCCGTAACGTGACACCAAGCCATAGGTTGGCTTCAACCCTGTAAACCCACACAAACTGGCAGGCTGGCGAATGGAGCCACCTGTATCGGTACCTGTGGCGGCTGCACATAAACGTGCTGCCACTGCCGCTGCAGAGCCACCGGAGCTGCCTCCTGGCACACGGTCAAAATCCCAAGGATTTTTAACGCCGCCAAAGTAACTGGTTTCATTAGAGGAACCCATGGCGAATTCATCCATATTGGTTTTGCCCAAATTGACTGCACCCGCTGCATCAAATTGGCTAATCACATGGGCATCATAGGGCGCCACAAAATTGGCCAACATTTTTGAACCACAAGTGGTTTTCCAGCCTTTCGCACAGAAAATATCTTTTTGTGCGAATGGGATGCCCGTCAGCGCCTCTGCATTTCCGGCCGCAATCCTAGCATCGGCGGCACGTGCTTGCGCAAGCGTTTTGTCTGTATCCAACGCAATGTATGCATTAATGGCCGGATTGTGCTGCTGAATACGCGTCAGAAATGTTTGCGTCAGCTCCACGCTGGAGATCTGTTTACTTGCCAACATCTGGCTAAGTGTTTTTAGGCTACTATTAATCATAAACTTGTCTGAATTCGTTATTCGATGACTTTAGGTACCAGATACAAACCATGCTCGGTCATGGGTGCAATGGCTTGAAATACTTCGCGCTGATTGGTCTGCGTGACTACGTCTTCACGCAAGCGTTGTGCAAGGTCTTGTGAATGCGACATGGGCAAGATGCCTTCTGTGTTCACCGCTTGCATTTGCTCGATGAGCCCCAGAATGCCAGAGAGCTTAGTGAGAGTGGAGGCGGCTTCTTGTTCGTTAATTTCAATACGCGCCAAGTACGCAATTCGATGGATATCTTCTATATTGAGTGCCATACAATTTTCTGTCGTTTGTTTGTAACAATCTGTAATAACATCTTAAATTTAGATGTGATTTAAGCTATTATACCTTGATTTCAATCCACGCTTTTAAAAGCAAATCGATAAAATCGTGGGTCATCATTCGTCAATATCGGGATAAAACATGTTCGGTTCAATAAACAGTTACTTTTCTAATGATTTAGCCATTGACTTAGGCACCGCCAATACGCTGATTTACGCACGTGGCAAGGGAATCGTATTAGACGAGCCATCCGTTGTAGCGATTCGATTAGAGGGCGGTCCCAATGGCAAAAAAGTGCTGCTGGCCGTAGGTTCCGATGCCAAAGGCATGTTGGGTCGTGCGCCTGCCAACATTCAAGCTATTCGCCCGATGAAAGACGGCGTGATTGCCGACTTCACCATCACCGAGCAAATGCTTAAGTTTTTTATCCGTAAAGTACACGAATCTCGCTGGTTTTCGCCTAGCCCACGCATCATCATCTGTGTCCCGGTAGGCTCTACCCAAGTTGAGCGCCGTGCGATTAAAGAGTCTGCAGAGCGCGCCGGTGCTAAACAAGTATTCTTGATTGAAGAGCCAATGGCCGCAGCAATTGGTGCTGATATGCCAGTTGCAGAAGCCACCGGCTCGATGGTGGTGGATATTGGTGGTGGTACCACAGAAGTGGGCGTGATTTCTTTAGGCGGTATCGTCTATGCTAAATCTGAGCGCGTGGGTGGTGACAAGTTTGACCAAGCCATTATCGATTACATCCGCCGCAATTACGGCATGCAAATCTCTGAGCCTACCGCCGAGGCCATCAAGAAAAAAATCGGCTCTGCATTCCCTGGCTCCGAAGTATTGGAAATGGAAGTCACCGGCCGCAATTTGGCAGAAGGTTTACCGCGTAAATTTACAATTTCCAGCAACGAGATTTTAGAAGCGCTGACCGAGCCATTGAACTCAATTGTGGGCGCAGTGAAATCTGCACTAGAGCAAACGCCACCTGAATTGGGCGCGGACATTGCCGAAAAAGGCATGGTACTCACTGGCGGAGGCGCATTGCTGCGGGACTTGGATCGTTTATTGATGGAAGAAACAGGATTGCCAGTGATTGTGGCGGAAGATCCGCTCACCTGTGTAGCACGTGGTTGTGGTCGCGCGCTTGAGGAAATGGATAAACTGGGTAACGTGTTTGCTAACGAGTAATCGTTAGTCAGCCTTTGTTGATCATTATTCATTCATAAATTGGCATGCTTAAGGGCGTACACCAGAAACTAGAGCCACAAGAATCCCCAGCGTTTTTTGTCCGTGGCCCCAGCCCGTTTTCACGCATCATGTTTTTCTGTGCGCTGTCGATTGTCTTGATGGCTGTGGATTCGCGTCTCGATTACCTTAGCCAGTTTCGTCAAACCTTTATTGCTGCCTTGCATCCGCTGGAAATGGTAGCCAACGCCCCCAGTGAGTGGGGGCTCAATATCCGCCAGTACTTTACCGCGCACAGCCGACTGCTGATTGAAAATCAAGCGCTCAAGCAGCAAGCGGTGGAACACAATGTCATGCTGCAGCGACTAGCCACGATTGAGCTTGAAAATGCGCACCTTAAAACGCTACTAAAAGGCAATGCGCCCATGATTCCCAAAGCCATTTTGGGTGAAATTCTGCACATGGGACGCGATCCATTTAGCAATGTTGTGGTGATTAACCGCGGCAGCCAGCACACGGTAGAAGCAGGTCAGGCCGTGGTAGATGCGCAAGGCGTGGTCGGGCAAGTCACCCGCGTGTTTCCGTTTAGCGCAGAAGTCACACTGATTACCGATAAAAATCTATCCATTCCCATTCAAGTAGAGCGCAATCAATTACGTGCGATTGCTTTTGGTGAGGGGAAAAGCAATACCATTGACTTGCCGTTTTTGCCCACGAGCGTAGACATTAAAGTGGGTGACAAGCTGGTGACTTCTGGAATTGATGGCGTGTATCCGGCCGGCTTGGCCGTGGCCAAAGTCACCGAGGTGCGCCAAAGCCCGGACTCTCCTTTTGCAAAAATCATTAGCACGCCGATTGCTGGCGTGAACAATCACTTACAGTTGCTGATTTTGAGCATGCCAACTCCGGCGGAACATATAGAGGCAGCTCCGGCAAGTGCTGGCGATGCAGCCGCGCCGCCGGCTACCGCAACTACTTCTATACCGCCAGCCAAACCCCGCAAAGAGAAGCCGCATGCGTCCCGCTAATCTCACCACCGTGTTACTGACGCTGATTGTGGCACTCACCTTCCAGCTCTACCCATGGTCTGGCCAAGGCGTGATTCTACGCCCAGACTTTTTGCTGGTGATTACGCTGTACTGGGTGGTGCGTGCACCCCATTTATGCAATGTGGGGGTTGCTTGGTTTGCAGGGTTAATTGTGGATTTATCTACCGGCAGCTTACTTGGGCAGCACGCACTCGCCTTTGCCTTTACCGCCTTCTTGGCACTGTTGTATCAACGTCGATTAGTGTTGTTTAACCGTTGGCAACTATCGGTCTACCTATTTGCGTTGCTGTTTGTTGAGCGTACGCTGGTGTTAATCCTTAAGCTATTTGCCGACAATGAAAATCCTGGGCTTTCCTATTTCTGGCCAGTTCTCACTAGCATCATCCTATGGCAGTTTATGGTATTGATGTTTGGTGCGCCTACCCGACCCAGACATTAGGCAATCTATTGGCATGGCATATAGCGCAGAACTTAAAAATCACCAAAATGAACAGCATAATTTCCGTGTTAGGTTATTGATTGCTGGCGCATTAGCATTGTTGGCGTTTTGCGCGCTGGGCTTACGTTTTTATTATCTACAAATCAACCGTTACGATTACTACCATACACTGGCAGAAAGTAATCGCATCTCGATCGTGCCGATTTCACCTAACCGCGGATTGATTCTGGACCGCAACGGCGTAGTGCTTGCACACAATTTTTTTGTATACACGCTGGAAATGACCCCCTCAAAAATCACCGACCTTGACACCACGATTGGTGACTTGGCACAACTGGTGGAAATCAGCCCAGTGGATCTGAAGCGTTTTAAGAAGCTCAAAGCGCAAAGTCACTCGTTCGAGAGCATCCCGATTCGTACCCATCTGAATGAAATTGAAGCAGCAAAATTTGCGGTTAACCGCTACCGCTTTCCTGGTGTAGAACTTAAGTCGCGCCTATATCGTCATTATCCGCAAGGCAAACTCGGTACACACGCCATTGGCTATATTAGCCGCATTAATGAGCGTGATTTGAAACAGCTTAAAGACAGCAATGTCATTTCTAATTACAAAGGTACCGACCACGTGGGCAAGGGCGGCGTGGAACAAGCCTATGAAAGCGAGTTGCACGGCATTACTGGGTTCCAGCAGGTGGAAATTGACGCCGATGGCAAAGCCGTGCGTGTACTTTCAAGTGCCGCACCTACTTCTGGCAATAACATTGTGTTATCTATCGATGCCAAGCTGCAAGCGATTGCAGAGAAAGCCTTTGGTGAGCGCAGAGGTGCTATGGTAGCCATTCAGCCAAACACCGGCGAAGTATTAGGCTTTGTCAGCATGCCAACATTTGACCCCAATTTATTTGTGGATGGCATTGATTACGAGAATTGGAACCTGCTCAATAACTCGCTAGACAAACCACTGATTAACCGCGCACTCAAAGGCATTTACCCACCCGGTTCCACCTTTAAACCCTTTGTGGCCTTGGCTGGCTTAGAGGCTGGCAAACGCGAGCCCCCCTTTAGCATTCAAGACAGCGGCTATTTCACTTTGCCCAACAGCCGACACCGCTATCGCGACTGGAAACCCAGCGGCCACGGCAGTGTGGATATGCGCAAAGCCATTACCATCTCGTGTGATACTTTTTTTTATGGTTTAGCCATGGAGTTGGGCATCGAACGCTTAGCAGAGTTTGTCAAACACTTTGGGTTCGGTCAAAAAACCGGTATCGACATTCACGGAGAAGTCTCCGGCTTAATGCCTACGCCGGAGTGGAAGAAAAAGCGTTTTAAACAGCCATGGTACATGGGCGAAACAGTGATTGTGGGCATTGGACAAGGCTATACTTTGGTGACCCCAATGCAACTCGCCTATGCAACTGCCACGTTGGCCAATCAAGGTACCGCCATCCGTCCACATATGGTCAATGCAGTTGTCAACGCAACCACCCATGTGATGACACCTATCCCACATACGGTGCTGGATAAAATAGAGTTGAAACCACAGAACCTAGACATTGTGAAAGCAGGCATGGTGGATGTCACTCTGCCCGGGGGAACGGCGGTGGTGGTAGGCGCCAATGCTGGCTATAACATTGCTGCAAAAACCGGCACGGCACAAGTGATTGGCATTAAGCAAAACGAAAAATACAACGAACATAGCATCAATGAGCGCCACCGTGACCACGCCTTGTTTATTGCCTACGCACCGGCCGAGGCACCTAAGATTGCCATCGCAGTGATTGTAGAGAATGGTGGGCATGGCGGTTCCGCTGCAGGCCCAATAGCGCGCAAGGTGATGGACTATTTTCTGCTGGGAAAAGAACCTATTGAGGAAGCGCCAGCCGTAGCCAAACAACCAAGCACTGCCACTACACGCCCAGATGGCGCAACCATGCCGGAAACGCTTTTGGAAGAAGAACAGTATGATTAGCAAATTTATCACCAGTTTCTTTAAGCACATTGATTCCGTATTGCTGGCCTGTATTTTATTTGCCATGCTGGTAGGTTTATTGGTGCTGTATAGCGCATCGGGCCAGCAATTTAGCAGAGTCAGCGCGCAGCTGATTAATATGTCCGTGGCATTAGCGGTGATGTGGGCCGTTGCGAATCTTCAGCCACAACACATAGAACGCATTGCCGTGCCCGCTTATGTGATTGGCGTCCTGCTATTGCTGGCGGTGGCCTTATTTGGTGATATCAGCCACGGCGCCAGACGCTGGCTAAACATCGGCATCACTAAGATCCAACCTTCTGAACTACTAAAACTCGCCGTTCCCATTATGTTGGCATGGTATTTCTCTAAACGGGAATCCAATCTGACCGTAGCAGACTTCTTAATCGCAGGCGCCATTCTTGCCTTACCGGTACTGTTTATTGTCAAACAGCCAGATTTAGGCACGGCCATGTTGGTGGCCGCCTCCGGATTTTATGTGATCTTTTTAGCAGGCCTAAGTTGGCGCTTTATACTCGGCGGTATCGCGCTTATTGGTGCGCTCAGCCCAGTATTCTGGTCTTTACTACACGATTATCAGCGCCGTAGAATTGAAATTCTCATTGATCCAACACAAGACCCGCTTGGCTCCGGCTATCATATTATTCAATCGACCATTGCCATTGGCTCTGGCGGCGTCACTGGCAAAGGCTGGTTAAATGGTACGCAAACGCAATTAGACTTTTTGCCGGAGCGCACGACTGACTTTATTTTTGCCGTGTTTGGTGAGGAGTTTGGCATGATAGGCAATGTGATGCTTCTAGCATTGTTTGCCATTATCATTGCACGTGGCTTCTACATTGCATCACAAGCCAAAAATACATTCTCACGACTACTGGCTGGGAGCATTGCGATGACCTTTTTTACTTACTGCTTTGTCAATATGGGCATGGTCAGCGGAATTTTACCAGTGGTAGGCGTACCATTACCGCTCATTAGTTACGGCGGAACCTCCATGCTCACACTCGGCCTAAGCTTTGGCTTGCTGATGAGTATACAAACGCATAAAAAACTGGTCGCGACCGGATAAACGTTAATGGCTAGACATTTTTAACAGCTAAGTATTTCTAATAGCTAGCGCATTTTGAACAGGCGGTACAATGAATCATTTTTTTTACATCGTAGTAGTCACACTCTTGCTTTCTGCTTGCGGCGGTCAACAGACGACACGACCAGCACCGCCCAGCCCACCTGCAGAACAGCCGGATAACTCAACTGGTCAGCCTCCCACCAAAGCACCTAGTACACCACCTGCAGAAGTCGATACCCCTGGGGGTTACTATATGGATGACGGCCCAGAGGCCAATCCGCCAAGCAACTTAGACGACATTCCGGACGCAACACCCAAAGAGGAACCGATTAATCCTGCGGCCATGCGCCCCTATCAAGCACTGGGCGAGACTTACGTGCCGATGAAGAGTTATGCACCGTTCAAGCAAGCCGGCATTGCCTCTTGGTATGGCAAACGCTTTCACGGGCGCAAAACATCCAATGGCGAGACGTACAATATGTACGCCATGACAGCGGCACATCCCACACTGCCTTTGCCTAGCTATGTCAAAGTCACCAACCCCAACAATGGCCGCACCGTCATCGTACGGGTGAACGATCGTGGGCCGTTTAAGCATAGCCGTATCATCGATTTATCCTATGCCGCTGCATATAAATTACGTATCTTGGATCGCGGTAGCGCGCATGTGGAAATTGAAGCCGTCAATGCTGCCAGCTATGCCGCGCAAAATAAAAACGCTACGCCTGTACCCAAACCGGTAGAAACAACTGCAAACCCAGCCAATAGTGGCAGCGAGACTGTGCAAAACATCACCACTCCGTTCTTTGTACAGGTAGGTGCGTTTAAGCTAGAGGCCAATGCCAATGCGCTTAGGCAAAAAATCCAAAACCTAGGCATCGCCAGCAGCAAGGACATTAACCACGTGTATAATAGTCAACTATACCGCTTAAAATTAGGCCCTTACCCGTCAAGAAGTAAAGCCAGCCAAATTGCGGCGGACATCAAGCAACGACTCAATATCAACAGTATTATTCACACACAATAACGATCCAACCATATGATGCGCACACTGACCCAAACTTTACTTTTTACATTCGGCTGTTTGATCGCCGCCAGCAGTCATGCGGAAGTCACACCGCCACCAAACTTGGCTGTGAATGCCTACATTCTCAAGGACTTTAACAGTGGCAGTATCGTCGCTGGCTATAAAGAAAATGAGCGTGTTGAACCCGCATCGCTGACTAAAATCATGACGGCTTATCTTGCGTTTGAGGCGATTCAGAATAGATACTTAAAATTAGACCAAACCCTGCCTGTGAGTGAAAAAGCATGGAAAGTCGAAGGCTCCAAGATGTTCATTGAGCCTAACAAACCTGTGGCGGTTGATGAATTACTACATGGCCTGATTATTCAGTCTGGCAATGATGCGTCAATTACGTTGGCAGAAGGCATTGCCGGCTCTGAAGAGCAGTTTGCCGACCTGATGAATAAAAAGGCCGCAAAATTAGGCATGAAAAATACGCATTACATGAATGCAACCGGTCTGCCAGACGCGCAACACTACACCACTGCGTATGATTTATCCTTGTTGGCCAGTGCGCTGATTCGCGATTTTCCTTTGGACTACAAACGCTTGTATTCGATGAAAGAATATACTTATAACAAAATCACGCAGCCTAACCGTAACCGCTTATTGTGGCTAGATGCCAACGTGGATGGCATGAAAACTGGTCATACCGAATCCGCTGGGTATTGCCTAATCGCCTCATCTAAGCGCAGCGATTCGCGTTTAATTTCTGTGGTGTTGGGGGCAGTGTCCGAAGCATCGCGTGCGATTGAAAGCCAAAAATTACTCAATTATGGATTTCAGTTTTTTGAAAGCACGCTCGTTTACAGACAAGGTCAGCCGATTAATGCCTTGCGCGTATGGAAAGGCAATGAAAAGTTAGTGAATGCGACTGTTGCACAAGATGTCTACTTCTCATTACCCAAAGGTGACTATGCCCGCGTAAAAGCCAGCATGACCAGTCAACAACCATTGATTGCACCGGTCAAAGCCAACCAAGTGGTCGGTAAAATCACATTCACATTAGATGGCAAGAAACTGACTGAACGCGCACTGATTGCGTCAAAAGCAGTAGAGAGCGGCGGTTTCTTTAGCCGTATATTGGACAGCATCAAACTGATGTGGCAATAATATGGCCGATATTGACCCATCCCAGCAAGAAACACTGATTGAGTTTCCGTGTGACTTTCCCATCAAAGTGATGGGAGAAACGCACCCGGATTTTACTACGGCTATTACAGAAGCTATTCAGCAACATATTCCCGATTTTGGCGCACATTTAATTGAGATGCGTGGCAGCGTGGGCGGCAAGTACATTAGCCTCACTTGCTTGGTCTATGTCACCTCCAAGCCACAGCTGGATGATATTTATCGCACACTGACTGCTCACCCCATGGTGAAAGTGGTGCTCTAACCACATTGGGCTAGATGTTTTCACATTCCGCCACGATCCATGGATATCCAAGTTAAACGTTTAGCACTGACCAATTACCAAACCACATTGCAGGCCATGCAAGCGTTTACTGCAGCCAGAGACGCACACACTACTGATGAATTATGGCTGACTGAGCACCCACCTGTGTATACATTGGGGCTCAATCGTAAGGGCGTACGCCTACCACAGAACGATATCCCTGTCGTCATGGTGGATCGCGGCGGTAAAATCACTTACCATGGGCCGGGGCAACTCATTGTCTACTGTTTAATTGATTTAGCACGCCGCGGCTTGAATGTGCGACAACTTGTCACCATCTTAGAAACGAGCTTAATAGAAGTACTGGCATTGTATGACGTGTCATCCGTAGCTAAACCAGATGCTCCGGGTGTTTATGTCGATACAAAGAAAATCGCTTCACTAGGGTTACGCTTGAAAAATCAATGCTGTTATCATGGCTTGAGCTTAAATATCGACATGGATTTAGCGCCGTTTGAGGCTATCGACCCATGCGGGTATGCCGGATTAAGCACGACGCAAACCAAAGCGCTTGGCATTCAAGCCACACTGACAGAAATAGGAGAGGCTTTACTCTCCATATTAGAAAAGAAATTAAACGCATGGCCGACCCGATAAATCCAGTGACGCCGCCTGCTAGAAAAATTGCAGGGGTAAAGGAAGTAGATGCCGCTAAAACGGCGCGCATTCCTATTAAAATCGTGCCACAACCCATGTTGCGCAAACCTGAATGGATTCGCATGAAAGTGCCAGATTCGGCGCGTTTTCAAGAAATCAAACGTGTGCTGCGTGAGAACAATTTACATACGGTGTGTGAAGAAGCCAGCTGCCCCAATATCGGCGAGTGCTTTAGTGGTGGCACTGCTACCTTTATGATTTTAGGCGACATTTGCACACGCAGATGCCCGTTCTGTGATGTTGCCCACGGCAAACCATTGCCACCCGATGTGAATGAGCCGGAAAACCTTGCCCGTACCATCGCGCAAATGGGCTTAAAGTATGTGGTCATTACTTCGGTAGACCGTGATGACTTAAAAGATGGCGGCGCACAGCACTTTGTGGATTGCATTCACGCCGTTCGCCAGCAATCCCCGCATATTAAAATTGAAATTTTAGTGCCAGATTTTCGTGGCCGTTTAGATGTTGCGCTAGAAATACTGCGCAAAGCCCCGCCAGATGTCATGAACCACAATCTGGAAACCGTGCCACGTTTATACAAGCAAGCGCGTCCTGGCTCAGACTATCAAAACTCACTGAACCTGCTTAAAGCCTTTAGCGAGATGTATCCGCATATCCCCACCAAATCCGGCCTGATGCTTGGCTTGGGCGAAACCGACGATGAGATATTAGCGGTGATGCGTGATTTAAGAGCACACCAAGTGAGCATGCTCACATTAGGCCAATATTTGCAGCCTAGCGTGCACCACTTGCCGGTAATGCGCTATGTAGAACCTGCCATATTTGACCACTTAAAATCACAAGCAGACGCTATGGGCTTTGATAACGCAGCGAGCGGCCCGATGGTCCGCAGTAGCTATCATGCCGACTTGCAGGCACACTCAGTGGTCTAAACACAACAAAAGGAGTACGCTAAGCACGCTTGAATTATCGACGTGCAGTCTCCATCCATCATCAATAGATCAATTTTTTGGATTATCAACATTATGGTGCCTCACTTAACTACTGCATTAAACGGTCAATTACTGGATTTAGAAAAACGTATGCTGGCGGCCATGCCGCAAATCGAGCATTGGTTTCGTAGCCAATGGCAAGAGTACGCCTCACCGTTTTATGCCAGCGTCGATTTAAGAAATGCCGGATTCAAGCTCGCCCCAGTTGATACCAATCTATTTCCCGGTGGATTTAATAACCTGAATCCGGAATTCTTGAGTTTAAGTGTGCAGGCAGCACAGGTCGCCGTAGAAAAAATCTGTCCGGAGGCTAGGCGTTTATTGATTATTCCGGAAAATCACACGCGCAATACCTTTTATTTACGCAACGTGTATGAGCTAAGCAATATCATGCATGCCGCAGGTTTAGACGTCAGAATTGGCAGCATCTCGCCTGAGATTACGGCTATCACACGGCTCGAAACGCATGATGGCCATAGCATCGTGCTAGAACCTGTGGTGCGCGAGAAAAACCGTATCATGCTCAAACAAAGTACGCTGGATGGCGTGACTTATGAAGCATTTGATAGTTGTGCCGTGCTCTTGAATAACGATTTGTCCGGTGGTATTCCGCCAATTTTAGAGCACCTAGAACAAAACCTAATCCCACCATTGCATGCCGGCTGGTCTACGCGTCGTAAATCACAACATTTTGCAGCCTATAACCGTGTCGTGGATGAGTTCTCAACATTGCTAGACATAGACCCTTGGATATTAAACCCATATTTTGACACCTGCGGCGAAGTAGACTTTCATGCCCGCACCGGCGAAGAGTGTCTGGCGCAAAAAGTGGAAGAGTTACTGAATAAAATCAAACTGAAATATGCCGAATATGGCATTACCCAAGAGCCTTTTGTCATTGTGAAAGCCGATGCCGGCACCTATGGCATGGGCATCATGACAGTCAAATCACCAGATGACGTCCGTGATTTGAACCGCAAAACCCGCAATAAGATGTCAGTAGTCAAAGAAGGCCTGCAAGTGTCCGAAGTGATTATCCAAGAAGGTGTATATACCTTTGAGAGCATTAACGATGCAGTGGCCGAGCCCGTGGTGTATATGATGGATCACTTTGTGATTGGTGGCTTTTACCGCGTACATACCGGACGTGCTGTCGATGAAAACCTTAATGCACCAGGCATGCATTTTGTGCCACTGGCCTTTGAGAAATCCTGTTCATTGCCAGATTGTGCAGGTAAGCCGGACGCACCGCCAAATCGCTTCTATGCATACGGCGTGGTAGCACGCTTGGCCTTACTGGCAGCAGCCATTGAACTGGAAGAACAAGATCCATTGAATCAATAATCAGCGACATCTTTATGCAAGGCGCACAATGAAATTACTATTCATTATTGACCCGATTCAACAGCTTAAATCTTATAAAGATACCAGCATTGCCATGATGCGTGCCGCTGCGGCACGTGGTCATGCACTATTTGTTTGTGAGCAGCATGATCTTTATTTACAGCAAGCCACTGTGCATATTCGTGCCACCGCGTTGACGCTGCAAACAGGTGAATCATGGTATCAACTGGGTGCCAGTGAAGACTACCTGCCGAGTGCCTTTGATGCGGTGCTGATGCGCAAAGACCCGCCTTTTGATAACGAATATTTGTATAGCACTTATTTATTAGAGCTCGCATCGCAACAGGGCGCACGCGTGCTGAACAATCCAACTGCGATCCGCAGCTGGAATGAAAAACTCTCTGTGGCCAAATTTCCGCAATTTGCACCCGAGTTTTTGGTGACCAACAGCAATGCACGCATCCGTGATTTTTTAGCGCACCATCACGACATCGTCGTCAAACCATTAGATGGCATGGGCGGCAGTGGTATTTTTCGCCTGACTGAGCAAGACCCGAATATCGGTGCGATTCTAGAAACCGTGACCGAGTATGAACAGCGCACCATCATGGCACAGCGTTATTTGCCTGCCATCAAGCAAGGCGATAAACGTATTTTGGTCATCCATGGTGCACCAGCCCCGTATGCATTGGCGCGCATCCCTAAGCCAGGAGAAACGCGTGGCAACCTCGCCGCTGGCGGCAAAGGCGTGGCCCAGCCACTCACCGAGCGCGATTGGGAAATCGCACGTACTGTGGGCCAATCGCTGAAGGCAGAAGGCTTGTTTTTGGTAGGCTTGGATGTGATTGGCGAGCACTTGACCGAAATCAATGTCACCAGCCCAACCGGCATGGTGGAAATTGCCGCACAAACTGACTGCAACCCAGCACAGCTTTGGATAGAAGCACTAGAAAGCATAGTTGCACTAGAGAAGATACCGTAGCGCTGGAAGGATTGCGTTAGTCCAGTTATCATAGCGCGCATGCGCTATTTATTTTTGTTACTCATCAGCTTTACCCAACTCAGCTGCAGCATTCAATTAGACCCGCTATATCACAGCCAAAGCTACGTCTTTGGCACCTTGGTCGACATCTCCATTTATGGCGAAAAAGAACCTGAAGCGCAATTCATTGCCAGTGAAATTACGCGCCAATTTCAAGCCATACACAATCGCCTACACGCATGGAAACCCAGCGAGCTCAATGGCATCAACAAGACCTTTGCAGAAGGCAAACCCAAACTGATTGAACAAGACATGGCAGACATGATTGCAGACGCCTCACAACGCTCGCTACAATCGGAAGGGCTATTCAATCCAGCGATTGGCAACATCATTCATTACTGGGGATTCCAGAGTGATGACTTTCCTGCACGTACACCCGATGAAGCTGAGCTGTCCGCATTGCTTGCACAACACGCAAGCATGTCGGATATTGTGTTGAATCAACATCAAATATCGAGCAAAAATCCCCATGTAAAATTAGATTTAGGCGGCTATGCCAAGGGCTATGCGCTGGATGTCGGCTTGAAAATTCTTCAAGAATTTCATGTGCAAAATGCACTGATTAATATCGGTGGCAACGTGATTGCAGTCGGCCAACATGGTGATCGGCCATGGACTGTGGGCATTCAACACCCCAGAAAACCGGATGCTATTGCCACCGTTGCCCTTGGTAGTGGCTGGGCCATTGGTACGTCTGGTGATTATCAACGCTTCTTTATGTTGGATGGCAAACGTTACTGTCATATCATTGATCCACGTACCGGTTATCCGGCACAGGGCACGCAATCGGTCACAGTACTCATTCCCCCAAGTAAAGATGCTGGCGTACGCTCGGATGTCAGCTCCAAACCTATTTTCATCAGTGAGCCCGCTCGCAAAGCTGAATTTGCCAAAAAAATGGAGGTATCTCACGTGCTGATCATTCAAGAAAACGGTGAAATACTCGCTAGCCCAGCCATGCAAAAGCAATTGAATTGGCTAGATAAAGAGGCGCAAACGCGTGTTCGGGCGCTTGAGTAATTTCAAGCACTTCCCTAAACCATTATGGGGAGATTGGCTGGTAATTGGCTTCAGTTTGGGCTTGGTCATACTGAGTTTTTTTACACTGTGGTCACAGCAACCCGCCACCACATTACGCATACGTACAGGCAGCACTGTGTTTGGTGAGTTCAGTCTGATGCAAACAAAATCATTGAAGATACCCGGGAAAATTGGCGTTTCCGCCATTGATATTCAGCAAGGTAAAGTACGATTTAAGCAATCCCCGTGTAATAGTCAGTACTGTGTACACCAAGGCTGGCTGCAGCATGCAGGGCAGGTGGCCATTTGCATTCCCAATCAAGTGAGCATAGAGTTAATTGGCGCAGTGCCAACCATGGACACGCTTAACTACTAATGGCTATCATCCACTTTCAGGCTTCTGAGGAAGACCACCGCACTGCAAAACTCACCGCTTTTGCCATTGGTTTGCATTTAATAGAGTCTGCATTTCCATCGCCCATCCCCGGCGTTAAACCTGGGTTAGCCAATATTGTGATTTTGTATGTACTCGCACGCTACGGTATTAAAACTGCAGCGTGGGTAAGCCTACTACGCGTATTCGCAAGCAGCTTATTGCTCGGGCAGTTTTTATCCCCCACGTTTTTGCTGAGTTTGAGCGGCGCAATCATGAGCCTATTGGCACTAATGCTGGCCAACCGATTACCCAAACAGCACTTTAGCGTCATCAGCCTGAGTATATTGGCGGCATTTGCACATATTGGTGGACAACTGATTGTAGTAAGACTGCTGCTGATTCCGCATGCCAGCGTGTCGTATCTAATCCCTATCTTTGGATTGGCTGCGTTGTTTTTTGGGGTGATTAATGGATGGATTACGGCAAAACTACTACTGGCTGAACAGCAATAAAAAAACGCCTTGTTGCCAAGGCGCTTTTAAGTACTATATCTACGTTTCTTACTTTACGAGCTCTCGCCAAATAGAACGTCTGCCATAAGTACCATCATCAAATAGCTCAAATATAGTATCTCTAGATGCACTGGAATTGGCCGCTACATCTTTGTTTTTTAGATGATGTGGTGTTGGATCATTACTTTCCACCACTGACACCACCGGCTTTCCATTCTTGTCATACAGAATATTAAAGCCTACCGCTGGCGTGTTCAGTTTTTCAGACACAATACCACCTGCCAAGCCTGGAGAGCCACCTGTTTTATAGTTAAAGTAGTTAAACCAGCCATAGCCGCCGCCTAGACAACTCGTACTGTTAGGCACCGTTGTTGGCATCAACAACACACCATTTAACAAGAGCGGATCTACATTGACACGCTCGCCAGCAGGGAAATCCACCAACCAGCCATAACCCGTTCCAAAATCAACGCTATTGGAACTTGCCGTACGGAAATCTCCTGTCGAACTCAGTGTTTGTGTAACCAACCCACCGCTTCTTAAGCTAGTAATTTCAGCTGAAATATTGTCGTCTTTAATTGCATATACGGTTTGTACTTGCGTGCTAGTCAAATCAGTCTCTTCAAGATACTTACCCGTTCCTACAAATAGCACACGTTTTTTATTAATCAATCCAAGTTCTGGCATCGTAGTAATCGACTGAGGAACGCCGCCACCATCTCTCAATGTCGCAATTTTTACTGCCACACCATCATCTAAATTAAAACGCCATAAACCACCTTCTAAGTCCCCACCATACACATACTTTGCAAAGTTATTTCTAAAAGTATCGTCTACATATGCCGTTATTTTTGCTAGGCCACTAGGGGATGATGAAGTACCAGCGCCAGTACCGATCTTTTTAATGAGTACACCATTATAGGCATTCAACGTATACAAATAGCCTTGTCCATTGCCTGTTGGACTATTGCTAGTGACCCCATCACTATCCAAGGTACCATTGTTATAACCGGATGTGAGTAGCACCACCCATTTACCAGCGTTGACGCCTGAACTGAGTTTTGTTACTACTGGCTCACCAAAACTATAGCCAACACTACTATCTTGATCGGCAGTAAACTCCCATAATAAAACTGGGCTAGTCGGGCTGGTCACATCTAACGCATAATAGCCACGTCCACCGCCGTTTAATCCACCAATCAAAATAGTTTTCCATATCGCACTTGCCGTATCACAACCCGATATGCAGATATCTGCTAAAGCGGGGTTGCCATTCACATAATTGGCATGTTTGATTGCATAATCTCTATCTGCAAGCTTTGGCAGATTTTTAATGACAGGGGTTGGAATATACGCCCACATCTCTATGCCAGTATCTGCATTAAATGCGTGCAACATACCATCATTGGCACCCACAAATACCGTACCTTGCCGACTGGCAGTAGCATCCTTAAACGCGGTATAGCCAGGATCCACATAAAGCGAAGTAGATTTCTTCAAGTAGGCCGGTTTAGATTGAGTAATATCACCCAACACCGCTTCACGTGGACGAAACAATTTTTTTTCTGGATCAGGATTTGATGTGCGATTATCGTACTGTGTTTGACCACGTAAATAACTGACCAAATTAGCCACTTTATTTGCATTACTTTGTTGTGTTGCGCTGTAGTCAGAGTACTGACTTAAAGCATTATAGCCATTTACAAAAGCAGTCTGAGCACTAGAGCTCAAAGCGCCCGCTGTAAAATTAGTTAAAGTGCCGCCGCTATTCACATAAATTTTTCGTGAATCGCTCGTTTGTGAGACTAATGAAGACATGGTGCCAGTGCAAATGGTTGGCACCTCCACATAGCACGCATTGGATGTTCCGCCAATACCAAGCTGTCCACCCAAGTCACCACATGTATCTGTATCCGATGATGGCGTCTCGCAATAGAATGTTTGCGTACTACCTGATGTGACTGCTTTTAAAACAGCTGGTGATGTGCACGTTCCGCTGGCCACGTTCTCTGCACACCAAGTCGCTTTTTGACTGGTTTTAAGCGTGTCCACATCAACCGTTCTAGCCTCTAAGTTACCCGTCCACTTTACAGTGCTATAGCTCGCGACATATTGAAAGTTATCGCCAGCAGTTGGTGCCAAGCTACTGGCAGCAGCAGCAGAACCAGCACCATACACGCTCTTAATTTCAGACAAACCTTTAATTAGTGAGTCTCTCAACAACTTAGGATTTTTTGCACTGTAATAGGTACCACCTGCATTCACTGCTGCATGCCACAGGTCATCAATGCGGGTACCATTTTCTGTTGGCATTGGGTTAGACCAATTGGCAGAACCGCTCTTGATATCAGCATAATTGCCGGATGTTTGCTCTTTGTAATCATCTGAATACAATAACGTACCATCAATTCCCAAGCCCAAGGTTAAGGTCACCATATTTTGTTTGGGATGGTCATTTTCACTACCACAGACATCACTACCTACCGTACCGTTGCTGCAATTGTCAAAATCCGCTTTGTTACGAATATCCGTATCGTAATAATACTTAGCAACATCAGCCAAACTACCAGAGGTAGCTGTAGGGCCTTCGTACAGAGGTCTTGGAGAGGTCTTATCTAAGTTACCAACAGCATTGCCTTTAATATCTTTGACATCCGTTGCGGCATCCGTATTCCAATACCCATCAGTAGTCAGTAGCGTAAAGTTTTGTTGACATGAATACTCTACAGGGTCCGCATTGCCTACAGGCTTTTTACCCGCATAAATCCTACCCACAATCGATAATGCTGACCTTAATGGCGTACCGCCACTTGGCGTAGTCGCATATAACTTTTTATACCAATTGCTTTTTTGCCCTGCGCTACCAGATTCAAATTTGGCAATAGGTAAATAGTTATTCGATTGATTTGAAATGGTGATGAACCCAACGCGGTAACGATTATCAATCCCTTTAAAAGCAATGGTTGCAGCCGTTTTCATCGCTTGCATACGGATACGATAATAGGTATACCAGTTAGCGTAGTTAGTCATTTCTTGCTCATACGTACAAGTGCTTGAGCAGTCAGTACGGTCAGTTGCTTTTGTCGTTTGACCGGGCAACGGATAACTATTATTGGTAGAGACAATGTCTACATATGCCATTTTGCCTGGCGTACGTGTTGCAAAAGCTGCAACTGTTGCAGTCATTGAGCCTGATTTTGTCACAGTTGCTGATATTGGTACATCGACATCCCCCCATGCAGACACAATCGTGACTATCGAACCAGAGCGAGAAGCACTGTAGCCAATCGTACTACAGTTACCTGTCACGGCCTTAGTACAAGCATTGATTGCATTGGCCACATTGGTAGCTACAGTACCGCTGTTAGTACTGGCAGATGTAGTCGCTGATAATATTTCCTTACCACTCACTTTAATGCTTGAAATGCTAGTACTGTTGGAACCACTGAACGTAATTGTAGCTGTTGCACTTGGGGCGCGTAAATTAGTATAAGTGCCTTCGCGAATAGAGCGGCACACATCAGCAGTTGCTGGCTGTGCAAAAGTAATTGCTGCTGTACTATTATTACACCAACGGATAGGCGCAGCATATTTATAGGTTGCTGTGGCCGTAGCACTGGCAATACAAGTGGTGAGTGCCGGTGTCGTACAGTATTCACCCGGTATATAAGCATAATAATCTGCATTGCCTACTAAACTGACTGTGCCGCCCTTAGCCGCACCTGTTTCTGTCACATCATTTTTTACTGCTGTCCAAGGAGAGGCTTGGTTGCCCATCGATACGCCATCATATTTAACAGCTGCCGTATAGGTAATTGAAGGATTATAAAATTGCGTATTGTAAGCACCATTGTTAAACAACCATACTGGTGGTGAATTATCATCAACCCAGTCAGGTGTATAGTTATAGCCCATACTGCCAGAGTTATCGAGCACAAACATGATGTTAGGTAACACATCAGATGTCCCTGAATTCACCAAAGGCTTCTCAGCAATTTTTACGTTGCCCGCATAAACATTGGCAGACAGCACAATGCCGACAGCAATGCACAAAGGAATCAATATATGCTGTTTGAAGGAAAAACTCATGTTGTATACCTCGTTAAGAAACGAACGCTTGCACATAGGACACCGTATTTCTAGGCCCAACAATACGCACGGTGACACGATAAATAGGTAAAGGCTCAGCGACAGGCGGTAAAGTTAGACAAAAACCGCAACCTCTCTTAGTACTATCTGGATCAGGACTGGCGGCCATCATGCAACGCTCTTTGCTCACATCACCATTTTGGTTACACATGCGCTCAACCACATAGCGAATGGTATTGCCGTAGGGGTCTTTGCCATTCGCTATCCCAGCACCTGTCGCCAACTTACTGTTGGCATCAGACCATGTTGTGCTAAGCGTTAAATTTTCACCATTACATTGTCCAGTCGCACCGCTATCAAAGGTGGTACACACTGCATAATAGCCATTACTCGGATCATTAGTGAAAGCATAGGATTTAAGCTGGCCACCAATGGTGTCCGCCATCGCTTCCAATCCATAACTCGATGTAATCGCCGTACTTTGTTTAAATGCTAGGTTACCCGTAATTTGGCTGCTGGTATCCACAGAGCGAATTAGCGCCACACTGGCTAAAGACATCACCACCAATGCAATCAATGCAACAAATAATACAAGCCCTCGCTGAGATGATTTAGATGCAACGACTAACATGGCACACCCCCGCATAACGCTTGCCTATTCCATAAGATGTTTCTGAGAGGCACCACCGTTTCATAGACTTTATAACGGTAGTTTTGCCAGTTGGCGTTAGCCGATAAATTTACATTGGTCGTATCACCCCATACACACACTCTGGCTAGCCCACTGACAGCGCCATCACAGTTTTGACTCACCACTACACGCTCTTGCAATGGGTTACGTGCCACCACAGCAACTCTTACCGCTTTAATGCGATTACGATTACCCACGCTCAGTGCAGCAGGCGCCCAGATACCAGTAGCATTCACCCACTCTGTGACCGTATTGCTAGACTGTATGGCTGACACGCCATATTGGGCTTGGATATTTACAATATCATTGACAACGGGAAAGGACAGCGCATTCGGCATGGCTGTCTCATCTAAGTTGGCAGTGGCTGAAAAGCCACCGGTTCGCATCAACTGATTACCGGATAACGTAAAGTTAGTCTCGTTCCATCCTCCCAAGCATGCCAACTTGAAACCGGGAGATACTGGCACCGCAGTCCCTGACGCAGAAATATTGGTGATTTTAATTCTTTGTGAGACCGCAGTAATGTCAGCAACCCGCCCCACTGCACACCTAAGAGTAGTAGCAGATATTTCTTGCATAATCAGTGCAGTATCGTTTTTTGTACAGCCTAGTGTTGTAGGCACTTGCACGGTTGGTGTCGGATCTGGTACCGAGATAATCTCGACGCTTGCTCCGCTCTTCATGGTCGAGCCAGAGCGCACAACCACACTATCGCTGTTGGTACCGCCATCAGTAATGACCAGTGGTGACAGTCCAATTTCTGGCGTTGCCCCCACATTATCATGATCAAACGTTACATTGACAGGGCAGTTTAGAGGAGTAATTGCACTATCGTAAAAAGGTAATCCGTAACCCGCATTTTCAATTTCACGTCGCATAATATAAAGTGCAATTGCGCCATTGGTTTGCGCATCTGCTCCACCAGTAGTGATGCGCTTTTGTTGTTCAAACTTACTAAATACATTAGTAATGACCAATGTGGCTATCAGCCCAATGACCAAACCAATCATCAACTCAATTAAACTAAATCCACGTTGTGTATTTTTCATATTCGATGATCTTAGTTATTTTGCATCACTGATATAAGCAGAGGTCACATACTGATGCTTATCCATCCCCGGGGCTTCCCAAGTCACAGTTACCGTAGCAAACCGTCTAGGGCCAACTGTCACCGAACGTGTACCATTGGGTAGCTGTGTTATGGGAGTTGCATCCTCAATATAATTGGCGACATTGGTAGGATCTGTCCACATACGACCTAAACGTTCTTGCGCAATAAAACTGGCATCCGATCTGAATTTAGCATCCGAGCTATTTTTGATCATGGCGCCCTGTAAGCCCACTAATGCAAGAATACCCATCGAGAAAATCAAAACGGCGACCAATGCTTCCAACAGTACAGAGCCCGATTGTTTTGTTTTATATATAGATATGTGTTTGCTCATCATACCAACCTAACATTTTCTAGGGTCTGTCGGCGCGGTAATCGCCGGTTCGCACATACGAATCGTGCCGCTACCCTGCGGGAATCGCACACTAACTTCCCTTAAATCAGACCCACTTAAATTAGAATTTTTGATATCTAGTTGCTTCAATTGCCCGCTAGCACTTGTTTGCGTACCAAAACTATTGAATATGACATTATCATTACCCGTTTTAGTCACCACAATTTTGGAGCTGGATCCTTCTTTAGCGGCTTTCTGGCTGATAATTGCCGGGCAATCCTCCACCCCGTCTCCATCTGTATCACCTACTACGGTAACGCAGCCCACCTCCCAAGAGTTGTCTGCGTTTATCTTAAATCTAACTTGTTGATTACGTTTAACAGCTTCTGCGCGCGCTAATTGCAAACCATTTCTAAATGACTCTCCCACCGTTCTGATTTGTGCATTGCCTATCATCGACATAAAACTTGGGAATGCAACCAAGCTGACTATAGCAATCACACTCATGACCACGGCCAGCTCAATCATATTGAACCCATGCTGTAGGTTTTTTGAACGCAGCATTATTAGCATGACCCGCCTTTTTTGGTAATCCAGCATGTATCGCCTGAAACACCTTCATACTTAGAAGTTTTTTCGTTGCTTTGATCAATAGTAAACTGGAAACTTCCCATCTTGTGATCGGATTTACCATCCGCAGTAATCCTAAAGGTGGTTGGAGTTCTTTCGCATGTATAGTCGAAGTACTGCGTGGTACCTGGTGGTGGTGTACATGGTGCGTCCACATAGGTACGAGTATCTTGAAAGTACTGCTCAGTCCTCATTCTGAGGTCTGCAAGTGTAGAGGTTGCTTCAGCGACTTTGCCCTGCTTCACATAATCAGAATAGGCAGGAATAGCAATCGTTGCAAGAATAGCGATGATGGCAAATGTAACCATCAACTCAATTAGACTAAAACCACCCTGCGTTCTATTATTTAAAGTCATACTTGCCAGCATTTGCATTCCCCTTATCACACAAACTTATCATGCCAAACCCCTTCCTTACATGTCTATCACTATCCGATAATCGGTGAATTAACGGGAGTAAACGGTTCTATTCTCGATATTAACCACCGTTTTTTGCATTAATGTTAAAATTCACGCTTGTTCGTTTGCCGTCAGGGTGTTTCTGCCATGCGTGATATTTATACCAAAATAGCCTGTTTCTCTGCCTTACTCATGCTGCTTACTGCCTGCGGGACTAAAGGGCCGCTCTATATTCCTGAGCAACAATATCCGCAAGACACCCCAGAAACTGCACCTCAACCTGCAGCGCCGGCACCTGCTTCCAGCTACTAACCTCTATTTATATAAGCCATTATCGTGAGTTCATTCCATTTTAAAAACGGCACATTATGTGCCGAACAAGTTTCCTTAACTGCCATTGCCGAGCAATATCAAACGCCTTGCTATGTGTATTCCAAGGCGGCTTTGACTGATGCATTCAAGCAATTTCAGGCAGGGCTGACGCAAGCGGACCATCTGGTTTGCTTTGCTGTGAAAGCGAACCCTAGTTTGGCCATTCTGAATTTGTTTGCCACATTAGGCGCTGGGTTTGACATCGTATCTGGTGGCGAACTCGCGCGCGTGCTAGCGGCTGGTGGCGATCCGAAAAAAGTCGTGTTCTCTGGCGTGGGAAAAAGTCATGAAGAAATGCGCGCAGCATTGAATGCTGGCATTTTATGTTTCAACATTGAATCCGAAAGTGAGCTGCACAGACTCAATGCCGTAGCAGGTGAGATGGGCAAAGTCGCACCTGTATCTTTGCGGGTGAATCCTAACGTAGATGCAAAAACACATCCTTATATTTCTACCGGACTTAAAAATAATAAATTTGGTGTGGCGTTTGAGAGCGCAATTGCGCTGTATGAGCAAGCGGCAGCCATGCCAAACATTGCGGTGCATGGGGTAGATTGCCATATTGGCTCGCAAATTACTGAGCTCTCACCGTTTTTAGATGCGCTGGATCGTGTGCTTGGGTTGGTCGACCATTTGGAAAGCAAAGGCATACACATTACCCATATTGATGTGGGTGGTGGCATTGGCATTACTTATTCGGATGAAGCACCACCAGCGTTTGCTGAATATACGCAAGCTATTTTGCAAAAACTGGCTGGCCGCAACGTCAAAGTATTATTTGAGCCCGGTCGCGCATTAGTAGGCAATGCCGGTGTCATGCTGACCAAAGTGGAATATCTCAAAATGGGTAATTTGGACGATGCAGACAAGCCTAAAAACTTCGCGATTGTCGATGCTGCCATGAACGACCTGATGCGCCCAGCCTTGTATGATGCTTATCACGATATTGTTGCCGTCCAGCCGCGCGATGGAGAAGCACGCACCTATGAAATCGTTGGGCCAGTTTGCGAAAGCGGTGACTTTCTTGGGCGCGACCGCACACTCAATCTTGAGGAAGGCGATCTACTTGCTGTCAAATCTGCTGGTGCTTACGGCATGAGTATGGCCAGCAATTACAACACGCGTCCACGTGCCGCAGAAATCATGGTAGATGGCGATAAACATCACTTGATTCGCGAGCGCGAACAAGTGAAACAGTTGTTTTCATTGGAAAAATTAATCCCTTAATGCAGATATTGCAGGTTTGGTGTGATTGGCGTAGATTTCACGTTTAAGCAATAAATCGCTTAAAAATCTATCAATGGTCATACTATAAACAAGGGAGATAAAATGAAAAGTTTGCTCGTATTGTTGTTTGCTATCATGACATTTAACGCTTTACCTGCTTTCGCCGACGATGCGCCATTACCTGAAATTGCACCTGTGGACGAACCAGCGATTCCACCATTGGATGCTCCAGCAACGGAGTAACACAAAATAAAAAAGCGAGCATAAAGCTCGCTTTTTCGTTTTCATATCCACTCACACACTAATCAAAAATCACCGTTTTATTCGCATACAATAAAATACGATTTTCAATATGCCAGCGCACAGCTTTGGACAGCACCACACGTTCTAAATCCCGCCCTTTTTGAATCAAATCTTCCACTTGGTCGCGGTGCGAGATACGGTCAATGTCTTGCTCAATAATCGGGCCTTCATCCAACACTTCAGTCACATAATGACTGGTTGCACCAATCAACTTCACGCCACGTTCAAACGCGCGATGATAGGGGCGTGCGCCAATAAATGCAGGCAAGAATGAATGGTGAATATTGATGATTTTTTGCGGGTAGCGCGCCACAAAATCGGGTGACAAGATTTGCATATAGCGCGCCAATACGATTAAGTCGATATTGTAATCAGCAAACAATTTAAATTGCGCCGCTTCGGCCTCCGTTTTGTTTTCTTTGGTCACCGCAATGTAATGAAAATCAATGCCATAAAACTTCACTAGCGCTTCCGTATCACGGTGGTTACTAATCACCAGCGGGATTTCACAGGCCAATTCACCGCTTTTGTGGCGATGTAGCAAGTCAGCTAGGCAATGATCGTATTGCGACACCATAATCGCCACGCGCGTTTTGTGCTGTGACAATTTCAATTGCCAAGTCATATTGAATCTGGTTGCAATGGGCGCAAACGCTTGGCCAAACGCAGCTTCGTCCACATTAAAATTGGCTAAGTCCCATTCCACGCGCATCAAAAACAGATTATTTTCTGCATCCTGATGCTGGTCTGCGTGTAAAATATTGGCATTGTGCTGGTACAGAAAATCAGCAATCGAGGCCACGATGCCTTTGGCATCTGGGCAAGTAATAAGCAGTGTTGCAGTGTTTTTCATCGCAATCGTAGGTCAGCCATCAATAAATTGGTGTGATTATACCCGATGCAACCGTACACTGATAAACGAGAGTAAACAAGCATGAGTCAAACGAGTCCATCAGAGCAGTCTAGCCAGCCTAATATTGTGCTCGCCAACCCACGCGGATTTTGCGCTGGGGTTGATCGCGCCATTATCATTGTAGAACAAGCGCTAGAAAAATTCGGCGCCCCTATTTATGTGCGCAATGAAGTGGTCCACAACAAATTTGTGGTGAACCAGTTGCGTGAAAAAGGCGCTATTTTTGTAGATGATTTGGAAAAGATTCCCACTGGTAGCACAGTCATCTTCAGTGCCCATGGCGTCTCTAAAGCTGTACGTGCAGAGGCCGAGGCACGCGGCTTAACCGCCTACGATGCGACTTGTCCATTGGTCACAAAAGTACATATCGAAGTGGCCAAAATGCGCAAAGAAGGCTTGGAAATCATCATGATTGGCCATAAAGGGCATCCGGAAGTGGAAGGCACCATGGGCCAAGTAGAGGGCGACCCCAGCAAGCAGGGCATGTACCTGGTTGAAACGCCCGAGGACGTTGTCGCATTAGCTGTCAAAGACAGTGAAAAACTAGCGTTTGTGACGCAAACCACACTCTCGATGGATGATGCTGCGCAAGTGATTCATGCCCTCAAAACACGTTTTCCTAATATCCAATCGCCCAAAAGTGATGACATCTGCTACGCCACACAAAACCGTCAAGATGCCGTCAAAATCATGGCTAAAGACTGTGACTTGGTGGTTATTGTAGGTTCTCCCAATAGCTCCAACTCCAATCGCTTGCGTGAGGTTGCGCAGAACCAAGGTGTAGAAGCCTATATGGTCGACAATGCCAGTTACTTAAAACCGGAATGGTTGATTGGCAAGCAGAAAGTCGGTGTCTCTGCTGGCGCTTCCGCACCAGACATTTTAGTGAAAGAAGTGATTGCGCAATTGCAACAATTTGGCGCGCAAGGTGTCCATGAACTACAGGGTGTGGTGGAAAGCGTCGTGTTTCAATTGCCTAAAAACTTGGTGAATGCACCGAGCAAAGTGACGCAAAAAACGACTTAAGCCAGATGCATAAGATTCCCGTATCTGCACTTGTACTCATCCACACGCCTGCATTAGAGGTGCTGATCATGGAGCGTGCAGACAAACCGGGCTATTGGCAATCGGTGACCGGTAGTATCGAGTTAGGCGAGACACCAGAGCAGGCGGCGGTTCGTGAAGTGAAAGAAGAGACTGGGCTGGATGCCTTAGCCTACGATTTTCAAGATTGGCACGCTAGCAACGTATACGAAATTTATCCGCACTGGCGTTACCGCTATGCTGCCGGCGTTACCGAAAACATTGAGCACTTATTTGGCCTGATGCTACCGAGTACGTTGCCGATTACACTTGCGCCGGATGAACACACCCAATACGTTTGGGTAGATTGGCGTGAAGCAGCGCAACGCGTATTCTCTTGGACCAATGTGGATGCACTGAAAAGATTAGGTGAAAGACATGGACTTAACTTGTAAAATAGACGGTATACATTTTTAATTGATAGATATGCAAACTGCCACTATTAAATTTGAGAAATTTCAATCCACTAAGGACGACGATTGTCAGGCCAGAATTCTGGCCGCACGCGAAAAACTGGGCAAACGCTTAGTCATTCTTGGTCACCATTATCAGCATGAAAGCGTGTACCGCCATGCCGATTACACTGGTGATTCGCTCAAACTATCTAAGTATTGCGAGAGCTTAGATGCTGAATACATTGTGTTTTTGGGCGTGCATTTTATGGCAGAAGTGGCTGATATTTTGAGCCGCCCTGAGCAGATTGTCATTTTGCCTGACCTAGCAGCAGGCTGCTCCATGGCCGACATGGCCAATTTAGCAAAAGTAGAGCGTAGCTATCGTGAGCTCAACAAAGTGCTGAACTTTGATGAGGAAATCACGCCGATTACCTACATTAACTCTGCTGCAGATTTAAAAGCATTCTGTGGCGAACATGGCGGCATTGTGTGTACCAGCACCAATGCGCCAAAAATATTGGAGTGGGGCTTTAAGCAACGCGAGAAGGTACTGTTCTTTCCAGACCAAAACTTGGGACGCTGGAGCGGCCATAAAATGGGCATCCCCTTAGAGCAAATGCCTGTATGGGACCCAGACCAACCATTGGGTGGTTTAACGGTAGAGCAAATCAAAAATGCCAAAATCCTGTTATGGAAAGGGCATTGTGCAGTACATCAAATGTTCCGCCCACAAAATATCGAGCATTTTAAGAAGTTGCATCCGGATGGCTTTGTCATCTCTCACCCGGAAGCACCGTTTGAAGTCTGCCTAAACTCAGATTATGTAGGTTCTACCGAGTACATTCTCAGAACCGTAAGTGAGGCACCACCCAACACCAAATGGCTGGTGGGCACCGAGTTAAATCTAGTCACACGTCTGGCCGAGCAAATGAAGCCGCAAGGTAAACATGTACAGTTTATGAGCCACGTGGTGTGTGAGTGCTCTACCATGGCGCGTATTGATCCACAGCACTTGGCATGGTGCTTGGAAAATCTAGCAGAAGGTAACATCGTCAATCAAATCAAAGTACCCAAGCATGAAGCAGCACTGGCTAAACTTACGCTAGATAGAATGCTACAAGCCTCATAGTATGAGCGCTTGCCCGCTTTGCCAAGCCAGCCCGCACGCCATTCTTTGGCAGGATGATTTTTGCCGGGTGGTATTACTGCAAGATGCAGACTATCCGGCTTATTGCCGTGTTGAACTGTTAGCACATGTGAAAGAAATGACCGACTTAGCGCCGCAAGCGCGTGCCCGCACCATGAAAGTGGTGTTTGCGGTTGAAACCGCCATTCGCGAAGTCATCCAGCCAGACAAAATCAATCTAGCCAGCCTAGGCAACAAAACACCACATATGCACTGGCATGTCATTCCACGTTTTGAGACGGATAAGCACTTCCCCAATAGCCATTGGGGCGAGGCAGTACGCAATAGCCAAGCACAGCCACTGACCGCATTACAAGTAGAAACGCTGATTGAAAAAATAAAAGCACATGTGACATGTGCTTTATCTTCTTAACGTTATCGTACTTACTCTATCACCAGCCGCTTAACCACTTTGCCATTGATTAAATGGCTCTCGATGATTTCATCCACATCTTCGTTGTCCACAAAGGTATACCAGACCGCTTCTGGATACACCACCATCAACGGCCCTTGCGCACAGCGGTCTAGGCAACCTGCACGGTTAATACGTACTTTGCCTTCGCCATTTAAGCCCAACTTTTTCACGCGCGATTTCATATGGTCAAATGCAGCTTCAGCACCTTTGTTCATGCAGCAATCTTCACCGTTTTCGCGTTGATTCAAACAGAAAAATACATGGTGTTTAAAGTGGTTGGTCATGTGTTGATACCTTATTCGTGAACTCTATATGTTTGATTGAAAAATTATTCGCCATCAGCATCAGATCATTTAGCTTTTGTTTTTAGGCAAGGCGTTTGAGCGCAAACAGTGCAGCTATACGGTAAGCGAAAACAACGCAGCATAAAAGCAAAAACTAAATGACCTATTCGGTGGAGAGGGCGTCTTCTTGCGTAAATGTCCACGTCCTTGTCACACTTAAAATGTCAGCATCCCGCTTAATATCTGCCGGAAACGCAGAAAAGGGTGCAGATAACTCCACAATTTTCTTGGCTGCCAGATCTAATATTTTATGCCCTGAACTGCGGTTAATTTTAATCTCTTCCAAGCTACCATCGGCTCTAATAGAGACCGTCATTTGCAGCTGTCCATATAGCTTTTGATGTTTAGCTGCCTCTGGGTAATTCAGGTTACCGACACGCTCAACCTTTTGCCGCCAAGCTTCGATATACATGGCATAACGATATTCTTGCGTGCGTGCGCCGATGAATTTGCGCTTTGGCCGCTTTTGATATTCATCTTGCTGCTTGGCAATCAATGCCTCCAAGCGGTCAATTTCTTTAGCCGATGCCAATAAATCTTGCGTATTCAGTGCTTTCAGTTTGACGGATTGTTCGCCAGTCTCCGGCGTAGCTGCGGCCGCTTGCTGTGTGGGTTTGGATTGTACTTTTTGTAGCGCATTGATTTGTGTCATCAACTCTTGCGCCTGCTTCTCCAAGGCTTCTACACGCTTTTGTTCTTGTATTTGTTCTGCGCTCAATTTTGCCGCTTTTGATGCGCTGCGCGGCTCTGCGTGCTGTTGCAGTTTCACTTCTTGTGTTTTTTGATTAGGGGAAGGCAATGCCGTTTTCAGCTTGCGATTTTCATCGGTATTGCCGCCACGGTCTAAATTCGCTTGTGCTAGCACCTCTGCTTTTTTGGGTGCCTCTTTGGTTTTGGCGTTCACCAGCATCACTTCTAATGCGGGCAGGCTATCTTTAAACTTCTTTAACTCCGGCTGAAATTTGATACTCAGCGCCACCAAATGTACCAGCACAGAAATCCACACAGCAATCATCAACGGACTCTGTGAAGTCTTTTTTTTCACAATCGTCCTTGCTTTAGCTGCCTGTGGTTTTTTCTCAGCCAAACCTGATTACCTCTTTAGCGCATCGAGTATCTTTTGGTGCACGCCACCAAAGCCGCCATTACTCATCACCAAAATATGGTCGCCCGCAATAGCAATCCCTGCGATGGCATTGACCAATTGATCTAAGTCATCAAAGGTGTGTGACTTATGTGCAATCGGCTTGAGTGCTTCGGCAGCATCCCAACCCAAATTGGCTCCGTAGCAAAATACTATATCTGCCTGTGCTAAGCTGGCTGGCAAGGCATCTTTCATTACGCCCAGTTTCATGGTGTTACTTCTAGGTTCAAGCACAGCCAGTATTCTTGCGACACCTACTTTGGCGCGCAAACCTGCTACCGTCGTTTCAATGGCGGTAGGGTGGTGCGCAAAGTCATCGTATACCGTGATTTGATTGACCACGCCTTTGGTTTCCATACGGCGTTTTACATTTTTAAACGCACCTAGTGCCTCAATACTAGTAGCAACAGCCACGCCTGCATGGCGTGCGGCAGCAATACAAGCCAGCGCATTCATGCGGTTATGCTCACCCAGCAAATCCCAAGTCACGCGGCCTTGTAACTGGCCTTGGTATAGCACATCAAAATGGCCATCACCGCTGGCATTGGTCGCTTGCCAATCAGCATCGGTACCAAATTGCTCTACTGGCGTCCAACAACCTTTATCAATCACGCGTTGCAGGCTCGCCTCTTTACCATTGCGGACGACCAAGCCTTGTTGCGGCACGGTTCTGACCAAATGATGGAATTGCTTTTCTATGGCAGCCAAGTCTTCAAAAATATCCGCATGGTCATATTCTAAATTATTCAGAATGGCAGTGCGCGGACGATAGTGGACGAACTTGGAACGTTTATCGAAAAAGGCCGTGTCGTATTCGTCGGCTTCGATCACAAAGAAAGGGGAAATACTGTTTTTGTCTTGGGTCGGCACCTGTGGCAAACGTGCAGATACAGCAAAATTCTCCGGCACACCACCAATCAAAAAGCCTGGTGCTAAACCTGCAAACTCTAATATCCATGCCAACATAGAACTAGTGGTGGTTTTACCATGCGTGCCTGCTACCGCTAGCACCCATTTACCTTGCAGCACATTTTCCGCCAGCCATTGTGGGCCGGAAATATAAGGAAAGCCTTGATTCAGAATGGCTTCCATCAGCGGGTTGCCACGGGTAACGACATTGCCGATCACATACATATCCGGATTGAGTTTGGTCTGCTCCGCTGCAAAGCCTTCAATCAGTTGTATGCCCTGCGCTTCTAACTGTGTGCTCATGGGCGGGTAAACATTGGCATCACACCCCGTGACGGTATGACCGGCTTGTTTTGCCAGCACCGCGATACCACCCATAAAGGTGCCACAAATACCTAATATATGAATATGCAATTGATAACCTTAATATATTTGCTTATAAAAACTGACCTGCCACGTAAACCCATTACCCCAAATTCGGTGCCAACCAACGCTCTAAATAAGCTTTTTCTAAGCCGCGCCGTTTGGCCATATCTTCTAATTGGTCCATACCAATTTTATCGACACTAAAATATTTAGCTTGGCGATGCGCAAAGTAAAATCCACTCACCGCCGCCGCTGGCAACATAGCAAAGCTGTCGGTCAATTGCATGTCAATTTCCTCAGCCTGCAATAGTTTAAACATATCTGCTTTCACTGTGTGGTCTGGGCAGGCAGGGTAGCCAGGCGCTGGACGAATACCAGCATATTCCTCTTTAATCAGTGCATCTTTACTGAGTGCTTCATCCGCAGCGTAACCCCAAAAATCTTGGCGAATACGCTCGTGCATATATTCGGCAAAGGCTTCCGCCAAGCGGTCCGCCAATGATTTAAACATAATGGCATTGTAGTCATCATGCTGCTTTTCGTACTCAGCCAGACGTTTTTCCATGCCTAATCCAGCGGTCACCGCGAATAAACCGATGTAATCCTCTGTATCCTTTGGCGCAATAAAATCGGCCAAACACTGGTTAGGTCGGGCCACGCCCTCGATCACCGGCTTAACGGTTTGCTGGCGCATGCCGTAGTAGGTAAATGCCACCTCCTGCCGCGTATCATCCGTATAAATTTCAATGTCATCATCGTTGACTACGTTGGCCGGCTGCAAAGCAATCACGCCATTGGCGGTAAGCCAGCGCCCCTCAATGATTTTTTTGAGCATGGCTTGCGCTTCGGCAAACACTTTGGTGGCGGCCTCACCCACTACTTCATCGGTCAGGATTGCGGGATAGAAACCGGCTAGATCCCAAGTCTGAAAGAACGGACCCCAATCGATGTATTGCGCGATTAAGGCTAAATCAATATTTTTAAACACGCGGCGGCCAATAAATTTAGGCTTCACCGGCGCATACTCACCTTCAAAGCTCAGCTTGGTTTTGTTGGCGCGCGCATCGGCAATGGTCAACATCGGTACGCCTTTTTTGTTGGCATGTTGGGCACGTGCTTTTTCATAATCGGCCTGAATTTCCGCCAAATACGCACCGCGGGTTTCTGGCGTGAGCAGGTTTTGCATGACCGAGACCGAACGCGAAGCGTCAGGCACATAAATCACTGGGCCATCATAATTTGGCGCAATTTTAACGGCAGTATGTGCACGTGAAGTGGTCGCGCCGCCAATCAATAACGGTGTTTTTTGGTCATAAAAATGCGGATCCCGCTGCATTTCTTTGGCAACATAGGCCATCTCTTCAAGCGAGGGCGTAATCAAGCCGGACAAACCAATGATGTCGGCATTTTCCGCTTTCGCCATCGCTAAAATCTCGGCTGCGGGCACCATCACGCCCATGTTCACCACTTCAAAGTTATTGCATTGCAGCACCACGCTGACAATGTTTTTACCGATGTCATGCACATCGCCCTTCACCGTGGCAATGACCACTTTGCCTTTGGGCTTAGCGACAATGCCCGTACGTTTTTCTTCTAATGCTTTTTCTTCTTCAATAAAGGGGATGAGGTGTGCCACTGCAGACTTCATCACGCGCGCCGACTTCACCACTTGCGGCAAGAACATTTTGCCTTGCCCAAATAAATCGCCCACCACGTTCATGCCATCCATCAACGGCCCTTCAATCACGTGAATCGGGCGGCCACCGTTTTGCATCACTTCGACGCGCGCTTCTTCCGTATCTTGCACAATAAATTCCGTAATACCATGCACCATGGCGTGCGCTAAACGCTTTTGCACCGAGACTGGATTGTCTGGTGTGCCGCGCCACTCGAGTGTAGCTTCTTCTTTTTTGCCACCTGCTTTAAGCGTGCCTGCAATTTCAATCAGGCGCTCAGTCGGCGCAAGCAAGTTATTTGGGTCGGTGACGCGGTTCAGTACCACATCTTCGACACACTGCTTGAGCTCCGGTGCCAAATCATCGTACACGCCCATCATGCCGGCATTTACAATGCCCATGGTCATGCCCGCTTGAATGGCATGGTAGAGGAACACAGTATGGATGGCCTCGCGTGCCGGATCATTGCCGCGGAAGCTAAAACTCACATTGGAAACCCCGCCAGAAATTTTGGCATGCGGCAGGTTTTGCTTAATCCAGCGCGTAGCTTCAATAAAGTCCACTGCGTAGTTATTGTGCTCTTCAATCCCGGTCGCAATGGCAAAAATATTGGGGTCAAAGATAATGTCTTCTGGCGGGAAATCCATGCCCACCAATAAATCATAGGCACGTTTGCAAATCTCAATTTTGCGTGCATAGGTATCGGCTTGGCCTTTTTCATCAAAGGCCATCACAATCACTGCGGCGCCATAACGACGACACAATGTCGCTTGGCGCAAAAACTCGGCTTCGCCTTCTTTCATGGAGATGGAGTTGACAATGGCCTTGCCTTGTACGCACTTTAAGCCGGCCTCAATCACATTCCACTTTGAGGAGTCAATCATGATCGGCACGCGCGCAATATCTGGCTCGGATGCGATTAAGTTCAAGAAATGCGTCATCGCTTTTACAGCATCCAACATGCCTTCGTCCATGTTGATGTCGATGACTTGCGCACCGTTCTCTACTTGTTGGCGCGCAACGGACAATGCTTCTTCGTATTGCTCGTTGATAATCATGCGCGCAAAGGCTTTAGAACCTGTTACGTTGGTGCGCTCACCCACGTTCACGTATAGTGAGCTCTCATCAATGATAAATGGCTCTAATCCAGACAATTTGGTGACCGGGACCTGTGTCGGTACAGCGCGCGGAGGCAACGCTTTAATGGCGTTATAAATCGCGTTAATGTGGGGCGGTGTAGTTCCGCAACAGCCACCCGCAATATTCACAAACCCACTCACAGCAAATTCTTTGACTAAGCTGGAAGTGACATCCGGCGTTTCATCAAAACCGGTATCGCTCATGGGATTAGGCAAGCCGGCATTCGGATAAATACAGACGAAAGTATCCGCCACTTTGGAAAGCTCTTCTGCATAAGGCCGCATTAAGGTTGCACCTAGCGCGCAATTCAAACCCACTGTGAGTGGTTTAGCATGGCGTACAGAATGCCAGAATGCCGTCACCGTTTGCCCGGACAGAATACGGCCAGAGGCATCGGTCACGGTACCCGAAATCATCAAGGGCAGGGTATAGCCCACTTCTTCAAAAAATGTGTCGATGGCAAACAATGCCGCCTTGCAATTGAGCGTATCAAAAATGGTTTCCACCATCAGGATATCCGCGCCACCTTCAACCAAGGCACGCGTTTGCTCCAAGTAGGCAGCCACCAACTGATCAAAGCTGACGTTCCGTGCGGCAGGGTCATTCACATCGGGAGAAATACTTGCGGTTTTAGGGGTAGGGCCTAATGCACCCGCCACAAAACGCGGCTTATCCGGCGTGCTGTATTTAACGCACGCCGCCTTGGCCAGCTTGGCCGATTCCACATTCATCTCATAGACCAGATGCGCCATATGATAGTCGTCTTGCGCTACGCTGGTTGCACCAAAGGTGTTGGTCTCAATAATATCGGCACCAGCAGCCAAATATTTTTCATGAATCTCTTGAATCACTTGCGGTTGCGTCAAGGTCAACAGTTCATTATTGCCTTTGACAAACAACTCACGCTCACCAATGGGTGCTTTGAAGTCGACGAAACGCTCGCCACGATAATCGGCTTCGGTTAGCTTGTATTGCTGAATCATGGTACCCATCGCGCCATCCAAAATGAGAATACGCTCTGCCAATAATGCACGCAGCTGGGTTTCCGTAGCGCTGATTTTGTTTCCCGACATAAAGTGCTTTCAAATCCATATGACTAACTGCGCACATTTTAGCATGTTGGATTCATTTGCACTTTTACTGTGTGTGATTGCTGCGTGTACTGTGTGCTGTTTCCTGCGTGACTCTATGTAGATCTGCAATAAATTTCGCACCGCTTCAAATATTCAAAATAAAAGTGTGATAACTTAAAACTTTGCATTCATCAAAGCACAGACATGATAGAAGGTTTAGTTCAGTTATTTTTATGGCAAGGCTTGGGCGAGTTAGCCTCTAAGTTTTTGCTACCAAGCATCCCAGGGCCAGTACTAGGCTTGGTTTTCCTGGTGGTATTTCTAATGATAAAAGGCGAGGTAAATCAACCGCTTGGCCAAGTAGCAGATCAGTTCAGGCAACATCTGGGCTTGTTGTTTGTACCAGCCTCGGTAGGTGTGGTGCTGTTTTTGCCAGAACTCAAAGCCCATGCGCTGGCTGTCTCTACCGCGCTGCTAGTCAGCGTGGTACTAACCATTGGTGTCACTGCCGTCGTACTCAAGGTGTTTTGGTATTTTTCACTCAAGTTTGGCAAGGGGCAACGCCATGAATAAGCGTATACCGATTTCCGAAATCTGGGTCTATCTGTCTGGAGACCCGCTGTTTGCATTGATCATCACTCTCGCCACTTATCAGCTTGGCTATATGCTGTACGTACGCGCTAAGCGTAACCCTGTCGTCAATCCGGTGGCCATTTCTGTGGTGCTGACTTGCTGCATCATTAGCGCGCTGGATATGCCTTATGAAAAATATTTTGAAGGCGCACAGTTTGTGCACTTTTTACTGGGGACAGCTACTGTTGCTTTGGCTGTGCCCATTTACAATGGTTTTAAACGCATGAAAGGCAAGATCTTTCATATGTGGGTGGCACTCACTGCAGGTAGTACCGTCTCCATTGTCAGTGCCGTGGCCATTGCGCAGTGGATGGGCGCAAGCAACAATATGGTGGGCAGCATGTATGCAAAATCGGTCACCGCCCCCATTGCCATGGGTATTGCCGAACGCATCAACGTATCGCCGACCTTAACAGCCGTGTTCACAGTCATTACCGGCATGCTGGGTGCAATATTGGCGCCTTATATTTTAAATGCACTCAAAATACAACAATGGTGGATACGCGGCACAGCCATTGGCGTAGGGGCACATGGCCTGGGTATCACCCGTGCCTTTAGCGTGAACGAGGAAGCGGGTATTTTTGCTAGCATGGCGATGGGCTTAAACGGCGTGATTAGCGCGATTGGTTTGCCGATTGTGCTCACGTATTTACGCCCACATCTCGGTATATAACCATTACTTTACGTAGGTTTGCAGCCAGCGCTCCAATACCACAACCACGTAGGCTTGCTCATCTAAAGTGAGCTCGCGCCCTTGTGGAATGGCATGCCACTGTTGCAAGCAGCCACGGCAGCAACAAGCCGTAGCATGCTGCGCTACAAATACAGGGTGACCACGCATCGGCGTTTGTTTACCTTCATTTTCA
Organism: Methylotenera sp. N17; assembly: GCF_000799155.1. NCBI lineage: Bacteria > Pseudomonadati > Pseudomonadota > Betaproteobacteria > Nitrosomonadales > Methylophilaceae > Methylotenera > Methylotenera sp. N17. Next base: position 2,374,579 of record NZ_JUGE01000001.1, read on the forward strand.
ATGACGGCGGGCGCCAAGCGTTTTTGCACAAAATCCTCGGCATGTGTCAGCACTTGCGCCAAACCTTTTTCTTGCAGATACGCTAAATCACGTGCGTTCAATTGAAAACCCGCTCTGAATGTCGATTTTGCCAATACAGCAAATAATGTATCCAGATTGCGCATGGATTACTGCAGTTGCTTCAGCTCTAAATCGCGTAACTTGGGGGCAAGCTTAGCGGTAACGCCCACAATACCAATCGTCATCAGGCCGCCAAAAACCACGGAAGGCACTAGCCCGAATAGTTTTGCTGCAACACCGGATTCAAATGCGCCCAACTCATTAGATGAACCAATGAATATGCCATTAATGGCCGATACCCTGCCGCGCATGGCGTCCGGCGTAGCAAGTTGCAATATGGTTTGCCGCGTCACCACAGAGATGCCATCCAGCACACCAGAAACCATCAGCAGAGCCACGGCCAGCCAAAAATAAGGACTGAGCGCAAACCCAATCATGCATAAGCCAAACCCTGCCACTGCAGCCAATAACCAGCGACCTGCATGTAAATTGATGGGGTGCCGCGTAAGCCATAATCCAGTCAGTATCGCACCCACCGCAGGGGCAGCCCGCATCAATCCGAGCGTTTCTGGGCCCATATGGTAAACATCCTGAATAAAGGCGGGCAACAACGCAACCGCGCCACCAAACAATACGGCAAACATATCCAGCATTTGCGCGCCAAACACAATTTGGTTACTCCAGACAAAGCGCAAGCCTTCGCCAATACTTTTGAAAACCGGTGGGCTTTCTGGCGCAGGCGGCTCTTTCACTTTTAACATCCCCATTGCGACAGCCGCACCTACGCACAAAGCGCTGGCTAGCGCATATGCCATGGTTTTACTGGCAAATCCCACTAACAAACCACCTAATGCCGGCCCCAATATCAACCCTATTTGGAAAATAGAACTGCCAATGCCTGAGCCACGCGCATAAGATTCCCTGGGCACAATAATCGCAAATAAGGTGGTATAACTGGGGGCAATAAATGCACGGGCAATGCCGGTAAATGCAATTGAGCCATAAATCCAGACACTGGGATTGCCTGTAATCCAGCCCATCGTCACACAGGTCAACGTTAAGGCATTTAGGCATAACAAAGTAGCGGCTAAGATGCCAAATGCGCGGCGCGAATAATAGTGATCGACCGCATGGCCAGCGAATAAAGTGCAGGAAAAGTAAGGGATCACTTCCGCCAAACCAATCAGCCCGAGCGCCAATGGATCATGAGTGAGTTCATAAATGTGCCAACCCACTACTACCGCCATAATTTGGTAGGCCAATACCATTTGAATACGAAACGCCAATAACTTTACAAAGGCAAACTGATGGTTACTGAATAACTGCTGAATAGAAATATGCATCACGCTATTATAAATTTAAATTCTGCCCAATATCTCTATGGATGTGTAAAGAAGCAGGCTCAGTTACAATGTGGCGTTAGTGCAGAGAATAAAGCAGTAAGCGTGTGCAAACATGCCGATGAGTCGTCGTTGACCTAGTGCGATTCTGCTGAAATAGATTAGGCGCACTAACTTTTTTTGACGCGTTTGTTTTCCGATCTTGTACCTTTGGTATCACTCTTACCTAGAATTTAACAAGCATGGGCACAATCTAGCCACAAAAAATATTTATTTTATCGTCAACGTCATGCTTTGCCGTGGCGTTATCCCATTAAGCTGAACAGCGTTTCACAATTAACAATGCTTGCCTAGTTACATTGTTAGGCAACTTGTGTAAGCTCTCGCAGCTATCCTAGAGCAACCATCAGCAAGCTTGCTGATATTTATATAGCACTCAACAATTTAAGGAAAGTTATGAAAAAAGTATTACTAGCATCACTGTTTGCATTGTCTGTCTCTAACGCTGCTTTTGCAGATGATATTATCGATTCAGCCGTTGCTGATGGTTCACTCAAAACACTGGTAACAGCATTACAAACGGCTGGTTTAACAGACACCCTTAAAGGTGAAGGCCCTTTTACTGTGTTTGCGCCAAGCGATGCCGCATTTGCCAAGTTACCAAAAGACAAACTGGAAGCATTGCTCAAAGATAAAGACGCACTCGTAAAATTGTTGAACGCACATATCGTTGCGCACAAAATCACTAGCGATGATGTTACAGCTGGTAAAGTAAAATCCGTTGAAGGCCATGAGTTGAAATTAGACGTGACTGCCGGCATCAAAGTAGATGGCATCCCAACAGTGGGCGGCGGCGATATCAAAGCGGATAACGGTATGATCTACGTACTAGACACGGTGTTGTTGCAAGAACACGAAGGCAAAAAGAAAGTAAGCAAAAAGAAAGCGGGTTAATACCCTGTTAGCATTCAAAAGCGGGCGCTATCACTAGCGCCCGCTTTTTTTGTGATGTGAATCTAAACTCAGTCTAAGCACAGATTATTTGGGCACACGCCATAAATACCAACTGGCTACCGTGCGATAAGGCTGCCAAGCCAAACCAATCTCTGCCAAGGCTTTAGGCGTTGGCGCATCCGTTAAAGACTTCAACCGCTTATAACCTTCACGCACACCAAAATCATCCACCGGCAAGATATCCGGACGTTGTAATGTAAAGATCAGCATCATTTCCACTGTCCAACGCCCAATCCCTTTTAGTGCAACCAAACGCTCAATCAAATCTTCATCGCGCATGTGTTCAGCTTGCGCAAGTGTTGGCACCAATCCAGTCAGTGCGCCTTGTGCAATGCCTTTGGTCGTCTCAACTTTTCGGCCAGAGAACCCACAAGCACGCAAGGCATCAAACTCTGCATGTGCGAGCTGTTCTGGCGTTGGAAACTCGCCTCCAAAATGGGCTTTGAATTTTGCCAAAATAGCATCACCCGCTTTAGTGCTGAGCTGCTGGTAAGCCACAGCGCGGACCAATGCCTCATAAGGGTCACGCTCTGACTTGAGTATAAGTTGGCAATCGCCAATCTCAGCAATAAGCTTGGCAAAGTCTGGATCTTGCTCACTTAAAAAAGTTTGCGCTTGTTGATAACGGTGCATGCATTCATTATAACAGTGTGCATTTAAAAGCTAGTACCAAGAGCCGGGAAGCAAATAACACATCACCATGGATTTATTGAGTTCTCTTGAAAGCAGTCAGCGATTAGACTTAGATGGACTGGTCTATTTACGTGGTTATGCGTTGCCTAACCAAACACAATTGCTGGATGATTTACATGCCGTTATCTCCGCCGCACCCTTGCGGCAGATGATGACGCCGATGGGATTTGCCATGTCAGTGGCCACCACCAGTTGTGGCGCATTAGGCTGGGTATCTGATCAGCAAGGTTACCGCTACTCGCCTATCGACCCAATACGCCAAGCGCCATGGCCCGCAATGCCAGAAAGCTTTTTTGTACTCGCTAATACGGCTGCTAATATTGCCGGCTACACTGATTTTGCGCCAGATGCTTGCCTGATTAATCAATACCAAATCGGCACCAAGATGGGCTTGCACCAAGATAAAAATGAACGTGATTTCACACAACCCATTGTATCCGTATCATTAGGCATTGCTGCGCGCTTTCAATTTGGTGGCAAAAAACGCACCGATAAACCCACGCAATTGCGCCTTGAACATGGCGATGTGATTGTGTGGGGCGGTGATGCACGTTTGAATTATCACGGCATCATGACCATGCAATCCGGGTGTCATGCAATATTAGGTAACACGCGCGTTAACCTCACTTTTAGAAAAGCAGGTTAACGCGGCAATATAGAATTACAGTTTAAGCGCTGCTTTAATGCGGCGGAACGTTTGGCTGAGTAAATTACCATCCAATTTGTAATGCTTATGCAATGGTTGCTTCACTTCCCAACTGGCGGTCATGCCTGCTGGAAACGTCACCAAATCGCCCTTACCAAAGGACACAGGTGCCCCGCCTGTAGGTGTAATCACGCACTCACCCTCTAAAATATAGGCAATTTCTTGTTCTAAGAATGTCCATGGAAAAGTAGAGACCTCCTTTTGCCAGGTTGACCATTTGCTCACCCCTAAACTGTCTAAATGGGCTTGGCTAGGATTTTTTTCTACGATAATTTGACTCATGCTTTTTCTTTAAAAATGATAATGGTCAGCCATTCTATACCAGTTAAATAATTGCAACTATAGCGGCTATTCCTTGTCTTACTTTTGAACGCAAAATTGTTAGCTTTTAAGGTTTGTCCATCTATTTTTAACGCCCAACGGGGCTTGAAAGCAGAAAGGAAGAACTATCATGAAAACCTTAAAAATCAACAAATTACTAGTAGGCGAAGCATTAGTCGGTGATGGCAATGAGGTCGCCCATGTGGACTTAATCATGGGGCCGCGCGGCAGTGCAGCCGAAACCGCTTTTGCTTTAACGCTCACCAATCAAAAACGTGGTGACAATGCGTTGCTAGCCGTAGTAGCACCCAATCTCATGGCAAAACCAGCCACTGTGATGTTCAACAAGGTCGATATCAAAGATGCAAAACAAGCGGTGCAGATGTTTGGGCCAGCGCAGTCTGGTGTGGCTAAAGCCGTGACTGACTCAGTCAAAGAGGGCACCATTCCGTTAAAAGAAGCCGATGATATATTTATCTGCATTGGTGTCTTTATTCATTGGGATGCCGCAGATAGCACCAAAATCCAAGACTGGAATTATGCAGCGACCAAGCTTGCCATTCAACGCGCGGTGGCAGGCTTGCCAAAAGCGGCAGAAGTGATTGAAAATAGTGTGAAGACTTCTCACCCACTCGCGGCGCATGATTATAAAACTGCACCTGAAATACAGCCTTTACAAAAAGCGGCTTGATAGATGGCATGAGACAGTAAACCACGAGGTAACAAACCAGTAGTAAAATAGCACTTTTACTACTGGTTGGTATTGGCATGCAGGTCAATTTAGCAGATGCGATGACGTTACTTAACAACGGTGAAGTGGTCGCGATTCCTACCGAAACGGTGTATGGATTAGCGGCAGATGCTAGCAATGAAGCTGCTTTACTCAAGATTTATGCCACAAAACAACGCCCAGCCAATAATCCGCTGATTGTCCATATTGCAAACATTCATCAAGTGAGTGGCTATGCTGACGAATTTTCGGCTTTGGCCAAAAAACTCGCAATAGCGTTTTGGCCTGGGCCATTTACGTTGGTACTCAAAGCCAAACCGCATGTGTCTAATATATTGCGCGCCAATGCGCCGACTGTTGCACTGCGCGTACCTGCCCATCCGCTCACGCTGCAATTGCTCAAAGAAAGTGGCCTAGCCTTAGCCGCGCCCTCCGCCAATCGCTATACCCAGCTCAGCCCCACCACAGCAGCGCATGTCGAAAACAGCTTGGGTAAAGATATTCCGGTACTAGATGGCGGCCCATGCCAAGTGGGCATTGAATCTAGTATTGTGAGTGTGGATGGCGACCAATGGCAGTTGTTACGCCACGGCATGATTACGGAAGCGCAAATTGAAGCCATTGCAGGCAAGCCAGCACAACCACTCACACAAGACATTCCCAAAGCACCGGGGCAACATTTATTGCATTACTCGCCACGCACACCCACGCGCTTGTTTGAAGCATTTGCCGACTTACAAAAATACGCGCAATTGCATCCGCACTGTGCAGCATTGCTAATCGGCCAAAGCAATACAGCACTCCATGCGCAGGTGCCCAGCGCCCATTGCATTGCGCTACCCAGCACACCTGCGCAAGTGGCAGAACACTTATACGATGCGCTGCATCGATTAGATGACTTGCAAGCCAGTGCGATTCTCATTTTGTTGCCTCCAGACCAGCCAGCGTGGGCAGCTATTCGAGACCGCTTAACGCGCGCAGGCTATCAAGACGCACCTTAAACCAGAGGCACCCTAAATGAGATGAGTCATTGTCGGTCTTGGCATAAGATGGCAAAATGAACCCATTGAAATTTTTACCGTTAAGGCAACACATGAACTATCAGCACGTCACCGCCATTGCACTTACCTGCGTCATTCTATCGGCATGTAGCATGGTAGCGCCCCTTAAAGTGTTTAAGTCTGAAACCAAAGAGCGTTCTAAAAATCCGGAAAACGCCACCGAATATGTATGTGAAGGCAACAAACGCTTCTTTCTACGTATGCTGAACAAGGACAACGATGCCTGGCTCATTTTCCCCGACCATGAAGTGAATCTGGCAAAATCCAGTACCGAGAAAAATCGCTATGTATCCGGCTCCATTACACTGGCATTAGAAGGCGACCAGACGACGCTGACGGACGGCGATGTATTGTCCTATACCGCATGCAAAGCGCAATTAAAGAAATAGTATTGGGTTCTACACTAAGCTGAATTACATCTTGCGATGCCCTTCAAAAGAGGGTAAGTTAAACACTTAAGCAGTTGCAATTAGAAATGGCTATCCCTGTTGAGAGGACCATACCCATGGACAACAAATACGGACTAGGCAGCACCAAAGTAGCGACAGAACAGCATACGCTACACCACAAATCAGAAAACGCCACACAAGCTGTGTGCAAATTCTGTAACAGCACACATCTTGTGTTTAGCCCCACCATGCATGACCACCGCTGTGACGACTGCGGCGAATGGCAGCAAGATGTACCACAAGGTTATTCCACGGGTCGCAGCAGCGATTACTGAGCTTGCTCTTTAAGCGCGAGATTAAACGCCTCGTCCAATTCCACATGAATGGCCTGTAACGCTGCGTGCATCCGCGCCACCTCATCCGAATTGCCGGCACGGCTAGCCAACAACCCCAATCCGATCAGACTACTCGGATGCTGCGGTTGCAATACTAATGTCTGCTGAAAACTCTTCTTAGCATCGGCATCACGGCCAAGCTTAGCTTGTGCCACAGCCAGATAATAATGTGCTTCGGCTGTGCTTGGTTCTTGCTTGACCCAAGCCTGAGCAACACGTGCTAATTCTGACCAATCCTCATTTTGGTATGGCAACACTACTTGCATAAAGTAAGGTGCTGCCTCGGGTGGTGCGTCCCAAAATGGCACAAGGTCTGATTGTAACGAGGTGGTTTCAGGCGTATCCAGTAATGCTTTGACCCAGTTGACCGGAATATTATAAAAATAAGCACCACGCCCTGGGCTCTTAAACGTACTTATGGCAATCAGCTTACCCGCTTCATCAAACACCGGGCTACCACTGGCCCCCATGATAAATGAAGCATCGGTACGTACAATGACGCTGTCGTCGAGCGGATAAAGCGCTTTGATTTTGCCATAGGTCACTTGAGGTTTGGGCGGCCCACCGGGAAATCCAATGGAGAACATCGGCTGTTCGTAGCGCAGCTGCGAAGCATCACCCAGTTCCACTGGTTTTAAATCTAGATATTGAAAACGTAGAATACATAGGTCATGTTTCCAGTCCGCTTTGAGGCCAACCGGCGCAAAGCTATCGCCAAATTTAGTGATATTGACCCCATTGGCATTGGCCAATACATGGCAGTTAGTCGCCACCATGTCTTTGGCCACCACCACACCGGTACCAACGCCATGCCCACCGGATTTAGTTACCACATGCACCTTGGCTACTGAGGCTTTAAGTTGATAAGTCAAGTCAGCACTTGGCTCTGCCGCCGCAATGCATGCAAAACCAGCCAGCCATATCATCAAGACGAATCGCATGATAATCCCCACATGTTTTGGTACTGAAGATGACATCATATCGCGCAAATAATTCTTAACATGCTGACTATTTGCATGCGCTGTTAAATAATTCTCAATTCGCCCACGATTTGAGATGAAAATGCCATTAAAGCACTGTAAAATATTGGGTTCAAAAATATATTTTCTGGATGCATGCCATGCTCATCAAAACTGAAATCGCAGATATCTCAACACCTACTGGTGTAATGCGGACTTATATCCATCGCCCGACACATACTCAAAAAGTACCTGCAATTTTATTTTATTCTGAAATTTTTCAGCAAACAGGTCCTATCGAACGCGCTGCCAGATTCATGGCCGGCCAAGGATACGCCGTCTTGGTACCAGAAGTATTTCATGAACTTAATCCGATTGGTACAGTCCTTGGTTATGATGATGCAGGACGTGATAAAGGTAACGCTGATAAAGCTGCCAAAGATGTGCAAGACTATGATACTGACAATCGCGCCATGATTGAATTCTTGGGCAAGCAAAATTGGTACGATGGCAACGTAGGCGCTATGGGCTTCTGTATTGGTGGTCACTTGGCGTTTAGGGCTGCGCTACAACCGGAAGTTAAATCTACCGCCTGCTTTTACGCCACCGATTTACACACAGAAATCATCCCAAACAAACCTAACCAACACTCCATGGATCGCCTGAGCGACATTAAAGGCGAGTTATTGATGATTTGGGGCAAACAAGACAACCATATTCCTACCGCTGGCCGCAGCTTGGTGTATCAAAAACTGACAGATGCCAACCTGAGCTTCACTTGGCACGAGTTCAATGGGCAACATGCCTTTATGCGTGACGAAGGCGAACGTTATGACCCGCAATTAGCCATGACTGGCTATCAACTGGCCTTGCAAATGTTTGGTAACACACTGTAAATCGCCCAAATTGAACAGCATTGTTTTAGCAGTAGAAGTAGCGTAGTACGAGCTCTAGCCACAAGCCAAGGCTCTAATTTTTGATTTAAATTACCCATTTAAGAAAGCTTAAAGAGAGAGAAGCATGACCACCACAAAAAACGCTGACATTGGCCTTGTAGGCCTTGCTGTGATGGGCCAAAATCTGGCCTTGAACATAGCCGACCACGGCTACACCATCGCTGTTTACAACCGCGACCCGAAGAAAATGCTGAACTTTATTGAGGAATGCAAAAACAATGAGCCATCTCACGAGCGCGTGGTTGGTCATGCAGATTTGGCTTCTTTTGTACTAAGCATCAAACGCCCACGTAAAATTGTATTGCTAGTGAAAGCAGGTAGCGCAACCGATGTCACCATCAACGCGTTATTACCATTCCTAGAGCAAGGCGATATCATCATTGATGGCGGCAACGCATTGTGGACAGACACTATCCGTCGCGAAAAAGAATTGGCTGCCAAAGGCATTGAGTTTATTGGTTCAGGCGTTTCAGGCGGCGAAACTGGTGCGCGTTTTGGCCCATCGCTCATGCCATCTGGTACACGTAAAGCATGGTCTAGCTTAGAGCCAATCTGGCGTGATATTGCAGCCAAAGTAGACCCTGTGACCGGTACACCCTTAGAAGGCGGCACCCCAGGAAAACCAGTCGAAGGCGGCTTCTCTTGCGCAGAATACATTGGCCCGGACGGCGCTGGCCATTATGTGAAAATGGTGCATAACGGTATCGAGTACATCGATATGCAATTGATTTGTGAAGCCTACTGGTTGATGAAAAACTTGCTAGGCATGCCAGCCGATGAAATCGGTAAAGTATTTGCCGAATGGAACAAAGGTGAATTATCAAGCTTCTTGATTGAAATTACCGCAGATATCCTGCAACAAAAAGACCCAGCAGGCAAAGGTTTCTTAGTAGACCAAATCTTGGATACTGCCGGCCAAAAAGGGACTGGCCAATGGACTGCAGCCAATGCGCTTGAGCTAGGTGCACCTGCCAACGCGATTGCAGCAGCGGTATATGCGCGTGCGCTTTCTAGCTTGAAAGAAGAACGTGTTGAAGCGAGCAGAATCCTAAAAGGCCCTGTGCTAGTGAAAGAAACTGATAAAGCAGCCATTATCGAAGCGATTAAAAACGCATTGTATTGCTCAAAAATCTGCGCTTACGCACAAGGCTTCCAACTGATTGATAAAGCACAAGTGGCTTATAACTGGAAACTGAACTTTGGTGAGATTGCACAAATCTGGCGCGGCGGTTGTATCATCCGCGCGCGCTTCTTGCAAAAAATCACCGATGCTTATGCATTGAATTCACGTTTGAAAAACTTGATGCTAGACCCATACTTCACCAATGCGATGAACGAAGGTCAAGCTGGCTGGCGTAAAGTGATTGCCTTGGCGGTGACAAATGGCATTCCAGCACAAGGTTTTGCGGCTGCGCTAGCATATTACGATGGTTACAGAAGTGCAGACCTGCCTGCAAACTTATTGCAAGGTCAACGTGACTACTTCGGTGCGCATACTTACGAGCGTAAAGATCAACCACGTGGTCAGTTCTTCCACTTGGATTGGCCCGAGGCTGGTCGTCCGCAATTGACGATTGAATAAGCGTTTTTGAGGAAGAAAACTCTAGAGAGAGGGTGGCCGATGCCATCCTCTTTTTTTATAGCTTGATGTTGTGGTTGCCTGATGATTAAACGTTAAAAACGCTTAATACCAGACGGTACTACATTAAACGCAATCGCAACTTGCTTCTAAAAATCTGTTCAGATTTTTATTTCTTTGCAATATCAACACACTGGCTTCTTGCTCTTTTACCTTTGCTGATTTCTCAGCAATTGAAGGGGCGTAGATTTCATCCAGCAAAGCATCTTGTTTCTGTACTTGTACTCGTTCTGTTACTTGCATCATCGTTTCCTTTTGGGAGTTAAAAACCGCACGAATTGTGTTCGTACGGGGTAGAGCATCAATCGTTAAAAAAATTCAATTTCCACATGCTTTAGTCGCACAATCATGAAAATCATGACAACTTAAATCAAGCACTTAACACTTTGCGCTTACTGCTATTAACGCACAAATCAATTGCAAGATGACAAGCATAGACTGTGCCATACATAAATTTTCATTTAAATAATTCATTATTAACGCCCCATGTGACAGCATAATTACGTAAAATAGCACTCTTTAATGGCCGCAATATTTCGCTATGCATTTAATTATCAACGGTAAAGACAAACATTTTGACGACGCTGCACTATCGGTCAGCGCGCTTGTTGTTGCAATGGACCTCGCTGGCAAGCGCATCGCTATTGAGCGCAATGGCGAAATCGTGCCGCGCAGCCTGTTTGATGCTGTACTATTAAATGAAGGTGATCAGTTGGAAATTGTAGGCGCAGTTGGCGGCGGCTAGGGTACAAACGAGAATATAAAGATGAATGATGCATTAGTGATTGCTGGAAAAAGTTACCAATCAAGATTACTGGTAGGTACGGGTAAATATAAAGATTTTACCGAAACACGTGCTGCCATAGACGCAAGTGGTGCCCAAATTGTCACAGTAGCAATCAGAAGAACCAATATTGGTCAGGTCGCTAACGAACCTTCGCTACTGGATTATCTGCCACCAGAAGAATTTACCTACTTACCTAATACCGCAGGTTGCTACAGCGCAGATGACGCTGTCAGAACACTGCGCTTGGCACGTGAGCTACTCGATGGCCACAAACTTGTGAAATTGGAAGTGCTGGGTGACCCGAAAACGCTGTATCCCAACGTCATTGAGACCTTGGCCGCAGCCAAAACGTTGGTCAAAGAAGGCTTCGATGTGATGGTCTATACCTCAGATGACCCGATTATTGCTAAACAGTTAGAAGACATTGGCTGTTGCGCTGTGATGCCTTTGGCATCACTCATTGGCTCTGGCATGGGTATTTTGAACCCTTGGAATCTGCAGATTATTATTGAGAATGCCAATATCCCCGTATTAGTAGATGCGGGTGTGGGCTGTGCGGCCGATGCTGCTATTGCCATGGAGTTAGGCTGTGATGGCGTGCTGATGAATACAGCCATTGCCGCTGCGCAGAACCCAGTATTAATGGCGGGTGCCATGAAAAAAGCCATTGAAGCAGGCCGCGAGTCTTATTTAGCTGGCCGCATGCCGAAGAAACTGTACTCTGCCTCGCCCAGCTCGCCGACCACCGGGCTTATTTCAGGAAACGGATAATCCGCGTGGAAGAGAAAAAACGCTACGCTTGCTTGGTCAAGGTGAACACTACTTTTCTGGAAGATCAATCTAATCCCGGCGAGTCAAAATACGCGTTTGCCTATACGGTGACCATTACCAATACTGGCACGGTTGCCGCCCAATTAATTAGCCGACATTGGATCATCACCAATGCACTTCATGAAACTCACGAAGTGAAAGGGCTTGGTGTCATCGGTGAGCAACCGTTGCTGGAACCTAATGCGCAGTTTGAATACACCAGCGGCACGATACTCAGTACCGCTAGCGGTGAAATGCAAGGTACCTATCAAATGGTGGCAGAGGATGGCACCTTATTCGAAGCCAACATTGCCCCTTTTCAGCTCTATCAACACAGGGTGTTACATTAATGACCACTTTACGCTTACGGCACCACTGGTTGATTATTTTCTTAACACTGATGATGATCACCGCATGCGGTAAAAAAAACATCAAAGAACCAATACCATGCCGTTGTGAGCCGACCACATCACAACCCAGCAAACCCATTCCCGAACCAGTAACACCGGAAACCAAACCAGAAGCGCCGGGCAGCAAAATTCCAGAATACGGCTTACTCAAACTTGCTAACTGGAGCGAGATAGACGCTTGGAAACAAGATAATTTGAGCGCGGGCTGGCCAGCTTGGCTGGCCAGCTGCTCTACATTAAAAAACAAACCTGAATGGCAACCTGCCTGCCAAGCCGCAGTGTCACTAAATGCTCCTGATAACACACAAATTATCGAGTACTTCACCCGCTACTTTAATGTCTACAGTACTAGTACTATTGCCGGGAGCAACACCGGACTAATTACTGGCTACTACGAGCCAGTGTTAAAGGGCAGCCGCACCAAGTCTGCACAATATGCCTTCCCACTCTATGCACAGCCTAAAGATCTGATTACGGTGGATTTAGGTACGCTGTTTCCAGAGCTCAAATACAAACGGGTACGCGGTAAACTAGATGGCAATCGCTTGGTACCTTACTTTACACGCGCAGAAATCGAATCGGACAAGCCGCCTTTGGCTGGCAGCGAGATTGTTTGGATTGATGATGCAATTGATGCATTTTTTCTGCAAATTCAAGGCTCTGGCCTAATCCAATTAGATACTGGCGAGCAATTACATTTAGGCTACGCCGATCAAAATGGACATGCTTATAACTCGATTGGCAAAGTGTTGATTCAACGCGGCGAGCTCAACGCCAGCCAAGCGTCTATGCAGGGCATTAAAGACTGGGGGCGTAAAAACGTTAGCAAGCTGCGTGAGCTGCTGAATACCAATCCTAGTTATGTCTTTTTTAGAGAGTTGCCTGCTAATCTACCCGGCCCTTTGGGTGCGCTGGGCGTTCCCCTTACTGCGGAACGTAGCGTTGCCATTGACCCCAAATATATTCCGCTAGGGGCACCTGTCTATTTATCTACAACCTACCCAAATACCACCAAGCCATTACAGCGATTAATGATTGCCCAAGACACCGGCGGTGCCATTAAAGACGGGGTACGTGCAGATTTTTACTGGGGGAGTGGTAATTACGCCGGAAAAATGGCGGGGTCGATGAAGCAATCCGGCACGATTTGGGTATTGTTACCTAAAGAATTCAAATTGCCTACGCCTTAAATATTAAAACCAAGTAAGAATTAAGACTAATAAGAACCATAAAAACAAAAGGGTGCTATAAGCACCCTTTAGCATACGTTAAACAAAGATTATTTGTTCATTACGTACATTGTAACTTCAAAACCGAAACGCATTTCAGTAGCTGCTGGTGTTGTCCACATAATGATTCTCCTTTAGTTAGAATTCGTTTGGGTTACTTTGCATGACTGCCAGTACATCTCCATAACGTAGAGTTACTATACCTTGTGCTTCAAAATATCACCTGTCTAAACTGCTTAAAACTGTCTCATGGTTTTCATTAGATTACCCTGATGCAGCATGCGATGTGCCCACCCCTTTTAGCTTTTTCATCAGACGTTTCCAACCTTTGCGCCCAATCGTCTTTTTCAAACGTACTTTGAAATCGTACAAATGAAATGCTAGGCGATGACGCCAAGTGAACTGACGCCCAATCATGCCAAAATAGATTTGCATGACACGTTCACGACCTGCCCAATGCAGCTTGTGGCAAGCACGCGTCATGTCTGCCAGACGATATTTTTCCGGAAACGGCGTCAAAGGGAAACAACGCAAACGCGCGGTATCGATTAATGAAAAACCAAGCTGCTTATCAGCCCCAACATTGACTAGAATATTACCGCCGGAGAAGTCTCTGAAGTAAACCAATCGGCCATGCATGTCATGGCAAAATTGCGCAAATTGAAAATATACTTCTTCTGCCTGCAAGCCATTAAAGTGGCTTTCTCCTTGTGCAAAAGCAACAAATATTTGCCCGATGCTGGCCTCTGATTGCACATATTCGCACACATAAAAATTTTGCTTCAGACTGGTATCGCCCACTTTTTCAAAGTAAGCTACTGGCATGGCCGTGCCGATACCGCGACGCATAAGTTCCATGGCTCCGTTCCAGCTGCGCTTGGCTTTGCTGGGTTTGAAGCGATCTAAAAAAGCTTTGTGCGGATACATTTTGACTGGCTGCTTGATCGTCAGCTGTGCTGCTGTATTTCGTGGGTCGGGCACTGCCCAAATCGCATTACGGGCATGGCGCAAAGCACCTTCTTTTTGCGGTGCCTGTAACCGTGCCGGATGTAATTGCTGCGCCAATAATGCAGCTTCTTCAGCATTGCTGGCTAGTACCAAGCCTTGCCAATCATCTTCATCCAAGCGGAAATACTGCAAGCCCTGTTGGTGCGCGTGTATCGTCAGGTCTTTTGCTAAAGTAGGGGTGGCCTGCACAAGTGTTGTATTGTGCCAAATTAAATACATGGGCGATTCAGTCACAAACGCATGTGTGTTGGCCAACACTGTGCCATCTCGATGCACCATCACGGCTTGTGTCAAAAGGGCTTGTGTGTAGATTGCGTCCAAGAAAGCTACTTTGCCATTTTGTGTCCATATGGCATGAATGGTATGGCCATCTTTTTCAAAATGATGGTGCTCCAAGCCGTTACCAGTAGCCAGTGCACGCACATACTGCGCACCTTGAATTTGGGCAGCACACGTTTTTACCGCAGCAAAGCTTGGCTGAAGCTGGTAATGTTGCAGTGCGCCATCAGCATGCTGGTAGTGCGTCACACGCTCAAGCGCCGGGTAGTCATGCTCAGTCAACCCATCGCTAATCAGGCCTTCACGCTGGCAAATCAGCGCGCCCCAATTGGCTTGTTTTAATGCGCCAGAAGCTGCTAATAGCAGAAAGTAACGTGCAGCGTAATCGGCTTGCTTTTGCAGCGCATCGGGATAACGACGTTGCACACGAAATATTGCCCAAAATGCCACGGGTGAAATGAGCGCCGAAACACCGAAATCCTGATTGATTTTCTGTAGCAAACGCGCCTTTTTGATTAAGTTATAGTCAAACCAAGTCGTCCACTGATACTTAAAAATACGGTGGTCATTGCTTTCTGGCTCTGGTACGCGCTCACAAAACAAGTTATTGCTAAAAACGTCCGGAAGCTGCTGGCGCGCCTTTAAATGCTTGAGCAAGCTCACGTTATAGAACGGCTCAAAGTCTTGTATATTCGGCCCTGCAATAGTGATATTGCGCGCTTTAATCAGCGTGTAAGCAATATCCCAGGTGGCAAGAAAACCATCAAATGTATAACCGCTCCAGCGTTTGCGGTTGATGGTGGAACCGATTTCAATATGGGCTAACTGATGGCCAAAACGGTCTAGTATATTGACAATAAACTGCTGCCAGATGACTTGCTCGGCAGCTAACAACATATGTTTGGCAGACTGAAAAGGTTGTACCAAATGCAAATTGACGCGAAAACCTGCTGCAATCAATGCCGATAAAAAGCGTGCATTAGGTGCTTCCACCTCATCATCATTACCTAAGTCTCCATAGGTAAAATCTAAGCGCACACGTTTAACACCCAGCGCCTGCAACTGCGCAATGACGTAGGCATCCACTGCCGGATCTTGCTGCGTGGCAACACACACGCCGATAAAGTCATCGACAATGGTATGGCCAGAGACAGGCAAATGCGCATGGCGTAACCACATGCCGCCCCGCAGAAAATAACTTAACCCGTCACGGACCACCTGCTTGGTGAGCATAGAAGGCTGATACGACGCACCCGGCATTACGGCAACCGGTAGCGCTGTTCTGTATACAGCAAGGATGGCAACAGTGAGTTGGCCAATGCACGCTGCTCAATTTGCACAGCATTTGCAGGAGAGGGTACCTCATTCAAATGCTTATGCTGTGTATCGTACTTACCATGTGCGGGTGCCTTGCCTTCACGCAATACCACCACCTGATTGGCTACCTCTTTATCTGCTTTTTGTTGAGTTTGCTCCATCCAACCAAAGTTATAGTTGTACTGCATCATGGCGCGACCCAGATAATCTGCCGGCAGATTGGACATATCGTGCCCTGTCATCGGGTGCTGTGCTTGCACGCCCATTAAAGACAATACGGTCACCGGCAAATCGATTTGGCTAGCAATGGCCGTGATCGTTTTAGGCTGAATGTCCGCACCCAAAATCAGGCCTGGGATGTGGAAATGCTCAATGGGCACCAGTGTCTCACCACGCACACGAATATCGTGATCGGCCACAATGAGAAACACTGTGTCTTGCCAATAAGGGCTGGCTTTGGCCTTTTTGAAAAACTCACCAATAGCATAATCGGCATATTTCACTGCATTATTATCGGTGGCTTTGGGCTGCTCATACAGCTCGATACGTCCATCCGGAAATTCAAATGGCGCATGATTAGACGAACTAAATGCAAGCGTGAAAAATGGTTTGCCACTGGCATGATGCGCCAATAACTGTTCATGCGTTTTATTCAGCAAATCCTCATCCGAGGCGCCCCAGCTCCCTACAAACACTGGGTTTTTATAGTCTTTTTGATCGACAATATGTTGAAAGCCGTTGCCCATAAAAAAGCCGCGCATATTGTCAAAATGAGACTCCCCACCATAGATAAACTCTGTGGAGTAACCTTGTTTTTCTAATAAAGCTGCCAAGCTAAAAAAATTTTTCTGGCTAAGTGATAGCTTCACTGTACTGTCTGCCGGCGTAGGCTGAAAGCCTGTCACCACCGCTTCAATGCCACGTACCGAACGCGTACCGGTCGCATACAGCTGCTCAAACCAAATCCCCTCTGCTTTTAGTTTTTCAAGATTAGGCGTGACCGGTTTACCGCCTAAGGACTCAACAAAGCCTGCGCCTAAGCTCTCTTGCAGAATAATGACTAAATTCAGCGGCTTATCGCGTTTAACCGATGGCACTAAAGTAGTTAATGTCGGGATATCAGTATCTTTGGCTTGCGTCAGTTTAAATATGTCCGCTTTATCCATCTTGCCGTAGATCTCGCTGGATTTGGCCTCATGCTGCAAACTATAAACAGCATAGATGACCGAATAGCCGGAATTTAAAATCAAGCTGTTGACCATGCTGTCTTGGGTAATTGCAAACAGCGCCGGGTTAGCAGGGCGGTGGCCAAGTGTGGAGCGGATACCGAGCAATGTGAGTACTAACACCAAAGGCCAGATAATCCACAAACGTTTGTTTGTCCAAGTCGATGTTGCAGACTGCCATGGTTGCAGCCAGTAACGCATCCCCACAATGGCCAGCACCGTAAAGCCAATACCAGCAAAGATATGTACTTTGAAACCACGCCACAGCATGCCCATGACCTCATGTGGATATTTCAAATACTCCACAAACAGGCGATTCGGGCGTACATCGTATTCCATGATAAAGCCAGGCGTAGCCGCTTCTAAAAACACCAACAGCACCACCGCAATCAACACCCAGCCGTAGGTAAACCACTTCCATGTGTTAAAAAACTGGCGTGTAGCCAATAGCGGTGCCAATAGTACTGGCACAAGCGCAATCAGCGCCAACTGAATGATATCGACACGCACACCTTGGTATAGCACGGCCAATAATTGCCCTGTGGATTCCACACGACCAAATTTCCATAGCACTAGACCCAACCGCGACAGTGACAACACGACCAAGCCCAGCAACAGCATGGAAAATAACGGGGCAAAAGGGCCTGCTTTATTGGCAACCTGCCAAACTGCACGGCGAAATGGATCGAACAAGGATTTGATTTGCATAAACGCAGATTAAAACATCAAGATGAAAGGGCTCATTATAACGATAAAGCCTGCATTGATAGTAGCGCGCTGCAAATTCCGCTATTCAGCATTCAAGCATCTTTAGGGCGGAACCATGCCTTAAATGTTGTGTAGTAATTGGGCTGACGCATACACAAATAGCCCATGACCAACACATTGACAAGCGCAGTGATTAGAAACAACTGCGGGATGCTGTAACCTAGCTTAAACAAAGCGATAGAAAATAGGGCAGAGACCACCATAAACAAAGCGTTCATAATATTATTGGCGGCTATCACACGTGAGCGATACGCGGGCTCCGACAAGGTTTGTATCAACACATACAAAGGCACAATGTAAAAACCACCGAATACGCCTATCAATGCAATATCTATCAATAAACGCCAATGGTTAGCGTGACTTAGAAACTGATGATAATCAAAAGGTTGTATACCGCTTTCCGTTGCAAGATGTGTTGCCACCCAATAAATATCCAACGTAAAGCAACTTAAGCCTATGCCGCCAATCATCACCAAACCCAGCATGGCTTTGTTGCGTGAAAGTTTCTCGCAAAGCAAAGAGCCAATACCCACGCCAACAGAAAATACCGTCAACATCAAAATAAACACGCTTTCATCCCCATGCAGCACCAGCTTGGCCATATTGGGGAATTGCGCCAGCAATGTCGCGCCAAAAAACCAAAACCAAGAGATCGCCACAATGGCTAACCACAGTGATTGCTGCGCCCAAATCAACTTTACATTGCGGCAAGTTTCTATGATCGGATTCCACTGTATTCGCAACGCGGTGGAAAGCGCTGGTGTGACCGGTATTTGTCGGCTCGATACATAACCAATCATAGCAATACCAATCACAGCAACGCTAGTCAGCAAAGCATAATCAGGCTGAATTGCCAGCCATGCCCCCAACACTTGACCCAGCAAAATAGCCACAAAGCTGCCCATTTCTACCATGCCGTTACCGCCTACCAGCTCTTGGGTATTCAGCTGCTGAGGCAGGTACGCGTACTTTACCGGACCAAATAGAGTGGAGTGAACACCCATCAAGAATAATGCTGTCGCCAATAGCCACAACTGATGCAGATAAAAGCCAGCGGCAGCAAATACCATAATCCAGATTTCCAGTACTTTGACTAAGCGAATAATGCGAGACTTCTCATATTTATCTGCAATTTGCCCAGCAGTTGCAGAAAACAAGAAAAAAGGCAGGATAAACAAACCCGGGAGCAGAGTCGCCATGGTCGCACCATCTAGATTGCCCAGTGTACTGGCGTGAAAGGCAACTAAAGTAATGAGTACAGTTTTAAATAAATTGTCGTTAAAGGCCCCTAAAAACTGCGTTAAAAAGAAAGGCAAAAATCGTTTTTGTTTTAAGAGCTGGAATTGGTTACTCACTGATTGGCCTTTAATTATTTTTTATATTAATAATACCGCGTGTAGTATTTTTTGTTTATTTAAGCTGCTTCCGCCATCTGCTTCAGCACTACATAATCAGTTTTACCTGTTCCCAATAACGGGATCTCATCTAGCCGAATGATTTTGCGCGCAATGGCTAACTCTGGCGTTCCCAAATTTTTGGCGACTATTTGTAAATCTTCTCGTTTCAGGGCAGGGTCGGTCGTGAACAGCACGATATTTTCGCCACGCTGCAAATCTACTTGCGTGGTCGCGGCATCTTGATGCTCGGGCGCTGCGGTATGTGCAATTTTCTCCACCACCTCAAGCGAGACCATTTCCCCCGCCACTTTGGCAAAGCGTTTGACGCGCCCCTTGATAAAGATAAACCCTTCATTGTCTACAGTGACCACATCACCGGTGTTGTACCAGCCTTGTTCTGGCACTTCCAGCTGTGCCGGCGCATCATACTTATAATAGCCCAGCATCACATTCTCGCCTTTTACATGGAACACGCCACCCTGTTCAATCCCAGGTACAGGCTCCAGTTTATAGTCAATTCCCGGCATCAATTGGCCTACACTGCCATGCCGATTGGCCATAGGCGTATTGGCTGAGAGTACCGGCGCGCACTCTGTAGTGCCATAGCCTTCTAAAATGCGTATGCCAAATTTTTCATGATAGGTTTTACGCACTTCTTCATTCAGTTTTTCAGCGCCGGCCACCACAAATCGTAATTTATAAAAATCGTAAGGGTGTGCAAATTTGGCGTAGTTTCCCAAAAAGGTACTGGTCGCAAACAATACGGTACAGCCTTTATCATAAATGACTTCTGGGATAACTTTGTATTGCAGTGGTGATGGAAAAATCATGATTTTGATGCCAGCTAATATAGGCAAGAGCGAGCCAGTAAAGCCAAACGCATGGAACATAGGCAGTACCATCATAAATTTATCGGTTGGATTAAAATCCAGCACAGCCATAATTTGCGCAATATTGGCCAAGATGCTTTTATGGGAGTGCACAACGCCTTTAGGCTTGCCTTCCGAGCCTGATGTAAACAGGATGACCGCAATATCTTCTGGGCGTGTTTCATCCATAGCTGCTCTGGGATAATGCAGCGCATAGCCCATTAACCATGCGCGATCCCTCACGCCGAACTGACTTCTCAAATCTTCCAAGTACAGTACGTTTAAGCCTTGGAACTGTGCTACTACTTGTTCCAGCGCGGCGGCTTCAATAAACTTTCTGGAGGTGATAATGGTTTTGATATTGGCTGCGGTACACGCATTCTGCATGCCCGCAGTGCCCGAGGTGTAATTGAGCATGGCTGGAATTCGGTTAAACGCGCTCATACCCAGTATCAGCGCCAGCGTGTTGGTCACATTTGGCATCAATACACCGACCACTTCTTTAGGTGCACTTACTTTGCAAGCAATGCGCCCTAAGGCCAGACTCTTTTTCAGCAACTCCTGATAAGTCTCTTCGACCTCATTCATGTCCTCTACAATTTTTGTGCTTCTACCAAACTTATCCACGGTATCTAAAAAAGCTTCAAAAAATGTGCGGCTTTTTTGCGCTTGAAACAACATTTTTTGCATCACGCCACGCATGCCTTCGCCAGCAATGCGTCTGCGTTGCTTGGCTGATAGTGGCGCATGATTGCTTGGGTTTTCAATCACGATTTCCGTACTAGGCAATACTGTAAGTGTGACACGTGGAAAAAGTTTTCTCGGATGCGCATCTGATAAGCGCCCAAAGTAGGATTGCGCCGCGCCTTCTACCCGCACTGGCAATATGCGTGCGCCAGTCTTGGCTGCAACAAAGCCAGGGCCATCATAGACTTTCATTAAGCTGCCGGTCAGCGTAATTCGGCCTTCGGGGAAAATCACTACATTCTCACCTAAATCCAAACGACGGATGACCTGCTTCATGGCCAATGGGCTCACCGGATCAACCGCTAAATGGGGTGTTAATCTTAAAAACTGACGAAATATTCTGTTTTTTAATACGCCTGTGTGCACCACAAAAGTGGCGCGTTTGGGCAAAAATAGCCCTAGTAATAGGCCATCCAAAAAGGATTCATGATTAGCCACGATCAACAAACGATCTTCTTTCGGCACGTGTTCTAAGCCATTGACCTTGACGCGAAAGATAATTTTACAAATGCTACGTAGTATTGCTGCCAGCATCTCAACCCCCGTTAAATCTATTCTTTATAGTTCTTGTTGGATGTAATTTAATACATTTTCTATGGCTAACGTGATTTGGCTTTTGTTCACCCAAAAGAACACTTCTTTGCCTATTTTTTCACTGTTAAGCGCACCACTATGCTGTAACGTTTTTAAATGGTGCGTTACCGCGGTTCTGCTTAGCTTGGAATGCTCTGCTATTTGCAAAATATTTAACCGCTCATCTTTATCGAATGCTAACAGAATTCGCTGCCGCTGCTCATCGCCTAACGCAACAAACAAGGCTGAGATAG
Organism: Methylotenera sp. N17; assembly: GCF_000799155.1. NCBI lineage: Bacteria > Pseudomonadati > Pseudomonadota > Betaproteobacteria > Nitrosomonadales > Methylophilaceae > Methylotenera > Methylotenera sp. N17. The sequence continues at coordinate 2,396,516 of NZ_JUGE01000001.1, forward strand.
CTTGCCATTCATTTGGTATGGATTGAATTGTTTTCATCACTATATAATTAGTTATGTAGTGATGTTTGTCAACTATTTTTTATTAAAACAATACGACGGCGACTGAATTGTATTCAATGATAATAACGGACGTAAAAAAACGGCCCGCAAGCGAGCCGTTTTTTATATTGCTATGACTGACAGATTAAGCGTGATATGCGCGCTCACCGTGCTCTGTTGTGTCTAAACCTTCACGTTCAGCTTCTTCAGATACACGTAAACCGATTAACACATCAACGATTTTCAGTGCGATGAATGATACGACTGCTGATAATACAATCGCGGTCACTACTGCTGTGACTTGTGCAGTCATTTGTGCGCCGAAATCATAAGCAGCCACACCATTTGCAACGTAATCCACAACACCTGCGCCACCTAATGCTGGGTTTACAAACACACCCGTAGCTAAAGCACCGAAGATACCGCCGATCGCATGCACACCGAATACATCTAACGCATCATCATAACCAAGCATGTATTTCACTTTAGTTACAAAGAAGTAGCAGATTGGTGATACAAGTAAACCGATGATGATTGCACCTACTGGGCCTACGAAACCGCAAGCTGGCGTAATGGCAACCAGACCAGCAACAGCACCAGATGCAGCACCCAACATAGATGGTTTTGATTTACCAAACCACTCAACAAACATCCATGAAAGTGTAGCCGCTGCAGTTGCAATGGTAGTGTTTACCAACGCTAATGCCGCATAACCATTTGCTTCTAAGTTTGAACCAGCGTTGAAACCGTACCAACCCACCCACAGTAATGATGCACCTACCATCGTTAATGTCAGGCTGTGTGGTGTCATGGCTTCTTTACCGTAACCAATACGTTTACCTAATACGAAGGCAGCCACTAAACCAGCAACACCCGCATTAATGTGCACAACAGTACCACCAGCAAAGTCTAGAGCACCTTTAGCCCACAACCAACCAGCATTAGCTACAACAGTTTCAAAAGAGGCTGCATCAGTGATGGCATCAGGACCGTCCCAGTACCAAACCATGTGTGCCATTGGCAAGTAAGCAAATGTGAACCAAATCACCATGAAAGCTAATACAGCAGAGAACTTCATACGCTCAGCAAATGCACCGATAATCAACGCAGGGGTAATAGCAGCAAACGTTAATTGGAACGCTACGAAGAGGTACTCAGGAATGTACACGCCTTTGCTGAAAGTTGCTCCCAGTGATTCTGGTGTTACGCCAGCTAAGAAAGCTTTGCCAAGACCACCAAAGAATGGGCTACCACCAGTAAACGCGACACTGTAACCATATACAGTCCACAGCACCGCCATCAGTGAGAAAATCACAAATGTTTGCATGAGTACAGACAGCATATTTTTTTGGCGTACCAAACCGCCGTAGAACAGTGCCAAGCCTGGGATAACCATTAATGTCACCAATATAGTGGCCACGATCATCCATGCACTGTCACCTTTGTTTGGTACTGGTGTAGGTGCTGCTGCGGCTTCAGCTACTGGCGCAGCTTCTTCTGCAGCTGGTGCTGGCACCGCTTCAGCCACAGCCGCTGCTGTATCTGCAACCGCCTCTACTGTAGCAGCAGCTGCTTCAGGCAAATCTTCTGCAAAACTATATGGGGTAGCACCCAGACCAAGCACGGCTACTAATGATAAAACTGAAAGAAATTTTTTCATGTCCATGCCCCTCTTATAATGCATCTGGACCGGTTTCACCGGTACGGATGCGATAAACTTGTTCTAAATTGAACACAAAAATTTTGCCATCACCAATTTTGCCTGTCGCAGCAGATTTTTCAATCGCATCTACAACCTGGTCTAGCATGTCATCTTTAATGGCTACTTCCAGCTTCACTTTCGGCAGAAAGTCCACCACATATTCTGCACCACGGTAAAGCTCAGTATGGCCTTTTTGACGACCAAACCCTTTCACTTCGGTAACGGTGATCCCTTGTACACCAATGTTGGACAAGGCTTCACGCACTTCATCAAGCTTAAATGGCTTGATTATTGCGGACACAAATTTCATGTTTTTCTCCTGTTGGTAGGTTAGTCGGTAAGCCAATTAGTTGCTTGGCTTACCTTTTTGTAATGAAACTTAACTACTTAGAATGTACGGCCTAATGTAAAGACTAAGCGACCATCATTCAAGTCTTTACTTTGTGCTTTAGTAGCAGTGCCTTTACCGTTAAAGCTTGTACCGCCGTAGCCTCTGTCGCTCCAGTAGTCATCGTTACTTGCTTCTACGTAATAAACACCTGCATTCCAACCTTCAGACTTAGCAATGCTGAATGACTTGCTCAAACCAACTTTCCAGTCTGTGTAGTCTGGGTTTGTCTCGTTACTGATAGAGGTACTAGGTAAGTTACCGTTGCCATCAGCGTAAGCCAAGTTCAATTTACCCGCTACGTTCAAATGACCTACGTGACCAATCAATGTTAAACCGCCAAATGGCAATGGATAAGCAGCATTTAACTCAACATACGTAGAACCACTTGTGCCGCCATCCCAGCCTGTTTTTTTCTCAGCGCCAAACCAGTCACCTAAAGTAACGGATACTTTTGCACTTAACCATTTGTAAGATACGCCAAAGTTCGCCTCATAAGTATCCCAACGGCCGCCACGTGGTGTTAATACATCATTTGGGTTAACTGCGTTAGATGCTCTGTATTTTTTCCAGCTACCGCCCGGATAGAAATAACCAATCACGCCAGCTGAATAGCCTAAGCCTTCAACAGCTGAGATAGTACCGCTGTAGCCACCATATAAATCTAGCTCAACGGTTGCATCTGGAAAAGTGTTAGGTGTTACGTTTGAACCCCAAGCACCTACGAAGAAGCCGCTTGAGTGGGCAATATCAAAACCACCTTGTAATGCTGGTTTATGCCAGTTTTGTGAGATACCACGTGTATAGTAATCAGATACGATACCGATGTTAGAAGTCGCCGTCCATGCAGACTCTGGCTCTGCTGGTGCAGCAGCCGGTGCGGCTTCTGCTGGTGCTTCTTCTGCGTATGCAATGTTAGCCATTGCAAGTGTGCTTAATACAGCGGTTAGTAAAATTGATTTGCGCATTATTCATTCCCCTCGTTACAAAAAATAGATACAACAAAAAAGATACAACATAAACGCTTGAGCAAAACGCATGCCAACAATTAAAATATATAACAATCATATAGTTATACTAATAATATAAAGCTTTGTATTAATAAATATAATTAATTTATTGATTTATAATAAATATATGCACTATATTGATGCGTATAAGCACATTGCACCGTGTATAAACGATGTTAAAATGCATCATATTCAGGAGATAAACCGATGTTAAATTCAGAGCTTTTGCATGACTTATCCATTAAAATCAAAGAGTTAACTAAAAATAGTCCGATTGCCGACCTAGACAAGAACATTCACGCACTAATTCAGGGCGCACTCACCAAAATGGAGCTTATTTCACGCGAAGAGTATGATGTGCAAACAGAAGTACTCAAACAGACGAAAGAGAAGCTGAATGCACTGGAAAAGAAACTGGAATCCATCGAAGATTTGTTGCAAAAAAGTCAAAAATAATCGCGTATGACGCTTGCAGTGTTGTATAGCCGTGCTTTAAATGGCATGGAAGCGCCGGAAGTCGTTGTAGAAGTGCATCTCGCCAATGGGCTGCCAAGCTTTACTATTGTGGGATTGCCTGAAGCAGAGGTCAAAGAAAGTAAAGATCGGGTGCGGGCCGCCATTCAAACCGCACAATTTGAGTTCCCCGCCAGACGCATCACGGTGAATTTAGCCCCGGCTGACTTACCAAAAGAGAGCGGTCGCTACGATTTGCCTATTGCTCTAGGCATTTTGGCTGCCTCCGGTCAAATTCCTGCAGCGTCTCTCAACCGCTATGAAATTGCCGGAGAACTGGCGTTAACTGGCGAGCTCCGGCCGATTCGCGGCGCACTGGCGATGGCTTACCATATGACGCAACGCAAGCATGATGTACAGCGTGCGTTTATCTTGCCCCAAATAAGTGCACAAGAAGCCAGCCTAGTCAAAGACGCGATTATTTACCCGGCGAAATCGCTGCTAGAGGTATGTGCACACTTGAGCGATCACACCTTGCTAATGCCTCACACCGGAGACGCACCAAATCAAAGCGCCAGCTATCCAGACTTTAATGAGGTAAAAGGGCAGAGTAGGGCCAAGCGTGCGCTAGAAATTGCAGCAGCGGGTGGACATAGCGTGCTGATGAGTGGCCCGCCAGGTACTGGCAAAAGTATGTTGGCCAGCCGCTTTGCCAGCATTTTACCCAGCATGAGCGAGCAAGAGGCGTTAGAAAGTGCAGCTATCCAGTCGCTGAGTGGCCGTTACTCGTTAAAACAATGGAAACAGCGCCCCTATCGTGCGCCGCATCATACTGCCTCTGGCGTCGCACTCGTTGGCGGTGGCGGTATCCCGCGACCGGGAGAAATTAGTCTTGCCCATCATGGCGTATTGTTTTTAGATGAGCTACCTGAGTTTGATCGCAAAGTACTCGAGGTATTGAGAGAGCCACTAGAAAGCGGACACATTACGATTTCGCGCGCGGCGCGGCAAGCAGATTTTCCTGCTAAATTCCAATTGATTGCTGCCATGAACCCGTGTCCGTGTGGTTACCTTGGACACTATCACCACCAGTGCCGCTGTACGCCAGATCAGGTGTCGCGTTACCGTAGCAAGATTTCCGGGCCGTTCATGGACAGGATAGACTTATTGATAGAAGTCCCCGCACTGAAGGAGGATGAAATGATGCAGGCTGCAGTGGCTGAGAGCAGTGCGGACATTCGTGTACGCGTAGAGCAAGCACGCAATATACAGCTAGCGCGTCAGCAAATACCAAACGCCAGTTTAGGCAGCTTGGATATTGACCAGCACTGTGCTGTGGATGAGGCCGGACTCACGCTATTAAAAACAGCGGTAAATCGCATGGGCTTATCGGCACGGGCGTATCAGCGCATTCTTAAAGTAGCGCGCACCATTGCCGACTTAGCCAATGCGCCAACCATTCAATCTGCGCATATTGCCGAAGCCATTCAATACCGCCGCGTGGACTAACTCAGATGCTAGGGGCTTGAGGGTTTAGCGCGCCTCTGTTGCTGCCGCAATCCTTGTACCAACGCTTCAGACTCTTTTTTACGAGTCTCCGTATATTGCAGCAACCCTTCCAGTTGTTGCGCAGACGGCAGCGCAGGGTCGTGCGGTAATTTGGATAGTTTTTCCAAATGCGCCTGATAAGGCTGAAGGATAGAAAAATCAATTTTACTCGCGAGTGCATCAAACGACTGATTGCCTTGCTTACTCTCATGCACAATTTCTAACCAAGAGCGGTTGATGGCTTGATTTTCATACAAAAACGCACTGATTTCGCTACGCAATAGTAGCTCATCACTCCAGCGGTATTTGGGCTTGGGAATATTATTGGACAACACAAGGCAGGCAAGCACCAATCCGGCCATGGCCATACCGCGGTATTGCAGTGGCATGACTCTGGCCGTTAATGATTGCGCTAAACCAATGCTCATTAACGAACCGGCAATAAAACCGCCAATATGCGCCGCATTATCAATACCAGGAATGACAAATCCCAAGATAATGGTAATCACGGCAAATACACTGCCGCCGCCAAACAGCCATCTAAACTCATGTGGCGCAATAGCGGCACGTTCACGCCATAAAAAAATCAGCGCCGCGCCGTAGATACCAAAAATAGCGCCTGATGCGCCACCGGAGACTGCGTTATTGCCCTGTATCACCAGCGAGAGCAAATTGCCGCACAATCCTGCAATCAAATAGATCGTCACGAAACGCCAGCGACCATACATACGCTCTACTAACTGACCAGCATCCCATAACGACAAACTATTGAGCAGTAAATGCATCACACCAAAATGCAGAAACATGGCGGTGCCTAAACGCCACCATTCGCCATCTTGCGTGGCAGGGCCAAAGTTAGCACCCCAGCGTAATTGCACATCATTGGGGGAATGCCAAAAACCGGCGCCACCCACCAGCATGGCCACAAATATCAACACATTGAGCGCGATCAGGATATAAGTGACTGGCGTAGATTGGCTTCGTTGTGCCAAACGATCGTAAATAGACAACAAAACATCACCTTTTAATTCTTGATTCATCTTTATATGTAGTCGCGCGCTTCACTATTCAATATTAGCAACATACTAACTCGATTATTGGACATGGATTGAATGCGAGATATTGCGCACCCAAAAAAATATTTGGCATTTAGTACGCAGGCCATGCTTGCACAGGTATTATCGTCGCAACCCATCATGAATGAAAAGGAACCACCATGTTAAGCATGTACGATATCAGCATTCCCCCGCTCAAAAGAACACTGACTAACTTGTCACAGTTGCTCAAAAAAGGCGAGGCATATGCGGCGGCCAAAGAAGCAGACCCCGCTGTGTTAATAGAAGCGCGCTTATTTATCGACATGTATCCACTAAAACGCCAAGTACAAATTGCAACCGACATGAGTAAAGGTGCAGCAGCCAGACTGGCTGGCGTGGATATTCCCGTCTTTGAAGACAATGAAACTACATTTGAAGCATTGCAGGCGCGCATTGAAAAAACCATTGTCTTTTTAGACAGTGTAGACCCCAAGCAGCTTGAAGGCAGCGAGAGCAAGTCCATCACGATTACCATACGCAAAGTTGATATCCAGTTCACAGGCATCGACTATCTGCAAAAATGGGTACTGCCCAACGTCTACTTTCATGTCACCACGGCATACAACATCATGCGCCATCAGGGCGTCATACTTGGTAAATCTGACTTTTTAGGCCCTAGGAAATAAAATTTATACTGAATTTGCGCAGATAAGGTAGCGCCGATTTGTATTTTTAGTCACTATTTGATTTAACAGTTAACGCACGCTGTTTTTGTTTAAGGTGAGTCTATGAAACACATTTTGGTGGCAAATGCGAAAGGTGGCAGTGGTAAAACCACACTGGCCACCAATTTGGCGGGATACCTGGCATCTCAACAACAGCAGGTGATACTGGCAGATTTAGATAGACAGCAATCAGCCACACAATGGCTGAAACGCAGACCGAAAGATGCGCCAAAAATATTCGCTGCGAATACTGACCATACAGTGCAATGGAAGGTAACGGATTCACCAGCTGGCTTGCGCGATGAGAAACTGGCAGATGCTGTGAAAGAAGCGGATTTGGTGATCGTGCCTATTCAGCCTTCCGCGTTTGATATTGGCGCAGCCGGGGATTTTCTGGAGGTGCTGATTGCAGAAAAAACCATACGCAAACATAAAACCTTTGTGGGCTTGGTGGGCTCACGCGTCAATAGTCGTACCCATGCTGCATTAGGCTTGGCAGAATTTATGACAGAAACTGGATTGCCAGTGTTAGCCTATCTGCGCAACTCACAGGTGTACACAACGGCTGCCGAGCAAGGGTTGAGTATTTTTGATATGCGCCCGTCATTGGTCGCACAAGATATTGAACAGTGGTCAGTGTTGCTGGATTGGATTAACGAGAACACAACACACCATACGTAGGCTATGGTTTGGCAGGTATCCAATACAAAGGGGTATTTCCTGGTGCATAAAACGTTTTCAATTGGCTTCTTCTCAAGGTTTCATAAGCTTCGTCCATTGAAATATGTTGCGCCTCAGCTTGTTTAGCAGCAATCGGTCTTGCATACTTAACCCAAGCTGGATTTTCTATATAGCCGCGATCATTCATGCAGGTTTGCAATACGCGCGATTTTCTCGCCAACTTTTCTAGCTTTTGAAATGGTAGGGCCTCAGGTAGCGCGATGGCCGCTTTTTCTGCAATCAATTCACATTCATCGCCCACATGCTCCAATGCCGTCATTGCGCGCGGCGCTTGTTCCTGCTGGTTATTGGTATACCAATACGCCCCCAAACCTAACAATATCAGCAATCCAATCACATAGTATGCGTATCGTTTCAATGCGTAATCCTTTGCGTTTTAGTTGATAGAGCATGCGCAATCACTGTGAATACCCATCCATGCACATATCGAAACGGTAGCACAATTTACATCAGAAATGCACGATTGGCTCACACTGCACGCTCTACATGTCATGAATGACATCCATCATCGACTAACCATCTGTAGATCATGAAAAGGAGCGTCTTATGTATAAAAGAATGAATGTCATGCAGCAAATTAAAACACATATCGTTGCGCTAATTAGCTTGGTGACCGCACTAAGCGGACTCCTTTATAACAACTGGCGCGATCACCAGAATGAGCTCAACCACAACATGCGTAACGCTGCGTTTGAGGTACTAAAAGACTTAGGTGAACTACAAACCATTGTTAACTATGCGCACTTTGAGGCAGACAGTACACGTGGCAATCCAATCGAAGGCTGGAAATACGCCATTCAGGTCAGAGATCTTAGCCGCTTACTTTCACCCGCCAGTCAACAAAAGGGCAAACAGTTGTATCTGGTATGGGAGAAAGACTGGGACACGTTAAACGAAGACAGTGTAAGTGAACAACGAATTAGCCAACAAATCGCTGAGACCAGAAGCGCGGTGCTCACTGCTATCGACACCCTACAGTAAGTCACTGCACGGTCTATTTTTCAATTACAGAAACTGCCACACCAACCCATGGTTGCTCTAAAGAATGTTTGCATTAGGCCGATGTAATAATTACCACAACACAAGCCAAAAAGGAGGTGTGCGATGACAGTGTATCAAGTATTGAATGAAGAGAATTTAGCCTACGGTGAGTTCTTTGATTTGCAAGAAGCGATGTACAGCGCACAGGATTTTACGGTGTGGGACGACGAGCACTACTATCATGTGGAAGAACTAGAGTTGGAAGTGGTCTAGCTGCTAACTGCTTGATTAAATAGAGTACTCTGGGTGCTGATTTTGGTCTGCATTGGCATTCCAAAAGTAGTAAAAATCACGGGAAACCTGCACAAAAAATGCTTTTAAATCATGCTTGTTGATCAAGGCTTGAATTTTCTCAACCGTTAACCGATAGTCAAAGTGTGTTTTTGCTTGATGATTTCTAAGCTCAACCGTTAAAATTTTAGCGATTTTTTTGCGTGAATCTACCGCATCATTGGCAATTTCTTTTTCTAGCATATCCTTCGTAAAGTGACTTAACAGCATCATCTCTGCATCTGAAAGTAATTCAGACTCGGCTTTTTCCCATAAATCCAGCAACGATTTAGGTGTTTGCGTAAGATTCCTAAAGTCGATTGAGTGTATTGAAAGCTGTTGACTGCCTTGATAAGTGAACTCTGCCATCCAATAGGGGTAAAACGCCCGTATCATTTGCGTGCAGAAAGGGCGTTCCATTTCTTCCAGCTGCGCTAAATACTGACTGACCGCACGTCGATACGCCACGCCTTCTGCCGGAATATCATAAATAAACTGTGCGAATTGATGCAGATAATATTCGACTTTGGCTAAGTCCTGCGTTTCTATATATTCATTCAAAAAGTGCTCAATTGCATTTAACAATTGATGATTGATATTGAGCGTCAGGCTTACTTTTTTAGCCAAATCTTTTAAGTCTGCATTTTTACTGGCGTGTGCACTCAAAATGGTTTGAATGGCATAAGCATGATCCGTAGACATTTTGGTTACATTGACCACGCCAATAAATCGCCTTGCTTGTGCGGCAAAGCGGGACAGCAACACTAATTTATTGTTATTCATTGTATGATTTACTCGTTAATCACATCATGTATTTAACGCTGGAATTATGCTAGCACGCAAACTATTAACCTGCAAATATAGTCATCGTGAGTAAGTCGTTAGATTACGCGCGTTGAAGCGCGGTTATCTAAAGCAATCGCTAGTTTAACAACACACGTCCTGTATAGCGATTGATTGTATTAGGGTTTAAGTGATTAAATACAATTTCATCAAAACTTTACAATTGGTCATGTCTCTAGCTACTACGTTGACACCCCCCGCATTGCAAGTCGCCAGCAATCAATACTGGCGTATAGGTTATCTATTATTGCTGGCATGTTGTCCGTTATCCGCATACGCAGAAATCACGGCTGAACAACTGGTCAACGATGCTTATGCCGATGGCGCATTGATTGCTACTGCAAACGCTTGCCGAATTGAAAAGACGCAAATCAATCAGCTGATTTTCAAGCAGAAAAAAACTTCTTTGGATTTAGCCAAACAACACCAACTACCATTCGTGGCAAAAGATTACGATGACTATGTGGTCTCAGGGTTTGAGTCTGCCATGCGCGTACTATCGGATCAACCAGAAGATAACGATGCACTGGCGGCTATTTGTGCTGGTGTACAAGAAAAAATAGCCAAAAAAATAGCGCCCTAAGCGCTATTTTTTATCACGTCTTTAACTCATTTACTCTTCATTCACTTACTTTTCTGTAGCAGGTGTTAAGCCCATTGCTACTTTTAGCTGCATCGCAGCCACTTCATCCAATTTATTCAACGCAGCCACATTCATCATCGCCTCGTTGTGCTTGCCGCTTTCTTCCGCAATCAAACCTAAATAATAAATGGCTTGGCTATGTTGCTCGTTCATCGCTACCACACGGTACATATGCTCTTCAGCTTTTTGATAGTTTTTAGCAGCGTACTCTGCAGCCGCTAAATAAAACCAAGCTTCTGTTGTATTGGGCTCTTTGGCTGCCCATTCACTCGCAATACTCAGTAGCGCATTCCAATCCTCAGTTAAATAAGGATGCACAATTTTCATGAAGTATGGCCACTGTTCTGGCGCTAATGCCCAAAATGGTAACTCGCTTTTTGCGTTGACGGTTTGTTCAGGTAATTTCATCGCTGCTTTTACCCACTCTACTGGCATGTTGTAGTAATAGCTATTATGACCTGGACTTTTTAACGTAATCACACCCACCAAATTACCTTCGCGGTCAAATACGCCACCGCCGCTAGCGCCCATATTAAACGAGCTGGTGGCACGCACAACCACACTACCATCCATAGGGTACAAGCCTTTTACCACACCAAATGTACTGGTAGGGATAGGTAAGAAGCCTGGATAACCGATGGTGAATACAGGCTGCTCGTATTTCAGCGCCTCGCTGGAGCCGATACGTGCAACTGGCGCATCTAAGCCTTCTGCTTTTAGGATACAAATATCATGGCGCCAATCTGGTTTGATTGCGCTGACATTGAATGAGGCGCCGTTGCTGACTACGCTAATGCTGGCTGCATTGGCGACAACATGACAATTGGTCACAATTTCATCTTTGGCCACTACGACGCCTGAACCCAAGCCGTAGCTACCATTTGCTAACGCTACTTGTACTCGTAATACTTGCGCGTTGAGCTGATGAAGCAATTCTTGTGAAGGTTCGGCCTGAGCAACCGAAGCTACTCCTAAATATACCAGTGCCGAATACAATATGTGAGCATAAAACCTTGTCATGATAAATCTCCAATCTACAACTACATTAATCTACAACAGCATTTGATAAACCCCGCAAACCTAAAATTTTAAATAAACATGCTTTAGTATTTATAAAGCAATTCCCGTTCCAAGCCATTTGAGTGCACTTACTTTGACGAGCACCCAGTGCAAATAGCTGAGTAGGGCACAATGCAAGATTAATAGAAGACATCAAAAATCAATTGCTGGAAAACACTTAATAATATTGTTTAGTTTCCGCAATGACATGGTCACTCGGCAATTACCACGCGGGGAAATTTAAAATAAAATTCATTAAAAACAATAGGTTGGTAAATTAATGCTATTGCACTGCTACTGGCAATACAGCTTACTCTTATGCGTAGTATCAATATTTTTACAGGGGCAATGTTAAGGCGGTTGTACGTTAGATCACGTATTCAGCTACATAACGGTGCTAAGTGAATGCTAGATGCACACATTTTGAAAATCGTATCGTCACACAATGCACACATTTGGTGCAAAAGTAAGGGTTGAAATTGCAATGAACCAATCATGTAGAATAAAAGTCACATCATTAAGCACTAAACTTTATCAACCAAGAGAAAGTGATTTACGATGCGTAAAAAACTATATATTGGAAGAGCTAAACCATTGATTATTGCAGTTGCATTGATGGTGGGATTAAGTGGGTGTAGTAGCATGACCACACGTAACAAGAATACTGCAATTGGTGCTGGGGTAGGTGCAGTTGCCGGTGCAGTACTTACTGGCGGTAGTGGTATTGGTACAGTGGGTGGCGCTGCGATTGGCGGTATTATTGGTAATCAAGTCGGCAAGCATTAACATTCCTGTTACCCAATAAAAACGGCGTGCTAGCACGCCGTTTTTACATGTCATTATTATTGGTAGCGCAATCCAACTGCGCGAGATAGCAGATCTAGATAGCCAGGTTAAGTGCCAATCACGCCACCATCGTCTTTCGTAATCACAATCACACTAGAACGTGGCTTCGCCACGCCTCTGCCACGGTAAGTTGTAGGGCCATTGGCACCGTTGTCTGGCCAAGTTGAATGATCGGTAAAGCTGGTTGCCCAATCTTCACCAGGGTGCTGAATACCCACAAACATCGTCTTACCATCTGGCGTGCCAATCAGCCCCGTGACTTCTGCATGCGGTGGTGCCGTTAAAAAGCGACGTGTTTCGCCAGTCGTCGGGTCTGCGCATAGCATCATATTGCCACCGATGTTGGCCCAATCGCCTTTTGCATCTCCGGGCTGGTCCGTTTGAATCCATAGTCGGCCATGTTTATCAAACCATAAACCATCTGGCGCACCGTAATCATCGCCATTGATATTGCCTTGATAACCCACGTTTTGGCCATCGAACTCTGCATTGGTATAAGAACCCGCCAATGCTTTGGTGGTGGCTTTGTCTCCGCATTGCACAAAAATATCCCAGACAAAACTCGTCGCGGTGACGGTGTCACCATCCTCACGCCAACGAATGATATGTCCATAATCGTTATCAGGTCTTGGGTTGGCTGCATCTACCACTGGGTTAGCGGTAGCAGCAGTGGTGGTCCCATCTGCTTTATTGGACGACACAGGCGTATTGCCACGGCGGCTATTATTGGTCAATGTTAAATAGACTTCGCCAGTACTTGGATGCACTGAAGCCCATTCCGGCCTATCCATCATGGTTGCGCCTAAACGGTCGCCGGCCTGGCGTGCTTTAATCAACACCTCAGCTTGGTCAGCAAAACCATTTTCCGGGGTTAATCCGTTTTGTCCCCAAATCAGGGGCAGCCAAGTGCCTGAACCATCGGCATTGAATTTTGCGACATACAGCGTGCCGTTATCTAACATATCTCGATTGGCGTGTTGATTACGCTTGTTGTATCTGCGTGCACACACAAATTTGTACACATACTCATTACGCTCATCATCTCCCATATATAAGGCTACGCGCTCGTCAGCATCGACAGAAATGGCGGCACTTTCATGCTTAAAGCGGCCAAGCGCTGTGCGTTTAATCGGTTTACTTTTAGGATCCCATGGATCAATTTCAACGACCCAGCCAAAACGATTTGGCTCGTTACGGTTGGCACTTAAATCGAATCGTGCATCGGCTTCATGCCAGCGGTAACCAAAGCCAGCGCGACTGATGCCATAGCGATTTTCATGTGCGGTTGGCACAAAGCTAGCATCTACAGAACCAAAATAGCCATTGAAGTTTTCTTCGCAAGTCAGGTAAGTGCCCCAAGGTGTATAGCCATTTGCACAATTATTCAACGTACCTAACACTAAGCGGCCTTTGTTGTCGGCTTCTGTACGCAACATTGCATGACCTGCAGCAGGGCCGCTGACAACGATAGGTGTATTGCCGGTGATACGGCGGTTAAACGGAGAATTGCGACGGACTTCCCAATCTTGCTTTTTCTCCTGATAAATCTCCACCACGTTCACGCCATGGCCAGCCTGTTGCGCTTTGACCATTTCTGGCGTAATGGCGACTTTGGCATAATCAGCGGCCGGTGCAACGCCACTCAGCAATGCTGGGTCCACATATTCGCTATTGGTCACTAACAAACCTCGTTTGCTAGCTAACGCGCCATGTCCTGTAAAGGGGAATGCAAAGTAATGCATGCCATCAGTATGGCCGCCATAGCATCGCACTTGTGTGGCTTCATCCATAGGCATAGAGGGATCCCAATGCGGCGCCTTGGTGAGAGAATCTCCCCATGACACTAGCACGCGTGCGGTATAGCCAGCAGGCACTGTCACCGCATCAGTCATTGGAATCACATTGGGCGCAACTGGGGTAAATCCAATGTCTGGTTGCTGATCAACTGGCTTGTGATCGCCTTTGTATTTGTGGGCAGAAGCATCATTGGCGACACAAGATAAAAGTGAACCGCCTACAGTAGCAAGCGCAGTAGCGCCAAGTGAGCCTTTGATAAAAGTGCGGCGTGTAAACAGACGCGTTTCGATCAAATCACGAATGGTCTCGTGACTGCTCGGGTTTGCAATGGTGTCGGCAGGATTTAGCTTGCCATCCGGGTGTAGTGCACTACTCATGTCATCTCCTAACAATTTTAAAATTTTGTATTATTGTTAAGATTGTCTGCATTGAATATGACATCAGAATGACGTGGGCAAATAGCCCTGATGCGTCTAGCTTACACACTGAGCTAAGTGTATCAACCTAAAAGATAGTATTTCTGCCCGCTTGCTTGGCTTGATACAACTGCTGATCTGTTTTTTCAATAAACGCAAATAAGTCATCTTTTTGAGATGGAATAATCGTATTCACGCCTTGGCTAATGGTCAGGATATTGGCTACTTGCGATTGCTGATGTGGAATATTGGCCTGCTGTATTAAATGCTGACAGCGTTCTGCGATCGTTCTTGCCGCCACCGCATCGGTTTCTGGCAATACAATCACAAACTCTTCGCCACCAAATCTTGCAATCAAGTCGCGTGAACGTGTCACCGCCTGACTCAAGACTTGTGTCACCTGCTTCAAGCAAGTATCGCCTTGCAGGTGGCCGTAACAATCGTTGTATTGCTTAAAGAAATCAATGTCTAAAATAATTAATGACAGGGGATGGCGATGCCGTTTTGCATTCAGCCATTCCAGCTCAATCACCGAATCAAACATACGGCGATTCGGCAAATCGGTTAGCCCATCTTTAAACGAAAGGTGCTCCAGCTCTTTTTGCAGACGTAATATTTCCTCTTCGGATTTCTTGCGTTCGCTAATATCAAACATAAAACCAATCAGTGAGGTCACTTCACCTTGTTCATCACGCACCACATGCACCACATCACGAATCCACACATAGTGACCACTTTTGGTCAAGGCACGATAGTCGGCCTCGTGATCATGGCCAGCCTTAGATTGCGCGATACAATAACCAGGCACAATTTCGCGATCTTCCGGATGCATTCTGGCAACCCAATCTTCCGCGCTGACCCAACTATCAACAGTCCAACCCAGTAGTTTTTCAATTTGCGGGCCGATATAACTGAACTGCATAGTGCGCCAATCGATTTGCCAAGGGATGGCTTTGGTGGACTCAAGCAAGGTTTTATAGACGTCTTGATCGGTGGTTTGGTTTTGCGGTTGATTTTGCATGATGACTTTGTGATTCTTTATTCTTAAGCGATATTTTATACGGATATTTAAATCTTTAACGGCATGAGTTACCAATATATTTAATTATTCACGAATAAATTACTCGCGTAGCTTGTTTGTCACTGAAGATTTTTCTTGCCTGAGTGGTGTGAGTAAATCGCTTAACCCATTATGGTCAATTTCTTGCATCAATTGTAATAAGCGCCCTAGCTCACCTTTAGGAAAGCCCTCGCGTGCAAACCAATTTAAATAATGACCGGGTAAATCGGCCAGTAAACGCCCTTTGTATTTGCCGTATGGCATGGGAAAAGTCACCAACTTTACTAAATCTTCATCGTGCATATGGTTATGTTAAAGCAATTGTTCTGTGAATCCACGCAATTATTTATTCACTTGACGCACTTTAATCGTGGCATCATGGTCTCCAATATATAGGCATGATGAACGAAAAAGACAACAATGGCAGAAACCAATTCCTCCGCAAGTAGCACTCAAAGCAAAAACGTCGCGTCACTTAAAGATTTATGGCCTTTTTTAAAACCATATCGCCTGCAGGCCAGCATCGCCTTTGTGTTGCTGTGTTTAGCATCCGGCGCATTACTATTGGTGCCATTGGCGTTTCGCGATTTGATTGACGTGGGTTTTGGCAGTGCAAAAACCGCTAACCTAGCCAGTCATGTCAACCTTAACACACAGTTTGGCGTACTCTTTGGCTTGGCTGCTTTCTGGGCGTTGATGGTCGCCTCGCGTTATTTCACAGTCTCGTGGATTGGCGAGCGCGTCACCGTTGACTTACGTAGCGCGGTCTACGGGCGTGTGATGCACCAATCGCCACAATTTTTTGAGACATTACAAACGGGCGAGGTGCTGTCACGCCTCACCGGCGATACCACACTGATTCAAACGGTGGTGGGTAGCTCCGCATCCATGGGCTTACGCAGCTTATTCCAATTTATTGGCGGCATGATCATGCTGGCCGTCACTAGCTTTTACCTGTTCTCCATCAATATCGGGCTGATGATCTGTCTGATTCTACCAATCATGATGATAGGCCGCTCTGTAAAAAAGCTCTCGCGTGAATCGCAAGATCGTATCGCGGATAGCTCTGCCATGGCGGGTGAGATTTTAAATGCCATGCCCACCGTGCAATCGTATACCCAAGAGCAGCGCGAGATTAAACGCTTTACCGCCTCTGCCGAGCTCAGCTTCAAGACTGCTATCCGCAGAGTACGCGTGCGCGCCTTACTGACCGCCATCATTATCACTGCGGTCATGGGCACCATTATCTTTGTATTGTGGCTAGGCGCACGCCAAGTCAGCCAAGGGGTGATGACGGGCGGTGAACTCGCTTCTTTTGTACTTTACGCAGCAATGGTAGCGGGTAGTGTGAGCACCATGGCCGAAGTATGGGGTGATATCATGCGTGCGGCGGGGGCAACGGAACGCCTGTTGGAGTTATTACACACCACATCCCCCATCCAGGCATCTGAAAATCAGCTTGCTTTGGCAAATCACCTACAGGCGTCGATTTCCTTTCAAGAGGTGCATTTTTACTATCCATCCAGACCATTAAGCCCGGCACTTAAGCAAATCAACCTAGAAATTAAAGCGGGAGAGACAATTGCCTTAGTCGGGCCTTCTGGTGCGGGTAAAACCACCATGTTTCAACTGTTATTGCGTTTTTACGATGTCATTTCTGGCAGCATTCAGATCAATGGTCAAGATATTCGCCAGCTTTCACTGCAAGACTTACGCGGCATGATGGCGATTGTGCCGCAAGATCCCGTCATCTTTTCAGCCAACGTATTAGAGAATATTCGCTATGGACGTCAAAATGCGACTGATACTGAAGTGATGGCCGCCGCAGAAGCAGCACAAGTCGCACAGTTTGTGACTCAACTACCTGAAGGTTACCAAACCTTTTTAGGCGAGCGCGGCACCCGCTTGTCTGGAGGTCAGCGCCAGCGCATTGCCATTGCGCGCGCCATTTTAAAAGATGCCCCCATCTTATTGCTAGACGAAGCCACCAGTGCATTGGATGCAGAATCCGAAATTTTGGTGCAACAAGGCTTGAACGCCGCTATGCAAGGCCGCACCACCTTGATCATTGCCCATCGTTTAGCCACCGTGCAAAAAGCAGATCGCATCATTGTGATGGAGCAAGGGGAAATTGTGGAAATGGGCAGCCCAGAACAGTTACGACTGCAGTCTGGACTGTACGCCAAGCTGGCTAATCTACAGTTTGATGCAAGTTAGACTGTCAAAATTGACGACGCCAGCCCCTGCAAAGTAGTGGCCCGAGTGTCATGAATTAAACGTGGTACTGCTTACTGTGCTTGTGAACAGCGGCAATAAACGCTGCAGCATTTTCTGGTGGCGTCCATTGTGTAATGCCATGACCCAAGTTAAATACATGGCCATGGCCATGGCCGTAACTGGCTAAAATACTTGCCACTTCTTTCTCAATCGCTTCTGGTGTACTTAACAAAATGGCTGGGTCCATATTGCCTTGTAGCCCCACTTTGTTACCCACACGCTGACGTGCTTGACCAATATCCACTACCCAATCTAAGCCTAAAGCATCTGCACCAATGGCAGCTTGTGCTTCTAGCCACAGCGCACCGCCCTTGGTAAATACAATGCTAGGCACTGTTTTCCCATCTGCCGTTTTGGTTAAACCCGCCACGATTTTTTGCATATAATTGAGTGAGAACTCAACATAGGCATTGTGCGATAGTGCGCCACCCCATGAATCAAAGATCATGACCGCTTGTGCACCTGCAGCAATTTGCGCATTGAGATATTGAATAATGGTTTGCGCATTCACCTCTAATATATGATGCAGCAATTCCGGACGCGCATACATCAGCTTTTTAGTGTTTAAGAAGTCTGTACCACCTTTTCCTTCCACCATATAGGTGGCAAGCGTCCATGGGCTACCAGAAAAACCAATCAGTGGTACGCGCCCATTCAAGGCTTTTCGGATGCTGCTGACTGCATCAAACACATACTGCAGCTTGGCCATGTCTGGCACTTCTAGTGCGCGGATAGAAGCTTCATCACTGGCACTGCGCTCAAACTTAGGGCCTTCACCTTCGGTGAAATATAGCCCCAAACCCATGGCATCTGGCACCGTTAAAATATCCGAAAACAGAATGGCGGCATCTAATGGGTAGCGGTCTAGTGGCTGTAAGGTCACTTCTGTAGCAAAGCTAGGGCTTTGACATAACTGCATAAAACTACCAGCTGTTTTGCGGCTTTCACGATACTCTGGTAAATAACGCCCCGCTTGACGCATCATCCATACTGGCGTGTATGTAGTGGGTTGGCGCATCAGCGCTTTTAAAAAAGTATCGTTTTGTAATGTGGTCATTGCTTATGCTCAAAAAACTTGGGGATACATCGTATCCCCAATTCAATTATCAAACACTGATGAATATCAATCTAACTTATCTTGCTATGCATTATCTAGGCAATGCAGAAGCGCCCATTAAAAACTCATCCACAGCACGTGCTGCTTGACGACCTTCACGGATAGCCCATACCACTAATGATTGACCGCGACGCATATCTCCAGCCGCAAATACTTTGGCTTTAGAAGTCTTGTAGCTGCTGTCACCCTCAGTAGCCGCTTTGGCATTGCCACGGTTATCTTTTTCCACACCAAAGGCATCCAATACCTTTTGTAAGGGGGAAACAAAACCCATGGCCAACAATACCAAATCTGCTTTCATGATAAATTCAGAGCCAGGTACTTCAGCCATTTTGCCGTCTTTCCATTCCACGCGTGCCGCTTTTAAGCCGACCACTTTGCCGTTCTCGCCAATCAGCTCTTTGGTGGTGACAGACCAATCACGGTTTGCACCTTCCTCATGTGAGCTAGAAGTACGTAGCTTTAATGGCCAGTTTGGCCATACCAGCTCTTTGTTTTCTTTTTCTGGCGGTTGTGGCATCAGTTCAAACTGGCTAATACTCAATGCGCCATGACGATTTGAAGTACCGACACAGTCAGAACCGGTATCACCGCCACCAATCACCACCACGTGTTTGTTAGTCGCCATGATGCGATCAGGGATCGTATCGCCTGCGACTACTTTATTTTGTGGTGTTAAAAAGTCCATGGCAAAATGTACGCCATCTAATTCGCGACCCGGCACTGGCAAATCACGTGGGTGTTCCGCGCCACCAGCCAAGATGACAGCGTCATATTGATTGACCACATCGTCTGCGTTGACATTCTCACCTACGTATTGATTGACTTTAAACGTCACACCTTCGGCTTCCATTTGCGCCATACGACGATCAATATGGGATTTTTCCATTTTGAAGTCAGGAATACCGTAGCGTAACAAGCCACCAATACGGTCATTTTTTTCTAATACAGTCACTGCATGACCGGCGCGTGCTAATTGCTGTGCAGCAGCCAAACCAGCGGGGCCTGAGCCCACGACTGCAATTTTTTTACCGGTTTTAGTCGGGTTGATTTGTGGTGTGACCCAATCGTTTTCCCATGCTTTATCAATAATCGCATGCTCAATGGATTTAATGCCAACGGCATCGTTATTGATGTTGAGCGTACAGGCTGCCTCACACGGTGCTGGGCAAATACGTCCAGTAAACTCTGGGAAATTATTGGTGGAATGCAATACATCAATCGCACTGTGCCAATCTTGGTTGTATACCAAATCATTCCAATCCGGAATGATATTGTTGATTGGACAGCCAGTAGTACAGAATGGAATACCACAATCCATGCAACGTGCACCTTGTTGCTTGGCTTGGTCGTCGGTGAGATGTAATACAAACTCTTTATAGTTTTTAACGCGATCCTGTACTGGCAAATTTGCCTCAGACAGACGCTCGAACTCCATAAAACCAGTTACTTTACCCATATCTTTATTTTCTCAATCAATACGTTATTAGGCTGCTTGTTTTGCAGTGGCTGCTGCAAGTTCTGTCAAGGCGCGCTTGTACTCATTAGGCATGACTTTTACAAATTTTGTTCTCGCATTAGTCCAATCTGCCAATAACGCTTTTGCACGTGTACTGCCTGTTAACTGTGCATGGTTTTCAATCAAACTTTTTAGCGTTACTTCATCTGGCTGACCCAAATGCTGCACCTTACCTACATCTGCATCGGCGGCTTCTACTTTCTCAAGTGTCACCATGCTCATATTGCAACGTTGCGCAAACATACCGTCTTCGTCATACACATAAGCTACGCCACCACTCATGCCCGCAGCAAAGTTTTGACCTGTTAAGCCAAGCACCACCACGGTACCGCCTGTCATGTATTCACAACCGTGATTGCCCACGCCTTCTACCACGGCAGAAGCACCTGAGTTACGTACACAGAAACGTTCGCCAGCTACACCGCTGAGATAACTTTCACCTGTGGTTGCACCGTACATCACGGTATTGCCTACAATAATGTTCTCATGCGAGATACCACGGAAAGTCACTGGCGGTTTGATGATGATACGGCCACCACACAAGCCTTTACCTACGTAGTCATTACCTTCACCGGTCAATTCAAACGTAATGCCTTTGGCCAAAAAGGCTGCAAAACTTTGGCCAGACGTACCAGTAAATTTCACATGGATGGTGCCATTTGGTAACCCTTGCGCGCCATAGCGGCTGGCAATTTGGTTAGACAACATGGTGCCGACGGTACGATTCGTGTTGGTGATAGCAATATCAATATTCACTTGCTCACCTTTTTCTAACGCCGGTTTTGCCAAGGCAATCAGCTTGTTATCCAACGCATTCACCAAGCCATGGTCTTGCACATCGTTATTTTTGCGTGAAACGCTCGCTGGCATCGCTGGTAAGTGGAACACTTTGCTGAAATCCAAACCATTAATTTTCCAATGTTCGATACCAGCCTTCATGTCCAGCAAATCTGCACGGCCAATCAAGTCATCAAATTTCGCAACACCCATGCTGGCCATTAGCTCGCGCAACTCTTCAGCCACAAAGAAGAAGTAGTTCACCACGTGTTCTGGTTGGCCAGTAAATTTCTTACGTAATTCAGGGTCTTGTGTCGCTACGCCAACTGGGCAAGTGTTGAGGTGACACTTACGCATCATGATACAGCCCTCCACCACCAACGGTGCTGTGGCAAAGCCAAACTCATCTGCCCCTAGCAATGCGCCTATCAATACATCGCGGCCTGTTTTCATTTGACCATCCACCTGCACGACTACACGGCCGCGCAATTGGTTGAGCACCAACGTTTGTTGGGTTTCGGCTAAGCCTAATTCCCAAGGCGTACCTGCATGCTTAATCGATGAAATTGGTGATGCACCCGTACCACCGTCATGACCCGCAACCACGATGTGGTCTGACTTGGCTTTGGCCACACCTGCAGCCACAGTACCAATACCTGTTTCTGATACTAGTTTCACAGAAATAGACGCTTTTGGATTCGCGTTTTTTAAGTCGTGAATCAATTGCGCTAAATCTTCAATAGAGTAAATATCATGGTGTGGTGGTGGTGAAATTAAACCAACACCCGGCACGCTGAATCGCAATTGTGCAATATAAGGTGATACTTTATGGCCTGGTAATTGACCACCTTCGCCTGGTTTTGCACCCTGTGCCATCTTGATTTGAATTTGATCGGCAGAAGCCAAGTAATTCGCTGTCACGCCAAACCGGCCAGACGCCACTTGTTTGATGCGTGAGCGCATAGAATCGCCGGCTTTGAGCGGAATATTGGATTCAACTAAGTCCTCGCCAATAACTTGCGCCATGGTCGTTGCATTCGCAACTGGAATAAAGCGTTTCGCATCTTCACCACCTTCACCTGTATTGGATTTACCACCAATACGGTTCATGGCAATCGCCAAGGTAGCATGTGCTTCTGTAGAAATGGAACCTAATGACATCGCACCGGTTGCAAAACGTTTCACGATTTCTTTAGCAGACTCTACTTGCTCTAATGGAATTGCAGTGCCTAATGGTTTGATTTCAAATAAGCCACGCAATGTCATATGACGACGTGTTTGGTCGTTAATCAGTTTTGCGTATTCTTTATAAGTGTCGTATTTGCCGGTACGTGTTGCATTTTGCAGTTTAGAAATAGACTCCGGTGTCCACATATGCTCTTCACCGCGTACACGGAAAGCATATTCACCACCAGCATCCAATGCATTGGCAAGCACGGGGTCATTACCAAATGCTGAGTTGTGTAAGCGCAACGCTTCTTCAGCCACTTGCTCAATACCAATCCCTTCGATTTGGGTGGCCGTTCCAGTGAAGTATTCATTCACAAACGCAGTGTTCAAGCCAATCGCTTCAAAAATTTGCGCACCACAGTAAGATTGGTAAGTTGAAATACCCATTTTGGACATGACTTTATACAAGCCCTTGCCAATCGCTTTTACAAAGTTTTTCTGTGCTTTATAAGCATCATCACTTAAGTGCTTGATGGTTTCAAACGTTAGCCATGGGCAAACGGCTTCTGCACCATAGCCAGCGAGCAATGCAAAGTGATGCACCTCACGTGCGGAACCCGTATCAATCACCAATCCTGTACTGGTGCGCAAGCCTTCTTTGACCAAGTGCTCGTGTGTCGCAGAACATGCAAGCAGTGCAGGGATAGCAACACGATTTTTTGCGATAGCGCGATCAGACAAAATCAACACGTTGATGCCGGCATGCACCGCTTTCACTGCTTGCTCATGTAGCGCTTTAATGGCATTCGCCATGCCGGCTTTACCTAAAGCAGCATCGTACGTAATATCTAACACCAATGATTTATATTGGCCTTTGGTAGAAGACTCAATATTTTTCAATTGCTCCAACTCTTCTAGCATCAATACGGGCTGGCTAGCTTCCAAACGCAACGGCGGATTGGTTTCATCCACGCTCAATAAATTAGGTTTAGGGCCAATAAACGTGACCAAAGACATTACCAATTCTTCACGGATCGGGTCAATCGGTGGGTTGGTCACTTGCGCAAATAACTGTTTGAAATAGTTATAAATTTGTTTGGGCTTGTTAGACAGCACGGGCAGGGCAGCATCGTTACCCATCGAGCCGGCACCTTCTTCACCGTTAGCCACCATAGGCTGCAATACAAACTTAATATCTTCTTGTGTAAAGCCAAATGCTTGCTGCGTATCTAGCAGCGTTTCGTTCAGTGTTAAGTTCACTTCGATTTTTGGCAAATCGCTCAAATGGTAGCGTGACTGCTCAATCCATTGACGATATGGCTTAGCATTGGCTAACTGTTTTTTCGCCTCATTGTCGTCAATGATGCGGCCTTGCTCCATGTCAATCAGCAACATTTTGCCTGGTTGCAGACGCCATTTTTTGATAATTTTCTCTTGTGGGAAAGTAATCACACCCATTTCAGAAGCCATCATCACGATGTCATCTTCCGTCACCAAATAACGGGCAGGGCGCAAGCCATTGCGGTCTAAAGTTGCACCAATCATCTTGCCATCGGTAAACGCTACTGCTGCCGGGCCATCCCATGGCTCCATTAACGCTGCGTGATATTCGTAGAATGCACGTCTATCTTCATCCATCAGTGCATTGTTATTCCAAGCCTCTGGAATCAACATCATCATGGCATGTGGCAAGCTGTAACCACCAGCCACCAACAACTCTAAACAGTTATCAAAACAAGCTGAGTCAGATTGGCCGTCTGCAATCAGTGGCCATAATTTATCTAAATCTTCGCCAATCACTGTGGATTTCATCGTCTCATGACGCGCAGCCATCCAGTTGACATTGCCTTGCACGGTATTGATTTCGCCATTATGGGCAATCATGCGGAAAGGGTGGGCTAGATCCCAAGCCGGGAAGGTATTGGTTGAGAAACGTTGATGCACTAAGGCAAGTGCTGAAACGACTGTTTCGTCTACTAAGTCTTTGTAGTACACGCCTACTTCATTTGCCAACAGCATGCCTTTGTAGACGATGGTACGTGACGAAAATGAAGGTACATAGAACTGTGCTTTGTCCTGCAAGTTGAGTGCGCGCACTGCATGCTCAATACGTTTGCGAATCACAAAACATTTACGTTCAAAAACGTTGTTGTCTTTGGCTGCACTTGCCACGATCACTTGACGCATACATGGCTCTACTTCACGCGCTGCATCCGCAATATTGCCATTGTCGACCGGTACATCACGCCAGCCTAATAACGTTTGATTTTCTTCTGCAATGATCTTAGCGATGATTGCTTCACATTGCGCACGATTTTTCTGATCTTGTGGTAGGAACAAGTTACCAACCGCATATTGGCCGACTTCTGGCAATTCGATGCTCAGCTTAGCCGCCTCTTTACGCATAAACGCATCTGGCATTTGCATTAAAAGACCAGCACCATCCCCCAATTTAGGATCGTAGCCAGTGGCACCACGGTGGGTAAGATTGGTTAAGAGCTCTAAGCCTTTTGCGACGATATCGTGGCTTTTCTTACCTTTGATGTGCGCTACAAATCCAACGCCACAGCTATCTTTTTCATTGCGACGATCGTACAAACCTTGCGATTTTGGCGCCAATCCAGTGTGGGCCTGCATGGTTGCTTGAGTCTGCTCTAGGGTTTCGGGTGTGTTTACGGCTTGCATATTCTTTGCCTAATAATTCAATTACAAAACATTTAGCGGAACCTTCAATAATACCGTTAAACATGTGCAAGTTCAATCATTTAAGCATGATTATAGTGATAGTAGCCAAGTTTTTTATACGCCAATGTACGTATTTTGTTGACTCTTCAAATGAGAATGATTATCATTTGCAAACAGTGCATTTAATCTTAATCACTTTTTAGGAGTGGATGATGAACCAAACCCCTGATAATGCTGCTTGCGAAAAAATCATTTTGGCCGATAGTCTGGGCGTGAGATTGTACTATTGCCCCAATTGCGAAGTGGTCGAACTGGAGCTGGGCTCCATTTCAATCAGACTCAGTCCGAGCAGCATTCAGAGCATCGCCAACATCATGATGAAGGCCAGCTTGCGCCTAGATGCGGTCTACCAACATCCAAGACAAGCAAGAACGACACAAGTAGAGCGCAGGGAAGAGCCTGATCTCAATGAGATGCAGCGCACCGTGACACCTCAGCTAGTCCATTGATTTCGGCAGATTAACGCAGTGATGCAAAAGCCTTAGCAGCAGCTTCGATGGTGCATGTGATGTCTGCATCGGTATGTGCGGCTGATACAAAACCTGCCTCGAACGCAGAAGGCCCTAAATAGACACCGCTATCCAGCATGCTGTGGAAAAACTGGTTAAAGTGCGCCTTGTTGTTGTCGCGCATAATTTCCGCATAGCTACTTGGGCAAGTCTGGCTAAAGTACAGGCCAAACATACCGCCTACACTCTGCGCAGAAAAAGTCACGCCTGCATGCTGAGCAGCTTGCATCAAACCATCCATCAATTTTTTGGTTTGCGCAGTGAGTTTGTCGTAAAATCCAGCAACTTGCACGAGTTTAAGCGTGGTCAATCCGGCAGAGACTGCGACAGGATTACCGGATAACGTACCAGCTTGATACACTTTACCTACTGGCGCTAGGCATTGCATGATGTCTTTGCGTCCTCCAAAAGCGCCAACTGGTAAGCCACCGCCAATGACTTTGCCCAGCGTTGTCATGTCCGGCTGAATGTTATAAAGCGCCTGCGCACCGCCTAAAGCGACACGGAAGCCTGTCATCACCTCATCAAATATCAACACCGCGCCGTGTTTGGTACATAGTTCGCGCAATGTAGTCAGGAATTCCATGTGCGGCACGATTAGGTTCATGTTGCCGACCACTGGCTCAATAATCACGCAGGCAATTTCATCACCCATTTGTTTGAATATATCTTCTAATTGCTGCGTATTGTTGTATTCCAACGTGAGCGTATGTGCAGCCACACTTGCAGGCACACCGCCAGAATCCGGCTCACCAAATGTCAGCAAACCAGAGCCCGCTTTTACCAGTAAGCCATCAGAATGCCCATGATAGCAACCCTCAAACTTAATGATTTTATCGCGCCCGGTAAAACCACGCGCTGTGCGAATCGCACTCATGGTTGCCTCGGTGCCGCTGCTATTCAAACGCACTTGCTCCATGCTAGGCACAAGCTTATTAATCAGCTCTGCCATTTCCAACTCTAAGCCAGTCGGTGCGCCAAACGATAAACTATTGGCCGCCGCCGCCTGTACTGCTGCCACCACCTCGGGGTGCGCATGCCCTAAAATCATCGGGCCCCAAGAGTTGATGTAATCAATGTATTCTTTACCATCGACATCCCACAGCTTGGAACCCAACCCTTTTTTAAAGAATACCGGTGTGCCGCCTACCGAGCGAAATGCACGCACTGGTGAATTCACGCCACCGGGAATAAGTTGTTGAGATTTTTCAAACAGGGTTTGGTTAGTGGTTGTCATAGTAGAAAATGTTAAGCGTGAAATAATTGGGTGTAACGTTGGGTTATGTGACGAATATCGTCGTCATAAAAAATATCCGTAATCACTGCAAGCGCATCTGCGCCGGCATCAATGACTTGATGAGCATTGTCGATATGAATGCCGCCTATGCCCACCAGCGGTAACTTTACCTTTTGCTTAGCCTCTGCAAACAAGCTCAGCGGCGCATGTACGGCATTCGGTTTGGTTTCGGAAGCAAAGCACGCGCCGAACGCTACATAAGACGCACCAGCAGCTTCTGCCTGAATGGCTAGATCTAACCAGTTATAGCAAGATGCACCAATGATTTTATGCGGGCCCAGCAAGCGACGCGCTGCGCTTAAGTCACAATCTGAAGCGCCCACATGCAAACCATCCGCATCAATTTGCGCACACAAATCCAGATGGTCGTTAATAATGAGTGGCACACCGAAGCTGCGGCATAGCGCCAACAGCGCAGTCGCCTGACGTAACAGTAACTGCTTGTCTGCAAACTTGTTTCGATACTGCACAAGTGAAGCGCCACCTTCCAGTGTTAAACGCACTTTCTCACACAGCAGCTCTACTTCCAAGATATCCGGCGTGACTGCGTATAAACCTTTAATGTTGTAGCGAGATGGCTTTGTCATTTGGATTGTCATCTTCACGCGCCCAGAAGAATCTATCTGGGATAAATTGCCCCATGCCTGGGCGGAATGCGTGTTTGAGCGTTTGCCATGTGTATTCTTGCGCTTCCTGCACCGCTTCTTCCATGGTCAAACCATGCGCCAAACAGGCAGCAATGGCACTGGTCAACGTGCAGCCGGAACCATGATAGCTACCAGCCAGACGCTCCCAATGGTAGGCTTTAATCAAGCCATTGACGCCAGACATTTGCATGCCATACAGCGAGTTCACCACATCAGTCGAGCGCTCATGTGTACCGGTAATGAGCACGTACTCGCAACCCATTTCCAGCAAACGCTGCGCAGATTCATCCAAAGTAGTATGTTTGACCTCTTCGCCTTCATCGTAATAGGCCAGCCGGCGCGCTTCTAAACTATTGGGCGTAATCAGGGTGGCTTGCGGGAACAATAGCTCGCACATGGCGGCCTGCATTTCCTCATTACTCAACTCATCGCCACGGCCAGAGGTCAAAATCGGATCTATCAACAATGGAATATCAGGATAATCCGCCACAATTTCCGCAATCACCGCTACATTTTCTACACTGCCGAGCAAACCCAATTTAAAAGCAGCCACCTGCACATCTTCCAAGATGGTGCGGGCTTGATCATTGATCCAATCTGCATCCAAAGGCATGACACTTTCCACGCCCACAGTATCTTGTACAGTAATGCCTGTGATGACTGACAACGGATGGCAGCCTATACTGGCCAACGCCAATACATCGGCTTGCATGCCTGCACCACTACTAGGATCTGTGGCGGCAAACGTCATAACGGTGGGAGGGGTAGGTGCCATAATGCTCTCTAACGAAGCGTAAAATTAAAAAATGTATCGCAATAGACCAAGTAGCAATTGCTACAAAGTGCTTATTATCCTACATAAATGCAATTGACTCTAATGTTAACGCGCTGCGTATATTGGCTAAATATCGAACACCTGCTCGGTAATTGAAAAAGGCTGAATTGTGGTATGCATTTTTTTTGCTAGATTACGCTCTTGCTTGTAAAAAGCAGTAAAAATGTGATTCAACACACGCTCGTAGTTAATTTCTTGCGAAAGTGGTTTCCACTGCATATTGTCTAAACAATAATTGGTGTAGCGCTTATATTTTTGCGTTAAATCGTCATCGCCATGTTCCATTTGAAAATTGTACGAAGCCACGGTTGCACCATAGCGATTCGCCCAAATAAAAAAGGCTAATTCTGGAATCGATAAACTATTCGGAACAGTTAAGTTATTTTCGGCAACCGCCTGCGTAATACATTCTGCAATAAATGCAATCAGGTGATTAATCCTGTCGTCTAAAATACCATTCAGTTCCGGACTGACTGCCAACCTGTTCACTTCGGAATTTGCAATAAAGATACATTGATAATTAATAGGTTTGAGTCGGTGACACAACACATGTGTTGCGTACAGCACCAATAGGCGCTCCCTAGAAAGGGCATCATAGCCTTTTGCCAATTCCATCAGACCGGACCAATAGTTAAGCCCTTTGATGCCTAAATAAGTAATGAGCGTTTCTTTAGAGGGAAACTGTTTATAAAACGTCCCTCTGGAAACACTGCTTTGACTAATGACTTCTTGCAGCGTTAAGCCATTAATCCCTTTTTTGGCGACGATTTCCTCGGCGATCAAAGTGATTTCTTCTAACCGCTTTTCATCTACTTGCCGCTTGCGAGATCTTTTTTCCATGACCAAATCAACCTGAAGAATTTAACAAAAATATACAATTGTATAAATAGCTGTGCTAATATATACACATGTATAATAATGGCGCTATTTTTAAGCTATTAACAATAGTTTACATTTTAATGCAGATAACGGCACTAAGACCGATTAGCTTTTGATGATTAATTTGCACATACCAGCTATTGATTTATTGAAGAAATTTCCACTTGAGGGAGTGATTTTGAATAAAGTAATGACATCTCATACAGTAATGCACCTATCAGCATATACACGGGCTAATGGTTAGCCCAGTTCAACCAAAACATTTGCGCCTGCAAATAGCTTACTTGTTTACAAAAATCTCCACACTTTAGCAAACAACCATTTAGATCAAGGACAATAGATGTCTAGCTCGAAAACGCCTTCTTTAGATGAAGTTACCATTGCGTACATCCGGGCAGGCAATGTGTATATCAACGCCAGAATTACCGGCGGACTTTTTGCTAATCTCAAAGGGCTCTTATCTGGGCCGCCATTAAACGATAGAGAAGCGCTAGTACTTTCCCCCTGTAATAGCGCGCACACCTGCGGTATGCAATACGCCATTGATCTGATTTTTTTAAACAAACAATTCCAAGTACTTAAAATTGTACATGCGCTACAACCTTGGCGTTTTACTTATTGCAAAGAAGCCACCCACACCATGAAAATGCGAGGGGGCCAAGCCATCAATTTGGACTTGCAAATAGGTCAAACGTTTATTTTTTACCCGACGACGACTGATTGAAATCACTCAGCAGCTGAGCACAATCGGAGAATTTGGAGCGGCTGACGGGAATCGAACCCGCGTATCGAGCTTGGGAAGCTAGCGTTCTACCATTGAACTACAGCCGCAAAAATTGATTTTTTACAGGACGCTATTTTACTGTATTTTAGAGGTGCTGTAGCGGTCATCTATACAATTAAGTAGCAAGCGTCGTTTGCTTAAAACTCTAGTGGATCGATATCCAGCGCCCAGCGTATTTTAGAAGATAACGGGTGCGCGCGTAATTGTGGTACCCACACATGCAGCAAACGTTGTAGGGTTTGGCGTTTTTCTGCCTGCAATAATACATAGGCTCTCTCCAAGCCTTTTAAGCGCTCCATCTGCGGCCGAACCGGATCATATAGCGTCACTTCGTTGGCATGTTGCCTTGCATAGGCGGCAGCACTGTTTAAAAACTGCTGTACCTGCTGATAATCGCTGGCTTCGGCTTTCAGCAGCACAAAAAAGCGGCTGGGCGGTAACTGCATGGCTATGCGCTCTTGTAGCAAGGTATTGGCATAAGCGGCATAATCTTGCGCACGCAATGCATGGAACAAATCATGCTGCGGAAACGCTGTCTGAATTAACACTTCTCCTGCCACAGCAGCCCGGCCAGCGCGACCAGACACTTGCATCAACTGCGAAAATAAACGTTCACTGGCTCTAAAATCAGGGCTGTATAGCGCAGTGTCTGTGTCTATCACGCCGACCAAAGTCAGATTAGGGAAATCATGCCCTTTTGCCAACATCTGCGTGCCCACCAAGATATCAATCTCGCCTGCATGTACCTTGCTCAATAATGTGGTCAAGGCATCTTTGCTACGCATGCTGTCGCGGTCTACACGCGCAATACGTGCGGTGGGGAAAAGTGATTCCAACGTTTGCGATAAACGCTGTGTGGCTTGACCAATGGGTTTTAAATCTGCGTTGCCACAGCTTGGACATTGCAACGGAATCTTTTGCTCGTGCCCACAATGATGACACTTTAATCGGCGCTGACTTAGATGGACGACCAGCTTGGCCGAGCAGCGTGTGCAACTGGAATGCCATAAACAAGCCGAACAATGTAGCACCGGGGCATACCCGCGCCGGTTAATAAACAGTAAACTTTGTTCGCCCCTGGCTAAGCGCTTGCGCATGGCCTCTATCAGCAAGGGGGACAAGCCATTCTCGAGTGGTGATTTTGCTGAATCTATGCAAAAAATCTTGGGTAGCTGCGCCTGTGTAACCGCGCGCTGCGTTAAAGTCAGCAAGCCATAACTTTGTTTCTTTTCTGGCTGCGTGGTGGTATTGGAAGTTGTGGCGTTATACCAAGTTTCTAACGAGGGCGTTGCACTCCCCAATACAATCGGAATATTCAACTGCTTGGCGCGCACCATCGCTACATCGCGTGCATGGTAACGCATGCCTTCTTGCTGCTTGTATGAACCATCGTGTTCTTCATCCATCACCATCAGCTTTAAATGGGGCATGGGGGTAAACACGCTTAGCCGTGTACCAATCACAATTTTGGCTGCACCGGATTTTGCCGCCAGCCAATTTTGTAAGCGCTCACTCTCACTCAAATTACTGTGTAGCGTCACAAGCGGATATTGACTTAACCGACTCCTAAATCTTGCTTCTAGCTGTGGTGTTAAATTGATTTCTGGCACCAGCACCAGCGCTTGCGCATGTTCTTCCGCCAGAATATTGGCTAACAATTGAATATAAACTTCGGTTTTCCCGGAGCCGGTAATGCCATATAGCAACCATGGCTTAAATTGTTTGGGCGCGGCTAAAACCGCCTGAGTCGCATGCTGCTGTTCGGCATTGAGCGTTGGTGCCTGATGCGAACTTGGCACAGAAGGGCGAATAGCGATGACTTCTTGCGCCTGAATAAATCCTTCTTCGATGAGTGGTTGCACCCACTTGCGCCAACCTGTCGCAACCTCCGATAACTGCTGCTCTGACAAGCTATGCTGTACAGTCAATGCAGTCACAATGCGCTGCAGTACAATTTGGCGCTTTTGAATGCGCTCCGGTGGAATCGGCTTTGCGTAGCTGTAAACAAAGGTCTTACGCGATACCGCAGGTTTGATTTGGCGCAAGCGCAGCGGCAATGCGCTAATCAGCATTTGACCTAACGGGTAGTGATAATAAGCTGCACAAAATTTCAGTAACTGATAGGTTTGCGTATCTAGTGCAATATCATCAAACACATGCATCACGGTTTTTAGCTTATCCACCGGCACTTCGCTTTGTTGATGGATTGCCAGTACCACACCGACCAATTGGCGGCCAGCAAATGGCACCACCACCCGCTGCCCCACCTGCACCTGAAAGCCTGCATTCAGGTAATCAAATGTGCGGTCTAAAGGTACATCCAAAGCAACACTTATAATGTTGGGCTCGATTAGTGGTGCTGACATGAGTTCGGACAAGTAGGATTAATCATAGGAAATGGAAAATAGCGTGAATCACTACTTAATTAAGGTTAAAATAACGTTTTCTACACCAAATATTGTTTAAATAGTCATTAAACAGCGAAATCACCCATCTTGAAACAAATTATCTCAGATTTATTACGTCAAGCAGCAAAATCTATTGTCGACGACACTGCCAATCTCACCATCACGCTCGAGCGCCCAAAATCCAGTCAGCATGGCGATTTTGCCAGCAATTTGGCCATGCAATTGGCTAAACCATTACGCCAAAACCCACGCGCAATCGCCGAGCGCATTATTCAAGCGCTTCCTGCTAGTGAGTACATTGCAAAGGTAGAGATTGCCGGCGCTGGTTTTATTAACTTCTTTTTAAGCGCAAATTCCAAACAGGCCGTGGTCGTAGATATCTTAAAGTCTGGCACCGCATTTGGCACAAGCAACGCAGGGCTGGGCCAAAAAGTGCAGGTGGAGTTTGTCTCTGCCAACCCAACGGGCCCACTGCATGTTGGGCATGGCCGTGGCGCAGCAGTGGGCGATTGTTTATGCCGCTTGTTAGATGCCAATGGCTGGGCTGTGACACGTGAGTTTTATTACAACGATGCCGGCGCGCAAATTGATAATTTAACCAAATCAGTGTTGGCACGTGCACAAGGTGTTGCCACTGACAGCACGGAGTTTCCGGCAGATGGCTACCGTGGTGACTATATCATGGACATTGCACAGGCTTTTGTTGCAAAAAGCACTGTGGTTGCCGACGACATGGAAGTGACTGCTAGTGGCGATTTAACGGACACAGATGGTATACGCAAATTTGCAGTGGCGTACCTGCGTCACGAGCAAGACATGGATTTACAAGCCTTTCAAATCAAATTTGATGTGTTTTCATTAGAAAGCGCCTTGTACACCACGGGTAAAGTTGAGCACGCCGTCAGCGCTTTGATTCAGAGTGGCCATACGTACGAGCAAGACGATGCGCTGTGGCTACGTACTACCGATTTTGGCGACGACAAAGACCGCGTGATGCGCAAAAAAGAAGGTGGTTATACCTATTTTGTGCCGGATGTGGCCTACCACTTAGATAAATGGAACCGCGGCTTTAAACGTGTGATCAACGAGCAGGGCGCAGACCATCACAGTACCATTACGCGTGTACGCGCAGGCCTGCAAGCTTTAAATGTGGGCATTCCACAAGCTTGGCCAGACTATGTGCTGCACCAAATGGTCACCGTGATGCGTGGCGGGGAAGAGGTCAAACTATCCAAGCGTGCTGGCAGCTATGTCACCTTGCGCGACTTGATTGAAGAAGTAGGCTGCGATGCCACGCGTTACTTTTTGGCAGCACGCCGTGCCGACTCACAATTAGTGTTTGATATTGATTTAGCGCGCGCACAAACCAACGACAACCCGGTGTATTACATTCAATATGCGCATGCCCGTATTTGCAGCGTGCTTGCACAGTGGGGCGGTGAAGTGAGCGCATTGCAACATGCTGATTTAAGCCCACTCGACACTAATAGCGAGACTACGCTGATGCAAAAACTGAGTGAATATCCAGAAGTAGTGAGTAATGCCTGCCAAGAGCTATCACCGCACAGCATTGCCACTTACTTAAAAGAGCTGGCGAGTGACTTACACAGCTATTACAATGACACCAAATTTTTAGTGGATGACGTGCCGACAAAACTAGCACGCATGGCACTGATTGCGGCCACCCAGCAAGTATTGCGCAATGGGTTAACCTTATTAGGTGTTTCCGCACCAGAAAAAATGTAGAGGAAATAGCATGAGTAGAGATTACAAACCAAGCCCACAAAAAAGCAACGGTGGCAGTAAAGGCAGCCCTTTCTTTTCTGGCTTATTGGTTGGCTTATTGTTAGGCGTGGGTGCATCAGTTGCGCTCACCTTATATCTAAAAGGCGATGGCAATCCATTTGCCGAGCAAAAGGGTGAGCAGGTAGTCAAACAACAAAAATCTTCCAAGCCTAAGATATCTGAAGAAACGGTGAAGCCTAATGCTGCTGATGGCCAAGGGTTACAAGATCCCAATAAATTTGATTTTTACACTATCCTGCCTGAGACCGAAAGCAAAGTGACTGAGCAGCAGGTCAAAGACAATACGACGATTAAATCCGATAGTTATTTCTTGCAAGTGGGCGCGTTTGAAAAAGAAGACGACGCGGACAATATGAAAGCAAAACTGGCACTGCAAGGGTTTGAAGCGGTAGTACAAACTGCGGAAATTCCTAGTAAGGGTGTTTGGCATCGCGTAAGAGTAGGGCCATTGAGTGATGTCGATCAAATCAATAAAATCCGTGGTGATTTAATTTTGAACGGATTTAATGCAGACCTTATCAAAGTACATACGGAAACAAAAACAGAGTAGGGTTGTCATCTAAACTCAACGAAGATACGTTACTCTGATGAACCATTTGTATTGACGATTTATTCATCTAACTATTAATCTTAGGAAAATACCTTAGGAAAACCCATGAAAACATTCCTCACCAGCTTACTACTATTATTAAGCACCCATGTAATGGCAGAAGAGCCGCAAACAGGCCAACAATTTGATGCCGTTGCCCAAATTATTCCAACCGATACACCAGCCAAAATCGAAGTGATGGAGATTTTCTGGTATGGCTGCATCCACTGCTACCAAATGGAAAAGCCATTGAATGCATGGGTTAAAAAACTGCCTGCCGATGTGTATTTTAAACGCGTACCAGGCTTACCTAATGCAAGTTGGGCGCCGATGGCCAAAGCTTTTTACGCCATGGAAACACTAGGCGTTTCAGAAAAATTGCATGCGCAGTTATTTGATGCCATTCACAAACAAAAAGTATTGAATCCTGCCGATGAAAAAGCAGCGATTGAGTGGGTAATCAAAGCCAGCGGTTTAGATCGCTTAAAAGTTGAGCAAGCGTTTAAATCTTTTACTATTAACACGAACTTGAACCGTGCTGCGCAGCTGTTCAGAGCCTCTGGCGCAACAGGTGTACCAAGCTTGATTATTGATGGTAAGTACATTACTTCTAGCACCATGAGTGGCGGCAATGAAGAAGCGTTGAAAACAGCCGACTTTATTATTGATAACGTACGTAAAGACCGCGCTGCTACAGCAAAGAAAAAGTAATGCCGCACCAGTTTAAGTGTGAATTATAAAAAAGCCCGTGAATACACGGGCTTTTTTATTGCGCTGAGATAGTCCTAGCCAATCCTAGTGCTAATGCTGCTTTCGCCTTAATAATAAACGTCCAATGTAAGTTTCCGGTAACTCTAAGCCCGTCACCAAATAGCTCATATTACGCATATCATTGAGCAAGAAATTCTGCGTGGATTTTGCACTGTCCTCGCCACAACACAAATAGCGGTCACCTGGCTGCACTTCCATATTTAAATCCGGCAGCAAGATTTTTTCATCACCACGTACCAGCATAATCGGCACAATCGCTAAGTGCTCCGTACCATTGGCCGGGTTTAACAATAGGTGTTGCAAACGAATGGTGTGGCCTTGTTCTAGCAACTGGCAAATAGCACTGGCATGCGTAGGCAATATACGCACACCCCAAGTATCGGGCGCTTTTTCTCCCACCGCCATCACCAATCGGGCAATTACCGCATTGGCCCAACTATTACTTTGCATGCGTGATAAGTTTAAAAATGCGGCCAACATGGGCGATACCATATAAGACAAACAGGCATGCGCAATAATGTCACTGGGCTGCATGGTAATGTCCGCATTAAAATGTGAAAACAGCGGCTCGTTTAGGCGGCGATTTTTACGAATCACCACAAACAAATTCGGATTGATTTCCAGAGCGGTCATCACAATCGATAAATTGTTAATGTCATTATCCGTACCGGCCACAATGCCCACGGCATCCTCTATGCCTGCCTCTTGCAGCACATGTGCTTCAACGCCGCTGCCGACAATACACGCTTCACAATTGGTGCCCTTGGGGTCTGCCTCAATAATCCGGATATTCAGATTCTCTTGTTGCAAACTCTTGACGACCGCCTTACCAAAGCGGCCGTAACCACACACAATCCAATTACCTACAGGCACCGCCGGTGGATTTTTGACAATGTCGCCGGGCACGCTGGTCAGCCATTGGTGCAATAAATAAGTGCCTAGCGAATTCACTTCCATCGCCAAGTGCTCACCAAAAATCTTATAGGGATTAATAATATGATCCGTGCCAAATGAAGCCATATTGGCCGCCACTACATCGTTTTCTACACGCGCCAGCATCCGCAATTCCGGCTTAATCAATTTCACCGCGACTGCAATCGCTAAGTTGGCGTGATCATCATCGGTCAATGCAGCCACGCCCTGACACATCGGATTATTTAGTCCTGCGCACAATAACACATCCGGATTTTTAGCATCTGCGCATAAATTAGGCACATTGAATTGATAATCCGTCATCCCCAGCTCATGGATGCGTTCTTGGTTAATTTCTACCACCACTACACGCAACTCGTTTTTGTCTAAAGCGCGCACCAGCTCACTGCCGGTTTCTCCATAGCCACAAATCAAATAAAACGGCTCATGCAAATGGGTGATTGCACGCTTAAAACTTGCCGCAGTAATCGCTTGCTTTAAGGCTGGGTCTTGAAACAAAGAAATAATAGTACCAATGGCATAGAACCAAGCCACGACTGTCAGGTACATGCTGAAGGTCATCCATATGCGCTGATCATTGGTAAATGGATAGGGGATCTCCCCAAAGCCAATGGTGGTGGCGGTATAACTTAAAATGTAGAACGCTTGAAAGAAGGTGAGATGAATGGTTTTACCCACCTCGTTCACGCCGGGGATCAGCACAAAGCCAATCAGCGCAATGGCGTAGCTCACCACCAATAGCAATAAAGGCGCACGCATGCGCCTTAAAATTAAGAAGATGATGTTATTGAGATTCACGTCTCGCGCCGACTAAGCCACAACCATTAACGGCGTAACGTAACAGTCTCATAAATGAGCAATACCACTGAAGTGATATTGGCTAAAAACGCACCGCCTGAGAGCGATACAACACCTACGATGACCTCCGGATTTGCACCACTATCACCTGCTGCTGCCCAGATAATGGCGGCGGCAATCAACTGAATATCCGCCACCAAGCTTGTGGCCAGATGAATCGCGCCAATCTGTGTTCTATCGCCAAATTTTAGAATGGTGGCAATCAGATTCACCACAATGGCAACGTATAGCTCATAGTGCAAATGGTGGTTAGGGTTATCAATATCCCCCACAAAAAAGCCAAAATTCAGCGTCATTGCTAAGATAATAAAAAACCCGAAAATGACTTTCTCTAAATTCATATTCTCCCCAATCTTTTTATCGAGACAGCGCGACTGTTTGCCACATTCTAACCCAAACCATTCAACTTACACACTCACCCATGTACCGCGCACTATCCCTTATACTGATGGCATGAAGAAAATATTTATCACAGGCGCTTCCAGCGGCATTGGTCAGGCGCTGGCTATCGAGTACGCTAAACGTTATCAGTACACAGGATTGACTATTGGGTTAGTTGCGAGACGTAGTGAGCACTTACAATCACTCACGGAACAGTTGACCAAACAATACCAAGCCAAGTGTTATCCTTATGTATGTGATGTACGCGATGCAGCTGCTTTAAGTACTGCCGCACAAGATTTTATACAGCAAGCCGGTGCGCCCAATATTGTGATTGCCAATGCTGGCGTGAGCGTAGGTACGCTGACTGAATACGCAGAAGACATCAGCGCATTTCAAGCTGTGATGGATATTAATGTGATGGGCATGGTGCATACTTTTCAGCCGTTTATTGCCGCTATGCAGCAAGCCCGTGCAACAGGCGCGCAAGCACAATTGGTGGGCGTTGCCAGCGTGGCCGGCATACGTGGCTTGCCTGGGGCCGGTGCTTATAGCGCCAGCAAAGCCGCTGCAATCACTTACCTAGAAAGTTTGCGCACCGAGATGCAACATCACGATATTGCTGTGACCACCATCGCCCCTGGCTATATCCGCACGCCAATGACCGATATTAATACTTACACCATGCCGTTTTTAATGGATGTAGACGTGTTTGCCAAGAAATTTGTAGATGCCGTGGAACAGCAAAAGCGCTTTACCGTCATCCCATGGCAAATGGGCGTGGTGGCAAGGCTGCTACGGCTTATTCCACCTGTACTATGGGATAGACTGACTAAACACGCGCCGCATAAAAGTCGTGCTTTATGAGTATAGTGTAAATAGATAGGGTTATGGATCGGTACATACGAGTAACATTTGCAGACGTCATCACTCTGGTTCCTAAGAGACCGGGTTTGTATGAAATATATACTCTAGATGGAATTGCATTGAAGGTTGGCATTAGTTCCAATCTGAGGAAAAGACTCATTCAACATGGAGAGTCAAAGCAAAAATATCTTCTCTGTACAAGTGGTGATTGGTCAGATCCTAATAGCGTGACTAGCAAGCGATCAATACTCACGAAGCATCTTTACTTCTCTCAAGCGGATGGATATGACCTCAAGCTGGAAAGCGACCGACGCCGATTCTTAAAACAAGAATGCTATATTTTGTTTCTTGCTACAGCTAGTCGAGAAGAGGCACGAGACCTAGAGCGGCGGTTAGAAGCCGAAGGGAAATTCCAGTTCGTAGGACGTGCTCGCAACACTGTTGTGGGTAATTTATAACTTTAATTTCCATTCCCATTTGCATAACGTACGTTTTAACGTACAATTACTTTCTGTTTTGGAGAAATCAACCATGCAAACTCTCACTGCTAGCGAAGCACGCTCTAATCTTTATCGATTAATGGACGAGACTGCTGCGTCACATCAGCCGATTACCATCTCTGGCAAACGCAACAATGCGGTATTGGTCTCCGCCGAAGATTGGTCTGCGATTCAAGAAACTTTATTTTTGTTATCCGTTCCGAATATGCGTGAGTCTATTAAACAAGGCATGGACGAACCCATAGAAGAATGCAGTCAGGTGCTCGATTGGTAGCTTGGACATTCGCTTTTACTAAACAAGCACAAAAAGATGCACAAAAGCTCGCGCAATCCGGTTTAAAAGACAAAGCGCAAATTTTGTTGGAAATCATTGCGCAAAACCCTTTTCAAAATCCACCACCTTATGAAAAATTAGTAGGTGATTTGTCTGGCGCATATTCTCGACGCATCAATATCCAACATCGGCTAGTGTATCAGGTGCTCTCTGAAATACACACTGTCAAAATATTGCGTATGTGGACGCATTACGAATAAAACAAACTGGACGTAGTTTGTCTCAAATAAGCTGAGTACTATGCATCCCGACGTAGACAGTACAATCAGTATGGCAAGTCGGGATAGCAATGTAATCAGCTTATCATCTAGCAATAGGTCTGTAGCGAATCCGTTTAGGCTTAGCCCCTTCTTCACCCAAACGTTTTTTCTTGTCAGCTTCATACTCTTGATAGTTACCGTTAAAGAAAGTCCACTGCGAATCGCCCTCGGCAGCCAGAATGTGTGTGGCAATACGGTCTAAGAACCAACGGTCATGCGAGATGACCATGACGCAACCAGCAAACTCCAGCAAGGCATCTTCCAGCGCGCGTAAAGTTTCCACATCTAAGTCGTTAGACGGTTCATCCAGCAATAATACATTGCCGCCGGAAATCAGTGTTTTGGCCAAATGCAGCCGTCCACGTTCACCACCAGACAGTTGACCGACGATTTTTTGCTGGTCGCCACCTTTAAAGTTAAAGCGGCCAATATAGGCACGGCTTGGCGTTTCGTATCGGCCGACTTGCAGAATATCGGAACCGCCAGAAATTTCATCAAACACGGTTTTGCTGTCACTCAAGGCATCGCGACTTTGGTCTACATACGCCAATTGCACGGTTTGGCCGATATTCACTTCACCGCTATCGGGTTGTTCTTTGCCCGTAATCAGTTTAAATAAAGTGGATTTACCCGCACCGTTGGGGCCAATCACGCCGACAATGGCGCCTGGTGGAATACTGAAATTGAGGTTATCTAACAATAAACGGTCACCAAAGGCTTTGCTGACGTTTTTAAACTCGATGACTTGATCACCCAAGCGCTCACCTACAGGGATAAAAATCTCCTGTGTTTCGTTACGTTTTTGGTATTCGGCACTAGCAAGCTCTTCATAACGGGCAATACGCGCTTTACTCTTAGCCTGGCGGGCTTTGGGGTTCTGGCGTACCCATTCCAACTCTGTATTCAAGGCTTTACGACGTGCAGATTCTGCAGATTCTTCTTGTTTTAAGCGTTCTTGCTTTTGGTCTAACCAGCTGGAGTAGTTACCTTTCCATGGAATGCCATGGCCGCGGTCTAGCTCCAAAATCCATTCTGCGGCGTTATCTAAAAAGTAGCGGTCATGCGTTACGGCCACAACGGTACCGGGGAAACGCACCAAGAATTGCTCTAGCCATTCAACTGATTCCGCATCCAAATGGTTAGTCGGTTCATCTAGCAACAACATATCTGGCTTAGAAAGCAGCAGTTTGCATAAGGCCACGCGACGCTTTTCACCGCCCGACAATGGGCCAATTTTGGCATCCCAAGGTGGTAAGCGCAGTGCATCCGCTGCGATTTCCAATTGATGCTCTACATCGGAGCCACTGGCGGCGATGATATTTTCATATTTGGCTTGTTCTTCTGCCAGCTTGTCAAAATCGGCATCGGGCTCAGCATATGCAGCATAGATTTCATCTAACTTTTGTTTGGCTTCCATCACAGCGCCCATGCCGCTTTCCACTTCCTCGCGCACGGTTTTGTTGGGGTCTAGCTGTGGCTCTTGCGCCAAATAACCAATAGAAATATTGGGCAAATGTTGCACTTCTCCCTCAAACTCTTTATCCGCTCCGGCCATGATGCGCAGCACCGTAGATTTACCTGCACCATTCAAGCCGAGCAAACCAATTTTTGCACCCGGAAAAAACGATAACGAAATATCTTTAATAATTTGGCGCTTAGGCGGGACGATTTTGCTCACACGGAGCATGGACATGACATATTGGGCCATCTATTTAATACTTTCTATTCAATTAACTACGCCATTACAGGCTTAGTAGCGTTAAGGTGTTTCTTTGGGTTTCCACAAATCCAAATATTGCTCCGAGCTATTGAGCAAGTTCTCTTCCATTTCTTCATAGCTATCGCTTGGCGCGGGTACATTGTTGCTAATTGCGCTGTAGCCTAAGCCTAAACGCCCACCTATGATTTCAAACCCTAAAAACTCTATGATGGTGGGGTACATATCAAAATGTAGCACTTCGTCACGGTTTTTTTGTATGGGTCTGCGCGAGATAAATTGATTATAAATGTGGCGCTGTTTTATTGTATCAATCTTTTCAAACACAGGATTTTCCATGGCTAAATGGTCGCCCATAATGACCACTTGTGTATTTTTTAAGTAACCGCGCTTTTTCATCCATTGCACAAACTCAGCCACGTTGCCCGACGTACATTCCACAATACCAGAGAAATTATGCACGCCTTGTTTGATACAGGTGCTTGAATAATAACCATCCGGGCCATGTGTATCAATCGTGGTCAATACAAAGCTATAACGCTTTTTTTTTGCATGCAATTGGGCTAGCTTAGTTTTGGCATGTTTAAGCAAAGTATCATCGTACAAGCCCCAATAGTTCATTTGCTGCTTACTTAGCCTGCCCTTGAGCTCTTCCCGGCCATACACTTCATCGTAATGATGGTCTTGAAAGAACTTACCTTTGCCAGAAAAGGGCAGGGCATCGCTGCCCATATAGACATTGTAATACCCAAACTGATGCAAAATATCGCCTAAGCACACCGCGCGCGGTAAAAAGCTTTTGATGTTTTCACCCACGCCATTACCATCGTACAAGCTCACACTCTTAAGCGGCAGGCCACATTGCGTAGCGGTAATGCCTGCAATGGTCCACCCAGTACCTGGCGCTTGCCGGTATTGATTAAAACTCTCGCCGCCTAATGCATCTAGCTTTGCCAGTAGGTTCTGCCCAAATAGCGCATTATCTCGATACGCGTTTTCTAAACTTTCTACGTAAATCAGTACGAGATTTTTAGGCGCTTTGGCTTGGATTTCGATCTTTTCCGGATACACATAGTGCGCAGAAAAGTAATCCTTACCAAATTGGTGGTGAATAAAGGCAAGGATAGAAAACTGCATAGAGAAATAAATAATCCCCGCCACCAACATATAAGCGGGCGCGCGATGCCCAATCACCCAATAGGTGCCTTTGAGTAAACGTAAATTAAGCTTGCCGGCCATTTGCGCAAGAAAATAATGCTGATGGTTTTGACTTAAAAATAAGGCAATCGCGGTGTCTATCAGTACAATCAATAGTGCCAGCCCGATAGGCCAGACTAAGCAGGTTTGGACAAAGCTGTGAATCAGTGCAGTATCGGTATCGACCAAGCCATCCAAGCCAAACTGCAGGTGATACAGCACTTGCTCCAAGGGGGGTGCACCGAAATTTTCGCTAACCCAATATGCCAAAGCAGCCAAAAAGAACGCCACAAAATAGATGAAGAATCTAAATGATGACCGTAACGTATGCCTAAAACGTAAATGAAATTGGTGAATGAAACGCAACATAGGCGCTAGTGTAATGCAACTGTCATATTCGGTGTGCGCATTTGTGCACATCGTGTTATGCAACGCTTTACATGCAATAAAAAAGGGGCATTTTGCCCCTTTTTTATCACTGCTGTGTAGTACGCAGTGGTACTAAATACCTAAAGACTCCGTCCATGCTAATGCCGCAATATGGCTTTGATTGACCTTGGAAGCATCTAATTGTAAAGACTCTGCCAATGCAAGAATTTCTGTGCTGTTAGCGCCTTCGCACGCTTCGGTCAATTTTAAAAATGGGCCATAAATACCTTCACGCGATGTCAGCGCATCGGTAATCGAATCGGTTAACTGCAGTTTTTCTAACACCGATTCCATCGGCATTTTTAAAATAGCATCCAACAGTGAAAACACACCAACAATAAACAGGTTATCGCGATCGCGTTTTTCAAAATAGCCTTCGCCCAGCAGCTCGGTTAAGCGGCCACGCGTAATAGAAGTTTTCATCAGTACCGGTGAGGTCGAATTGTCACCCGCAGTCACCATCAATAAAGTTAACCAGCGATACAGCTGATTTCTACCCAAGATAGAGAACGCATGGTTGAGCGACTGCACCTCGCATGAGAGGCCAAACCCAACCGAATTAATATAGCGCAGCAACTTGAAAGAGAGCGTGGCATCGCGTTTAAAACCCGCTTCAATCACATCATTGTCAGCATCTTGGCTCACCAAGTTTAAGATGTGCAATACGCTATCAAACGATGGGTTAATGACTTTTGCCGTGATGGTCTCAGGCCTAGAAAAATAAAACCCCTGATAGCATTTAAACCCAATTTCTTGGCATGCTTTAAATTGCTCAAACGTCTCTAATTTTTCAGCCACTAACTTCACGGAGGTGTTGTTGTAGTGCATATAGAGCTTACGCGCATTGGCAATATCTACATTTTGGAAATCAATTTTAATAAAATCGGCCAATGGTGCCAGTGCATCCGGCGCATTACTTAACTGTGGGTTATCTAGCGCAATTTTATACTTTAAC
Source organism: Methylotenera sp. N17 (assembly GCF_000799155.1). Lineage (NCBI taxonomy): Bacteria > Pseudomonadati > Pseudomonadota > Betaproteobacteria > Nitrosomonadales > Methylophilaceae > Methylotenera > Methylotenera sp. N17. Next base: position 2,440,695 of record NZ_JUGE01000001.1, read on the forward strand.
GCTTTTAATTCTTTGCAACGCGCAATCATGGCATCGTTAATCACCACGTGATGCAAAATCTCTAGCACCGTTTTTTGTGGCGGCATCAACTCTAACAACTCGCTGTTCAGCATTTCGGCATTGACGTTAATGAATGCCAGTTTTTCACCTAGCTTCCACTCGTCATGCATTTGATCAATGGTGGACTGCAGCACATTGGCGCAGTTTTTAATGTCCGCTTCAAACACAGCCGTTTGCGCATCCGCACTATGTCTAAAGAAAAATTCATAGCCGATAATTTGCTGTTTTGCATCCATCACTGGCTGGCGCCCAATAAATGTTTGTTCTTCCATATTCAACCCAATCATTACGCAAGTGTTTAAAGACTTTTACATAGCGTTATCCTACGCTTGCATACATACAATCACTTCTTTAAATAGAGTGGTTTTGCTGGCTTTATTCTTGGTTTATAACTGATGATTGGTTACAAATAGCGCATTGGCAATGTGTAAATTCCCTGTATCATTCCACCACTTATTTCTATCTACTTGCACACATATGGCACTCAAATCCACCATCTACAAAGCAGAATTACAAATCGCTAATATGGATAGGCACTATTACGCGCAACATAGTCTGACTTTGGCGAAACACCCCTCCGAAACAGAAGAACGATTAATGGTGCGTTTAATTGCTTTTGCCTTATTTGCAAACGATGCACTGACGTTTGGAAAAGGCTTGAGTGAAGATGATGAACCTGATTTGTGGCAAAAAGATCTCACTGGGGCGATTGAGTTATGGATAAACGTGGGGTTACCGGATGAGCGCGAAATCCGCAAAGCGTGCGGGCGCGCCAAACAAGTAGCTGTGGTGTTATATGGTGGCCGAGTGGCCGATATGTGGTGGCAGCAAAACAGCAAAGCACTACTTAAATTGCACAATCTATCCGTGATTAACCTGCCAGATACCGAAGCGCTGATGCAAGCGTGTACACGTGGCATGAACGTCAGCGCCACCATACAAGACGGCCAAATGTTAGTAGGACACGATACCGGCAGTTTTGATCTCACCCCTGTATTACTCAAAGAGCCTAGCACTTATTAGACTTAGCCATTAAATCATAAGCTTCGTATTGTCTGACAGACATATAGGACATACACCGATAATCAGTGCGAACAGAATCTTGTTTAATAGTGCCTAGGATATTTTTCCTGATCAATATTGGAGAAGCACATGATTAATACAAATGCGATTAAACCTGAAATGCCTGTGGTATGTTCATTGGATGGTCAATTTGCAACAGTGGACCATATGGAAGGTGCAAAAAGTATCAAGCTCAACAAAGATAAGAATGGTCAGCACCACTATATTCCATTAAGTTGGGTGGTTTCTACAGAGGATGGAAAAGTTAAAATTGACCGTCCTGGCGAAGAAGCCATGCAAAAGTGGTCAACAACACCATTGCATTAAACTAATGCATAAACTAAGCGTGAATGCTTAAATAAAAAGCCTAGTGAATACTAGGCTTTTTTGTTTTATATCATCATATTAACTACTCTAGCGTTACCCCTTAGCCAAACCTTTCCCTTTTAACAATACCGCATGATAAGCGCTAGTTGTCATGCTTTTTTACGATAAACAAATGGCTAACCTCCCAAACTCTCAAGCAAATTTAAAGTTTAGTAAGAAGCAGACGTAAATTGATTATGGCGATATCTTTTGATCACGCTAATGAGTTTAACGTTTGTTTTGCTATGTGATAAAGGAAATTGTTTTGAAGCAGCTTCTACGAATAATAACAATCCTATGCCTCTTCCCTATGTGTGCTTTGGCTAACATTACGGACGGTAGATTTGGGTCCAATCAAATTTTCGATGTGCAGTATTCGATTAATAATGGGGTGCTTAATGCCTCTAACTTTATTGCGCCATATGACTCCAATTTTGTGACCGTGAATACGCAACCTGGACAGTACTTTCAGTTTATTGATAATGGCAACGGTGACTATGGCTTAGGTTTATACAACAGCAACAACACCTTGGATCGTGTCATTCACGCCACTGGCACCATCACCGCATTGGGCAATGATGTGATTTTCTACTTGGGCAGCGGTTTTTTTGGCAATGTCATTACACCATCTGCGGGCTACTCCAATGGTGACTCCATCACGGCTAACGTCTCAGAGAACCCAGATAGCAATGCATTGCAAAACTATACTTGGGCAAGTGTAGTGCCTTTGGCTGCAGGGCAGGTGGCTGGTCAAAATCTCAACATTCAATCAGTGCCTGATGGCCAAGATACATGGTTATCAATGCTGAGTAACGCCATTGCCCTCAAACAAGCTTTCAATCTTCAATCTGCCAAAATCGCGCAAGGGTTAACCTTTGACTGTACACAGTTCGATCAACACAATACCTGTGTTTCATTTATTGGTACCAGTGCAGACAGTCATGGGTTTGACGCTAACGTGGGCGCGCTCATTCTAGCTTATCAGCCTACACAACAACTCCGCTTTGGCGGCTACATTGACCAATCATTTGGCACCAGTAGCGCAGGCGGATTAACGATGAAGAGGGGCAGCCCTGGTTTTGGTGTGTTTGGCATTTGGACTGAAAATAGCGAAGGTACCGGACTGCAGATCCGCGTAGCAGCAAATACGGACAAGGTGGATATTGAAACTCAACGCGATGCCATTGGTTCGGCTGAATCAGGAATTGGTAAATCCGATATCCGATCTCAAGGTTTTTTGTTAGAGGTCAGCCAAGGATTTGCACTCAGCTCAGCGTGGATTGCGCGTCCTTATGTAGGATTCCGCAAAACTACCAATACTAGAGACAGCTACACGGAACAAGCCTCTGCGAGTGTCACCGCACCGTTAAGTTACAAACGCCTAAAACAGAACACTGAAACGCTTATCACTGGCTTAACCCTCGGCCATCTTTTTTCATCCAACACCTTTATATCACTTACTGCGGGGTTGGAACACGACATGCACAATCACATTGACCGTTACCAAGCAATTAATCAGGACATTGGTATTATCGATGCGATTGATCTAGACACAAACAAGCGTGAGACACGTCCAATGGCCTCAATTTCGGTGAATCATCTGATCGACAACATACAGCGTATCGGGGTGATGTTCTTACACCGCAGGGAGGCTTTTGAATCGGCAACGACCAATTCAGTTTTTGTACAGTATTCCCTAGGTTTTTGAGTACAATTATTTCAAAAATGCGAATGTAACCTAATCAACGGTTAAAATTCGCATTATTCTACCGTCACGCTCTTGGCTAAATTCCTAGGCTTATCGACATCCGTGCCTTTTAACAGAGCGGCATGGTACGAAAGCAACTGCACAGGAATGGTATGTAAAATAGGGGAGAGCACACCCACATGACGTGGCGTACGGATCACATGTACGCCCTCAGATTCTTTAAAGTGACTATCGGCATCGGCAAACACAAATAGCTCGCCACCGCGCGCTTTCACTTCTTGCATATTAGATTTTACTTTTTCCAACAATGCATCGTTCGGTGCAATCACCACCACAGGCATATTGTTGTCTACCAATGCTAGCGGGCCGTGTTTCAATTCACCGGCTGGATATGCTTCTGCGTGAATATAGGAAATCTCTTTGAGTTTAAGTGCGCCTTCCATGGCAATTGGGTAGTGAATACCGCGCCCTAAAAACAGCGCATGCTCTTTGTCACCAAAGCGTTTGGCCCACTCTCTAATTTGCGGCTCAAGATTCAGCGCAAACTGCACACTACCTGCCAGCTGACGTAGCGCACTTAAATGGTCTTGCTCTTGCGACTGACTTAATAAACCTTTTTGCTTAGCCAATGTAGCAGCAAGTACAAATAGCGCGACTAACTGTGTGGTGAAGGCTTTGGTTGAAGCCACACCAATTTCTGCACCGGCGCGCGTATAAAAAATGAGTTTAGAGGCACGCGGAATGGCGCTTTCTTGCACATTGCAAATGGCTAGACTTAGTTCTTGACCCAAAGATTTAGCATGTTTCAGTGCCTCCATCGTATCCAAAGTTTCGCCCGATTGAGAGATAGTCACAATTAATTGGTCCGGGTTAGGGACAGATTCACGATAGCGATATTCACTGGCAATCTCTACATTGCACGGTATTTTTGCGATGCTTTCTAACCAGTATTTAGCCGTTAAGCCTGCGTAGTAGCTGGTGCCCGCCGCCAAAATCAATACACTGTCGACTTGCTTAAATACTTGCTCGGCTTGATCGCCAAACAATTCAGGCCTAAAGGCACCGTCGTCAATCAGCGCCTCAATCGTATCAGTGAGCGCACGTGGCTGTTCGTGAATTTCCTTTTGCATAAAGTGGCTGTATGGGCCCAGCTCTAGCGATGCCAGTGAAACATCACTCATGTGGATTTTTCTTTCCACCACTTCATCATTTTTTCCGTAAATCGTCACGCTGTCTGTGGTCAATGCCGCCACATCGCCATCTTCTAAATAAATGACTTTTCTAGTCACTGATAGTACGGCAGAAACATCTGACGCGATAAAGTTTTCACCTTCGCCCAAACCAAGTAGCAGCGGGCAACCTAACCGTGCACACACCATCAAATCTGGACGATTAACCGCAATCACGCTGATGGCAAATGCACCGGTCAGTTCAGCAACTGTTTTTTTGACTGCTGCAAGCAGATCTAACCCTTGTTTGGTGTGATAATGTACTAAGTGAGCAATCACTTCTGTATCGGTTTGTGAGGCAAACAAATAGCCTAATTTGATTAACTTATCACGTTGCTCATCATAATTTTCAATGATGCCGTTATGTACCACCGCAATTTCCGGTGCATCTTGTAAGGGTGAAACATGTGGGTGTGCGTTACTTTCTGTCACACCACCATGGGTTGCCCAGCGTGTATGGCCGATGCCAAGCAGCCCAGTCAGCTGTTCTGCAGTCGCCTTATTTTGTAATTCAGAAACGCGGCCAACAGCGCGTACGCGTTTTATTTCTGTGTCCAAAATAGCAACACCTGCCGAATCGTAACCACGGTACTCAAGACGGCTTAAGCCCTCTATCAACACGGGCACAATATTTCGTTTAGCAATGGCTCCAACAATTCCACACATAGGTGATTTCTTTCTACTGCATAGTGATTATTTTTTGATTTTTTGTGGTCGTTTCCAACCTACAATGGATTTCTGCTCTTTGGCACGGCACAATGTTAAAGCATCTGCCGGTGCATTTTTGGTAATGGTAGAACCTGCTGCTATGGTTGCGCCTCTGCCAATGGTGACTGGTGCAATGAGCTGCGTATCGGAGCCAATAAAGGCATCATCTTCGATCACGGTTCTAAATTTATTCGCACCATCGTAATTACAAGTAATCGTACCTGCGCCGATATTCACGTTTTTACCTACCGTACTATCGCCCACATAGCTCAAATGATTGATTTTGCTACCTATATCCACTTGCGCATTTTTGAGCTCAACAAAGTTGCCTACATGGGTATCGGCCGCCAATGTTGTGCCTGGACGTAAACGTGCAAAAGGGCCTATGCGGCTTTGCTCACCCACAATACTGTCATCGATATGCGTAAAGGGTGCAATCTGTGCACCTGTGCGTATGGTTGCATTCTTAATTACACAATTGGCGCCGATACGTACGCGATCACCAATTGTCGCGTTGCCTTCAAACACGCAATTGACATCAATTTCTACGTCACGGCCACACGTTAAGCTACCGCGAATATCAATACGGCTAGCGTCTTTTAAGGTCACGCCTTGCTGTAATAGCTTTGTGGCTAAACGTGACTGATAGACACGTTCGATCTGCACCAAGTCTGTTTTAGCGTTGATGCCTGTAACAGACCACTCGTCATCGGTGATCACCGCCTGTACTGCTACTTGATCCCTTACGGCAAAGACTATGATATCGGTTAAATAATACTCACCTTGGGCGTTGTTGTTGTCTAATGTACTCAACCAGCTTTTTAACCGTGTTGTGGGCATGGCCATAATGCCAGTATTTACTTCTTGTATTTTACGTTGTGCGTCTGTGGCATCTTTATGCTCCACAATCGCATTCACCTGATGGTTTGCATCACGCACGATTCGGCCATAACCTGTTGGATCTGCTTTGATAAAGCTCAATAGCGCTAGCGATTGCTGTGATTGTTTGAGTAATTGCGCACAAGCATGCACATCCACTAAAGGCACATCACCCAACAGTATCAATGTTTGGCCATCATCCAAGTAGGGTAGGGCTTGCTGCACGGCATGGCCGGTGCCTTTTTGCTCAGCTTGGTTCACCCAGACGATATTCTCTTGTGCAAATGCCTGCTTAACCTGCTCACCACCAAACCCATATACCACAATGATGTTCTGCGGTTGCAATGCCTGCGCACATTGGATGACATGTGCCAGTATCGGTTGGCCGCCCACATGGTGTAGTACTTTGGGTGTATCAGAATGCATACGAGTACCTTTACCCGCAGCGAGAATAACGATGTTGAGTGATGCCATGTTAATAATGTGTTGTATGAGTGGTGAATCGATGTGTAAACATATAGTGAAAGTATAAACAAAAAGGCAGCCAAAGGCTGCCTTTTATATACACAGATAACTTACTTAGTGTGATGTTTTACGTAATTTTTGAATTGCTTGAATTTGTGCAACTGCTTCAGCCAGTTCTGCTTGCGCTTTTGCATAATCCATATCTGAACTACGATTTTTCATCGCTTCTTCAGCCGCTTCTTTTGCTGCGATTGCTTTTGCCTCATCCAAATCATGACCACGAATAGCTGTATCAGCCAACACCGTAATCATGCCTGGTTGCACTTCTAACATGCCACCAGAAATAAAAATTAGCGTCTCTTCAGCTTCTGAAGATTGTTTAATACGTAAAGCACCTGGTTTAATGGTAGTAATCATCGGTGCATGGTTAGGATAAATACCTACCTCACCACCACCCGCAGGTGCCACCACAAACTCGGCCTCGCCAGAGAATATGCTTGCTTCTGCGCTTACTACATCGATATGTACAGTATTTGCCATTATTTATCCTTAAGCTGTTGTCAATAAACTAACTTATAGTTTCTAACTACTAGTTTAAAGTTTTGGCCTTTTCTACAGCTTCTTCAATGCCACCCACCATGTAGAACGCTTGCTCAGGCAAGTGATCGTATTCGCCAGCCACAATCGCTTTAAAGCCTTTGATGGTTTCTTTTAATGGCACATATTTACCTGGCGCACCTGTAAACACTTCTGCCACGTGGAACGGTTGTGACAAGAAACGTTGGATTTTACGTGCACGGCCCACTGCCAATTTATCTTCTGGTGACAACTCGTCCATACCCAGAATCGCGATAATGTCACGCAACTCTTTATAACGTTGCAATGTTTGTTGTACTGAACGTGCTACTGAGTAGTGCTCTTCACCTACCACTAATGGGTCTAATTGACGTGATGTAGAGTCTAGTGGATCCACCGCTGGGTAGATACCTAAAGAAGCAATGTCACGTGACAATACAACGGTTGAGTCCAAATGTTGGAACGTAGTCGCTGGTGATGGATCGGTCAAGTCATCCGCAGGTACATAAACCGCTTGGATAGACGTAATAGAACCTGTTTTAGTAGAAGTAATACGCTCTTGTAAACGGCCCATTTCATCAGCCAGAGTAGGTTGGTAACCTACCGCTGAAGGCATACGGCCTAACAACGCAGATACTTCAGTACCGGCCAATGTGTAACGGTAGATGTTGTCTACGAAGAACAACACATCACGGCCTTCGTCACGGAATTTTTCAGCCATGGTCAAGCCTGATAACGCTACGCGTAAACGGTTGCCCGGTGGCTCGTTCATTTGACCGAACACCATCGCTACTTTTGATTCTTTCATGTCGTCAAGCTTAATCACGCCAGCTTCTGCCATCTCGTGGTAGAAGTCGTTACCTTCACGTGTACGCTCACCTACACCTGCAAACACGGATAAACCTGAGTGTTGTTTTGCAATGTTGTTGATTAGCTCTAGCATGTTAACGGTTTTACCTACACCCGCACCACCGAACAGACCCACTTTACCGCCTTTAGCAAACGGGCAAACCAAGTCAATCACCTTGATGCCTGTCTCTAACAGGTCAACAGAAGGGGAGAGCTCTTCAAATGTTGGTGCTTTTTGGTGGATAGAACGACGCTCGTCACACTCGATAGGACCAGCCTCATCGATTGGGCGACCCAACACGTCCATAATACGGCCCAAAGTACCGGTACCTACCGGCACTTGAATTTGTGCACCAGTTGATTTAAACGCTGTACCACGTGCTAAACCGTCAGATGAACCCATGGCAATCGTACGTACAATGCCATCACCTAATTGTTGTTGCACTTCAAGCGTTAAACCTGCTTCTGCCTGTGAGTCTTTGTCATCAATAATCAATGCATCAAATACTTTAGGCATTTGATCGCGTGGGAATTCAACGTCAACCACCGCGCCGATACATTGCACTACTTTACCTACGATTGCTGCATTTGCTTTGCTTTGTGCTTTTGCCATTTTCTATTCCTAACTTCTTTAGTCAGATGTAATTAAATTCTTTTGGGCTTGGATTAAGCCACTGCTGCCGCGCCACCAACGATCTCTGAAATCTCTTTGGTAATCGCCGCTTGACGCGCTTTGTTGTAAACCAGTTTCAATTCGCCAATGACGTTTTTCGCATTGTCAGAGGCTGATTTCATCGCCACCATACGTGCAGATTGCTCAGATGCCATATTTTCTGCTACTGCATTATAAATAAGTGACTCGATATAACGCATCATCAACTCGTCAATGACTGGCTTAGCTTCTGGTTCGTAGATGTAATCCCAATGGCCTTTCGCGCTACCTAATTGCTCACCACTGAGTGGTAGCAATTGTTGCATGGTTGGCTCTTGCTTCATCGTGTTGATGAATTTGGTATAGCAGATATACAACTGATCAATTTCGCCAGCAGTATAGGCATCTAACATCACTTTGATGGTACCAATCAGCTTTTCCAAATGCGGTGTGTCACCCAAACCGGTGATGTGTGACTTCACGTCCGCACCCACACGGGTCATGAAACCAAAGCCTTTGTTGCCAATGGCACTCACTGCGATTTTCTTGCCTTCGGTTTCCCAAGTTTTCATTTGGTTCACAGACAAACGCAATACGTTGGTGTTCAAGCCGCCGCACAAGCCTTTATCTGAGCTCACCACAATCAAACCCACATTCTTTACCACATCACGTTTGATTAAAAACGGATGTTTGTATTCAGCTTGCGCGTAAGAAAGGTGAGCGGCAACGTTACGAATCTTCTCAGCATATGGACGGCTGGCACGCATTCTGTCCTGCGCTTTACGCATTTTAGAGGCGGCTACCATTTCCATTGCCTTGGTGATCTTACGTGTATTTTCTACACTTTTGATCTTGGTTCTAATCTCTTTACTACCAGCCATTTTGTGTCCTAGATAGTCGTTAAATTAGTAGGCGTTGGTTGCTTTAAAGTCTTGAATCGCTGCTTCAACTGCTTTTTCGTTATCGCCGCTTAAGTCTTTACTCGCTTCAATGCCATCCATCAATTTAGCGTATTTAGAACCCATGAAACCGTGCAATGCATTTTCAAACGCTAATACTTTATTGGTTGGTACGTCGTCAAAGTAACCTTTGTTCGCCGCAAATAAGGTAATCGCCATTTTAGAAACGCTTAAAGGTGCGTATTGCGCTTGTTTCATCAGCTCGGTAAACATACGACCACGATCCAATTGCTTACGTGTAGCTTCATCCAAATCAGAAGCGAACTGCGCGAACGCAGCCAATTCACGATATTGCGCTAATGCCAAACGTACGCCGCCACCTAATTTTTTGATGACTTTAGTTTGCGCTGCACCACCTACGCGAGATACTGAAATACCGGCGTTGATCGCTGGACGGATACCGGCGTTAAATAAGTCAGTTTCCAAGAAGATCTGACCATCGGTAATAGAAATCACGTTAGTTGGAACGAATGCAGAAACGTCACCAGCTGCTGTTTCAATCACTGGCAATGCAGTCAATGAACCAGTTTTGCCTTTAACGGCACCGTTAGTGAATTTTTCTACATACTCTTCGTTTACACGAGCTGCACGCTCTAACAAACGTGAGTGGATGTAGAACACGTCACCTGGGTAAGCTTCACGGCCTGGTGGACGACGTAATAGTAATGAGATCTGACGGTAAGCAATCGCTTGTTTGGTCAAGTCATCGTACACAATCAATGCATCTTCACCGCGGTCACGGAAGTATTCACCCATTGTACAACCTGCGTATGGTGCCAAGAATTGCAATGCAGCAGAGTCAGAAGCAGAAGCAGCCACCACGATGGTGTAGGCCATTGCGCCGTTCTCTTCCAGTTTGCGTACCACGTTAGCAATGGTAGAAGCCTTTTGACCAATCGCTACGTAGATACAGGTCATGTTTTGACCTTTTTGGTTGATGATTGCATCTACTGCAACCGCTGTTTTACCAGTTTGACGGTCACCAATGATCAATTCACGTTGACCACGGCCAACTGGCACCATGGAGTCAACTGATTTCAAACCGGTTTGCACTGGTTGTGACACCGATTTACGTGCAATCACGCCTGGTGCCACTTTTTCAATCTTGTCTGTTAATTTAGTTTTAACTGGACCTTTACCATCAATTGGTTGGCCCAAAGCGTTCACCACGCGGCCAATCAATTCAGGACCGACCGGCACTTCCAAAATACGGCCTGTACATTTACATACATCACCTTCGGTAATATGTTCGTAGTCACCCAATACCACGGCGCCTACTGAGTCACGCTCTAAGTTCAGCGCTAAACCGAATGTATTGCCAGGGAACTCAATCATTTCACCTGACATCACGTTGGACAAACCGTGAATACGAACAATACCGTCAGTCACTGAAATCACTGTGCCCTGTGTACGTGCTTCAGCTGTGGTAGAAAAATTTTCTAATCTGCTTTTAATCAGTTCACTGATTTCTGATGTAGATAACTGCATTGTGGCTCCTAATTTTCTCTTTGCCTAAAGTTTGCTTAATATCATGTGCCTTACGCGGTGAGCGAGTAGGCTAAATTTTGTAGTTGTCCTTTAACAGACGCATCGATAACGGTATCGCCAACGATGATTTTGAAGCCACCAATCATTTCTGGATCAACAGAAACCGTTGCTTCGATTTTTTTGCCAAATTTGGCCTCTAAACGCTTCACTAAGTCTTTGGTTTCTGCAGCACTTGGTTTTGCAGAAGCAATGATCTGTGCATCTAAAGTACCTTCTTCTTGCGCTTTCAGCGCTTCAAACGCCTCAGTAATCGCTGGCAGTACAGATAAACGACCATATTCCACTAATACCTTAATCAGGTTTTGACCATGCTCATTTAACTTATCGCCACACACTTTTAAGAAAGCAGCTTCCAAATCCGCACTCACCACTTTTGGGTCTTGAATGTAGGCTTGCATGTTCGCGTCATTGATGACGGCAGTTGCAAAACCTAACATTTCAGACCATTTAGCGAGCGCTTTTTTCTCTTTTGCCAACTTGTAAGCGGCTACAGCATAAGGTCTAGCGATGGTTGATAGTTCAGCCATGTCGTTTCCTTATAGTTCTGCTGCAAGTTTAGAAAGCATATCGCTATGCGCTTTGGCATCAATTTCTTTACGTAAGATTTTTTCTGCACCTGCTACGGCAAGGCTAGAAACTTGCGCACGCAAACCTTCTTTTGCACGGTTTACTTCTTGATCGATTTCAGCTTTTGCACCTGCAATAATGCGATCACCTTCAACCTTGGCATTGGTTTTCGCTTCTTCAACAATTTGCGTAGCACGTTTTTCTGCTTGACCAATGATCTCGCTCGCTTTTTGTTTAGCTTCTGTTAGCGCTGCTTCAGATTTCTTTGCAGCAACTTCCAAAGCACTTCTACCTTCTTGTGCTGCGGCTAAACCATCAGCAATTTCCTTTTGGCGTGTTTCAATCGCTTTTAACAGCGGCGGCCAAACGAATTTCACCGTGAACCAAATCAGCACAGCAAATGCGATAGCTTGTGCGACTAGTGTAAAGTTAATGTTCATTTTTGATCCAAATTAAATATCAATAAAGCATGCGTCATTAAAGTGGTTTAAGCCCATGCTTAAACCAAATCATTCACTACTTAATTATTGTGCAACTACGCTTAATAATGGGTTTGCAAACGCGAACATCATGGCTAAACCAACACCGATAATGAATGACGCATCGATCAAACCTAATAGCAAGAACACTTTACCTTGCAATGCTGGGATCATTTCTGGTTGACGTGCTGCGCCTTCCAAGAAGCTAGCACACATGATACCGATACCCACGCAAGCGCCTAAAGCACCTAAACCAATAATCAAACCAATGCCAACGCCTGTGTAAGCTTGAATCATTGCTAAAAGTTGTAAGTTTTCCATTTGTAATACCCTTATAAAAAAATTAAAAACAACTACTATTAAAACTAACTACAAAAACCTTGCTTCAATCACTTAGTGTGATTCATGCGCCATGGCCAAATACACCACAGTCAACATCATAAAAATAAACGCTTGTAACGCCACAATCAGAATATGAAAGATAGACCAGCCAGCACCCAAAATTGCTGCAGCTACTGTACCGGTTAAGCCTGTAGCAGCCCATAAACCCAGCAACAAGAAAATTACTTCACCGGCATACATATTGCCGAACAAACGTAGAGAGTGAGAAAGTGGTTTTGACACATATTCAATCATGTTGAATAAGAAGTTAGCTGGCCACACCCAGACTTTGCTGCCAAATGGCGAACAGAATAGCTCGTGAATCCAACCACCCAAGCCTTTAGCTTTAATAGAGAAGAAAATCATCAAGAACCAAACAGCCAGTGCCAAAGCAAAGGTTGTATTAATATCGGAAGTAGGGACTGCACGCCATTTTTCAAAACCCAAGCTATGCATGAATTTTGCAAAAATATCGACAGGTAAGAAGTCCATGGCATTCATTGCGAACACCCATAAAAAAACCGTCAATGCTGTTGGGGCAATAAAGCTATGACGGTCACCGTGGAAAATATTTTTAACTTGGTCATCCACAAAACCAAACACTAACTCAACAAAGGCCTGACGTTTAGTTGGCACGCCAGCAGTAGCGCCACGGGCTACCCACCATACCAGACCCATGACCACTAAACCCAGAAACACTGACATTGCCAATGTATCAATATGCAATGTCCAGAAACTGCCATCGCCCACTGGCTGCGCATTAAAGCTTAAATGGTGGGCAATGTAACTAGATGGCGTTAGCGCATGTTCAGCTTGTTGTGCGTGTTCTGTCGTCATAATGTTCTTAAATAACCGTTAATTAATTCTTCGTAGATAAATCAAATCGATTTATCTGTTTTTGCTAATGCTGCACCAGAAAATATTGCTGCAGCCGCCAAACCGGCAATCAGCGCAAAAGGCACTAACTGCGCATATACTTTAAATACCACAAACAATAAAGTTGCAATCACTACAATCTTGACTGCTTCTGCTTTCAGCAAATTAACCAGCACAGAGGAGGGCTCTTGATTCCCCTCATTTCGCGCTAAAATTCGCGACGCTATGTAAGCACCCACTAACACGGATAAGCCGCCAGCAAGCACCGAAAAGAATGCATGCATTCCACTCAGCAACAAGGCCAGCACCGCCACCACTGCTGTCGCGGACATCTGCCATCGCATCATATTGCTAACCATATTATTTGTAGCTAAGCCGTTGTTCGTAGTGTTCATACTTTTTTCATTTCAATGGTATTGAAATGGGCTTTAGCCAAAGGAGCCGCGATTTTGAATTATTACAGCCTTTTAGTCAAGCATTTAATGTACGTTAAATAACTGAATGTACTAGCAAAATGAAATACTTAGCACGTGTTTTATACTTTCGTATTGCATTCACCTTATTTGCGCGAGAGTTTTGCTATGATGTCGTCCAGTTGGTCTAGGTGACTATACTGAATCTTCAACGTACCGGCGCCGCTTGCTTTAGCTGCAATCGAAACCGTGGCGCCAAGCGCATCGCTCAAGCGCTCCTCCAATATCGCCACATCATCACGCACCTGTGCTTTTTGCTTGGTCGATGACAATGCAGGTTGTTTTGCTGCACGCTCCACATCACGCACGGATAAATCATTTTGTATGGTCTTATTGGCCAGCATCACTTGCTGTGCTGGCTCCAAACCAATTAACGCACGCGCATGGCCCATATCCAATTGATTGTGCATGAGCAACTCTTGCACTGGCTGGCTTAAGGTCAGTAAACGTAACAAATTAGAGACCGCAACACGTGAACGTCCAACCGCCTGCGCAGCTTGTTCATGCGTCATCGCAAACTCATCGATTAAACGCTTAATGCCCAAGGCCTCTTCTAGCGGATTTAAGTTTTCACGTTGAATATTTTCAATCAAGGCCATCGCCAGCGCGGACTCATCAGCGATGGCACGCACCAATACTGGCACCTCATCCAAGCCCGCCAATTGAGAAGCACGCCAACGACGTTCACCTGCAATAATTTCATAGCGCTCATCGGCAATTTCGCGCACCAAAATAGGCTGCATGATGCCTTGCGCTTTGATGCTCTCCGCCAATGTCTCGAGCGCGGCATTGTCCATATAAGCACGCGGCTGATACTTGCCTGGCTGCAACTGACTCACGCGCAACATGCGCAGCGCATCTGCCTCACCAACGGTGCCCATGTCACCCGCCAACAACGCATCCAATCCTCGACCCAAACCTTTAGGTTTTACCATCACACCGACCTTTTAAAATAGTTATTGTTTTGTATGAATAATTTCGTTCGCCAACTCTAAATAAGCCATCGCACCTTTAGAGGTTTTGTCATACATCAGCACTGGCATGCCGTAACTTGGCGCTTCTGCCAAACGAATATTTCTTGGAATCACTGTTTGATACACTTTTTTGCCGAAGTGACTCACTAACTGCGAAGACACTTGGCTGGCCAACATATTGCGGTTATCAAACATGGTGCGCAACAGCCCTTCAATTTCCAGCACCGGATTTAAATGCGCACGCACTTTTTTAATGGTGTTGACCAAATCAGACAAACCTTCCAGCGCATAGTATTCACACTGCATGGGGATCATCACTGAATGCGCTGCCGTCAATGCATTGACCGTGACTAAATTGAGGGCAGGGGGGCAATCCAACAACACGTAATCATATGCACCATCCAACTGAGCGATGGCTTGCTTTAAACGCGTCTCGCGTGCCATCTCATTTACCAGCTCAACTTCCGCACCGGCCAGCTCGCGATTGGACGGCGCAACGTCAAACCCGCCTTGCTCGCTAGGCACAATAACTTCCTGCAAGGTTTTATCATTAATTAACACATGATAAATACTATATTTCAAATGCGCTTTATCAATACCACTGCCGGTACTGGCATTGCCTTGTGGATCCAAATCCACCAGCAATACTTTTTTGCCGCGGTGTGCCAAGCTAGCCGCCAGATTCACGCAGGTAGTGGTTTTACCCACACCGCCTTTTTGATTTGTAATTGCCAGAATTTTCATGCATGACCTTCAAACACAACGCTATCAAATATAATCAGATGTCTTTCCGCTGCCAAACCCGCTACCCGTAATGGAATCACCGCCTTGGGCTGCGCAACTAACTTTTCCAGCTCAGGCGCGGGCATCAGGCCTTTCATGGCCAGCCATTCACCAGGGCTTGCAATTAAGTGTTGGGCGAGCTGAAACAACAACGCGATTTCAGAAAAAGCCCTTGAAATCACTTGATTGAACAATTGCTGCGGCTGAAATGTTTCTACCCGCGCATGCACAACTGTTAAGTTGTCCAAGCCCAACTCACCTTTGACTTGCCGCATAAAGATGGCTTTCTTTTGCACCGTATCAATAGTGGTCACTTGTAGGTCGGGTCGACAAATGGCCAATACAATTCCGGGCAAACCAGCACCACTGCCAACATCTAGCAAATACGGCCCTTTAACGTATGGCAGCACACTTAAACTATCCAACAAATGTAACGTCACCATTTGTTTGGGATCACGTACCGCGGTCAAGTTATATACTTTGTTCCACTTTTGTAGCAAAGCCAAGTACTGCAACAATGTGTGTTGCGCCTGTTCACTGACATCCAAACCCATCTGGCGGATGCCATCGGCCAATTGCTCCGCCTCTGTCATGCTGCTTCGATATTAGTCTGCGCTGCTTGCTTTTTATGTTTGCGCTTTAAATACACCAACAACAACGAAATGGTTGCCGGCGTAATGCCTGAGATACGGCCAGCCTGGCCAATCGTTTCTGGCTTATGCGCCACCAACTTTTGACGCGCCTCAATGCTCAACCCATGCACATCCGCATAGTCAATCTCGGCACCCAGCTTAATATGCTCACTGCCTTTTTGTTTGGCAATTTCATCTTTTTGACGGTCGATATACCCTTGATATTTGGCGGCAATCTCGACCTGCTCACGCACAGATGCATCAAGCTCACCCATGCCCAGTTCACCCAAGCTCAGCATGCCCTCGTAACTTACTTCTGGGCGACGCAATAATTCAAACAAGCTGTACTCATGCTCTAAAGGCTTACCTAAAATCGCCGCTTGTGTTTCACGTGAAACATCGTCTGCCGCCACTTGCACAAAAGTCTTTTTCAAGCGCTCTTGCTCACGCGATACAGCTTCTAGTTTTTTCTCAAAAGCCGCCCAGCGCGCATCGTCAACCAAGCCCAACTCTCGGCCTTTAGCGGTTAAACGCATATCCGCATTGTCTTCACGCAGCTGTAAGCGGTACTCGGCACGACTGGTAAACATGCGGTATGGCTCAGTCACGCCCGTGGTAATCAAGTCATCCACCAACACACCCAAATATGCTTCATCCCGCGCTGGACACCAGCCTTCTTTTTCTTGCGCATAAAGCGCCGCATTAGCACCCGCAAGCAAACCTTGCGCAGCGGCCTCTTCATAACCAGTGGTACCGTTAATCTGACCGGCAAAAAACAAACCTTGAACCGCTTTTGTCTCTAAAGTATTTTTTAAACCACGCGGATCGTAGTAATCGTACTCAATGGCATAACCAGGCCTAAGGATATGCGCATTCTCCAAACCCTTGATTGAGCGGACCAAGCCCAATTGAATATCAAACGGCAAACTCGTAGAAATACCATTCGGGTAAATCTCATTGGTATTTAAGCCTTCTGGCTCCAAAAAGATTTGATGCGACTCTTTATCTGCGAAGCGGTGAATTTTATCTTCTACGCTCGGACAGTAGCGCGGGCCCACGCCCTCAATCACTCCCGTGTACATCGGTGAGCGATCCAAACCACTGCGGATAATGTCATGCGTGCGTTCATTCGTATGCGTAATCCAGCAAGGTAGTTGTGCCGGGTGTTGTGCCACATTGCCCAAAAATGAAAACACTGGCACCGGGTAATCACCAGGCTGTTCCGCCATCACACTATAATCAATGGTGCGTCCATCAATACGGGGAGGGGTGCCGGTTTTTAAACGCCCCGCTGGCAAACCAATCTCGCGCAGACGCGCTGCGAGAGAAATAGCAGGGGGGTCGCCGGCGCGGCCAGCACTATAGTTTTGTAAACCCACATGCACCAAACCGCCCAAGAATGTGCCAGCGGTAAGCACGACCGACTTAGAAGAAAAGCGCAGGCCGATTTGCGTCACCACGCCCACCGCTTTATCGCCCTCTAAAATAATATCGTCTACCGCTTGTTGAAACAGCCATAAATTGTGCTGATTCTCCAAGCGTCTACGAATGGCTGCTTTGTACAGAATACGATCCGCCTGTGCACGTGTTGCGCGCACCGCAGGACCTTTGCTTGAATTTAAAATCCTAAACTGGATACCACCTTCGTCAGTGGCCATCGCCATCGCACCACCTAGCGCATCCACCTCTTTGACCAAATGCCCTTTACCAATCCCGCCAATGCTAGGATTGCAGGACATCTGCCCTAAAGTCTCGATATTATGGGTAAGTAATAAGGTTTTTTGCCCCATACGCGCTGCCGCCAAGGCGGCTTCCGTACCGGCATGGCCACCACCCACCACAATCACATCAAATTTATCTGGAAATTGCATCATAAGCACTGCATTATCAATTCGGTTAAAGGTGGAATTTTATAGCAAAACAGATAGTTACGTCACTTATTTATCTATGTTTCACGTGAAACATACCCGCAAAGCATAATACTAAACATTGATTCAAGAAGTATAGACAACCTTGATTGTTTCACGTGAAACAAACGCAGCGCGCGTTTGAACCGTTAAGTATTGACGAAGGCCCACCGATGCGCCTATAGTGATATCGGCGGCACGGTAGTTAGTGCGCTTCTTGCAATTGCCTCTACCGGCAAACCTGGGGCGCCAACTGGCACAACTGGCAGACCATTTCACCATTCCATAAAGGTGAAGATTAATATTTTTCAATGTACTGAGGAGATTAAAGATGGCAGATATTCAAGCGCATAAAGATTTCGTTACCAAGTATGCAAAAAATGTAAATACAGCAGCGCTAGATGGCTTAGCAAAAAACTATGCTTTGGTACTTTCAAACAATGATTCACAATACGTAGCTGCAAGTGACGAATCTGAAAGAGTCACCGTGCGTGAAAACTTTTTAAAGAAAAAACTGGGATTAACCGATTCTGATGCCACTTTAGATGCTGCAGTGGTTGCGGTGGGTGAAACTTTAAAAGAGGAGCGCTTTAAATCTCGCTTAGCTTACTACTATTTGTTAGCGGAGAAATTTAACAAACTAAGCGTGTTCGTCAAATAAGACCGTTAAATAAATTTCAACGATACGCCCCACCAAAAGACCATTTTAACAAATGGTCTTTTTTATTTGCCGATGCAAAACTTACTGAATATCTCACCCAGCAAATCATCCGGAGTAAACTCACCAGTAATGGTACTGAGCGCTGTTTGTGCTAAGCGCAATTCCTCGGCCACCAATTCGGCAGAGTGCATTTGACTTGCCGCAATCGCCAGATGTTCACGCACCGCTTCAAGCGCTTTTAAATGACGGGCCCGCGCCATGTAAACACCTTCACCCATCGCCTGATAGCCAGCAAAATGTAATAACTGTGTTTTAAGCAAATCTAACCCCAGCCCAGTTTTAGCCGAAAGATAAATATGGTGTTCACCATTCACACTTTCATTTTTAGGGGCTTCTTGCGACACATCAATTTTATTGTGTATCCAAATTTTGGCGATTTCTTGCGGCAAGCGGTCTAAAATCGATTTTTCCGTCTCAGTAATACCGTGAGTTGAATCGAGCAATAATAATGCGATATTGGCCGTTTCTGTGGCTCGCCAAGTTCTGGCAATCCCAAATTTTTCTACTTCATCCTCTGTTTCTCGCAAGCCTGCAGTATCAATCACATGCAAAGGTACACCATTGATTTGAATGGCGCTTTTAATGGTGTCGCGTGTTGTACCTGCAATCGGGGTGACAATCGCCACTTCCTCGCCTGCAAGCGCATTCATCAAACTGGATTTACCTACATTAGGTTGACCAATGAGGACCACATGAATGCCATCACGCAACAATGCACCTTGCTTGGCTTGATTAAATACAAGCGATAATGCTTGTTGATTATGCGCAATTTTTTCAGCCACACGACCTTGCGTAATAAAATCAATTTCTTCTTCCGGGAAATCGAGACAAGCTTCTACATACATACGCAACTCAGTGAGTTGCGCTAGCAATGCATGTATGGTGTTTGAAAATGCGCCCGACAGCGAACGTATCGCACTTTTGGCAGCCTCTTGTGTGGCAGCATTAATGATATCGGCAACGGCTTCCGCTTGCGCCAAATCCAATTTATCATTCAGGTAAGCGCGTCGTGTAAATTCACCCGGAACCGCCTGACGCGCACCCAATGCAATGCAACGCGCCAACAACATTTGCATCAACGCCGTACCACCATGTGCTTGTAGTTCAAGCACATCTTCACCTGTGTAAGAGTGTGGGTTAGGGTAAAAAATGGCTATGCCACGATCAATCAACTCATGATCTGCATCTTTAAAATCTAGATAGGCGGCGTAGCGGGGAGGAGGGCAGTGGCCCAGTACCGCTTGTGCGATGCTTTGACTGAGTGGGCCGGAAACACGCACAATGCCGATGCCGCCTGCGCCACTGGCTGTGGCAATGGCGGCTATCGTATCGTGTGCGTGGTTAGACATACCTTATTTTTTTGCGTTGCCTTTTTTAGCTAAGGCTTCTGCGTGAATACTTTTGTTGATATACCACTGCTGCCAAATGGACAGAATATTATTCACCAACCAGTACAACACCAAGCCAGCCGGGAAGAAGAAGAAGAAAACACTGAATACAACCGGCATAATCTTCATCACTTTGGCCTGAATCGGATCAGTCGGCGCAGGGTTTAAGAAAGTCTGAATAATCATGGTAGCACCCATTAATAGCGGCAAGATGTACCAAGGGTCAACCGCAGACAAATCCTTAATCCAACCAAAGAATGGGGCATGACGCAATTCAACCGAGCCTAGCAACACCCAATAAAGTGCAATGAAAACAGGGATTTGCACTAAAATTGGCAAGCAGCCACCCATCGGGTTGATCTTTTCTGTGCGGTACATTTCCAGCATCGCTTGCTGCATTTTTTGCTTATCGTCGCCAAATTTTTCTTTCATGGCTTGTAAGCGCGGTGCTAATTCACGCATCTGTGCCATGCTCTTATAGCTAGAAGCTGATAGCTTGAAGAAAGCGGCTTTGATAATCACGGTCAGTAAGATAATCGCCACACCCCAGTTTTTCACCAGTTCATACAGTTGGGATAACAACCAGAACAAAGGCTTCGCAATAATCGTCAAGATGCCGTAATCCACCACATATTCCAAGCCTGGTGCGGTAGCTTCCAAGTCTTTTTGCGTTTGTGGGCCCACGTACAATTGCGCAGGCACAGTCAAACTAGCGCCTGCTGCTACGCTGCCCAGCGGGCTCATGCTACCAATAGAGAAGTAGTGGTCTGTAAGTTGTGAGGTGTAAAACTTACGCTCTAAACCTGCTTTAGGAATCCACGCACCTACAAAGTAATGCTGAACCAAGCCGACCCAACCGTCTTTTGCTTTCACGGCCAAATCTTGTTTAGCCATTTCATCAAACTTCACTTTTTTGTACTTATCCGTCTCATTGTAGTAGGCGCCACCGGTAAAGGTTGGCATCATGGCAGAGCCCTGATTGGATTTATTGTCATGAATGATTTGGTAATAGACGGAAGGTGTGATGCTCGCGGTGCTATCATTTTTAATTTCGTAGCGCACATCAATCGCATAGTTGTTGCGGTGGAAGGTGTAGATCTTATCCACAGCCACACCATTCTCGACTGGCGCACTGAGTTTCACTTCCAGTGTATCGGCACCTTCTGCCATCTGATAGCTGGTTTGTGCAGTGGTGAATACTGCGCGATGCGTCGGTAAATGATCGCCCTTTAAGCCAGTTTGCGCCACATATAGCATAGGCTTGGCAGCGTCACTTAATAACTCATACTGGCCATCCCCAGTATTTGCACGATGCTTACGTAAAGTGAGTTGTCGCAAATCAGCGCCATTGGTATCGATTTCCGCTTGAAACAAATCCGTCTCTACTTGTACGCGCTGACCACGTGCCAATGTAAACGCATCTTTTGCCACATCCGTAGGTGTGCTGCTATCGGCTGTACTTGATGCTGCAGCCCCTGCCTGCGTAGCCACCTGCGCAGAGGGTGCCACTGGCGGTGCATCTTTGCGTTGCCATGCATCCCATAACATCATGATAGAAAAGGAGAAAATGACAAATAAAATTATACGTCTGGTATCCATAACACTCTTTATACGTTAATGAAGATTAAAAATTGAATCCATTCAAGGGACTGGATCATGACCGCCCGCATGCCATGGATGACAGCGCGCAATGCGTAGGGTGGCTAAATAACACCCCTTAAAAAAACCATATTTTGTAAAGGCTGAAATAGCGTAATGGGAACAGCTGGGCGAAAATCGACAATGCATCCCAACAAATGGGCTGAATATCCATTGATACAGTTTTACCAACATAATCGCCACATTACGCACACTGTTCTACCTTAAACATCATTCGCCATTTAATTTCTTCTGAATTTTATTCAGAATCACATTCAGCTCTTGATTCACTTGGCTAAAGTCTTGCTTAATAAATTTTTTCTGCACCTGAATCACCACATCTGCCGTCAGGCTCACTGTCAATCCATGGCGGCAGACCTCTCGCAATACACGCCGCATATAGTTACGCTCTACTGCGTGCTTGGCCACTTTTTTTGCTACCACAAACCCGACACGCATCGATGGCGATAAGCTCGGTCTGTAATGTACTACAAAAAAGTGTGAAGAAATGCGTTTTCTGAAACTAAAAACGGATGAAAATTCATCCGTTTTTTTGAGCATTACTAATGTTTGCATCAGCACTCAGCCTCTGCAAAGTATTTGTGTTATAAACCTAAGCGTTTACGACCTTTTGCACGACGTGCTGCAATCACTGCACGACCACCTTTGGTTTTCATGCGCACTAAAAAACCGTGTGTACGTGCACGACGTGTTTTAGATGGTTGATAGGTACGTTTCATTTAAATCTCCAAGCCACTGATGGCGTTTGTTTGACGTGTTTTACAAAGCCGTGTATTAGACCCCATTTCACTTATGTATGTCAATGATTTTTTTATTTATTTGATGGATATATTTATTTGGCACAAGCTGTGGATAAGTCTGCATAAACGCGCTAAAATCCTATATGCAAATCACCCCGCATAATAAACCAATTTTTTAATTAAATCAAATGGTTAGGTGATTTTTCTATTGAGATAATAATTCATCGTCTTGAATTCATTCGCTTTTTTAATTTTTGGGTATTCATGGATAATTTTTGGTCTACTTGCTTGCTGCGGTTTGAGAAAGAGTTGTCGCCGCAACAATTCAATACCTGGATAAAACCATTAAAAGTGGATGTGCAACCGGATGCTATTCGCCTGTTGGCGCCCAATCGTTTTGTACAGCAATGGATCAAAGATAAGTTTTATTCCAAAATCCAGACGCTGGCTGAAGAGCTACTCCCTGATAATATTCATATCGAATTAGACGTCCACAATGGCGATCAGACGCCTACCAAGCCTATCAAAAGTGCGAGTAAATCTATCCACTCCGATGCGCCATCAACGGATATTATTCATACAAAATCCATGTCTGTGGCCCATGCACAAGAAGCGTTACCGAAACTCAATCAACAACGGAGCAGCAATGAGCGCAGATCCAATGAGCGTGCCTCCGGTTTAAATTTAGCGTTTAACTTTGATAACTATGTGACCGGTCGCGCCAATCAGCTAGCACGTGCAGCAGCCATTCAGGTAGCAGACAATCCCGGGCAAGCTTATAACCCCTTATTCATATACGGTGGGGTGGGGTTGGGTAAAACACATCTATTACAAGCCATTGGCAACCAGCTGAAAAAAGAGAAGCCCAATGCTAACATTCGTTACCTCCATGCTGAACGCTATGTGTCAGATGTCGTCAAAGCTTATGAGAACAAAGCCTTTGATGAGTTCAAGCAGCAGTACCATTCTCTAGATTTGTTGTTGATTGATGATATTCAGTTTTTTGCCAAAAAAACACGTACGCAAGAAGAGTTCTTTTACGCGTTTAATACATTGATCGAAGAAAAGAAACAAATCGTGATTACTTGCGATACTTACCCGAAAGAAATCATCGACGTAGATGAACGTTTACGCACTCGATTCAGCTGGGGATTAACTGTTGCCATTGAGCCGCCGGAACTTGAAATGCGCGTGGCAATTTTGCTTAAAAAGGCTGAAAGCGTTAATATCCATCTGCATGAAGATGTGGCGTTTTTTGTCGCAAAACAGATTCGCTCCAGTGTGCGAGAGCTGGAAGGTGCGCTCAATCGTATTATTGCCATGGCTAATTTTACCGGGCATCCCATTGATATTCATTTGGCCAAAGATGCCTTACGTGACCTGATTGCGGTACGTGGTCGTCAAATTACGATTGAGAATATCCAAAAAACCGTTGCGGATTATTACAAAATTAAAGTGAGCGAAATGTATAGTAAAAAACGCGCACGTAATTTTGCCAGACCCAGACAAATTGCCATGAGTTTGGCGCGTGAGCTTACCAATCATAGTTTTCCAGAAATTGGTGAAGCCTTTGGTAGCCGTCACCACACCACGGTGATGCACGCATGTGAAGAAGTAGAACAGTTACGCTTAAATGACCAAACTATTGCGCGTGATATTGGTTTTTTAACGCAAGTCATACGCGATTAAAGGGTAGGTAGGGTTGTGGATAAGTAGTGAAATGTGTTGTGTATAAAATATGTATAAGTCTTGAATTTACATAAAGTAAAATTTAATACACAAATGATGCACAGCAATATGAACAGTTTTACACAAGGTTAATATGGTTTAATTGATTGATTATATTGATAAATAAAAGCTATCAACAGATTTAGTCATCATTATTATTACTATTGTTTTATTTATATATTAAATTATTAATTAGATAAAAAATAAATTAGGTAACATTATGCAAATTAAAATAAACAGAGAAGTGTTATTAAAGCCATTAACGAACGTGACTGGTATTGTTGAAAGACGCCATACGTTACCTATCCTTTCTAACTTATTGTTAGAAGCTAAGAATAATAAAATCCAGCTCACGGCAACCGATCTGGAAATGCAAATTTCACTGACGATAGAAAATGCTTCTAGTGGAGATTTATCGACCACTATCTCAGCTAAAAAATTATTAGATATTTGCCGTTCTCTGCCTGATTCGTCAGAAATTGATTTAACTAGCAAAGATAGCCGTATTTTATTAAAAGCTGGAAAAAGCCGATTCAATTTGCAAACGTTACCAGCAACCGATTATCCGGTGATGACCAAGGCAGCAGGACAACATATCCAACTCACATTGTCTCAATTGGCGTTTAAAAAACTATTGAAACAAGTGGAATTTGCCATGGCACAACAAGATATCCGTTATTACTTAAACGGTTTGTTGTTAGAGGTGAATGGCCAACAGTTGAATATTGTGGGTACCGATGGCCACCGTTTAAGCTATACCTCTACCACCCTAGCGCAAAGTTACGAAAAAACAGAAGTGATTCTGCCGCGTAAAACCGTGCTGGAACTGATTAAACTACTGAACGATAGCGATGAAGAAATCAGCATAGAGATTGCTAATGGCCAAGTGAATTTTGCGTTTGGTGAAATCAAGTTGATTTCAAAAGTGATTGATGGGAAATTCCCGGATTACAACCGCGTGATCCCACAAGGGCACCAAAACACCTTTACCGTCAACCGCTTAGCCGTGTTAACGGCCATGCAACGTGCATCGATTTTATCTAATGAAAAATACCGTGGTATTCGCATGGTGCTCAGTCCAAATCACCTAAAGCTGATTAGCACCAATACGGAACAAGAAGAAGCCGAAGAGGAACTGGATATTGACTACGGCAAAGATACATTGGACATTGGATTTAATGTGACATACTTGATCGATGTGCTGAATAATGTCGCAGATGATGATATTGTGTTCTCCTTTGCAGATGCCAATAGCAGTTGTTTAATCACCACTTTGCATGATGAAAATTATAAATACGTGGTCATGCCGATGCGTATTTAATCCATTCATTTAATTAACACCTAGCAATTCATTAAGAAGGTCCTATGGCAGAGCAACAAGAATATAACTCAGACAGTATTAAAATCTTAGAAGGTCTAGACGCAGTACGTAAACGCCCAGGTATGTACATTGGCGATACTTCCGACGGTTCCGGGCTACACCACATGGTGTTTGAGGTATTGGATAACGCGATTGACGAAGCATTAGCAGGCCATTGCGATGATATTAAAGTCATCATCCATCCAGATAATTCCATCAGTGTTTCTGATAATGGCCGTGGAATTCCAACGGACATTAAAGACGATGATAAACACGAACCTAAGCGTTCGGCAGCAGAAATCGTGATGACGGAATTACATGCTGGCGGAAAATTTGACCAAAACTCTTACAAAGTGTCCGGCGGTTTACATGGCGTGGGTGTTTCTGTGGTCAATGCGCTATCAGATTGGTTACGCTTAAAAATTTACCGCAAAGGTAAAGTACACCAAATGGAATTTAAGCGCGGCGTGCCCGTTGCGCCTTTGGTTGTCACAGGGACAACCGAGAAAAAGGGAACAGAAGTTCACTTTTTAGCATCGGTAGAAACGTTTGTATTGGTGGAATACCACTTTGAAATTTTAGCCAAACGTATTCGCGAACTCTCTTTTTTAAACAATGGTGTGAAAATTGAGTTGATTGATCAGCGCAATGGAAAATCCGAAAACTTTGCTTATTCTGGCGGCATTAAAGGCTTTGTGGAGTACATGAACCGTAGTAAAACAGTGCTACACCCTAAAACGTTTTATGCCAGCGGTGAAAAAGAGGGCATGACGGTAGAAGTGGCCATGCAATGGAACGATAGCTACTCTGAAACAGTGCAATGCTTTACCAATAACATTCCACAACGTGATGGCGGCACCCACTTAACTGGCTTACGTACGGCCATGACACGCACGCTGAATCAATATATTGAACAAAGCGAATTAGCGAAAAAAGCCAAAGTAGAAACCACCGGCGACGATATGCGCGAAGGTATTACTTGTGTGCTTTCTGTCAAAGTGCCGGATCCTAAATTCTCATCTCAAACCAAAGATAAACTGGTCTCGAGTGAAGTACAGCCTGTGGTGCAAGAAGTGGTGGCAGCAAAATTAGCGGAGTTTTTACAAGAAAACCCAGTGGATGCCAAAATTATCTGCGGCAAAATTGTAGAAGCCGCACGTGCGCGCGAGGCAGCGCGTAAAGCGCGTGAGATTACGCGTCGTAAAGGCGTGATGGATACCATGGGATTGCCAGGTAAACTGGCCGATTGCCAAGAGAAAGATCCAGCTTTGTGCGAAATTTACCTCGTCGAGGGTGACTCTGCGGGTGGTTCGGCCAAACAAGGGCGTGACCGTAAAAACCAAGCTATTTTGCCGTTGAAGGGTAAAATTTTAAACGTGGAAAAAGCACGTTTTGATAAGTTGCTTGGCTCACAAGAGATTGCCACACTGATTACTGCATTGGGCACCAGTATTGGTAAGGCCGATTTCAACGCAGAAAAACTACGTTACCACCGCATTATTATCATGACCGATGCGGACGTGGATGGTGCGCACATCCGTACGCTATTACTTACTTTCTTCTACCGCCAAATGACAGAGTTGGTAGAGCGCGGTCATATTTACATCGCCCAGCCACCACTCTATAAAGTCAAGCAGGGCCGAGATGAGCGTTACATCAAAGATGAGCACGAGTTGGATGAATACTTGTTGCAATCAGCGTTGAAGAATGCAGAACTATTGACCAAAACAGATGGAGAAGTGATCAAAGAGCAAGCACTCACAGCCATTGCCAAGCAAATGGTACTCACAGAAGCTGTGATTCGCCGTATTGCTGCGCTTTACGATGAAAGCGTACTGCGCGCGATGCAAGACTTAGGCGAGATTAGCATTGCGACAGAAGCCGATGCAGAAGCAGCAGCAGCAAAACTGCGTCCCATTTTAGGCGCTACAGGTTCAGAAGTGATTGTTGCGTTAGACCAAGAAACCAATAGCTACCGTTTAGAAGTGAACAAATACGTGCATGGCAACCTACAAAGCTGTGTTGTGGACGCAGAGTTTTTAGGCAGTGGCGATTATCGTCAAATCAGCCGCGCATCCGCTATGGTCAATAATTTGCTAGGCGCTGGTGCCATGATTAAACGTGGTGAAAAAGAACAAGCCGTGACTACCTTTAAACAAGCACTGGACTGGCTATTAGCAGAAGCTAAACACGGCCTCAATATTCAACGCTATAAGGGCTTGGGCGAGATGAACCCGGAACAGTTATGGGAAACCACCATGGATCCGAAAGTACGTCGCTTACTCAAAGTACAGATTGATGATGCGATTGCCGCTGATGAAATCTTTACCACTTTAATGGGCGATAACGTAGAACCACGTAGAGCATTTATTGAAAGCAATGCGCTAGGTGTGGGTAACTTAGACGTTTAGTTGTGTAGGTTCTCATTGATATCTAGATTTTTCTTAAAAGCTAGACTTTATTGAAAGGGCTATTTTAATCAAATAGCCCTTTTTTTGTAAGCATTGAGAAATAGTTTCTTTAGTGATTTGTTTCATTTCTGAGAGCATTTTCCTAGGGTATTCTTCAGGAGCCGATAAGGCTTCTGTTACCTCTTCTTATTTCGGCCAAACCTTAAGTGCCAGATAAACCATTTCTAAAAGCTCTTCTTTTGTAGCACCGCTGGTTGCTTGTACGGACATGCCTTGGTGCAGGGTAGCCAGATACTTAGCCAAATCCTTAGGATTAGCATCAGATGGTAAATCACCCTCTATTTTTGCTCTCATAAAACGTTCTGCTAATAAGTTTTCGTATGAGGCTCTTTGTTTAATTAAGACATTACGTACGACTTCAGCACTTTCACCACTGGATAGCGCTCCCTGAACAATCATGCATCCTTTGGGGTGCTGGGAATCAGTAAGAAATTCTGCAGCTTTAACTAAAAAGGTCTGTGCAACTTTATAAGCGGTCGGTTCACTCATGGCGACTTTAACAAACGCTACAGGGCCAGTTGCATATCTTAATAGTGCTTTTTTAAACAACTCTTCTTTATTTCCAAAAGCTGCGTAAAGGCTGGGTTTATTAATGCCTAATGTTTCGGTCAGTTCCGCTAAAGATGCACCCTCATAACCTCTTTCCCAAAAAATATTTAGCGCTTTATCAAGTGCTTCATCCATGTCAAACACTCTGGGACGACCTCGTAACTTTTTAACCTCAATTGTCATGATTGATCTCATAAATTAATTAATATACCAATTGTTACAAAAAAAGATTGACATGGCAATAGCGATTGAATTATATTTATTTACCGATTGGTATTTAATTATCAATTTTCATTATATTTTTAATAGCAGAGGTGAATATGAGTTCAATACAAAAACAAGGCAAAGCGTTAATCACAGGCGCATCAACGGGTATAGGGGCTATCTATGCAGATCGACTGGCTAAACGCGGCTATGACCTTATTTTAGTCGCACGTGATGAAGCAAAGCTGAACGGGGTTGCCGACAAGATAAAAGCTGATCATGCAGTAAACGTAACAGTGATCTCGGCCGATTTGACTTTGAAAGAAGAGTTAGCGCGTATCGAAAGCATTCTTCGTGCAGACAGTAGCATTACTTTACTGGTCAATAATGCAGGGCTGGGTGCAGTAACAAAACTTGCGGAATCCAATATAGATGATATCGAAACCATGATTTCATTAAATGTCATTGCGCTCACACGATTATCAGCCGCTATTACGCCAGGGTTAATTACAAGTGGTCATGGTGCCATCATCAATATTGCATCCATCGTGGCACTGGCACCAGAGCTACTCAATGGCGCATACAGTGGTTCAAAAGCCTACGTAGTGAATTTCACACAATCCATGCATCTTGAGCTTGCTGATAAAGGTATCAGAGTACAAGCAGTGTTGCCTGGCGCTATCGATACGCCATTTTGGGATAAAAGCGGGTTGCCAGTGAATCATCTCCCAGCCCAAATCGTCATGAATCCAGAAGCATTGGTCGATGCGGCTTTGGCTGGCTTCGACATGGGAGAGGTCATCACCATTCCATCATTACCAGATTTGAATGATTGGCATGTGCTAGAAAGTGCACGCAAAGCACTAGCCCCCAATTTATCCCACACAACGCCAGCAAGCCGCTACTTAAGTTAGACGTAGCGTTAAACACTATTTTTGTAGTCCAAACACAAACCAAAAAGGAGTTATATATGCATACATTTTTAAAATCCCTACTGCTAATAGCCACCACGTTTTCAGTGGTCGAGTCTGGCTCTGCTTTAGCTGCTGAAAAATTAGAAACAGCACCTACCAAATATATAGAGGCCAATGGCGTCAAATTTTCGTATCGCACGCTGGGACCAAAATCAGGAACGCCTTTAGTGTTGCTACAGCACTTTACTGGCAATATGGATGCTTGGGACCCAGCTGTAGTGAATGCTTTAGCAAAAACTCGCCCTGTTGTGGTATTTAATAACAGAGGGGTTGGTGCAACTAACGGCGTGGTTGCAGACAGCGTTGCACAAATGACAGCCGATGCTTATGCGTTTATTCAAGCATTAGGCTATAAACAAATCGATTTATTGGGCTTTTCTATGGGTGGCTTTGTTGCTCAGGAATTAGCTGCTCAACACCCTGAATTAGTCCACAAAGTCATTCTTGCCGGGACTACCTATCAAGGGGGCGGTAACAATTTGATGAAAGTACTTGGCGAAGCATTTTCAAGAGCCAATGCACCTGATCCACGCGATTATTTATTCTTTTCGCAAACAGATGCAGGTAAGCAAGCTGGCAGTGAATTTTTGGCAAGAGTATATGCAAGAACAAAAGACCGGGATCCTGAGAGCGGTAAGGAAATTGCAGATGCTCATGGTAAAGCGTTAATTGTATTTACCAGTACACCAGACCCTGAGTATAAAACCTTAAAAGCAATCCACCAGCCTGTATTGGTTGTGACTGGTAGTAACGACACTATGTTACCTACCGAAGGATCAATCATGATGTATAAGCAACTAAAAAATGCGCAATTAGTGCTTTATCCTGATTCTAATCATGGTTCAATCTTTCAGTATCACGATGCATTTGTTAACTCAGCGGATTTTTTCTTGAGTCACTAATGAGCTGGCCACTTATAGAGGAGTGGCCAGTTTCACCCATTATTTAGACTGAATAGTGAGAACATAGATGAAACCAGCAGAGTTTGTATATACCCCAAGCGAGAAAGTAATGCCAGGGGCATGGCGCGTGTTTGCAATTGCATGCATTGCAGTCTTTATGGTGTCACTCGATACCACTATCTTGTATGCAGGGTTTAATAATATTCTGCAAAGTTTCCCAACCTCTACGGCTGCCGACTTATCTTGGGCAATGAATGCTTATTCGATAGTGTATGCAGCCATGCTAATCCCAGCGGGTGGTATTGCTGATAAGTACGGTAGAAAAAAAGTATTTATGTTGGGAGTCACACTCTTTATTACAGCATCACTCGCTTGTGGCGCTTCTCCAAGTGTTTTTTGGCTGATTGTAGCTAGAGTCTTTCAGTCTATTGGTGCCTGTTTACTCTCGCCTGCTGCACTAGCCATTGTGCTTGAGGCTTTCCCTAGAGAAAAGCGCATGGTTGTCATGGGCGCATGGGGCGCTGTGGGTGCTTTAGCTGCTGCATTAGGCCCAGGGGTCGGCTCATTTATCATTGATATCGGTGGCTGGCAGTGGGCATTTTTCATCAACATTCCAATTGGTTTGTTTTGTCTATGGCAAAGCATGACCACATTGCACGAGTCAACGCAGCCTAGAGACAAAATGCGCTTAGACTGGGTTGGCATGTTGTTATTGATTACAGGTATTGGCGCGATTGCCTTCGGCATCGTCGAATTGAATTCAGCGCATTGGACTACACCAGAACTGACTGGCATCATGTTACTAGGCTTGGCTGTGATTTTAAGCTACATCCCTTGGGCTAACATCAATCCAGAACCACTGTTTGACCTTGATCTGTTTAAGAACAAAACCTTTCTATTTTCCAACCTTGCTGGCATCGTTTTTGGCATTGCATTTTCCATTATGTTTTTTTCATTCTTTTTTTGGATGAAAAACATCTGGCACTACAGTCAGTCATTGGCTGGCACCGCCATCATGCCCGGGCCATTGACTGTGGTGCCAACCGCGATTATCGCAGGCAAACTTGCTTCGAAAATTGGGCATCGACCATTGCTAATCACAGGCTCACTCACTTATGCTTTAAGTGGTTTGTGGTTTATGTTAGTGCCAGATGCAAGCCCTGACTATGTTACCGAATGGCTTCCAGGCTTAATACTCAGTGGCATCTCTGTAGGCTTAGTCATGCCGTCGATATCGGCTTCTGCAGTCTTTGGCTTGCCTGCAAAGGATTATGCCGTTGGCAGTGCAATCAATCACGCTGTACGCCAGATTGGCACCGTGATCGGGGTCGCTATCACAGTGCTTTTACTCGCGCAGGCTAGACTGCAGATTACGGATTTTATACCGGTATATTCGATTCATATCGCTTTAGCGCTCATTACAGCCATGCTGTGTATTCCAGTGAATACGCATCCTAGACAGTTGTTGCCTGTAATCAGCCAGAAAGGTTAATTGCATAAAACGAATAGTCGTCATTGGCGTTGGGGTTGTAAGCTCACAATCGCGTTAGAATAATGCTTAATTCTTTCTTGAATGCGCTAAATATGCTTATACCCGAGTTTGAGCAATACTTATTCCGCGCGATTCCAATCACGCGCGCACTCGGCATAAAAATTGATGCCATTGACGCTAGCCGTGCATCAATATCCGCGCCCATTGCGCTGAATAAAAACCATCTCGATACGGTCTTTGGTGGAAGTTCATCGATGGTATGCATAGTGACAGCCTGGTCTCTATTCCAGCATCGTATTATTTCCAATCAACTGAATGGGCAACTAATGATTCGCCAGCAAGAAGTGAATTATTTCAAGCCGATTACAGGTGATTTTGTATGTCATGCTCATTTTAATGAGGATGTAAACTGGGACGCATTTTTAATGACATTTAAAAACAAACATAAGGCGAGACTAGGCATTACTGCGAGCATTTATCAGGACGATAAGCTTGCTGTCGAATTTAAAGGGGTATTTGTCTTACTTAATGCAGATTGAGAAAGAGTGATAAATGACGATCGAAAACAGAATGCAGCAATGCAATAAAAAGCGGACTCAACGTCCGCTTTTTATTTGATGACTACACCGACCCATTTTCACGTAGAAACGCAATTTCGTCGATCAATGGCTGAATAATGCTATCTACTTCGGCCTTGCTATACCGAGGCGTAATGTGCTGTGGGCAGTTCCATTCAACAGCTTCAATATGAATGATAATCCCTCGCTCTACACGTGCTCGGTAGGTAGGCACTTCTAAACGTGCAATGATCTCTGGCTCTTCTGACTCATGCACGATTCGTACAGTCCCCCACAGTTTTAGGCGACGACGATTGGGGTAATCCATGAGAATCAGTGAAACTCTAGGGTTAGCATTCAGATTACCCACACTCAGATATTGCTTATTACCACTAAAATCAGCATAGCCAATAGTCTCATGATCTAATACGCGTAAAAACCCTGCCGGACCCCCACGATGTTGCACATAGGGCCAGCCATTTTCCGAGATAGTGGCTTGATAAAAGCTGTCACGTGCTTCTATGAATTCAGTCTCAAATTCGCCTAACGTATTACGAGGGTCATCAGACAGCTCAAAATGCTGATTCCGTTCACGGCTACCGTAACGACTTTGTGCCGCTTTCACGCTATCAGTAAAACTAATGGTGGCAAATGCTTTTGACATGGTGGTACTCCTTTGTAACTTGTCATGACAACGACTCATTAACTAAATGCTGCTAGTAACGGAAACGCAATTAAGCAGCTACTTTTAAAGCAACCTTAGGAAAGTCAATCTCCAAACGGCTGGCCTTACCTAATATATTGGTCAGAATATTCAGGCCAACATGGGTGATGATTTCAACAATGTCCGCATCCGTAAAGCCGGCTTCTCTGGCATCTATCAGTTCCGCGGTTGTAATCTCACCCGTATGTTCAGCCAAAGATAATGCTAACTTCACAGCGATGGCAGCTTTAGCATCTTGGCTTTTCCCAGCGCGGTTTTCTGTCATTTCATCACCACTCAACCCGGTTTTTCTGCCAATGGCGGTATGTGCCGATACGCAATACTCACAAGCGTTTTGTTGTGCTAATGCTAGCGCGATACGCTCGCGCGTTTGTGGTTCTAAACTGCCCTCATTTGCAATACCATGCAGACCTAAAAAGGCGCGTAAAGCAGCGGGTGAATTGGCAAACACTTTGAGAAAGTTGGGCACCATACCCAGCTGTGATTGAATGGCATCGAGTAATTCTTTTTGTTCTGTATTTGCAGTTTCATTGGTAATCGTTGTAATGCGGCTCATGATAGATCTCCTTTAAAGTTAACTGAATTTACACCGCTAAATTGATTGATTCAGCGGATGTATGCATTCTTTCACTTTACATTTACAATAAGAATACTTAAAAAATACAATAAACTATTTCATTTATAGGAATAATCAATGGACAGATTGAATATGATGGCCATTTTTATTGCGGTGGCAGAGCAAGAAGGGTTTGCTGGAGCAGCAAGGCTTTTAAACATATCACCCCCAGCAGTCACCCGCGCCGTCGCTGCGTTGGAAGCGCATTTAGGTGTTAAGCTTTTTAACCGCACAACGCGATTCGTCAGATTAACAGAGGCTGGTCAGCGGTATGCGGAAGATGCCCGACGTATTATTGCCGCCGCCGATGAGGCCGATGAAGCGGCAACAGGCATTAACGCAGAACCCAAAGGCCATTTGGTCGTCACTGCGCCGGTCTTATTTGGTCGCTCATATGTCATACCTGGTATCTCAGACTATCTGCAAAAGTACAAAAATACTGAGGTTACCGCGCTGTTTCTAGACCGTATTGTCAATCTGCTAGAAGAGGGGGTAGATGTTGGTATTCGAATAGGGGAGCTTCCTGATTCCAGCTATAAAGCGTTGCGCGTGGGGCAAGTAAGACGTGTGTTATGTGCATCGCCTTCCTATCTTGCAGAGCACGGGATTCCATCTACACCAGATGCACTTGTAAAACATCAGCTCATCGTGGCTGGTGCAATTAGCGCTACGGTAGACTGGCGGTTTGAAAACGATGGCTCACCAGTCAGCATTCGAATTAAACCACGCCTCAGAGTCACCAGTAATGACGCAGCGATTGAAGCTGCGGTGTTGGGATTAGGCATAACGCGCCTACTTTCGTATCAAATCGCAACACAATTAGCATCTGGCGAACTCAAAATCATCATGCGTGAATTTGAGCCAAAGCCTATGCCCATCAACATTATTCATCGTGAAGGACGATATGCCTCTGCAAAAATCCGGTCTTTTGTTGACTTGATGTCTACGAGATTAAGAAATGACCTTGCGTTAAGTTAAAGGCTTGTATCGTTTGTCTTTACCAACACTTGGGGTGAATAAGCGTGTGACATTAATAAAACTCAGTTATTTATACGGGTTTTGCTTTACTAGATTTTGATTGTTGTTACAATAATCAAATGAAAATAGAAAATGAAAAAAAAGCGGGTGGATTACGAGCTGGTTCCGGACGTAAAGTAGGTACCGGAAAATTCCAAGAGCCAACAGAAGTTATCCGCATCCCCACAAGTCAAAAATCTGTGATTACAGACTTTTTAAGTGCCTATACACGCAAGCAACATGATAACGCTTTCAAAGTGGATTTAGATGCAGTGGGTGATTTTGAATTTCCCACGATGCATCACGTACCTTTGAACATCGCTTTATTCAATTCTAAAGTACCGGCGGGCAATCCCTCTCCTGCAGATGATCATGTGGAAAGCCGATTAGATCCCAGTGAGTTCCTGGTTGATAAAGTAGATGCGACTTTCTTTGTGACCATTCAAGGCTATTCCATGATTGATGCTGGCTTATTGCCTGGTGATAAAGCCGTAGTTGACCGTTCCAAATTAGCGGCCATCGGTGACATTGTGCTTGCCATGGTCGATGGTGATTACACGATTAAAACACTGGCTAGATCTAAAGATGGTCTACCGTTATTACTGCCTGCCAACAAGTCAGGGGAATACAAACCTATCGAAGTAAAAAAACATATGCAGGTTGAGATATGGGGAGTGGTAACAGGGTCGTTTAGAAGGTACAAGTAATTGCTGGGGTGGTTTTTGTTTAAAAACATTGATGTAGAGGTGCTTTTATTCTCTTGGTGTACTAGCATCAGCAGCGATTAACCCTATACCTAAACCACCCGCGCCCGCTGCTGCACCGCCGCCCATTCCACCGCCACTATTACCACCACCTTTAGCTTCTCCGCGTCCGCCACCTTCGTCATCGCCACGCGTAGCACGTGTTAAACGTGCTGGACCTGATGCAGGCATGACTACACTACTTGGGATTTGCTCTAAACCCAATTGCGTACGTAAATCCGCACGTAGCGATTTAATCAGCGGCTGAAAATCAACATATTCATCATTTTTTAAGCCGTTTGCGCAAGCAACCGCTAACTCTACTTGGGCAATCGTGCCAAATAAGATGATATCCGCAAGTGTTTCTTCTAACTGGGGTGTGTGATCTTGTCTTGCTGGCGTAAATGATCCAGCTAGAGAGCGATAAGCAGCTACCAACGATTTTAATCGTTCAGACTCTTGTCTATTCTCGCGCTGACGCTTTTGTTGCACGCGTTGCATCACGAACACACGTATTGCCAACAGAATGACTGCCACGACTAGCGATGCAATCAGCGTTAATGGAAGTGGCCCAATATCAGTAATTTTCATCGCCCACCTTTTAAATAATGATAAAGATGATGCATGCGTTGGTTATCATTCCGTTGCATCAGAAATTTGTTCGGCTAACAATCTAGTACGTACAAAGTTAATATGTCCGCGCAATCCATAAAACATATCGGCAAACGCTGCAGGTATTTTTATTTTACTTAACTTTGCTTCTAGCTCATCCAGATGACTCATGATTTCTTGACGTTTATTCACATCAAGTGTTGACCC
Organism: Methylotenera sp. N17; assembly: GCF_000799155.1. Classification (NCBI taxonomy): domain Bacteria; kingdom Pseudomonadati; phylum Pseudomonadota; class Betaproteobacteria; order Nitrosomonadales; family Methylophilaceae; genus Methylotenera; species Methylotenera sp. N17. The sequence continues at coordinate 2,477,492 of NZ_JUGE01000001.1, forward strand.
AAATGCATCTTTCTCTAGCTCAAGCAGCGCTTTATAGAAAGGGTAAATAGAGAGTTGGATTTTCCAACGATAGATACTCGGCGCCAATTTTACTGCGGGTATCAATATCAACAATAATGGCACCAAAACGACCAGAATTCTGTTGATAAAACTGGCCATCCAAAACGGAAAGTCTCGATATAGAAAGCTTTTGCCCGATTTGTAATAGCGGGTCGCGTCTGGGCTGATTCGGTATTCCTGCGTGTTGAGATTAGGGAATTCACCGCTTTTAACAAACAGACTAGCAGAGCCATGCACCTCATTTGCCACATCTAGCAATAAATCAGATAGCGCCGGATGCAAGGTATCGCGCGCGATGAGTTCGACACTCGGTGCAATCAAGTTTAAATCATTGACGGGTATATTTTTGCCGAGATCAATAGACCCTTCAGGCAACACCAATTTATGCAGATATTTAATGCGTCTGGTGTAACCATCTGCCTGATTAAAATTAAAGATATTGATACCTGGTGTTTTAACCAAGTCTTTAATCAATTGCAGTGATACAGAGTCGCCCATCACGAAGATGGCATCGATCTTGTTCTGCAATAAGTCTTCTACTGGATTAAGGCTTGGCTTTTCTATTAACTGGGTGCGGCCGCCTGGCAATATCCCGTTTTCTTTCAACAAATTTAATGCCAAAGAGCGTGTACCACTACCGGGTTCGCCAATATTCAATCGTTCACCGGCAAAATCCGCAATCAAGCTTTTACTTTCGCCGCGATAAAAAATCATCATGGGTTGATAAGCAACACTGCCCAGCGACATGAGTTTGTCGACTTTCACATTGCCGACAACACCACTTTGTACGAAACCAATATCAACCTTGACGCGCTTGTCGGCCAACTTATTGAGATTATCGATAGACCCGTTGGATGGCAGTATGGTGAGTTTTACGCCTTCTCTTGCCAGAATAGCTTTGTATTTCAAAGCATTTTTCTGAAAAATGCTACCTTCTTCACCGGATGTAATTGTTAATGTTGTGGGTGCGGCTGAATTGAAAAATAAAAATAATGCCAGAGAAACAATTGCAAAAATCCCCAGCATCCAAGCCAGAAACAGAATGATGCTACCACCATAGATCGCAGCCAATTTTGCCCATATTTTTTTGAAGTGCGCTTTTAATTCAATCATAGTTGATAAGACACCATACACAGTGATTGATTACCATCTAGTTTTAATTTAAATAACATGAATAACGAAGTCAGCAAAAAATTCTCCAGAAACATCTAATTAGATGTCTGACAATACAGATTAGCAAAGTTTCTGACTACTCTTTTAATACACGCTTGTGTAGCAATGCTTCAAAGTCTGCGGCGGGTAACGGCTTAGAGAATAGGTAGCCTTGCGCATAGTCACACCCAATTTGGATTAATAAATCACGTTGTTGCTCTGTTTCTACGCCCTCTGCAATGACTTTGATATTGAGCCTGTGTGCCATGACGACAATGGCTTCACATAATGCAAACTCGGTAGTATCTAAGGACAAATTGCGGGTAAAAGAGCGATCAATTTTGATGTAATCCACATCAAACTTTTTGAGATAAGACAATGAGGAATAACCGGTGCCAAAATCATCAATCGCCATTTGAAGGCCAGCATCACGAAAAGCCATCAATTTGTCCGGGACGTCGCCCACCACATCCATTAACAGGCCTTCTGTGATTTCAATCACCATATTATGGGCGGGTAAGTTGATTTCCTGAAGTAGTGTAATCCAGTTGTGAATGACTTCATCGTTACTTTTGAACTGAATGGGAGATTTGTTCACAGCAATCTGGAAATCTATCCCCAGTAACGTTTTGATATGGCCGGCTTGTTTTGCGGCCTCTACAAACACCCAGTTGCCAATTTCATGGATAGTGCCGTTATCTTCAGCGATGGGAATAAAAATTTCTGGGCTTACAAGACCTAGTTCGGGATGTTGCCATCGTAGCAAGGCTTCTGCTTTGTGAATGTGCCCTGTGTTGAGTTCGACAATAGGTTGGTAATGCACGATAAATTGCTGCGTGTATAACGCTTGGCGCAGGTCGTTAGATAAGCGGATTCGGTAATCAGATTCTTGCTGCATGTGTTTAGTAAAAAAACGGTAACAGCCGCGACCAGCATTTTTTGCAACATACATGGCTTGATCGGCCACTTTGAGAAGTTCAATGGTGTTCTTCGCATCTTGCGGATAAAACGCAATGCCAATGCTGGCGGAGACAAAAGCTTCATGTGTATCTAGATGAAAGGACTCGGACAAGCGGTCAATGATTCTTTGAGCGGTGTGTGCAATCGTCAGGTTATCTTTCATATCCCCCAAGATAATAGTGAACTCGTCACCGCCAAGACGCGCAACAGTATCAGACTCGCGCACGCAAGATTTGATACGCGCCGCGGCTTCAATCAGTAGCGAATCCCCCATATTGTGTCCGAGCGTATCGTTGACTTCTTTAAAGCGGTCTAAGTCAATAAACAAGAGCGTCGTCGAGTTGAATTCTCGCTGAGATTTTTTAATGGCTTGTTCAAGCCGGTCATTAAACAAACGGCGATTAGGTAGCTTGGTGAGTTGATCATAATTGGCCTGTTTTAAAATCAACTCTTCCGCTTTTTTAATGGCAGAGATATCTGAAAACAAAGCCACTCGTCGATGCACGGAACCATCATTGTGATAAGAGGTATTGATGGTCAACCATTCTGGAAAAACCTCTCCACTTTTACGTTTGTTCCAAACCTCACCTTGCCATTGACCAGTCGATCGGATTGAATCTGACATGGCTCTGTAAAAATCTGCACTATGGTAATCCGATTGCAAAATGACATAGGTTTTACCTTCTATTTCGTTAAGTTCATAGCCTGTCATTTTGGTAAAAGCGGGGTTGATGGCAAGCAGTTGACCTTTCTCATCGGTCACTGCCATTGCCTCGCTACTGTTTTTGTAAACTAAGCCTGCCAGTTTGAGCTCTTCTTCGGCAAGTTTTCGGTCGCCAATGTCTTGTACTGCACTAATAAAGTACAGCGGCACACCCTTATTGTTGCGCAATAGTTGTACGGAGAGGTTGACCCAAACAATACTGCCATCTTTATGAATATAGCGTTTTTCGGTGACATATTTGTCATCGTCGCCGTTGAGCAAGCGCTCAATACTCAGCATGTCTGCAGGCAAATCTTCGGGTAATGTGATTTGTTGAAATGTAAAATGCTGTGCTAGCACCTCTTCTTGCGAATAACCAATAATCCGGCAGTATTCTCGATTGATTTGTAAAAAGTGACCGGTGATAGCCACTTGTGCAATGCCTACGGCTGCATTCTCAAACACGGCATGAAACAAAGTCTCGTTATCGCGCAAAGCATCGCGTGCTTTGTCTCTTTGTCTAAAAGCAAGGCTGGATTCATAGATATTTTCTAAGCTTAATTGAATGCTGTCACGAAACCGTTCCATTAAATCCATGGTTTTTTTGTTGTAAGCATTTTCTTTTTTATCGAGTATGCAGATCGTGCCGAACACATCTCCGCTGGGCCAACTGAGAGGAAGCCCATAGTAAGAGATCATCCCCAGTGTCACATCCGGATTGCTTACCCATTCTGGATCTGTAAGCGCATTGGGCACAAGCAGTTTGTGCTGAGTACTAATAACGGTTTCACAATAAAGCCCGGTATTGAGGCTGGCTTTTTCACCACAATGGTATGCGTTATCTTTGCTATGGCTGGAGACAAATACTTCAATTTCCGTATCGTGTACGCGCATGATCAATGCGGCTGGAATGTTGCTGATATTCGCCAGCAAATCGGCTGTGATTTGCCAGCTTTCCAGTACATCTTCAGGGACTTCAATATCATCTAAAATCGGAAATTTTGCTGGATGAGATGCAGGATCCATCATTTGACTTGCCCCCGATTTGAATGGCGATGTTATGAATTATGTTCTCTACATTACGCCTATTCAATAATGGGCACTAGGTGCGTGCTTGGGCCAACTCAAGCATTTAACAAAAATTTACCATCTCTTGTAAGTGGCTGTCACAAAGAGAAGCGGCGCGTATTTTCATTGTGTAAACAGCGGCTTATCTACTAAAGAATCTCCATTTTTAACCGTAGCTAGTAACATAAACGAGAATTACTTAGGGAATGGCAATTGAAGATAGCTACTGAACCAATGGCGCTGGATACAGAAATCGTAGAGATGCTGTATTCAAACAATCGAAGATCACTGATGGCAGCATGTGTGGTCATGATTGCATTGGTATTCATACAATATGATCTGATTCAATTGAACATATTAGCCATGTGGGCGGCAGCTTTTCTATTGGCTTACGGTGCACGTGCTTACATCACCTATCAATATTATCAAGACCGTAAAAGAGAGCATCATATCCAAAAATGGCTTAGCCGCTTTAGAGTAAATTCTGGGTTATGTGGAGCGATTTGGGGATTGGCGGGCATATTGCTTTTTCCTGTATCGGATACCGCACATCAAGCATTTTTGATTTTTGCATTGGTGGGCGTTGCAGGCGCAGGCATCGTCGTGTATTCGGTAGATAGTGTTTCCTCCAATCTGTTTATTGGCGGGCTATTAGCGTTAATGATCCCTCGTTTTTTAATTCATGGCAGCCAACTCTCTGTCGCGCTTGCAATCTTGTTCATTGTCTATGTAGTTTACGTCACCATTGCGGGGCGTAGCCTTGCCAAAAGTCTGCGCGAAAATATTACGTTACGCATTGCTTCCAACTTGGACAATAAAAAAGTGCATCAGCTGGCGTATTATGATTTTTTAACCAACTTACCTAATAGAAGATTGCTTGCAGACCGCTTGAACCAAGCGTTTGTGAGGTGTGCACGTAGCAAAGCCTATGGCGCAGTATTGTCTTTGGATTTAAATAATTTTAAAGGCTTGAACGACAGCAAAGGGCATTTGGCCGGAGATGAACTACTGCAGCAAGTGGCATACCGGTTGCAACATGCTTTGCGTAAAAAAGATACGATTGCTAGAGCAGGAGGTGATGAATTTATCGCCGTGCTGGATGATTTGGGCCGTGATAAAGAGCATGCGATCAGCGCAGCGCAAGCAACCGCAGAAAAACTCATGCAGGCATTTGCGCAGCCGTTTCAATTAAAAAACTGTAAATATCGCACCATCCCCAGCATCGGTATTTGCATATTTTATGGGGATGAGTCTAACGAAGCCGAAGTGCTCAGACGTGCAGATATCGCTATGTATCAAGCCAAGAAATCCGAAAAACTCAACAGCGTGCAGGTGTATGACGAAGCACAGCATCCGGCTATTGAATTACGCGCTACGTTAGAAAACGATTTGGCGTTTGCACTACAGGCCAATCAATTTTTACTCTACTACCAATTACAGGTAGACCAAGCCCAGCAACCGATTGGGGCTGAGGTGCTGCTACGCTGGCAACACCCAAACTTAGGTATGGTGCCGCCTAATCAATTTATCCCTATCGCAGAAGAGTCCGGAGTGATTGTATCCATCGGTAACTGGGTGTTGATGCAAGCGTGTTTGCAACTCAAGGCTTGGGAAAAAATACCGACAATGAACACGTTGAAACTATCTGTGAACGTGAGTGCATTGCAATTTAGCCAACCCGACTTTGTGGAAACCGTGACCCATACGGTGCAAGCCAGCGGGTGTAACCCAACATACTTAAAGCTAGAGTTAACGGAAAGCTTGATCGTCAAAAACATTGACGATGTGATCGACAAAATTAAGGTGCTGAAGAAACTAGGCATCACATTCTCGTTAGATGATTTTGGCATTGGCCAATCGTCGCTGTCGGTCTTAAAACGGTTGCCACTGGATGAGCTTAAAATTGATAAAAGTTTTATTAACGATATTTTGCATAACAATTACGATACTTTTATTGTAGAAACCATCATCAATATGGGTAAAAATCTAGGGCATCACGTGATTGCAGAAGGTGTTGAGCTTAGACAACAAAAAAGCCTATTAGAAAAATTAGGATGCAATGCCTATCAAGGGTTTTTGTTTTGCAAACCAATACCCTTGAGTGAGTTGGAGGCAAAGTTACTCCGACTTAGCACGCTTAAACCAGCGTAAAGCTGTCATGCTTATCAAAGCTTTTTACTGTGTAAGTCGGTGGTAATAAAGGGTTGAATCAAAATAATCAGACTGAAATAACGCACCATAAAAGCCCTGAAGGGCTTTTTTGTTTTATGATGTCCTTCAACATCACGCAACATTGATTTAGGCCATTATGGATTCCTCTGATTTTTTAGTACAAGCCACCATTTATCTTTCATCTGCCATTCTGCTGGTGCCCATTTTTAAACGTCTGGGCTTGGGTTCTGTGTTGGGCTATCTATTGGCTGGTATTTTAATTGGGCCATATGCGCTCAAGCTGATTGCGGATTCAGAACATGTGTTGCACTTTGCAGAGTTTGGCGTGGTGTTGATGCTGTTTTTGGTGGGCTTGGAGCTGGAATCTCAAAAAATATGGGAGCTGCGCAAAATCTTGTTCGGCTTAGGCGGGCTGCAAGTCACGCTCACCATCTTGTTGGTCACGCAGATTGCACACCTGATGGGCTTGGCATGGCCAGTCGCGTTGGTGATTGGCATGGGCGTGGCCATGTCCTCCACCGCCATTGGTCTCACTACGTTGATTGAGAAGAAGCAGCTGGAGACTGCGGGTGGACAGGCTTCATTTGCAACCCTGTTATTTCAAGATTTATCCGTCATCCCGCTCTTTATGTTGCTTGCGGTGATTGCACCTAGCAGCACGAAGGAAGGGTTTGATTTCATGGCTGTGGTCAAAGCCATTGCCGTGATTGTCGCTATTATTTTCGCCAGCAGAATCTTGTTACGCCCAGTCATGAGAGTCATCGCACAAACCGGTATCCGGGAGATTTTTGTCGCCTTTTCATTACTGCTCGTCATTGGCGTTTCACTCGCCATGGAATCGGTAGGTTTATCCATGGCGCTAGGTACATTTTTAGCGGGTGTGTTGCTTGCCGACTCTGAATACCGCTACGAACTCAGGCTAGATATTGAGCCAGTAAAAGGTTTGTTATTAGGGCTATTTTTTATTGCCGTCGGCATGTCGGTGGATCTATCGCTGCTGACCAACTCGCCCTGGTTGATTTTCGGGTTTGCATTCCTGCTGGTCGTCACAAAAGCGCTTATCTTGATGGGTTTGGGCTATTTGTTTAAATACCCGTTTAGAGATAACTTGCTATATGGTGTGATGCTCTCGCAAATTGGTGAATTTGCCTTTGTGATTTTTGGCATTGCGCTTACACAACAAAGTATTTCGCGTGAGCTGTATAACATCCTCAATGCCATCGTTGCGGTTTCCATGCTCATTACCCCTTTGCTGGTGCTGCTGTACGACCGTGTGGTGAACATGCAGTGCAGCGAGCGACCCAAAGATACCATCACGGAAAATTCTGAGGTGATTATTGCCGGGTTTGGTCGATTTGGCCAAATTGTGGGGCGCGTATTATTAGCCAAAGGCATCAACGCTACGTTGATTGACAATGATCCAAATCAAGTCGATTTAATGCGTCAATTTGGCTGGCGTTGTTACTATGGTGATGCTTCAAGATTGGATTTGTTAGAAGAGGCTGGCATTGCCAAAGCTAAGCTGCTGGTGATTGCCGTGAATGATTCTACGGCCGCATTGGAAATGGCTAAGTTGGTGAAAGCGCGTTGGCCAGAACTTGCCATTGTGGCACGTGCGCGCAGTAGAACTGATGCATTTGATTTACGTGATGTAGGCTTGCAACCGATTCGAGAAACGTTCTATTCATCGTTAGAAGCTGCACGCCAAGCATTAATCGCCATTGGTGAGACAGCCGGCTCTGCCAGTAAAGCCATTAAGCGCTTTGAGGCGCATGATATAGAGCAGCTAGAAGCCACACGGAAAATCAGGCATGACATGACGGCTGTGTTGAGCCTGTCGCAACAAGGGCGTCAGGACCTTAAAACTTTATTTGAGTTAGAGCAGGCGGAATACGAAGGTAAGCCGCCCACCACGCCTGCATAAGGTCTTATTTATCGGTCGCGTTTTCCACTTTGTCACCGGCTTGTTCTACCGCTTTGCTGGCATCATCGGTGGCGTCTTCAATTTTATCGCCTGCGTTTTCTACAGCATTATCAAGCTGCTCACCAGCACGTTCTGCCGGGCCTTTTTGCTCACATGCGCTTAATGCAAGCAGTGATAATAAAGCCGCCGCTGCTAATAAAGATTTATGTAATGTCATTTGTTGTACTCCCAAAATAAAGATAATAAACACCTACACTGTCAGTGTAGTAAAAAGATGCTGCTGCCAATAGTCTGGTTTGGCTGAATATGCTGTCAGTATTATCTGACAGCGCAAGCGATTAAATGGCTAATGGCATGCAAGGGTTTGGTTAAGGCGCAGCACACTTACAGATATTGTTGAAAAATGCGATAGAACTTTTCTTTTACTTTTTCCAATAACGGTCTTTTTCTAAACGTGGCCAAATCAATGCGCTTTACCTTTTGGATATCTTGGTTAAATTTTTGTTTAAGTGCTGTTGCCGTATCGGTGCCCAATATGACGACGTCGATTTCTTGGTTTGAAGCTGCACTCCGGTAATCAAAATTGGAGCTGCCCACGACAGACCATACACCATCTATGGTCACGGTTTTGGCGTGCAGGACTTCGGTATCGCTTTCAAAAATATGAATATTATTTTCTAGTAAATCTTCATAGTGGGAATGTTGCACCCGCATGGCAACGGCTGAATCACTGACGCCGGGTAGCAATAAGTTGACATCCACCCCGCGCTTAGCTGCCTTGATCAGCATTTTTTTCTGATCAGACGTGGGTACAAAATAGGCAGAGCTTAGAAAAATCTCTTTTTCTGCTTGTTGAATGGCAGATACCAGCGTGGCGTAATACAAGGGCAAGCCTTTAGTCGGCGCGCTACCAATCACCCTGACCAGCTCTTTACCTTTATTGTCGATAACAGGGTAGAAGTGTGACTGATCAATGGACTGTTTTGAGTCCCAATGTGCAACGAACAGTTTTTGTACTTCTGCCACTGCTGGGCCTTGTATCACCATATTGGTGTCTTTCCAATGCGCTTGCTGTACATCGGTGATGGATTTTTCCCGCATGCCCAAATTAGATTTACTTTGGTATGTGCTGCTTAAATTAACGCCGCCCACAATGGCCAGTTTCCCATCGGACACTAGAATCTTTCTATGATCACGTTGATTGATTTTAGATACATTTTCGATATCAAATGGATGAAATTCATGAATTTTAACGCCATGATCTTTTAACTCTTTAAAGAGTTCTGGTGGTGTAGTGACCGAACCAAATGCATCGTAAATCACACACACTTGCACGCCTTGCGCAGCTTTTTTGATCAGCAAGGTTTTCAGGTCTGTTTCCTTGAATTGAATATTTTCAAAAATAAAATATTCCAAATTAATTTGATATTTAGCATTGTTGATTGCACGGTAAATAGCATTGAAGGTTTGTTCGCCATCAAATACCAAATCCACTTGATTGCCTGCAACCAGCGGGCTGCTTGCAATGGTTTGCTCAATGGCCAAATGTTTTTTGAGTAAATCTTCTGTGTTTGTTTTGGTTGCAATGTTGTCGATGATTTTTTCTGCTTTTTTATCAGACACCGTCTGGTTGTTTGCTTGGATTTCAACGGTATCGGTTTGGGCATGTGCATCCTGAATCATTTTAGGTGCATCCGGCACTGACACACAGCCAGCGCAGCACATATATGCAATCCACACGCACGCGTTCAAAAAAGTAAGTGGTTTCATCATGGCAACCTTCTATGGTTTAACTCTTGTATGGTTTAACTGCGTGATGGACGATGTCATATATTAATAGGTAAGTAAAAGGGTTTTTTTATAGGTGAGATGATAAGGGGTATGTGGCTGCGGTTTTAGTGGAGTATGGCTGAATAGCTTGTAGGCGCTATCTGACTGTAACCCACATTGATAGATTACATTTTTGACAGTAATGTGAAAAGTTCACATATGATGCTAACAACATAAAGTGAGTCCCATCCTATGCCCTCTATTGATCAGCACAAACATGAAATGCCGAACAGTTATACGGCGCTTCTGATGGCTATTAAACATATTCCGCAAGCCTTTACAGCCAACAGAAAACTCATTGGATGGAGTTTGGTGCCACCTTTTATGGTGTTGTTGTTGGCGGTGTTGATTAATGTCTTTAGAGGCATCACGATTGGCTACCTGACACGTGACCCCAACGCGATTGGCGGTAATACTTACTATGCAGGATTTATTTCACAGCTAGGCATTTTCTTTTGGGCCGGTACCGCAGCTATCTGCTGGTTTACCTACTGGCTACTTAAACAAACAAAGACAGCATCAGGCAACTTAGTATTCATCGCTTGTGCTGGCGCATTAACGCTATTGTTAGGCTTTGACGATGTGTTTCAATTACATGAAGGCTTTTTCCCCTATATCGGCGTATCGGAGAACGTCGTGCTAGCCAGCTATTTGGTCGTGATGATGTGTTTTCTTATTCGATTCCAGCACGTCATTTTGCGTTCAAATTATGTGTTGTTTGGTATCGCGCTGAGCTTTTTTGCGCTTTCGATGGTGGTGGATGTGTTCTCTTTGTTTGCACCAATCCGCCATCTACTGGAAGATGGTTTTAAGCTATTTGGTATTGTGACTTGGTCAGCCTATTTTGCTGAAATATGTTGGATTGAATTAAGCGGCGTGAAAGCGTCATGACACCAGCAAGTTTTCCTCAATCAGACGATCAAAATGCGCTTCTGGTAATGGCTTGCTAAAGTAGTAGCCTTGCACTTCATCGCAACCTACTGATTTCACAAAGTCGAATTGAAACTCGGTCTCAACACCCTCAGCCACCACGCGCAGCCCCAAGCTTTGTCCTAAAATAATAATCGCTTTGAGGATCGCCATATTATTGGCATCTTCTTCAATCGCGTGTACAAAAGCACGGTCTACTTTCAGTTGGTCGATAGGGAAATCTTTGAGGTAGGACAAGCTGGAATAGCCGGTGCCAAAATCATCCAGAGATAATTTCACGCCAATTGCTTTGAGCTGTTGCAGCGTCTCAATAAACTTGGGCGTATCTTCAATCATGATGTTTTCAGTGATTTCCAGCTCTAATAATTCTGGTTTGAGATCACTCAGAATCAGCGCATCCTGCACAATTTCCACAAAATTGGGTTGGCGGAATTGTTTGGGTGATACATTAATGGCAATCGGGATGGCCTTGCCGGTGATCTGTTGCAGCTGTTTTGCTTTTTTGCACGCGGTGTTAAGTACCCATTGCCCGATTTTGACAATGAGCCCAGTTTCTTCGGCAACTTGTATAAACGTCAGTGGATAAATCGTCTCATAATCACTGGGTTGCCAGCGGATTAACGCTTCTGCACCACTGATTTGACCGGTACTCAGATTGAACTTAGGTTGGTAGTGCAATACAAATTCTTTGTGCTCAATGGCGCGCCTAAGTTTGTATTCCAAATTAAAGCGGTCGGTGAGCTTTTCGTTCAACTCCGGCGTAAAAAACTGAAAATTATTGCGGCCGGTATGTTTGGCTTTAAACATGGCCGAATCCGCATTTTTTAATAGCGTATCCGGGTCTTTGCCGTCATCTGGGTACACGCTAATGCCCATGCTGCAGGTGATGCTGAAATTGAAATCATTGATATTGAGCGGAGCAGACATATGATTGAGCAGCCTGCCTAGGCTTAACTCAATGTCTTGGCGGGTTTGTACGTTTGGGATCAAAATCACAAACTCATCACCCCCCAGCCTTACCACGGTATCAATATCACGCACATTATTAGAAATGCGCTTGGAGACAGACACCAACAGCTGATCGCCCACGGAGTGGCCCATGCTGTCATTAATCAATTTGAATTGATCCAGATCGACAAACACAATAGCCAGCTTGGTGTTGTAACGGCTGGCAAAGTTAATAGATTGCTGTAAACGGTCGTTTAAAATATAGCGGTTAGGCAAACCCGTTAAGTTATCGTGCGTGGCTTGATATTCAATTTCCACCGCGTGATTTTTGAGCTCGGTAATGTCTTCAACGGTACCTTCGTAATAAATCGGCTGATTGTCTTTATCGTACACAAGGCGTGCGTTTTCCGAGATCCAAATGATGCTTTTATCTTTTCTATAAATTTGCGATTGGAAATTATGGACTTTGCCTTTGGTGGTGATTTCTTTGACGAACTCATCACGTCGTGTGGGGAGCACGTAAAGTTGGTGCTGTATGTTATTCAGCGCACTAATCAGTGCTGCGCTGGACTCGTATCCATAAATGGCGGCCAGTGCGGGGTTCGCCACCAAGTACTGTCCATCTAAGGTGCTTTGGAAAATGCCTTCAATGGCGTTTTCAAAAATCGAGCGGTAACGCGATTCTGCTTTTTTAAGCGAGGCTTCCACGTTTTTGCGGTCGGAAATGTCTTGTATATAGCCCTCAAGCGCCTGTACCTGGCCATGGTCATCGTAGACCGGGTAGCCACGCTCGCTCACCCAAATCACACTACCATTGGCGTGATGAATAGGATATTCAATCTCAAACGAGGTGTTTGTTTCAACCGCTTTAGCAATTTCTACGCGCACATAGCTACGGTATTCCGGCGCAATCACTTCTTCATAAGAGATGTTTTGATTATGAATCAATTGATCTGGCGAATAGCCAGTGAGCCCTTCACAGCCATTGCTGATGTACAACATTGTCCAATGCTCGTCATAAATGTTGCAATAGACCATGCCTTTTAAGTTGTCGACAAGGTTGTTGAGCATTTGCTGACGGTTATGCACAAAAGGCGTTGCTGGGCGCGCTTGAATGTTGGGTTGAGTAGAAATAACAATATCCTTAAATACCAAACGTACAAATCATAAGTACGTAAACCAAATTTTGAGTAAGCACTTTTCATGCCTAATTAAATGGTAATGAAAATACAGTGTGTTAGCGCGGTTAGTTGAGAGTTGGCTTAAGATTTTTAGGTGGTTAAATAACAAAAAATCCTGTGCATATCTGGTGCAATAGGGTGTGAGCTCGCACCAAAAAGACTCAGGAAAAGCGATTTTTTCTATGAAACCAATCTTAAACAGCTATTTTGGGCTGGCGTATATTTTGCTGATAGTTATTTTATCCATACATATTTTACCCGCTATTTATTCAACGGAAACTTCATGACGCAAATCAACAGTAACCAAACAGAAAACTTTCTCCCTTACATGCGCGATGTGGTGAGATGCGAGCAGTCTTTACATGAACTCAATTTAATGTGGCGCATTATTGAGTCTTCCGCAAAAATGAATTGCAGTGAAGAGGCCAAAAGTATTTTGCCCACGATGGCAGAAACTAGGCTGGGATTTAATCGGTTGGAACGTGAGTTAGTCTTAAGTCTGGTGAGCGAAAAAGTATCGACGGTGCTAGAGGAAATTGGTACCAAAGCCCATTACGTGATTGATATTCTCGTGAGGAATTTATACGAACGAACCGCGGATGTTGGGTTTTTAGCCACAGACAATGAGCTATGTGCGTTTGTTGCTGGTCTGCAAGGCAATCAAGATGCAACGCGATTGAGATTACGCGCCTATGCAAGTAAATATACCGTCTATGACGAGATTATATTGTTGGATACCGACGGCAATGTGCTTGTACAGATTAACAATGAAACGCCGATTGAAGGCAGTACCGACCCACTGATTAAAGCGACACTTGAAACAGAGGGCTATGTGGAAACGTACCGTGCCACTGATTTGCGGCCCAACAAAGACAAAGCGCTGATTTACTCCAAGCGCATGCATCACCCAGAAACCGGTGCAGTGATTGGTGTGCTGTGCTTGTGCTTTAATTTCACGCAAGAAATGGCCGGTATTTTTCAGTCGCATGGCGATCCTACAGGCCGTTCGGTGATGCTATTGGTGGATGCCCACAATACTGTGATTGAGTCGAGCAACCATCGGTGGATTGCCAAAGGCAGTGAGATTACGAGCTGTGACCATCAGCAAGGGGCTATTGTTGTCTATTGTGGCCGCCAGTACCTAGCGTGCTGTTTCTACGCAGAGCAATATCAAGGCTACCAAGGGCCGCCCGGCTGGCGGGGCATGGTGATGTCACCTATTGATATCGCATTTACCTCGCAAGAGACGGAAGCGTTAACAGGCTTAAACCCTATTATTGCAGAGGGTTTGTTATCGCACGCCAAATCATTTTGTCCGCCATTGTATGAAATTATCAATGCGGCAGAGGCCATTAAACGCGTGGTATGGAACGGACAAGTCACCACGGCAGGCCAGGGTGAAGAGTCTTCCAGATTAAAGACCATTTTGGATCAAATTAGCGAGACCGGTGTGAGAAGCAATGAGTTGTTCTCGCAATCCATTAACGAGCTTTATGAAACGGTATTGGCTTCTAAGTTACAAGAGTCGGAGTTCGTGTCTACATTGCTGGTGGATCTGCTGGATCGTAACTTATATGAGCGATCGAATGATTGCCGCTGGTGGGCGCTGACGCCAGAGTTAAAAACTGCACTTTCTTCTGAGCAGATCAATCCCGCCGAAGTAGAAAAAATCACAGACATATTGGAATACATTAACCAGCTGTACACCGTGTACACCAGAATATTTGTCTACGATAAGACCGGTACCATTATTGCCAGCACAGGCAAAGCAAAAGAACATAAGTTGGTAGTTGGCACAACAATAGACGAGCACACATTAGACAATGTGCTGATGCTACGACAAGAACAACAATATGTGGTGACTGCGTTTGAAGCATCGGACTTATACAACCAAGCGCCCACCTATGTGTATCACGCAGCCATTCGTGCGCCAGAAAATACTGCGGTGGTGGGCGGGATTGGCATTGTATTTGATTCCACGCCAGAGCTATTGGCAATGCTGAATTCTGGCTTTAAAAGCAGCGATGTAGTCAGGGGCTTTTACGTCGATAGCACTGGAAAAATTATTTCGAGCACAGATCCGACGCGCCCCGTCGGCAGTCAATTGGCGATGGCACCCGAACTGTTAGCACTCAAAAATGGTGAGAGTGCTTCTAAAATCATTGTGCATGACGATCACTATGCCATCATGGGATGTAGCGTTTCCAATGGATACCGAGAATTCAAAGTATCGGATGGCTATCAAGAAGATGTCATCGCCGTGGTGATTTATATGCTGGGAGAGGAAAAAGAATTTAACGAGCAGCATGCCGGGCTCATCATTCAAGGCGCAGCCTCTAAAAACCAAACCATGGAATTTGCCATCTTTACGGTAGATGGCAGCTTATTTGCATTAGAAGTGGAATATGTATTAGAGGCCATCGCCGCGTCAGAAATATCGATGGTGTCACTGGGTGCAAGTGTAGAGCGTGTAGGCCTGTTGCCCACAGATACACAATCGGAAAGCAGTTATGTATGGGTCTATGATTTGGGCTATTTACTGACAGGGGTGCCAACGCAAATTAGCACGGCCAGCCAAGTGGTGGTGGTGAAGTTTGAAGGTCAGAAAATTGGCTTGTTGGTAAATGCTTTAAACTCAGTCACTGCGTTTGATATGAGCCAAATCTCTACTTCACCGCTTATTGCCGATGGTAAGCAAGTATTGATTAAAAAGATCATTCAAGCCAATCAAGGCAATGTGCTGATTCAATGGTTGGATATGCGTGTGCTGTATACATTTTTAAGAAACCATGTCGTCAGCACGGCTGTTGAATCAAGCGATTAAACAGACTGAACCATAGCTAAGCAAAAAGGCGCAAATTGCGCCTTTTTTTGTTGCCATTACTTGATAAGCTTTGCTGCGGTAATAAGCAAAACACCAATTACCGCGCACACTAATAACAATGTCCAAATGCCCCCTGCACCTAAAAAATCCATATTAACCCTCCTAAACAGTCTGTTTGACAAGCTAATAATTGTTTCTACTGCGCTTTAAGCATAGCACTAAGTGGTTGTTGCGCAAATCATTTTCTAGCTTTGTGTGGCATGAGGTAACGTTAAATTGAGCGCGTTTTATCCCTCTTATTCATCAATGATTTACCCTCAAGTTTTTTGATAATGCTATAAGCGCAGGTTTGCCTGCCATTTGCTAACCACAAAACTAACCATAAGCAAGGCTGTTGATGATTACCACACAAGAGCAACCCATGACATCCAATACGATGACGCCACACACGCTGACAAATCAGCCGATGGCTGTTGCAGGCAAATCAAAAGGTATACCTTCTCCTGTGGTATTGAATCAGCTCATTCAGCACTTTAATCAAGGCGCGCAGGCAGAAGCGCAAACCTTGGCGTTAGCGCTGACACAAGAATATCCCAAGCATGGCATGGCCTGGAAAATATTAGGGGTGATATATCAACAAGTGTCGCAATTAGAGGCTGCCGAGCAAGCCTTGAAACATGCAGCGGAATTGTTGCCTAAAGACCCAGAAGCACAATACAACTATGCCAATTGCTTATACGATCTCCGTAAATTGCAAAGCGCACAAAGTTATTATCAAAAGGCCATCAAGCTGGCACCACAATTTGTACAGGCACTGTTTAACTTGGCCGATGTGCAAAAAGAACTCAAACAATGGGCGTTGGCAGAAGCCAATTACCGCAAAGCGTTTCACTTAGCGCCGCAACATGTACACATGCATTTTAATTTTGGTGTGGTGCTGCAAGAGCAGAGCAAGCACAAAGAAGCCATTAAACAATATGAAAAAGCACTGTATGCCGATGCTGACAATGCGTCGATTCACCTCAATTTAGGCGCTGCCTACAAGGCGCTGGGTGAACTAGCGCTAGCTGAGCAACATTACCGCACGGCCATCCGTTGTAATCCAGCCCATGTCGGTGCGCATAATAACTTGGGCATTGTGCTCAAAGCATTAGAACGTAATGACGAAGCGGAACAAGCCTATTTACAAGCCATTGCCATCGATGAAAGCTATTTACCTGCCTATAAGAATTTAGGCATGTTGTACAAAGAAACCGGCCAAGTGCAAGCCGCAGAACATTGCTATATCAAGGCCTTGAGTTTAGAGCCACCTACCGCAGAAACACTCAACAATATGGGTGTAGTGATGATGAACCAAGGGCGTTATGCAGAGGCTGAGGAAGCGGTGCGTAAGGCATTGGATTTAGCGCCAAAGCTGGGTGATGCTTGGAATAATTTAGGCCTCATTCTACAAGCCAAAATGGTCAATGTGGAAGCCGAACAAGCCTTTGAACAAGCTTTAAAATTTCAACCGAATGATGCAAGAACGCTGAGTAATTATAGTGTGACGCTCAAGCTGTTAGGCAAGCTTAGCCAGGCAGAGGCATGCTTGAAAAAAGCGATTAGTAAAGACCCTCATTATGCCGATGCCTATTTGAATTTAGGCAATATTTATCTCGATCAAGGCATGATTGCAGAAGCCATTGCCAGCACGCAGCGCGTATTAGCGATTGCGCCAAACAATGTGAGTGGACATGACAACTTGTTGTTTGCCATGACGTACAGTGATGACTTTATGCCAGAAGCGCGTCTAGAAATTGCGCATCAGTATGGTCAGCTAACTAAATCGCTGGCACATACCCCTTATGCACAATGGAATGTCAGTGCGCAAGACCAGCGTTTACGGGTGGGCTTGGTATCGGGCGATTTGCGCCAACACCCTGTGGCCTACTTTTTAAAAGCGTGGCTAGCCCATGTAGACCCCAACAAAATCGAGTTGTTTGCCTATTCTACGGATGGGCGTGAAGATGCCACTACCGCCACACTCAGACCGCATTTTGCACATTGGCAATCGTTGGCTGGTCACAATGATCAAGCAGCTGCAGCCATGATTCATGCCGATCAATTGCATATTTTATTGGATTTATCTGGCCATACCGGCGGTAATAAATTGCCATTATTTGCTTGGCAACCAGCACCAGTGCAAGCCAGTTGGCTAGGGTATTGGGCCACCACAGGCATTGAAGCCATGGATTATGTGCTGGTGGACGCAGTGGGTGTACCCACCGAACATCAAGCCCAGTTTACGGAAACGATTCAATACTTGCCGGATACGCGTATGTGTTTTACCGCCCCGGAACAAGCGCCAGAAGTGGCAGTATTGCCAGCATTGCACAATGGCTATACCACCTTTGGTTGTTTTCAAAACATGACGAAAGTGAGTGACGACGTATTAAAAGTGTGGGCAGAGATAATGCAAGCCTTGCCTACGGCCAAACTGCGTTGGCAATCCAAATCATTTGCCGATGCGCACATTGTGGCTGCCGTGCACAAACGCTTACAACAATGTGGCATTGCACCAGCACGCGTGACTTTACTGGGTAAAGTGAGTCGCCAAGACTATTTGGCCGGTTATGCGGATGTTGATATGGTGCTCGATAGCTTTCCATTCACCGGTGGCACCACCACGTGTGAGGCTTTGTGGATGGGTGTGCCTACACTGACATTAGCGGGCAGTACTTTAATTGCCAGACAAGGCGCGAGCATGATGAGCGCGGCAGGTTTGGTGGATTGGGTGGTGAACACGCCAGCGCAGTATGTACAGCAAGCATTACACCTTGCAAACGATACCAGCAAATTAACTCAACTTCGAGCAGGGTTGAGGGCGCAGGTGCAGCGTTCCCCTCTCATGGATGGCCAACGTTTTGCCCACCAGATGGAGACACTACTGCGTGGCATGTGGGAGAGCAAAGCGCCGCAGTTGGCAAAATCTGCACAGATTAGTCATGTGGCTAGCGCAGCTGCACAAGATAATAAGCAAGCACTTACTTCTAATGTACAGCTTACTGTGGAAGTGATCAGCGCAACGCGCATGACAGAACAAGCATTTTGGCAAGCGTCAGCGCTTGGGCAATCACTCAAAACACATATGGCCAATGACAGCCGCATTGCTGTACGTGTGGCGTATGAAAATAGCCGTGGCCTACCAGAGATTTTTAACACATGCATTGCACAAGCGGACGATGATGCCGTATTGGTATTTGTGCATGACGATGTCTGGCTAGATCAGCCAGATTTTGTGGATGCTGTACTGGCAGGGCTCAATCAGTTTGACGTGATTGGCGTGGCAGGTAATAAACGTAGATTACCCAAACAGCCGGCATGGCCGTTTATCAATACCCAGTTTGTATGGGATGACAGCAAATACTTAAGCGGTAAAGTTGGGCATGGTCAGCATACCAATGGTGAAGTTTCAGATTACGGAGTGGTCCCTGCAGCTTGCGAGTTGATGGATGGTGTATTTTTTGCCACCAAAAAAGCAACGTTAGCTAAACACCAAGTCGCGTTCGATACGCAGTTCGATTTCCATTTTTATGATTTAGATTTTTGCAGAAGCGCACGCAATGCAGGCATGACCTTAGGCACTTGGCATATCCAACTTACCCATCAAAGTGGCGGTGCGTTTGGTAGTGAATCTTGGCAACGCCATTACCAAGGCTACTTACAAAAATGGCAAGAGCAGGATTTGCCGGACAATGATGTGGCTGCAGCATTGGATATTCACACGTTTGAATTGACGACCGTGGATGACACGGTGAAAGCATTCAAGGCAACGCAGCTTTACCCAGCGGCGGAATACACCACGCAGATTATCCCTATATTTGGTAAACCTAGCCCCAATTCGTTGGTGCAGTCTACCCACGTGTTGCAACACCCACCCATTTATATGGCAGAAGTCACTAACTTTAAAGTGATTGGCAGTGCCGCGTTTCCAATTGTGCAAGATAAGTGCATCAAACCGCAGTACTTTACGCCAGAGACTTGGGAAACCGCAGAGCAAGGCTTGGGCTATTGCAGTGTGCGTACCGATATCAATTTAGTGGGTTATGCCAACTTGGGTGAGCTTGTTGACCATGATTGCAAAGTGATTAGTTTAATTGGCAATGGCGCTATTAATTATGCGCATTGGCTGACCGAATTTTTGCCACAGATCGTCGTATTGAAAAATGCAGGGGTCGATCTCAGCCAATACCAGATATTGGTGGATGCACAATCTTATCCAAGCCAATTGGAATCATTGTATTTGTTAGGCATCAGCCCTGAACAACTTATCATGGTGGCGCCATTTTCATTGCATCACTTTCCACAAGCGATGTGGTTGAGCCCGATTGCCAATGTGGTGTTTCAACGTCCCGAAGCGTCTCAGGGGGTGGGCAAAGACATAACTTCAGCACCAGACCGCGCGATTTATCATCCGGCTGCTTTATTGGCATTACGCAACGCCATGCTGGATAAAGTGAGCACTGAATTACGCGCTACTCAAGCAGAAAAAATATTCATTCGGCGTACACGCGGCAATACTATTAATGCACGCTTGCTGGTGAATGAACAAGCAATAGAAGCATTATTGGTCGCCAATGGTTTTGTGGGTATTGACCCTAGTACATTAGGGTTTTTAGAGCAAGTTACCACATTTAGTAATGCCAAATATATTGTGGCGGCCTCTGGTGCAGCCATTTTGAATATGTTGTGGGCACCGGCCGATGCGCACGTCTTGGTGATGATGAACGACACACGCTATGCCAACTACTGGTACTTTGGCAATGTGGCCTCGCCGATTGGGCAAACACTTACGTATATTTTGGGTGAAACCTTAGAGGCGCAATTGGACGCCGATGTTGTCCACTCTAATTTTAAGATAGACCCGCAAGCCGTGCTGGATGCATTGCAATACAGAGGTCTTACCGATGTCGTCCACCCAGCACAATCGCTACACGATGCGTTGCAAGAAGTATTGGATTTGGCGATAGAGCAACAAAACGCTGGTGATCTGGTGATGGCAGAGCAGCTGTATCAAGAAGTATTAAACGTACAACCGCATCATGCGGAAGCCAATCACCATCTGGCGATCATCGAAACGCATACTGAACGTTTAGTAGAAGCTATTCCTAGATTTGAATTAGCGATTGCGGCAAACCCGGCGCATGAGCAATATTGGGTGAGCTACGTCGATGCATTGATGCTGGCAGGCAATGTGGATAAAGCCGTCAAGACTTTAGAAATTGGTCAGCAGTTTGGATTAAGTGCTGAGACAGCACAGCAACTGGCCGCAGAATTTGTTGCACAGTTAGAAGCACAACCACCGCAAAATGATGTCGTTTCTGGCGGGCAAGCAAAACCGATATTAGCGACCTTAGTCCCGGCTTATAAACATGCGTTTATTCCACAGCTACTAGTCAGTTTAGCCACGCAAAGCTACCCGGCTGGCCAAATCATTATTTCGGATGACAGTCCTAATGGCGAAGTCAGTCAAGTGATTGCAGACCCGGCACTTGCGCATATCGTAGAAAAATTAGACATCACCATTATTCCAGGGCCTAAGCAAGGCACCATGTCTAACGTGGTGCATTTGCTAGAGCACTGGCAACAATCTAGCCAGTTAGTACATATTTTGTTTGATGATGACATTTTGTACCCAACGTTTTATGCGGAGCATGTGCAAGCGCACACGCAAGAGGCTATTGGTGCATCGGTTAGCTATCGCTGGTTTACCAATGAGCTAGGGCAGCCTTATGCCGCCAGCGCAGTACCCGCTTTTGTACAGCAAAGTACCAATCAAATTGATTTCATTGGCGCAGACCAATTGTTTGCATCCGTGGTGCCGACATGCGATAACTGGTTAGGTGAGTTCTCGAATACCGTATTTAGTGCCGATGCCGTACAACTATACAAACGCTCTCGCCTGAAAGACATTGCCTATTACGGTTTGGGCGATGTGGGTTTGCTATTGGAAATCTCGCTACATACTAAAGTAGCCGTGATTAAAAATTACCTAGGTGGTTTTAGGCAAAATGCGCAACAAAACACCGTCAATTATGATTCACCCGTGTTCAAGTGTGGCACCGTGGCTTGGGTGGCGCTGGCGCTGGCTTCTTACAAGCTAGGCAAAATCAGCGCGCAACAATTGCAACAGTCAGTGCAGTTGATTCAAGGTGCGGTCAATGCACGTTTCCAGCAATCTGCAGACATGCAGGGCTTTATCCAACTGTTTAATACCCATGCGCCAGACAGTGCAGCATTTGAGCAAAATTTCTTGCCGTTATGGCAACAATTGTTAGCATGCAAAGATTGGCTGCATGCACAACAGATAGGGCAATTTGCATGAGCTTTACATTCAAACCTTACCGCCCCGAAGACTTAGAGACCTGGAATCGTTTCAACCAAGCCAGCCGTAACGGTACGTTTTTGTTCGACCGCGGCTATATGGATTACCACGCAGACCGCTTTACTGATGCCTCTTTAATGATTGAAAAAGAAGGGCAGTTGGTCGCTATGCTGCCTGCCAGTCGCGATGGCGATACCGTGGTATCGCACGGCGGGCTGACATTTGGCGGACTTATGTTGGCGGATAAAACTGGCGCGGCGGATGTGAAAACCATCTTCGAGCAACTGAAAAATTGGCTCATTGCCGCCGGTGTGCGTAAATTGATTTATAAACCAGTCCCGCATATTTACCACCGCGTGCCTAGCGAAGAGGATTTATACGCATTACACCGCCTAGGTGCTAAAACCACGCGGGTGGATGTATCAACCACCATCCAGCAATCTGTACGTTTGCCATTGGCCAAAGGTAGAAAACACGCCATAGGCAAAGCCAAAAAAGCGGGTATTACCGTACAAAAAAGTGAGGATTACGCTAGTTTTTGGCAAATGCTCACACAGAATCTGGAAGACCGGCATGCGGTAAAACCTACGCACAGCTTGCAAGAAATGCAGCTGTTGGCGTCACGTTTTCCTCAAATTCAATTGTATTTGGCTTACCTTGCTGACCAGCCGGTAGCAGGCGTAGTGGTGTACGACTATGCCGAAGTGACCCATACCCAATACATTGGCCTGACTGATGCGGCTCGCGAAACTGGCGCGTTGGATGCGTTGCTGGAACATTTGATTTCAGACGCCTTTGCCCATAAACCCTATTTTAATTTTGGCATTTCCACCTGTAACCGCGGCTTATCTTTCAATGAAGGCTTAGCGGCACAAAAAGAAATGTTTGGCGGCAGAACCACTATTTTGCAATGGCTAGAATTGGAGTTGGCATGAGTTTGACCACCAAACAACAAGAGATCGAGGCATACCAAAGCGCGTATTCCGCCAGCAATTTTGAGGTGATACAAGCGCAGTATCGCAAACGCTTATTGTTGGAGTTATTAGAGACACATCAACCCAAACGTATCTTAGAAGTGGGTTGCGGCTGGGATACCATTGCCAATAGCTGGCAGAGCTTTGAGCATTTATGCATTGTGGAGCCTGGTAGTGAGTTTGCCGAAAAAGCCAGACAAGACGTGGCGCAAAACAACAAGGTAAAACAAAACAATAAGGTAAAAATAGTACAGCACTTTTTGGAAGAGGCTACCGAGCAGTTGCAAGGTGATTACGATTTGATTTTACTCAGTAGCTTACTGCACGAAGTGCCCGATGTAGAAGCGCTGATGCTCAGTGCCAAAGCGCTGTGTTCTGCGCATACGCTGGTGCACGTGAATGTGCCGAATGCCAAATCCATGCACCGCCTATTGGCCTTAGAAATGGGCTTGATCGATACACTGTACGCGCTTTCAGAGTTGCAAAAAACCTTTAAACAACCCCGTATTTTTGATTTACAAAGTCTCAAGACATTGGCTGACCTCACTGGGTTTACAGTGGTGTCAGAAGGCTCGTTTTTTATGAAACCGTTTACCCATGCACAAATGCATACGCTGGCGCAAAGCGGTTTTGCCAACCAAGCCATGTTGGATGGCTTATGGGCATTAACCAAGCATTTTCCGGAAAATGGCTCCGAAATTTACATTAACCTTCAACGTAAGGAATCCTAATGATGACTAACCACACAGTAATTGTAGGCAATGCATTGGCCGGCATGATTGCCGCATTAGAGCTGGCAGAGCAGGGCAAACAAGTGACGCTGGTGAACCCGGGTGGCCCATTGGGTGGCTACTTTGCTGGTTTGCAGATTGATGGCGTGATGTTTGATGCCGGTTTGGTCAAGTTTGAGTTGGATGGCTACCTGAATCAAGCCAAATGGTCTGAGCTGGCAACCTACGATGCTACGGTACGCAACGATGTGGGCCGCTTTTTAAATATCGTGCATGAGTGGGCACTCAAGTACAGCACGCTCAATCAATTCAGCATGCCCAAAATGATGGTGGATGGCGCCGTGTACGACGACGTGATTTTGAGTAACGCTTACAACAGCTTTAGCCAGTTTCCTTTTGCAAAAGATTGTATTGCCGAATTACAGCAAGCGCAGCCGGAAGCCTCTATTCACGCGCGTCAAAAATCGAATGGCGATGCTTATGAAACGCTGGATTACGCCACGGCTTCCATCGCCAACCACGGCAAAACCATGCATGAAAAAATCATTGCGCCTTACTTGCTGAAAGCACAAGGCGTAACGGCAGATCGTATGCTGGCACGTTATCATCGTGTGGCATGGTTGCCCTTGTTTTATCCGGAAACCCTGTTGGAGAGCTACCAAGGTAAACCAGTGAACTTGGCACCTACCAAATTCCATTATCCAAAATTAAGCAGTGTGGGTGCGATTGTGACCCAAGTAAAAGCAGAAGTGCTGGCACACAAAAACATTCATTACGTGACGCAAGCCGTGCAACAAGTGACTAAAACAGAAACCGGCTGGCAAGTGCGTTGTGCTGACTCTGAACTCAATGCAACGGATTTGGTATGGACCTATCAGCCATCACAGCTATTGAAATGCTTAGGCTTGCAACCTACACCAGTGCAGGAAACAAAGTCTGCCATTGCCGTGTCATTCTTCCGCATTAAAAAAGCCGATATCCGCAATGTGTACACGCTACTCAATGTGGTGGACTTGAATTGCAGCTTATACCGCATCACCAACCAAACGGCGTGTGCAGAAGACCATGGCGACTTTATGAATATCGCGGCTGAATTTAATAGCGACTATTTCCGTAAGTTGTATGGTGATTCAACCGATGATGCATTCATCATTGAGAAACTATTGGCTGAGTTAGCGCATATGGGACTAATTGCAGCAGGTACCGTACCTGTCATCGCCGCCATCAAACGTATTCCCGGTGGCTTTTTGGTGCCGGATGCTGCAGCACGTGACGCTTGGGAGCACGACCAACGCACGATTATCCAGCACTACCCAGAGATTGCGTTGCTGGCCATGTCGAGTGGTTTCTTTGCCACTTCACTCAATGACCAAGTGGTGCAAGGCCTGCATTATGCTGCGACGAAACAGCATATCTTGCCAGTCGATATTTCTGAACAAGCATTGGCCATAAGTGCATAAATGCAAAAGCGAAATTTGACGGGATAAACGCCTTCTGATTACTAAAAAGTAGCGCTTGCACGTATGGCATGATGCAAACATAAGCCAAAGCCTATTGATATGTTGAGAAAGCGCGTTACACGCTGAGATGGAGTACCTATGCCACTAGAAGATTGCAGAATTATTGAATTGCCTAAAATTCATGACCCACATGGGAATTTAACCTTTGTGGAAAACAGCTCGCAAATTCCGTTTGAAATGCAGCGTGTCTATTACGTTTACGATGTGCCGGGTGGCGCAGAACGTGGCGGTCATGCGCACAAAGGCTTGCACCAATTTATTGTCGCCATGTCTGGTAGTTTTGACATCACCTTGGATGATGGCAAAAACAAACGCAAATTTCATTTAGCGCGCTCTTATTACGGCTTATATGTATGCCCGATGATTTGGCGCGAAATTGATAATTTCTCTTCCGGCTCCGTGCTCATGTGCCTAGCCTCTAACAAATACAGCGAAGAAGACTACTACCGTAATTACGATGATTTTATGCGTGCACGTTGGGCTGCTGCTTAATTCCGTATTAATGATTAGATATTGCTGAAGTGATTCCCTTTTTAGATTTAAAAGCCGCTTATCATGCGCTGGCCAAAGAGCTGGATGAAGCGGTATTACGTGCCAGCCGCTCCGGTTGGTATATTGGCGGCCCCGAGGTTGAAGCCTTTGAAGCTGCCTTTGCACAATACACACATACGCAACATTGTGTAGGCGTAGGCAATGGTCTAGATGCGTTAACTCTGGCTTTGCGTGCGCTCGATATTGGGCCAGGCGATGAAGTGATTGTGCCTTCGCACACCTTTATTGCAACTTGGCTGGCAGTGAGCGCGGTAGGTGCCACGCCTGTCCCGGTAGAGCCTGCCTCTGGACAATATATTATTACCGCCACAGATATCGCGCCATATATTACCAGCCGTACCAAAGTCATTATGCCGGTGCACTTGTACGGCATGCCCGCAGACATGCCAGCCATTTGTGACTTGGCAAAACAACACGGTTTGTATGTGGTAGAAGATGCCGCACAAGCACATGGTGCAGCAATTCAAGGCCAACGCATTGGTAGCCATGGCGATGTAGTGGCATGGAGTTTTTACCCAGGTAAGAATTTAGGTGCCTTGGGTGATGGCGGTGCGGTGACTACACAAAACCCAGCTATAGCCAAACGTATCCGCCAATTAGGTAACTACGGATCCGCAGTCAAGTATTACAACGATGAGTTGGGTGTGAACAGTCGCTTAGATCCCATCCAAGCAGCCGTATTAACGGTTAAGTTGAAATACTTAGACGCATGGAATGCACGCAGACAAGCCATTGCCGCACGGTATCAAGCTGCATTGGCTGATTTGCCGTTAACATTACCAATAACACCAACCGGCGCAAACCCAGTGTGGCACTTATATGTGGTGGCGACTGCGCAACGCGATGCCTTACAACAACATCTCACACAATACGGCGTACAAACCTTGATTCATTATCCAGTACCGCCACATAAGCAACAGGCATATCAACATAGCCCAGTGGCGCAAACCAATTACCCTTTGGCTGAGCAATATGCACAGCAAACACTCAGCTTACCTATCGGCCCTCAACTATCAGATGCCGAAGTAGAAACTACCATTGCTGCAGTCCGCGCTTTTTTCGCTTAAATAAGCACGTTTCACCCCTACTGTTTTTGTAATCGTATAGAACTCGCACCTATAGGCTTTGTCACATACGCAATTCTTTATAAGTGAGCTGATAAATGCGTATCAAACGTAGTATTTGGGTAGTACTGTTCAGTGGTTTATCGCAATTATCAGATGCCGCTTGTTTAAGTGCCTCTCAATTAAATTTGCTCGCTCAAAACGAGCAGACATTTTTGCTTAACCGTATTCCACCTGCATTTGCTCATGCAGTGAGTGATCAGCAAGTCAAATTCAACGTCACCGAGGCAAGCGCAGACTCATGCACCGCCGTGTTGGCATTGAGTGTACCGGCTCAACATCTGGATGAAGCCAACGCTATATTAGATGCCGACCCTGCAAAAAAAATCATGTTATCTGCGCAGGGCTATGTGATACCCAGAACTACCAAGATAGAAGCAACGTTCAAAGTAGATCCTGCTACCTTGCATATTCCGGCAACAGAAACGCTGCAAACTTCAGCTTTAGGGCAGTTGCGTGCAAGTGTAGAAATGTTGTATTCGCTGATTACACAATCGCGAGCCAACATCACAGACAGCACAAAAAATGCAACGCCATGGAGCGCTACCTATCAGCAAGCAAGTGTCAATCGTTGTACAGAAAAGTTGGTTGCACAAGCGGGTCAAGAGATTGCAGCAGCTTGTGCCTGTCGTGTAAATCAATTGTCAGCGCAAGTGAGTGAGCGGCAAATGGCTTATATTGATTATGTGAGATCGAATCCGTATGCAGTCGCTACGGGTAGCAGTCAACATTACGTCAGCTTAGAGAGCCAAGCTAACTCAGCATGCGGCTTAATTGTTAAATGATGAGGCCATTAGTAGCTGAATTGCCCGGATAAATACCAAGCCGTCTGATTGGTTTTGTCAGCCACATCGCCCAAATCCACTGCCGCAGCTGTGATAGATAGGCGCTTGTGCGGAAACCAAGTCACAAACACATCTTTGGCATCATTCTCATTGAATGCAGATAAATTATCGGGTTTATAGCGGTACTCCAAGCCCAACAGCAGGTTATCTGTAAGCATGACGGCAGCAGAGTAGGAGGGCTTGATTTGATAGTCATCGCGTAAGTCGCCACCAAACCCTAGCAAGCCAAATTGATTGGCTTTGGTGGCAATCAGCGTACCGCCTAAAATAATATTTCTACCAAACAGTGCATCTAAATACAGTTTAGACGCTGCTAAATAGTAATCCACGCCAGTGGCATCTTTTGCCCCAATCAGCTGGGGTACAAAATCAAAATCTTCATTGTGTTTAATCAGCGCGCCTACTGCCACTTGCGGCACCCAGCTATCTTGCTCATAAATAGCATCGCCAAACAAACGCAGCTTGATGCCCAGCGTGTTTAAGCGAATCGATTCATGCGGAATCGTGTTGCCTAGTTCAAATTTGGTTTGGCTCACGCTGAGCTCGATGCGATTGTAAAACCCCACCGCAACACCGCCGGTATTCAATTCAAATGCATCTTGTGTTCTGGCATGGGTATAAAAAGCGGAGCCGCCAATTTGGTCATCGGTACCATAGCCCGCAATTAGCGCCCAAGGCGTTAAACCACCGCCACCTGCACCTTCAATTTGCGATACGCCACCTGTTGCCAGTAAGCGATCGCCCGCATGTGCAGTCAATGCGCTTAAGCCAAGTATGCAGCTCAGCACGAATGCAGGTGATGTTAAATAAAAAATTCTCATGACAAATATCCTAAACCGATGCTATGTTTCAATTGTGAATGATTAATGCGCAAACTATTTGTAAGAGCTAAGCAATTATTAGGCCTTAGTTTGCGTCAATGAATTGCAGCTAATAGGCATAAGATGCCAATATCAGAAAAGTCTGGAGTATCAAATGAAAGCACGTTGGTTATGGTTAAGCCTGCTACTTTGCATCACTGCCTGTAAAACAACCCATCCGCAGGATGCAAGTTTGTATAACCGCATTGGCGGTAAAGAGGTGTTGTATAAAATCTCTGCGCAAACGCTAGACATTGTGGCGACAGATCCAGCAACCAAGCGCTCTTTCGACGGTATTAAGATGCCTGCATTGAAACAATCATTGGCTGATTTTTTGTGTGTAAAAACCGGTGGCGATTGTGTCTATGAAGGTGAAACGATGAAAAATTCGCACGCTGACTTGCATATCACCACGGCAGAATTTGAGCTGATGGTACAAGCCTTGCGCGATACTTTGGACGCCAACCACATTGGCACGCGTGAAAAAAACGAATTACTGAAAATTTTAGCGCCAATGAAGCGTGATGTGGTGGCGAAATAATGACAACACTGGCTGACTATCGCGCACTCGTTCCATTGACGCTCCTTGTCTTATTCGGCATGCATCAAGTCTATGCCGCAGAGTTATTGGTAGAAGTACAAGACAGCAAAGGCGCCAAGCTAAAAGATGCGGTGGTGTTTGTTGAAAATACCAAGACCGCGGGCATTGCACCAACTGCCGGCTATGAGCTAGAACAAAAGTCCAAGCAGTTCAACCCGCAAGTATCGGTGGTGCAAGTGGGCACCAGTATCAATTTCCCTAATCGCGACAAAGTAAGACATCACGTCTATTCTTTCTCACCCGCCAAAAAGTTTGAGCTCAAGCTCTATTCAGGCGTGCCTGCGAATCCGGTGTTATTTGACAAGGCAGGCACAGTGGTGCTCGGCTGCAATATTCATGACACCATGCTGGCGTATGTTTATATTGTGGATACGCCCTATTTTGCTAAAACCGATAGCAATGGCGTAGCCAAGCTGGCCAATGTACCAGAAGAAAACTACATACTTAAGGTGTGGCATTACGCCTTGCAGCAAGAGAACAAGGTGGTTGAGCAGTCGATTTCTGTTAAATCTTCTAATAAAGCCATCCCGGTAAAATTAGAGATTAACTACGCGAACCTCATTCAAGGGGAATAGCGCGCCATGAAATTCAGCAGCCTAAAACAGCAAATTATCGTCATTTTCTTGACGCTGATTTTAGGCATTCAGCTGGCCGGATTGATACCCATTCAGTACAGCGTGGATAAAAATGTACGCAAATTGGTGGGTAAAGAGTTAGACGTAGGTGAAAAGGTGTTCTTAAACCTATTAGAAAGCAATACAGAAAACATCACCAATGGCGCCAAAATTTTGGCGGCAGATTATGGATTTCGCGAAGCCATTGCCTCAAACGATCAAGAAACAATACTCTCCGCCTTAAATAACTTCCAAAGCCGTATCCATGCCGATATCGCCATCTTTTATGGGGTACAGAATGACAGCATGACCGTCTCTGGCAACCTGACTGAGCAGGAAGCCAAACCGGTGGTGAATCATTTGATTGACACACATTCGGCCTCGGCAAAAAAAATTGATTTTGAGATTTTTAATGATATGCCGTATCAGCTGGTGGCGGTGCCGATTAGAGCGCCCATTATTATTGGCTGGATGGTGGTTGGGTTTGAGATAGACGATGCGCTGGCAGAAAAGCTAAATAAATTAAGTAATTTGCAAGTCACGTTTTTACAACGTACTGAAAAGGGAGCTTGGTTATCTAGTGCATCTACCTTGAGTCGGGAAGACCAATTATCGTTGATGGACTATTTTGAACATAAAGCAAGTCCAGATTTAGTCAACAATGAAGTGACCATTCAAGAGGAGGTGTTTGATTCTAAAACCCTCACCTTGCACGATGATGATGACAATATGCTGCTGGCGGTATTGCAGCGTTCTATTACTGCTGAGATTTCCAACTATCAAACCCTTAAATACACGCTGCTTATCCTCACCATTTTTGGGCTAGGCGTGTTTACTGTGGCCATTATTTATGTGTCTAACTATATTGCAGGGCCCATTGCAAAACTGTCTGAGACGGCTAAACAATTAGAGCAAGGCAATTACAATCTGACCATACAGACCGATCGCCATGATGAGATTGGTGATTTAAGCAAAGCCTTTAACTCCATGCGCGATGCGATTGCAACGCGGGAAGCAAAAGTCGCGCGTCTGGCATTTTGGGATGATGTGACTAACTTGCCGAATCGGGTTGCATTTATTAAACATCTGGGCGAAAAGATTGCAGCGCACCAACAACGTGGTTTATCGCTCACCATCATCGTGTTGAATCTGGATCGTTTTAAAGAGGTCAATAAAATCTTGGGGCGCGATTTGGGCGATGACTTGCTAAACCGCGTGGCGCACAGCTTAAAGGCCATGGTCAGAACCGACGATATGGTGGCGCGCTTGGGCGCAGACGAATATGGCTTGTTGCTTGCCTCCGCTGGATTAGAAGAAGGCTTGGCGGTTGCTCGTAAATTGCAAACAATATTTGATGCAGCTCTTGCACTGGGCGTACAAAAAATTGATGTGACAGCAGGCATTGGGCTGGCCGTGTATCCGCAACATGGCGATAGTGATGAACAACTGCTGCACAATGCAGAGACTGCATTGCATGTCTCCAAAAGCAAACATTCTGGCGTAGTGCTCTATGACGCTGCGTTTGATTTAGGCATTCAAGAGAACTTGAGCTTGGCCAGCGAACTGAAAACCGCGATTCAAGGGCGCCAGTTAACTTTGTACTTGCAACCTAAAGTCAATCTTAAAACCAAACGCGGCTATGCGGCAGAGGCGCTGGTACGTTGGATTCATCCGGAAAAAGGATTGATATTTCCGGATCAGTTTATCCCATTTGCAGAGCAGACCGGGTTGATTAAAGACATCACGCTGTGGATGTTGGAAGAGGCTTGCCGGGTGCATACAGAACTGAAAACAGAAGGTATTGAACTCACCATTGCCGTCAATATTTCTACACGCGATTTGATTGACTCGGATTTCCCCGACAAGGTAGAAGCCATTTTTAAACGCTTTAATATTGCGGAAAATGCGATCTCATTGGAAATCACCGAAAGTAGCATCATGGATGACCCAGTACGGGCGGAAGCCACGTTGCATCGACTAGCGAACATGGGATTGAAAATTGCAATTGATGATTTTGGTACAGGGTACTCGTCGCTTGGCTATTTAAAACGCTTACCGGTAAAAGAGCTCAAAATTGATAAATCGTTTGTGATGAACATGGAAAAAAATGATAACGATACGATTATTGTGCGCTCTACCGTTGATTTAGGGCACAACCTCAATTTGAAAGTGGTGGCAGAGGGTATTGAAAACATTGAAGTGTGGAATATTTTAGCCAAGATGGGCTGTGATTACGGTCAAGGCTATTTTATGGGCAAACCGATGCCGGAAAAAGACTTCAAAAGCTGGCTAGACAAGTGGGAGGCACAATCGCAAGACATGGCGCCTAAAAAATTGTCTGCATAAAAAAAGGCGCTGACGCGCCTTTGTTTTGGATAGCCTTAATCTTATTTGACTACTTTTACGCATACATAGAGTAATGCGCCAATGACTACCAATATACCAATCAACGTATAAATACCCACTGCACCTACCATGTCCATTTATCCTTAATGTAAAGTTAAAAAATTACGCATCTGCGAATAATAGAATATTCTGCGAGCAGCATTTTAACGGATTCAGCCATAATCTCAATAACGGAATCATCGCTTTGTGTAATACCGCTTGCATCTCACTTGCAATTTCTAGAATTCAACCATTTCAAATTCTGCTTTACTCACACCGCACTCTGGGCATACCCAATCCGCAGGCACGTCCTCCCAGCGAGTGCCCGGGGCAATACCATCTTCTGGCCAACCTTTGTCTTCTTCATAAATCAGGCCGCATACGGTACACATCCATGATTTCATTATCGATTCCTTTCACGTTATATGGCATAAGCACGACATTGCACTAATGTCGCTCTATGAAGAGAATCATTACACAAAGACGAAAAAAAAGCCCGCATAAAGCGGGCTAAAGGGAGGAGCCAACAACTAAACCTTCACTAAATTTTGCTGAGAGCTTGTTTCACACCTTCTGCATATGCCGGGTCTGCTTTGGCAAATTGCGCTAACATCCGTGCTTGAATATCTGCATTGGCTTGGGATAAACCACCGGCAATATTATTAAATAATTGCTGTTGTTGGCTATCGTTCATAATGCGGAACAAAGCACCTGCTTGTGAGTAATAGTCCTCCTGACTTTGGTCGTGGTAACCAATCCATGCGTCTTCCAATACTGGCATCGGCGGCACTGCAACTTGGGGTGCCGGTACCGGTGCACCTTGGCCAACTCTATCGTTAGGATAGAAATTCGATGCACTCACATGGCCAGCAGCGTTGGCGTAGTTTGTATCGCCAGCACTATGTCCCACTGGGCATCCCATTCCCGCAAATGCGCCATCACGTTGATAATGATTGACCGGGCATTTACCTGCATTGACCGGAATCTGGTTGAAGTTAGCACCAATACGATAACGGTGCGCATCCTGATACGCTAACAAGCGTGCTTGCAACATTTTGTCCGGTGATGCGGCAATGCCAGGCACAAAGTTGCTCGGTGCAAATGCCACTTGCTCGGTTTCGGCAAAGTAGTTATGCACGTTTTTGTTTAATTCCAACTGACCAATCTCTACCACCGGCACCTCTTTGTAAGGCCACACTTTGGTTAAATCAAACGGGTTGATGTGGAAGCTACGTGCTTGTGTTTCTGACATGATTTGCACTTGCACCGTCCAACTTGGAAACTCGCCACGGTCAATGGCATTCACCAAATCTTGTTGCGCACCATGTGCAGGCATCTTGGCCGCTTCTTCATTGGTCAAGGTTTTAATGCCTTGATTAGTTTTAAAGTGCCATTTCACCCAATGACGCTCACCTTTGGCATTATAAAAACTCAAGGTATGGCTGCTAAAGCCATGCACATGGCGGTATGAAGCAGGAATGCCACGGTCCGACATCAAAATCGTCATTTGATGTAAGGATTGCGGATGATTGGCCCAGAATTCAAACGCATTGGCTGGGTTGGGCGTATTGGTACGCGCATCTTTCTTCTGGCTATGGATAAAGTCCGGGAACTTGATCGGGTCATTTAAAAAGAATACCGGCGTATTGTTGCCCACCATGTCCCAGTTGCCTTGTTTGGTATAAAACTTCACGGCAAAGCCACGTGGGTCGCGTGCATAGTCGCTAGAATCCTGCCCGCCACCTACAGTTGAAAAGCGCAAAAACACTTCTGTTTGCTGACCAACCACTTGAAGGAAGTCAGCAATCGTGACATCTTTTAAGCTCTTAGTGACCGTAAATGTGCCGTAAGCCGCAGTACCACGCGCATGCACCACACGCTCCGGGATACGCTCGCGGTTAAAGTGCGCTAATTTTTCAAATAAATAATGGTTATCAAACGTCAATGGGCCGCGTGCACCTACGGAAATACTATTGTTGTCATCGGCAACAGGTGCGCCAGCAGAAGTGGTTAATACAGTGTTTGTCATTGGTTGTTTTCCTTAAAGTCGTCTATGAGTAATATTTCAATGGTGTTAGTGGCTTAGTGCGTAGCCAGCTAGCAGTTCAATCACCACTTGACGATTCAGTTGTTGGCTGCCGATTCGATAGATGGTTTGCATTTTCTTCTCCTTAAATATGTCGTTGTCGCAACGCATGAGAAGCATTCTAAAAAGAAGGCGCTTATTTGTATAATTGTATGTTTTGATATTGTTGATAAATTAAATTTATCAGTTTATGATAAGTCTTCTTCAATCATCACTAAGCCAGCAATGACACTCATCGAGCTCAAGTTTGTAGTCGCGGTGGCGCAAGAACGTAACTTTCGGCGTGCGGCCGAAAAGTGTTTTGTGACGCAACCCGCCCTAAGTTTGGGCATTAAAAAGCTAGAAGAAGAGCTAAATGTCTCTATTTTCGAGCGTAGCCGTTCAGAAGTAACACCAACCGAAATTGGCGAAAAAATTATCGAGCAAGCCAATGTGGTACTTGAGCAAGCCTCGCGTTTAAAAGAATTGGCTAAGCTTGGGACGAACCCCTTACATGGCCTGTTCAAATTGGGCATGATTCATTCGGTAGGGCCTTATTTGTTACCGGAGATTATTCCAATTTTGCGTGTTTCAACGCCGGATATGCCGCTAGAAGTAGAAGAAAACCTCACGGCTAATTTAGAGACGCAATTAAGAAACGGGGTGATCGATGCTGCGATTATCGCGTTGCCGTTTGATGTGCCCGGGATTCAAGTGCACAGCCTATATGATGAGGAGTTTAAAGTGGTGGTGCCTTCAGACCACCATTGGGCTACACGCAAAGAGATCGATCCGGCCGAGCTTTCCGATGAAAAGGTCTTGTTATTGAACAGTGGGCATTGTTTTAGTAACCAAGTGACGCAAGCGTGTCCGGAACTATCGCGTAAGGGTGAGGTGCTGCAAGGTAACTCGTTGGAAACCATCCGCAATATGGTGGCCTCCAATTTGGGTATTACCGTATTGCCTGCTTCGGCTACCGTCGAGCGTTACCAAAACCCATTGGTAAAAGTGGTGCCATTTATTAAACCAGCGCCGATTCGCCGGATTGCCATTGCTTGGCGTAAAAGCTTTGTCAGGACGTCTGCCATCGAAAAACTAATCGAAGCGATTGAGTTAGCCAACCAGAGAATGTAGATGTCAAAGCGTGTGAGTAAGTGAGTTTCGGTCCGGCAAAGGCTGTATTCAACCAATAAAAAAGGCGCTGATAAGCGCCTCTTTTTACGAACACGTTAATTAGATTAACGGTTGCAAACGTACATGGTCACTTCAAAGCCAAAACGCATTTCTGTAGCTGCTGGTGTAGTCCACATCATCATTCTCCTTAAAAACTCACTTAGAAAAACACACTTAGTTAATTCACTTTGGGTTCAAACTATGGATACAGTGTATAACGCAGCTGAATATTTAACGTATGGGTAATGCGCAAATTGATCTCAAGAAAATCATGAGAGTCAGTAGCGGATAGTGTAGAGATTGTGGGAAATCGATTAGGGGTAGTGAAGTGCAACGCGATAGCCAGCTACGGCAATGTCGCTGGTATTCAACTGGAGCTTGATGCGGACTTCTTCTTTTGCTGCAATGCCGCTATCAGTGCTCGCCGCCTGATGAATATAATCAGCGGGCTTGAGTGTGCGCCTTAACACGGGCTCATCATCCACATTGGTCAAGGTCAGCTCGATGTTCGGGTAGGCTTGTGGAAAATCGGCATGGTTAATCAAGGTACTAGAGAACACCAGCACTTGTGCATAAGTGAGGTGTTCTTGCATGTCCGAATCATCAATGGTGAGTAAATCGATATTGTTTGGCAGGGCAATCGTGCATTTTGCATATTGGCATGCTTGTGTGAGCCACGGCTTGGTTTGCGGATAATACGCTGCAATTTCAGTACGTTTAAAATAAATGCCTTGTACCAGCAATACCAAGAGCAGAAATAAGCTCAAGCCAAACAGCGGCCAGCTAAACGGTACGCGGCGTAGCGGCTTGGCAACAGGTTCATCAATCGCCAAGTCATTCAAAAAGCTAGGGGTATGTGCGGTGCCAGTAGCGGCTTGAGTTTCGGCAGTCGTATCTTCTTGTGTGGCAGGTTCGGTTGGCGCGTCTTGATTGAACTGTGCCTGGAGCGCATCAGGTGCAGTCATTTCAATATGTTCGGTCGGTAGTGTTTGCGTATCGGGGTTGAGTGAAATATCGCTCAATACTGCTTCTACTTTGGTAGGCGTTACTTTTTTACTGCGGGATTGTTTAACCAGATATTCTTTTGCATTGAACACATGCTGGCATGTGCCGCAGCGCACTTGCCCATCGTAAGCTTTAAGCTGTTCTTTTTTAACAACAAATTGCGTGTTACATTCAGGGCAAGATGTAATGAGTGGCATGTTATCTTTTGGTTCCAGTGAGTAACACCCAGCCATCTTTCACAACGGGGGTGTCGACATCAAACCACTCACTATACTGCGCTGTGAGTGCTTCTTTCTGGGTTTCAAGAATACCAGACAACGCCATTTTGCCGCCGGACTTACAAGATTTAGCAATGACGGGTGCCAACACCATCAGTGCGCTGGATAGTATATTGGCTACTACCGTGTCATATTCATGATGCAAATACGCATTTGAATCATAAAACGCAATGTCGACTTGATTGTTTTCTGCATTGTATTTGCTGGCAATCACTGCCTGCGGGTCAATGTCTACGCCAGTCACTTCGCTAGCGCCTAGTTTTTTGGCAGCAATGGCCAAAATACCAGAGCCGCAGCCGTAATCCAGCACGCGTTGCAATGCAGGCTGTTGCGTTAACCAAGCCAAGCATAAGTGTGTGGTGGGGTGGCTGCCAGTACCAAAGGCCAAACCGGGGTCTAGGATAATATTAATTGCATCCGGTGTCGGTGCTTCGTGCCAAGTGGGGACAATCCACAATTTGGGTGTGATCTGAATCGGCTCGAATTGCGCTTGGGTCAAGCGCACCCAATCTTGCTCTTCAATGGTTTCGGTGCTGTAGCTAAAGCCAGATATTTGTGTTTCTTGCTCCAGTGATGTCAGTAACTGCATCACATCGGCATCAGCTTCCAGCATAGCGGTGACCACGTTTTGATGCCAAATACCGGGAGGCGGATCTCCCGGTTCACCAAATATCGCTTGCTCGGCTTGCGTTTCAGCATTGGCATCTTCAATGCTTGCTGAAAGCGCTCCTAACTCCATCAATGCATCGCTAATCGCGTCGGCATTGGTGTCGTTCGCCTGAATTTTAAGTAATAGCCAACTCAAGATTTACTTACTGTGGATGCCCAGTTTTTGCTCTAGATAATGGATGCTGGTACCACCAAGGTGGAACGCTGCATCCGCCATCAAATCAGCATGCAATGAAATATTGGTTTTAATGCCTTCCACATACATTTCCGATAAAGCAATACGCATACGCGCAATGGCTTGCTCACGGGTATCCCCATAAGTAATCAACTTGCCTATCATAGAGTCGTAATGTGGGGGACGATATAACCACCATACGCATGTGTGTCGATACGTACGCCTGGTCCGCCCGGCATATGGAATCGGCTGATGGTGCCAGGAGATGGTACAAAGTTGTAAGGGTCTTCCGCATTAATACGGCACTCAATGGCATGACCGCGCAACTGCACATCTTTTTGACGGAATTGCAGTTTCTCACCGGCGGCTACAAAAATTTGCTGTTGTACCAAATCAATGCCGGTAATCATTTCGGTCACCGTATGCTCTACCTGCAAGCGGGTGTTCATCTCAATAAAGTAGAACTCACCATTCTCATACAAGAATTCAAATGTACCAGCGCCACGGTATTTAATTTTGCGGCAAGCTTCGGCACAGCGTTCGCCAATCTTGTCGCGCAACTTAGGGTTTAATAAAGGTGAGGGCGCTTCTTCAATAATTTTTTGATGGCGACGCTGCATCGAGCAATCACGGTCACCTAAAAATACGGCGTTACCATGCTGATCTGCCAAAATTTGAATTTCAATATGACGTGGATTCTCTAGAAACTTCTCCATGTACACCATGGGGTTGCCAAACGCCGCTTGCGCTTCTGCTTTGGTCATGGATACCGCGTTAATCAAGGCTGCCTCGGTATGCACTACACGCATGCCGCGACCACCACCACCGCCCGCCGCTTTAATAATGACAGGGTAGCCAACTCTTTTGGCGGTTTTAATGATCTCGACAGGGTCATCGGGTAGTGCGCCCTCTGAACCTGGTACGCAAGGTACGCCCGCTTTACGCATCGCATCTTTGGCCGACACTTTGTCGCCCATCAGGCGAATCGTCTCAGCACGTGGGCCAATAAACACAAAACCGCTTTGTTCTACGCGCTCGGCAAAGTCGGCATTTTCAGATAAAAAGCCGTAGCCGGGATGAATGGCTTGCGCATCTGTCACTTCAGCTGCGCTAATCACAGCGGGGATATTTAAGTAGCTTTGACTAGAAGGCGCTGGCCCAATACATACTGACTCATCCGCCAATTTGACATATTTGGCTTCTCGGTCTGCTTCAGAATGCACGGCGACAGTACGGATGCCCAATTCACGGCACGCACGTTGCACACGTAGCGCAATCTCGCCGCGGTTGGCAATAAGGATTTTTTCAAACATAAGTCATTAACCAATCAAGAATAAAGGTTCACCGTATTCAACAGGTTGGCCGTTTTCAACAAAGATTTTCTTCACAACACCTGAGTATTCGCTTTCAATCTCGTTGAGTAGCTTCATTGCTTCAATGATGCACAACGTTTCGCCAGAAGAAACACTGGAGCCGATATCCACAAAAGACTTGGCATCTGGAGAAGAGGCGCGGTAGAACGTACCGACCATTGGAGATTTTACAACTTGACCTTCTTCGACTACTGGCACTGGTACAACTGGGGCACTTGCAGCTGGCGCAGCAACAGCTTGTTGTTGGTGCGCGGAGACATAGTGCGTCACAGGTGCAGCACTATGCATCAACGCTCGGCTAATGCGTACCTTCTCTTCGCCTTCTGTGAGTTCCAGCTCAGAGATGCCAGATTCCTCGACTAGATCAATGAGTTTTTTGAGTTTGCGTAAATCCATATAGACCTCGGTATTAACTGAATATAATTATAATAATGTTATGGTTTTGTGATGTAACGGTAGGCAGCAAAGTAACCTTCGGCGCCTAACCCGCTGATAACGCCAATAGCAATGTCGCTAAAAAACGAGTGATGTCTAAATTGTTCTCGTGCATATACGTTAGAGAGATGTACCTCAATAAAGGGAATGTTCACTGCTGAAATAGCATCTCGTATGGCAACAGAAGTGTGCGTGAATGCGGCTGGATTAATAATCAGGGCATCCACACGATTCACCATTAAGGATTGAATCTTTGTCACAATCTCAGCTTCGGCGTTGCTTTGAAACGCTTCCAGCATATGACCATCTTGTTTGGCCATCTGTGTTAAAGCCGTGTTGATATCCAATAAGGTCAGCGTGCCATAATGCGCAGGTTCACGCGTACCTAACATATTGAGGTTAGGCCCATGAATGACTAAAATGGATTTAGCCGACATTTGATACGCTCAAACAACAATGTAGACAGTTTTGCATAGCAGCAAGTTTGCCGAAGTTATGATTCTTTGTCCAGCTAAATCACAGCATTTGAGCGAAGATAGGCATTAAAAAATAGTTAACTTATTGATTGTTTTGGCTAAAGCATTACAGAAGCGGCAGCAGCGATTTTTCTAATAAATCTTTCGAAATACGCCCAAAATAGGTTTTGTGGACGGTGCCATCGGCCTTAATTATCACGGTATATGGCAGTACCCCTTTATTATTGCCTAAGTTGGAGGCCAACTCCATGCCAGCCATGTCGGCTGCAAACAATGGGTATTTCACTTGAGTCTGCTTGGTAAACTCGTTAATCGCGTTCACGTCATCAATCGCAATGCCCAATACCACCACATTTTTATTGGCATAGGCCTCGTGTAATGCGGAGAGCTCCGGCATTTCTTCACGGCATGGTTCACACCAAGTTGCCCAAAAGTTAAGTACTACAATCTTGCCTTGATAAGCGTTAAGCGGCTTGTTTTCACCATGCTCATTGGGAAAGCTGGCCGCAAATAATGGGGCTGTCGATTGCTGTTGGCCGTTTTTTACTTCTTGCTTGTTTAAAAAAAAGTGAAATATCGCAAACCCTAAACTTGCAATGAGTATCAGGTAGATAAGGGGTGTTTTGAGCTTTGTAAACATTTAGGGTTGTACCGTATTGAGAATGGCTAAAAATTCATCGGCATTTTTATAGCCAATGACTTGGGCAGAGTTTTTTTTGCCATCTTGATTAAAAAACAAAATGCCTGGTGGGCCAAATAATGCAAAGCGTTTTAATAGGGCAGCGTCGTCTGCATTGTTGGCGGTTACATCTGCTTGTAGTAATACGGCTTGTTTTAGTTTGGCTTGTACACGCGGGTCAGTAAACACAAACTGTTCGTATTCTTTGCAGGAAACACACCAGTCTGCGTAAAAATCAAACATGACATATTGACCTTTGGCTGCTTGAATCGCTTGGTCAAGCTCTGCCACGGAGCGTACGCGCTTGAAGTTCAATGCGTGCTGTGCGGATGATGCATTGGTGTTGGCAAGCACGCCACTTAATGGTTGTAAGGGCGATTTAGCACCAGACAGCGCGCCAATGAGCAAAGCAATGCCAGTAATGAGCATCATGATTGCCACGCCTTTCCACAATTTGAGGATGGGCTTGGCATCACCTGGCAAGTTGTCCAGTGCATGCATATAGATGGCCGGGACAATCAACAAAGCTGCCCACAGTGCCAATTGTAGATTCATCGGGATAATGGGGCCAATCAACCATACAGCCACGCCTAACATCAATACGCCAAATAATTGACGCACAGCATTCATCCACGCGCCCACACGCGGAAGCAATGTACCGGCAGATGCGCCAATCAGCAATAGAGGGAAGCCCATGCCGAGTGACAGTGAGAATAAGGCGACACCGCCTAGCACCACATCATGGGTCTTGCTAATATAAAGTAGTGCGCCAGCCAATGGCGCAGCGACACAGGGGCTGATAATGAGCGCAGATAATACGCCCATTAAAAAATCGCCAAAAAATTGACCACCTTTAATACGATTACTTAGATTAAAAATACTGTTTTCTAAGTGGCTAGGCAATTTCAGCTCATAAAAGCCAAACATCGATAGTGCAAGTAACACAAAGACAATGGCGCCAAAGCTCAATGCCCATGGGGTTTGTAGCGCATTGCTCAATAGTTGGCCAGATAAGCCAGCCGCAATGCCCAATAAAGTGTAAGTGAGGCACATCCCCAAGGTGTAAGCGAGTGAAAGATTAAAGGCATGCAGGCGTGAAACATGTGCGTTCTTGCCAATGATCATGCTGGATAAAATCGGAATCATGGGGAATACGCAGGGGGTAAAGGCAAGCAAGAGACCTGCACCAAAGAACCCTAATATAATCAACCACCAGTGGCCGCTTTTAAGTAGATTGGAGGCTTGGCTGTCATCGCCACTTTCTACAATAGGCTCAGCTCCGATTGGATTTGGTGTGGCAGCAGACGCATCATTCACCACACCAAATGTGAAAGTCTTGGTTTGTGGCGCATAACACAGCCCCTTTTCACTACAGCCCTGATAGGTGACTTTAACCGCTAAGTTTTCGGTGCTAGAAACACCTACTTTGGTTGAAAAGTCATGGTGATAGACTTCCTGTTTACCAAAGTTTGGGTCGTCTTTAATTTCACCAGCCGGTAAATCCATTGCAGTAATCAGTGCGGTTTCTGGTGATTCCACATTCAATTTAATGCGTTGTTTGTATAAATAATAGCCGGGCTCTACTTTAAAGTTTGCCTGTAGCGTTTGTGCATCTGTAGGCGCAATAGTTACTTGGAATGCAATGTCTGGAGATAAAAAATCGTCTTCGCTGGTTTCTTCCGTAAATAGGTTTTTGATCGCGCTGCTGGTATTGCCAGCAACACTCATGGGCGAAAGCAGGGTAATCGTCCAAAAACTTATCAGGGTAATCAATACTCTTAGCATGGTGCTCCTAGTGCGGGATTTGTGCATTTACCCATTGTAAATAAGCAGGTAAACCACCATCTACATTGAGACACAGAATGTCAGGAAGTTCGTACGGGTGATGTTTTAAAATACAAGACTCAACTTCTGCATATTTTTGACGAATTGTTTTAATGGTCACAGGCCATTCGGTGGTGTGTTCAACCACGTTGTTCCATGCATATACCGATTGGCAAGGGCTTTGAATGTTAACACACGCTGCCAGTTGATGTTGAATGAGCATCTCCGCAATTTTATTTGCGCACGTTTCATCTGGCACATGGGTCAACACGATTATAATTT
Organism: Methylotenera sp. N17; assembly: GCF_000799155.1. Classification (NCBI taxonomy): domain Bacteria; kingdom Pseudomonadati; phylum Pseudomonadota; class Betaproteobacteria; order Nitrosomonadales; family Methylophilaceae; genus Methylotenera; species Methylotenera sp. N17. The sequence goes on from NZ_JUGE01000001.1 coordinate 2,520,248, forward strand.
CGGCATTATCCATGGTGTGCGAAAGCGGTCTCCAATTAAAGGGTTAATCATGCGTTTATTTATTACGCTTATTTTACTTGCTTTTCCAATTGCAGAAATAGTGCTGTTGATCAAGCTCGCTGACCAATACGGTTGGTGGTTATTATTGTACTTAGTCGTCATCGGCTATCTGGGCTTACAACTGATTCGCGGTGAAAAAGTACTGATGGCGCCAAAAATGATGCAGAGCTTGGCTGGCGGCAACCCTGTCAAAGCCTTGTTGGGCACAGCCCGCAATATGGTGGCAGGTGTGTTATTGCTAATACCTGGTGTGATCAGCGATGTCATTGCAGTAGTATTATTGTTAATTCCCATTGAACAAAATAAGCCGCCAGTACAAGAAGAGGTTAGTGGAAAAGCTTATCGTAAGCCTCGCTATCAGCAATCCGCCAATGACGATGTGATCGAAGGCGAGTTCACGCATATTAGAGAAGATCTGGAAAAGAAATAATGAGCTTAGTAAATCATCCTACCGTGACCATCCAAAACAGTGGTCACCAATTCCCAGTACGCCCTAGTCAAACCGTATTAGAAGCCGCGATTGAAGCGGGTATTAACTTGCCATACGGTTGTCGTAATGGTGCGTGTGGTGCCTGTAAAGGTAAGTTGATCTCCGGCAAGCTGATGCATGATGATTATCAAGGCAGCGCCATGACCGATGCTGAATTGGCGGCGGGTCAAGCGCTGTTTTGCTGTGCGCGACCATTGGAAGACTTAGTGATTGAGTGTCGTGAACTGAGCGGTATCAATGGCATTAAACCTAGAATATTGCCTGTGCGTGTGCAGAAAAAAGAACAACTCTCTGGTGATGTGATGGTGTTGTTTTTGCAGCTACCAGCTACCGAGCGTTTGCAGTTTGTGGCTGGCCAGTACTTGGAATTTATTCTGAAAGATGGCAAGCGAAGAGCATTCTCCATTGCCAACGCACCGCACGATGATGCAGTGATAGAGCTGCATTTACGCCTGATAGCTGGCGGCCAATTTACGCAATACGTGTTTGAAGAAATGCCTGAAAAAGCTATTTTGCGTATAGAGGCACCATTAGGCACCTTCTATTTGCGTGAAGAATCTACCAAGCCGATTGTATTTGTAGCGGGAGGTACGGGTTTTGCACCGATCAAAGGCATTATTGAGCATATGATACATTTGGGCATACAACGTGAGGTTGTGCTGTACCGTGGTGGTCGTGTGAAGAATGATTTATACATGGATGAACTGTGTCAACGTTGGGCACAGTTTCTGCCTAACTTCACTTACATTCCTGTGTTATCAGAAGAGCCGACAGACACGGATTGGCAAGGGCGAACTGGCCTAGTACATGAAGCGGTATTGGCAGACTATCCAAATCTCAGTGCACACCAAGCGTATGTCTGTGGCGCACCAGGTATGGTAGAAATTGCTCACAAAACCTTTGTGGAGCAGGGATTGCCAGCGGATGCGTTTTTCAGTGATGCATTTACGTTTGCGCCGAAGTAAGACTATTTAAATACAGCTATTTACGATGCAATTACCAACGGCTACTGCCTAGGCGAAGAATATTGTTCTCTGTAGGACCGACTAGCCATACTGCTCCAAAGTTATATTCGATTGCAGGATCCTTGTAATTATCAAGATAAATTTTAGCGAATTCGTTAGTAGCCAATGTACCAAAATGACCTATATCTATTGCAAGTAACATGTTATTAGTTGCGTTTACTCTGTTTTGATAACGTAGGGCTTTTTGTGAAATCGTAGACTTTATTGCAGACGCAGCTTCATTTAGATTCAATTTAATATCTCCACTACCTTGAGCGACACTTTTCCAATATCCATCACTTGGCTTCATCGTAACAATCTGAATAAATACATTCTCGTTATCAATTATTAAAGCACAGTCTTCACCTCTATCATCATGCGACTCTGCATCATGGTAATGCTTTCCAATTTTTGTTAAGTGGTTCTTAATACAGGTAGCTACTCTATTTTCACCTTGCCTGCCAATATCAATAGGTGATTTTACAAAACCTGTCAGTTGACTATTGGATAGTGAAGATTCGGATTTGGCACCGCTTGGTGCATTGTATTTAATATGTTTACAGTTATTGCGATTGGTTTCTGAAACGCTACCTAATATACCTACGGATGATTCTGCTCCTATTCCCGTAAGCGAAATCGTTAGCTCAATCACACCACCACAAATTTTGCATGGGCTAACTGCCTCTTCAAAAACTTCACCACAGTTTGTACATTTAATTAGTTTCATTATTGCAATGATTTGCAGATTACTTCCATCATTGCCTCGTCGCCTGGCGCATCTGCAATCACTACTTTTAATCCCAACTCGATAGGTTGTTCTGCAATCCTTGCGTGATTCACACATAGCGTGACGTGTTTCAACCAGCTTGTATTAGACGCTAAATCCAACAAGTGACGCATGGCTTCAGAGCTGGTAACCACTATTGCTTGTAATTGTTGATTTGACCAAGCTGCGCAGAGTGCATCTACGTTATCTTGAGGGTTAATCCTTTGATAACATTCCGCAAACGTGACGGACGCGCCACGTGATTTCAATGTATCTGCCAGCACTTCACGCCCGCCAATTCCGCGGACTATCATCACTTTTTTGCCCTGCATATCATGCATTTCTGGCAAAGAGAGTAAAGACTCACTATCAAACCTGCTCTTTGGGATTAACACTTCTTGAATGCCAAATTCCTGTAGCTCTTTGGCCGTGACCGGACCTATGGCAGCAAATTTCAAATGGCTGGGCAGTGTTTGTGTTAGTAGGCGTGGCATGCCATTCTGTACTGCGTTACTGCTGATAAAGATAATCCAATCGTATGCAGCAATATCGGCAATCACGTGTTCAAAGTCGCTGTAATTATCAAGAGAGGCAATTTCAATCAGCGGAAATGGAATGACGTGGCCACCCGCGGTTTCAATCAATTGCGAGAGTTTTTTGGCTTGATCGCTCGGTCGTGTGATGGCTATGCCGATGCCTGCGAGCGTTGGTTCCGACATGTTATTTGATGTGATCTAGCGCTGATAATATTTTATCTGCGCCCAGGCTGACCAATTTATCCGCCAAGGCTTTACCTACAGCCTCAGCATCCGTCAGGTTGCCTGTAATTTGCTGACGCAACATTTGTTGGCCATCCACGCTGGCCACAAAGCCCGTCATATGGATCTGCTCGCCGACCCGCGTAGCATACGCACCTAAAGGCACCGTGCAGCTGCCAGCTAATGCACGGCTAAAGCCACGCTCTGCTTCTACACATAATTGCGTATCTAAATGATTGAGTGGCGCTAGAATTTCAATCAAATCGGTTCTGTGCGCGTTAATTTCGATACCTAACGCGCCTTGCCCAACCGCTGGAATACTGTCTTCTGGCGCAATAAAACCGCGAATTCTATCGCCTAACCCTAATCGAATCAGTCCGGCGGCTGCCAAAATAATGGCTGCGTATTGGCCTTCGTCTAATTTGCGTAAGCGCGTTTGCACGTTGCCACGTAGAGACTCAATTTTGAGGTGCGGGAAGCGCGCCTGAATCTGGCTTTGACGACGTAAGCTAGAAGTACCAACTATGCTGCCATGGGGCAATACGGCGAGTGAATCAAACTGGTTAGATACAAAGGCATCGCGTGGATCTTCGCGTTCGCCGGTGGCTACTAAAGCAAAGCCCTCTGGCAAGTTCATCGGCACATCCTTCATGCTATGTACCGCTAAATCGGCACTGCCATTTTCAAGCGCAGTTTCTAACTCTTTCACAAACAAACCCTTACCACCAATCCGTGCTAGAGGTGAATCTAAAATCTGATCCCCTGTGGTGGTCATGCCCAATATCTGCACATCGCATTGTGGGTACAATGCTTGCAACTTGGCTTGAATATGTTTGGCTTGCCACATGGCAAGTGCGCTTTCACGCGAGGCGATGACGAGTTTTTGCGGTGCATTTTTCATATGCTTAAATTTTAGCACATGCGCTTATGAACCAACATTTGGATATGACTTTGCATTTGGAGTTAAGCTTATTTCTAAGTTATTATCCAGTGTCCTAGTGCTGAAAAGTGAAGTGTTGTATTACCAATTATAGGAGGTTACTATGCAATATCAGGTCGATATTTTTCTCGCATCTCTCAATCAATTTTGGCTACAACTGGTAAATTTTGTGCCACGTTTGTTAGCGGTATTGGTGATTCTATTTTTTGGCTGGATTATTGCCAAGCTTGTAAGAAGCGGCGTAAAACGTTTGCTAGAGTTGATGCAGTTTGATCAATTTGCGCGTAAATCTGGCTTAGAAGCCTTTATGAATAGTGGCAATATGCACGTAACCTTGAGCGGCATCATTAGCCAAGTCGTCTACTGGTTAGTCATTCTACTGTTTGTGATTACAGGTGCAAATGCGCTGGAATTGAGCGCAGTAGCTGGTTTGTTACAACAGTTAGCGGTGTATCTACCGCATATTATTGTGGCGATTCTGATACTGGTGTTTGGTACTTTACTAGCGCGCTTTATGAATCGTATTGTGTTTGCCTGGTTGCATAGCATTAAATTTCCTGAGGCTCTGGCGGTGAGCACTTCTACCGAGTATGGCATTCAAATTTTGGCGGTGTTTGTGGCGCTAGAGCAGTTGGGTATTGGCATGCAGCTCATTTACTCATTGTTTGTGATTGTATTTGGTGCTGTGTTCTTAGCGCTGGCGATTGCATTTGGTCTGGGCGGTAGAGATTGGGCCGCCAAAGTCATTGCGGACATGAGCGAAAGAAAAAACAAATATTGAAGCGTGGCGTTGCTAGATTGTTTTGATAAGGTGTTGCTGACGCCGGCTCACGGCTACTGTTTCCGGCACGCCTTTTAAAATAGCCACCCATTGTTGTTCCATTTGCGCATCATCGTTGACGATGGTGCGCTTTTCAAACCCTGCAATAAACGGCTTGGCCACCAAGCAGTTACGGTGCAAACGCAATAGCAGTTCACCAAACTCCACTTCTAGTTGTGTTAACGATTCCTCTACCAAATATTCGCGTACGGCAGTGCGCACGGTGACGTATTTTTGCTCTGCGCGGAAATAAATAATCTCGTGAATCGGCACCAGTAGTACACGTCCGCGCTCATGAATACTCAAATGTGAGCGTGTAGGCTGTAATGGCTTGAGCGATGCCAGCTGTGCTGGTTGTAATGCGCGAACTTTATTCAGTGCGGTTTCTAAGCGTTCTTGGCGGATGGGCTTCAGCAGATAATCAATGGCGTTCAACTCAAACGCCTTAATTGCATAAGCATCATAGGCGGTAGTGAAAATCAACTTGGGGACTTGGGCTAGCAATTGCAGATGATGCGCTGCTTCAATGCCATCCATCACGGGCATACGTATGTCTAACAATACAAGGTCTGGGCTATGCTCAGCCGCAAGTTCTATGGCCTCTTTTCCATTTTGCGCTTCAGCCACAACGCTGACATTGGCGATGTCGCCAAGCAAATCACGCAGACGGTTGCGCGCAGGTGTTTCGTCGTCGGCAATGATGATACGGAGGGTGGTCATGGTTTATTGATGTGGCACGCGAATATGCACGGTATAGTATTGTCCGGCAATGTCTGTTTTGAGCGATGCTTCTAAATCAAAGTGTAACAGGAGCCGTTCTTTAATATTTTTGAGCGCCATTTTGTTACCCGTATGGTGATGTTTATCGGGATTAAAAGGGTTGCTGATGCTCATCAGCACTTCTTTATGTTTACACACAATCTGAATAGTGATTTCGCCGCCGTCTGCCAACGGCTCTATGCCATGGTACACCGCATTTTCTAACAAAGGCTGCAAGATCAGGGGCGGGATCATTGCGTCGGGCGGCATGTGCTCTATTTGCCAATTCACGTTTAGACGATCTTCCAAGCGTAATTTTTCCAATGCTAAGTATTGGCGGCTCAGCGCAATCTCTTGTGCGAGCGGCACTAAATCACGATTGTCCGCCATTAACACGCGGAACAAATCTGCCATGTCTTCCAGCGCGGTTTCAGCACGTTTGGGTTGGCTTCTGATGAGTGAAAGCACGGCATTGATACTGTTAAATAAAAAGTGCGGGCGAATACGCGCTTGAAGTGCTTGCAAACGTGCTTCGGCAATGGCGGGCGAGTAGGCGCGCTGTTGCAAGTTAAAGTAATACAACACAATGGCTGTCACGATGGTGGTGAGCAGGCATGCACGTGGAATGTCTGGAATGAGCTCCGGCGAAAAATACGGGCTGACTAAAGAAAAAGCCAAATAGGTGATGCCAATTTCTAGCAATATGATGACGGGCATACTAGCGCGATAATCCAGTTTATTGAGCCATGGATATAGGCCGTACAAACACAATAAGCTAATGATTAAGATGGGTTGAACCGCCGTAGAGAGCTCTGTAAACACATTAAAGAACTGCGATAACGGATGGCTTAGCAAAAGCGCCGCCAGCACTGCGAACAGGTTCACAATCAGCAAGATACGTAAATGAATGCCAAAATTATGTAAATTTGGAAGGCGGCTGTTTTTGCGCACGACATATAGTTAGTTATAATGATGCGATAAGTATATTATTATTAAAGAAAATTTTCATAAAAACTCTGCAGGCCGGAACATCATTGCCAGTAGAAAATGAAAAAGAACGACTACCAAAGTAAAAGGGATTGCAGTGCAAGCATCAGACGACAAAAAAACCTCATCACTTAACCATAAATCAGAAGCATGGTCTGGCCGCTTTGACGAGCCAGTGGCGGAGCTGGTGAAACGCTATACCGCCTCGGTCGATTTTGATAAGCGGTTAGCGCGTGTTGATATTCAAGGCTCTATTGCCCATGCGCGTATGCTGGGTGCACAACAGATTATCAGCTTGCAAGATGTGGCCGCTATTGAACAAGGCTTGGGTGAGATTCTGCAAGAAATTGAAGCGGGTAGCTTTGAATGGCTGTTGGATTTGGAAGACGTGCACCTGAATATTGAAAAACGGTTGACCGATAAGATTGGCGATGCAGGTAAGCGCTTACATACTGGCAGAAGTAGAAACGATCAGGTGGCGACAGATGTGCGCTTGTGGCTGCGTGCCACAGTGGATGATGTACTGAGTGGCATTCAAGCGCTGCAATTATCCATCATAGACCTAGCGGAACAGCACGCAGATACCATCATGCCCGGTTTTACGCATTTGCAAGTGGCGCAGCCGGTGACGTTTGGTCATCATCTCATGGCGTATTTTGAAATGCTCAAACGCGACGCTGAACGTTTTGCCGATGCGCGTAAACGCATCAATCGCTTACCGTTGGGCGCTGCGGCATTGGCTGGCACCAGCTATCCTATTGATCGTAACATGGTGGCCGCTTCACTTGGTTTTGATGGCGTGTGTGCCAATTCATTAGACGCAGTGTCTGACCGTGATTTTGCCATTGAATTTAGTGCAGCAGCTTCTGTGTTGATGATGCATTTGTCACGTTTTTCAGAAGAGTTGGTGTTATGGAGCTCACCACGCTTTGCCTTTATTGATATCGCAGACCGTTTTTGCACAGGTTCATCTATCATGCCGCAAAAGAAAAACCCTGATGTGCCGGAGTTAGTGCGCGGTAAAACTGGCCGTGTATTTGGACACTTGATGGGCTTGCTCACGCTGATGAAAGGCCAGCCATTGGCCTACAATAAAGACAACCAAGAAGACAAAGAGCCGCTATTTGATACAGCCGATACCATTGTCGTCACGCTGCAGATTTATGCAGATATGATGCGCGGTATTCGTGTCAATGCAGACAATATGCGGCAAGCCTCGCTAGAAGGCTTTGCTACAGCCACTGACTTAGCGGATTATCTAGTGAAAAAAGGCATGCCATTTAGAGATGCGCATGAAGTGGTGGCGCTGGCAGTAAAGCATGGGGTGAATACGCAGCAAGATTTGGCCGATATGGCGCTGACGGAGTTACAACAATTTAGCAAAATGATTACAGAAGATGTATATTCTGTTTTAACATTAGAAGGTTCGGTGGCAAGCCGTCATCATGTGGGGGGTACTGCACCCGCACAGGTGCGCAGTGCCATACAGCAAGCAAGGGCAGCACTCAAATAAAAAAGATAGGCTTGAGTTTAAAGGGAAACTGGGCATTACTTTGTGTAGTGTTGTGCCTACTTTGCCCTTTTGCCTTAGCGCAATCTGCAGATTTACCTATTGAAACCAAACTCGATACGCTAGCAGAATCAGCACTCAGCACTAGCGCAGCGGAGTCAACGTCTCCCCCCGAAGTACCTGAAAATATACCTGCGCAGACAGAAGACGGCCAATTGCTTTGGCCGATGATGCCACATGAGACTTTAGCGCAATTGGCCAAGACGTTTTATCCTGATAGCCCGATTCTAGAGCAGCGATTTATCCAGAAGACCATTCGGTTAACTAAGGCGTTGGGGGTCACGCTATTGCCAGATACGCCATTTAAACGCGTGCAAGTGATTGCGATTCCGGATGAGAAAGAAGTGCGTGCGATGACGCACCGTATCAAAAAGATGGAAGAAATCACGCATGCACAAAGTCAGCTTAAATTAAGTTATCAGCTGAAGTTAAGCGACCAACTCAAAAAAATTATTCCACCTGCACCCAAGCCAAGCAAAACCATTCCACACCATCCACAAGCCAAGGCTAAACCTGTTTTGATTAAGCCGACATTGCCTGCGCCGGATACGCCTTCGCATTGGGTGCGTATGTGGCAACAAACACAATCAACGGTGTCATCATGGGTAGTGACGGCCAAGACCTATTGGATGGTAGAAACCCCTAGCTGGATGCAACAATTGCATCATCCTCAATGGCGCAATGGCTTGTATCTCACGCTGTTGTTACTCATGGGGCTTGGGCTCTGGCGTTTACAAAAGCATTATATGCGTCGGCAGATTGCACTTTTGAATACCATCACGACAACTTTGGAAGATGCTGACTCAGATGCGCCATCGGAAACTGCGGCAGCAGAACTACAGAATGCAGCAGTGTCCATACTCACGCCATATCATCAGCACACACATGAAGAAGATAGATCCGCGGCAGCTTAGTGCCAATACTTAGCTTACTAATGCTTAGCTATCCGGCTAATCGTCTAGAAAAATTTCCAGTAAATTATTGAGAAAGCGGCGCCCTTTTAGCGTAGGTGCTATGCGTGATGATTGATGCGTGACTAGCCCTTGCTGAATAGCATCGGCGAGTGATTTTTCAATGCTGATCAGTGGTAAGCCGGTGCGTTGTTGAAATAAGTCTGTGGCAAATCCATCATGTAGCCTCAGCGTGTTCATCATAAACTCAAACCCCAGTGCCTCTTGTTCAATCACCCATTCTTGGTCAACCGCTTTGCCCTGTGGCACAAATTCCATATAGCGTTTGGGGTGTTTGTGGCGCGCTTGGCGAATCAGTTTGTCATGAAAACTCAGCTTGGAATGTGCGCCTGCGCCAATGCCTAAATAATCACCAAACGTCCAATAGTTTAGGTTGTGTTTGCACTGCATGCCAGGCTTAGAAAAAGCAGAGGTCTCGTAGTTAACATACCCCTGTTGCGCCAAATACTGCTCAATCTCTTCTTGCATAGTGGCGCTGGTGTCATCGTCCGGCAGGCTAGGTGGGGTGCGGTGGAACGGGGTATTGGGCTCTAAGGTTAAGTGATAAAACGATAGGTGTGCCGGGTTGAGTGCGCAGGCCATTTTTGCATCGCTCAACGCGTCTTCCAGTGTTTGTTCTGGCAAGGCGTACATCACATCTAGGTTTACACGCTCAAACGTTTCTATGGCCAGAGCCGCGGCCGCTTGTGCTTGTGCCGTGTCGTGTATGCGCCCCAGCGCCTTCAGGTAGCGGTCATCAAAACTTTGAATACCCAGTGAAACACGGTTGATCCCTGCATCTCTGTAGGCCTGAAAATGCGCAGTATCAACTGTGCCAGGGTTGGCCTCCAGTGTAATTTCTGCGCCGTACTCTAGCGGTGTGAGCATACGTACATGACTTAGAATTCTGTCGATGGACTCGCCCGAAAATAGGCTGGGCGTACCACCACCAAAAAATACGCTGTGAATTTTTCGTCCCCAAATCAAAGGCGTGGCTTGCTCTAAATCTTGAATCAATGCATCCACATAGGCTGCTTCTGGAATCTCTTGTTTGGCCTCGTGCGAATTAAAATCACAATACGGACATTTACGCACGCACCAAGGAATGTGGATATAGAGAGATAGCGGTGGCGGGTTGCTCAGGCCGCTTAACGTCACGTCGCCTTGTAGCGGCGCAGCACTCAAACTATTGGCAGGGTAGATTGGAATCATGCGGGTATTTTAACGGAATGTTTCAATTATCACGAAGTGCTGGGATAAGTTGTCGCTGAACTTTGGAATCTAGACGTTCTTTCCAATTAAATATCTTATCTGCTAATGCTGTCAAGTCTTCTGGGGTGACATAAAACTGATTTTTGGTCGAGTCATTTGGAACTACACGGCCTTTAGTAAATATACAACCATGAATAAGTGCGTTTCGTTGCTCTAAAAGCGCTTTAGCTTCGGCAAGAATGTCTTGAATTTCTTTCACACCATTGCAAGTTAAGGGTTTTAAAGCATCAGAGAATGCCGTTACTTTGTAACCAAAAGAAGCTGTAGAAGAAACGGTAATTTTCAGGCCGCATTCATTCAACATTTCAATCAGTGTAATAACTTGAGCTTCTGCATACCCAAAATACAATGTCACAAGGCCTAATGGCCTTATCAAATCGCCTTCATAATAGCCACTCATTTAGTTAACAACTCCATTTCAATAATTGGTACATAGATCGGCGATAATTTAAAAACCATTCTCACTAATAAAGTTTTTATCAAGCCATTTCCTCCAGCACTTGCAAAAACGCATCTCCATATTTCTGCAGTTTCGCATGACCTATCCCGCTAATTTGCCCCATTTCATTTAAGGCTTGGGGTTTGCGGTTATGAATTTCCAACAAGGTACTGTCGTGGAAAATCACATACGGTGGCACGCCTTGTTCTCTTGCCAGTTCTAACCGCTTGGATTTGAGCGCTTGCCAAAGTGGGTCGTCGCTAGCGCCTGCAAATGCTTCTTTGGCACGGGCGCTGCGTTCGGCTTTACTCATGCGTTTTTCGGGTTCGGCATCACGGCGTAGCCAGACTTCTTGTTCGCCTTTTAGCACTGGCCGTGCGGCTTCAGTCAGTTGTAAGCCGCCGTAGGCAGCCATATCGGCTTCCAGCAATCCAGATGCAATCAATTGGCGATACACACCGCTCCATTGGGCTTGATTGAGGGGTTTTCCTATGCCGAAGGTGCTCACTTTATCGTGATTAAAACGTTCGACTTGTGGTGTGACTTTCCCGGTAAGCACATCAATTAAATGGCCGACGCCGAATCTTTGCCCGGTGCGGTACACACAGGAGAGTGCCATCTGTGCAACTTGTGTCGCTTGCCAGGTTTCTACCGGATGCAGGCAGTTATCGCATTGGTCGCAGGCGCCGGGGTGGCTTTCGCCAAAGTAGCGCAAAATGGTTTGGTGACGGCAAGCGGTGGATTCGCAATAGCCGAGCAAGGCATCTAGTTTTAAGCGTTCCAGCCGTTTACGTTCTTCAGAGGCTTCGCCGCTATCCAACATCTGCCGCATGGAGACGACATCACCCATGCCGTACACCATCCAAGCGTTTGCAGGCAAGCCATCACGGCCAGCGCGGCCCGTTTCCTGATAATAACCTTCCATACTTTTGGGCAGATCTAAATGCGCAACAAAGCGCACATTGGGTTTATCGATGCCCATACCAAATGCGATGGTCGCCACCATAATGATGCCTTCTTCACGCAGAAAGCGGCGCTGATTGTGCTCACGCATTGGTGCAGGCAGACCAGCGTGATAGGGCAATGCAGACCAGCCTTTTTCGACCAAGAAGGCTGCTGTTTCTTCCACTTTTTTGCGTGATAAACAATAAATAATGCCAGCATCGTCAGGGTGTTCGCGCTCTAGGAATGCTTGCAATTGCTGGCGTGCATTGTGTTTGATACCAACATGGTAGCGAATATTCGGGCGGTCAAAACTGGAGACAAACTGGCGTGCGTTTTCGAGATTGAGCTGGCTGATAATCTCGGCGCGTGTCGGTGCATCCGCAGTCGCAGTCAATGCGATGCGTGGTACGTCGGGAAAGCGCTCATGCAATACAGTGAGCTGACGATACTCCGGCCGGAAGTCATGCCCCCATTGCGATACGCAATGCGCTTCGTCAATGGCAAACAGCGCCAAGCCGACATGCTGGTGGATTTCATCAAGCAGACTTAAAAAGCTGCCAAGCATCAAGCGCTCGGGGGCGACATACAATAGTTTAATTTCACCACTGACCACCTCGCGAGTAATGCGGGCATTGTCTTCTGCGCTTAAACTGGAATTTAGAAAAGCAGCGTTGACACCAAGTTGCTGCAAAGCCTCAACTTGGTTTTGCATCAAAGCAATTAAGGGTGAGACAACGATTGCTAGACCTTCACGGGCCAAGGCCGGAATCTGGTAGCAGAGCGATTTGCCGCCACCCGTAGGCATGAGTACCAGCGCATCGTATCCGACAATTACATGCTCAACGATGGCTTGCTGCTGGTGGCGAAACTGGGTATAACCAAAAACTTGCTGAAGGATATGTTGCGGCGAGAGGTTTGCCATGCTTTAGATGAACAGTCCGACCAGCCTAGATTTTGTTGTATGGGTTAATGAGGCTATCCACCAGCGCATGTAATGCTTCACGCATTTGTGCTTCGCTGACTTCCATCAACAAGCCGTCTTCAAACGCATCTTGCGTGATTTGCTTAATTTCATCAAAATTTTCGGTCATGACTTTGACTTTTTCTGTGCATGAGACGACCGAGCTATCATCACGCAGCCAAATGGGCCATGCTTTACTCATCATTGAGCCTTTCTAACTTTTGTAACAACTTGGACATGGCGTGTCCGCGGTGGCTGATTCTGCTTTTAATCTCTAAAGGTAGTTCAGCAACTGTTTTACCTGTTTTCGCATCCAAGAATAACGGGTCATAGCCAAAGCCATCATGACCACGATACTCTTTTAAAATTTCTCCAACCCATTGTCCTTCAGCAATCAAAGGTTCTGGATCTTGCGCATAGCGCACCAGCACCATCACACAATAAAAGTGGGCGTTACGGTGAGGTGTGTCACCTAATACAGCGAGCAATTTTTGATTGTTCTTTTCGTCTGATTTGGGCTCGCCAGCATAGCGTGCGGAGAGCACGCCTGGCGCACCCTGCAAGCTATCCACACACAAACCAGAGTCATCGGCCAATGCTGGCAAGCCAGTATGTTGACTGGCATGGCGCGCTTTGGCCAGCGCGTTTTCTATAAATGTGCAGTAAGGCTCATCGCATTCAGGTACGTTGAGGGCAGACTGCGGAATGACCTCCAGCGCAAGTGGCGCCAGCAGGTGCTGGATTTCCCGCAGCTTGCCTGCGTTACCCGTGGCAATCACCAGCTCTTTAAATGGTAGGGCCATTATGCGCTCAATGCTGCGTGCTGTTTCGCAGTCAATTGTTGAATACCTTCTGCCGCCAGATCTAACATCGCATTCATGGTGTCGCGGCTGAATGGCTCACCTTCAGCCGTGCCTTGAATTTCCACAAAGCCGCCGCTACCGGTCATCACCACGTTCATGTCGGTATCGCAATCCGAGTCTTCAATATAGTCCAAATCTAGTACCGGTGTACCTTGATACACGCCGACTGAAATGGCGGCAACTGTATCGGTGAGTGGCGAGCTGGTAATCAGCCCTTTTTCTAAGAGTTGATTAATGGCATCTTGCAAGGCGACAAATGCACCGGTAATACTGGCAGTGCGGGTGCCGCCATCAGCTTGAATCACATCACAGTCAAAGTGGATGGTACGCTCACCGAGTTTCTCCAAGTCAATCACCGCGCGTAAGCTGCGGCCAATCAAGCGTTGAATCTCTTGTGTACGTCCAGATTGCTTGCCTTTAGCAGCCTCTCTATCCATGCGGCTGCCGGTAGAGCGTGGCAACATGCCATATTCTGCGGTCACCCAGCCTTGGTTTTTCCCCTTTAAAAATCCAGGGACTTTTTCTTCCACACTGGCGGTGCAGATTACGTGCGTATCGCCAAATTTGACGAGTACAGAGCCTTCGGCATGTTTGGTGTAATGACGGATAATTTCTACGGTTCTTAAAGCGTTATTGGCGCGTTGGCTTGGTCTCATGGCTTGCTCACAACTTAAAAGGTTTTAGGTTTGGTTAGTGCTGCTTGAATCTCAGCAATGGTTTTTTCAATCTCATCATCGGTTAAATCGTCCGGCGGTGCGCCCGGTAATTTGGCTGGACGGGTAGTGGGGTTCATAATCGTGGTGGTTTGATCCAGTGGCATGGTAATGGTGGAAACCGCTTGTGGATTCTGCTGACGGTCACCCCACTGTAAGCCAATCACACTCATGTTGTCACCGGTTTGGTCACTGTTCTTTTCTGCCATGTCTAACAAATGCACGACTGTTTCATCGATGACGCCGGAGATTAAAATGTTTTTGATTTCGCGGTCATCAATCTCGTTCCAAATACCATCTGTACACAACATAATGATATCGCCATCCATCATCTCGTGGCGGTCGGCCAAATCAATTTGAGGGATGTTATCTCCCCCTAAGCAATTATAGATTTTGTTGCGGTAAGGATGCGTCGCCATTTCTTCTTTACTAATCAATCCTTTACGGTACATGGATTGCACAATAGAGTGGTCTTCTGTTCTGAATAATAAATGACCGTCTCTAAAATGATACAAGCGTGAATCGCCCACGTGTGCGCAATACAAGGTATTGCGTTGAATAATCGCCGCCACGATCGTGGTGCGTGGCGATTCAATCAAATCATCCATTTGCCGTTTGTTTTCGATCATGTCATGGACTTGCTGAATATGGTCGGTCAGAAATTTGGCCGGGCTAGGCAATGTTGGCAGGGCTAAGCGCTGAAATGCTTCGGTCAGTGTTTTGACCGCGAGTTGTGCCGCCACCTCACCATGGCGATGTCCACCCATGCCATCGGCCAACACCATCAACAGCGCGTCTTTACTGTAAGAGTACGCTAAGCGATCTTGATTGTAGGCGCGTGGGCCTTGTCGGCTGCTTTGATAGATGGTGAATTTCATAATGGGGTATTCAGTACTTTTTTAATCTTGTTAACAATACTATTTTTGGGGCCGTCTTGCGCCGGGCTCAAGGCCATGATTTTCTTTTGTAGTGAAAACACACTTTGTGGCCTTGCCAAAAAGTCCATCTTCAAGCATTCATCAATCAACTCCAAAAGCTCGGGTGAGTAAATATTGTTGCCTAGCGATTTAGCGGGTTCTAAATTGTCTTTGGTCGCCCGTAAATTAGATGCTTGCGGCGTGGCGCGATACAAACAAGCGTACATGCTAGCGCCAATACTATAAATATCACTCCACGGGCCTAAATTCTGACGGGTGTAATATTGTTCCGGCGGCGCGAATCCAGGGGTGTAACTCAATGGAATGTTCGACTTGCTCTCAGACAGGGTTTGTCTGGCCGAGCCAAAATCCAACAGCACAGGCGAACCATCCAAACGAATATAAATGTTCGCAGGCTTAATATCCAAGTGCAGTAGCTTGTGCGTATGTACTTCTCGCAGGCCATTGAGCAACTCGGCAAACACACGGCGCACAAAGTTCTCAGAGATAGGCGCTTCATGCGCCAAAATGTATTCTTGCAACGATTTACCACGCTCATATTTCATGACCATGTACACCGTATTGTTGGCTCTGAAAAAATTGAGTACGCGGACAATGTTTTTATGGTCAATTTTAGCGAGCGATAAGCCTTCCTCAAAAAAGCTTTTTAATCCTTGCTTAAACACTGCGGAGTCACCGTGGTCATCTAATTGTACCGTCGCACCTTTATCACGTAAGGCCAACCCAGTCGGCATGTACTCTTTAATAGCCACTACTTTTTTGTTAGGGTCGTGTGCTAAATATACAAAGCTAAACCCACCAGAGCTCAGCACTTTGGTAATGGTGTAATCGTGTAATTTAAAGCCTATGTCGAGCGCTTGGTTTTTGTTGGTGACAGCCATTAAAAATGATCTTTTACCCAAACGGTTGAAGGTGTGGCTTTATTTTCTCATATTAACAGGTGCATTTGATACAATTGTTGAAGATTAGACGAGAGTAACCCCTATGATTTTAAGCATGACTGGCTATGCATCGCATGAGCTGAATACCCAATATGGTGTATTGATGATCGAATTGAGGTCGGTCAATCACCGTTATTTAGAACTGCAATTAAAGCTAGATGACCACTTAAGAGTATTTGAAACCAGCGTACGTGAGCAGATGCAAGCCAAGCTGGGGCGCGGCAAAGTAGACTGTCGCATCCATTTAAAGCAGGAGAATCTGACCACACAATTTGCGGCCATTAACCATCAGGCGATTCAGCAAATTGCTGAAAGCTTGCAAGCCGCTTCACAATATTTTAGCGCGGTGCAACCAGTCGATGTGCTAGAGATTTTACGTATTCCTGGCGTGACGCAATCGGCCAAGGCTGACCATGACGAATTAGAGACGACGATTAAATCGACGCTGAGTGACGTGTTGGATGCACTGATTCACGCGCGGCAGCGCGAGGGCGAAAAACTAAAAGACGTCATATTGGCACGCCTGTCAGAAATTAACGCCTTGGTGATTCAGGTGAAACCTATGCTGCCAGTCTTGATTCAAACCTATCAGGACAAGCTCACCCATAAACTTAAGGAAGCGCTAGTGAGCGATGACGAGCGTGTGCGACAAGAGATTGTATTGTATGCGCAGCGTATTGATGTGGATGAAGAGCTTTCTCGGTTGGATGCGCATATCCATGAAGTGAGCCATATCCTTGCCAAAGGTGGCGCTGTGGGCAAAAAGTTGGATTTCTTGATGCAGGAAATGAACCGGGAAGCCAATACGTTAGGGGCAAAATCTGTTGCGATTGAAACCACGCAAATCTCTATGCAGCTGAAAGTATTGATTGAGCAAATGCGTGAGCAAATTCAAAACATTGAGTAGATGCCTACTTTCTGTGCGTGATGGCTTTGGTGGTTGAATCAAAAGCGCAAGGCTGCACTTTTTTAGTGCGTTCTCAAACAGTGTAGACTTTGCGTATTTTTAAGATGCTGATTTAATTGATTTTTTAAATTGGTATGCAGTTTGCTTTTAATCGTATTATTAACGAAAGAATAAAAGCATGGCACACTCCGTCGAACAGTTTTTTGATGAAATGCAAGCCAATGTAGGTGATGTACGCAGTATTTACAAAGCCTATCAAAATTGGTTGAAAAATGTACCTACACAGCAATTGGCGGCTAAGCGAGCGGAAGCTGAGTTATTGTTTCGCCGTGTGGGCATCACCTTCAATGTGTATGGTGAGGCGGATGGCGCGGAGCGTTTGATCCCGTTTGATGTGATTCCACGCTTAATTTCGAGCAAAGAATGGGCGCATTTGTCTGCCGGGGTCGTGCAGCGCGTGCGTGCGCTCAATATGTTCTTGCATGATATCTATCACAAGCAAGAAATCATTCAAGCCGGCATCGTGCCGTATACCATTTTAAGTAATCCGCAATATCGTCCAGAGATGTTTGGTGTGGATGTGCCGAATCAGATTTACGCGCATATTGCTGGGGTGGATCTGGTGCGCACCAGTGAATCGCAATTTTACGTGTTAGAAGACAACTTGCGTACGCCTTCAGGTGTCTCGTATATGTTAGAAAACCGCAAAATGATGATGCGGCTGTTCCCGGATTTATTCCGGCAATATTCTGTTGCGCCAGTTGAGCATTACCCCCAAGTCCTACTCAATAATCTACGCTCTGTTGCACAGTCTGGCGTGCAAGATCCAACCATTGTGTTGCTGTCTCCCGGTGCTTATAACAGCGCCTATTTTGAGCATGCGTTTTTAGCGCAGCAAATGGGGATCGAGCTGGTAGAAGGCCAAGATTTATTTGTGCGCAATAATGCGGTGTATATGCGCACCACGCAAGGCCCAAGGCGGGTAGATGTGATTTACCGTCGTATT
Source organism: Methylotenera sp. N17 (assembly GCF_000799155.1). Lineage (NCBI taxonomy): Bacteria > Pseudomonadati > Pseudomonadota > Betaproteobacteria > Nitrosomonadales > Methylophilaceae > Methylotenera > Methylotenera sp. N17. The sequence goes on from NZ_JUGE01000001.1 coordinate 2,538,337, forward strand.
GATGATGATTTTATCGATCCGCTCGTATTTAAACCAGACTCTATGTTGGGTGTGCCGGGCTTGCTGTCGGTGTATCGTAATGGCGGCGTGACCTTGGCCAATGCCGTGGGGACAGGCGCGGCCGATGATAAAGCTACCTATATCTACGTGCCCGCCATGATTAAATTCTACTTGGGCGAAGAGCCGATTCTGCAAAATGTGCCCACTTACGAGCTAAGCAAAGAAGATGATTTGACGTATGTATTAGACCATTTGGACGAGCTGGTGGTGAAGGAAGTGCAAGGCTCTGGTGGTTATGGCATGTTGGTTGGCCCTGCAGCAACCAAGCAAGAGTTGGCTGAGTTCAAACTACGTATTCTATCCAAGCCTTCCAGCTATATTGCGCAGCCTACACTGGCGCTTTCTACCTGCCCAACGTTGGTAGAAAAAGGCATTGCGCCACGCCATGTAGATTTAAGGCCTTTTGTGCTATCCGGCAAAACCGTCAGTGTGGTGCCAGGTGGCTTATGCCGCGTGGCATTAAAAGAAGGCTCGCTGGTGGTCAATTCATCACAAGGTGGTGGCACCAAAGACACTTGGGTGTTAGAGCGTGACGACACGCAGCCTGAAAAAGTCGCGCAATCGAATAAACAAGTAATGAAAGAAGAAGTGGCATGTTAAGTCGCACAGCAGATCACCTTTATTGGATGGCGCGTTATATTGAGCGCGCAGAAAATACGGCGCGTGTATTGGATGTGACCTACAACATGTCGCTGGTGCCCACGGCGACCGGCGACGATGCAGATTTATGGCAAGCCGCGATTGAAATTTCTGGAAACACCGAAGCGTTTGAACGTGATTATGGTCAGGCCAATGCAAAAAATACGATTCAGTATTTGACGATGGACAGTAATAATCCTTCCAGTATTTACAATGCGTTGCGTAGTGCGCGCGAGAATGCACGTGCAGTACGTGTGACCATGACGACCGAAACTTGGGAAAATATCAATGCGCTGTGGCTGGAGTTTGATCAGTTTTTGCGCAAAGATTTAACCGTAGAAGGGTTAAGCGAGTTTTGTGACTGGGTAAAAGCCAGATCGCACCTATTTAGAGGTGTGTGCTTTGGCACCATGTTGCGTGACGAAGCCTTTAGCTTTGTGCGTTTGGGTACCTTTATTGAGCGTGCCGATAATACGGCGCGCTTGCTCAATATTAAGTACGATTTCCTCATGCCGGTGCAATACCAAATGGGCGGTGCGGTAGATTATTACGAATGGAGCGCAGTGCTGCGTTCGGTCTCTGCCTTCCAAGCCTATCAAAAAATCTATAGTGATGCGATTGATCCGCTACGTGTGTCCGAGCTGCTGGTACTAAGGCACGATATGCCGCGCTCGCTACATGCTTGTTACGATGAGATTATGCCGATTATCGAGCAGGTGGCGGCTAATCGCCAAGGTGAGACCAGACGCTTGGCAGGCGAGCTGCATGCCAAGTTACATTATGGCAAAATGCAGGACATCTTTAAGCATGGCTTGCATGAGTTTTTAGAGAGCTTTATTCATTCTAACCATGTATTGGGCGAAGAAATTCAACGTAGTTTCTTGAGCGCAACCGTTTAATAGGTGTAGAGTAGCAAGCATTATGCGCCTTAATATTCAGCACCAAACACAATATGTGTACAGCGAAATGGTCACTTACACTATTCAACAATTACGTCTCACGCCACAAAATGGCTTTGGTCAGCATGTGCGGCATTGGGATATCAAAGTCAATGGCCAGTTGCATGAGGTGCAAGATACCTTTGGCAATATCGCACACACATTAGTCATCGATAATCCGCATCACGAGTTGTACATTTCCGTATCGGGTGAAGTGGAAACTGGTGTGGGTGATGTAAGCCAGCATGAGGCATTGCCGATGCCTATTTACCTGCGTGAAACAGAGCTCACAGCGCCCAGTGTAGGCATTACTGAATTTGCACACGCATTCAAAGCGAAGCCGCTTGAAGAAATGATGCATGCCTTGCGTGACAAAATGCAATATCTGAAAGGTGCCACACAGGTAGACACCACGGCAGCGCAAGCTTTTGCGCTAGGCCAAGGTGTATGCCAAGATCATGCCCATGTATTTATTGCTTGCTGTCGTAGCTTAGGTTATCCGGCGCGCTATGTCAGTGGCTATTTGTTTACAGAAGACGGCAGTTTGATGCAAACCCATGCGTGGGCAGATGTGTGGTTGGATGATCGTTGGCAAAGCTTGGATGTCTCTAATGGTTGCGTTACCAATGAAACGCATATTCGGCTGGCCGTTGGATTGGATTATCGCGGCGCTAGCCCAGTAAGCGGCATGCGTATTGGTGGTGGAGAAGAGGGGATGGCCACCAGCGTTATCGTCAACCAGAATGGCGGACAGTTGCTGCAACACCAAAAAGTCAGCACAGCCACCTTGTTACAGCAAGCACAACAAGCACAACAAGCACAGCAATAGCTTCCAAAACTAACTTTTCTTTAGCAGTTTCATGCTGCTTTCGGACTATATTTTTTCAAACCTCTGCCATATGCAAAGCGTAATTTGGCTGCGTTAGATCACTGTTCTAACCACTACATCGCCAAATTAAAGGAAAAATCATGCCCCAATCATCGTTTAAGTTAAAAGTACTTGCCGGCCTGCTGTTGGCCTTCGCAGGTAGCGCCTCTGCCACCACCTACACCAATGTGCCATCTGGCGCCAACGCCAATCTACCATTTGCTTACTTTGGTAATGCAGCTAACCCTAGCGGCGATTCGCCGATGGTAGGCCAAGTGTTTGCTCTGACGCTAGATAGCCTGCTGTCATCCTTCAACTTCTATGCAGTCGGTAACACGTCAGCAACTTTTCAGCTGAATGTTGCGCAGTGGAACCCTAGCACGAACGCACAGAACCAAGCAGTCAATACAGTAGGTAGCAACCTGTTGCCTAGTACCTTTACAGCTGTTGATACCTATAACTCGACTGGTAATTACACCACCATCTCGTTTGACAATCTAGGCTTGAACCTCAACGCCAACACTAAGTACATTGCCTTTCTGACCAGTAGCGATTCAACCGTGACAGGTGTTCAACTGTCACGCACCCAGACCGCGCAAGATGTTTCTGGCTTTGGTCTTGGTCATGCCTACCTGAGCACCATTCCTGGTCAAGGCTGGCAGCTTCCATTTAACGGCAACGGATTCCTCAGTCTGCAATACACGGCAGTGACGGCTGTGGTGCCAGAGCCAGAAACCTATGCGATGTTATTTGCTGGTTTAGCGTTGGTAAGTGCAGCAGTTAAGCGCCGCAATGCTGCGTAACTTTAATCATCGCTTGATGTAAGAAACGACGGGGGCTTTTGCCCCCATTTTTGTGTGGAATAGCCATCTTCACTAGCGTGTGGTTCTCTGTCTAAATGCGGTAGATGGCGCTTTGCCTAACTGCGCACGGCTGTTGTAATGATGATGAACGCTGATGCAATGTCTTTTGGATTGATTTGTCTCACTAAACGCTTAAGCTCAATCCCATCTTTCATAAAAATCAACGTTGGCCAAAGTTTAACGGAGAATGTCCTGCCAAGTTTGCGACCCTTGCCGTCTTCAATCTTGATATGGTGAATGTCAGGGTGCAATTTAAGTGCAGATGCAATCATGCTTTGTGCTGCTTGGCAGTGCTCGCACCACTCAGCTCCAAATTCCAGCATCACAGCACCTGTGAATTGATGGATTTCTTCGCGTGTAAGCTCTGATGTATGTTGAATGCTCATCTGCTTTACAGGCCTAAATAGACTGTTGATTCACACGTTTACTAAGCAACTCAGCTGACTCTTTGCGTTCACTGTATCGGTCAACCAGCAAGCTAGAAATATCTCGTGTTAATAACGTAAATTTAACAAGCTCTTCCATCACATCAACCACTCGGTCATAGTATGCAGATGGTTTCATTCTGCCATCTTCATTAAATTCTTGAAAAGCTTTAGCGATAGATGACTGGTTTGGGATGGTAATCATCCGCATCCAACGCCCTAATATTCGCATTTGATTGACTGCGTTGAATGATTGAGAGCCGCCTGAAACCTCCATGACAGCAAGTGTCTTGCCCTGTGTTGGTCGAATTGCCCCCATGGTTAAGGGTATCCAATCAATTTGCGCCTTCATGATGCCCGTCATTGCGCCATGTCTTTCTGGTGAGGACCACACCATCCCTTCAGACCATAACGTTAGTGCTCGTAATTCCTGTACTTTAGGGTGGGTCTCTGGCGCATCATCAGGCAATGGCAAGCCATGCGGGTCAAATATCCTGACCTCACCACCTAATGCTTCCAGCAATCTAGCAGCTTCAAGTATCAGTAATTTACTGTAAGCACGTTCTCGTAAAGAGCCGTACAACAATAAAAAACGAGGCGCATGCGTAGATGGAACGTAATTGGTAAGGGTCGAAAGGTGCGTTCGGCTCAGTAGTGCATTGTCAAGGTTTGGCAAGCTGGCAACTGTTTCCATTTACCTAATCTCACCAATTGCATTGAGTTGAGCTTGAATGGCATTTTTATCTTCAAATGCTGCTGCTGGTAATTTCATAAATGCTTCAATACGTTTACGTAGTATTGAATAAGCCAATTCAAATGCAGCATCAATTTCAGCATCGGTCCCTGTTGCTTTTGCAGGATCTTCAACACCCCAATGCGCTCTTATCACTTTGCCTAAATAAGCCGGGCAAGTTTCTCCCGCGGCATTACTACAAACAGTAATCACAATGTCGGGTGTTACTGGTAGGTTATCCCAAGACTTACTAACATAGCCTGCGGTTGCAATGCCTTTGGATGCTAGCAAAGCAATGGAATTTGGATGCACATATCCAGCCGGCTGGCTACCTGCACTCATGGCTTTCATGCCACTAGGTGCTAATGCATTAAATGTCGCTTCGGCTATGATGGAGCGGCAAGAGTTGCCCGTACATAAAAATAATATGTTCATTCATTGCTCTCAAAAATCAATTAGTTTCATACCAATGTTTACTACGATTGACGATAGATACCACAGATAGCATTACAGGCACTTCGATCAGTACACCGACAACAGTGGCAAGGGCTGCACCTGAGTTAAATCCAAATAATGCAATAGCGGTGGCTACCGCTAGCTCAAAGAAATTTGAAGCACCTATTAATGCTGATGGTCCCGCTACGCAATGCGCTACTTTAAGTTGCTTATTTAACCAATAAGCCAGCATTGAATTGAAGTACACCTGAATAGTGATTGGAATTGCTAGAAGTCCAATAATGATAGGCTGAGCCAATATTTGCTCACCTTGAAATGCAAACAATAGAACTAATGTAATGAGCAATGCTGAGAGTGAGATTGGGTGTAAGTGTTTTAACAAGTTGTCCAATGTACTCGGGCCTCTGGATAGTAGTAACTTACGTAATGCCTGACTCATTGCTACGGGCACAATAATATACAAAAATACGGATACAAATAGCGTAGCCCAAGGCACTGTGATACTTGATAAGCCAAGCAGCAAGGCTACTAATGGAGCAAATGCAAACAACATGATGGCATCATTAATTGCCACTTGAGAGAGCGTAAATTTAGGTTCACCACCACATAGGCCGCTCCATACAAACACCATCGCAGTACATGGTGCCGCGGCTAGTAGAATCAATCCTGCAACGTAGCTGTCAATCTGTTCTACAGGTAACAAGCCAGCAAATAAATGGCGTATAAATATCCAAGCAAGTAATGCCATAGAGAATGGCTTCACCACCCAGTTGATAAGCAGCGTTACTCCTATCCCTTTGCGATGTGCTAGAACTTCCTTTATTGCACTAAAGTCAATGTTAAGTAGCATCGGAATAATCATCAGCCATATCAGCACTGCTACTGGAAAATTTACTTCTGCAAACTTTATGTTGCCTACTAACTGGAAGAAACTTGGAAAGACTTTGCCTAATGCGATGCCTACTACAATACAGCTAAGCACCCACCAAGTAAGATTACGTTCAAAAGTACCCATTGTTGGTGTGGTGATTTGCAATTCGCCAGACGCTATTACTTTATCCATAGTCTTTCCTACGCAGTTGGTTTGCATGTAGATAAAGGGGCGCATTTTTTTGTCCCCGCACAACAATTCTCAGTGAGATAAGCTAGCAAGCCATCCATAGCCTCATAGTTTGCTGAATAATAAATGTAGCGACTTACTTGGCGTGAATGAATCAATCCGGCATGACTTAACTCTTTAAGATGGAATGAAAGCGTGCTGGCTGGGATTTGAAGTGTTTCGCCAATATTTCCAGCAGACAGGCCTTCTGGCCCTGCCTGAACAAGTAGTCTGAATATCTCTAAACGCGCCTCTTGGGCGATGGATGAAAGTTGCAATACTGCTGATTTAATGTTCATATGATCTATATTTCCATAAATATAGAAATATAGTCAAGTGATATATTGCATTACGCGAAAAAACGTTTGGCAGATTGCTGAAGTCTGAAAAGATAATTGGAACGTAGGGTTGCTCTCAAGGCAGGTCTCCACTTAAGACATATTGCGGCTAGGCATAATGGTTGGTCCCGCATTCGTTAATTTTGGTGATGCAATACGCTTTTTTCTGCCGCAGCGCATGCCTAATGGTATGATTTCACCATTCATAAAATTGAGTTTTCCATGACTTATTGTGTCGGATTATTATTAGAGCAGGGCTTGTTATTTGCCTCTGATACGCGCACCAATGCGGGTGTAGACCAAGTAGCCATTGCGCCCAAAATGCATGTGTTTGAACAAGCCGGCAAGCGTGTGATTGTGCTGTTAACTGCTGGAAACTTAGCCATTACCCAATCTGTGGTCAACCTGCTGACGGCACAACTTAAATCCAAAAGTAAATCGGCAAAGCACCTGTATAACGTAGACAGCATGTTTGATGTGGCGGGTTTAGTGGGCGATGCCATGCGTACCGTGCATGAGCGCGACGGTGACCATTTACAAAAGCATGGCATAGAGTTTAGTGCTAGCGTGTTGGTGGGTGGGCAAATTGAAGGGGAGCGTCCACGCTTATTTAATGTATACGCCGCAGGCAATTTTATTGAGACCTGTAGCGAAACGCCTTATTTCCAGATTGGTGAAACCAAGTACGGCAAGCCGATTATTGACCGCGTGGTGAAACATAACAGCGAGATGATGGACGCAGTGAAGTGTGTACTCATTTCGTTTGACTCTACCATCCGCAGTAATATTTCCGTGAGCGCACCGATTGATTTAATGATTTATCGTACCGATAGCCTGCATGCCGATTGTAAAAAACGGATCAACGAACAAGACCCTTATTACGCAACAGTACGCAAAGGTTGGGGCGAAGGGTTAAAATCCGTATTTTCTGCATTACCTAGTCCGGATTGGTGTTAAACAATGTCTCAAGGCAATTTATTTATTATTACCGCTGCTTCTGGCGCAGGAAAAACTAGCTTGGTGAAAGCCTTGCTGGCAAAAGATGCACAGATTAAGCTTTCCATCTCACATACCACGCGTTTACCTAGGCCGCTAGAGCAGCAAGGGATACATTATCATTTTGTAGAGGATGCTACTTTCTTGACCATGCTGGAGAATGGTGAGTTTCTGGAATCAGCGCATGTGCATGGCGCACGGTATGGCACTTCGCAAGCTGGTGTTGATGTGGCGCTGGCGTCTGGCCATGACGTGATTTTGGAAATTGACTGGCAAGGCGCTGCGCAAGTGCGTGAGATTTACCCAAGCGCCATCAGTATTTTTATACTGCCACCTTCAGTGGAAACCTTAGCAGAGCGTTTAAATAACCGCGGGCAAGACAGTGCGGAGGTAATTGCCAAGCGCGTGGCGGCGGCGCGTGAGGAGATGCGTCACTTAGTCGAGTTTGATTATGTTACAATCAACGATGATTTTGATGTAGCACTGCACGACTTACTGGCGATAGTGCGCACGCAACGACTTAAAATGACAGCGCAAGTCACGCGCTATCAAGCATTAATTCAAAAACTCACCTAAACTTACCCTGAGTTTAGGGTGGCTAACGTACATTTCTAAGAGGTTACATTATGGCGCGTATTACAGTAGATGATTGTTTAGATAAAATTCCAAACCGCTTTCAATTGACATTGGTGGCAGCTTACCGTGCACGCCAATTGGCCAATGGCTCTGATCCATTTGTGCATGGTTCTGCGCAAAAAGACAAGCCGACTGTATTGGCTTTACGTGAAATTGCAGCAGGTAAAGTGGGCGTGGAAATCTTAAACCGCGGTCATTCGTAATTTAAGCATGTAGCCTATGGTCACCACCGCTAATTATCTTAAGGCGGAATCTCCAAAACGCAAATCTGACACCCTATTAGACGTGCCGGATTTGCTTCCTGCAGACACCGAGCACTCCCCGCTTACCGTTCTGCTCAAGCAGTACCTGACTCAAGACGAAATTGAACAAGTGTGGGCGGCATATCGCTATGCCGATAACGCACACCAAGGACAAACCCGTAAGACGGGTGAGCCTTATATTACGCACCCGGTTTCAGTCGCATGCATTCTTGCTAAATTACACTTAGATATCCCCACTTTGCTGGCGGCTTTGCTGCATGATGTCGTAGAGGATACGGGTGTAGTGAGTGCTGAAATTGGCGAAGTATTTGGCAAGCAAGTGGCGGATTTGGTAGATGGTTTAACCAAGCTTGATAAAGTTGAATTACAAACCGCAACGCAGGCGCAGGCCGAAAACTTCCGTAAAATGTTGTTGGCCATGAGCCAAGACGTGCGTGTAATTTTGGTGAAACTGGCAGACCGTTTGCACAATATGCAGACGCTGGATGCAATGAAGCCTGAAAAGCAAAAGCGAATCGCGCGCGAAACCTTAGATATTTACGCGCCAATTGCTAACCGCTTAGGCTTGAATCCAATCTATCAAGAGCTGGAAGATCTAAGTTTTAAATACCTATACCCTACGCGATATCATGTGATTAACAAGGCTGTTAAGGCCGCGCGTGGTAATCGTAAAGAAGTCATCACCAAGATTTTAAACGCGATTGAAGATCAGTTAAAAGAAGCAAAATTAGAAGCGGATGTGATTGGCCGAGAAAAGCATATTTACAGTATTTATAAGAAGATGACGGGTAAAACCGTAAAATTGTCGCAAGTTAATGACATTTACGGATTTAGGATTATTGTAAAAGACACCGCCTCTTGTTATCTAGCATTGGGTGCTTTGCATGCGTTATATAAACCGATTCCCGGTAGATTCAAAGACTATATTGCACTTCCTAAGGTCAATGGTTACCAATCGCTACATACGACTTTGTTTGGGCCGTTTGGTACACCGATTGAAGTGCAGATCCGCAGTGAAGAAATGCATAACATCGCCGATGCCGGTGTGGCGGCACATTGGCTATACAAAACAACCGATGCGCATTTGACCAAACTGCAACAGCAAACACATCAATGGTTGCAGCGGTTGGTAGAGATTCAAACCGAGAGTGAAGACAGCTACGAGTTTTTGGAGCATTTTAAAGTCGATTTGTTTCCAGATGAAGTCTATGTGTTCACACCTAAAGGCAAAATTTTGGCCTTGCCCAGAGGCTCCAGCGCGGTGGACTTTGCCTATGCTGTGCACTCCGATGTCGGGAATAGCTGCGTTGCGGTAAAAATCAATAATGAGCTGGCGCCACTGAGGACCGAAATGCGCAATGGTGACAATGTGGAAATCATTACCGCGCCTTTAGCCAAACCTAACCCTGCTTGGTTGAACTATGTGGTGACAGGCAAAGCGCGTTCCCATATCCGCCATTATTTAAAGACGATTAAAGTGGAAGAGTCCGCGCATTTGGGCGAACGTATGCTCAATATAGCTTTGCGCGCACTGCATGTAGAGCCTAGTGAAGTGACCGATAAGCACTGGCAAAAAGTGATGCGTGACTATGGTGTGCAAACCAAAGCGGCTATTTTGACGGACATTGGCTTGGGCAAGCGTGTTGGTTTGATGGTGGCGCACCAGTTGCTTTCCAACAATAGTGAAGGCGCCGAGACAGAAAAAGAAAAAACCAGCAAACCATTAGACACGATTACCATTCGCGGCACCGAAGGTATGGCAGTGCAATTTGCGCAATGCTGCCGACCGATTCCGGGTGACCCGATTTTAGGCTTTATCAATAAAGACAAGGGGCTGGTCATTCATACGCACGATTGTCCGGCTATCCGCAAATTCAAGTTGGATCCAGACAAATGGCTGGATGTAGATTGGGATGCTGACAATAAAAAACTGTTCAAAGTGAACCTGCGCATTGCGGTAGCCAATCAGCGCGGTATGCTGGCAAAAATCGCCACGACCATTGCCAATGCAGAATCCAATATTGATAACGTCAGCGTGGAAGAGTCAGATGGCAGTCAATATACCAATGTCAATTTCACTGTGCAGGTGCACAATCGTGTTCATTTAGCAGAATTAATCCGTAATTTGCGTAAGATTCCTGATGTGGTGCGTATTAATCGCGTTAAAGGAAATCACGCCGAGCAAAAAATCTAGTGTATTCAGTTGTCTTCATTTTCAACACATCACTTATTAGCTGAGCAAAAAGGATTTACCCCTGCGTTGGTCAGCCATTTGGCCAAAATAGGTGTGCGTACCTTGCATGACCTGATTTTGCATTTGCCGTTGCGCTATATTGACGAAACCCGCATTACGGCAATACGTGATTTACGTTTGGGTGATGAGGCGCAGGTACAGGGCGAGATTGTGCATGCAGAAGTCACGTACAAGCCACGCAAAGCATTGATTGCACGCTTGCAAGATGAAAGTGGGCAGCTCACGTTACGCTTTTTGCATTTTTATCCCAGCCAAATCACGCAGCTTAAAGAAGGTGCAAAACTGCGTATTTATGGCGAAGTGCGCCACGGATTTTTTGGTTACGAGATGGTGCATCCGCAATGCAAAGCGTGGCGCGAGGATACACCCATCAATGCAGTATTAACGCCGGTTTACCCCACTACCGCAGGTTTATCGCAAGCGCATATTCGTAAAGCGGTAATGCTCGCTTTGCAGCGCGATCTTCTATTTGAAACGCTACCGGCGTCCATCTATGCCGAGCATCGCTTGCCTAGTTTTGCCGAAAGCATACGCACCTTACATCAACCCAGTCCAGATATTTCACTGGAGGCATTACAAGCACGCCGCTTGCCAGCGTGGCGTCGATTGGCGTTTGATGAGTTGCTGGCGCAGCAACTTTCCATGCGCAAACATCACGCAAAAAGACGTAGTTTGGATGCACCCAGTGTCGCTGCATCCGTGAAGTGGGTGCCGGCACTGCTCAAGCATTTGGCGTTTCAGCTTACTGCAGCACAACAAAAAGTCACTGCGGAAATCGCGCACGATTTAGCACAACCGTACCCTATGCAGCGATTGCTACAAGGCGATGTGGGTAGCGGAAAAACCATTGTGGCATGTATTGCGGCACTACAAGCCATTGAGCATGATTGGCAAGTGGCCTTGATGGCGCCGACAGAAATTCTGGCGGAACAGCACTATAAAAAATTTATGCAATGGCTAGTGCCGCTGCATATACACATTGCTTGGTTGACCGGCAGCCAAAGCAAAAAAGAGCGCGCACAAGCGCTGGATAGCATCGCCAGTGGCCAAGCGCAGCTGGCGATTGGCACACATGCCTTGTTTCAAGAGGCCGTCGTATTTAAACGTCTGGGTCTGGCCATTATTGATGAGCAGCACCGCTTTGGCGTGCAGCAGCGCTTGGCTTTGCGCCAAAAAGGGCAGCCTGAGCCACACCAGTTAATGATGTCAGCCACACCTATTCCGCGCACACTATCGATGAGCTACTACGCAGACTTAGATGTATCGGTGATTGATGAGTTGCCACCGGGCCGTACACCCATTGTCACTAAGCTAGTCTCTGATCAACGGCGAGACGAAATTTTACAGCGCGTGCGTGATGCCTGCCAATCAGGACATCAGGCGTATTGGGTATGCCCGCTGATTGAAGAATCAGAAGCGCTACAATTGCAAACCGCTAACGATACCTATGCTTACATGCAGGCGCAATTTCCTGAACTGAACATAGGCTTGGTGCATGGCCGCATGAAATCCGCAGAAAAACAGGCGGTCATGGAAGCCTTTAGCCAACACCAAACCCAGCTATTGGTTGCAACGACGGTGATTGAGGTGGGCGTGGATGTACCCAACGCAAGCCTGATGGTGATAGAACATGCAGAGCGTTTTGGGCTCAGTCAATTGCATCAGTTGCGCGGTCGGGTAGGGCGCGGCGCTGCCAAAAGTACCTGTATCTTGCTGTATCAGGCTAAGTTATCAGAGGCTGCGCGTGAACGTTTAAAAGTCATGTATGAGCATACGGATGGCTTTTTGATTGCGCAGGCTGATTTACAATTGCGTGGGCCGGGTGAGTTTTTAGGTACGCGCCAAAGTGGTGTGCCCATGTTAAAAATCGCCGATATTAACCGTGATGAAGATTTATTGATGGCGGCTAAAGCAACAGCAGAGCAGTTATTAATGCAGGCGCCGCAGGCGGTAGACGCACATTTGGCGCGGTGGATGTACCAAGTTGATGAGCTGGTGAAAGTATGACGGGCTGTGTATTAAACCATCACCACAATACAATGTGATAAACGGCTATGCCATAATCTGCAGCATGAATAAGCAGTCACTTTGAAAATAATCTTAACTTGAAAATATACCCGCATACCGTGAATCAAAGGCAACGTTGGTTACATAAACCGTTTGCTTGCCGTCGGGATCATGCCTGGCTGATCAATCACGATTCGCTGACTGCGCGCTTACAACAGCGCTATGTGCAGTTTTCCGTACAAACGCAGTCCATGCGTTTGGCGCGCGCCATGCAAGATGAAATTCAGTTGCTTGGGCTCAAGCCGCATCAATTGGCGACTGTGCGTGAGGTCAGATTAATCGGCAATCAGCAGGCAGTGGTGTTTGCACATAGCGTGATTCCGAGAAAAGCGTTGAGAGGGCAATGGCATCGACTTGCTCGCCTAGGTAATCAGCCTTTGGGCGCGCTATTGTTTGCCAATCCGCAAGTAAAACGCACGCCGTTACGTTATAAAAAGCTGACACAGCAACATCAGCTATACCAAAAAGCGGTGGCGCACCTTAATCATGCGCCCACTTACCTTTGGGCAAGGCGCTCTGTATTTTACTTAAATTGCGCTAGTATCCATCGTGCTAGTATCTTAGTCACAGAGGTTTTTTTACCGCAACTTTATGAATAAACAAACGCTGATGTTGAAGTTGGATGCTTATGAGCGCTTGATGCGCTTAGATAAGCCAATTGGTATTTTATTGTTATTGTGGCCCACGCTATGGGCATTACTCATAGCGGGGCGTGGCTATCCAACTCTTTCTATCGTACTTATTTTTGTGACAGGGACTGTGCTGATGCGCAGTGCCGGCTGTGTTTTAAATGACATGGCTGATCGCCGCTACGATGGATTGGTGGAGCGTACCAAATTGCGTCCATTAGCCACGCAAGAGGTGAGTGTAAAAGAAGCGGCTTGGCTGGCACTAGGGCTGTGTCTAATCGCCTTTATACTCGTGTGTTTTCTAAATCGGCAAACCGTGTTGCTTTCTGTCGCCGCTTTATTTTTAGCCGCTACCTATCCACTCACCAAGCGTTTTCTGGTGATTCCACAAGCGTATCTTGGCGTTGCTTTTGGCTTTGGTATTCCCATGGCGTTTGCAGCCATAAATGATTATGTGCCACCACTGGCCTGGCAATTGCTGCTTGCTAATGTGTTTTGGGCGATTGCCTACGATACAGCGTATGCCATGGTGGATCGTGAAGATGATCTAAAGATTGGCATTCGTTCTTCCGCGATATTTTTTGGGCGCTACGATGTGCTGGCGATCATGGTTTGCTTTGCGGCCATGCTAGGCATATTGACTTATGTCGGCATGTTTATGCGGTTCGGGCTGTTCTACTACGCAGGTTTACTGCTGGCGTTATTACTGATGATGCATCAATACTGGCTCATTAAAAAACGCCTTAAGGCAGATTGCTTTAAGGCGTTTTTGTGGAATAGCTGGATAGGTGGGGCAATTACGTTGGGCTTGTGGTTAGACTTGGTCTTCTACAAAGCCTCACACCTACTATTTTAGTTGCGTGCAAGATCCAATAATTCAAATTCGAAGTGCTCTTCGTTTGCAATTTCCACATTGTCTTTGCTTGTTTCTAGCGCAAGTTGTTTGAATGCTTCTGAGGTTTCGATTTCAGGTAAGTTAATGGTCATGGTTTTTTCCTTTTTCTGTCTACGTGATGTTTTTTCTTCATGCAGTGAAATAACCTCTGCAAGTTTGACTTCTTCTTCTGCAATTTCGCGCAATAGCACAAGCTCTTCAAATACAGGTTTATCAAAGCCAGCACGTGGCTCTAAGCGTGTGTTGTAAATCAGTTCATCTAAGAACACCAAGGCTTTTTCTGTGCCCCAGAGTTTTTGCAACTCTTTAGAAATGCGCTCAAAAGACTCTAGGCTGTTACTGTCAGCAAGCGGTCTTGAAAAGTCTTCAAGCTGCACGTTAAAGTGTTTTTTGCATTCGGTAGCGGCTACTTCAAACTCTTTTTGCATGCCTTCTTTGGCCAGTAAATCTAATAAGAATAACCAGGTGGAAGCTGAGTCTTTCGGTGTTTCGATTAAATGGTTTTGCAGCAACTCAATGGCTAAATGGATGCGGCCGTGTGAAATCAATAACTCGGCATCTTCGGTAATGTGCGTTTCTTCCTGAATGATTTCAGGCATGGCTTGGCTTGGATAAGTGCTATTAAAAAGCGGTGCATTACCCATGTCAGATAGTTCTTCTTGCGGTTTGGTAGAAGCGACAGAAGTTTGTGGCTCAAATGATTCATCTAAGCCAAATGTAAGATTGCTTTCGGCGGCATGCTGCTCGGCTTGCAAGCTTACCCATAAGGCTTGTTCATTTTCTGCGCGCGCAACAGCATTTCTTCTTCTTAACCAGTCTACAAAAAAGTAGCCAGTGGCCAATAAGCCGCCGCCTAAACAAAAGGAAAGCATGCGCAATACATCATTTTGTTGTTTAAGTGTAGTGAGCTCAGCTTGTGTGTTGATGTTGGCTTGTTTAAGGCTGGCGTTTTGTGCGTACAAGCTATTTAATTGCTTGTCTAGATGCGCCAAGCGGTTGTTCATCACGGTGACTTCATCGGCAAATTCTGCTTGTTCAGAATATGCCTGTGGGTTGGTTTCACGGCTGGTGTTGATACGTTTATCAAATGCCAATTTCATAGGCACATTGGCAAGTTCCCTAAAGTTGACATCGCCACTGGAAATAGACAATCTTGGTTTTGATTCCACCGGTGCAGCAACGCTGGATTTAGGGGTGTTGTAAACAACCTGTGCATTGTGTGCTGCGTTGTTGCTTGCGCCCGCAACAACAGAATCCACGTTTGGTGCTTTTACTTGTTTTGTGGCTGAGGCTTGGCGTTTGCTTTTGCGTGCTGTTTTGACAGTGGCTGCGTTTGTACTCAATGTACTTGCTGTTTCAGTTTCGGCCTCACTAAAGCTGCTTTGTACGCCGTTGTGGCTTATGGTCATTTCGCCATTGGTGTCGGTGTCTACATTAGAGATAGTGCTGGCCGGATCAATTAATAATTGATATTGGCGTGTAAATATAGCATCGCAGTGGCCTACCACAGTCAATGAAGCAATCGGCTCCAATACCGCTTTGTTAGAGGTCAAAGACAGAATGCCAGTTTCATCGGAGGTGCGATTGAGCTTGAAATTGACGTTGCTGATGGCATTGGTGTCGTCGCTCGCAATTGAAAAGCAGCGCTCATCCATTTTTTTGTCTAGCCCGCTCACCTTAATATTAGCTAGTAAGGGCTGGCCTAAATAAGACTTCACTTGAATATCGCTCAGGCCAATCGCTTTAGAATGCAACGAGTAACCGGTGCCCATCAAGGCAATGGCGATAATGATTGCTTTTCTAAGTTTTAAATTGTTATCCATATCCACCTCTTCATCACAATTGATGAAAACTTCGTCATCATTGTCTGTAGTATAATGTACTCAACTAAGTTGATAATTTTATTAAATATTAAAAATCAATAACTTACGTATTTCTCTGCGTCGTTGTTAACTGCTTTTGATTATATATAAGCAATCGGCATGCCAATATGTGTAATGTGTGTGGTAGACGGCAAAAAAATACTTTCTTAAAATAAGCAACTCGGCGTTGACAAGCGTTAAGGCAAAAGCATATAATCCGCCCTCTTGAATTTATAAGCTATGATTTGGTAGTTATAAAAAATGAAAACATTTTCAGCAAAAACACATGAAGTACAACGTGATTGGTTTGTCATCGACGGCACCGATTTAGTATTGGGTCGTTTGGCGAGTGCTATTGCACACCGTTTACGTGGTAAACATAAAACAATTTACACGCCGCACGTAGATACAGGTGACTACATTGTTGTCATCAATGCGGACAAAATCAAAGTGACAGGCGCAAAAGCGACTGATAAAGAATATCATCGTCACTCTGGTTACCCAGGTGGTATCAGCACCACTACTTTCTCTAAAATGCAAGACCGTTTCCCAGGCCGCGCATTAGAAAAAGCAGTAAAAGGCATGTTGCCAAAAGGCCCATTGGGTTATGCCATGATCAAAAAAATGAAAGTTTATGCTGGCGACAAGCATGAACATGCTGCGCAACAACCGCAAGCATTGACTATCTAAGGATTGCAAAATGATTGGTAAATATAACTACGGTACAGGTCGTCGCAAAAGTTCAGTGGCACGTGTATTCTTAAAATCTGGCAAAGGCAACATCATTGTGAATGATAAGCCTGTAGATGAATATTTCTCACGCGTGACTTCACGTATGATTTTGCGTCAACCATTAGAGTTGACGAACAACACAGCTAGCTTTGATATCATGGTGAATGTGGTTGGCGGCGGTGAGTCTGGTCAAGCCGGTGCAGTGCGTCATGGTATTACTCGCGCTTTGATCGATTACGATGCTGCATTGAAAAGCGCATTGTCACACGCAGGTTTCGTAACACGTGATGCACGTGAAGTAGAACGTAAAAAAGTGGGCTTACGCAAAGCGCGTCGTCGTAAACAATTCTCTAAACGTTAATTGCTTACTACGCTTCATTGAGCGTCTAAGTACAAAAAAAGGTCGCGCTAGCGGCCTTTTTCATTTAAGGTTTCATTTTTAGGGCAAGCACTTATTCATGACACAACAAGTTAAAGTCGGCATTGTAGGTGGCACAGGGTATACCGGTGTGGAGCTTTTGCGTTTGCTAGCAGTGCATCCGCATGTTGAGCTCACGGTGATTACCTCACGTGGCGATGCAGGAACATTGGTAGCGGATATGTTTCCAAATCTGCGGGGATATGTAGATTTGGCGTTTAGCGATCCGGCTACTGCCAATCTGGCTGCCTGTGATGTGGTGTTTTTTGCAACGCCACATGGTGTTGCTATGAGCCAAGCGCAAGCCTTGGTGGCTGCTGGTGTCAAAGTGATTGATTTGGCGGCAGACTTTAGATTGCAAGACACTGCCGTGTTTGAGCGGTGGTACAAAATGCCGCATAGCTGCCCAGAGATTTTACAGAATGCCGTCTATGGTTTACCAGAGCTGTTCCGCACACAGATTAAGCAAGCACAAGTCATCGGTAATCCAGGCTGTTATCCGACCACGGTATTGTTAGGCTTAGCGCCTTTGCTAGAAAAAGGACTGATTGATTTCTCAGCCCCCATCATTGCAGATGCTAAATCGGGCGTATCCGGTGCAGGCCGTAAGGCCGAAGTTGCAACGCTGTTCTCTGAGTCTAGTGACAATATGAAGGCGTATGGTGTTGCTGGACATCGCCATCACCCGGAAATCGAGGCGCAATTAACGCAGTTGGCACATCAGTCACTGCAATTTATTTTTGTGCCACATTTGATTCCAATGATACGGGGCATGTTGTCGACGCTGTATGTCAAGCTATCGGCTGCCGCGCAAGACGTGGATTTGCAAAAATTGTATGAAACACGTTATGCGGATGAGTATTTTGTGGATGTGTTGCCAGCTGGGAAACTTCCGGAAACACGTTCGGTCAGAGGAGCAAACCATTTGCGCATTGCCTTGCAGCGTCAGAGTGCAGACTATCTCACATTGGTAGTAGTACAAGATAACTTGGTGAAAGGCGCAGCCGGCCAAGCTGTGCAAAATATGAACATTATGATGGGGTTGGATGAGAAAACAGGCTTACAGGTATTGCCCTTACTCCCCTAATACACTGGCATGAAACCGATACGACGTAAATTCCGCAGTAACTTTGGCTTAACCGCTAAGCAAGTAGCAGTGCGTTCACGTCGTCCCTGGTATTTTCAGTGGCTGTCTGCGTTTATATTCATGTGTTTAGGGGTCGGTTTGGCATTTTGGGCGCTGCACGATAGCGAAAGAGAAACGATTCGTGTACGTTTACAGCAAACAACACTTGAAAATAAAGACCTGCAGACCAAACTAATAGGGGCGCAGCGTGAGTTACAGGTGGAGCTTGCGACAAATAATAACCTTGCAAAAGAGCTAGCAACCGTTCAAGATGAGAACTTGAAGGTCAAAGAAGAGTTGGTGTTTTATAAAAACATGCTGAGTAGAAGAACTGGCAAATAACCAACGTCATGCAGTTTCAATACCGTAGCGTTTTGTAAGGATTGGCAATGTTTTTCAAAAAAAGTAATAAGATTGATAGCAGAATCGATACATTAATCGGCGCGGATACGCGTGTAGAAGGCAATATTTATTTTAGCGGTGGCCTGCGTATTGATGGCGCAGTGTACGGCAATGTAGCAGAGCCAGTGGATTCGCCCAGCACCTTGATTTTAAGTGAACATGGGCGTGTAGAAGGCGCGGTTGCTGCAGCAAAAATTGTATTAAATGGTAAGGTGGTCGGCCCGGTCAAAGCTGGACAATTTATAGAATTGCAGTCGAAGGCACGTATTACTGGTGATTTGCATTACAAATCACTGGAAATGCATACCGGTGCAGTGATTGAAGGTCGCTTGATTTACATTGGTGAAGAGTCCGTAGACTCCGCGGTGTAGCTGGCGGCGCAAGAAATAAAATTTAAGTATTAAATCGTCGAACGTTTGCATGGGGCGGTCGTCGAACACATTATTGTAAGCAACTCAGGCACGAAAAAGGAGCGCACATGAATACAGTTGCAGAATTATCTACAGAGAGTTTGGCCAACATTGAGATGCCAGCACCATTGGTGTTTACCGACAATGCGGCAAAAAAAGTAAAAGAACTGATTGAGGAAGAAGGTACGCCAGATTTGAAGCTGCGCGTATTTGTCAGTGGCGGTGGTTGCTCAGGCTTCCAGTACGGTTTCACTTTTGAAGAGGAAGTGAACGAAGATGATACGCAAGTACAAAAAGACGCGGTCACCTTACTGATTGACCCAATGAGCTTACAGTATCTCATGGGTGCGGAAATTGATTACCAAGATAGTTTGCAAGGTTCACAGTTTGTGATTCGTAACCCGAATGCACAAACGACCTGCGGCTGTGGGTCTTCATTTTCAGTGTAAGGTATGCAGTTGCACACAACTAAAGCCAAGCATATTGCTTGGCTTTTTTATTGGCTGTGATGAGTGGTAAAGAGCATATGAAAAAACTAGTGTTGGTGATTTTTTTGGTCTTGTTGGCCTGTGCGGAAAAGCATCCGCCGCAACCTGCAATAGCGCAGGGGGCAACGGTATTGATTCTGGGCGATAGCTTGAGCTATGGCACAGGGGCAAAGCCAGAAGAGGCTTATCCTGAACTATTGGAAAAAGCCACTGGCTGGCATATTGTAAATGCGGGTATTCCTGGTGATACCACCAGTGGCGGCTTACAACGTTTGCCTAACCTGCTGGAGGAGCATCAGCCTAAACTGCTCCTGATTGAATTAGGGGGAAATGATTTATTGCGTCAGGTGCCGACTAAGCAAGTAGAGGAAAACTTGAAATCTATCATCGCACAGGCCAAAACGCAGGGTGTGCAAATTGCGTTGGTGGCGATTCCCGAAATCAGTCCGTTGATGGCGGCGGTGGGCAATTTGTCAGACCATCCGCTCTATGCGCGTGTGGCGGAAGAAACCAAGGTGCCTTTAATCACGGACATCTTTTCAGATGTACTGTCCAAGCGTGATCTCAAGGCAGATCAGATACATCCGAATGCACAAGGCTATGTGGAGGTGGCTAAGGCTATGCAAGAAACATTAAAGGCGCTTGGGTTTGTCCGAGCGCCTTAATTAAGTGAATAGGAAGTTGATTGGCTAGCGTTTGTTAATGGGCACAAACTCACGTCTGTGGTCGCCGGTATATAGCTGTCTTGGCCGACCGATTTTGTGTTCCGGGTCTGCGTTCATCTCGCTCCATTGCGCAATCCAGCCTGCGGTACGCGCTAAGGCAAAAATGGCGGTGAACATGCTATTAGGAATGCCCATTGCACGCATGACGATGCCGCTGTAAAAATCTACGTTTGGATACAGTTTGCGTGAAACGAAATAGTCATCCTCCAGCGCAATGCGCTCCAACTCCATCGCCAGTTTAAACATTGGGTCATCATGCAGACCTAATTCGTTTAGCACCTCATGGCAGGTTTTACGCATGATGGCTGCGCGCGGATCCATATTGCGATAGACGCGATGGCCAAAGCCCATGAGACGGAAGCTGTCGGTTTTATCTTTTGCACGTTTGATAAACTCACCAATACGGCTAACATCACCCATCTCCTCTAGCATTTTAAGCGTGGCTTCGTTAGCGCCGCCGTGGGCTGGCCCCCATAGCGATGCAATGCCGGCGGAGATGCTGGCAAACGGGTTGGCACCGCTAGAGCCTACCAAGCGCACTGTACTGGTAGAAGCGTTTTGCTCGTGGTCGGCATGTAAGATCAGGATTTTCTCAAATGCTTTGGCCAATACTGGGTTGGGCTCGTATTCTTCACACGGCGTTGCAAACATCATATGCATAAAGTTTTCTGCATAATTGAGTTTGTTTTTTGGGTACATAAACGGTTGACCCAAGTTGTACTTATAACTCCAAGCAGCAATGGTCGGTACCTTGGCCAATAAACGGTAGGCTGAAATTTCGCGATGCTGCGGGTTATATACATCCATTGCATCAAAATAGAACGCTGACATAGAACCGACCACGCCGATCATGACTGCCATAGGGTGTGCGTCGCGCCTGAACCCGCGGAACACATTGCTTAGCTGGTCGTGCAGCATGGTGTGCGTGCCAATCAGTTTGGTGAACTCTTCCCTTTGTGCGGCATTGGGTAACTCACCATGCATCAGCAGATAAGAGACTTCTAGAAAATCACAGTGCTCAGCCAATTGCTCAATCGGGTAACCGCGGTAGTAGAGCAGGCCTTGCTCGCCATCAATAAACGTAATATTGGATTGGCAGGCGGCTGTAGACATAAAGCCAGGGTCGTAGGTAAATACGCCATGCTTGCCTAGCGAGCGAATATCAATGACGTCATTGCCCAAAGTGCCAGACAGCACGGGTAATTCAATCGGGCTGCTTTGGTTGTCAAATGTGATGGTTGCTTTGGTAGGTTTTGTTGCCATAAGTGACTCTTTATTAACGTTTATGATCAATTATACGCAATCGAAAGCTGAAATGTTGATAGAACCGGGCACAAATACCACTGCAAGGCAAAAACTGGCAAATTTATTGCACAATTAAAGTGCGCACTGTTGGTGCATAAGCTCAGGCTGGGTAAATTGCACCCAATACTCTCGGGCCTTTGGCGCCGGTCACGCTAGGCAAGTTACCGGCTTGACCAGTCATGGTTTGTTGCGCTAACCATGCAAAGGCGGCGGCTTCAACCCAATCCACGCCAACATGGAGTGTATCTGTTGTATGCACTGGTGTGTGTTTGAACAAGCCACGTAATGTGTCGACCAGCAAAGTGTTGCGTGCACCACCACCGCACAGATAAATTTCCTCGGTTTGGCTGCAGTGGTCTTGAATCGCTTGGTAAATCGTATGTGCGGTGAACGCAAGCAGGGTGCGTGCAACGTCTTGAGGTGCGTACTGCTCATTGCCCAATTGCGTAGCTAGCCACGCATCGTTGAATAAATCGCGACCGGTGCTTTTTGGTGGCGGTGCTGTAAAGTAAGGGTCGTTCAATAAGGCAGACAGCAGGGCAGGAAGTACTGTCCCAGTTGCGGCCCAAGCACCATCCGCATCATAATTTCTCTGTAGGTGTTGTTTAATCCAAGCATCCATCAGCATATTGCCTGGGCCAGAATCAAAGCCCAATATTTGGGAGTCTTTGGCATTTGCTTTGGGCAGATACGTAATATTGGCAATGCCCCCAATATTCACCAGTGCCCGATTGTAATCAGCATGGCTAAAAATGGCTTGGTGGAACGCGGGCACCAATGGTGCACCTTGACCGCCCGCCGCAATGTCGCGGCTTCTAAAATCCGCAACCACTGTAATATGGGTGAGCTCCGCCAACAATGCGGCATTGCCGATTTGTAATGTAAATCCCATCTTGCCATCTATCACCGGGCGATGACGGATAGTTTGCCCATGACAACCGATGGCGGCAATTTGATTCGGCAGAAGTTGCTGCTCAGTGAGCAACGCATTCACTGCTTGGGCGTACAAGGTAGCCAAGTCATTGGCCACCATTTGGCTGTACTCTAGCTCGTTATGGCTTGGGGTATGTAATGTTAGTAATGCCGATTTGATCTGTTCTGGATAAGCCAAAAAATGCGTGGCTAAGACCTTGAATTGCTGTGGCCGTGTATCGACTAGACAGACATCTATGCCATCTAGGCTAGTGCCAGACATAATGCCAATATATAGATTAGGTGCGTTCATAGGACTCAATTAATGCGTTAGCTGGGGTGCAGGATAAGCTGCCAGTTGCGCGCGCTGTTTTAATAATGCCAGTTTGGCCATTAATTGTATGCTCTGTGCGTGAAATGCGGTTTTAAAATTTCCATCCATCGGCGTGCTGGTCGGCAAGGTAATTTTCATTGGGTCGCGATGGCTGCCATTCACCAAAAACTCATAATGCAAATGTGGGCCAGTCGCCATGCCGGTCATGCCTACGTAGCCAATAATATCACCTTGATTTACGGCATCCCCTTTGCGAATGGCGTCTGAAAAGCGCGATAAATGGCCATATACTGTACTCACGCCATTGGGGTGGCTCAGAACCACTACATTGCCATAACCGCCTTTTCTACCCATAAAAGCCACTACGCCATCACCTGCTGCTTTAACGCGGGTGCCGGTTGGCGCGGCCATGTCAACGCCTTGGTGCGCGCGGATGCGTTGTAATATTGGATGGTAACGCCCTGCGCTGAATGAGGAGCTGATGCGCGTATATTCTAACGGGGAGCGTAAAAATGTTTTGTGCAGACTTTTGCCTTCCGGTGTGTAATAAGCGTATTTGCCGGAGGCGTCACCGTAATGAATGGCTTGATAGGTCTGGCCATTGTTGACAAACTCCACTGCCAACACGTTGCCGGTTTTCATCATTTCGCCGGCATTGTAAAACGCTTCGTAAATCACATGAAAGCGGTCACCCGGACGCAGATCCTGATAAAAGTCGATTTCGGAAGAGAGAATGTCTGCAATTTGAATGGCAATCTGATCTGGAATACCTGCGTCGTCCGTCGCGCCAAATAAAGTGTCTCGAATCACCGCAGATTTTAATACCTGTTGGCTTTCCAGCAATAGTTTTTTAGTGGCAATCACATAGCCGGTGTTGGTCAGGCCAGCGACCAAGATATTTTCCTCATCTAATTCATACTCTAGATAGAGCAATTTCCCCAGTATATTCGACTTGATTTCCACAATGTGCCCGGGTAGCAGTTGTGTATTCAACGCATGTGCATCTGGGCTGAGTAACAGAAATTTAATGGCCTCATCATCGCGGATATTCATGCGTCTCAGCAATGTTTGCAGCGTGTCATCTTGCCGCACTTGCTCTAATTGCCAGAACGACTCATTGGTATCCAACGTTGGGCTGGGCAAAGGCAGGCTTACTTCTTCTGTAATGGTTTTGAGCGTAAGGGCTTGTGTTTCTGCCTGAGGGGCTGCATTGAAGGCCATACATAAAACAATGGCTAACACTGCGCTGATTGCAATCAGCCATTGAAGCTTGGTTTTGTGGCGTGAAAATTTGCGTTTAGAAAACATAATGTTTGCGTTAAAATGTGGGCGATGCTTTGTGCAATATCCATTGAATCAACAGATAAACACGTCAAATGATTAGGCGTAGAAAAGCATACTAACAGAAAAAAATGATTATTAAAAAATCAAGGTATGCAAGCTCACATCAACCTGAATATATCGGAATCCGCAGTGAATATAGACATAAATCAAACCTTAGCGATCATCAAACGTGGTGCTGATGAGTTGCTGATTGAGCAAGAGCTGATCGAAAAGTTAAAGGCTGGCAAACCCCTCAGGATAAAGGCTGGCTTTGATCCCACTGCACCGGATTTGCATTTGGGTCACACGGTATTATTGAGCAAACTCAGACAGTTTCAAGATCTAGGGCATCAGGTGTTGTTCCTGATTGGCGATTTTACCGGCATGATTGGTGACCCGACTGGCAAAAGTGCAACGCGTCCACCACTCACTAAAGAGCAGGTGGCGGAAAACGCACAATCTTATGCTGAGCAAGTATTCAAGATTTTAGATAAAGATAAAACGGAAATCGTATTTAACTCCGCCTGGCTAAATGATCTGGGCGCGGCGGGTATGTTGAAGTTGGCGGCCAGTCTCACCGTCGCACGCATGCTTGAGCGTGATGATTTCAGTAAGCGTTTTAAAAGCAATCAGCCGATTGCTATCCATGAGTTTATGTATCCTTTATTGCAAGGTTACGATTCAGTCGCGCTGAAAGCGGATGTGGAATTGGGTGGTACCGATCAGAAATTTAACTTGCTGATGGGGCGTGAGCTGCAGAAACAAGCAGGTCTTAGCCAGCAGTGTGTGTTGACCATGCCATTGTTAGAAGGCTTGGATGGCGTGAATAAGATGTCCAAGTCACTAGGTAACTATATTGGTGTGGCCGAGGCGCCTGAAATCATCTTTGCCAAACTCATGTCGGTTTCTGATGTCTTGATGTGGCGTTATATAGAATTGCTGTCGTTTGAATCGCTAGAGACAATTGCGCAATGGAAAGCGCAGGTGGCCGCTGGCGAAAATCCACGCAATATTAAAGTACGTTTTGCGCAGGAAATTGTCACGCGTTTTCATAGTCGAGCGGATGCTGAAAAAGCGTTGGAAGATTTCCAAACACGCGCAAAAGGCGGGGTTCCCGATGAAGTGCCGGAAGTGCGTGTTGATCTGGATGGTGCCAGCGTGGGGATTGCGCAATTGCTAAAAATGGCAGGGTTGGTAGAGAGTACCAGCGAGGCGATACGTGCGATTCAGCAGGGCGGTGTCAAATTAGATAGTGAGAAGGTCACAGATAAGAACTTGCAGATTCAAAAAAACACAACAGTCATTGCGCAGGTAGGTAAGCGTAAGTTTGCAAAAATCGAACTACGTTAATGTGTTAGCTTCATGTACAGTATGACTGGTCATCAGTCATACAATGTAATCAAACGATAGGCATACAGTTTTGCTTTAAGGAAAAGAGATGAGACGTAAAATCGTAGTGGCCAATCGCAAAATGAATGGCAGCTTACCGTCCAATCAAGCTTTTTTAGAAACACTGTTGACCGAAACCCGCGACTTTCAACGCGCAGATTATGTGGTGTGTATGCCACATCCCTATTTATTCCAAGCACAGTCCATGCTTCAAGATAGCCATATCCAGTGGGGTGGCCAAAATATGAGCCGCTACTTATCTGGTGCCTACACCGGCTCAGTTTCACCCACCATGCTGACCGAATTCGGATGTACTTACGTCATTATCGGACACTCGGAACGCCGCCAACGTGGGCATGATACTGATTTATCTACAGGCGAACGTTTTGAAGCTGCGGTGCAGTGCGGCCTAACCCCTATCTTTTGTATGGGTGAGACTTTAGAAGAGTACGAGGATGGCACTACGGACATCGTGACCATTCGCCAGCTCAATGCAGTCATTCATGAAATCGGTATCCAAGGGCTAGCTGGTGGTGTGTTGGCGTATGAACCGGTATGGGCCATCGGCACCGGGCGTGCAGCCACGCCGGAACATGCGCAAAATGTATTGGGTTTCCTGCGCGGGCATATCGAAATTCTCAATCCGGAAATCGCGCAAAACATACGCATACTATATGGCGGTAGTGTGAACAGCACCAATGCCGCAAAATTATTCGCCATGCCAGACATAGATGGCGCCTTGGTGGGCGGGGCTTCACTTAATACCGAAGAGTTTGTTGGCATTTGCCTAGCAGCCGATAGCGCATCCTCTGCTATCTAATATCTGTAAAGCATGTTCTTCATCTTGTTTACAGACGCACTAATTAAACCTCTATTAATTTAGATATCTGTCAGCTCTATATTCAATTTGTAATTAAATTGTAAAAACTTCGATTAGTGCTTGACCAAAAATCTAGCCTCTGTAAAATGCGCGCCTTCGCTAGCAAAATACCGCAGTGAAGCGCAGCAGGTGGTTGGAAAATGTATCGTATTTATATTAATTTAAAAAAATTCAAAATTAGTATTGACGATAATTAAAAGCCCTGTAGAATGCGCGGCTCGTTAGCAAAACATCGCAGCGATAAGTAGTAAAATTGTGTTGCAAGAAATACCGTTTATATTAATTTAAAATTGTTTGAAAATTAGTATTGACGCCGCTGAAAAGCTCTGTATAATGCGCACCTCGTTAACGCAAAGCGCTAACGAAAAGCTGAAAAGCAAACTGTTCTTTAACAATCTGAATGACTGATAAGTGTGGGTGTTTGTGGTGATGGGTTAAGAGACTGCGGTTTCTTAGAGACTCAGAATATAAACGCTTACACTTAAATTTAAGACAAGTATGTACAGGTTACTTTAAGTAGTAACACATACCTTGAAATGAATTTGAGAAATAAAGCAAAGCGAAATAACCACCTCGTAAGAGGTAAACAAGTAATAGTCAGAAATTAAACTGAAGAGTTTGATCCTGGCTCAGATTGAACGCTGGCGGAATGCTTTACACATGCAAGTCGAACGGCAGCACGGGAGCTTGCTCCTGGTGGCGAGTGGCGAACGGGTGAGTAATATATCGGAACGTATCCAATAATGGGGGATAACTAGTCGAAAGATTAGCTAATACCGCATACGCCCTGAGGGGGAAAGCTGGGGATCTTCGGACCTAGCGTTAATGGAGCGGCCGATATCTGATTAGCTAGTAGGTGAGGTAAAGGCTCACCTAGGCTTCGATCAGTAGCTGGTCTGAGAGGACGACCAGCCACACTGGAACTGAGACACGGTCCAGACTCCTACGGGAGGCAGCAGTGGGGAATTTTGGACAATGGGCGCAAGCCTGATCCAGCCATTCCGCGTGAGTGAAGAAGGCCTTCGGGTTGTAAAGCTCTTTCGCAAGGGAAGAAAACTTAGTCTCTAACATAGACTGAGGCTGACGGTACCTTGATAAGAAGCACCGGCTAACTACGTGCCAGCAGCCGCGGTAATACGTAGGGTGCGAGCGTTAATCGGAATTACTGGGCGTAAAGCGTGCGCAGGCGGCCTGATAAGTCAGATGTGAAATCCCCGAGCTCAACTTGGGAACTGCGTTTGAAACTATCAAGCTAGAATATGTCAGAGGGGGGTAGAATTCCACGTGTAGCAGTGAAATGCGTAGAGATGTGGAGGAATACCAATGGCGAAGGCAGCCCCCTGGGATAATATTGACGCTCATGCACGAAAGCGTGGGGAGCAAACAGGATTAGATACCCTGGTAGTCCACGCCCTAAACGATGTCTACTAGTTGTTGGTGGAGTAAAATCCATGAGTAACGCAGCTAACGCGTGAAGTAGACCGCCTGGGGAGTACGGTCGCAAGATTAAAACTCAAAGGAATTGACGGGGGCCCGCACAAGCGGTGGATTATGTGGATTAATTCGATGCAACGCGAAAAACCTTACCTGGCCTTGACATGCCACTAACGAAGCAGAGATGCATTAGGTGCTCGAAAGAGAAAGTGGACACAGGTGCTGCATGGCTGTCGTCAGCTCGTGTCGTGAGATGTTGGGTTAAGTCCCGCAACGAGCGCAACCCTTGCCAATAATTGCCATCATTTAGTTGGGCACTTTATTGGGACTGCCGGTGACAAACCGGAGGAAGGTGGGGATGACGTCAAGTCCTCATGGCCCTTATGGCCAGGGCTTCACACGTAATACAATGGTCGGTACAGAGAGTTGCCAACCCGCGAGGGGGAGCCAATCTCAGAAAGCCGATCGTAGTCCGGATTGCAGGCTGCAACTCGCCTGCATGAAGTCGGAATCGCTAGTAATCGCGGATCAGCATGTCGCGGTGAATACGTTCCCGGGCCTTGTACACACCGCCCGTCACACCATGGGAGTGGGTTTTACCAGAAGTAGGTAGTCTAACCGCAAGGGGGACGCTTACCACGGTAGTATTCATGACTGGGGTGAAGTCGTAACAAGGTAGCCGTATCGGAAGGTGCGGCTGGATCACCTCCTTTCTAGAGCAAAACCTTTTGCTGCAAGCATTCACTCTTATCAGTCATTCAACAGTAGTACAACAAAGATTGGCCACAGGTAATATTAGAAACTACCTTATTGGGTCTGTAGCTCAGCTGGTTAGAGCACCGTCTTGATAAGGCGGGGGTCGTTGGTTCGAGCCCAACCAGACCCACCAGATTCACCTCGTAATATATGGGGGATTAGCTCAGCTGGGAGAGCACCTGCTTTGCAAGCAGGGGGTCGTCGGTTCGATCCCGTCATCCTCCACCAAGCTTTGTTGAGTAGAAATTAGAAGCAAGTATTGCTTAAGGATTGATTTAAACAATACTTGCTTCTAGTTTTTAACTAGACTGTTCTTTAACAAAATGGAAGAAGTAAAGAGAATGCACATTGTGTGATGACAATGTTGTATTCAAATGGGCAATATTATTTTTTAACCGGAGTAATATTGACTGATTGCAAAATCGAACATTTTGCTTGGCATGAGTTTCTGGAATGAAAGTTCTTGAAATAAATGTAAGTGAAATAAAAACCATCTTAATTTGTACAACCTTGCAGATTAAGAAAAGTTGCTTTAGAAAAACTATAACGCATGTCTCATGCATGATGAAATCTGGATTTAAAAAGGGTTTAGGTTTTAACGTTATAGGATCAAGTGAATAAGTGCATATGGTGGATGCCTTGGCGATTACAGGCGATGAAGGACGTGATAGCCTGCGTAAAGGTTCGGGGAGCTGGCAAATAAGCTTTGATCCGGACATATCCGAATGGGGAAACCCACCCGCAAGGGTAACCGCTCCTGAATATATAGGGAGATGGTGGCGAACCGAGTGAACTGAAACATCTAAGTAGCTCGAGGAAAAGAAATCAACCGAGATTCCGTAAGTAGTGGCGAGCGAACATGGAACAGCCTGTTATTTTTAGCACATGCGATAGTAGAACGGAATGGAAAGTCCGGCCATAGAGGGTGATAGCCCCTTATACGAAATCCCGTGTGTGGAACTAGGGTAACGACAAGTAGGGCGGGGCACGAGAAACCTTGTCTGAACATGGGGGGACCATCCTCCAAGGCTAAATACTCGTAATCGACCGATAGTGAACCAGTACCGTGAGGGAAAGGCGAAAAGAACCCCGGGAGGGGAGTGAAATAGATCCTGAAACCGTATGCATACAAACAGTGGGAGCCTCGTAAGGGGTGACTGCGTACCTTTTGTATAATGGGTCAGCGACTTACATTCAGTAGCAAGCTTAACCGATAGGGGAGGCGTAGCGAAAGCGAGTCCGAATAGGGCGTCTAGTTGCTGGGTGTAGACCCGAAACCAAGTGATCTATCCATGGCCAGGATGAAGGTGCCGTAACAGGTACTGGAGGTCCGAACCCACAAATGTTGAAAAATTTGGGGATGAGCTGTGGATAGGGGTGAAAGGCTAAACAAACTTGGAAATAGCTGGTTCTCTCCGAAAACTATTTAGGTAGTGCCTCGTATATCATTCTCGGGGGTAGAGCACTGTTATGGCTAGGGGGTTCATAAGAACTTACCAAACCATTGCAAACTCCGAATACTGAGAAATGCAATTACGGGAGACAGACCATGGGTGCTAACGTCCGTGGTCAAGAGGGAAACAACCCAGACCGACAGCTAAGGTCCCAAATGACGTGCTAAGTGGAAAACGAAGTGGGAAGGCATAGACAGCCAGGATGTTGGCTTAGAAGCAGCCATCATTTAAAGAAAGCGTAATAGCTCACTGGTCGAGTCGTCCTGCGCGGAAGATGTAACGGGGCTAAGCACGTAACCGAAGCTTCGGATACTAGTTTACTAGTATGGTAGGAGAGCGTTCTGTAGGCCTGCGAAGGTGTTCTGTGAGGAATGCTGGAGGTATCAGAAGTGCGAATGCTGACATGAGTAGCGATAAAGGGAGTGAAAAGCTCCCTCGCCGAAAGCCCAAGGTTTCCTGCGCAACGTTCATCGGCGCAGGGTGAGTCGGCCCCTAAGGTGAGGCAGAGATGCGTAGCTGATGGGAAACAGGTTAATATTCCTGTACCTCTATACAATGCGATGTGGGGACGGAGAAGGTTAGGTCAGCCGGGTGTTGGATGTCCCGGTTCAAGCGTGTAGACAGATTCTTTAGGCAAATCCGGAGAGTCAATGTCAAGGCGTGATAACGAGTCTACTTGTAGACGAAGTGATTGATACCATGCTTCCAAGAAAAGCCACTAAGCTTCAGTTGTATAAGACCGTACCGCAAACCGACACAGGTGGGCAGGATGAGAATTCTAAGGCGCTTGAGAGAACCCGGGAGAAGGAACTCGGCAAATTAGCACCGTAACTTCGGGAGAAGGTGCGCCTCGGTAATGTGTAGAGATTTACTCTCGAAGCATGATGAGGTTGCAGTGAAAAGGTGGCTGCGACTGTTTAATAAAAACACAGCACTCTGCAAACACGAAAGTGGACGTATAGGGTGTGACGCCTGCCCGGTGCTGGAAGATTAAATGATGGGGTGCAAGCTCTTGATTGAAGTCCCAGTAAACGGCGGCCGTAACTATAACGGTCCTAAGGTAGCGAAATTCCTTGTCGGGTAAGTTCCGACCCGCACGAATGGCGTAACGATGGCCACACTGTCTCCTCTCGGGACTCAGCGAAGTTGAAATGTTTGTGAAGATGCAATCTACCCGCGGCTAGACGGAAAGACCCCATGAACCTTTACTGTAGCTTTACATTGGACTTTGACAAGATTTGTGTAGGATAGGTGGGAGACGTTGAAGCGGAGTCGCTAGATTTCGTGGAGTCAACCTTGAAATACCACCCTGATGTTGTTGAGGTTCTAACCTAGGTCCATAATCTGGACTGGGGACCGTGTATGGTGGGCAGTTTGACTGGGGCGGTCTCCTCCCAAAGAGTAACGGAGGAGTGCGAAGGTAACCTAGGTACGGTCGGAAATCGTACTGATAGTGCAATGGCATAAGGTTGCTTGACTGCGAGACGGACAGGTCGAGCAGGTGCGAAAGCAGGTCATAGTGATCCGGTGGTTCTGTATGGAAGGGCCATCGCTCAACGGATAAAAGGTACTCTGGGGATAACAGGCTGATTCCTCCCAAGAGTTCATATCGACGGGGGAGTTTGGCACCTCGATGTCGGCTCATCACATCCTGGGGCTGTAGCCGGTCCCAAGGGTATGGCTGTTCGCCATTTAAAGTGGTACGTGAGCTGGGTTTAAAACGTCGTGAGACAGTTTGGTCCCTATCTGCCGTGGGCGCTGCAAGTTTGAGGGGACCTGCTCCTAGTACGAGAGGACCGGAGTGGACACACCGCTGGTGGACCAGTTATCATGCCAATGGTATCGCTGGGTAGCTAAGTGTGGAAGAGATAAACGCTGAAAGCATCTAAGCGTGAAACTCGCCTCAAGATGAGACTTGCCGGGGGTTTAACCCCCCTAAAGGGTCGTTCGAGACCAGGACGTTGATAGGTCAGGTGTGGAAGCGCAGTAATGCGTTAAGCTAACTGATACTAATTGCCCGTGAGGCTTGATCCTATAACCTTAAGACTTGACCAAAAAGTTAAGATTAACGGTTTGTTTTAAAGCACGATATGTAATCACCCCATTTAAATTCTTTACTTCTTCCAATTTGTTAAAGACGCCTCATGAAAATGAGACGGCAACACAGCATTTCTGCTGATGAAAACTCGTAAGAGTCAAAACATCAGTGATACCAGTTATGCTTGGCGGCCATAGCGGTTTGGAACCACCCCTTCCCATCTCGAACAGGGCCGTGAAACGAACCAGCGCCAATGATAGTATGCTCTTCGCATGCGAAAGTAGGTCACCGCCAAGCTATTTATATTGAGTTACTTAAGCTATATTAGCTTTAAGTAACTCTCAATAAAGCCCTCTTGTGAGGGCTTTATTCGTTTTAGCTACCGTTAATACATGCGATGGAAAGCATTCCAATTGCTTGAATTAATTGGTATAATATGGCAATAATTTGAATGGGCTTTGTGCCCATTTTTTGTTTCTGCTCGTTGCGTAGTAGTACAAATGACAGCTGGAGTAATGATTGATGCAAGACTTGCAAACTTTGATTGAGAAAACAGTGAATCAACTTGGCTTTGAGTTGGTTGATTTGGAAATGTCAAACAGAGGTAAATTGCTGCGGGTGTTCATTGATAAGTTGAACCCAAAAGACAATAAAGACAGCGTGAATATTGACGATTGTGTACTGGTCAGTAATCAGTTGGGCAATGTACTTACCGTTGAGCATGATATTGATTACGATAGGCTGGAAATTTCTTCTGCAGGACTAGACCGTGTGTTGAAGAAGTTAAACGATTTTGTACGATTTACAGGCGAGCGTGTGCAAATTAAGTTGCGCATGGGCGTCAAGGATATGGGGCCTAAAGCCACGGATACGACCTTGCCACGCAAAACATTTTTGGGCATTTTGCGCGGTACAGAAGATGAGTCTGTGCTGTTGGAGTTTGAGGGGCACGTTTACAAGTTGGCTTTAAGTAATATTGATAAAGCCAGATTAAGTCCGGTGTTTGATTAAGTAAGCTTTTGCTTTGAAGCATTTAAGTATAATTTGAGTTGGAGATTGCAATGAGTCGTGAAATTTTATTATTAGTAGACGCCTTAGCTCACGAGAAAAATGTGAGTAAAGAGGTGATTTTTACTGCTTTGGAACTCGCATTAGCCTCTGCAACGAAAAAAAATCACGAAGAGAACGCGGATATTTGTGTGACCATCGATCGTGAAACTGGCGATTATGAGACCTTTAGACGTTGGCAATATGTCGAGTACGACTTATTAGAGAATTCAGCCTATCAATTTGATGAGGAAGATGAGCGCGCCAAAGATCGCAATATTGGCGATTACGTGCAGGTACCGTTAGAGTCGATTTCATTTGGACGCATTGGCGCACAAGCCGCTAAGCAAGTGATTTTACAAAAAGTGCGTGAAGCCGAACGTGAGCAAATTCTGCAAGACTTCTTAGGCCGTGGCGAGAATCTAGTCACTGGCGTTATCAAACGTATGGAAAAAGGTAATGCCATTATCGAAGTAGGCCGTATTGAATGTTTGTTGCCACGTGAGTCGATGATTCCAAAAGAGAATTTACGTGTGGGTGATCGTGTGAGAGCTTATTTGTCACGTGTTGATCGCGGTGGTCGTGGTCCACAACTGGTGTTGTCTCGCGTTGCGCCTGAGTTTTTAAAGCGTCTATTTGAATTGGAAGTGCCAGAGATTGAAGAAGGCTTGCTGGAAATTCGTTCAGCCGCGCGTGATCCTGGATTGCGTTCAAAAATTGCAGTAAAAACCAATGACCAACGTTTAGACCCTGTAGGTACTTGTGTTGGGATGCGTGGATCACGTGTGCAAGCGGTGACTTCTGAGTTGGCGGGTGAACGTGTAGATATCGTCCTGTGGAGTATGGATCCAGCACAGTTTGTCATCAACTCTTTGGCGCCAGCTGAAGTGTCCTCTATTGTGGTGGACGAAGATGTGCACAGTATGGATGTGGTGGTGGATGAAGAGCAATTAGCAGTTGCGATTGGCCGCAATGGTCAAAACGTGCGCTTGGCCTCTGAATTAACCGGCTGGACGTTGAATATTCTGACCGAAGAAGCTGCAGCTAAGAAAAATCAAGACGAATACGCCAGTGTCAGTACCTTGTTTATTGAAAAGCTGGATGTAGATGAAGAGGTGGCCGACATTTTAGTGCAAGAAGGTTTTAGCACGCTGGAAGAAATTGCTTATGTGCCATTGGCTGAGATGGCCGAAATTGATGCGTTTGATGAAGACACCATCAATGAATTGCGTTCACGTGCACGTGCAGCCTTATTGACAGAAGCAATTGCCAAAGAAGAAAAAGTGGAAGAAGCCGCAGAAGACTTATTGGCGATGGAAGGCATGGACGACAAAACGGCGCACTTGCTTGCCTCAAAAGGCGTAGCCACGATGGATGACTTAGCAGAACTCGCAGTGGATGAATTGGTTGAATTGACCGGTATGGAAGAAACCCGTGCAAAAGAACTCATCATGACAGCGCGTGCGCCTTGGTTTAAGTAATCAGGTTTAAATAATCGGCATTGCAATCAAGCATTTGATCGAATAGTAAGTGAAAAAGAATAGTTAAGAGACTGGAGCAGTAAATGGCACAATCAACCGTTGCACAATTCGCCGCAGAGTTAGGGCTGCCAACGACTCTATTATTGGAGCAGCTTAAAAGTGCGGGCGTGAATAAAACAACAGTAGAAGATCGCTTGGATGAGGCGGACAAAACTGCATTGTTGGAATATTTGCGCAAAGAACACGGTGCTGCGCAGACGCCAAAAAGTAAAATCACGCTTACACGTAAACAAAATACAG
Source organism: Methylotenera sp. N17 (assembly GCF_000799155.1). Classification (NCBI taxonomy): domain Bacteria; kingdom Pseudomonadati; phylum Pseudomonadota; class Betaproteobacteria; order Nitrosomonadales; family Methylophilaceae; genus Methylotenera; species Methylotenera sp. N17. The sequence goes on from NZ_JUGE01000001.1 coordinate 2,573,312, forward strand.
AAATTAAAAAAACAGATAGCTCAGGCCGTGCGCGCACCATTCAGGTGGAAGTGCGTAAAAAACGCGTGTTAGAGCGCCGTGAAGACGAGGATGAATTGCCAGCGATGGAAGCTGAGGTGCAGACTGAAGTGGTCGAAGTGCCAGCAGAAATCACGCCAGTGGTGGAAGTGGTTGCAGAGCCCGAGGTCATTGTACCTGTAGTGCAAGAGGCGCCTGTAGTAGAGCCTGTGGTGGTAGAGCCAGCACCAGTAAAAGTAGAGCCGGTTTCGACCACAATCAAAAAACAAGTGCTTTCTCCGGAGCAAATTGCAATCCGCGAGCAAGAGGCAAAACGTCACGCAACTTTACTCGCGTTGCAAGCCGAAGATACGCGTAAAAAACAAGAGTTGGTCCAGCGCCGCGCCGATGAAGAGGCGAAGCGATTGGCTGAAGCTGAAGCAGCGAAAGCAAAAGCAGCCAAATTAAGCGAAGGTACGCTGCATAAACCAGTTGCAAAAGAAGGCGCTAAACCTGAAGCAAAAGAAGCTAAAAAAGGTAAGGGCGGCAACAACAAAGATTGGAATGATGCAGAGAGCAAGAAGCGTGGCTTGAAAACGCGTGGTGATGTGAGTGCGAATCAGGGCTGGCGTACACCTAAGAGCAAGCATAAATCACACAAAGATGATGATCAGCATGCATTTAATGCACCAACCGAGCCTATTATCCATGAAGTGTTAGTACCAGAAACCATTTCGGTGGCAGATTTAGCGCACAAAATGGCAGTGAAAGCGGCTGAGGTAATTAAAGCCCTTATGAAGATGGGCATGATGGTCACGATCAACCAAGTACTGGACCAAGAAACGGCCATTATCGTCGTCGAAGAAATGGGTCACAAAGCACAAGCAGCGGCAGCCAATGACCCAGAAACATTCTTAGAAGAAGATGATTCAACTGAAGCGGTATTGGAAGAGCGTCCGCCAGTGGTCACTGTGATGGGTCACGTCGACCATGGTAAAACATCATTGCTGGATTATATTCGCCGTAGCCGTGTCGCTTCTGGCGAGGCCGGAGGGATTACCCAGCATATTGGCGCGTACCATGTGGAAACGCCACGTGGCATGGTCACTTTTTTGGATACGCCAGGCCATGAAGCCTTTACGGCAATGCGTGCTCGTGGTGCCAAAGCCACGGATATTGTGATTTTGGTGGTGTCTGCTGATGATGGCGTGATGCCGCAAACGATTGAAGCGATTCACCATGCCAAAGCCGGTAATGTGCCGATTGTGGTTGCGATTAATAAGGTGGATAAGCCGGAAGCACAGCCAGAGCGCGTGAAGATGGAGTTGGTCAATCACGAAGTTGTGCCAGAAGAGTTTGGTGGCGAAGTGATGTTCCGTGAAGTGTCTGCCAAAACAGGTAAGGGTATTGATGAATTGCTAGAAGCTGTGTTGCTACAGGCTGAGGTGTTGGAACTAAAAGCATCCAAAAATACACCGGCCAAAGGTTTGGTGATTGAAGGTCGCTTAGATAAAGGGCGTGGTTCTGTCACTACCGTATTGGTGCAATCAGGTATTTTACGCCGCGGCGATATGTTATTGGCTGGTAGCTCTTACGGCCGTGTACGTGCGATGTTAGACGAGACAGGTAACGAGATTAAAGAAGCAGGCCCATCGATTCCAGTCGAAATTCTGGGTTTGTCTGATGTGCCTAGCGCCGGCGAAGAGGTTATTGTATTGAACGATGAGCGTAAAGCACGCGAGATTGCGCTATTCCGTCAAGGTAAATTCCGCGATGTGAAATTGGCCAAACAGCAGGCGGCCAAGCTTGAAAATATGTTTGAGCAAATGACTGAAGGCGAAGTGCAAACGCTGAATATTATTATCAAATCGGATGTACAGGGTTCTTTCGAGGCCTTGTCTACTAGCTTGCAAAAACTCTCTACAAGCGAAGTGCGAGTGAATATCATTCACTCGGGCGTCGGTGCAATTAGCGAGTCCGATGTGAATTTGGCAGCTGCATCTAGTGCTGTATTGATTGGTTTTAACGTCCGTGCCGATGCTGGCGCACGTAAGTTGGTCGAAAATCTTGGTGTGGACGTACGTTATTACAACATTATTTACGAAGCAGTCGATGAAGTGAAAGCTGCTTTAGGTGGTATGTTGGCGCCAGAGCAAAAAGAACAAATGATTGGTACGGTAGAGATTCGTGAAGTATTCCGTATTTCTAAAGTGGGCTCTATTGCTGGCTGTTATGTGCAAGATGGTCTGGTGAAGCGTAATTCTAAAGTACGTGTATTGCGCAATAACGTGATTATTCATACTGGCGAACTGGACTCTCTCAAACGCTTTAAAGATGACGTTAAAGAAGTGAAAAATAACTTCGAGTGCGGTTTATCACTGAAAAATTTCAATGACATTGAAGTCGGCGATATCTTGGAAATTTACGAAGTCGTTGAAGTGGCGCGTACACTTTAGGATACGAATCAACAATGGCAAAAGAATTTTCAAGAGCAACCCGCGTTGCAGAACAAATGCAGCGCGAGTTGGCCGATTTGCTTCAATTTGAAGTGAAAGATCCGCGCGTTGGCATGGTGACAATCACGCAAGTGGAGGTCACTGGTGATATGGCGCATGCCAAGATTTTTTACAGTGCCGCCAAAGCGAGTGATAGTACTCAAAAAGGCCTTGAAAAATCAGCAGGGTTTCTACGTACGCAATTAGCCAAACGCATGCTGTTGCGCACAGTGCCACAATTACATTTTGTGTACGATGCCTCTATCGACAACGGCATGAAAATGGCACAACTCATTAATGAAGCGATTGCTTCGGACAATAAATCCCACTCTTAGCGCGTGCAAGCATCACCCTCTACACCTAAAAAAACGCAAGTCAAACGCATCAAGCGCCTTGTGGATGGTGTGCTCTTGTTGGATAAGCCGCTCGGCTTTTCTTCCAACCAAGCCTTACAAAAAGTGAAATGGCTGTTTCAAGCAGCAAAAGCCGGGCATACCGGCACGTTAGACCCATTGGCAACTGGCGTTTTGCCTATTTGCTTAGGTGAGGCGACTAAGTTTGCACAATACCTGACAGATGCCGATAAAACTTATGTTGCAAATGTGCAATTTGGTGCAACCACGACCACTGGCGATGCGGAAGGCGAAGTGCTATCCACACAGCCCGTCACCTTTAATCGTGCACAACTAGAGAATGCATTAAAGCAGTTTGAGGGCGAGGTTAGTCAAGTGCCTCCCATGTATTCCGCGTTAAAGCACGAAGGCAAAGCACTCTATGCCTATGCGCGCGAAGGCCTTGAAATCGAACGTCCGGCGCGCACCGTCTATATTCGTCAGATAACATTAAATAGCTATACAGAAGGCGGTAGCATTGCAGAGTTCAGCGTTACTTGTAGCAAGGGTACTTATATTCGTACCTTGGCAGAGGATATAGGAAACGTATTGGGCTGTGGTGCACATTTAATCGGCTTACGTCGCACCGCAACAGCAAGTTATGATATCCACCAAACGATTAGTCTAGAGACGCTGGAAAGTATGACGCAAGTGCAACGCGATCAGCTGCTATTGCCAGTGGATTCTGCCATTGAAAGCATTCCTAAAGTTGTGCTGAATGCAGAGGCTGCATACTACCTATTGCAAGGTCAACCGATTTGGCAATCTGGCAAAATTCCAGATGGTGATTTACGTTTGTATGATGCGCAACATCATTTTTTGGGTTTGGGTTTTTTGCAGAGTGACGGCAAGATTGCGCCCAAGCGGCTGTTACAAACCAAGCAGGTGCTTTCTAGTCAATAACACCAATAAAAACAGACATTTAATTCAATAATTGCTTGTGAAGCTAGGCAAATACATATAAAATGCGCGGTTCATCGTAAATGAATGCTTTCGCGGGGCGATGATTGAAAAAACCTGCTTCTGCATTGACGCTAACTAAAGGAAAAAAGATGGCAATTACAGCACAAGATACAGCAAAAATCGTTAAAGAATATCAACGCGCACCAAACGATACAGCAAGCCCAGAAGTACAAGTGGCTTTGCTAACAAGCCGCATTACATATTTAACAGAACATTTTAAATCTAACAAAAAAGACAATCACTCACGTCGTGGTTTGTTGGCATTGGTAAGCCAACGTCGTCGCCTGTTAGACTACTTAAAAAGCAGAGATGTAAGCCGCTATCAAACATTGATTGAGCGCTTAAGCCTCCGTAAGTAATTGTTATAGAAGTGCCTATTATTTTAAATTTTGGTTCACTTTTATAATTGATAAAAGCCGATTGCATTGTGATATGCATCGGCTTTTTTTATGGCAAACGTTCCTATCGTGTATGCCATGGGTAAAAATATCACAAAGAGTAATAACATAAAACGTAATAAAAAGTAGTGCTTGCTATTGGGTAGTGAATAGTAAGTTATTGAGATGAAAAGGAAAAATAATGTTTAATATTGTGAAAAAAAGTATTCAATACGGTGCGCATACGCTCACCCTTGAAACAGGTGAAATCTCACGTCAAGCCGATGCGGCTGTGTTGGTGAGCTATGGTGATACCGTAGTATTGGTAGCAGTAACAAGTAAGCGTGAAGTAAAAGAAGGTCAAGATTTTTTCCCATTGACTGTAGATTACATGGAAAAAACCTATGCCGCAGGCAAAATCCCAGGTGGCTTTTTCAAACGTGAAGGCCGTCCTTCAGAAAAAGAAACACTGACGAGCCGTTTAATCGATCGTCCATTGCGTCCGTTGTTTCCAGAAGCGTTCTATAACGAAGTGCAAGTCGTGGCAACTGTGTTGTCATCTGACCCAGAAATTGATGCAGATATTCCAGCCATTATCGGTGCCTCAGCTGCCATGTCTATTTCTGGCATTCCATTCTTTGGTCCTTTAGGTGCTGCACGCGTTGGTTATATTAATGATGCCTATGTGCTTAACCCAACCGCTGCGCAGTTGAAAGAAACTAAATTAGATTTAGTGGTCGCTGCAACTGAAACGGCTGTGATGATGGTGGAATCTGAAGCGCAAGAGTTATCAGAAGAAGTGATGTTGGGTGCAGTGGTCTATGGTCACGAGCAAATGCAAGCTGTAATCAAAGTGATTAACGAGCTGACTGCAGAAGCGGGTAAAGATGCTTGGGACTGGGTTGCACCAGAGCCAGATACTGCCTTGATTGAAAAAGTTGCACAATTGGCTGCTGCTGATGTGAACGCTGCGTTCCAAATCAAAGCAAAAGGTGAGCGCTCTGCTAAATTAGACGAAATTAAAAACCGTGTAATGGCTGAGTTAATTACTGAAAATACATCGACGACTGAAGCCAATAAAATTAAAGGCGAGTTCTTTAATCTAGAAGCCAAAACAGTACGTAGCCAAATTTTAAATGGCGAGCCACGTATTGATGGTCGTGATACACGTACTGTGCGTCCAATCAGTATTCGTACTGGCGTATTGCCACGTACACACGGTTCAGCATTGTTTACCCGTGGTGAAACACAAGCATTGGTGGTGGCGACATTGGGTACAGGCCGCGACGAGCAAGTGATTGACGCGTTGCAAGGCGAGTACACAGACCGCTTTATGTTGCACTACAACATGCCTCCGTACGCTACTGGTGAGACAGGTCGCGTTGGTACACCAAAACGTCGTGAAATCGGCCATGGCCGCTTAGCTAAACGTGCATTGATTGCTGCGTTGCCAGCCAAAGAAGATTTTGATTACACCATGCGTGTGGTGTCTGAGATTACAGAATCTAACGGTTCTAGCTCTATGGCGTCAGTATGTGGCGGCTGTTTGGCATTAATGGACGCTGGTGTGCCGATGAAAGCGCACGTGGCAGGTATTGCGATGGGCTTAATTAAAGAAGGCAATCGCGTTGCTGTGTTGACTGATATTTTGGGTGATGAAGATCACTTAGGCGATATGGACTTTAAAGTGGCGGGTACCGAAAATGGTGTCACGGCATTGCAAATGGACATCAAAATCACCGGCATTACTGCACAAATTATGCAAGTGGCTTTAGCGCAAGCGAAAGAAGGTCGTGCGCATATTCTCGGTTTAATGAAGCAAGCTGTGTCTGGTGCAAACACTGAGATGTCTGCATTTGCGCCACGTATTATTACCATGAAGATCAATCCGGACAAAATCCGTGACGTGATTGGTAAAGGCGGTTCAGTCATTCAAGCGCTGACTAAAGAAACCGGCACCAGCATTGATATTGAAGAAGATGGCACAATCAAGATTGCTTGTACAAGTGCTGAGCAAGGCGAAGAAGCGCAACGCCGTATTGCACAAATCACTGCCGAGGTAGAAGTAGGTCAAATCTACGAAGGCCCTGTGGTCAAAATCTTAGATTTTGGTGCAGTGGTGTCACTATTGCCAGGTAAAGATGGCTTGGTGCATATTTCACAAATCGCGCATGAACGTGTAAAAGCGGTAGGTGATTTTGTGAAAGAGGGCGATGTCGTTAAAGTGAAAGTGGTGGAAATCGATGACAAAGGTAAAGTGCGTTTAAGCATGAAAGCCTTGATCGATGCGCCAGCAAAAGAAGAAGCACCTGCTCAAGAGTAATCTTGAATATAAAAAAGCCCGCGCAAGCGGGCTTTTTTATTGGGAGTTACTTTTACTTCTGACTTATATCGTTACACGAGTTGGTCCTTGTAGACAGCAAGTTGTAAATAGTGTGCTTTTAGTGCCAACATAACCTGAAGCTTAGTCTTTGCCAAAAAAAGTAGCGATTTGCTTAGGTTATTTTTAGCTACAACATAACATGCTGCGCATGTTGGTCTTCACTGAAAGCAAGTTGCCAATTACTTGGCTACTTGCTTTTCACGCATTTCGTCTAGGGTTTTGCAATCAATGCACAATGTTGCAGTTGGACGTGCTTCTAAGCGTTTTAAGCCAATTTCTACGCCGCAACCTTCGCAGTAACCATATTCATCCGCATCAATATTGCGCAGGGTCTCATCAATTTTTTTGATTAGTTTGCGCTCACGATCACGGTTACGTAACTCTAATGCCATGTCCGATTCTTGGCTTGCGCGATCATTCGGATCTGCAAACATGGTGACTTCATCTTGCATCGTATGCACAGTTTTGTCGATATCATGGCTGAGTTCAGATTTCCAACCGTTTAAGATTTTACGGAAGTGATCTTGTTGCTTTTTGTTCATGTACTCCTCACCAGGAGCTACTTGATAAGGGGTAAAGGTTTTGTTGAGTGTTTCTGCCATGTTGTTTCCAGCGACTATATTGTCGTTAAATCACAGTTAATAAGAAAAGAGAATTGCCAACCAAATCTATAACAAAAACAAAAAATTTAATCGCGCGAGTTTACACCGAATGACACATATATGCAAAAATCATTTGCATGGTCATTTACGCGCGAATATCCTGCTCGCTTTGCTCTCGTAATTCTAATCCTAACAGCGTGTTTTCCATCAGGGTTGCAACCGTCATTGGGCCCACACCGCCTGGTACCGGCGTAATATAGCCGGCACGTGTTTTGGCGGCATTAAAGTCCACATCACCACAAATCGTGCCATCCGCAAGCCGGTTAATGCCAATATCAATCACAATCGCTCCCGGCTTAATCCAGTCCCCTTGAATTAAGCCCGCTTTACCCGCGGCAGCAACCACAATATCTGCTTGCATCACGTGCTTGGCAAGGTCTTTAGTATGGCGATGACAACTGGTGATGGTGCAGCCTGCAAGGAGTAGCTCTAATGCCATTGGGCGGCCAACGTGATTGGATACACCCACAATCACAGCGTCTAATCCCATCAGCTCAATATTGCTTGCTTGCAGCATTTTAATCACGCCAAACGGCGTGCATGAGCGTAACGTAGGCTGGCGCACGGCCAAGCGACCAATGTTGTAAGGGTGGAAGCCATCCACATCTTTAAATGTGCTGATGCGCTCAATCAATAAATCTTCATTAATATGCTCTGGCAAAGGCGATTGCACCAAAATGCCATCTACATTAGGGTCAGTGTTAAGAGCATCCACCAGTGCCAAAAGCTCGGCTTGACTAGTGGTGCTAGGTAGCTGATGGGCAATTGATTGTATGCCCACCTTTTCGCAAGCAAGGCGCTTATTACGCACGTAAATGGCGGATGCGGGGTCTCCGCCGACCAGAATCACTGCTAGGCATGGTGCGCGCTTACCGGCATCTATGCGTTGCTGCACTCTGATTTTGAGGTTGTCGAGTAATGCTTCGGCAATTGCCTTGCCGTTAATAATCTGCGCTGTCATGCTTATTTTTTGAATAATTATTAAAAATAAAACGCAATTTTAACATATTAGAATTGACCGACAGGCAGTATTGCGCTATATTTCTGCCTCTTCGGCGTGTAGCGTAGTCTGGTAGCGCGCCTGCTTTGGGAGCAGGATGTCGGGAGTTCGAATCTCTCCACGCCGACCAAATATCTTTGGTTTACCCGTTAGTGTCAACATGTAACTAAATCTGCCCGTAGCTCAACCGGATAGAGCACCAGCCTTCTAAGCTGGGGGTTACAGGTTCGATTCCTGTCGGGCAGGCCAATTTGTGCTCAATGGTGGCTGTAGCTCAGCTGGTAGAGCCCTGGATTGTGATTCCAGTTGTCGTGGGTTCGAGCCCCATCAGCCACCCCATAAATTCAAATACTTACAAAATCCTTATCTTAGTAAAGTTCTCAATATTAGACGATTGTCTAATATTCTATTTAATCTCACTGAAATAATATTTCACAGTTTTTAAAGTAAACTGAACGTTATTTAACTTTAAATTGCAAAAAATGTTAAAAAATATTTTCTCAATTTTTATTTTGTTTTTTTCATCTTTTCTTTATGCAGATGAACTGCCTGAGAACGCTATAAAAAATAATTTCGGCTCAGGCTGGACATGTATAAGTGGTTACAAAAGAATAGGTAACCAATGTAACAAAGTTAATATTCCAGATAACGCAAAATTAAATTATTACGGCAATGATTGGGAGTGCGTTTCAGGTTTTAGAAAGATTCGAGACAGATGTGACAAAGTTCAAATACCTGAAAATGCAAAACTGAATTATTACGGTAATGACTGGGAGTGTAACAATGGTTATAGAAAAGCAGGCCAAAATTGCTTAAAGGTTGAAGTGCCTGAAAATGCAAAGTTAAACTTTTATGGTAATGATTGGGAGTGTAATACAGGATACAAAAAAGTTGGGGTTAAATGCGAGCAGATTATTATCCCGAACAATGCAAAGCTCAATTTTTACGGCAGTGATTGGGAATGTAACAGTGGCTACAAAAAAGTAAATCAACAGTGTTTAAAAATTGATGTACCTGAGAATGCTAAATTATCTGTTTATGGAAATGATTGGCAATGCAATAACGGGTTCAAGAAGAATAAAAACGAATGCTTACCTATGAGCGATCAAGAAATTCAGAAGCAAAAAGAAATTGAATTAATGATTTTGAAAAAGATTGCAGATAATAAGAACAAAGTGTTGACCGATGGGAATTGCAAAAAAGAATATAAAACAAATGCAGACGTATGTGTGAGAGTAAATAACAGTGGTATCGATTGCTACAAAAACTTTGACCGAACTGCTTACAAAGGATGTGATGTTTCGCTTGACTATCAAGTAACTACAAATTATAGCGGTGGAGCATACCTTGATGTTGATGTTGAGTGTAATGTTGAAATAAGTTACAAAAGTAGCTATGGCAAAAGATCAGATGAACAAAGTGAAACAGAATCTTTTGATATATACGCAAATGATAGTAAAAGTGAGTCAGCTAGCTTTAATTTTTCTTTCAGCTCATTATCTGAGGTCACAAAAGTTGAGGTTTCTAACGCTGAATGTGAGATTGAAAAGATTGATTTATGGTAGAGAACTTAATAGATTCTAAATTAGACTTTTAACTACTTTGTATTCTCTTTGTTTTATGTAATGTTCTGTCATTGCAAATGAAGAGTGCCCAGCTAGAGATTGTGCATCTAGTCCCATTCTTTTTGCATCAGTTAGAGCTTTTGCCCTAATGTCATGAAAAGTAAAACGTTGACCACCTGACCTCGACCACTTAATTTGAATGCGCTGCCACATAGCTTTAAAGCCTGAATCGGTATATGGTTGACCTTGTCTATTGCAGAATAAATATAAACCTCGTATTGGTCGTTTTAAAGCTTTTGCCCTTGCTATCACCTCAGTTAATCCGTTAGTCCATTCATAGAGTTGTTTAGCACCTGTTTTAGATTGCTTTACCCATATACCTTCATCAGTAATTTGGTCTAATCTTAATTTGAGAATATCTCCCTTTCTCATTGCTGTTATGTATGCAAAGTCCATAACAATTGCAATTAATTCACTCGCAATTTCTTTTACACCTTCAAACTCTTGATCAGTGATATAACGATCACGACCTTTTTCAGTATGCTTTGCGACACCCAAGCAAGGATTTCTGTCTACTTGTCCCCAGCGCATTGCATAGCTAAACATATGGGATAGTAGTGATATTTCTCTGTTTGCTCTTATAGGCGCTTTTAATCCACGTATATCGAGGTATTTTGCAATATGGGTAGGTCTGACTTCTAAAATCAGCATTTTCCCAAAAACTTCTCTAAGGTTTTTTGCTTCCATAACATTGCCTGTATAAGTTGCTTTAGCTTTTTTAGGAGCAATCTCAATCATGTATTTATCAATAAGGGCAGCCATTGAACCAGTAATTGGTTTTTCCGAGCCTGATTCTCTTGGTATTTCACCTTCAATTTCCGCCCACTTAGAAAAGGCGATAGCTTTATCATCAGATAATCTAAGCCACTTGTTGTCCCTTGAGACATAGTAGTAAGCACCATGCTTTAAGTACATTCTTGGTGGTAGATTAAAATTAGCTTTGCGGCGTCTTCCCATTGATAATCTCGCTATCTTATTGCATCAAAATTTGGTTGGTTTGAATATGACTCAGGACTAAGTGATCGTAACTTTTGCATTACATATTCGCGCAGTACTTTTGGTTTGCCACTCGCGCTAATTACAAATGGATAAGCATGTTTTTGTAACCAGCGAATTTGAGCATTGGGGATTTTTCTATCAGTTAGCTCTTTTAGCTCATCCTGAGTTAAAAACATATGGTTGTTGTTTTGACTAGATAGCATCACCACCACCAACTACTGGCAAGTTCATTCGAGTGGGAATGCCTTCTTTTGAGAGTTCAGCGATGATTTCATCACTAGTAAACTCCAGTATATTTTTCATAGTCCAGATTAATTTGCCGTAACTATTTCTGCAGGACTTTTTTAAGACATCGAAAGAGATAGTTTGCTTTTGTTTTGTGGACTCAAAATGAAGTTGGTCAGCATTGATCCAATTTAAGCAAGCGAATGAGCCGGCAAGATACAGACCAGGATAAATGATTACGATATTCGGTATGTAATAGCTAGCGCTATGAAGTTCAAGCTCCCATCTAGTCCAATTGCTATTTGGGTCGCCAAGTTGCTTACCTTTCTCATAAACTCTCAGTAGCTTCCCATTTTTTCTGTTACCGATATAAAATGTTTTACCAGCGCCAGAGTTGAAGTCATCTATAAGCTTTGCCTTAGGAGGTCTTCCATGTGTACTGTTAAATTGACCATTCGCATGAAAGTCTAGTGCGGTTTTAATGTTGTATTGCCCTAGAAAATCATCATGTGCCAAATCTACCCTTGTAATGTTGGCTTTAAGCTCTTCGAGTAGTTTATAAACCGCGTTCCAATCTTTTGTTGCGGTGCAGCCATTTCCAGAAATGCTAAAAAATGCTGTACCACCTGACCTGCCCCCTGTAACACTACCAACCGATTCTGAAAAAAAGTCCGTTTAAAAATCATGTTGCTTGTCTAAGTTTTTGTGCATAAATAGCTGGTGGAATGCGCCCACAGCTACTATGCGGTCTTACTTCGTTATAATCTCTGCGCCAGGCTGATATTACCTTCCTAGCTTGCGCCAATGTTTCAAACCATTGTTCATTTAAGCATTCATCTCTAAATTTACCATTGAATGACTCAATATACGCATTCTGGGTTGGCTTACCAGGTTGAATCAGTAAATGCTCTATACCGTTGGTGTGCATCCAGCCCATAAATACACGACTGGTAAACTCGGGACCACCGTCGGTTCTAATCGCCTGTGGAAAGCCTCTAAATATTGCCGCTTGCTCTAAGACTCTGGTGACATACAAACCACTGATGCCATGATCCACTGCAATATCGATACATTCATGGGTCTTGTCATCTGCGATTGTTAAACACTTGAGCTTGCGTCCATTAGCTAAGCTGTCCATCACAAAGTCGATACTCCACACTTGATTAGGCTCATCAGGTATTAGCAACTCTGCACGTTCTGTGATGGGTCGCTTGGCTTTCTTACGTCGCTTTACCGTGAGCTTTTGCTCAGTGTAAAGACGATAAACGCGTTTGTGATTCACCGCGTATCCTTCAAACTTGAGCATATCGTGGATACGTCGATAGCCAAATCGCTTACGTTCATGAGCGAGTTGCTTAATACGCTGCCGAAGTAATACTGTTGCTTCTTCATCCTGCGGCGGGTTGCGCCATGATGATCTAGATAACCCCACCAAGCTACAAGCTCTACGCTCTGACAACATGCCAGCATCAAGGATACGTTGTATGCCTACTCGTTTTGCTTGTGGGGTTAGCGCTTTACCCCAAAAGCCACTTTAAGTGCGGAGATATCCAAATGCGCTTCTGCCAGCAGTTTCTTAAGATCCGCGTTCTCGCGTTCTAATGCACGAAGACGTTGTGCTTCGGTGCTGTCCATACCACCAAATTTGGCGCGCCAACTATAAAAAGTACCAACACTGATGCCTTCTCGCCGACATAAGTCGGCAATTGGAAATCCTGCTTCTGCTTCCTTCAAAAAACCAATGATTTGTTCTTCTTTATATCTGCTCTTCTTCATTACGCCACTCCTGAAAGTGGACTTTATTTCAATTTAGATTGGTATGGCAAGCGGGGAGCAGGTCACGTAGTAACCAATAAAGGCGGGATTGCAACTATTAGCCTAATAAAAAACCTAGTGAAAAATGAATCATTATATTTTTTATAAGCCCATTTGCAGAATTTAGACAAGTATTTAGTACTGCCGTTGGGAATTTTCATTGTTATAGTTTTAGAAGTCGTTATTAACGAGCATCCATAGTGGTTATTAAGAATTGTCTAATAATAACAAATGCGGTCAGATATAAAACAGTATTATGGCTAGTATGCCTTATATTAGTTATTAGACAAATGTGAGTTAAATTTAGCAATCATGACATTATGTTACAGGGGATTGTATACAGGGTTGTGATTCCAGTTGTCGTGGGTTCGAGCCCCATCAGCCACCCCATTTATTTCCCTATTAAACTCCATTTGACGCAACACTTGCGCCAGTTTTGTATGCTCGCCCTTCATCTTTCGAATGAGGCTTGGCAACGTCTCGTAAGCATCCCAACTTATGAACATTAAGGTAATCAGCATTACTTAAATCTTATATATAAGATTTAAGTAGGCTTGAAATGTATAAGTTAACTTGTTCCTCGCTAGTTGACTCCTCCTGCCCGTTGTTGCTTTAAACAAAGTTGCTATAGAAGTATCTGCAAGAAGTTTCCTTACAGAGCGGTGCTATCACTAGACTTTTTCGCGTTTGCTTTTAGAGTTACGTTAACAAGTGCCTATGTATTTGTGATGAAGCTTGAAGAGTGATTGGTATACACATTAAGTAAATACAACTTATGGCCTCTTGCGCGGTAAATATATCAAGTTTAACAAAGTAAAAAATCAATAATAATTATACACATGTATAATTATGGTGTATATTATACATGTGTATAAGGCGGGCCATCGCCAGCAATCACACAAGGCGCTTATGTAGGGAGTGTTAAAGCATCAGCTACATGGTGAATGTGCGGCTTGCTGTTGAGGAAAGCCTCATCCAAAAGTTGCAAAAAAATCAATTAATTAATAAAAGAGGAGTTTTGTATGAAGATAACACGTCATCAGCGTGGTCAAGGCATGACTGAGTATATTGTGATTGTTGCATTGGTAGCTATTGCGGCAATTGCAACGTATCAATTTTTTGGTCAAACAATCCGTAATCAAACTGCATCGATTGCGCAAGAAATTGCAGGTAATGCAAACACAGCACAAGCACAAGCAATTACAAACTCGACTGCAGCTGCTACGGCAGCAAACGTGCATGAAACATTAGATAGTTATGATGGCAATGTGGGTAAATAAAGCATCTGTATAGATGGCTAAGCCGCCACTAATTGTGGCGGCTTTTCTATGATGATAAACAAATATCTTTTTCAGCGTGGTCAAGCTTTGCCGCTTGCGCTCGTATTGTTAGCGGCAATAGCGGCTACCGTTTTCTATATGTTTAATACCGGCCAATTGGTGCAAGAGAAAATAGGGCTTACTAATGCGGCTGACGCCGTCGCTTATAGTGCAGGGGTGTATGAAGCGCGCGTGCTCAATTATGACGCTTATACCAATCGCGCCATGATTGCCAACGAAATTGCAATCGGCCAAGCAGTGGGCTTGGCATCGTGGGCCAAATATGCAGGCACATCTGCAAATAATATAAGCCAGTGGGCAAAATATATACCTTACGTGGGCCCGTATATTGAGGCAACACTTAAGGCGGTTGAAAAGGCAATGGATGCCATTTTAAAGCCACTTGGTATTGCTGTTGGTTTGCATGATGGTGCCATTCAGGTGCTGAAAGCTTCACAATTTGCAGTGCATGGGCCAGGCAATTCAATCGCTTTGTTTAATCGCAAAGTGGTAATGGATGAAGTGGCCAAGCAAAATGATCCGGATGTAAGCGTGGATATTCTACCGATCAGTGACAGCTTTGCAGGGTTTACCAAGCGTTACGCGCAAGGTGAGCGTACCCGAATGCGTGATGTCGTAGAGCGGAATCGTCAGCAAGAGGATTTTTTAAAAACGAGACGATGGGATTTTAAATTTGGTATATGTGTCAGGCCTTTTGGCGGGTTTCGGATTGATTTTAAAAAGCGCGGTGGCACTGCTTTAATCGGGCTAGATGGCTGGAAGTCGATAGATACACTGTCAGCGCATACGAGGTCTGGTAGCAAATGTAAACGAAGAGAAAGGCCGGTTGGCTATGGGTCAAGCTTTTCTGCAGATGGTCTGCCTGATAACTACGATGCATACAATCAATCACGTAGTACCAATCCGCGCGCGACGTCACGTGCGCTTTCAGAAGGTGTGGCATGGAATAGTGCGCCAGCAAGTGTAACTGGCGGTGCAATTCCAGAATTTTATGATTTATCGGAAGATGCGTTAAAGCAGAAAGACCCACGCACACAAATCACGATCAGAGTGACTAAGCCCAATAATAGGCAGCGTTATTCAGGTGGAACTAGCATAGTGAAGCCTAGCGGAAGTTTGGATTTGTATGGTGGAGAGCATCAAGGTGAAGTAACTGCAAGTATTGCACGTGCTGAAGTGTATTTTGAGCGGCCAGATGGCGCCAATAAACTATATAACAAAGCCGAATTGGGAAGTTTGTTTAACCCATATTGGCAAGTGCATTTAGTGCCAGTATCTATTGCTGAACGTGCTCAAGCTGCATTATTACAAGGATTTAAATGATTAAAGCATTAAAAAAATGGCCGATGCGAAGTGTGTGGCTGATAAGTTTGATTGCATTCATCCAGCCAATATTGGGGAATACGCAGTCGATGGTGCATGTGCATTACACGGGAAGTATTAAATTGAATTTTGGTGGAATGACTGCACATGAGTTTTATAAAAAGACTTGTGATGATTTAAATAAAATACAAGCCCCATTGGGTAAAGTGACGCCGTTTAAAGTGAGCGGAAGCCTGAAAGACTTAGAAACCTATACGGAGGATGTATATATTTCTACAGAAAACGGCTATCACGCAACTTATAAGCAGGGGTATGCACTAGAGCAAAATAGACCTGCTTGCGATTACAAAGTGATCCCACGCCAAGAAATCACAATTGTGTATTACAAGCAGCGTAGTACATATGCGTTTGATTCGTCGCGTCCACAGGGTGAGCAATGGGTGAGAAGTGAATTACCAAGCTCGGCAGTTAGCAAAATGACAGGCAATGCGGTTGCTGGTTTATGGGGTTTTAACGTGCGGCCTACAGGTAAGAAAGATAGGATTGCTAACTTATTTTGTGATGTTGCTGAAATTCGTCTAGGAAAGACGAATGAGCTGGCGGGCACCATGTGCGCTTGGCACTCTGATCCAAAAGATCATCTGGTATTTCTTGGCCACCCACTTGAGCTAGATTTAAGTAGTCAAATGCAAATGGGTAAAGGGGCAACTAGTCAGCATGTTGCTAATAAAGTTAACCTTAGAGAGGCATTTGACGCGAGCGTTCTTCAAGTGCCTAGTGCCGTAAAAAATATGCCGTTTTATGCAGATGAACCCAACTACACCAAGCCAGAAAAAGATGACACTGACCTAGACTGCAAAGCCGAAAAGAAGAGAACAGGGATTAACCCATGCGCAAGTCCTGCAGAGCTAGCTAAATGGTGTAAAGCAGAAATGGATAAAACTGGTGAAGATCGTTGCAATAACGATGATATGGACGACAGCAGTGAATAACTATTCATCTCAAACTGGGCAATCAACGCTTGAGTTCATTGTCGTTTCATTGGTATTAGTCCCTTTGTTTTTGATTGTGCCACTCTTGGGTAAATATTTAGATTTAGCGCAAACCACACAAGTCGCCAGTCGCTATGTGGCTTTTGAAGGTGCAGTGCATCACTCTTCTAGCGCTGCAGGATGGAAAACAGATGCAGAATTGGCAGCCGAGGTGCGCAGACGTTTTTATAGTCGAAATGATTTATCGATCAAAACTGGCGACGTGGTAAGTGAGATTGACAGTGAAAGAAACCCACTTTGGGTTGATCATCGTGCGGATGCATTATTGCCTGATTTTAATCAGGTCAGTGTACAAACCACAAAAAAATCCATAGCTACTATGTTTAATGGCGTTACTAATATGCTTGATTTTAGTGATGACTTTAATTTGCCGCAAGATAACTTATACAGTGGTAGTGTCAGTGTGCAGCTCGCAAATGTGGCAGGGCTGGCACCGTTTGATGCGATTGATTTATCCATGGTGAGAAAGACTGTTGTGTTGGTGGATCCATGGGCTGCGAAAGGGCCGGCTGATATCAGCAGCAAAGTAAAAAATTCTGGTATCAAGACGTTTCCCTACCAAGTGTTACAAGTCCCAGCCAGTATTTTAGAGCCCGTCATTTCAGTATTTGAGGATGGCTTAGGTGGCGCCTCTCCACCAAAAATTGGTAGGGTAGATGCAGATGTTGTGCCTAAAGACCGCGTACTGCAGCCTTATCAATGAAAAAAATTATTTTGAGTATCGTATTAAGTTGCGTGGCAACTTGCAGTTGGGCTGACTGGCCTAGCTTGCCTTATCCCAATCATGCCAAAGTAGAAGCGATTGGCGAGCAGGTGCGCTTGAATGGGGTGCCAATGCGTATGCATCGCATACTCAGCGAACAAAGCGCGGAAAGTATGCTGGTATTTTACAAAAAAGCATTGGGCACAAGGCATGCACAGGCCGAGTTTTATGGCACACACATCTTGTCGCAAGAGCGTGGCGATTACTTTATTACGGTGAGGATTAGTAAGCTTAGCCCAAGCTTAACCGAAACATTGTTATCTATCAGTGATGGTCGTGCATCGCAACGGGTTGACAGCATGCCTTTAGGATTTTCTCTGCCAGCAGATAGCGAGTTGTTGTCAGATATGGAGTCGACTGATGCAGGTAAAAGTTCACGCCAACTTATCTTTAATAACGGCCATTCTATGCAGACTAACGCAAATTTCATTACCAAGGTTTTACAAGATAAAGGCTATGCATTACAGCCTAAGTTGACAGTTAAACATACCAACAGCCTTAGCTTGATGTTTGAAGGAAACAAACGCGAAGCTAGGCTGGTGGTGTCGCAGGGTGAAGGTGAAACAAGCGCGGTACTCACAACGATATTAAGCCAATGAAGCATATTAAAAAACAGCTCGGTCAGTCTGCAACAGAATACATCATCACTTTAATTGTTGTGATGATGATATTGGGGGTTGGTTTTGCGAACGAAGGCTCGGTGATTACCATTTTCTTGGATGCGGTAAGAGAAGGGTTTGAACGGTACAGTGGTTTCTTGTCGCTACCGTAATAGCAAGGCTGAAACATTGGGATATGAAAGTTAATTATTTAAAGGAAGTAGCAGGAACGCGATGATGCCAAAAATAAATAAAAATTGGTTAATTTTAATAGTGGCACTGTTGGTAGGTGCTTTTGCTGCGTTCAGCACAAAAAATTATATTAAAAGCAAAGTAGAAGACATTGAAGCGCAGAATAAAAACAAGGCGATGGTCAAAGTCGTGGTAGCAAAGCAAGCATTAGAAAAAGGGGGGTTGTTGTCTGCGGCTAATATGGCGACACGTGAAGTGCCGCAAGAGTGGGCACATTCAGGCGCAATCACACCGGACCAATTTAGTCGCGCAGAGGGCGCTGTATTGGCGTATGCAGCCAATGCAGGTGAGCCCGTGATTTGGGCTCAATTGGAAGGTCAAAAATTAGCCACATTCTCTGCCAAGCTAGATGCCGGTCGGCGAGCGGTGACGGTGCCGGTGGATGAGATTAGCTCAATTTCAGGCATGGTAGAGCCGGATGATTTGATTGATATTGTGGTTTCTATGCAGAAAGATACGCACAACTTTACCTTTACATTGTTGCAGAGTGTGCGTGTGCTTGCCACAGGTACCAAAGTATCGCAAAGCAGTAAAGACGATGCAGGTAGACCGGTGACTTACACAACGGTGACATTGGATACCAGCCCGGAGGATGCAAAGCGACTGATAGCAGCACGTGAAGTAGGGCGTGTAACTGCGTTGCTGAGGGCGCCAGGCGATATCACAGATGTCTCTGCAAGCCGTGCCAATGCAGAGGATTTGCTGGGTTTGGGTTCGCAAGCCAGTTACGGTTTAAGCTCTGTACCAGTGATTTATGGTGGCGGCCCAATTAAAGAAGGTCTGCGGATGAACCCGCCGCAAGTGCTAGAAGAGTTCATGCCTGCCGCAGATGCCAAGCAAGCCGCTTCTGTTTTGCCAACAAAGCCCACGTTTAACAATGAGGCTAGCAGCCACTAATGGCCGCTTCACTTTGAATTCAAGATATCCAGATTACATATACATCATACTCAATTGTTAGGAAATACCTTGCTTAAATTAACATTTAACACACGCACAATATCGGCATTGCTGTTATTGCTAACGCCTTATCTAACATACAGCGCTGGCTATGTGCCGCTGCCAGATGTGGTGCCAGCTTATGACGACACGAAACCTCAGCCAGTCATCAAAAAAACACCTCAGGCTGCAAAAAAAACGACCAACAATGCTTTACCTTATATACAAAACTTTTCTACAGAAATAGAAATGTTCGCAGGTGAAACACGGGTCATCAGTGAGCCCAATGCAGGGCGGTTGGCTGTGGGAAATGGATCGGCACTGTCCGCAGCGGTACTCGACGACAAAGAAATCTTGTTGATTGCCAATGAAACCGGTGTGTCATCACTGCATATATGGACAAAAGATGGGAGAAATCGACGTATTAAAGTGACAGTAATGCCTGGGGAGACTTCGCGAGTATCTAAGGAAGTCGCGTCGTTTCTCAAAACCATTCCCAAAGCCAAAGCAACGCTGGTGGGCGATAAAGTTGTGGTGGAAGGCGAGGGGATGGCAGATAACGACTTGACTAAGGTGGAGGAGCTATCAAAACGTTATCCGCAAATTATTAATTTTACCAACCGTCAAGGTTGGGAAAAAATGATTGCCATGGATGTCAAAGTGGTTGAGTTTCCAACTAAGTTTTTACGGGAAGTCGGCATTAAGTGGGGTGCGACTGGAGGAGGGGCCGTTGGGGCGGTTTGGGGACCAGTTCGATACAATAATGACGGCCCATTTCAGATTAATCAAATCTCTGGCACGCAAAACGCCGCGCCAATTACTGGGGGTGGGGGAAGTGCTTTAGCGATTCCCAGTGGGCTAAATATCCTTTCGGTACTCAATGTAGGCTTCAATGCGCAACTCAATATGCTTGAACAAAATGGCACGGCAGTGATCCTTGCTCGACCCACACTATCAACGCGTAGCGGTACAAAGGCAAAGTTTCTTGCTGGTGGCGAGTTTCCTTACTCTGTAAGTAATATCAACGGCACCACTATTGAGTTTAAGCCCTATGGCATTAAGCTAGATATTGAGCCTAGAGTGGATCAAAGCGGTGTGATTCGCGCCAAAATATTTAGCGAAGTCAGCGACATAGACTCTTCGGTGTCTACGCTTTCTGGCCCTGCACTTAGAACGCGTAGAACAGAATCAGAGTTTAATGTACAAGACGGCCAAACCATTGTGCTCAGTGGATTGCTGTCACGCGATAAAAACGTCACTGTAGATAAGTTGCCGTTTTTGGGAGACATTCCAATTCTAGGTGCATTATTTCGCTCTAAACGCTACCAAAATAATGAGACTGAGCTAGTGGTATTTGTCACGCCCACTTCAAGTGAGAAACACACACACAACCAACAAGAAGAAATGGATAAAGCAACACAGCGTTTGCAAGCGGATAGCATCGCATTAGGAAATCAATCACAAAAACAAATCAAGAAACAAGCCAATCAACCCACTTCAACAAATGGGCCAGACGCTAGCCCAGCGACGAGCTTATTGGCAAGTCCTCATCCCTATTAAGAGTTAACGCATGCTAAAAATAACGGTAGTGGATTCGAATAAAAGTACGCAGATAGTCAATGTGCTTGAGCGGGCAATGGTGATTGGTAAAGATAGACAGTGCCAATTAAAGCTGGATGGCTGGCGCGTCAATAAAGAGCACGCGCGCGTTTTTACAACGGATAGCGGTTTGTTCATACAGGACTTGGGTCAGTTTCATGCCACCTATGTCAACGGAAGCCGTATACAGCAGCATGGCCCTCTAATGAGTACCGATGAAATTGGCATAGGGGCTTATACCATTAAAGTAGAGCAAGTACATGCATCGCAAACCGCTCAACTGCCAGAGGTGCAAGTGCCAAGCTTGCATGTACAGCCCACATCAATGCCAACGACTAACGCGATGATAGCTACCGCGCTCCCTGCATTAACGGTGTTTCATGGTTGGCGTAGACGTATCCATGAACAACTGCTTGAGACAATTGATTTGCGTCGCCGCGATATATTAAGCATGGAGGATGCCGAGCTACGTGTAGAGACTGAAAAACTTATTCGAGAAATTATAGAAAAAGACAAAGCCAAGTCTCAACAGGATAAGCCATCTAGCGTAAACAAAGAACGACGTAAGCATGTACGCGTCATTAATCAGCGCGATTATGAAAAATTAGTGAATGATGTGCTGAGCGAAGCGGTTGGGTTGGGGCCTTTAGAGGCGTTATTAAAAGATGACACCATCACGGAAATAATGGTGAATCGCTTCGATGAGATTTTTTTAGAGCGTAAGGGACGATTAGAACAACACGAAACGACGTTTACCAGTGACAGAGCTGTGTTAGGAGTAATTGAGCGCATTGTTGCACCGCTAGGGCGCCGTATTGATGAGTCATCTCCGATGGTAGACGCACGTTTAAAAGATGGTTCTCGTGTGAATGCGGTGATTCCACCTTTGGCCATTAAAGGGCCAACTTTGACCATACGTAAGTTTTCACAAAAAACACTCACGACTCAAAACTTAATAGCATATGGCTCTATCTCGGAAGCGATGGGGACGTTCATGCAAATATGTGTCTTGCACCGCAAAAATGTGATTATTTCCGGCGGTACGGGTTCAGGTAAAACCACATTGCTTAACGTACTTTCAAATTTTATTCCGGACAACGAGCGCATTATTACCATCGAAGATGCGGCGGAATTAAAGCTCACGCATCCTAATTTGGTGAGCCTAGAAGCAAGGCCCGCCAATGCCGAGGGGCGTGGACAAATTGCGATTCGTGACTTAGTTAAGAATGCTTTGCGTATGCGCCCTGACCGCATTGTGGTCGGGGAATGCCGTGGTGGCGAGGCCTTGGATATGCTGCAAGCCATGAACACTGGGCATGAAGGCTCGCTCACCACGTTACATGCCAATAATGCACGCGATGCGCTGGCTCGATTAGAAACACTGGTATTGATGGCTGGCATGGACTTGCCGCTGACAGCGATTCGCGAGCAAATCGCATCGGCTGTGGATATTATCATTCAACAAGCACGCCTAACGGATGGACAGCGTGTAGTGACCAGTATTTCTGAGATTACCGGCATGGAGTCTGGCAAAATCCAACTGCAAGAATTGCTCCGCTTTGAGCCGCTGAAACGTAACGAACAAGGACGTATTCAAGGTCGATTTACTGGCTGTGATGTTATCCCGCATTTTTATGAGGCTTTGCGTGAAGCAGGGCTGCCACAAGATCACGCTATATTTCATAAGTCAGCG
Source organism: Methylotenera sp. N17 (assembly GCF_000799155.1). Lineage (NCBI taxonomy): Bacteria > Pseudomonadati > Pseudomonadota > Betaproteobacteria > Nitrosomonadales > Methylophilaceae > Methylotenera > Methylotenera sp. N17. Next base: position 2,595,802 of record NZ_JUGE01000001.1, read on the forward strand.
CATGAGTCGCAAAGCAACATGGCTGACATCAAAGGTGCTGCATGACTTTATTGCTCATCTTAAGTGTCAGCACTGCCATGCTACTGGTATGGGCGGGATTTACTTTAGGTAGTCAGCTGTTAGTCGATTACCGTCAGCGCTTTACTGCCGATACCACATTTAACTTGCGCGAATTATATATGGTGGCAGACCCGGTAAAGCTCTACGCGCTGAATTTGGTATTGTTATTACTAGCCACGATGATGGTATGGTTAATGACTGGCAGTGCTATTTTGGGGGTGGTCTCTGCAGTAGCGTTAGGCTTTTTACCTTGGTTTGCATTTAATCTGCTAAAAAAACGGCGCATGGAGTTGATTGAGCAGCAGCTACCAGACACACTTCAATTATTCGCAGGCGCAGTACGGGCGGGTTTGTCGCTGGTAGGAGCGATTCGGCAAATTACTTCGGAGCTACCCCTTCCTATCTCACAAGAGTTTCAGCTAATGTTGCGTGAGCAACGGCTAGGGGTGAGCTTGGACGATTCATTAGAAAATCTGACGCACCGCGTGCCTATACAAGCAATCAATCTAATGGCGTCAGCCATGCGCATTGCCAACGAAACCGGCGGTAGTCTAGCTGAATCTTTAGAGCGTGCCGCGCATACACTGCGCAGCCAACATGCAATGGAACGTAAAATTCGTGCATTGACAGCGCAAGGCAAAATGCAGGCATGGGTAGTGGGTCTACTGCCGCTTGGTTTGCTTGTGATATTAAGCAAAATGGAGCCACAGGCAATGGGGATGCTCTGGACCACCCGTATAGGCTGGGGTGCGATTGCACTAGTACTCATGCTAGAGTTTTTTGGTATTTGGTTTATACGAAAAATTGTAGCGATAGATGTCTAAATATGTATGTGTAAACTGTGCTGCGGATGGATACTGTTAAACGCAGTTGGCAGTTGGCAGTTGGCAGTTGGCAGTTGGCAGTTGGCAGTTGGCAGTTGTGGCTTGGCGTTATATTTTAATTGCCGTAAATAAGGAGACGTATATGCGCGTAATAGGTAACATTTTCTGGTTTATTTTAGGCGGCTTTCTGATGGGTGTGGGCTGGTGGTTAGTTGGAACAATCGCCTTTATCACCATCGTTGGTATCCCATGGGGCAGGGCTTGTTTCGTGATAGGTAAGTTTGCATTTTTTCCTTTTGGAAAAGAGGCTGTGAGTAGAAAAGAGATCACTCAACATGATGATATTGGTACAAGCAGCCTAGGCACAGTGGGTAACGTTATTTGGTTTATTTTTGCAGGTCTTTGGCTAGCTATTGGTCATATGATTTCGGCAATACTTTGCTTTATCACTATATTGGGCATTCCATTTGGCATTCAACACTATAAGTTAGCACTTATCTCGTTAGCACCCATTGGAAAAACTATTGTGCCTATTGATCGTTAAGGCTTCTATCAACAATAAGGAAAAAATAATGCTTTTGCTCACCACACCCACTCTGCCACAAGGTTTAATTGTAAAAGAAGCTTTCTCATTAGTGCTCATCAATCAGGCGATTGAAGTCTCCAACAAAGGCATCATCAGGGGGCTTCTACAGAGAAAACGCAACGAATATCAAGAGGCCTTAGATTTTTTAGAAGCCCAAGCCCCTAAAGAGGCTAATGCAATTATTGGCATCCAAATTTCCACATCCACACAACAATTTTCTAATGGTACATTTTTGTACCTCACGGCGGTTGGTACGCCAGTTATTTACAGTGAAGCCTAACTCAGCTGCTCAGTTTACTTACTCGGCATATTACAAACTGGCTACTTAATATAGCTCTTTAACTCAAGCGAATGATGGAAAACTTTATTATTTTTTTAATTGCCGCCAGCGTAGCGCTGAGTGTGTGGCTTTTGTTTTGGCTGAGCTCTCGTTTGGTAAGCGCAGTGCCAGAGCAAGACCGCACTTGGAGCGACCCGCCGCCATTGGGGTTTAAAATAGTATGGTGGCCAATACAGTGGTTAGCCCATTACCTTGCGCCGTTTATCACACAAAAGCGATACGATGCTAGGCTCGCGCAATTGCGTCAAGCCGGGTTGGACTATGCCATCAACCCTAGCCAGTTTTTAAGTGGACGCATTGTCTGGGGTCTGCTGTTCTCAGCCATTATCTATTGGATTGCTGCTAGCTTTAAATTTTATAGCCTACTACTCATCTTAGGGGGCTTCATCCTTGGCTATTATTACCCGGCTATTTGGTTGACTGATTTAATCAAATTACGCCGGATACAAATGCTAAAAGCGCTGCCATTTTACTTAGACATCATTACCTTGTGTGTAGAGTCTGGATTGAACATTAATGGGGCGCTTCAACAAGCAGTAGCAAAAGGGCCTAAGGGTGTATTGCAAGCAGAGTTTCAGCGCGTGCTACGAGATGTGCGCGCTGGCAGTAGCCGTAGCGATGCGCTAAGAAGTATGGCGCAGCGCTTAAACCACACCGCTGTCACCAACTTTACCAGCACGCTCATTCAAGCTGAAGCAACCGGTATGAGCTTAGGCCCTATTTTGCGTGCGCAGTCCGAACAAAGAAGAAATGAGCGTTTTACGCGTGCCGAAAAAATTGCGATGGAAGCGCCTGTTAAGTTGTTGTTTCCGCTGATTGTATTTATTTTTCCTTGTGTATTTATTATCTTGCTCTTCCCTATTGCCATGAAAATAATGGCACAAGGCTTTTAGGCGCCATGACAACCACAAAAACAATACATTTCAACAGCGTGATACTAGAAGTCACAATTGCGAACCAATTTTTTACGCGGTTACGTGGCTTATTGTTCAAGACTCCACTCAAGCAGCAGGAGGCGCTGTTAATCAGCCCATGTAAAAGCGTGCATACAATAGGGATGTATTACGCGATTGATGTGGTATTTTTAAGTGCTGATTATCGGGTACTAAAAATAGTAGAGCGTTGCGTACCCAGACGCATGGCAAGCTGTAAACAAGCAAAGCATACGTTAGAGCTACTTGCTGGTGAGGCACATCGGCTAGGGGTTGTAGAGGGCATGCAACTTCCATTTATCATTTAGGCATGATCGGTTAAAATGAAAATTTGTCCGTCACCCATCACTATGGGGGCTTAGCTTGTAAACAAGCGTTTTTGAAAGCTCTTTGTGTTGCTGGAGATGTGTTGGATTAATCGATCAACCATTGTTTGTTCAGTACCTACGGATGCCATCACATTAACCTCCTCTGAAGTCGCATGTAGTTTAGCCAGCAAATCGTTAGAAATTTCTTCTGCAATAGTGAGTACATACTTGGGTTTAAAGCCAAGTAACGCAGACATTGCAATCACTTGGTCTCTATGGATGTTTGATGGTTTGTTTTCCCCGCCAATCTTGAAAGCAAATTTGCGTGACAAACCTGAATACAACGATGTGGAGAGCAGGTCATAAAATGGTGTTAACCTTACGCCGTGCTTAGGCAAAAAATAGATGGAAAGATTTTTTGCATGGCTATCATGATTGCCAACGTAAAGATTAAAAAATACCCATTGAATAAAACGCTTAGTATCGGCTGCCACCACGCCGTTTTGGCTAAGCAGCTCTCGACATCTTAACAACGTTGGTCCGCCATCGGATTCATATTTAATAGTGGATGGCTTGCCGTCTATCTGACATAAATCGAGTTGATGCAGCTTTTGAATCTGTCCATTAGTATCTAGTAGCCTGTCATATCGTTTAATCACGCATGCTTTGGCAATGGAATGGTAACTGACATCCGCTACATCCAGCCCTAGCATGGCTGCCAGCCTCATGGTAAAGGTTTCATTGATTGAAGAAGCCCAAACACCTTCAATGCCTTTAATATCAGGTTTGACGATATGCGTGGATGGAGAACTTCCCAGAGGTATTAGCGGATTTCCATTGCTGTCGATGCAAATGCTGAGTTTTCTCTGCGCGCCTGCTAAGGATATTCTTAACCCACCTTCTTCTTGAATATCGCGGATAATCCCTTGTGGCTGTGTAAACGCATCGGCGATATCTTGCCAAGTAATGGCTTGATATTGTGGCGGTTGCGGAACTTCGCCTTCCGGTAGAATGGTGAGATCGCTAGCAGTGTCGCCACCAATGATACTCAGCAATCCAAATATGGAAGTGACTTGATGCTTGCGTGTTAATAAGTCACGAATCGTTGCTTCTGGCAGAAGATTTTCAAAGTAAGATTCGACGGCTTGCCCTGAATGCTCAGCCTGAGATATTGGCATGTTTGGTGATACAGGCGCTTGATGCTTTTGTCGCCAACTTGTTTCATATACAAACCGGATGGGTGTTTCATCCAATAACATACCTACAAGTTCCGCACCTCTAAATACTGCTAATCTTTTTACGGCGCGCATTAGAAGTTAGCCTTTTTTTGGATCACTATCTCTAGGCCAAGTGTGTCTAATACATCCAGTACTTTTTGAAACTGCACAGTTGGTTTGCCATTCTCTAGCTCTACAATAAAACGATTACCAGTATTGGCCATGCCCAAAATATCGGCTTGTGTCATTTTTTGTGCGACTCTAAACTCCCGCACAAAACTCCCCAATTCTTTGGTGGATTTTATTTTCACATATTGGTTTGGCTTGTTTTGTTCATTCATCATGACGCATCCTATATATTACCTATCGGTAATATGGTACATGATTTATTTGATTTGGCAACAAAAAATTACCGGAAGGTAATTTTTAATGTTCACATGGGGGTAAATGGGCAGTTTATTACCGTAGGGTAATAAATATATTGATGTATCTACTGCTAAGCGCTCATTGCTGCTTAACTTCTATCTGACTATATGCAGAATATTTTATGCATAAGTTTACTTTGACTAGACATTATTATACACATGTATAATAATGTACTACTGTATAGAGTGTATCTCTAGAAGTGAGACTTTTGCATGCTGTCTATTAAGCTTAGTAATAATTCCCAACATCACCTGCATCAAAAAGGCGCCTCGCTGGTCGAGTTCGTTGTCGTTGCACCCACTTTGCTGTTCATGATGCTTGGCATTGTGCAAGCGGGTATGGTGTTTCATGCCAAAAGCAACCTCAATTATGCCACCTTTGAAGCCGCACGTGCAGGCAGTGTGGGGCATGGCAATGTCAACACCATCCGTGCAACCTTTACACGGGCAATGGTCGGTTATTACGGCGGTGGTCGTAATGCAGAAGAGATCGCTGAAGCCACTGCCCGCGCCACAGCTGATATCACCCCCACAAGTCTACAGATCGAATTACTCTCGCCTACCAAAGAAAGCTTTGACGACTACGCAAGCCCTAAACTCGCTGCCAAATACAGCACCAAGGCACGTGTGATTCCCAATAACAACTTGAGTGCCATCACTTGCCCGGTAGACAAAACTAGTTGTAACAATAACCCCAAGACTAACGCTTCCGGACAAACCCTCAGTGATGCGAATTTGTTGCGCATTAAGATGACTTACGGCATCCCAGCCGCTAAACAAGTGCCCTTGGTCGGGCGCTTCTACGTCATGGTATTACAAGGCCTTACCAATCTTGGTGTTACAGCCGAAACCGATCCTTTTAAAGTTGCACTCCTCGCACAAGGCCGTATTCCTATGGTTGTGCACACCACCATGCGTATGCAAAGTGACCCGATAGAAAATGGCAACGTCAGTAATCCCGGACCGGGGAACAATGGTGTGCCGACAGACCCTCCGCCTGTTGACCCTGGCACAGATCCCGGAGACCCGGGAGATGGTAGTGACAATGGCGACGGAACGGATGATATTGATGACACCCCTTGTGACCCCACAGTAGATATTGAGTGTGCGCCAACACCAGACCCTTGTGGTACAGGCGTGGTATCAGAAGATTTAGCTTCAGATGTGTTGTTTGATTTTGACTCGGCCACATTAACGGCAGCAGGTAAGGTCGCGCTAGATAAAATGATTAGCACACTCAATGCGGAAAAAGCCAACACGTATCGTACCGATGAAATTTTTATCACAGGATATGCGGACAAAATTGGTGATGATGCCTATAACTTAAATTTATCCCAAGCGCGTGCAGAAGCGGTGCAAGAGTATCTACAACAACATCTTGACGATGATGTAGAGGTAGCGATTAAAGCTGAAGGGAAAGGCGAGCTAGACCCAAAAACATCAGATGGTGTGTGTACAGAAGAAAAGACAGAAAGTAACAAAGCTAACTGCGCCCCAGATAGACGCGTCAACATTACCCGTAAGCTAGCAACTTTTGAGGCACCATAGCCAGCCAAAAACCTAGTGAATTAAACAATTAATTGCGACTAAAAATACCATGCAAAATATTCCCCGTATCAGCAACGTCTTGCCACTCAACGTTGGTTTAGGTACTCAATCATTCTTCACCACACTCTTACGTTGTACTTGCCTATGCGTCAGCCTGCTGGTATTGGTTGTAGCGTGGCCAGTCAATGCTGACACAGCCACCAATGCCAGCACAGACCCTACCCAGCCAAACTTAGGTGAAGTGTTGGGGACCACCACCGGACAAGGCACGACACCAGGCAGTCAGGCGGGTTGCAGTGACCCCGCCGGTCCGGCATGTGATGCCGGTGCAGGCAACCCCATTAATGTCATGACCGGCAATAAATACCAGCGGGAAGAAGACTTGCCGGCATTGCCCGGCAATATGGGCATTGAAATCGTGCGTCACTACAACAGCTTGCACATGGGGCTAGGCCAAATCGGTTATGGTTGGCGCTTGGGTTACGAGATAGATTTATATCCCAGTAAGCACAGCATTCGTATTATCCAAGCCGATGGTAGTCAAACCATTTTTAATCGTAGTGTGTTCAACCCCAGTGATTGCGCCTGCCAAGACCCGGCACAGGGCCATGTGATGATCTATCACACAGCGCAAGGGGATGAATACACTTGGTTTATGAACAATGGCAAACAGCTGCACTTTAATCACTTGGGCAAGCTAGAGCGCATCACCGCCGCCACCGGCGAGAGCACACATCTGCTGCGCGGCCCAAAAGGCGAACTGTTAAAAGTCACTGATCCGCAAGGGCGCAGCCTTGTGATGCACTATGCAGATAAACAAAAGCCAGGCTTTAAAGGGATTGTGGCCATTGATACCCCAGTAGGTCGATTTGAATACCTGCACAATAACGATCTGCAAAGTGCCGGCATCAGCAACCTTATTCAGGTGACCTATCCACAAGACAACGCATCTCAGACCACAAGTACACAAGACGACAGTGCACACCACACAGTACGCTCTAAAATCTATCATTATGGTGAAGTTGCCTACGTAGATGCGCACATGGCGCCCGCCAACGCACAACGTCCGCAGATTCCGCATGCTGCGCATCTACTCACGGGCATTAGCTTGTCTTGGATAGATAGCAACAGCCAAGCACAACACCATACCAACCAACGCAGCACAGAACGTCAACGTACTTGGGTCTATGATCAATATGGTCGTGGTATTTTAAGTGTACACGGCACACCCAATAGCAAAAACGCTACACAATCGGTCAAAGTGAGCTATCACGTTGTGCCTTTAAAGCCTGTTACAACACAAAGCAAACAACGTAAACCAAGCAATGCCACACAGCCTTACCCGCGTATTACCCATAACGGCCAAATTGGCCAAACGACGATTACTAATAGCACTGGCCTGACCACCATCTACAACTACACGTTAATTGCAGGTGAATACCGTTTGCTACAAATACTGGGGGCCGGCTGCAGCGAGTGTGCAGCGCCTAATGTGGTGTATGGGTATGACAAGCTCGGCCGACAGACCGATGTGACCAAAGTGCGCCTCGTCAAAGTCAGCCATAGCGATAAAACAAATCAACCAAGCAAACCACATCAACCAAGCAAACCACATCAAAAAGCCAAGCCGGTTTACCAAGCCATCAGCACTATACACACCGACTATGACCTAAGCGGACGTGTAGTAAAAATAAGTAATATTGCCTACCGCAACGGCCAAGCCCAAGCACCACAAATGCAGGTGCGCTACGCTTATGCCAATACCCCCGTGTTTCCACAACTCACACAAGCCAACCGTGCCGCACAAGAATCGGTGCAAGTATTTAACCAACCCAGCATAATCGCTAAGCCCAGCGTCATTGCCGGTAAGGAACACCAATGGCAGATTCGCTATAACCAATATGGCCAACCCACACAAATGACAGAAACTGGCTACCGCCCGGTGTTAGCCACTGACAGTAGCAAAACGCCCTCTGAGATTACCCGTACTACTACTTACACCTATGCCAACGTCAATGGTAGAAGCTTGCTCAGCCAAACCGATGGGCCTTTGCCTAATGGTAAGACCAACACGCCTAAAGACAGTGACATTACGCAATACCAATATGACAAACTGGGGCAATATCTTACCCAAATCACTGCACCTAACAACTTCACTACACAGATTACGTATGACACCTCAGGTGCAGCAATAGCGGGGAGTGCTGCAATGGGGGGTACAGGTAGGGTGATGCAGACAGTAGCAAGTAATGGTGTAGTCACGCAATTTACCTACAATGCCGTGGGTAAAATACTCAGTACTCAGCGATATCCGGCAACATTAAGCTTAGGCTCCGCCAAAACCGCTGGTTTATTACAAGCTACTGCCATGCAATATGATGTGTTTGGCAATACCACCTTGATGCAACGTGCTGACCGTCAAACGGTACATTTGCAATATGGCACTGATGGCAGACTTACGCAGCTACGTGATGGTTTAGGTAATCGCGCGGAATTGAATGTCTGGGGCAAAGACAACATACAAGATGCTAGCCACACGGTGAGTACTCAGCAATGGTTTACTGCCGATGCTCCGGATACCGTGGCGCGTGCTTGGTACTTCTGGCATGACAATCAGCAGCGCCTGACACAAAGACTAAGCCCTGATGGAAGTGTCGATACTTGGCGCTATAGTGATGCACAAGGTAGTGCTGCCCACGAACCTCAAGCGGATGAGTCAGGTTCAACTGCCACATTGCCAATGTCAACACAGTGGGTACAGCACATAGACCCACTCAACCGCATGACGCTAAGTGCTGTGAACGGCCAAGGCACAGCACAAATCCGCATGACATCTGCTGGCTATGTGGATGTCAGTATCCAATCTAGTAGTGCAAACAATACAAATGCACAGGGCAATGCTAAGCAAACAATGGGCACCTCGTCATCGCAACCTAGTCAGATCAAAGATGACTTTGGCCGCATCATTCAATTTAGCAGCCCGCAACATGGGACCAGTACGGCCACTTATAATTCTGCTAATCGCATCACACACATGACCCAAGCTGATGGCACGCAGATTGACTACCTCTATGACGTAAGCGGGCGCCTACTCAACAAAACCGCCAAGCCTATTAGTTTAGTCAAAGTCACATTAAATCAAGCACAACACTTAAACAAATCTGCCAACGGTAGTCAAACCGCCGACACCATCCACTACGCTTACAACGCCTTTGGCCTACAGCAAATACAAAACGCACACCAAACCATCCGCTACACCCAAGATTTATTAGGCCGTGAAATAGACAAAGCCACCACGCTGACAATACAAAACGAGCCAGCAACAGACAATAGCCAAACCAACAAAACCAACACGCCCATCTCTAAGACTTACCATATCCGCACTCGCTACGATCCTCTGGGCCACGTCAAAGCCAAACAACTCATCGACGGCAACTGGCTAGTCTTCACGCAGGATAGCAAAACCGGTCTTACCGAAACCATGCACCTGCACAAAACACTATGGCCTAGCCTCACTAACAAACTAGCGGATTGGCTTAACCTGCCCGATTTGCCATTACAGATTGCGACTAGACAAAGCATCGTCACCGGCATTACAGCGCACCCATTTAACGGCATTACCCATCTAACTCACGGTAACGGTATGAACGATGATTACACTTTTGACTTGGCAGGGCGCTTAACTAGAGTAAGCCATGGCATAGGCAATGGTACGCAACTGCATCCATCTAATAAGACTGGTAATCTCCACATTCAAGCCAGCTATACCTATGATGCTGGCAGACGCCTGACCTCAGAAACTTGGACTGATGCTATCAAACGTCGCCAAGTCAACCAATACGCCTACCAAGGCTGGAACCAGTTGGACACCAAGCCACAGGCAGGATTAACTAAGACAGTAGCTACTACTACCACTGCTAGCATTACAGTGACTAGTGAAGGGAGCCATTACAAATCTGTAGAATCTCAAAATGCAACATTAGACCGAGCTGGCCGTACAGTCGCCAATCCTGACTATCGCTACAGTTACAATGCTTGGGGTAAACTAAGCGCTGTCCAAACCAATACCAACAATAAAACTATTGCTACTTACCAACACAACGCCTTGGGTGAACGCATCATGGCCAGCTACCCAGAGTCAGGCAATAGCAAAGCCCCACAAACGCATTATTACCTCTACGACCATCAACAACGCATTGCCGAATTGGATGAAAAAGGTAACGTATTACAACAATATCTCTACATTAACCAAATGCCTGTAGCGGTAATTAATACGCCACTCGCAGGTCAAGAAGAGATCATTGCTATCCATACAGATAGACGCCATGCGCCGATTGCCGCCACCGATGAGCAAGGCAAAGTGATATGGCAAGTAGCATATGATGCTTGGGGTAAAGCAAACTCAATGAAAAAGGTAAGTTATACCTCAGAACATGCCGTTCGTGCTGAGCTAGTCGAAGCACAACAACAAGACAATAACTTCAATTTAAGCCTACGCCTACCTGGCCAATGGCAAGACCAAGTCACAGGTTTGCACTACAACTACCAACGCGATTACAACCCGGATACTGGTCGATACTTAACCCCAGACCCACTTGGTTTCCCTGATGGTGCAGACCCGTATGCGTATGTCAATAACGATCCGCTGAACAAGATAGACCCATTGGGCTTGTATCAAAGTGATATTCACTACTATATGACCTTTTTCTTGGCGGTAGTAGCTGGCGTGCCTGCGGAGGATGCGAGGATTATTGCACTGGCTACGCAATATGTGGATGATAATTCACTAACACAGCCGTTGCCTGAATCTATGACTCAAGCCGCAATCAATATTGCATTGCAAAATGATGCTGTTATGAACAGACTGTTAAGCTATCACTTTACTGCAACACCATCAGATATTAATTCTGATGGGTTTGCAACTCCACATTTAGTTTACGTACAAGATGGGACAGGCGGACATTATGTACGCGACAAGGCTTCTACTGATTCGGCTTACGTCAATATCCAAGAAAACCCTCAGTTAATAAGGTTATATGATGCTGTGAGCACAGCAAAGTGCAATGCCTTGGGTAGAAATACTCAGTTGCAGTTTTTTGGGGAATATTTACATGCATTCGAAGATACGTTTGGGCATCGGGACTCTAATAATGTACCGATAGACGCCAATGATGGGATTGGCCATGCCACGTATGGACATAACCCTGATTTTACCTATGACCATCTTGCGGCAAATCCAATACCCGGACACTTCAATTGGAACAACAATGAGGTACGCACGCTACAAATGGAGCAAGAGGTATTTGCCAAGATGTTCCAATTTGCGACAGGACAAGATGTGATTAGTTCTGGCAAGGTCACTGCTACAGAGTTTCAGCAATTATTAAAAGAGTTTAATGCACTTAATGAAAATGAGGAGAATGGATATGTGAAGGGTGATGTGACTGATCCTAATAAACCTACACCCTCAGGTAAAAAGATTGATTTACTACAAAAAGCTCTTAACGAGTGGTTTGGAACAGATGTGATTAACTTGAAAGATTTTAATAACGCTGCTTACAACGAAACTGAAGCGGCTAACAATCGTAACAATTTCTTGTGCGTAAATGGTAAGCCATTAAACCAAAAAGACTACCCTGGCACCATCTTACCAACAAGCTGCGACTAGAGGGCAAAACATGCAGATAATCACAGTTTTTTGGATATTAGTTTTGCTAGCAAAAGTTTCACCTATATACGCTGACGAATGTATTCAACTTGGTGTAAAAGATCAGGATAAAAAATATCAAGGCATTGGTATTCGCTCATCTGGAAATTATTGCATTATAGAAATCATTAAAGTTAATGAAGTTAGAACATTCGATGGACATTCGTGGACTTATCGATATCAACCATCTACCGCAATTGGAATACATGCATCAAATGTAAGTATCGATTTTAGGCAAAATCCTGCTATTAGTGCCTCATCTTCAGTAAATAATCAGCATGGGGTTGTGATTAGTGAGCAACATAATACATATCTTAAAAATGGCACTCTGCGTGTGATTGGTAAACAGGCGGTGGGGGTGATTCATAGGGCATTAAGTTCGAAGTATATTTATTTACCAAGTAAAGTTAAATATTTGAAAAGAGATAGTTGCGACGCGCGTGATTGGCAATGTGAAGATCTTTCATATCTGGATGGGCTAGAAAAAGCTCCGTTGCAATACCAAGACGCCAACATCACCATAGACAACATGAACATCTTCGCCACTTACCGTGGTGTACAACTAGCAGACAACCACAACACAATACGCAACAGCACAATCGAAGTGGATGACAACACTGCCATTTATCTGATGGGTCAATACCCTGTGATAGAAAACAACACCATTATCATTCACAGTAATAAAAACAACGACACCGAAACGCAAAAGAAATACAACATTCAAATTAAAGACGGTGCAATTAAACTACGTGATGCTAAAGGCGGTATCATTCGCAACAACCGCATTATTTACAAAGGCGGCCTGTTTAGTGGCAAAGCCCCAGTAGCTATTAACCTGCTCGATTCTAAAGGTGTGCTCATCGAGGGCAACACAGTTGAAGGCTTTGAAAAGTTACTACGAGAAAATGGCGATACCAGTTTTACGGAAAACAACAACACCATTAAATGAAGGGTTTGGCTATGACGCGTTAGGCCACGTGAAAGCTGAGCAATTAATAGATGGCAACTGGTTAGTCTTCACTCTGGATGGCAAAACAGGACTCACCTACCCCACCCCGAAGAGACACTTAGAGAAGACGTATTGCCTGCACTGGGTTTGAGTGTAACTGAAGTTGCTGAACAGCTAGGTGTTGCTCGCCCATCGTTATCAAGAGTGTTTTAGGGTTGTTTACTGAATGTGCTATTGGACTGCTCAAATCTTCCTATAATTTTCATTTGTTGGTTTAACGCCGAGTGATGGATGACTAAGTATGTATAAGTCCTAAGACTTGATGAAACTACGACTTGGTCGGTTGAGAATAATTGCTCACATTATAGATTCTCAAATTAGCAACACGCCATAAGCGATAAACATTATTGCCAGCGTACTTCTCACGCCAATACGGCGCCGCCAGATGTGCACACTCAAATTGTATTACCTACTCTAAGCCTCCCTAAGAGCGCTACGAATATTTCACAAGACATCCATCAATGTGCTCAAACATGTCCCTTGTGGTGGGATTCCAAACTTCTTATTTCTTAACACAAGCTAAAATGTTACTATAGACCGTACTGTATACTTATGCAGTTTCGTTGGTACCAATAATAATAATATTGCTAAAACTCCCTTGAGTAAGATTGTTCAATTGTTATTATTTAAGTTGGAATACCGTGAAAGAAAAAAGATCAAGAGCGCGTTTATCTGATGATAAACGTATCAAAGAAGTTACCCTAATTGCTGAGCTTATTATTGTTAAGCGTGGTTTTAAGGAGCTAACACTGCAAGAGATAATTGCGCAGAGCAGCATATCTAGAGGTACGTTTTTTAAGCTGATTCCCAATAAAGAGACACTGATTACGCATTTGGGTATTAAGGGTATTAACTATTGGTTGGAGCTTATCAATAAGGCCAGTGATTTTGAGGGCTTGGCGAGAGAGAAGATGCTGGTGCTGCATGCATCACAAGTGATTGCTAATAAGCTCAATCGTATTATTTACCAGAGCATATTTATGGCGAATGCTGCGCTTAATAGATTAGCCGTTACGCCAGAGTTAAACTTGATATTGGATGACCGCATTAATGAGCTGATTCAGTTTTACAATAGCTGTATACAACTTGGTCTGAAAGAGGGTAGCTTTTCTGCAAAAAATTACGCCATGAACACGGAGGAGTTGGCTTATTTTATGTGGGCTAATCGATATGGCGCCACAGTGAGCAGTATTAATTATATGCCTTACAACAATATCAGTGATTTGACGGAGAAGTATAAAAAGTTTGTGGATGTTCATTTGGATTGTATGGGATGGAGGCCGTTGTCTAGTGAGCTAAACTACAGCCGTGTGCTGCTGGATATTTATACAAAGTACTATAAAAAAGAAATTGCACAGATTAAGAAAAGTGATTGGCGCGATGATCAGCCGTCGATTACTGAGCAAGAATTTTAGGGTAAATCTTATAGTATTATCACTATTAGTTACCTCGTTTCTCCCACGCTTTTTTCTGTAATTGATACGCGGTGCAAGCTGCGCCGTTGCGTTGTGTCCATTAGAATTAGCGCCATTTCTCCACGTTGTTTCTCACATCAAAAGTGATGCATTCCCGTTATGATTGATCTTAAATAGGGTTTAAGGCTTTGTTGGTTTAAGTCTTGAATAATCATCATGTGATATCGGTTCGGTGTGTGCCAATACTTTGCCAAATGCCTTAGTCAATCCGTTTTTGGAGTCTCTCATTGCGCTTACTAAAGAGCGCGATGCGTTTACGCTTGAGCAGATGCTGAAGCAAGCCATTGTGAATTTGATTGATATGTTTGTGCAGCAAAAAACGCAGTCTATTCATGTTTATCGCTTAAAAGATATTTCCAAGCTATTTCTCTCTGCAATTTCGTTAGAGCACATTGCTGGTGGTGATGATATTCCAGAGGTGTTGTGTCAAAAGCTGCTGGATTGCTACAACGGCGGTGAGCGAGACGTACTCACTTTGGATGATGGCCGCATCTTTCATTTTTTTCCGTTAAAGCAAGCGGTGGCTTATCGCAACTCGGTCATTGTGATTGAGGCGCAATATACCAATGCTGACCTTACGCAAGCCATTATTAATTTGCTGGATATTTATCAAAACTATAACGGTTTACTCAATGACAATGAGCGTGACACGTTGACGGGATTGCTGAACCGTAAAACATTTGATCAGAAAATTAATAAAGTATTGTCTACCGTGCACTCTAAAGCCATGCGCCAGGATGACCATGGGCATCTGCATTATTTTATTGCGATTTTTGATATTGATCACTTTAAGCGAGTCAATGATGAGTTTGGGCATTTGATTGGTGATGAGGTGTTGTTGTTAATGTCTCAGTTGATGGGAAAATCGTTTAGAGAGTCAGACCCGCTGTTCCGCTTTGGTGGTGAAGAGTTTGTGGGTATTTTTGGCTGTGCACAAGAAGAGGATATTCAGCTGGTGCTCCATCGTTTTGCAGAAAAATTACACGCGTATCAATTTCCGCAAGTAGGTAAAGTCACGGTGAGCGTGGGCTATGCCAAATTAACCATAGACAGTACACCGACACAGTTGGTGGACCGTGCTGACCTTGCTTTATATTACGCAAAAAACCATGGGCGCAATCAAATATGTAGCTACGAGCTTTTGAAAGCGGCAGGCTTGTTGACCGAAGACATCAAAGAAGGCGAAATCGAATTGTTCTAAAAAGCTGCGCGCAATACATCCATGACATTTAGCACATAAAACCGATATATTTCAGCTATTTATTTTCTTTTACAGATTCCCTGTAGCTCTCTGCGCCAACCTGAGTTTTTTCCGTTAAACATTGATGGCTAAGCCATGTCAGGCTATAGTATCTTTAATCAATTAACATTAAGAATAAAATCGATTAAGGGTGCAAGTATGGCTGAAACACGTCCAATATTAATGATCATCGACGATGATCCTTTGATCACCGATACACTCCATTTTGTATTGAGCAAGCATTTTGAAGTGTGCGTGGCCGACTCACGTGCGCAAGCCAAAAGTTTGTTGAGACAATTGGATGAGCCTCCGGCACTGGCCTTGGTTGACTTAGGGTTGCCGCCATCCCAGCATAAACCGGATGAGGGTTTTAAAATGATTGGCGAGCTGCTTGCGCATTCACCGACCATGAAAATCCATGTGCTTTCCGGGCAAAGTGATGATGTGAATGTGAAGCATGCGCTAGCTTTAGGCGCGCTAGATTTTATTCCCAAGCCATGTGATGTAGAGCGCCTAAAAGACCTGCTGATTAGCTCATTAAAAGTACAAAGTGTTGAGTTAACCGAGCAATCTGAAGATAAAAATGGCGGTATGCTGGGGCAAAGCTTGCCTATGCAGACACTCATTATGCAAATTCGTCAATTTGCCGATTCGCCTTTCCCTGTGCTGATTGAGGGCGAGTCTGGTGCTGGTAAAGAACGTGTGGCCAGCAATTTCCATCGCTTTAGTAAACGTAGTAAGCAAGAGTATCTGTCGGTCAACTGTGCTGCTATTTCGCCTATGTTGGCAGAATCTATTTTGTTTGGGCATGCCAAGGGCGCATTTACTGGTGCAGCGGGGTCGCACACCGGCTATTTTGAAGATGTGGGCGATGGCACTTTATTTCTGGATGAAATTGGTGAGCTGCCATTGGAAATGCAAGCCAAATTACTGCGTGTGTTAGAGAATGGCGAATACGCGCGCGTGGGTGAGACGCAGATTCGCAAGAGTAAGGCGCGTATCGTTGCCGCTACCAATCGAGATTTACGTGCAGAAGTGCGAGCTGGTCATTTCCGTTCTGATCTATACCATCGTTTAAGCGTGTTTGCTGTCAAAGTGCCGCCATTGCGCGAGCTAGGCGAAGATAGCATTGTGCTGCTAGAACACTTTAATCAGTTCTACGCGCGTGAGACCGAGCAACAACCCTTTAAGCTGGATGACCGCGCAAAAACACGCTGGCTCAGCTATCACTTTCCGGGCAACGTCCGCGAGTTGCGTAATATCATCATCCGCCTGATTGCAAAATATGCAGGCCAAACCGTGACTGAGCAACAATTGTCTGCCGAGTTAGATCTATCGCGTCAAAATGAGCTGAGCGAAGGTCCAGTGGTTTCCAATAATGGCGATTTGTCTGGCTATGCCATGCAACATCTACAAACAGAGGCCAATGTGAGTTTGGACCAAGTGCTGAAATCGTGGGAGAAAGCGTATATTGATGCCGCCATGAAAATCACACATGGCAATTTGAGCCAAGCGGCCAAGTTGCTAGGCGTCAATCGCACCACCTTGTATAGCCGTATTCAACTACAAGAGCAGGGCAGCGCATAATGATGTGGGTGCTTTAACATGTATTACGCACACTTTGGGCTAAAAGAGCCCCCGTTTAAAATCACCCCCAATACCGAGTACTTTTACAACGGCAGCAATCGTGGTGCCGTATTGGATGCTTTGCTATATGCCATTACCAGTGGCGAGGGCATTGTAAAAGTGGTGGGCGAGGTGGGTAGTGGTAAAACCATGTTGTGCCGCATGCTGCAGAACATGCTGCCGGAACAGGTAGAATGTATCTATTTGGCTAACCCAAGCGTGGCGCCAGAAGATATCTTGCACGCCATTGCGTTTGAGTTGGGCGTCAAGCTCCCCAAAAATGCCGATAAATTAAAGGTGATGCAGGCACTGCAATCCTATTTGCTGTCGCGGCACGAGGCCGGTAAGCAAGTGGTGATTTTTGTAGAAGAAGCACAAGGCATGCCGCTGGCCACGCTGGAAGAAATCAGGTTGCTTTCTAACTTGGAAACCAAGCATCACAAATTGCTGCAAATGGTATTGTTTGGTCAGCCAGAATTAGATGTGAATTTAAATCAAACGCACATTCGCCAGCTTAGAGAGCGCATTACCCACAGTTTTAACCTCACGCCGTTACGGCCAAAAGAAGTAGGTGAGTACCTGATTTTTCGCTTACGCGCGGCGGGCTATTTTGGCCCGCATTTGTTCAGTGATAAATCCATTGCAAAAATCTCTGCTGCGGCAGAGGGCTTGATTCGGCGCGTGAATATTCTGGCGGATAAAGCGTTATTGGCCGCTTTTGCCGATAACGTATACTTGGTGACGCCTAAGCATGTAAAAGCCGCCATTGCCGATAGTGAATTTGGTGCAGAAAAAGCCAAAAAAGCCAACCGCAGATTTTTGCTGCTGGGCTTGCTGGGTGTGTTGCTCTTGGGCTTGGCGTTGGGCTATTTAGCACACAGGCTGTATCAGGCACAATTTGCCCGGTCATCCAGCCATGCCGCGGCACTGGCGGTTACTCCGCCAGTTGCACAGCCGAAAGTGCCAGTCGCCCCAACTGCTGAGTCTGTGCCGCCAGCTGCAATTATTGCAACTGCACCGCAAGCTGTGAATACACAGGCCGCTACAGATACGCAGGCGATTACGGCCGAAGTGGCTGCTGTGCCTGCATCTGATGTCACCACTGACCTTTTACAAGCACGGTTGCAAGCCACGCAGCAGTGGATGCGCATGCAGTCCAAGGATACGGTCACCATTCAAATACTGGGGGCATCAGATGAGTCGCAATTAAAAAATCAATTGACGCTATTGGCCCAAACCATTGAGCGGGATAAGATTTATGTGTACCAAACCAAAGTGAATCAGCAAACGTTTTATACGGTGTTGTATGGTGGCTTTGTGGACAGGTTTTCAGCGAACGAGGCGCTGAAACAATTGCCTGTGAGTTTGCAAAAAAACCGGCCACAGTTACGCACGATTGGTGGGATATTGGAAGAAACCAACAAAAGTGCTTAGTAAATTAATTGCAAAGCAATTTAGTAAAGATAACAAAGTAGCTGGCAAAAGGGATGCATAAGGAAAATTAACAGAACTTTCAATAAGTTAGTATTGCAATTTAACCCCCATTGTGCGATAAACTCCAAGAGAAATTATTAGTTAAATTAAGTGATGGGGTTAGTCAAACGTGTTTAATAATAATCACCCGTTTAAATATTTTATTTGCTTGCTGGTGACCATGCTATCGGCATGTGCGCATCAGACCAAAGTTACGCCGTCTACCGGGCATATTGAATCTTCCAACGCGCCAAAATCCACGTCAGAAGTTGCACAGGCGCCTATTCCCAAGCCGGTAAGAAGCCAAACACAGCTGCCACCGCCTAAAGCCATTCTCAAATCACAAACCTACAGCGTGGTGGTGAATGAGGTGCCGGTGAAAGAGATTTTGTTTGCGCTGGCGCGCGAAAGCAAAATCAATATTGATATTCATCCTGCAATACAAGGCCGCGCAACACTCAATGCGGTCGATCAAACGTTGCCTTCCATATTGGAGCGCTTAGCCAAGCAAGTCGATTTGACGTATCGCATGGATGGTAATGTGCTTTACATTGCACCGGATCAGCCAGTGCTTAGAACCTACAAGGTGGATTACGTGAACATGAACCGTGATACCAAAGGTTTTATTGGCGCGGCGGCAGAGATTTCTAGCACGGGCCAAAGTGCGAGCACCGGTGCAAATGGCAGCACGACCACCACCAATACCAGCGGTAACGGTAGCAAAAACAGCTCAAGTACAGCAGTAGACAGTACTTCAAAAAATCATTTGTGGGAGTCGCTGATTCAAAACCTGAAAGAGCTGTTGGCAGAAACAGACAAAGAGGTCATTGTGACGCGCTATGGTAGCGTTGGCGATAAAGAGACAGACACTTCCAAATTGAAGACAGAAGATATCAAATCACAAGCAGATAGCAGTAAAGCGGAATCCGATCAGCGCAAAGAACAGCGTTCTGAATATAAAACCTTGTTTGCCGCCAATGTGATTGCCAATGCGGAAACAGGTGTGATTAGTGTGCGTGCCACCAATAAACAGCATGAAAAAGTGCAGGAATTCATTGATAGGGTAATGGGTAGCGCAAGGCGTCAAGTGCTGATTGAGGCCACGATTGTGGAGGTGCGCTTGAGTGATAGCTTTCAGGCCGGCATAGATTGGAGTCGTCTGAATAACGGTGCAAATAATAGCGGGTTTATCTTTGGTCAAACACTAGGATCCAAAGGTGTGATCTTTAACCCGAACGTCAACTTTAACCCGAATACGGGTACAGGAGTGAATGCACAGTTCTCAGCTGGAGGTACGAATCAACTGAATGTACGTAATACGGCAGGGTTTGTCGCTGGGTATCTAAACCCGACCAGTGCAATCGGCAATATTGCGGCATCGATTACCTTACTTAAACAGTTTGGCGATACTAAAGTACTGTCTAGCCCAAAACTCATGGTGCTCAATAATCAGACAGCTGTACTCAAGGTGGTAGATAACTTGGTGTACTTTACGGTGCAAGCGCAACAGTCTACTGTAGGCGGTAGTGTTGGTGGTACATTAAATAGTATCACCACGACACCCAACACCGTACCTGTGGGGGTGGTCATGAGCGTCACTCCGCAAATTAATGATACGGACAATGTGAATATCAATGTGCGCCCCACTATATCTAGAGTATTGAGCTTTGTGCAAGACCCTAATCCTGTACTCACGGTACAGAGTTTAATCCCGCAGATTCAGGTACGGGAAATGGAATCATTATTGCAAATTGGCAGTGGTAACACGGCGGTGCTAGGTGGGTTAATGCAAGATGAAATTTACAGAAATACCGATAAAGTCCCCGGTTTATCTGATGTGCCTGGCGTGGGTGCTGTATTTAAGGGTAAAAACGATGCCACGCGCAAAACCGAGTTGGTGATTTTCTTGCGTCCAACCGTCATTCCATTTGCCAGTCTAGAGTCAGATGAATTGCAAACATTTAAACAGTATTTACCTGCCCAACAATTAGAAAAAGTGCTTGAAGAAGCGAATCAGTAATTGATGCATTACCACTATTGCGATGAGTTTATTAATTAAAGCATTGGATAAAGCCGAAAAAGCGCAAGTTGAAAAAGCGCAGGCTGAACAGCAAAAAGTTGAGCAGCAGAAGCTTGCGCAAGAAGCCGCCACTTCGCCGCAAAATACAAGCAGAAGAAGTGCAGGTAATATTGCCAATGAGCAAACGGAAAGCACGATTGATGCGCCATTTATTCTGGAGCTGACTGAGCCAGAGCAGGCACAAGCTCAAGCCACACAAGCATTTGCACGTACCAATTACTCAGAGGAACACACGTCAGAACGTGCAAATAATGTATTTGCATCTAAAGCTGCGCCCACAACAGAGATCAAGCCGATTGTTTGGATTGTGTTATTTGGGTTGTTTGCAATGCTATCCATTGCTGGTTATTTTTATTACCAGCTCAACCAAATGCAAGCCCCTATTGCTTCGCCTGTGGTGAGTCAACAAAATACAACGGTCAGCCCAACACAGTCAGCGGCTGCTCAACCGCATACTGCAAATGCGCCGCCTGTTGCGGAAACCCCTCCTGCGGATGTCCCAGCTTTAACTGAACAAGAAAAAACAGTGGAACTGTCACCAGC
This sequence comes from Methylotenera sp. N17, assembly GCF_000799155.1. Taxonomy (NCBI): domain Bacteria; kingdom Pseudomonadati; phylum Pseudomonadota; class Betaproteobacteria; order Nitrosomonadales; family Methylophilaceae; genus Methylotenera; species Methylotenera sp. N17. The sequence continues at coordinate 2,617,195 of NZ_JUGE01000001.1, forward strand.
ACAATCTGTAGCAAGCAAGACGCATGTTGCAACTGCTACACAGCAGCCGGAGGCACAGTCTGCAGAGCCGCGCGCAATCAATGTAGTGAGCAGTGATATCAAGATTAGGCGTTCTACAGTGCCACAGTCGGTGCCGACAATTGCTTCAGAAAGTGCTTCGATTAGAGTCTCTCGGAGTGCTTCTGCACCCGCCGTGAACCCTGTGTTGATGAATGCTTATAACGCTTATGTTGCCGGCAATGATAGTGAGGCACAGGCTTTGTACAAACGTGTATTACAACGTGAAACCCACAATGTAGATGCGCTACTTGGCATGGCGGCCATTGCAGAGCGTCAAAATCGTATGGACGATGCGCTGGGCTGGTACCAAAAAGTATTAGAGGCGGACCCTAAAAATACAATTGCGCTGACGGCTACTGCAGGCAATACGGCGGATCGTCAAACGCAAGCATTGCAACTCAAGAACCTAATTGCACAGCACCCTAACGACGCGAATGCTTATGCTAACTTAGGTGCCTATTTTTCAGAACAATCACAATGGCCAGAGGCGCAACAAGCATATTTTGAAGCATTTAGATTGAATGCCAGCGCAGAAAATGCATTGAATTTGGCAGTGAGTTTAGATCAAATGGGCAAGCCAATGCTTGCGCTCCCTTATTATCAACAAGCACTGGCGTTAGTGGCCTCTTCTCAGTCAAGCACGATTGATGTTGCAGCATTACAAGCACGCATGGCTGCAATTCAAGCGCAATAAATAACTATGGCAGAACAAAGACGTAAATTAAGACTAGGCGATTTAATGGTGCAGCAAGGCCTGATTACTCAGGATCAGTTGCGCATTGCCTTGATTGAGCAAGACCAAAATAATTTGCCGCTGGGTAAGCAATTGGTACGCTTGGGTTTTGTGTCTGAATCCATGGTACGTGATTTGGTGGCACATACCATCGGGCAAGAAAGTATTGATCTGAGTGCAGTGGTGGCCGATATCGATGCACTCAGCATGGTGCCGGAAGACTTCTCCAGACGTTATCACGTATTGCCCGTCTCTTATGACGACGCCAGCAAGATCATGGTGGTGGCCATGGCGGACATGTTTAACGTGGTAGCGCTAGATCAGCTCAGAGCGATGCTTGGTGGGCAAATTCAGCTCAAACCGGTATTGGCAGCAGAAGCGCAACTGGAAGAGTTTATAGACCAGTTCTATGGCTACGAACTTTCGGTAGATGGCATTCTGCGGGAAATTGAAACTGGCGAGATTGACTATCAAAGCTTGTCTGAAAATGGCAACGAGTACACACAGCCAGTGGTGCGTTTAGTGGGTGCCTTGCTTATGGATGCCGTGAAGCGTGGCGCATCGGATATTCACTTTGAGCCCGAGTATGCGTTTTTACGTATTCGCTACCGCGTGGATGGCGTGCTGCAACAAGTCCGTAGTTTGCATAAAACCTATTGGCCGGGGGTGGCGGTGCGCTTAAAAGTGGTGTCCGGTATGGACATTGCTGAGACGCGCTCACCGCAAGATGGCCGATTAAATATGAATTTATGCGGCCGTCCGATTGATTTCAGGGTGTCCACACACCCCACCATCAATGGCGAGAATATTGTATTAAGGGTGCTCGACCGCGAAAAATCCATCATTCCGCTAGAACGCATGGGACTGAGAACCAATACGCTGGATGAGCTCAAATTCATGATGACGCGCCCGGAAGGCATCGTCATTGTCACAGGGCCGACCGGTAGTGGTAAGACCACTACCCTATATTCATTGCTCTCACATTTGAATACCGAAGCTGTGAATATCATGACCCTGGAAGACCCGGTGGAGTATCCGGTCACCATGATGCGTCAAACCTCGGTGGCGGAAGTGAATAAAGTAGATTTTGCCAACGGCATTCGCTCTATTATGCGGCAAGACCCGGATATTATTTTGGTGGGTGAGATTCGTGACGAGGATACGGCCACCATGGCGTTTCGTGCCGCCATGACTGGTCACCAAGTGTTCAGTACCTTGCATACCAACTCTGCCTTAGGCACCTTCCCGCGCTTGCTGGATATTGGTATTTCGCCGGAGATCATGGCAGGCAATATCATTGGTGTAGTGGCGCAACGTTTGGTACGTGTGCTCTGTCCGCATTGTAAAGAGGCAGTAAAGCCCAGTGATGATGAGCGCAAAATTTTGGGCGTAAGCCAGTCTGAGGCAGTACAGATTTTTAGGCACAAAGGCTGTAAACGCTGTGGGTTTACTGGCTTTAGAGGCCGCATGGCCATTATTGAGTTATTGCGTGTAGACAGCGATATGGATGCGCTGATCGCGCGACGCGCACATTTGGATGAGTTGCGTAAACTTGCGCTGCAAAAAGGGTTTGTCACATTAGCGGATGATGGCGTGCGTCGTATTTTAGAGGGCTACACCAGCATCGACGAAGTGATGCGTGTGATTGACTTAACTTCAAGAATTAAGCATTAACTGCTAACGCACTGTGGCTACCTACAATTACAAAGCAATTGATAAGTCTGGTCGCTACGCACGTGGTCAAATGGATGCGGTCAATGAGGTGGATTTGGAAATCCGCCTTGAACGGATGGGTTTGGATCTCATCACGTTTAAGTCTTCCGGTAAATCAAGCCAAGTGTTGTCTGGCAATCGTGTCAGTAATCGCGATTTGGTGATGTTTTGTTTTCAGCTAGAACAACTCACCAGTTCCGGCGTGCCACTGTTAGAAGGTTTGAATGACCTGCGTGAAAGTACCACTAACCCTTATTTTCAAAAAGTCATCGGCGGTTTAGTTGCAGATGTAGAAGGCGGTAAAGTGCTATCGCAAGCGCTGGCAGATTACCCCAATGTGTTTAGCGAGGTGTTTGTTAACTTAGTGGCGGCGGGTGAGCAAACTGGGCAGTTGCCTTTGGTATTCAATAACTTAAGCGATACCTTAAAGTGGCAGGATGAGCTGTTTGCGCAAACCAAGCGTTTATTGATGTACCCATTGATTTTGCTGGTGGTAGTATCGGCAGCGGTGATTATACTGATGGTGTATTTGGTGCCGGAAATGGTGAAATTTCTTAACAGCTTGGGGCAAGAGCTACCCTGGAATACTAAGCTATTAATCGCCATATCCAACGCATTTGTGCATTATTGGTGGCTGATATTGCTGCTCATAGCCGCCGCAGTCGTTGGCGTGTTCTCTTTGTTAAAATCTAGTGAGAGTGCGCGCTATCAATTTGATTACCTGAAATTGAAATTGCCGTTAACGGGTGAGATTTTGCATAAGATTGTAATGGCCAGATTCTCGCGTTATTTTGCATTGATGTATCAAACCGGCATTCCGGTATTGGATGCCATTAAAACCTGCGAAAAAATTGTAGGCAATCGTGTCATTGCAGATTCGTTGAATCGTGTGCATGGGCAAATCAATGCGGGCGATAGCATGAGTGAAAGCTTTCAGAATGCAGGCTTATTCTCACCGCTGGTGGTGCGTATGATTAAAATTGGCGAAAACACGGGCGCTCTGGATAAATCGCTCATGAACGTGAGCTATTTTTATGACCGTGACGTCAATGACATGATGCAAAAAATGCTCAAATTGCTGGAGCCTGCATTGACCATTATTCTGGGCTTAGTATTATTATTCATCATGGCATCCGTACTGTTGCCGGTGTATGACTCATTTAGTGCGATGAAGATATAAATGGCTATTTCTAAATTGATTTTATGCGCATCTAACCACCACCTGACAGCAGGGGTATGGTTTGGCACGCGTCTGCACTACTACGAGACCTTTGCCAACACCGAAGATGGCTATCAAGCATTTGATGCGTTTATCAAAAAAAATGCAAAAATGAATGTGTATTTGATCGCGGATGCCATTGAAGAGGAGTATCGCCTAGAGAGTCTGCCGCATACCACCGGTGGCGCTAGAGCCGAGCTACTTGAGCGCAAGCTGAATCAGTTTAATCGTAATAACCTGTTTAGAACTGCCCACTTTATCAGCCAAGATAAAGACAAGCGACGCGATGATAACTTCCTATTTGTTGCACTGAATAACGCCGACTTTTTACAAGGTTGGATGGGTGTGATTCAAGGGAATCAAGTGCCGCTGGTGGGCCTGTATTTACTGCCGATGATTAGCCAATACACTGTGCAGCAAATGAAGTTAATGGCGCCCAATATTTTGCTATGCGAGCGATTGTCTTCTGGCCTGCGCCAAACCTATTTACACAATGGGCATTTGCGCATGAGCCGTTTGGCGCCCATTGTGGATGTGAAGCCTAATCAAATGGCTTATTTCTACTTAGTGGAGATAGAAAAAACACGTTTGTATTTGCTTAGCCAGCGTTTTATCACCGATCACACCGAGCTACAGTTGGTCATGCCTTCTTCGGATAATCAGAGTGAGGTAATCGGTAGAAGCATTAGCCAAGAGCAGGGCATGGAATGCAAAATTGTGGATTCTTTGGCTTATGCCAAACATATCAATATTGCGCCAGATCTCGTACTTAAACACCCAGAGCTGCTGCACATGCAGCTGTTGGCCAATGGCAACATTCCCGCCAATTTAGCACCAGATCAATTAACCAAGGCCTATCATCTTAACAAGTTACGGCAGGCGATTTATATTGCTGCCGCTGCAGTGGCGCTGATTGGCATAGGCATTGCCAGCTATAGTTTTCTGCAAGCCAATTGGGATGCGCGTGAAACTGAACAGCTTGCACTACAGACACATGCGCAACAGCAGCGCTACGAGGAAGTGGCGAGTAATTTCCCCACCACGCCTATCCCTAGTGCCGAGCTAAAAACGGCGGTGGATTTGGCTGCAAGCGTGAAGCAATACAACATTACGCCGGAAGAAATGATGCGTGTGTTGAGTGGGGCGCTAGAAACGTCGCCAGAAATTGCCATCGAACGTCTGCGTTGGATGCAAACCGACAACGTGGAGGTGCAGGATGCAGAGAAAGCGCGTGAGCCTAACGCCAACAATGCGACTTCTCAGGCCGCAACGTTACGTCAAATTGCATTTGTCAGTGCATCGCTCAGTAACTTTAACGGGGACTACCGTGGTGCGCTCAACAGTGTGAATCAATTTGTTGCGCAGATTAAAAATAACCCCAAAGTAGAGCAGGTAATGGTGTTGCAAGAACCAGTCAATGCCAGTTCATTTGCCAGTTTGCAAGGGAGCACGCTGGATGAAAATACATCCGAACAAGTGCCCGCCATGTTTAAGTTGAAAGTGGTATTAAAGCCAATGGTGGAAACAGGGGTGGCCAGATGATGCTCAATCAACAAGATTGGAAACGCTTACAAGCTCCAATATTATGGCTAGGGGTTGCGTTAGTCGTTGTAGGCTTACTGGCGTTTTATGCCAAGAATTATCATGATGAAAAAAGAGTTGCACTTGAGCAGCAACGCACTCAACTAAATCAAGCACGCCAAAAATACTTATCATCTGGGCAAGAGCGGGAAATGATTGTGCAGTATCTTCCGCTGTATCAGCAGTTGATCGCTACAGGATTTATTGGAGAAGAGCGGCGAATTGAATGGATAGAAGCGTTAAGGCAGATTCATCTGCAACACAAACTGTTTAGCATTGATTACAACATCAGCCAGCAAGCAACAACGCACCCCAGCTATTTGTCTAACCTGGGTAGTTTTATCTTGCATAGTTCCACCATGCGTTTAAATTTTGGCTTGCTGCACGAAGGTGATTTACTGACCTTGCTGGACAACTTACGCGCGCAATCCACCGGCTTTATCGTACGCGAATGTACCGTGACGAAACTCTCAAGGGCAAAAATCAATCCCACCATGCTCACCGATTACTTGGATGCAAGTTGTGATATTGATTGGATTACGTTGCGAGACCCACAGCTAAGGACGCCGCTATGAGGCTACTTATTCTCTTAATGTTGCTGTTTAGCTGGCATGTACAGGCCGCAGATGCTGGGCTAGGGCGTTTATTCAGCACGCCAAGTGATCGTATAAATTTAGATCGTTTACGTCAAACCAAAAAAGAAATTGTGCCGCAAAAAGTGGAAACACCGACCACGCAAACAATGCTGCCTGCGGCTGCGCCAAACGCGGTAGAGGTGCAAGGGTATGTCAAACGTAGCGATGGAAAAAAAGGCACGGTATGGGTAAACCGTCAGGCAGTGCAAGAAGGCACGAAAAATGATGAGGTGACGGTTGGGCATTTACCAACGCAGCAGAATCGCATTCCTATCCAAATCAATGCCACAGGCAAAGTGCTGTCGTTAAAGGCCGGGCAAACTTATGATCCTGAATCTAATCGCGTGAGAGAAATACGCAGAGGCGTGCAGGGCGAGAGTGGAAGTATAGGCAATGAGAGTACGCCCTAATCAACAAGGCTTGGCCATGTTGATTATGGTCTTTATGATTGCGCTGGCATTCACTGGGTTTTTATTAAACTTGCTGAACCCGACTACAATCAAAATCGAACGTGATAAACAGAGTGCAAGAGCCTTAGCTGAGGCAAAAGATGGGCTGATAGGATTTACGATACAAGCAAATGTTGTGGATTCCGCTTATTTGCCTAATCCTGATCTAAAGCTTTCAGCAGCGATTTCTGAAGGTAGTCAGAGTGGGATGGCTGGCGGTGTGGATATCTCATTATTAGGCAAGCTGCCTTGGCGGAGCTTGGGGATGCCTGCACTGAAAGATGGATGGGGGGAGTGTCTTTGGTATGCTGTCTCAGGGCGTTTTAAAACCAGTCCACAAACTACAGTTCTGAACTGGGATACGCTAGGCCAGATAGATGTTATACAAGAGGATGGAAGTTTATTAGCAATTAATTTAGCGGCCGTGATTATTGCACCCAATGTTTTACTATCAGGCCAAAATAGATTGCTGACGAATGTTGATACACCTCAGTGCGGCGGAAATTATGATGCGAGAAACTATCTTGATACATACAATGCTGTAAATTCAGTATTTGGAGAAGTGAATTATTTTCTGGGTAGCGTCAATAATAGAGCTGCTTTAAACACAAATAATAAGCGATTTGTTGTTGCCAAAAACGATTTCTATAATGATGGTTTTGTTTTCATTACGACGGCAGATATTTTTCGTCCTTTAATCTTAAGAGTAGATTTCTCCAATCAAATTAGCGCGTTGCTAGATGATGTAAGTTTTCAAGCGCATCTTCAAACAGTTGCCATATCAGGCAATAAAGGAACTGCCAATATCGATTGTAATACCACCAGCAATGCGACTAATCGAATATTTTGTCAGAATTGGAGTGAAATGTTGTTGCTTACTGCCCTTCCAGCACCTGCGCCTATTCTGATAGATGGGGTTGCAACGCCAGCGTGTACAAGAGTGGTTGCTTTTGGCGGGCAAAGAGCTGCAATACAGTCAAGAGCTACAGTAGTAGATAAGAATACCGTGGCTAATTACCTTGAGGGGTCAAACTTGGCAGCTTTTGCAACCCCGGTAGCCAATAATAGTAGCTTTGTGGGTAATGCAACTTTTAATGCAGCAATTAGCAATGCAGATGTATTGAGATGTATATGATAACAAGTCAAAAAAGCATTTCTTTTTCTTCAAGAGGATTTACGCTTGTTGAGTTAGCCATAGTATTAGTAATTGTGGGGTTTCTGGTATCGGCCTTCCTTACGCCATTATCTGCTCAGTTAGATCAAAGTAGAAACGCAGAGGCGCGCAGAGATTTGGACGAAATTAAAGATGTTTTGTTAGGTTTTGTTGTGATTAATGGACGATTGCCTTGCCCAGATGTTACTGGGGATGGCATTCAAGACCCCTGTGCAAATGCGAGCAATGCAGCTTCTACAGGAGGCAACTTACCATGGGTTACACTGGGGCTAAAATCAACTGACCCTTGGAATAGAGCATACCAATACAGAGTCAATAATGCTTTTACAACTAACTTTACATTAAATACTGCAGGCACTGGTGCGGGTATCATCAGGGTATGCACTGATAACACTTGTGCGGTGACTGAGTCAGCCAATGTCCCGACACTGGTTTTTTCTCGTGGAAAAAATGGTGCAATTTTGCCACCTGTAAGTTTAGATGAGCAGGAAAACTCAAATGGCGATGGTACATTTGTGAACCATGGTTTTGCTGATGGAGTAAACGCTTATGATGATTTGGTCAGCTGGCTATCCACAGGCTCAATTATGAATCGTATGGTGGCCGCAGGAAGATTGCCTTAATCATGAATGATCTTCAACTACTACGTTACAGCCGTCACATTCTATTGCCGCAAATTGAATATGATGGCCAAGACAAGCTCACGCAAAGTCATGTGTTGATTGTGGGAGCCGGCGGGTTAGGCTCGCCAGTGGCCATGTATTTGGCAGCCAGTGGGGTGGGTACACTCACCATTTGTGATTTTGATGCGGTGGATTTAACCAATTTGCAGCGGCAGATTATTCACACCACGCAGTCTGTGGGTACCAATAAGGCAGTGTCTGCGCAACAAGCGATATTTGAAATAAATCCGGATGTGCTGGTGCACACTGTCCAGCAAAAATCCACGGAATCTGAAATGGCGGCACTAGTTGTAAAAGCCGATGTTGTTGTTGATTGTTCAGACAATTTTGCTACGCGTTACGCACTCAATCGTCTATGTTTTCAGCACAAAACACCTTTGGTATCTGGTGCAGCCATTCGGTTTGAAGGGCAGATTACTGTGTTTGATTTCCGTCATGCTGCAAGCCCGTGTTATCACTGTTTGTATCCGGATACCGGTAGCGATCAGGAAATGCGTTGTGCCGATAACGGTGTATTTGCGCCGCTGGTGGGTATGATAGGTACCGCGCAAGCGGCAGAAGCATTAAAGTTGTTGCTGAATATTGGTGAATCGCTGCAAGGACGTTTGTTGCTATTGGATGCGCTGACGGCGGAATGGCGTACGATTAAACTAGCACGTGATGCTGCTTGTACAGTGTGTGGCTAAATCTAGATGCTTAGCCACACCTTATAGCGCTACTACTTACCGCCACCCACTAGATTTTTCACTGCACTGATGATATCTCCGGGGACAACAACCAGTTTACTATTGTTGGATTCTGCCATTTTCTGCATGGTCTGAATATAGCGGTCGCCCAATAGAAAAGTCGCCGAAGTATTGTTTTCTTTGACAGCGTCAGTAATCAGTCGGATTGCCTCAGAGGACGCTTTAGCTGCCACTAGTTGTGCTTCCGCATCTTTACGCGCTGCTTCTAAGCGCGCTTCTGCATTTAAAATCAGCGATTGTTTTGCGCCTTCGGCTTCTGTCACGACTGCCACACGCTCACGCTCTGCCGCTGCTTGTCTTTCCATGGCTTCTTGCATGTTGGGGGAGGGTTTAATGTCTTGAATCTCGACAGATTTTACTGTGAGTCCCCAGTCCAATGCTTCATCTGCAATCGCCGTTTTTAATTCAGCTTTAATGCGATCACGCGAGGTGAGGGCTTGGTTTAAATCCATGCCACCAATAATAGAGCGCAAAGAGGTTTGCACCATATTGCGCATGGCTTCGCGAAAGTTCTCAATGCCATAGACTGCGCGTTCAATGCTCGATACTTTAATAAACGCCACGGCATTGGCCAGAATCACAGCGTTGTCGCGCGTAATCACTTCCTGCTGTGGCACATCTAAAATGATGTCTTTGGTGGTGACTTTGTAGCTTACCTTGCTGAATAACGGATTGATGACGTGTAAGCCTGGGCTGAGTACCCCGGCAAATTTACCTAAGCGCTCTACTACCCACTCTTCACCTTGGGGCACAATGCGTACGCCTTTGATGATGGCAACAATCACTAGAAGTATAAGAATAATACTAAATTCTGGCATGACGAGATTCCTTATAAGAGATGCAGTAATGGGTTACGAATGTGCGATGACTCTGAGCATATTGCCTTCAACCGCAGTGACTTGCGCTTGCTGGCCGACTTCTAATGACACAGTGCTAATGGCGGTCCATTCACGGCTGCCCATCACACCTTGTGTAAACTGAATCACCCCATTTTGGGTTGGGCCACATGCTTGTGTAATCGTACCAATTCGTCCGATTTCTTCGCCCTGAGATTGTCCCACACGTGAGTGTGTTTCGGTTTTTTTATAATAGCGCTTCCAAATGACCAACGCGGTGACGGAAAGCAGTGCGTACATGGCAAATTGAATACCATAATGCAAGTTAGGGTATGCCCAAACTGCAACGGCCATACATAAGGCGGAAATGCCAAACCATAATAAATAGATAGTGCCTGTAGCCATTTCTGCGGCAAGTAGTGCAAGGCCCAGTGCTCCCCATATCCACATTGTTTCCATTGCTACATTCCTTTTCAGCAGTAAAAGCACATGAATCTTAGCATTATTTTAAATGGGCTTGCCGAGATGCAGGTTTATTTAATGAATTAATTTGAAATGGTTGCAAATTACGAACGATATGTGGACAATGGATAAGATTCTCGATATAACTCACTCATTTATAACGAATAAAAAATTAATGGCGACTTCTTTCAAGCTTATATTGCCCGACGATAGAATTGAGCGTCTACAGTACATTCGACGCATGTTTCCACAAGCCAAAGGTAGGAACTTGATTGATGCATGGCAAGGCGGTAGAAAGCAAGCTTTCACGCGCCTGCAAGCAGTGAATGCCAGTGCTTACGGGCGTAACCGCAATTTTATCAATGGTGCCGTCACCCGTTTATCCCCTTATTTACGCCATGGCTGTTTGACGGTAAAAGAAACCGTGGATCACATTCAACAACATTTTGGTAAGCAGGGTGCCAAGCTGGTGGAGGAGTTGGCCTACCGGGATTTCTGGCGTCAAAACTGGTACCGACATGGCAATGCCATCATGAGCGATATGGAAGAGCCGAAAGTTGCGCTTGGAAATAATATGCTGCCCGCGTTTATTCCACAGGGGATCACCGGCTTGCCCTGTATGGATGAAGTGGTCCGTGAACTGCTCAACGAAGGCTATGTGCATAACCACGGGCGTATGTGGTTTGCCGCATATATTATTCACTGGTTAAAGGTAGATTGGCGTAGAGCTGCCGATTGGTTTGAAGCACAATTACTGGATGGTGATAAGGCTTCGAATCACTTGTCTTGGCAATGGGTAGCCAGCACGTTTAGCTCAAAACCTTATTATTTTAATAAAGAAAACCTAGCGCGATTTACTGGTGAAAAATACTGCGCTACTTGCAAAATAGAGTGTCCATTTGATGATAGTTACGAAAATCTTCATCAAAGGATTTTTAGCGATGATGGGCCTATCGTCACCAAAACTTATCCGGTCAACATGCCAGAGAAGGCGCCTATTTCTAAACACTCCTCGGTGAGTGTTTATGTGCACGATGAAATGCTTTCGTCCACTAATCCGCTGACCAAATTGGCCATGCCTAAAGTCTTTGTTTTTGATGAGGCGCTGTATGATCATTGGCCCCTCAAGCGCATTCAATTTATGGCAGATTGCCTGAGTGAAATGCCCAATGTGGATGTTTGGCTGGGCGATACGCGCACGGTGCTGCAAGAGTTGGGCGTAGGGCAGGTGATTTCACAAAATACGCCCAACTTGCAGGTCAAAGCGTTATTGGCGCCGTTTAATCCTATCTGGCAAGAAGAGGAAAAGCTCACGCATGTAGAGCTCAGTTTAAAACGCCTAGCCAGATTTACCCGCTATTGGGAAAAAGTGCAGCCGGATATCTTGGGCGAGCAGACTGCTTAATCGTTAACATAAAGGGGATTCGGGATGCCGATTGTATTGCTGGTGATTGGTGTGATGGTGCTGCTGTATATTATTACGGTGTACAACAGTTTGATTACCATTCGCCACAATGTGGAAAAAGCATGGTCGAATATTGATGTCCTATTAAAGCAGCGTAACGAAGAGCTGCCTAAGTTGATTGATACCTGTAAAGCCTATATGGCGCATGAATCTCAAACGCTAGAAAAAGTGGTGCAAGCGCGTATGGGTGTGACTCAAGCGCTCAAATCACACTCGGCAGTGGAGTTGAGTCAGGCAGAATCGTCTTTACTTTCTAGCATTGGTGGGCTGTATGCAGTGGCCGAAAACTATCCAGATTTAAAATCCAATCAAACATTTCTCAATCTACAACAGCGCATTACAGGTCTAGAAAATCAAATTGCAGACAGACGCGAGTTTTACAATGACTCTGTGAATGTCAATAACGTGCGTATCGCACAGTTTCCAGATTTAATCGTGGCAAGATTGTTTAACTTCCAGCGTGCTGATTTATTGCAGTTTGCGGCAGATGAGCTGAAAGATGTCGATGTCAGTGCACGTTTTAATGCCTAACATCAGGCGTTAATTTGTAGTGTTTCAGCGTTTTAAAACCCAACGATTCAACTTGATTTGCCTAGGGTTGATGATCGCCGTGGCAATGCTAGGCTATATCAACCATGTGCCGCGTATCTATTGGCTGTATATCGCGCTCTTTGGCATATTGGTTTGTATGTTGGCCAGTGTGTTTCACTATTGGCGCTTTCTTAAGATGAGCGAAGCGCCAATTTCAAGTATCGCCAGTGCCGCACAAGGCTATGTTGAGCTATACGGTCAAGCCCGTACAGAAAAACCATTAAAGACGCCGTATCATGGCATTCCCTGTGTCTGGTTTCGTGCTTGGGTATTTTCAAATCAGCAGGGCAACCATCAATCCCATCAACTGCTGGATAATCGCCTGCTTGATTATCAAGAAAGCCGCTCTCCTTTTGTATTAGAGGATGAGAGTGGTCAATGTGTAGTAAACCCTGATGGTGCTGAGGTCATTTATTACGAGGCGCGCACGTGGCGTAAAAATAATCACCGCTATGTGGAAGAGTACTTGCCCGCCCACCAGTCTATTTATGTGATCGGTGTGTTAGACACACGAAAAGACACGCTAGATTCAGCCAAGCTAAATAAGGAAGTAAGCGCACACTTAAAGGCGCTAAAACAGCAGCCATCACGCCTGCTGAACCTATACGACCATGATTTAAATGGTGAGATCGATCTGCACGAGTGGGAGCTGGCGCGGCAAGATGCGATCCGGCAAGTGCAGTCAACGCATGCCATGCAAGCGCATACCGCTGGTTTTGAATTGGCCAAGCCAGCAGGCCAGCAATTGTTTTTAATTTCTGCAAAATCTCCATTACAGCTACGTAAAAACCATCTGCAATGGTTGGGCGTGTTTATCTCGCTGCTTACATTTTTTGTTGCGGCCTACATGAAGCTTGCATAAAAGACTTTAGCGCGCCTATGTTAAAATGGCGGCTATGAATACAACCACACCACCCCCCGAACTCGCTAAGTCATTTGATCCCAAAACCATTGAAAGTAAATGGTATGCATTTTGGGAGGGCAAAGGCTACTACGCTGCTGGTTTAAACCCAGAAGTGAGCGATAATTTCTGTATTTTGCTGCCACCCCCCAATGTCACAGGCACGCTGCACATGGGGCATGGCTTTAACCAAACATTGATGGATGCGCTCACGCGTTACCACCGCATGCGTGGTGACAATACGTTATGGCAGCCAGGCACAGACCATGCCGGTATTGCCACGCAGATTGTGGTAGAGCGTCAGTTAGATGCACAAGGTGTGTCGCGTCATGATTTGGGTCGTGAGAAATTCCTAGAAAAAGTGTGGGAATGGAAAGAATACTCCGGCGGCACCATTACCAAACAAATGCGCCGTTTAGGCACCTCGCCAGATTGGTCACGCGAGCGTTTCACCATGGATGCAGGGTTGAACAAAGTGGTGACAGAAACCTTTGTGCGTTTGTATAACGAAGGCTTGATTTACCGCGGCAAACGTTTGGTGAATTGGGATGTGAAACTGGGTACGGCGGTCTCTGATTTGGAAGTAGTGCAGGAAGAAGAAGACGGCTTTATGTGGCATATCAACTATCCGCTTGCGGATGGTTCTGCTAGCTTAACCGTTGCGACAACGCGCCCGGAAACTATGCTGGGTGACGTGGCCGTGATGGTACATCCTGAAGATGAGCGCTATGCACACTTAATCGGTCAACAGGTCAGTTTGCCATTATGCAACCGTGAAATCCCGATTATTGCTGATGATTATGTGGATAAAGAATTTGGTACGGGTGTAGTAAAAGTGACGCCGGCACATGATTTTAACGACAATATGGTCGGTCAGCGTCAAGGCTTGGATAAGATTGTGATCCTCAATCTGCAAGGGTTTGTGCCAGCAGCAGCGGAAGTTTGGGGCGCAGATGGTGCAGGCAAGCAGTCTATCGACTTGCCACAAAATGTAATTGGCTTAGAGCGTTTTGCTGCGCGTAAACAAGTGGTGGCTGACTTGGAAGCTCAAGGCTATTTAGTCAAAGCCGAGAAACATAAGCTCAAAGTACCCCGTGGTGACCGTACCAATGTGGTGATTGAGCCTATGCTCACGGATCAATGGTTTGTAGCCATGAGTAAGCCTGCTGCCGATGGAAGATCCATCACACAAAAAGCTTTGGATGTGGTGGCGAGTGGTGAGATTAAGTTTTACCCAGAAAACTGGGTGAACACTTACAACCAATGGCTAAACAATATTCAAGATTGGTGTATTTCACGCCAACTATGGTGGGGACATCAAATCCCTGCTTGGTATAGCGATAGCGGTAAGACGTATGTAGCGCATGATGAAGCAGAAGCCAAAGCCTTAGCAGCTAGAGATGGCTACACCGGCAATTTAAAGCGTGACGTCGACGTATTAGATACTTGGTACTCCTCTGCCTTATGGCCTTTCTCCACACTGGATTGGACCGGTGACGAGGCAGTTGATGCACAGAATCAAGCATTGAAACAATTTTTGCCATCTAGCGTATTAGTCACGGGCTTTGACATCATCTTCTTTTGGGTGGCGCGTATGGTGATGATGACCAAGCACATCACTGGTCAGATTCCGTTTAAGCATGTCTATGTGCATGGCTTGATTCGTGATGCCGAAGGCCAAAAAATGTCTAAATCTAAGGGCAATGTGCTGGATCCCATTGATTTGATTGATGGCATTGGCTTGGACGATTTAATCAAAAAACGCACGACGGGGTTGATGAACCCGAAAGATGCGGAAAAGATTGAGAAACGCACGCGTAAAGAGTTTCCGGAAGGCATTTCTGCATATGGTACAGATGCGTTGCGCTTTACCTTTGCAGCTTTGGCCAGCCCTGGCCGTGATATTAAGTTTGATTTGCAGCGCTGTGATGGTTATCGTAATTTCTGCAATAAATTGTGGAACGCCACACGTTTTGTGTTGATGAATACAGAAGGCCAAGACAACGGTTTTGGGCCAGAAAGTTGTGAGGCGGGTGGGCGTAAGTTTAGTCAGGCAGATCGCTGGATTGTGAGCGCACTGCAACGCACAGAGGCAGAGGTGGAGCGTGCCTTTACAGACTACCGTTTTGATTTAGCCGCGAAAGCTATTTACGAGTTTGTGTGGGACCAATATTGCGATTGGTATTTGGAAATTGCCAAAGTGCAAATTCAAACAGGCGATGAAGCTGAACAGCGTGCTACACGTCGCACCTTGTTACGTGTGTTAGAAACTATCTTGCGTTTGGCACACCCGATTATTCCGTTTATTACCGAAGAGATTTGGCAAACGATTGCCCCGATGACTGAGCTTAAAGACAAGTCGCGCGGAACTGAAAGTATTATGTTGCAGGCTTATCCAAAAGCGGATTTAGAAAAAGTGGATGAGCAAGCAGAAGCGTGGGTAGCAACACTTAAAATAGCGGTGGAAGCTTGTAGAAGTCTGCGTGGTGAAATGGGAATTTCTCCAGCATCTAAAGTACCGTTGATTGCGGCGGGTGATGCTAAGCAATTAATTGCTTATGCCCCGTATCTCAAATCGCTTGCTAAGTTAGAGAGCGTAGATGTAGTGGCAGACTTACCAGAGGCGGATGCGCCAGTGATGTTGGCGGGTGATTTTAGGTTGATGCTGAAAGTAGAAATTGATGTCGCTGCTGAAAAAGAGCGTTTAGGTAAAGAGATTGCGCGTTTGCAAAGCGAAATCGCCAAAGCCAACGGTAAGTTGAATAACGAAAGCTTTGTGGCAAGGGCGCCTGCCGCAGTGGTGGAGCAAGAAAAAGCACGTGTGGCTGAGTTCAGTGCAAGTTTGCAAAAGCTTGAGACACAGCTGGTTAAACTGAAGTAGCTGGCAGCGCAACGCAGGCGTAAGCAAAAGGAGGGTTGCATGAACACAGAAATCGTAGCTGATGTAGCGCGTGCAACGCTAGCTGGTGAAATTGCTTTCCCTGAGGTGGTGCGCCAGTTGATGGAAACAGGCGTTGAGTATTATCACGTGGACTACGTTAGCCGGAGCAAGTCTTTTTACAGCGCTAGTGGAGATGTAGTCACCACACCGATTAGTTATGAGCATCTACCGGCTGTTGCCGCCAATTTTGATTTGGCAGGGCTAAAAGCAGCCATTTTTGATAGTCAGCACAATCATCAGCATTATCGCGACTTTACCCGACGTGCCATGGAAGCTGGCGTACAAGGTTATATGGCTTTCTTACGTGGTCAGCGCGTCACCTATTGGGGGCGTGATGGCGAGCAGCATACCGAATGGTTTCCTGGAGCAGCACCAGCCCGTGCTGACTAGCGTATGAGTACAGACGACGATATCACGAATGAGGTGATGTGCGCCTGTAGTGGCACCACCCGTGGTCAAATCTATGACTTGTTTATGCAAGGCCTCGATCAAGAGGCTATCTCAAGGCGGACAGGCGCACTTTCTGGATGTGCCGGATGTGAGTGGGATGTCGCACAGTTTTTGAAAGCCCTTACCGAGCAACAAAAAACATAATCAGTGACTTCATGAAGTCACTTTCATTACTTTCAAGTGAAGCGAATCGCTTGAAAATGCGCTATCTAATTATTTGCCTGTGAAAGATTAGCGCTTGCACCACAGCCTTGGCAAAACTTGCTAAATGCACTTTTGCGTGTGCCACAGCTACTGCATTTATTGTGCAGGCCAATACCGCAGTGCTGGCAGAAATCATTTCTAGCATCTTTTAAATCAATGCCGCGTTCGCACCCCGGGCATACACCTTTATTCAGCAAAGTCAGCGCGGTATCGTAATTCAACTCTTCACGGCGCACTAATTGTGGCTGCGCTTCTGCCAACCGTTGTTTTTCCAAATATTTCTGTAGGGCAGAAATCGCGTACTTGCCTCCCAGCACCGTCATGATAATGCCGACTAAATAGCGGACATAACCACCGTAATCGGGCAAATAGGGCACAAGCTCAACAAAAAAAGTAATCAGCGCAAAAATAATAAAGCCCCATACAAATGGCCAGTAAGGCGTTTTACGTTTTTTGGCAAAGAGCCATGCGGCAAGCGCAAGCAGCGGCAAAGCAAGCAATAGGCGATAGAGAAATACGCGCGTCGCTTGTTTTTGGTTGGCGTCATACAGTTGTTGATAGGCGGTGTCTTCAAGTGCTTTTACTTGATCCCGCACTTTTGATTCGGATTGGTTCTGGTCTAGCTGTGTTTTGGAGAGTGCTTCTACGGCTTTTTCAGCATCACGTTCCAGTGCTTTGAGTTGGTCGAGTGCTGCAGTGCGTTTGACTAACTCGTCATCTTGCTGGTTTTGCTGGGTGACATCACGCGTGGCTAGCCAGTTTTCAAAGGTACGTCTGGTCGATTGGTAATCATTGCGACGCGTATTCAGCGTGAGCTGCGCTTGGTCTAATTTGTCGCTGGTTTCTCTGTGCTGCGGTTGGAGCGCCTCTAACTGCGCGCGCAGTGGATCAATTGTCGCGTGGTCGACAAAATCCTCTATTGAATATGTGTGCTCTACATGTGGTAAATCGTGGATAACGGCTGAGCCTAAACCCAGCAAAAACCAAGCAAATACGAACGCGACTAGCCATAATGCACGGTTAAACCATTTTTCTGAAAGTCTTGCACCTTTGCCCATGGATTACTCCTATATAAACAAACTGACATCCGAATTGCCGGCAAACTCAAAGAACGTTGCGGCGCCTCCGATTTCAATGCCTTCAATAAAGTCACTGCGTTTAAAATCAAATAAATCGACTGTCATTTGACAGGCAATCAGCTTGACACCACTTTCTAAACAAGCGCGGCGTAAGTCTTCAATCGAGGCCACGCCTTTGTCTGCAATCTGTTGCTTCATCATCTTGGTGGCCATGCTCTCCATCCCCGGTAGCATTTGCACAAAATTGGGCATGGGTACAGGCATAGGCATAGCTGGGTTACCAAGGGGCGAGACTTTTAAATCTGAAATGTCTTTTTTAAGTAGGGTAAGCCCATAAAAAGTGAAGAAAATACAGACTTCATAATCAAGGGCTGCTGCGGTAGAGGCTAAAATAAACGGTGGGTAAGCCCAGTCGAGTGTACCTTTGGAGGCGATGAGGGCAAGTTTCTTTGCCATGATTTAAAGCGCGTCGTTGCGCTTTTTAATATAAAAAGTAAACACTTTGTCGGTTTGGTCCAGCTGCAATAGTGTGTGACCGGTTTGCTTACAGAAAGCTTCGAAGTCTTTGACTGAGCCTGGGTCAGTCGCCATGATTTTGAGCACTTGATTCGCCTGTAGCTCGTTGAGCCCTTTTTTACATCGCAAAATAGGGAGCGGGCAATTTAAGTTTTTCGCGTCTACTTCTTTATCAAAGTCCATATTTTGTGCCTGTTATTTTATTGGTTGACGAAATCATAGCCCGCTTTTGCCCATGCAATCACACCACCAGTTAAATTGTACACATGCGCAGACCCTTTGCTTGCGGCAAAATCTGCTGCCAGCGCTGAGCGTACACCGCTATGACAGTAAAACACTACATGGCTTGCATCTTCTAGTTGTTGATATTGCACCGGTAACATCGACAACGGAATATGAATGGCGTGAGGAATTCGCCCACGCATCACCTCATCCTCATTGCGTACATCGACCAACAGCACACGGTGCTGCGTCATAAGTGTTGGTAATTCTGTGGCTTCAATGTGTTGGAATTGGCTCAAAATGATGTCCCCTGGATGCATTAGATTGTACACAGGATTTTAAATTGATGCGATGGCATCGCAAGCCACAATGTGCGAATTTGCACAACGCGTGAATACGCGGCCAAACCTGCACGCTGGGCGTTACAACATGTAAGAAAAAGAGCGGTATAAGTGATCTACATTGCACCATGCCTGTCAAATAAAGTATGTATTAATGATATATACGTGAATAACTGCCTAAGTGAATAGGTAATAGGGTGAATAGATTGCATTTTTTGAGTAGAATTAAATCGTGTAGCGATCGTTTAAGATGAAATTTTGTGTTGACCTGATATTACGTTGAATAGAAGGCTAGATAAGATTGCAATCAGCTCCCATCCCGCATAACGAGCAAGCGCGCATTGAGGCGCTACGCCAGTACCGTATTCTAGATACGTTGCCTGAGCCTTTGTTTGACGATATCACCCTGCTTGCCTCACAAATATGCGAAACACCTATTGCCTCTATCACGCTGGTAGATGCGCATCGGCAATGGTTCAAGA
The DNA here is from genome assembly GCF_000799155.1 of Methylotenera sp. N17. Classification (NCBI taxonomy): domain Bacteria; kingdom Pseudomonadati; phylum Pseudomonadota; class Betaproteobacteria; order Nitrosomonadales; family Methylophilaceae; genus Methylotenera; species Methylotenera sp. N17. The sequence goes on from NZ_JUGE01000001.1 coordinate 2,636,678, forward strand.
GCATACGCGGTATTGATGCCACAGAAACATCGCGAGATATTTCTTTTTGTGGCCATGCCATTCTTGGCCATGAAATATTTGAAGTCCCAAACGCGACAGAGGATATTCGTTTTTTTGATAATCCACTCGTTACAGGCGACCCTAATATTCGTTTTTATGCTGGTACGCCGCTAATCACTGGGCTTGGATTTAGCTTGGGTACTTTATGTGTGATTGATTCGGTTCCGAAAGCCCTCACGGAAAGTCAGCGCAATGCACTCAAAGCCTTAGGGCGTCAGGTGGTCTCGCTGATTGAGAGCCGTCTTATTGCACAAGAAGCACTACAAGCATCCGAATTGCTAGAGCGCACCGGTGAAATAGCCAAAATTGGTGGGTGGCAAATGGATGTCAACGGTACGCATGTTGAGTGGACAAAAGAGGTGTTCCATATTCATGAATTGACACCACCACATTTACCTACGTTGGAGGAGGCTATTCACTTTTATGCACCAGAAGCGCGGTCTGTGGTTCAAGCAGCTGTGGAGCGTGCAATCGCCGATGGCACTGGTTGGGATTTGGAGTTACCGTTTATTACCGCAACAGGCCGTTCTATTTGGGTGCGCGCCGTGGGCATGACGACAATGGTGGGTGGAAAAGTCGAGCGCCTATTCGGCACGTTTCAAGACATCAGTGAGCGCAAACTAGCGCAGCTGGATCTGGCTTGGCTGAATCGTGCACTGATGATGTTGGGCAAGTGCAACGAGACCTTGATTCATGTGGCTGACGAATCGAGATTAATTGTCGAGATTTGTCGTATTGCGGTCGATGTTGGGGGTTATCGCATGGCGTGGGTGGGCTATGCTAACGATGATGAGAAAAAATCGATTACGCCTAGAGCTTACTTTGGTAAAACACACGATGCACTGAAAGGCGTAGCGCTCAGTTGGTCTGAAGAAACGCAAGCAGGCAGAGGCCCTGCCGGCAAAACCATCCGCAGCGGCGAGCCGATTACCGTAGAAGATATGGCAACATTGGATTTGGATCCTGCATTAAAAGCCTTATTGGCAGATTTGGGCTATCGTGGCCTGGTGTCTTTGCCACTTAAATATAAAGGTAAAACCATTGGTTTGTTAGCGATGTATTCAGGGGAGATGCGTACATTTGCTGCCGATGAAGTCAGGTTGCTACAAGAAATCGCAGATAACCTTGCGTCAGGGGTTATTAAAATCCGTGCAGAAATAGAGCGGCAACGGCTACATAACTCTATGCTAGCGGTGGCAACCGCAGTGAGTTTGCATAGCAGCGAGACGTTTTTCCCCGAGCTGTTGCGTAAGATGATTCAAGCTATTGGTGGGCAAGCTGGTTATATCGGTCAATTTACCAGTCAAAAACCTTGGTCTGCAAAAACCATCGCGGTACAGGTGAATCAGCAGATCATCGAAAATTTTGACTTTGCCATTCTAAGTACGATTGCAGATACTTTATTTTCGAGTGCAGAGGTGCGGATAGTGCCAGCCTTTGCTGCGCGAGATTACCCTGAGCTTGTCATGATGCGCTACCACCCGTACCAGGCATTTGCCGCGTTGCGTTTGATAGACTCTAATCACCACCCGATAGGCTTGCTGTTTGTACTATTTGAAGACACGATTGCAAAAGATGCGATCGCGCTGATTTCTTCTATATTAACAATTTTTGCAGCCCGCACCGCAAATGAGCTGGAGCGGTTAAAGGCCTTGTCGCTCATTTCTGAGCAAGCCTCTCTGTTAGATAAAACGCGTGACGCGATTGTCGTCCGAGATATGCATCGTCGCATCACTTATTGGAACAAGGCAGCAGAGACCTTATATGGATGGACCGCCGCAGAAGCGCTAGGCAAGGATATTCACAAGCTCCTCAAACATGTGGCGTCCGATGTTCGTCAGACCGAAAAGAACGTGCTCAAACATGGTGAGTGGTCGGGTGAAATGACCAAACGACACAAGGATGGCAGCCCGCTGATGATTGAAAGTCGACTGACCTTGGTGCGCGACAAAGAAGGTCATCCGGTTTCTGTATTCTCGATTCATTCTGATATTGCGGATCGTAAGCTGGCAGAAGCCGAGATTAGGCGACTAGCGTTTTATGATCCGCTTACCAATCTTGCTAACCGTCGTTTGTTGATCGAGCATCTGGAGAAAGCGCTTAAAGTTGTCCGTCGTAAAAAGAATGCGGGCGCGGTGCTATTTATTGATTTGGATAATTTTAAATCGCTCAATGATACCTTGGGCCATGATAAGGGTGATTTGTTACTGAAAGTAGTGGCAGAGCGTTTGCAGCGATGTGTGAGAGACTGCGATACAGTTTCACGCTTGGGTGGAGATGAGTTTGTGATTTTGCTGGAAGGGCTGCCTGGTGTGCAAGCGCAGGCAGTGCATATTGCACGTATGGTGGCAGAAAAAATCCTAACTGAATTGAATCAGCCGGCAGATTTAGCAGGTCACATGCACAAGATCACGCCTAGCGTCGGGATTGCGCTGTTTGATCATCAGGCCAAAGATGTCTCCAGTGTGCTTGCGCAGGCCGATGCTGCTATGTATCGGTCTAAAATGGGTGGGCGTAATCAATATCAATTTTCGGCAGACTTGGACTAGCGAGGTGCACAGACAAAACGCACCTCCGGCTTGGTGAACGGTCTAATGAGGGTGCACAGTGGATAGTACATAGTATCAAGTGCGAACAAATCGTCACTAAGCAGCAGTGGCAGTAGCTAAGCTTAACTTTTTAAATTTATTAGATTTTTAAATTGATTGGTTTTGCAATGAAGCTCACTCAATTAGAAAAATGGTTTAATCAATTATTGAATGAAGCAGGGATTAGCCTCAACGGCCCTAACCCTTGGGATATTCAAATCCATCATCCCGCAGCCATTCAGCGGATTGTGGCAGAGGGCAGCCTTGGTTTGGGCGAATCCTACATGCAGGGAGATTGGGACGCAGCGCAGCTGGATGCGTTCTTCTATCGCCTGCTGCGTGCACAACTGCATGAGAAAGTGAAGCCGATAGGCTTATGGTTTCATACCCTTCAACACACGCTGATGAATAAGCAAAATAGTCGGCGTGCTTGGAGAGTGGGGGAATATCACTATAACCTCGGTAATGCGTTTTATCAGGCCATGTTAGATAAGCGCATGACATATACCTGTGCGTATTGGCAGGACGCACTGGATCTTGATCAGGCGCAGGAAAATAAGCTAGAGATGATTTGCCAGAAATTAAGACTACAACCTGGCATGCGCTTGCTTGATATTGGTTGCGGCTGGGGTAGCTTAATGGGGTATGCCGCAGAAAAATATGGTGTGGAATGCGTAGGTATCACCGTGTCATCAGAGCAAATGAAGTTTGGTCAGCAACGCTACGCACATTTGCCGGTAGCGTTTAGATTGCAAGATTATCGTGAAATGGATGAGCCATTTGATGCGGTCGCCAGCGTGGGTATGTTCGAACATGTGGGTAGAAAGAATTACCGCACATTTATGCAGGTGGCGCATCGTTGCCTAAAAAGTGATGGATTGTTTTTATTGCATACCATTGGTAAAAACCTCACCCATTTAATGCCAGACCCCTGGCTGGATCGCTACATTTTTCCTAATGGCGATTTGCCCTCTATTCAGCAGATTGCCCATGCAGTGGAAGGCCAGTTTGTGGTGGAAGATTTACATAATTTTGGCGCAGATTATGATCGGACATTGATGGCTTGGTTTGACAATTTTAATCACCATTGGCCGGAGTTCAACACCGAGTATGGGGGTGAGTTTTATAGAAAGTGGAGCTACTACTTGTTATCTTGTGCAGGCGCTTTCCGCGCGCGTGATATTCAGTTATGGCAGTGGGTATTGTCTAAACAGGGTATTGTGGGTGGGTACCAACGCCCTGTTTTGCCAAATATTGAGACATAAAAGCCAGCAATTCAATGCACACGATCACTGGTTTTCAGCCAATAGCAGTGCAGTCTGCACATACTCTTGTTTTGGGGAGCATGCCCGGCGTGCTTTCCCTCAAGGCCAATCAATATTATGCCCATCCGCGTAACGCATTCTGGCCCATCATGGCCAGTATTTGCGGATTCAGCCCTGAGCTGCCATACCTGCACCGGGTAGAGCAGCTGCAAGCCGCGGATATTGCGCTGTGGGATGTACTGCATACTTGCGTGCGCCCCGGCAGCCTTGATAGTGCGATTGAAGAGGGGTCGCGCGTACCGAATGACTTTGCGGCATTTTTCCAACAGCACCCACATATCAGGCTGGTGGGGTTTAACGGTGCAGAGGCAGAAAAAAGTTTTAACGTGTATATATTGCCTCAATTAAACGTCAGCGGTATCCATTTTGTCCGCCTTCCTTCATCAAGCCCAGCCCATGCCGCACTGACTTTAGCGCAAAAAATCACGGCGTGGCGAGAAGCGCTTTGCATCAAGCCTTAGTCAATGCGGACTGTGGCCTTGCAATCACAGGAAATGCGATGCCAATGATGATGGCGAGTAGATGGTAGCTGGAAGATACGTATGGGATCGCGCTTAACCTAGGGATGAATTCAAAAGCGATAGCAACCGCAGGTAACGCTACCAGCCACTGCTTGCCGATCAGTGCGCCTCTTATTACGCATATCCAACACAGCGCTAGCAATGCGCACAGCACCACCATCCACTGTATATGCAATATATTGGGTGAGTGTGAGGCAGATGCTGCGCTGGCCAGCGGTAAATAATAGGTAGGTAACATCAACAAAATGTATGACACGACAAATGTTGTATTGTTGGCGAATGCTTTATTCATGGTTTACGCTTCCTTTTGATTGGGTATGGCAACACTTAACACTCTTAAACTTCTGGATCGATTATTTGGGAATGACCAATCGATGGATTGGCCTTCCCTTAAGCCCAATAGCGCAAGACCGACTGGTGAAAGTACAGAGATTTTTCCATGCTCCACATTGGCATCTTCTGGAAACACCAGTTCCACCTCTCTCCTAAGGCCGTTGCTTTCATCCAAGTAGGTCACGCGCGCATTCATGCTAACAACGTTGGTGGGGACTTGATCCGCTGGCACTACATAGGCGCGGCTGAGTTCATAGGCCAATAGCGCACTATTTTCTAGCCTAGCCAGGCGGATATAGTCTTTATCTGAAATGATTAAATCTTCTGGTTCCATTGTCATCTCTATCGTTGTGTTACAAGCAGTTTCCCGTATGGGTTGGTGATGGCTGAATCATAATGCGTTTACATCAATATAATTAGCCCTTGCAATCGCACATAATTGTTTCCTATGGCGCTACAATAGCGCTATGTATGATTTAAATTTAATGATTATTTTTGCGCAGGTTGTGAACGAGCAAAGCTTCTCTGCGGCCGCCAGAAAGCTGGGTGTTTCCAGATCGTCCGTCAGCAAAGCAGTTGCAAAGTTAGAACATGCACTGGGCGCAAGTTTGCTTAACCGAAGCACGCGTCACTTGAGTTTGACCGAGGTGGGCACAGCCTTTTTTGATTACTGCACACGCATTAACTATGAGGCGGATCAAGCCCATAAAATGATAGAAAGCCTGAATGCGCAGCCACGCGGAGTGCTGAAAGTGGCCGCTTCAGTTGCTTTTGGCACGCTACATATCGCGCCGGCAGTCGGGGATTTTATGCGGCGCTATCCGGAGCTGACCATTGATATGACGATTACCGATAGAGTCGTCGACTTGGCAGAAGAGGGATATGACGTGGTGATTTGCGTGACGCGCGATTTGCCTTTGGCCTTAGTGGCGAGAAAGCTAGCGCCAATCCGCCGCAAAATTTGCGCAACACCTACTTACTTTGATGAGTTTGGTGTGCCTACTTTCCCGCAAGATTTAGTGCATCACAACTGTCTGGATTATATTCACTCTGGTGATAGGGGGCTGTGGCGCTTACGTGGCCCTGAAGGCGATGTGTCTGTGCCCGTCTCAGGCAGGTTACGCATCAACGATGATGAAGCCTTATCGCAAGTCGTGTTAGGAGGGTTCGGCTTGGCGTTACTGCCTACATACATTATTGGTAAAGATATTCAGGCCAAGCGCCTCAAGTCGGTGTTGTCCGAATATATTCCGGTGGAGCAGCATGTCTATGCGATGTATCTGCCCAAGCGTAATTTACCGTTGAAAATTCGTGTGTTGATTGATTTTTTAATAGAGCGCTTTGGCGCGGAGCCATATTGGGATAAAGAGTAATGCTTACGCACTGAGTCGGCTAGCAATAGATTCTCAGCCTGCTGCCAATTTTAAGCTTGTATTCAGGTTGGGGGCGTAGAGTGGGTCTCACATTCACTCAATGGAGAACTAGTATGAAAAAATCAGTGCAAACCCTTTTGATGGCAACCGCCATCTCTTTTGCCATGTTTGGCCCCGCCCATGCGGATGACGATGATTTGCAAGAGATGGAGTCTATTTCAAAATCATTTGGCTTGATCCCTTTGGAACAAGCCAAAGCGACTGCATTACAAGCCAAGCCAGGTGTGATTAAAGATGCTGAACTTGAGAACCGCACCTTTGAAAAAGGCTGGGATTATGAGTTTGAAGTGGTCGATGCCGATGGCAAGGAGTGGGAAGTCAATGTGGATGCAAAAACCGGTAAAGTGCGCAACATCAAACGCGATTGGTTCTAGCCGAACATTTTAACGCTCAACCTTCATGCGCGTTAAATCTAATTTCCACCCGTAGGCCGCCTAGTGCGGCCGATCTGCCAAAGCTCAAGTGCGCACCATAGCTATCGACAATATCGTGTGCGATGGCCAATCCAAGGCCGCTGCCTGGTATGGATTCATCTGCACGAAAACCACGGCGCGTCAGTAAATTGAGCTCATGCTCGGCACATCCCGGCCCATCATCTTCAATGACAAAAATCGTGGTATTGCTCCCGCTGATGGTCAGCGATACGCTGCTGCGGCACCATTTGCATGCATTGTCGAGCAGGTTCCCCAATATTTCTAACAGGTCTTCCCGGTCACCATGAAAACGTGCATCCGGTGTGATTTCCCACATGATATTGACCGCTTTGGCCTGATAAATTTGCCGTAGGGTGTGCACCAGCTGTGCAATTTCTGCTTTCAAATCTACTCTGCGTGCAGGGTGCGTATCGCCTAGTAAACGTGCACGTTTAAGTTCATGCTCGATAGTGTGGCTAATGGATGTGGTTGTACGATAAATGTCGTTGCGTATTTCCGGGAGCATTTCCATCTCCGGTCGTTCCGCCGCCTGATTTAGCAGTGTCAGCTTGGTTTTAAGCGCATGTGCAAGATTGCCTAACGATTCTCTGGAACGTCTGGATTTATGTTGCACGGCGATCAAAAGGCGATTCATCTCTTCAATCAGCGGGGCTACTTCTTGTGGGCCATTATTGTTAATCTGACTTTCTTCGCCACTGGTCAGCTTGGCTATGTTGTCCTTGATTTGCTGCAAAGGTCGCAATGCATTCAGTACCACCAACCGTTGTATGGCCAGCAAAGCAAATAACCCTAATAAAGAAACGACGGCATACAGTAATTGAAAACGCATCACGCCAGCTTTGAGTGATGCCAGATTTTCTGCCACCGCAATGGTGATGACCCCTTGTTGTTTTTGGTAACCGTGCACGACAACGAGCAAAGGTTGTTGCTCAGGGCCATTGATATAGCGCTTGGTATGGGCGCCGGTGGTTAACGGTTGGATAGGCAAATCGACATCCCATAATGAGCGAGAGGTATGGCGCTGCTTGCCAGAAAATATCACATAGTAATGACCAGAAAAAGGCCGCTGATACACCGCACTGACATGTTTTGCATCCAGCAATAACTGTCCTGAAGCATCGAATTCTGTGCCCGCCAGCAAGCTTTCGCCCTCTCGCTGTAAGCGCTCGACCAGCTGGTCCTCTGTAAGCTTATTGATGGCATAAGTCACAATGGCCCACTGCAAAGTCAGCAACGCAACCAGGCTGATAATCAGCCCCCAAGAGAGGTGGCGCTTGAGAGAAATCATGTGCGTTTGGCCCCAAATACATAACCTTGGCCACGCTTGGTTTGAATTAAATCATTGCCGATTTTTTGGCGTAAACGATTCACGTACACTTCAATCACGTTGCTGTCTTTGTCTTCGTCATATTCATACACATGGGCGGTGAGTGCCGTTTTGGAGAGCACGTGACCGGGGTGCAGCATAAAGTAGCGTAATAATCTGAATTCGGTGCCTGTGAGGTCGTGACGCTCACCATTCTCCAGTACGACTGCTTGCGATTGTTCATCCAAGCTAAAGTGATCATGTTGCAACTCTCCGCTGACCACACCAGCACTGCGCTTCAACACGGCACTGATACGGGCTAATAGTTCTTCAATCTGAAAAGGCTTGCTAATGTAATCATCTGCGCCTGCATTAAAGCCCGCCACTTTTTCCTGCCAACTGCCGCGCGCGGTCAAAATAATGACCGGTATGCGGCAATCACCGTTGCGCCAGTTTCCAAGGACTTCTAGCCCTGAACGCTTTGGCAAACCTAGGTCCAACACAATCAAGTCATAGGGCTCTAATGTCCCCTGTATTTCTGCCTCTACGCCATCGGTGGTTATATCCACAGCATAGCCGGCTCTTTGCAACGCAGCCTGTAGCTGTGGGCCCAGCGTAGGGTCATCTTCCGCTAAGAGTAAACGCATAATCAGTCGTCTTGCTCCATCTTGATCAGCTTGCCGGTTTTGGCATCAAGTTTCAGCTCCCACACCAGCCCTTTGTCATCGAGTATTTCTACCTCGTACACATATGCGCCATGTTTGCGTTCAAGCTCGGTTTCCAAAATCTCCCCGGGCTTGAGTGCTTTGGCTGCTTTGGTGATTTTTTCAAGCGAAAGAATTTGCCCGGAGGCTGACAACTTACGAGCAGTCGCCGGGCTTTCTCCAGCGCTGATGGGCTGACCGGTAAACCATACTAACGCGATAGCTAGCGGTGCTATCACGAGTAACACGCGCACTGATAGCGCGTTGGCGCATGCAGATACGCATTTGTTAAAGTAATAATTGTCAGTATTCATAACGCCATTTTAGACCGTTGTTCACAACGCGAGAAGGTTTAGGGATGATGCTTAATGTTAACGCCAGAAACTTAATTCAAGCTGAATATTGGGACTTGGTGTTTTAAGCGGACATCTCTATATGTTGTGATCGAATAGAGGATGAATTAATTCTAAAAGTATATGCCTAAGTTGTATCTGATTCATCTACACTGACTTATATAGCTAGGATATTGATTGATGGAACTGCAAAAGCACCGAACACCTGAAGATCTACGTGACCATATCGCGCTTAGTTTCACTAAGTTTTTACGCTATTTTGCAGACACGTTTTTTAGTGGACGCTATGGTCACCGTGCCGTTGTACTAGAAACTGTAGCCGCCGTGCCAGGTATGGTAGGGGGTGCGCTGCAACATTTAAAATCTTTACGCACCATGCAGCCGGATCGTGGCTGGATAAAAACATTGTTAGATGAAGCTGAAAATGAACGTATGCACTTGATGACGTTTATTGAGATTGCCAAGCCCAATGGATTTGAGCGTTTTTTAGTGATATTGGCGCAAGGTGTTTTTTACAATTTCTTCTTTGTGCTGTATGTGTTTTCGCCTAAAACCGCACATCGCGTCGTCGGGTATTTTGAAGAAGAAGCAGTGATCAGCTATACCGAGTATTTGGCGGGTATTGAAAATGGCACTTACGAAAATGTACCGGCACCACAAATTGCTATTGATTATTGGAAGCTTGCGCCAGATGCGCGCTTGAAGGATGTAGTGATAGTTGTCCGCAATGATGAAGCCGGACATCGCGATGTGAACCACGATTTTGCCAATCAGCTCAGTTAAAACGATTGTGTTACTTAGTCTTTTTAGGTGGCTTTTTAGTATTAATCCAACGCAAAAACGTATCAACAGGCATCGGCTTGGCAATCCAATACCCTTGCGCGATATCACAGCCTAACTCGACGAGTCTGTCCCACTGTTCCTGTGTTTCCACGCCCTCTGCAACTACTTTTTTATCCAGCGCGTGCGCTAAATCAATAGTGGAACGCACAATCATCAAAGACTCTTTGCTCAACAGCATATTGTTCACAAACGATTGATCAATTTTAATGAACTGCACCGGGAGTCGTTGCAGGTAGCTGAGCGATGAATAGCCCGTTCCAAAATCATCAATACTCAGGGGAATGTCTTGCTCACGTAATAGGTGCAATATCTCCAAGGCATGCTGCGCGTCATCCATGACGGAAGTTTCCGTGACTTCAATCTCCAAAAGATTTGCGCCTATGTTCCACTTGGTTTTTAAGTCGCGGATTCTCTCTACTAGATCTTCCTCGTGTAAGTTGCGTGCTGAGAGATTGATGGCGATTGGCATCACAAAACCAGCGCTTTCCCAAGTATGCATCAATTGCATCGCCGTACCGATGACCCATTGAGTGATGGGCTTAATCAACCCGATTTGCTCAGCCAGTGGAATAAATTCACTGGGCGAGATCAACCCACGTTCAGGGTGGTTCCAACGTATGAGTCCTTCAACACCACACGTCTTACCCGTGTTGAATTCCACTTTGGGTTGCAGGTAAAGCGCGAGTTGGTTTTGATCGATGCCACGCCTAAGTTCTGCTGCCAGTGCTAAACGATGCGGCTTGTCTGAATCCTGTGTGTGATCAAACATTTGGTAGCGGACACCTTTTTTCTTAGCTTGGCGTACTGCAAAATCGGTATGTCGATATAAATCATGAGGTGTTGACCCGTGTGCTGGAAACATGGCGATGCCGATTTTTGCAGAGATATCGAGTGCAATGTCCGAGATCACAATCGGCTGCGCTAATAAAGATTCAAGCTGATTCACCAATCTCACTGCATCGTCGGCGCTGCTATTGTGCAATAAAATCCCAAACTCATCACCGCGTAGTCTGGCTATGTTGCTTGTAGCAGGTGCTACTTGCTTTAATCGCTCTGCAAATTCTTGGAGTACTTGGTCGCCTTTACTAAACCCTAGCGCATCGTTGATTTCACTTAATTTTTCGATATTGATCTGCACGAGCGGAAAAGACTGATTCGTGCGTTTTCCTGATTCGATGGCTTCAATGAGCAGGTCGGTAAACTGAGTTTCATTGGGTAAGCCAGTCAGGGCATCAAAATGCGTCAGTTTGTAAAACGCTAATTCAGCTAATTTTCTATCGGTGATATCAGCAATGAGCACATAATAGCCGCCAATCACGCCATCCATATTGGTGGTGGGTACATAGTTAACCATCTGCCAAACATTCGGGAACGGCTCCCAATCATAGTGAATAGATTTACCTAGTAGCGCCTGAGCTATATGCGGGGCCGCCTTTTGGTAACGCTCATCGCCAAGCGCTTCTTTTACACTTAACCCTTGAATGTTACTCGTGTCTGGTGTAAAAAACCGATCAATATATCTTTGGTTGGCATAGACATATCGCTGCTGCGCATCCACGTAAGCAATCAGCGCAGGCACATTGTCCGTCACTTTACGTAGGTTTTCTGCGCTAGCTTGCAACTCAGCTGTGCGTGCTTCAACCTCTTTCTCAAGCCGATTGTTTTGCGTTTGAATATCACGCTCGGCCTCACGCTCTATGCTGACATCTCTGAACACAAGTACAACGCCAACCACCACTCCAGAGGAATCTAGTATGGGCGCCGCACTGTCGGCAATTGGACGCGTAATACCATGACGGTCAACTAGTACGGTGTTCTTTTCTAAGCCTTGCACCGCTCTAGTTTCAATGGCGGTTTGGATAGGGATAGAAGAAGGACGGCCAGTGAGCTCGCTAAATATTTTAAACACCTCTTCAATCGGGCGGCCTTCTGCGGCAGAAAAATGCCAGCCAGTTAATTGCTCTGCAATGGGATTCATGCGGGTGATACATCCATTGGTATCTGTCGCGATTACACCGTCTCCAATAGAGTGGAGCGTTGTGGACAGTCTATTTTCATTTTCGGCTAATGCTTTACGGCTTGAATAGAGATCTTTTAGCTGTTTTAAAATGAGGAAAAATGTAGAAAAAAGCAGCGCTAAAAGCAATGTGCCGGAAAATAAAAGGGCAGCGATACTCAACTGCCGGGTTCTATCCTGTTCAATCAAGCGTTGTTTTAATAACTGCCGCTCTTCGTTCTCCATGTCTCGCCACAAATGGTAGATACGATCGCGTGTCTCTTGCAAGGGAGTTCTCGCGATATAGGCATTAGCAGCTTCCAAGCCTTGGCTTTTTCTCAGATACACCATGTGCCTGGCAATTGTTAGGCGCTCATCGATCACCTCCCGGATTTGTTGCCAGCGAAGTTGCTGAATGGGGTTATCAACAGTTGCTTGCTTGATGAGGTGTAGGGATTTTTCTCTTGATTGGATGACTTGATCGCGCTCGGCAATGCGCTTTTCATCGCCGGTAATTCTGTAGGTTTGCGTGCTTAACTCTATTTGAATCGTGTCAGACTTGGCTTGCACAACATTATTGAGCACTTCGTGTGTGTGTTGCACCCACACCATTGCATCTGCAGCGTTTTTGGATAAGTGCAATGCCGCGGCTATAATTGCAAGCACGATAAAACAAGCTACACCGAACACTGATAGCAATTTCTCATGAAATGCGTAATAAGCCTTCAATATAGTTCCAAATTAACAATGGTTATTATTTTGTTTTATTGTAAATGAACTTTTACAAATATTGAAAATTGTCCATTAAAATTAATTGCTTAGTTTAGGTCGGGCCTTTTTCTGATGTTGTTGTAAGGATTTCCCATTTTTTACGCAACGGCCCGCGCGTATTGTTTGATGCCTAGTATTGCTGAAAATTTAATCGCTGACATGGGTTTGCCAAATAAGTAGCCTTGGCCCTCACTGCATTTCTTTTGCATCAGGTGCTTACGTTGCGCTTCAGTTTCAATCCCTTCAGCAATCGCTTCAAGATGGAAGCTGTGCGCCATGTCCAACGTTGCGCGGATCACAGAGGCATCCTGCTCATGTTCCAACATGCCGTGAACGAACGATTGATCGATTTTGATACGGGTCAACGGATAAGTCTTGAGTAGGCTTAAAGATGCATACCCTGTACCAAAATCATCAAAAGCAATACCAACACCATGTTCACGCAAGTGATGCAATGAGCGGAGTACCACGTCATCATGATTCAGCGCAATATTCTCAGTAATCTCCAGCTCTAGTGCTTCAGGGGGTAAGCCATGCCTGTCTAATGTTTCCATGACTTCTGAGACTAGATCGCCCACTCTGAATTGTGCTCCAAACAGATTAACGCCCATACGCAGATTGGCTGCACCGTTACGTCGCCAGTATGCGGCTTGCGCACATGCTTCATCTAAAACCCAAGCGCCAACCGTTGCCGCAAGTGTGCCGCCCTCTAGCGCAGGGAGAAATGAAGCAGGCGTCAATATGCCTCTTTGTGGGTGGTTCCAGCGGATGAGTGCTTCTGCGCCGGTAATTTCGCCAGTCAATAAATTCACCTGTGGCTGATAGAAAAGCAGAAACTCTCCCTCATCGACAGCGCGATGCAGTTCAAGCGCATACAAGCGCCTAGCGTCTGCCTCCATGCGTAAAGCCGTGACAAATAGAAAAACACGTCCACGCCCTAGGCTTTTAGCTTTGAATAAGGCAAGGTCAGCGTTGCTGACCAATTCCAACGCTTCATGTGCCTGAAGTGGGGCGAGTGCTGCGCCACAACTTGCTGCGATCCTGACTTCCTGACCATCCATCACAATCGGTAATGCAATGTGTTGAATCACTGATTCGGCGACTTCTTTCACCAATGCTGTGTCCGTCATAAAAGGCAATAAAATCGCAAATTCATCCCCGCCAATTCTGGCTGCAACCCCAATATGTTCCACCAATTTAGCAATGCGAACCGAGACTTCTTTGAGTATCGTATCACCAACGATATGTCCCAAGGTATCGTTGATGTCCTTGAAGCCGTCCAGATCGATCATTAACACAGATGCTGGCTTAGCGGCGATGAGTGTGTCTTCTACACTGCGATAAAAGCTTGCTCTATTGGCAAGACCCGTGAGCGGATCAATGTTGGCTTGATGGCGTAACTCCATTTCTTCCAGACGTTGTGCGGTGATGTCTTTAAGCACTGCTTCAAACTTCATTTGGCCGGCTTCTTTCCAACCAAATAGTGAGAATCCGAGCAGAAACTCGGTGCCATCTTTACGCAAGCCTCGTACTTCCGAAGGGATGCTGAGCTGATCCAGAGAGGCTGTAGCAATTGCATGGGCGACAGAGGCTTGGAACTGTAAATGATGGCGTTCTGGAATCAGCATTTCAACCGGTTTACCAACGCCTTCTTCAAGGGTATAGCCATGAGATTGTGCGGCTGCTGCGTTCCATGCAGTAATACGACGGGTCTCGTCAAACCACACTACAGGCGTATTTGAACTGCCTGCATATTCTTCAAAGTTAGGTCTGGTGCGGTTAGCCGCTACTTCAATGCGTCTTAGCTCAAGACGGTCTGACACCATCTTGGCAAGCTCTTGTAACCGCAAATGATCATCTGCAGAAAAATCCAAGTGTGGCTTATTATCAATGACGCACAACGCCCCCAGTGCGAGACCTTCCGGAGTGCGCAATGGAACCCCAGCATAAAAACGAAGATTTGCCACGCCGGTGACTAAAGGATTATCGTGGAATCGATCATCCAGCGTGGCATCTGGAATCACCATGCCATTGACTTCATTGATGGCATGCGCACAAAAAGAGACATCGCGACTCATGTCCACCGTACCAACGCCCACACTCGCGGCAAAGAACACATGATCACTACCAATCATGTTGACTGCAGCAACAGGCATATTGAACATGCGCGCTGCAATCTGAACTGCTGGTTCAAGGCTAGGGATTAACTTTTCATCGTCTAGGCCATGATTGGATAAGGCAATCAATCGTTCTGATTCAGTCGAAAGTATCGCTGGACACTTCATCAAACCCTCCTTGTTCTTACGTAGATTTTTAGCGGAGATAGATCAAGACTTTTGATTCTATTAAAAATTTGGGTGTTTGCATACCCATCAAAATTGTATGGTGCCAGTTTTTTATGAATTAAATCTGTCATCGTTGATGTAACGAGAAGGTGGCTATCACCATTGATTGCCATGCGCACAAAGTATATTAGACAAGCAGTACTTTTCATTTATATGAATAATGACTAGGCTGTAGTCGTGTTATCTCTTTCTTTACAACCGTAGTCTTAGTGAGATTTCTCGAAAATTTTGTACTTTGAACGATGTTTACGTGGCGAGTAAGGTTCTGGGTGGAGTCGCTTTTAGTGTTTAAGTTAATTGAGCCGAGCCGTTGTTGTTTAACTGTAAAAGTGCCTGGCAAATATTTTTCTGGTGCTCTGAATTTAATAGTAGGTTAGGACGCAATGAACTGACATGCGTGATAGCTTCTTGAATGCTTGTCGCGTATCCCCGCCAAACCAGCCAACATACCACCACGCTGGCGCTGCGTGAAACGCCCAATGCGCAATGCACTAGCACATTGCCTTGTTGCTGTGCATTATCCAGCCAGTGTACGGCTCTAACCAGTGCTTTCGTGTTTGGCGCGGTTAAGTCCATGACGGGAAGATATTTTTTTGATGGTGCTTTAATAGGCGACACGGGAAACTCGTTGGTTAAATCTAGTACTGCAGCCCAATTCATTTGGCGTGTATGTGTACTAGGAAATGCACCCAGCCAAATATTGTCGTGCACTTGATTAAACAGTGATTGCTGCTTGGTATGGTGGCGATAGCTTAGCCAAGCGCCTAGTAAATAAGGTGCCAGCAATAGTCGCGCCGGCCAGCGCATTTGGCCATTGTGTCGCTGAAACACTTGCTGCTCAAACCCATAGTAGGCGGCTGCAACTAAGCTTAAAGCAATCGATATCCAAATAAAGATTATGGTGAGTATGCTAGATATTCGACTCAAAAATAATCCTGACATTAACAACAAAATAGCACCTAAAGCATAGCGTAGTGCAATCTTTTTCATGCGATCAGTGGGCGCTTTCCAGCGCCAAAAAAAAGGCCTGTCAGGAATCAAATACAAGCAGACAATGCCGACTAAAGCGCCTGTCCAAATATCAATAAAATGGTGCTGATAGACCAGTAATACGGAAGCCGCAATCGCGGCAAACCAAGCATGCAAAGCTAGCCTAGCAAAGCTTTGCAGTTTTTTGGCGTACACCACCCACAAAATAATGAGCAAACTAATATGTAATGATGGCGCTTGGTTGTAGGGCTTATCAAACCCTAATAACAACGCTTGTAGCATGCCATTAAAACCTTCGGCTTTAGGGACTGTAAATGAAAACTGCAGCGGATATAGCAGAAAGCCAATAAGCGAAATTACCGTTGCGAGTAGCAATCTCAACGCATGTCGATCAAGTGCGCTACGTTTACGAAATAGGAAAAGTGACACGCCGTAAAAAGCATCAATTGACATA
This sequence comes from Methylotenera sp. N17, assembly GCF_000799155.1. Classification (NCBI taxonomy): domain Bacteria; kingdom Pseudomonadati; phylum Pseudomonadota; class Betaproteobacteria; order Nitrosomonadales; family Methylophilaceae; genus Methylotenera; species Methylotenera sp. N17. The sequence continues at coordinate 2,653,134 of NZ_JUGE01000001.1, forward strand.
TAAGGCAGCATTAGCCAAGGGACGAAGGGTATGTAATGTTCCCAAGGTTCGACCATGATGCCGATATCATTGCGCCCGCTTGTTAGGTAATTTAGCCAGCCATAACCAAGAAAAAAGAAGGGTCCAAGAAAAGCCAGCCATGCTGCCCCACGTTTCCACAATAGAGGTGGTTTGGTAAGCCTAAGTTGGCTGCCCATTATCTACGCCTTGCAAGTGATACGCTAAAAATTCCCCATGTGTCTGACCATTGGTCTACTTTTTCAAAACCAGCGGCTGAGACCAACTGATCTATCTCTTGTTGTGTTCGGCGTCGCATTACCCAAGCTTTGTTTTGTCGATGGCTAGTGAGTGTTCTCGCGATTAACTCTAATTGTGGATGCCATGGCTGGTTGGTATACACCAAATATCCGCCTGAGTCTAACGCTTGGTAAATTCCAGAAAGTGAGCTTTGCACAGGCGCATTTTCAGGGAATAACTCGTATAAGCCTGACACGATTGCCAGTGTTGGTTTGGGCGTCATGGCAGCGATAGATGGCGCATCAAAAGCATCCGCCAACTCAAAGTGCGCGGTTGATTCCAAACTCAACTGTTTAATCATTGCCCGACCTGCTGTTACGTTGAGTTCACTGTAATCACGTAATAGTGCGTAGTCAGCTTTGACTGCTAAAGCAGTGTGTAAGACGTAGCGGCCATGTCCTGCGGCAATATCCATCATACGCACAGGTTGGTTATCTGCACGCAAAAGGGTTGCAGCTTTTATTGCTAAAGCTTCAATATGCTGCTTGCGAATACGTATGCCACGCCAGCCAATCGCATCTAGATAAGTTCGATCTATCAAGCGCCCTATAAAACCACTGCCACGTGCTTCATTCTCATACACATAATCTAATGAGCTGCCAGAATCAAAGCCCGTATCTAAAGCAAGCTTTAAGCCTTTAGATGTTTGGCTACCAAGGCGAATATTCAAGCGCGTCGCAGCAAAATACCAGTTTTTTGGATTAAATAACGATAAAGGTTTTTTAAGTTGCTCGACTTCATCGTGTGTAAAGCCAGTGATATCGGCCTTTGTTAAATCAGGCTGTGCAAAGGGGGTTGCAAATTGTGACTGTATAAACTCGCGTGCTTTTGTGAGTGGTAGATGCCTATCCTTTTCACCTAAGGTGTCGTGAAAAAACCCATCAAATACATGATATTCCTTTGTTTTAGAACCTAGTTTTTTAAATAATGCTTGTACAGGTTTTTGATGTACCACCCAATCGCTGCCTGATATTAGAAACTGTGTAGGTGTAGTGATTGCTGCTGCATCTTTCAGTAAGCGTTCAGCGGTTTCATATAGCTCGAGCAAAATATTCACGGCAATAGGACGTGTAATTAACGGGTCTATTTCGTATGATGCAATTCGCTCTGTATCATGGGTGAGCCATTTGGCTTTTACATATGAGTTGACAAATGCGAGTGCTGGAATTGCTTTTGTTAAACCAAGCGCTTGTATCGCCCCAAGGGCGGTGCGCGCAAAAGGCACATAGAGTTTTACTTTAAGCGCAGGCGAGGCTAGAACCAAACAGCGAATATTGGGTGCATAGTCATGCACCCAAGTGGCTGCAATCACACCTCCAACGCTTTGTGCAATGACGGCGATATCCTCCATTTTGAAGCCATGCTTTTGGCAGATGTGACGCGCGAATACATCGGCATCTTTAGCAAAGAGTCCAAAATTGTCAGCATAGCCTCGTACGCCAGGTGATTTGCCAAGTCCGCGCGCATCCCATGCAAAGCAATCGTAATCAGGCATATTTAAACTATCAACGACATCTTGTTGACGCCCGGAGTGTTCATGCCCACGATGAAATAAAATAATTGCGCGCTTGTGCGCTGTTTGCTGCTTGCTTGGCCAGTGCCTATAAAAAATCTCAGCACCATCTACAGCGCTGAATGTCTGTTCTTGAGCGATACGTTTTTCTAGCATTACTTATTCTTTCTCTATGATTTTTTTGTTAATGCTAGATTGCTGCTTAGCGTTTTTTTCTTTTCCAAAAGAACATCAGTAATGCGCCTAATAAAAGTCCAACACCCATGCCACCAGCAGCATAATATTTAGTGGAATCTTTTACCGCTGCAAAAATAGGATTGTCGTAAAAATTAGTGCCAATGTGTAATGCCAAAATGCGCCATTTGCCGTCAGCCTCTTTTACCACTGTGGCAGTCCAGCGCGTTTTCATTGGCAGATAGCGACCGTCGGTAAGTTGATAATTTTCGATACCGCCACCATAGACCAATCCCCAGCTTGGATTAGCTGGGTCACCATACAGCTGTGTTAATGAATCAGGATTGAGCTTGATATCAAGTTTTATTAAATAGCCACCCTTGCCAAACCAGTCTTTAAAATAAGCATCTATACCATCAGGTGTAGATATTAATTGCTGATTAATTGTAGTTACACGAAGTTTTTCAGAAAAATATTGCTTCAAATCGCCATATTTTTCCGTGTTGATAGCAGTCTCTATGCCTTGTAGTAAATTACGTAGTTCTTGGTGGATGGCATGGTGTTTCTCTTCATCAGCCGCAAATATGCTACCTGAAGCAATCAGCAAAAAAATGACTAAAAGTTGTCTTAACAAAATTAGCTTTCCTTTAATAATGCAGATAATAAATAAAATGGAAAAACAATGGTGCTGTGAAAATTAAACTATCAATACGATCCAAAATGCCGCCATGTCCAGGAATCATATCACTTGTATTTTTTAAGCCAATATCTCTTTTAATTGCAGACATGGTGACATCACCCACAAAGCCTCCGAGCCCTATCATAGCACCAGCTGTAATAGCCTCCCAGCGTAATAATGGCGTTAAATAAGGGGCTAACAGCCAAGCTAGAAAAGTAGTAGTGGCTACGCCCCCCAACAAGCCTGCAAGTGTTTTGTTAGGGCTGATTTTTGGGACAACTTTTGTGTTTCCGAAAAATTTACCCCATACAAACTGTAATACATCATTAAATTGGGTAAGAAATACTAGAAATAATAGTAATCCAGCGCTACCTGCAGAGGTGTTACCTGCATCTGGCAATGCTAGCAAATAGGCTGCATGAGAAATCGCAAACACGTTAGCCATTAATCCCCAATGTAGCGTCCCAACTGCTTTTAAAAATCCCTGAGTTTCTCCTTTAATGACCATGCAAAGTGGCATAAATAAAAACATATAAACAGGGATGAAAATGATAAACATGCCATACCAGCTTTGCCACACAAATAGATATTGCAGTGGAACAGTAAGGTAAGCTAAATAAAGTAAATGTCTATCAGCAATCCTAATAGAGATCATGCCGAAATATTCTTTTAGTGCGATGACGCTGATAAATGCAAATAAGGCAACCAATGGTATACGCCCCCCAATGATTGCCAAACTAAATAAGCTTGCCATCACCCACCAAGAACGTATGCGTAGCCATAGATCATGATCACCCGCGCTTGGTTTAACTAAGACTTTGAGCCCAATAGCAATCGTGCCTGTAAGCAACACTGCTAGTACACCATATAGAGCATATTGCAGATTAATGGGCATTGTTTTCCTGATTAGCCTCTTGCAAAGCACCATTAGCGCGATTGACTATTGTTAGTATCAACATTAGTAACATTAAAACTAATAGCCAATTTACCCATACGCCTGCCTGTATACCAAGACCAAGTATTAGTGCCACTGCGCCAAGCCAAAGTGCGCGATCACTTTTCCCCATGGGGCCTTGATACTGTCGCTTTGCGCCAACCTGTAATGCTACTACCCCTATCATTTCACTAATGGTAGCCATTACAACAAACACTACAACTAGCGATACATCTATATTTGGTAGTATTGCTAACGGTAGATAAAGCCCTGCATCAGCAATCACATCACCCAGTTCATTTAATATTGTCCCTAAATGTGATTGTTGCCCATGTTCACGTGCCAACATGCCATCCATCGCATTTAGTCCCATTCGTATGAATAATACTAATGGAAACATCAACAATGGCCATGTAGCGTGTGGCTGCCAAAGAATGAAGCCTCCCCCCATGAAAGATAGTAGTACTGCAACAATCGTCACTTGATTTGCTGTCACACCCAGCTTAGCTAGACATATCACTGCAGGCCTTAGTAAGGCCTGAAATCTTGGTTTTAATAGATAGATAGACGGCACAGAGGCTTCTTTAATTGAATATTATTAGTTGAGTTCTTACTTAGTCTAAATTAAGCAGCTATATATTTAAAGACTTAACGAATAGTAATCGAGGCAGACCTGATCTCGTCAGGCCGTCATTTATTATTACGAGCATTGAATATGTGATGGAAATTTGATTACGTGCTTAAGGCTTAAAAACAAAAAAGCCCACATCGCTGTGAGCTTTCTAAATGCTGGTGGCCGGGGGCAGAATCGAACTGCCGACATGGATTTTCAAAATGCATTTAAAAATATTTTTTTAATATAAACAATGCCTTGTAATGTTTTCCACATTCCTAATGTATCTGCGTTTAGTATAAATCAATCTTATTTTGTGTAGCGTAGCTACGATTGTTCTACGTAAAGTATTAGTCTTTCAGCGCATAGTTCGTACTTCTACCGCCCTGTTCAGGTTTCTCCATGATGCCAAGTGCAATGAGTTGATTGATGTCGCGTAAAGCAGTATCAGCAGAACACTTGGCTATTTTTGCCCATTTGCTGCTGGTCATATTCCCTTCAAATCCATCTAGTAAACGATTAATCATTTTGATTTGTCGCTCATTCAGTGGGGTAGTTGCCCATCTTTGCCAAAAGCCTGCTTTTCTTACTACATCTGACAACGTGGTCGTGGCTAATTCAATAGCGCGTAACATACACGCCAGAAACCACTCCAGCCATGGTGTTGCGTCCAGATTGCCTTTTTGAGATTGCTCAAGGATGTCGTAATAATGTTTGCGTTCACGCTGAACCTGTGCAGACAGGCTATAAAAACGCTGACCTGTCCCATCTGCTTTCGCCAAACCCATGTCACCAATAGCTCTGGCTATACGGCCGTTACCGTCATCAAAAGGATGGAGTGTCACAAACCACAGATGCGCCAAGCCGGCTTTCAGCAAGGGATCAACGGACTGGGTCTCATTAAACCAGTTTAAGAACGCTTTGATTTCACCCTTAAGTCGGTGAGCAGGCGGAGCTTCATAGTGGACTGTTTGACGGCCTATTGCGCCTGATACAACCTGCATCGGGCCTGTTTCATCATTACGCCATTGCGCTACATGAATACGTGACATGCCACTATAACCCGTTGGAAAAAGCGCAGCGTGCCAACCCAATAATCTGCTTGTGGATAAAGGCTGTTTAAAGTTACGGGTTGCATCTAGTACCATCTCGACAACACCATCAACGTGGCGATCGGCAGGAGCCAAAGCACCAATGTCCAAGCCTAATCTTTGTGCAATGGAGGAGCGAACGGCATCAGGATCAAGCTGTTCACCTTCGATCTCACTGGTTTTCAGCACATCCTCTGTGAAGATTGTGAGTGCCGCTTGATCGCGCATTTCAAAACCGAGGTTTTCCATGCGACCAAGCAGACGGCCTTGTGCATGGTGTACTTTTGAGAGCGCAATTGACAGTTGCGCATGGTCAAATGTCCAATGAGGCCATTGATCAAGTTGCCAAACGTATTGTTTATCTCCGCTATTCATGCGGTGATTATGGGCCTGATTCTCCGCATGGTCAACATTCTCCTTAATTAATGCGGAGAATATAGGGTTTAATCTCCGCATTTTCATCAAAAATAAGGATAAGCGTACAGATGTTGAAGATTTTCGCTGGCATGATTTAAGACATGTTTGGGCAACGTGGCAAGGACAAGCTGGCACACCTACGCATGAGTTACAACGTTTGGATGGCTGGAGAACAGAGGCGATGGTGGAGCGTTACGCACATCTAGCACCTGATCACTTGGCAACTGCTGCAAAACGACTAGACGCGAAGTTGATGGCTACATTCTAGCTACACTGACCACCAAATGAAAAAAGCCCACATCTCTGTGAGCTTTCTAAATGCTGGTGGCCGGGGGCAGAATCGAACTGCCGACACGCGGATTTTCAACACAACTAAATATCATGACCGTAAGTGCTGTAAGTCTAAAAATCGTAACATCTTTTTCAGAAAGTCTTTCCAACCTTTTTAAAAAATCGAACCTGTATGTCGAACCATAGCCTTGGTTGAGCTTGGGCTTTAGGTTCCGTAACTTCAAGAAAACTAACAACATCAAATTAAATTTCGTATGCCGAACTGTCGAACGTAATAGAACTTCGAAAGCTTCATTAAAAAAATTGTATCAACGTGAAAGCGAGATAATGGCAGAAGATCAGTTTGTGCTGATACCTCCGCCTAACACGCCCCATGTTTACAAGCGTATGGCACACCGGGAGGCCAAGATGAAACGGTTTGCACCGCCCACCCGTGCCACCCAGCGACCAAACTTCCCTCAGACCACAACTACGCCTGTGGGTGCCTCCTTCGGCTTCATCTGCATCACCGCTGATAATTTGATAGTGACAGAATTAGCCGCCTCTAATAACGTTTTTTCGTTCAGGTGTGCATAACGCTGGGTTGTCCTTGTATCAGCATGCCCAAGAAGTTTAGATACCTCGTACAAGCTTCTTCCATTTTGAACACAAAAGGATGCGAAGCCGTGCCGAGCATCGTGACACCTAAAAAAAGGCACACCGGCTTTATTGCGGATACGATCCCAAGGCCGAAAAATATTTTTGAAGCGGGTGCCAGTCTTACGGTTTGTGAACACATATATATCAGATTCTTTTCTATCGATCTGCTTTAGTATCTCCAATGCACTGTCCGAAAGTGGGATAGAACGTTGACGTTTCGATTTAGAGTTAGCTGCCGGGATAGTCCAGAACTTATTGGCTTCGTTGATATTTGACCATCTTGCAGTCAGTGCCTCTGACAATCGGCATCCGGTTGAAATTAAATAAAGCACTAGCTGACAAATCGGACGATTACTATCGGTGTGCAGTACATCCAGCAAGGTTTTCAGTTGCTCATCAGTGAGGATATTCTCCACACCATTGAACTCATGATAGAGCTGAATCCCATTTGCAAAGTTGACATCCAGATAGCCCCATGAATCGCCACTAGTTTACTAGACGCCTTTGAGCCGTAATAATGGCGACCAAAGAAAGGCGACAAATGAGCGGTAAACGATATCCAGAAGAATTCAAATTAGCAGCAGTCCGTCAAATCACTGAAGGGGGGTATACAGTCTCCGATGTGGCAAAGCGACTTGATGTGACTGTTGACAGCCTCTATGCGTGGGTGAAGAAGTTCGGACCCGACGCAGCAACCCACCAAACCAAACATGCGGAACAAGCTGAACTCAACCGGCTACGTAAAGAGCTGAAACGTGTCACAGAAGAGCGTGATCTATTAAAAAAAGCCGCGGCATACTTCGCAAAGCAGTCCGAGTAAGGTATGCCTTTATCAAAGATCATCAGGACTGTTGGCCGACAAGATGGCTGTGTAGGATGCTAGAGGTGCATCCCAGCGGCTTCTATACCTGGTTAAAACATCCGCACTCAATTCGCCATAAGAACGATCAACGCCAAACAGGCTTGATTAAGCAATGTTGGCTAGAGTCCGGTGGCGTATATGGCTATCGTAAAGTACATAGTGATATGCGTGCACTGGGTGAGCGTATTGGGGTTAACCGCGTCTATCGCTTGATGCATGCACACGGCTTAAAAGCGCAGGTGGGCTACCGTAAGCCTAGGCATTATGGTGGCAAGCCTTATATAACCAGTCCCAACACGTTAAATAGGCAATTCAATCCCACATTGCCAGACCAATCATGGGTAACAGATATTACTTATATCCGTACCCATGAGGGCTGGCTCTATCTTGCTGTGGTCATGGATTTGTTCTCACGACGCATTGTGGGTTGGTCCATGCAATCGCGCATTACTAAAGAGCTGGTGTTGGATGCATTGCTGATGGCGGTATGGCGCAGGAAACCTAAACATAAAGTGCTGATACATTCTGACCAAGGTAGCCAATACACCAGCGAGGATTGGGATATATTCTTGAAGGCACATAACCTTGAGTCCAGCATGAGTAGACGCGGAAATTGCCACGATAATGCTGTGGCTGAAAGCTTCTTTCAATTATTAAAACGGGAAAGGATCAAACGCAAAATATACAATCATCGCGATGATGCAAGGCAGGATATTTTTGATTACATCGAGTTGTTCTACAACTCAAAACGACGTCATAATTCCAATAACTTGCTATCTCCGATAGACTACGAAAACCAATTCAAGAAAACGGCTGAAGAGTGTCTATAAAATTAGTGGCGATTCATACGTCCTACCAATTACATATAAAACAGGTATCAATAAAGTCACAATCAAAGTCGAAATTGTGGCAACTACACCCCAATTAATAGAGCTCTTTGTTAGTGCTGCTGAATCAGCGGTTTTTTTTATATCGTCGGATGAGTTCATTTTCTGTTTGTTATTGATCACTTAAAGTGACATTAGCATAAATGAAAAGAGATTTTGATGACACAAAAAAGCCCGACTGTTTAAAGTCAGGCTAGATTTTGGTCTTACTTGAAGATGGTGGCCGGGGGCAGAATCGAACTGCCGACACGCGGATTTTCAATCCGCTGCTCTACCGACTGAGCTACCCGGCCAGCGTTGCAATTGCACTGATGTGAATTGCAAGCCGCGCATTATAGCAAACAAACTCTGTTTTGTAATAAACCTTTACAAAATTAATTAATCGGCAGGTAGTCACCGCAAAACAATTGCACTATGATGGTCTTGTAGTCATCCTGATTTACAACTTACTGCGATTACATTTTGCTGCAGGCATACACAATAAGGAGAAGCACATGGGTTTATTTGCATTTATTAAAGAAGCTGGTGAAAAGTTATTTGGTACGGGTGAGGCAAAAGCCGCAGAAGTAGTGGCGAAAAAAGAGCCTACGCCTGTCAATATAGACGCCGCTAATCGTGCTGCTGCCAATGCGATAGCGGAATATGTTGCCAAAATGAATCTATCAGCGGATGGACTCGCTATAGGCTTTGATGGTGCTTCAGGAACGGTCATCGTACAAGGCATGGCAGAGACGCAGGAAATCAAAGAGAAAATATTATTGTGTTGTGGTAACGTTGCAGGTGTGGAACACGTGCAAGATCAGTTGGGCGTGAAAGAGGCGGCGGCTGAGCCACAGTTTTATACGGTGGTACGCGGTGATACTTTGTCTAAAGTGGCGAAAGAGTATTACGGCAATGCCAATGCTTACATGAAGATTTTTGAGGCCAATAAGCCCATGTTAAGCCATCCCGATAAAATTTATCCGGGCCAAGTATTGCGCATACCACCACAATAATTTTTAAGAGGAGATTGAGAATGAATACATTATTACGTACGTTGTTAGTTGGTTTAGTGGCGGTTACATTGACTGTGGCTTGTAGCAAAAAAACAGAAGAGGCCGCTGCTGATGCAAAAGCAGAAATGGGCGAAGCGATTGATGCCACTAAAGATGCAGCTGCAACGGCAGCTACAGAGGCTAAAGATGCAGTGGTAGAGAGTGCAGAAGAGGCAGCAGCAAAAACGGAAGCCGCTGCAGCAGACGCTAAAGAATCTGCTGTAGATGCAGTTAAAGCAGCTAAAGAAGCTGCACACGAAGCAACTGCACCTTAATTCGCGCTATTTGAATTAACAAAACAGTATCTATCATCCCGCACAGCATACGTTGGGCGGGATGAATTCTATTGATGTCATGTAAAATATGGCATGACACAATTTTCTATTACGCCACTCAATACAACGCTTAAAGATGCGTTGACCCATAAGATCAATTACAAAACCAAACCGCAAGGCGCGCTCGGGCAGCTAGAGGCTATTGCCTTACAAGTTGGGTTGATTCAACAAACCTTAACGCCGCAACTCAAACAACCGACGATGCTGGTATTTGCCGGTGATCATGGCATTACTCAAAGTGGTGTGAGCCCTTATCCGCAAGCAGTGACTGCCCAAATGGTGTTGAATTTTCTTGCCGGTGGGGCTGCGATTAATGTGTTTAGCGGTCAAGTCGGCATGCAGTTACGTGTGATCGACGCAGGGGTGAACCATGTTTTTGCATCGGATACATGCTTGATAGACGCCAAGATTGGCATGGGCACGGCCAATTTTTTAGAGTATCCAGCAATGACTTTAGCGCAATGCGATGTTGCTATGACACGCGGTGCCGAGTTGGCGCGTTCCGAAATCGCAGCAGGATGCAACATCATGGGCTTTGGTGAGATGGGCATAGGCAATACCTCTAGTGCCAGCTGTTTAATGAGTGTGCTCACAGGCATTCCTATCACCCAATGTGTGGGACGTGGCACAGGGTTAGATGATGCAGGATTAGCCAATAAAATACATGTATTAACGCAGGCAATTCAACACCATGCACTACAAACTGCAGAAGCTCATATTGTGCTCAGTACATTTGGTGGTTTTGAAATTGCGATGATGGTAGGTGCAATGTTAGGCGGGGCTGAGCAGAAAACCGTTTTATTGATTGATGGATTCATTGCCACGGCTGCATTGTTGGTGGCCAGTAAATTGGAGCCGGCCGTGTTGGATTATTGTATTTTCGCGCACCGTTCAGATGAACATGCCCACCAAGCGCTGTTGGATTATTTGGGCGCAACACCTTTGCTGGATATTGGCTTGCGCTTAGGCGAGGGCACGGGTGCAGTACTGGCTTATCCGCTCGTGCAAAGTGCTGTGAATTTCCTCAATGAAATGGCAAGCTTTGAGAGCGCTGGTGTTTCCGAAAGGGAGTTGTCATGAAGCAAGAGTGGCGTCACTTGCTGCTGGCGCTAGGTTTTTTTACGCGTATCCCGGTGCCTAATTTACCTGATTTCAAAGACGCTGATTTGAATCATGCTGCCAAGTATTTCCCTCTGATTGGGATTTTGGTGGGGTTGGTTGCTGCCCTTGTGTATTTTCTGGCGCACTTCATATTGACGCAATCGTTGGCAGTCCTCATCAGTATGGCCGCGACTATTTATCTGACAGGTGCTTTTCATGAGGATGGATTGGCCGATAGCGCAGATGGCTTAGGCGGTGGTTGGAATAAAGAGCGAATACTTACTATCATGCAGGACTCGCGCCTTGGCACCTATGGTGCTACCGCACTATTTTTGATGTTGTTTGCAAAATTTCAAACGATAAACGCAATGAGTCCGATTGTAGTGCCAGTCGCATTGATTAGCGGACACGCCTTGAGTCGCCTGGCTGCAGTGTGGGTCATGCGTTGCTTGGTGTACGTGCGGTTTGAGGGTAAATCGAAACCTTTAGCCACAGCAATCTCAACAATAGATACCTTAATCGCACATATGTTTGGCCTAGCGCCTTATCTAGTTGTGATTGTGTTGTTGGTGTTGAGTCAGCATGCGTGGCAAACCATAGCGTTATTGATATTGCTTACCAGTTTGCCTGTGCTGTGTGTCTGGTGGTGGTGGGCGCATAAAATCCAACGTTGGCTTGGGGGCTATACGGGGGACACTTTAGGCGCCATACAACAAATGACAGAGCTGGCATTTTATTTGGGTGTATTAGTGTGGAGTTTGCACGTATGAGATTGACCTTAATCCGCCATACCAGTTTACAGATTCCAGCTGGTGTTTGTTATGGGCAAACCGATGTCGATGTGGCTGCGACTTTTATGCGTGAGGCAACCCACGCCAGAGATAAACTAAAGCACTTGACGTTTGATGCCGTGTTTTCAAGCCCGTTACAACGTTGTGTGAAATTAGCCCATGCGTTAGTAACAGACAACATTGCGCATGATGAGCGGCTCAAAGAGCTGCATTTTGGCGATTGGGAGATGCGCGCTTGGGATGATATTCCGCGTGATGTGTTTGATCACTGGGCACAAAATTACGCAGAATTGGCACCGCCCAATGGCGAGACATTTAGCCAGCTACAACAGCGTGGCGTGGCTTTTGTCGAAGAGATATTACAGCAGCATCCGCAAGGGCATGTGTTGGTGGTCACGCATGGCGGTATGATTCGTGCAATATTGGCGCATGTGTTGAATATGCAATTAAAAGGGTTGTTCCGGTTTAATATTGATTATGGCAGCGTCACGCAATTAGACTTTTGCGGCACAGTGCCAAAGATTGAGTATGTAAATCGCTAGACGCTAGGTAGTGTTAGCGCACTTGTATGGTTTGCCCCATACATTCTACAGTTTGCCCGGCGCGGATTTTAGCAGTTTTGCGCAATTCAATTTCACCGTCTACTGTCACCATGCCTTCAGCTACCATGGCTTTGCCTTGTCCACCGCTATCGGCAATGCCCACGAGTTTAAGCAAATCGCACAGTGCAATATGCTCACCTTTTAATTCAAATATCTCCATTACTATCCCTTTAATTGAATCGGCAGGCCAGCGGCCACAAAACTCACGTGATCTGCAATGGCCGCAATGGCTTGGTTAAGTCTGCCTTGTTCGTCTTGAAATTGGCGATTGATTTCGCCGAGTGGCACAATGCCCATGCCGACTTCGTTGCTGACCAAAAATACCTTGGCCTGCAATGTAGGCAATACCGCAAGCAGCTGATCACGTTCTTGTTGCCAGTCTACGCCTTCCAGCGGTGCGCAATCTGGGCATATGCATTGTGCCAACCACAGGGTTAGGCAATCTACAATAATGCAAACATCCGGCTGGTCTTGGGCAACGAGACACTGCGCAAGGTTAAATGGTTGTTCAATCGTGGTCCAATAGCTTGGTCTTGATGCCTTGTGGTGTTCCACGCGTTGCTTAAATTCTTGGTCATAGACTTGCGCAGTTGCAATATAAATCACTGGCAGTTCTAGTTGCGCTGCCAGCTTCTCCGCATAACGGCTTTTGCCGGAACGTGCACCGCCTAGTATTAAATGTAGCGCCATATTATGTTGCCTCTGCAGTAAGTTGGTTTTGCATGTGATTGGCGTGGCTCCATTGTCGAATAATTGTTTGCAGCTGTGTCAGCCCGTATGTAAATACGGATGGGCCGGGCTGTAAAATATCAGCTGATTTTATCTCAAATACCATATTGTTTTTAATGGCTGGTATGTTGTGCCAACCTTCACGTGCCGCCACTTGTTCTGGTTGAAATTTTTTACCACACCAAGAGCCAATAATAATGTCTGGCATGCGCGCTAGCACTTGTGCTGGGGTGACTGTACGATCTTGCGCGCTGTGATATTGGCTTAACTCAGGAAAACAATCTTCGCCGCCCGCAATCGCAATCAACTCAGCTGCCCAGCGAATGCTACACATCATGGGCGCATCCCACTCTTCAAAATATATCTTGGGTTTGCGTGGTAAATTGGCAGCTGAGTTGCGTACTGTTTCAATTTGATGCTGAATATCTTGCACAATGGTTTCAGCTTTATCGGTTGCGCCAACTAAGCGGCCAGTGGTCAGTATCATGCGTAAAATATCGTCAACAGATCGTTGGTTAAACACATGTACCTCTATGCCAGCTTGAATGAGCGACGCAGCAATATCGGCTTGTAGATTAGAAAAGCCAAGCACTAAATCGGGAGCTAGCGCTAAAATCTTGTCGATTTTGGCAGTGGTAAAGGCTGAGACCTTGGGCTTTTCTTGGCGTGCAATTGCTGGGCGTGTGGTGTAGCCGGAAATGCCGACAATGCGATCTTGCTCGCCTAATAAATAAAGCACTTCTACCGTTTCTGTGGTTAAACAAACAATGCGCTGGGGTAAGGCGTTCATTTGGACTCCACATCATTTTGCCATTGATTCTCCATGAGCATCTCAGCAAGTGGTTTTTCTTTGGCCCAGCCTTCCTCAACCAGCATCGGCGCTTTGTAAAAGCTATTGACATAACCTAAGCATAAAATAGCAATTGGCTTTGCGCCATCGGGCATATTAAGTAGTTTAGCGAGTTTCACAGGGTCAAACATCGATACCCAGCCCATGCCAATGCCTTCGGCTCGTGCGGCTAACCACATGTTTTGGATAGCGCAACTGACGGAGGCTATGTCCATTTCGGGTAGTGTGCGGCGGCCAAAAATATGTTTTTCTCTGTGGTCACATAAAGTGGCAACGAGCACCTCGCCGCAGTCCAAGACGCCCTCTACTTTTAAGCGCATAAACTCTGCCATGCGAGCAGTAGTTTCAAACTCACCAATGGCTTGCGCAGTTTTAATACGTTCTGCGTCCACTTGTGCATGAATGGCTTTGCGTAAAGAAGGGTCACTGATACGAATAAAACGCCAAGGCTGCATCAAACCCACGCTAGGCGCATGGTGGGCGGCTTGTAATAGCTTAGTCAGTAGTTCTGGCGCAATAGGCGTAGGCAAAAAATGCCGCATATCGCGTCGCTCCGCAATGGCTTTGTAAATAGCGGCTTGTTCGGCTTCGGTATAAGCGTGTCGATTAGTCATTTGAGCGATAAAAAAAGCCGCTTAATATGAGCGGCTTTTTGTACAAACATAGCGCATTACACTTTCGAAGTTTGAAGTGCTTTGATATTGCGAAAAGCCAAGACAGTAAGCCAAGCGATAGCAAAATACATCATCGAGAAGCCCATCCAGCTAGGCAGATATTCCCAACCATGTTGCATCGATTCGATCACACCGTTCGCTGGAAAGCGACCAGAGAATAGATAGTAGGTTTGTGTGGAAATCACAAAGGCAAGGAAGGTGGTTGCTAAGCTTACCAATGTATATGGCACAACATTAAATGCATCTCGCTGTTTGGCTAACCATACACCACCCAACCACATCGCGCCATAAGCAGGAATCAATCCCCAATAGCCATTGGTCAAGCAAAAACCTTGTGCTGGATCAAATGCGGCGGCACCAAAATCAATCACCGTTGCCAATATAAAAAATACTGCAAACCATGCCAATCGGCTAATAAACTGACTGCCCAAGTAGATGCCGCCCAGTAAAAACAGTGCCAAGCTTGCATCTGGTAACGCTACGCTGGTGAGCACATGGCTACCGCGTGTAAGTAGCATAAAAAAGCTAATTGCTGCAGCAACTAACAGTTGGGTTTTAACGCTTAAAGCCGAGTTTTTTGACATAGTATCTCTTATTGCAAGTGCACATAGTGGTAAAAATCTAATCATACCACTATGTCACTTTAATCATAAATCCCTGGTTAAAAATCTGCCTTCATACCAATACGCCATGTACGCACAAAGTCTACTGGGTAGATAGAGTCATCAGCGACTTGTATGGAGTTTTCATGTTCAAACAGATTATTGATAGCCGTATATAGCTGAATATTTTTAAACTGGTAATTTAAAGCAATATTCGTTGACTCATAAGCACTCTGTCTTTGATCAAAATTATTTTCAAGATCATTAAACGCATAGGCACGTGAACGCCATGTGTGATTTAAGTTGAGATGTGCATTTGTGAAAAAATTCCAATTTAAATTCGCGACGACAGAATGCTTCGGCACACCTGGTAAGTCTTTGCCATTGTAGGCGCCAGCACCACGATCTTCACGATCAATTTTAGCGCGCGTGTAGTTATAAATAAGCGATGTACTCAATTGCTCATTAATCTGGAAATAGTCCTGAATCTCAAATCCATATTTGTGGGATCTATCAATGTTGGTATTCAAGAAGGTAGCAACATCGAGAAAAATCTCGTCATCTAGTTTGGTGTAGAACGTAGTCACTTTTAAACGATTTTTATCACTGATGTGATTGAGGCCTAGATTGAGGGTTCTGGTTTTAGCGGGCTCGATAAAACCATTAAAGCCAAATCCAAAACCGAATAAACGGTCAATGTCAGGCGCTTGATAGGCTTGGTTGTAATTGGTGAAAATGGATAAGCTTGGGTTAACTTTATAATTCACGCCAATATCCCAAGCATCAATATCCTGTTTTTCTTTGGCTGCTGCTGTGCCAAATGGGTTGATGACGGGTTTGAAATTGTAACGCACACTTTCATCGCGCGCGCCCCCAGAGAGGGTCCAATCAGCTAACTTTACTTCACCTTGTATGTACACAGCTTCGTTTTTCTTGGTGGTTTTGTCAGAGGTTACACCAAAGAAATCACTAAAACGGTTACGCTCACCATCAAAGTTCTGATAACCGGTAATCAGGCTAAAGCTGTCTGTCTGATAGCGTAAGCTGATGTCGTTGCTCTTGTAGATGGAGTTTGCAGTAGAGGGGGTGGCAGAAATAAACTCTGAGAACTTGTCCTCGTTATAGTGCACTGCACGCAATTGCAGGTTTTTAAGAATGTCCCACTCAGCACCCAATTGCCATTGGTCGGTATCGAATGATTGATGATTGTAAGTGCCGTTAGCTTGCTTAGGGTCATCTTTAAATTGTGCTTTCGTCATTGGGTTCACATAACGAATATCATTGCGTGAGCTGGTACCCTCCGCAAAGAAGCGTAAAAAATCGGTAGGCTTAATCTTGAGTTTGGCGTTTTGACTGTTACTTGTGAATTGATCTTTATGGCCAGAGGCGTCTTTTTTGCTAAAACCGTCATAGCTGTCATGGGCTAGGTTAGCTGATAAATCAATGTACTCCTCTGAAATGCCTGCTGAAATAGCATGGTTTTTTTGTCCAAAGTTACCTAAAGAGGTATTCACGGTTACCCCAGACTTAGCTTTAGTGTAGATTTGTATCGCACCAGCAGTTGCTCCATCGCCATAAATAACAGAGCCGCTGCCTTTGCTGATTTCAATACGCTCAATATTACTTAATGGAATGCCTGCTAATAAAGCAGGTTGTAGATCGATATTGTTTAATCGCTGGCCGTCCACTGTGATGACCACATTTTGATAGCCATTCTCATTGCCAAAGCCACGCATGTTAATAGCAGGTGTTGCACGGTTGCCAATGTTAGGTGACACATTTAAGGATGTTTGTTGTGTCAGATAATCGTATAACGTAGGTGCGCCAGATGTCTCAATTTGTTTTGCAGTATGGATTTCTGAAGCATAAGTGGTTTCAGATTCTTTGCGCTCAAAGCGGTTGGCTTTAACCGTAATCTCGTCTAAGTCGATATTTTCTGCCGAAAAAGCAGTATTGCTGAAAGCCAGTCCAATCAGACTGGCAATAATAGTTTTGTTCATTCTCTTTTCCCTGATGTACACGCGTCCCCGCATGCAAGATGCATTGTATGAATGGGAATACATTGAGATGAACAGACCGCAACGGGGGCAATAATACATGGCACTCGTTTTGATGTACCGTCACCCCGCGGCATTTCCAAACTTTGCCCATGATTGAGCGTATGTTGTGTAGGCCGGTCTCCGGGCTTGTGACAATTTGATTTACGCCTTCCCAAGCGAATGTAGCTCAGTGGCATGTGGTAAATCTCAAATCACTTACCGTTGCGGGGGCAGCACAGGAATAATTGCGTAAAACACAATGCACCTGTTTCCCAGTTTCACCGGATTGCAGAAATGCAATGCCGGCACCTAACAACAGGCGTTATTATAGCGAAGTAACCGCTGACTTAAAAATTTTTATACAACAGAAATTTTGAAACATGCTAATTCACTTTGAATAGTGAACGTTAGCTATTGACGCTAATGAATTTTTTCAATTATAGTGGGCGCATGGAGATTGATTTAAAAAGTTTAGAAGACAAAGTGAGTAAACTCATCGGCGTTTGTGCAACGTTGCGCGATGAGAATCAGCAATTGCGATCTGAACTGACCAAAGCGGCGCAAGACTCTGCACGTCTCAAAAGCAATATGCTGCAAGCCAGTGACCAGTTGGAAACTTTACTTGGCACTTTGCCGGCTGAGGGGCAATCTTAATGGCTTCAAAACCAATTGATATTGAGATTCTAGGTCGTGAGTTCACAGTATCTTGCACAGACGATGAGCGTCAGGGCTTGCTGGAAGCGGTGGATTACTTAGACCATAAAATGCGCGAAATTCGCGATGCGGGAAAGATTGTGGGCGTGGAACGAATTGCTATTATGGCAGCTCTGAACATTTCTCATGAGTTGCTGAATACTAAATCTGGTGGAGTTGACGTGGGTGATATTAAGCGTAGGATGTTTACTATGCAAAACCAGATTGATGAGGCGATTTCTTTGCAAAATAAGCTGTTGTAGCCAAATCACTTCATTTCAACGTCACAAATACGTTTTAACATCCTAAAAACATAATCTTTTGGCGTAACGTTTTCTTTGGTGTTGCCTGAGTCTAAATTCCTTGAACTAGTCTTTGTTATAGGTTTCGGCTATTCGGGTGCGGTGTGATCGCTCTAAATTGGGTCTGCTTTTAAGTAGCCCTTGGTGAGTGAACCTAAAGCGCTTTAGGCTGTTACCACCTGAACTTTTTTGGTTCAGGATTAACGGCTCAGGTAACACCAAAGAGAATTAACCTTGTTGAAGTCTCGCTGACACTGCGTTACTTTCGTTCCTCGTACTTAGTGTACTGCGTTCGCTCAAATGCCTCGTCTCAATTGATGTTGCGCAAAGTGCCGCTCAAACACCTTAAATTTTGATGTGTAAATTCAAAACTTTCTGAATTTGTTTTTATCTTTATCTCAGTGCGTGATATTTCAAATCCGCCAGACTCACAATGTCTAGGCATCTTTCGTGACAAGCTTCCAACACCACAGGCGGGGCGAAGCCTGCTTCTGAAGCTTCCAGCCAACGTGCAGCACACACACACCAGCGATCTCCGGCTTTGAGTCCGGTAAATCCAAACTCTAATCTTGGGGTGGAAAGATCATTGCCTTTGGAGAACGAAAATGCCAAAAACTCATCTGTCATCTGTGCGCATACCGTGTGGCTACCATTGTCTTCCGGCCCAGTTTCACAGCAGCCGGTACGTGTAAATCCGGTCATCGGGCTGGTGCTACATGTTTGTAGTGGTGTGCCAAGTACATTTTTTGCCATTGCTATTCCATTTAAAACTAAGTCCATCGTATGATACGAGAAAATGATTAGACGAGATATAGAGATGCGTTATTGGTTAATGAAGTCTGAGCCGGGGGATGTTTCGATTGATGATTTGGCGGCCAGACCGAATCAAACGGTAGATTGGTATGGTGTGCGCAATTATCAGGCACGTAATTTTATGCGCGATCAGATGCAAGTGGGTGATGGGGTGTTGTTCTATCATTCTAATTGCGAGGAGCCCGGCGTGGCTGGTATCTGTGAGGTCAGTTCATTGGCGTACCCGGATCGCCTACAATTTGTGCAAGGTCATAAGTACTTTGACCCGAAAGCCACGCAGGAAACACCGCGCTGGTTTAATGTCGATGTAAAACTAGTACGTAAAACACGCTTGCTCAGCCTAAAGGAGATGCGGGAAACGCCGGCATTAGAGGGTCTACGCATTTTGCAGCGCGGTAATCGGTTGTCCATCACGCCAGTAGATCCCAAAGATTGGGCGTATATTCTGGAGTTATTAAAGTAGGGCACGATGCATTATTTAAACTAAGTTACAACATTACAGGGGTAGCGCATGTCAGATTTATACGGACCGCAACATCGGGCATTGCAGGCGGATTTCGATACCACGGCTTTGGCCGATGCAGTCAATAGCATTATTGTCGTGCCAGAGGTATTGCCGGAACATCAGGCGTTTATTGAAAGCCGTGATATGTTCTTTCTGACCACCATTGATCATCGTGGTTTCCCAACTTGCTCTTATAAAGGCGGCAATCCGGGAATTGTAAAAGTGGTGAACAGTAAGACCTTGGCTTTCCCCAGTTATGATGGCAATGGCATGTTTTTATCCATGGGCAACATGACACAAAACCATAAAGTCGGCATGCTATTTATCGATTTTGAAACGCCGCATCGCGTGCGCGTGCATGGTACTGCCAGCGTGCATAAGCAGGATCCACTGCTGGCGGAATACCACGAAGCACAGTTGATTGTGCGAGTGACAATAGAAGAGATGTTTATCAATTGTCCGCGTTATATTCACCGCTATACTCGTCAGCAAGCCAGTCAATACGTGCCGCAAACCCACTGTGAAACGCCCATCGCGCAGTGGAAGCGCATTGAACCGTTACAACTAGTGTTGGATGCAGATACCCAAGCCAAAGCGGCGCAACAAGGCTTAATCTCGCCGGAGCAGTACGGTGAGTTGGTGCAGCAAGGTAAGGGCTAACTTGAAAGCACGTAATAAAAAAAGGCGCATGAAGCGCCTTTTTTGTTTAGCTAAACGAAATTACTTTTTAGTATCTAAGCTACCCATGGCTTTCGGATAAGTGACCAAACCCCAAGGCATATTTTTCACTTCTATTTGCTTGGTGACTTCAAGCTTCTCTGCATCAATGACAAATAGAGCATCTGACTTACCGCACGCTAATAGAATTTGTTTGTCATCCGGCGTAAAGCTAAAGTGCCAGCAACGATTGCCGGTTGGAATGTCTTTGATTTTTTCAAAGGTTTTAGCATCAAATACTTGCAGGGCTTTTTCTTTATTGGTGGCCACAAAAATGCGGTCGCCAGCATGGTTGAATGCAATGCCGTAAGGCGTTTGACCAGTATCAACCGTACGCAACACGTTGTAGTCTTTATCCAGTACTAAGAACTTATTGCCGAACTCCAATGTGGCCACATAGGTATTGCCATCGGGCGAAACTTTGATGCCGCGTGGACGGTCGCCATACTCGTGCGTGTGAATGGTTTTTACCAATTTACCATCTTCAATATTGTGGACAGTAATGGTGTTGTCTGCTTCATTGGTAATGACCAATTGTTTACCATCAGCGGAGAATTCGATGCCTTCGGTTTCCGGGCCGCCGGTGATTTCACGTACTTTCTCACCTTTGATTAAATCCACTACCGCAATTTTGGCTGGGATTTTTTCTTCGTCATCGTCATCATCTTCTTCCTCTGCTTTTTTTGCACCGGGTGCTGGTGGTGGTCCACCTTTTGCACTTGGCTCAGAAGAAACATAAGCAAAATCACCTTTTATCCGTACGAACTCAGGATTTTTACCCACGGGGATTTGTTTTAACACTTCACCTGTGACTGTATCGATGACCGAGATACTCGCATTGCCACGGGTTGCAACAATCAGCTTTTTGCCATCATCTGTTACGCCTAGACCACGTGGGCCTTCTGCTTTCACATCGAATTGTTTTACTACGGACATTGCGGTTAAATCAATCACGCTGACGCCAGCATCTTGGCTGGTTACATAGGCCAAGTTAGTGCTGCTAATGGTGGTGGCGTCAGGGACGATAGGCTTTGCAGTTTCAGCTGGAATGGTTTCCGGGATGTTCTCTTGCTTGTCACAGGCGCTTAATCCGATTAACAATGCCATCATTAATACGTGCGTGCCTGTTGGCAATCGCGCAGAAGATAATTTCATTCATATTCTCCAAAGTTGTTGTTATGCATCCTTATAGTTAAGGATTGCTTATTTTTGATTTAGTTTACTATTCAAGCAAAAAACATACTGGCTTGATATACGTAAAATAATGAATTAAATCATGTGGTTAAAATATGGGCTAGTTGAAGTGGCTCAAATCAGCCTAAATATGGTTGATTTGAGCCACTGGTGTTGGTTCAACCGTCAATCATTAACCTAAAAATAATCGATATGCTGGATTCTGCGATTCATCCCAATACGGGTAGCCCAATTGCTTAAGGAATGTCTCGAATGCAGTTTTTTCCTCTGGCGGCACTTGCATGCCAACCAGTACGCGACCAAAGTCTGCACCATGGTTACGGTAATGGAACAAGCTGATGTTCCAGTTGTGGCCCATGGACTCCAAGAAATTCATCAGCGCGCCCGGTTTCTCCGGAAACTCAAAACGGTACACCACCTCATTGGTGGCTTGCGGCGCATGGCCGCCCACCAAATGGCGTAAATGCAGTTTGGCAACCTCGTTATGAGTCAGGTCTAACGCTGGTAAGCCTTCATTTTGTAGTGCTGCGACCAATTGATCTGACTCTGTGGTGCTCTGAATTGCCACGCCCACAAAAATATGCGCATTCACCGGATCTGAGTAGCGGTAGTTAAACTCGGTAATATTGCGATTGCCCAGTAAGCGGCAGAATGTTTTAAACGCACCCGGTTTTTCTGGAATCGTCACTGCCAGCACGGCTTCGCGCTGCTCACCTAACTCGGCGCGCTCTGCAATAAAGCGTAAACGGTCAAAATTCATATTGGCGCCAGAAGCAACCCCAATCAGTGTTTTGCCAGTTAGGCTGTGGCGTTTTGCATACTCTTTTAAACCGGCAGTGGCGAGTGCACCTGCGGGTTCTAAAATACTGCGCGTGTCTTCAAACACATCTTTAATCGCGGCACAAATCGCGTCGTTATCGACGACGATCATTTCATCTACATATTGCTGACACAGTGCAAACGTGTGTTCACCTACTTGTTTGACCGCAGCGCCGTCTGCAAACAAGCCCACTTGCTCTAGCATGACGCGTTTGCCCGATTTAAGTGACTCGGTCATGGCTTCCGCATCTTTGGCTTCTACGCCGATGACTTTGATTTCTGGGCGCACAGCTTTGATGTAAGCGGCAATCCCCGCTAACAAACCACCACCGCCTACGCAGCAAAAAATGGCTTCGATGGGCTCGGGGTGATCTTTCAGAATTTCTAGCGCAATGGTGCCTTGACCGGCAATCACATCGGGGTCATCGTAAGGATGCACAAACGTTAGGCCTTGGGATTTCTCCAGTTCCAGCGCGTGCACATACGCATCGGAATAACTGTCACCAAATAGCACGACTTCTGCGCCACGCGCTTTTACCGCACTAATTTTGATCTGCGGCGTAGTGGTTGGCATGACAATCACCGCTCTGCACCCCAATTTTTGTGCGCTCAATGCAACGCCTTGTGCATGATTACCTGCGCTGGCGCAAATCACCCCGCGTTGTAACGCATTTGGCGACAGATTGGCCATTTTGTTATAAGCACCACGCAGTTTAAAAGAAAATACCGGCTGCATATCCTCACGTTTTAGGAGTACGCGGTTATGGATGCGGGCGGATAAATTTGACTGAAACTCTAAAGGCGTTTCTTTGGCAACGGCATACACTTTGGAATGCTCTATTTTTTCACGGTAAAGGGTAGCGGGTGTCTGCATGCGAAATTTAAACCGTCATATTTTTATAAGCGGCTTTTGCGGTGTATGATATGAAATTATTTGTATTATAAAAGAAATAGTTAAGGATTTACTGAAAATGGCTTATACGCAAGACGAATTAAAGCAACAAGTAGCAAAAGCAGCAGTGGAATATGTCAAAGAAGGCATTATTGGAGTAGGCACAGGGTCTACTGCCAATTTCTTTATTGAAGAACTGGCGAAAGTAAAACACAAAATTGAAGGTGCCGTTGCAAGCTCAGAAGCCACTGCGCAGCGTTTACGTGGTCACGGGATTCAAGTGTTCGATTTGAACAATATTGACGGTATGGATATCTATGTGGATGGTGCAGATGAAATTACTGAACACATGCACATGTTAAAAGGCGGCGGCGGCGCACTGACACGTGAGAAAATTGTGGCGGCAGTGGCTAAAACATTTATCTGTATCTGTGATGAAACCAAATATGTGCCGGTGTTAGGTAAATTTCCGTTACCAGTAGAAGTGTTGCCAATGGCGCGTAGCCAAGTGGCGCGTGAGCTGGTAAAGCTAGGCGGTCAGCCAAAGCTGCGTGATTTCACGACAGACAACGGTAATGTGATTTTAGATGTGTATGGGTTGACGATTTCTGATCCAGTAGCGATGGAAGCCAAGATTAATCAAATCGTGGGCGTAGTGACCAATGGCTTGTTTGCAGCAAGACCTGCGAACGTATTGTTACTTGCAACGTCTGAAGGTGTGAAAACCTACAAAAAGTAATTAGGTAAAAAATAACAAAAACTATCATATTGTTGTCACAACTCTTTGATAAGTTTGCAAGATAATAAATTAGGATACACATATGCAATTTGAACACACCTCAAAACAATACGATGCCGAACTAGAAGCGGTACGCGCCAAAGTACTTGAAATGGGTGGCTTGGTGGAACAGCAAATTGTAAACGCACTCGAAGCTTTATTACGTGCTGATTTAAAGTTGGCTAGAGATGTGATGCAAAGTGATGCACGCGTCAACGCATTAGAAGTGCAGGTAGATGAGGACTGTAGCCACATCATTGCGCGTCGTCAGCCAGCTGCCGGCGACTTGCGCATGATTATGATGATGGTGAAAACCATTACTGATCTTGAGCGCATCGGTGACGAAGCGACCAAGATTGCACGTACGGCGCAGCGTATTTATGAAGAAGACCGCATGTTTAAACCGCGGTTTACTGAAATCAAAACCATGGTGAAAATTGTGCGTGAAATGCTACGCACTTCTTTAGATTCATTTGCCCGTTTGGATGTGAGTCAAACCCTAGAAGTGGCCAAGCAGGATGAGCAAGTAGATGAGCAATTCCGCGCTGCCATGCGTCAACTGATTACGTTTATGCTGGAAGACCCACGCACGATTTCGATGTCACTCGAAGTATTGTTTGTGGCCAAAGCGGTAGAGCGTATCGGTGACCACGCTAAGAATATTTCCGAGTACGTGGTGTACATGGTCAAAGGCAAAGATATTCGTCATACCAGCTTGCAAGATATCGAACGCGAAACGCTTTCTTGATTGCTTAGCTACATAAAAAAAGCACCTCATTGAGGTGCTTTTTTTATGTATGTATCACTGAGTTTTTAACTAAGTGTTTTAAACCTAGGTATTTAAAGTCTAGGGTTTTTCTGGGACATAGCCGCTAGCAGTATCGGCGCCATCCCCAAAAAAGTATTTTTCTGTTTGCTCGGATAAATACTTACGTGCGGAAGGATCTGCCAAACTCAAGCGGTTCTCGTTCACCAGCATGGTTTGTTGCTTGAGCCAGGCGGCCCATGCTTCTTTGGAAACTTGCAGGTAAATGCGTTTTCCAAGCTCACCCGGGTAGGGAGGGAAGTCCATTCCATCCAAATCTTTACCTAACTTAATACAATGTACTGTGCGTGCCATGTTGTGCCCTAACTGATTACGATTCATCACAAAACAATATGATAACGCATGTTAAAATAGCAGGATAACTTTTTGACCATATGATGCCATGAACGACTCAAATTCTAACTCTACCAGCCACCAAGAAAGTCCTTTTAAAGGTAAAACCGGTTTGCGCCGCTTGTTGAATGCCTTTGGTTACTCACTCGATGGCTTTAAGGCAGCTTTTAAGCATGAGGATGCATTCAGGCAAGAGGTGTTTTTGGCGTGTGTGCTGATCCCACTGGCTTTGTATTTGAGCCACGAGCCATTGCATCGCGCTTTGATGATCGGCAGTGTTTTTTTAGTGTTAATCGTCGAGTTGCTCAACTCTGCGGTTGAAGCAGTAGTGGATAGAGTTTCCATTGAGCGCCATGAGCTGGCTAAACGCGCCAAGGATATTGGCAGCGCTGCAGTGTTCATCGCACTACTCAATACTGTGGTGGTTTGGGGTTTGGTGTTACTAGGCTAGGTGATTGGTCGTTGGCCAAATACGCTTTAAACGCATTGTTTAAATAATCTAATAAGGCATGCGCTGCCGGCATCGTGCTCACACGTTGTGCGGTGATAAAGTGCAGTGGCACAGGCTCCGCGGCATAATCTTCTAGTGCGAGGATTAGTTTGCCAGCGCGCATATCGTCCAAGACATCGAGCTTGGATTTATAGGCAATACCTTCGCCGTCTACCGCCCATTGACGCACCATATCTCCATCGTCCGATACCTTATTGCCGCTGACCGTAACAACATATTTATCGTTGGCTTGTGCAAACTGCCATTTGTTGTGCACTACATTATTCAGCATAAAACATAAGCAAGTGTGCTGTGAGAGATCCTCTGGCTGCAAAGGCTTTCCATGCTGGTTAAAATACTCTGGTGAAGCACACACCACACGGTGGTTATCGGCAACAAGAGGGATGGCATATAAGCCGGAGTCACTAGGCGTGCCGTAGCGTATCGCCACATCCACCGGCATTTTGTATAAATCGAAGATGCGGTCACTCGGCATCATCTTGATTTCCAACTTGGGGTGTAAGCGCTGAAATGCATTCATGGCACTCCGCAACATGCCGCGCCCTAAGTCTGAAGGCATGGAAATGGATAATCGGCCACTGATTTCCCCTTGTTTCAGCGCAATCGCAGACTCACCTTGTTTGATTGCTTGCAGCGCAGCCTTGGCATGTTCTAAATATAGTTGACCGGCCTGCGTCATGCTTAAACTTCTGGTAGTGCGTACAAATAGTGTCGTGTTTAAGCTTTGTTCCAAGCGTTTAATCGCTATGCTCGCTACAGCAGGACTAATTTCCAGCGATTTGCTGGCTGCTGAAAATCCCCCGTGTTCGGCAACACGCACAAAGATTTGAATGTCATCTAGTCTTACCATACGATGTGATTATCAAAAAAATATTGAAAGTAAATTCGATAATACCATGTTTATTGTTAATAATTTAAGCCGTAGAATGCACTAAACATATAGGAAGGGATGCGGTATGAAAGCGGTTGGCTATTATCAAAACCGAGCAATCACACAAGCGGATGCGCTGGTGGATTTGGAACTGCCAATGCCACATGCGGAGGGGCATGACGTATTGGTGGAAGTGAAAGCTATCTCAGTCAATCCGGTGGATACCAAAGTCAGAAAAGGCATGGCGCCAGAGATTGGAGCCGCGAAAATATTGGGCTGGGATGCTACTGGCGTGGTGGCATCCGTAGGCAGTGAGGTCATCCAATTTAAGGCGGGTGATCGCGTCTGGTACGCAGGGTCACTTGCCAGAGCTGGTAGCAATAGTGAGTACCAATTGGTGGATGAACGCATTGTGGGCCATATGCCTAAGTCACAGAGTTTTGCAGAGGCGGCCGCTTTGCCATTGACCAGCTTAACCGCTTGGGAGCTTTTGTTTGATCGATTAGAAGTGCAACGCGCGCAGAGACCAGCATCGTTGCTGGTAATTGGTGCATCCGGCGGGGTCGGCTCAGTATTGGTACAGTTGGCTAAGCAGCTCACATCTCTGACGATTATTGCCACTGCTTCAAGGCCGGAGAGCACGGCATGGTTGCAAAGCATCGGGGCGCATCATGTCATCAATCACCATCAGAACATGCAAAGCCAGCTGGCGGCACTTGACATCACCGCCGTGGATTATGTGATTAGCCTGAATAAAACGGATCAGCACTTTGCGCAAATCGTGGAAATCATTCAACCGCAAGGCAAGTTTGCCTTAATTGATGACCCAGAATTGTTTGATGTGAGAAAACTCAAACGTAAAAGTGTGTCCTTACATTGGGAGTTGATGTTCACGCGCGCGTTGTTTAATACGCACGATTTGATCAGGCAGCAAGAGATATTGAATCAGGTTGCGCAATATGTCGACCAGGGTCTCATTAAGACGACACTTAATCAACACTTGGGGCGTATCAATGCGGCGCATCTGAAACAAGCGCACGCCTTGCTAGAAAGCCAGCAAGTGATTGGCAAGATTGTATTAGAAGATTTTTAATTTAAATAAGGAAAATACGTATGGACTTACAACTTAAAGGAAAGCGCGCATTAGTCAGCGGTTCTACAGCAGGCATTGGTTATGCCATCGCCGTGGCACTGGCAAATGAAGGTGCACACGTCATCGTCAATGGTCGTACACAGGCAGCTGTCGATAAAACGATCGAGAGTATTCGCCAAACCACAGGACAAACTGTACAAGGCTATGCTGGCGACCTAACACAGGCGAGTGTGGCCAATGCATTATTGGCGGCTTATCCCCAAGTGGATATTTTGGTCAATAATCTGGGCATTTTTGAACCCAAAGCTTTTGAAGAAATCCCGGATGAAGACTGGACACGTTTCTTTGACGTGAACGTGTTGAGTGGCGTGCGTTTGGCGCGTCAGTATTTGGCGGGGATGAAGCAAGCAAACTGGGGGCGTGTTATTTTTATCTCCAGCGAGAGTGGCGTGCAAATTCCGGCAGAGATGATTCATTACGGCATGACCAAGTCTGCACAAATCGCAGTGGCCAGAGGGTTGGCCGAAGCGGTAGCCGGTACCGGTATTACCGTGAATAGTGTATTGCCGGGCCCGACCAAATCACGCGGCGTGGAAGATTTTGTAGATGCGTTGGCGGCAGGCAAGTCGTTCGAAGCGTTTGAGCAAGAGTTTTTTGACAAGGTGCGTCCAACTTCGCTCATTAAGCGTTTTGCCACGCCGGAAGAGGTCGCTGCGATGGTGACTTATATTGCCAGTCCACTCGCGTCAGCCACTACGGGGGCTGCGCTTAGGGTAGATGGTGGTGTAATTAAGAGTGCGTTTTAAAGCGCAGAGGGCGTGATGCCCTCTGCAATGCAATGCGATGAGATTAGAAGTCTGCCCGTACGCCCACCAGTAGTGAGCGCTCACCTGCAGGTGAGATGTCTTTCAAGAACGAGGCGTGTTCGCGAATCTCTTGGTTGAGTAAATTGTTGGCCTTGGCAAATAATTCCACATGCGTTTTTACCGGTAGCTTATAGGTCAACAAGGCAGACACATTGGTGTAGCCATCCGTGGCTAACTCATTGTCTGCCGTGTTGTTTTGTTTAAATGCGTGCAAGACATCAATACGTGCGCTGAAGCTGCTAAATGCATATTGCAGGCCAGTGCCTAAACGTAATGGTGCAATGCGTGGCAGGTAGTCATTAGTATGCGTTTCTTTGGCGTGCACATAGTCACCACGCACTAGCCATTGCAGGTGATCGGTCAGTGTAAATTTTCCTTCCGCCTCTAAACCTTTAAACACGGCGGGCACTGCACGGAACTGGGCTTCTGGTAAGAACTCGCCCGGTTCGACTTCGATATCGTTCCCCGTGCTGAATAGGCCGATGAAATTGCTGAAGCGTGTGTAGTAAGCGCCAATGCTGAAGCTATGCAAACTATTTTTCCAGCGTAATTGCGCATCCACGCCGTTGGAGCGCTCGACATCAAAATTGGTATTGCCTACCTCAAATTGACCGGTCGCTACGTGCGCGCCGTTGGCGTATAGCTCGAAATAACTGGGTGCACGTTCATTGTGCGAAAGATTGCTGGTCACAGACCATTGTTCATTCAGGCTATATAAACCGCCCAAAGCAAAGCTGTGTGGGTTAAAACTATTCTCTTGCCCAGCACCAAAGTTAGCATTGGTTTTAGAATCTACCGTGGTATGGCCCAGACGACCACCAAACGTGATTTTATGTTTGGCTTCTGCAGTGCCTAGTGGTAGTTCTTCATACACATAAAGTGCTTTGTTTTGCGTGTTCACGCTGGGCACAAACGCTTCTTCGCCAAGCGCCTCAAAATTAGTGTTGCTAAATTGGTAGCCAATCACGCCGTTTAATCCAGCAATCGGCGCATGTCCCGCTTCAAAACTTCCCTCAATGCCGCGATTTTTGAAAGTGGTGCCAATCTCACCATCTTCCAGTTCGCTATGCTCATAATCGGTATGTGCCAAGCGGAACTTCACGCGGTGAATGACAGGGCCTAAATCGGTAAACTCGCTGGCGATGTCCCAACGTTGGCTTTGCATATCAATGCGCACCGCTTCTTCCGCCACCACGCCGTAGTTATTATTGAGTGTAGAGACGGAGGCGCCGATATAGCCATTGTCAAAGGTCAATGCTGCACCCAACGCTGCGCCATCGCCATCGGCACTACTATTCACAAGCTTGCCCTTGTTTTCACGAGGCGTGCCATCGGCCTCACTTTTGCGGCGGGATACAGCAAAGCCGGTAATATCTAAATCATCGGTCTTGCGATTGTATACATCGGCATGAATGGCAAATTGACCGTTACCAGCATCCACGACTGCGGCTGCATTGCGTGTGCTGTCAGCTCCGCCGAATCTTGCTTCGGCACGTCCGGTCACACCGTCTAGTTGCTCCTTGGGAATGCGATGATCAATCGCATTGACTACGCCACCCACCGCGCTACCACCGTAGAGCAAAGC
Source organism: Methylotenera sp. N17 (assembly GCF_000799155.1). Classification (NCBI taxonomy): domain Bacteria; kingdom Pseudomonadati; phylum Pseudomonadota; class Betaproteobacteria; order Nitrosomonadales; family Methylophilaceae; genus Methylotenera; species Methylotenera sp. N17. The sequence goes on from NZ_JUGE01000001.1 coordinate 2,683,086, forward strand.
AGCTGGCCCACGCACTACATCAATTTGTTCGATAATCAGCGGGTCTATTCCTACCGCATGATCAAAACTAAGGCTAGATGCATCCAATACACCAATACCATTTTGCATAATGCGTACGCGCTCGGCATCCAAACCGCGGATCACTGGCCGTGAGGCATTGGGCCCAAACTGCGTAGCGGTCACACCGGGAATACCGTTGAGCGTTTCACCTAGGGTACCCTCACGGCGTAGGCTCAGCTCACGGCCATTGAGTACAGAGACTGGCACCACTAGCTCATCTGAAGCCACCCCCAGCGGATTGCCTGTCACAGGAATACTCTCCAAATGAATGGCATTAGCGTCATCGGCGAGTGCGGCATGACTAATCAGACAACTCACAATCAGTGGTATGGATTTTAATTTTAAAGCAGTGGGTGCAACATGAGCACGCGTATAGGGTGAGTTTGGCAACATTGAAACATCCTCAAATAAATAGCAGAAAGCCAACCAATTTTGGTTGGGAGCATTAAGATTTAATTGAGGTAAACAGGGGGTGCGCGGGCGCGATAGGTGGCAGGTGCAGTGGATAGATACTGTTGGACAAATGCGACAGCAAGCTGAAACGTTGCCTGCAACAACGGAATAGTAAACGTGTGTACCAATGTGCCAGCTGCGGATTGTGCATAGGCTAAACACTGGCTACATTGATCCGGGCTTGTGTGCTGATCGGGTTGTGTCTGTTGTGTAGTATTGCTGAAATGGCTGATTTCATGCGTAGCTGCGCCTATTTGCGTGAATGCAAATAGGACAACGAGTACGACATGAAGGACTAGCTTATGCAACATAATTGCATTTTAGCAGGAGAATGCTCAGATTCAAATAGGGAAAGTGAGAATGAATAAGGCTACCCTGAGGTAGCCTTATTCATTACAAAGTTAGAGCAGTCTAATTGCTAGCGTCAGATAACCTAGTATTAGGCGAATAATGCGGCCGCAAAAATAATGGCGGAGAGTGCAATCACCGTGAGGCTTTGCCAGTCTTTGGCGGCAAACACCACTGGGTCATCATCTACCTGACCGCGGTGCGCTTTCATCCACATACGGCTAGTCCAGTAGAGAATAATGGCAGGAATCAGCCATAGCCACATGGTGTTGGGGTACATTTGGCTGGTTTCCGGGCTATTGATATATAGCGCCAAAATGAGTACCGAGCCTAAACCAGCACTTACTCCAATTGCCATCAGCACAGGTAAGTCTTCAACCGAGTAGCCACGGCCGGCTGGTTCCTTTTTATTGGCTTGTAGCGTAATCAGTAGCTCCGAGTAGCGTTTGACCATCGCCAAACTTAGGAAGATAAACATTGAGAATGCCAGCAACCAAAATGAAGGCGTAATGTTGGTGGCGGCAGCGCCGGCAATAATGCGCATGGTATATAGCCCGGCCAGCATCATCACATCCACAATGACTTGCCGTTTTAAGCGGATAGAGTAAGCCAGTGTCATCACAAAATAGGCCAACAGCACTAACATAAACTGCATGGGCAATAAGTAAGCAATCGCAAAAGCCAGAGCCAGCAAAGCCGGTACCATCAATATACCTTGCCAGAGTGGAATAGTGCAGGCGGCAAAAGGACGTTTGCGCTTACGGATATGTTGTCGATCTGATTCTAGATCAAGTAAATCGTTGAGCACATAGACGGCAGAGGCACACAGGCTAAATGCCACAAATGCAAGGCCAACTTGCGCTAAACCTTGGATAACGCTCAGTTGATGGGCCGCTAATAATGGGACGACAATGAGCAGGTTTTTAAGCCATTGGTGTACGCGTAAAGCGCGCACATAGACTAGCAGTCCGGCAGACTTGGGCTGAATATGGGCAACAACGGGTATCGTCTGTTTGGCTAATTGCTGCACCAAATGTTGCTGTGCGGAAACTACGATGGCACCGGAGGTGTGAGCCCACACTTGCATGTCTACCTGCGTATCTCCTGCGTATTCAAAGCCTTTTTCGCCAAACAATTTAACCAAGTGATCCGCTTTGCGATGACCGGAGAGATTGACTGTTTGTGAGGTGCCGATCACTTGATCGAAACAGCCTAAATGGTCGGCAATGCCATCTGCCCATACTTGTGGCGAGGCAGTCGCCAGCACCGTTGTTCTGCCCGCAGCTCGCGCATCCACTGCCAATTGCACCACTTCGTCTCGGTAAGGCAGTGTGGCCCAGTTAAACTCTACTTTTTCGGCAATGCGGTTTTTTAAATAGGCCTTGCCTTTGAGTAACCAAAAAGGCAGAAATAGCAAGCCGATGGGATATTGTTTGAGCATAAGAAAAAACGCTTCATACAGTAGATCCGTTGCGATCAGCGTACCGTCGCAATCAACGCATAAAGGGTGCTTATTGTTATTCATGTTTATCCTTGTGCCATGATGGCGACGCCAAGCGCAATACATAAAGTGCCAATGACCTTAGCGGTGCTGAGCACTTCACCATTAATAAAAAATGCCAGTAGCATGGTGACCACAAAGCCCAAGCCCACAAATGGGTAGGCAAAACTCACATCAACTCTAGCCAGTACCAATAGCCAAACCGCAGCACTGGCAAAATACAGCGTCAATCCGCCAATCACATACAGGTTGCTACAAATAGACTTAAACATGGCGAGGCTATCTCCCAACTGAATGGTGGCCAGTACGTTGGGGCTGCTCATGCCTGTTTTGAGCACAATTTGTGCGATAGACGAAAGCAGAACACTGCATAGAATAAGAAGGATCAGGGTGGTGCTCATGTCGGAAAGCTTTCTCATAAAGTTGGGGTATTCAATAGAGGTGGGGAATGTCTGCGTTGAAGGATTTGCTCAATGGCATAGGCTGCAAAAATGGCAATAAACGGGTCAAGTGGCAAATGGTATCGATCCTGCGCCACAGTGAATATGGGGAGAACAAAGAAAAACGCGCTGACCGCGAATAGCACATGGTGCCAAGGCAAGGGTTTGCGCTTGCATAGGTAATAGAAGCCCAAGAGCGCGCAGCTTATCATCAGCCACCAATACAATGTAGATAGCAGCTTGAGTACGAGCAGGCTGGTGCTATTCAGATGCTTATATAAATCGCCGTTCCAAACAATGCCGATTGTCTCAGATTTATACGTAGTGATCGCCCGTTTCACCATCAGCTGCAAATAACTGAGCGGATTATGTGCGATGAAATCGACGGCTTGTTGCTTAAAATAACGGTCTCTTGCGACTTCATTCTCAAAGGCAATTTCGGGCAGTTCCATGTAGCCGCCATTGGATTGCGGGTTGTTGCCCATCCATAGATTGACCCCACCATTGGCTGAGACCAGTACAAACTGGTGAAATAAAGTATGGTTACGATACACCCAAGGCGCGAACAGGATGGCGGCAGTAATCACCGCGATTGCGCCATGCACAATAGCATGCCGTAGTTTTTCGCCTGAAAACCAGCTGAGCGCTGGGAATAGAGCCAACAAGGGTAGCGCAGTGGGGCGAATATACGTGGCGGCACAAATGCATGCGCCCCACAGAATTGCCCGAAAGGTCGGTTGGAGTTGTTTGGAGCCCCATATATAAATAGCGGCCAGAATAAAGAAAATAAAAATAAGCTCACTGGCCAGAATGGTCGTAAACTCAATCAGGATAGGCCAACATGCAATGAAGATGGCAGTGAGGTTGGCTGCGACTTTACTTAAATAACGTGCTGCAATGGCATGTGCTAACCAGACAATGGCCGTACCAATCACAAGATTAAACAGTACGATAGGCAAGAACGATTTGCCAAACAAGAAGTAGAGTGCGGCATAGATGGCTGAAGTGCCGACTGGCCAATACACAGTAAGGTTGCCTGCCGGAAAAGCATAACCTTTGCCTGATGCAATACTGTGTGCAAATGCGTTATACAGGTAAGAATCGGCGACAGGGTCTACTGCCACTAAAAATGCCCATACAGCACGCACTACAAAAGCAATGATGCAGATTGACAGTATGTTAAATCGAGCAAGGCTATTGAACGCAGTCATGCAATACATGAGTCTGGAAGAGTTAATAAGAGATTAACAAATTTTTACGCCCATTTGTTGTTCTCTCGCGCAATCTATGTAGATTTTGTACGATTTCCCCCCAAATGGGGAGGGTGCGCTTACCGCAATACCTCAAGTTTAAGTGGTAGCGGCGTGCCCAGCCATTTTGCCTCTGCCGTATGTGCCAGATAATCATCTGCCAATAATGGGTGAATCAGCACAGATAGGCCTTGCCGTAAGGTGTCTATGCTGGCCATGGCGTAGTTGATGCAATCTGCGGGAATATGCAGCTCAAACATAGGTTTGGGGTGTGGCCCAATCGACATGGGAATGAGCTGGCCGCGGTAAGTCAGCTGCGGAATATCTTGGATAATCTGTTCACGCACTTGGGCTGCCAGCGCTGTTTGCTGTATATCAAAGTAAACATGGGCATGAAACGTGTTAATCGCGTAAGTGGTTGTCTTTTGCATAAACTTGCTTTAGCAGGGCGCGGCCCTGTATTCCTATCAGTAGACCGATAAATATTGCCAGCATGGCATACATCATGGTGAACAATACCTCATTGTAGGTTTGTCTATCAATACTATCCGCATATTTAAACAGCGCGATGATGCATAAGGCCAAACCAATCAGCGTGGCCCAGGTGGCTATGAGCAAACATAGCAGGCCGAAAAACTTTTTAAGTCGACAATTGTGGATGTGATGGTAATGGGGAAGCATGGCGCAAGAACTTAACGATGCATGGCAAGATGATTTGATGAAAAGATAGTCAGCTAGTGTAGACCCATGACTAGACCATTGAACACACGCAAGACACGATGTTTTGTAAAAAATTATTGATATACTGACTCATCAGCCATTGTTATCGTTTAAACATCACTCAAGGAGCCCGTCATGATCTTGCATCAAAAAGCCGTATTTAAGTTTATTGTGGCCGCATATTGTGTTTCAAGTATCAGTTTAAGTGTGGCGGGTGAGGCCATACCCGAGAGCAGCAAGCCGGTTACGGAGCAGCTAGTCAATACGCTGACTAAGTTATCTGGCGGCCCACATGCAGGCTATCGTGCTAATCATGCAAAAGGCTTGGTGGTCAAAGGCGAGTTCACGCCTGCAGTATCTGCCGCCAGCGTGACGAAAGCGGTGCATTTGCAAAGTGCAGCTACGCCAGTGATTGTGCGTTTTTCCAACGCTACAGGCGTGCCTAATATCCCGGATGCCGACGGCAATGCTTTTCCCAAAGGGATTGCCATACGTTTTCAATTGGCCGATGGTAGCTATACCGATATCGTGAGTATTTCTGTCAATGCCTTTCCTGCCGCTACGCCAGAGGATTTTCTAGGCTTACTCAATGCGGTGGCCGCGTCGGGGCCAGGTGCAGCCAAACCAAGCCCGGTAGAACAGTTTTTGGGAAGCCATCCGGCAGCGTTAAAGTTCGTCACGACACCTAAACCTGCGCCAGTGAGTTTTGCCACACAAGCGTTTTATGGCGTGAATGCGTTTAAATTTACCAATGCCAAAGGCGAGGTGAGCTATGGCCGCTATCGCATAGAACCCGTCAATGGACAGCAATTTTTGAGTAAGACAGAGCAAGAGAAAGCTGCACCGGATTATCTGATGCAAGAGCTCCCAGCCAGATTAATGAAAGAGGCCGCGAGTTATCGTATTTCTGTGCAGCTGGCCGATGCGGGTGACGAAGTGAATAACGCCACTGTCATTTGGCCTGATACTAGACGTGTGGTGGAGTTGGGCATGCTGACTATCCGTGCGGTGGATGCGGACGGCAAGACCTTTGAAAAAAACAATATGTTCAATCCGCTTGTATTGGTAGATGGCATTGAGCCAAGTGCCGATCCTATCTTGCTAGCGAGGCCATCGGCATACGCAGTCAGTTATGGCCGTAGGTTGAGTGGGCAATAATCAGCAAGTAATAAAAAAAAGGCGCTATTGAGCGCCTTTTTTATCATCCACTTTACAGATTAAGCAGCAAAATTAGCAGCAGCAAAATCCCAGTTCGCTAATGAAGCTAAGAATACTTCAACGAACTTAGCACGCGCATTGCGGTAATCAATGTAATAAGCGTGTTCCCACACATCAATGGTCAATAATGCGGTATCGGCAGTCGTCAATGGGGTGCCAGCTGCACCAGTGTTGACAATGTCTACTGAGCCATCGGCTTTTTTCACTAACCATGTCCAGCCAGAACCAAAATTGCCTACGGCTGAAGCTTGAAATGCTTTTTTGAACTCGTCAAAAGAGCCCCATTTTTTGTTGATCGCATCGGCCAATGCGCCAGTAGGTGCGCCGCCACCGTTTGGTGTTAAGCTGCTCCAAAAGAAGGTGTGGTTCCAGATTTGTGCAGAATTGTTATAGATGCCACCGGAAGATTTTTTGATGATGTCTTCCAAACTACTGTTTTCAAACTCTGTGCCTTTGATCAGGTTGTTCAAATTGGTGACATAAGTTTGGTGGTGCTTACCGTAGTGAAACTCTAGAGTTTCTTCTGAAATATGAGGCGCTAAAGCATTTTTAGCATAGGGCAGTGCTGGTAGTGTATGTTCCATGGTTTTTTTCCTAACAGGTTAAAAATTATTATTGGCACGTCTGAATGGTCACGTCTTAATCTTATAGATGCGCCCAATGGGTGACAGTTTCAAGGCCTAAATCAAATTTTTATTCATTTCTTTTTCGCGCGCGGGTGTGCGGCGTCATACACCTTGGTGAGATGTTGGTAATCTAAATGCGTATAGACCTGCGTGGTGCTGATGTTGGCGTGCCCAAGCATTTCTTGCACTGCACGCAAATCTCCACTGGATTGCAATACATGTGTGGCAAAGCTGTGACGTAACATATGCGGATGCACGGCAGTATGTAAGCCTTGTTTAATCGACCAGGCTTTCATGCGGTATTCAATATTACGTCCAGAAATACGTCGGCCTTGCTTGCTGATAAACACCGCTTTTTCGCTGGGGTTGCGCATGAGCATGCTGGCGCGCAATGGCAGCCAAGTTTGAATGGCCTGCGCGGCATGTGTGCCTATGGGCACGATGCGCGTTTTATTGCCCTTACCTGTGACCAGTACCGTGCCTTCAGAAAAGTCGATATGGTCGATATTCAATCCAACCAACTCGCTCAAGCGCAGACCGGAAGAATAAAACAACTCCAAGATGGCATGGTCACGTTGGCTTAGGACATCATCCTCTTGAATATCCACCAGTTTAGTGGCTTGCTCAATGGATAGTGCTTGCGGTAGCGTTTTGGGGGATTTCGGCGCGCGCATGCCAATCACTGGGTTATGCTTAAATTGGTGACGTTGCACTAAGTAATCAAAGAAACCGCGCCAGCTGGACAACATGCGGGCAATGCTTTTGCCGCCGAGCCCTTTGCCGTGCAAGGTGGCCACGTATTTGCGCACTTGTGCTACTTGTATGCTGCTCAATGCGCTAGGCTGGCTAAGTGACAGTAACTGCTGAATGTCACGCGCATAGTTGTTGCGCGTGTTGTCGCTCAAGCCGCGCTCAAAATGTAGAAAGTCTAGGTATTGATTGAGGTAATCCAATGTTGATGAATATAGTTTAATTGATATAGCGTAATAGGGATGCGCTCACCAACTCACCTATACGAGATAAAAACAGCGTGCCCATACCTGGGTAGAAGCGGGTTGCATTGGCGCTCGGTAATACCAATACGCCAAACGTGTCTTTGCCGCGCATCGGAATAATCGCGATAGAGGCGGGCGGCTCGCTAAACCAGCCTGCAATATCCACACTGGGCATGGGGCCACAATAAGGTTGCGATAAATCTTTTGCCCAGTTTTTCAAGGCATCGTCCGCCACGATAAAAGCGCTGATGCTATCTGCCAACAGGCTAGAGCTAGACCAAAGCTTGAGCTGGCTGTCAGGTAAGTCAAAGTAATCACGTAAATAAGCCGTCAGATGTGCGTTTAATTGCTCAAAATTGGGCGCGCCCAACAAGCCAATGGTGAGCCTGTGCACTTTGTCGGCAGTCGCTTCATTTTCTTCCGCATTCAAAATCAATTCCGTGAATTTAGATTCCAGAATGCGGATTTTGTCGCGCTGTGCCAATTGCTGGCGTTGTGCTAGCGAAATCGCGCCATCGCCATGCGGGCTGGGCAAAAAGATTTCGGCGAGCAAATGCGCGTTGTGCTCAAAAAACTCTGGGTGCGCTTTTAAATAGGCTTTGATTTCATTTTCCATACGTGACTTTCTGGTGCTTAAGTTAAATATTATGCGTTAAATATTGATTTCGCCATCGAATACGATTTCTGCGGGGCCGGTCATCATCACAGGTTTTCCTTCACCCTCCCAAGCAATGTTGAGATTGCCGCCCCGGGTGTTGACCAGTACCGGAGAGGACAGTAAGCCAAGCTGAATGCCACTCACAGCGGCAGCACATGCACCGGTGCCGCAGGCCAAGGTTTCGCCACTGCCACGCTCATACACCCGTAAGTTGATTTCATGTGGACTTACGACTTGCATAAATCCAGCATTCACGCGTTGCGGAAAACGCGGATGTGCTTCTATTTGCGGGCCATATTCAGCCACAGGGGCTGTGTTCACATCGTTCACGACCGTCACCGCATGGGGATTGCCCATGGAGACTGCGGATATCTGTATCTCCGCTTGTGCCAGCGCTAGCGGGTACAAGGTTTGTTGTGCAGCTGCGTCAAATGGAATTTGCGCGGGCGCAAATTTTGGTGCGCCCATGTTCACGGTCACTTGGCCATCGTCTTGCAGTTTGAGCGTGATCACACCACTGGCAGTTTCGACCGTGATTTCATGTTTTTTCGTTAAATGCTTATCCACTACAAAACGCACAAAACAACGTGCACCATTGCCGCATTGCTCTACTTCGCCACCATCGGCATTAAAAATGCGATAACGGAAATCGACATTGGGCGTAGCGGTTTTCTCTACCATCAGTAATTGATCGCAACCCACGCCAAAGTAACGATTAGCGATGTGTCGGATTTGTGCTGCAGTGAGTGAAATGGGCTGGGTATAACTGTCAATTACAACAAAATCGTTGCCAGCGCCCTGCATTTTTGTAAAGTTAAGTTTCATATTGCCGATGATAGTGCATAGTGTTGCGTGGAAGTTAGCACGCCCGTACAAAATAATTTTTATGGGGTGCGAACTTAATTTCTACTACAATACCAAATTCGTTGTCCTGATGCACTTGCTTTAGCCTTTAGTCGGTGTGTCATTTCAAACTTTTTTAATATACATTTTCAAGGCGCAACATGACTCAATATCTTTTTACTTCCGAATCTGTTTCCGAAGGACACCCAGACAAACTCGCTGATCAAGTATCTGACAGCATTTTAGACGCTATTTTAGCGCAAGACCCCACCGCACGAGTGGCTGCGGAAACGCTCGCCAATACTGGTTTGGTCGTGTTGGCCGGTGAAATTACCACTACCGCCAATGTAGACTACATAAAAGTCGCACGTGATGCGATTAAGCGCATCGGCTACGACAACACAGAGTATGGCATTGACTACAAAGGTTGTGCCGTATTGGTGGCTTATGACAAACAATCTCCCGACATTGCACAAGGCGTAGACAATGCAAATGATGACCCGCTAGACCAAGGCGCAGGCGACCAAGGTTTGATGTTTGGTTATGCGGTGAATGAGACGCCGCAATTGATGCCACTGCCGATTTGGCTCAGTCACCGTATCATGGAGCGCCAATCGCAATTGCGTAAAGATGGCCGTTTGCCATGGCTGCGTCCAGATGCAAAATCACAAGTGACCATTCAATATGCTGATGGCAAGCCACACAAAATCGATACGGTCTTGGTATCCACACAACATTCGCCAGAAATGACATTAGAGGCGATTCGCGAAGCGACGATTGAAGAAATCATCAAACCCATGTTGCCGCAAGAGCTCATCAAAGGCGAGATCAAATATTTGGTGAATCCAACCGGCCGTTTTGTGGTGGGTGGCCCGCAAGGAGATTGTGGTTTAACGGGTCGTAAAATCATTGTGGATACTTATGGTGGCGCAGCACCGCACGGTGGTGGTGCTTTCTCTGGTAAAGATCCTTCTAAAGTAGACCGTTCAGCCGCTTATGCAGGCCGTTATGTGGCTAAAAACATTGTGGCTGCAGGCTTGGCTGACAAGTGCTTGGTACAAGTGAGCTATGCGATTGGTGTGGCCCAACCTACCAGCGTGATGGTGGAGACATATGGCACTGGCAAGGTGTCGAACGAAGTATTGACAGCCTTAGTGCTTGAGCATTTTGATTTACGTCCAAAAGGCATCGTCAAAATGTTAGATTTATTGCGTCCAATTTATGCAAAAACAGCAGCCTATGGCCACTTTGGACGTGACGAGCCTGAGTTTACTTGGGAAAATACAGATAAAGCGGCAGCATTGCGTGCGGCGGCTGGTTTGTAAAGAACTTACATTGGTTTAACTAAGATAAAGGGGGCTTTTTAGCCCTCTTTTCTTTGCATCTGTAGGCAACTTTTTAAGCGAAAATAGCCTTTACTATGATTAAAACCATATCTACAAAGCAAGTCGTCGTTGGCATGTACATCCATGCGCTCAAAGGAGCGTGGGTAGATCACCCGTTTTGGAAAACCAAATTTGTCTTAGACGATATTCAGGACTTGAAAAAATTACAGTCTAGTGTCGTCAAAGAAGTTGTCATCGATACCTCTAAAGGATTGGATGTACCAGAAGCACCTGCTACGCATGCATCAACAGGAGAGCCTGATGAGAATGCCATTCAGGTGAACGTTGAAGCAATCAAAGTTGAAAAAACTTCTATCGAACAAGAGTTGCAAAACGCCTCGAAAATTGTTAAAGAATCTAAGCGTGCAGTCGCCAGCATGTTCAAAGATGCGCGACTAGGAAAAGTTGTCAATGTAGAAACCGCAATGTCTTTGGTAGAAGAAATAGCAGCTTCTATTGATCGTAATGAAGGTGCGCTTATTAGTTTAGTACGGTTAAAAACAAAAGATGACTATACCTATATGCACTCGATTGCTGTGTGCGCGATGATGACAGCGCTAGCGAAGGAGTTGGGTCTAGGTGATACGGAAATTAGACAAGCCGGTCTTGCTGGGCTTATGCATGACATTGGTAAAGCAGATGTGCCACTCGATATACTCAATAAGCCTGGCGCGCTAACTGATCAAGAATTTACGACGGTGAAGCTACACCCAGAAAAGGGACATGCGCTATTGCTAAAAGCCAGTATTGGCGACCCAGTGACCTTGGATGTGTGCTTGCATCACCATGAAAAAATCGATGGCTCTGGTTACCCTAAACGCTTAAAAGGTGATCAGATAAGTGTGTTTGCAAAAATGGGTGCGGTGTGTGATGTTTATGATGCCGTGACATCAAACCGCCCATATAAAGTAGGTTGGGAGCCAGGCATGTCTTTGCAGCGCATGGCGCAATGGAAAAACCATTTTGATCAAATTGTATTTAAAGCGTTTGTGAAAAGTATAGGTATATATCCCATAGGTTCGGTAGTTATACTCAAGTCAGGTCGTCTAGCTGTGGTGGTTGATCAATCCACAAAAAGCTTGTTGCAGCCGATTGTGAAAGTATTTTTCTCAACCAAATCTAAATCGCGTATTCAGGTGGAGACTGTTGACCTATCTAAACCGAGTGCGATGGATGAAATTATTGGCCATGAGTCTGCCCATACTTGGGGAATTCATGATGTGCATGAACTTTGGACGCCTAAAGACGTCTGATTTTGGCAAATGATTGATTTGGCGATATAATGTTGTCCTTCTGAGGAACGTTGCGAGAGTTATTCCCATGCTCCCAGGCTCAGAGATGTTGTAAACGGCGTTCACTTTTAATAACTGTGCGAGCACGGAATATAAAGGTGAGCGTAGGCCCTCCAGTATGTTTTCCCTGCTCAGTTTTCATTCATTAAGGAAGATTATGAATACTGTAGCTGATTTCAAAGACTATGTAATTGCCGATTTATCATTGGCTGCTTGGGGTCGCAAAGAAATTGCGATTGCCGAAACTGAAATGCCAGGTTTAATGGCAATTCGTGAAGAGTATGCAAAAGCGCAACCACTTAAAGGTGCGCGCATTACTGGTTCACTTCACATGACCATCCAAACTGCAGTGTTGATTGAAACATTGAAAGATCTTGGCGCAGATGTGCGTTGGGCTTCATGCAATATCTACTCCACACAAGACCACGCTGCCGCTGCCATTGCTGCCACTGGTACGCCAGTGTTTGCAGTAAAAGGTGAATCGCTAGAAGAGTATTGGGATTATACACACCGCATTTTTGAATGGACGGATGGTGGTTACACCAACATGATTTTAGATGACGGTGGCGATGCGACATTGTTGTTGCACCTCGGTACCCGTGCTGAAAAAGATGTTTCTGTATTGGCCAACCCGGGTTCTGAAGAAGAAATCTGTTTATTTAACTCCATCAAAGAAAAGTTAAAAGTCGACCCTACTTGGTACTCCACACGCTTAAGCAAAGTCAAAGGTGTGACAGAAGAGACAACCACAGGCGTGCATCGCTTGTATCAAATGCATAAAGAAGGCAAATTGGCTTTCCCTGCGATTAACGTGAACGACTCTGTAACTAAATCTAAATTCGATAACTTGTACGGCTGTCGTGAGTCATTGGTGGATGGCATTAAACGTGCCACAGACGTGATGATTGCAGGCAAAGTGGCGGTGGTGGCAGGTTACGGTGATGTGGGTAAAGGTTCTGCCCAAGCATTGCGTGCTTTGTCTGCACAAGTGTGGGTGACTGAGATTGATCCAATTTGTGCGCTGCAAGCGGCGATGGAAGGCTATCGCGTAGTGACCATGGATTACGCGGCAGAGCATGCCGATATTTTTGTGACGGCAACAGGTAACTACCATGTGATTACCCATGCCCATATGGCAAAAATGAAAGACCAAGCCATCGTATGTAATATTGGCCATTTCGATAATGAAATTGATGTTGCCTCACTCGAAAAATATCAGTGGGACGAAATCAAACCACAAGTAGACCATGTGATTTTCCCGGACGGCAAACGCATTATCTTGTTGGCAAAAGGACGTTTGGTTAACTTGGGCTGCGGTACAGGTCACCCAAGCTATGTGATGAGCTCCAGCTTTGCCAACCAAACCATTGCGCAGATTGAGCTATTTACGCAAACAGCTCAATACCCAGTAGGTGTGTATACCTTACCTAAACATTTGGACGAAAAAGTGGCCGTACTACAGTTGAAAAAACTCAACGCGCAATTGACAACGTTGACCGATCAACAAGCGGCGTATATCGGCGTGGCAAAAACCGGCCCTTATAAACCAGACCACTATCGCTACTAATATCACATGTAGCTGCTAGAAAAAGTGGTGTAGTCAGTGCTACACTGGCTGCACCATTATCTTTGGGAGTGTGTGATGTTGAAGCTATTAATTGGTTGGGTGCTCAGCGGGTTAGCTTTAATGGGTGTGACGTACATCGTACCCGGTATTCAGGTAGCCAGTTTTACCACGGCGCTGATTGCGGCAGCAGTGATAGGCTTGGTCAATATGTTAATTAAGCCGATTTTGGTGGTGTTAACCTTACCTGTAACTATCCTGACGCTGGGGCTGTTTATCTTTGTGATTAACGGCATTTTATTTTGGGCTGTCGGTCATTTTCTGGATGGCTTTGTCGTCAAAACCTTAATGGCTGGCATTATCGGTGCGCTCGTTTACAGTGTGATTTCATGGATATTGAGTGCCATTGTGATCGATAAAGATTGAACAGTTTAAAGATTAAATAGATAAAGATTAGAAAAAGTGAATCAGCCTGTTGCTTATAGTTTTGAATTTTTTCCGCCCAAGACCGCGGAAGGTATTGCCAATTTGCGCGAAGCGAGAAAATCGCTTGCGCAGTTTAAGCCGGAGTTTTTCTCGGTGACTTTTGGGGCGGGTGGTTCTACGCGTGACCGCACCATGGATACCGTGTTTGAAATCCAAGACGAAGGCTATGCAGCTGCACCGCATATCTCCTGTATTTCCTCAAGCAAAGAAGAGATACGTGAGTTGCTCAGCGCGTACCAAGCCAAAGGCATTAAACGTTTGGTGACCTTGCGTGGCGATGTGCCCTCGGGCGAAGTCAGTGCGGGCGATTTTAGATACGCCAATGAGTTGGTCGCGTTTATTCGCCAAGAAACCGGCGACTGGTTTCATATCGAAGTCGCTGCATATCCTGAGTTTCATCCAGAAGCACAGTCTGCTGCCAAAGATATTGCCAACTTTAAACGCAAAGTAGAGGCGGGTGCTGATTCAGCCATTACACAATATTTTTATAATGCGGATGCCTACTTTCGTTTTTTAGAAGCCTGTGAACAAGCACATATTGATGTGCCCATTGTGCCGGGCATTATGCCAATTTATAACTACACGCAACTTGCACGCTTTTCTGGTGTGTGTGGTGCAGAAATCCCGCGCTGGTTGCGCTTACGTTTGGAAGCTTATGGCGATGATATGGCTTCATTACGGGCTTACGGTGCAGATGTAGTGACTGAGATGTGCGATAAGTTGATTACATCCGGGGTAAAAAATATGCATTTTTATACCTTGAATCAAGCCGGTACCATTAGCAAAATCATTCAAAACTTGCATGGCTGATGTAGATAAGTCATTTGTTTTAGAAAATAAAAAAACCTAGCTAAGCTAGGTTTTTTTACGCATCAATTAGTTTATTACTGTAGGGTTAATCCCTTTGGGTTGAACACAGCGTCTTCAACAAACAAATAGTCTTTCTTGCGGCTATCGTTCCACAGCACCATCATGGTAATCCAGCGAATCTCTTCAATGCTGATATGTTGATTTTTGAGCGCTAGGGCGCGATCAATCACTAGGTCGCGTTCATTCGGTTTAATGACACCTGCGCGCTCCAAAAAGCTTAGAAACCCAAAGCTCTCTGTATCAATTCTCTCAAGCTCGTGTTCAACGTAGACGCGGAACGAAGAGGGGTTGGATAAATATTGATGGTAAGGCTGGCTGATTAAACAGCGCAATTGTTTGTACCAATCAAAAGCCCCCACAATGTCGTGATGATCAAAGCCGGCTTGTGTTAGCTCTTGCGCTAGAAAGTCTTCCTCAATATCCATGGTATGGATTTGAGGCTGTGTTCCAAAATAATTTTGAAACATAAAAATTAACACTTCTAACATGTTATCTCCTCTAATAATCCATTATCATTGTGCTGGCGGTTATATGTGTTGTGATCAAACAAGACGTTGAAACTTTCCCCCATGTAGCGGCGATATTTTCCCATCTAATTCCAGTAACGTTAGCATCGTGGAAAGCGCGCTGACAGTCAAGCCGGTAGCAGTCAGCAATACATCAAAATGAATAGGATCAACCCCCATGGAATCCAGCACTGTATTGGCTTCTGGGGATGCATTAGCCCGTTCGGGTAGTGGCCCGATTGGGCTAGTATTAAAGTGCGGTTGCAGCGGCAAAATCGGCTGAATTTCACTGAGAATATCTTCCGTCGATTCCACGAGTTTGGCACCTTGTTTAATCAACTGGTGGCAACCTTTGGCTACTGGTGAATGAATGGAGCCCGGAATCGCAAACACTTCCCGTCCTTGTTCTGCTGCTTGCCTAGCTGTGATGAGTGATCCACTGTCTAGATTGGCTTCAATCACTAGACAGCCTATGCTGAGTCCGCTAATAATGCGATTTCTTCTAGGAAAGTTCTGTGCCTTGGATGGCGTACCCAATGGAAATTCTGAAATGATAAGCCCGCGATTGACAATACGGTGCGCTAAATCGCGGTGTTTGGCTGGGTAAACAATATCTAGACCGGTGCCGACTACCGCAATGGTAGGTGCGTTGGCTTTGAGTGCGCCACGATGGGCCGCCCCGTCAATGCCTAATGCCATGCCACTCACAATACACAAGCCATGGCGGCTTAGGTTTTCGGCAAAGTCTTCCGCATTTTTTTCGCCTTGTGGGGTTGCATTGCGGCTACCGACCACCGCCAAACATGGCATACTCAAGCAATCCAGCTGGCCTTTTGCGTACAATAGCGCGGGTGGGTTGGCAATCTCCAATAACGCTTTAGGGTAAATGCTATCCGCGAGAGTGATGAGGTGGTTGCCGGGTTGCGAGAGCCACTCAAGTGTAGGGGCAATGGTTGCTTCATCTACGCCAGCACAGATGGCAGCAGTGATGTTGTCGCTGACGATGTGACGGAGTTGCGATCGGCTTGCGGCAAACACGTTTGCAGGCGTACCAAACTGACTAAGTAGCTGACACAGCGTGGCGCTACCCACGCCATCAATTAAACTTAAAGCAACCCACTGTGCTACGTCTGGCTCAATATGGACAGTGGCTTCTGGCACGTTTATAACTTATGGAGTATGTACCGTATCTAATGTATAAATCGCATCGGACGTTTGCATAATCAGCCCGTAGGAAACGCGGTCAAACGTTCTAAATACCATCACCAAACCCACGCGCTCATCAGGCAATTGCACTTCATCGGGTTTGAGTTTGGCTTTTTTATCGACAGGTTTGGATTTGTCTTCTTTATATTCCGGATCTTTGATGATGCGGCCATGGCGGCTAACCGCCAATACATGACCATCCTCTACACCGTCTTTACTACCCAAGTTAATGGATACCACGGTTTCTGGGCCAGCTTCTGCTACACCGCCGTAGATTCTAAGAATACGCCCTTTTACTTCAGATTCTGGCGCGTGTGGAATGAAGCTTTCTTTAAAGCCTTCTGATGCCACGACTAAACGGTCTTTGGTGAAAATCTCTTCTTTGGCTTTGACAATATTGCCGGAGGCTGGATTGCCGAATTTGGTAATACGGGTATCTCCCAGATAAATCGCTTCCGTGCCTAGTACTTCATTGGTGTCAGGGTCTTTGAGCACATCGCCAGGGCGGTAAATATTCCAAAACGTTTTATCGGCTTCTTCTAAATTATTGATATATATGCGTGTGCCTGGACTTAGAATGAGGCGGTTGTCTTGTGCGCCGATGATGCGTGGGGCAGTATCCAGCTCATCGTTCTCAATTAACAACGGCTGACTTAAGAACGGGCCGATGATATTCGGTGGAATGGTGTAAATCGCTTCTTTTTCTAGGGGTTCTTCCACCACGCCAGGTTCTAATGTCACTGTTTGACGTAGTAATTTGAATTCTGGGCTACCGTTAGACGTGTCTAGTACAACTACATCGCCTGGATAAATCAAATGCGGATTTTTAATTTCCGTACGATTCATTTTCCACACTTTTGGCCATTGCCAAGGGTCTTTTAAAAACTTGCCGGAAATGCCCCATAGCGTATCGCCTTTTTTGACGACATAACGTTCTGGGTGGTTTTTTTGTAGTTTAATTTCGTCTGCATGAACAGATAAGCATAAACAACTTAGACTCAGCAGCGTTATAATAGAACGAAACATACAGTTGACCTCGGTCAAAATGAGCGGAAAAATCCGCGAAGTTGCATTAAATTTATCACGTAATTCATTCAACAATCAAGCTTTTTTGGCAAATGCAATAGCATCCAAATGGCGGCTGTTGATATAAAGACAACACTTTTAGTTTATGGCGCTATTATCAATACTTAATTACCCAGATCCACGTCTGCATACCGTGGCAAAACCAGTGACAGTGTTTAACGCCGATTTAAAGCGTTTGGTGCAAGATATGCGTGACACCATGTACGATGCCCCCGGCATCGGATTGGCTGCAACGCAGGTGGATAGGCATATTCAATTGATTGTGATTGATACCAGTAAAGAGCAAGATGACTTGCTGGTACTCATTAATCCTAAAATTGTTGCGCAAAGCGGCACACAAACCTACGAAGAAGGCTGTTTGTCGGTGCCCGGCATTTATGAAACGGTGACGCGTGCAGAGAAAGTTACAGTTGAAGCACAAAACGTAGAGGGGGAGCGCTTCACGTTAGAAGCTGAAGGCTTGCTCAGCGTATGCGTTCAGCATGAAATGGATCACCTAAAAGGTAAAGTGTTTGTCGAATACCTTTCTCCACTGAAACGTAATCGTATTAAGAACAAAATGGTAAAACATGCGCGTGAGATCACGCGCAATAACTACTAGCTAGGCTATATCCACTACGCCTCAACGTTGCACAAGCTGATGGCCATCCGTATCAAAAAATAAGTCATCTTTAAGGTTAGCGCTATGAACATTATTTTTGCAGGCACGCCGGAATTTGCAGTGCCTGCATTGGCCTCATTGATTGCTGCTGGGCATCGTATTGTGATGGTGCTCACGCAGCCGGACCGTCCTGCAGGTAGGGGTATGCAGCTGCGTGCTAGTCCAGTGAAACAGTTGGCGTTGCAACATCAGCTCAATGTGTTTCAGCCTGCGTCACTTAAACCAGCAGAAGTACAGGCACAGATTGCGGCATTGCAAGCTGATGTGATGATTGTGGCGGCTTATGGGTTGATTATTCCAACGCCAGTATTGGCGATGCCATCCAAAGGTTGCTACAACATTCACGCGTCACTGCTGCCAAGATGGCGCGGCGCGGCGCCGATTCATCGCGCGATTTTGGCTGGTGATGTGGAAACCGGGGTCACTATTATGGAGGTGGTGCCTGCATTGGATGCTGGCGCGATGGTGAGTAAAGGCACAGTGCCAATTACCGAGCGCGATACCACGCAGACGTTACACGATGCCTTGAGTGAGCAAGGCGCAGCGTTGATGGTCGATGCCATGCAGACATTAGAGCAAACCGGCAAGCTTGCGGCCACACCGCAAGATGAAGCGCTAGTGACCTATGCGCACAAGCTGGAAAAAGCGGAGTCAGCCATCGATTGGACGCAAACAGCAGAGGCGTTGTCACGTCAAGTGCGTGCATTTAATCCTTTTCCCGTAGCCAGTGCACAGTTTAGAGGCGAGACGTGCCGAATCTGGTTTGCCACCTCTCGTGACGGCAAGGCTGCACCGGGCGAGATCGTTGCCTTGGGTGACTACATTAGTGTTGGCTGTGGGGATGGTTTGCTCGAGATTGCTGAGTTGCAAATGCCGGGTGCAAAACGCCAATCTGCACAACAATTTATTCAAGGTCAGCATGTCAAACTAGGCGAAATGTTTAGTTAATGCTATTGAAACTCACGAAGTGGACAGCATATTAGTGCTAAGAGTAACTCGACAGTAGTTGCGGACTTAAGGAGAAAACAATGTTTGGTAATTGGATGAAGACCTTTGCGCTGATGGCAGCGATTGTGGCGCTGTTTGGTAGCGTAGGCGCTGCCATGGGTGGGGCTGGCGGCATGATGATCGCGTTACTGCTTGCAGCAGCGATGAACGTCTATGCCTATTGGTTTAGCGATAAAGCCGTGTTGAAAATGTATGGGGCGATGGAAGTCACGCCCGACAATACCCAATTTAGAAACTACTACAGCATGGTAAAAGAGCTGGCAGAACATGCTAGTTTGCCAATGCCTAAAGTGTATGTAATCAATGAATCGCAACCCAACGCATTTGCCACCGGCCGCAACCCGGAAAATGCAGCGGTAGCAGCCACCACCGGCATTATGCAAATATTGAGTGAGCGCGAGTTGCGTGGTGTCATGGCGCACGAGCTAGCGCACGTTAAAAATCGTGATACCTTAATCTCCACAATCTCTGCGACCGTAGCGGGGGCAATCTCGTCTATAGCGCAGTTTGGCATGATGTTTGGCGGTGGCCATAACGCCAACGGCGAGCGTAATGTGAACCCGATTTTAGGCATTTTGATGATGTTTTTAGCGCCTTTGGCAGCATCATTGATTCAAATGGCGATTTCACGCGCGCGTGAATTTGAGGCAGACAGAATGGGCGCAGAGATTAGCCGCGACCCTAAATCATTGGCCAGTGCACTGCAAAAAATTCATCATTATGCGCATCAAATCCCCAATGAGACGGCAGAAGCGCACCCAGAAACCGGGCAAATGATGATTATCAATCCACTTTCTGGCGGTAGCTTGAGAGGCTTATTTAGCACCCACCCGCAAACCGAAGACAGAATTGCAAAATTGATGGCATTGGCAAATCAATATTAGTTTTTAACGGCGTGTAACAAGCTGTGTAAAAAGGCGATGGAGACATCGCCTTTTTTATTGTCAATTGCGCAATAGCGCGCCTAGCAACAAGGGAATCAAGTAAAATCAACGCTCTTTAACATGTAAAGCTTATTCTGTGTATATCGCCCAACAAATCTCAGCCAATGCGGTGCATCAAGTGTTATCTGGTAAAAATCTAACACTGGCATTGCCATTGGCGCAGCAGCGCTTTACACAGGCTACGCCACAACAGCGTGGCGCCGCGGCTGATTTAAGTTATGGCACATTGCGTTTTTATGGTGAGTTGGAGATTTATCTGAATCAGCTCTTAGATAAACCGCTGGCCGATGGGCATGTGCATGCGTTGCTGTTGGTGGCGTTGTATCAGTTATTGCATGATAAAGCGGATGATTTTACGGTGGTCAATCAAGCGGTTAAAGCGGCTAGCTATGCAAAGCCTAAATGGGCCAAAGGCTTGGTGAATGGGGTGCTGCGTAATTTCTTGCGCCAACAAACAGCACTGATGCCAAAGGTAATGCAGCATGAAGTCGCGCAGTATGCCTATCCACAATGGTGGATTAATAAACTCAAGCAGCAATATCCGCAAGATTGGCAGGCCATGCTTCAGGTTGGCAATATGCATCCACCCATGACCTTGCGCGTGAACCGGCGCAAAATCACTACGCAAGACTATGTGCAATTACTAGATCGACACGGTATTCAAGCCCAACAAATAGGCAGCTTTGCCGTGAGGCTAGACAGACCAATGGCCGTGGGCGATATCCCCGGTTTTAATGAAGGTGTGGTCTCGGTGCAAGATTACGGGGCACAATTGGCGCCGCATTTATTAGACATCAGTGCTGATATGCGTGTGTTGGACGCATGTTGTGCACCGGGTGGCAAAACCGGACATGTGTTGGAGTTTGCTGATGTGCAGCTGACTGCGCTGGATAATGATGCGAGCCGTTTGGATAGAGTGGCGAGTAACTTGCAGCGTTTATCGCTGAATGCCACGTTAAAAGTGGGGGATGCAGCCAATGCCAAAGGCTGGTTTGATGGACAGTTGTTTGACCGCATTTTAGCCGATGTGCCTTGCAGCGCATCTGGTATTGTACGGCGCCATGTGGACATTAAATGGCTGCGCCGCGAGGCAGATATTGTCTCATTCGCGCAACAGCAGTCGGCAATTTTGTTGAATTTGTGGCAAATGTTAGCAAAAGGCGGCAAATTGCTTTATGTTACATGTTCGGTCTTTGATGAAGAAAATCAACAACAAATTGACGCATTTTTACGACAACATGTAGATGCAAAGCAGTTGCCGGTTCGTGTAGAAAGCAATCTTGATGAGCACATGCGATGTTTAAATGGTCAGTTAATTCCTAGCCCGTTACATGACGGATTGTTTTATGCGCTTTTGCAAAAAATTTAGTATTTTTTTTAGCCTGCTCGCCGTATCTTGGTATGCGTTTGCTGCCGCCAATAGCATCAATGTAAAAAGCGCCGAATTAACTTTTTCTGAAGACGTTATTCTTCTCAATGCCGATTTTGATATCAGCTTTGGACCATCGATTGAAGAGGCGATTAATAAGGGTGTTCCGCTCACTTTTTTAGTGGAATTTCAAATTGTAGAGCCGCGCCAATATTGGTTTGATGATGAGATTGTCACTGTCAGCAAGCCCATTCAACTGAGTTACCATGCACTGACACGACAGTATTTGGTCAGCTACGATGTGCACCAAAAGTCGTTTGAATCGCTACACGAAGCGCGTCAGCAGCTAGCGGTGGTGCGAGACTGGCGTGTGGCTGTGAAAAGTCAGCTAGAAAAAAGCGAATCTTACCGGGCAGCCTTGCTGATGCGTTTGGATAAAGGCAAGTTGCCTAAGGCGATTCAAGTGGATGCGATTAGTTCTGAAAATTGGAACCTAGCATCTCCTATTTATTCTTGGCCGGTCAAAGACCTCAAGTAGGGCGCCATGCGGTTTATTATTTTCATTAGCATCGGCATGAGTTTAGTGCTGTTGTACTTGCTTTCTGTTGCAAGTTCCAATACCTCCATCTCTGGGGATTACTACAAATATCTGCTTTACATTAACATCGCACTGGCTATTTTGTTGGTAGGGGTGATTGGTTTTCAGGTGTGGCATTTGTATAAAAATGCAAAGGCTAAGGTGGTTGGTAGCCGCCTAAACCTAAGGCTGCTCACTGCGTTTGCACTCATGGCTATTTTGCCTGGGATGGTGGTGTATTTAGTTTCGGTAAATTTTCTTACGCGCTCCATTGAATCTTGGTTTAATGTAAAAGTAGAGTCTGCGCTGGATGGCGGCCTGAGTTTAGGGCAGCGCGCTTTGGATATTATGTTGGTCGATATCGAAGAAAAAGCAGAGAACATGGCAACCAGCCTTGCGTTCCAGCCCACGCGTGCACATTACGCGGTACTGAACGATTTGCGCGAAAAATCCGGAATTCAAGAGGCCGCGTTATTGACACCACAAGGCGGTATTTTATCTGTCTCCAGTGGGGATCCTAGTAGCTTCTTGCCGGAGCTGCCGAGTATTCCCCAGCTTAGACAGGCGCAGCGTCGCATCTACGGCAAGATTGAGCCTATCCCAGGTAAAGGCTTATATATGCGCGTGCTCGCCCCTGTGGAATTGCAGGGGATGACCAGCGAAACGCGTATTTTGCAGCTATTGCAGCCGGTGCCGAAAGCTTTATCAAATACTGCAGAAGCGGTGCAAGAGGTTTATCAGGATTACCAAGAGCTGTCTTATAGCCGTGGCTCGCTTAAAGATGTGTTTGCACTGACCTTGACCATGGTGTTGATGCTGGCCATGTTATCCGCTTTGGCCATCGCCTTTTTGTTGAGTCGGCGTTTGTCTCAGCCAATTAGTGTGCTGGCAGAAGGTACACGTGCCATTGCCAGTGGAGATTACAGCAATGTGTTGCCACAGTTTGGTAACGATGAGCTAGGGGTGTTGGTGAAGTCATTCAACAGCATGACACGTCAATTAGACGATGCCACTAAGGCCACCGAGCAGAACCGTATTCGGGTAGAGGCGGCGCGTGCCTACTTAGAAACCATTTTGGCGCATTTGTCCTCCGGCGTATTGGCTATTAATGCACAGTTTGAACTGCGCACTTTTAATCACACCGCTACCAATATTTTGGGCATTGATTTAGTCCCCTTTGAGAATCGCGCCTTTTCGGAAATCACTGCGCAACACCCATTTTTACAAGAGTTTGTAGAGATGGTCAGCGTGCATTTTGAAGACACAAAACAAAAAGAGTTGGCTAGATTAGAGCTGAATCGCCAAATTGAAGTCACCGGTAATCACGGCAAGCAATATATTCTGGTGCGTGCAACACGCCTGCCAGCCGGTACCGGAAACGGGTTTGTGGTGGTGTTTGATGATGTGACGACCATGGCGCAAGCGCAGCGTGACGCAGCTTGGGCAGAGGTGGCACGTAGATTGGCACATGAAATTAAAAACCCACTCACGCCCATTCAACTGTCTGCAGAGCGGTTACAGCACAAACTGCATAGTAAATTAGATGAAACAGATGCCGCCATGCTGAAGCGGGCTACAGATACCATCGTGAATCAAGTGGGCGCCATGAAATCGATGGTGAATGAGTTTAGTGAGTATGCGCGTACGCCGGCGCTGAATTTGGTCAGTGTAAAACTGAATAGTTTGATTAAGGATGTTTCGAGTTTATACGGTGAAGAACGTGTGCAACTGACGTTAACGCTTACGCCTAAACTGCCTGCGGTGATGGGGGATGCCACCATGTTAAGGCAGGTGCTGCACAACCTGATTCAAAATGCACAAGATGCGCTGGTACAACAGGCGCAGCCTATTATCGAGGTCACCACAGAATTGGAAGGTGATAAAGTCAAACTCACCGTGTCCGATAATGGACAAGGCTTTCCAGTGGAATTGCTGACGCATGCGTTTGAGCCTTATGTCACCACCAAAGCGCATGGCACGGGGCTAGGACTTGCCATTGTCAAGAAAATGATAGAAGAGCAGCGTGGACAGATTAAAATAGAAAACAGAGAATCGGGTGGAGCTTGTATAATCATTTTATTGCCTGTTGAAAAACGCTAGCAATATCGTGAAACAAACACCACGCACAGAAGCAAGTTGAGGGAAGTATAACAATGGCATCACGTAGCATTTTGGTAGTAGATGATGAAATCGGGATTCGTGAACTCTTAAGTGATATTTTGCTGGATGAAGGGCACCATGTGCGTTTGGCAGAAAATGCGCACATTGCGCGTGAAGAGCGTCTTAAAGAACGCCCGGATTTGGTGTTGCTAGATATCTGGATGCCAGACTGCGATGGCATTAGCTTGCTAAAAGAATGGGGTAACTCTGGCTTGCTGACGATGCCAGTCGTCATGATGTCTGGACATGGCACCATTGATACTGCGGTGGAAGCTACCCGCATAGGCGCCTTTGATTTTTTAGAGAAGCCTATCGCGCTACAAAAATTACTTAAAACAGTCTCTGCTGCCTTAAAGCATGGTGAAACACTCCCACACACTGAAATGAATCTGGCCAGTTTTGGTAAGAGCATTGTTATCAATGAGTTAAAACAACGGTTAGAGCAAATATCGCGCAGTAAAAACACTTTACTGTTGGTAGGCAAAAAAGGCGGTAGTGTTGAGCTATGTGCACAGTTTTTACGCGCACCTGGCACGCCGTGGATAGCGCTGAATGAATATGAAAAACTAGCCACCTCGCCACTGGAAGTGCTGGATCAAGTGCGTGATGGCGTATTGTTTATAGACGAGGTGACGGCGCTCAATAAGACAGAGCAAAAAGGGCTCAGTCTGATTATTGCCAAAGCCGAGAAATTGGGTACGCGCGTGGTCTGCGCCACCACGTTTGGTATTCCGCAACTGATTGAAAATGGTGCACTGGAGCAGGGCTTATTGCAAGTGCTCGCCAGCGGTGCCATTCGTGTGCCTTGCTTGAATGAGCATCGTGAAGACATTCCCGATTTGGTGAATGCCATGGCTACCCTGTTAGTCGAGACCATGAATCTAGGTTATAAATCGTTTGATATAGCCGCACTCAATGCACTGAGAAATGCCGAGTGGCATGGCGATTTATCTGAGTTGGAAGCCGTAGTGCAAAACCTGATGTTATCTACCTTGGGTGAGGTCATCACTTTGGAAGATGTGCAACGTGTGTTAGACCAGTTTAAGCAAGCGCCGCAACATGCAGCACTTGCACCGTTGCCGATAGACTTAACGCGTTCTTTGCGTGAGGCGCGGGATGATTTTGAGCGCTTTTATTTTCAGCATCATATGAAGCTGATTCACAACAATATGAGTAAACTCGCTGAGATTTCTGGCTTGGAACGTACGCACCTTTACCGTAAGCTGAAGCAGCTAGGTATTAAAATCAAGGGCTAGCAGTTTAGACGTTTAGCTCAAGCACGACTGGTGTATGGTCGCTTGGGCGCTCCAGTTTTCTCGGTGCTTTATCAATCACACATGTGGTGCACGCAGATGTTAACGGTGTGCTCACCAAAATATGATCTATCCGCATACCTAAGTTGCGCCTAAACCCGGCCATGCGGTAATCC
Source organism: Methylotenera sp. N17 (assembly GCF_000799155.1). Taxonomy (NCBI): domain Bacteria; kingdom Pseudomonadati; phylum Pseudomonadota; class Betaproteobacteria; order Nitrosomonadales; family Methylophilaceae; genus Methylotenera; species Methylotenera sp. N17. The sequence goes on from NZ_JUGE01000001.1 coordinate 2,708,741, forward strand.
CACCAAGTAAACTGTCCATCTTCATTATTCAATAACCTAAAGCTGTCGTGCAGGCCTAGCGAGAGCAATTGGTTAAATGCCTCTCGCTCGGGCGGGCTGACTAGTACTTGCCCTAGCCAAGCTGCCGGATCATGGCAATCCCGATCTTGCGGGGCAATGTTGTAGTCCCCCAGCACAGCTAGGTTAGCATGCTGTTTTAACTCATCGATCAACCATGCATGAAACGCTTGTAGCCAGCGTAGCTTGTATTGATATTTATCAGAATCTACGGCTTGCCCGTTGACCACATACGCACAAATCACGCGTACCCCTTGAATCGTGGCAGCAATCACACGTCTTTGTTCGTCTGCAAAGTTTGGCATATCACGCTGCACATTTTCCAACGCATGGGGGCTTAGAATCGCCACGCCGTTATAGGTTTTTTGCCCATTATGGATTGCGTTATAGCCGATTTCTTTTAAAGCCTCGTATGGAAATTTGCTGTCCTCTTGTTTGGTTTCTTGCAAACACAACGCATCTGGTTGGTTGGTATTAAGCCAATCCAGCACATGAGGCAACCGTACGTTTAAAGAGTTAACATTCCAAGTGGCGAGTTTCAAGGTGCGGTCTCGTAAAAAAATAAGGTTGATTTTAGCATGGTTGACTTCGTCAACCAGCCTGAGCCAAGCAGTGATGGGGTAGTAGAAGCTTTGTGTGATTAGGTCTTGTGCTGCTAAGTAAATGATTGCTATCGCTTACCAGCCTTTGCCACCACGCGAGCCGTGTTTGAGTGCCGGGTCATCGTTAGCAATGCAGCGGCCTATACCAAAAAAGCTTGCACGTGTGCCACGTGGGCAGCCTTCTTCACGTGCGATTTTCTCTACCTGGGTTTTGGCCACAGCTGCTTTTTGCGCATCTACAAATTCCCAATAGCCATTTGGATGCAAAATGACCTCATCACCGTTGGCCGTTTTGGCCACAATATCCTCCGCGCTGGTTTCCTCCGCCTGCGCAACGGCGCTGAAACTAATGCAAGTGAAGCAGAAAAGTAAGATGAAATATTGTCGCATGGCGGCCTCAAAAAATGGTTGCTAGAGAATACGTTTAGATTAAGCGAATGCATATAAAAAGTATAGGCTTAAGCGCGTGAATCGAACGGTTGCACGCTATGTATGCGGCAGATTGTCGGTGTGTGCACTATGTGCTTATAATGCCGATACTTAGAATGATATTATTTAATATGATAATGATATATGCGTAACTTTGTTGATAACCAGATTGCTTATTTCTTCAACCAATTTGTGCACCGCACGCCAGTGGTGGATGCCTTGGTTTTTCAAGTGTCGCACAACCATTTGTTTAAAGGGGCAGTGTTACTCAGCATCATTTGTTATGCTTGGTTCAAAAGCAATATTGAAGATTTAATCAGTAAGAAAAAAGGCTTTCTGCTGATTTTTATTGTGGCAGTATTTGCAGAGTTTATCGCGCGCGCGATTGCGCTACTGTCTCCCTTTAGGTACAGGCCGATTTATGACCCTGAGCTCCATTTACAAGCGCCGTATAGCGTCAATGAATGGATACTGAATGGGTGGAGTTCTTTTCCGAGTGATCACGCCTCTCTGTTTTTCGCAATTTCATTGTCCATCTACTTTTTACACAAACGCTCTGGAATGGCTGCGCTGGCATACACTATTCTGTTTATTGCTCTGCCTAGGTTATGGCTGGGCTTTCACTTTCTGACTGATGAGTTGGCGGGTGCGGCCATTGGCTGTTTCTCTGCTTGGGTGGGTTATACCTATCTCATTCATACGCAAGCCGTTGATAAATTGGTGGCTTTCTCTGAACGAAAACCAGAGTATTTTTACCCGCTATTGATGTTGTTTGCTGGTCAACTATATGAGATGTTTGAGAGTGCGCGCGACTTTTTCCCAATTTTCCGCTGGGCCATCAAAGTACTGCTATTTCAATCCTAGTTTCTAATGACATTAGCGTAGGCATATTGTAGATAAGCGCTCGCTACACCAAACACCTGCCTTTGCGAAAAAGATAATCAACGTGATAAAAGCTGCAATATTTGATATGGATGGCCTGCTGATTGATTCAGAGCGCATCATCATGCAAGCCTGCATCCAGGCTGCAGCGCAAGTGGGGATTACTTATACGCAAGCCGAATATGTGGAACTGATTGGCCGCGCAGGGCCTGATTCCAAACGCATTATGGTGGAGCAGTTAAATGGGGTGGAAAATTTTAACCTTGTGATGCAGGGGTTAGATGCGCTGTTGGCACAACGCAATCATATGTTTCCGCTCAAGCCAGGCGCACAGGCTTTGCTGGAGTACTATCAAGCCAATCAGATCATCTGCAGCGTAGCCTCTTCCTCACCCATGCATCACATTACACACCGTTTAAATCATGCGGGCGTGCTCAATCATTTTAGCCATCTTACCAGCGGGCAAGAGGTTGAACGCGGCAAGCCCAATCCTGATATTTACTTGTTGGCGCTAGAAAAACTGGGGCTAAGTCCACAAGCATGTATTGCGTTTGAGGATAGTGAGATGGGTGCGCGCGCTGCTATTGCAGCTGGGTTAAAGGTAGTGGTGGTGCCAGATTTATTGCAACCGAGCGATTACGTACGTGCACATTGCCATCAAGTGGTAGAGAGTCTGCAAGATTGGCTCAATGTGATTGCGCCGCTTAACACAATGGCCTAATGGCGCAGCGGTTTAAGCAGCCACACTTGTTCGGTGGCCGGGCATACGCCTTTTAAGCCACCATCCACTTGCTCGGTGGCTAAGAGCATTAAGTCGTAAAGGTTGTGGTAATGCAGCTTTGTTTCTTCAGTACTTACAGAAAACGGCGGGCCAGCTTGTAGGCTTTGATCATACACAAAGCAAATCAGCAACTGCGGTGCATGTTGCGTAATCGCGCCTATATGCGTGGTGTAATTGCCGCGTAGCTCATTCGGTAGCGCTACCAAAGCAGCCCGGTCATACACAGCATCTACTTTACCCAGCATCGCAGCGGTGACTTTAAATATATCGCCTACAAATACATCTATATTCGGCGCACTGTAATGTGTGATTTCACCGTGGGTGGTGATGGTGGGTGTCAAATGGAGATTGTTAAATAAATCCTCAATCGCAATTTGGCTTAGTTCTGCACCTGCTACGCAGTAACCTTGTGTTAGCAGCCAAGCAATATCCACGGTTTTGCCGCACAGCGGTATAAATACACGCGCACCTTGCTGCAAATTCAGGCTAGAGAAATATTTAACCAGTAGCGGATTAGCTTCGGCTAAGTGAAAGCCAATTTGGTTGTTTTGCCAACGTTCGTGCCAAAAGTCGTGTTGCATATTTTTTCATCTTAAGTAGCGTTTATGGATAGTGCAGTAAAAAAGCCAAGCTACAGCAACTTGGCTTTCCTCGTCAAATTAAAGTAACGATTCTTTATGAGGCCATGCCATTATGCCTCAGCAACGCATCCATACTTGGTTCTCTACCACGGAAAGCCACAAAAGATTCCATGGCTGGGCGACTACCACCTCTGGCTAACACTTCGTTTTTAAAGCGAGTGCCAGCTTCGGCAGATAACGTACCCATTTCTTCAAACAAGCTATAGGCATCAGCAGACAGTACTTCTGCCCATTTGTAGCTGTAATAACCCGCAGCGTAACCACCGGCAAAAATATGGCTAAAGCTATTGGGGAAGCGATTCCATTTAGGTGGGCGTACCACCGCGACTTCATCACGCACTTGTTCGATTAAATCGAGCGCTGTTTGTTTACCATTGGGGTCAAAGTCGCCATGCAAGCGCATATCAAATAGTGAGAACTCAATTTGACGCACGGTTTGCATGCCGGCTTGGAAGTTTTTGGCAGCGACCATTTTGTCGAATAACTCGCGTGGTAACTGCGCACCAATGTCTACGTGTGCAGTCATGTGGCGTAACACATCCCACTCCCAGCAGAAGTTTTCCATAAATTGGCTGGGCAACTCAACGGCATCCCATTCCACACCTTTAATGCCAGATACGCCATACTCGTCCACTTGCGTGAGCATATGATGCAAGCCATGACCAAACTCGTGGAACATGGTGATGACTTCATCGTGTGTGAACAGTGCTGGTTTGCCCCCAACTGGTGCGGAGAAGTTGCAGGTAAGGTAGGCCACTGGTAGTTCTACACCATTCGCTTTTTTGCGGCGGGTGATGCATTCGTCCATCCATGCCCCGCCACGTTTGTTATTGCGCGCATACAAGTCCAAATAAAAGTAGGCGATAGGTTTGTGTTGCTGATCGCTGATTTCATAAAAAGCAGCATCGGCATGCCAAAGTGGCGCTTCGGCTTTGCGTACTTGTACACCAAAAATAGTCTCCGTGACTTTAAACAAGCCAGCCAATACTTTGCTTTCGGGGAAGTATTGTTTCACCTCTTGGTCTGAGAACGCGTATTTTTCTTCACGTAATTTCTCGCTCACGTAAGCCACGTCCCAAGCTTGCATGTCATCAATGCCCAGCTTTTTAGCGTAGGCTAACAGTTCTTGCATGTCTTTTTCAGCATATGGCTTTGCGCGTTTAGCCAGCGTATCTAAAAAATCGGTGACTTGCTTGGGCGTATCTGCCATTTTTGTGGCAAGAGATAGCTCGGCATAATTGTTGAAGCCCAATGTCCGTGCTTCTTCTTGCTTGAGTTTTAAAATATCGCTAATCAGCTGTGTGTTATCCCACTCCGGCTTACTTAATTCCGATGCGCGCGTGGCATATGCACGGTACAAGGTCTCGCGTAAGGCGCGGTTGTTTGCGTATTGCAATACAGGCATATAGGATGGAAAGTGCAGGCTAAATTGAAAGCCTGTTTTACCGTCTGTTTTTGCAGCTTCAGCAGCAGCCTCAATCGCATCTTCCGGAATGCCCGCTAAATCAGCTACGTCTTCAACGATATGTTTGAAATCGTTGGTGTTGTCCATGATGTTTTCTTCAAACTTGCTGCCCAATCTAGACAACTCTTCGCTCACGATTTTAAAGCGTGCTTTTTGTTCTGCTGGGAGCTCGGCGCCGCCTAGTTTAAAGTCACGCACTTCGTGATTAATAATGGCCTGCTGAGTCGGGGTGAGTTTTGCAAAGTTTGCACCGGATTGGATGGTTTTAAATTTTGCATATAAGCGCTCATCTTGCGAGATATCGCTGCCATAATCGGTTAACTTCGCCAAATTGTCATTATACGCTTCGCGTAATTCAGGGCTGTTCACCACTGCATTCATGTGGCCTACTTGGCTCCAAGCACGGCCAAGCTTCTCGCTATGGTCTTCTAACTTTAGTGCAAAGTTTTCCCATGTTGGCGGTTCACTAGCAGTGGCGAGCTGCTCTACCAATGCACGACCTTCGGCAATCAGGCTTTCAATGGCCGGGCTAATGTGTTCAGGTTTCACTTCATTGAATTTAGGTAAACCAGAAAAATCGAGTAATGGGTTGGCAGTCGTCACGTTGTTTCCTTAAAACGCTATATGTATCAGTAGATGGTGATTATCGCCTAAACGTTCTGCGCGTTGGATTGAAGTTTTTAATCGCGCCAATCAATTTTTATTATCAGGGCGACTAAAAACGGATTGGGCTTGCGGCTAATTCATCAAACGTAAGCAGAATGGGTAGCGATAAGTTTCACCCTTACTACTAGAGATGGCGGCAACAATGCAAAAAACAATATTCAATAACCAGATAATGCCCATTAAGACAAAGCCAATCAGTATTATCGCCAATATGCCTGCTACAAACTGAGCAATCAAAACCGTAATTTGGAAATTCAGCGCTTCTTTGGCTTGATCTGCAATAAATGCGTTGTCATCTTTTTTGAGTGCCCATACCAGCAAGCCTGGGATAAACGAGAATACGGTGCCGCCTAGGTGCGTGATGGTGGCAATGTTTTTGTCGTCATTATTGGGGATAGTAATTTCTGCCATGGATGTCTCCTGTGCGATAAAAATAAAAGCGTGCTTAATTGACAGACGTTAGAACTCGGCGTGCAGTTCCATCACTTGTAACTCAATCTTTTCGATTTCTCTTAAATTCAGTAATTTTTTTACCTGCTTATTCAGGCGTTCAATTTGGCTATGCAGGATTTGCTGCTTCACACTCAAAATATTGGAAGGATGCATAGAAAGCTGGCGCATGCCCATGCCAATCAGTAGCCGAGTCAGTTTGATATCACCCGCCATTTCGCCACAAATTGAGAGGCCGATGTTGTATTTTTCGGCAGCTTGAATCGTCATTTGGATGAGTTTAAGCACAGCCGGATGCAATGGATTATATAAATGTGCCACGGCGTCATCGGTACGGTCGATGGCCAATGTGTACTGAATCAGGTCGTTGGTACCAATCGATAGAAAATCCAGTTCTCTGGCAAACGCATCGGCATTAATAGCAGCTGCAGGCACTTCAATCATGCCGCCGAGCGTGATTTTCTCATTAAACGGCGTGCCTTCTTTGCGCAGAGACTCTTTTGCACGTTCAAGCAATATTTTGCTTTGGCGTAGCTCAGTCAAGTTAGAGAGCATGGGAATCAGAATCTTAATATTGCCATAGTGCGAAGCGCGTAATAGCGCGCGGAACTGGGTATGAAACACTTGTGGCTCAGACAAACAGAAACGCACAGCACGCAAGCCAAGCGCAGGGTTTGCACAGTTGGAAACGGTGTCCGGGTTCATCTGTTTATCTGCACCCAGGTCCAGTGTACGGATCGTCACCGGCATGCCCTGCATGGCTTCTGCCACATGCTTGTAGGCGGTAAACTGCTCTTCCTCGTCCGGCATTTCGCGGCGGTTCATAAACAAAAACTCGGTACGGTATAAGCCAATGCCAGTAGCGCCAGATGCTTTGACTGTAATCACGTCCTCTGGTACTTCAATATTGGCATACAGATCAATACCAGTGCCGTCCATGGTCACCGCTTTGGTGGATTTGATGCGTTGTAATTTTTGTTGCTCAAGCTGCCACTGGTCTTGCTTGAGTTCGTATTCCGCCAGTATTTCTTTGCTCGGGCTGACGATGACAACACCTAAGGTGCCATCGACAATGATGATTTCACCATCGTTAATCAGATCACGTGCGCGTTGCAGCGCTACAATGGATGGGATATTCAGGCTACGTGCCAAAATGGCGGTATGCGAGGTAACGCCGCCTACATCGGTAATAAAAGCAGCAAATTGGTGTTGCTTAAATTGAATGGCATCTGCCGGTGAAATATCATGTGCTACTAAAATAGTCGCATTTTCCTGCTGTTGCTTTTCTTTGCTCTGGCTAGGTGATTGGCTAGGGTGACCCAACAATACCTTGATAATGCGCTCAACTACTTGCACCACATCGTGTTTGCGTTCGCGCAAGTACGCGTCTTCAATGGCATCAAATTGCTCAACAATGTCGTCCATCTGCTGTTTGATGGCCCATTCCGCGTTGCATTGCTCGTTACGGATAATGTCTTTGGGCGCTTCGGACAGGGATTTATCATTGAGCATGGCCAAGTGCGTGCTGATGAATGCGGCCAACTCTGCCGGTGCATTTTTGGGTAACTGCGCGCGCACCTGCTCTAAATCGTGCTTAACTGTTTGAATAGCTTCGCTAAAGCGTTTAATCTCATCGTCGATCAGATTGGGTGTGAGCTGATAGTGCACCACTTCCAGCAGTGCGTTGGAAACCAAATGAGCGCGACCAATCGCTATCCCACTGGAAACACCAACACCGTGTATGCTAAAGCTAGGCAATTACTCACCCTCTCCAAAGTAGTTGTTAATCAATGTTTTAATGGCGTTAATCGCTGCCACTTCATCCTCACCATTGGCTTCAATTTGAATAATAGTCCCTTTAGCCGCTGCAAGCATCATCACGCCCATGATGCTTTTTGCATTTACACGGCGGCCATTTTTTTCTACCCATACTTCGCTTTTAAATTGGCTGGCGGTTTGGGTAAATTTGGTAGAGGCGCGCGCATGCAGGCCAAGTTTGTTAATAATCTCTATGGATTCTTTGATCATAAATGCATATTTTCTTTGTTATGTTTTTGGTTGGGTAAGATGGTTACAGCCTTCTTTAGTAAAGTGCACAACGCCTTCTCGTCCGCCTGAAATGGCTTTGTCTATGCACACTTCTAAAGATTCTTGCCGGTAGTTCAGTACGCGCACCAGCATCGGTAGGTTAACCCCAGCTACGCCAGCCACGCCTTCTTGGTTGACCAATTTGGTGACCATATTGCAAGGTGTTGCGCCGTAAATATCAGACAATACCAATACGCCTTGGCCTTCATCCAGCTTGGTTACCATGGCTTGCGCCGTGAAAAATAATGAGGATGGGTCATCCTGTATGGAAACCGCAAGGTATTCAAGTTGTTGAGGGCGTTTGCCCATCACATGGCTTGCGCATTGAATCAAACTCTCACCCAGTGAGCCGTGCGCAATAATCAAAATTCCAATCATGTTGCAGCCTTCAAAAAAATATTTCCGTTAACTGAGCTCACGATGGCGCACGATGACTTTGTACTCTTGCTTAAAGTGTGCGCTGAGTTGCTCTACAAAATAGACCGAACGATGCTGACCACCGGTGCAACCAATACCAATCGTGAGATAGCTGCGATTGTCCTGATTAAAGCTAGGTAGCCATTTTTCTAAATATTGCTGAATATCGCCTAACATATCAACCACCATGCGTTCTTTTTCAAGAAATGCCTGAATTGGTTTATCTTTTCCAGTCAGTGGTCTTAATTCCGGATCGTAATGCGGATTGGGTAAGCTGCGTACATCAAACACAAAATCCGCATCCAGCGGAATGCCGTGCTTAAACCCAAATGAGACAAACAGCACCACCACACTATTGTTGATGTCGCTGTTGGGTTCGGCAATCCAATCACGGATATGGTTGCGTAGTGCATTGGCGCTTAAACTGCTGGTGTCGATATGGTGACCCAAGCTCGCGAGGCCCGCCAATAGCTCACGTTCTTCCAAAATGCTTTCTGCAAGCGTTGCTTTTTCATTGCTGAGAGGGTGTTTGCGTCTGGTTTCAGAAAAGCGCTTTACCAAGCTTTCTAAGGTGGAGTCTAAATACAAGACGCTGACGTCGATGCCCTCGGATTTCAACTGTGTAATGGCGTTGGGTAACGCTTTTAATGCGGCGCTGCGGCTATCAATGCTGATCGCCACTTTCACTTTCTTGTTGGCTTTGCGCAGGCTGTCAGTATCTAAATGTTGCGCGATTTGTGGCAGCAAGGTTGCAGGTAAATTATCAATGCAATAAAACCCGCTGTCTTCCAGTACGCGTAAAGCGATGGTTTTGCCGGAGCCAGATAGCCCAGTGACAATAATCAGTTGCATTTATGATTTCTTGCTTTCTTTTAGCATGATTTGCTTTTGACGCTTGGTAAATTGCTGCGTTGCATTAATACCGCGTAATAATAGCATGTGATTGCGCACGGCTACCTCCACCAAAACCGCAATGTTGCGGCCTGCCGCAATGGGAATCACCACTTTGCTGATATCTACTTCCAATACGCGCTCATACTGTGTTTTAGCATTTAGGCGGTCTAGCGCAAGTGGGTTAAGCGTATCAGCCAATTCCAATTGAATCATCAAATCTAAGGGCTTGGTAGGCTTGACCGCATTATCGCCAAATAATGCCCGAATATTGAGTATGCCTAAACCGCGCACTTCTAAAAAGTCTTGTAACAGTTCTGGGCAGCGACCTTCTACCCGCTCTGGGGAAATACGATAAAAATCTACAATGTCATCGGCCACTAAGCGATGCCCGCGCGAAATCAATTCGAGCGCTAACTCGCTCTTACCAATGGCAGCATTGCCTTTAATCAGTACACCAAAGCCTTGCACCTCCATAAACACGCCGTGCAAGCTGGTCGATTCTGCGGTCGCAATGGCCAAATAGTGGCCGAGCAATTCCATCAACTGTGGACTGGGCAGGGGGGAGGTGAACAGCGGAGTTTGTGAACGATCAGCCGCTTTTAATAATTCCTCTGGTGCTTTTTCGCCATTGGCCACTATCACGGCGGCAAGGTCAGTCGCAAATAAATTACTGACCGCCTGTTGCATGGCAATAATGCTGAGATTGTGTAAATAGTCCATCTCGGCACAGCCTAATACCTGTACCCGGTTAGGGTGCACAAAATTTAAGTGGCCAACAAGTGCTAGGGATGGTTTGGTAACAGTACCGGAGGTGAGTATTTTATTGCCGCCTTCAAGCCCTGCTACCCATTGTAGTTTGAGCTTGCGGCGGATTTGTGTGAATAGCTCGTCAACGTTAATTTGAGCCATAGATTAAAAAAAGATTAATTAGGAAGCTGGTGTTGGTCAACATTCTGATGTTTCACAGCACCATTGGTTTTGTGATGATCGCCATGTTTCTCTTTGTGTTTTACCACTTGACGGTCCAGTTTGTCCGTTAGCATATCAATGGCGCTATACATATTCTCATCGGCACAAGCAGCGTGTAGATCGTTGCCTGGCACATGCAGTGTAGCCTCAACCTTTTGGGCGAGCTTTTCTACAGACATCGTAACCTTTACATCAATCACATGATCGAAGTGATTGCTGATTCGCGTGAGTTTACTTTGCACGTACTCACGTAACGCAGGTGTAATTTCTAAGTGATGCCCAGTTAATTGTAAATTCATGACTTGCTCCTTTTTGAAATTGCTCCAAGAAGAAAAAGCATCTCGGAACAATTTCAGTTTACTACTTTGGCGTTGGCTTGCAACTATCCAATTGCACTATTCGGTAAGAAAATTTCCTGTATGGGAATTTAGTTGAGGGAAACTTGCGCTAAATCAAATCGTTAGCGTGACCCTACAGTGATTTCCTCAAATTTGCAGGCGGGATATTGAGCGATTCACGATATTTGGCAATGGTACGGCGTGCCACCACAATGCCTTGGTTGGCCAGCGTATCCGTAATTTGATTGTCGGAAAGCGGTTTTCTGGGGTTTTCTTCGGCCACCATTTGTTTAATCAACGCACGAATCGCAGTGGCAGAACACGTGCCGCCCACATCAGTCGCTACCGAGCTACCAAAGAAATATTTAAGCTCATATACACCACGTGGAGTGAGCATATACTTATGCGTAGTCACGCGTGAAATGGTGGATTCATGCAATTCTAACTCTTCTGCAATCTCGCGCAGCACCAATGGGCGCATGGCAATATCCCCATGCTCAAAAAAGTTACGTTGCCTATCTACAATGGCTTGCGAAACGCGCAAAATAGTAGAGAAGCGCTGCTGAATGTTTTTAATCATCCATTTGGCTTCTTGCATTTGGCTCTGTAAATATTGCCCGGAATTTTCGCGGTTGCGTTTTAAAATATCCGCATATAGTTGGTTAATACGTAATTTTGGAATAACGCCATCATTCAGTGTGGCGACCCAAATGCCTTTGATCTTCTTCACAATCACATCATGTTGAATGTAATGATCGTGCGACAAAGTGACAAATTGGCTACCCGGTTTTGGGTTTTGTTGTTTGATAAGCGTCTGCGCGCCTTTCAAGGTGGCTTCATCGCAGCTAAGCAGTTTGCGCAGCTTGCCAAAATCTTTGTTAGCCAATACCGGTAAATGGTCTTGAATAATGGCGATGGCTTGTTTCAGGTAGGGCGTGTCTGTATCTAGTGCATTGAGTTGCAAATACAGGCACTCTTGCAAGTTACGTGCGCCTACGCCAATTGGATCCAGATTTTGAATCAGCTTGAGTACAGTTTCAAGCTCAAGCATATCAATTTCAAGCTCGAGCGGCAGGCTATCTGCCAGCTCATCTAACGACTGCTCAAAGTAACCATCATCATTGATACAATCAATCATAATAGAGACCAGCGTTTGGTCACGTTCAGACAGCGGTACTAATTTCAGTTGACCCACAAGGTGATCGCGCAGGCTGATGCTAACGGTGTCTTGTCTGGTAAAGTCGCCGTCATCATCGTCCGAATTGTTTTGGCGTCCACCTTCATCCCAGTTGCTAGTGCTGCCGTACTCATCAAACTCATCTTCAAACTCAGGTGCTGAGAACTCTTCTGAAGTGGGCGCTAACTCATCGTCACGTTCAGCCGTGCTCTCAGCAGGCGCGCTAATTTCAGAGGTAGTGGCGTTATCAAATACATTGGCATCTGGCTCTTGCTCAGAAGCTTCGCTAGAGGCCTGGCTGTTATCAGTGCTGGGGGCTTCTGCACTGCCGCCACCATCGTCATCACCATCGACTAACTCCAACAATGGGTTGTCTTGTAAGATGGTTTCTAGCTCTTGGTTGAGCTCCAGTGTAGACAGCTGCAATAACCGGATGGATTGTTGCAACTGCGGGGTGAGCGCTAAGTTTTGAGAGATGCGGAGTTGTAAGTTTTGTTTCATAGCATTCAAAGTGGTTAAAGTCTAAAGTCCCGGCCTAAATACACTTCGCGTACGGCTTCATCTTTTACAATTTCATCTGGGCTACCTGAGGCAAATACAGTCCCATCGTTCACAATATAGGCACGATCACAAATGCCTAAAGTCTCACGCACATTGTGGTCTGTAATGAGAATGCCAATATTTTTACTGCTTAAAAAGCGGATAATTTTCTGAATATCCAGTACCGCAATCGGGTCAATCCCGGCAAATGGTTCATCTAACAAAATAAAGCTTGGGTTGGTGGCTAGGCAACGTGCAATTTCTACACGTCTGCGTTCACCGCCAGACAAGCTGACGGCCATACTGTTGCGAATATGCACAATATGCAGTTCTTGCAATAGAGATTCTAATTGTGCCTCGCGCTCTTCTTCCGTCAGGTCTTGCAACTCAAGCACCGCCATGATGTTCTCAGTGACGGTCATTTTTCTGAAAATAGAAGGTTCTTGCGGCAAATAAGACAGCCCCATGCGCGCACGGCTATGGATAGGTAGGCGGCTTAAATCTTTGTTGTTCAGCAAAATCCGGCCAGCATCCAATGGTACTAATCCTACCATCATATAAAAGCTGGTGGTTTTGCCGGCGCCATTGGGGCCAAGTAAGCCGATGATTTCACCGCTTTGGATGTTTAACGAAATATCTTGCACTACGGTACGCGTGCTATACGATTTTCTTAAATTTTCGACGATTAATTCACTCATAAATACTCAATACTATTGATTCTCTTCTTTAGGTTGCAACCCAAGCTGAAGTGTCTTGTTGAGTCTTAAGTTATTCACCGGTACTGTGTTCGTGCTATTTTTTGCAGGGGCCGTGGCCGCTGGTTGCTTGTTTTTGGGTTGAATAATGGCTTTAACACGTCCAGTATTGCCGCCTTCGGTGCTGGATTTTACCCCGCCAATCACTTCTGCATATTCGGCATTGGCGTCATAGCTAATAAAATCACCATGCACAATGTCTTCGCCACGCTTGACCCAGGCTTTGGTATAAAGCTGTACTTTGTCCATACGGCCATCGTACTCAATACGTTGCGCGCTGCCTTCCATGTATTCATCTTTGCCCTCACGTTTTTGTTTAAACGTGGTGGGGTTACCGGTGGATGTGCTGTGCTGAAAGCCCTCTTTGTCTTCGCGTACCACTAGTTTATCGGCATGGATGACTAATGTACCTTGGGTTAAAATCACATTGCCGGTATAGGTGCTGGTTTTTTTTGCATCATTCACAGTGACCGTGTCCGCTTCCAACTCAATGGGCTTATCGCGGTCTGCCGCCTCTGACCAAGCCTGTAAAGGCAGGCACAGTAAGCCAAGTAAATATGCGCTGGTGTAAATGCGTTTCAACATTGAATCTCCCTACGGTTTCTTATTCACACCCGCTGGTTTGGTACGTGCGGTGCTGGTTTTACTATTCGTTTTGCTGTTAATACGTTTGTCGATATTCGGCTTAACTGCTTGGTTTGGCTTTGCCAAGGGGTTGTTTTTTGGCACAGGCCGTTCATAGTGCACGCGTACTTTATTCAGTAAAGTCATGGTTTGGTTTTTTTTATCAAACACCATGCCTACTGCAGTGACTTTGGTTTTAGGCGCCTGCGTAATCACGACCGGACTTTGCGTGGTGGCTAAATCCTTGTCCGGTTCTATGGTTAATTTTTCTGTGGTGAGTTGCATTTCGCCTTTGTCTGCTGTGGCTTGGCGCACTACTTTTACATTGTCTACAAACTCTACAGTTTCACCGTTACTGGAGACATACCCGCGCAAGCCCTGAATTTGCGTGTAAGGCTTATTCACGGAAAATTGTGTAAAGCGCGGGCGCTGTAACACGGTGGTGTCGTCATCCGGAAAGTGGGACATCTCTGCCGCCGCCAATACATAGCGTAATTTACCGCCAACGTCGGTTTGCGTTGTAACAAAGTTATGTAGTTTATAGTCAGGATCATGTCGATTGCTGCCATCAATGCTCGGGCCTTGTTCTTGCACGGTCTGGTTAATCCAAAACGTAATCACCGCTAGCATGAATGCAAGCGTGAGAGGGAACAAAATAGCATGGCGGTTGTACATGAATCCGTGGCTTTAGCATTGAAAAAAAGGCGCCATTTGTGCCTCTAATGTATTTTGGGCCTGCATAATCAACTCACACACTTCGCGCACTGCGCCACGACCGCCTTCTTTTGTGGTGACATAGTGCGCGCGTGCCTGTACTGATTTTGGTGCGGCGGGGACGGTAATGCTGAGGCCACAACGCAACATAGGCGGCATGTCGACCACATCGTCACCCATAAAAGCAGTTTCCTCTGGGCGTAAGTTAAGTTTGGCAATCAGCTCGTTAAATGCCACTAATTTGTCTTCTACCCCTTGGTAGAAATGTGCAACGCCCGTGCTTTCTGCGCGCTGTGTCACCACTTTAGAAGTGCGCCCGGTAATGATGGCCATTTGCACGCCGCTGTTTTTGAGCAGTTTCATGCCCAAGCCATCTTGGGAGTTGAATGTTTTGTATTCTAGGCCATCGTCACCAATGGTAAGGCCGCCATCCGTCATGACGCCATCTACATCAAAAATCACCAATTTAATTTGCTTGGCACGTTGGAGTACGTCTTGATTCATTAAACAACTTTCGCTTTGAGTAAATCGTGCATATTAAATGCGCCGACTAGTTCGCCCTGACGATTTATGACCATCAGTGCATTGATTTTAAAATTTTCCATCAGCTCGACTGCTTCAACCGCCATCTGATCCAAGTAGATGGTTTTGGGTGCCGTGTGCATGACTTGTGCGATGGTGGTATCGCTAGGTGACACGTTATTGCAGAAGGCACGGCGCAAATCCCCATCGGTAAATATGCCAACAGGGTGTTGCTGCGCATTGGTAATTGCAGTAAACCCTAGGCCTTTTTTGGTGATTTCCAATAGCGCATCGGTCAACATGGCGTTGTCTTTTACACTGGGGATAGCATCGCCCGTGCGCATCACGTCTTTTACGCGTGTGAGTAGTTTTCTACCCAAATTACCGCCAGGGTGGGAGCGGGCAAAATCTTCTGCGGTAAATTCACGCAAATCTAATACGCATAGCGCAAGGGCGTCACCCAAAGCCAATGCCGCTGTGGTGCTGGCCGTAGGCGATAAGCCCAATGGGCAAGCCTCTTGAGATACTTTTGCGCTTAAATGCACATGAGATTCTTTGGCTAGCGTAGACGTATCGGTGCCGGTAATGCTGATGATTTTGGCGCCCAAACGTTTGATGGTGGGCAAAATGGTGAGGATTTCTTCGCTTTCACCAGAGTTAGAGAGTGTAATCACCACATCTTCACCGGTAATCATGCCTAAATCGCCATGGCTAGCCTCGGCCGGATGCATAAAAAAAGCGGGTGTGCCGGTACTGGCAAGTGTTGCCGCAATTTTTCGGCCGATGTGCCCGGATTTTCCCATGCCGCTCACCACAACACGACCATGGCATTGTAGAATGAGGCTAACAGCGCGCTCAAACTCTGCATCTAGGCGCCCTGCAAGCATTTCAATTTCATTCGCCTCGAGCAGCAGCACTTTTTTAGCCAAGGCTAAAGAAGGTAACTTCTCGCTGATGGCTGGCTGAATGTGTAGGTTGGGTGTTGACATAGAAGTTAGTATAACAAGGTAGTCTGCTCTGAATAAAGTAAAAAACGTAGATTCAGGGTAAAATTTTAAAAGTAGGCACATTTTTTGCCTTGCTTGCGTTTTAATCAAGGCAATTTCTAAAAATAAAAAGAAAGCGTTGTACCAGCAAAATTTGCTAGTACACCATATTGAATGTAGAGAGGCCAATGTTTAACTCACTTACCACCGTCTTGCTATTACTCATCGGCTCGGTGTTTGCCGTTGGTATCTTTCGTGCGTTGCGATTACCCGCAATGCTGGCCTATTTTTTTGTGGGTGTATTACTGGGGCCTTCTGCCTTTGGTTTGATTCAGAATACGGAGTCTAGCCGTCACTTTGCCGAGTTTGGTATTGTGTTTTTAATGTTTAGTATCGGCCTGGAATTTAGCTTGCCCAAGTTATACGGCATGCGTAAAACCTTGTTTGGCTTGGGCGGTTCACAAGTAGCCATTAGCATGGCTGCTGCAATGTTGATTGGGTGGCTATTTGGTTTATCGCCTGCCAGCGCATTTGTGATTGGTGGCGCACTGACCATGTCTTCTACTGCGATTGTGTCCAAAATTCTGATGGAGCGGGTGGATTTAAATTCCAGACATGGTCGGTTGAGTATCGGGATTTTGCTATTTCAAGATTTGGCGGTCATCCCTATTTTGGTGTTGATTCCTACGTTGGGCTCACATACCGAAAACTGGCAAACCGTACTTGGCTTGTCGTTAATCAAGTCTGCAGTGCTGCTGTTTATACTATTTAAGTTTGGCAAAAATTTGCTTAACCATTGGTTTGATTTAGTCGCCAAACAACGCTCTCGCGAGTTGTTTGTAATGAATGTGTTGATGGTGACATTGTTGTTGGCATACGCCACCAGCACTGCCGGGCTATCCTATGCGTTAGGTGCCTTTATTGCAGGCATGCTGATTTCCGAAACGCGCTACCGTTATCAGGTGGAATCTGACATTGCGCCGTTCCGTGACATTTTGCTGGGCTTGTTTTTTATCAGTATCGGCATGTTGCTCAATATTGCACAACTGTTCGACCGTATCTGGCTGGTGTTATTGTTGTTGGTTGGCTTTGTGTTATTTAAAGCGCTTGTCATTGCCGGGCTAACCCGTTATTTTAAATTTGAGACTGGCGTAGGTATTCGTACGGGCGTGATTCTGGCGCAAGCGGGTGAGTTTAGCTTTGTGATTTTAGCGTTGGGTTTAAAAAACGGCCTGATTAATAATGCTGATTTGCAGTTGGCACTCGGTGTGTCATTGCTATCGATGATTGTGGCACCGTTCATTATTCAATATAACGGCAAAATTGCACGCGGCTTGGTCAAAAGTTATACCCGTAACAGTAGCCAAGTGGTGGAGTCTATTGGCAATGTAGGTAAAGAGCTTTCAGAGCACGTGATCATTTGTGGTTACGGGCGTAGTGGCCAATATTTAGGCCGCTTTTTAAAAGAAGAAAGTATCCCGTTCATTGCGCTGGATAACGACTCCGCCCGTGTCAATGAAGCCGCAGTAGCAGGTGAGCATGTGATGTATGGCGATGCTGGTCGTAGTGTGGTGCTAGAAGCCGCTGGTGCAGCACGCGCAAAGGCACTGATTGTTAGTTATTCCGATACGCGTGCATCAATGAAAGTGCTACATATTGTGCATGAGCGCTACCCTAATTTGCCAGTGATTGTGCGCACCTATGACGATATCGATATGGATGCGTTTAGAGAAGCCGGCGCGACCGAAGTGGTGCCGGAAGTGCTGGAAGGCAGTTTAATGCTGGCCTCACATGCTTTGGTGTTGTTGGGCGTGCCGTTGAATCGGGTAGTTAAACGGATTCGTTTGTTCCGCGAAGAGCGCTATAAAATGTTTAAAGGTTTTTTCCGCGGTATTTCCGACTCGGATGCTGAAACCACCGTATCTCGTCAGCAACGTTTACATTCGATTGAAATCAGCTCTAATTCGTTTGCGCATGGCATGCGCTTGGATACGATTCCATTTGAAAAACTGAAGGTAGAACTGAAAAAAATACGTCGCCCGAATATGTTGGAAGCCATTACACCAAGGCCGGATATTGTGATTGGCGAAGGGGATGTACTGGTGTTGTTAGGCAATAACGAGAGCCTAGTAGCAACTGAAGTATTTTTGGTTTCTGGCAAATAGAAGGGCACACGTTTGTCTGGCAATCATGTCGTTGTTGTTGGCGGTGGCATTGTGGGCTGCACCACTGCCATGCTGCTTAGGCAACAGGGGTGGCAAGTCACAGTGGTGGAGCGTAACGTCATTGCCGCCCAAACCTCCGGTGAGGCTTCTTGGGCCGGTGCCGGTATTATCTTTCCGTTATTGCCTTGGTTTTATCAAGATGCTGTTAACGCACTTGCTATGGAAGGCGCCAGCCTGTATCCAGCATTGGCCGATCAGTTGCACCGTGAAACCGGCATAGACCCAGAATGTATACGTAGTGGCATGATGATTCAACCGCCGTTTGATTTAGAGGCCGCACTGGCATGGTGTAGCGCCAATCACGTGCAAGCTGATCTCAATGGCGAAAATCTATGGTTGCCAGAGGTGCTGCAAGTGCGCAACCCTAGATTGCTGCAAGCACTCAAAGCATGGCTAATACAGCATCAAGTTAGCCTTAAAGAACAAACGCAATTAATGCCGTTGCCAGAGCCCGAATTTGGCGAGCAGGGCGTGCTTAAACGTTGGCAAACCACAAGCGGGGAAACGCTAGAAGCCGATATTTTTATTGTCACCTCTGGCGCGTGGAGTTTCGATTTACTCAAACAGACTGCGCTGAGCCTAGAAATCAAACCCATGCGCGGACAAATGCTGCTCTATCAACTTAGCCAGCCTGTTTTAGATCATATTATTTACCGGGATGGTTTTTATATGGTGCCACGCAAAGATGGCTACTTGCTGGCGGGCAGTACGCTGGAAGATGTAGGCTTTGATACGGGCGTGACTGAAGCCATGCGTGTGGAAATGCAGGCCAAAGCAGAAGCGATATTGCCGCAACTCAAAGATGCGCCAGTGGTTAAACACTGGAGCGGCTTGCGGCCGGGTACACCGCACAATATCCCCACCATTGGGCAACACCCGCATATCAGTAATTTATATCTGAATACTGGCCATTTTCGTTATGGCGTCACCATGGCACCGGCAAGTGCGAAAAGGCTGGTAGCGTTAGTTTCTTAGTTCGTTCAATAGATCTTCCAGCGCCTGAATTAAGCCGCGCCGCGAAGCGGCGTCGGCTTGAATGAATTGTTATGCGGATTCATTTTTCTGTTTCATTGCCTTAATGCTTGCTTTCACCAGCTTCTTAACTAATATCTTTGGTATCGCCCTGTCCACTGGAAAGCTGACAATGGCTTTTGTAGAAGCGTAGCCTCCAAGGTCTTCCTTATTGTCCTCCAGCACTGGAGGTCGAACATGCAAGCGCACATGGGGTTTCTTAAAACTAAACCACGCGAACATTCCGTTGTAATCGTATCCTTCATAGAAATATCCAGGCATCTGAAAATAGCTGACTGTTTCAGTGGAACCAGGAGCCGCCGCCTGTATCGCAATCCGAATGTCCGTCAATCGGACCTGTACGTCCTTCGGGCATTTTTCTATGTATTCGTCAACACCACCGGGTAGGACGTCATTGGATTTGCTGTTCGCATTTCGTAGCATGTTCATCTCCAAAATCTAAGATTGGCTTCAAGCAGCATAACGTTTGAATTAAGAGGCGCACGTCAGCGCGTCCTGCTTGAATGATGGGTTAGAGCTTACAATGTAACATTTATTTTTTAAAGTTTTTATCATGCCACTCACGGTCTTTAATTGATTTTATCCGTTGAAATTCACTGTATTTTTTCCAACAACCACCATCTACCCATTTAACCGGTGGGCAAATACATGACTGCCCTTTTTTTGGTACAGCGCATTCAGACATCATTCCGTATGTGCATATAAGATTTTTAGAATTAAGATCAAAGAAAAGCCCTGTGCGGTCAAGTGCCATACCATTATCAATAAGATATATGCCTTCACATGTAAATGGATATTTGAGCTCAATATCTGTTTTTGATTTAGCGTCGATAGTATTTTCAGTCGCTAATGTTGAATCTCCGTATGCATACTGGATAAAGTTAAAAAACAAAAAATAAATAAAAAGACTCTTCATTTTATTCTTAGCTCTAACGTTTGAGTTAAGGGGCCAGCTTTAGCTGGTCCCGCTTGAATGATGGGTTAGGTACCATAAGTGTCGCCTTGCAGTTGCTCATTGATTTGATCAATTTTTTCAAATGCACCACCGCTCCCGTGGTAGGTTTCGGCGTGCAAGTGAAACAGTTGGCTACACGAAGGACATGAAAAATAATTGCTTACAAAATCACTCCAATGGGCACCTATTGCAAGAGTTGCAAATGGGTCGCCAGAGATACCTGCACCTTCATATTTTAGTACGCCTAGCTTTACAGCCTCGGAGGCTTTTTTAATGGAGCGCTTAAGATCACTTGGCGATTTAATATGTGTTCCGGATGTCAGCCTAGTACAGGTATCACAACTCATGGATTTATGGCACCTAACGTTTGAATTAAGGGGCGCCGTTAGGCGTCCCGCTTGAATGATGGGTTAGGCTGCTTAAAATATACAACAGCAAATGCAATAATGCTTAGAACAGAAATAATTAGTAGAAAAAGACATAATAAGACGTAAAACCAGAAGAAAAGTGGACTTTCGTTGATAGGGTGAGTGTGGCTATTGCGCCCAACAATAGAACCCATTGTTATTGCGAAATATAGTTTGTACGCAGAGAAAAGCCCCATAAATAGAATGCCTAGAACACTAAGAGCAATTTTTAGTTTAGTCATAAATTAGCTTTTATTCGAACTCTAAAGCCTAACGTAAAGTAGACACCAAATCCGTCCCTAAAAATTTAGTTGGACAGGTGCCTAATCTGTTGTGAAGTAATAAATTTATCATTAAATCAATGCGCTATTCATTTTTATTACACCTTAATAATCGGTTGTTGCAATCACAAACACACCTTGCATTTAGCGCAGGTTTTGTTGAATTATCTTGGCATGGTTGTGATTACTTGGCAACCCAGTCCCCACTCTTGCCGCCATGCTTTTCTAGCAATTTGATATCGTGCATCACCATGCCTCTATCCACCGCTTTGCACATATCGTAAATCGTTAGCAACGCCACTTGTACTGCAGTCAGTGCTTCTATTTCTACGCCAGTGGGCCCCACCGTTTCACAGGTCACCTGGCAGCGGATGCTGGATTCGGCTTGCAATACATCAAAATGTACTTTGACGCTGGTGAGGGCAATGGGGTGGCACAGTGGAATTAAGTCAGATGTTTTTTTACTGGCTTGAATCGCGGCAATGCGGGCAATGCCTAGTACATCGCCTTTTTTGGCATCGCCTTGGGTAATGAGTTGTAGCGTGGCCGGTAGCATGGAGATGTCTCCGCTCGCCACCGCAATACGTTTGGTAGAAGCTTTGTCGCCAATATCTACCATATGGGCTTGCCCCTGTGCATTCAGGTGCGTTAACTTGCTCATGGATTACTTTCTATTTTGAAATGTGCGTGAACTTGCTGATTAAAGTCATTATCATAATAACAATGAGTAGATATATTTCAAATACAAGATTACGCCACACGGCTTGGGTATGCATGTTAGCGGCGGGGTTGACCGCCCCAGCAGTACAGGCGGCAGAGCAAAGCAAGCAACCGACCCTTACAGGCAAGCCTTATCAGCCGCCTAGTACGCTGGATACCAACTTGCCACGTGATTACACTAGCGACCTGCCGGATTTGGGTGATGTTTCGCAAACTGTGCTTTCGCCGCAAGATGAGCAGCGGATTGCTGATCAAATCATGCGCGAGGTATATGTGAGTGATGAGGTACTGCAAGATTCTGAAATCACCGACTACTTGCAGGCCTTAGGCAATAAACTGGCCGCAGCCAGCCCAGATAAAAGACAAGTATTTAACTTTTTTGTGGTGAATGACAACAGCATTAATGCGTTTGCGATGCCGGGCGGTGTGATTGGTGTGCACACTGGTTTGTTTATCGCTGCCAATAACGAATCGGAACTGGCCAGTGTGCTTGGGCATGAGATTGGGCATGTGACGCAGCGTCATCTGGCACGTATGCTGGCCTCGCAAAAGTACGATACCTTTAAAAATATTGCAGCCACTGCGCTGGCTTTACTGGTAGCGAGATCAAATCCGCAATTGGCGACGGGTGCCATGGTCACTGCGTCTGCGTCTACGATGCAACGTCAATTGGACTATACACGCGAACATGAGCGTGAAGCTGATAGGGTGGGCTTAGCCATTTTGGATGGCGCTGGGTTTGATGTGCGTGCGATGCCGGCTTTTTTTACCACCATGCAACGTGGTACACGCTTTGTAGAGGGTAGTGCGCCTAGCTTTTTACGTACGCACCCGTTAACCGCTGAACGTATTGCCGATGTCTCGAATCGTGTACAGAACTTGTCTTACAAGCAAGCAAAAGATAGTCTGGATTTTTATCTGGCGCGTGCAAAAATTCGTGCAGGCTTGGGGTTTCCCCAATCCGCGATTGACGAGTTTGAAGAGAATATTCGTGAGCGGCGCTTTAATAGCGAGGTAGCCGAGCACTATGGTTTAGCCTATGCCTATCTGCGCAAAAACGATGGCGTGAACAGCGCGCGCGAAATGCAATGGTTAAAAACCAATGCGCCAGCGCACCCCAATTTTGAAACCTTAGCCGCAGCCATTGAGATAAACAATAAGCAGCTGGCAAAAGCACAAGCTATTTATGCACAAGCACTCATAAAGTATCCGCAGCATCGTGCGTTGGTGTATGGTTATGCAGATAGCTATTTGGAGAGCAGGCAGCCCGATAAAGCAGTAAAGTTGATTAACGAAAAGCTGCGTTTATTTCCGAATGATGCGCATTTTTACGATATGCTGGCCAAAGCCTACACCATGAAAGGCCAAGTGCTGTTAAAGCATCAGGCTCAAGCCGAGGCGTATTATCGTCAATATGATGTGAACCGCGCCGTGGAGCAAATGGAGCTTGCCGCTAAAGCAAAAGATGGCAATTTTTATGAACGCTCTATTGTGGAAGCAAGGCTCAAAGAGCTGCGCCGTCAACAAAATATTGAAAAAGAGGCAAAAGGATAACCATGCAACGTCGTACGTTTCTGCAATCACTGTTTGGTTTAATGCTCTTGCCCGTGAATGCCATAGCCGCAGCTTGGAATAAGGCTGCTTTTGAAGCGAGCACGTTACAGCAAGCCACAGCAGGGCTCTCTATTCAGACGGAAGTACCCAGTGACCAGATATCACTGCTTGCGCCCGATAAAGCTGAAAATGGTGCCGTGGTGCAAATCGAAATGGTAAGTCGTATTCCTAACACCGAAGCAATGGCATTGTTTGTGGCTGACAACCCCACCCCGCTGATTGCCAATGTGATGTTTGCCGCTGGTACGCAGCCCAAGTTGGTCACACGGATTAAAATGGCGCAAACTTCACAAGTAAAAGTGGTGGCCAAAGTAGGTGATCGCTATTTCACGACAAGCAAGCAAGTAATTGTGCTAGAAGATGGCTGTGGCGGAACGGACACCGATGCAAAGTTTGAACCTAGCATGAAAATGCGCGCTAGGCTGGTGGGGGAGGTGACAGAAGTGAAGCTGATTATTGTGCACCCCATGACCACCGGGCGCAGTAAGAATGCCGCAGGAGAAATCATCCCAGCGCATTTTATGCAAACCATCACGGCCACCTTACATGACAAAGTGGTGCTTGAAGCGCATTGCAGTACGGCGATATCTAAAAATCCTTATTTTACGTTTTATGTGACGGGTGCCAAGCTAGGTGACCAAATCATGGTGAAATGGCAGGATAATATGGGATATGCAGGTCAGGGGCAGATAGCGGTCGCTGTTTAACTCACTAGCCGAGCTTGGGCAGTTCGAGCTTCGAGGTTATAAAACTGCCATGTCGAGCAGCGTACATTTGTTATGCATAAATTAAATTTATCACACCAATTAATACAATCAATTTTACTTAACTATCACGCATCATTACAATGCGTACATAGATTTTATAAACCACTAGAAAAAAGGAAATAACCATGTCACTGATCAACACACAAGTACAACCATTTAAAGCGCAAGCGTTTCATAACGGTAAATTTATTGAAGTGACGGAAGCTAGCCTAAAAGGCAAATGGTCTGTGATTATTTTTATGCCTGCAGCGTTTACATTTAACTGCCCTACAGAAGTAGAAGATGCAGCGGACAACTATGCTGAATTCCAAAAAGCGGGTGCAGAAGTATACATTGTTACAACCGATACACACTTCTCACACAAAGTGTGGCATGAGACTTCACCAGCTGTGGGTAAAGCAAAATTCCCACTGGTAGGTGACCCTACACACCAATTAACACGTGCATTTGACGTGCATATTGAAGAAGAGGGTTTGGCACTACGTGGTACGTTTGTGATTAACCCAGAAGGCGTGATTAAAACACTGGAAATCCATAGCAATGAAATCGCACGTGATGTAAAAGAAACATTACGTAAATTAAAAGCAGCGCAATTTACAGCTAGCCATCCTGGTCAAGTATGCCCGGCTAAATGGCAAGAAGGCGCGCAAACATTAACGCCATCATTAGATTTGGTTGGTAAGATTTAAGCGACTGCCTGTAAGTGAGTAATCACGGCCACTTTAAGACACAATCTTAGAGCGGCGGCAAAAGAGAAGGGCATTATTCAAAAGATAATGCCTTTTATTTTCCACGCACCTTTTACGGTGTTATTGATTGAAGAGAGTCATCATGGCATTAGAAAACAATATTAAAACGCAATTACAAGGTTATTTGCAGATGCTACGCGAGCCAATTGAATTGGTCGCATCATTAGACGATAGCGCTGGCGCAAAAGAAATGCAGGAGCTGTTGGAAGAGATTGCCAGCATGTCTGACAAAATTACGCTAGTGCATGAAGCAGATGCGCGCAAGCCCTCATTTGCCGTACGTCGTGCTGCCAACCACAAAGATGCGGCGAAAGCGGTAGGCGTTCGTTTTGCCGGTATCCCGATGGGGCACGAATTTACCTCGCTAGTGTTGGCGTTGTTGCATACTGGCGGGCACCCGATGAAACTGGAGCAAGAAAAAATTGACCAGATTGCAGCGATTGAAGGCGAGTTCCATTTTGAGACTTATATCTCATTAAGCTGCCATAACTGTCCGGATGTGGTGCAAGCGTTGAATATGATGTCTGTGATTAACCCGCATATCACCCATGTGATGATTGATGGCGCTTTGTATCAGGATGAAGTCAAAGCAAAAGACATTATGTCTGTACCCACCATCTTTTTAAATGGTGAGGTATTTGGTGCTGGCCGTATGGAGCTTGAGGAGATTTTGGCCAAAGTTGACACTGGCGCGGTAGCACGTGCGGCGAAAAAGTTGGATGCAAAAGCCCCTTATGATGTATTGGTCGTGGGTGGTGGTCCAGCCGGTTCGTCAGCAGCGATTTACTCTGCGCGTAAAGGCTTTAGAACTGCCATAGTGGCAGAACGCTTTGGTGGACAAGTGATGGATACGCTTGGCATTGAAAACTTTATCTCTGTCAAAGAGACCGAGGGGCCAAAACTGGTGGCTGCGTTGGAAGAGCATGTGAAATCGTATGATATTGAGATTATTAACTTGCAACGTGCCAATGCCCTGAGCGAGCCAGGTAAAGACGGTAATAAAAATCACGATTTGATTGAGCTGAAATTAGACAGCGGTGCTACGCTCAAAAGTAAATCGGTGATCTTGGCAACTGGCGCACGCTGGCGCGAGCTGAATGTGCCAGGTGAAAAAGAGTACCGTGGTAAAGGTGTAGCGTACTGCCCGCACTGTGATGGACCGTTGTTTAAAGGTAAGCCTGTAGCTGTGGTGGGTGGGGGTAACTCTGGTGTAGAAGCGGCGATTGATTTGGCTAATTTTGTCGGCCACGTTACGTTATTGCAGTTTGATACGACATTGAAGGCCGATGCGGTATTACAGAAAAAATTGCATACACTCCCTAATGTCACTGTGATTACCAGCGCCCAAACCACAGAAGTGACGGGCGACGGCACTAAAATGAATGGCTTGACCTATACCGACCGCGTCACGGGTGAATCCAAACATTTAGCGTTGGATGGCGTGTTTGTGCAAATTGGTTTAGTGCCCAATACCGATTGGTTAAAAGGCACAATCAATTTAAGCAAGTTTGGTGAGATTGAAGTTAATCACCATAATGCAACCTCATTGCCGGGCGTATTTGCTGCGGGCGATGTGACAACCACACCATATAAACAAATCATCATTGCCATGGGCGAAGGCTCTAAAGCGGCACTTGGTGCGTTTGATTATATGATTAGGCAGTAGTTAAGAAGTAGTTGAGAAGTAGTAAAGCAGTAGTGAAGCAAGCGTAAGCGTTAAGTTCCAAAGAAAAAGGGTGGCGTGATGCCACCCTTTTTTTGTTCACGGTTATCTAATTTACATAAACGTGAATAGTCGTATTGATAATACACTAAGGTTGCGTATTCATGCTTAGTGCAACGGCCTCAGCCACTTTAATCCCGTCCACCCCAGCCGATAGAATGCCCCCAGCGTAGCCTGCGCCCTCACCACATGGGAAAAGGCCCTTGGTGTTGATGCTTTGCAGCGTGTCGTCATCACGCTTAATACGAATAGGTGACGAAGTGCGCGTTTCCACACCAGTGAGTACAGCATCGGGAAAGTCAAAGTCTTTGATCTGTTTGGCAAACGCTGGAATGGCTTCGCGCATGGCGGTAATTGCAAACTCTGGCAGCGCGGTATCTAAATTGGTCAGGTGCACGCCAGGGGTGTAAGACGGCATCACTTCGCCCAATTGAGTGGATGGACGGTTGGCCAAGAAGTCACCAATCAACTGTCCTGGCGCTTTGTAGTTGCTGCCTCCCATCACATAGGCATGGCTTTCTAGTTGACGTTGCAAAGCCATGCCAGCTAATGGGCCATAGGGGCTAGATTCTGGCGGGAAATCTATCTCTGGTGTAATACCCACGACAATACCAGCGTTAGCATTACGCTCGTTGCGGCTGTACTGGCTCATGCCATTGGTAACCACACGTTCTGGCTCTGAGGCTGCCGCAACCACGGTGCCACCGGGACACATGCAGAAACTATAGACGCTACGTCCATTTTTGGCATGATGCACTAGCTTATAATCGGCTGCGCCCACCTTGCTGAGTAAGTCGGAACTCAAGCTCTTGCCATAGCGTGCTTTATCAATAAGTGATTGCGGATGCTCCATGCGAAAGCCAATAGAGAACGGCTTGGCTTCAATATAAATACCACGCTTGTATAGCATCTCAAACGTATCACGGGCGCTATGCCCAACTGCCAATACGACGTGTTGGGTACTAATGGTTTCGCCACTATGGAGTGTCAGTCCCTGCACTTGTCCGCGTTCAATATGAATATCGTCCACGCGGCTTTCAAAACGAATCTCCCCACCCAGCGCAATAATGCTGCGACGCATTTCTTCTACCATTCCTACTAAACGAAAGGTACCGATATGCGGATGGCTCACATATAAAATCTCTTCCGGCGCCCCAGCTTTGACAAACTCTTGAATGACCTTGCGCCCATAGTGCTTAGGGTCTTTGATTTGGCTATAGAGCTTGCCGTCAGAGAATGTACCAGCGCCACCTTCACCAAATTGCACGTTAGATTCAGGATTTAGCACACTTTTGCGCCACAAACCCCAAGTGTCTTGCGTGCGTTTGCGTACCTCTTTGCCGCGCTCCAATACAATAGGCTTAAACCCGGCTTGTGCAAGAATGAGGGCAGCAAAGATACCGGCAGGGCCAAAGCCAATCACCACGGGGCGGGGCGTGTTGACATGGCTGTCTTTGGTAATCGCTTTGTATTCTGTATCTGGCGCAGGTTTGATGTGCGGGTCTTTTTTAAACTTAGCCAGAATTTTGGCTTCGTTTTTAACTTGTACATCTAAGTTATACACATACAAAATCGCATGCGATTTACGTGCATCTACGCCGCGTTTGAAAATAGAAAATTGGATTAAATCAGAAGCCGGGATATCCAAGCGTTTAAGCAGCGCAGCTTTGATTTGATCGTCTTGGTGTTTGAGCGTATCGGCTTGCTCAATAGGGAGTTTAATTTCTGTAATACGTAGCATGGTTAACCTTGTGGATAGTAGTTATCTATCAAAACGACATTTTACTACAGGGCATGTAATCAGCTAAATACCTAAATCCAGTTGTAATAGTTTTTTAAGCATGGGGATGGTCACCGGTTTTTTTTCAGTCAATGACCATTCATCTAAAGCGTCTAGCACTGTCATCAGTGTGGGTAAATCACGTCTTAAATAGCGTAGGCAGTAATCGACTACTTCATCCGGTAGCCGCATGCCACGTTCTTGCGCATGCGATTTCAGTGCTTGCGCTTTTTCTTCATCGGTGAGGGGGTGTAATTGGTACACCAGTCCCCACGCCAATCGGGTGGCTAAGTCATCGCGCAATCCCATTTGTGTGGGTGCGTATAGCCCAGCCGTAATCAAGGTTTCGCCTTGCTCTTTAAGTTGATTGTAGCGGTTAAATAGTGCGATCTGCGCTGTCTCGCTTAACAAGTGCACATCGTCCGCAATATGCGCGCCAAGCGCTTGTGCTGCTGCAAGTAAATGTGATTTACCGCTACCGGGTTCGCCCCAGATATACACAAATCGACTCGGTGCCGTGCCTTGAATGGCTGCATATACATTGCTGATGGCTTCTTGATTATTGCCCGCCACAAAGTTGTGCAGGCTAGGCGGCGCTGGGGGTTGAATATCCAGTAATAGTTGCTTCATGGTCGTTGCAACTTATTTTAGATAGGCATCGCTATTCAGGTAATTGTCTTTGGTGTGACGCAAACCGACAGCAATCGCTGCGCTGACAGGTAGCGCCAACAATACACCGGCAAAGCCAAACAGCTGACCACCGGCCAATAAAGCCAAAATCACAATCACCGGATGCAGACCGATACGCTCACCCACCAGCAGCGGTGTTAGGAAAAAGCTCTCAATAAACTGGCCTAATCCAAACACAATCAATACCGGTACAACTTCTGCAAAAGAGCTGAACTGCAAAATGGCCAATAGCACGGCCAAAATAAATGCAAGTGCAAACCCTAAATAAGGCACAAAACTGAGTAAGCCAGCAATCAAGCCAATGGAAAGTGCCATGTCTAAGCCGACCAGCCATAAACTGATGCTATAAAATACGCAAAGCGCCAACATGACAGACAGTTGCCCACGCAAAAATTCGGCCACCACTTGGTCGACCTCTTTAGCAATGGTGGTGACGCCATCAATCCAATCGCGCGGAATCAATTCACCTACATGGGAGACCAGTTCATCCCAATCGCGTAATAAATAAAAGAACACGATAGGGAATAAAAATAAATTAGCCAGCAAGCCAATAAAAGCCAAGCCTTGCGTGCCTGCCGTTTTTAATATTTCGCTAACGATATCCCCAGTGGTCTTCCAGTTTTTGGTGATGATATCTTGCAAATGGGAGCTGTCTATCGCCATGCTAATACCGAGTTTAGACTGTAGCCAAGGCTCTACAGAATGACGTAGGTTATCCACCATCACGGGTAAGCGTTCTACAATGAGTAACGATTGTTTTTGCAATAGAGGGACTAAAATTAAAAACAAGATAACGATCGCAAGCAAGAATCCCAATAACACTAAGGTGGTAGCGATGGTACGCCCCATGGAATAGTTGCCCACTTTTGTGTCACTTAGCCAGTCCACCAGCGGGTCGCAAATATAGGCCAAGACAGCTGCAATCAGGAATGGCGTCAGAATCGGGCTAAGCAAATAAATCACAAAAGCGATGAGCCCCATAAACACTAACCAACGGTAGTCACGTTTGTGTGGCGCGTTTTTGCTATTTTCTGCGTTGTTTTTTGGTTGATTAGCCATAGTGAGTTAAAATTACGTTTTTAAAATTATACTGACATTAACTTAGTTTAATTCAAAGTTCCCGCAATAAATTGAATCGAGACGCATTTTGAGCACACCATCAGACCAAAACACCTCTATTACCTACCGCGATGCCGGCGTGGATATTGAAGCAGGCGATGCTTTAGTAGAGCAAATCAAGCCCTTTGCCAAGCGCACCATGCGCCCGGAAGTATTGGGCGGTATTGGCGGGTTTGGCTCTTTATTTGCAGTACCTAAAAAATTCAAAGAACCGATTTTGGTGTCTGGCACAGACGGCGTGGGTACTAAACTTAAATTGGCATTTGAGTTAAATAAGCACGATACAGTTGGTATTGATTTGGTTGCCATGAGTGTCAACGATATTTTGGTACAAGGGGCTGAGCCATTATTTTTCCTCGATTACTTTGCTTGCGGCAAACTAGAAGTCGGCACAGCAGCTTCTGTGATTAAAGGTATTGCACAAGGCTGTGAGCAAGCAGGTTGTGCTTTGGTGGGTGGTGAGACTGCAGAAATGCCTGGTATGTACCCGGCCGGTGAGTATGACTTAGCCGGTTTTGCCGTAGGTTGTGTGGATAAAGCCAATTTAATCGATGGCAGCACGATTGCCGAAGGGGACGTGGTGTTGGGCTTAGCTTCAAGCGGCGCGCACTCCAATGGTTATTCATTGATTCGTAAACTGATTGAAAAATCCGGCATTGATTTTGCGTCGGATTTTCATGGCAAACCATTTAAAGATGTGGTGATGGCCCCGACTAAGATCTATGTGAAATCCTTGCTAGCCTTGCTGGAAGCGATGCCGGTGAAGGGCATGGCGCATATCACCGGTGGTGGTATTACGGAGAACGTGCCGCGCGTATTACCAGAAGGTTTAACGGCAGAAATTCAAGCCAGTAGCTGGACGCTGCCACCATTATTCCAATGGTTAAAAGCGCAAGGCAATATTGCAGATATTGAAATGTATAAAACCTTTAACTGCGGCATTGGCATGGTAGTAGTGCTTGCACCTGCTGATGCAGAAAAAGCTACGGAAATTCTGACTAAGGCTGGCGAGACTGTGTATTCGATAGGCCGCATTCGCGCGCAGCACGTGGGTGAAGCACCGACAGTAGTAGTTTAATCGGATGGTGGTGTAGCTTGTTGTCTAAATCGCTGACCATGCGTTATCCATGTTCATCATGCTAAGAGTTGAGAGTGATTAAATGAATAATGGAAATTTAAATATCGCAAAACAAATGCGTATCTGGGTGTGGGTCATGGCGGTGTTAGTTGGCACGGTGCAAGCTGCGTATGCGGCGCCCAAATCGGTCAAGCTTGTTTACGAAGTAAAACGTGATGGGCAGAGTTTTGGTCATGTGACAGAAACCTATACCCAAAGCGGCAAGCAATACAAACTGGAATCCATCACCAAAGGTAACGGCGTCTATGCCTTACTGGGCGAGCGCAAGTTGCTAAGCCAAGGTGATGTGACCAAAGAGGGGTTGCGTCCCAAACACTTTGAATCGCTACAAAGTACCAATGCCAAGAAAACGCTGATCAATGATTTTGACTGGCAAGCACGTATGTTAAGCATGCAAGTTAAAGGTAACAAAGAGCAGGTCGCATTGGTGCCTGGCACACAAGATTTGCTAAGCGTGATGTATCAGTTTATGTTTAAGCCGCCAGCAGTGGGTCAGCTGAAGCTGCCAGTTACCACTGGTAAGCGTTTAAGAACGCATCAATATCAGGTGAGTGCGCAGAGCGCAAAACTGGTCACGCCCGCTGGGGAATTTAAAGTATTGGAGCTGACTGAAATAGATGATGCCGATGCGAAGAAGATTTATCTAGCCACAGAGAAATACGCGTTGCCCGTCAAAATTGTGGTGCAGGACGATGGTGCGACTATTGAGCAACTGTTGACGAAAATGACTATTGAGTAAATTGAACTGGCATAGCATCAAGGCTTGGTGGTTTGATCCAACGACAAAGCGACTTGGGTATGCTGTTCTGCTCTCTACGCTACTACATTTTTTATTCATAGAGCAGTCTGGCTGGGTAACGCTATCTAAATTTCCCAGCCCATTTCAGTCGATAGATGCCGAGCTAGTGGCGTTGCCTCCTCACCCAGTTGCTGCGCAGCAACAGTCGGAAACTGCACTCAATGAGCAGGCGCAGGCTGAACCAGCAGTGAAAGAGCTGCCAGAAACCGTGACAGAAAATGTAGCAGAACCTGTGCCGGAATCTACCACTTATGCGCCAGCATCTTCTGAACCGCTGGTGGATGAAGCTGTGGTTGAAGTAGCGTCGTCAGAAGTAATAGCGCCGGAGGCAGCAGGTGCTGAAGCAGAGCAAGCGCTCACTTTGCCGGATACGACTGCTGATGTGAAGAAGCCTCAGCCTTTTACCATGGTTGAAACAGATTTTGATGTGTTGGTGAATCACAGTCCAGAGCGGGTGGGGACGGCTAAAATTCGCTACGCTAAAAGCAATGATCAACGCTATGAACTGACTTGGAGTGTCAGTCTGACAGGGTTAATTAGTCTGGTCTATCCGGATTTATTGCAAACCAGCCAAGGTAAAGTGACCGAGGCTGGATTATTGCCAGATTATTACCTATACAAATTTGGTGCGCGTGAAGAAAAATCCTATCAGGCCAGTTTTAATTGGGTAGATAAAGAGGTGGCGCTACAAAGCACCAAAGGTACCAAAAAAGTACCTATTACCGACAACGTAAAAGCTGGGCATATACAAGATTTTTTGAGTTTTATGTACCAATTTATGTTTGCACCGCCATTGGAGGATATGCAAATGTATTTAACCAATGGCAGAAAATTAAGTCTGTACGACTATGGATTTGAAGGCGAGGAATTACTGGAACTGAAATTTGGTACGGTAAACACTTACCATATTCAGCATGCCAAAGCAGATTCCGAAGATAAAACAGAATTATGGCTGGCCATGGATTATCAATATGTGCCGGTAAAAATTAGAAAAACCGAAAAAGATGGTACTGTGATTGAGCAGATTGCGACCAGATTGAAATTTGAAACGATAGAAAACGAAACCCCTTTACCATGACCCCGAATTTATTGCGCCAAGCGGCGATGTTACTCACCAATTTGCTGGATTTTAACAGCCCGGCCGATGCCAAGTTAGGCGAATTTTTTCGCAACCACCGTGAGTTAGGCACGAAAGAGCGCGCCTTTGTCGCCGAGAGTGTGTATGGCGTCTTGCGCCGCCTGCGTTATTTGAGTGTGGTTGCGGCTAACGAGGAAAATGACCCCGATGATGCACGTAAATTGATTTTGGCGTGGTTGTTGCGCGTACAAGGCAAAAGCCTGCGCGAGTTGGACGACATATTGACCGAACAGCAAAAAGAGTGGGCAATTGCGATTAAAGCGAAATCTACCGACAATTTGCCACTTGCCGTACAGGCCGATGTGCGCGATTGGTTCTGGGATAAATTGGTCGCACAATATGGCGAGACTGAAGCTTTGACCATTTGTCGTAGCATGTTTGAGCAAGCCAGCTTGGATTTGCGCGTGAATACCATTAAGGCGACACGTGAAGAGGTGCTGGCAAAAATGCAGGCCGAAAATACCGTGAAAGATAATGTGATTGCGACGACGCCATACTCTCCCATTGGTATTCGTATGGGTGCCAAATTGAATATCAGCCGCCATGTCTTGTTTACTGAGGGCAAGATTGAAGTGCAGGATGAAGGTAGCCAATTACTGAGTTATTTGGTCTCGCCTAAGCGCGGCATGATGGTGGCCGATTTTTGCGCGGGTGCTGGTGGTAAAACCTTAGCCATCGGCGCATTGATGAAAAATACAGGGCGTTTATATGCGTTCGATGTGTCAGAAAAGCGTTTGCATAACTTGGGCCAACGCCTAAAACGTTCAGGCTTGTCTAATTTGCATGCCCAAGTCATTAGTAGTGAGCAGGATCCTAAGCTCAAACGCTTGAATGGTAAGTTTGATCGCGTGCTGGTGGATGCACCGTGTAGTGGGTTGGGTACATTGCGTCGTAATCCAGATTTGAAATGGCGCCAAACCGAGCAAGATGTGCTGGAGCTGACGCAAAAGCAATCGGCTATTTTGGCCCGTGCCGCTAAGTTAACTAAGGCGGGTGGACGTTTGATCTACGCCACTTGTAGCCTATTGCGTGATGAGAATGAAGCGATTGTGGAAGCGTTTATAGAGGCGAACCCAGAGTTTAGCTTGATACCCGCTAACGAGGTGTTAGCGCATCACCATATTGCGCTGGATACTGGCCAATATTTGAAATTACTGCCACACCTTCATCAAACCGATGGCTTTTTTGCCGCCGTGTTTGAAAAACGTGCCGCCAATCCAGAAACAAAAGCCGATACTCAAGCAGATAAGGCGAGTGACTAAGCCATGCGATTCCCCAGCCTCAATATGCAAATTCTGTTGGGTGCATTATTGGGTGTTGGGGTAGGGGTCTATTTTCATGGCTTGGGTGCGCAGCACCCTACTGTGAGCACAGGCTTATATTTGTCTAATTTGGTTGGTACGCTGTTTATCGACTTACTCAAAATGGTATTGGTGCCGTTGGTGTTCTGTAGTATTGCGGTGGGTATTGCTAATTTACGTAAGCATCAGCAAATTCATAAGGTGTGGGTCAGCACACTGCTGTTTTTTACGTTCACTATGATGATTGCCATTACGTTGGGCATGGCAGCTAGTCTGTATTTCAAACCAGGTGCCGGCTTGCATATCGATATGTTTGCCAATGCGATGCAAAGCTTCGAGGCGAAGCAGATGCCTTTGTCCGAGTTCTTTACCCAATTTTTGCATGGCTTATTTGTCAATCCGTTTAAAGCGCTGGCCGATGCAAATGTGCTGGCAGTAGTGATGTTTGCGCTGATGCTAGGGGTTGCATTGATAATGGGTGGCGAGCGCTATCAACATCTGCTCAAATTGCTGGAAGAAGCGCTAGAAATCACCATGCACATTGTTGGTTGGATCATGCGCCTTGCGCCGTTTGGTATAGCTGCTTTATTAATCAAACTGGTCAGCACGCAAGATTTTGCCATACTCTCTACATTACTCACTTTTGTGTTGGTGGTAGTTAGTACCACCTTACTGCATGGCGTGGTGATTTTGCCCGGCATCATGTATGCAGTGACAAGAAAATCGCCCTTATGGTTTTGGCGCGGTGCGCGTGAGGCATTGATTACTGCATTTGCGACCAGTTCCAGCTCTGCCACCTTGCCGGTAACCATGCGCTGCACCACGCAGCATTTGCATGTGAAGCCTGAAATTGCTGGATTTGTAGTGCCACTGGGTGCGACCATAAATATGGATGGCACCGCATTATATGAAGCAGCAGCAGCGTTATTTATTGCCAATTTGGTGGGGGTGGAATTAACGTTTGCACAGCAACTGGTCGTGTTTTTCACCGCTATGCTGGCTTCCGTGGGGGCGCCTGGCATTCCCAGTGCAGGCATGGTCACCATGGTTATGGTATTGCAGTCGGTCGGTTTGCCTGCGGAAGCCATCGCCATCCTGCTACCCATTGATCGTTTACTCGATACATTGCGCACAACGGTGAATGTAGAAGGCGATATGATTACCAGTGTGGTGGTGCAAAAAATGACAGCAGAAAAAATCACATAGTAGGCATCGTTATGTTAGAAATAAGACGTGCGCAGCTGGCAGATGCAGAGGCTGTTGCCCAATTAATTAATAGTGCTTATCGAGGAGAGTCCAGCCGCGCGGGGTGGACTACCGAAGCAGATTTAGTGGATGGATTACGGACGACTGCGCAAGAAATCGTGCATCTCATTCAGCAGCCCGATTTATTTATATTGGTGGGAGAGTTGGACCAACAGCTAGTTGCGACTATTTGTTGTGAGTGTATCCAAGATGCCGGCCAACAAAAAGCCAAATTAGGCATGATCGCAGTTAAACCCAACATACAGAATCAAGGCATAGGCAAGCAAATCATTCAGGCTGCAGAAGCGCATGCGTCTGCGCAATGGTCAATCCAAGCTTATTGTATGACGGTAGTGACTGTGCGAGATGCACTCATTGCATTCTATAGGCGGCAAGGGTATCAGCCTACGGGTATAGTGCACCCGTTTCCTGAGGCCCCGGACTTGTGGCAACCAAGAGTTCACGGGCTTCAGTTTGAGTATTTTGAAAAATCTATCTTACCAACCTAAGGCATTGCGCTAGTACGTTTTATGCAAAACGCTTGAATTTGGCCAAGCCACCCATCATCAGTGAGTAAGCGGCGGGCACCACAACTAAGGTCAATAATGTGGATGAAATCATCCCACCAATAATGGCGATCGAAAGCGGTTTGTTGGTTTCTGAGCCAGCCCCCAAGCCAATCGCTGCCGGTAATAATGCCAAAATAATAGTCAGTGATGTCATCAATACTGGGCGTAAACGCACTGGGCAGGCCGTACTTAACGCTTCTTGCACACTGGCACCTTCTGCACGTAATTGGTTGGTAAGGTCTACCAATAAAATAGAGTTTTTAGCTACCAAACCAATCAGCAATACCAAACCAATCATAGAGAAAATATTGAGCGAATTGCCTGTTACTAGTAAGGCAATCAGCCCGCCAATAATGGCTAGCGGTTGCGCCAGCATGATAATGAGCGGCTGCAGAAATGAGTTGAACTGACTGGCCAATACCATGTACAACAACACAAATGCCAACACGAAGACAAATTGGAGATTTTGCATGGTTTTGCCTAGCTCTTCGGCTTGGCCGGTATATTTGAGATGGTAGCTGACCGGTATTAACTTACGCGCCGTG
Source organism: Methylotenera sp. N17 (assembly GCF_000799155.1). Classification (NCBI taxonomy): domain Bacteria; kingdom Pseudomonadati; phylum Pseudomonadota; class Betaproteobacteria; order Nitrosomonadales; family Methylophilaceae; genus Methylotenera; species Methylotenera sp. N17. The sequence continues at coordinate 2,745,535 of NZ_JUGE01000001.1, forward strand.
TCATTGACAATAGTGACCGCATCACCCAGCGATACATTGGGGTTGGCGTAAAAATTCACCGCATATTGCAAATCATAGCGCCCAATCACAGCAGCGCCCAAGGTTGGCTTAAAGCGCGCCACTGCATCAATTCGCACCAGTTCACCATTGGCGCTGCGCAAGTAAATTTTGCTTAAATCTGCGGTCTGCTGTAACTCGCCATCAGTCGTTTTTAGACGTATATCATAGCGTTGACCATCGCTGATTTTGTCGTTGTATTTGGCTACGTTAATGCCACCCACATATAAACTCACGGCGGTGGCAATTTCGTTGGCATCCAAGCCCAGTGTGGCTGCGCGTACGCGGTCAATGTCAATTTCTACCTGCGGTAAATCCAGCTGTACATCCACATCTACTTTGCCAATACTGCCATTGGCACTTAGCGTACGTTGCAGGTTTTCAGAGAGTTTGCCTAACTCTTGTAGATTGGTGCCCGTCAGGTTGAATTGCAATTTCTCAGAGCGCTGGCCACGTACAATCCCACTGGCACCGGGAATCGCACGTACGCCAGGAATCTCATCCATCTCAGCTTTAATTTCACGCGTGAGCTGTTGTTGGCTTTTGCTACGTAATTCCTTGGGTTTTAGGCGCACATTGATATTGCCTTGATTGACCTGGCCGCGTGAGCCAGCGCCAATGGTAGAGAAGTAACTATCAATCTGGTCGGTATGGCGTGCTAGCACGTCTTCCAGTAACTTCATGCGTGAGTCGGTGTAATCCAAACTAGAACCCAGCGGTGTTTTTACAGTAACGGTAAAGCTGCCTTCATCGGTTTCCGGCACAAAGTCTTTTTTAACGTACTTGAGGGTATAAAAGCCGGAAGCGCATACAAATATTACAGTCACAATCATCACCAGACCACGGTGCAATAAGGTGTAATGCAGAATCTTCTTGTACGCTTCATCCAGACTGCTCAATACACGCCCAAAGAATCGATACAGCGCATTTTCTTTGTGCGTCACGCTTAAATAACGTGAGCACAGCATGGGTGTAAGTGTGAGCGACACAAATAAAGAGACCAGCACGCCAAATGTGACCACCACGGCAAAAGATTTAAAGAACATACCCATGATGCCGTCCATAAAAATCACAGGGGCAAAAATACACACTAGCGAGAACGAGGACGCAAGCACCGCAAAAATCACTTCATTGGTACCAGCAAGCGTGGTTTGCCTGCGATAAGCATCGACCGCACGCGGGTCATTCAAGTTGAGGCCTTGCTGGCCTGTGCCTGCTTCGCCGGACATGTGGCGCAGAATACTTTCACGCACCACAATCGCGTCATCCACCACCACGCCAATCAACAGCAATAGTGCCAGTAGGGTCATGCTATTAAAGGTATAGCCAGAAAAATACATTACGGCAATCGCGCCTAGCAATGACACTGGAATTTCTAAACAAATCATCACGGTAGAACTAAAAGAACGCATAAAAATCAGCACAATCAGCGCAGCAAACAGCGTGCCTTCCACTAAGTGTTCTTTGAGCGAGGCCACCAGTTGATTAATGAAAATCGAGTCATTGGTAGAAATTTCCAGTGACAGACCTGGCGGTAGATTCGGGCGTACCTCAGTCTCTAATTTCTTAATCACATCATTGATAATTTCCACGGTGTTGGCGTTAGCAATTTTCACCATGCCCACACCTACTGTAGGCTTGCCGTTGTAGCGTGCAACTTGGCGGTTGTCGGTAATGCCGTCTTCAATTTCGGCAATGTCTTTCAGGTAAATAGGGATGCTGTTTTTTGTAGTGACGACCAGGTTGGCCAGCTCTTTGGTGGTGTGAAACTCCAAGTCTAACTTCAGCAACTGCTCGGCCTGTTGGCTGACCAAAAATCCACCAGGTAATTGCACGTGCTCACGCTTAAACGCATCGACCAAATCTGTGGCGGTCAGCTTGTAGGCAGCCATGCGCTCGGGGGAGACGTTGACGCGAATCACACGATCACGACGACCACCCAAACGCACCTCACCCACGCCATTGATGGTTTCAAATTTTTTCTTCAGCACGTTATTGGCATACAGATTCAGCTGCTGAATGGTGCGGTCGCCACTCAATGCCAGCCATATCACTGGTGAAGCGTTCGTGTCTACTTTCTGCACCACCGGTGGGTCGGTATCAGTGGGCAAGTTTTTGAGTACCTGATTGACCTTGGCTTGTACTTCGTTGTACGCCACGTCCACATTTTTTTCGATATTAAACGTAATGCTGATACTGGAAACGCCAGGTGATGAGGCCGATTGAATATGCTCGATGCCAGGCGTGGTGTTGATGGATGATTCAATGACGCTGGTAATGGAAGTATCTACCACATCCGGATCGGCACCACGTAAGGTAGTCGTGATCATAATGACCGGAAAATCAATCGAAGGGATGCGGTCTACGCCGATGCGGTTGTATGCGATGATGCCAAATAGCACAATGACGCCGGATAGCATCCAGGCAAGTACGTGTCGTTTAATCGATAGTTCAGGCAAGCTCATTTAAAAATCCAAATGTCGTCATCATGCTGGGTTCATCACAAAAAAACTGCGCCTTACCTCATTAAACATAGGCGTTGGCGCAATTGTTTGATTGCGCCTTGCTTGATATAAGGCTTTGAATTTTTAGTGGTTATTATTTGTTAAAAAAACGTTATTTGCTAATCGTTACTGGTGTTTTATCGGTTAAAAAGCCAGCACCATCAACCACAATCGTTGCATCGGGTTGCAAGCCATCAATCAATTCAATCTGACCATTTTTTTTGTACCCCGTTTTAACCACGGCTTGGTAAGCAATACCATCGCGTACCACATAGACCACTTCGCCTGCTGGGCGCAGCACTAAGCTTTGTTCGGGGATCATCAGCGCGGCGGATTCCTCACCAAGCACCACGCTTCCATTGACGGTTGCGCCAGGTTGCCAGCCCGGTTCGTTCACAACATCAGCAATCACATCTATAGTGCGGCTACCTTCTGCAATCAAAGGTTTTAGTTCATGGATAACCGTTTCTACCGTTTTGCTACTGCTAGGCGTGGTTAAGCGTACTTTTAACCCTGGTTTGAGCTTGGCACCGATATGCTCCGGAAAAGGCAAATGGGCGCGCAATTTTTGTCTGGAGATAATTTGCATGATGGGGTCGCCCACGCGCAAATAATCACCATCACTCACCACTCTGGTTTCTACTGTACCGTTCACCGGGGAGACAACTCGTGTTTTACTGCTATTGTGGTTGATGCTGCCCACTCTGGCTTTGGCGGCTTCCAGCTGTTGCTTCAATACATTTTGCTGTGCTTTGTCATTATCCACCGCTGTTTGCGCAATAAAATTTTTATCTACCAACGCTTGGTTACGCGCCACAATTTTGGCTTGATTTTCCAGCAATGCTTGAATGCGATTAATTTCTGCTTGCGCCTCATTGCGCTGCATGGCGAAGTCGGCCGCATCTATCGTCGCCAGCAATTGACCTTGTGTCACATGCTCGCCCGGGCCAACGTGTACTTTGACGACGCGTCCTGCTACTTCTGCAGCCACGGTGGGATCAATCAAACCTTCTAGCGTACCAACGGTATCTTCTGTAAGTTCGACAGCCTGCTTTTTGATGGTAGTGACCGTCACCAAGGTCGGTTTCATGCCGTTTTTATCAGCTGCTTTTTCTTGCTGGGTGCTGTCCTGATTGCTGCATGCGCTAGACAGAATGACGATGGAGGCCAGTATCAGGCGCGAATAAAATGTGTGCATATGGATGATTTAAATTTTTATTAAAGTATTCACTTTGTCCCAGTCAAAATAAGGGCCGGGGTCTGTTTTACGTCCCGGCGCAATATCTGCATGGCCTACCACATGTTGAATGGGATAACGTGCTATCAGTGCTTGGATCAATTGTACCAGTGTTGCGTATTGTTCCGCCTCAAATGGTGTAATGTCGCTGCCTTCAAGCTCTATTCCGACAGAGAAATCATTACAACGTTCCCTGTTCTGCCAAGTAGATGCACCAGCATGCCACGCCCGTGCCAAACAAGAGACGAACTGCATCAGGCTTCCATCGCGGCGAATAAAGAAATGAGAAGAGACTTTGAGTGCCTGAATCTCAGCGTAGTAGGGGTGTTCATCAGGGTTTAGTTGGTTGGTAAACAGCTCAATCACACCGGTACCGCCGTATTCAAACGGCGGTAGGCTGATGTTATGAATGACAATCATGTCAATCGCACACTCTGGACGCGCATCAAAATTGGGAGAGAGAATGTGCTGTATGCCATCATCGTCATCTTCACGAACGATCCAACCCGCTTGGTCAATTTCCAGTGCTTTCATGCAGCTCACTTTATTGAAATGTTATGACATCCGTTTAATACGTTAAAATACAGCACAATTTAAAATTTAAGGTCAATTGCCATGGTTTTTTTACAGTTATTTCTCATGCTCATTGTCATTTTAATCGCTGCCGAGGTGTTTACCAATGCGCTTGAACATTTAGGCGAGAAGTTGGGCATTTCCGAAGGGGTGACCGGTTCCATTTTTGCTGCCGTAGGCACCGCATTGCCGGAGACCAGTGTGCCTTTGTTGGCTATCTTTGCCGGCACATCCAATATGGAAACCAATCATGAGATTGGTGTGGGGGCGATTTTGGGCGCACCTTTAATGTTGGCCACACTCTCTTTGTTTTTAATGGGGATGTCTGTATATAAAAGCAGGACCGCGACCGGCCATTTGCGTCCGGAACGTACGGGTTTGGTACGTGATTTAAACTATTTTATCGTTGCCTTTTTACTGGCAGCGGTTGCGCTTTATATTCCACATGAGAAAGATCTGTTCCGCTACATGCTAGGCTTTGGCATGGTGATGATTTATGTGGTGTATGTATGGCAAACCATTCGCGCCTCTAAGGGCTTGGTAGCAGAAGGGCACGCCACCGAGGCCGAGAGCGATATGTTTTTATGCAAAATTGGATTACCTAACAACATGGTGGTGATCGTCCTGCAATTATTGTTAGGTCTGTTATTACTACTAGCTGGTGCAAAAGGCTTTATCAACGGGGTAGAGTCTGCGGCCGAGATTCTTGGTATTTCTGCATTATTGCTGTCTTTGTTGATTATCCCAATTGCGACTGAGTTGCCGGAAAAAGTGAACAGTATTTTATGGATACGCAAGGGTAAAGATACGCTGGCATTTGGCAACATTACCGGTGCCATGGTGTTTCAGGGCACATTGCTACCGGCCATTGGTATTATGCTCACGCCATGGGTGCCGCGTAAAGAAGTGCTGATTGGGATTGTACTAACGCTATTGGCGGCCGTTTGGTTGCGTATCATGGCAAGCCGCAAAGGTGGCTTACGTGTTTGGCATTTGATGCTCAATGGCGCTTTGTACGTGACGTATTTATTTATTGTATTGAGCTAACCTGTAGCGTAGTGTGAGGCAGTTAAGACAATTCGTCTTCTGCCTCGCCGTCTTCCTCTTCTCCATCTTTGGCTAAGCCCAGTTTAGACAAACGGTAACGTAACGTACGGAAACTGATCCCCAATAGTTTGGCGGCAGCCGTTTTGTTGTTGTTGGATTTTTCCAACGCTTTCAAAATAGCATTCTTTTCAATGTCTTCCAGATAATCTGACAGGCTGATGTCGAGTGATTTTCCAGGCTCAAACCCTACTTTTTCGGTAGCGCGCATTTTCAATTCGTTGCCCATAGATAAATCATCCACGGTAATCTTTTCGCCGTCACATAAAGCCAAGGCACGCTCCAGCATGTTTTCCAGCTCGCGCACATTACCGGCATAGTGCAGATTTTGAATGAAGGTATTAGCGCCCGCATCCACAGCTGGTACGTCTGCCCCTTGTGCGGCGCATAGCTTATGCAATAGCTTGTGCATCAATTCAGGGATGTCTTCTGGTCGATCACGCAAGGCAGGCATTTTGAGCTGGATGACATTAAGGCGGTAATACAAGTCTTGTCTAAACTCACCTTTTTCCATCATCTCATTCAGGTTTTTGTGCGTGGCTGAGATAATGCGAACATCGACCGACTCCTCGGCAGTGCCGCCTACCGTACGTACTTTTTTTTCTTGAATGGCGCGTAGCAATTTTACTTGCATGGCCAATGGTAAATCGGCAACTTCATCCAGAAATAGTGTGCCGCCGTTAGCCGCTTGGAACAGACCTATGGTGTCTTGTGCGGCACCGGTAAATGCGCCTTTTTTGTAACCAAAAAATTCGCTTTCCATCAGATTTTCCGGAATCGCGCCGCAGTTGACGGCAATAAACGATTTGTCTCGGCGGGAACTGTTGCTGTGAATCAGGCGTGCTGCTAACTCTTTGCCGCTACCGGATTCACCACTGATATAGACCGGTGCTTGGCTTCTGGCCAGTTTGCTAATCATTGTCCGTACATACTGCATCGCGGGCGATACGCCAATGAGATCGACAGTATTGGTGGTTTCCGATTTAGTCGAGCTGGATAATTTAAGCGCAGACTCCACTAAGGGCCGGAGTTGGCTGAGTGAGATAGGTTTGGTTAAATAGTCAAACGCGCCTGCTTTTAATGCCGACACTGCATTTTCTGCGCTGCCGTAGGCGGTAATCACAGCCACTGGTAGCCCGGTGTGGTTGCTGGCAATGTACTCGACCAGCTCTAATCCCAGCCCGTCTGGTAAGCGCATGTCCGTCAGGCACAAGTCATATTCTTTTTGGCCAAGCATATGCTTGGCATCGGTGATGTTGCTAGCACTGTCTGCTTGGATATTCATGCGTTCCAGCGTGAGTACCACCAATTCACGGATATCGGTTTCGTCATCTACAACTAAGCAACTATGAGGTTGTGCCATGATGTTTATTACACCTTATTAATATTGAGCGTAAACACAGTGCCTGTATTCGCTGTAGTAAAGTCAAGTTTAGCGCCATTGGCTTCGGCAAGCTCTCTGGCAATATACAATCCTAATCCTGTACCGCTTTTTTCTGTCGTCATAAATGGCTCAAATAAATGCGATTGTATGCTCGGCGCAATGCCTTCACCATCATCAATGATTTGAATATTGACAAATTGCGATTGTCGACCGGATTTAATGGCTAATACTAAGCTCCCTTTGTTTTTTTGGCAGTGCCGCCAACCATTCTTACATAAATTCCACAAAATTTGATTGATATGGCGGCGGTCAAAGAAAATGGCAGGGTCATCTTTGCCAAGTTTCAGTGTAAATGTCGCCGGATCAATTTTCTCCACGGCGCAGAATTGCTGGTAAAACTCGGTGATGAAGTGCTGCAGCTGAATGCTCTCTTGGTTGGTGCGGTCGCGTCGGTTGAGTTCCAGTACATCCTTGATGATTTGATCCAAACGCTGCACATTGTCGCTGATGATTTGCAACATTCTCAATGTGGTTGGATCAGAATTGTCTTCTTGCAGTAATTGATTGGCATGGCTAATTGCGCTGAGTGGATTACGAATTTCATGTGCGATATTGGCAGTGAGCCGGCCAAGTGCTGCCAGCTTCACTTGGTGTGCTTGTGTTTGTACCTGCGACCAGTCCTCTACAAAAATAATCGCACCACTGGCCCTTGATTGCGAGGTTGGTAAAAAACGTATGCCTAAATCCCGATGTGGCAGAGAAAACTTGATCGCATCGACTTGTTTGTTTTCTTGGCCCTTGTTCTCTTGTTCTGCGGCAGCCCATTCGGTCAGAAGTATGGACAGCGCAGGGGTGAGTGCAGAGAGTGGTTTTTTCTGCGCAATCGCATCAGACAAATCTGCATCTGAAAGACCGGTAAGCGCAGTGAACTGTTGATTGTAATGGTTTAGCTGTTGTGCCTCTCCCACTACCAGCACGCCATTCGGCATTTCTTGGGTAATTAGAGCGTTGATTTTAGCTAAGTTAGCAATGTCCACGCCGCGCTCTGAGGCCAAGCGTTCGCTGGTTTGCATGCGTCTGGCCCAGTGTATGCGCCAACCAAGCGGTAGCAAAACACGCTACTGAGAGTAACACCGCATTGGTGTAATTGCCATTGAGTGATTCATCGAGATTTAAATTGTAGGTTTGCTCCAATAACACCCCAATACTGGCGATGGACGCGTAAAACAAGGCATAACGCCCTTCACTAATCAAACTGGCAAACACAATGGTG